>NZ_JACIVI010000009.1 GCF_014145335.1 Aquariibacter albus | reverse complement strand
CGTGCCCGCGGACGACGGGGCCCAGCGCCTGCAGATCAACGCGCAGAACTGCGTGCACTGCAAGACCTGCGACATCAAGGATCCGACGCAGAACATCGTGTGGGTGACGCCCGAGGGCGGCGGTGGGCCGAATTACGCGGGGATGTGAGACGCCACGCCGGCTGACGGCAAGCTGTAAGGCCGGCCATCGGGCCGGGCCTGCGTGAAGTCTGGCCGCTCTGCGCCAGGCCGTGAAGGTGGGTGTGTCCAAATGTTTCCGGGGCTCGCTAGAGTGGGTCCAGGTCATTCGGGCGCCCCACCCTGGCGTCCGCGGAGCGCGCGATGCAACGGTCCCTGCACACCCTGTTCGAAACCCTGTCCGACGGTTTCCTCTGGATCGGTCGGGACCTGAGGATCCGCTACGCGAACCAGAAGGCCGAGCTGCGCCTGGGCCTGCGCACCGGCACCGCCCTGCCCGACGGGCCGCTGCTGAAGGCGGTGCTTCGGACCCTGGGCGGCCAGACCAGCCCCAACGTGCCCTGGCCCAACCGCAGCGAGCCCGAGGCACCTTTCGACTGCCGGGTGATGGGAGGCCTGTCCAAGGACGACTGCATGGTCTTCATCGGGGGCCGTGCAGCCCAGGGCCAGGACACCGGTTTCGACAACTTCCTGATGGCCGTGCGCGACGACCTGCAGCAGCCGCTGGCGCAGTTCGCCGACACCGTGCGCCGCATCCCGCGCACGCAGCGCTCGCCGCTGAGCGAGGAACTCGTCGCGACGGCCGAGACCCTGGCCGAAACCCTGGCCCGCCTGCTCGACCTCGGCTCGCTCTGGGAGCGCGAGTCCCTGGTCAGCACGGACCGGGTCGAGCTCTGGCCCCTGCTCGAGGAGGCTTGGCGCGAGCTGCAGCCGCTGGCCGAGCGCCGCCATGTCCGCGTGCGCTTCAGCGGCTTTGGCGATCCGCAGCGCTTGGCTCCCGTCTACGGCAGTGCCTTCTGGCTGCGCCGCGTGCTGCTGGAGTGTCTGCTGGCCACCGTGCGTCGCGCGCCCGCCGACTCCTTCGTCGACGTCGAGCACACGCAGATGGGGCCGCGGATGGTGATCATGCTGCGTGACTGCGGCGCGATGGCCGGCGAACGGCCGGACCGCGTCGAGCTGGCCCGGCCCGAGGCCCCGGCCTCCGCCCCGACCCGGGCCCCGGCCCGCGAGATCCTCGGCATCCGGCTGTGCCAGCGCATCGTCGCGCTGCATGGCGGCCACCTTCGCGAGGAGCATGACGCCGGCGTGCACAACCTGCTGATCGACCTGCCGACCGGTGCCCCGGCCCGCGACACCGAGACGGCGCTCAATGCCGCCCAGCTCGAACGCTATGTGCAGGACCTGACGGCCCTGCTGCGCGAGCGCAAGGAACACCCCGCCGAGCGCTGAGCCCAGGAGGACCCGATGGCCAAGATCCTGATCGTCGAAGACCACGCCGACATCGCCAAGCTGATCCGCATGACGCTGGAGGTCGAGGATCACGAGCTGCACCATGCAGGCCATGGTGCCGAGGGCTGGCACCAGGCCTGCCAGCTGCGGCCCGACCTGGTGCTGCTCGACGTGATGATGCCCGGTGAGCTGGACGGTCTGCAGGTCTGCGCGCTCATCAAGGGCGAGCCCTCGCTGCAGCATTGCCGCGTGATCCTGCTGACGGCCCGTGGCCAGCAGCGCGACCGCGAGGAGGGCCGCAAGGCCGGCGCCGACGATTACATGGTCAAGCCCTTCAGCCCGCTGGAGCTGATCGACCGCATCGACCGCCTGCTGGCCGCCCGGGCCTGAACGCAGGCCGGCTGCAGCGCCCGGGTCTGGCGGGAGGACATCGTGAAGCATGCAGGATCCTGGCCCTTCGCCCGAGCACGCGGTCCGGCGGGGCCGGTCTGGCGGCATGCCCTGTGGCAGGTCCTGCTGGGCCATCAGCTGTTGCTGGGCCTGTGGGCCCTGGGCCAGGCCTGGCACGAGCCGTCGTCCGAGGCCCTCGGCCGTCTGGCCCTGGTGGGCTGGCTCGGGGCGCTGACGATGGCGGCCGTGGCCACGCGGGCCGTGCTGAGGCAGGCCCGCGCGGCCCCGTCCGACGCGCAGGCGACCGTGCGATCGGCGCGCGAGCAGCGCATGCAGGCGGTGCTGGAGACGGTGCCCGAGGCCCTGTTCGGTCTGGATGCGCAAGCGCGCATCGTCACGGCGAATGCCGCCCTGGTCCGGGTCTTTGGCCGGATGCCCGAGGACGTGATCGGCCAGACCATCGACCTGCTGATGCCGGGGCTGTCCGCGGCCGCACTGCGCGATGCCCTGGAGGGCGGCATCCTGATGGCGGGCGGACGCTCGCGCCTGCTGCGGATGGAGGCCAGCGCGCAGCGCCAGGACGGCACGGCCTTCCCCGTCCACCTCGCGATCACCGAACTGCCCGCCGGCGAAGCCCTGAGCTACACCCTGCTGGCCCACGACGCGACCGAGGAGCGCGCGGCCCAGGACCGCCTGCACCTCTACTCGGACGCGCTGGAAGCCACCCGCAACGGCATCGTGATTGCCCAGGTCGGCCCCGAGGGCGAGCGCATCGTCTACACCAACCCTGCCTTCACCGCGATCACCGGCTACGCCCCCTGGGAGATGCTCGGCGGCAAGTGCTCCCGCCTTCAGGGGCCCGACACCGCGCAGCCGGAGGTGCAGCAGCTGCGTGCCGCGATTGCCGCGGCCGAGCCGGTGGCGCTGACGCTGCGCAACCGCCGCCGCGATGGCTCGCTGTTCTTCAACAAGCTCTCGATCGCACCGATCGGCAAGTTCCACGACGGCCACCAGCACTTCATCGGCGTGATCGCCGACGTGACCCAGGCGGTCGAGGCCGAGCGCGAGATCGCCGAACGCGGTGCGCGGCTCGATGCCCTGTTCGCATTGAGCCCCGACGGCTTCCTGCTCTTCGATGCCACCGGCCGGCTCGTGCACGGCAATCCGGCGGCGGGGCAGATCCTGGATCTGAAGGTGGGCCTGGCCGCCGCCCTGCCGCGGCGCAGCGCGCTGGAAGAGGAGCTGCGCCGGCGGCGCGACCCGACCGAACGCGGTCCGGTGCTGGACCCGCGAGGCGTGCTCCTGACCGTCGTCCAACCGGTGCGCAAGGTGCTTGAGATCAGCGAACGAAGCAGCACCGAGGGCGGCGAGTCCATCGTCCACATCCGCGACGTCACCCGCGAGACTGAGGTCGACCGCATGAAGAGCGAGTTCCTCACCACGGCCGCCCACGAGCTGCGCACCCCCATGTCCAGCATCTTCGGCTACGCCGAGCTGCTGCTGCGCCGCAAGCATCCGCCGGAGCGGCAGCTGGAGATGCTCCGCACCATCCACCACCAGACGGCACTGGTCGTGCAGATGGTCAACGAGCTGCTGGACCTGGCCCGCATCGAAGCCCGCCAAGGCAAGGACTTCGTGATCGGTCCGCATGCCGCGGCCGACATCGTCGCCGAGGCCATCGAGGGTTTCGGCCTGCCGCAGGGCCGCGAGCCGGTGCAGTGCCGGCCGCCGGAGGAGGGCCTGCGGCTGATGGTCGATGCCGACAAGAGCCGCCAGGCGCTGGTCAATGTGCTGTCCAACGCCTACAAGTACTCGGCCCCGGGGCAAGCCGTCACGCTGGACTGCGTCGGACCGCGGTCCGGCCCCGGTCCCGTCGCCAGGCTGGGCCTGCGGGTGCGCGATGCCGGGATCGGCATGAGTCCGGCGACCCAGGCGCGGCTCTTCGAGCGCTTCTTCCGTGCCGACCCCTCCGGCAACATCCCGGGCACTGGCCTGGGCATGGCCCTCGTGAAGGAGGTCGTCGAGCTGCAGGGCGGCGCGGTCGAGGTCGACAGTGCCCTCGGGGCCGGGACCACCGTGGTCCTCTGGTTGCCCCTCGCGCCGGACTGAGCCGGGCCCCGGACCTCGGGGCTGCCGCGGCAGGCGGCAGCGTCCGAATCGCCGGACAGCGCTGTCCGGCGCCCGTACATCGCGCCGCGCGAACTCGGACAGCTCGCCCGTGAAAGCGGCCCGGCGGGCGGGGGTCAACCCTCGGGCGGCGGCCCGCGAGCGCATGGCCCGTGGCTTGCGCTGTCTTCAAGGCATGCAAGGCGGGCTGCGTCACCGGATCGGCGGATGAGCCGCGGTCTGTCGAGCATGCACCCGGGGCCGCCCCCGGAGCCGCGCCCCCGCAGGCGCCTGAACGACAAGTCAACGAGGAGACTCCATGAAGAAGCAAGCCCTCCTGCTGGCCGGCGCGATGCTGGCCGGCGCTGCCTGTGCGCAGAGCAGCGTCACCCTGTATGGCGTGATCGACGCCGGCATCGCCAGCCGCAGCGGCGGCAGCGGCGCGGCGCCGTCGGCCGAGCGCATGACCGAGATCGGCAGCGGCATGGGATCCGGCGGCAGCCGCTGGGGCCTGCGCGGTGCCGAGACCCTCAGCCCCGGCCTGACGGCCTTCTTCGAGATCGAGTGGGGCTTCGAGGGCGACACCGGCCAGGGCACCACCGCCTTCGGCGATGGCCTGCTGCGCACCCGCCACAACCATGTCGGCCTGAGCGGTTCGGCCGGCACCTTCCTGCTCGGCCGGGTCGACGGCGGCCGCGCGACCTTCGCCAAGGTCTACGACCCCTTCAAGGGCGCCGGGGTCGGCGGCTTCGGGGGGCTGGCCACCCAGCTGACCACGGTGAACAACGCCATGGTCTACATCAGCCCCAGCTGGCAGGGCTTGTCGGTCACCGGCGCCTATGTGACGGCCGGCACCGGCGAGGAACAGCCGGGCAATGTCGGCGACACCCGCATCTACGTGATCTGGCCGACCTACAAGATCGGCAACCTGCAGATCAGCTGGGACCACGAGGAGGTCTGGGTCTCGAAGTCCAACTACCCGCGGCTGAAGGTCGACGAACTGGGTGCGACCTACGACTTCGGCATCGCCAAGGTCTTCGGCCAGTTCGACCGCACGCGCTCCTCGGGCGGCGCCTTCAACAACGTGCTCGACGACCAGAAGGCCTGGATGCTCGGCGCCAGCGTGCCGGTCTCGGCCGAGGGCCTGCTCAAGGCCTCCTATGGCCGCGTGAAGCGCGACAACCTCGCGGACTTCAGCTGCAGCAAGGTGGCCATCGGCTACGAGCACCGGCTGTCCAAGCGCACCCATCTGTATGCCGATGCGGCCCGCATCAGCAACAGCTCGGGCGCGAACTGCCAGCTCGGCCTGCGCAACGAGGACGGCAATCTGGAGAACTTCGCCAGCAAGCCCGTCTACGGCACCCGCGGCTTCGACGTCGGCATCGCCCACAGCTTCTGAGCGTCGCGGCCCGTCCTGCATTCCTCGGTGGGTTGACTGCGGTCGGCCACCTTCGGGGGCGGATGTCCGCATCCGCCCCCTTTTTTTATGCCAGGGCCCGGGACAGCGTCCCGGGCTGTCGCCTTGGCGAGGGACGGTGCGATCGTGCCGCTTCGGTCCGCTCATCCGGGGCGCGGCCCGGCCATACCCCGCCGGGCCGGGGGCGCTCAGGCCCCGTCGGCCTCGCCGCTGGCGCCGCCGGTGTAGTCCGCCGGGCGGATGTCGAGCTCGCCGAACTTGCGGTAGAGCGTCGAGCGCGCCATGCCCAGGGCCTGCGCCACCTGGTTGACCTTGCGGAACTTGCGCAGCATGCCCACGATGATCTGGCGCTCGTACTCGCGCACCGAGGCCATGCCCTCGCCGGGCGCCGGCCCTTCGGCAGGGGGCGCTTCAGGGCTGATCGGCCGCAGCACCTCGGGCGGCAGGCAGTCGACGGTGATCACGCCGTCCGAGCACAGCACCGCAGCCTCCATGGTGTTGCGCACCTCGCGGGCATTGCCCGGCCAGTTGTAGCGGCTCAGGGCCTCGTAGGCCTCGGGGGTGATCGTGAGCTCGTCGAGCTGGTGCTTGCGGCGCAGGCTCTCGGCGAACTGGCGGGCCAGCAGCGGGATGTCGCAGGGCCGCTCGCGCAGGGGCTTGATGCTGCGCTGCACGACCTTCAGCCGGTAGTACAGGTCCTGGCGGAAGCGGCCTTCGGCGATCAGCTGCTCCAGGTTGCGGTGCGTGGCCGCGATGATGCGGCAGGAGGCCCGCCGCGTCTCGCAGCTGCCGACGCGCTGGAAGCTGCCGTCCTCCAGCACGCGCAGCAGCGCGGCCTGCATGGCCGGCGGCAGCTCGCCGACCTCGTCGAGGAAGAGGGTGCCGCCCTGGGCCGATTCGAAGTAGCCGGCGCGACCGCGCGGGTCCGCCCCGGAGAAGGCGCCCTTCACGTAGCCGAAGAAGGTGCTCTCCATCAGGTGCTCGCTGATCGCACCGCAGTTCACCGCCAGATAGGGTTCGTTGCGGCGCGGGCTGCAGGCGTGCACCTGGCGGGCCAGCAGCTCCTTGCCGGTGCCGGTCTCGCCGATGATGAGCAGGTTCACGTCCGACCGGGCGATGCGTTCGAGCTCCTCGAACATGCGCCGGGTGTCGGCGTCGCAGGACATGAAGTCGCCGAAGCGGGCCACCGCATCCACGGCCGTCGTGCGGGCCGGCGGCGGCCGGTCCTCCTGGCGGAAGACCTTCTGGTAGCCGCTGGGCTTGGCCAGCAGCACGAGGGTGCCGATGGGGGCCGCCTGGCCCGGTGCGGTCACCTCGATCTTGGCCTGGACGCCGAAGCCGCCCGGGCAGCCGCCCGGGCCCCAGCGCTCGACGATCTGCCGGCAGCGCTCATTGGGCGTGTGGATCACCGGCCGATGGGCATGGTCGACGACGATCATGTCGTCGTGCGGGTAGCGCCGCGCGGCTTCGCTGAAGGCCGCCAGCAGGCGTCGCCGCTCCAGCTCGCGGTGCAGGGCCATGCGGGCCTGGATGGACTTGGCCACCGACACCGTCAGGCCCAGGGCCTGGTCGCGGAAGTCGGACTCCACTGTCGTGAAATCGATGATGCCCAGCACGGTCTGGCCGTCGCTGTCGAAGATCGGCGCGGCCGCGCAGGACCAGGAATGCCAGCCTTCGCAGAAGTGCTCGGTCGCGTAGACATGCACCGGCTGGCCCTTCGACAGGGCGGTGCCCATGCCGTTGGTGCCGGCGGTCAGCTCGTCCCAGTGCGAGCCCTCGACGATGCCGGTCAGCGAGGCGGCTCGCTCGCGCACCGCGGGATCGCCGGTGATGTGCAGCACCGTGCCCGTGCGCTCGGTCAGGATCATGATGCCGGGCACGTCGACCAGGAAGCGGCTGACGTCCTGCACGATCGGCACCGAGGTCTCCAGCAGCAGCTGCTCGGCCTCGCGCCGCAGACGGAATTCGCTGTCGCTGAGGCGGCGGCCCTTGGTCATCGCCACGTCCACGCCGAGCGCCGAGCAGCGCTGCCATTCGCCCAGCAGCATCTGCTGGTAGGGCGTGCGGCGCTCCTCCAGGTCGAGCAGGCCGGCGTTGAAGCGCTCCCAGAGGCCGCGGACCCCGCGGACGTCCTTGTGGAAACCGACGTAGGGACTGAGATGAGGCTTCATGAAGGGCCCCTTGAGGAAGCGGTTCGAAGGATCGGGAACAAGCCGTCCGGCGGGGGGCGGACGACGCAGCCCGGGATTCAATCCCGGGCCCGGGACGCTCGCAAGGCGGCCAAACCCCTGACTGCGGCGGCTCGCTGTCCGAGAAACCGGACAGTTCAGCGCATGGACGGCGGCGTCGTCCGGGCCCGCCTCACTCCACCGCCTTGACCATGTCCTCGACGACCTTCTTGGCGTCGCCGAAGACCATCATGGTCTTGTCCATGTAGAAGAGCTCGTTGTCCAGGCCGGCGTAGCCGGCGGCCATGGAG
>NZ_JACIVI010000008.1 GCF_014145335.1 Aquariibacter albus | reverse complement strand
CGCTTCAACCGCAGCTTCCGCCAGGAGGTGCTCGATGCCTGGCTATTCAACGCCGTCAGCGAGGTGCAGACCGCTGCCGACGACTGGCTGACCGACTACAACGAATACCGGCCGCACGACTCCTTGGGCAACGTGCCGCCGGCGGTGTTCAAGCCCAGAGTGTTCAACCAGGAAGTCTCTACTTCTGGACTGTCTACTTGACGGGGGAGCTTACGCGCGCAGCTGGCCGAGGCGCTGGTGGCGCAGGTGGCGGCGTGATCGGACGGGATGCGCCGGTGATTCGTTCGCTGGCGGAGACCGGCCGGTGGCTGGTGGCCGGCGCACTGGCGGACAGCTGTCTGCAGCTTGCCGCAGCGAACTACCCGTGTTCAGGCAGCAAGGGCGGCGTCTCGCACTGCGCGGGCGCGACCTTCGTGTGCCACGACGGGTCGATCAGTGCGTCAAAGAAGGCGTGCTCGATGACCAAAGGGGGGCCACAAGCCTCAGGTTCGTGGACGGCGAGGACTGCCGGTGTCGCGACAACAAGCTGTGCACGGGCCCGCGTGGCGGCCAGTACTGCCTGAGCGATTCGGGCAGCGAAAGCTATCGGCGGCCATGACACGAGGACCTCGTAGCCACCCGATGCGGTGACACACTGCGACAAGGGGGAAATCGGGCGATGCCGCCACAGCGTGTCTACATCAGCGACACCAACATCTGGATCGACTTCGGCCATGCCGGGTTGCTGGATGCGGTATTCGCGCTGCCGTTCACCTTCGTCAGCACCGACTTCGTGATGGGTGAGCTGAACCATCCAGCGCCTGCCGGGTTGCTGGCACGCGGGCTGGTGGTGGAGAGCTTGGATGAAGCCGCGGTGGCGCAGCTGTTCGGGCTGATGGACCAGCACAACAACAGCTCGCTGGCGGATGTGTCCTGCTACCTGGTGGCCAAGACCCAGGGCAAGCCGCTGCTCACCGGTGACGGCCGCTTGCGTAAGCAGGCCGCCAAGGACGGCCTGGAGGTGCGCGGCGCGCTTTGGCTGCTGGACCAGCTCGTGGAGCACGGCATCATTGCCCCAGCCGATGCCGCTGCCGCGCTGCAGGCCATGCTGGACGCGGGGGCGCGGCTGCCACAGCCCGCTTGCGCGCACCGACTGGCGGTGTGGCTGGCCTGAACCAGCGGCCTGTCAGATCGCCAGCGGTGCCGTGTGCAACCGTGCCAAGCCCGGGTCGAGTTCCGACGCAGAGGAGCGCAGGAGCTCAGCCGCGCGCGGCAGGCTGATCAGGTCTTCGGCCAAGGCCCGGTAGACCATGGACTCGAAGCGACGCGGCTGTTCAGCCAGCAAAGGCTCAGGCTCGGCCTTGCGCCAGCCATTGGCCGAGAACTGCATGTTCATGCCCGTGTAGCCCGCGTCGGTGATCAGGCCCAGGTCCTTCAGACGGCGCAGGGCCACCGCCATCGAGACGCCGTAGCGGCGCTTGGCATTCAGCAGCTCGATCGCCACGACCCTGGATCGGCAGTGGCTGCCGAAGTCGGCCCGAACGCGGTCGGCCGGATACAGGAAGGCGCCCGCAAACCGGTGGCAGCAGGTCTCCTTGTCCTTCTCGGGCATGTCGGCGGGCAGGTCCATCACCCAGTGGCCCAGCTCGTGGGCGGCGGTGAAGCGGATGCGCTCGCCGGACCGGCTGCCGTTCAGTGCGATTAGCACGTGTTGCTCGTCATGCGTGGCGGCGCAGGCGCCGTCGAATCCGTCATGGTCGTCCAGCAGCGCCACCTTGATGCCGTGCTCTTCCAGCAGTTCGGCCAGATGCGCGATGGCGTCGCCGCCGATAGCCCACTGCGAGCGAAGCTGCTCAGCAGCGGCCTCTGCCTCGTCGAAGCTGCGCACGACGAACACGCGCGGGGGCTGTTGCGCAACCTGCGCCGCCACGTCAGGATCGAAGCAGCGCTCCAGACTGACGTAGCGCTCCAGATGGTCGCGCATCTGTTCGCCGATCTGGTCCTGGCGCTTCTGCGACATGCTGGCGAGCTTGCGGAACTCCAGCGCCGACAGCTGCACCGCATCCGATCGGAAGAAGTACTCAGGCTTGACGGACAGCGCCTTGGCCAGTTGGAGCAACCGGGTGGAGTTGGGCGGCGGACCGCCCTTCTCGTACTTGCTCAGGGCCTGCTTGCTGATGTCGCCGAGGCTCTGCGCGAGCGCCTCCAGGCTCAGACCTCTCAGCAAACGCGCACGGCGGATTCGATCGTGAATCATCGTGCCCTCTTTAGTTGACGAATTTTATTCTGTATGAGATTTTGTCAACCCAAAAGAACCCCCTCTGGTTGGGTGTCTCTTGACGGACCCATGAGCTCATGAAAATTCGGGCATCGGATCGCGCGCCCACCTGATGTGTCCTTACCGTGCCTGGCAAGTTCAGGGAACATCGGGAAGGAGAACAGCTCCAGCTTCCTGTTCGTCCCCGCGCCTAGCGCCACCTGCGACCTGAAAGAACCCACCCCCATGCACCACTGGCCCCTCGCCCTCCCCCTCGCCGCCCTGGCCCTGCTGGGCCTGGCCCTGGGCTTCGGCCCGGCCGGGCCGCTGCTGCTGACGGTCTGTGCGGCGGCGCTGATCGGGGCGGTGATCGCGGCGGTCCACCATGCGGAGGTGGTCGCGCACCGGGTGGGCGAGCCCTTCGGGACCCTGGTGCTGGCGGTGGCGGTGACGGTGATCGAGGTGGCGCTGATCGTCTCGATGATGCTGGCCGGCGGGCCGGACACGGCCACGCTGCCGCGTGACACCATCTTCGCGGCGGTGATGATCATCGGCACCGGGGTGGTGGGCCTGTGCGTGCTGGTGGGCGGCCTGCATCACCATGAGCAGAGCTTCCAGCTCGATGGCGCGACCTCCTCGCTGGCCGCCCTGGTCGTGCTGGCCGGGCTGTCGCTGGTGCTGCCGAGCTTCACGACGAGTTCGCCGGGCGGCACCTACACGCTGTCGCAGCTGGCCTTTGCCGGCGTGTCCTCGCTGGTGCTGTGGGCGATCTTCGTGTTCGTGCAGACGGTGCGGCACCGCGACTACTTCCTGCCGCCGACCCGCCAGCACGACGAGCATGCCCATGCCGCGCCGCCCAGCACGGCGGCGGCCTGGGCGAGCTTCGGCCTGCTGCTGGTCGCGCTGGTGTCGGTGGTGGGCCTGGCCAAGCAGCTCTCGCCGACGCTGGAGGGCCTGGTGGCCTCGGCCGGCGCGCCCAAGGCGGTGATCGGCATCGCGATCGCGATGCTGGTGCTGCTGCCCGAGACCTGGGCCGCCGTGCGCGCCGCGCGCGCCGACCGGCTGCAGACCAGCATGAACCTGGCGCTGGGCTCGGCCCTGGCCAGCATCGGGCTGACGATCCCGGCCGTGGTGGCCGCCGCCTGGTGGCTGGAGCTGCCGCTGGTGCTGGGCCTGGCCCCCAAGGACCTGGTGCTGCTGCTGCTGACCTTCGTCGTCAGCGGCATGACCCTGGGCACCGGCCGCACGACGGTGATGCAGGGCGCGGTGCACCTGGTGTTGTTCGCGGCCTTCCTCTTCCTGGCCCTGGTGCCCTGAGGCGGCCGCCCTTGCGGCCTGAGCGCCGCGGCGCGCTTCAGGCCCCGGCAGGCGGGGCGGCGTCCGGCCCCGGCTCGCGCGGCGCGCGGGCCGAGCCGGCGATCAGGTCGAAGCGCATCAGCCGGCATTCGATGGGGCCGTTCCACATCGGCACGCGGCGGCTTTCCTTCAGCCGCAGCGCGCGGGCAAGCTGGGGATCGGGGCTGAGCAGCCAGGCCGTCCAGCCGGCGTAGTGGCGCTTCCAGTGCGTGGCCAGGCGGGCGAAGAAATCCTCGGCGCTGCCGCCGCCCTCGAAGGCTTCGCGGGCGGCGCGCACGGCGGGTGGCGGCAGGCCGCCGCCGTAGGCTTCGTCCTCGCGGGAGGCCGCGTCCCAGCCCAGGCGTTCGGCGGCGCCGCGGCGGGCCGTGCGCGGATCGGGCCGGCCCCAGCCGGTGGCCGGGCCGGCGTCCTCGCGGCGCAGGGAGCCGGTGCCCTTGGGGTCGATGCGTTCGCCGTAGGGCGGGTTCAGCATCAGGGTGCCGGCGGCTGCCGGCGGCATGCGCTGCAGGGCGTCGGCGGTCTTGATCTCCAGCGCGGCCCGGCCGCCGGTGGATGCGGTGCCGAGCACGCCCGCTCGCTGGGCATTGCGCAGCGCAAAGTCGCTCATGCGGAAGGACACGTCGCCGGCATAGACCTGCACGGCGGGGGCGTGGACGGCCGCCACCGCCTCGCCGCGCAGCGTGCGCCAGGCCTCGGCGACACGCGCCTCGCGGAAGGGCAGCAGGCGCTCGAAGGCGAAGCGGCGCTGCAGGCCGGGCGCGATGCCGCAGGCAAGCTGGGCCGCCTCGATGGCGATGGTGCCGCTGCCGCAGACCGGGTCGAGCAGCGGGCCATCCTGTTCGCGGCCCTGCCAGCCGGCGGCGGCCAGCATGGCGGCGGCCAGCGTTTCCTTGAGCGGGGCTTCGCCCTGGTCCTGGCGCCAGCCGCGCTTGAACAGGGCCTCGCCCGAGGTGTCGACGTAGAGCGTGGCCTCCTCGGGGCCGAGATGCAGCAGCAGCGGCAGGTCGGGCCAGCGGGTCTCGACGTCGGAGCGCTCACCGAACTGCTGGCGCTGCTGGTCGCAGACGGCATCCTTGATCACGAGGGCGGCGAACTTGATGCTCTGCAGCGGCGAGCGCTGCGCGCTCACATCGACGCGCAGGGTCTCGCGCGGGGTGATCCAGGCCGACCAGTCGACGCTGCGGCCGAGGGCGTAGATGTCCTCCTCGTCGCGGTAGGGCGCATGGGCCACCGTCCACAGCACGCGCTGGGCCAGGCGACTGTGCAGGTTGAGCGTCATGGCCTCGGCCTCGCGGCCTCGCGGCAGGGCCACGCCGCCGCGGCGGCTCAGCCCATGAGCCCGGGGGCACAGTCGCTGCACCTCTTCGAGCAGCAGGGCTTCCACGCCGGCGGCGCAGGGCAGGAAGAGGCCCTGGACGTCGGCCGGGTCGCGGGCCGGGGCCTGGGCGCGGGGACGGTCCTGCGGGGGACGCTGGGGGCGACCGTCGTGGCCTGGATGGGCGGGGCCACGCGACGTGGCCTGGGGGGCGGCGCCGTCGCGGCGGCCCCGGGGATCGGGACGGTTCACAGGGCCTTGCGCAGGTTGGCGGGGGCGATCTTGAGGGCCTCGCGGTACTTCGCGACGGTGCGGCGGGCGACCTGGATGCCCTGCTCTTCGAGCATCTGGCTGATCTGGCTGTCGGACAGCGGCTTGCCCGGGTCCTCGGCCGCGACGAGCTGCTTGATGAGCGCACGCACCGCGGTGCTGGAGGCATTGCCGCCGGCCTCGGTGTTGAGCGAGCTGCCGAAGAAGTACTTCAGCTCGAAGGTGCCGTAGGGCGTGGCCATGTACTTGGCCGTGGTCACGCGGCTGATGGTGGATTCGTGCAGGCCGAGCTCGTCGGCGATCTCGCGCAGCACCAGCGGCTTCATCGCGATCGCGCCGTGGCTGAAGAAGTTCTTCTGCCGCTCGACGATGGCCTGGCTGACGCGCTGGATGGTGTCGAAGCGCTGCAGGATGTTCTTCATGAACCAGCGCGCCTCCTGAAGCCGCGCGCTGAGCGCGGGCGCGCCCTCGCCGCCGCCGCCGCCACCGCGTCCGCCGCGGTGCTGGCGCAGGGCCTGGGCGTAGAGGTCGTTGATGCGCAGCTTGGGCATCACGTCGGGGTTGAGCACGACCTTCCAGCCGCGGCCGACCTTCTGCACGATCACGTCGGGCACGACGATGTTGGCCTCGGCCTTGGTGAAGGGCCGGCCGGGCTTGGGCTCGCAGCTGCGGATCAGGGCCTGGGCCTCGCGCAACAGGGCCTCGTCGGCGCCGGTGGCGGCGGTCAGCTTGCGGGTGTCGCGGCGGGCCAGCAGCTCCAGATGGTGCTTGGCGACGAGGATGGCGATGACCTGCGCCTCGCTGCGCGGCTTCTGCCGCAGCTGCAGCACCAGGCATTCGGCGAGGTCGCGGGCGCCGACGCCGCAGGGCTCCAGGCTGTGCAGCCAGCGCAGCGCGCAGCGCAGGCGGTCGAGCAGCAGCTCGCGGGCTTCCTCGTGGGCCGCGCAGGCGTCCGGGTCCTCGGGGTCGGGCTCGCCGCCGGCCAGCGCGGTGGCGATGTCTTCCAATGGGTCGGCCAGGTAGCCGTCCTCGTTGAGCGACTCGATCAGCACCATCACCGCCGCGCGGTCCTCGGGTGACAGGCGCATGCCGAGCAGCTGCTCGCGCAGGTGTTCCTGCAGGCTGGGCGCGACGGTGTTGCGCTCGCCGGGGTCGAGCTCGTCGCCCTCGGGCGCCGGGCCGCTGCTGGCGGAGGCGCTCATCGGCGTCTCGCCGATGCCGTCGAAGTCCTCGCGCTCGGTGCCGTTCTCCCAGTCCTCGCGCTCGGTCGCGCCGAATTCCATGGTGTCGGCGCCGGCGGGTTCGGGCTCAGCCTCCGAGCCTGAGCTGCCGGGGCCGTCCCAGGGCTCGTCGCTGCGCTCGGCGGCGGTGCTGCGCTCGGCCAGCGGGGTGCTGGAGAGCTCGTAGGCGTTCGGCGCCTCTTCGTCGACTTCGAGGAAGGGGTTGGCCTCCAGCATCTGCTCGACTTCCTGGTGCAGCTCCAGCGTCGAGAGCTGCAGCAGACGGATCGACTGCTGCAGCTGCGGGGTCAGCGCAAGGTGCTGCGAAAGGCGAACCTGGAGGGAGGGCTTCATGCGCGGTCGGAAACGGAGACGGTCGGGGCAGCGGTCGCGGGGGAAGCCGGGGCGCGGATCGGGGCGGGCAAAACAGACGGGGGGTGCAGGGACGGCGGGGCCGCACTCACATGCGGAAGTGCTCGCCGAGGTAGACCTTGCGCACGTCGGCGTTCTCGACGATCTCCCCGGGCCGGCCTTCGGCCAGCACACGGCCTTCGCTGATGATGTAGGCGCGGTCGCAGATGCCCAGGGTCTCGCGCACGTTGTGGTCGGTGATCAGCACGCCGATGCCGCGCGACTTGAGGAAGCCGATGATGCGCTGGATCTCGATCACGGCGATCGGGTCGACGCCGGCGAAGGGCTCGTCGAGCAGGATGAAGCGGGGCTGGGTGGCCAGCGCGCGGGCGATCTCGACGCGGCGGCGCTCGCCGCCCGACAGGGCCGGCGCGGGCAGGTCGCGCAGGCCATCGATCGAGAGCTCATGCAGCAGGCTGTCGAGCTTGTCCTGGATGCGGGCTTCGGGCCAGGGCTTGCCGGCTGCGTCGAGCTGCAGCTCCAGCACCGCGCGGATGTTCTGCTCGACCGTCAGGCGGCGGAAGATCGAGGCCTCCTGCGGCAGGTAGGACAGCCCCATGCGCGCGCGACGGTGGATGGGCAGGCGCTCGATGCGCTGGCCGTCGAGCTGGATCTCGCCGCCGTCGGCGCGCACCAGGCCGACGATCATGTAGAAGCTGGTCGTCTTGCCGGCGCCGTTGGGGCCGAGCAGGCCGACCACCTCGCCGCCATCGACGGCCAGATGCACTTCCTTGACCACCGTGCGCGGGCCGTAGCGCTTGTGCAGGCCGCGGGCCTGCAGGCGGCTGGGCGCGGCCGCGGAGGCCGCCGGGGCCTGCTCCAGCGCGACGGCCGTCATCGGCCGGCCCCGGCGGCGGGGGTCTCCCGGGGGGTCAGCACGCCGCGCACGCGACCGGTGCCGCCGCCGGCGGTCGCACCGCCCTGGACCTGGAAGACTTCGCTGGTGTTGTCGTAGGTGATCACGCTGCCGTTGACCTCGTCGGCCACCGTGCTGCCGCGCAGGCGGCGCATCACGGCCTGGCCGACCAGCTTCACGGCGTCGGCGCGGCTGTCGTACTCCAGGCGCTCGGCCTCGCCCTCGATGAACTCCTCCAGGCCTTCGCGCTTCTGGCGGAAGGTGGCGCGCTTGGCGCCGCCGGTAGCCACGGCAATCTGGTGGCCGTCCTTGCCCTGGCGCACCTCGACCTGGGCCGCCTTGATCACGATGCTGCCCTTGGTGATCTCGACATTGCCGCTCAGGGTGTGCACGGCCTTCTGGTCGTCCACCCGGGCGGTGTCGGCCGTGAAGGCCAGCGGGGCCTGGCGGTCGGCGCGCTCGGCCCGGGCCGTCAGCCCGAAACCGGCCAGGACCACCAGCACGCAGGGCAGCAGGAGGCGGGCAGCATGGCAGGGGCGGGCAGGCGGACAGCGCACGTCGGGGACCTTTTCGGCATGAATCTTGCAGCCATTCTAGGCGACGAAAGTCCCCCCGCGGGCCCCGGGCCGACCAGGGGAAGGGGCCTGCGGCCGGCCCGCTACCATCGGCAGGAATTTCTGGTCATTCCCCCGATGGACGGAGTCCGATGAGCGTCATCCCCCCCAGCGCCCAGGCGTCGCCCGGCAGCGGCACGACCCCGCCTCCGGTCCGCGACGCCCGTCAGGCCGTCGAAGGCCACTACACCGCGGGCGTCCGGACGTATTACGACGAGAACACCCAGGCCTACCTCGACGGCTTCGGCGAAATCTTCCAGGGCAGCCGGCCGGCCTCGACCGAGGACCTGATGCGCCACATCGCCGACGGCGCCCGCCTGCATGGCGGTCTGCGCGTGCTGGATGCCGGCTGCGGCGTCTGCGGCCCGGCCACCTGGCTGGCACGGCACTGCGACGTGACGGTCGAGGCCCTGACGCTCTCCGAAGTGCAGGTGCAGGCCGGCCGCAAACGCGTGGCCGCCCAGGGCCTGCCGGACAAGGTCTCGGTGCGGGTCGGCGACTTCCACCGCCTGACCGACCTGTATGCCGAGAACAGCTTCGACCGCGTGCTCTTCCTGGAATCGATCTGCCACGCGCAGGACTACCGCGCCGTGCTGCACCAGGCCTGGCAGGTGCTCAAGCCGGGCGGCCTGCTCTACATCAAGGACTTCTACGGCCAGGATTTCCGCACCCGCCCGGAGCTGGCCGAGCAGCACGCGGCCGACATGCGCAAGCTCAACGAGGTCTACCAGCTCGTCATGCCGGACCTTGCGAGCCTGGTGGACGTGGTGCTCGAACCCGGCTTCAAGCTGCACTACGTGCGCGAGCCGGCCTACGAGGCCGTGTTCGAGCCCTGGCTGAACTTCGAGCAGCGCATGGGCAAGAGCTGGTCGCCGGAGATCTCCTACCTGGAGCTGATCACGGCCGTCGAGATCCTCGTGCGCAAGCCCGGGTGAGCCCTGCCCGCACCAGGCCGCACGCGCGCCGTCGCGGCGGCTGAACCCGGCTGCCATGAGCTTCCCCGCCATCCCCCTGCCCGAGCGCCTGCGTCCGACCCTGCGCCTGCTGCGGCGCGTGGCCGTGCCGCTGTGGGCCCTGTCGCAGCGGGAGCTCAAGGCGCGCTACGCCGGCACCCGCCTGGGCACCTTCTGGGCCCTGCTGCAGCCCCTGGCGACACTGGGGATCTACCTGGCCGTCTTCGTGCTGGTGCTGCACGGCGATCGCAGCGGCACGCAGGCGCGCGAATACGCCCTGTTTATCCTGGCCGGCCTGCTGCCCTTCCAGACCCTGGCCGACGGCCTGCACCGCGCCTGCGGCAGCCTGCGCCAGGACAAGCCGCTGCTGGAAGCCGCGAACTTTCCGGCGGCGGTGATCCCGCTGGCGCGGGTGCTGAGCAGCGCCGTGCCCGGCCTGCTCGGGCTGCTGCTGCTGGCCCTGGCCTGCATCGTCTGGGGCCCGGCGGGCGGACCGGGGGCCGCGCTGCTGGCCCTGCCGCTGATCTGGCTGGGCGCCCTGGTCCTGGGGGCCGGGCTGGCACTGTGGACCAGCCTGATCGCCGTCTTCGCCACCGACATGGCGGAGTTCCTGGGCTTCGCGCTGACCGCCCTGCTCTTCCTCACGCCCATCTTTTACGCCGCCGACCAGCTGCCGCCGGTCCTGGCCGGCCTGCTCTGGGCCAATCCCCTGCATCACGTCGTCGAGGCCTACCGCGGGGTGCTGCTGCAGGCGCATCTGCCCTGGGGCCATGGCCTGGCCCTGCTGCTGTGGGCCGGCCTGTCGCTGGGCAGCGGGCTGTGGGCCTTCCGGCGGGTGCTGGACGCCATGCGCGACGAGCTCTGAGATGCTGCCCGGGACCCTGATCGCGCGCGACCTGGGCAAGGCCTACCGCTCGGGCGGTGCCGCGTCGCATGGCATCTTGCAGGCCCTGCGACGGCCCGATGCCGCCACCGACCGGCACTGGGTGGTGCAGGACGTGAACCTGAGCCTGCGCCCCGGCGAATCGCTGGGCCTGGTCGGCGACAACGGCGCCGGCAAGAGCACGCTGCTGCGTCTGCTGGCCGGCGCCCTGGCGCCGACCCGCGGCCGCGTGCAGCACGTGGGCCGGCGGGCGGTGATGCTGCAGCTCGGCGGCGGCTTCCACCCCGAGCTGAGCGGACGCGAGAACCTGCGCATCGGCTGCGCGGTGATGGGCCTGAGCCCGGCCGAGTCCGAAGCCGTGCTGCCCGAGATCATCCGCTTCTCCGAGCTGGAGGATGCGCTGGACCAGCCCCTGCGCACCCTGTCTTCCGGCATGCAGCTGCGGCTCGGCTTCTCGCTGGCGACGGCGGTGCGTCCGGATCTGCTCATCGTCGACGAGCACCTGGCCGTCGGCGACCTGCACTTCCAGCGCAAGTGCATGCGGCGGATCCTGGACCTGAAGAGCAGCGGCTGCACCCTGGTGTTCTGCTCGCATGCCCCCTTCCTGCTGAGCGAAGTCTGCGAGCAGGTGCTGTGGATGCACCAGGGCCGGCCGCGCCTGCTCGACCGCTCGAGCGTCGTGCTCAATGCCTACGAGCAGCATGTGCGCGAGCGCGACGGTCAGGCCCCCGCCGCCCCCGTGCCGGCGCCGGTGGCTGCGCCGGCCGAGTTCGGGGAGGCACGCTGCCATCTGCTGCGCTTCGAGCTGCTCGGCGACCTGCAGGAGGGCGTGATGCGCACCGGCCAGCGCCTGGTGATCGAGGTCGAGGCCCTGCTGCCGGAAGCCCTGTGGCGGCGCGGCATCGACCTCGGCCTGCTGCTGCTGCGCAGCGACGGCCTGCGCTGCACCACCCTGCTGTCGCGCGACGAGCCGATCAACCGCATCTGGACCCCGCTCGGCGGCGAGCGCTACCGGGCGCGCTGCGTGATCGAGGACCTGCCGCTGCTGGCCGGCCGCTACAGCTTCGACTACGGCCTGCTGGAACGCGGCACCCCGGTGGTGCTGGCCGGCGCGCAACGCATCGCCAGCTTCGAGATCCACTCCGAGGTCCTGGACATGGGCCTGCTGCGGATCGAAGCTCGCTGGGACCCTCCTGCCGCGGCATCCGGCCGCCCCGCCCCATGAGACCTGTTTTCCAGGACAGCGAGCTGCAGGCTCGCTTCGAGCGTGACGGCTATGTGGTCGTGCCCGGGCTGGACGCCGAAGGCGTTGCGCGCCTGACCGCGCAGATCGAGGCCGTGCCCGGCCGGCTGAACATGGCTTTCGAGCCCACCTTGTTCCACACCGATCCGGTCCACAAGCAGGCCATGCACGCGCTGGTGCTGCAGGCACTCGGCCCGGTGGCCGAACGCTACCTGCTGGACTACCGGCCCCTCGTCGGCAACGCCATCTTCAAGCATCCGGCGCGGCCGGACGCGCCGGGCACGGTGGGAATCCACCAGGACTGGACCATGACCGACGAGACCCGCTTCGTCGCCGTCAACCTCTGGACCGCCCTGGTCGAGACCGAGGTCCACAACGGTGCGATGCACATGCTGCGCGGCGGCCACCGCCTGCCGGTGGCGTTGCGCGGCACCAACCTGCCCTTTGCGATCGACCCCGCGCTCTACGAGGCTCCGGGGGCGCTCACGCCGGTGCCGATGCGGGCCGGCGAGGTGTTGATCTACGACCTGCGCTGCCCGCACGCCTCGCCTCCCAACCGCAGCGACAAGGTCCGGCCGGCGGCCGGCCTGGGCTGCCTGCCGCGCGAGGCACCGGCCCTGCACTGCATGTACGACGCGGCGCAGCGTGAGATGCGCGTCTACGAGAGCGGGACCGAGTTCTACACCCACTTCTCCCACCTGCGGCCCACGCTGCCGCCCGGCACCCGCCTGCTGCAGGTGATCCCGGAGCACACGCCGCCGCGGCTGCCGGTGGCACTGCAGCAGGCCCTGATCGCCGCGCAGGCGCTGGACGCCGCTCAGCCCCCCAAGGTGCGCGTGTAGAGCGCCACCGCCTGCGCGGCGGTGTGGGTGTGGGCGTGGCGCTGCTCGACGGCGCGGCGCGCCGCGCGGCCGAGGGCCGCCGCACGGGCCGGGTTGCCCAGCAGGGTGTCGAGCGCTTCGGCATAGGCCAGCGGATCGCCAGGCGTGGCAAGCAAGCCTTCGACGCCGTCCTCGATCAGCTCCGGCATACCGCCCTGGCGAGCCGCCACCACCGGCCGGCCGGCCGCCATGGCTTCCAGGGCCGCGTAGGGACAGTTCTCCCAGAGGCTGGGCAGCAGGAAGGCGCTGCAGCGCCGCACCAGGGCCCGGATCTCGGCGATCGAGCGGTGGCCCACCGGGTGCAGCCCCCCCCGCAGGCGGCGCCCGGCCAGGGCCGGCAGGATGTCGCGCTGCAGGTGGCCGAAGAGATCGTCACCGGCCAGCACCAGGCTGACCTCATGGCGGCTCAGCAGGCGTGCCGCGATCTCGCCCAGCAGGGCCACGCCCTTGCGGCGCTCCAGGCGGCCGCTGAAGAGCACCACCGGGCGGTCGGGCGGCAGGTCCAGGCGGCGCAGCACGGCGTCGTCGTCCTCGCAGGCATCGAACCAGTCCAGGTCCAGGCCGTTGAACATCACCTCGGCCGGCCGGCCCAGGGCGATGGCCGCCTCGGTGGCCTCGGCCACGAAGCGCGAGCAGGCGCTCACGGCCCGGGCCCGGCGCAGGCCGCGGCGCTCGACCTGCGCACAGGCCCAGCGGTCGCCGGCCCGCACGTCGTAGAAGGGCATGATCAGCTGCGCGGGCGAGTGCAGGCGCAAGAGCAGTGGCGGGTCCCCACGGCCGCGTGGCAGGGCGGCCCCTTCGGCGCCGCACTCCGGCGCCTCGACCAGGTCGATGCGGTGGCGGCGGCGCAGCTCGGCCAGGCCCTGGGCCATGCTCCAGGCGTTCTGCAGGCGCTGCCGGGTCCACCACCAGCCCCAGCGGCCGGGCAGGTCGGCGGCCCGCATGACCCGGTCGCCAGCCCAGTGGCGGTGCACGTGCACCGCGCCCTCCAGGCGGGTGGTGAAGGGCTGGGGCGTGCGGGCGCCGGCCAGCACATGCACCTCATGGCCCAGCGCCGCCAGGCCCCGGGCGTGATGCCAGGTGTAGCTGCCGATGCCGCCGAAGCCGGTCTCCGGCGGGTATTCGTAGGAGAGCAGGGCAATCCTCATCGGGCCCCCGTCGAAGGGCGTGCCGCGGCCGCGGTCCGCACGGCTGCTTGCACCGCGGCGTGGAAGGGCTGCTCGCAGACGGCGATGTCGAATTCACGCTGGGCCCGCGCGCGGGCCGCCTGGCCGAGCGCACGGGCACGCGCGGGGTCGGCGGCCAGGGCCGCCAGCGCATCGGCCAGCGCCGCCGGATCGCGCTGGGGCACCAGCAGGCCCTCGCGGCCGTCGGCGACGATCTCCGGAATGGATCCGGCATCGGTGGCAACGATCGCGCAGCCCGCCGCCATGGCTTCGAGCACGGCGGTGGGGATGCCGTCCTTGTCGCCGTTGGCCAGTTCGACGAAGGGGGCGACGAAGACATCGGCCGCCTGCAGCTCCGCACGCACCTGATGGCTGTCGCAGCGGCCGAGAAAACGCAGGACACCGGCGGCCTCCAGCGGAGCCGCCTGGACCCGCAGCGCGGCCTCATAGGCCCGGGCCTCGGGCTGGCCGCGGTCGGCCTCGCCGGCCAGGTGCACGCGTAGCGGCAGGCCGCGCGCCTGCAGGTGCAAGAGGGCGTCCAGCAGATGCTCGAGCCCCTTCTTGGGGTCGAGGCGAGAGACCGTCAGCAGGCGCAAGGGCTGCGGCCCGGCGGCGGGAGGTGCGGCCGCCGGCCGCGGCGGGAAGCTGCGGGTGTCGACCGCATTGGGCTTGACCAGCAGCCCGGGCAGCGGCCCGCCGTGCAGGGCCTCCAGCTCGTCGGCAATGCGGCGGCTGGTCGCGACGATCACCGCGCTGTCGGCCAGCTGGCGGGCCACGGCCTTGAGCGGATAGTCCTGCAGCAGGTGGTCGGCGTAGCAGCTGACGCCGCGGGGCCGCTCCAGCAGCTGGGCGGCGATCCAGACGAACAGCGACTGCTCGTAGAAGAAGTAGCTGTGCAGGTAATCGGCACGCCAGGCGCGCATGGCGCGGGCAAAGCTGAAGGCGCAAAGCACGTGCTCGTGGCCGCGCAGCGCCTGCGTGGACAGGCCGGTGGCCCGGGCCAGGCGCTCCAGCAGGCGGCGCACGCGCTCGGGTGCGCGTCGCTCGAAGTGGGCCAGGTCGCATGCGCCGGTCTCGCGGTCCAGCACCAGGCGGCGCCTGAGCGGCCAGAGGATGCGGCAGGGGTGGGCCAGCTCGGCGCGGGGGCCGGTTTCCTCGTGGAAGAAGCGCAGTTCGACCCCCGAAGCCGCCAGGGCGGCGGCCTCCTGCTGCACGAAGGTCTGCGAATAGATCGGGAAGCGCCAGCAGGCCGTCACCGCCACCCGCAAGGGCGGGGGCGATCGGCGGCAGGCGGCCTGCGCCTGCGCCCAGGCCGCCTCCAGCCGCAGGCCGGCGAGCATGCGGGCGTGCAGAAGGCGCAGGCCGAGCCCGGCCAGGCGCGGCAGGCGGGACCGGACCTGCCAGGCGAGTTCTCGGATCATGGGCGGTCGCGGTGGCGGATGGGCGGAACAGGCGGGAAGCTGCGCTGCGTGAAGAAGGGGAAGCGCAGAGGGAGCGGCTCGGCCGGCGTGATGGCTTCGGTGTTCCGGTACAGGTCGACCCGCGGCGCGATCGGCGAATCCAGCGGGAAGCGGGCGACCCGCTCGAAGGGTGGGGCCCGGAGCAGGGCCTGCAGCAGGCGTTCGGCCGGACTCATCCAGGTCTCATCGCGGACCTCGACGGCAATCCAGCGGCAGCCGCAGTGGCGCCGCAGGTGGTCCAGCAGGTCCTCAGCATCCTCGGCCACCGGCTCGGTCTCGCGGTGGAAGCCGCGCACGGCGGTCGTGCGGTTCAGGAAGTGCTCGCCCGCGATCAGCCGGCGCTGCCAGCCCGGATCCCCGGCCCGCAGGTAGAAGGCCATGTTGGCGCGGTAGCCGCCGACGTACAGCACGGTGTCGTCCGGACCAGCCTCGGCCAGGTGGGCGGCCAGGGGCTGGAAGCCGTCCACCCGGATCAGGTTGAAGGGCTGCAGCCCCTGGGTCAGCAGCAGGGCGGCCGGCAGGCTGGCGATGGCCAGGCCGCGCGCGAGCGGGCCGCGCGGCCGGCGCTGGATCCAGACCAGCGGCGCCAGCACGGCCGCCAGGCTCAGCAGCGGCAGCACCAGCAGCATGTAGCGCGGGTCGCGGGCCGGCAGGGGCAGCATCAGCGCGAGCGTGACGGCCAGCAGCAGGGCCAGACGGCGCGCTTCGGCACGCCAGCGCGGATCGCGGGCGGCCAGCAGCAGACCGAGCAGGGCGGCCAGCAGCAGCGGCAGGCCGACCAGCTGCAACAGGCCCTCGACGATCTGCGGCGGGGCCTGGCCCAGGCTGGCCGCCGAGGGAAGGAAGCGCGGCAGCCAGCCCGGCAGCAGGAAGTGGACGCCCAGCAGCAGCAGCCCGGCCAGGAGCAGGGCCGGCAACAGCACCCGGCCGATGCGGGACAGGCGTTCGCCCAGACCCAGCGCCAGCGCGACCGGCAGCAGCAGCACGGCCGCGTAATGCGTCATCAGGCTGGCCGTGGCCAGGCCGAGGAAGGCCAGGGCCTGGCCCCGGCCCCCGCCCTCCTGGCGCCGCCGCAGGTGGTAGAGCGCCGCCCAGCCCAGGGCCAGGGCCGGCAGGTTCAGCAGCACGACGGTGGCCTGGATCTGCGTGCCTTGCAGCAGCAGCAGCAGCACGGCCGCCCAGCCGGCCTGCGGGGCGATCCAGCGCCGTGCCCAGGCCAGGGTGTAGGCGGCCAGCAGCAGCGCAAAGCCGAGCACCAGCGCACGCGGCCAGGCCGTCCCGGCCGGCAGCACCAGGAAGCCCAGGCCCTCCAGAAGGTAGAAGAGCGGCGGGTAGGCGCCAGGGGTGATCGCCGGGTAGCGCTGGAAGTAGGCGAGGGTGAAACCCCAGGGGTCGTCCAGACCCTCGCGCAGCAGATCCGCCACGTAGAGGCCCGAGAGGGCGTGGCGGGCCGAATCCGGCTCGAACCACAGGCCATCGTTGCCCCAGCCCAGGCCGAGCAGCAGCGCGACGGCCGCGAGCAGCCCGAGCAACTGGCCCCGGAGGGCGCCCAGGCCAGCGGCAGCGGCCCCCGGCGAAGCGAGGGGCCCTGGCATGGTCGGTCGGGGCGCAGTCATCGGGTGGCCGACCCCGCCGCCCGGGCCTGCCAGCGGCGCTGCCAGATCCGTGCATACGGCAGGCGCGGGGCGGGCAGGGCGGTCTCGTCGTAGACGCCGTCGGCCGCGAGCGGCAGGGGGCGGGCGGTGGCCGCCTCGGCCGTCCGGCCGGGGCGCGCGAGCAGCAGCCGCAGCAGGGCGGGCAGCAGGGCCAGCACGGTGGCCGGGGCGCGGGCCCGCAGCATCCAGCCCAGCGCCTCGCGCGGCCGGCCGGACCAGAAGGCCACCCCGGCCAGATGCAGGGCGAACTGGCCGCGGCCGGCGCGCAGCACCGCCTGCGGCAGGGCCGGCTGGCGGGCCGCCAGCTCGTCGAGCACGCGACAGCCCGAACGCCACATCGCGGCGCAGGAGGCCGACATGGACTGCGCATGGCGGCGGTAGGCCACCAGCACGGCCGGATCGACCGCGACCTCGTGGCCCTCGGCGACCCGCAGCAGCAGGTCCCAGTCCTCGCAGCCCTGGGCATCCAGGTCACGCAGGCGCGGGTCATAGCCCAGGGGCGCCGGGGCCGCCCGCAAGGCGGCATGGCGAAAGACCGGCACGCTCGCGCAGCCGGCGAAGTTCACCTCGGCGAGCCGGTCCAGTGCGCGACCGGCCACGGTCCAGCGCGGCGAGCGGTCCAGCGGTCGGCCGGCCGAATCCACGACGACCCAGCCGCTGTAGGCCAGGCCAGCCGCCGGGGCCGCGCGCAGGCGGGCGACCAGACGCTCGAGCTTGGCCGGAGCCCACAGATCGTCGGCATCGAGGGGCGCGATGAATTCGCCACAGGCTTCGCGCAGGGCACGGTTGCGCGCGGCAGCCACCCCGCGGTTACGCTGCCGCAGCAAGCGCACCCGCGGGTCGCGGGCGGCCCAGGCCGCGAGGCGCTCGGCCGTGTCGTCGGTGGAGCCATCGTCGACCGCGATCAGCTCCAGGTCGCGGTGGGTCTGGGCCAGCGCACTGGCCAGGGTCTCGTCGAGGGTGGCCGCCGCGTTGTAGGCCGCCAGCAGCACCGAGACGCGGCCGGGCACCCAGGGCGCCCGGGCCGGCAGCGGCGCCGCACTCGGTCGCGGACCCTCGCCCACAGCCCGCGGCGCGCTGCGACCGGCGCGTCGGCCCAGCAGGGCCGTCAGGGCGCGGCGCAGCAGCACGGCACGGTAGGCGGGCGTGCAGTCGCCCAGCCAGTCCAGCAGCGGGCGATAGGGGCGCTGCACCGCCAGGGCCATGGCCGAACGGGGCGGGGCCGGGGCCGTGGGCGCGCCCGGCGCGGCCGCCTCGGCCAGCACCGCCGGCAGGAGGGCGAGGCGGGCTCCCGCCGCGAGCGCGGCATCGAGGGCGGCGAGGGCCGCCGCATCCAGCCCGCCGGTCGCCGGCAGCAGGCGGGCGAGCGCGCCCTCGGCCCGCAGCAGCAGGGCCGGCATCGGCCCGCCGGCGGCGGCGTGGTGGGGCCGGTCCAGGCAGCGCGGCAGGGCGATGCGGCCGCTGCGGGGATCCAGGCCCCAGCCGACCACTCCGTCCAGGGCGGGCTCCGCGGCCAGCATCGCGGTGGCTGCGGCCACCGCCGCCGGGCGCGGCCGGGCCCCTGGCAGCGCATGCAGGCGCACCGCCGTTCCGGCCGGCAGGGCGCCGGGCGGCGGCGCGGCGGCCGCCACCACCGCGGCACGAAAGGCGAGCTGCCGGGCCACGATGGCGGGGGGGTGGCAAAGGGCCCGGATGCGCTGCGCCGCCGCCTCCCCCATGGCCCTGCGCCGGGCGGGTGGCGTGGCCAGGGCGCGGCGCAGGGCCTCGGCCAGGCCGGCCGGACTGCCCTGCGCCGCGATCCAGCCGGATTCGCCGTCGACCACCATCTCGCGCATGCCGCCGCCGGGCGAGACGATGACCGGCAGGCCGCTGGCCATGGCCTCCATGCAGCTGTAGGGAAAGTTCTCCCAGCGCGAGGGCACGACAGCCAGGCTGCAGCGGGCCCGCAGGGCCTGGAGGGCCGGGGCATCGAGGTTGCCGTGGAAGCGCAGCTGCGCGCGGACCGCCGCCGGCAGCGCCGCCCGCAGGGCCGCCCGCACCGAGCCTTCGCCCGTGGCCTGCAGAGGCGTGTCGCCCCCGGCGAAGACGGCCCGCAGGGCCGGCTCGGCCCGGGCCACTTCAGCGACTGCCGCCGCCCATTCGTGAACGCCCTTGCGGCCTTCGAGCCGGCCGACGTGGAGCACCTCGGGACGTGCCCAGGCCTCGGCTTCGCGGCGCAGCGGCTCGCCCGGCCCGAGCGGATAGGGGATCACGTGAACGCGTCCGGGCGGCAGGCCGTGACGGGCCTCGATCTCGTCGGCCATGAACTGGCTGGGCGCGAGCAGGGCATCGGCCTGGACGATGCTGTAGGCCTCCAGCGCGACGGCCGGATCGTGGTCGGCCACGCGGGGATCCCAGCCGTTCGCGCGGAAGATCGAGGCCGTCGAGGAGTGCAGATGCACGATGCAGGGCGGCCGCCGGGTGGGGCCCAGACCGGCCGCACGGCGCAGCTGGAAGCAGGCCAGCGGAGCCTCCCACTCCTGCGCCTCGATCACGTCGATGCCCTCGTCCTCGACCAGCTGTTCCGCCAGCAGCGCCGCCTGCCAGGCAAAGACCTGCGAGGGGAAGGCCGAGGCCAGCATCGCGGCCTGCACGGCCCCGGCGGGCGGACGGGGGCCGAAGGGATCGGCGGCGGGCATCGGATCGTCGAGCGCCACGCGGTGCACGACCAGCCGCCCGCCCTGGCGCAACTCGCGCAGCCGCGGCGCGCCGGGCCAGCGCTGGCCGATCACATGCACGGTCTCGCCCGCCTCGGCCAGGGCCTCGCACATCTGGCGCACATAGCTGCCGATGCCGCCGGGCAGGTAAGGCGCCGGGGGGAACTCGCGGCAGAGGAAGAGATGCTTCACGCGCCCCCCCGCGGCGCAGGGCAGGGCAGGGCGGGCGCGTCGAAGGGCGGCAGCACCGGCTCGACGCGCGAGCTGGCGCGCCGGCGCAGGATCAGGGTGTCGATCTCGACCGCCACCGCCGATGCGCCGAAGTCCAGCAGCAGGCGAGCCGGCCGGGCCGAGGTGTGCGGGATGACGATGCGCACCACGTCACGCCAGACCGGGCCGATGTCGAGGGTCTCGGCCAGGCCGAGGTTGCGGGCCGCCGGCGCATCCTCGACGAGGGCGATGGTGATCCGGCGCGGCGCATCGGCCCGCAGCCGCAAGGCGAGCAGCAAGTCCTTGTCGCGACCGATCACCAGGCCGCGGTAGGCGAGACGCGTCGGGCCGCCACCCGCCGGCTCGACGCGCAGATGGGCCGGGGCCTCGTGCCCGGGCCCCAGCCGGGCGGCGGCGGGATCGAGGAGCTGCCAGCGGCTGTCCTCACAGGGCCGGCCCTCGCCGGCAGGAGCGGCATGTACCGCCGCGGCCATCAGCGCCAGCCCCAGTCCCCGGACCGCGCTGCCGGACAAGCGCCACAGAAGGCGGGACGTGGACATGGCGGGGGAGAGGTGGGCGGGAGGGCGCGAACCCCGAAATCGGGAGGGAGAAGCGATCGCGGCCACGCGTGGCGTCCGTCGTGAGCGCGGAGTGTAGTCACGGAAAGAACGGTTAACCCGAAGGCCTACAGCAAGTCAAACCGTGTAGGCTTCGCCCCCAATGGGGGGGAATTGCGTGCTGCGGTTACACCGCAGGCGCGGTCGGCTCGGCCCCCCGCGATCCGATCGCCCGTGCCGAACGGGCTCCTGCTTTCAAAGGCTGAACGTGCACATTCCGCGCGCTGATACCTCGTTCCCGCGCAGCTCCGGCCCGCGTCAAAGAATATTGATTACCGGATCCCGCGGCTTGATCGGCAGCGCAGCGGCGGTGGAGCTCCGGAAACTGGGCCATGACATCGTCGGCCTGGACCTGCGCGGCGAGGGGGCGGAGCACGGCGACACGCGTTCGCCGGAACGCATGCAGGCGGCGCTGGCGCAGGTCGACGGCGTCGTGCACCTGGCCGCCGTCTCGCGTGTCATCGATGGCGAGCGCGATCCGCTGCGTTGCCAGAGCACGAACGTGGACGCGCTGGTTTCGCTGCTCGACCAGATGGTGGCCTTGCCGCGCCGGCCCTGGCTGGTCTTTGCCAGCAGCCGCGAGGTCTACGGCCACACCGATGGCCGGCCGACGCACGAGGACGCACCGCTGCTGCCCGTGAACATCTACGGCCGGACCAAGGTCGAGGGCGAGCGCCTGGTGATGGCGGCCCGCGACCGCGGCCTGCACACGCAGATCGTCCGCTTCTCGAACGTCTACGGCTCGACGGTCGACCACGTGGACCGCGTGATCCCGGCCTTCGCCCGCGGCGCCGTCACCGGCCGGCCGCTGCGCGTGGACGGCAGCGACAACACCTTCGATTTCAACCATGTCAGCGACAGCGTGGCCGGCCTGGTCGCGCTGGTCGAGCAGCTGGTGGACCAGCCGGCGATCGGCCACCCGCCGATTCATTTCGTGACCGGCCAGCCGACCACGCTGGGGCAGCTGGCCGCGCTGGCCATCGAGCTCGGCGGGCAGGGCAACGCGGTGGTCGAGGCGCCCTCGCGGGCCTTCGACGTGGCCCATTTCTGCGGGGATTTCCGTCGCGCCCAGCAGCTGCTCGGCTGGACGCCGAAGGTCATGCTGCGCGAGGGCCTGAGGGCGCTGGTCGAGGCCTTCCGGGCGCTGGAGCGTCAACCTCTCGCCGCCGACCGCACGAGCGCCTGAGCGATGGCCCACGAATCGCTGCCCGTCATCGTGCTGGGCGCCGGGGCCGCGGGCCTGGCCGCCGCCCATGAACTGAACCGCAACGGACGGGCCGTCACCCTGGTGGAGGCGGCGCCGCGGGTCGGTGGCCTGTGCCGCACCCTGGAGCATCGGGGCTACCGCTTCGACCTGGGCGGCCACCGCTGGTTCACGAAGAACGCCGACCTCGACGCCTGGTTCCACCGCCTGCTCGGGCCCGAGCTGGTGCCGGTGGACCGCATCAGCCGCGTGCACTTCGAGGGCCGCTACTTCCAGTACCCGATCGAGGTCGGCGACCTGCTGCGCAAGCTCGGGCCGCGGATCATGCTCGATGCGGGCCTGCGCTGCGTCTACGCCGGCCTCGTCCAGGCGCTGGCCGCGGAGCCGCCGAAGAACATGCGCCAGGCCTACATCGCGCAGTTCGGTTCGCGGCTCTACGAGATGTTCTTCCGGCGCTACAGCGAGAAGGTCTGGGGCCAGCCCTGCGAGCAGCTCTCGGCCGACTGGGTGTCGCAGCGCAGCAAGGGCCTGTCGCTGTGGACGCTGCTGAAGGATGCGCTGCGGCTGCAGCGCGAGCCGGTCACCAGCCTGATCGACCGCTTCTACTACCCGGCCACCGGCTACGCCCGGCTGCCCGAGCGCATGGCCGAGGACATCGTCGCCCGTGGCGGCGAGTTGCGGCTGTCGACCCGCGTGCGCAGCGTGCGCTGGCACGGTCCGGAGGATCTGGAAGTCGTCTGCGACCGCGAGGGCCAGACCGAGGTGCTGCGCGGCAGCGCGGTGCTCTCGACGGTGCCGCTCGGCGCGCTGGTCGGCATGCTGGACCCGGCCTGCCCGGCGCCGGTTGTCGAGGCCGCGCGCGGCCTGGTGTTCCGCGACCTGATCACGGTCAACCTCATCCTCAAGCGCCCGCAGGTCTCGACCGACACCTGGGTCTATGTGCAGGACGAGTCGGTGCTCTTCGGCCGCCTGCACGAGCCGAAGAACTGGAGCCCGGCCATGGTGCCGGATGCCGGCACCACCTCGCTGGTGCTGGAGTGCTTCTGCAGCCGCGGCGATGCGATCTGGTCGCTGGACGATGCGGCCCTGCGCGAACGCTGCGTGCGGGACCTGGTCGAGCGCCTGCATCTGATCGAGGCGGAAGACGTGGTCGACGCGTTCATCGTGCGGACCACCCACGCCTACCCGGTCTACGACCTCGGCTACGCCGAGCGCATCGCGACCATCCGCGCGCACCTGGACACGCTGCCCGGCCTGCACATCCTCGGCCGCTCGGGCACCTTCCGCTACAACAACGCGGACCACTCGGTCGAAATGGGCCTGCTGCTCGCGCAGCGCATGCTGGGCGCCCGGCTCGACCATCTGGCGGTCAACACCGAGCCGACCTACCAGGAGATCGTGCGCCCCGGCGAGGAGCCGGCGCGCGACCGTTTCCAGCTCGGCCAGCCGGCGGCCCGGCCGTGAGCGGGGCTGCGCGGGGCAGCCCGACCGTCTCCGTCGTGATGCCGGCCTACCAGGCCGAGGCCCACCTGCCCAAGGTGCTGCCGCCGCTGCAGGCCTTGCAGGCCGCCGGCCAGGTGCTGGAGATCCTGCTGGTCGACGACGGCTCGCCCGACGGCACCGCCGCACTCGCCCGTGCGATGGGTGCGCGCGTGCTGGCCTCCGGTGGCCGCGGCCGGGGTCCGGCGGCCGCGCGCAATGTGGCTGCGGCCGAGGCACGCGGCGAACTGCTGTGGTTCGTCGATTCGGATGTGGTCGTGCACGAGGGCGCCTGCGAGCGCCTGCGCCTGGCCCTGGGCGAAGGCGGCTGGGACGGGGTCTTCGGCTCCTACTGCGACACCCCGCCGGACCCTGGCTTCTTCTCGCAGTACAAGAACCTGCTGCACCACCACCAGCACCAGACCAGCGGCGGCCCCTCGAGCAGCTTCTGGGCCGGCTGCGGCGCGATCCGGCGCAGCGCCTTCCTCGCCGTCGGCGGTTTCGACGCGCAGCGCTTCGGCCCGCCCTCGATCGAGGACATCGAGCTCGGCCATCGCCTGCACCGTGCCGGCTACCGCATGCTGCTGGACCCGCAGATGCGCTGCAGCCACCTCAAGCGCTGGCCGCTGCGGCAGATGGTGACGGTCGACATCCGGCGCCGGGCCCTGCCCTGGTCGCGCCTGATCCTGGCCGGCGAGGCGCCGGCCGACGAACTGAATGTGCGGCCGTCCGAGAAGCGCGCGGCCCTGCTGGCCGGCGCGCTGCTGCTGTCGCTGCCGCTGGCCCTGCTGCCCGGCGGCAGCCTGTGGCCCAGCCTGGGCCTGGCCGGTCTGGCCTGGGCCGCCAATGCGCGCTTCGCGGCCTTCCTGGCCCGGCGTCGCGGGCCGGCCTTCGCCGCCGCGGCACTGGCCTTCCACCAGGTGGTCTATGTCTACAGCGGGCTGAGCTACGCCTGGGCCTGGTGCGAGCTGCGCCTGCGGCGACCGGCCGCAGGCCGCTGAAGGCCGGCGGCGCTCAGTCGCGCAGGCCGAAGAGCTTGCGCAGGGCAGCCGGCGTCCAGCGCAGGTCCTCCCGCACGACCGAAAGCTGCAGCGGCCGGAAAAGCAGCAGGTGCAGCAGCAGCAGGGGCAGATGGAGGGGGCTGTCCCAGGCCAGCGCGAGGACCAGCCCCAGGGGAATGGTGCGGGTGCGCAGGATGCCGAGCGCCCCCTGGCCCCAGAGTTCGAGCACTTTCTCGGGCGTTTCCGGGCGCAGCAGCCCCTCGCGCAGGGTCAGCGGGCGATCACAGAGATAGACCCACTTGAACAGGCTCAGGCCGAGCACCAGCAGCAGGAAGCCGCCGAAGACGGGCAGCAGCCAGGCCATCATCAGCAGGCTGAGCCCGCAAGCGAGCGCATCGAGCGGCAGCACCCTGCGCACGAGCATGCGCCAGACGGCATCGACCCCGACCGTGGTGGCGAAGGTCCGCAGGCCGGCGCGACGGTCGTTCTCGGCATCGCGGATCTGGTGCAGCAGGATGCCGCGCAGGCCGGTGCTCAGCGTGCCCAGCAGCAGGACGGCCAGCAGCGCGGGCAGCAGCGGCGGCAGGGGCTGCGAACGGCCGAGCGGCAGCCAGGCGGCCAGGGTGATCAGCAGCGGCACCGTGAAGGCGTAGAGCGCATCGCAGACCGGCCCGGCGACATGGCGCTCCTTCAGTCGCAGGGGCGGCACCGCGTAGACGATCAGCAGCAGGGTCTGCAGCATCAGCATGCCGAGGGCCGCCTCGGGCGGCCCGGGCCAGAAGGCCCAGGGCAGGAAGCCGAGCAGCCCGAGCCCCAGCACGAGGCCGGCGCGGGCCGGGGGCGAGCGGCCGGCCATGGTGTTGCGCTTGCCGGCCAGGGCATCGGCCCGCAGGTCGAACAAGTCGTTGACGACGTAGCCGAAGCCAGCGATGCCGGCGAAGGCCATCACGAACAGCAGCAGGGCCAGCAGGGTGGTGGGCAGCCCGGGCCGCGCAGGGTCGACGGCCAGCAGCAGGTAGATGAGGCCGAAGATCGGCGCACCCTTGTCGGTCCACCAGAGATCGGACTTGACCAGCGCCGGGGCCAGCTGGCGCACGGGCTGCGTCATGGCCCCGGCTCAGCTGCGCTTGCGGCTCTGCGCGATCAACCAGTCGGTGATGGCCAGGGCGCGCTCGTGCGTGCCAGCCATGGAACCCGAGGTGTAGAACTGGCCGTTCACCCCCAGAGCGGGCGTGCCGTCGATGCGGTAGCCGGCCGACAGGGCGGCCGCCTGGCGGGCCTTGCCCGCCACGCCGAAGGAGTTGAAGGCCTCGACGAAGGCGGCTCGGTCCACGCCGTTCTTCGCCACGAAGTCGAACACGGCCTCGGGCGTGGCCAGCGGATTGCGCTGCACATGCATGGCCGCGAAGATCTTCGGGTGCAGGGCCTCAAGCTGGCCGACCGCCTCCAGGGCGTAGAAGAGCTTCTGGTGGGTGACGAAGGGCACTTCGCGGAAGGCCACCGGGGCGCGGCGGAAGCTCACGTCGGACGGCAGCTTCTTCAGCCAGGCCTCCAGCGGGGCCTCGAAGTGATAGCAGTGCGGACAGCCGTACCAGAAGAACTCGACGACCTCGATGCGGGCCGGGTCGCTGGTGGGCTGGCGCTGCGGCAGGCGCACGTAGTCGCGACCTTCGACCGGGCCGCCCTGGGCCCCGGCCTCGCGGCCCGCGAGGCCCAGGCCAAGGGCCGCCAGGGCCATCGCGCCGCCGGCCGCCAGGTGGCGGCGCTGCAGATCGGGCCGCTCGGCGGCCAGGGAGGCGGAATCGGGGGTCGGGCGCAGGCTCATCGGAAACATCCTCGGGAAGGTCTGGCGGTAGAGCGGACCGGTGGAGCGAAGTTCAGGGTGCCGCCGGCTGGACGCGAACCAGCGCGGCCTCGAAGCCCTGCTCGGCCAGGTTGTCGCGACGGATCTCGGCCTCGCCCCGCCGGTCGAAGGGGCCCAGGCGCACACGGTGCATCGTGCGGCCGCCCTGCTCGCGCGCACTGACGCGGGCTTCATAACCCAGGATGGCCAGCTTGGCGCGCTGCTGCTCGGCGTCCTCGGGCTTGACGAAGGCACCCACCTGGACGAAGAACTGCACCGGGCCGCTGTCCGCCGCGGACGCCGGGGCGGCGGCAGGCGCCGGGGCCTGCCCCTGCGGAGCGACCGGCACCGGGGCGGGTGCCGGGGCGGGTGCCGGGGCGGGTGCCGGGGCCGGGGCCGGGGCCGCCGGGGCGGCGGGGTCCGCGGCCGGCGGGGGGCGCACCGCCGGCTTGCCCGAAAGCGGGCCGTTCGGATCCCAGTTGCGGTTGCGCTCGGCCTCGGCCGCATCCTGCTGCGCGCTGCGATGCGGCACCTTGTCGACGAAGGGGATGGGCACCTTGTTGACGTAGAGCGCGACGGCCAGCGCGACCAGCACGCCCAGCACGCCGCCGACGATGAAACCGAGCAGGAAGCCGCCGCGCTGGCGGCGGGCCGGGCCGGCGGCGCGGCGGGAGGCGGGAGAACGGCTCATCGGGTCGGGGCTCCGGGCTGGGGTCGCGGGCTCACATCTTCTCCGGCGCCGAGACGCCGAGCACGGCCAGGCCGTTGCGCAGCACCTGCGCGGTGGCGGCCAGCAGGGCGATGCGGGCGCGGCTCAGGAACGGGTCCTCGGTGAGGAAGCGCTCGGCCGCGTAGTAGCTGTGGAAGGCGCCGGCCAGATCGCGCAGGTAGAAGGCCACGTCATGCGGCGCCAGGTCGCGCGCGGCCCCGGCCAGCATGGCGGGGAAGTCGGCCAGCTTGCCCAGCAGGGTCTGCTCGGTCGGCGCGGTCAGCGGGCCCAGGTCGGCCTGGGGCAGCGTGTCCAGCGCGCCACCGGTCTGCTCGACCCACTGGCGCAGCACCGAGTGCAGGCGGGCATGGGCGTACTGCACGTAGAAGACCGGGTTCTCGTCATTGGCCTGCAGGGCCAGGTCGACGTCGAAGACGAACTCGGTGTCGGCCTTGCGGCTGATCAGGAAGAAGCGCACCGCGTCGCGGCTGGTCCATTCGATCAGATCGCGCAGGGTCACGTAGCTGCCGGCGCGCTTGGAGATCTTGACCTCCTCGCCACCCTTCATCACGGTGACCATCTTGTGCAGCACGTAATCGGGCCAGCCCTGGGGGATGCCGGCGCCGGCGGCCTGCAGGCCGGCGCGCACGCGGGCGATGGTGCCGTGGTGGTCGCTGCCCTGGATGTTGACGGCCTTGTCGAAGCCGCGGCCCCACTTCTCGAGGTGGTAGGCCACGTCGGGCACGAAGTAGGTGTAGGGGCTGGCGCCGGGCGGCAGGGCCTCGGCGCCGGACTTGCGCATCACGCGGTCCTTGTCGTCGCCGTAGTCGGTCGAGCGCAGCCAGAGCGCGCCATCCTGCTCATAGGTCTTGCCGGCCTCGATCAGGCGCTGCACCGTGGCCTCGACCTTGCCGCCGCTGTAGAGGCTGGATTCGAGGAAGTAGTGGTCGAAGCGCACGCCGAAGGCCTGCAGGTCCAGGTCCTGCTCGTGGCGCAGGTAGGCCACCGCGAACTGGCGGATGCCGTCCAGGTCCTCGGGGTCGCCGCTGGCGGTGAAGGCGCGGTCGTCGGCCGTGACCGTCTTCTTCGCGAGGAAGTCGGCGGCGATGTCGGCGATGTAGTCGCCGTTGTAGGCGTTCTCCGGCCAGCCGGCGTCGCCGGGCTTGAGGCCCCGGAGGCGGGCCTGGGTGGAGATGGCCAGCGTCGCGATCTGCACGCCCGCGTCGTTGTAATAGAACTCGCGCTGGACCTGCCAGCCCTGGCTCGCGTAGAGGTTGCACAGGGCGTCGCCCAGCGCGGCCTGACGGCCGTGGCCCACATGCAGCGGGCCGGTGGGGTTGGCGGAGACGAACTCGACCAGCACCTTGCGGCCGGCCGCGTCCGCGCTGCGGCCGAAGGCCTCGCCGGCGGCCAGCACCTCGCCGACCACGGCCTGGCGCGCGGCCGCCTTGAGCCGCAGGTTGATGAAGCCGGGGCCGGCGATCTCCAGCGCCTCGACCCATTCGGCCACGGCCGGCTGGGCCTGCAGCGCCGCGACCAGGGCGGTGGCCAGCTCGCGCGGGTTCTTCTTGAGCGGCCGGGCCAGCTGCATGGCCACCGTCACGGCCAGGTCGCCATGGGCGGCCTGCTTGGGCTTCTCGAAGGCCGGGCTCAGGCCGTGGCCGGGGGACACATGGTCGAGGGCGGCGGCCAGGGCCTGGCCGAGCGCCTGTTGGATACGGATCATCCGAAGATTCTAGGGGTCCCCCCCCTGGCGCAAGGGCCGGGCGGGGCGGGCGGGAGACAGGACGGCGGTCCACCCCCTGATCCCGCGAGTGCCGCCACGCCGGCCGCGCTACAAAGCCGGCATGCCTGCCGAGCCTGGACCGACCGAGCCCCCGCTGCCCGCGCGCATCGGCCGCTACCGCGTGCTGGCGCGGCTGGGTGCGGGCGCCAGCAGCGAAGTCTTTCTCGGCCACGACGACTTCCTCGACCGGCCGGTGGCCATCAAGCGCCTGCCGCCGCAGGACCCGGCCGACCCGCAGGCCAGCCGCCTGCGCGAGCGCTTCTTCGCCGCCGAGGCTGCGCTGATCGGCCGGCTGCAGCACCCCAACCTGGTCACGCTCTATGACGCGGCCGACGACCCGGCCGGGCCCTATCTGGTGATGGAGCCGGTGCGCGGCGGCACGCTGCGGCCACACACCCGGCCCGAGGCCCTCCTGCCGCTGGACCGCATCGTCGAGATCGGCATCCAGCTCGCCCTGGCCCTGGCCCAGGTCGCGCGCCAGGGCCTGGTGCACCGCGACGTGAAGGCAGCTAATCTGCTGGTCGAGCGCGATGCGGCCGGCGGCATCGCGCGGGTGAAGCTGGGCGACTTCGGCAGCGTGCTGAACCTGCGGGCCGATTGCACCCAGGTCGCGCGGGTCGGCTCGCTGCGGACCATGTCGCCCGAGCAGGTCGAGGGCGGCACGCTCGACGGCCGCAGCGATCTCTATGCCCTGGGCGTCGTGCTCTACCAGCTGATCGCCGGCCGACCGCCCTTCGAAGCGCCGAGCGAAGCGGCCCTGATCGCACAGATCCTCGACCGGCCACCGCCGCCGCTGCAGCCGCTGCGGCCCGGCGTCAGCCCGGCGCTCGAAGCGGTGGTGCTGGGCGCGCTGGCCAAGTCACCGGCCGGGCGGCCGGCCGACGGCGAGGCCTTCGCGGCCTCGCTGTCGGCCTTGCTCGCCGACCGGCAGGTGCCGCGGCCCGGGCCCCAGGAGCTGCTGGATTCCGAACGCTTCCGCCTGCTCGGCGAACTGGACTTCTTCGCCGGCTTCGGCGAGGTCGAGCGCTGGGAGCTGGTGCGCCGCGGCGACTGGGCCCAGCACCCGGCGGGCACCCTGCTGCACCGGGCCGGCGAGACCGGCGACCAGTTCCACATCATTGCCCGCGGCGAGGTCGAGGTGCATCGCGACGGCCGCTGCGTGGCCCGGCTCGGCGCCGGCACCTCGGTCGGCGAGATGGCCTACCTGGCCCCCAGTCCGGCCCTCAAGCGGCACCAGGCCGACATCGTCTGCACGGCGCCGACGACGACCCTCGGCTTCAGCCCGGCCCGGCTGGCCAGCCTGGGCGCAGCCACCCGGCAGCAGATGGACCAGGCCTTCATCCGCGTGCTGGTGCGGCGCCTGCACGCCGCGCACGAGGCGCTGGCGCACCCGCGCCGCATCCTCTAGGCCGGGGCCGGGCGGCGCCGGGGCCGGGCGGCGCCGGGGCCGGGCGGGCGCGGGCTCAGCCGCGGGCGGCGGCCGAGGACCAGTAGGCCGGATCGCCGTAGCTGTGCTTGAGGAAGTCGATCCACAGCCGCACCCGCAGCGGCAGGTGCTTGCGCTGCGGAAAGACGGCGTAGATGCCGCTGGGCGGCGCCGCGTAGTCGTCGAGCACGCTCTGCAGCGTGCCGGCAGCCAGGTCGGCCTCCACCTCCCAGCGGCTGCGCCAGGCGATGCCATGGCCCTCGCGGCACCAGTCGTGCAGCACCTGGCCGTCGGAGCAGTCGAGCCGGCCGCTGGGCTTGAATCGCAGCACCTCGCCATCGACCGTGAAGGCCCAGCCGCGGATCTGGCTGGCCTCGGAGGTCAGGGTCAGGCAGTCGTGGCGGGCCAGGTCGTCGGGCTGCTGCGGGGTGCCGTGGCGCTGCAGGTAGGTGGGGGTGGCGACGCAGACACGCCGGTTGTCGGCCAGCCGAACGCTGACCAGGCTGGAATCGGGCAGGTCGCCGACCCGCACCGCGCAGTCGTAGCGCTCGTGCACGATGTCGACGATGCGGTCGGCCAGGTTCAGCGAGACGGTCACGTCGGGGTGCAGCTCGGCGAAGCGCGGCACCAGCGGCGCCACGTGCCGGCGGCCGAAACCGGCCGGCGCCGTCACCCGCAGGTGGCCGCTGGCCTTCACGCCGCCGGCGCTGACGCTGGCCTCGGCGCTGGCGAGCTCGCCGAGCAGGCGCTGGCAATCCTCCAGGAAGGCGCTGCCCTCGTGGGTCAGGGTGATGCGGCGCGTGGTGCGGACCAGCAGCTTCACGCCCAGGCGCTCCTCCAGCGCATCGATGCGCCGACCGACCACCGCCGGGGCCACGCCCTCGTCGGCCGCGGCCTGGGTCAGGCTGCCCTTGGTGGCGACGCCCACGAAGGACTCGAGTTGCTTGAGCCGGTCCATGGACCGCGATTATGGGTCCGGCATGACGGACTGCCCTCGGCTCAGCCCTTGATTCCGGCAGGAAGGCAGCGGAAAGATCCCCCCTGTGCCGCGCGCGATCGCAGGGCATGAAGCCTCCGATTCGTGCGCGCCGCGCAGGAATGCAGCGCGCTGCGGTGCATCAATCGGCCGTCGGCTTGCGCATACAGTGGCCCGATGGACAAGTTGCCGAACCGCCCCCGACCGCCTTTGCGGGCCGTGCTGTTCGACGCCTACGGCACCTTGTTCGACGTCTACAGCGTGGCCGCCAGCGCCGAACAGCGCTTTCCCGGCCGCGGCGAGGCCCTGGCGCGGCTGTGGCGCGACAAACAGCTCGAATACAGCCGCCTGGTCAGCATGGCCGATGCCGGCGGGCGCCTCTACCAGCCCTTCTGGGACCTGACCCGCGCCAGCCTGCGGCACGCTGCCCAGACCCTGGGCCTGGCGCTGGACGAGGCCGCCGAAGAGCGGCTGATGAACGAGTACCGCCACCTCAGCGCCTACCCCGAGAACCGCCGCGTGCTGCAGCAGCTGCGGGCCCTGGGCCTGCCGGCGGGCATCCTCTCGAATGGCGACCCGGCGATGATCGCGGTGGCCGTGAAGAGCGCCGGCATCGCCGACCTGATCGATCCGCTGATCAGCGTGGGCCCGCTGCGCTGCTACAAACCGGATCCGCGCGTCTACCAGCACGGGCTGGAGGTGCTGCGCCAGACCCGTCCCGAACTTCAGGCACGCCAGGTGCTGTTCGTGTCGAGCAATGGCTGGGACGTGCTTGGCGCGACCTGGTTCGGCTTCACGAGCTTCTGGCTGAACCGCGCCGGCCTGCCGCGCGAGACCCTGGATCCCCCGCCGACCCACGAGGGCCGGCGGCTCGATGACTTGCTGCCGCTGCTCGGTGACCCCGGCGGCGCGGCCGACGCCTGAGCTTCCCGCCACCGCAGAACACCGGCCCCAGCGTCCCCCGTCCTGCCGCGCACCCCGGTGCCGGCCCCTTGTTTTCTCCGACCGCGCCGCCGCGCGCCCCGACCCCCAGGAGCCCTCCCATGAGCCTCACCCTGCCCCAAGGCATGCAGATCACCGGCGCGATCGAGCCCGGCTTCGACAGCATCCTCACCCTGCCCGCGCTGGAACTGGTCGCCAAGCTGCACCGTGCCTTCGAACCGCGCCGCCAGCAGCTGCTGGCCGCCCGCGTCGAGCGCGCCAAGCGCCTCGACGCCGGCGAGCGCCCGGACTTCCTGCCCGAGACGAAGGCGGTGCGCGAAGGCCACTGGACCATCGCCCCGCTGCCCAAGGCGCTGGAGTGCCGCCGTGTGGAGATCACCGGTCCGGTCGACGCCAAGATGGTCATCAACGCCTTCAACTCGGGCGCCGACAGCTACATGACCGACTTCGAGGACAGCAACTCCCCGAAGTGGCACAACCAGATCCAGGGCCAGATCAACCTCTTCAAGGCCATCCGCCGCACCCTGACCCTGGGCCAGGCCGGCAAGACCTACAAGCTCAACGACAAGATCGCGACCCTGCAGGTGCGCCCGCGCGGCTGGCACCTCGACGAGAAGCATGTGACCGTGGACGGCCAGCGCGTCTCGGGCGGCATCTTCGACTTCGCGCTCTTCCTGTTCCACAACGCCAAGGAACAGATCGCCCGCGGCGCCGGCCCCTTCTTCTACCTGCCCAAGATGGAAAGCCATCTGGAGGCCCGGCTCTGGAACGACATCTTCGTGATGGCGCAGAACGAGATCGGCCTGCCGCAGGGCACGATCAAGGCGACCGTGCTGATCGAGACCATCCTCGCCGCCTTCGAGATGGACGAGATCCTCTATGAACTGCGCGAGCACAGCGCCGGTCTGAACGCCGGCCGCTGGGACTACATCTTCAGCTGCATCAAGAAGTTCAAGAACGACCGCGACTTCTGCCTGGCGGACCGCAAGCAGGTCACCATGACCTCGCCCTTCATGCGCGCCTACGCCCTGCTGCTGCTCAAGACCTGCCACAAGCGCGGCGCGCCCGCCATCGGCGGCATGAGCGCGCTGATCCCGATCAAGAACGATCCGGAGAAGAACGCCGTCGCGATGGCCGGCATCATCAAGGACAAGCGCCGCGACGCGAACGACGGCTACGACGGCGGCTGGGTCGCGCACCCGGGCCTGGTGGATGTGGCGATGAAGGAATTCGTCGACGTGCTGGGCGACAAGCCCAACCAGATCAGCCGCCAGAAGAAGTACACCCACATCGAGGCCGAGCACCTGCTGGAGTTCAAGCCCGAAGGCCCGATCACCGAAGCCGGCCTGCGGATGAACATCAACGTCGGCATCTACTACCTCGCCGCCTGGCTGGCCGGCAACGGCTGCGTGCCGATCTACAACCTCATGGAAGACGCGGCGACCGCCGAGATCTCGCGCTCGCAGGTCTGGCAGTGGATCCGCTCGCCCAAGGGCGTGCTGGAGGACGGCCGCAAGGTCACGGAAACCATGGTCCGCGCCATGGTGGCCGAGGAGCTGCAGGGCATCAAGGACGCCGGCTACGAAGGCAGCACCGTGGACCGCGCCGCCGAGATCTTCGAACAGATGAGCACCAGCGAGGACTTCACCGAGTTCCTCACGCTGCCGCTGTACGAAGAAGGCAGCTTCTGATCGACCGGGGCCCCGGACCGCACGGCCCGGGATCTCGCGCCGTCAGGGCATGACGAGGGCACCTGCGGGTGCCCTTTTCCGTGGGCCGGCCGCTCAGCGCGCGGCCAGGCCGTCGAAGCAGCTGGCGAGCACCCAGTCGATGATCTGTTCGGAGCTGGCGCTGCCCGCCTGGCGCAGCACCGCCAGCACCGGATCACAGGCCCGCGCGTAGACGGTGTAGAGCACCACCTCGGGCGGCAGCTGGGGATTGAGCGCACCGGCCGCCTGTGCGGCCTCGACCCAGGCGCCGATGCGGTCGCTCAACTCGAAGAGGCGGTCGAGGTAGTCGGCCCGGCCCGTCAGCTCGGCGCGCAGGCTGGAGTTCTGCGCAGGCAGGCTGGGCATCTCGCCGGCCATCTGCACCTCCATGCTCCAGCGGGCCACCGCCTTGAGCTGGTCGAGCGGCGCGGGCGCCGGGTCCAGCGCCTCGCGCTCCGCCACGAAGGCGAGGGCGCGATCCATCAACCTGACCATGGCCGCGGCCGCCAGCGATTCCTTCGAGCTGAAATGCTTGTAGAGGCTGGCCTTGGCGATGCCGACCTGGGCCGCGACTTCGTCGACGGTCATCAAGTCGAAGCCCTTCTCGGCCAGCAGGCGGTTGGCGGCCTCGACGATGGCCTGTTCCCGGGCCACCAGGACCCGTTCGCGAAAGCTGGGTTTGTCCATGACGGCAGTGTATGACGGCGCGTTGCTCGGGCAGACGCACCGTCTCCACCGCGAATGTCAGGTCGCTGCCCTCCATCGCGAGGGGTGAACGCCCTCCGCCGTCATGGCCTGAAGGCTCAGTTCCAAGCCGAGGCAGATGCCGACATCGGCCGGGTCCGGGGTGCCGGCCAGCAGCTCGCGCCGGCCTCGGCCACCCTGGGGCCACCAGCGCCGCCACCAGGCCACGGGCCGGACGCGCCGGGCATATGTCGGGAGCAGGGTGGGGCGCATGGCCGCAGTGTGGCGGGGCGTCCTGGACGAGGATTCCTCCGTAAGCGGGGGCTGGGACCGGCAATCCGGCCGATCGGCGCCCGGTGCGGCAGCTCACGGCCGCTCGATTCCACGAGACACCCACTTTATGGGGATTCAACCCCCCGTCTCACCCCTTCCAACAATCGATCCGTGCTGTCACACGTCGGCGTCCCGAGACGCCGAACCGCGAATCGGGCAGCGCGTTCCGCCCCCTCCGGTCCAACCGTCGCAGTACGGTCGCCCCAGCGAAGCCGGCACGGTGAGCGCGACGCGCCAGCCCCACGGGCCCAACGGTCTCCTCCGGGGGATCTCCTCAACCCGCCGACCTCAGGTCGGCGGGTTTTTTTTGCCCGTCTCGCCGGCCGTCAGCGGAAAGCCATCGGCCAGCACCTCGCGCAAATGGGCCACGAGGGCCCGGACCGCGCGGGTCGGGGCCACATGGGCGGGCCGCAGGGCCAGGATCTGAGCGCCGAAGGCCGAGACCTCGCGCCAGTCCGGCAGCAGCGGCTTGAGCCGCCCGGCGCGGACTTCGGCCTGGGCGCTGAAATCCGGCAGCAGGGCCAGGCCCAGGCCTTCGAGCGCGGCGGCGCGCAGCAGCTCGCTGTTGTTGGCGGCCAGGGCGCCGCGCAAGGGCACGGTGACCGGGAGTTCAGGCTCGCCCGGGGCGGGCGCCAGCGGCTCGAAGCGCCAGGCGGCCGGCTCGCCCGGTCGCCAGTAGCCCAGAGCCTCGTGGGCGGCCAGCTCGCGCGGGTGCTGCGGCTCGCCGCGGACCTGCAGGTGCTCGGGCGTGGCCACCAGCACGGCGCGGGTCGGGCAGAGCGTCCAGGCGACATGGTCCTCGGGGGCCGCGCTGGCGTGTCGGATGGCCAGGTCGTAGCCCTCGCGCGCCAGCGGCACCAGGCGGTCGGACAGATCCAGCTCGATGCGCAGGCCCGGGTGGGCACGCAGGAAGCCCGCCAGGTGCGGCACGATGTGCTGCCGCCCCAGCGCGACCGGCACGGTCAGCCGCAGCAGACCGCGCGGTGCCTCGGCCAGGTCGCGCACCTCGGCGAAGCCGCGGGCGATCTGGGTGTAGGCGCCGCGGGTGGCCTCGACCAGCTGCAGCCCGGCCTCGGTCAGCCGCACGCTGCGGGTGGTGCGGCGCAGCAGCGGCACGCCGGCCTGCCGCTCCAGCTCGGTCAGGCGCTGGCTGACCGCGGCCTTGCTCAGCCCGAGCCGCGCCGCGGTGGCGGTGACGCTGCCCTGCTCGGCCAGCACGCCCAGGGTGTGGATCTGCGGCCAGAGCAGGTCGGGGCGCGGGGCATCGGGGGAGGGCGAAGGCATGGCGAACCCGGGACTCATTGGCCACACATTGTTCACTTCATCGAACAATGAAGCCAGTCCGCCGGGCTGGTGCCGGCCCCGGGGCTTGCGTAGGCTGCAGTTCTTCCCGCAGCACGGAGCCCCCCATGAGCCAGCCCCAGCCCCAGCCCTACACCGACACGCAGGCCGTCGGCCACCACATCGCCGGCCGGATCCAGCGGCCGGACGGCAGCCGCCGCCAGACGGTGTGGAATCCGGCCACCGGCGCCGCCGCGCGGGAGGTGCTGCTGGCCGATGCCGCCACGGTGGACGCCGCCGTCGCCGCCGCACAGGCCGCCTTCCCGGCCTGGTCGCAGACGCCGCCGCTGCGCCGCGCGCGCATCCTGAACGCCTTCCTCGGCCTGTTGAACCAGCACCGCGACACCCTGGCCGCGATGATCACGGCCGAGCACGGCAAGGTCTTCAACGACGCGCAGGGCGAGGTCACCCGGGGGATCGAGATCGTCGAGTTCGCCTGCGCCGCACCGCAGCTGCTGAAGACCGACTTCAGCGACCAGGTCGGCACCGGCATCGACAACTGGCTGCTGCGCCAGCCCCTGGGCGTGGTGGCCGGCATCACGCCCTTCAACTTCCCGGTGATGGTGCCGATGTGGATGGTCCCGGTCGCCCTGGCCTGCGGCAACTGCTTCGTGCTCAAGCCAAGCGAGCGCGATCCTTCGCCCTCCCTCTTCATGGCCGAGCTGCTGAAGCAGGCCGGGCTACCCGACGGGGTGTTCAACGTCGTGCAGGGTGACAAGGGGGCGGTCGACCGCCTGCTCGTGCACCCGGACGTGGCCGCGCTGAGCTTCGTTGGCTCCTCCGCCATCGCCCGCCACATCTACGAGACCGGCGCGCGCCACGGCAAGCGGGTGCAGGCCCTGGGCGGGGCGAAGAACCACCTCGTGGTGATGCCCGATGCCGACCTCGACCCGGTGGTCAACGCCCTGGTCGGTGCCGCCTACGGCTCGGCCGGCGAGCGCTGCATGGCGATCAGCGTGGCGGTGCTGGTGGGCGACATCGCCGATGCGGTGGTCGAGCGCGTCGCCGCCCGCGCCCGCGCACTGAAGATCGGCGACGGCCTGCAGGACGGCGTGGAGATGGGCCCCATCGTCACGGCCGAGGCCCGGGCGCGGATCGAAGGCTATGTGGGCCTGGGCGTCGAGGAAGGCGCGCAGCTCGTGGTCGACGGCCGCGGCCTGCGCGTGCCGGGCCGCGAGGGCGGCTTCTTCACCGGCGGCAGCCTCTTCGACCACGTGACGCCGGCCATGCGCATCTACCGCGAGGAGATCTTCGGCCCGGTGCTGGCCTGCGTGCGCGTGCCGGACTTCGAGGCCGCGCTGGCCCTGGTCAACGGCCATGCCTACGCCAACGGCGTGGCCTGCTTCACCCGCGACGGCGGCACGGCCCGCGCGTTCTCGCGCCGTGTCGAGGTCGGCATGGTCGGCATCAACGTGCCCATCCCGGTGCCCATGGCCTGGCAGGGCTTCGGCGGCTGGAAGCAGAGCCTCTACGGCGACCACCATGCCTACGGCGAGGAAGGCCTGCGCTTCTACACCCGGCAGAAGAGCGTGATGCAGCGCTGGCCCGAGGCGCGCGCGGCCTCGGCGGCCGAGTTCACGATGCCGACGGCGCGCTAGACCGGTCCAGGGTCGACCGCAGATCGCTTGGAGTCAGCTCGGCAGGCGAAGCCGAAAGGCGAGCTGGTTGTACAGGGTGTCCTTGCCAAAGATCACTGCCCAGGCGAGCGGGATGAGAGCATGCCGCCTTCCTCTCCACTTCCACAGCGTGTTGATGCCACCCACGTGATCGACAACGAAGCCCGTTTCGCGCAAGACTCGTCCCAGACTCTTCAGCGTGAAGAAGCGCAGATGCGTACGGTCCAGAGTACCCGCATCGACATATCGCCAGTCCTTTTCCACCAGCACCTCCTTGAGGAGCTGTGAGTTGCGGACGTTCGGTACCGACCCGACCAGTTCCCCTCCAGGCGCCATCTTTGACTGCAACGCACGGAGGACTGCCTGCGGATCGATCATGTGCTCGAGGACATCGTTGCAGACGATCAGGTCGAAATATGCGTCAGGCAATGCGTCCAGATGAGCCTCGACCATGCCCACCAGCACTTTATGGAGCTTGGCGCTTGCCCGCTCCGCCATGGCCTGAACTGGCTCAATGCCCCAGTACTCGGATACCTCTGGAAAGTGGGCGGAAAAGGACCCGCCTCCGCATCCGACTTCAAGAACACGCTTCGGGGGGCGGGTCACCAGCGCCGCAATCTCGGTTCGGGGCAGTTCGTAGTAGCTGTCCATGAGGGCACATCAATGTCGTGGAAGATCAGCATACCTTCCCTACCTTGGCGGACTGTCAAGCAAAGAGGGGTTCAAGGCGTTGGAAGGCCCCCAGATTCGGCAGCACGCTGGGCATCAGGTCGCGCGGCAGCCCCATCCAGGATGCAAGCTCGGCCATCAGCTGGTCGGTCGCCGTGCTGGGTAGAAGCAAGCCTCGGGCCTCCACGAGATCCGGGCTGTTTCGAGTGAGATCGGGCTCTCGGCCATGCAAGCCTGTCCGCACGCCACCACCCAGCAAGAGAACATGCCCCCCCCAGCCGTGGTCAGTTCCGCTTGCATTCTGCACAAGGCTGCGGCCGAACTCGCTGTAGATCACGGTCAACACATCATCGGTTAGCTTGAGTTCCTCTAGCGCGGCGCGAAAGGCGGTCAAGCCCGCGTTCAGATCCTTGAGTCGCTCTTGAAGGTCGGACGCAAGTTCACGGTGCTGGTCGTAGCCCCCATGCATCAGAAAGTGGACCGATCGACGCCGGCCGAGCAAGCTATCAGCCTTGAACAAGCGGGCTGCAGTCTTCAGCGCGGGCAGGGCCGGGAAACTCGTCGTCACTTGCACGGAAGCGAGGGCGTCGTTGATCAGCGACACCACGCCAGCTGCCCTGTGCTGGGCCCGGGCGTACTCCTGGGCCAGAGGATGCCCCGCACCAAGGTCTCTGGTCGTGGCCATGCGTGCCATGACCTGCTCCGCCAGAGCCACCACATCGCGCGGGATGCGCCGCGTAGACATCCGAGGCTCCGCCCCGTCTTGGCTCAAACCCAAAGAGCGAAGCGTCTCAGCGCCGAAACTGGGTTGCGGTCCGCTGAAGCTGAGCATCGGGGACAGCCTGGCCGCAGGGCTGTAGACCGGATGGAGCAGTTCCATCAGGCGGCCGATCCAGCCAGTACGGGGCGCCAGCACTCCGGCATCACCTGCCTGCCAGAGGCTGTTCTGACTGGAATGGCTGAAGAGCTGGGGCGGCAGCGGCTTGCTGCGCTGTCGGTAGTCGACGGCACTCACCGGCTGCAGGAGAGGCCCAACGTTGCGCACGATGCCTAGCTGGCCGGCGGCCCATGCAGCATGCAGTGAGGTGAGAACGGGGTGCAATTGCCAATCAGGCGTCAGCGCAGCTGCGGGGTAGTCCGGCAAGGCCAAGCCCGGACGGGCGGCTTCGTAAGCACGCCGGTTGGCCCCGGCACGAGGACTCAGCAACTGGTGGCAATCCACCCCCCCGCTCAAGTAGATGACCATCAGGCCGCGATGGCGAGGCTCGCGATGCGCATGGGCAATGAGCGATGAGCGGTCGGAAGGCTCCCCCTGGGGGAGAGACACCTCAGGAGAGGTCATTGCCGAACCGCCATGTCGGGGTGAATGGAGATGAACCAGGCAATGCCCTGAAGCACAGAAGCCCGAGCCGGGTAGGCCGAGGATCCGGCGCCGCGGGGTAGGCGGGCCAAGATGCGCAGAAGGTCTGCGCGGTCGTCCGCCGGCAGCAACCTTCCGGCCAACAGCAAGGCCTGCGCATCGACGAGCTCAGCGTCGTGGATGGGGTCGGCTAGACGTTCGAACAGGGCCTCCGGCAGGACGATCCCTTCGCAGAAACCAGCCATGCCATTGAACCTCAGGGTCGCACCGTATTCGTCGCAGTTCTGAAGTTCGGGGGCGACCCACCCGGCATCACGCACAGGCCCCTGCGGAGAGAAATCAAGCTGGTTGAAATTGAAGACCGAGGGCGCCGTGAACGGCCTCTGCGTGCTGAAGCGCTCATGCAAGGTAAACACTGCAAAGCGCTGACGCTTTGCATCAACGTGCGCGCCAAGCAGGCGAGCCAAGCCAATCACCTGAACATAGGGCTCGATAACCCGACCGAACTCAGGCCGATCGGGGTGCAGGACCTCTGGGTCAAGGAAGACCGCGCGCAGCACGGCTTTCATCTCCCCGCGGCGGCCTTGACCGTCATCTTTGAAAGCCTTGCTGACACGACTCACGTAGGCAGCAGACGGGTTGCTGGTGGTCAGACGACGGATCAGGTTCAGGGCGATGAACGGGGGGCAGTTCGGGTGCTCAAACAGGACATCGAGCGCGGCATCCAGTGCTTGGATACCGCCGGTCCCGGCAGGCAGCCGCAGCTTGCCGCCCAGTCCATGAACGGCCTCGGGCGAGTGCTCTCGGCTGTCCACGACCAGCGGCCGAGCCCATGCTTTGGACTCGTAACTTGACGTGTTGTCCACCCCGAAGCCCAGGGTTCGGCCTTGCTGGTCAGGGCCTGGGGAATACCAACCTGTGAAGACCCGCGCGAGCTGGATCACGTCGTCTTGGTCATAGGTGGGAATGAGCCGGCCCGCCGCGTCCCTGCGCAGGCTACCGTCTTCGTTGAGTTCCCAGAGACCAAGGGTGAAGAGCTGCATCAGCTCGCGTGCGTAGTTCTCGTCAGGCTGCCGCCCAGTCCGCAGATCGGCCTTGCGATTGTTGAGATAGGTGAGATACGAGGCCATGTCCAGGCTCTGGCTGACTTCACGCAGCAGATCGCGGAAGTTGCCGGTCGCACCCCGATTCAGGATGTCCCAGAAATTAGCCAGCGCGAAGGGCACCGTTCGGTTTGTCCCCAGTTCGGACACGACGAGGATCTGGGACAGGGCGTAGCTCACTCGCTGCCGCACCATGTCAGGTGCCCAAATGCACTTCCAGTCGATGGCGCGGACCCGCGTCGAGATAAAGACCGGAACCTGCGGCTCCTCGAATCCGGGCGGGCCCTTGCGTTCGATCCAGTCCGTGACGGATAGGCTGGGCGGTGCATTCAGCTGAAGCTCAAGCCATGCTGCAGGGCCATGCGCTTCAACCGCGTCCAAGTCTGCGGAGGTCGGCCCGAAAGTGCAGAAACTCAACCAGCGCGCCGCTCTCTGACGTTGAACGGATGCGTGCGGGAGGGCGGTGCTCGGTCGCATTGCCCCTGAGCGACCAGCCGCTCCCGCCCTGTCCGCCAGGCTGCCACCGAGGGCGAGCGCCATCAAACGCTTAATGCATCTCCGGCGGCCCCGGGCCGAACAGCGTACAGACCTTGCGGGTAAGCAGGTGGATGACTGCGAGCTCATCTGTCATCGAGTATTGCACGGCTCAGAGGTTCCCTATCGGCTCAAGTGCCGCCTGTAGGAGAGCCACACCAAGCCTCAGGGCCGCTCGACCAGCCGCGGCGGACTGGACAGTCGGCTGGCACTGCCGCGCTGGTCACGCAGGGCCAGCTCGCGGCTGGGATAGGGCCCGGCCAGCACGCGGTGCCAGCCATCGGCGCTGCGGATGACCAGCGGGGCCGCGAGCTCCAGCAGCAGGCTTTGCAGCTGCTGGCTGAAGCCTTCGGCACCGGCCCGCTCCCGGAAGGCACCGAACTGCAGCCACAGGCGCAGCGCGCTGCCCGGTGAGGCTTCAACCGCCAGGGCCGCTTCGGCCGGCCGGGACGGGGGCGCGGGAGCGGCTGGTTCCGGAGCCGATTCCGCGGGCAGGCCCTGCAGCCGCTCAGGGGGCGGCGCGGCAGCCGCGCTCAGCGTGGGGGGCTCGGCGGGTGGCGTGGCATCACGCCGCCAGCTGCCGCTGCGGATGACTTCGTGGGTGAGCCGCTCGACCTCGACCAGCGCGACGCCCCGCTGCACGCCCAGCTTGACGGCGGCCGCATAGCTCAGGTCGATGATGCGGTCCGGATGGAAGGGCCCGCGGTCGTTGACGCGGACGATGATCTCGCGGCCGTTGCGCGGGTTGCGCACGCGGGCGTAGCTCGGCAGGGGCATGGTGCGGTGGGCGGCGCTCATCGCATGCATGTCGAAGATCTCGCCGCTGGCGGTCGGCAGGCCATGGAACTTGCGGCCGTACCAGGAGGCCAGGCCACGCTCGACCAGCGGCACGTCCTCGGTCTCCGGCGTGTAGCTCTGGCCGAGCACGGTGTAGGGCTTGTTCGGCCCGCCGACGCGCAGGCGCTCGACCCGCGGCACCGCATCGGGCAGGTCGGCCAGCTCGGCGGCGCTGCGCTCGCCGGGACCGTCGCGACCGGACCGGGCGGGCTCGGGGCTGCTGGCGCAGGCCGCCAGCAGCAGGGCCATCAGGCCCGGGGCCCAGGCGGGAAGGGCGGGCTGAACGGCGGGGCGGACACGGCAGGGCATGCCGCCACCTTAGCGCAGCGGGCAGGCCGCGAAAATGCAGCCCTTCGTCCTTCCCTGCCCCCGCCCGCCGGACCCCATGAGCCACGATCCCTACGACCACGACATCGAACGCGGCATGCGCAACCGCCGGCAGATCCTGGGTGACGCCTGGGTCGACGCCTCGGTGCCGAATGCCAACGCCTTCAACGCCGATTTCCAGAACTTCATCACCCGCTACGCCTGGCACGAGATCTGGGGCCGTCCCGGCCTGGACCCCAAGACCCGCCGCGTGATCGTGCTGGCCGTGACCAGCGCCCTGGGCCGCTGGGACGAGTTCACCCTGCACACCCGCGCCTCGCTGGGCATGGGCGATCCGGCCACCCGCCTGAGCCCCGAGGAGGTCAAGGAGGTGCTGATGCAGGTCGCCATCTACGCCGGCGTGCCGGCGGCCAACACGGCCATGGCCACCACGGTCAAGCTGCTGCGCGAGCTGGGCCACGAGCTGCCGCCACGCTCGGCCGCCGACACCGTGCACCCCGGCGTCGGCGCGCAACGCCGCACGGCGGGCAGGCCGGCGCTGCACTACACGGTGCGCGAGGCGCGCGATGTCGACACCCCCCGCCACACCGTGGTGATGGCCCATGCGCTCGGTGCCGACAGCAGCCTGTGGGACGGCCTGGCCAACCGCCTGGCCAGCGATTGCCGCGTCGTCTGCTACGACCACCGCGGCCACGGCGGCAGCGAGCTGCCGGCTGGCCCGGCGCTCAGCATGGCCGCACTGGCCGATGACGCGAGCCGCCTGATCGAGGAGCTGCAGGCCGAGTTCGGCTGCGGCCCGGTGGTCTTCGTCGGCCTCTCGCTGGGCGGCATGGTGGGGCAGGAGCTGGCCCTGCGCCGGCCCGAGCTGCTCAAGGGCCTGGTGCTGGCCCACACCAGCGCGGGCGACCCCGCGCAGGCGGCCAGCTGGGCCGAGCGCGCCGCCGCCATCGAGGCCGCCGGCCACCTGGAGGCGACGGCCGAAGCCGCGATGCAGCGCTGGTTCACCCCCGGCTTCCGCGAACGCAACCCGGCCACCGTGGCCCGCTGGCAGCGCCGCCTGGCGCGCACCGACTGCAGCGGCTACCTGGCCGCCCTGCGCGCGGTGGCCGGCCACGACACCGCCGCGCGCCTGCCGCAGATCGCCATGCCCACCCTGGTGATCGCAGGCGCCGAGGATCCGAGCCTGTCCGTGGCCGGCCACCAGGCCCTGGCCGCCGCCATCCCGGGCGCGCAGCTCCAGGTGCTGGCCGAGGCGGCGCACCTGGGCGTGATCGAGCAGCCCCAGGCCTTCGCCCAGGCCGTTCAAGGCTGGCTGGACGCGCGGGACTGACCGGCCGGGCCCGTCGCCCGGCGGCCTGACAACCGATGGCCGCGGGCCGTTCAGGCCGCCGGCGTCGACGCGGCCGAGAGGATGGCGTAGCTCTTGGTCAGCGTCTCCAGCACCTCGAAGCTGCCGCGGAAGCCGGGCGGCAGGATCAGGGCCTCGCCCGGGCCGACCTCCTCGAAGCCACCGGCCTCGTCGTGCACGCGGCAGCGGCCGGCCAGCACGGTGAAGAGCTCGCTGCAGTCGGCGTCCAGGGCGATGCGCCAGTGGCCGGGCTCGCAGCGCCACAGGCCGGCATCCATCTGCGCGCCGGCCACGGCCGGGCTGGCCAGGTTCCAGGTCTCGCGGCGCGGACGGCCTTGCAGCAGGCGCTCCGGGCGCGGATGGTCGATGTCCGGGGCGGTGGCGGGCGGCGTGGCGCCGAACTTGATGAGGGGCATGGCGGCGGGCCTGGGACGGCAGACAAGGGCGCCGCAGTGTGCCGCGCATACCCGCAGCGCGGCACGGACGGGCGGGCGCGCGGCATGATCCCGCCATGGACAACATGGACCTTGAGGTGCTGCGCGAGGCGCAGGCCTGGATGGCGCAGGGCCACCGGGTGGTGCTCGGCACCGTGGTGCGGACCTGGGGCTCGGCGCCGCGGCCGGTCGGGGCGCTGCTGGCGCTGCGCGACGACGGCCGCCTGGCGGGCTCGGTCTCCGGCGGCTGCATCGAGGACGACCTGGTACTGCGCATGCGCGAAGGCCGCCTGGCGGCCCGGGGACCCGAGCGCCTGCGCTACGGCGTGAGCGGCGAGGAGGCGGCGCGTTTCGGCCTGCCCTGCGGCGGCACGGTGGCGCTGGTGATGGAGCCGCTGGGGCTGCAGTCGGCGCTCGACGAGCTGCTCGCGCGCCTGGCCGCCGGCGAGCGCATGCAGCGCCGCCTGAGCCTGGCCGACGGCCGGGTGCAGCTCCAGGCCCTGGCCGGCGAGGCGCCCGACGGCACCTGGCTGGACGAGACCGCCGAGGACGGGCGCGGCAGCCTGGTCAGCACCCACGGCCCGTCCTGGCGGCTGCTGATCATCGGTGCCGGTCAGCTCGGCCGCTACCTGGCGGAGATGGCCGTCGCGCTCGGCTACGCGGTCAGCGTCTGCGATCCGCGCGAGGAGCATGCCGGCGGCTGGCCGGTGGTGAATGCGCCCCTCGTGCCGGGCATGCCGGACGACGTGGTGCTCGCGATGAAGCCCGATGCGCACACCGCCATCGTCGCGCTGACGCACGACCCCAAGCTCGACGACCTCGCGCTGATGGAGGCCCTGGCCTCGCCGGCCTTCTACGTCGGCGCGCTCGGCTCGGCCCTGAACCAGCGCAAGCGGCAGGCGCGGCTGGCCGAGCACTTCGGCCTGAGCGCGGCGCAGCTCGCGCGCCTGCACGGGCCGATCGGCCTGCGCCTGGGCGCGCGCACGCCGCCCGAGATCGCCGTGGCCATCCTGGCCGAGATGACGGCTGTGCGCTACGGCGCCGAACTGCCGGCCGGCCTGCAGGGCCGCGACGCGCTGCGGCTGGGCCAGGGCCTGCCAGCGGCCTGCCAGGGCCTGGACGCCTGATGGCGGCACGCCCGGCCCGCAGGCCCCCGCCGGCATCGGGCAGCGCCGGCCTGGCGGCGGCCCTGCTGGGCCTGCTGCTGGGTGCCGGCGCCGCACAGGCCCAGCCCGCCGCCACGCCCGATCCGGTGCTGCCGGCCGTGCGCGAAGCGGTGGCCGCACTCTTCCAGGTGCAGGGTGCCTGGCTGGACGGGCGACCCATCAACGAGCTGCTCAGCACCGGCTTCCTGTGGCCGCAGGCCGATTGCCCCGGCCGCTACGGCCTGACGGTGCGGCACGGCGTGAATGCCGCCACGCCGGGCGCGGGCGGCGACCCGGTCTTCAGCTTCGACAGCCCGCTCGGCGCCCGCGTGCGCTGGCAGATGGCCCGGCGCGAGGGCCAGCTCCCGGCGCGGGGCGAGGCCGAGGTGATCGCCGTCGGTCAGATCATGGGCAGCCACCAGGACTGGGCCCTGCTGCGCCTGGACACCGCCCAGCCCGGCCGCGCGCTGCCCCCCGAACGCCTGGCCGGCCAGGCGCCGCGCAAGGGCCAGCCGCTGCGCCTGCTGGGCCTGCCGGCCGACGTCGCCAAGCCCGGGCCCGAACCGCGCGCGGTGCTGGAAGCACCCTGCGCCACCGGCGAGCACGACGCACCCTTCGGCGGCTGGCGCTCCAGCTGCCGCGGCGCGGCCGGCCAGTCGGGCGGGCCGCTGCTCTACGGGCCGCTGCGGCAGGCGCAGGCAGCCGACGGCCCGGCCGCCGATCCGGACGACCCGGCGCAGTGGCGGATCGGCGGCATGGTGGTCTCGCGCCGCGAGGCGCCGGGCGGCCCGCGCGCGGTCTTCCTCAGCCTGCACAGCCTGCAGGACACGCTGGAAGCGGCCATCGCGGCCGACCGGGCCCAGCGGGATTGCCATCTCGACACGCAGCCTGCCCCGCCCGGCGCGACCGAGGCGCTGCAGGCCCCGGACCGGCCCTGAGCCCGGGCTCAGCCCGCCGCGTGGCGCCAGCCCAGCCCGGCCCGCGTGCCGGCGCGCGGCCGGTATTCGGCGCCCACCCAGCCCGTCCAGCCCAGGGCGTCGATCAGACGGAAGAGGTGCGGATGGTGCAGCTCGCCGGCATCGGGCTCGCCGCGGTCGGGCACCGCGGCGATCTGCAGGTGGCCGACGCGGCCGCTTCCCAGCCAGCGTTCCAGCTTGCGGCTGATGTCCCCCTCGACGACCTGGGCGTGGTAGAGGTCCATCTGCACCTGCACCAGGCGGCGGCCGTCGGCCTCGGGCTGGAGGCCGCCGGCTTCAAGCAGGTCGAGGATCTCGTGGCCATGGTCCTGGCGGTTCAGGAAGTAGCCGGGCATGTCGCGCAGATTGATCGGCTCGATCAGCAGCGTCAGGCCGCTGCCGCGCAGGCGCTCGGCCGCCCAGCGCAGATTGGCGAGGTAGGTGGGTTGCAGCTCGCTGCGCTGCGCACCGGGCGGCAGGCAACCGGCCAGCACGTGCAGGCGCGGCACGCCCAGGGCCAGGGCGTACTGGCAGGCCAGGTCGAAGCCGGCGCGGAACTCGTCCTCGCGGCCCGGCAGCGCCGCCACGCCGCGCTCGCCGGCGGTCCAGGCCGCCGCCGCCTCGGCCGGCGTGCGACCGGCCACCGGCGCATTCATCAAGACCAGCGGCCGGCCGGCGGCCGCCAGGGCGTCCTGCCAGGCGGCCACCGGCTCGGTATAGGGAAACTGGATCTCCAGGCCTTCGAAGCCGTCCTCGGCCGCCGCCTGCGGGCGCTGCAGCAGCGGCCACTCGGTGTAGAGCATCGACAGGTTGGCGGCAAAGCGGGGCATGGCAGCGCGGGCGAAAGGAGCAGGCAGGCCGGGATCATGCCCAAAGCCGCGGCCGGCCCCGCCCGCGGGCTCCGACAATCGGCCTCATTCCAGCCACCGAGCCCGTCCGTGAAGACCTATGACATCGAGGTGCAGCGCCTCGTCTCCGCCCGCCATGACAAGGGCGCGATCGACATCGGCCTGCAGGCCCTGGTGCTGCCGCGCAAGGCCGGCGAGGACAGCGCCGACAGCACGCTGCGCCTGCCCGTGGAGCATGCCCGTACCCTGATGCTGCTGCTCAAGGAACGCCTGGCCGAGCTCGACAAGCTCCAGCCGCGCAGCCGCCGCTCCGGCCGCTGCTGAGGCCCGACGCGCCCCGCCGCCCGGGCTGGCGCGAAGCCTGCATCGGCGCCCTCACCGGGCGCCGTCTGCCCTGCTCACCGGACACCCCATGGCCTGGTTCCTCCTCCTGATCGCCGGTCTGCTCGAAATGGGCTGGGCCATCGGCCTGAAGTACACCGAGGGCTTCAGCCGCTGGCTGCCCAGCGTGCTGACGCTGGGGGCGATGGTCGGCAGCGTCCTGCTGCTGGGCCTGGCGATGAAGTCGCTGCCCGTCGGCACCGCCTATGCGATCTGGGTCGGCATCGGCGCGGTCGGCACGGCCCTGCTCGGCATGCTGCTGTTCGGCGAACCGGCGACGGCCGGGCGCCTGATCAGCCTGGGCCTGATCGTGGCCGGCATCGTCGGCCTCAAGCTGAGCTCGCCCGCCTGAGGCCCGTAGGCCGAAGCCGGAAGGGAACACGCCGCCCGGAGGCGGCGTGCATCATGGGATCGGCTGCCCCACAGCGTGTGCAGGGAAGCAGCGCCCGGGGCCGGCAGACGGCCCGGTGCGGGCTCAGCGCGTGTAGTAGACGTAGTCGGCCTTGTAGCCGACCACTTCCTTGGCGCCCTTGCTGGCGGCGTCGCAGGTCTTGGCCGGGGCGATGCCCCCCACGGTGTTCAGGCGCTGGATGTGGCTGACGGGCTTGAGCAGGCCGTCGCCGCCGACCGAAGTGGCTTCCACCAGCTGCAGCGGGATGTTGGCCGCACCGTTGGACGCGACGGCAAGCTGCTTGCCGGTGACCTTGGACCCATCGTCCGACAGCCAGGTGGCCGGCGGGCCGTAGTACTTGCCGACGGACTTGCCACCCACCTTCAGCGCGGCATCGGGGCCGACGAAGACCCAGGCGTAGCTGCCCTTGGCGTCGGCCTTCTCGCGGCATTCGTAGGTGATCTTGCCGTCGTCGACGATGTGGACCGCGAGCTGCTTGCTACCCGCCGGGGCGCGGACGGCCTCGGGCAGGGCGGCGTTGTCCACGGGGGCGGGGCCGGTCAGGGCGGCACAGGCGGACAGCAGGGCGGCAGCGGCCACCGGGAGGACGAGGAACTTGCTCATGGCTTGCGGAGACTCCGGGAGGTCAGGCAGGGTGTCGGATGAGGCGTCGGGCACAGGCTCATGCCCTGACACGGGGACTACGACACCCCCCCCATCCCGGATGCAGGCCGGATGCAAGCACTTGCAAGCCGGCCAGGCCGGCGTGGCATGGATCACGCCGGCGTGTGCCGGATGCCCCCCGCGAGACGAGGCCGGGCGGGCCTCAGCGCGGCGGCAGCGCGCCGACGGCCAGCACCGGGCCGGTGGGGGCGCCGGTCGGCGAGCCGCCGGCCGGCTCCAGGCTGATCGCCAGGGCGCTCGTGCCCTCGACCTGCAGCGCCTGCAGGACCGTGGTGCCCTCGTCCGCCGACACCAGACCCAGCGAGCGCGGCGCGCCGGCGGCAGGCACGGCCCACAGCTCCAGCGCACGGTTGGAGGCCAGGCGCGCCTCGCTCAGCGGGCGCAGCACCAGCGCACGCCCGTCGGCGCTCAGGGCCGCGGCGAAGCGCAGCACGGGCAGGCGTCGGCCGGCCGGCGCGGCCTGGGGATCCAGCACCAGCAGCAGGGGCGGCGTGGCCGGCGGCGGCGGGGCGGGTGGTTCGGCCAGCCGCGGAGGCGGAGGCGGGGGCAGCGCGGCCAGCGGGGCCGGTGGCTCGGGCCCCAGGGGGCCGCGCGCCAGGAGAAGCCACACGACGGCCGCGAAGCCGGCCGCGCTCAGGCCCTGCCACAGGCCCAGGCGTCGCCACCCGCGCGGCGGCGCGGCGGCGGGTCGGGCGGCCGGGAAGGCCCGCTGCTCGATGGCCGCCCACAGATGCTGCGGCGGCTCGACCGGCGGGATGCTGACGCCGAGCGGCAGCAGGCGCGCCTCCCAGCTGCGCACCGCGGTGCGCAGGGCGGGATGGGCCGTCATCAGGGTCTGGAAGCGACGCCGGGCCGGGCCGCGCAGCGTGCCAAGCACGTACTCGGCCGCCAGGCGGTCGGCAAGGAGGGGGCGTCCGTAGTCCATGGCCGGTTCAGTGCTCGCGCTCGGCGGCGCGGTCGAGGCAGCTGCGCAGGGCCAGCAGGCCCCGGCGCAACCAGCTCTTGACGGTGCCCAGGGGCTGGCCGAGGTGGTCGGCCACCTCGCTGTGCGAGAGGCCCTGGTAGAAGGCCAGGGCCAGGCCCTGTTGCTGCTCCGGGCGCAGGCCGGCCATGCAGTCGTTCAGGGCGCGGGCCGAGGCCGCGCGTTCGAGCAGCTCCATCGGGCCGGGCTCGGGGCTGGGCAGCTCGGGGCTCGGGGCACGGTCCTCGTCGCCGCCGGCGTCGCCATGCGCGGTGCCGTCGAGCGGCACGGTGTCCGGCTGGGCCTGCTGGCGGCGCAGGCTGTCGATGGCCCGGTGGCGCGCGATGCTGCCCAGCCAGGTCAGGGGCTGGCTGCGCTGGGCATCGAAGGTCTGGGCGGCGCGCCAGACGTTGACGTACACGTCCTGCAAAACATCCTCGGCGAGGCTTCGGTTGCCCTGGATACGCAGCACGACGGCAAAAAGATGCGGCGCGGTCTGGCGGTAGAGCGCCTGGAAAGCCGCTCGGTCACCCAGCCCGACCCGGGCGAGCAGCGCGGCCAGGGCATGGCTGCGTTCGCTCCAGTCGCTGGGGGGCAGGGCTTGCATGGGCGGCGATTCTAGGGAGCGGGCCCGCCCGGGACGGGCTTCCTACAATCGCGCTCTGCCATGCCTGTCCCGCCCCCGGTCCTACCCCTGCTGCCCGACGATGTCGAGGCCAGCTTCTATGACGCCATGCAGACCGGCGACCTCGAGAAGCTGATGGCCGTGTGGGCCGAGGACGAGGCGATCTGCTGCATCCACCCGGGCGGCCCGGCGCTGCATGGCGCCGAAGCGATCCGCAGCTCCTTTGCCGAGATCTTCGCGCGGGGCCCCGTCGACCTGCAGCCGGTGGCCGTGCGGCGTCTGCGCGGCGAGGAGACGGCCGTGCACCAGGTGGTGGAAGCGGTGCGCCTGGGCAGCGGCAGCGAGGCACGGTCGGTCCAGGCCCTGGCCAGCAATGTCTACCTGCTGACCCCGCAGGGCTGGCGCATGGTGCTGCATCACGCCAGTCCGGCGCCGGCGGCTGCGGCTGCGCTCGGCATGCCTGCCGGGTCGGACCACCGTCCGGTGGTGCTGCATTGAAGGGCGCCGGCGCGACCCCGCACGCCCCGCGCTGGCTCGCCGGTCGCGGCATGCTGGGGGGCAACCTGCAGACGATCTGGCCGGCACTCGGCTCGCGGGCCTACCTGGGCCCCCCGCCAAGCTACCGCCGCGAACGCTGGACCACGCCCGACGGCGACTTCATCGACCTGGATTTCGGCGAGGCACCGGGCACCGCGCCGGACGCGCCCTGGCTGGTGCTTTTCCACGGCCTGGAGGGGTCCTCGCGCAGCCACTATGCCCTGGCGTTCGCGCACTGGGCGCGGGCGCGCGGCTGGCATTACGTGGTGCCGCACTTTCGCGGCTGCTCGGGCGAGCTGAACCTGGCACCGCGGGCCTACCACTCGGGCGACCATGCCGAGGTCGGCTGGGTGCTGGCGCGGCTGCGCGCGCGCAGTGCGGCGCCGCTGGCGGTGGTCGGCGTCTCGCTCGGCGGCAATGCCGTGCTGCGCTGGGCCCAGGAGGCTGGCGACAGCGCACGGGCCACGGCGGCTGCGGTGGCCGCGCTGTCCTCGCCGATCGACCTGGCCGCCGGCGGCCATGCCATCGGCCGCGGCTTCAACCGGCTGGTCTACACGCGCATGTTCCTGCGCACGATGAAGCCCAAGGCCCTGGCCAAGCTGGCCCAGCATCCCGGCCTGTTCGACCGCGAGCGGCTGCTGGCCGCGCGCGACCTCTACGATTTCGACAATGTGTTCACCGCGCCGCTGCACGGCTTCCGCGACACGGAGGACTACTGGGCGCGTGCATCCTCGCAGCCGCGGCTGGCGCAGATCCGCCTGCCCGCCCTGGTGCTGAATGCGCGCAACGACCCCTTCGTGCCCGGCGACAGCCTGCCGGGCCGGCACGAGGTCGGGCCCTGGGTCACCCTGTGGCAACCGCCGACCGGCGGCCACGTCGGCTTTCCGGCCGGCCGTTTCCCCGGCCATGTGCTGGGCCTGCCCGAGGCCGTGATGGCCTGGATGCTCGAGGCCGGTGCCGGCCGCTGAGCTGGAAGACAAGACCATGGACGCCAGCGTCGAAGCCGCCCTGCGCAAATGGCCCTCGGTGCCCGCCTGTCGCGGCTGGCTGGGCCTGGACGCGCGCGGCGACTGGTACCTGCGCGACGACGCCTGCCAGGCCGCGGGCCGTTTCCCGCAGCCCAAGGGCAGTCGGCTGGAACATGCGGGCCTGATCGCCTTCATCGGCCGCAACTACGCGGTCGATGCAGACGGCGCCTGGTTCTTCCAGAACGGGCCGCAGCGGGTCTATGTCGAGCTCGAAGCCGCGCCCTGGGTCCTCGGGGTGCAGGCCGGCCCCGACGGGGGCTGGATCGTGCAGACCCACACCGGCCTGGACGCCGGCCCGGTGCGCCAGGCCTGGAGCGACGAGCAGGGCCGGCTCTTCCTCGACACGCCCCTGGGCCTGGGCCTGGTCCGATCGGCCGACATGCACGCCGCCGCGGATGCGCTCGAGGCCGGCCGCTGGCCGCTGGCCGAGATCCGCCACGCCGCCCTGCTGCAAGCCCACGGCCTCTGCCTGAGCCCACAGGCCGCAGCGTCCGGCGCTTGAGCCCGCGGGCCGCGGGCCGCACACGGACGAAAAAAAAGCCGGCCCGAAGGCCGGCTGCGGCAGCCGCGGCGCAGGGCCCGCGCCAGGCCGGAGCTTCAGGGCGCCGAAGCGGCGGCGGCGGGGGCCGGCACCGGGAAGCTGCCCCCTGCGTTGTTGGCCATGTGCACGACGGCGCGACCGATCTCGACATCGCTGTAGTCGCCGCCGCCCTGGGCCGCCATCGCGCCCTTGCCCTTGAGGGCCGAGTTCAGCAGGGCGTCGTAGCCGGTCTTGATGCGCGGGGCCCAGGCGGCGCTGTCGCCGAACTTCGGCGAGTTGGCGACGCCGGCCGCGTGGCAGGCCGCGCAGACCGCGGTGTAGACCTGCTCGCCCGTCTTGAGCGCGCTGACGTCGCTGGCGTCCTTCACGACGACCTTGCCGACCGGCTCCAGGCGCTTGGCGACCGCGTCTTCGGCCAGCACGTCGGTGCCCGCGCCCGGCTTGGTCGCCGTCGACACGTAGTTGGCCAGCAGCACGATGACCGCGATGGGCACCACGAAGGCGAGCACCACGGCCACCACCAGTTGCTTCGGCGTGCGGATCGGGCCCTCGTGGGGGGTGGAGTCGTCGTGGGGCGCTGCGCTCATGGGGGCTTGCTGCTCAGGTTGAAGGAGGGAATGGGGGATCTTGGGAGCGGTCTGGCGCCCGCCAAAAAAGCGCGCGAATTATAGGCAGCGGGGCGAGGGGGCCAGGTCGCTGTCGGGTGGGGCTGACGGCAGGGGCCAGCGGGCGGCTACACTGCGCAGCTCACGGAAGCGACCGTGGTGAAGTGGATATCATCCAGCCCTCCGAAGGCTGTGGCGCAGGTTCGATTCCTGCCGGTCGCACCAAGGATTCAGAGTGCTTGCCCCAAGGGGGCTCCGAGGGCTCAGGCGGAACGGGATGTTTCGCGGTCCTCCCAACCCAGACCGACAGATTCTGTGCGCTTGCCGCAGCGGCAAGCCGTGCCGGTCTTGGCCATGTGCCGTCCGCCCAAGGGACGCGCTGACCGGGAGAGGGGTTGGAGCGGGTGAAGGGAATCGAACCCTCGTATGAAGCTTGGGAAGCTGCCGTTCTGCCATTGAACTACACCCGCAGCACGCGCAGTTTAGCCGCCCGGGCGACACGCGGGCGCGCGGCTTGCGTGGCGGCGCAGGTCCCCGTCAAGTCCGAAGGGGAGAATCCCCAGCTTCCGACCGATCCGCCACCGCCTGCCATGACCGACCTGCTGATCCGCAACCTCGACGAGCACCGCGAACTCTTCGCCCGCCTGGACGCGCTGGCGCCCGAGGTGCGGGCCGCCGGCCAGCTGATGGCCGACGCCCTGCGGCGCGGCCGCAAGATCATGTTCTGCGGCAACGGCGGCTCGGCTGCCGACAGCCAGCATCTTGCCGCCGAGCTGACGGGCCGCTTCATCCACGACCGCAAGCCGCTGGCGGCCATGGCGCTGTCGACGGACAGCTCGGCGCTGACCTGCATCGGCAACGACTACAGCTTCGCCGACGTCTTCTCGCGTCAGGTCGAAGGCCTGGGCCAGGCCGGCGACGTGCTGGTCGGGATCTCGACCTCGGGCCGCTCGGCCAACGTCATCAAGGCCGTGGAGGCCGCGCGCGGTCGCGACATGCAGGTGATCGGTCTGCTGGGCCGCGACGGCGGCACGCTCAAGGCCTTGAGCGATGTCGCGATCGTCGTGCCCTCGCCGACGACCGCGCGCATCCAGGAAGCGCACATCCTGATCGGCCACACCCTGTGCGGCCTGATCGAAGAGCTGCTCGGCGTCGGCCTCAGCCCTGCTTGAGCTGGGCGCTGAGCCAGTCGACGTAGCGGCCGACGCCGGTCGTCACGTCGGCGAAGACGTGGTCGCAGCCGATCGCGCGCAGGGCCGACAGATCGCCCTCGGTGTGGCACTGGTAGCGGCCGACCAGGGCCTCGGGGAAGGGGATGTAGGCCACCTTGCCCGCCTCGACCAGGGCCGACAGCGGCTGGTCGCCGGCCCCGCCGGCCTGGCGGGCGAGGCCGTTGACGACCGCTGCGGCCACGTCGTTGAAGGGCTGGGCCCGGCCGCTGCCGAGGTTGAAGATGCCGCTGGCCTCGGGGTGGTCGAGGAACCAGCTGACGACCGCGCAGAGGTCGTCCACATAGATGAAGTCGCGCTGCTGCTGGCCCGGTCCATAGCCGCCGTACTCGCCGAAGAGCTTGACGACGCCGTGCTCGCGGTACTGGTTGAAGTGGTGGAAGGCCACCGAGGCCATGCGGCCCTTGTGCTGCTCGCGCGGGCCGTAGACGTTGAAGTAGCGCAGGCCGACGACCTGGTTGCGCGACTGCGGCAGGTGGCGGCGCACGATCTCGTCGAACAGCCACTTGGAGTAGCCGTAGACGTTCAGCGGGCGTTCGAAGGGCCGCTCCTCGCGGAAGACCGAGCCCCCGCCGTAGACCGCTGCCGACGAGGCATAGATCAGCCGCACGCCCTGGGCCGCGCAGGCTTCGAGCAGCTGCTTCGAGCAGCGGTAGTTGACGTCCATCATGTAACGGCCGTCGTGCTGCATGGTGTCGGAGCAGGCGCCCTGATGCAGCACCGCGTCGACGCGGCCGTAGTGGCCGGCGGCGAAGCGATCGTAGAACTCCCGGTAGTCGACGTAGTCGCTGAGCTGCGCACCGACGAGGTTGACGAACTTGGGGCCGTCGCTCAGGTCGTCGACGGCGATCACGTCGTCGACGCCGGCCGTGTTCAGCCGGTGGACCAGGTTGCTGCCGATGAAGCCGGCTGCGCCGGTCACCACCACTCGCTTCATGTGCTTCACGTCGCAGGCCCCTCCAGAGCCATCAGTTCATCCCAGCTTGCGCTGGCGGTGCCAAATTTGCCGACCACGATGCCGCCGGCGCGGTTGGCCAGGGGCACGGCCTCGCGCAGCGGCAGGCCGGCGCCGACCAGGACGCCGAGGGTCGCGATGACGGTGTCACCGGCCCCGGTCACGTCGAAGACTTCGCGGGCCTGGGCCGGCACGTCGAGCACGCCCGCGTCGTCGAAGACCGACATGCCTTCCTCCGAGCGGGTCAGCACCAGGGCCTGCAGGGCCAGTTGCTCGCGCAGCTGGCGGGCGCGTCGGTGGAGCTCGGCCTCGCTGGACCAGAAGCCGACGACGGCCTGCAGCTCGGCCCGGTTGGGCGTGATCGCTGTTGCACCTGTGTAAGGACTGTAATCGCCGCCCTTGGGGTCCACGAAACACGGTTTGCCGGCCGCGCGGGCGCGCCGGATCATTTCCCCGACATGGCTCAGGCTGCCCTTGCCGTAGTCCGAGAAGATCACGGCGTCGTGCTGCGGCAGCGCGGCTTCGAAATCGTCGAGCAATTCGCGCAGGGCCTGCGGCTCGGGATGGTTCTCGAAGTCCAGGCGGATCAGCTGCTGCGCGCGGCCGATCACCCGCAGCTTGACGATGGTCTGGAAGGAGGGGTGGGCGCGCATGCGCGAGGCCACGCCGACCTTCTCCATCAGGCCCGAGAGCTGGCGGGCCGGCTCGTCGTCACCGACCAGGCCCAGCAGCGTGACCTGGGCGCCGAGGGCCCGGGCATTGAGCGCCACGTTGGCGGCGCCGCCGGCCCGAAGCTCCTCGCGACCGATGCGCACCACGGGCACCGGCGCTTCGGGCGAGATGCGGTCGACCGAGCCGAACCAGTAGCGGTCGAGCATCGAGTCACCCACGATCAGAACCCGTGTGGCACGCAATCTTTCCTGGCTGATCAGCATCGGCGAGGGCATCCTTCTTGAGGGGTTGTTACGAAACCATGCGGTCGACGCATCCTTCGTGCCGGCGTTGCAACGGCCTGACGCTGGGCTGGCGCCGAGTCGCAAGACTCAGCGTGTACAAACCGCACCGCGCACTGCAAGGCGCATCAGTTTGCCGGGCGCAGGGACCCGGCTTGATGTCAGCGCCGCAGGATCGGCCCTTGCTTCGTGCCGCATCCAGAACAAACGACGGAGGGTTTTCTCAATGAGCGTGAATTCAGTATCCCCCAAGCCCATGGTGTGGCCGCCGACGAAAGCCTACGGAAGCCCGTGGGTCGACGCCGGGCTGCGCTGGCTGGGTCGGCAGCGCTGGATCCGCTACGGCCTGCGGGATCGACTGATCCGGCGCTGGTGCGACCCGGCCCGGCTGCCCGATCACGACTTCGAGGCCCCCTTCGCCGGCTACGTCTACACCGGCAAGCTGTCCCGCTGGATCGACTGGCTGGTCTATTACTTCGGCGGCTACGAGCTCGACGAGCTGGAGATGCTCGAACGGGTGATGCGCGACCGGCCGGACGGCGTGGCCCTGGACATCGGCGCCAATGTGGGGCATCACGCGCTCTATATGGCGTCCTTCTGTGCGCAGGTGCATGCCTTCGAGCCCTTCGATCCGGTCGGCGACCGCATCCAGGAAAAGATCGAGCGCAACGGCCTGTCCAAGATCAGCCTGCACCGCGTCGGCCTGAGCGATGCCGACGACGAGCTGCCCTACTTCGCACCGGTGGGCAGCAATGTCGGCAACGGCACCTTCGTCGAGTCCCTCTCGCCCTCGGGGCAGGCCGAGCCGACCTGCACCCTGAGCCTGCGTCAGGCCGACCGCTACCTGGAGGCCCTGAACCTGCCCCGGGTCGACCTCATCAAGATCGACGTCGAAGGCTTCGAGATGCACGTGCTCGCCGGCCTCAAGCAGAGCCTGCGGCGCTACCGTCCGGTGCTGATGCTCGAACTCAGCGACACCGCACGGCAGGCCATCGGCAGCTTCGACGACTTCCTGGCCATGCTGCCGCCGGACTACGCGGTCGAGCAGATCGTCCGGCCGCACGCCTTCGGCTATTTCTTCAGCACCCTGAGCACCCGCCTGGTCCGGCTGGACTGGTCGGCGGTCCCGACCCGGGGCGGCTACGTGAACCTCCTGCTGCGTCCGCGGCACTGAGGATCTCCGCCCTCCCGGCTTCACGAAAGGATTTCCATGCCCCATGCCCGGATCGGTGGCCGCCTGCGCGCGGTCTCGTTCGCCGGTGCCCTGCTGATCGCCACCGCGGCCGCGGCCGCACCGGAGGCGATCGGTGGTTTCGACTTCAAGCGCGAGGCCGGTCGCTGGACCGTGCTGGGCGACGGTGCCAAGCTCGAGCGCGAGGATGGCCGGCTCGACTTCCGCTACCGCATCGGCCCCGGCCAGCCCCAGATGCTGCACCTGCCGGTGCCCGCCGGCCGACTGGCGGACGCGCAGGGCCTGAGCTTCCAGGCGCGCACGAGCATCAACCTGTCGGTGGTCGTGACGCTGGAGGAGCAGGGCGGCGGACGCTGGAGCAGCAGCTTCACGCTGTCCAAGGGCGACTGGACCGCCGTCGTGCTGCGGCCCGAGGACTTCGTGCTGGCCACCGAGGCCGATGCCCCGGCCGACAGCAACGGCCGACTCGACTTCGACCGCGTGCGCTCGCTGACCCTGCTGGACGCCGCCGGCTTCGTGGCCGCCGGCAATGCGGCCGCACTGGACTTCTTCGGCCTCAAGCGTGGCGAGCGCCGCATCGAGCTGCGCGAGCTGGCCTTCCTGGCCAAACCGCCGGGCGGCAAGGCACCGGGCCTGGATGGCCTGGGCGGCCCGCAGGCGCAGTGGATGGTCTTCGGGGCCGACGACGTCGACTTCGGCCGCCGCGGCCCGCTGCGCGACGACGGCCTGCAGCTGAAGTACGAGCGCAAGGTGGGCCGGGCGATGAGCCTCATCCGCCCGCTGCCGGCCGGCGCGCTGCGCGGCGCGCAGGCGCTGACGCTGGAGATCGCCTCGCGCGAGGAGGCCGAGCTGAATGTCGTGCTGGAACAGGCCGATGGCGGCAAGTTCGAGACCCGGCTCAAGCTGTCCGACGGCGAGAAGCTGCGCAGCTACACGCTGCGCCTGGGCGACTTCAAGCGGGCTGGCGACAGCCGGACCGCGGCCGACAAGCCCGAGCCCGCCCGCGCCAGCCAGCTGCTGCTGACCGAGGCCGCCGGCCTGTTCAGCAAGCGCGGCGACAACGCGCTGTGGCTGGCCGGCTTCAAGGTGCAGGGCGGCGGCAGCGCAGCCGCTGGCAAGGACAACCCGCCGGCCGCCGAGGGCGCGGCCACGGTCACGGTCGAAAGCCCGGGCTGGTCGCCATGGACCAAGCGGGTCGAGCCGGTGCACAGCGGCCCCTACTCGGCCGTCGGCGATCCGACGGTCTGGAAGGAGGGGGACGGCCTGCGCATGGTCTACAACTGCTTCGACATCGAGCGCAAGCGCGGTGCGATCTGCCTGGCCAGCTCCAGCGACGGCCTGCGCTGGACCGACGTGCCGACCGGCGACGACAAGCTGCCGGGCCGGCTGATCAAGACCCGCCCGGGGCAGTGGGACGACGCGCAGGAAACGCCCTTCATGTTCAAGTGGCGTGGCGAGTACCTGCTGTACTTCATAGGATACAAGGACAAGGGGGGCTTCTTCGCGTCCTTCCCGGCCCATGTCGGCCTGGCCGTGTCGAAGGACGGCGTGCGCTTCGAGCGCCCCGACACCGAGCCGGTGCTCAAGACCACGCCGGGCGGCTTCGACGGCGACTCGATCAGCAGCCCGAGCATCGTCGAGCACGAGGGCAAGCTGGTCATGCTCTACAGCGCCTACTGCTTCAGCAAGTGCCCGCCGGGCGGCGCCGGCGTGACGCTGCTGGCCGCCACCTCGACCGATGGCCGCAACTGGACCAAGCACCCGACGCCCATCCTGACCAAGAAGGACTTCCCGCACGCGAAGGAAGGCATCGCCGAGGCCGAGGTGCGCAAGGGCCCGGACGGTCAGTACTACCTCTTCTACAGCCTGCTCTACGGCGACAAGGGGCACGAGGTGGGCGAGGCGCGCGCGCCCTCGCCCTTCGGGCCCTGGGAGATCAACCCCGAGCCCATCCTGCGCAAGTCGGCCAAGGGCTTCGATGCGATCGGGCCGATCGCACCGACCGTGGTCTTCGACGGCAACCGCGCCCGGATGTGGTTCCACGGTTTCGGCAAGAAGCGCACGATCGACATCGGCTACGCGGAAGCGCCGTGGCCGCTGAAGCCGTGAGCGGCGAGCGCCTGCGCCACGCGGCGGTCACCGGGGCCGGCGGCTTCGTCGGCCGCACGCTGTGCCGGCAGCTGCTCGCCCAGGGCGTGCAGCTGCGCGCCCTGGTGCGATCGGCCGACAGCCCGGTGCCCCCGGGCTGCGAGAGGCAGGTCGTCGGCGACCTGGCCGATCCGGCCGGCTGCGACTGGGATCGCGCGCTGGATGGCGGCCCCGACACCGTCTTCCACCTCGCCGCGATCGCCCATGCACCGCGGGCCGCGGCCATCGACCAGGTCAACCGCGAGGCCACCGGCGCACTGGCCGCAGCCGCCTTCCGGCGCGGCCTGCGCCTGGTGCACACCAGCACGATCAAGGTCTACGGCGACCAGGCCGAAGGCGTGCTCGACGAGCAAACCGCCATGCGCCCGGACGATGCCTACGGCCGCAGCAAGCTCGAAGGCGAGCAGCGCATCGCCGAGGCCGCCGCGCGCCACGGCGGCGACTGGATCGGGCTGCGTCCGCCCATCGTCTACGGCCCCGGCGATGCCGGCAACTTCGCGCGCCTGGTGCGGCTGGGCAGCTCGGGCTGGCCGCTGCCGCTGGGCGCGGTGGACAACCGCCGCAGCATGATCCATGTCGAGGCGCTGGCCGATGCCCTGGTTTGTGCCGCGCGCCTGCCGCAGACGACGGGCCGCTGCCACGTCGTGGCCGGGGGTCCGGCCTGGTCGACGGCGGAGTGGCTGCGCCAGATCGCGAAGGCCGCCGGGCAGCCCAGCCGGCTCTGGCCCTGCCCGCCCGGACTGCTGCGCGCGGCGGCCACCCTGGCCGGTGCCGGCGGCCTGGCGCGCCGCCTGCTGGGCTCGCTGGCGGTGGACGACAAGGCCTGGCGTCAGGCTTCGGGCTGGCACCCCCCGATCTCGCAGGAGGATGCGGTCGCGCGCACCGTTCAGGCACTGTTATTGCGATAAGTCGTCCCTATACTGCCGCCACCGTTCCGGCTCCGAGCATTCGCATGTCCCTCCACGCCTTGAAGCTTTCGCGCCCGACGCGCCTGCGTCCTGCCCTGACCGGTCTCGCGGTCGCCCTGCTGGCGGCGGGCTGCACGACCACCCCGGTGGAACGCCAGAACGATCTAAGTGCGAAGGCGCAGTCGCACGAGGCCTATGTCGCCTCCTCGCCCAAGGCTGCGGCACCGGCCCGCTACCGGCTGCAGGTGGGCGACATCCTGGACCTGCGCTTCCGCCGCACGGACGAGGTCAATGACATCGCCAATGTGCGGCCGGATGGCCTGATCTCCCTGCGCTGGGTCGGTGAGGTGCAGGCCGCCGGCCTGACGCCTGCCGAGCTGGCCGCGCAGATCGAGAAGAGCTACGCCGAGGTGCTGACCGATCCGAAGGTCGACGTGATCGTCCGGAGCTTCCAGCCCTCGCGGGTCTATGTCGGTGGCGAAGTGGTCCGCCCGGGCGAACTGCAGCTCAGCGGCTCGCTGTCGGCCCTGCAGGCCATCGTGCGTGCCGGCGACTTCGGACCCGATGCGCGGCGCGACAGCATCATCGTGATCCGCCAGAACGGTGCGGCCGAGCCCGAGTACATCCTGCTGGACTTCGGCAACTCGGCCGAGAGCCGTCTGGCCGAGGCCCGCAAGAAGCCCTGCAGCCCGGAGAATCCGCTGGCCTGCGATGGCATGAAGGTGCTGCGTCCCGAGGGCTTCGTGCTGGAACCGCTCGATGTCGTCTTCGTGCCCAAGACCCGCATCGCGGGCGTGGCGCAGTTCTTCGAGCGCTACATCAACCAGATCGTGCCGCTGTGGCGCAACTTCGGTCTGTCGCTGACCTACCTGGTCTCGCGCGACCGCACCAGCATCACCACGACCACGCCCTAATCGAGGCCCTCCGCCCGGCGCCGGGATGGCGCCCGGGCGGACCCCGGCGAGGCAGGCTCAGCGACCGAGCCTGCGCCTCAGCACTGCACGCAGCTCCGGCCAGGCCGGCAGGCCACGCAGCAGCAGCAGGATGAGCAGCGAGGCGCCGATCCAGGCCGGCAGCTGCACCCAGAGCGAAGCACCCAGGGCATTCACCCCGGCGCCCAGCGCGAAGCAGGCGAGACCCACCCCCAGGCTGCGCCCGGGCGACAGCAGGGCCAGCGGCAGGCCCTGGCGCCGGTGGTGGACGACCAGCATGAGCACGCAGGGCAGGCCGACGGAGACCAGCACCGCCAGCAGGGTGGCCGGTCCGGCATGCGACGCGAGCGCCGGCCAGTGCGGAAGGGCCAGGGCGCCCGCGCCCACCAGCAGCAGCAGCAGGCCGAGCATGGCGCTGTGCGCGACGACGACCAGGCGCATCGCGCCCGAACCCATGCTGGCATTGATCACCGGATCGACCGCACCGAAGACCATCCAGACCGGCAGGGTCAGCACGAAGGCAAGGATGAAATCCGGCTCGACGCTGCCGCGGGTGGCCAGCGCGATCAGGCTGCTCGCGCCAAGCGCGATCGAGAAGACCGGCAGCACCAGGAAGAACAGCAGGTGGCAGGAGCGCAGGTACATCGCGTGGAAGGACTGCGCGTCCCCGCCCGCTGCATCGGCATGCGCGGCGGCCAGCTTCGGCACCAGCACCCGGTTGCCGGCCACCAGCAGGTTGCGCAGGCCGCGGCCGATGCGGAAGGCCAGGTCGAAGTAGGACAGCAGGGCCAGGGCATCGGCGCGGGCCAGCAGCACCTTGGCGATGGATTCGATCAGCAGGAAGCTGCCGATGGCCGTCTGCACCGACAGGCCGTAGCCCAGGCCTTCGCGGGCCAGGGCATAGCGCGCATGGCGCGGCAGCCAGCCGCGCTCGGGCAGCAGCTCGCGCAGCGTGCGCTGGTGGGCCAGGCCGCTGACGAGGTACTGCACGATCAGGCCGAGGCTGGCGACATCGACGCCCCAGACGGGCACGGTCAGCAGCAGGGTGGCCAGGCCGGCCAGCGCGCCGACCACGTTGTTGCGCGCGACGCGGTCGTAGCGCTGCAGGCCTTCCAGCGCGGCGGCATGCACATCGGCCACGCGCTGCAGCCAGACCATCACGGCAACACCGGCGACGATCCAGCCCGGCGTCTGCTCGGCCGCTGCACCCAGGTGCACGAGCCGCGGGCCCAGGCCCATCAGGAGCAGCAGGGCCAGGCCCATGCTGAGGGCCACGCTGACGACCGTGGAGTCGATCAGCGCGATCAGTCGCGGCGTGTCGCTCTCCGCCCGCGCGACCGCGGCACGGCGCACCAGCGATTCGCGCAGGCCCAGGTCGGCCAGGCAGGCCACCATGCCCAGCGCCAGCCAGGCCAGCCAGCCGCCGAGCACCTCGGGGCCGAGGCTGCGCATCAGGAAGCCGAAGTAGAAAAGGCCGGCCGCCGTGGTGACGGCCGTCTGCGCCGCCGCGCTGAGCGCGTTGCGCGCGGTGCTGCCGCTCATGACCGGGACGCTGCGCGCCGCATCAGGCCAGGGCGCCCGGACGGCGGCGCGCCAGGATCACCAGGTTGTCGCCCCGGCAGGCGGCAGCCCGCGGATGGCGGCCGTCCTCGCTGTCGCGCCAGTCGGGCGCGGCGGCCAGCTGGCGGCCGGTCTCGGTGCGCAGGGCGGCCAGGGCCTCGGCCGAAGGCGGCGGGGCCTCGCCGCCGCGCAGGCGACGCAGGCCGTTCAGCAGGCCGCTGCGGGCCGCCGTGTCGCGCAGCCAGCGCTTGGCCGGCGACATCGCCGGATAGCGGCCGAGCTCGGCATTGCCGAAGGTCCAGGCCTCAAGCACGTCGAAGCCGTTCTGCGCCAGCAGGCGCGACAGGGTCTCGCGCGAGAACAGCCAGATGTGGAAAGGGTTGAAGCCCAGCCAGTCGGCGCCGTGGGCCTCGACCCCGTCGGAGGCGATGTTGGGCGTGCCGATCAGCAGCAGGCCATCCTCGGCGATCGCGCGGTGCATCGCACGCAGGAAGTCGCGCGGCGAGGGCACATGCTCGATCACGTCGGTGCTGTAGGCCAGCGGTCGGGGCACGAAGCCAGGCTGTTCGACCCAGGACTCCAGCGTGCCGTTGTAGACCGGCACGCCGAAGGCCGACTGCGCGTAGGCCGCGGCATGGCTGGAAAGCTCGACCCCCTGCACGTCCCAGCCGCGATCCTTGAGCAGGCCGAGCATATAGCCCTTGGCACTGCCGACTTCCAGGACCGGACCGCGCGCGGGGGCCACGGCCTCCAGACGCGCCACGGTGGCGTGGTGGAGGCCGGCGACGCGCTGGAAGGCCTCCTCGGCCGGCTCCGCGAAGATGTAGTAATTGTGGTCGTAGAGCTGGCTCAGGGCCTCGGGCACCAGGCGCGGGCTGTTGAAGACCAGGCCGCAGCCACCGCAGCGGCAGAGCTCGAAGGCTCCCGGATAGCCGTACTGCGGGTAGCGCAGGGTGCGCCAGGACGCGGGCTTCGCGTCGCTGCAGACTTCGCAGGGAAGGTTGACGACCTGCTTCTGAGCGGAATTCATGCCGTGAAGGCCGCGCGGCCGCGCGGCAGGGAAGAAGAAGAGGGACTGCGGCGGGCCAGCACCGCACGGGCGGCGTCCAGCACTTCATCGACGCCGATGTCGAGCATGCAATGCATGCGCCGGGCCTCGCAGCGCTCCAGCATGCACCCCTCGCAATCGGGTCGGCGACGGATCACGGCATGGTCGGGACCCATCGGATGCCACTTGCCGGGGAAGTCGCGCGCCGAGAAGGGGACGACGCAGGGCACGTTCTCCGAGGCCGCCAGGTGCATGGTGCCGGTGTCGTTGCCCAGGTAGAGCACGCAGCCGCGCATGCCGGCCGCGGCCTCGCGAAGCGAAAGCTGGCCGGCCGCGATGTAGCCGGCGCCCAGTCGCTCGACCAGGGCCTGGCCGGCCACCTTGTCCTCCGGGCCCCCGAAGACGACGGGCCAGAGGTCGAACTCGCGCATCAGCGTGGCGATCACCTCGGCATAGCGGTCCAGCGGCCAGATCTTGGCCGGCATGTTCGAGCCGGGGCCGATGGCCAGCCAGGGCCGGCCTCCGTCAGTGCCGGACTGCGTGGCCAGCCAGTCCCGCACGCGGGCAAGCTCGTGGGCGTTCACGCCGCAATCGCGGCGCGCCGCATCCAGCGGCGGCAGCGGCAGCCCCCCTGCGCGCAGGCGCTGCATCAGGGCCTCGGCCTCGATCGGCAGGGTCGGCAAGGGCACCGTGCTGCGCGAGGGCAGAGGCCCGAAACCGTCGAAACCCAGCCGGCGCGGGATGCCGGAGAGCTTGAAGAACGCGGCGTCGCGGGCCACCTGGACCGGCTGGCGTTCGGAGGGCGCCAGGTAGACGATCGCGTCGAAGCGGCGCAGCCGCAGCTTCAACAGCAAGCCGATCTGGCGCAGTCGCTGGCGCAGGGAGTCACCACCGTGGCGCGCGCCGGGATACTCGATGACATCTTCGAAGATGCCCGCGTCCTGGATCAGCGCATCAGCAACCACCACATGTTTCAGAGGTGTTCGCTTGGTGAGCAAGGTGAAACGGGCCTGCGGCCAGTGGGCCTTCAAGGCCCAGAGCGCGGGCAGCACCATCAGCGTGTCGCCGAGCGAGCCGATGTGATAGACCAGCACGCGCGCGGGTCGGTCCTCGGTGGCATTCATGCGGGATCGGGGCCGGACAAGCAGCGACCCAGGAGGCGACCCGACCGGCCAGACTCAGCGATCGGGTGCGCGGGAGAGAGGGTGGGTCCGGCGGAAAAGCATCCGCCGCACCCGGCGCAAGGCACGCTCAGGCGGCGTGCGGTTGCTCGTCGCCGTGCACGTCCCGGGCCACGTCGGCCACCGGCACGCTGACCGGCAGCACGGCTCGGGCCGCGGCGGGCGGCGTGCCCTTGCCCCGCACCACCGCCGGCACGCCGCGCAGCAGCTCCAGCAAGGCCACGACGGTATCGGCCCCCGGCTGCAGCGACAGACCGATGGCCACCCGGCCGTCGTCGGACGGACGGCTCCAGCAGACCGTCGCCGCCAGGTGGCCGGCAACCGTCACGGTGCTGGGGATCCGCAGCTCGGTGCCCGGCGCGATCGGTTCGGCCGAGACGATGCGCAGACCGCGGTAGCCGACCTCGCAGAGCTCGACCTGACGACCATCGACCAGGGTCAGGCTCCGCGGCGCGACCGGGAAACGGACCCCGGAGGTACGACGCTCCAGCACATCCTGCGGCGGCAGGGCCACCGGGGCCGCCGCACGCATCATCAGCGCACGAACCTCGGCCACGGAGAAGGACTTGCGGGCATGCAGCGCGACCAGCACCGTGTTCCACAGGATGAACAGGTCGATGCGGTAGGAGTAGCTGAGCGTGGTCAGCAGGCTGTAGTCGATCTCCAGGCCCAGGCGGTCCTCGTCGGAGATGTCCTCACGGCCGATGAGCTGCACCGGGCCGGTCAAGCCGCCGGGCGCGATGAAACGGTCTTCGGCATAGGGAAAGCGCTTGAGCAGCGCCTCGACCACATTCACCGGCAGCGGCCGATTGCCGATCAGCGACATGCTGCCTGCCAGAACCTGCAGCAGCTGCGGGATCTCGGTCAGCGCGTAGCGCTCGATCCGACGACCGACCGGGGTGTAGACCGGGTGATCGGCCGGAATGTTCAGGAAGGCGGTGTCCGAGACGGGGATGGTGTCGCGGTTCAGCACCCGGTCGGCGTTGCGCACCATCGTGCGGAACTTGATGACCGTGCGGACCTGACGGCCATGAACGCGTCGCTTCGACGCGTAAATCGGAGGCCAGCCGGCGGTGAGCACCAGCGCGAACGCGGCCAGCAGACAGACCGGAACCCAGAACGGCGCCATGACCAGCGTCACCAGCAGGTCGAAAAGGCGCTTCATGCGAGGAACACGTACCACCGACGAACTCATGTCTGAATGCTCTCGCGGTTGGGAGCCCTTGTCTCTCATGCTGTCCTCGCAACCCTTCTTTCACGCTTGGCAGAAGCACCAGTGAGAGACGGTAGCAAAGGGTAGGCCTGAGTGTAATCACCGATTCCTGACAGGATCGAAGTGCAAGCGAGACGTCAATTCCGTCGCAATCTTTGCGCTCCGAAGACCTGCAGGCAGCCCTCCTCCGACCCGCCTGCACCCGTCACGACCCCCACAGCCGAGCCGCTGGACGCAACATTTTCCAGCGAACCCCCAAAAGAGCCATAGGGGATGATGCACTGTTGTGAAGTGTCCATGGTGACTTCATCGTGGCGATCTAACAAGTTCTTACGAATCGCACGCCTCGGGGCCCTGCGCTTGCAGCATGTTCGCGGCTGACGCCCCGACCCGGGGCAGGCTTGCCTTCGGTCCCCTTCGCGCCATGCCCTTCCGCCTTCGCCCTCGCGTTCTGTCGCCGCGTCGCCCCCCCCTCCGCCTCGCGGCCACCCTGGGGCTCAGCCTGACCCTGGCAGCCTGCGGTGGGGGCAGCAAGACCACGGTCACGGTGCTGCCCACCGGCACCGCGGCCGATTGCCGTGCCTTGGCCAGCGCCAGCCTGACGGGCCTGCTGATCAGCGAGGCCAGCGTGCAGGAGGCGGCCTCGGGCTATCCCGTGCACTGCCTGACCCGCGGCACCACGCTCGACGGCCGCGTGCGCTTCGAGCTGCGCAACCCCTTGAGCACCGGCTGGAACGGCCGCCTGATCGTGCAGGGCACCGGCGCCTTCGCCGGCCAGCTCGACCCGGCTTTCGGTCTCTATCGCTCATCGGAGAGCCCGGGCCTGCTGGCCCAGGGCTATGCCGTGCTGAGCAACGACACCGGCCACACCGGGGCGCAGAACTTCGAAACCTATTTCCTGCCCCTGCTCGACGCGAGCTGGGCCCTGAACCATCCGCAGGCCGAGCAGGATTTCGCCGACCGCGGCACCGCCGCGGCCACCCAGGCCGGTCAAACCCTGCTGCGCGAGCTGTTCCGGCGCAGCCGGCTGCGCACCTACTACGTCGGCTGCTCGGGTGCCGGCGGCCAGGGCATGCGGATGGCCGAGCGGGCCGAGACCCTGTTCGACGGCTTCGTGATCGGCGACCCGACCCTCGCCATGGCGCGCGACATGCAGCGCGTGCAGTGGAACCTGCGCGCCGTCACCGCCTACCCGCTGAGCCTGCCCAAGCTGCGCGTGCTCAGTGCAGGCGTGATGCAGCACTGCGACCCCAAGGACGGCGCGACCGACGGCATCGTCAGCGACCCCTCGCGCTGCGACTTCGACATCACCACCCTGGCCTGCCCGGCCGGCACCGACCGGGCCGACTGCCTGACGACGAACGAGCAGCTGGCGGCCGCGCTGATCTACAGCGGCCCGCGCAACAGCGCGAACGAAGCGGTCGCGCCCGGCCTGCCGCTGACCGGCAGCGAGGACTGCGGCGGCTTCTGCGACGGCGGCATCGATGGCTTCAAGCGCTTCGCCGAGGGCTGGCCCTGGTGGTTCCTGGGCGGCCCGACCAGCTACCTCGACGACCCGGCCGCCCCCGCGCCGCTGCCGACGGGCCGCAGCTTCGGGGCCGTGGTCTTCGACCAGTACGTGCGCTTCCTCGGCAGCGAGACCGACGACGCCAGCCGTCGCTGGTTCACCCACGATGCCATCGGCGATCCCAGCCTGGTCGCCCGCGGCGCGGCGCTCTACGACATCCAGCGCAGCGACTTCAGCAGCTTCCGCACGAACGGCAAGCGCATCCTGATGTACAGCGGCTGGGCCGACGCGCTGATCAGCCCGCTCGAACTGATCAACTTCCAGCTCAAGGTCGCCGCGGCCAGCGGCGGCTTCGTCGAGACGCGCGACTTCTTCCGGCTCTTCCTCGTGCCCGGTATGCAGCACTGCGAAGGCGGCCGCGCGCTGGACGATTTCGACGCGGTGGACGCACTGGTGCGCTGGGTCGAGAACAACGAGGTGCCGAACACGCTGCGCGCGCGCAGCCGCTGGAACAGCGCCTTCCCGGGCCGCGAGCGGGACCTCTGCCCCTACCCCGAGGTGTCGACCTATGTCGGCAGCGGCAGCGTCGACGACCCGGCCAGCTTCCGCTGCACGCTGCCGGGCAGCTGAGCCGCGGGGCCGCGCATCGCGGGGCCGGCCAGGCCGGCCTCGGGGTCCGTCAAGGCCTCAGAGCCGTGCTTCCGCGTAGTTCGCGAGGAACCAGCGGTAGGCGTCGCGCAGCCCGTCTTCCAGGCCGATGCGGGCTTCCCAGCCCAGGGCCTTCAGGCGCGAGACATCCATCAGCTTGCGCGGCGTGCCGTCGGGCTTGCTCGCGTCGAAACGCAGCGCGCCGCGGAAGCCGGTGACCCGGGCCACCGTCTCGGCCAGCTCGCGGATCGTGCAGTCCACACCGGTGCCGACATTGATGTGCGAGAGCATGGGCTGGGTGTGCGCCTGGTAGTCGGCCGCCGGCAGATTCATCACGTGCACGCTGGCCGCGGCCATGTCGTCGACATGCAGGAACTCGCGCATCGGCGTGCCGCTGCCCCAGACGACCACCTCCGGCGCCTCGGCCCGTGCCGCCTCGTGGAAGCGACGGATCAGCGCAGGGATGACATGCGAGTTGTCGGGGTGGAAGTTGTCGCCCGGCCCGTAGAGGTTGGTCGGCATCACGCTGCGGTAGTCGCGGCCGTGCTGGCGGTTGTAGCTCTCGCAGAGCTTGATGCCGGCGATCTTGGCGATGGCATAGGGCTCGTTGGTGCACTCGAGCGTGCCGGTCAGCAGCGCGTCCTCGCGCATGGGCTGCGGCGCCATGCGCGGGTAGATGCAGGACGAACCGAGGAAGAGCAGGCGCTGCACCCCCGCCGTGTGCGCGGCGTGGATGACGTTGGCCTGGATCATCAGGTTCTCGTAGATGAACTCGGCCGGGTAGGTGTTGTTGGCATGGATGCCCCCCACCTTGGCCGCCGCCAGCACCACGTGGTCGATGCGCTGGGCCGCGAAGAAGGCCTGCACCGCCGCCTGCGAGCCCAGGTCCAGCTCGGCCCGGCTGGCGGTCAGGATGCGCACGCCGCCCAGCGCCTGCAGGCGCCGGACGATGGCCGAGCCCACCATGCCGCGGTGGCCCGCGACGAAGACGGTGGGCTCGCTCACTGGCCGGCCTCCCGCGAGACCGAGACCTCATGCCCGTGCTTGCGCAGCAGCGCCAGGCGCTGCGCAGCCTGCAGGTCAGCGGCGACCATCTCGGCGCACATGTCCTGCACGGTGATCTCCGGCACCCAGCCGAGCTGGGTCTTGGCCTTGCTCGGATCGCCGAGCAGGGTCTCGACCTCGGCCGGGCGGAAGTAGCGCGGATCGATGCGCACGATGCAATCCCCCGGCTTCAGCGCCGGCGCCTTGTCGCCCTCGATGGACTCGACATAGCCCTTCTCGTCGACCCCCTGGCCCTCGAAGCGCAGCGTGATGCCCAGCTCCTGCGCCGACCACTGGATGAACTGCCGCACCGAGTACTGCACGCCGGTGGCGATCACATAGTCCTGCGGCTTTTCCTGCTGCAGCATCATCCACTGCATGCGGACATAGTCTTTGGCGTGGCCCCAGTCGCGCAGCGCATCGAGGTTGCCCATGAACAGGCCCTGCTCCAGACCCTGGGCGATGTTGGCCAGGCCACGGGTGATCTTGCGGGTGACGAAGGTCTCGCCGCGGCGCGGGCTCTCGTGGTTGAAGAGGATGCCGTTGCAGGCGTACATGCCATAGGCCTCGCGGTAGTTGACCGTGATCCAGTAGGCATAGAGCTTGGCGACCGCGTAGGGGCTGCGCGGGTAGAAGGGCGTGGTCTCCTTCTGCGGGATCTCCTGCACCAGGCCGTAGAGCTCGGAGGTGCTGGCCTGGTAGAAGCGCGTGGTCTTCTCCAGGCCGAGGAAGCGGATGGCCTCCAGCAGGCGCAGCGTGCCCAGGGCATCGACGTCGGCGGTGTACTCCGGCGCCTCGAAGCTGACGGCCACATGGCTCTGCGCGCCGAGGTTGTAGACCTCGTCGGGCCGCACCTCGGCCAGGATGCGGGTCAGGTTCGAGCTGTCGGCCAGGTCGCCGTAGTGCAGCTTGAAGCGCTGGTTGTCGACGTGCGGATCCTCGTAGATGTGGTCCACCCGCTGGGTGTTGAACAGCGAGGCCCGGCGCTTGATGCCGTGCACCTCGTAGCCCTTGGCCAGCAGGAACTCGGCGAGGTAGCTGCCGTCCTGGCCGGTGATGCCGGTGATGAGGGCGCGCTTGACTTGACTCATGACGATCCTTGCTCAGCCGGCCTTGCGGGCGGTCACGATGCCCTTGTTGGCATTGAAGAAGTTCGAGCCGAGCAGCGGGTAGAAGATCGGCAGGAAGAAGACCGCGAAGGGCTTGGGCAGACGCAGGCGCTTGAGCAGGTAGACCTGGATGTAGCGGCTCACCGGCCAGGACAGCTCGTTCTTCACGATGACCTTCACGTCCGGGAAGCCGGCGCGGCGGGCCACCAGCTCCAGCGAATCGGCGGTGTAGTTCTGCAGGTGGAAGATCGAGGTGCGGCCCGACTGCCACATGCGGCCGATCTTGCCCAGGCCCGGGGTGCGCTGCAGCACGTGCATGAAGCGGTCGGTGCGGGTGACGACCGGGGTGTGCAGATAGAGCACGCCGCCCGGCTTGAGCACGCGCAGCGCGGTGTCGATCAGCACCTGCGGCTTCATGACGTGCTCGGCCACGTCGAGCAGGGTGACGACGTCGAAGCTCGCATCGGGCAGGGTCGAGTAGTCGTGGTCCTGGTAGACGGCCTTGACCAGCGGCTTGACCTTGGAGAGGTCGCAGCCCTCGATCTCGTGCACGCTGATGTCGTCGAAGCCCGCGTCGCGCAGCAGGGGCACGAACATGCCGTCGCCGGTGCCGATGTCGATCAGCTTGGCCTTCTGCAGGCCCAGGGCCTTCAGGTCGGCGATGGAGTCGAGCATCTTGCGGGTGTTCTCCTCGCCGATCTCCGCGTAGTAGGTGTCGGAGTCCAGCGTGCCGTAGGCCACGGCCAGCTCCTCATGGTCCACCTGATTGCCGACGAAGACCGAGCCGCAGCTGCGGCAGCGGTAGTGGTCGAGCGTGACCGTCTTGCTGTGGGTGTTGTGGGTGTCGCAGAGCCAGTGGGTCTCGGTGCTGTCGCAGACCCGGCAGCTCACGGCCCCGGAGGTGGTGGCGGTCATCGTCGTCGCGGTGGTGTTCATGGGGTGGCGTGCGGGAAGGGGGCGGGAGGTCAGCGGCCGGGCCGGACCAGGGTCTGCAGTTCCTGTTCCAGGCGTAACAAAACGGCTTCCATGTCCAGGGTTTCGACAGCGTAGCGCCGCGCGGCGGCACCCAGCTCGGCGGCCAGGGCCGGGTCGTCGATCAGGCGCTCGAGGGCGCCGGCCATCGCGGCCGGGTCCTCGGGGGTGACGCGCAGGCCGCGGCCCTCGACCACGCGGCCCAGCTCGGTCTCGGGCTCGGCACCGGCCACCGTCGGCCGGCCGCTGGCCAGCATGCCGGTCAGCTTGGAGGGCATCACCAAGTCGGCGGCCGCGCGGCGCTGCGGCAGCAGGTGGACATCGGCCAGGGCCAGCAGGTCGGGCAGGCGCTCGGCCGGCTGGATGGGCAGGAAGTGGAAGCGCGGCAGGCCCTGGGCCAGCTCGACCAGGCGCGGCCGGCCGACCCCGTCGCCGACCATCACGAAGTGCAGGTCCTGGCGCCGGGTCAGCAGGCGGGCGGCCTCGACCACGGTCTCCAGGCCCTGCTTGGCCGCCATGTTGCCGGCGTAGAGCGCCACCTTGCTGCCGGGCGGCAGGCCCAGCTCGGCGCGGAAGGCCGCACCCGAGGCGCTGGCCGGCATGGCCGCGAGGTTGACCCAGTTCGGCATCATGAACAGCCGCTCGGGCGCCACACCCTTGGCGAGCAGGCGTTCGGCCATGCGGCCCGAGATGGTCGAGACGCGCGCGCAGCCGGCCATCAGCAGGCGCTCGACGCCCAGCGCGAGCTGGCGCGCACGCCGGCCGCGCAGGATGCCGAGGTCGAAGGCGGCGTCGACCTCCAGATCCTGCACATGCAGCCAGACCTTGGCGCCGCACAGCAGCGCGCCCAGGCGGGCAGCGGCAAAGCAGAGCAGCGGCGGCTCGACGCCGATGACCACGTCCGGCCGCCAGAAGGCCTGGCGGATCATGGCCGGCACGCTGCTGAGCGTGAGGGTGGCGATCTGCACCAGGCGCTGCAGACCTGAGGGCCGGCGCGGGATGAAGGCCGGGCAGCGCCAGACCGGCACACCGTCCTCGACGCTGTGGCTGTACCAGGCGGCGGTGTAGCCGTCGTGCACCTTCCAGGCCGGGAAGTGCGGGGCGGTGCTCAGCACACGCACCTCGTGACCGCGCGACTGCAGCCAGCGCATCATCTCGGCGTTGTACTTGGCGATCGCCGTCAGCTCCGGCGCGTAGTAGGTGGAATGCAGCAGGATGCGCATGGTCAGGCCGTGCCCTGCTGGATCCAGGCGACGGTCGCGCGCACGCCGTCCTCCAGGCTGTGCGGCGTCGGGCCGCAGACGGCGCGCAGCGGTTCCAGGTCGTGGACCATGGGGGTGATCAGGTTGTCGAGCCGGAAACTGGTCAGGGGCACGCCGCGCCAGCCGAGGGCGGCCAGCAGGTCGCCGGTCCGGGCCATGAGCTGGAGCACTGCCATGGGGATTTCGCGCGGCGCCCGCACGCCCATGGTGCGGGCCACGCGGCCCGACCAGTCGTGGAGCTCCAGCGGTTCGTAGTCGGCCAGGTAGTACATCTGGCCGTGGATGCGACCGGGCTCGGCCTCCAGCAGGCGCTGCAGCTGGACGACGGTGTTGCCCACGAAGCCGAAGGACTTGTGCACCCGCACGCCGCGCGGCTGCACGTAGTGGCCGCGCCGCACCGCGTCGAAGAAGTTGCGGTAGGGCACGCGGAAGAAGGGGCCCCAGATGGAGGTCGGCCGCACGATGGCCCATTCGGCGCGCAGGCTGCGGTCGGCATAGACGAGCTTCTCGCCCTCGACCTTGCTCTGGCCGTAGGGCGTGGTGGCCTGGTAGTCGCGCGGGCCGGTCGGCTGGTAGCCGATGCGGCAGACCAGGCGCGAGGACGCGAAGATCACCTTGCGCAGCCGGGGGGCGGCGGCCGCCGCATCGATCAGGTTCTGCACGCCCGTGGTGTTGGCCGGATAGTCGGCCAGGCTGCGGCCGTCGAGGTCGGTGCGCGCGGCCAGGTGAACGATGAAGTCGGGGTCGAAGGCCTCGACCTGCGCCCGCAGGCCCGCGGCGTCAAGGATGTCCTGGCGGCGCCAGAGCGCGCGAGCCTCGGCATCCATGGGCTCGGCGAGGTCGAGGTTCAGCAGCGTATGGCCCTGGGCGCCGAGGTGGCGGATCAGGTTGCTGCCGATGAAGCCGCTGCCGCCTGTGACGAGGGTTCGGGTCATCGTGGGGAGTCCGGGGAGGGATGCGTTCAGGAGAGGGGAGCCGCGGCCCGCTCGTCGAGCAGTTCGCGGTAGACCTGCAGCAGCTCGCGCGCGTGCTGCGCATGGGTGGGCGGATCGGCCCAGAAGCGGCGGTAGGCCTCGGCCCCGAGGCGGCGGGCCAGCGCGTCGTCGTCGGCCAGGCGGCGCAGCTGGGCCGCGAGTGTCGCGACATCGCCGTTCGGGAAGATGAAACCGTTGGCGCCGGGCTCGATGGCCTCGCCGCCGCCGCAGACGTCGGAGGCCAGGCCGGGGATGCCGTGGGCTGCCGCCTCGGCAATCACCATGCCCTGGGTCTCGACCCAGCGCGAGGGCAGCACCAGCGCGCGCGCCGAGCGCACCGCCGCCACCACGCCGGCGCGATCGAGCTGGCCGGTGAACTGCGCCGCCGGGAAGCGGGCCTGCAGCGCGGCGCGGTCCGGGCCCTCGCCGATGCACAGGGCCGGCACGCCGGCACGCTCGCAGGCCTCGAGGAAGACCTCCCAGCCCTTGGGCGCGAACATGCGCGCCACCATCGCGAAGGCGCGGCCGGCACCCGGATCGGCCGGCGGCAGCTGCGGGCCGACCTCGATCGGGTTGCGCACAGGGCTGAAGCGCGCGCCCGGCGGCAGGTGCTCGGCCACCCGCTGCTGCGAGAGGCGGGAGATCGTCAGGAAGCGGTCGACCTGCCGCGGCAGGCGGCCGACGTGGTCCTGCACGGCATGGCGGGCGACGCGGTAGAGCTTGTGCGCGTAGCGCCGCGCATCGCAGTGCGTGGCCAGACAGGCCGCCGACATGGGTTTGAGCGTGCAGATCCTGCGGGTCTGCGAATTGAAGAGCATGCCGCTCGGACAGACCGAGAAGTACTCGTGCACGGTCAGCAGCTGCTTGAAGCCGGCCCGCCGGGCGACCGGGAAGATGCTGCTCGACAGGGCCTTGGTCCAGCTGTGCACATGCACGACGGTGTCGGCCGGATCGTGGGCCGCCAGCAGAGCGCGCAGGGCCCGGGCGGCCTGGGGATTCCACAGGCCCTGCAGCGCGGCACCGATGGGGTGGCCGCGGGCCAGGTCGTCCTGGCCGGTGCTGACGATGCGGTAAGGCCGCGGCCGGGTGTCGGCCTCGGGCAGGCGGTCGGCCGCGAAGACGGTGACCTCGGCCCCGGCCGCCGCGAGGGCCTCGGCGCTGTTGAGGGCGGCCACATCCGCCCCGCCGTCGGGGACGAGGTGGTCATTGACGACGATGACCTTCATGCGCCGGCCCCCGCCGGACGCTGGCCGCGATGGCCCGGCATCAGGCCTGCGCCGCCGCGCGCAGCTTGGCGCGGCGGGCGGGGTCGTGCTGACGGAAGAAGCCGGTCATGCGCTTCTCGAACAGGTGGTAGGCCAGGGTGCCCAGGCCCAGGCCGATGGCCGTGGTGCCCAGGAGGAAGGCCAGGTGCGCCGGCCAGCCCGGCACGCCCACGCTGCCCCAGATGCGGCCGGCCAGCACGATCACCATCACATGGGTCAGGTAGATGGAGTAGGAGGCATCGCCGATCCACGCGATCGCCCGGCCGAAGACCCAGCCCTTCTCCATCTCCAGCGCGACGATGCCGTAGACCACCAGCGCCGCCGGGAGACCGAACACGTACAGCGCGTGATAGCCCGCCGGCAGGCCGAGGAGCTGGTGCGAGTGGTAGTTGCCGATCCAGTCGGCGCCGGTCAAGGCATAGAAGCCGAAGTAGCCGCCCACGGCCGCGGCCACGCCAAGCAGCAGGCAGGGCAGGGCGGCGCGACGCTCGCCCTTGTGGATCAGCCAGGCCAGGACCATGCCCATCAGGAAGTCGAAGTTGATCGGGTTCAGCACGATGCGGGCGAAGGCGCTCTGCTCGGCCCGCGGGATCAGGGCGCCGAAAGTGGCCAGCACCGCCATGCCCGCGAAGCCCAGCGCGATGAAACGCGGCAGCAGCTTCTCGCTGAACAGCAGCACGCCCCCGAACAGCACGTAGAAGACGAGTTCGTGATGCAGCGTCCAGGCCACAGGAATCAGCGGAAGCGTTACGTCAGGAAGCAACAGCAACGTTCGGAACAGGTCGACCTGGTGGCCATCGGTCGCATTGAAGAGGGTCGGCCTGAACAGGTAGATGGGCACCAGCGGCAGGGTGTAGAGCAGGTAGGTCGGATAGACCCGGGTCACCCGGTTGTAGGCGTAGGACTTCAGGTAGCTGCGCTCGGCGAAATGGCCGAAGGCCAGGAAGGTCAGCACGAAGCCGCTGATGACGAAGAACAGGTCGAGACCGAAGTTCGACAGGTGGATCCAGTCGCCGAAGACGCGGGGGCCATGGGTGTACTTCCTTTCGACTTCGTACAGATGAACCGAGAACACCATCAGAACCGCGAGGCCACGAAGGCCCTGGATGCCATACAGTCGCGGCGCTGACGTTTTGGGTTTGCTCATCGTCGATCCGGTGAAGTGCGTGAAGAAGCGCAACGTTTCATGCAGGCCTTGTGCCTGCGGGAGCACCGGTAGGCCTTGACCGACCGATGCGCGGCGCAGTGTCTCAAACAGCACCTTTCAAGCTCCTGCAAGCCTCCCCCTGTTTCAAGGGGGCGCGCTTGTAACTGAGCACGGAAGGTGCTGTAGAAGCAGTCTTCGCAGAACTGACGGAGTCCGTCCCTTGGCTTTCGCCTACCGCCAAACCACCCCCCGGAGCCCCGAGGCCGAGCCTCGCGAGACCCCCCGGGTGACCGTCCCGACGGTGAGCCTCGACGGCCTGATGGTCGTCGTGATCCGCCACTGGAAATGGGTCCTCGCCACTGTCCTGGCCTTCGGCCTCGGGGTGCTGATCGCCCTGCCCTTCCTGACCAGCAGCTACGAGGTTTCGGCCAGCCTGCTCGTCAAGCTGGGCCGGGAACAGACGCCGCCGCCGGTCGCCGGCACCGCGCAGATCTCGGCCACGCCCTACAAGCGCACCGAGGATGTGATGTCGGAACTCGAGATCCTCAGCAGCCCGGCCCTGGTCGAGCGCGTGGTCAAGGAGCTCGGGGTGGACTACTTCCTCACCGAACCGACGCCGCAGACCCTGCTCCAGAAGATCAAGGCCCAGTTCAAGACGGTGACCCGGGCCGTCCGGGAGGCCTGGACCGAGGTCCTGATCTGGATCGGCCTGGAGAAGCGGCTGACGCCCTTCGAGCGGGTCGTGCTCACGCTGCAGGGCGCCATCAGCACCGAGTCGGTCAAGCGCTCGGACGTGATCTCGGTGAAGATGTTCGCGGCCAATCCCGAGGCCGGCGTGCATGTGCTCAAGCGCCTGCTGGAGCTCTACCAGGCCGAGCACATCAAGGTCTTCAAGACGCCGGGCTCGACCGAGTTCCTCGAAGCCCGCGTGGCCGAGCTGCGCGAGGAGCTGGCCGCCATCGAGGCCAAGCGCCGCAGCTTCGGCGAGCGTGATGCGGTCTGGGACTACCAGGAACAGCACAAGCAGCTGCTGGTGCGCCGCCATGACGCACTGCAGGCCCTGACACGCACCAAGGAGTCGCGCAGCCAGCTGGTCTCGGAGATCACCAGCAGCGAGCAGGCCCTGGCGGAACACCCGACCGAGAAGCTCACGCAGCGCGTGGAACAGGTCAGTCCGGCCGTGCAGACCCTGCAGGGCCGCATCCTCGAACGCAAGGCTGCGCTCTCGACCCTGCGGCTGAACTTCGCGACCAACAGCCAGCGTGTGCGCGACGAGGAAGCCCAGATCAAGGAACTGGAAGCCCTGCTGGCCCGCACCCAGTCGTCCTTCGTGGCGCAGCAGACCTTCGAGGTCAGCCCGGCCCGCAACGATCTGGAGCGATCGCTGACCGACCGCCGCACCCGCATGGCCGGGGTCAACGCACTGGCCTCGCGCCAGGCCGAGGCGCTGGCGGAAGTCGAGCGCGAGATCGACCGCGTCGCCAAGCTCGGCGAGGAAGCGCGCCGACTCGACCGCGAGGCCGCCGCCGCCGAGCAGAGCTACCGCCTGTTCGTGCAACGCCTCGACGAGGCCCGCATCCAGGAGGCGCTGGACGCCGCCGAGATCTCCAACGTCGCGATGATCGGCGAGCCGGTCGCCAGCGTGACCCCGGTGCGGCCGCGCGCGATGCTGCTCTTCCTTGCCTCGCTCGGCGCCGGCCTGCTGGCCAGCCTGGGTTTCTTCATCCTGCGTGACGCGCTGCGTCCCGCGGTCCACTCGCGGGATCGGGTGGCCCAAGTCCTTGGCGTGCCGGTGCTGGTGCGTCTGCCGGAGGTCCGGTCGTGAGCGTGAACCTGAAGTCCCTCCTCAGCGCCAACACCCTCGGCGACGAGTTCACGCGGCTGCGCCGCGAGCTGGAAGCCCGCGAACCCCGGCCGCGCCACATCGTCGTCTTCGGCGCAAGCGGCAAGGAAGGCGCGAGCACGGTGGCCGCCCATCTGGCCATGGCCTTCGCCAGCGGCCAGGCTGCGGGAGGGGGCCGCGTGCTGCTCGTGCAGGCCAATCTGCACAAGCGGGCCCAGCGCAACGACAACGGCCTGCCCTTCGAAGGTCCCGGGCTCTGGGGCTGGGACATGAGCAGTGCCCTGCCTTCGCAGCCCTTCTCGCGCCAGCCGGCCCTGCACCTGCTCGGGCCGGGGAATCCGCCCAGCGACCGCATGGGCCTGGCCTCGGCCTCGGACCGCCTGCTGGCGGCGCTGACGCAGGCCGATCGCGAGGACTACGCCTACACGATCTGGGACGTGCCGGCGCTGCTGCAGCACGCCGAGGGCATCGACCTGATCGCCGCCAGCGACGGCGGCCTGGCCGTCATCGAGATGGACGAGACCCGCGTCGGTGCGCTGGAGTACCTGCGTGGCGTGCTGGACCGGCGCAATGCCCGCCTGCTGGGCGCCGTGCTGAACCGTTGCGGCCGCTACTGGCCGCGGTCGACCCGCCGTCTCGCGGCCTGAGGCCGGCCACCCTCCCCAGCGGGCGGCGGTCCGGCATCTGCCGGATCGCCGCCCGACCCGCCCCGAAGCGTCCCGATGTCGCGCACGCCCAGCGATTCCCTGCCTGATCCGGATTCGACCCGTCGCCTGCTGGTCTGGGCGATCGTGGCGGTCGCGCTTTCGGCCCTGCTGACCGTGGCCGGCGGCGGCATGCCGGTGCTGCTGGTCGGCGTGGTGCTGGTGTTCCTGCTGTGGACGCTGCACGACCCCATGGTCACCGTGCCGCTGATCGTGCTGTCCCAGGTCATCTGGCTGATCGGCAACTACGCGCCGGGTGGCGTGGCCATGCTCTCGCCGTCCAAGCTGGCCCTGCTGCTGGCCCTGGGCGTCTGGCTGGTCCACGCCCTGCGCGAGCACATCCCGCCGACCTATGCGCCACACATGCTGCCGCTCAGCCTCTTCGGGCTGGTCGTGCTGCTCGGCCCGCTGTTGACGCCGGTCTTTGACGACTCGATCACGGGCATCGGCAAGTACGCGGTGATGTTCCTGCCCTACCTGCTGATCGCCAACCTGGCGATCAGCCGACGGGGACTGACGATCGCGGCCGCCTCGCTGACGCTGACTGCCACGGTCTCGGCGGGCCTTGCCATGGTCGAGCGCTTCCTGCCCGGCGTGCAGCTGGCCTTCGACGGCATCGGCCTCGGTGCGCACGTCGACGACAACTCGCTGAGCACGGTCATCATGCGGGTGACCGGCGGCATCGGCGACGCCAACTGGTTCTCCTACACCATGGCCACCGCGCTGCCGCTGTGCCTGTACTGGTGGCGGGCCTACCCGGGCTTCTGGATCCGCGCGGCCGTGGCCGGCGCAGCGCTGCTGCAGTTCGCCGGATTGATCTTCTCGTACACCCGCACGCCGATGGTGGGCCTGGCCGGGGCCATCGTGCTGCTGGTCTGGCTGCGCCGCATTGCCCTGGGGCCGGTGATCGCCGCCACCGTGCTGGCGGCCGCGACCGCGCCGCTGTGGTTGCCCGAAGGCTTCATCGAACGCTTCACCTCCAAGCAGTACATCGAAGAGGGCAGCACGCCGATGCGGCGCGAGATCTTCGACATGGCGCTGGATCTGGTGATGGACAAGCCGCTGCTCGGCCACGGCTACCAGCAGTACGGCCCGCAGTTCATCGCCCGCTCGACCAGCGAGATCGGGGCCGAATGGGAGCGCCGCGACATCAGCGGCGACGAACCCGCCCACCTGCTGCGCGCCCACAACCTCTACCTCGACATCTGGGTGCAGCACGGCCTGATCGGCCTGATCCCCCTGATGTTCGCCTACGCGCTGCTCCTGCGCGAGCTGCTGCAGATCGCCCGGGCCGACGCCGACAGCCGCGAGGGCGAGCTCGCTGCCTGCCTGCTGGCCTGCCTGGTGTCCTTCTACCTGTGCGGGATCGGCGGCCACTCGCAGGAGCTGAAGATCTTCTGGATCATGGCCGGCCTGGCCGCCGCGCTGCGGCGGGTGTTCTGGAGCCATGGCCCGAGCCCTGTCCCCCGAACATGAATGAAGCTGCCTCGCACCCGCTGCCGCTGCGGGTGGCGGCCGTCGTCATCGGCCGCAACGAAGGCGCCCGCCTGATCGCCTGCCTGCGCTCGCTGCGCGCAGGCTGCGAAAGGCTGGTCTACGTCGACTCCGGCTCGAGCGACGGTTCGGCCGAAGCCGCCCGCGCGCTGGGCGCCGAGGTGCTGGACCTGGACCTCAGCCGCCCCTTCACCGCCGCCCGCGCCCGCAACACCGGCTGGCGCCACGCCCTGGCCCGCTGGCCGGACACCGAAGCGCTGCAGTTCATCGACGGCGACTGCGAAATCGACACCGACTGGCTGCCTCAGGCCTCCCGCTTCCTGGTCGGGCGACCGGATGTCGTGGCCGTCTGCGGCCGGCGCCGCGAGCGCTTTCCCGAAGCCTCGGTCTACAACCGGATGTGCGACGAGGAATGGGCCACGCCCATCGGCGAAGCCCGATCGTGCGGCGGCGACGTGCTGATGCGCGCTGCGGCCCTGCAGGCCGTGGGGGGCTACCGCGACAGCCTGATCGCCGGCGAGGAGCCCGAGCTCTGCGTGCGGCTGCGCGCGGCCGGCGGGCGCATCTGGCGCCTGGACGCCGAGATGAGCCGCCATGACGCCGCGATGCACCGCCTTGGCCAGTGGTGGCAGCGCAACCGCCGCGCCGGCCACGCCTATGCCGAGGGCGCGGCCCTGCACGGCGCGCCGCCGGAGCGGCACTGCGTGGCGCAGACGCGCCGTGCGCTGCTGTGGGGGCTGCTGCTGCCCCTGCTGGCGGGCCTGGGCCTGCTCGCCACGCTCATGGGCGGCGGCCTGCCGGGCCTGCTGCCCGCGGCGCTGCTGCTGGCGCAGTGGCTGCGCCTGTCGCGCCGGCCGGTGCCGGCCGGCGTCAATGGCCTGCCCGACACGCCCGCCTGGCGACGCCAGCGGGCTGCGTTCAGCGTGCTGGGCAAGCTGGCCGAGACGGCCGGCGTGCTCACCTACGCCTGGCGGCGCTGGCGGGGTCAGGCCGCCCGGCTGATCGAATACAAGTAAGCCCCGGGGGCCGGGGCCGAGCGGATCAGCCGGCCACCATGGCCACCGCGAACACCGTCCAGATCGCCGCGCTGGCCAGCACCAGACGGTCCAGATGCAGCAGCGGCTCGGCCTGGCTCATGCGGGCCAGCCGGCGCTCGAAGAGATGCTGTTCCTTGCGGACGGCGGCCAGGGCGCTGCGGGTCATGGTGTTTCCTCTTGACTGATAAGGTTCGCTATGGTGAACCTTCAGCCGAGCTGATGCCTGTCCGATCAGTTTTGCGCTCCGGGTTGGAATCGACCGCTGCTGGCGTAAGACAAGCCCTCAGGGCGGCGGGGGGCGGGGCGCCCGGGCCGACGGGGGCAGGCCCCGCCGGTCCTTGACCACGGCCAGGGTGGCGCCCAGGCGCTGCACGCGCTCGATCACCTCGCCCTGAAGGGCGGCGTCGCAGCCGGTCTGGGTGGGCGACAGGAAGAAATCGGCGGAGAGCCAGTCCCGGGTCACCACGAAGTAGCGCCGGTCCAGCACCGCCTCGCCCTGGATCAGTTCGGCACAGACGGCCGCCTTGTACGGCTGGGCCGGCGGCGGCCCCTCGGCCGCCAGCCGCGCGTTCAGTGCCGTGGCCGCCTCGCGCAGGCTGTCGCCCCAGTAGTCCATCTCCCAGCGGCGCTCGGCACCGGCCAGGGGGCCGATCAGGTGGTTGTAGGCCACCGACTGGTAGGGGTGCAGCCGCAGCAGCTGCCAGGCCGGATCGAGCAGCAACAGGAGCAGGGCCAGCCCGAACCCCGCGCGCAGCAGCTTCGGGGCAGGCGCCATGCGTCGCCCGAGCGCGTCCAGGCCCAGCCCCGCGCAAACCGCGAGCGGCGGCAGCACGAAGGTGAAATGGCGCAGGCCGTTGTAGAGCGGTGGCGCGGTGAACAAGGTGAAGAACAGCGGAAAGCTCGCCGCCAGGATCAAGGGCAGGACGAGCGCCAGCCGCCGCCGGCCGGCCGGGCCGGCACGCAGCGCGCGCAGCCCGGCCGCGCCCCCGAGCAGCAGGGCCGCCAGCAGGCCGAGCAGCAGCCCCTCGGGCAGGCGGACGGCCAGGTAGTGCAGCAGGTAGCTGCGCGGCACCTCGGCGATGCGGTAGGCCTGGCCGTCCAGCACGGTCCACAGGTCGAAGGCGAAGTGCGAGAACGCCCGCGCCGCCTGCAACACATGGTCGGGGCCCATCACCGACCAGGGCCAGGCCAGCGCCATCAAGGCGAGCCCGAGCGCGAGGCTGGGCAGCCCGGCGAGCAGGCCGCGCCCCAGGACGATCCACCGGGCCCGGGGCCCGCCCTCGGCCGCCCAGGCCAGGGCCAGCAGACCGGCCGCCAGGTAGAAGCCGAGAAAGACCCCGCCGACGCGCAGGCCCAGTGCCGCGCCCAGCGCCAGGCCCAGGCCGATGCGGTGGCGCCAGGGCGGGGCGGGCAGCGCGGCCAGCCAGGCGCTGCCGTGGTAGAGGCCGGCAGCCATCGCGGCGCCGAAGGGCACGTCCTTGGTGTGGGTGAACATCGCGCCGCTCCAGGCGCCGGTCAGGCTGAGCAGCAGGGCGGCCAGGAAGCCGGCGCGTGGGCCGCCGATGCGCCGGGCCAGCAGGGCCGCGTAGACGATGCCGACGAAGCCGAAGCCGGCCGACAGCAGGTGGCGCAGGTCCCAGACGGACGTGCCGGCCCAGCCCAGGCGCTCCAGCCCGGCGGCGATCAGGTCGAAGAAGCCACCGTAGAGGTAGAGATTGCGGTAGGCGAAGGCCGCCCGGTCCTCGAAGCCCGAGGCGTAGAAGTCCAGCAGCAGCCGGCCGTAGACATGCTGCACCTCCTCGTCGTTGGACAGGCCGTGCAGCCCGTGGCTGCAGGCGATGTGGAGCAGCAGGGCGGCGGCCAGCGCCAGGCTCAGTGCATGCCAGCGGCGCATGAGGGAAGGCTCGGTCACGGACGCGGGGAGGGCGGGGAGGACAGGGGCGGGGCTCAGCGGGAACGGCCCGCGGCCAGCGCGAGGTGCCCGCGGGCCAGCACGCAACCGTGGCGGCGCAGGGCCGCGGGGAAGAAGCTGCCGGCCAGGTGGGCGTGCTCGATCACCCGGGCCGGGCCGATCGAATCGCCGGGTTCGGCCCGGGTGGCGGGATGGACCATCAGCACATCGCCAGACCGGGCTGCCGCCAGCCAGCGGTCCATCGCGCGGGCGTAGTCCACCGGGCCCAGGTCGAAGCCGTGGCTGCCCAGCACGCGGCGGCTCAGCGGGCCGCGCTGCGCGCGCGCAAAGGGCCCGGCCCCGAGCGCGCTGATCACCCGCGGCTTGAGGCCCGGGCTGGCAGCGATGCGGCTCACCCGCAGCCAGGGCATGGCACCGGCGGGATAGCGACGCGCGAGCAGCTCGGCCAGCAGCTCGCGCAGCTGCGGCAGCTGCTGGATGTGCTGGTGGCCATCGACATGGTCGGGCGGAACACCCAGCGCCGCCTCGAAGGCCTCGAACTGGCGCTGCAGGTGGCGCATCAGCCGCTCGCGGGGCCAGGCGCGCAGCAGGCTGCGGAGGATCACGCGGCCGAGCGGCCGGGCGGGCAGCTCGGGGCTGTCGAAGGCGGTGAGGTCCAGGTGCAGGCCGATGTCGGCGGCCGCGCGCCGGGCCGGACCCAGCGCGCGGGCCGCCTCGGGCCAGCGCGGCGACAGGGTCATGCAGCTGGTGGCGCTGAGGCGGCCGGCGTCGATCAGGGCCAGGATGGCCTCGTCCACGGCGGGGTTCAGCGCGTAGTCGTCCGCGCAGGCGATCAGCGCAACCGTCATGCCGCGAAGGCCCAGCAGCGGCCGGCCAGGAAGGTGCCCAGCGCCACCCCGACCAGCACCAGACCCAGGGCCAGCCACAGCGGCAGCGGTGTCAGGCGCAGCAGCGCGTCGAGCAGCAGCTGGTTGCTGGCGAAGGCCGTCAGGCTGACCAGCAGCAGCCGCGGCAGGGCCTGGCGGTGCGGCGCGGGCCGGTCGGCGAAGCTCAGGTGGCGATGCCCGAGATAGCTCAGCGGGAAGGCCGCCAGAAAGCCGGCCGTGTTGGCCACGGCCGGCGCCAGGCCGAAGGGGCCGGCCAGCAGCAGCGTCAGCAGGTAGTGCAGCGCGGCGGCGGCGGCGCCCACGGCGACGAAGGCCAGGCCCGCGCGACGCCAGGGGGCCGGCTGCGCGCGGCCGGCGGGGGCGAAGCCGCTCATCGCGCGGCGGGGCCGGCCTCGGCCGGCCCCGCGCCCGGCTGGGGCGGGGCCAGGCGTTCGGCGATCAGGTAGGTCGGCCGCGCCTTGACCTCCTCGTAGACCCGGGCCAGGTACTCGCCCAGCACGCCGATGAACAGCAGCTGCACGCCCGAGAAGAACATGATGCTGACGACCACCGTGGGCCAGCCGGGCACGTCGCTGCCGTAGATCGTCTTCTCGATCAGCTCGTAGAGCCCGTAGGCGAAGGCCGGCAGCGCCAACATCACGCCGAGCAGGCTGGCCAGCCGCAGCGGCAGCACCGAGAAGCTGGTGATGCCGGTCCAGGCCAGCCGCGCCAGCTTGCGGCGCGAGAAGCTGGACTGGCCATGCTCGCGGGCCAGGGGCGTGTAGGGCAGGCCGAGGCTGCGGAAACCGACCCAGGCATAGATGCCCTTCATGAAGCGCTGCCGCTCCGGCAGGGCCCGCAGGGCCTCGACGACGCGGCGGTCCATGAGCCGGAAGTCGCCCGCATTGGCGGGGATGTCGATCTGGCCGGTCGAACTCATCAGGCCGTAGAAGATGCGGCTGCCCAGGCGCTTGAAGGCAGATTCGCGGTCGCGGTCCTCGCGCACGGCATAGACCATGTCGTAGCCCTCGCGCCAGTGCGCGAGCAGGGCCGGCAGCAGGCTGACCGGATGCTGGCCGTCGCCATCCATGCAGACGACCACCTCGCCCTGGGCGTGGTCCAGGCCCGCGGTCAGCGCCGCCTCCTTGCCGAAGTTGCGCGACAGCCGAAGCAGACCGACCCGCCAGGCCGGGGGCACGGCGGCCACCTCGGCCGCGGTGGCATCGGCGCTGCCGTCGTCGACCACCAGGATGTCCCAGGGCAGGCCGAGGGCTTCGCAGGCTTCGGCGACGGTCTGCAGCGTGCCGCGGATGTTGCCGGCCTCGTTGTAGGCCGGCACGACGATGCTCAGGTGGGGCTGCGGCGAACGGGCGGGCAGGGACACGGTGCAGGGAAGACGGCGGTCCGGATCGGACCCTGGGGCAACGCCGGCCAGGGGAGGGGCGTTGACCGACCGGAGCAAAAAGCAGTCCCGCGCTGCGCCGGCCGGCCGCCGGGAGCCGGCCTCAGGGCCGGGCCGCGCGCTGTGCCGCGTCCAGCGCCGAGCGCAGCTTCAGCGCGCTGGCCGGCTTGCGCAGCACGATGGCGCCGGGCAGCTCGGCGGCCGCGGGGTCGGCACTGAGCCAGACGGTCGGCAGCGGCCGGCCGGCCGCATCGCGCAGGGCCGGGAGCAGCTCGGAGCCGCGGCCGTCGGACAGCTGCAGGTCCAGCAGCACCAGGCCGGGCGGACGCTCTGGGTCCGCCAGGGCAAGGCGGGCCTCGGCCAGGCTGCCGGCCTCGGCCACCGTCGCGCCCCAGGCGCGCAGGCGGGCTGCGGTGGCCGAGCGCACCTCGGGATCGTCATCGACCAGCAGCACATGGCCGGCCGTCCACGGCGCCGCCGCAGGCGCCGGGCCGGCCTGCGGGCCGCCCTCGGCCGCCGGATCGGCCAGGGGCAGCTCCAGCGTCAGCACGCTGCCGCGCCCTGGCCGGCTGCGCAGGCTCAAGGGGTGGCCCAGCTTGCGCGCCAGCTCCTGCACGATGGACAGGCCCAGACCCGCCCCCTCGCGCGCCGCCGGGGCGCCCGCCGCCTCGTCGAGCAGGCGGCGGCGCTGGGCCGGCGCCAGGCCCGGTCCGCTGTCGAAGACTTGCAGGCGCAGGCGGCCGCCACGCACCCGGCAGCGCAGCGCCACCCAGCCCTGCGGCGTGTAGCGCAGCGCATTGACGAGCAGGTTGCGGACGATGCGCTCGATCAGCAGCGGGTCGGAGACCGTGCCGACGGCCTCCAGCCGGTCCAGCAGACGCAGGCCCTTGCGCTGGGCCAGGCCGCGCGATTCCTCGATCAGGCCCAGCAGCAGCGGCCGCAGCGCGAAGGGGCGCGGCGCCGGCTCGATCTGGCCGCTTTCCAGGCGGCCGATGTCGAGCAGCGCATCGAACAGGCCCTGCAGCGCCGCGGCGCTGTGCTGGAGCTGGGCCATGAAGACTGGGTCGCGGCCGCGCTCGGGGGCGTCGCCGAGCAGGTTCAGGTAGAGCGACAGCGCATGCAAGGGCTGGCGCAGGTCGTGGCTGGCGGCCTGCAGGAAGCTGCTGCGCGCACGGGCCGCCGCCAGGGCCTGTTCGCGCAGGCGGCGCTGCACCTCGGCGGCCACCTGCTCGTCGATCAGGCGCTGCTGCACGCCGTCGAGCTGGCGGTGCAGCCAGAACAGCTGGCGGCCACGCACCATGGCAACGAAGAGATAGGCCGCCAGCAGGCTGGTCAGCAACAGGCCGGCGCCGAGGCCGGCCATGGGCCAGAGCAGGGTGCTGAGCGGGCTGCGCCCGGGCAGGGGCAGCAGATGGGCCACCCAGCGGCGGTCGGCGAACTGAAAGGGGCGAAGGACGCCGTCGTCGGCCCCGGGCTGCGCGCGCAGCTCGGCCTCGTGGCGCAGGCCCTCGTCCAGCCCCAGGGTGTAGAGCGCCTGCTCGGCGGCGGGGGCCGAGCGGTCGAAGATCGCCACCCGCAGCCGCTCGGCCACCGGGTCGAAGACGCGACCCAGGATCTCGCTGACGCTGAAGACGCCGATCACCACGCCGCGCGGCGGGGCCAGCGGCCCGGCGGCCGGATCGCGCACGGGCAGGAAGACCTGGATGACCAGCTCGCCCGGGGCGCCCCAGGCATCGGCACGGCGCACCTTGGTGGCCGCGGGGCGGCCGCTGTGCACCGCGATCTCGATGGCCTGGCGGCGGCCGCTCAGGGCCAGCAGGTCCTGACCGGGCTCGATCTCGCCGCCCTCGATCGCCGCCAGATGCAGCAGCGGGAAGTGCTCGGGCCGCGGCTGGGCCGGGCGTCGCATGCCATGGCCGGTGGATTCGAAGATGAAGGCGCTGGGCCGGCCCTGCAGGGCCGCGAGCTCGCGCTCGAAACCGGCCCGGGCACCCGCGTCGACGCGCGGTGCCCAGCCCAGCGCCAGGGTGCCGCGGTGGCGGGCCGCCTCCGCGCGGGCGAAGCGGTCGAAGCCGTCGGCCGTCACCGGCAGGCTGGCCTCGAAGAGCGCGCGCAGGGCCTGCAGCGATTCGAGCGCCAGCTCGATCGACAGCTCGACGTGGCGCACCCGGGCGCCCGCCTCGTCCTCCAGGGTGCGGCGTTCGCGCTGACGGGCCGCGTCGTAGAGCATCAGGCTGCCCGCCGCGGTCAGCAGCAGGCCGACAAGGAAGACCCCGGCCGCCCGCAGCAGCGGCCCGCGAGCCGCGAGCTGCGGGCCGCCGGCGGCTGGCGGCGGGGCCATCAGGCCCATGTCCAGGCCCACGTCCGTGGGCCTCCTGCAGCCGGTCGATCCGGCGCCGCACCATGCGCAGCGCCCCGGCGCGCCGCGGCCCGGGCGATTCCGATCCCCTCCGACAGGCTCGACTCCAGCATCCGGGGACTTTCGCACGATCTCGCGGCCCAGGGCCCGGCCCGCCCCGCAGCCCCTGTGGCCCGCCCTGGCCTGGGCCTGGACGCAGCGCCGCGGCAGCCCCCGCTTCGCCCCGACGGGGACGGACGCTTCGGCCGGGCGCTAGGCTGCGCGCATGCGCATCCTGATCGCCGACGACCACGCCCTGTTCCGCGACGCCCTGGCCCGCCTGGTGCGCAGCCTGGTGGCCGAGGCGCGGGTGGAGGAAGCCGGCTCGCTCGACGAGATCCGCGCCTGTCTGGCCGCCGATCCGGACTGCGAGCTGCTGCTGCTCGACCTGCGCATGCCGGGCTGCTTCGACAGCGACCCGGTCGAGACCCTGCACCGGGCGCACCCCGCGGTGCCGATCGTGGTGATCTCGGGCTCCGAGCAGGCCGGGGAGGCCGCCCGGGCCCGGGCCCGCGGCGCGGTGGGCTTCCTGCGCAAATCGCTCGCGCCGGATGCCATGCAGCAGGCCCTGCAGCGCCTGCTGGCCGGCGAAGAGCTCGAGATCGCCCCCGAGCCGGCCGGCCTGCGGCCCGAGCCGCACCTGACCCCGCGCCAGCAGGAGGTGCTGCAGGACCTGGTGCAGGGCGCGTCGAACAAGCAGATCGCGCAGCGCCTCGGGCTCAGCGAGGGCACCGTCAAACTGCACGTGGCCGCGATCCTGCTGGCCCTGGAGGCCGGCAACCGAACCGAGGCCGCGGCCCGCGCCCGGGCGCTGGGCTGGGCCTAGGCGGTGCGCCCGGGCTCAGGGTCGCGCCAGGCTGAGCTCGGTGCTGCGGTTGCGCGCCGCGTCGTAGACCACGCCGCCGCCGCTCAGGCCGTCGAGGCGGAAGGTCGTCGAGGCCACGGCCTTCTTGATCTTCGGGGACTTCAGGCTGCACACGCCGGTGCTGCCCGTCACGCAGGACGCGCTGCCGCCGCTGCTGAAGCTGCCCTTGACGCTGACCTTCGGCAGGTAGGCGCCGTCCTGGTCCCGCACCACCACCTGGACGGTGGCGAGCCAGGCCGCCGAGCCCGAGGCCGCGGCGCTGCCGCTGAGCGCATCCACCGCGCTGCTGCGCGGAATCGGCGAGCTGGCGATGGCGCTGAACAGCAGCAGGTTCGGCGATGCGGTGCCGACGGTCTTGAGCTTGCCGCTGGTGGCCTCCGCCTTGAGCGTGGTGGCGAGCTGGGCCGGTGTGGCCGTGGGCGCGCGCTGCAGCAGCAGGGCCAGGGCACCGCTCACATGCGGGGCCGCCATCGAGGTGCCGCTCATGGTGGCGGTGGCCGTCGGTCCGGTGCCGTAGGCGGAGCGGATGCTGCTGCCGGGCGCGAACAGGTCGACGCAGCGGCCGAAGTTCGAATAGCTGGCGCGTTCATCGCTCGCGGTGCTCGCGCCGACCGTCAGCACCGAGGGCTCGCGGCCCGGCGAGCTGCCACAGGCGTCGGCCCCGCTGTTGCCCGCGGCCACGACGACGGCATAGCCCTCGGCGACCAGACGGGCCACCGCGGCGTCCATGGCGGGCGACACGCCCCCGCCGAGCGAGAGGTTGACCACCGCCGGCTTGACCCCATGCGCCAGGATCCATTCCAGGCCCGCGATCACGCCGCTGCTCATGCCCGCGCCATTGCAGTCCAGCACCCGCACCGGCACCAGGCTGACGGCCTTGGCCACGCCCCAGGTCGTGCCGCCGACGATGCCGGCCACATGGGTGCCGTGGCCGTTGCAATCGCTGCTGCCGTTCGCATCGGCCACCGTGCTGTAGCCCTCGGCGACGCGGCCGCCGAAGTCCTGGTGGCTGGCAAGGATGCCGGTGTCGACGATGTAGGCCCGCACGCCCTGGCCGCTGCGGAGGTAGGTGAAGGCGCCCGACAGCGGCAGCGTGCGCTGGTCGCTACGGTCCAGGCCCCAGGGGGCGGCGGACTGGATGGTCTGGCGCAGCCGCACGGGCTGGTCGAGCTCGACGGCCAGCACCTCCGGGTTGCGGCGCAGCGCTTCGATGAAGGCCTGCGAGCGGCCGACCGGCACCTCGGCGCTGTAGCCCCGCAAGGCACGGCCGAAGTGCTGGCGAATGCGGCCGGCCTGGCCGCGCACCAGGCGCTCCGAATCGGCCGGCGCCTCGGCGCTGCCGCGGCGCAGGGTGACGATGTAGCGGGCCTGACCGGAGGCCGCCGCCCCGGCCGTGACCGGAGCGCGCGGCGGCATCGGCAGTTCGCCACGCGCCACTTCTTCCGGGATCAGCACCGCCGTCTCGGCGCGCAGGGCGGGCGCGGCGGCCAGCAGCAGCGCGGCGACCACGCGAAGAAGGGGCCGCGTACGGCCCCGGGGGATGGATTGCATCGCAGGTCTCCTGAAGGAAGAGACCGGCCGGGCTTGACGGACCCGGACCGGCAACCCCGCTACCGTGGCCCGTCCCCTCGGGGACGGACGACAGGCCGGAGGCTTTGCGTCCCGGGCTTTCGCGCCGGTTTGCCAGGCCCCACTCTAGGCCCTCGGCGGGGCCGCCGGGTGGCCGCCGGCCGACGGCCGCGGGCGGATCCGGCAGGAATGCGCGGAAGCCTGGCCGGCGTGCACCCCGCCTTGCGCCCGGGGCCTGGCAAGTCGCCCGCAAGACGGCTTGGCAGGCGGCCCGGGCCGCCGTAGATTGGCCCGACCCCCTCCAGCGGAGTCGCGACCATGCCGACCGTCCTCCTGTCCCAGCCCGTGGGCCGCGGCGCCCCCAACCTTCGTGCCGATGTGCTGGCCGTGCAGCACCTGCTGCTGGCCCGCGGCTTCGCCCGTGTCGGCGATGCCGACGGGCGCTGCGGGCCGAACACGATCGCCGCCATCGAGGACTTCCAGTCCGGCTTCATGCGCAGCCCCGACGGCCGCATCGACCCGGGCGGCCGCAGCTGGGCCCACCTGTCGGGCACCTACAGCGGCCAGGCCAGCGTGCCGCCCACGCCGGCCACCGGCGCGAGCTCGGTCACCCGCACCGTGCCGATCCCGGCGGCCAGCACGGTCAACCCCGGGCTGAAGCCGGTTCGCAACGGGCTGATGCTGAGCCTGTTGGGCGACCCGCGCGGCGGCCAGTACAGCAGCCAGTGCGAACCGCCGACCGACCCCAAGCTGCGGCGCAACATCGTGCTCGACACCGTCGGACCCTTCCGCGTCACCGGCCTGCTGCCCGCCGTGCTGAGCCTGAAGGCCGTGATGCGCGACATCCAGGCCGAGCAGCCCGCCGTCCACCAGGCCCTGGGCACGGCCGGCATGCTGTGCTGCCGGCTGGTGCGCGGATCGAGCAGCAGCATCTCCAACCACGCCTGGGGCACGGCCATCGACCTGACGCTCAACGGCGTGCTCGATGTCTACGGCGATGGCCGCGTGCAGTTCGGGCTGACGCAGATCGCACCGATCTTCAACCGCCACGGCTGGTACTGGGGCGTGAGCTTCGGCAAGGAAGACGGCATGCACTTCGAGGCCAGCGAGTCGCTGGTGCGCGCCTGGGCGCCCACCCTGCGGTGAGCCGCGCAGCGGCGACCCCGCAGACGCGCGACCGCCGGGCGGCGCGGGGCCTCGCGGCCCTGCTCATCGCGGCGGCGACGGCAGCTGGCGCAGCCGAGGGTGGCGCGCCCCGCCCGGCCCGCGAAGCCGGGCCGCCCCACTGCCGCTTCACGCTGCCCGAGGAGCTGCCCGATGGCGGACGCCCGCGCTGGTCGGGCCCCTGTGCCGGCGGCCGGGCCGAAGGCCTGGGCGTGCTGCGCCTGCAGGCGGCGGACGGTGCGGTCCACCTCTACCTCGGCCGCCTGGCGGGAGGCCAGGCCGTGCTGGGCGTGATCGAGCGGCCGAACGAAGGCTGGGTGGCCGGCCGCTTCGACCAGGGCCGGCGGGTCGAGCCGGTCGAGCGCAACACCCTGATCGAGGCCTTCGCCGAGGCCGCCGCCGCGGCGCGGGCCGAGGCCGAAGGGCATCGCCTGGCGGGCCGCAAGGCCTCGGCCCGCCACTACCGGCACAAGGCGCGGGTGCTGGACGCGCAGCTCGACTGAAGGCCCGTGAGGGCCGGCGCCCAGCAGCCGGCAGCCGGCGGCGCAGCCTGGCCGTGGCCCTCAGCCGGGAAGCCGGCCGGATCGCCGGGCCGGGTCGAACCTCAATATAAGCTCACAGTGATAATTGGCCATGCCCGCGCCCCTGCTCCCCGAAGCCTGGCGGCAGCATCCTGCCCTGGCCCAGCTCGATCCGGTCGAGCGCGACGCCGTGCTGGCCGAGCAGGCCCAGCGCATGGCCGTGCCGGCCGGCACCCTGCTGTTCGCGGAGGGCGGGCGCTGCGGCGGTTTCCCGCTGCTGCTGGCCGGTGAGATCCGCGTGGCGCGGGGCTCGCCGCAGGGCCGCACGCTCGAGCTTTACCGCGTGCGGCCCGGGGACCTCTGCGTGGTCTCGACGGCCTGCCTGCAGCAGGGGATGCCGCTGTTCGCGCATGCCATCAGCACCCAGCCCTGCGAGCTGCTGATGCTGCAGCGCGCCGGGCTGGAGCGCTGGCTGGCGCATCCCGGATTCCGCAGCACCCTGATCGGCACCCTGGCCGGCCGCCTGGCCGACTTGATGCAGCTCGTCGAGGCGGTGGCCTTCCAGCGCCTGGACCAGCGCCTGGCCGGCGCCCTGCTCGGCCGCGGCCCGGTGCTGGGCCTGACCCACCAGGCCCTGGCGGACGAGATCGGCACGGTGCGCGAAATCGTCAGCCGCCTGCTTCGCCGCTTCGAGCAGCAGGGCTGGCTGAGCCTGGGTCGCGAGCGCATCACCGTGCTCGACCCGGCCGCGCTGCGCGCCCTGGCAGGCGGCGGGCTGGGGGACTGAGGTCACCGACGCCGTCGGGCGCGGCGGCGATGCTCGTGGCACCGGCCCCCTGGGCCCTTCCCTGGAGAACCTGCATGACTTCCAACGTCGGCGGCATCGACCGCCTGCTGCGCATCCTCGTCGGCCTGCTGCTGATCGGCCTGGCCGTGGGCGGCGTGATCGGCGCCTGGGGCTACCTCGGCGTGCTGCCCCTGGCCACCGGCCTGATCCGCTGGTGCCCGGCCTACCTGCCTCTGGGCTGGACGAGCTGCAAGCGCCGCTGAGGCGCCCGCCTTCCTTCCCCGGCCCGGGCCGCAGCGGCCCCCCGCCGCCGGGCACGCCCGGGGCACCGAAGCGGTGCCCCGCGGCATACTGGATCACGCCCCGGGGCTCGCCGATGAGGCCTGGGACGGGCGCGCTGTAACGCCGACCCGCCCCCGGGGCTTCAGTTCGGTGCACGCGGGCCGAAAGCCCGTGTTCCAGGTCGGTGCGGCCAATCCACCGATTTCGCCTGTCGGCCACTGGCCGCAGGTCTCGTTTCTCCTGCCCCGATACCCGCCCCGCGCTGGCGTGATGTCGTCGCGTCCGTGCATCCGCACGCCCTGTATGGGATGCCCTTGAGACCTCCTCGCGAATCCATGGTCCAGCCCGCCCGCCTGTGCGGGGCGGGGTCGCCACCTGTGCTTCGGGGACGGGACCCGCTGCAGCGCCTCTGGCGCCGCGTGCTGCGCCAGCATCACTTTCAGCTGCTGGAAGAGGGGGGCGAGCCAGGCTGGACCGTTGATCGGCTGGAGACCGCCCTCGTCGCCCTGGCCCCAGCCGAGCTGCCCGAGGACAACCCCGTCACCGCCCGCTGGCGCCGTAAGCTCCCCCGCTGAGTAGACAACCTGAAAGTGGAGACTTCCGCATCTTCGAGGAAGAGCGATGAGGAAGTCGAGATTCACAGAGAGCCAGATCCTGGCGATCCTGAGCGAGGGCGAGACGGGGCTGGCCGTGGCGGAGGTCTGCCGCAAGCACGGCATCAGCTCGGCGACGTACTACCAGTGGAAGAGCAAGTTCGCGGGCATGTCCGTCAACGAGCTCAAGCGCGTCAAGGAGCTCGAAGCGGAGAACGCGCGACTCAAGCGCATGTACGCCGATCTGGCGCTGGAGAACGCAGCGATCAAGGACGTGCTGTCGCGAAAATTGTGACGCCGATCGCCAGGCGAGCTGCGGTGCAGGTCATGGTCGACGAACACCATCTGTCCCGTGTGCGCGCCTGCCAGGCCGTGGGTCTACCGCGGTCGGCGCTGTACAAGCCCACGACGGACCAGGCGGCCAAGGATGCGCCGGTCATCCAGGCGATCAACGGCATGCTGGAGAAGCGCCCGCGCTGGGGGTTCTGGAAGTGCTTCGACCGGCTGCGTCAGGACGGGCACGGCTGGAACCACAAGCGTGTGTACCGGGTGTACTGCGCGATGCGCCTGAACCTCAAGCGCAAGGTGCGGCGCCGC
>NZ_JACIVI010000007.1:107942-130869 GCF_014145335.1 Aquariibacter albus | reverse complement strand
CAGACGGAGAGCTCGGTGCCCGCGGCGGCGGCGAGCTGCTTGAGGCGGATGGCCGTGGCCAGGCCGGCCGGGCCGGCGCCGACGATGAGGACGTCGACGTCGAGGGTGTCGCGCGGGCCGTGGGCTTGCAGCAGCGGGTCGGGGGTCTTCATGGGCGGGGGGCGTCCGGAAAGCAGTGCGGCCCCGCCCCCGCTGGGGGACGGGGCCGCGGGACCAGGGATCAGAAGGTGTGGCGCAGGCCGACCATCATGCCGCTCTGGCTTTGGCCGGCGGCCGGGCGCAGGTCGGGCGTGACCTGGGCGTCAAGCGTGACGCCGCCATTGGCCGTGCCGTCGTTGTTGCGGTGACCGACGGTCGCGTAGAGCGTGGTGCGCTTGGACATCAGGTAGTTCGCGCGCAGCACGACCAGGCTGGAGTCGTTCTCGCTGTTCTTGACGTTCAGGTCGTAGTAGGCCGCCTCGACGTTGAAGGTCGGGGTGACGGCATAGCTGCCCGCCAGGAACCAGACATCGCTCTTGAGCTGGGTGATCTCGTTGTCGCGGTGGATGACGCCGAGGATCAGCTTGGCCGCGCCGAGCTTGACGTGGCCGTTGAGCGAGCTGCGCGTGTCGGTGTCGTTCTGCTGGGCCCCGGCACCGTGCTGGGTGTCGATCCAGGCGCCCACGCCCCAGCCGGCCGTGTCGTACTTGACGACCGCCGACCAGGCGCGGCAAGCCTTGTCGTCGGTCGGCGATTCCCCGGCGCAGGCGGGCGCGGCCGAGCCGTTGTTGTCGCGGCCGAGGCTGTAGGTGCCCCCGACGCTCAGCGGGCCGAAGCTGCCCGAGTAGCCGATCGCGTTGTCCATGCGCGGGCCGGCGAAGTAGATGTCGAGCGAGCCCGGGCCGTAGATGCTGGCCAGGAAGGGATCGACCATGCCGCCGGCCAGCAGGGCCGAGTACTGGCGACCGAAGGTCAGCGTGCCCCAGCCCCCTTGCAGGCCCACATAGAGCTGGCGGCCGAAGAGTCGGTTGCCTTGCTGAAAGCCACCGGTGTCCGGCGCAAGACCGGACTCCAGCACGAAGACCGCCTTCAGGCCATTGCCCAGGTCCTCGCTGCCGCGCATGCCCCAGCGCGAGGCCGACTGGCCGGTGATGGTCGGCATGCGGACCACGGTGGAGCCGTCGGCGCCGGCCTCGTTGATGACTTCGATGCCGGTGTCGACCAGACCGTAGAGCGTCACGCTCTGGGCCAGGGCCGGGCCGGCGGCTGCCGCGAGCAGGGCCAGCGGCAGGCTTGCAAGTTTCATCGTCATGTCGTCCTCCTAGGATGTTGTGAAAAACGTCGGGTGCAGTCCAGCCGACCCGTCCTTCGACGGGCCTTCCGGGGGGTGCTCGGGCAAGGGCAGCGGCCGGGGCCGCGCCGGGGGGCGGGGACTAGAGGGCAGCGCTGAGGCCGGGCACGGCCTCGAACAGATCCGCCTCCAGGCCGTAGTCGGCCACGCTGAAGATGGGGGCCTCGGGGTCCTTGTTGATCGCGACGATCACCTTCGAATCCTTCATGCCCGCCAGATGCTGGATCGCACCGCTGATGCCGCAGGCGATGTAGAGGCTGGGCGCGACGATCTTGCCGGTCTGCCCGACCTGCCAGTCGTTGGGCGCGTAGCCCGCATCCACCGCCGCGCGGCTGGCGCCGAGGGCGGCACCCAGCTTGTCGGCCAGCGGCGTGAGCACCTGGTCGAACTTCTCGCTGCTGCCCAGGGCGCGGCCGCCGCTGACGATGATCTTGGCCGCGGTCAGCTCGGGCCGGTCGCTTTTGGTCAGCTCGCGGCCGATGAAGCGGCTGCGTGCGCTGGCCTGCACGGCCGTCACGGTCTCGACCGGCGCGCTGCCGCCTTCGGCCGGCGCGGCGTCGAAGCCGGTGGCCCGCACGGTCAGCACGAGCTTGGCGTCGGCGCACTGCACGGTGGCCAGGGCGTTGCCGGCGTAGATGGGGCGCTCGAAGGTGTCCGGGCCCAGCACGCGGCTGATGTCGCTGATCTGCGCCACGTCCAGCCGGGCCGCCACGCGCGGGGCGGCGTTCTTGCCGCGGGCCGTGGCCGGGAAGACGAGGTGGGTGTAGTCGCCGGCCAGGGCCAGCACCTGCTCGGCCAGGGGCTCGGCCAGGGCGTCGGCATGGGCCGGGCCGTCGGCCAGGATCACCCGGGCCACGCCGGGGATGCGGGCGGCGGCGTCCGCCGCGGCCTGGGCCTGCTGCCCGGCGACGAGGACGTGGACCGCCCCGCCGAGCTGGGCCGCGGCGGTGACGGTGTTCAGGGTGGCGGCCTTGAGGCTGCCGTGCTCGTGTTCGGCGATGACGAGGGTGGCGGTCATGGTCAGATCACCTTGGCTTCGTTCTTGAGCTTGTCGACCAGGGCGGCGACGTCGGCCACCTTGATGCCGGCGGCGCGCTTGGGCGGCTCCTGCACCTGCAGGGTCTTGACGCGCGGGGTCACGTCCACGCCCAGGGCCGCGGGCTGGAGGGTCTCCAGCGGCTTCTTCTTGGCCTTCATGATGTTGGGCAGGGTGACGTAGCGCGGCTCGTTCAGGCGCAGGTCGGTGGTGATGACGGCCGGCAGGCCCAGGGCCAGGGTCTCCAGGCCGCCGTCGACTTCGCGGGTGACGGTGGCGGTGTCGGCACCCAGCTCGACCTTGCTGGCGAAGGTGGCCTGCGGCCAGTCCAGCAGGGCGGCCAGCATCTGGCCGGTCTGGTTGCAGTCGTCATCGATGGCCTGCTTGCCCAGCACGACGAGCTGCACGCCTTCCCGCTCGACCAGGGCCTTGAGCAGCTTGGCCACGGCCAGGGGCTGCAGCTCCAGCTCGGCCGGGGTCTCGACCAGGAGGGCGCGGTCCGCGCCGATGGCCATGGCCGTGCGCAGGGTCTCCTGGCAGGCGGCGACGCCGCAGGACACGGCGATGACTTCCGTCACCGCGCCCTTCTCCTTGAGCCGAACGGCCTCCTCGACGGCGATCTCGTCGAAGGGGTTCATGCTCATCTTCACATTGGCGATGTCCACGCCGCTGCCGTCGCTCTTGGCGCGCACCTTCACGTTGTAGTCCACCACGCGTTTGACGGGGACGAGGATCTTCATGGCTGGGTCTCCAGGATCAGGCCGCTGCCGCCGCGCGGCGGGCGGACGAGGTGGTCATCACGGTGGCCTCGCCGTCGATGACGACGGTCTCCCGCACGCGGCAGACGGTGTGCAGCACGGCGCGCGCGCGCTCCAGGTCCACCGTCTGGACCGTCACGGTGGCGTGCACGGTGTCGCCCGGCCGCACCGGCGCCAGGAAGCGCAGCTGCTGGGCGAGGTAGACCGTGCCGGGCCCGGGCAGCCGGTTGGCCACGGCGGCCGAGATCACGCTGGCGGTCAGGAAGCCGTGCGCGATGCGGCCGCCGAAGCGCGTGCCGGCGGCGTACTCTTCGTTGGTGTGGATGGCGTTGTTGTCGCCCGAGACCCCGGCGAACAGCACGATGTCGGCCTCGGTCACCGTCTTGGAGAAGGTGGCCTGCATGCCGGGATGCAGGTCCTCGATGTCGTGACCGTTCATGCCGTTCATCGGGGGCTCCGGTTCAGAACTGCGCGTCGTCCAGGGCCAGCACGCTGGCGGCCCCGTGGCAGACGATCTCGCCCAGGCCGGCGGCCTCGGGCAGCACGTTCATCGCGTAGTGCCAGGCGGTGCTGCGCTTGGCCGCGAGGAAGTCGGTGTCGCCGCTGCCGCTGGCGAGCTGGGTGACCGCCGCCTCGGCGCCCCGCGCCAGCAGCCAGCCGCCGAGCACGGTGCCGCAGAGCATGAGGTAGGGCACGGCCCCGGCGAAGCTCTCGCGCGGCGTGGCGGCATGGCGGACCAGCAGGTGGGCGGTGGCGGCCTCCAGCGAGGCGGCGGCGCGCAGCAGGGCGTCGCCGATGGCGCGCAGCGTGGCGTCACCGTGGCCGGCCAGGCCGCGGGCCTCGTCCTGCACCTCGCGCAGCAGGCGGCCCAGGGTGGCGCCGCCATCCCGCACCAGCTTGCGGTTGAGCAGGTCGTTGGCCTGGATGCCGGTCGTGCCCTCGTAGATGGTGGTGATGCGGGCGTCGCGCTGGTGCTGCGCCGCGCCGGTTTCCTCGATGAAGCCCATGCCGCCGTGCACCTGCACGCCGAGGGCGGTGATGCCCTGGGCCTGCTCGGTGCACCAGGCCTTGACGATGGGGGTCAGCAGGTCGACCAGGGCCTGGGCCTCGGCGCGCTGGGCGGCGTCGGGGTGGCCGTGCGCGCGGTCCATGCGGCCGGCGGTGTAGTAGGCCAGGCCGCGCATGGCCTCGACGCGCGACTTCATGGCCATCAGCATGCGGCGCACGTCGGGGTGGCCGATGATGGTCCGCGGGCCGTCCGGGCCCAGGCCGACGCCGCGGCCCTGCACGCGGTCCAGGGCATAGGCCCGGGCCTGCTGGTAGGCGCGCTCGGACAGGGCCAGGCCCTCCAGGCCGACGTTGAGCCGCGCGTGGTTCATCATCGTGAACATGCAGGCCAGGCCTTCGTGGGGCGCGCCGACCAGCCAGCCGGTGGCGCCGCCCTGCTCGCCGAAGGCCATCACGGCCGTCGAGCAGGCATGGATGCCGAGCTTGTGTTCGATGGAGGCGCAGACGAGGTCGTTGCGCGCGCCCAGGCTGCCGTCCGCGTTCACCAGCACCTTGGGGCACAGGAAGAGCGACAGGCCCTTCACCCCGGGCGGGGCGTCGGGCAGGCGGGCCAGGACCAGGTGGACGATGTTCTCGGCCAGGTCGTGCTCGCCCCAGGTGATGAAGATCTTGGTGCCGGTGATGCGGTAGTGCTCGCCCTCGGGCACGGCGCGGCTGCGGATGGCCGACAGGTCCGAGCCGGCCTGCGGCTCGGTGATGTTCATCGTGCCGGTCCAGCGGCCGGCCACCATGGCCGGCAGGTAGCGGGCCTGCAGCTCGGGGGTGGCGTGGCGGCGGATGGCCTCGACCGCGCCGAGGGTCAGCATCTGGCAGAGGCTGAAGGCGTGGTTGGCGCTCTTCCACATCTCCAGCACGGCCGTGGACAGCAGGGTCGGCATGCCCTGGCCGCCCAGCTCGACTTCGGCGGGCATGCCGTGCCAGCCGGTCTCGCAGAAGCTGGCGTAGGCGGCGGCGAAGCCCTCGGGCGTGCGGACCGCGCCGTCCTGCCAGCGGCAGCCTTCGCGGTCGCCGGGGGCGTTGAGCGGGGCCAGCACTTCGCTGGCGAAGCGGCCGGCCTCTTCGAGGATGGGTTCGACCAGGTCGGCGCTCAGCTCGCTGCCGTCGGACTGGGCCAGCACGGCGTCAAGGCCGCCCAGCTCCTTGAGCGCGAAGCTCATCTCGCGCAGGGGTGCGGTGTAGGGGGTGCTCATGGTGGGGGGGGGACGAGGTGGGGACGAAGCGCGGCCCACGGTGCGGCCCTCGGGGCCGCCCGGGCTCTTGGAGGAAAGCGGGACGGGGTGGGGTGGCGCGGTGATCAGTGCCCGCCGCCGCCGGCCGGCGGCGTGGCGCGCGGCTTGCCCAGGCGGGCCAGCAGCTCGCCGACCAGGCCGCGGCGGAAGGCCATCACGCAGACGACGAAGATCGCGCCCATGATCACGGTCACCCAGGGGCCGACCTTGTCGGCCAGCTCGTTCTGCAGGCTGACGATGGTCAGCGCGCCCACGGCCGGACCGAGCAGGGTGCCCAGGCCGCCGAGCAGGGTCATCAGCACCACCTCGCCGGACATGTGCCAGTGCACGTCGGTCAGCGAGGCGAGCTGGAAGACCAGGGCCTTGAGGCTGCCCGCCACGCCCGAGAGCGCGGCCGAGAGCACGAAGGCCAGCAGCTTGTAGCGGGCCACGTCGTAGCCCAGCGAGATGGCGCGCGGCTCGTTCTCGCGGATGGCCTTGAGCACCTGGCCGTAGGGCGAGTGGATGGTGCGGTGGATCAGCCAGAAGCCGGCCACGACGACCGCGAAGACGAAGTAGTACATGGCCTGGTTGTCGGCCAGGTCGATCAGGCCGAAGAGCTGGCCGCGCGGCACGCCCTGCAGGCCGTCCTCGCCGCCGGTGAAGGGCAGCTTCACCGCGAAGAAGAAGACCAGCTGCGCCAGGGCCAGGGTGATCATCGTCATGTAGATGCCGCTGCGGCGGATGGCCAGCGCGCCCATGCCCAGGCCCAGCAGGGCCGCGAAGCCGCCGCCGGCCAGCACGGCCAGGGCCGGGTCCAGGCCGAAGTCCTTGCTGAGCACCGCGCAGATGTAGGCCGCGCCGCCGAAGAAGGCCGCGTGGCCGAAGGACAGCAGGCCGGCATAGCCCAGCAGCAGGTTGAAGGCCGACGCGAACAGCGCGAAGCACAGCACCTTCATCAGGAAGGTCGGATAGGCCAGGAAGGGCGCCACGAGGCCGGTGGCCAGCAGCAGCAGCCAGCCCAGGGCCTGCAGGCGCGCCGCCGCAGGGCGCGAGGAGGGGGAAGTCATGCTCAGGATTCCTTCTCAGGCCTGCTTGCCGAACAGGCCCGCCGGGCGCAGCAGCAACACGATGATCATGATCACGAAGATCACGACGGCCGAGGCTTCGGGGTAGATCACCTTGGTCAGGCCTTCGACCAGGCCGAGACCGAGACCGGTGACGATGGAGCCGGCGATGGAGCCCATGCCACCGATCACCACCACCGCGAAGACGACGATGATCAGGTTGGAGCCCATGACCGGGTTGACCTGCAGGATGGGCGCCGCCAGCACCCCGGCCAGGCCCGCCAGCGCGACGCCGGCCCCATAGGTCAGCGTGACCATCACCGGCACGTTGATGCCCAGGGCCTGCACCAGATCCGGCCGCTCGGTGGCCGCGCGCAGCGTGGCGCCGAGCCGCGTGCGCTCGATCAGGAACCAGGTCGCCGCGCAGACGATCAGCGAGACCAGCACGACCCAGCCGCGGTAGAGCGGCATGAACATGAAGCCCAGGTCGACCCCGCCCTGCAGGGCCTCGGGCGCCGGGTAGGACTCGCCGGACACGCCGAAGTAGTGGCGGAACACGCCCTCGGCAATCAGCGCCAGGCCGAAGGTCAGGAGCAGGCCGTAGAGGTGGTCGAGGCGGTAGAGGTGGCGCAGGAGCAGGCGCTCGACCAGCACGCCGAGCGCGCCGACCAGCAGCGGCACCAGCAGCAGCGCGGCCCAGTAGTTCAGCCCGAAGTGGTTCAGGCCGATCAGCGCGAAGAAGGCGCCGACCATGTAGAGCGCGCCGTGCGCGAAGTTGATGATGTTCAGCAGGCCGAAGATGACGGCCAGGCCCAGGCTCAGCACGGCGTAGAAGGAGCCGTTGATGAGCCCGAGCAGCAGCTGACCGAACAGCGCCTGGGACGGGATGCCGAAGAGTTCCATCGGAGGGCCCGGTGGGAGACGGAGGAGGAGGTGCGGCGGCCTGCGGGGCCGGCCGCACCGGGAATTCAGGCCGAGCGGCGGGAGGTGGGGCACGGCGGCGGGGCCGCCGTGCCGGGACTCACTTCTTGAGCAGGGCGCAGCGGCTGGCGGCCACCGGGGTGAAGGCTTCGGCCGCAGGGATCGTGGCCTTCACGTGGTAGTAGTCCCAGGGCGTGGTGCTTTCGGCCGGCTTCTTGACCTGCAGCAGCAGCATGTCGTGCACCATGCGGCCGTCGTCGCGGATCTGGCCGTTCTTGGCGAAGAAGTCGTTGACCGGGGTCTTCTTCATCTGCGCCAGGACCTTGCCGGTCTGGTCGGTGCCCGCCGCCTTGACGGCCTTCAGGTAGTGCATCACCGAGGAGTACTGGCCGGCATGGACCATGGTCGGCATGCGCTTCATCTGCGCGAAGTAGCGCTTGGACCAGGCCCGGGTCTCGTCGTTCTGGTTCCAGTAGAAGCCTTCGGTCAGGTACATGCCCTGCGTGGCCTTGAGGCCCAGCGAGTGGATGTCGCTGATGAAGATCAGCAGGCCGGCCAGGGACTGCTTGGGCGTGATGCCGAACTCGGCCGCCTGCTTGACGGCGTTGATGGTGTCGCCGCCGGCATTGGCCAGGCCGATGATCTGCGCGCCCGAGGACTGGGCCTTGAGCAGGTAGGAGGAGAAGTCCGAGCCCGGGAAGGGGTGGCGCACCGTGCCCATGACCTGGCCGCCGCTGGCCTTGACGACCTCGCTGGCGTCCTTCTCCAGCGAATGGCCGAAGGCGTAGTCCGCGGTCAGGAAGAACCACTTCTTGCCGCCCTGCTGGGTCACGGCCTTGGCGGTGCCGTTGGCCAGGGCGTAGGTGTCGTAGGTCCAGTGGACGGTGACGTCGTTGCAGTCCTCGTTGGTCAGGCGGGTGGAGCCGGCGCCGGAGACCAGGATCAGGCGGTCCTTCTCCTTGGCGATCTTCTGCACCGCCAGCGCGACCGAGGTGGTGACCAGCTCGGTGGCGATGTCGACCTTGTCGCGCTCGAACCATTCGCGGGCCTTGTTGGCCGCGATGTCACCCTTGTTCTGGTGGTCGGCGCTGACCATCTCCACCTTGAAGCCGGGCTTCTCCTGGGCGATGAAGTCCTCGATGGCCAGCTTGGTGGCCACGATGGCGCCCTGGCCGGCGATGTCGGAGTACACGCCCGACAGGTCGGTCAGCACGCCGACGCGCACCACGTTGTCGGACACCTGGGCCTGGGCGGTCAGGCTGCCGGCGGCCAGCAGGCCGGCCAGGGCAAGGGGCTTGAGCTTCATGTCGGGGGTCTCCTGAGGATCTTCTTGGGAACGTCGGGGGCGGCGGCCGGGGCCGCCGGTGGGGGGGGGGAAGCGAAGGCGTGTCGGGGCCGCGGGCTCAGACGCCCAGCAGCTCGTGCAGCATCCCGGTCTGCTCGGCCAGCTCGTGGGCCTGCACGGTGGCCACGATGCGGCCGTGCTCCAGCACGTGGTGGCGGTCGGCCAGGGGGGCGGCGAAGCGGAAGTTCTGCTCGACCAGCACGATGGTGTAGCCGCGCGTCTTGAGCAGGCGGATGACCTCGCCGAGCTTCTTGACGATGACCGGGGCCAGGCCCTCGGTGATCTCGTCGAGCAGCAGCAGGCGCGCGCCGGTGCGCAGGATGCGGGCCAGGGCCAGCATCTGCTGCTCGCCGCCGGACAGGCGGGTGCCGGGGCTGTGGCGCCGCTCCTGGAGGTTGGGGAAGAGGGCGTAGAGCTCCTCGACCGTCATGCCCGGCTGATCGCCCACCGGGGGCGGCAGCAGCAGGTTCTCCTCGGTCGTCAGGCCGGCGAAGATGCCGCGCTCCTCCGGGCAGAAGCCCAGGCCCAGCCGGGCGATGCGGTGCGGCGCCAGGCCGATGAGCTGCTGGCCGCGCAGGGTGACCGAGCCGCTGCACTGGCCCACCAGGCCGACGATGGTCTTGAGCGTGGTCGAGCGGCCCGCGCCGTTGCGGCCCAGCAGGGTGACCAGCTCGCCCTCGCGGACCTCGAAGTCGATGCCATGCAGGATGTGCGATTCGCCGTAATGGGCGTGCAGGCCCTGCACCTTCAACATCGGGGCGGCGCTCATGCCTCCACCCCCACATAAGCTTCCAGCACGCGCGGGTCCTTCGAGACGGTGGCGTAGGGCCCTTCGGCCAGGATCTGGCCGCGCTGCAGCACGGTGATGGTGTCGCTCAGCGTCTCCACCACGGAGAGGTTGTGTTCGACCATCAGCACGGTGCGCTCGGCGGCGACCTTGCGGATCAGCGCGACGACACGGTCCACGTCCTCGTGGCCCATGCCTTGGGTGGGCTCGTCGAGCAGCATCAGCGGCGGGTCCAGGGCCAGGGTGGTGGCGATCTCGAGCGCACGCTTGCGGCCGTAGGGCATCTCGGCGGCCGGGATGTCGGCATAGCTGGCCAGGTCGACGGCCTCCAGCAGGGCCATGGCGCGGTCGTTCAGCGGCGCCAGCGAGGCCACCGGCGTCCAGAACTGGAAGCTGGTGCCCAGCGGGCGCTGCAGCGCCACGCGCACGTTCTCCATCGCCGTCATGTGGCCGAAGGTGGCCGAGATCTGGAAGGAGCGCACCAGGCCCAGGCGCGCGACCTCGGCCGGCGCGGTGGCGGTGATGTCCTGGCCGTCGAAGACGATGCGCCCGCGCGTGGGCTGCAGGAACTTGGTCAGCAGGTTGAAGACCGTGGTCTTGCCCGCGCCGTTGGGGCCGATCAGGGCGTGGATGCTGCCGCGGCGCACGCGCAGCCTGACGTCCTGCACGGCGGTGAAGCCGCGGAAGTCCTTGCTGAGGCCTTCGGTCTCGAGGATGTACTCGCTCATGGCCGGCCTCATTCGATGGCGCTGGCCGAGCGCACGCGCTCGCGCAGCAGGAACTTCTGGATCTTGCCGGTGCCCGTCTTGGGCAGGGGGCCGAAGACCACCTTCTTGGGCACCTTGAAGCGGGCCATGTGCTCGCGGCAGAAGGCGATGACGTCCTCCTCGGTGGTCTCGGCGCCGGCCTTGAGCTCGATGAAGGCGCAGGGCACCTCGCCCCACTTCACCTCGGGCAGCGCGACCACCGCGGCCAGCAGCACGGCGGGGTGGCGGTGCAGGACATCCTCGACCTCGATCGAGCTGATGTTCTCGCCGCCGCTGATGATCACGTCCTTGCTGCGGTCCTTGATCTTGGCGTAGCCGTCCTCGTGCAGCACGGCCAGGTCGCCGGTGTGGAACCAGCCGCCCTCGAAGGCCTTGCGCGTGGCCTCGGGGTTCTTGAGGTAGCCCTTCATCACCACGTTGCCGCGGAAGAAGATCTCGCCCAGGGTCTCGCCGTCGGCGGGCACCGGCTGCATCGTCTCGGGGTCGAGCACGGCGATGGCCTCCTGCAGCGGGTAGGCCACGCCCTGGCGGCCGTTGAGCTGGGCGCGGTCGCGCGCCGGCAGCTCGGCCCACTCGTCCTGCTTCACGCACAGGGCGGCGGGGCCGTAGACCTCGGTCAGGCCGTAGACATGGGTCAGCTCGATGCCGGCGGCCTCGCAGCCCTCGATCACCGCCGCCGGCGGAGCGGCCCCGGCGATCAGGCCCTGCACGGTGTGGCCCAGCCCGGCGCGCAGCTCGGCCGGGGCGTTGATCAGCATGCTGTAGACGATGGGCGCGCCGCACAGGTGCGTGATGCGGTGCTCGCGGATCAGCGGAAAGATCAGCGCCGGATCCACCCGCCGCAGGCAGACGCTGGTGCCCCCGGTCAGCGCCATGGTCCAGGGGAAGCACCAGCCGTTGCAATGGAACATGGGCAGCGTCCACAGGTAGACGGGCTGCGGCGGCAGGTGCCAGGCGATGACGTTGTTGGCGGCGTTCAGGTAGGCGCCGCGGTGGTGGGTGACCACGCCCTTGGGGTCGCCCGTGGTGCCGGAGGTGTAGTTCAGCGCGATCGCATCCCACTCGTCGGCCGGGAGCTGCCAGGCGAACTCGGGGTCGCCGCCGGCGAGGAAGTCCTCGTAGCTGAGGTCGCCCAGCCATTCGCCGGCCGGGGCGGCGGCGTCGCTGACCTCGACGACCAGCGGCCGCGGCCCCTGCAGACGCGCCAGGGCCGGGCCGATCACGCCGGCGAACTCGGGGTCGGTCAGCAGCACCTTGGCCTCGCCGTGCTGCAGCATGAAGGCGATGGACTCGGCATCCAGCCGGGTGTTGAGCGTGTTGAGCACCGCGCCGGCCATCGGCACACCGAAGTGCGCCTCGAACATGGCCGGGACGTTGGGCAGCATCACCGCGACGGTGTCACCCACCCCGACGCCGCGCCGGGCCAGCGCGCTGGCCAGACGACGGCAGCGCCGGTAGGTTTCGACCCAGCTCTGGCGAAGCTCGCCGTAGAGAATCGCGGGGCGCTGCGGGAAAACCCTTGCCGCACGCTCGATAAAGCTCAGCGGCGAGAGGGCAACGAAATTGGCCGGGTTCTTGTCCAGACCGATCGAATATGCGTTCACGGTGTCTCCTCGACGGATCCTGGCCCTCTTCTGAGGGCTTCTGCCGCCTCACTCAAACGACGAGGCAGAAGGTTGGCAGATGATGTTTTCATCAGACCTGACTGAATGTGACGAATGTTTGCAGGTCGGGCCGGCGGTTTTGCACCGACCTCTAAAATTGTGCCTTGCGAGACCTTGACCACCTCTGTGAACCTTCCCCTGCCCGCCCCTCTGGACGACCCGCTGGCCCGCTATGCGGCGCTTCAGACGGCGTTGGATTTGATCGACCAGGGGTTTACACTGATTGATCGAAATCTGCGTCTTGTGGCGTGGAACGAATCCTTCCTGCGTCTGCTCGATTTCCCGCCCGACATGGTCCACGCCGGCGCGACCTTCGAGAGCTTCATCCGCTACAACGCCGAGCGCGGCGACTACGGCCCGGGCGATCCGCAGGCCATGGTCGCCGAGCGGGTGGCGATGGCCCGGCGCTTCGTCGCCCACGATTTCGAACGGGCCCGCCCGAACGGTCAGGTGCTGCGCATCACCGGCGTGCCCGTGCCCGGCATCGGTTTCATCACGCTGTACTCCGACGTTTCCGTGCAGCGTCAATCGGAACGCCAGATTCGCGAACATGCCGCCGAACTCGAACGGCGCGTGGCCGAGCGCACGCAGGAATTGCGGCGCAGCGAATCCCAGTTGCGGCTGATCACCGACTCGATTCCGGCCCTGATCGCCTATTTCGACGAGCAGCGTGCCTACCGATACCTCAACCGGGGGTATCAGGAATGGTTTGGGCTCGACACCAGCCAACCCGAGAAAGTCAGCGCCAAGGAATATCTCGGAGCCGCCACCTACCAGCGTATCCGAAGCAATGTGGCACGCGCGCTGGCCGGCGAGGCGGTGTCCTACGAATACCCGACGGAAACCATCGACGGCCGCTCGCGGATTGCCCGCACGACGCTGATTCCGGAGGTGTCCGCCGAGGGCCGGGTGGTCGGCTGCTTCGAGCTGACCTTCGACCTGACCGAGATGCGGCGCGCCGAGGACATGCTCGCGCAGGCCAAGAAGATGGAGGCGCTCGGGCAGCTGACCAGCGGCCTCGCGCATGATTTCAACAACATGCTGACGGTCATCCTCGGCAATCTCGGTGCGATCCAGCAGGCCGATACCGAAGGTCAGCATGCCGAGTACCTGACGCCGGCCCTCGGCGCGGCGCGGCGCGGCGCCGAACTGATTCGCAACCTGATGGGTTTCGCCCGGCGCCAGCCGCTGGAGGCCCAGCCGGTCGATGTTTGTGCCGCCGCCGCTGCGGTGATACGCCTGGTGCGCCCTACCCTGCCCCCCGGGCTCGAGATCGGCCTGAGCGCACCCGAGGGGCTGCCGCATGCCTGGAGCGAAGCCTCGCGCCTGCAGGATGCATTTCTCAACCTGATCCTGAATGCCCGCGATGCCGGCGCCAGCCAGATCCGGATCACCATGGTGCCGCACGCCCTGCACTGCGATCAGCTGCGGGGCCTGCGGATCACCCCCGGACCGTATGTGCGGATCCGCGTCAGCGATGACGGCTGCGGCATGACCCCGGCCGTCTGCGCCCGCGTCTTCGAACCCTTCTTCACCACCAAGCGGCCCGGCCAGGGCACCGGGCTGGGCCTGGCCACGGTGTATGGCTTCGTGCGGCAATGCGAAGGCGCGATCGACGTGGTGAGCACGCCCGGTCGCGGCAGCAGCTTCACGCTGTGGCTGCCGGTGGCCGAGACGCCGGCCGACGCCGTCGACCCGGGCAGTCCGCCGCTGGCCGGTCCCGAGGGCCGCCGCGGCCTGGCCCTGCTGGTCGAGGACGAGGCCGAGGTCCGCAAGGTCGTGCGCCGCTACCTGGTGGACCTTGGCTACGCCGTGCTGGAAGCCGAGAACGGCAGCGAGGCCCTGGCCATCCTCGAGGACACGCCGGCCATCGAGCTGCTGCTCAGCGATGTGATGATGCCGGGCGAGCTCGATGGCCGCGAAGTCGCGCGCCGGGCCCGCGAACGGGGCGTGCGGCGCATCGTGCTGATGAGCGGGCACGCCTCCGGCAGCGATCACGACCTGGCCGACGTTCCGCTGCTGACCAAGCCCTTCGACCAGGCCGCCCTGGCCCAGCTGCTGCGTGACCATGCCCCACACTGAAAGCCTACCGGCCTTGATCTACGTGATCGAGGACGACCTCGCGCTGGGCCAGCTGCTGCTCGGCAGCCTGCAGGAGTACGGCTTCCACGGCCAGGTCTTCCGCGACGGCAGCTCGGCGCTGCGGCGCCTGCAGGTCGAGGCGCCGGATCTCTGCATCGTCGACCTCGGCCTGCCCGACATGGACGGCATCGAGCTGGTCCAGACCCTGACCCAGCGCTGCAACTGCGGCGTGCTGATCCTCACCGGCCGCGGCCACCCGGCCGACCGCGTGCTCGGCCTGGAGCTGGGCGGAGACGACTACGTCGTCAAACCCTTCGAGACCCGCGAGCTGGTGGCCCGCATCCGCAGCATCCTGCGGCGCCGCGGCAGCGGCGGCAGCCCGGTGGCCGCCGGTCCGCGGCGTCGCCTGGCCAGCTTCCTCGACTGGGAGCTGGACTGCGCGGCCAATGTGCTGCGCAGCGCCGACGGCACCGAACACCTGCTGGGCACGGCCGAGGTCCAGGTGCTGCGCAGCTTCGTCGAGCGGCCGCACCAGATCCTGACCCGCCAGCAGCTGACCGGCGACCGCGACCTCTCGCCGCTGGACCGCAGCATCGACGTGCGGATCTCCCGCCTGCGCCGGCGGCTGGAGGAAGACCCGCAGAACCCGCGCATCATCAAGACCGTCTATGGCGCGGGCTACATGTTCGCGGCCAAGGTCGAGTGGCGCTGAGGGCCGTGCCGTGCCGGCCCGGGCCGGCACGGCGCGCGCTCAGAACACCTGGAGCAGCCGCAGGTTCACGCGCGACTCCTCCTTGAAGCCCTGGCGCACCGACAGGTCGCGGCCCAGGGTCAGGGTGAGTTGCGTGGTCGGGCGCACGAAGTAGCTGCCGCCGAACTGGACCTTCTGGCTCGACAGGCGATCGTTGCGGTCGACGCCGTCGACCCGCGTCTCGCCGCCCGAGGTGTGCGACCAGCCCAGCCGCAGATCGCCGCCCGGCACCACCGCGTAGCGCAGGTAGGACTGCAGCTGGACCTGGGGCTTCTGCTTGAGCGTCTGGCCAGCCGGGCCGAAGTCGCTGTTCTTGCCGAAGACCGTCACGTCGCCGATCAGGTCCAGGGTCAGCTTGTCGGTCACCGGGGTGATGAAGCCGCTCTGCAGCACGAAGCGCCAGCGGTTCTCGCCCAGGCTCAGCGGGTCGTTGCGGTCGTACTGGCCGGTCGGCAGGATCAGGAAGGGCGTGATGCCGAAGTGCGTGGTGTCGCTGGGCTTGTTGAACCAGACGGTGGCCGCCAGGATCAGGTCGCCGACGCCGGAGTTGCTGCCCAGCACCGAGAGGTCGTCCTTGCCCTTGAGCTTGCCGAAGGGCAGCAGGAACTGCGGGTCGACGATCTTCCCGCCGATCTCCATGTAGCGCACGCCGCGCAGGATGCCGATGTCCGAATCCAGGCCGTTGCGGCCGGGCAGCTTGTCACCGGCGGCATAGAGCTTGTCGCGGCTCGCGTGCTGCGCGTAGACCAGGCCCAGCGTGGTGCCGGCCGGCAGCGCGGTGTAGTCGCCGGCATCGACATCCAGGGCCTGGGCACTCGGGCTCAGCAGGGCCGCGAGCAGCGGCAGCAGGCCGGCGGAGCGGCGGAGCAGGGGGGACAGGGCACGGGGCATGGAAAGTTCCTCGGTCTTGGGTGTTGTAGGGATCGAGGGGGCTGCAAACACGCCCCCCTTCCGCGCACGGGCCGGCAAGCAACCGGCCACATCGGGCGAAGCGCACGATAGAAGGCGGGCTTGGGTGGCCACACACCCGTGGAAACCCAGGGGGAAATCTGTTCCGCAGCGGAACGAATCGGCGGGCTTGCGGCCCGTCTTGGCCCGCGCCCGGGGCCGTAGAAGAATCGCGTCCACCGCCGCCCCACCTGCCCGGTCCTCTGCCACCATGCCCTGGAGCAAGCCCCCCACCCCACCCTTCGCCCTGGACAGCGGCCGCCTGGCCTCGCCCTTCTTCCAGTCGCCGGAGGATCGAATCGGCCTGGCGCGCGAGCGCTTCTTCGGCGACGGCGAGCGCCCCTCGGGCCTGGTGTCCGAGCCCGTCATCCAGTCCTGGACGCGCTGCATCCGCAGCCAGCGACCGCCGACCGAGACGGTGGCCTTCGACATGGTCGACCGCGCCCGCGTGTCGAACCTGCTCGCCCGCCACCACCGTCTGCTGCGCGCCGCCCGCGAGGAACTGATCCAGCTCGATCAAGCCCTGGCCGGCAGCCCCTGCAAGGCCATGCTGACCAGCCCGGACGGCGTGGTCCTTCATGCCACCCCCACGGCCCGGGACGAGGGCCGGCTGATGCCGGTCATCGCGCGCGTCGGCGTGAACATCGGCGAGGCCACCGTGGGCACCGGGGCACCCGGCGTGGCCGCCCGCACCGGCGAAGCCTGCATGGTGCTCGGCGGGGAGCACTACTTCGACGTGCTGCGCCACCTGCACTGCGCCGCCGCCCCGGTGCGCGACGGCCGCGGTCGCCTGGCGGCCGTGCTCGATCTCAGCTCCGAGGGCGAGACCTTCCGCTTCGACGCCGCGGCCCTGGTGCGGCTGTACGCGAGCGCGATCGAGAACCGGCTGATCGAGGCCCAGGTCCGCGGCCCGCTGCTGCTGCGCATGCAGACCCGGCCCGACTGGCTGCGCAGCTCGCTCGAAGGCCTGCTCGGGCTGGACGAGGACGGCCGCGTGCTGGCCATCAACGCCGCCGCCGCCACCCTGCTGGGCTGCCCGCGCGTGCCCGAACTGATCGGCCCGGCCGAAGCCTGGCTGGGCCTCGGCCCTGCCGCCCTGCAGGCCCGGCTGGACGCCCCCGGACCGCAGGCCCTGGCCCTGCCCGGGGGGCTGACGATCTGGGTCGAGCGGGTGCTCGGCGCGGGGCGGACGATCGACGCCGAGGCACCGCCCATCGAACTGGCCCCGGTGCCGTTGCGCACGCTGGGCCACGACGCCATCCGCCAGACCCTGGCCCAGTGCAAGGGCAATCTGTCGGAAGCGGCGCGCCGGCTGGGCGTGTCGCGCGGCTACATCTACCGCCGGCTCGACGCGCTGCGCGAGGCGGACGACGGGGCCGGCTGAGCCGCGCCCGAAGCCGGTCTCAGAAACCGATGCCGTAGAGCCCGCCGAGGCCCGGCGTGCGCAGGCGCAGCACGGCCTTGTGGTCCAGGCCGTTGTCGGCCAGGCTGGCCGAGGGCTCGGGGCTGAAGGGCTCGCCGCCACGCAGCCACTGGACCTGGGCCCAGTCGATGCGCGCGAAGTCCGGATGCTGTCCGTAGAGGCCAGGGAGCACCTCGCGGACCAGGGCCTCGAAAGGCAGCTCGGGCGGCAGCGGCAGGCAGATCGGCGCCGCGAACATCAGGTGGCGATCCCAGCCGATGTTCAACAGCTGCTTGCCGTGGAAGTTCTCGACCGCATCCTTCATCGTGCCGTGGTAATCGGCGCGGAGGGCTTGGACACTCATGGGCGCTCCTTCGGCTTCAGGCGCTGCGGGCCACGGGGGCGGCGGCGCGGGGGGCCGGCGTGTCCTGCGGGGCATGCATGTTGGCGGGCCGCTGGGTCCAACGGGTCCAGTTGAGGGCGTCGATGTGGGTGGCGAAGTCGCCGCCGTCCACGCCAGGCTCGATGCCCATGTACTTCAGCGCCTCGACCATGGGATTGAAATCCGGCGCACTCGGATCGACGCCGGGCCGGAAGTAGTTGCCCTGGAAGATCTGGTGCACCGGCAGGTGGGCGTGAACATACTTCTCGGGCTCGTCGCGGAAGATGTCGCGGCAGCCGTCCGAGCAGCAGTGGAAGCGCTGGCCGAGGTAGCTTTCCTCGCGGTAGGCGATCTGCGTCGGATCATCCGGCTCGGTGAACAGCAGCGGCCACTGGCAGACCTGGCAGAGCTGCGGCATGCCCGGGTTCACGAAGGGCGTGCCGGCCTCCTCCAGCTTGCGCCAGTGCTCGAAGCGCGGACGGTAGTAGCGGTCGAAGGTGTCGGGGTACTTGGCCGACAGCCAGTCCATTTCCTCGGCCGAGGGCAGCCAGACCGGGAAGCCGGCCGCATGACGGTACTGGTAGAAGGTGGCCCAGAGCTGGTGGCCGACATGGCCCTTCTCCTGCACGGTGATGTCGGCGTACTTGGGCATGCGCACGCCGTAGCGGGCCAGGTCCTCGAACAGCGCGCCGCCGTTCTTCTCGAAGTAGATGCCCCAGGCCTCGCTCCAGCTCATCACGCGCTTGGGCAGCATGTAGTCCATCATCGCCGCCAGCAGCGTCAGCAGGCGGTAGCCGCGCCAGAACCACTTGTCGATCCACTTCTGGACGATGGGCAGGTTGTCCGGGTCCTGCTCCAGCAGGAACTTGATCACCTCGATGCCCAGGGTCATGTGGCGGGCCTCGTCGCTCTGCGCGGAGAAGCCGAAGCTCACGGTCGACAGGTCGCCGTTGTAGGCCGCACCCGACATCCAGGGCATGAAGACCAGGTTGGTCAGCACGTACTCGAAGGCAAACGAGATCGCGGTGATGAACTCGAAGGGCCCGGCCGAGAGCGCATCGTCGAAGAAGGACTTCGGGATCGACAGGTACCAGGTGCGGTCCGCCATGGTCATGAAGTCGCTCATGCCGGCGAAGTAGCGGTTGTAGGGGCTCAGTGCGTGGATCTGCGTCTGCGCATGGCGCAGCTCGTCGATGGCCTGCATCTGCGCGGCGATGCGCGGGCCGGCACCCTCGAACTCGCGGCCCAGGATGCAGAAGCCGCGGTGCGAGGCGTACTCCAGCGGGCTGATGCCGGTCAGGAAGATCTTCAGCGCCTGGATGTAGCGCGCGTCGCTGACATTGAACTGCCCGTTGTTCTGACCGAAGGCATCCAGGATGGCGTAGAGCTTCTTGTCCTTCTCGCCCTGGAATTTCCAGTAGGCGTCCATGGTCAGGCGGAAGGGGTCCTCCCACTTGTCCCAGTCGTGGATCTTGATGCCCTCGAAGCGGGTGGTGCGGAAGATGGCCTCGCGCGGCTGGTAGCTCGGCTCCCAGCCCAGGCCACGCGTCAGCAGCGCGTAGTTCTCCTTGAGACTGAGCTTCTTGGCGGGCGAGGTGGCGGCGGGGTTCGGGGTGGACGTCATGGCGTGCTCCTGAAATCAGTGGGGGTCAGTCGGCCAGGCCGAGGCGGGCCAGGCGCTGGCCCAGCAAGTCATCGACGGCGGCAAGCGCGGCCGGGCCCTCGCCGGGCATCGCGGCCTCGGCCCAGGGCTGCAAGGCCTCGCGCCAGACGGCGCGCCAGTGCGCGGCCCAAGCGGCCAGCAGACGGCGGTTGTCGGCCTTGTCGGCCGCGGCCGTCTTGACCACGGCATCCACCCAGCGCGCGCTCTCGTCCTGCCAGCGCACCAGGAAGTCCAGCAGCGCCGGCAGGGCCGGGCCGTGGCGCCGGCCCATCCAGCGATCGAAGTGGCCATAGGCCAGTGGGTAGACCAGGGCATCGGCCACCAGGGCCTGGGCCACCAGCAGCTCGAACCAGTCGCGGGTGACGAACATCGTCTCCATCGCGCGGCGCATGCCCTGCCAGGCCGGGTGATCGACCCAGTGGGTCTTGGCCGCCGCCAGCGAGGTACCGCTGCCGCCATCGGTCAGCAGGCCGATGCGCGACAGGTGCTGGGCCATGCCCAGGCGGTCCATGGTGGCCATCATCGCGGCCTGCGAGATGGCCGCCCCCCAGCTGTAGGCCGCCACATGGCAGCAGTTGGTGTTCGCGCCCCACTCGTAGTGGCGCAGCGGCACGAGGCTGAAGACGATGGCCTCGCGCGCCTCGGCCGGCAGCTCGCGCAGCAGGCCGCGCTGGTCGGCGAACTGCATCTGTGCATCCAGGGCCTCCTGCGCCTTCGCGCGGGCGGCGGTGTAGCTCGCGTAGTAGTAGTGGCGCGGGTCCTTCAGCGCATACCAGTCGCCCATCGTCACCGCGGTGCGGCGCGGGTCATAGATGTCGTGCTCGGGATCCCACAAGGGCTTGTAGTGGCGGTTCTCCGTCGACTGCAGGTCGTAGGTCGCCTCCTGGTAGCGGCTGCTGGGCTTGTTGCCGAAGCGCCGGGCCAGATGGGCAAAGGTCTGGCGTTCCGGCGCGATGGCCTGGGTGCGGATTTCCACGGTCATGCAAGGTCTCCTCTCGTGCGCTCAGGCGCTTGTGATGGCCTCTCCATCGCAGTCCGCATGCCATCGCGGGCACCCCTGGTGAAGACCCTTGGTTTCGGACCCGAAAACCCCGCAAACCCGCCCGAAACACGGCCTACCCCCCCGGCATTCGGGTCAAGCCTGTAGGAATTTCTGCAGCCCCTTCCTAGCATCGGCGCCCCGACTGTCTGAACATCAACAGCCCCTCATGCCCCGGCCCCCCCACGACGAGCCCGTCCCTCGCCGCCCGCGGCAGGCCGCGAGCGAGGCCTCGGCCTTCGACGACCTGGTCGCGCGCATCCGCTTCAGCGCGCGCGAGGGCCGCATCTGGCTCGACGACCAGCGCATGCTGCTGATGCATGTCTCGGCCCTGGGCGTGCTGCGGCAGGAGCTGATCGAGACCCTGGGCATGGAGCGCGCGCGCGGCCTGCTGACCCGGGTCGGCTACAACTCCGGCTCGCACGACGCGGAGCTGGCGCGCAAGCTGCGCGGCACGCGCAGCGCCTCCAGCGCGCTGTTCATCGGCCCGCAGCTGCACATGCTCGAAGGCGTGGCCCGGGTCGAGTCGGTGCGCATGGAGATCGACGAGGAGCGCGGCCACTTCTACGGCGAATTCCACTGGCACGGCTCGGCCGAGGCCGAGGAGCATGTGCGCGTCTATGGCATCGGCAGCCAGGTCGCCTGCTGGCAGCAGAGCGGCTACGCCTCGGGCTTCGTCAGCCGCTTCATGGGCCGGCCAGTGATGTGCCAGGAGCTGCAGTGCCGCGCCCAGGGCGCACCGCACTGCGTGATGGTCGGCCGTCCCGTGGAGGAGTGGGAGGACGCCGACGCCGAGCTGCGTGCGCTGCAGGCCGACCAGCTCAGCCTCGGCCTCAGCGCCGCCCTGCGGCCGCCCCAGCCCGAGCCCGGCGGCCCGCTGCAGGATGTGGATGTGGTGGGCGTGTCGGCCGGCTTCAACGCCGTCTGCCACATGGTGCGGCGCGCTGCGCAGACCCAGGCCACCGTGCTCTTCCAGGGCGAGAGCGGCGTCGGCAAGGAGGTGCTGGCCAAGGCCCTGCACCGCATCAGTCCGCGGGCGGCCCAGCCCTTCATCGCGATCAACTGCGCCGCCATCCCGGCCGAGCTGGTGGAGGCCGAACTCTTCGGTGTCGAGAAGGGCGCCTACACCGGTGCGCAAAGCAGCCGGCCCGGGCGCTTCGAGCGCGCCGACGGCGGCACCCTCTTCCTCGACGAGGTGGGCATCCTGGCCTGGCCGGCCCAGGGCAAGCTGCTGCGTGCGCTGCAGGAGCGCGAGGTCGAGCGCGTCGGCGGCACCACCGCGCGCAAGGTGAACGTGCGCGTGGTGGCCGCGAGCAATCTGGACCTGCGCGAGGAGGTGCGCGCCGGCCGCTTCCGCGAGGACCTGTTCTTCCGCCTGCACGTGCTGCCGCTGCGCGTGCCGCCGCTGCGCGAGCGGCGCGAGGACATCCCCGTCTTCATGAACCACTTCCTGCGCAAGTTCAGCCAGCGCGACGGCCGCCGCATCACCGGCTTCACGGCCCGGGCAATCGACGCGATGCTGGCCTACGACTGGCCCGGCAACATCCGCGAGCTGGAGAACCTGGTCGAGCGCGGCGTGGCCCTGGCGCCGGACGAGGGCGCGATCGACACCGTACACCTCTTCGTCGGCGGCGAGGAACTGCCGGCCGACCAGTTCGGCCTGCAGCGCGACGGCCTGCTGCACAGCCGTGCGAGCCGCCCGCTCCCCGGTGGCGACGCCGCCGACGGACCCGGCCCGGCCAGCCTCGGCGAACGGGTGCGCGCGCTGCTCGACGGGGACGGCGGCGAGCCCCAGGGCCTGCCGCTCGGGGCCCCGCTGGCCGAGATCGAGGCGGCCCTGGTGCGCCGCGCGCTGGCCCGCTGCGACGGCAACCAGTCGGCCGCCGCGCGGCTGCTGGGCCTGAGCCGCGCGCAGCTGATCTACCGCCTCAAGGCCCTCGACGGCGCGGGCGAAGCCCCCGCAGCCTGAAGCTCAGCGAGCTGCCGCAGCCTCGGCGGCAATCAGTTTCTGCAGCAGGCGCCGCACCTTGACCGGCGCGATGTCGTTGCTCATCAGCACCGGGTTCAGGCTGAAGAAGTCCGCAGTGCCCATCTCGGCATGGACCGCCTCGATCACCGGACCGTCCTCAGTCAGGAAGGCCTGGTGCATGGCCTGGATCTTCGCGGCGTTGAAGGCCCCGTCATGCTCCAGGTGGTTGCGGCGCGAGGCGAAGAAGTAGTGCGTGCTGTCGGCCGTCTCGGGCGTGGCGCTGTGCAGGTCGTACTGGCCGATGCAGTGACCGAGGTCCAGCGGTCCGGGCTGCTGGGTCACGCCGACGCTGAGCTGCAGGGTCGCCGGCGGGGTCCAGCTGACCTCGATGAAGTGCCGGGCCGACTCGGCCGGATGGGGCAGGAAGGGCGCGAGGATCTGCAGGGGCGGCGTCTGCTGCCACTCCCAGCGGGCCGCCACCTCGGCCGGGCCTTCGCGCAGCGCAGGCCGCAACGGCGAGAGCTGGCCGCGCGTGGTCAGCGCCTCGCCATGCACATGGTCGACATGGCTGAGGTCCATCACGTTGTCGCTGACCAGCTCGTAATGGGCCTTCAGATGCATGTAGGTGTGGGCCACGCCGGTCTCGGGACCTGCATCGAGCGGGCTGAAATCGGGCAGCGCCTCGGGCCGCGCCGCAGCCGGCTCGCCCATCCAGATCCACAGGAAGCCGTGGCGCTCCA
>NZ_JACIVI010000007.1:0-107845 GCF_014145335.1 Aquariibacter albus | reverse complement strand
GATGCATGTAGGTGTGGGCCACGCCGGTCTCGGGACCTGCATCGAGCGGGCTGAAATCGGGCAGCGCCTCGGGCCGCGCCGCAGCCGGCTCGCCCATCCAGATCCACAGGAAGCCGTGGCGCTCCAGCAGCGGAAAGCTGCGCACCTGGGCGGCCGCCGGAATCTGACCGTTGCCGTGCGGGTTGTGCGTGCATTGGCCGCTGCAGTCGAAGCGCAGCGCGTGATACAGGCAGGCCACCTCGTCACCGATGCGCCTGCCCAGATGCAGCGGCGCAAAACGGTGCGGGCAGCGGTCGTGCAGCGCAACCGGCGTGCCGTCGGCCTTGCGATAGATCAGCACCGGCGTGTCGAGCAGGGTGCGATGGAACAGGGCTTCGGGGCCGACCTCGCTCGACAGCGCGGCCACGACCCAGGCGTTCTTCAGATAGCTCATGCGGGGCTCCAGGCAGGTGGACAGGGAGAGGGACGGGGGCAGCGGCTCAGCGGGCCGCACGCTCCAGATCGATCAGGCGCTTCAGGCTGCGCCGCACCCGCACCGGGGCCACGTCATTGCTCATCAGCACGGGGTTGAGGCTGAAGAAGTCCGGCGTGCCCATCTCGGCATCGACGGCTTCGATGATGGGGCCGTCCTCGGCCTCGAAGGCCGTGTGCATGGCCGCGATCTTGGCGGCGTTGTAGCCGGCGTCGTGCTCGACGTGGTTGCGCCGCGTGGCGAAGAAGTAGTGCGTGGTGTGCGCACGTTCCGGCGTGCAGGTGTGCAGGTCGTACTGACCGATGCAGTGCTGCAGGTCCAGCGCAAGGTCGGGGTCCTGCACGGCCCCGACGCTGAGCTGGATGTTGGCCGGTGGCGTCCAGGTGATGTCGAAGAAGTGGCGTGCCGCTTCGCGCGGCTGCGGCAGGAAGTTCGCGAAGATCAGCATGGCCGGGGTCTGCGTCCACTCCCAGCGGGCTGACAAAGCCTCGGCCGCGCCCTCGCGCAGCGCCGGCCGCAGCGGCGAAAGCTGACCACGCGTGTTGATGATCTCGCCGTGCACATGATCGATGTGGCTGAGGTCCATCACGTTGTCCACGATCAGCTCGTAGTTCGCCTTCATGTGCATGTAGGTGTGGGCCACGCCGGTCTCGGGACCTGCATCGAGCGGGCTGAAATCGGGCAGCGCCTCGGGCCGCGCCGCAGCCGGCTCGCCCATCCAGATCCACAGGAAGCCGTGGCGCTCCAGCAGCGGAAAGCTGCGCACCTGGGCGGCCGCCGGAATCTGACCGTTGCCGTGCGGGTTGTGCGTGCATTGGCCGCTGCAGTCGAAGCGCAGCGCGTGATACAGGCAGGCCACCTCGTCGCCGATGCGCCTGCCCAGATGCAGCGGCGCGAAACGGTGCGGGCAGCGGTCGTGCAGCGCAACCGGCGTGCCGTCGGCCTTGCGATAGATCAGCACCGGCGTGTCGAGCAGGGTGCGATGGAACAGGGCTTCGGGGCCGACCTCGCTGGACAGCGCGGCCACGTACCAGGCGTTCATCAGAAAGGGGGTGTGCGGCTTCAGGGCATGGACGGTCATGGCGGACTCCGGCGGGAGGACAGCAGGGACAGACTCAGAGATCAAGCACCAGCCGCGCGGACTTGGCGCGCGAGCAGCAGGGCGTGAAGTGGGTGTTGGCGGCCTGCTCGGCCGCGGTGAAAACGAGGTCGCGGTGATCGGGTTCGCCGTCGAGCACGCGCACGGCGCAGGTGCCGCAGATGCCCTGCTCGCAGGACAGCGGCAGCGGCACGCCGGCGGCGATCAGGCAGGCCGCGACGCTGCGTCCGGCGGGCACCGGCACAACGCGGCCACTGCGCGCCAGCACCACCTCGAAGCCGCCCTCCGCAGCCCTTTCCGCAGCGGCGGGGGCCGCGGCAAAGCGCTCGGCATGGCGATGGGCCTCGGGCCAGCCCAGGGCCGCAGCCCGCGCCAGGGCCGCGTCGATCAATCCGGCGGGGCCGCAGACCATCAGGTGGCGGGCGCCGTCGAAGGGACCGAGCACCGCATCCAGGCTCAGACGCTGAGCAGGAGGGCCGTCGTCGAAGTGCAGCTGCACGCGGGCCGCCCAGGGCGCAGCCGCCAGCTGCGGCAGGAAAGCCGCACGCGCGCGGCTCCGGCAGGCGTAGTGCAGGCGGAAGTCGCGGCCCTCGGCGTGCAGCTGCTCGGCCATGGCGAGCAGCGGCGTGATGCCGATGCCGCCAGCCAGAAGGCACACGGGGCCCTGCGCCGGCAGCGGGAAGAGGTTGCGCGGCGGCCGGATCCAGAGGCCGGTGCCGGGCAGCAACTCCGCATGCACGCAGCGCGAGCCGCCGCGCGAGGCCGCGTCCCGCAGCACGCCCAGCGCATAGGCCGTCACCGGCCCCGGCGGGTTGCACAGCGAGTAGCAGCGCCGCAGCCCGTTGGGCAGGGCCAGCTCGATGTGTGCGCCGGCCTCGGCCGGCGGCAAGGGGACGTCGCCCTCGGCGACCAGTTGCAGTCCGACGATGTCGGCGCCCAGGGACTCGCGATGCGCGACGCGCACGGCGATCCAGCCCTGGGGCTCGGGAGCCGCCGGCCGCGGCGGCACGGGATGCTGCAGGCTCATGCGCGGGCCTCCTGCAGCACGCGGGCGACGGGCGCAGCCTGCCCGGTCCGGTGGACAGACGGTCTCAGCAGGAAGTGTGCGAGGGCCGGCACCAGCACCAGCGCGCCGAGCATGTTCCAGACGAACATGAAGGCGAGCAGCACGCCCATGTCGGCCTGGAACTTGATTGCCGAGAAGGCCCAGGTGGCCACGCCCAGGGCCAGGGTGCAGCCCGTCAGCAGCACCACCTTGCCGGTGAAGCGCAGGGCATGCTGGTAGGCAGCCGCCAGGTCCTCGCCGGCCCGCAGCCGGGCCAGGGTGACGGCCAGGATGTAGAGCGCGTAGTCCACGCCGATGCCCACGCCGAGCGCGATCACCGGCAGCGTCGCCACCTTCACACCCATGCCCAGCGCGACCATCAGCGCCTCGGCCAGCACCGAGGTCAGCATCAGCGGCAGCACCGCAACCACCACCGCCCGCCAGGAGCGGAAGGTGATGAAGCACAGCAGCACCACGGCCGCATAGACCAGGCCCAGCATCTGCAGCCAGGCACGCTGCACGACGATGTTGGTCGCGGCCTCGATGCCGGCGCTGCCGGCGGCCAGCAGGAAGCGGGCCTGCGGCGTCTCGTGCTCGGCCTTGAAGGCCTCGACGGTGGCGACCACGCGCGACAGCGTCTCGGCCTTGTGGTCCTGCAGATGCACGTAGAGCGGCAGCAGCTCGCAGCTTTCCGGCAGCAGCTCGCGCGGCGCGTAGGTGAGCAGGGTGCCGAGCGCGCCGGCATTCGGCAGCAGCTCGTACCACTTCAGATTGCCCTCGTTGAAACCGACCGAGGACAGCTTGGCCAGGGCCGGGGCCGAGCTGGTCGATTCGACGCCAGGCAGCTGCTGCAGCGTCCAGGCCAGGGCATCGACGCGCGAGACCACGTCGTAGTTCACGCAGCCCTTGCCCTCGGCCTGCACCATCACGACGAAGAGGTCGGCGCTGGCCGCGTAGTGCGACACCATGAAGGCGCTGTCGCGGTTGTAGCGCGAGTCGGCGCGCAGTTCGGGGGCGCCGGGGTCCAGGTCGCCGATCTTCAGCTGCAGGCTGCCGTGAATCCCGAGCACGGCCAGCCCGCCCGCCACGGCCAGCGCCGCAAGGGCCCAGCGCCGTTCGGTGAAGCGGCCGAGCAGGCCCCAGACGGAGCGCTGCGCGGCACCGGCGGCACGCTCGGCGCGCAGGCTGCGCTCGGCCGCCGCGGCGCTGACGCCGGTGTAGGACAGCAGCACCGGCAGCAGAATCAGGTTGGTGAAGATCAGCACGCCCACGCCCAGGCTGGCAGCCAGGGCCAGCTCCTGGATCACCGGGATGTCGATGATGAGCAGCACGGCGAAGCCCACCGCATCGGCCAGCAGCGCGGTCAGGCCGGCCAGGAAGAGGCGGCGGAAGGTGTAGCGCGCCGCCACCTGCTTGTGCGTGCCGCGGCCGATGTCCTGCATGATCCCGTTCATCTTCTGGGCGCCATGGCTCATGCCGATGGCGAAGACGAGGAAGGGCACCAGGATCGAGTACGGGTCCAGGCTGAAGCCCAGGGTCGGCAGCAGGCCGAGTTGCCAGACCACGGCGACCAGCGAGCTGGCCACCACCAGCGCGGTGCTGCGCGCGTCGCGGGTGGCGGCGTAGACCATGGCTGCGGCGATCAGCAGCGCCACGGCGAAGAAGCCCAGCACCTCGCCCAGACCCTCGATCAGGTCGCCGACGATCTTCGGAAAGCCGGTGATGTGCAGCCGCAGCGACTCGGTCTGGTACTTGGCGCGCAGGGCTTCGAGCTGGGCGCCGAAGACGGCCGCGTCGACCGGCTGACCGGTGGCCTCGATGCGGGCCAGCAGCGGCACCTCGATGATGCTGGAGCGCAGGTCATGCGCGACCAGCTGGCCGATCAGGCCCGAACGCTCGATGTTGGCGCGCACCCGGGCCAGGGCCTCGGGCGAACCGTCGTAGTCCTCGGGAATGACGGTGCCGCCCTCCAGGCCTTCCTCGGTCACGGCAGTCCAGCGCACGGCCGGCGTCCACAGCGATTTCATGTAGGCCCGGTCGACGCCGGGCAGCAGGAAGACCTCGTCGTTGATCTTGGCCAAGGCTGCGAGGTAGTCGGCGTCGTGGATGTCGCCCTGGCGGTTTTCCACCGCGATGCGCACGGCCTGGCCCAGGCCGCTGAGCTGGCTGCGCTGCGCGAGGTAGTTGACGATGTAGGGGTGCTGGGTCGGCACCATCTTCTCGAAGCTGGCGTGCAGCTGCAGCTTCAAGGCCTGCGCACCGAGCAACAGGGTCAGCAGCAGGCAGATCAGCAGGACCAGCGGGCGGTGGTTGAAGACCGCGCGTTCGAGCAGCGGACCGGAGCGGGGATCGAAGTCCTCCACCCGCCGCAGGACGGGGTGGGGATCGGGGGCAAGGTCGGCATGCATGGCAGGACGGACTCGGGAAAGGGGTTCGGAACGCTCAGCGCAGGGGCGGCTCGACGCGCATCACGCCGCGCAGGCCGGCGACCACGGCCCCGCCCTCGGGCAGGGCCGCCAGGGCGGCCAGCGGCGGCAGCGGCGGGGCCGGCCAGCGCTGCAGGCTGGCGGCTCCGGGGGCACGCTGCAGCAGCTCGCCGGCCTGGCTCGCGATCAGCAGGCTGCCGTCGGCCCGTTCGACCACTGCGGTGATCGACACGCCCAGGCCGGTGTCGAGCGGCTGCCAGCTGCTGCCCTGGTCGCGTGAGAGCTGCACGCTGCCGCGCAGGCCGTGCAGCAGCAGCTCGCCGCGCTGCAGGGCCTGCACGCCGAACCAGCTGCCGCGGTAGGGGGAGGCGAGCGGCTCGAAGTGACTGCCGCCATCGTTCGATCGCATCAGCAGGCCCTGCTCGCCGGCCAGCAGCACGGTCTCGCCCTGCCGCGCAACGCCGTAGAGATGCAGGCTGCGCGGGTTCGGCAGGCGCGCACTGATCGGCTGCCAGTGGGCGCCCCCGTCCTCGGTGGCCAGGGCCAGGTTGTAGGCACCGACGACGAGACCGCGGCGCGCATCCTGGAAGCTCAGCGCAAGCCAGGGCTTGTCGGGGCCGTCGGCTGCGAGTTGGCGGGCCAGGGTCGCAGCCTCATCGCCCTGCGCGGCCTGGGCGTAGAGCTCGGGGAGCTGCAGGCCGTCGAGCTGTCTGACCCAGCTCAGGCCGCCATCGCGGCTGTGCAGGATCACGCCCAGGTGGCCGACCGCCCAGCCCAGCTGCGCATCCACGAACTGCACCGCGGTCAACGTGCTGCGCACCGGGCTACGAGCCTGAACCCAGCGGCGGCCCTGGTCCTCGGAGGTGAGGATCAGGCCGCGCTCGCCGACGGCGACCAGCCTTGGCCCGGCCCAGGCCAGGGCGAGCAGGGCGGCCGAGGCCGCGCGGGCCGCGGGCGGAGCCGGCTCGCGCAGCACTGGGTAGGTTCCGGGGGCCGGAGCGGCAGGGGCCACGGCGGGCAGGGCAGGCAGCAAGGCCAGCATCAGCGCACGGCGCCGGCGTTCGGCAGAGGAAGAAGACATCGGGCTCATGGGCGGCGAAGGAGGGACGGCAGGCCATGCGGCGGCCGCGGCCCCGACCGGAAGGGCGGGACGTCGCGGATCGGGATCGGGAAGAAGCGCCCCCCGCCGGCCGGACCGGCGGGGGGAGGGGCCCGCCGGATCGGCGGCGGCCCCTCCGGCGGCGGCGCTCAGCGGGCGCCGGTGGCGATGGCCTCGGGGCTCAACATGCCCTCGTTCAGGTCCTGCGGCAGCTGGGGCACCGGGTAGTGCTGGGGCAGCTCGTTGAAGCTGCAGTTGTAGTAGTACTGACCGGTCAGCAGGTTGATCACGCCCCACTGCACGGTAGTCACCACGGCCGGCACCTCGGGCACCAGATAGGGCAGCGCGTACTGCAGGTGATAGAGCTGACCCTGGGCGTCCCAGTGGTCGGCCAGCACCAGCTTCCAGGCGTCTTCCTCGATGTAGTAGCGGCGCTTGGCCATCACATGGCGCTTGCCCGGCGCCAGGGTGGCCTCCACCACCCAGACGCGGCGCAGCTCCCAGCGCACATGGTCGGGGTTCAGGAAGCGGGGGGTGACCAAGTCCTCCACCTTCGCCAGCGCGGTGCGGTTGGAGTTGTAGGGCACGTACATCTCCTGCTTGCCGACGATCTTGAACTCGTGCCGGTCCAGCGGGCCGAGGGTGCCGAAAGCCTCGTCGAACAGGCCGGTGCCGGAGGTCACGGTATCGGGCGTGTCGTAGGCGATCGACGGCGCTTTGCGCACGCGGCGCTGACCGACGAGGTACTGCCAGACGCTGCGCGGCACGGCCTCCTCGTGGACGGTCTCGTGCAGCAGGATGACCTCGCCCGCCACCGCGGCCGGCGAGGACTTGGTGAAGGCGCCCATCTTGTAGTGACTGGGCTTGGCCAGGTACTTGTCGCGCTGATCCTTCTGGTAGTAGGACCACAGCCAGGTCTGCTGACCGCCGGACGACAGCGTGCGCTTGCCATCACCGGTGACGACCCAGGTGTTGAGCGGGTACTTCTGCGCCGGCCCTTCCCAGGCCAGGCGCGCGTTCAGCATCACCTCCATGCCGCTCTTGGGAATGGGGAAGGGGATGCCGCCGAAGGCATCGGTCACGCCATAGCCCTTGTCGACCAGCCGCGCCGAGGTCGCGTTCTTGAAGGTGTTCTCGTAGACCCAGTCCGGCGCCGCGGCGGTGCGGTGGGTCGGATAGACGTCGATGCGGAAATCGGGGTGCTTCTTCATCAGCGCCTTCACCCCCTCGCTGAGGTGGCCCTCGTGCTCGGCCAGGTTCTTGGCCGAGACGGAGACCAGCGGCTTCTCGCCCGCGAAGGGGTCGGGCCGCGGCTGGCCGTTCTTCCAGCCGGGTGCAACCTTGGTGTAGCCGCCGGTCCAGGCGGGAATGCGGCCGTCCTTGCTGCCGGCACGTTCGGCGCCCAGCGGCGTGAGCGTGGACTTGAGTTGGGCAGCCTCATCGGCTGAGACTGCGGCCACGGCCGGCAGGATCAGCCCGAGGCAGGCGGCCAGGGCCAGCGCATGCGGCGCTCGCGAAGAGAGAGACTGGCGGGGGGTGGGGATCGTCATGCTTTGCTCCATCACAGCGTGCGCTGCAGCGAGAAGGCCAGGAAGTTGCGGTCCTTGTAGAACTGCTTGTAGGACAGCACCGGCGTCGGTGAATTGGCCGGCGTGAGGAAGCCGTCGGACGCGCCGAAGAAGCCGGTGTAGGTCAGGCCGAACTGCCAGACGCTCTGGTACAGGCCCTTGAGGCCGATGGAGAAGTCGCCGCCCTTGGAGCTGCCGCCGTTGAAGTTGAAGATGGACGAGGAACGGCCGTAGAAGTTGTAGCCCACGCCGATCGGCACCGACACGTCCAGCCCGTCGAGCACCTGGAAGTAGGACGGCTCGAAGATGAAGCGCAGGGCCGCGGCATCGCGTGTGGTGTTGGGGTCCAGCGCGGCGGGGTTCCTGTCGATCGACAGGCGGCGGTTCCAGGCCACCTCGCCCAGGAAGACGCCGGCATCCCACAAGGCGGTCTGGCTCAGCACATAGATGCCGGACATCTGCGCATGCGCCGTCTTCCCGACGGCGTAGAGCGGCCGGCTGCCGTTGTTGGCCGACACGCCGGGCAGCACGACCTGCGGGTCGCTGACCAGGGCCACGTTGTCGCGCAGCGAGGCCTCGAAGGCCAGGTTCAGCTGACCGATCGAGGTGGTGGCACTCGCCCCGTAGGTTCGGATGCCCTCGTGGTAGACCTGCTGGATGCTGCCGACGCGGCCGCTGACCCCGTCCGGTACGGCATCGGGCGTCAGGTAGAGCGCCGCCCCCTTGTCGTGGTACCGGGCGGCGTAGAGGCCGAATTCCCACTCGCTGCCGGTCGGCGACCAGCGCAGCTGCACACCGCCCTGGCCGCTGTCGCGGGCGTTCACGTCGGGGCCGCGGTGGAAGGCGGCTGCGCCGCCACCCGGCACGAGGGGCCCGCCCACGATGAAGCGCTCGGCCCCTTCGCCCACGAAGTCGAAGCCGCTCAGGTAGCTGCCGGCTCCAGGGATCAGGGTCTCGCGGAACTTGAACTGGTAGTAGGCCCCGAGGGTGAACTGCTTGCTGACCTGCAGCACGCTGGAGATCTGCTCGACCGGACGAAGGATCTCCTTGAACTGCGAGCTCGGCACGGTCAGCAGCTTGACCAGGTCGACCGGCCCCTGGGCCGCGGCGATGCCGTTGCTGCCGAAGAACAGGCTCTCGCCGTAGACCACGGTGTGGCGGCCCAGGCGCACCGTCAGCGGCATGTCGCCCAGCTCGGTGCGGCCGAAGACGAAGGCATCGAGGAACTCGGCCTTGCGGCCGTGAAGGCGCCGCGTGTCCTCGGAAAAGCGGTTGCTGGCCACGCTGAGGTTGTTGGAGCTGGCCGGGTTGTCGTGATCGTTGCGACGGTTGTAGACGGTGTCGTACCAGGCCGCGCCGCTGACGCGCAGGCCGAGGTTGCGCCAGCCGACATCGACCTCGCTGAGCAGGTCGAAGCGGTTCGAGATCAAGCCCTTGTCGAAGTTGCGGTCGCCATCGTCGAGGTTGACGTCGGCCACCAGACGGTCGCTGCGGTCCTTCACCCGGAAGGCATTGCTGAGCTTGAAGCTGTTGTCCCAGCGCAGCTTCAGCTCGGGCACGCCGGTGTCGATCTCGGCGGCGTGCAGGGGGGCGCCCAGGCCCAGCGGGCCGAGCAGCAGCAGGGTCCACCCCCAGGGGTGACGTCGGGGCGCAGGCAGGCCTGCCTGGCCGCCCCGCAGGACGGTCGGTCGTTTGCTCATCGTGTCTCCTCGCTCTGTGGACGAATGTCTAGGGCCCGTAGCCCTGGCACGTCTTGCGCTGCCTGGGCCCGTCATTGCAAAGCGAGTGCCACCCCGTCGTCAGCACATAAGTCAATGATGCATAACGACTTTTTTAGTATCTCGCGTAAACCCTGGGTCGCTTCGAGGCGACGAAGAATTCATGATTTCAAGAACTCATGCCAGCCTGCTTGCCGGATTTGCGGCAAGCCAGGCCCACGCCCCCGAAGGACCCTCCATGCCACTTCGCCCTGTCGGCACGGCCGTACCGCAAGCCGACGGCGACCGCCTGCTGACCGAGCATCTGCGCTTCTCGCCGGATGCCGGCCACATCGTGCTGTTCGACCAACGCATGCTGCTGATGCATGCCTCGTCCTTCGCCGAGCTGCGGCGCGAGCTGATCCAGCAGCTCGGCATGGCCAAGGCCCGCGAGCTCTTCCAGCGCCTGGGCTACCAGCAGGGCTTCGAGGACGGCCAGCACCTGCGCCAGGTCGGTCGGCTTGACCGTGAAGCCCTGCTGGCGCTGGGCCCGCGGCTGCGCGAGATCGAGGGCTTCGTCCGCAACCAGCCGATCGACGAGATGCTGTTCGACGGCGAGCACAAGGACTTCTGGGGCAACTACCACTGGAACGCGTCCTGGGAGGCCGAGGCCCACCTCAAGCACTGCGGCGTCTGCGGCGAGCCGGCCTGCTGGATGATGACCGGCTATGCCAGCGGCTACTGCACGGCCACGCTCGGCATGCCGGTGCTCTGGCGCGAGCTGGAATGCGTGGCCATGGGCCATGCGCAGTGCCGCGTGGTCGGCCGGCCGGTGGCGAGCTGGGAGGACCTGGCCGCCCACGAGATCGCCTTTCTGCAGATCGAGGACTTCGTCGACGCGCCACCCCATGGCGCCGCACGGGAGCCCCGCCGCGCGCACGCCCCGCGCACGCCACGGCCCGCGAGCGCGGCCCTGCATCCCGAGTTCGGCGACTTCGTCGGCGCATCGGCCAGCTTCAATGCCGTGGCCAACCTCGTGCGGCGGGTGGCGGTGACCGATTCGACCGTGCTGTTCCGTGGCGAGAGCGGCGTGGGCAAGGAGCGCTTCGCGCGTGCCCTGCACTCGATCAGCCGGCGCCGCGAAGCGGCGATGGTCGTCATCAACTGTGCGGCCATCCCGCCGGACCTGGTGGAGGCCGAGCTCTTCGGCGTGGAGAAAGGCGCCTACACCGGCGCCGACCATGCCCGGCCCGGCCGCTTCGAGCGCGCCCATGGCGGGACCGTCTTTCTCGATGAGATCAACAGCCTGCCGCTACCGGCCCAGGGCAAGCTGCTGCGGGCGCTGCAGGAACGCGAGATCGAGCGCGTCGGTGACATCCGGGTGCGCCGGGTGGACGTGCGGGTGGTCGCTGCGTCGAACCGCGACCTGCGGGCGGAGGTGGAGGCAGGCCGCTTCCGCGAGGACCTGTTCTACCGGCTCAACGTCTTTCCCATCGTCATCCCGCCGCTGCGCGAGCGGCGCGAGGACATTCCGCTGCTCGTCGCCCTCTTCCTCGAGCGAAGCATGGCGCGCTGCCAGAAGAAGGTCAGCGGGCTCACGCCGCGAGCCTATGACGCCCTGTGGGACTACGGCTGGCCGGGCAATGTGCGGGAGCTGGAGAACATGATCGAGCGCGCCGTCATCCTGGCCGAGGAGGACGGTGCGATCGATGTGCAGCACCTCTTCTCGGGCGGCGAGACCCTGAGTCTCCGCTCGATGAGCGTCGGACGTCATGGCGGCCTGGTGCGACCGGCAGGCAGCGAGGCGGCCTCTGCCCCTTCCGGCATCGGCCATCTGGCCGATGCCCTGCTGGACCAGGCCCTGTCCTTCGACGAAATCGAAGGCCTGCTCTTCGATCGGGCGCTGGAGCGCAGTGGGGGCAATGTCTCGGCCGCGGCCCGCATGCTGCAGATGCGCCGGGGCCAGGTCGAGTACCGCCTCAAGAAGCGCAGCGAGCCGGCCGCCGACTGAGTCCAGCCGCATGCGGATACCGCCAAGGTATCGCAGGGGGCCGGAATCGGTATTGGATCGATGCGGCGCCGCTTCCTAAACTGCCATCACAACAGGGGTGCGCCGTGGCGGCAGCACCCAAGCTTCCCTTCGAGGAGACAAGACACCATGGCAATGACCGGCGTGCTGCGCCCGGGCCACGCGCAGATGCGCGTGCTGGATCTGGCCGAGAGCCGACGCTTCTACCGCGATGTACTGGGCTTGGTGGAGACCGGCGAGGACGCGCAGGGCCGCGTCTACTTCAAGTGCTGGGACGAGCGCGACCACCACTGCCTGGTGCTGCGCGAGGCCGACCGCGCCGGCATCGATCTCATCGGCTTCAAGGTGCTCAACGCGGCCACGCTCGACCAGCTGGAACGCGATGTGCAGGCCTGGGGCCTGGCCACCGAGCGCGTGCCGGCCGGCGAGCTGCTGGAGACCGGCGAGCGCGTGCGCTTCACACTGCCGACCGGCCATGTCTTCGAGCTCTACGCCGACAAGACCCACGTCGGCAACGGCCTGGGCCAGGTCAACCCTCCCCCCTGGGGCCCGGCGGCCGACCACGGCATCGCGCCGACCCGGCTCGACCACTGCCTGCTCTACGGCCCGAACATCGCCGCCAACAAGGCCTTCTTCACGCAGGTGCTGGGCTTCTACCTGGTGGAGCGCATCGTCGGCCCGGTCGAAGCCGGCGAGCCCGAGATCGCCATCTTCCTGTCCTGCTCGCACAAGACGCACGACATCGCCTTCGTCGAGTACCCCGAGCCCGGCAAGCTGCACCACCTGAGCTGGCGCATGCCGACCTGGGAGCGCGTGCTGCGCGCCGGCGACATCATGGGCATGAACAAGGTGCCGATCGACATCGGCCCGACCCGCCACGGCACCACCCGCGGCGAGACCATCTACGCCTGGGACCCCTCGGGCAACCGCTTCGAGACCTTCTGCGGCGGCTACGAGCCCTACCCCGACGTGCAGCCCATCACCTGGACCCAGGACGGCTTCGGCCATGGCCTGGACTTCCCGCACGGCAAGCTGCACGAGAGCTTCCTGACCATCGTCACCTGATCGGGCCCCGGCCGGCCGGGCCGCGCATACTCGCGCCGCGCGCGCCCGCCGCGCGGGAGTGGATGCCCGAACCATGGACCTGCGACACCTGAAGTACTTCCTGGCCGTGGCCGAGGAGGGGAACATCGGCCGCGCCGCGGCCCGGCTGCACATCTCGCAGCCCCCGCTGACCCGGCAGATCAAGGCGCTGGAGGAAGAGCTCGGCGTCGAACTCTTCCAGCGCACGCCCAAGGGCATGGTGCTGACCCAGGCCGGCGAGATCTTCCAGGCCGAGGCCAGCAACATCCGCATGCTGGTCGAGGCTGCGGTGGATCGCGTGCAGCGCGCTGGCGAAGGCAAGCTCGGCCGGCTCGACGTCGGCATCTTCGGCTCCGGCATCTATGGCCTGATCCCGGAGTTGCTCGACGCCTTCCGCGCCCGCCTGCCCGGCGTGAACATCGTGCTGCACACGATGAGCAAGACCGAGCAGATCGAAGCCCTGCGCCAGCGCCGCATCACCGTCGGCTTCAACCGCATGACCCCGCCGCTGCCCGACATCGGCCGCGAGCTGGTCACCATGGAACCGCTGCGCGTGGCCATGCACGAGGACCACCCCCTGGCCCGCCACGCCGCCGTGCCGCTGCGCAGCCTGGCCGGACAGCCCATGGTGCTCTTTCCCAACCTCGGCCGGCCCAACTTCATCGACCGCGTGATGGAGCTGTGCAAGCAGCAGGGCTTCCTGCCGACCATCGCGCAGGAGGTGGGCGACGCCGTCACCGGCATCGCCCTGGTGGCGGGCGGCTACGGCATCTCCCTGGTGCCGGACTCCATCACCACGCTCAAGCTGCCGCGGGTGCTCTACCGCCCCCTGGCCGACGCGCCCCAAGCCACCGTGGACCTGAGCTGCCTCTACCGCGCCAGCGACAACTCGCCGCTGCTGAAGGCCTTCCTGGGGGTGATCCGGGAGCATCGGGCCGCTGTTGAAAGCTCGGCTGCGCACTACAAAAGTGACACGGCGCAGCTCTGAAGGTCTACTCTTCTGGCAAGTTGAGTCAAGGCAGCAAGAACTGGCTATCCATACAGACTTATACTGGTTGGACGTTCGCATATCGCGAGTCAGGAGAGGTGTGAGGTGTTTCAAGAGCAGAAAGCAGCGCAGGTCGCAGCCTTCTTCCTCCAGCGGGAAGGCGGACGCATGCCGCATCTCAAGCTCATGAAGCTCATGTATCTGGCAGACCGCGAAGCGATGCGGGAGCACGGCTTCCCAATTACGGGGGACCGGTTTGTGGCGATGCCGCACGGCCCGGTGCTCTCCCTGACTCTGAGCCATATCGACGGCGATGTCGAATCCAGCGCCGAAGGCTGGGACAGCTGGATCAGCGACAAGGCTGACCACTGCGTTGAGGTCATTCGCCGAGTCGATCGGGATGCGCTGGACGAGCTCAGTGACGCCGACATCGCGGTGTTGCAGCGGGTGTGGGACACCTTCGGCTCGATGGACAAGTGGCAGATTCGGGACTACACCCACGACCCGCGCCACTGCCCCGAGTGGCGCGATCCGCAGGGCTCCAGCCACGCCATCCGTTACCGGGATGTGTTCCGGGCGTTGGGAATGAGCGTGGCTGAAGCCAACGCGGCCCAGGCGGAAATCGAAGCGCAGTCGCGACTGGCTCGACAGCTGTCGGCCTGACAGTCAACGCGGATGTGGACCGCTGCGCGCCGGGCGACCTTGCTCATTCCGTCGGGCCCGGCGCACGACCCCGAGCGCAAGCACCTGCACATCGTCTTGACCGACCCTGTCGATGGGCAGGTGCAGGTCGTGTCGGTGTCGTCGATCCCGCAGAACAATCTGTACGACGGCAGTTGCACCCTCTTCGCGGGCGAACACCCCTTTGTGAAGCACGACAGCTGGGTGGTCTACCGCTTCGCCCGCCTAGTCAAAGCTCAGCTGCTGGAGCGCAAGGTGGCCGACGGCGAGTTCATCGCCAAGCCAGTGCTTGATGCGAAGGTCTACCAGTTCGTCGTCGACGGCCTGCTGGACTCGCCGCAGGCCTCGCCGAAGATGAAGCAGTTCCTGCGGGACGCGAGTGGCTTGTAGGACCTTCGACGTCAACCTTCCATTCCAGCTCGGCGCCGTAAAACATCAAGGTGTTTGACGATAGGCCCGGAGGGCAGCAAGTTGTGGGGTGCCTGGTTCGCAGATGCGACAGGCTTGGTCGGACGCGGGCTCCCTGCGGGGCGAAGCACTCGTCACACTTTGCCTTCGTCTTGATGGTCTGAAGCGAATCGAACTGCAAGCTCACGAATCCTTGATTCGCCCCTCACCGCGGCCTCAACCGCTCGTCGAAGTCCGCCAGCCGCGGTGCGAGCTTCAGCGGCGAGCGGCGGTCCAGGCTCAGCAGGTGATGCCGGTGATCCTGCAGCAGTTGCTCGCGGGCGGCGGGGCTGAGGTAGGGCACGTGCCAGGCGACGAAGGGCGGCAGCACGGCGAGGCCGGTGTAGGCCAGGGTGCCGCGCTGCAGCGGGCGCAGCATGTCCTCCAGCGGGCCGTGGACGGACTCCGGGCCGTCGAACAGGTGGGCCTGGCCGCCCAGGGTCAGGCTGAGCATGGCGCGCTTGCCCGCCAGGCCGCCCTGGTCGTAGAAGCGCTTGCCGCCGTAGGCCAGGCCGGAGATGAGCACGCGGTCGATCCAGCCCTTGAGCAGGGCCGGCGGCGCGAACCAGTAGAGCGGGAAGTTCAGGATCAGCAGGTCGCACCACAGCAGCTTGCCGATCTCGGCCTGGATGTCGGGCGCCAGGCTGCCCTGCGCGTAGGCCTGGCGCTGCTCCAGCGCGTAGACGAGGTAGTCGGGGTTCTGGCGCGTGCCGAAATCGGCGGCGTCGGCCACGGGCTTGAAGCCATCGGCATGCAGGTCGGAGACCAGCACCTCGTGGCCCTGGGCACGCAGGATCTCGGTGGCCGACCAGCACAGCGCACTGCAGAAGGACTTGGGCTCCGGGTGCGCGTGGACGATGAAGACGTTCATCCGCGCTGACCCGCGCCTTCAGCGCGGGCGGCGATCTCCTTCGCGCGCATCACGCTGGCCGGCGTGCCGGCGATGCCCCAGTATTGCGGCGCGATCGGCCAGCAGCCGCCGCGCACCAGGCTGCGCTCGACGCCGAGCGTCGAGACGACGAGGTCGGTGAAGCCGGCGATCAGCGCCTGGCATTCGTCGACCGGCCGCCCTTCGAGCACGAGGAAGTGGAACCACGGTGCCGACGGCCCGCCCTCGCTGACGAGGTGGCCGCCGACCACCGCGTGCTGCGGCTTGTAGCTCAGCGCGACGACGCGCACGCGGTCCAGCGGGCTCTTCAGCACCTCGGCGTAAAGACGGGCGGAGGCGAGCAGCAGGTCGGAGACCTGCTCGTCGGTGTACTGGCCTTCGGCGAGGCGGTATTCGAGGATGGGCATGAGTGGCAATCCGATCGTGCGGAGTGGGGCTTCGACCCTTCGATGAGCTCAGTGCTCAGCCCGAACGGGTGCCGTTCGCACTGAGCCTGTCGAAGGGCTGTCAGGCCATGCCCTTGCGGCGGCCGGCGTCCATGAAGAGGGTGCTGCCGGCCAGCGCGTCGGCCTCGGGCGCGAGCAGCAGCGCGATGGCCCAGGCCACCTGCTCCGGCGTGGTCAGCGCACCCAGAGCCGATTCGGCGCGGTACTCGTCGAGCGCCGCCTCCACCGTGATGCCGGCGCGCGCCGCACGATCGGTGGCGATGCGGCGCAAGCGCTCGGTGTCGGCCGGGCCGGGCTGCACCACATGGGCCGTGATGCCGCGCGGACCGTAGGCCCAGGAGTACTGGCGCATCAGGTTGGTCAGCGCCGCGTTGCCGACGCCGGCGGTCGCAGCCCAGGGGTTGGGCTCGGAGCCGTAGTGCCCGCCGATCGCCACCAGCCGCGAGCCGCGCACCAGCTTCTCGTCGACCGCGCGCACCAGCCGCATTATCCCGCCGACCTTGATGTTGACCGCGTCGACCACCGCCGCGGTCGGCGCGACCAGCACGCCGCCGGCGGTGGCCACGCCCGGCCCGTGGACGACCATGCGCACGGGGGCGTCGAGCGCCGCCTTGATCGCGTCGATCGAAGAATCGTTCGAGATGTCGGCGGTGCAGGCGACGACGTTCGGCGTGGTCGCCACCAGCGAGTCCAGCGCGTCGGCCTTGCGGGCGACGGCCAGCACCTTCAGGCCCGTCGCGGCGAGGCGCTTGCTGATCACGGCGCCCATCGCACCGGTGGCGCCGACGACGACGGCGATTTCTTGTACTGACATCGGGTCTCCTCCTCAGGCCGTCTTGCGGCCCACGTCCTTCAGCAGCCCACGCTCCTTGGCCATGCTCATCGCGGTGTCCTCGATCATGTCTTCCTGGCCGCCGATCATCTTGCGGCGGCCGAGCTCGACGAGGATCTCGCGCGCCGACACGCCGAAGCGGGCCGCCGCGCGCTTGGCGTGCAGCAGGAAGGTCGAGTACACGCCGGCGTAGCCCAGCGTCAGCGATTCGCGGTCGACGCGGACCATGTGGTCCATCATCGGCACGATCACGTCCTCGGCCACGTCCATCAGCTTGAAGAGGTCGACGCCGGTGACCATGCCCATGCGGTCGCAGACGGCGAGGAAGGCCTCCAGCGGCGTGTTGCCGGCACCGGCGCCCAGGCCGGCGACCGAGCCGTCGATGCGGCTCGCGCCCTCCTCGATCGCGGCGATCGAGTTCGCGATCCCCATGCCCAGGTTGTGGTGGCCGTGGAAGCCGATCTCGGTCTCGGGCTTGAGCACCGCGCGCAGCGCGCCGACGCGGGCGCGCACATCGGCCGGCAGCATGTAGCCGGCGGAGTCGGTGACGTAGACGGTCTGCGCGCCGTAGTCCTCCATCAGCTTGCCCTGGCGGGCGATGCCGGCGGGGTCGTTGAGGTGGGCCATCATCAGGAAGCCCATGGTGTCCATGCCCAGCTTGCGCGCGTAGGCGATGTGCTGCGGCGAGGTGTCCGCCTCGGTGCAGTGGGTGGCCACCGTCACGGCGCGGGCGCCGCAGTCGTAGGCGCTCTGCAGCTCGCGCATGGTGCCCAGGCCGGGGATGAGCAGCACCGAGACCTTGGCCTGCTTCATCTGCGGCGCCACCGCGCTGAGGTAGTCCTCGTTGCTGGCCATCGCGAAGCCGTGCTGCAACGAGTTGCCGCCCAGGCCGGCGCCGTGCGTGACCTGGATCAGCGGCACGCCGGCCGCGTCCAGCGCGCAGGCCACCTTGACCATCTGCTCGACGGGGATCTGCTCGCGCTTGGCGTGCATGCCGTCGCGCAGGCACATGTCGTGCAGCACGACCTTGCGGCCGCGCAGATCGGGTTCTTGAACTTGGGGCGCGCTGGGCATCAGGCGGTCTCCGTCACGGCTTCGAGCTTCAGGGTGCCGGCGAGGATGTCCTCGGCGAACATCTCGGCCGTGCGGCAGGCGGCCGCCGTCATGATGTCCAGGTTGCCGGCGTAGGTGGGCAGGTAGTCGCCGAGACCGGCGACCTTCATGAAGACGCTGACGCGGTGGCCGTCGAAGCTCGGGCCGTTGACCAGCTCGTAGCCCGGCACGTACTTCTGCACCTCGGCGATCATGGCCAGCACCGACTCGGTGATCTCGGCCTGCTTCGGCGGCTCGGCCGTGAGGCAGTTGATGGTGTTGCGCATGATCATCGGCGGCTCGGCCGGGTTGATGATGGCCAGGGCCTTGCCCTGCTTCGCGCCGCCCACCTTCACCAGCGCGTTGGACGTGGTGTAGGTGAACTCATCCAGGTTGGCGCGCGTGCCCGGCCCGATGGACTTGGACGCCAGGCTGGCCACGATCTCTGCATAGTCCACCGCCTGCACCCGCGAGATGGCATGCACCATCGGGATGGTGGCCTGGCCGGCGCAGGAGATCATGTTGACGTTCATCTCCAGCCGGGCCGCATGCTCGCGCAGATTGACCGGCGGCACGCACAGCGGCCCGATGGCGGCCGGGGTGAGGTCGATCATCATCACGCCCAGGGCATTGAGCTTGCGCGAATTCTCGGCATGCACATAGGCGCTGGTGGCGTCGAAGGCGATCTGGATGCCGTCCGCGGCCACATGCGGCAGCAGGCCATCGACGCCTTCGGCGGTGGTCTTCAGGCCGAGTTCGCGGGCGCGGGCCAGGCCCTCGGAGGCCGGGTCGATGCCGACCATCCAGACCGGCTCCAGCACCGGGCTGCGCTGGATCTTGTAGATGAGGTCGGTGCCGATGTTGCCGGAGCCGATCAGCGCGCACTTGATCTTGCGCGGGGGGGTGCTGCTCATGCGGGATCCTTGGTGGGCAGGGTGGCCGCGGCGGCTTCGGCGCGCATCGCGGCGGTCTGGCCGGCGACGGAGAAGTCCTCGCCGCCGTGTTCGGTGATCAGGATGCGCACCTGCTGCGGCTGCACGCCGAGCTGGGCGCACACGGCCTCGGTGATGGCCGCAGCCACGCCGCGCTTCTGCGCGACGGTGCGGCCGGTGAGCAGGTGCATCTCGATGATGGGCATGGGCTCTCCTTCAGACGAAGCGCAGGCTGACGGCGCCCAGCGCCTGGAAGCGCGCCATCACGTGATCGCCGGGCTGCACGGCCACGGCCTCGGTGATGCCGCCGCTCATGACGAAGCTGCCCGCGGGCAGGTGCTCGCCGAGCTCGTCGAGCACCTTGACCAGCAGGGCCACGGCCTCGGCCGGATGGCCCAGCACCGCCGCACTGGCCGCCATGCCGACGGGCTCGCCGTTCTTCTCCATCAGCACGCCCAGGGTGGACAGGTCCAGCTCCCGAGGACGGCGCGGACGGCCGCCGGTCACGTAGCGCGCCGAGGAGCCGTTGTCGGCCACCACGCTGGGCAGGTCGAACTTGAAGCCGGCGTAGCGCGAGTCGATGATTTCGATGGCCGGCAGCACGAAGTCGGTGGCGGCCAGCACCTCCTCGCGGCTCACCGCTGCGCCGCGCAGCGGGGCGCGGGTGACGAAGGCCACCTCGCATTCGACGCGCGGGTGCACCATCTCGGCATGCACCACGGTGCCGCCGTCGGGGCGCGCCATGCCGGCCATCAGGAAGCCGATGGAGGGTACGTCCACGCCCATCTGGCGCATCTTGGCCAGGGAGGTGAGGCCGGCCTTCCAGCCCACCTGGCGCTGGCCGCGCGCCAGCAGGCGGCGCCGCAGCGCAAGCTGCACCGCATAGCCATCGGCCAGGGTCATGGCCGGGAAGTCGTCCGTCAGCTTGGGGATGGCGCGGGCGCCGCTCTGCGCGGCGTCGACGCGCTCGGCCAGGGCCTCGATCTCGGGGTCCTTGAGGGTGATCATGATGCGACGGCGCTCCGTCCGTGAAAGCGCGCCGTGCAGCGGCCCAGACCGCCGACGGTGCAGACCAGGGTGTCGCCGTCCCGCACCGGCACCAGGGCGGACTGCGAGCCGGAAAGAATCACCTCGCCGGCCCGGAAGGGCAGGCCCAGCGCACCCAGGGTGTTGGCCAGCCAGACCACGGCGTTGACGGGCGAGCCCTGCACCGCTGCGCCGACGCTGGTGGAGAAGAGCTCGCCGTTCTTCTCCAGCACCATGCCCGCCAGGGCCAGGTCCAGGTCGCGCGGATCGGCCTTGGCTTCGCCGAGCAGGAAGACGCCGCAGGAGGCGTTGTCGGCCACGGTGTCCTCGATCTTGATCGTCCAGTCGCGGATGCGCGAGTCGACGATCTCGAAGCAGGGCGAGACATAGGCGGTGGCGCGGATCACGTCGGTGGCGGTGAGGTCGGGGCCCACCAGGTCGCGCTCCAGCACGAAGGCGAGCTCGGCCTCGGCCTTGGGCTGGATCAGCGCGTTCAGGTCCACGCCCTCGGCCTCGCTGCGCACCATGCCGGAGGTGAGCTGGCCGAAGTCGGGCTGGTAGACGCCGAGGAAGTCCTGCACCGGCTTGCTGGTCACGCCGATCTTCTTGCCGACGATGCGCTCGCCCTCGGCCACGCGCAGCGCGACCATGTGCTCCTGGATGCGGTAGGCCTCCTCCAGCGTGATGCCGGGGCATTGCTCGCGCAGCGGCGCAAGGGTGTGGCGCCCGCGCAGGGCGGCATGCAGGGCGGCGCCGTGGCGCTGGAGGTCTTGGGGGCTCATGGCATGCGGGTTGGACGATGGGACAGCGCAGCGCGGATGGGTGTGCTTGGTGCCTCGGTGGGCGCGACGCGGCAGGGGCCGAGACCCAGCGCCGACCGGGATGCGTGGCCGCATGGGCACAGGCCGGTCTGCGCCTGCGGGACGCCGAGATGCGCAGGCTTCATGGCGGCGCGCACAGCGCGCATCGGCTTCCGATCCGTCGCGGCTGTCCGAGCGGAGCGCCCAAGGGGCGCGCAGCGAGTTCCGCGACGCCGCCATGAAGCCGAGCATCGCAGGGCAGTTGGCCCACCGGGCCGACCGTCCCGCCGAAGCAGGCCGGCCTGGGCCCATGCGGCCACGCCGCGCATCCCGAGCCCTGGACCCTCACTCATAGCTTCACGCAGACATTGCGCAGCTCGGTGTAGAACTCCAGCGAATGCACGCCGCCCTCGCGGCCGATGCCGGATTGCTTGCTGCCGCCGAAGGGCGTACGCAGGTCGCGCAGGAACCAGCTGTTGACCCAGGCCACGCCCACCTCGATGGCGCCGGCCACGCGGTGCGCGCGGGCCAGGTCGCGGGTCCAGATCGTGGTGGCCAGGCCGTAGCGGTTGGCATTGGCCAGGGCCAGCACCTCGTCCTCGGTGTCGAAGGGGCGGATGTGGCAGCAGGGGCCGAAGATTTCCTCCTGCACGACGCGGGCGCTCTCCGGCAGGCCGGTCCAGATGGTCGGCTGCACCCAGGACCCCTCGGCCAGCGCACCGGGCATGGACGGCACGCCGCCGCCGGTCACCACGGTGGCGCCCTCGGCCACCGCCGCCGCGTAGTAGCTCAGCACCTTGCGGCGATGCTCCTCGCTGATCAGCGGGCCGTAGTTGGCGCCGGGGTCCTGCGGCCGGCCGTAGACCACCGCCTCGCAGCGCGCCTTCAGCGCGGCGACGAAGCGCTCGAAGATCGGCCGCTCCACATACACCCGCTCGGTGCCCAGGCAGACCTGGCCAGTGTTCATGAAGGCCGAGCGGAAGATGCCGTCGACCGCGGCCTCGAAGTCCGCATCGGCAAAGACGAGGCCGGCGTTCTTGCCGCCCAGCTCGAAGCTCACATCGCGGATGCCGCCGGCCGCCGCCTGCATGATCGCCGTGCCGGTGCGCGTCTCGCCGGTGAAGGTGATCGCGTTCACCCCCTCGTGGCGGGTCAGGGCCTCACCGGCCGAGCCCGGGCCGAAGCCATGCACGACGTTGTAGACCCCGGCCGGCACGCCGACGGTGTTCATCACCTCGCCCAGCAGCGCGGCCGAGAGCGGGGTCTCCTCCGATGGCTTGACGATGACGGTGTTGCCGCAGGCCAGGGCCGGGCCGACCTTCCAGGTCATCAGCAGCAGCGGCGCATTCCACGGGCAGATCACGCCGATCACGCCCTTGGGCTTGCGCAGCGCGTAGTTCAGGGCACCGCGGCCATCGGGCGTGTCGAGCTGGAAGGACTCGGCTGGCACGTTCTTCACCACGTCGGCGAAGACCTTGAAGTTGGCCGCGCCGCGCGGCACGAAGGCGTGCGCGATCACATGGTGCGGCTGGCCGGTGTCGGCCTCCTCGGCCTGCACGAAGTCGTCGAAGCGGCGGGTGATCTCGTCGGCCACCGCATGCAGCATGGCGCAGCGCTTGTCGGTGCCGAGACGGGCCCAGTCACCGTGCAGGGCAGCGCGCGCGGCCCGCACGGCGGCGTCGATCTCGGCGGCCCCGCCCTCGGCGATCTGGGCGATCAGCGTCCGGTCCAGCGGCGAGCGCTTCTCGAAGCGGGCGCCGTTGAAGGCGGGCTGGAAGCTGCCGCCGATGAAATGCTGAACCTGCTGCACGCCGCGCCCTCTTCCCAGATGAATCGATGCAATTCAGTTTAGGAAGCGGGTCTCCGCAGCGTCCAATACCTTTGCCGGGCGGCGCCCGATACCGCCGCGGTATCGGGGCCGCGGGCGGACTCAGGGCTGGCCGAAGAAGTTCAGCAGCAGCTCGTTGAAGCGTCGCGCATGCTCGATCTGTGTCCAGTGGCCGCAGCGGCCGAAGACATGCAGTTCGGCCCGCGGGATCAGCTCCAGCAGGCGCTGGCTGGTGGCGAGCGGGATCACGCGGTCCTCGCGGCCGTGGACGATCAGGGTTTCGTGCGGCAAGGCGCGGATGTCGGCCTCGGCGCTGCACATCGCATCCACCCAGCGCTGGCGCGGCGCGGGGAACATCTGCGCAAAGGCCTCCTGCCGGCCGGGCTGGATGCTGGCCTCGTAGCGCAGCCGGGCCAGCTCGTCGTTGACCAGACCACGGTCGAAGGCGAAGACATCCAGCAGGCCGCGCATGGTCTCGATCGAGGGCTGGTAGCCCCAGACCGCATCCAGCCCCGGCGTGATCGGGAAGGGCACGCCGACGCTGCCCATCAGCGCCAGGCGCTTGACGCGCTGCGGCGCACGGATGGCCAGGGCCAGGGCCAGGGCGCCGCCGAAGGAATTGCCCACCAGGTTCGTGCGCTCGATGTCCAGGGCATCCATCACGCCCAGGGCGTGGTCGACCCAGGCAGCCATGTCGTAGCGCTGGCCGGCCGGGCGCTCGGTCTCGCCGAAGCCCACCATGTCGGGCGCGATGACGCGGAAGCGCTCGGCCAGCACCGGCAGGCTCAGGCGCCAGTTGGCCCAGGCCGTCACGCCGGGACCGGAGCCGTGGATGAGGAAGACCGGCTCGCCGCTGCCGCGCTCATGGACGTTGGTGGCGATGCCGCCGGCCTGCACGCGGCGGCCCAGTTCGGGGTTGCTGCTGTTCATGGGAAACGCTCCAGAAAAGAGGCGGGCCGGGGAGGCTTGTGGCCCCCCCCCGGCCCGCCGCAAGGTCCGCCGGGCCGCCGCCGGACCGGCACACACGGAGAAGGATCAGTTGCCGCCGCGCAGGTTCTGCACCTGGAAGAGGCTGGGCGGGTTCTGCTTGGGATCGACCTGGCCCTTGAACTGCACCGTCGTGCAGTGCTTGCTCTGCACGTCAATCATCGAACCCGAGTCATCGATGGCGATGCCCGAGCCCTTGTTGATCGGGTGGTGGTAGTCCGGATGCGACTTGCCGATGGTGAAGCTCTTCCACAGCTCGCCCTTCCGGTCGTAGATCAGCGTGCGGTTGATGTTGTAGACCTGCGCATCGATGTGGAAGACGCGCTTGCTGACCGGGTGCGCCGGGTTGACCGGCTCGGCCTCCAGCACGAAGACCTTGCGCAGCTGCCAGGTGATGTTGGGGAAGCAGCCGCCCTGGCCGCCGTAGTCCACGAACTTGTAGCCGTCGGCTTCCTTGAACTCGTCGGTCAGCTGCAGCTCGTTGTGGTTGTAGTAGGGCATCAGGATGTTGCGCGTGCCCTTGAAGGTCCACTTCATGTCGGAGATCCGACCGTTGTAGCCCTCGAAGTCCTCGATCATCAGGTCCGAGCCCAGGAAGGAGTCGGTCTGCTGCCCGGTGGCCAGGCGCCGCACGCGGCGCTGGAAGCCCAGGTAGAGGTAGGCGTCGTCGAACTTCAGGTCGTCCTCGTAGCGCTGGATCAGCAGCTGGGTGTTCTTCAGATCCTGCGGCTCCTGCACGCGCACGTAGATGCCGCGGAAGAGCTCCGAGGGGTTGGGCGTCACCTCGGGCACCGGGGCGTGCTGCACGCGGTGCTTGAAGTTCAGGAAGTGGAAGTCGAACTTGATGGTCCGCTCGACCTGGCCGGTGGCCATGTTGCGGTAGCGCCAGTAGAAGGGGTCGATGGCGGCGTTGTCGCCCCAGTTGATGCCGTACTTGTAGTTCCAGGCGATCTTCTCGCCGGCCCGCGGGTCGTCCAGCTTGGGCTCCTCGGGGAAGGGCCGGCCGGCCTCGTAGCCCGTCAGCTCACCGTTCTTGGCGCCCAGCTTGGCCTTGTTCAGGCCCTTCTTGGTGGCGTCGACGTAGAACTGGTTCAGGCGGAACTGGGTGGTCGGGCCGACCTTGATCTCGGTCCAGCCGTTCTTGATCATCATCAGCATGCCGGCATCGAGCACGTCCTTGAACTGCTCGGCATTGGCCTTGTTGATGACGGTGCCGACGCTCAGGCCGGGGAAGCTGGGGAAGCCGGCCTTGTAGGGGTCGAAGCTGGCTTCGACATCGGCTTCGCTGGCCGCCGTGGCGACGCCGGCGCTCAGCGCGAGGGCCAGCGCGAAGGCCAGGCCTTGGGGACGGATGGGCATGGTGGGGGTCTCCTCGTTCAATCGTTCGGGCCCGGTCCGGGCCCGGCCGCGGGGCCGGGCTGCGGACCGGTGGGGTGGGCGCAGGCTCAGAACTGGTAGCGCATGGTCACGAAGACCTCGTTCTCCTTCCAGGCCGTGCCGATGGGGCCGGCACGGAAGCGGCCCAGCGGCTCCAGGCCGCCCAGGCCGCGCGAGCCCGGGGTCATGGGGTTGGCGTCGCCGATGGGCGCGGTGAAGGGCGGGAAGGGGTTGCAGCTGCGGCAGTCGTCGAACTTCCAGCGGTCGTCGCCGTCACGCCACTTGAAGTTGCCGCCGACGCTGATCTTCAGCTTGTCGCTGATCAGCCAGTCGACCTGCGGCGCCGTGACCAGGGCCTTGGCACGCACGTCGTAGGCGGTGATCAGCTGCGGGCTGACGCGGTCGTTGGCGAGGAAGGCCTTGATCAGCAGGGTGCCGATCACGTTGTCCTGCCAGTCGGGCATGCCGGCCCGGCCGAAGGCCATCTGCTTCACCTCGTGGTCGAAGATGTGCTGGTAGAAGAGCTGCGCCGAGATCAGCGTGGTGCGGTTGGGGTTGATCCAGGGGATGAAGGTCGGCCGGTCGAAGCCGATCACCGAGCGGAAGACGCGGTTCTTGGAGTACAGCTCGGGCTTGAGCGTGTTGGCGAACTCCTCGCCATGGGTCAGGGCCGCCTCGACGCGGACGGCCGCCTTGGCCGCCTCCCACTCGAAGTCCATCGAGCCGCCGATCAGGTGCACCCGCGGGAAGTGCATGTCGAAGGCGATCAGGTAGGGCCAGCCGCCCTGGGCATCGGTCTGGGTGACGCCGGTGAAGCTGTTCTGCGCGCCCTTGCCGCCGCGCAGCGAGGGCAGTTGCGAGCGGTAGGTCAGCGCGTTCAGCGAGAAGGACAGGCCCTCCTGCGACACGCCCTCGTACTTCACGCCGAGCTGGGTGTTCTTCAGGTTCCACTCGGGCAGGTGGACCTTGCGCAGGCCGATCTGGCCGGGGCCGAAGTCGGTGGCCAGCAGAACACCCGGCTGGACATTGGCGAAGTTGGCCACCGTGCCGCCGTTGTCCCACAGGTTGCGCATGCCGCGGAAGAAGCAGCCGGCGTCCAGGATGACGTTGCTGGAGCCGCACTGGCCCAGGTTGTTGGCGCGGAACTTGTCGAAGTTCCAGACCACCTGCAGGTTGCGGTCCTGCATGGTCTCGCTGGGGCCCATGCGGTACTCGGCCTGGGCGATCCACATGGGGATGCGGATGTCCTGCAGCTCGTCGTAGATGTTGTTGCGCGAGTAGTCGACGGGGTTGATCACGTCGAGCACGCGGAACAGGTCGGTGCGGCCCCAGACCACCTGCTGCTTGCCGACCTTCAGGAACATCTGCTTGCCGTCGGCCAGCGGGAAGGTCTTGGTGACGAAGGCCTCGCGCAGCACGTCCAGGCGCTCGTTGAACTCGGGCAGCTCCAGGTCGCTGCGGTCCTGGTCGCCGTAGCCGCCGAAGTCGTCGCAGCCGCGCTTGTCGGTGTCGCAGGGGCGCACCGGCACCGCGAAGGCCACGCCGCCGTCGCGGCCGTGCCAGCGGTCGCCCAGCACGCGCAGGCCCTCGTTGGGGTTGTAGCCCGGCGCGTTGGGGTTGCTGCTGTTGAAGCCGAAGGCGTTGTTGGTCAGGCCCAGGCCGTCGACCACGGCCTTGTTGACCGCGCCGCCGCCGTGGGGCAGCGGCGGCGGACCGCCGGTGGAGTCGAGCGTGATGGGGCCGCCGGCCTTGCGGCCGAACTGGTCGCTGTTGAGGCGGTAGACGCCGTCGAAGCTGCCGCGCAGGATGCTGCGGAAGGCCCAGCCGTCGGCGAGCTTCTTGTCGGCCTCGACCTGCAGGGTGTTGCGGAACTTGGAGAGCCCCACCGTGCTGCCGGTCGCGTCCTGGCCGCGGTAGCGGGTGTCGTTCTCGTAGTAAATGTCAACCTTCCACGGGTCGTCGACCGGCGGCAGGGGCGCAGCCTGGCTGGCCAGCGGGGCCGGCACGCTCTCGACCTGGGCCTGCGCGGCACCGGCCAGGCCGGCCAGCAGCAGGGACTGCACCAGCGGACACCATCGTCCGGGACTGTTTCTCCGCATCTTCTGTCTCCTCGCTCCGTTCAAGGCTGAACGTGTTGTTGTGAGGGCCTCGCGGCCCGCTCTTCAGGCGGCGCCGGCGGCGCCCTGGGGCAGCGCGGCGGTCGCCGTCGCTGCCGGACTCGCGGGGGCGCCGTGGTCCTCGACCACGAAGCGCGGCTTGAAGACGACACACCAGGCCGGCACGATCAGGATCGCGGCGATGGCGTTGACGACCAGCATGAAGGACAGCAGCGCGGCGGCATCCGACTGGAAGCGCAGGTCGCTGAGGAAGACCCAGAGGATGACCCCGGCGGTCAGCGTCAGCGCCGTGAAGCTGACTGCATAGCCGGTGGTGCTGACCGCGTTGATGGCGGCCTGGCGCACGTCACGCACATGCGGCATCTCCTCGCGGATGCGGTCCATGAAATAGACCGCGTAGTCGATGCCCACGCCCACGCCGATCATGATCACGGGCACCGTGTTCACGCTGATGCTGATGCCCTGCCAGCCCATGTAGGCATAGCTCAGCACGGTGGCGAAGAGCATGGGCAGCACCATCAGCCAGCCGGCGTGCAGGGACTGGTAGTAGGCCGTGACCAGCACGAAGGCCAGCACGATGACCAGGGGCACCAGCAGCAGGTGGTCGCTGTGCAGGGCCTCGTTGGCGGCGGCGCTCACGCCGATGATCCCGCCCCCCGGCTCGATGGCCAGGCCCGGCACCTGGGCGGTGATCTTGGCCGCCGCGGCCTCGGCCAGGGCCAGAGCGCGGTTGATCGTGTCGGCCTGCTGGTCCTTGTAATAGAAGACCAGGTTGGCCTCGTTCTCGTCGGGGTTGACGAACTCCTTGAGCGCGCCCGGGATGGGGCTGGACGCGAGGTAGGTGAACATCAGGCCGCCGATCTCGTCGGCGTTGTCCGGGATCTGGGCCCAGCGGGGGTCGTCGTTGTGCGTGAGGCGGTTGACCACGCGCACCACCGTCGGCAGGGCCTTGGCGCCGCCCAGGTTGGGGTCGGCCAGCATCTCGGCCTGGAAGGCCTCGATCGCGCGCAGCACCTCGGGCCGCTTGATGCCGCCCTTCCCTTCCGTGCGGAAGACGATGTGCAGTTCCTCCGAGCCGGGGAAGAGCTGGTTGATGGCCGCGGTGGAGCGGTTGTAGTCGTGATCGCGGTGCAGGATGGGCGAGCCGGGCTCGCTCTCGCCGGTCTTCACGCCCGCGGCCAGCTGGGTGCCACCGATCATCAGCAGGCCCGACAGGACCAGGATCACAGCGGCCCCGCGCTCGGTGCCGCCGGTGCGGGCCATGGCCGCGCCCAGGGCCCGGCGGATGCCCTCGTTCTTGTTCTGGGTCTGCTTCGGCGCCTTCAGCACGGTGAGGGCCAGGGGCACCATGAAGTGCACGGTGAAGATCACCGAGAAGGCCCAGAAGCCGGCCGAGATGCCCAGCTTCCAGTTGAAGGGCGCCGCGCCCAGGATCATCACGCCGATGCCTACCGCATCCACCACGATGGCCAGGGAGCCGGGGCGGAACAGGGCCTCCAGTGCATTGCGTGCCGCCTGGGGGCCGCTGTGCGTGAGATCCAGCTCCTCGTAATAGCGCGCGACCAGCTGCACGCCATGCGACATCGCCCGGGCGGCGATGAGGAAGGGAATCGGCATGGACAGCGGCTCCAGGTTGAAGCCCAGCCAGGCCATGAAGCCCAGGCCCCAGATCGAGGACAGCGCGATGCCCAGCAGCGGCAGCGCGACGCCGTAGAAGCGCCGGAAGTAGACGATCAGCAGCGTGGCCAGCAGGGCCAGCGTCCAGGCCAGGATGGCGACGATCTGGTTCAGGTAGGTGTAGACCCAGCCGGTCAGCACCGGGTTGCCGGTGACGTGCACGGTGTGGCCCGGGCCTTCCAGCTCGGCCCGCACCTTCTGCAGCGCGGCGAAGGTGGCCGGGTAGTCGATGTCGCCCTCGTTGAGCTGGGCCTTGATCAGCGCCGCCTTCAGATCGGGCGACACCAGCAGGCCGTAGACCTGCGGGTTCGCACGCACCTTCTGCTGCAGCTGGGCCAGGGCCTCGGCATCGGCCGGCGGCCGCTGCGGGTCGTAGTAGGGCTCGGAGGCGAAGCTGCCTTCGGCGGTCAGGTAGACGTGCCGCGCCGTGCGGTGCGTCAGGCTGCTGACCAGGTTGTGGTTCACGCTGGGCAGGTTGTCGATGCCCTGGGTGGCGCGGTGGATCAGGTCCAGGGTCCCGGGCTCGAAGACCGTGCCCTCCTTGACCTCGATGGCCATCACCACCAGGTTGGCGCCGCCGAAGTTCTGCTTGATGCGGTTGTAGGTCTGGATGTAGGGATGGTTCTGCGGCAGCAGGTCGCTGAAGTCGGTGTAGATCCGCAGGCCCGGCAGGCGGGTTGCGAAGACCAGGGTCATCGCCAGGATCAGGCCCAGCACGATCTTCGGGTTGGCGAAGATCCATTCCTCGGCCCGGATCAGGCCGGCCAGCAGGCGCTTGCTCAGTTGCTTCATGGTCGGGCCCTCAGTCGGCTTGGCGCGGCAGCGAAGCCGCCAGGGTCAGCGGCTCGGGCAGCTTGATGACGGCCAGCGCGCCGCCGGCCCCGGCCACGAAGAGCGAGCGCGCGTCAAGCGCGGCCCCGGCGACCGGCTGGCTGACCGCATGGGCGCCCGGCTCGAAGCGCTGCCACTGCCCGCCGCGCTGGGTGACCATGCGACCGCCGGCGCCCACGCCATAGACGCGGTCGCCCAGCTTCAGCAGCGCGTAGATCGGCACGCCGCTCGGGTTGTCCTGCGGAGCCCAGGTGTTGCCCCCGTCGGTGGTGGCCAGGATCACCCCGGCCAGGCCGCTGGCCCAGCCGGTCTGGCCATCGATGAAGAGGGTGGCGTAGGGATAGAACTCGCCGGGCATGGGCGCAGCCTTCTGCCAGCTGGCGCCGGCATCGCGGCTGCGCAGCACCGTGCCGAACTCGCCCGTGGCCACGGCGTGCCGCTCGTCGATGAACTGCACGCTGGTCAGGATGGCGTCCTCGCCCAGGTCCTGGCGCTGCCAGTTCGCGCCACGGTCGGCACTGACCATGAGCGTGGTGTGCGCGCCGGCCACCCACAGGCGGTTGGCGGGGTCGCAGCTCAGGGCCAGCACATCGCTCGGGCTCGGCAGCGGGCGGGGCGTCCAGGCCGCGACCTCGGCATCGGCCACCCAGACCTTCTTGTAGAAGTCCAGCGCGGCGAAGCTGCCGTCCGGGCAGGCCGTCATGGCGACGATGGACGAGGGCTGCGGCAGCACATGCCGCGTCCAGCTGGCCCCGGCATCGGCGGACGCGACGATCACGCCACCAGCTGCCCCCGCGACGATCCAGCGGCCGTTGCTGGCCGCCGACTGGAAGCTGTCGAAACGCTGGACCGGCTTGCTGCGCTCGGCCTGGACCGGCCTCATGTCCGGGGCGGGGGCGCAGCCCCCCAGCAGCAGCACGGCACCCAGCAGGGCCGCCACCGCCATGTGGGCCCCGCGGGGCCCGGCATGCATGTTCATCGTCATCCTCGTCACACCCGGCCGCAGGGCCGGTCCTCGAAGCGGCTGCTTCAGCCGACTGGGTCGTCGAGGAGGCGACTCACCTCCTCGCGTGCTCTCTTCTTCAATTCATCAAGCGCTCCGTTCGCGGCTCGCCTTGTCCTCTTTGCGGCGCAATCGATGTGCCAATCGCGCCAAGTGCTTGATTCACAAAGCCGGGCCGAACAGCACCTGAACGAACCCGGGAACTCCCGCATGAGCAGATGAGCATTTGCTGCGGTGCGACTTCACCAAATGCTCAATCGCGAAGGTCCGAGTCCTCGCCCGTACCGGCGGCCCCACAGGGGCGGCCGGATGCGACAACGGCCGCGGGAAGCGGCCGTTGCGGCGGAGGCTCAGCGACCGAGCCCGGGACCGTGCGACGGGCCGGGAGCCCGCCGACACCGCCCCGGGCAGGACGTGCCGCCAGTGTGGAAACAGCCGGGGGTGGCGTCCAATACCTCCCCCGTCCGGGGCCGATACCGCTGCGGTATGGCCCGGGGCGCCGGCCTAACGGCCGAGGTCCTTGACACTGACCCCGGCGATGCCCCAGTTCTCCTTGGGCACTTCGGTGATCCACACGCGCACGTTCTCCTTGGGCGCGCCCACGGCCTCCTGCAGGGCCTGGGTGACCTTCTCGATCACCGCGCGCTTCTGCTCGGTCGTGCGGCCTTCGATGAGGTAGATCTGGGCAAAGGGCATGGTGGGCTCCGGGTTCAGACGAAACGCAGGCTGGTCGAGCCCAGGCCCTGCACGCGCAGGGTGACGTGGTCGCCGGCCTCGACGGCCACCGCCTCGGTGATGCCGCCGGACAGGATGAGGGTGCCGGCCGGGATGCTCTGCCCGCGCCGGCCCAGGTGGTTGGCCAGGGCCGCCACCGCCGCGGCCGGATGGCCGAGCACCGCCGCCCCGGCGCCGAAGGCCACGGCCTGGCCGTTCTTCTCCAGCACGATGCCGAGGGTGCGCAGGTCCAGCTCGTCCGCGGGCCGGGCCTGGCCGCCGACCACGAAGCGCGCGGCCGAGGTGTTGTCGGCGATCACGCTCTTGAGGTCGAACTTGAAGTCGCGGTAGCGGCTGTCGATGACCTCGATGCCGGGCAGCACGAAGTCGGTGGCGGCCAGCACCGCGCCGACATGGCAGCCCGGGCCGCGCAGCTCGGCCCGGGTGACGAAGGCGATCTCCGGCTCCACCTTGGGATGGATGAGCTCGGCGGTGCGGCACTCGCCGCCGTCGGGCAGGAGGTAGTCGTCGCTCATGAAGCCGAAGACCGGCTCGGCCACGCCCATCTGCTTCATCTTGGCGAAGGAGGTGAGCCCGGCCTTCAGGCCGACGAGCCGCAGGCCGCGCGCCTGCTTGCGGGCCAGGATGCGGTCCTGGATGGCGTAGGCATCCTCCCAGTCCATGCCCGGATGCTCGTCGGTGATCTTGAGCGTGTCGCGGGCTTCGAGCTGGCAGGCGTCGAGGTGGGCGGCAAGCCCGTCGAGGGTGGCGGCATCGAGCTTCATGCGGCAGCCTTCATCGCGGCTTCGGCCCGCTCGCGCGCCATGGTGATGGCGGTGTCCTCGATCATGTCCTCCTGGCCGCCGACCATGCCGCGGCGGCCCAGCTCGACCAGCAGGTCGCGGGCCGGCACGCCGTACTTGGCCTCGGCGCGCTTGGCGAAGAGCAGGAAGCTGGAATAGACGCCCGCGTAGCCCAGGGTCAGGGAGTCGCGGTCGATGCGGATGAGGTGGTCCATGATGGGCACCACCCGGTCCTCAGCCACGTCCTGGATCTTGAACACGTCCACGCCGGTCCGGATGCCCATGCGGTCGCAGACGGCGATGAAGACCTCCATCGGCGTGTTGCCCGCGCCGGCGCCCAGGCCGGCGGCGGCGGCGTCGATGCGGTTGGCACCCGCCTCCACCGCGGCCAGCGAGTTGGCGATGCCCATGGCCAGGTTGTGGTGGCCGTGGAAGCCCAGCTCGGTCTCGGGCTTGAGCGCCTGGCGCACGGCGTCCAGGCGCACGCGCACGTCCTCGGGCAGCATGTAGCCGGCCGAGTCGGTGACGTAGATGCAGTTGGCGCCGTAGCGCTCCATCTTCAGCGCCTCCTGCACCAGGCGCTCGGGCTCGGCGCGGTGGGCCATCATCAGGAAGCCGACGGTGTCCATCTCCAGTTGGCGCGCGGCGCTGATGTGCTGCTCGGAGACATCGGCCTCGGTGCAGTGGGTGGCCACGCGGAGGGTGTGCACGCCCAGCGACTTGGCCATCTTCAGGTGGTCGACGGTGCCGATGCCCGGCAGCAGCAGGGCCGAGACCTTGGCCTGCTTCATCTTCGGGATCACGGTGGAGAGGTAGGCCTCGTCGCTGTGCGCGGGGAAGCCGTAGTTGACCGAGCTGCCGCCCAGGCCGTCGCCGTGGGTGACCTCGATCAGCGGCACGCCGGCCTCGTCGAGGCCGCAGGCGATGTCCTGCATCTGCGCGAGGCTCATCTGGTGGCGCTTGGGGTGCATGCCGTCCCGCAGCGTCATGTCGTGGACGGTGATGGACTTGCCCTTGAGGTTCATGGGGTGCTCCTGGATCGGCCTTCCCTGCCCGGGAAGACCTGGGATGGGGACGGAAGGATCAGGCGGTGACGGGCTCGAGCTTGAGCGTGCCGGCCAGCATCTCCTCGGCGAACATCTCGGCGGTGCGCGCGGCGGCGGCGGTCATGATGTCGAGGTTGCCGGCGTACTTGGGCAGGTAGTCGCCCAGGCCCTCGACCTCCAGGAAGATCGAGACGCGCTGGCCGTCGAAGACCGGGCCGTTGACCAGGCGGTAGCCGGGCACGTACTTCTGCACCTCGGCCAGCATCTGCCGCACGGAGGCGGTGATGGCCTCGCGCTGCGGCGGACCCGCGGCCTCGTCCACCAGGCAGTGCACGGTGTCGCGCATGATCAGCGGCGGCTCGGCCGGGTTGATCACGATGATGGCCTTGCCCTGCCTGGCGCCGCCGACCTTCTCGATCGCGCCCGCCGTGGTGCGGGTGAACTCGTCGATGTTCTTGCGCGTGCCCGGGCCCACCGAGCGGCTGGAGGCGGTGGCGACGATCTCGCCATAGGCCACCGGCTGCACGCGGCTGATGGCCGCGACCATGGGGATGGTGGCCTGGCCGCCGCAGGTGACCATGTTGACGTTCATCTCGCCCGAGCCGACATGCGCCTTCAGGTTGACCGGCGGCACGCAGTAGGGGCCGATGGCCGCGGGCGTCAGGTCGATCATCAGCGCGCCCTCGGCATTGACCTTGCGCGAGTTCTCGGCGTGCACGTAGGCACTGGTCGCGTCGAAGACGATCTGCACCCCGTCGGCGCGCATGTGCGGCAGCAGGCCGTCCACGCCCTCGGCGGTGGTCTTCAGGCCCAGCTCGCGGGCGCGCTTGAGGCCGTCGGACTCGGGGTCGATGCCGACCATCCACACCGGCTCCAGCACCGGGCTGCGCTGCAGCTTGGCCAGCAGGTCGGTGCCGATGTTGCCCGGCCCGATCAGGGCGCACTTGATCTTCTTGCTCATGGGGTCTCCTGGGGGTCTTCAGGCGAGGGTGCGGACGACGCCGCCGTCGGCCCGCAGCGCGGCGCCGTTCGTGGCAGCGGCCAGCGGGCTGCACAGGTAGGCGACCAGGCTGGCCACCTCGCGCGGTTCGATGAAACGCTTGATCAGCGAGCTGGGCCGCGCCTCGGCGAAGAAGCGCTGCTCGGCCTCGGCCACCGACAGGCCCTGCTCGCGGGCCAGCTTGGCCAGGAAGCCGCCGACGCCCTCGGTGCGGGTGGGGCCCGGCAGCACGGCATTGACGGTCACGCCGCTGCCGACCGTGGTCTCGGCCAGGCCGCGCGACAGGGCCAGCTGCGCGGTCTTGCTCAGGCCGTAATGCAGCATCTCGGCCGGAGGGCACAGGCCGGACTCGCTGCTGATGAAGACGATGCGGCCCCAGCCGCGCGCCTTCATGCGCGGCAGGTGGTGGCGCGACAGGCGCACGCCGCTCATCACGTTGATGTCGAAGAAGCGCTGCCAGTCGGCATCGGCGATCTGCTCGAAGGGCAGCGGCTCGAAGATGCCGAGGTTGTTGACCAGCAGGTCCACCTCGGGGTGGACTCCGAGCAGGCCGGCCACGCCGGCCGCGTCCGACAGGTCGGCCACCGCCGGGCGCAGCTGGGCTGCCGGCAGCTCGCTGCGCAGGCCCTGGATGGCGGCGTCCACGCGCTCGCGGCTGCGGCCGTTGATCAGCACCTCCACGCCCTCGGCGGCCAGCGCCCGGGCGATGGCGAAGCCGATGCCCGCGGTGGCCCCGGTGACCAGCGCGCGCCGGCCCTGCAGTTGCAGATCCATGGACCGCCCCCGCTCAGTGGAAGCGCACCGCGCAGCCGCCCAGGCCGCCGATGCTGACGCGGAAGCTGTCGCCGGCGCGCGCCGGCACCATGGCACCCAGCGCGCCCGAGAGCACGACCTCGCCCGCCTTCAGCGGGATGCCCAGGCGGCCCAGGGTGTTGGCCAGCCAGGCGATGGCATTGACCGGCGAGCCCAGGGCCGCGGCCCCGGCGCCGGTGACCACGACCTCACCGTTCTTCTCCAGCACCATGCCGCAGGTGGAGAGGTCGATCTTCTTGGGGTCGAGCGCGCGGTCGCCCAGCACGAAGACGCCGCAGGAGGCGTTGTCCGCCACGGTGTCCTGGATGCGGATCTTCCAGTCGCGGATGCGCGAGTCGACGATCTCGAAGCAGGGCATCACGCACTCGGTGGCGGCCAGCACGTCGGCATTGCCGATGCCGGGGCCCATCAGGTCGCGCTTGAGGACGAAGGCGATCTCGCCCTCGGCCTTGGGCTGGATCAGCGTGTCCATGGCGATGGAGTCGCCGTCGCTGACGATCATGGCGTCCAGCATCATCCCGAAGTCGGGCTGGTAGACGCCGAGCATGTTCATCACCGCGCGCGAGGTCACGCCGATCTTCTTGCCGACCAGGCGCTCGCCGTCCTGCAGGCGGCGCTCGATCATGCGACCCTGCACGCGGTAGGCCTGCTCGATGGTGATGCCGGGATGGCGGTCGGTGATGGGCTCGATCACGCGGCGCTCGCGCAGCGCGCGGTAGAGCTCGTCGCCGAGCTGGGGGATGAGGGTGTCGTCCATGGGGTGTCCCGGGCTCAGAGCTTGATGCAGACGTTGCGCAGCTCGGTGTAGAACTCCAGCGAGTGCACGCCGCCCTCGCGGCCGATGCCGGAGGCGCCAGAGCCGCCGAAGGCGGTGCGCAGGTCGCGCAGGAACCAGCTGTTGATCCAGCAGATGCCGACCTTGACCGCGCGGGCCATGCGGTGGGCGCGGCCGAGGTTCTCGGTCCAGACGGTGGTCGCCAGGCCGTAGCGGGTGGCGTTGGCCAGGGCGATGACCTCCTCCTCGGTGTCGAAGGGCGCCAGGTGCACGCAGGGGCCGAAGATCTCCTCGCGGATCACCGAGGCGCTCTCGGGCAGGCCGGTCCAGATCGTGGGCTGCACCCAGTGGCCCTCGGCCAGCGCCGCGGGCATGTCGGGCACGCCGCCGCCCGTCACCACGGTGGCGCCCTCTTCCACCGCGCGGCGGTAGTAGGACAGCACCTTCTGCCGGTGCTCGGCCGAGATCAGCGGGCCCAGGCCGACGCCGGGCTCGTTCGGCGGGCCGATCTTCAGGGCCTCGGCCTTGGCCTTCAGCGCGGCGACGAACTTCTCGAAGATCGGTCGCTGCACGTAGACGCGCTCGGTGCCCAGGCAGACCTGGCCGCAGTTCTCGAAGGCGCTGCGGGTGATGCCGGCCACGGCCTTGTCGAAGTCGGCGTCGGCGAAGACGATGCCGGCGTTCTTGCCGCCCAGCTCGAAGCTGACCGGCCGCACGCCCTGGGCCGCCGCGGCCATGATGGCCTCGCCGGTGCGGGTCTCGCCGGTGAAGGTGATCGCGTCGATGTCCGGGTGGCGGGTCAGGAACTCGCCGGCGGACTGCGGCCCGAAGCCGTGCACCACGTTGTAGACGCCCGGCGGAATGCCGACCGCGTTCATGACCTCGCCCAGCAGGGTGGCGGTGGCGGGCGTCTCCTCCGAGGGCTTGACGATGACGGTGTTGCCGCAGGCCAGGGCCGGGCCGACCTTCCAGGTCATCAGCAGCAGCGGCAGGTTCCAGGGGCAGACCACCGCCACCACGCCGACCGGCGAGCGGACCGCGTAGTTGACCGCGCTGCCGCCGTCGGGCGTGGTCATCTCGAAGCTCTCGGTCGGGACGTTCTTGATGATGTCCGCGAAGACCTTGAAGTTGGCCGCACCGCGCGGGATGTCGATGTGCGAGGCCAGGCTGCGCGGCTTGCCGGTGTCGGCCAGCTCGGCGGCCAGGAAGTCGTCGAAGCGGCGGTTGATCTCGTCGGCCACCGCATGCAGCAGCTCCACGCGCTTGGCCACCGGCATGCGGCCCCAGGGGCCGTCGAGCGCGGCGCGGGCCGCACGCACGGCCGCGTCGACCTGGGCGGCGCTGGCCTCGTGGACGGTGCCGATCACGGCATGGCTGGTCGGCGTGCGCTTGTCGAAGCGGCGCTCGCTGGGCACGAAGGCGCCATCGATGAAGTTGAGGAACTCGGTCATCTCGGATCCGGGTGGGAAGAATGGGAAACGGGGTTCAGGACGCCGCGGCGTCCTGCAGGCCGAGGGCGGCCAGGGCGGCGCGGGCGCAGGCTGCGTCCTGCGCGGCCGAGGCGCCGGACACGCCGATCGCGCCGACCCGCGCCGCGCCCGCATAGGCCGGCACGCCGCCGCCCAGCACGACCAGGCGCGGCCGCACGCCCAGGCCGGTCTGCAGCAGGGGGTCGGTGGCGAAGAGGCCGGCCCAGGCCTCGGTCGGAAAGCCGAAGCCCAGGGCCGTGTAGGCCTTGTCGATGGCGATGTCGATGGACTGCAGGAAGGCGCCGTCCATGCGCAGGAAGGCCAGCAGCTGGCCCCCGGCATCGACCACCGCCACATTGACCGCCACGCCCAGCGTGCGCGCATGCGCCACCGCCGCCGCCACCGCCGCATGGGCCGCCGCGCTGCTCAGGGTTTGAAGATTCAGGGTGGCATCCACCATCGCAGGACTCACAAGGTCAATCGCAGGCCCGGTGTCGGGGCCCTCCGGGCCCTCGACACCCCCTCCAGCAGACGCCGCGGATCCGGCTCCGCCGGTCCGCCAGCGTCGCCCCCCTGGGGGGGAGCGGCGCAGCCGCTTCGGGGGGGACTCAGGTCACCACGTTGAGGAAGTTCTCGTTGAGCTTGCGGTCGTGATAGAAGATCGCGCGCCCCAGCTCGTTGTCGGTCCAGGTCAGCGTGGGCCGGTCCGGGTAGTGGATGTAGCCGCCGGAGAAGACCTCGTTGCGGTTGCCGCTGGGGTCGAAGAAGTAGATGGTCTCGCCCCGCGTGATGCCGTGCCGCGTCGGGCCGATGTCCAGCGACACGCGGTGGCGCGTGATGAGGTCGGCGGCCTTGAGCACCTCGCCCCAGTTGTCGAGGATGAAGCTGGCGTGGTGGAACTTGTTCTTCTCCGGGTGACGGATGAAGGCCACGTCATGCGGCTTGTTGGAGCAGGTCAGGAAGGCCGCGATCTGCAGCTGATCCGGGCCCGCCACCACCTGCTCGGCCAGCTTGAAGCCCAGCACCTCGGTGAAGAGCTTGACCGTGCCATCCAGGTCGTCGCCGTAGAGCAGGCAGTGGTCGAAGCGGGTCGGCGACATGCCCTTGAGGTTGTCCGGATAGACCTCGGGGTTCTCCAGGGGCATGCCGTTGCCGACCTTGTCCTTCTCGGCGTACAGCTCGATCGCGTGGCCGGTGGGCACGGTGAAGCGCAGGCGCTCGCCGGTGCGCAGCATCTCGCCGGCCGGGATCCACTGCAGCGCGCCGGCCAGGCCGCTGGCCTCGATCTCGACGGCCAGCCGCTTCAGCGTGGCGACACCGTCGACGCGGAAGCCCATGAAATCCATGCCGGCCTCGTCGGCCTCGCGCAGCACGACGCTGTGATGGTCGTGCTCGTCCCAGGCCTTGAAGTACACGCGGCCCTCGGCATCGGTGGCGGTCTGCCACAGGCCGAGGACCGTGCTGTAGTGCTTGATCGCTGCCGCCATGTCCAGCACGCGCAGTTGCACGTGGCCGGGGCGCAGCACGCCAGTCATCGCCATGCTTGTCTCCTCTTGGTGGGTTCAGGGGGTGGGCGGCACGCGCTGCAGCGCTGCGGCCAGGAACGGTGAAGGGGCAGCCGGTTCAGCCGGTCGCCGCTCGATGCAGCGGGCCAGCTTGTCGACGGCATGCAGCACCACATCGCTGGTCGGGTAGGCCCGGCAGGCCAGCACATAGCCGCGGGCCTCCTCGTCGACGCTGACATGGGCGCGGCTCATCCGGTCGGTGCGGACGGTGCCGGTCTCGATGCGCACCTTGCAGATGCCGCAGCCGCCGCCGCGGCAGCCTGCGGGGATGCCGCGGCGGCCCAGCGCTTCCATGCCGCCCAGCAAGGTGCGGGAGGCGGCACAGCCGTAGTCCTCCTGCGTGTTGACGATGCGAACGGCATGGCGGGGCTCGCTGCCGGAACTCATGCCGACGCCCCCGCCATGCACCCGACGCGATGTGCGTGCATGCCCTGTGGTCTCCTTCTCTCCCCCGGCCCTGCGGTCTGCGCCGCGGCGGATGGCCTGGGATGGGCGGACGATAGGAGGGCAGACCGATACAGTCCAATACTCGATTTCGCACGTCCGATACCCAATCGGTATCGACTCAAACCGGGAGCCCGAAAGCCATGGAACTGCGTCAGCTGCGTGATTTCCTGGTGCTCGCCGAGGAGCGCAACTTCCACCGTGCGGCCGAGCGCCTGCACATGACCCAGCCGCCGCTGACACGGCAGATCCGCGCGCTGGAAGACGCACTGGGCACCGCGCTCTTCCTGCGCACGCCCAAGGGCGTGGAGCTGACCGCGGCCGGCGAGGCCCTGCGTGCCGAGGCCCCCAACCTGCTCGGCCTGGCCGCCCAGGTGAAGACGCGCACCCAGCTCAGCGGCCAGGGCCTGCGCGGGCGGCTGGATGTGGGCATCTTCGGCTCGGCCGTGCTGGACGTGATTCCGCGTCTGCTGGCGCGCTTCCACGCCGAGCGCCCCGAGGTGCAGATCGAGCTGCACCAGCTGAACAAGGCCCAGCAGATCGAGGCCTTGCGCGAGCGGCGCATCCACGTCGGCTTCAACCGGCTGCTGCCGCCCGAGCCCGACCTGGTCACCGTGCCGGTGCTGCGCGAGCGCCTGATCGTCGGCCTGCCGAAAGCTCACCCCCTGAGCCTGAAGGACGAGATCACCCTGCGGGACCTGGATCGCCAGCCGCTGATCCTCTATCCGGTCTCGTCGGCCTCGCCCCTGCCCGGCCTGGCGCAGCAGGTGCTGCAGGCCTTCGCGCGCGAGGGCGCGCAGCCGCAGGTCGTCCAGTCGGTCGAGGACGTGCTGACCTGCGTGGCCCTGGTGGCCGGCGGCCTGGGTCTGTGCGTGACGACGGCCTCGGCCGCCCGCCTGCAGCTGCCTGGCGTGGTCTACCGGCCCCTGAAGGCGCGGTACCTTCAGGATATCGAGCTGAGCTGCGTGCATCGGCGCGGCGATCCCTCGCCGACGCTGGCAGCCTTCCTGGCCCTGCTGCCAGGCCTGGCCGCGGCGGAGCCGGGCTGAGGGGCGGAAGGCGTCCACGGCGCAGGCCTCAGACCGAGCGGAACAGCGGGCTCCGCGGCGCCGCGAGGGCGGCGTCGGCGGCGGTGAAGAACTTCTCGGTGTAGATGTCGCGCTCGAAGAGGCGCCCCTGCATCAGCGTCTTCAGACAGGCCTCGATCATCGGCGGCGGGCCGCAGAGGTAGGCCTTGTGGCCCCGGAAGTCGCCCTTGAAGTGGGTCTTCATCGCTTCGTGGGCGTAGCCGCGCGCACCGGCCCAGTCGCTGTCGGCCGGCAGGTCCGACAGCACCGGCAGGTAGTGAAAGTTCGGGTGCTCGGCGGCCAAGCGCTCGAAGCGCTCGCGGTGGTAGAGCTCGTCGCGGTTGCGCGCGCCCTGCACCAGGGTGATCGGCAGGGTGCAGCCTTCGGCCAGCAGGTCCAGCACCATGGACTGCGGGCTGGACAGGCCGGAGCCGCCCCCGACGAAGATCATCGGCAGGCCGGCCGACTTGCGCACGAAGAAACGGCCACTGGGCGCAGTGAAGCGCAAGGGCTGGCCGACCTGCAGCTGTTCGTGCAGCCAGCCGGTGGCCCGGCCCTCGGGCACGCGGCGGATGTGCAGTTCGACGAGCTCCTCGCCCGGCCGGCTGGCGATGGAGAAGGCCCGCTCGCCCTCGACCCCCGGCACCTTCAGCATCAGGTACTGGCCGGCCTGGAAGGCCAGCGGCCGCTCGGTGCGCAGCCACAGGCCGCGGATGGTCGGGGTCAGCATGCGCGCCTCGACCAGCTCGGCCGTGTGGTCCTCCAGGGGCAGGAAGGCGGCATCCGGGTCCTCGTCGATCTCGGCCTCGATGGTGAGGTCGCCGACGGCGGTGGCGCAGCAGGCGAGGATCTTGCCCTCGTCGCGCTCGAAGTCCATCAGCGCGAAGTTGGACGCGTCGCCATGCTCGACCTCGCCGTCCAGCACCTGGACCTTGCAGGTGCCGCAGACGCCGTGGCCGCAGGCATGCGGCAGCCAGACGCCGGCACGCAGGCAGGCGTCAAGCACGGTCTGGTCGGGCCGCAGCGACACGGCCTGGCCCAGGGGTTCGATGGTGAGGGTCTGGCTCATCGGAGGCCTCCGGTCCTCAGCTGCTGCTGCCCGCCAGGCCGCGCAGGCCAGGGGTGCGGAAACGGATCACGGACTTGTGGACCAGGCCGTTCTCGGCCAGGGTCTTGGCCGGATCCGGCTTGAAGGGCTGGCCCGAGTCCAGCCAGCTCACGCTGGACCAGTCGATGCGGGCGAAGTCCGGGTGGCTGCCATAGATGCCGGGCAGCACCTGCCCGACCAGCGCGCCGAAGGGCATGTCCGGCGGCAGCGGCAGGCAGACCGGGGAACAGAACAGCAGGTGGTCATCCCAGCCGATGTAGAGCAGGCGCTTGCCGTGGAACTTGTCTTCGGTGTCGGCCACCGGGCCGGTGTAGCCGGGCTTCAATGCAACGACGGGCATGGGTCGTGTCCAGGAGGAAGGGCGCAGGGCTCCGCTAGCCACCGGCCCGGAGGGGTCGGTGGCACAGCGGTTCGGCAGGGTTCAGCTCAGGCGGCTGCGGCGGCGGGCGGCGCGGGCTCGGCGGGGGCCTGACCGGTCCAGCGCAGCCAGTTGGCGTGGTCGGGCGAACGGTCGAAGTCGCCCCCGTCGGCCCCGGGGTTCAGGTGGTAGTAGCGCAGCACCTCGGCGAGCGGGTTGAAGTCCGGCGCGCTCGGATCGGCATCGGCCGGGAAGCAGTGACCCTGGTAGATCTGGTGCACCGGCAGCCAGGCCTGGGCGTACTTCTCGGGCTCGTTCTCGAAGATGTCCTTGCAGCCGTCGGAGCAGAAGTGCATCTTCATGCCGTGGTAGCTGGTTTCGCGGTAGCAGATCTTGGTCGGATCGTCAGGCTCGGTGAAGAGCATCGGGACCTGGCAGGTCTGGCACAGCATGGGCAGCGTGTTGTTGCGCCACATGGCGCCGGTCCTGCGCTGCTGCTCGGCCATCCACTCGAAACGCGGGCGGTAGAGCCGGTCGAAGGTGGCGGGGTATTTGGCCGACAGCCAGTCCATCTCCTCCGCACGCGGCACCCAGGTCAGGAAGTCGGCCGCATGGCCGTAGTTGCAGAAGGCGGCCCAGGCCTCGTGGCTGATACGGTCCTTCTCCTTGCTCGCGACCTCGTGGTACTTGGGCATGCGGATGCCGTAGCGCGAGAGGTCCTCGAAGAGCGCGCCGCCGTTCTTCTCGAAATACATGGCCCAGGCTTCGCTCCAGCTCATCACGCGCTTGGGCAGCATGTAGTCCATCATCATCGCGACGATGGTCAGCAGGCGGTAGCCGCGCCAGAACCACTTGTCGATCCATTGCTGGACGATGGGCACATTGGCCGGATCCTGCTCCAGCATGAACTTCACCACCTCCAGGCCCAGCGTCATGTGACGCGACTCGTCGCTCTGCGCGGAGAAGCCGAAGGTGACGGTGGCCATGTCGCCGTTGTAGGCGGCGCCGCTCATGAAGGGCATGAACAGCAGGTTGGTCAGCACGTACTCGAAGCTGAAGCTGATCGCGGTGATGAACTCGAAGGGCCCCGCGCTCATCGCGTCCTCGAAGTAGGACTTCGGCACCGACAGGTACCAGACGCGGTCGTACATGTGCTGCGGATCGTGCAGGCCGTGGAAGTACTTGTTGAAGTGGCTGATCGTGTGGAACTGCGTCTGGCAGTGGCGCAGCTCGTCGATGGACTGCATCTGCGCGGCAACGCGGGCGCCGACGCCCCGGAAGTTGCGACCGCACATGGCATAGCCGCGGTGGGCGGCGTACTCCAGCGGGCTGACCGCCGTGAGGAAGAGCTTGAGGGTGTTCAGGTAGCGCGGGTCGCTGATGTTGAACTGGCCCTGGTTCTGCTGGAAGGCATCGATGATCGCGTAGAGCTTCTTCTCCTTCTCGCCCTGGAATTTCCAGTAGGCATCCATCGTGAGGCGGAAGGGGTCCTCCCACCGGTCCCAGTCGTGGATCTTGATGCCCTCGAAGCGGTCCTGCGGGAAGACCTCGTCCATGGACTCGTAGCTGGTCTCCCAGCCGAGGCCACGGGTCATCATCGCGTAGCGTTCCTTGAGGCCCAGTCGCTTGGTGGTGGGCTTGCTGGCCGAGGGGGGGGTGAGGCTCATGCGGGGCTCCGGTTCGTCAGGACGGGCGGCGGCGGCTCAACGCGCGCCCCAGCTCAGGGTGAAGTCCTCGTCGGTCTCTTCGATGTTGCCGCCGAGGGAAATCAGACTCAGATGCAGCTCCTGCACATCCCAGCTGCGGCCCAGCTGGGCCTCGACGCTCTCGCGGCGGATCACCAGCTGGCCCGGCGCGTCGATCTTGACCATGGCCGGGAACTCGGCGACGGTGGCCTCGGGGTTGTCGGCGACGATGGCCTCGACGATGGCCCGCGAGGCCTCGTTGGCCAGCAAGGAGATGAAGACGGGCGCGCGCGAGGCGGCGGCGGGGGCGATGGTCATGCGGGGTCTCCTCGAGGCGCTCAGGCGGCGCAGCCCAGGCGGGCGATGCGGGTGTCGAACTCGGCGCGGGCGCTGGCGAGAGCCGCCGGGCCGGCAGCACCCAGGGCCAGGTCGGCCAGTGGCTTCAGGGCGTCGAACAAGCGTTCGCGCCAGGCGGTGATCCAGCCCGCTAGCAGCGCACGGTTGGCTGGCGACTCTTCGGCGGCCGTCTTGACCGTCGCATCGACCCAGCGCTGCTGCTCGGCCGACCAGTCGCTCATGAACTCGGTCAGCAGGGCCAGGGCATGGCCGCTGCGCGGGCTGAGCGCCTCGACGATCTGGCGGTAGACCAGCGGATACATCAGGCCATCCATCACCAGGTTCTGCGCGAGGAAGAGCTCGAACCAGTCCCGGGTGACGAAGAGCTTCTCGACCTGCCGGCGCAGCGGCTGCCAGGCCGGATGCTCCAGCCAGGCGGCCTTGCCCTGGTCGAGCGCGCTGCCCTGGTTGCCGTCGAGCAGCAGGCCGATGCGCGACAGCATCTGCGCGATGCCGAGACGGTCCATGGCCGCATAGGTGCAGGCCTGGGTCAGGGCGGTGCCATAGCCATAGGCGCAGCAGTAGGTGTTGTTCATGTTCGCACCCCACTCGACATGGCGCAGGGGCACCAGCACCTGGACGAGCAGTTCGCGGGTGGACTCGTCGAGCGGGTCGAAGAGCCGGCGCTTCTCCGCAAACTCGAACTGCTTGTCGACCCCCTCCTGCTGCTTGGCCCGCGCCATGGTGTAGACGCCGTAGTAGTAGTGGCGCGGGTCCTTGAAGGCATACCAGTCGGCCATCACCAGGGCCGTGCGGCGGGGGTCGTAGATCTGGCGCTCGGGCTCCCACAGCGGCAGGTAGTGGAAGTTGGCCGTCGGCTGCATGTCCAGGGTGGCCTCCTGGTAGCGCGAGGCCGGCTTGCCCTCGCCCAGCCGGCGGGCGATGTGCGAGAAGGTCTGGCGGATGGGCTGGACGTCGGTGGTCCTGATCTCGACATGCACGGTCGTGTCTCCTCGGTGCTCGTTCTCGTTGAAGCCGCGCCCGCTGGCGCTCAGTGGTCCAGGCCGGGCTGGCCGTAGCGCCACTTCATGCGCTCCCAGTCCAGGCGGGCGCCCTCCTCGGCCGTCAGATGGGTGACCTCGTGGGTCGCGCAGAACTGGCGGAACTGCTCGAAGTCCAGCACCAGCTCCACGGCCAGCTCGGGGTCGCCGATGGCGAACTCGAACTCGACGAAGCGGCTGTCGCGCGTGCCGGTGACGCGCACATAGCAGCGCTGGCCGGTCAGGGCGGCGGCCGAGGCGGAGCGTTCGGGCGGGAGGGCGGCGTTCACTTGTTCAATCCATCAAGCGGCGGCCGGGGGGCGGGCCGCAGAGCCTCTTTAGCGCAACGGCCGTGCCAGTGCGGCTAAGTGCTTGATTTGTGGTCCGCCGCCCGGCGGCAAGCCGCCCAACCCGGGAAGTCCCGGATAACGAGCCGAGCACATGCTGCGCCGCAGCTTGATGAAATGGTGAAGCGCCGCGGGCGCCCGAAGGCGCCCGCGCAGGCGGCCCGCAGCGGGGCCGGGCCGACCGCCGCCGGCGCTCAGCCGGCCGGCAGGCCTTCCTTCTTGAGGCGGTAGGCCAGCTGCGGCCGGGTGATGCCCAGCAGGCGCGCGGCCTGCGAGAGGTTGCCCTTGGCGCGCTGCATCGCGGTCTGCATCAGGCGCTGCTCCAGCGCGCCCAGGTCCACCTCGCGCGCCAGCACCTGCTCGCAGAGCTGGTCCAGGGGATCGCCCGCGCCGTCCTTGCCCAGCTGGCCGCGGGCGTCGATCTGCTTCTCGGCCTGCGGCACCTGGCCGCCGCCGCAGCCCCAGAGGTGCGAGACCTCGATGGCCCCGCCCTCGGGCGCCAGCAGCACGGCGCGCTCGATGACGTTCTCCAGCTCGCGGATGTTGCCGGGCCAGGGGTGGCCCAGCACATCGCGCATGGCGCGGTCGGTCAGGCCGCGCAGCTTCTTGCCGTAGAGGGCGCTGAACTTCTCGATGAAGCGCTGCACCAGCGGCGCGATGTCGGCCTGGCGTTCGCGCAGCGGCGGGATGGTGATGGGGAAGGTGTTGAGGCGGTAGAAGAGGTCGCGGCGGAAGCGGCCCTCGTCCATGGCCTGCTGCAGGTTGACGTTGGTCGCGGCGACGATACGCACATCCACCTTGAGCGGGGACTCGCCGCCCAGCCGTTCGATCTCGCCCGTCTGCAGCACCCGCAGCAGCTTGACCTGTGTGGCCGCGGGCAGGTCGCCAGCCTCGTCCAGAAAGAGGGTGCCGTGATGCGCCCGCTCGAAGCGTCCGGCCCGCGCGCTGTGCGCGCCGGTGTAGGCCCCCTTCTCCACGCCGAAGAGCTCGGCCTCGATCAGCTCGGCCGGAATGGCGGCGCAGTTCACCGCGATGAAGGGCCCGCCCGAGCGCGGCCCCTGTTCGTGCAGCCAGCGCGCGAAGACTTCCTTGCCGACCCCGGTCTCGCCGAGCAGCAGCACGGTGATCGCACTGCCGGCGGCGCGCTTCAGCAGGTCGAAGGCCTGGCGGAAACCCGGCGACACGCCGACCAGGGTGTGGTCGTAGCTGCGCCGCGGCTGCACGGCGCGCAGGTGCTCCAGGCCGATGTTGAAGTCGATCAGCTTCTCGCCGATGCGCTGCGGCTGGAAGTACTCGACGTACTCGGCGTCGTTCCAGTCCTCCGCGGCCTGACCGATGATGCGGCAGCGGCTGTCGCCCATGCTGCGGCACTCGGTCTCCTTGAAGACGACCAGACGGCCGAGGAAGGCGCTCGTGTAGCCCGAGGCGTAGCCGATCTGCTGCCAGCACTGCGGGTCGTCGCCGTAGCCGAAGTCGGCGACGTGGGCATCGCACTCCCAGGCATTGGTCCAGAGAAACTCGCCGAAGAAGTGCTTGCGCTTGAGGTCCAGCTCCATGTGGACCTTCTCGACCAGCACCGCGCCTTCAATGGTGTGCAGCTGCGGACCGAGCATGAAGGCCTGCTCGATGGGCAGGCCGGCACGCATTTCCTTGAGCGCCAGTTCGCCGTCCCGCTGGCCGGACGCGAAGCCCATGCGCACCAGGAGACCGCGGGCGCGCTGCACGCCCAGCGAGTCCAGCAGCTCCTTGCGCAGTTCGGCCAAAGCCCGGGTGTGCAGCAGCAGCATGCGCTGCTCGTCCAGCCAGATGTGGCCCGAACCGGCGTTGAAGCGCAGCAGGGACAGCAGATCGCCCACGTGGTGTCTCCATGGCGGTCGCCGTCGTGCGCGGACGCCGCTTGTCGTGATGACGGCGGAAAGGAGCTAGAGCAGCTCCCGGTCCGGAGCTGGCAGGCCGCCCGCCTGTTCGTCTTCTGTCGCGGACAAGCGACCGCTGGGGTCGAAGCTGCCGAGCGATCTGCCCGGCCGCAACCCGAGACGGGCGGAGCGTACCTTGAGTCGGCGGGCCCCGCATCCTGCACAGGCCCGCGGATCGACGGGAAGGCTCCGGAAACGACAAAGCCCGCAATTGCGGGCTTTGTCGGGATCCTTGGCGGCCAAGGAAAATTTGGTTGCGGGGGCAGGATTTGAACCTGCGACCTTTGGGTTATGAGCCCAACGAGCTACCAGACTGCTCCACCCCGCGACTGAAGCTAACACTATAGCACATCTTCTTCCGGGCTGGCAGCAGCAGGCCCCTCGGCACCGGGAGTCGCCTGATGGCCTGGGATGGACGGCCCCTGCGGTCCAGGGAAGCCCAGCGGCCCTGAAAGCGAGGGCTGGCAGATACTCCCCCGTAAGGAGGAGCTGTCCGATGCGGCTCCTCCCGATCCCTTCTTGTACCGCCAACGAGGCCCTGATGCGCGCATCCCTCCGTGACCCCGTCCTGCAGGCCGAGCTCGTTGCCGAGGGGTCGGTGGCCGTTCCCGTCCTGGACGCCGAGGCCGTCGCTGCTCTGCTGGCCGACCTGCAGAGCCTGCGTCCAGCCGACGGCTTTGCACCGACCGCCCGGGACGGGCTGCTCAACCACCACGTCACGCTGCTGGATCGCGATGTCGACTACCGCCGTGCCACCCACGCCATGTTGGTCCGACATTTCCAGCCGGCGATCGACCGCTTGCTGGATCGGCACCGTGTTGTCGCGAGCAACTTCCATGTCAAGCAGCCCGGCGATGGCAGCTTCCCTTCGCATCAGAACTGGCCGGTGCTGCCGCTGGACCAGACTTCGGTGACGATCTGGTGTGCGCTGGTCGACGCCGATGAAGAGAACGGCACCCTGCACGTGGTTCCACGCAGCCACAAGCTGCTGCCGCATGTCGAGGGCCCCGCAGTGCGGTCTTACTTCGATAGTTTCCGACCGCAGATCGCCCGCTACATGAAGCCGCTGCCGGCCCGTGCCGGCCACGGACACGTCTTTGACGACAGCGTGATCCATGGCTCCCCGGCAAACCGCAGCCAGAGGTCGCGCATCGCGGTGCAGGTGATCTGTGTGCCCGAGGAGGCCCAGCCGATCTTCTTTCACCCCTGTGGTGAGCGCTTCGAGATCATCGCGGCGGAGAGCGACTTCTACGTCGAGCAGTCGGCCCGCGAGCTGACCGAGCGCCGCCCCGGCTGGCGCAGCCTGGGCTTTGTGGAGAACCGCAATCGCCCGATCGATGAAGCCGAGTTCCGCCAGCGTCTTGGCCTGCCGCCCGACCCGGCCGCAGCGCCTGCGCATGAAGCGGCCCCGGCTGCGCCCTCTGCGCCGCCGACGCTGGGCGAACGGCTGCGGGCGACCGCGGCGCGCTGGGCTCAGGCCCTGCGCGGCTGAACACGCCGGGCAGCACGCCCGGTCTCAGTCGTCATCGCGGTCCTTGTCGCGCCGGCCATCTCGGCTGCGGGACCCGGAGCGCTTGCGCTCGTCGCGGCCCCCGTCGGCCTTGTCGCCGCTCTTGTTGCCGATGACCCCGCCGATCACCGCGCCGCCGAGCGTGCCCGCGGTGCTGCCGCCGGTCAGCACCGAGCCGGCCGCAGCCCCCACGGCCGCCCCGACAGCGGTGTTGCGGTCGCGGTCGGACATGGAGGCGCAGCCGCCGAGGCCGGTGACCGCCGCCAGCGCGCACAACAAGCTGCGGATCGACGGGCTGCCGAAAGTGTGGGAAGCATTCACTGGAAGACTCCTTGAGGATGCGGACGAGCCCGGCCCGCGGTGGCAGGCCGAGCCCGAAGCTCAGTTCTTGCGCTCGATGCGGACGGCCAGGAAGCGCGTGCCGGCGCCACTGCTGCTGTCGCTGACCGCATCGACCTCGACATTCACCCCGCTGAAGCTGGCGGCACTCAGGCCGTCGCGGAAGACGGTGCGGCTGTCGTAGTCGATGGACTGTCCGCGGACCACGAAGGTTCCAGCGCTGGCGGTGCCGCTGACGGCACTGGCCACGCCCTTGAACTCGAAGGGCGCGTCGTCCCGGTCGTCACCGTCCCGGTCGTCGCCGGACTCGCCGCTGTCGAAGCGGTCGAGCTCGACCTTGCGGGCCTGCAGCACGCCGTTGACCACGGTGCCGTCGACGTCGACCCGGGCACCGAGCACGACGCCGCTTCGGCCGTCCTCGAAGACCGTGGTGTCCGAGGTGGTGACGGGATAGCCGTTCACCTCGAAGCTGTTGATGGAGGTGAAGGCGGTGACCAGGCCCTCGATCTCGGCCCGGTCGTAGCGGTCGTCGCGTGCAAAGCCGCGCGTCTTCAACTGGACGCGGGAGGCGGTGTAGACGCCGGCGACAGGCGTCTTGGCCAGACGCACGCTCACCAAGGCGCCCTCGACCAGGCTTCCGTTGAGACGGGTGAGCGCATCGGTCCTCACGTCGACCGCACCGACCCGGAAGGTCTGCGACGGCGCCGTGCCGGCCAGCCCGCTCAGGCTGCCACGGACCCGGTAGTCGCCGCCGTAGGCCGAGACGCTGGGGGACTCCAGCTCGATCCGGGTGGCCACCAGCGTGCCGTCGGCACCCGGCAGGCCATGCACTTCGACGACTTGGCCATCGCTGCCTGCGACCAGGCCCGCGAAGCCGCTCACGCCCTGGTAGATCGTGGTGGCCGTCACGCGCACCGGCGTGCCCAGCACGGTGAGGGTGTCGGTCAGGCTGTTCTTGGCCTCGACCGGGCCCTTCAGGCCGCTGCGGACTTCAAAGCGGCTGGCGGTGCCGCTGATGCCGTCATCGTTCACCCGGCCGACGACCTCGACGACCACGCCGAGCTGAAGCGGGTCATCGCTGCTGCGGCTGACGCTGTCGCCCTCGTCGTCGATCACGCTCGCACTGCCATCCTCGTAGCGGATGCCGTTGACGATGATCGACCCGAAGCCGCTGATCGGCCCGCTGCTGAAGCCCTGCGTGCTGGCCGCCGGATCACCGCCCCCACCGCCCCCGCATGCGCCGAGCAGCACGGCCAAGCTGAGCGTCGAGAGGGCGAAGGCGCAGCGTGCGCTCGCCGGACGGAGGGAAACAGATGCTTGGGGCATGGGGACTCCTGCAGGAATGGGAGGCGCGGGACCGGGCCGCGGGACGGGCCGGACAGTCCGGCTTGGCTGGGAACGCCCTCAGATTAATGTGCGTTTTGCACATTTGCAAGTCTGGGATCGATCACCCGAGCCCGAGACCGTCCACTGGACAGCAGGTCCGAGATGTGCATCAAGCCCATTTAGACTGTCGGCATGGACGGTTCTCTGCCCACCGACGACGACGCCCGGCCCGACCTGGCGGCCCTGCTCGCGGCCGTCCAGGCGCTGCTGCGGCCCCTGGCCGGCCTGGCCGTGGCCCGAGGCCTTCCCTACGGCGTGGTGGAGGAAGGCCTGCGCGAGGCCTTCGTCGAGGCGGCCCTGGCCGCCCACCCCGACATTGCGCCCCAGCGTGCGGTCAGCCGGGTCAGTGCAACGACCGGTCTGAACCGACGCGAGGTGGGCCGTCTGATCCAGGCGCGTGACGCAAGCACGCCGTCGCGGCCGGCCCGCTCACCGGTGTCCGAGCTGGTCACCCGCTGGCTGGCCGACCCGGCGCTGCGCGACGCCACGGGCCAGCCCCTGCCCCTGCCCCGTCAGGGGCCTGCACCGAGCTTCGAGGCGCTGGCCCAGGCCATCACCCGTGACGTGCACCCGCGCAGCCTGCTGGAGGAACTGCTGCGGCTGGGTGCTGCGCGGGTGAGATCCGACGAGACCGTCGAACTCGCGCAGGAGGCCTTCGTGCCCCGCGAGGACCAGATCCGCATGCTGGGCTTCCTGGGCGAGAACGTCGGCGACCACCTGCAGGCGGCGGTCGAGAACGTCGGCGGCCGCGAGCCGGCCCATGTCGAGCAAGCCATCTACCAGGACGCACTGTCCGTCGCCGCGGTCGAAGCCATGCGGCCGCTGATCCGCGCGCACTGGCGCCGCCTGCTGGCCGAAGCGATTCCGCGGCTCGAGGCCCTGGAGGCCGAGGACCGCGCGCTGGGCCGTGCCATGGACCAGCGCTTGCGTCTGGGCCTCTTCAGCTACAGCACCGCACGGCCGCCTCAGGCGCCCGAGGCGGCCGATCCCGAACCCGCCGCCCCCGCGGCACGACCTGCCCGGCCCGCACGCCGGCCGGGTCAGGAGTGATGACATGCCCTCGACCCCTTCGGCGCCGTGGCGCGCCCGCCGACTCCTGCTTCAGCAGATGCTGGGCAGTGCGCTCGGCATCCTGCTGTCGGCTTGTGGCGGCGGGGGCGGCTCGGCCGGCGCACCAGGCAGCGGCGGCACCGGCTTCGCCAGCGGGCCGATCAGCGGCTTCGGCTCGATCATCGTCAACAAGATCCGCTACGACGACCGGGCGGCCGAACTGCGCGACGACGACGGGCAGCTCGTCAGCCGTGCCGGCGAGGATCCGCTGCAGCTGGGCGTGATCGTGGACGTCGAGGGCCGGGTGGCGGCCGACGGCCTGAGCGGCACGGCCGACCGCCTGGTCTTCCGCGCGGAGGTGCTGGGCCCGGTCGACAGCGTCGACGTGGCCGGCGCCAGCCTGAGCGTGCTGGGGCGCAGCGTGAAGCTCAAGCGCAGCACCGTCCTGGCCGGCCTGGCCGGGATCGCTGACTTGGCCGCCGGCGAGATCGTGGCCGTCTACGGTCTGCCCGACGAGGGCGATGCGATCGTCGCCACCCGGCTCGTGCGCCTGGCCGACCGCGCCGCCAGCTACACCGGCGACTTCCGCCTGCGCGGCCTGCTCAGCGAGCTGAGCGGTAGCGGCAGCAACCGACGTTTCCGCGTCGCCGGCCTGCCGGTGGCAAGCGATGCAGGCACCGTGGTCAGCGGCACGCTCGCTGAGGGCGTGCGGGTGAGCCTGCGGCTGGCCAAGACGCCCGTCGACGGCCGCTACCGCGCCTTGCAGGTGAGCGTGAAATCCACCGGCTTCGGCACGGCCACGCTGCCGCGGGCCGAGATCGAGGGGTTCATCACCCGCTTCGACAGCCTGGCCGCCTTCGAGGTCAACGGCTACCCGATCCGGACCGATGCCAGCACCGTCTTCGAGGACGGCAGCGCGGGGGTGAGGCTCGGCGCGCGGGTCGAGGTGGAGGGCCGCGTGATCGGGGGCGTGCTGGAAGCCCGCAAGGTCGAGATCGAGACCCAGGATGACAACGCCGACGACAACGACAGCAGCAACGACGACGACGACGCCCGCTTCGAGTTCGCCGGCCTGGCCAGCGCCGTCACGGGCGATGCCGTGAATGGCCGCTTCATCGTGCGTGGCCAGCGGGTGGTCTACGACAGCCGCACCCGCTTCGAGGATGGCTTGAGTCCCGCCACGCTCAGCGGTCAGCAGGTGGATGTGCGGGCTGCGGCGGACGGCGTGGAGGACGGCGTGACACGCTACCGCGCGGTCCGCATCAAGCGCGACGACTGAGCCGGAATGCCAGCCCGGACCCGGGGCATCTGCCTCAGGGGCTGGGGGATCGGCCCCGGCGCACCGGGTCACAGGCCCCAGGCTCGGCGGGGCCGGTGGCCCGGCCGTCCGTGTCAGAGCCTGGGCGTCTGCGCCTTGCCTTCGCGGCGCTTGCGGGCGGCGGCTTCCTGGGCCTCGACCTCACGGTTTGCAGCCTCGTAGGCAGCGGCATAGGCGGGCACATCGACCAGCAGGGCGTAGTAGCGGCTGATGACTTCGCCGTTGCTGGTGCTCAGCACGTAATGCAGACGCGAGGCGCACTGGCTGAGGTCCGCCGGGGCCACTTTCTTCTGCTGCCAGAGCCGGAGCAGGAAGCCGAGATCGTCGGTGCCGCTCGGCTTGAACGCCGGGAAACCGGGACGGTCGGGCGGCCGCGGGATGCAGTTCGGGCGGCCCGCCGGGAAATCCCAGGCCAGCACGCCATCGCGCCCGGCGGTCGGCGTGCCGTATTTGTCCTTCAGGGCCGCGGTGTACTGCGCGAAGTTGGGCGGATCGCCGGTGATCGGCTCGTCACGCTCGATCGCCCACACCCGCCCGCCCTTCGGTGGCGGCGTGAAATAGACGGCCAGGGTGGGCCGGGGGTGGCCGGCGACCAGGAGGCGCGACAGGAAAGGCTGCGTCTGGAAGGACTGGACGCCGTCGCTGTAACTGAAGGCACTCTGGACCCGGGAGATCTTCAGGTCGGGACGGTAGGCCTGGATGGCCTGCAGGGCCTCGGCCTCGCTCATGCCGAGCCGAAGGCCGACGATGTCGAAGGACTGGGCGCGGGCCTGTGACAGGCCAAGCGCCAGGAGGGCCAGCACGCTGGCCCCGCGACGGAACAGATTCGGGATCACGCTGGGCGCTCCTGAGGACCGGAAACCATGGGGTCCCGAGCCTAGAAGCGCGGCAAGAAAGCTGTCAATACGTTGACGCCTGAATGCGGGCTCAGGCGCGCCCGAGGCGCTCCAGTCGGTAGCGCAGCGTGTCGCGGCTGACCCCCAGCAGTCGAGCGGCCTGGGTGACGTTGTCCCCGCTGCGGGCCAGGGCCGTCTCGATGTGGCGGCGTTCCATGCGCTCCAGGTTCAGGTCCGCATCGGGCGGGAGCAAGCCGGAGACGGCAGGCCTTTCGGCTTCGGACCCAGGCGACGGCGCCTCCGCGGGGCCGACCAGCGTGGGGCCGAGAAAGCCAAGGGCCTCCACATCGAGCTGCGTGCCACCGGCCAGCAGCACCGCCTGCTCCATGCCATTGCGCAGCTCACGCACATTGCCGGGCCAGCGGTGGCGGCGCAGCGCGGCCTCGGCGGCGGGGCTCAGGCTGGGAGGCGGGCGGCGGTAGCGCCGGGCGTGCAGCGCAATGAAGTGCTCGGCCAGGGCCAGGATGTCATCGCCGCGCTCGCGCAAGGGCGGCACGGCCAGCTCGACGATGCGCAGGCGGTAGTACAGATCGGCGCGGAAGCGCTGCTGCTGCACCATCGTGTCCAGCGGCTGGTGGGTTGCGCTGAGGATGCGCAGGTTCACGCTCTGGTCACGCAGGCCCCCGAGTCGCCGGAAGCGACGGTCCTCCAGCAGCTTCAGCAGCTTGACCTGCACGCTCAGGTCGGCCTCGCCGATCTCGTCGAGGAAGAGACTGCCCCCCTCGGCCGTCTCCACCAGACCGGCCTTGCGCTCGCGGGCGTCGGTGAAGGCGCCGCGCTCGTGGCCGAAGAGCTCGGCCTCGACCAGCTGCGGCGGCAGGGCCCCGCAGTTCAACTCGACGAAGGGCTGGGCGGCACGCGGGCCGCCGTAGTGCAGCGCCCGGGCCACCAGCTCCTTGCCCGTGCCGGTCTCGCCCTGGATCAGCACGGCCGGGGCCTCGGCATCGCCGAGCTGGCGCTCGGAGGCCAGCAGCCGCTCGATGCGCTCGCGCAGCGCGCGCATCGGGGGCGAATCGCCCCGCAGCTGATCCAGGCCGCTGGACTGCGCCTCGCGCTGCGCGTAGTAGCCCACCGCGGTCTCCAAGCGCTGCTGGCTGGACAGGCGCTCGAGCAGCAGCTTGAGCTCGCCGAGCACCAGCGGCTTGCTGAGGTAGTCGACCGCGCCCGCCTTCATGGCCTGCACGGCAAGCTCCAGGCTGCCGTGACCGGTCATCAGCACGATGCGTGCGGCCGGCTCCTGCTCGCGCAGCCGGGGCAGCACGGCCAGGCCGCTCTGCCCCGGCAGGTTGTGGTCGAGCAACACGATGTCGGGGCGCAGCTCGACCGCTCGCGCCAGGCCCTCCTCGGCAGAGCCGGCCGTCTCGGCCACGTAGCCGAGCCGGTCGAGGTAGACGCAGAGGTTGCGGGCCAGGGTGACCTCGTCGTCGATGACAAGGACAGCCCGGCCGGTGGCCGCGAAGGGAGGGGTCGGAACAGCAGGCATGACAGGCCGATCAGGCGGAACGGGCTGAAGCATCGACCGGGCTGCGCGGCAGGCTCAGCACCATGCGCAAACCGCGACCGGGTGCGGCCTCGGCATGCAGGCGACCGCCCAGCCGCTCCGCTGCACGGCGGGCCAGCGCAAGCCCCATGCCCAGGCCCCGCGGCTTGGTGGTGAAGAAGGGTTCGAAGATGGCGCCGAGTTGCGCGGCGGGCACGCCCGGGCCCTCGTCCTCCACCGCCACCACGTAGGCCCGGGCCTGGGCCTGCAGATCCAGACGGATGGCCTGGCCCGCCGCGGTGGCCTCCAGGGCATTGCTCAGCAGGCTGTCGAGCAGCTGGGCGAGCAGCTCGGGGTCGGCCTCCACCGGATGCGGCCCTGGCGGCAGGGTCAGCAGGAAGGGCTTGCCCTGGCTGCGGGCTGCCGCTTCGATGCGCGGCGTCACCTCGCGCAGCACCCGGCCCAGGTCCGCGCCGGTCAGCCGCGCGCCGCGCTGCTGGGCATAGCCCAGCAGGGTGCGCACCAGGGTCTCGATGCGATCCACATGCTGGATCAGCTCCGTGGTCAAGGCCTCGGGGGCATCGCCCAGCTCCCGGTGCAGTTCGGCGCTGCTGCGGATCGAGCCCAAGGGGTTGCGGATGCTGTGCGCCACCGCGCCGGAAAGCTCGCCAATGCGCACCAGGGTCTCGGACTCCACCAACTTGTGCTGCTGCAGCCGCAGCGCCGCATCGGCCCGCCGAACGAACCAGACCAGGCAGAGAAAGATGAAGAGGCCGCCGCCGGCCGCCGAGAGCGCCACCAGACGCCGACCGCCGTCGAGCGCCGCCACCAAAGCCACCGGGCGGCGATAGAGCTCGATCACGCCGATCACCGACCGGCCGTCCGCGGTCCGGACGGGCAGGTAGTTCTCGATGAACTCGTCGGGGCGGGCATTCATCAGCAGATGCTCGCTCTTGAGCTGGGCATCCGGACCGTCGGTGTCCCGGTGCACGACCACGTCGCCGCGCAAGGCCTCGTCCAACTCCTCGTTCGGCCCGAAGCGGCGACCGATCATCTCCCGCCGGCTCGACCACAGCACCTGCTTGTCCAGCCGGTAGACATTGATGCGCAGCACGTCCGGCAGCGCGCTGAGGTGGGCAAGGAACTCCAGCACCTCGGCCGCCGGCACGCCGGCCTCGCCCCGGAACCAGGGCGCCACGCCCTGGGTGTCGATCACGCTCTGCAGCATGTCCGCGCTGGTCAGGCCGTCACGCTGCAGCAGCTGCCGCTCGAGAAAACCGGAAATCAGCCAGGCCAGCGCCACGGTCACCGCGAGGGTGGCGGCGGCACCGGCGAGGATGAAGCTGCGGAGGAGGCCGAGGGCGGGAAAGCGGGGCATGCCCGCATGGTGCCTCAGGCGTCCACCTCCTCCAGGCGGGTCGAGGCCACTGCGAGCGCGCTGCCGGCTTCCCGGGCCTTGCGGACCAGGAGCAGAAGCACCACGCGCCGAAACTCCTCCAGCTTCTTGGGATCCGCCTTGGCGCCTCCCGCCTGGATGGCCAGCAGCCCATCCGCCAGCGCGGAGTAGCTCGCAACCAAAGCCTCCTCCAGTTCCACCTTCTTGTCGACCTGGGTCTGAAGCTGAACCCGCTTGGGGTCTTCCGGCTTCAACTTGCGCAGATCCTGCTCGGCCTGCTGAAGCGGCGGCAGTTCGCGCTTGCGCAACTCAATCTGCGCAAGCAGTCCATCCACCTTGGACGATTCCATCGAGTCCCACAAGCCGGCCTGGTTGGCGGCCCGCTTGATCTGCACCCAGCAACGCGGGCTCAGTTCCAGGGGCTGCGGAAGGTTCGGGATCGCGAAGTCGCCACTCGCATAGAGCTGTTGGTCTTCCTCGTAGAAGGTTTCGAGGTAGCTGACCACCTTGTCGACGCCCGAGTCCGGATGGTTCAGCGAGGCCTCGTTCAGATTGCAGGCCCTGAGGGCATTCCGGGCCAGCAGATCCTTCTCGACCAGGGCGCCCCAGGCGATGGTGTACTTGGCCAGCGTCGGATGAACCTCCCGCACCTGAAGAGCCAGGCGCCGGTTGCCCGGGTTGGCCAGGGACTTGCGGAACAGCTTCCAGGCGTCGACCAGCTCCTTTTCGTCGAAGTGCTTCTTGAGCTTCTCCTTGATGGAGATGGCGGCATCCGAAACCTTGGCGATCACGAGACCGGCCGCCGCTGCAGGCCCCCCCATGGACGCAGCCTCGCCGATCATCTTGGCGAGTTGAAGCGCTGCATCCACCGAATGGTCGGCGAGCTGGTTCCGCTGGTTGCGGACGAAATTGCGTGAGGCCGAGGACAGCACGCTCTGCGCCGCCTCGAAGTCGTCGCGGTTGTCCATCCAGCGCAGCAGTTGCTGCAGGCGCTGGGCGGCGGCGATCAGCTGGGCGACCATCTTCACGCCCGCTGCGGTGGCCGCCATGGCCGGCACCACCTTCTCAAGCAACTGGGCCCCGCCGGACACGAGCTGGGTGGCCATGTTAAGGATCATCCGGTCGCGGTTGATCTTGGCGATCAGGTCGTCGATGGCGGACGCATCGGCACCAGCCTGCTCCGTGGCCGTGAGGCCGCTGAGTCCGGCCTCGGACGCCTGCAGCTCAAGATCGACTTCGTTCTTGGCCCGGTCGATGGCCTTGCGGGTCACGCCATCCTGGGCCTTCTGAATGTCCTCCGGCGTCTTGAACGCTGCCTGAAGGGCCTGGACCAGGGCCGGCGCGTCCACGGCGCTCGCGAGGCCGGCACCCAGGCCGTCGAAGAAGTGATCCATCGCCGGCGCGAAGCTGGGCGAGGCACCCTCCTTCTGCGCCTTCTTGATGTCGTCCAGGATCTTGTCCATACCCGATGAGAGCCCCGTGACGAGCTCTTTCACGCGGGTGGCGGAGGCCTTGGCCACGGGCTCCACCGAGGGCGCAGCCGCATGCAGCGGCGCGCAGGCTTCGTCGACGGCCTTGCTGAGCAGATCGGCCGCGACCTCCAGCTTGAACTCCTTGCTGAAGACCGCCTCGACCAGCGCCCTGGGCTGCACACCGCCCATCACCAGTCGGCCGACATCGGTTGCAAGCGGCTTGCCCAGGCCCGCCTGCCCCACAGCCCCTTCCAGAAGCTGGGCCAGGGTCGTCACGCAGGCACGTGCGCGGTCTCGATAGCTCCCCATGCGCGCGGCCTCGGCCTTGCGGGCCACCTCTTCCAGAGAGGTGCCGAGGGTGGCATCAAGCTTGGTGTTGAGTTCCTCGGTGCTGGTGTCAAACGCGTCGAGCTTGTCGTCCTTTTCCGGATCGTTCTCCAGTTCGTCTTCCAAGGCCTTGCGCTGGCTTGCTCGCACCATGCCGAATCCCGCCTTGAACGCTTCGTTCATGGCCTTGGCCGCGGCGTCAAGATCGCCGTTCCGGGCGTGAATCGCGGCCTTCGAGCCCTTGACCGCCGTGGTGATGGCACCTGGGAGGTAGCGCGCGAGGTCCTCCAGGCTGCTCTTCTTGCTGCTGTTCTTCTCCTCGCTCGCCCCGGCCGACACGGCGCTGCCCACCATCTCCGCCAGGGCGAGCACGCCCGCTTCGAAGCCCTTGGGCCCGCTTGCGAAGTGAATGCCGGCCTTGACCGCGCTGCCGCCAGCGTCCAGGGCGTTGCCCACGGCACTGACGGTGGTCTCCGGAACGTCTGCCAGCGTGAGCGCGGAGGACACCAGGCCCTTCAGCACCGAGGTGCAGGTGGAGGCCAGGTCGGCCCACTCGCCGGCATTGAGCTGATCGAAGACATCCACCCCGGTGGTGATGGCCTGGGAGACCCCCTTCAAGGCCAGGCTGACGTTCTCTCCAACATCCCCCCCGAAGGACTTCGCCAGGTCGCCCGCCATGTCAAAGGCATCGGAGCCCATCGAAAGCAGGCGACGCTGCTCGGACGGCAACTCGGTGGCGGTGCCTTCGTCCTCGCGCTTGCGCGACTCGGTCAGGTACAGGTCGTTGGTCTGGCTGATCATGCGCTGGGTCAGCGAGTACTGATCCGCGATGAAGGTCTCCGGCAGGATGCGTTCGCGCATCAGCGGAGTCCAGAACTCGCGTTCCAGTTCCTGCGGCAGGAACAGCTCCTTGCCGTCGGGCCCCTTGGCGTTCTTCAGCAACTCATGGTTGTTGATGATCGCGTTCTTGCCGCGGTCGATCGTCTTGAGGGTCTCCGGCTCGAAGGCAGCCTGCTCGAAGAGGATCTCCTCGAAGTCGGCTTCATCGAGCTGGGTGGCCTCCACGTTCAGCAGCTTGGCCTTCTGCTCGAAGAGCTTGAACCGCTTCTCCTTGAGCGTCACTTCGATCTGCATGGCGCCCTGGAACTCGACCTTGACCTTGGCCAGCCGTCCGCGCACTTCAAGCAGCAGCATCTGTTTCATGCGCTGGCGAGCTTCGAAGGCCTCCGCCAAGTCGAGCGGCGACGGGCCCTTGCCGGGCGTCCCCTCAGACTCCTCTCCGGTCCCCCCGGTCCGCTTCGCGCCCCGCTCATCGATCGCAATCCCGGTCAGGCCGGTGATCCATTCGGCATCGGTACTCATCGTGTCTTCCTCGGCTGACGCATGGGGTCGGACCTCACTTCACCGCGCGGCTGACATTGGCCTCGAAGCGATTGGCATGCTGTAGAAGGCGCCGCATCACCACGGCCACGCCGCGGTTGATGGGGTTGGCAAGCAACTGGACCATCAGGGGATGCTGGCTCAGCGTCTCGCGCGTGCGCCGGGCGAGGGCCATGGCCTCCTCCCGGACGGCGCGGAGCTCCTCGGGGGGCGCATCGGAGGCCTCGAAGCGCGCCGCAACGGCGTGGAAGACTTCGGGCCGAATGAGCTCGGCCGCCTGGTCCATCGCCTTGCCCAGGCGCGCTTCGGCCTCGCCGTCCAGCTCGGCCAGACGCTCCTTCGCACGAGACGGAAGGTCCTTGATCAGGCCGCGCAGTTCGACGGCATCGGCCTGGAACTGGGCTGCACCACGCGCCAGGCCCCTGCGCCGACCAAGGGCCGGGCCCAGCGGATCCTGCACCACCTGATCCACTCGGGCCTCGGCCGTGCGCAGGGCCGACAGCGCGCCAGCCACATCGCCCTCCTTGTAGAGCTTCTCGGCGCGTCCGACGAGGTTGCGGATCTCCTTGAGCAGGCCACGGTCGCCATCCGCGAGCCTGACGGCTTCCTTCGCCGGCTCGAGGACCTTGGCCTCCCAAGCCCGCCGGCTGGGGAACCTGCCCTTCCACTCGGCATCCAGCTTGTCCGTGCTCAGCCGCTCCTTCTCCAGGTTCTGCTGTCCTTGGGCGAGTGCTTCGGGTTTGGCGCTGACTTCCTTCAGCTCCTGCAGAAGGGCATTCGCATTGAGCCGGACCAGTTCAAGCGAGCCGTACTCCAGCGCCTTGGCAAGCGCCTTCTGCGCCTGCTTGTACCGCTCGCGCAGCGAGGCGAGGTAGGGGCCGTACTCGCCGGCCATCTCCAGCGGCAGCAGGAGGTCATCCGCTTCGGCCAGGGTCTTGGGGATGCCCTTGTCCGTGGCCAGCAAGTCGTCCATCTTGCTTTTCTTGTCGAGCAGCTGCTCGATCGAGCGCCCGAGCACCAGAGCCTCGGCCATGGTGGTGGCTGGATCGGCAGAACGCGAGGACTGGATCAGGGTCTTCAGGACACCCTCGAGCCGCTTGCGCTCGGCAGGCTGGGTCTTCCCCAGGGCGAGCTTGGCCTGCTCCAGCTGGGTCTTGAGCTGCTCGAGCATGTGGGCCAGGTCTCCGAGAGTGGCCTGGCTGCAGCGCTCCGCCTCCTCCTTGTCGAAGGCCGCCTGGGCCTCTTCCTCGCTGAGTCCGTTCTTGACACGGTCCTGGACACTCGGAAGGGGCGGTTTCGGCGCGGAGGGGCCTTGCTGCAAGAGCTTCACCAGGCGCTGGGCCAGCCGATCGAGCTCGTCCATCGCCAGCTGGAAGGCCTGGGCGCTTTGGCCGCCGCCGAGGGTGGCCAGGTCGTTCAGCTCGGACTGGAGACCCGAGATCAGATCCGGGAAGCTCTTCTTCAAGGGCGCCGGCGTGTCCTCAATCTGCTTGCGCAGATCGGTGACCCGGTTGTTGAGCGTGACGCGGCGCTTGAGGATTTCGTCCTCGAGCGCCTTCTTCTTCAGGTCAAGATCGCGAATCAGCAGCGCCAGCTCACCGGCCGCTGCCTTCCAGCTGCCGGCCGAGGGGCCGTCACCGCCCGGTTCGCTTCCCTGGTTTCTGGCTTGTGCGAGCCGCTTGCGGCAGTCTGCGGCCTGATCCAGGTCCAGCCTTTCGAGCTGATCGATCAGGCCGTTCGCCCGGGCGGCCTCCTGCTCGAAGGCATCACGCTCCCGGGCCATCGCCTGCTCGGCCTGGCGATCCTCCAGACCGACCTTGGAGCCCGCCAGGCGGACGCGATCCAGCAAGGCACGGACCTCTTCGCGCCAGATGTCAAGCTTCAGGTCTTCCGGGTTGAGGGCATCCTTGAGCTCCCCCATGACACGCTGGAAGAGCTGCACCCGTTGCGTCTGCAACTGGCCCTGCAGGCCATCCCCGTCGAGGCCTGCGTCATTCGCCGCCTTCTTGGCCTCGACGACGGTCCGATCGATTTGCTGGAACAGCTCGACCAAGGCCTTCCGGGACTCCTCGCGCTTGCTGGCAAGCTGCTCCCAGCGTTCGATCTGCAGCTTCAGATCGCTCCATGCGGTCAGGGCCTGCTGCGCACGATCGCAGAGCCTGAGCCAGTCCCGGTTCTGCTCGACATTGCGCAGCAGGTCCGATTCATTGACCTGCGAGGCCAATGCGCGGCAGGCCCCGGCAAGCTCGGGCCCGAAGTCGTCCAGCTTGCTGTTCAGCTTGGACAGACCCTCCCGGACCGGTGCGAGCTTGAGGGCCCAGGATGCCCAGGTCTTCTGGGCCGAGGACAGCTGGTCCAGGCGCGTGTCGATCTGCTGCTCCAGCTGCCGCAGCTTGAGGCCAGCCTCCTCGACGAAGCGGCGACCGACCTGGCAGCTCTCCAGATGATCGAAGCGTTCCTTGAAGCCCTGCGTGGGCCCATCCAGGAGCGGCGCGAGGTCCTGCAACTGCTTGAGCTTGAGCCGCAGGGCCTGGATGCGACTCTCGTTCAAGTCCTTGCTCGACTGGAAGGCCGCCAGTCGAAGCTTCTCCATCGCCTTGACAGCCGTTCTCAAGGCGGGCTCGAAGTTCTTGATGCGCAGTTCAAGCTTCGGCTCGTCGAGGAAGGCCGCCAGGGCACGATTGAAACCCTGCCTCAGCTCGGCGAACTCGGACGGGTCCAGCAAGCGCGCCAGCTCCTGCAGCTCAGCCCGCCCCTTGAGGGCCAGCATCGACTGCTTGCCCGAGTCGCCGATGGCCGCCTCGCTCAACTGGCGGCATTCCTCCTGGGAAGGCAGATCGATGAGCTGCAGCTGGCGCAGCACCTCCGCCCACTGGCCGCGCGACGCCGCCTGGTCCGTGTCCTTGACCGCCTTCTGCAACTGGCGCAGCAAATCGCCCAGCCCGACGCAGGATTCCTCGAGGTAGCGGATGCGCGATTGCATCTCACTGCGCAGCCGCTCGGCCGCACCCTGCGCCTTCGAGTCGCTCTTCTCGACCTGCTGAGACTTCTTGATCTCGGAGGGCGCGTTCTTGATCTGATCCTTGAGCGTCCCCAGGAAATGACGGGCCTGCTCGACATGCCCCTTGTCGAGGAAGATGTCCTGTCCGAGTTGAAGGCGACCGAGCAGTCTGGCCACCGCGGGATGGTCCGGCGACCCCAGCGCCGTCACCTTCTGCCGCGCCTTGGACCACTCGCTGCTGACGCTGATCTTCTTCTCGAGCTCGGCGAGTTCGTTCTTCAAGGCAAGATCACCGCGCTGGTCCTGCGGGAGCAGCTTGATGCGATCCATCAGGGACTTGAACTCGACCAGCAACTTGTCGTGGCCGTAAGGCAGTGGCTTCTCGGACAAGAGCTTGATGATGCTCTTGGGCAGGCTGTCGGTGACCGCCTTCGCGCGCTTCTTGCCCAGAGCCTCGCGGACCTGGGCGCACCACAGTTCGAGTTGCTTTTTGTCTGCCATCTCGAGGGCCTCGCTGCTGAGAGAAGGGAACGGAAGAACGCCTTCCGCGGAGATCAGCCCACCAGGCCGTTCTCGATCTCGCGCATGGCCGCGAGGATGCGGTCACGACAGACCTTGCCGTCGATGGCTGGGTTGTCGACGAGCAAGGCGACGATCTCGTCATCGGCCACCCGCGCCGCCAGGCCCTTGAAGGCCGCCATGTCACCCGCATTGATCGCGTCGTCCATCGCGTCCTGGATCTCCTCGAGGAGGTCCTCGAGGTGCGATGCGATCAGGTCGACGAGTTCCGTGGGATCGCTGTCGGCGCCGGTGTCGACCAGCACCGCCCTCAGCGCACCGAGATCCGCGCGAATGCGTCCGGGGATGACCCGCCACTTGGTGAGCATGAAGCTGCGCTGCTGGACGAGGCTCAGCTTGGGACGCGAGGGCGGTGCCTCATCGGGTACGTCCTCAACGCCTTGCTCGACGGTCTGGGGCGAGTCGACGGCGGGCGCGTCCAGCAGATCCTCGAGGGTGTCCAGCACGAGCATGCCGGCCGGAAAATCGCGGGCCCGCCCGAGAGCACCGGCCTCGCTGAGCTTGAGCTTGAGCTCGGACGCCCGAGGCCCGCCCGCCTCGATGCCCGCCTTGATGCGCCCCATCAGGGCACTCAGCCGTGCGGCGAAGGCCGTGGCCGCATCGTTGCGCTTGGGCGTGGCCTCCGGCTCGACCTCGACCGGGTCGGAGGCCTTGCCCCCCGAGGACGTCGCTGCCTTCAGCAGGCCTTCGAGCGCATCCAGTGACTGCAAGGCAGCTCCCCAAGCCTCGGCCCGGGCCTTGCCACGCGCGAACTCGGCAACCGCGCGCAGCTTGCCGGTGTCGCCCTGCTGCGCACGCAGGGCGGCCATCAGCAAGGGCTCGAGCGCGGACATGCGTTGCTCGTAGCGCGTGCGCTCGACCGCATCGGGCCGGGATGGCGCGTCCGGGGTGGGCGCATCCGGTGCTTCGTCCGATTCGGAAACGGCCCCGCCCTCCTCCATGTCCTCATCGACATCGTCCGGGTCTTCGCCCCGGACCCGAACCTTGAGGCGCAGCTCGGTCTGTGCAAGCAGTGCGGCCTTGAGGCGCTTCGCCAGGCCACCGGCCGCCGCCTGGACGATGAAAGTCAGCGCGCTGTTCTCCAGCGTGCATTCACCGCGGATGAACTTGAGCCCGCCGGGATTCGTCATCTGCTCCTTGAGCAGCTTGCCGCGGGCCGGGGAGATGGCCTTGCGCGACAGCAGGACCACGGTCTCCTTGCCGGCCACGGCGATCAGGGCCTGCAGCACCAGGTCCCCTTTGCGGACCTCGCGCAGCAGCGGGATCATCTTGGTGGTGAGCAGGGCGGGCGACTCTTCCTCGTCCTCGCCGGCCTGGGCCTCGGCCTTGCGCTTGGCGGCAAGATCCTGCTCCGTCTGCTTGCGCTGGCGCGCCAGGGCCTTGTCGAGGTCGGACAGGTAGTCGTCCAGCTTCTTGTCGCCCTTGTGCGCCTTGCGCAGCAGATCAACCTGCTTCTCGACCTCGTCCAGCGCCTCAAGCTCGGACTCGCCTCCGGCCTTCCCGGCCTTGTCGAGGGAGGCCAGTGCCTTGAGAAGCGGGGCATCCTTGTAGCTGCCCTGCTTTGCGAACGCCTTCCAGGCGGCTTCGGTCAGTGACTTGTCCGGCATGCCCCGTCCCTCCCGTCGAAGGCGGTTGCGCTTCGATCCCAGCGACGCAGGGTAGTCCGTTCAATGCGGCATGGACTCGGGACGAGCCCTAGGCCTGGGGAGCTCGCGCCAAGGGCAAGCCTGGCGATCCCTCAGCGAACGATGTCGACCTGAAACCGGCTCGCGCCATAGCGCGCGCAAGGAGGCCCCTGGCAGTCGGCCCGGGGCTGCCCCAGGAGTGGCGAGCGCCCGTCGGTGCGGGCTTGCAGGAGGCGATCGGCAGCCTCTCCGCCAGGCAGCTTGAGGAAGTAATAGGCGTGGTCCCGGCCGAGCTCCGAAAGATCGCGTGGCGTCTCGGTGACCAGGACCAGGAAGTGCTCGGGGCCGGCCGGCTCGGAGGTCTCCAGCGCCCAGCTGGGCTGGGGCAGCTTCAGCGTCTGACCCGCCTGAATGCGGTTGTCCTGGGCCTGCGTGTTCGGGAAGAGCAACAGCAGTTCACCATCCGGCCCCTGTGCATAGACGTAGACATGGCCGGCCTGGGTCGAGCGCACCGTGAAGCCGAGCAAGTCCTGCCCGATGCGCAGCACCGGCTTGCTCGGACGGGCCTCGACCAGGAAGCCCGGGCTCTGCCCGGCGACCACCCGGTCGAACTGCTCCAGCGCCTGGAAGCGAGACGGCAAGGCAGGCGCTGGCGGGGATGCGGTCGCGCCGTCGGCCGGCTCGGCCGACGGCGCCGCTGCACGGGTCGGTGCCGGCGCAAGCTCGGCCGCCACCGGCGGCGTGGGTTCGTCGCGCATCAGCAGGAACGCGGCGCCAGCGGCCAGCCCCAGGGCACCGGCCACAGCCAGGGCCAGCACGCGGCCACGTCCGGGCGGCTCAGCGACCCGGGTGGCCGCCGGCGCATGGGCCGGCGAGGCCGCGGCCCGGGCCGGCACGGCTGCCATGCCGGCGAGCCCCAGGTCGCTTCGGAACTCGGCGACCGACGGGGTGCGATGCTCCGGCCGCACACCCAGCGCACGGTCGATGGCGCGGAGGAAGCCCTCGCTGTAGCGGCCGGCGGCAGCCTCTTGAAGGGGCTGGTAGCTGTCGCCGATCAGGCGGCCGACAGCCGGCGGCGGTGTGCGACCGAGGATGGCGAAATGCACCGTGGCGGCGAGGGCGTAGACGTCGGTCCATGGGCCCTGCTTCATCCCCGGTGTCTCGGCGTACTGCTCGACCGGCGCATAGCCTGGCTTGAGAATGACCGTCAGGGCCTGCGTCATGTCACCGATCACCCGCCGGGCAGCGCCGAAGTCGAGCAGCAGCGGACGCTCGCTGCCCTGCAACAGGATGACGTTGTCAGGCGCGATGTCGCGGTGGTAGCAGTTCTCGGCATGGACGACGGCCAGCGCTTCGGTCAGCGGCGCGAGCAGATCCATCAGCCAGGCTTCGTCGGGTGGCTGGCCCAGACGCTTGAGGTGATCCTTGAGCGTGGTGCCCTCATAAAAGGGCATGACCATGTAGGCCGTGCCATTGGCTTCCCAGAAGCGATAGACCTTGACGAGCGAGGGGTGGTCGAACTGCGCGAGCAGCTTGGCCTCGTTCACGAAGCTGCGCAGGCCGACCTCGAAGGTCTCCTGGTGGCGCGCCGAGCGCACCTGCACCTGGGTGGCGCCGCTGCGCGCCGCCAGGGCCGAGGGCATGTACTCCTTGAGCGCCACCCGCCGCTCCAGGGAATGGTCCCAGGCGAGGTAGACGATGCCGAAGCCGCCCTCGCCCAGCACGCTGGTCAGCTCGAACTCGCCGAGATAAGTGCCGATCGGCAGTGCATTCCCGTGATCGGCCGCGGGGGACGGGGCGGGCGCGGGTTCCGTCGGAGGGGGGCGGATGGCGTCGGCGGTCGCGGGCGGCGGCTCCGCCCCTGCGGCCCGCGGACGAATCACCGTTCGATCGTCATCGGAAGAGGGTGTGCTCATCGTGCGCCAAGTCGGTTGAAGTCCCATCACGCTCCGGGCGTGCCCGCCCTCACGATTGTGGCGTGCAACCCGTCACGGGCCGTGGACCTTCGCTTCACCGCATGGTCCCGGCCCGCCCTTCACATCAGACCCAGACGAGAGGATTCCATGCACCGCCGATTCGCATCCTGGGGATTTCGCCTGCTGCACCTGCTGAGCCTGCTGGCGCTCGGGACTGCGTTGAGCGCAGCACCTGCTCGGGCCAGTCCCTCGGAGGTGGTGGTCGGGGCCTACATCAACAAGATCCAGGACCTGAATTTCCGCGAGAACAAGTACGCGCTGGACTTCTACCTGTGGTTCCGCTGGAAGGGCGAAGGCCGGCTGGCCGACTACAAGCCGCTGGAAAGCTTCGAGATCATCAACGGCAAGATCGAGGACAAGTCCAGCGTCGTCGAGAAGCGGATCGGCGACACGAACTATGCGTCGGTGAGAGTGAGCGCAACGATCTCCGAGAGCTGGGACCTGACCCATTTCCCCTTCGACCGGCACACCCTGGGGGTCTTCATCGAGGACAGCGTGTTCACGTTGAACGATGTGGTTTTCGTGCCGGACACCAAGAACTCCTCGCTCGGCGACGAACTCGACCTGCCGGGCTGGCGGGCCTCCAACTTCGCGAGTGACGTGCGCACGAAGATCTACCGCACGAACTATGGCGACACGAGCCTTCCGGCCGATGCCAAATCGGAGTACTCGCGCTTTGCCTTCATGGCCGACATCGATCGCCTGAGCCAGGGCTCGGCCATCAAGCTCCTGAGCACCGTGCTGCTGGCCACGGCGGTGGCCTTTGTGGCCTTCATGGTCAAGCCCTCGGACCTGGACGCCCGCTTCGGCATGGGCGTGGGCTCGCTGTTCGCGGTGGCCGCCAGCGCCTTCATCGCCGCATCGGCCGTGCCCGACTCGGGCGAGATGACGATCGCCGACAAGCTGCACATGGTGGCGCTGGGCTTCATCTTCGTGACCTTGCTGATCTCCTCGCTCTGCCTCAAGTTCGAGGTGCGCGGCCGCGAGGACCTGGCCCTGACCATCGACCGGATCTGCCTGGTGCTGCTGCCACTGGCCTTCTACGGCTGGGCTGGCTGGCTGATCCTGTCGCGGCCTCAGTGAGGCCTCCGGCTCCGGACGGCCCGCCCCGGGGCGGACCGTCCGGGCCGGCGGGGCTGGGGGATCAACCCAGCGAGGCCAGCAAGGCGGCGAGTTCCGGATCCATCTCGTCCTCGGCCGGTGCGTCCGACGAGGCCGCATCAGCCTCGCTGGACGGGGCTGCATCGTCGCCGCCCAGGCTGGCCAGCAGGGCATCGAGTTCGTCCATGCCGCCGTCGGCCGATGCATCGTCTTGCGCTGCATCGGCCGGGGCCTCGGTGGCTTCGTCCGCGGTGGCCGAGGGGTCGTCGGCGGGAGGGGCGGTCTGCAAGCCCGTCTCCATCGCCACGCCCTGGCGCATGGCCGGCTGCCAATCGACGGCGACCGGCGCATCGGCCTCCGGCTTGCTGCCCAGGCCGACGCGACCGCCCGAGGCCGGCGGCTTGCGCAGCGCGCCCAGGGCCACGGCCAGGCCGTCGCCGTTGAGCGCCTCCAGCCCGGCGATGCGGACCAGGGCCTCGCCTTTGTGCGCCATCAAGCCGTTGATGCCGAAGCCGCGCAGCAGGGCCGCCGCCTGGGTGTTGATCAGGCGGTCGGTGCAAGGCAGGGCCACGCTGTCGCCATCGCCATCCACGTAGTGGTGGAAGGGCAGGTCGTTGACCGCGAGCTGCCCGCCACGCACCGCCAGCACGCACAGGGCCAGCAGGGCCGGATGGCCCCAGAGCATGCCGCGCAGGCCGGCCTCGGGGCTGAACTCCTCGAAGCTGAAGCTGCTGATCGGATCGCTGCGCTTGCCATAGGGATGGCGCAGCAGGAATCGCGGCCCGAACAGGCCGAGGAAGCTGGCCTCGGGCAGCGCCCGCAGCGCGGCGAAGGCCTCGGCGACCAGGCGATGCGGCGGCTCCTTGCGGTTGGTGAAGGGATCGGTCGCGATGCCGGTCAGCAGCGCAGCCCCGGCATGGGACGCGACCTTGGCCGCGCGGCCCAGCAGCTCGGCCTGGGGCGGCGTGGCCTCGAAGTGATAGCAGGCGCAGACATAGGCATAGCCGCCGTCGGCATGCTCGGCCGGCTGGGTGACCAGCAGCTTGTAGAGGCCGCTCTCGGCGAGATCTTCGGCCTGGCTCAGGTCGGCGGCGAATTCCTCGGCACTGAGGTCGATCAGGTGGACCTGAAGCTGCGGCCCGGTCTCCAGCCGGCGCAGCAGGAAGTCGACCCCGCGCCACAGCGACTCGAGATGCTGGAAGTCGCCCTGGTGCAGCACGGCGCGCATGGCATCGGTCAGGGCGGCATCGACGGCGCCGACCAGCACGTCCTTCTTCGGGTCGGCCGCGGGCTGCACGAAGGGGCCGACGATCTGCCGCATCAGTGCATCGACCGACTCGTCGGCCGCAGCGGCGAGACCGGGCCGGCCGGTCAGGCGGGCGAAGTCATCGAGCCGGGCACCGGCCGACAGGGCGCCACCGCGGGCGCTCTGCCGGCGCGCGACGCTGGAGGCGCGGCGCAGCTTGTCCTCGCCCCAGGCCTGGACCTCGGCAGCCGCCTTGGCGAAGCTCGCCGGCGTGTTCAGTCGCTTGCGCAAGCTGGCCAGCGCACCGAAGACCTCCAGCTCGCGGTAGAGGGCATCGGGATGGAAGGACTCCAGCTCGCCCAGCGGTACGGCCACCGTGGCGCCCTCGGCGCCCAGCGGGAGCTGCGGTTCGAGCTTGAGGCGGGCCAGCGCATCCTCCAGCGTGTCGAACTCGACCGGCAGCGGCTTGCGCCGGCCCAGTGCCGCGCCGGTTTCGAGCCGGCCGGCCAGCGCGCCGCCGCCGAAGTCACCGAGCACGGCAATGCGCAGCGGTCGCTTGGCCGACCAGTTCGGCGGGGCCGCGCCCACCTGGCCAAAGTGGGGTTGCCAGTCACTGTCGTGCATCGTGGTCTCCGCGAACAAGAGGCGCTGCGGGCGCTCAGGCGGCCGCAGCCGGGGGCTGAAAGAGGCGGGGAAAGTCAGGAGCCGGTGGCAGGCCGCGACACAGGCGCAACGGCGAGGGGCCTCCGGCGGTCTGGCACCACCAGGCGCTCATGCCGCGCAGGGTGGCTGGAAGCCGCGGCCGGGCCAGCTCGGCCAGGGCCTCGTCCAGCCGACCCAGGGGACCGGCTGTGGTCTGCCAGGGCAGGGTCGGATCGGGTGCATCCTCGGGCCGGGGCAGGCCGTGCCGCGCCAACGCGGCTTCGAGCTGATCGACGGACCAGTCCTCGTGCAGCGCGTCGACGGCCAGATCGTCCAGCGCCAGCAGACCGCGCTGCAGGGTCTGCCAGTCCTCGGTACCGCAGGGCCAGCCGGGCAGGGCCTGGGCCAGGGTCAGCGGAAAGTAGCGGCCCACCCGGTCGACCGAGGGCATCAGCACGCCAGCCCAGCCGACCGCGCCGGGCTGCAGGGCGTCGGGGAAGAGCAGGAACATCCAGCTCGGACTGGCCAGATAGGCCGGCAACCAGTCCTCGGGCTGGGCCTGGCGCCATTGGCCCAAGCCCTCGGACAGCCAGGCATCCCAGGGCTCGATGAAGTCCGGCGGCAGCCGGCGCGAGGCGAAGTCGCCCAGGCTCGGCAGCTTGCCGAACCAGCCGGGGCAGGCGTCTGGGGCATCCATGCGCAAGCCGGACGGGCTCAGAGGCTGTCGGGGCAGCGGAAGGTCTGCAACTCGCGCATGCGCAGCGGGTTGATGGCGCTGGCCGAGATCACCTCCAGCCGGGCCTTGCGGCCTTCGAGGTTGAGCACGACGACGAAGCGCTCGGGCTGGGTCGAAGGCTGGTTCTCGAACTTGGCGAAGAGCCGGAACAGCGCCCAGGGCCCTTCGAAGACCTGCGGCGTGCCCCCCGCGGCCTGCAGGCGGATCTGCGAGGCCACGCGGCTGCTCGGCCAGCTCAGGGTCTGGGCTGAAGTGTTGCCGGCCGCGAAGCGCAGCACCTGGCCATCGACATCGAGGCTGATCTCCTTCAGGCCCTCGTCCATCTCGACGATGCGCAGGTCGACCTTGAAGCCAGGCGCCTTGCCGCCGCTGCGGAAGAAAGCCTCCTTGATGCGGGCCGCCCGCTGGAACTCGGCCAGGCCGCTGCCGCCCGGCGGCTTGCGGCCGTCGGGCAGGGGCTTGTAGGCCCAGGGCGTGACGCCGACATCGACCAGCGGGGCCAGGCGACGCTGGTAGAAGTCATCCAGCGCACCGCCCGCACCGAACATCTGGCCGAAGTCGTCGGGCAGCACATCGACGGCCGCGCCCTGGGCGAAGGGGAATCGGCCGGCGATCGTCTTGCTGCACAGATCGGCCAGCGGCTTCAGTTCGGCCGACAGGCCCTGGCGCTCGGCCGTGCGGCCCTGGCTGGCGCCGGCGCTGGCCAGGCCCTCCAGCATGGACTTGATGGGCTCGGGCTGGAGGCCGGCCGCAGCCATCGCAGCCGCACCGGCGGCAGCGGGCGGCGGCGCGGTGCGGCTCTTCTGGGCAGCATCGATGGCGGTGAGCTGGACCTGGATGTCGTTGAAAAGCTTGAGCACCTCGTCGATCGGTGCCGGCTGGCCACTCACCATGCGATGGAGGGCGGCGAAATGACGGTCGACCATGGCCTCCAGCGGTCCGCCTTCGGCCGAGGGCTGCGGCGGCGCGCCCGCGCCCCCGGCCAGGGCGGCCAGCTCGGACTTGGCCTTGTCGGCCCGCTCGCCGATCCGGCTGGCCAGGGTGCCGGGGCTGGCCTGGGCCGCCTCGGCGGCGGCACCGAGCTGGGTCTCGCGGCTGACGGCGCGCAGGTAGGCGGCCAGCGGCGAATCCGGCGCGGCCAGGATGCGCGCCACCGACAGGCTGCGCTCCAGGCCATCAAGCCGCAGGAGCTGCACATCGGCCAGGTAGGCATCCCAGACCTTGATGTACTCCTGCAGGTAGAGCCGGCGCACGCGCAGCGAGAGCTCGTCCTCGCCGGTCAGCGCGCGAGCGGCGTCGGCCGCACCGGCCGGCGTCTTCACGCCCAGGACCCAGCGCTGCTCGTTGGCGAGCTGGGCGCCCACCTTGATCAGCGCGCCCTTGAAGGCCTTGAAATAGCCATCGCGCGTGAACAGGCCCGGGATGCCCTGGGTCAGCGGCTTGCCGCTCTGGCGCTGGAAGACCTGCACGGCCTGCGGCCCGCCGGCCGCGGCCGCCGAGAACTCGGGCAGGTCGGCGCCGACCTGCGCCCGCTTCAGACGACTGAAGATGCGGTACTCGAGCGGGAAGGCCACCAGCATCTCGCGCACATTGGCCACGAGCTGGGCGTCCATGGGCGCGATGGCCTGCGGCGCGCCGCGCGCCAGCGCGGCATCGAGATGGCCGGCCAGGGCCTGGCGCTGGGTCTCGCTCAGCACCCGGGCCAGGTTCTGGTCCCAGTCCAGCGTGACCCAGGCGCGCAAGGCCTCGGGGTCGAACTGATCCGGCGTGTACAGCATCAGGTAGGCCTTGAGCGCCTCGTAGGCCAGCTCCAGGTTGTCGCGACCGACCGCGCGCAAGCGCTCCTCCAGGCGGCGTGCCACGCGCGGCAGCAGCGCCCGATCGAGCAGCCGCGAGTAGCCGATCTCGGTGCCTGCCGCGAGGTAGGGGCCCTGGTAGAGGCCCAGGCCCCAGGCCAGCGGCGGCTCGCTGAGCGGGAAGCCCTCGGGCTGCGGTACCGCATGAAGCTGGTCCAGCACGGGCAGGAGGGCAGCCAGGTCGCTGGAATCAGCCGGCGGCAAGGCCTCGACTGCCGTCTTCACCGGCGGGACCCGCTGGGCGACCTGGTCGATGTAGGCCTGGTTGCGCAGGAAGCTGATCGCCCAGCCCGCCAGCAGCAGCGCGCCGCAGGCGGCCAGGCCGCCCAGGGCGATCAGGCGCGTGCGGCGGCGGCGGCCCTCGGCACGGCGGTTCTCGCCGACCAGGCCCTGCTCGGCAAAGATGACTTCCCGCAGCAGGCGGGCGAGGAAGAAGCTCTTGCCGCCGCGACCGACCGCCGTGGTCGCCGGGCCCTTGCCCTCGACGCCGAAGGTGCGGGCCAGGGTGCCGAGCACGCGGTCGATCGGCGTGCCCTCCTGCGTGCCGCTGGTGAAGTAGACGCCGCGCAACAGGCTGCGCTCCTCCAGCGTGCCGTCACCGTCGAAGACCTGTTCGAGGAAGCCGCCGAGCAGGCCCTTGAGGCCCGCGAACTGCTGCGGAAAGGAGAAGATGGCGGCGCGCTTCATCAGATCGCTCTCGGCCTGCAGGCGATCGATCAGGCGCACCCGAAGCCGTGCCTCGAGCGCGGCGAATTCGCTGGGAAAGTCGCGCAGCGGCGACTCGCGGCCCGCCGGATCGTGCGGGAAGGTGAAGCCCCAGACCTGCTCGCGCTCCTCCTTGCCCAGCTCGCCGAAGGTCTCGTTGAAGCCGGCGATCAGGTCGGTCTTGGTCAGCAGCACATAGACCGGCGGCCGCACGCCGAGATGGGTGTTCAGCTCGCGCAGCCGGGTGCGCAGGCGGGCGGCGTGGTCCTTGCGATCGGCCGGGGTCTGCTGCAGCAGGTCCTGCACATTCACCGTCAGCAGCACGCCATTGAGCGGCCGGCGCGGCCGGGTGCGGCGCAGCAGGTCGAGGAAGCGGCCCCAGGCTGCCGCATCGGCCTGCTCGTCGGACTGCTGGAGGGTGTAGCGGCCGGCGGTGTCGATCAGCACCGCCTCCTCGGTGAACCACCAGTCGCAATGCCGGGTGCCGCCGACGCCCTTGACCGGCGACTGGCCGAGCTTGCCGGCCAGCGGGAAGTTCAGGCCGGCATTCAGCAGGGCCGTCGTCTTGCCGGAGCCCGGGGCGCCGATGAAGACATACCAGGGCAGGTCGTAGAGGTAGGCGCGGCGGCGCAACAGCGAGCGACGACCGGTCTGGCGCGCGCTCTCGTCGAGCACCTTGAGCGCCTGGTCGAAGCGCTCGCCGAGCACCTGGGCCTCGCGGTCGCTGGCCGAGGGCCCGCCGCGCAGGCCGGCCACCATCTGCGCATTCGCGCGCTTGCGCCGCCAGGCGCGCAGGCCGGCGACCACGGCCCAGATCAGCAGCGGCAGGGTGATGAGCAGCAGGCGCTCGACCACGCCGTCCAGCGGCCGGCGCTCGCCGATCGCGATCAGCGGCCCGACCCACCAGATCAATGCCGCCAGGGCCAGCAGACCCAGCACCACCAGCAGCAGCGGATGAACGAGAACTCTCAGCAGCTTCTTCATGCGGAAACCCGGACAGGCAAGGGGCTGGGACGGGTGGGCGGCTCAGGCGCCCGCCGCCGGCGTGAACAGGGTGATCTCGACCCGTCGGTTGCGCGCGCGCCCCTGGGGGGTGCCGTTGTCGGCGCGCGGCTCGGCATCGGCCCGGCCCTCGGCGCGCACCCGCTCGGCCGTCACGGTGCGCAGCAACTCGTTGCGCACGGCATCGGCCCGCTCCTGCGACAGATGCCAGTTGGACGGGAAGCGCGCACTGCGGATCGGCTGACTGTCGGTGTGGCCGTGAACGAGCACCCGGCCCGGTGTCTCCTTCAGGGCCTGGGCGATGCGACCGAGCAGGGGCAGCACGCCGCGCGCAACCACGGCACTGCCGGGCTCGAAGAAGCCGTCGCCCTTGATGGTGACGATGGACCGGTCGGGCAGGTCCTGCACCTCGACCAGACCGGCCGTGATCTCCGCCTGGAGGAAACCGGCCAGGCGGGGTGGCACGGGCTCGGCCGGTGGCGGTGCGGCCACGACTTTGACCGCCTTGGCATCGAGCGCGGCCAGGGTCGCGAAGCTGGCCTCGGCCCGCGCGCCCAGCGCAAGCTTCAGCGCGATGAACACGCCGCCGAGCAGCAGGGCCATCAGCGAGGCCAGCACCCACAGCGGCAGGCCCTCGTGCAGGCGGGTCTCCCGGGCGGTTTCGCCCTTCCAGCGGGGCGAGAGTGTCTTGTCGCTGCCGGCGCGCTGCGCACGCAGCATCTGGGAGAGGCGCTCGCGCACGCTGTCGAGCTGGCCGCGGCCGCCTTCGATCACGCGGTAGCGGCCCTCGAAGCCCAGGGCCAGCACCAGGTAGAGCAGCTCCAGCAGGTTGCGGTTGCCCTCGACGTTCTCGGCCAGCTTGGACATGAGCTGGTAGACCTTCTCGCCGCCCCAGGTCTCGTTGTGGAACTGCACGAGCAGGCTGTGCGCGGACCAGACGCCTGCGCCGCCCCAGGGCGTGCTGGCCGCGCACTCATCGAGGAAGGTGCAGAGGATGTAGCGGCCGGCGATGACCTGCTCGTTGGGCAGGCCCTTCTCGCGTGCCTGGGCCTCGAACTTGCGCACGCCCTCGGCCAGCGCCTCGCGCAGGCCGGCGGGGTTGGCATGCTGGGGTGTGCTGCGCAGGCGCGGCCCGGCGGCGAGCAGGGCCGCGCCTGCGCCCACCAGCGGGTTCAGGCTGCTGCCCATCAGCGCATCGAGGGCCAGGGGCGCCGTGCCGCCCGGAGCCGCGGCGGCGGCGGCGGCCGGGCGTCCGCCGGCAGCCGCCGGCCCGGCCGGCACGGCGCCCGCCTCGGCGGAGGCCACCGGCCGGCCGGCGCGACCGGCACTGGGCTTGATGACGGTGCGGTCCGAGCCGAAGGCGGCAAAGGGATCGTTGGGATCGCTCATGGGACGGTTCGGTCAGGCGGGCGATGCGGACTCAGGTCCGCACCGCCCAGAACTCGAGCTCAAGGCCCGGAAAGTCGCCGGCAATGTGCATGGCGAGGCCGCCCGAGCTTTCGAGCTGCTTCCACATCTCGTTGCCCCGGGTCTCCAGCTCGAAGTAGTTGAAGCCGGCGTGGTAGGGAATCTGGCGCGGCGCCACCGGCAGGGGGCGTAGCGTGACGCCGGGCAGCTGCAGGTTGACGAGGTCGCGAATGCGCTCGACCGTGCCGATCTTGACCTGGGTCGGGAAGCGCGCCCGCAGCGCATCGCCCGGCATCTGCGCACCGACGGCCAGCACGAACTGCGCGCTGCGCTGCAGCTCGACGTCGGGGATGAGGGCGACGCGGATGCCGTACTTGCGGTCCTGCAGCTCGATGGGGAGGGCGGTCTGCTCCATCACCATCGACAGCGACTGGCGCAGATCGTCCATCAGCGGCCGGAAGCAGCGCGCCGGGTCGTCGTGGACGTAGGCCGGCAGGGCCGCGGGGCGGCGGCGGTCGCGGAAGGTGGCCAGGTCGCCAGCCAGCGAGACGCCGACGAAGTAGAAGTCGCGCGGGTGCAGCAGCGTGGTCTGGCGCAGCTGGGCCAGCAGCGGCTCGTGGCGGTTGACGGCTTCGAGCAGCAGGAAGTCGGCGATCTCGCCGATGCCCGCCCGGCCGGGCTGGGCCAGGCGGGCCGCCAGGGCCTCGCCGCGCTGATGCAGCAGGCCGTGCAGCTCGCGCAGGTAGCCGGCCAGAAGCTCGTTGCCTCCGGCATGGAGGGTGGGCGGAATGAACTGCGGGTCGAGCAGCACGCGGTTGTCGGCCCGGCGCTCGACGACCCGACACAGGCCCAGGGTGGCATAGCCCTCGCCGGCATCGCGGGCCAGCATCACGCGCAGGTGGATGCGACCGACCTGGATGGGGGCGCTGCGCTCGCCGACGGCATTGCTGTCGCCCACCTCGACCTCGGCCGCCAGGAAGCGCGGCGGCATCGAGCCGGCCCCCCCCTCGGCATCGGTCTCGGTCACGCCCGGGCGCTGCAGCACCGCGGCCAGCACGACGAGTTCGTCGCGGGCATCGGCCGGCACGTCCAAAGCGGCGGGCGCGACATCCTGGCCCGGGATGTCGAAGACCAGGCCATCGGGCAGCACGCCGTGGCAGGACTGCACGGCGATCTTGCCCAGGGTCAGCGCCGCCGTGTCCAGGCTCAGGCCCATGAAGCCCCAGCCATGACCCTCGGTGGCCCCGAAGCGCAGATGGGCCTGGCGCGCCAGGAAGCGGTCGTGCTGCTGGAAGTGCTGCGGCTGGAGGAACATGCCCTCCGTCCAGATCACCTTGTTGTGCCAGGTCATGGTCGGCGTTCAGGGAATCTCGTGGGTGACTTGCCCGGGGAAGGTGATCGAGATCACCCCGCCCCAGGCGCACATGAGCTTGCAGTTGTTGTCGAGCGCCGGCGTGTTGGCGATGAGCACCGTCGGCACGCCGGGCGCCCAGGGGGCAGGCAGCACGGGCACGCAGGGCATGGGCGTGAGCACGCCCAGAGCGGCCGCAGTCGCCGCCGCCACCGAGGGGTTGGACGGCGAGCTGCACACGCCGAAGGGCGGCACATTGGTGATCGGGATGTGGTCGGTGATCACGCCGGCCACCATCTGGCTGGTGAGGATCGGCCGCGGTGTCGCGTTGAACACCGAGGGGGCGACCCCGAAGGTGCATTGCAGGGTGGCGGTGGTGCAGACCTGCTGGGGCATGGCGTGTCCTCTCAGGCCTGGGCGGGGGCCGTCACCCAGAGGGCGATGCCGCTGAAGTTGTCGTGCCGGGTCTTGCCGCCGGCTTCGGCCTCGGCGAGCACGCAGGCCTCGAGCGCAGCAAGCCAGGCGGCCGGGTCGGGCGCTGCGGCCAGCTCGCGCAGCATCACGTCGTCGTCGACGAACTCCCAGAGCCCATCGGTGCACAGCAGGAAGACGTCGCCCGGCTGCAGGGCCAGCGGGGCCTCGCAGGTGCCGATGCGCAGGTCCTCGGGCGCGGTGCCCAGGGCCGAATGAAGCTGGCTGCGCTGCGGGTGGTTGCGGGTGTCCTCCGGCCGCAGCAGACCGGCCTCGACCATGGACTGCACGAGGCTGTGGTCGCGGGTGCGATGGGCCACCGCGCCGTCGCGGAACAGATAGAGCCGCGAATCGCCGGCATGCCCCCAGAGCGCCAGGCCGCGCACGCGGTCGATGAAGAGCGCGACGACGGTGGTGTGCATCTCGCGCTGGCCAGGCGCATCGGCGCGGTGGCGGATGACCTTGGCATTGGTGTCGAGCAGCAGCTCGCGCAGGTCCTCGGGAGACTGCAGCGGCGCGTCGGCGCACTGGTCGATCAGGTAGCTCACCGCAAGGCGCGAGGCCACATCCCCGCCTCCATGGCCGCCGGCGCCGTCAGCCACCACGCAGCAGAGCTGGGTGTCGGAGTGCCAGTGGCCGCAGGCGTCCTCGTTGTACTCGCGGCCGCCGGGGCGCGAGAGGATGGCCAGCTCCAGCGCCGGCCCGTCCTCGGGCCGCGGCTCGGCAGGCAGGCGGGCCGGCTGGCTCACGGTGCGGGCCGCTGCAGGCGGTCGATATGCTCTTCGTAGGCCTTCAGGAAAGCCTTGCCGAAGAGGCTGTGGAAGTCCTCGGCCGCGTCCTGGCTGATCTGCGCATAGTGCTCGACGAAGAGCTCCCAGAGCTGGGCCTTGCGGCTGCCCGGCAGCAGACTGGCCAGGCGCGAGCGCTGCACCAGCCGGCCTTCGAGCTGGGCCGGGTCGAAGCGCTCCAGCACCCCCTCCAGCGCCGCGCGCATGCCGGCGATCACGCCGAACTGGTGGGCGCGCAGGTCGTCGTAGGCATCGCGCATGGCCGGCCCGGCAGCCATGAAGCCACGCACGGGCGGTGCCAGCAGATGCTGGAGCGCGGCCTCGGCACTGGGCGAGAACTTCAGGGGGTTGTTCTCGCGGGCGACGATCATCGTCGCCTCGGCCTTGACCTCGCGCTTGAGCGCGGCCCGCGCGACCAGCAGGTCGACGGTGCCGGCAGCGGCCTCGCGCAGCAGCTCGCCGAGCAGGCGCATCAGGGCCGGGCTCAGGGCCTCGATCGCCACCCCGGGCGTGGCCAGGCCCTCTCGGAAGGCCTGCAGCAGGTCGCTCGCCTCGGCCGGGCTCGGCGGGGCGCCGGACGGGCTGGCCGGCTGGGGCTGCGTGGCAGCAGGCGGCTCGGTCCAGGCCGCAGGCAGGGCCTCGGGCCGCGCGGCAGGCGCTGCGCGCTGGGGCGCGGGCGGGGCCGGGACTGCCGCGGCAGCCGGCGCGGGTCGGGGCGTCGCGGGCCGGATCAGCGTGTGACCGTCGCCGCCCTCCTCGCTCCAGGACAGCACCGCACCGCCGGCACGGGGTGGCCGGGGCGCCGCGGATGCGGCTGTGGGCGGTGCGAGGAAGGGCTGATTCAAGGCCGACACGGTGTCGGGCGCGGCCGTGGCCGTGGCCTGCGGCAGGGCCGAGAGCGCCTGGAGCGCATCGGCCGACGCACCGGTGTTGGGCTGCATCAGCGGCGCATCGAGCTTGCCCTGCGCCAGCGGATCGCCGCCCAGGCTGGGGCCGAGGCCGAAGAGGCTGTCGAGCGAAGCGGCGCTGCCGCTGGCGCCGAGGTCGGGGATGAGCGGCGCCGGGGCGGCCGCGCCCCCGTCGAGGCCGAAGGCCCCGGGGGCCGGCCCGGCCAGGGGCGAAGGACCGGCCGGCGCGGGCTCGGCGAAGGGATCCCAATCGTCGGGGATGCCGCCGACCGCGGCGGGTGTCGCAGCCGCGGGGCCCGGCACGCTGCTGCGACGGGCAGGCGGTGCAGCCTCCTGGCCGAAAGCGGCCAGGGGGTCGACCCAGCCGCCCGCCGCAGCGGCCGGCGTGGCGGCGGGACCGAGCAGGTCGGCAAAGGGATCGGCGGACGGCGCCGCGGATGCCGCTGCCGCGACCGTCAGCTGGTAGCCGCCGATCTGCAGCGTGTCGCCAGCCTGGATGCGGGCCTCGCGCCCGCTGCCGACCTCGCGGCCATTGATGAGCACCGGGTTGCTGCCGCGGTCGATCAGCGCGTACTGGCCCCCGCGGAAGACGATCTGCGCATGCACGCGCGAGACGGTGCGGTCTGGATCGTCGAGCACGAGCTGGTTGCTGTCGGCGCGGCCGATCGAACCGCCCAGCTCGTCGAAGCAGGCACTCAGCAGGCCGGCCGGCGGCTGGCCGTTGAAATTGACGACGGTCAGGGTGATCGCAGTCAAGGCGGGCTTCCTCCGAGGGTCAGCAGGCAGTGGATGCGCAGCGTCGATACCGCACCGGACGATGCGGCGACCCCGCGCAGGGCAAGCCGGGCCCCGTCAGGGCGCGAACGAGCATAGCGGCCGGATGCGGCGACGGCAGGTCTGGTTTGCAGGGGGGGACCGCAGGACGCGGGGGGTGGCAGCGGCCCGCGTCGAGGCGCTCGCCGCTACCATGGGTCACCGCCTTCAGGCGCATGCCGGTCCGACCATGTCCTGTCTGTGCCCCTCCAAACTCCTCGACCTGCTGGAAGGGCTGGCGGCCATCCCGCCGCTGGGGCCCATGCTGCCCTCCGGCCTGCCGGCCCGGCTGAGCGCCATGCAGACCCACCTCAGCCCGGTGCCGCGGCTCGGCGCGCAAGCCGGGCTGCAGGCTCAGGCTCAGGCTGCCCTGCTGGCGCGGGTTTCGGCTCTGGCCGCACTGCATGCGGCCGTTCAGGCCGCCTTCGGGCTCAAGCTGAGCTCCGGGCTCTCGGCCCGGGCCCAGGCGGGACTGCAGGCCAGCTTGGCAGCCCAGGTCGGGTCGCTGAACGCGAGCGCTCCGGCCCTGGGCATGCATCAGCCGGCCCTGGGCCGCCTCCTGTCTCCGCTGGCAGCGTTGATGCCGCTGCTGGGGCTGCTGCAGAGCCTGCTGGCCAGCGGCCTGGACCTGCGCCAGCCCGGCGCCCTGCCCCTGCTGCAGGCCAGGCTGCAGGCCAGCGCCCAGGCTTCGGCCCAGGCCCATGCGAAGGCCAGCGCGCAGGCCTCGGCCCTGGGCGCGCTGATGGCCTCGATGGGCCTGAAGGCCGATGCCCGGGGCGCCGCGCAACTGACGACCGCGATGCAGGCCGCAGCCTCGATGAGCGAGAGCCTGCCCGCGATCACCGCGCCCGCACAGGGTCTGTCCCTGCTGGCGGCGCTCATGGCGGTGCTGGCCGCGCTGCGCTCGCTGCTCCAGGTGGATCTGCTGGCACCTGCCGGGCCGACGCGCTTGCGCCTGGCCCTGGACGGACTGCCGCTGGCCGGGTTGGCCGAGCTGCAGCTTCCGGTTGCGGTCCGTGCCCAGGCCTCGGCGGCAGCCACGGCCCAGGCCGCGGCCCAGGCTGCGGCACAGGCCCAGCTCAGTCTGCCGCTGGAGGCCGTCGCCAGGATGGACCTGCAGGCGGCTGCCCAGCTGACCAGCGCCCTCCAGCTGCGTGCACATGCGCCCCAGCTGTTGCGGCCTGCCGGCAGCTGTGGCGGGCCCTGCCCGGTGGCACGCGTCCAGGGGCCAGGGGCCGTCGGTCTTCAGGCCAGCACAGCTCACAGCATCACCTGAGGCTGGCCGTCGAGCACGGCAATCCGCAGCGGCAGACGGAAGACTTGGCCCTCGGCATCGGGCTCGGTGCGAAGGGCGGGATCGCCGCCGCTCAGCAGACAGTCCAGCAGACGCCCGTCGGCGATCGGTCGGAGCAGCAACTCGGCCGGAGGTATCGGCGCCATCACCAGCCCACCCTGGGCATGTCGGGCCAGCAGCTGCTGGTGCAGGTCGAGGAGGCCTTCGCGCGGGTCGCGGCCATAGGCCGTGGCGAGGTCCAGGGCACGCGACCGCAGGGCCTGGAGCAGCGGCTCGAAACGGCCCGCTGTCAGTGCCTCGGCCAGGCCGCACAGCCAGGTGTGGATGCGCGCCTGCAGGGCTGCATCCAGCCGCAGAGGCGGCGCATCCAGCCATCGCCAGCGCGGAAAGTTCACGGGCAGCAGCACCGCCTCGGTCAACTGGATCGGGGGAAGCAGGGCCATGCCCGCCTCCGGCGCCCAAAGCAACTGGGCCAGATTGCGTGACTGGCCGGGATCGATGGCATGGCCCATGCGCGGCAACAGCACCTGCAGACTGGCCGAGCGCTGGCCATCAGACTCAAGCGGCGGCAGGGGCGCCGGGGCCTCGCCGACGAGCAGCGCAGGCGGCCAGATCCGCAGTTCGAGCCGGTTCTCGCCGCTGACGGTGAACTCGTGCACCGGCAGCACAGAGCATGGCCGGGCCGCATCAACCCGCGCAAGCGGGATGCCGTTGAGCAGCGCCTCGGCACTGCAGCCCTGGGCTTCGAGACGGAGGACAAGCAGGCGATCCATCAGCCCAGGCTCCAGTCAAGCAGCTTCATCGCCGGCAGCAGCTCGAGCGTCCGGCAGACCGTCAGGCCGCCCGGCGCGGACTGCTCGACCACCAAGCGCAGCGGCTCGAGTTCGAGCCGGGCAAACCACTGCAGGCCCACCCCGCCCGGATGCGCACGCAGCCCGCACGCAAGGCTCAGACTGCCCTGCACCGGTGCCATCGCCTCCAGGCGGCCGGCCTCGGGCCGCGCCACCGGGATGAGTTCAGCCACCCACGGCAGGCCGACGGCCAGCTGGGCCGGGGCCAGGGCCGCAAGCAGATCCTCGCCCGTCCGCTCACGGCCCCACAGGCTGCGCAAGGCCACGCTGCCCGCGCAGTCCAGCCGCAACAGGCTGATCGCCGCACCGCTGTGCAGCCGGCCCGACAGGCGGAGCTGCAGGTCACAGGCCTGGAGCTCCATCTGCCCGACGACGCGGTAGACCGGAGGGTGCAGCGCGCCCCGCACATCCGCCATCCACCCCCAGCTCAGACCGGCATGGCCAGCCAGCAGACGTGGCTCCGCCTCGACCCGCGCGTCCTCAAGCCCCGCGACCGCAGCCCAGGCCTCGGCCAGGCGATCCAGGCCGGTTGCCAACTGCACGTCCAGCGCCTGCAGCCCCTCCTGCCAGAGGCGGGCCGCCTGGGCCTGGCCGTCGCGCTCCAGGTGCAGGCGGGGCGGGGGCGGCAAGGGCAGCGGATCACGATGCGGCCAGCTCCAGGACGGACCGGGCTCGCGGCGCCAGGCCATCATCCACTGCGTTGCGGGCAGCAAGCCGAGGTCGAGGCCGAGATCACCAATCGGCGCATCGGCGCTGCGCAGGCCGCAGGTCTCGACGGTGATGCGCGACCAGTCCACCCCGCCTTCGGCCGCCAGTCCCTTGCCCGGCGCCGGCCAGTCGACCGCAGGCGGGGCCGCAAGCTCCAGGCTCACGGCATGAGCATGGCGGCCACGCCAGTCGCGCAGACCCGCGGCATGCTGCAGGCTCAGGCGGGGATGGACCTCCGGATCGCAACACGCGGCCAGCTCGGTTCGAACCTGCAGGCGCAAGACCCCCTCCCCTCCGGGCGCCAGGGTGTAGACCCGTTGCGGCTCGCGCGCTGCCGAGCCCGGCGACCCGTCCGGCGCAAGCGGTACGGGCAGGCGCAGGGCGCTCGGCTGCACCGGCTGGGGCAGACGCCGCCACTGGCCCGCCTCGTAGCGGTAGTGCTGCCAAGCCACCGGAGCCAGGGGCAGGAGATCGACATGGGCCAGGTCACAGGGCTCGCCGAGCTGCAGCCACTCGGGTGGCAGCAGGCGTCCGATGCGACCCAGGGGCATCAGCGCGCGGTCGAGCCGGGGCAGGGCCTGCTCGAAGCTAGCCGGCAGCCCGGCGGCAACACGGCCCTCGGCGGCCATGCGGCGCAGCGCCTCGGTCGCGCGCCGACCCAGCTGGAAGATCCTCAGGCCGGGGGCCGATTCGACTGCAGCCAGAACGGGCCGGGCCCATGCCTGCTCGGGCCGGCTGTCGAAGTCCGCCCCGAAGGCGCAGCAGCAGGCCAGGTAACGACCCACCCCCACGGCATGATCCAGGCCGTGGATGCGGGCTCGCTGCACACCATGCTCGATCAGCCGGGGATAGCGCTCTCCAAGGCGAGCCGGCAGCTCGGGAAAGGCCTCGGCCAGCACCTCGCCCAGGCGCTGCAGGTCCCGCCGGAACTTGAGGCCCTCCAGGGCGGCAAGCTGTGCTTCGTTCAGGCTCAGCATGAGCTTCCCGCCTCAGCGCATGCAGGCCTGGCGCGTGATGCGCAAGGTTCCGAGGGGCGCCTCGTAGTGCCGCCATTCCGTCGCCGCCGGCACGACGAAGCTGCGTACCGGACCGAAGAAGGCCCGGCAGCCGGCCGGGTCCAGGGCCGGCAGCAGGCAATCCAGCACGGCGGGATCCATCCAGTCCAGGTCAATCACCGGCCCCTGCGGCAGCCGGGCCTTCAGGAGCTGGCGCAGGTGCTGGCGCAAGGCCAGGCGGGGGGCCTCGGCCAGCACCAGCAGGCCCCAGTCGCCCAGGCCGGCAGCGGCCTCGAAGAGCAGCCAGTCGGTGAGGGGCGCGTCCGGACCCAGGGTCACAAGATGCGGGGCCTGACGGCGACGGGCGGGCTCAAGGGCCCCGGGCAGCAGGCACTCGTGAAGCAAGCCGTCGGCCGCGGCCAGGCGGGTGGGCAGATCGGGCACCCGCTGCCCCATCACCACCGCATGAACCCGCAGGCGGGCGTCGGCCCACAGGCCAGCCTTGAGCTGGGCGGGCGTCAGCGCACTCGGAGGGTCCTGGAGGGCATGCATGGGCGCGGGCCTCAAGCCTTCTTGGCCAGCGGATCGTCATTGGGCTTGTGCTCGCCTGGGGCTTGTGGCTCGGCAGGCTGGGGCGCCTGCGCTGCGTTGGCCGTGCCGGGCGAACCGCCGCTGTTGATCTTGACCAGCGGGCCCTGAATGGTCACCCCCTCGGGCCCCAGCTTGATGAAGGCTCCACCGGCCACGATGGTCAGCTGGGTCCCCCCGTCGATCACCACGCCCGCGCCGGCGCTGAGGTGCACGCTGGCGCCGGCCGAGATCGCCAGAGCCTGGCCGACCTTCACGTCCATGCCCTGGCCGGAGCTCAGCTTGATCGTCTGCGCGCCCTCGAACTGCACGGCCGCACCCACCTTGGCATCGAGCAGGCCGCCGGTCTGGAGAATCTGGTCGCCGCCGATCGCGGTGTGGCTGTCCTCACCGATCTTGACCGTGTGGACCTTGCCGACCGAGAACGTGTGGTTCTCGCCGACCGCATGCTGGGCGTGCTTGCCGACCGAGGTCCAGTGCTCGTTGCCGATCGTCAGGTGGGCATCGTGCTTGACGTTCTGGTGCAGGTCCTTCTGAGCCTGGAAGTAGACATGCTCGGCATCCTTCTTGTCGTCGAAGCGCAGCTCGTTGAAGGTGTCCGCCGTGCCGCCCTTGCTGGAGCGGCTGCGGAGGCCAGTGACGGTGGCGTGGTCGGGCAGGGTGTAAGCCGGCAGGTTCTCCGGGCTGTAGACGCTGCCGGTGATCAGCGGGCGATCCGGATGGCCCTCGAGAAACTCGACGACCACCTCATCCCCCACCCGCGGCAGCGCGAACATGCCGAAGCCCTTGCTGGCCCAGGGCTGGGCGACCCGCACCCAGCAGGAGCTCTTCTCGTCGCCCTTGCCCAGGCGGTCCCAGGGGAACTTGATCTTGACCCGGCCCGTCTTGTCGGTGTGGATCTCATCCCCGCTGGCGCCCACCACGACGGCCGTCTGCACGCCGTGGATGCGCGGGTTGCGGGTCCTGCGGTCGGGCACGTAGCGCTGGGCCTTGGGCATGGCTTCCAGCCTGGCGGAAAAGCCGGTGGCCGGCTCGTCGTCGGTCGATTCATACCGGCCGAAGTCCATCTCCAGCTCGGCATAGGTGATCAGGTACTCGCCACGGTCGCGATGGTCGACGAACTTGAAGCTGCGCCCGGCCCCCACCGAGCGGCAAGGGGTCTCCAGCAGCGCCTTGACCTGGCCGGACTCGAAGCCCTGCACCCGCAGCTTGGACACCGCCGTCGCACGCGTTGCCGCCTGGGACTTGTCCTCCAGCTCCGCGTACTCGCTCGGCCACTCGTAGACCTCCTGACGCCCGGGGTTCGCGAAGGTGGCGGCGCTCTGGGCGGTGTTGATCGGCTTGGGCGTGATCGAGTCCTGGTCGTGGTCGACGTGGCTGTACTTCAGGCTGTGCACGCTGCGGCTGAGGCGCCAGTGGTCGACGACGGCGTCGCCACGCTCATTGCTGGTCCGAGCAGCGGCGTAACCCAGCGTGTCGTCGGGCTGGATCAGCTCGTGCGCGGACGGATCGTCACAAAGCACCAGGGTGTGCTGGCCATCCTGGTGGGTGAAGTAGTAATAGATGCCCTCGTCTTCCATCAGGCGATGGACAAAGTCGAGATCGGTTTCGCGGTACTGCACACAGTAGGGCCGCTTGCGGTAACTGCCCTTGAGCTTCTTGCTGACCTGCTGCGAGCTGTAGTCGGCAAAGACGGCATCGAGCACCTCGACTGCCGTCTTGTCCTGGAAGATTCGGTTGTCGACGCTGAGGCCGAGGTGCCAGTTCCAGGTGCGAAGCTGAAGATGGAAGGCATCGAAGCGCCCGATGGGATCCACCTGGGCCACCTCGGTGACCCAGGCATTGAAGTAGCGCTTGCTGCCATCGCGCAGCCGCAGGGTCACGGTGGACTGGGTCCCCAGCAGCTTCTTCGGCTCGATCGAGGTCTTGCTGCCGAGCCGCATCACCTCGACTTCGAGACGGGTCGGGGCGCTGAGCGCCTCCACCACGCTCATGCGGCGGTAGAGCAGGGCGTCCTTGCCCAGCACGCAGCTGAAGCTGGCCTCGACAACGTCCTCGCTCATGGCGGCCTCGCTCAGTCGAAGTGGTAGCTGAACTCGCCGTCCGCCGCACCGAGCCGGATGCCCTTGAGCTCATTGCCCTGCGCCAGGCGACCGAGGTACTCGATCGACACCTTGGGCAACACGGTGTTGGTCAGGATCGAATCGATGATGCGACCGCCAGCCTCCGCGTTGTTGCAACGCTTGACGATGAGTTCGACCGCATCCTCGCCGTAGACGAAGGGAATGCGGTGATTCGCCTCGACCCGCTTCTTGATCCGCGTGAGCTGCAGGCGGACGATCTGCGCGAGCATCTCCGGCGAGAGCGGGTAGTAGGGGATGGTGACGATGCGGCCCAGCAGCGCTGGCGGGAAGACCTTCATCAGCGGTGCCTGCAGCGACTCGGCCATCGAGTCCGGATCCGGCAGCAGCTCCGGGTCCTTGCACATGTTCATGATCAGCTCGGAGCCCACGTTGCTGGTGAGCAGGATGATCGTGTTCTTGAAATCGATCATGCGGCCTTCGCCGTCCTCCATGCGGCCCTTGTCGAAGACCTGGAAGAAGAGCTCGTGCACATCGGGGTGGGCCTTCTCGACCTCGTCGAGCAGCACCACGCTGTAGGGCCGGCGGCGCACCGCCTCGGTCAGGATGCCGCCCTCGCCGTAGCCGATGTAGCCCGGCGGCGAGCCCTTGAGGGTGGAGACGGTGTGCGCCTCCTGGAACTCGCTCATGTTGATGGTGATAACGTTCTGCTCGCCACCGTAGAGCGCCTCGGCCAGGGCGAGGGCCGTCTCGGTCTTGCCGACACCGGAGGTGCCGCAGAGCATGAACACGCCGATGGGTTTGTTCGGGTTGTCCAGCCGCGCGCGGGCGGTCTGGATGCGCTTGGCGATCATGTCCAGGCCGTGCTGCTGGCCGATCACGCGCTGGCCGAGCGCGGCGCCCAGGCGCAGCACGGTCTCCAGCTCGTTCTTGACCATGCGGCCGACGGGGATGCCGGTCCAGTCGGCGACCACGCTGGCGACCGCCTGCGCGTCGACCGAGGGCATGATCAGCGGCGACTCCCCCTGCAGCGTGGCCAGCCGGTCCTGCAGCTCGTGCAACTGGACCAGCAGGGCCTCGCGGTCGGCTTCGCCGCCGGCGGGGGCATCGACCGGCCGGTCGTCGCCGCGCAGGGCAGCGCGCAGTGCGAGCAGCTCGTCGACCAGGGCCTTCTCGTCCTTCCAACGGGCTTCGAGCTGCTGCTGGCGTGCGCGCTCGCCGGTCAGCTTCTCGGCCACTTCGCTGCCGCGGCTGCCGATGCGCACGCCGACGGCCGCTTCGCGTTCGATGATGCCGGCCTCGACCTCCAGGGCCTCGATGCGGCGCAGGCAGTCCTCCAGCTCGGCGGGCGTCGCATGCTGGCTGACGGCCACGCGGGCGCAGGCGGTGTCGAGCAGGCTCACCGCCTTGTCGGGTAGCTGGCGCGCGGGAATGTAGCGGTGGCTCAGCTTCACCGCCGCCTCGATCGCTTCGTCGAGCAGCTGCACGCGGTGGTGCTTCTCCAGCACGCTGGCCACGCCGCGCAACATCAGGATGGCCTTGTGCTCGTCGGGCTCGGGCACCTGAACGACCTGGAAGCGGCGGGTCAGTGCCGGGTCCTTCTCGATGTACTTCTTGTACTCGGCCCAGGTGGTCGCGCCGATGGTTCGCAGGTTGCCGCGCGCCAGCGCCGGCTTGAGCAGGTTGGCTGCATCGCCGGTGCCGGCCGCACCGCCGGCACCCACCAGGGTGTGCACTTCGTCGATGAACAGGATGATGGGCTTGGGGCTGGCCTGCACTTCGTCGATGACCTGGCGCAGCCGCTGCTCGAACTCGCCCTTCATGCTGGCGCCGGCCTGCAGCAGGCCGAGGTCCAGGCTGAGCAGCGAAACCTCCTTGAGCTGGGGCGGCACATCGCCCTTGGCCAGGCGCTGAGCGAAACCCTCGACCACCGCCGTCTTGCCGACCCCGGCCTCGCCGGTGAGGATGGGGTTGTTCTGGCGCCGCCGCATCAGGATGTCGACGATCTGGCGGATCTCCTCGTCGCGGCCGGTGACCGGATCCATCTTGCCCTCGCGGGCGCGCTCGGTCAGGTCGACGCAGAATTTCTTCAGCGCCTCGCCCTTGCCCATGGCGGCCGGGGCCATGGCCTGGCTGTCGCTGCCGGGTTCGCCGGCTGCACCGAGGCTGGAGCCGTCCTGCGCGCCGAGCCGGGCCTCGGCGCTGGCGCCACAGATGGCCTCGAACCTCGCGGCCAGGTCGTCGGCCTTGATGCGGTCAAACTGGCGCGAGATGCCGAGCAGCACGGTGTAGAGGTTCTTGCTGCGCAGCATGCCGAGCAGCAGATAGCCCGATCGAACCTGGGCCTGGTTGAACATCAGCGTGCCGTAGAGCCAGCCCTGCTGGATGGCGGCTTCGATGTGTTCGGAGAAGTCGCTGATCGCGGTGCTGCCGCGCGGCAGACGGTCGAGCGCCTGCGTGACGTCGCGGGCCACGACGCCCATGTCGATCTGGTAGTGGCGGACGATGGCCTCCAGGTCGCTGCCCTGCGTCTGCAGCAGCTGGGCCAGCCAGTGCACGAACTCCACATAGGGGTTGCCGCGCATCTTGCAGAACACCGTCGCACTTTCGATGGCCGTGTAGGCCAGCGGGTTGAGCTTGCCGAACAGGGCGGCGCGACTGATCTCGCTCATGGTGGGGTCCTCACGTCTACGAAGTCACGGCCCGCTGGGGGCGCTCGGGCTTGAGATGCAGCTGATCGGCATCGCGCGGGCTGCGGTAGTGGCCGAGCCAGCTGGTCAGGCCCAGCCGCGCACGGCCCCGACCGAGCTTGAGGGGCGGGACCTGCTCGCGGCGCAGGACGAGCTGCAGCTCCCAGGCGAACTCCAGGCCATGCCACTGGCGCACCATGGCGTGGAGCTGGGCCAGTTCGCGGCCCCCAGGCAGAAAGCTTTGGTAGCGCCCGAGGTCGAGCGGTCCGATGACGATGCGGAATTTGTGCTGCACGTCCCAGACGCTCTGGCCCAGCACGGCATCGCGCCCGAGCGACTGACCTGCGCCACGGCGCCGGCTGAGGCGACTCCGCTCGGGTCGGGCCAGTGGCATCCAGTGGCCGACCCACTGCTCCACCCGGACCGGCACCCGGAACTCGCAACGGCACCAGGACTGCAGACCATCCGCATCGCGGATCTGGCCGGCCAGGCGCCCTGCAAAGAAGAGCTTGGCCCGATCTGGGAGGGCGTCGACCCCGCGCTGGCTGGGCAAGCCCAGGCCCAGCAGCGAAGCAAGGCGGTCGAGCTTGGCCGGGTCGGCCGGTCGGTCCAGGTCGAGAACGGGCTGGGCGGTGGCCCAGGCCCGGTAGAACTGCAGCGCAAAGCGATGCGTCAGCAGGTCAAGAAAGCGCTGCAGGGTCGCGTCGGCATGGTTGCGGCTGCGTTCGCGGACCGTCTCGGTGAAGTGCAGCGGCAGCGGCCCCATCGGACCGAGCAGGCCGAAGATGCGCTGGCGCAGACGGAGCTGGCCATCGATGGCGGTCTCGACCTGATGCAGGGCGGCCGGGGCGAAGCTCAGCTCGGCGGACTGGGCCAGGCGCATGGGCTCGTCAACCGGCCGCAGCGCCTCGCCGAGTCGCGGCAGCTCGGGGTGGGCTGCGTCGATGCGTCGCAGGGTCTCGTAGAAGTCGTGGCGATAGGGCTGAGCGCGAAGTGCATCCAGCCAAGTCTGGTGCGCGAGCTTCCGCTCGGCCTGCCGCTCGCGATCAAATTCGCGCTCGCCCATGACCGCCCGCTCAGCGCACGGCGCGACGGCCCAGCATCGGCCGCCAGCGCATCAGTTCACCCCGCGACAGGGAGATCAGCACGGTCTCGACGAAGCTGTTGGTCGAGGCATGCCGGGACAGGTGGTGGTGCAGCACGGCGCCGAAGAGAACGGCACTGCTGCCCTCGAAGCCGAGCTCGTCGACATGCAGCTCGATCTCGATGCCGCGCGAGAAGGCAATGGGGCCCGGCGCCGGATGGCGACGCACCACGCTGCGGGCGACCACGCGCTGCAGGGTCTCGATCTGTCGGCGCTGGGCCGGCTCGGTACCGAGCGGGAAGCGGCTCAGCATGTCGCGCAAGACGGCGGCAGCCGATCCGGGCTCGATGTCGACGAGCGAAAGGTAGTTCAGCGACAGCAGGTTGATGAAGCGCCAGGCGACGCCGCCCTCCCGCAGCGCGGTGTGGGGTCGCGAGGGGCCGGCGATGCAGCGCGCGCCCTGCACGGGCAGGCCGGGCTCCAGGCTCAGCTCGGCCCCGGCGGCGGTGCTGCCGACGAAGATGCTGAGGTCGCGGTTGGTGCAGCGGGTGCGCACGGAGAGCTGGCGGATGCCCAGGTCGACCGGGGCATCCTCGGGATCGACCAGGGTGACGAAGACCTCGGATCCGACATAGCCCGAGCGGGGACCATCGCGACGCGCCTGCTCCGACGGCAGCCGCGGCTCGCGCCAGGCGCTGAAGTAGGCGCTCTGCCGCATCGGGTTGTCATGCGCAGGCGCGTAGAGCGGCAGGAACTCGCGCTCCTGACCGGCGTCGTCGATGCCGCTGAGGCCCGTGATGTCATACACCTCGTAGTCGAGCGGAGCGGTCCGGTCCGGCACCACGTGGTACTCGTGCTGACCTTCGCTGAGGCCGATGCGGTCGGCTCGCTTGGGAAAGAGGTTGATCGCCGGTGCGCAGTGCAGGCTGAAATTCGCCGGCTCGACCACACCGTCCAGCCCGGTGCCCAGTCGATCGAAGAGGAAATTCAGCTCCAGCGTTTCGCCCGGCAGGCCGTTCAGCACCGACTGCAGACCCTGGACCTCGATGAAGAGGAAGCGCTCCGCGAAGGCGAAGTACTCCTGGACGAGGCGTGTGCCGGCCTGTCCGCGGAGCTGCATGGGCAGCATGGCCTCGCCGTCGGCATAGCCGACCGCCTGCACGCAGGCGGCGTCCAGCATCTCGCGTCCCGCCGGGTTGCCCGGCACGCCCACCAGCACGCCGACACAGGACGAGACCATGAGCTCGTGCAGACGCATGCCGACTTCCACCTGACCGCCCAGGTAGAAGCGCAGGCGGTCCAGCCGGAGTTTGGCAAGCGACGCTCCGGCGGGGAGGGCCAGGCGCACGCGCACCCCGCAACGGGGTCGCATCGCCCCCCCCGAACCTCCGAGACCGAGGTCTCCGACGTTGCGGAAGTAATCGGCCGAGACGGTGCTCAAGGGCGTCAGCTGCAGAGCCTGCGCCGTGCGGAACTCGCACCGGGTCGGGGTGTGGCTGAGCGGCGCACTGAACAGGGCCGTGCCCTGGGGCAGCTCCGGGCAGGCCAGCAGGTTGGGGTCGCTGAGCTGCGGCTGGACCTGGGCCACCAGCATGGCCGGCAAGGGGGCGAGGAAGTTGGGGTAGACCAGTTCCAGCAGGCGGTGCGAGAAGCGCGGGAACTCGGCATCCTGCTTGAGCTGCACCCGAGCCGCGAGGAAGGCGCAGCCTTCGAGCAGCCGCTCGACATAGGGATCGCTGACCTCGAGGCCCTCCATGCCGAGACGGGCCGCCACCTTCGGAAACTCGCGCGCGAATTCGCCCCCGAGCTCGCGCAGGTAGCGCAGCTCCTGGTTGTAGTAGCGCAGCAGCCGGGGGTCCATGGTGCCGCTCAGGCTCGCAGGTCGCGCACACGGGTAAAGCCGGTCTCGACATCCACCTCGGCCGCCAGCATCAGCTCCAGCGGCACAGGCTGGGCCCAGAGCTGGCCGCGGATCTTGAGCTGAACCGTGTTGTGGTGGGCGTAGGGATGGATCGAGATCTCGACGTCCAGGGTGTCGGCATCGATCCGGGGCTCGAAGCAGCGGATCGATTCCAGGACGGCGCGCTCCATGGCCAGGCGGTCGAGCGAGGACAGGGTGATGCCGGCGAAGGCCGGCATGCCGAAATTCAGGACCGAGCGGCGGGCCTCGGCATGGCTGGCCCACAAGGCCAGTTCGGCCTTGCGCTCCGAGGCGACCTCAGGCTCGGGCCGCGTGGTGTTGAACAGCCACGTCAGGTCACGCAGGACCGCGGCCCGCAGCTGGGCTCGCGACAAGATGCGCCCTTCGACGCTTTCCTGCGCGGCCTGGGGATCGACGTCGATCAATCGGTCCAGCAAGGAAGGCTGCAGGCGATCCCTGGAGTTCAGCTCAGCCATGGCCGTTCAGCTCAATCTCGCGAATGCCGAGGAGGTCGTGCTCCCCCTGATCGGTCACGAGCACGCGCTGACCCAGGCCGAACCAGCGCTCGGCACCCGCTGGCTGCCACGCGGTCTGCCGGGCCATCAGCAGGGCGTCCTCCCCGCTTCGTTCGGTCCCTGGGTAGCGGGTCGGCAGCATCGCGATGGCCTCGCCACCGTTGATGAACGTCACCGTGGCAGGCAGCCAGACGATATCGCGCAAGTCGGTCGGCGCCTCGATGCGGACATGACTCAATCGCGAAAACGGCAACCAGTAGTAGCGGCCGTTGATCATGGCCTCCAGCACCGGCCCCAGGCGGGAATCCGCATCGGCGATCCAGGCGAAGGGCTGACCATTGAGCCGCCCCGCGCTGGCCGGAGCCGCCTCGAAGGCCCGGTCGGCAAGCCCCTGGGCCTGAGCCTGCTGACCCTGTCCGGCCTGCAGCAGGGACTCGATCAGAAGCGCCATCCATTCATCCGGCTGGCCAAAGATCATCGGCGAGCGGCGGCCTTCGAAGACTGCGGCACGCATCAGCTCGCAGCGAAGGGCATGGCCGACCATCTCGCGCATGGGCTGTACCGTCGCATCGAGATCCGCCGCGACATTGAGCTGGGTATGCGCCCGGTCCCACTGCCCGAGCACACAGAGCAGCTGGGCCAGGAAGATGCGCAGCCGGACATCCCCCGGGCTGGCCTTGACGGCCAGGGTCAGGGCGGTGAGCGCCGACCGGGGCATGCCCGCGCGAATGGCGGATTCGGCCTCGGAGAGTGCGGGATGATTCATGGCAGGCTCGGGTCAGAAACTGTGGCCACAGTCGGTGCAGAAGCGCGACTGCCGCTGGCACAGCGCACCGCATCCGGGGCAGGACTTGTGGGTGGCCGCGAAATCGAAACCGCACTCGGCACAGAAGCGTCCACCGGCTGCTGCAGCCTGACATTGCGGGCAGGTGGCCGATGCGGCACCTGCCTCAGACCCGGCACGGGGTGCGTGATCAAGAGCCGAGCCCATGCATGGCACGCAGACGGAACCATCCATGCAGTTGTCGCAGTAGGCGTGCTGGCACTTCGGGCACTCGGTGTAGCGTTGGCGGGCGAGGACCATCGCGTCCTGCAGGGCCTCGGCATGGGCCTTGTCCGTCGCGTACTCGGCCAAGTCAGCGCCCACCTGGCCCACCACGCTCAGCTTGCGGATGTAATGGCTTGCGCGCAGCAGCACGCCGGTCAGCTGTCCTGTCCGGAACGGCCGGTACGGTGAGCGCCAGGCTGTCTTGCAATGGCTGCAGGCGAACTCAAACTGGAAGCCTGCGGACAGGCTCTTGCTGCGGTCGCTGAGATCCCGGTAGTTATCGAGTGCCATGCGGCTTGACCCCCTTCCCCGAGACCGCGCTCTTGTCGTCTTCGTCGTCGCGGATCCGCTTGATCAGGTTGATCAGATTGCCCCGTTCGATGGGGGAGAGGCGCTTCGCCTCGGCAACGAGTTCGTCGAGTTTGTCGACCGGCTTGAAGGCCTCCGCATTGGGCGGCTGATTGAGGGTGACCCCACCCCCGTAATCAAAGTAGACGCTCTGGTACTGGAAGGAGCACTGCTCCTTGAGCGTGACCTCCTTCTCGCTGGTCTCGCCCTGAACCTGGTACTCATGCACCGTGACCTGGTTGAGCTTGACGACCAAGTGGAAGCTGCCCTCGGTCAGATCCTCGGACCCCTGAAGCTCCTCGTAGATCGTGAAGATCGCCTGGGTGAACTGCTCGCCATCCCGGAGCGCCGCCATGATCCGGGTGCTGGACTTGTCCGGCGCCTTGCCGAACTTGAAAAGCGACATGCCGAGCGCCCTGCCTGAGGCCTTTCCCGGGGCGCCTGCCCGGTCCTGCTGCATGCCGATGTCAACCGACCAGTCCGCGCAGGCAATCTGATCCTTGTAGGCGGGGGTCACCACCTCGCCGACAACCGGGGCCCCGCTCTTGTCGAGCAGCTTGAGATAGCAGTGGGTCGCCATGGCTTCAGTCCACGGCCGGCAGCGTTGCGCTGAACGTCATGCCGGCCTGTCGGCGGCGACGTGCAACATCCAGCGGCACATAGCCCACCTCCAGCTTCCGGTACGAGAACTCGATCGACTCCTCAATCGTCGCGCCCTTGTCTCCGCCATCATTGAGCTTGATATCGATCTTCTCGATGCGCCCGTCGAAGAGCTCGATGAGCATGATCGGGCTCTGATCCTTCTGCTGCTGGGTCTCGATCCGATGTTGATCGACGGTGAGTCGGAGGTGGTCAAAGACGGCATCCCGCTCGAGTGCGCGGGCCAGATTGACTGAGGCCTTGTCGTAGTACTTGGTGATGCTGAGGTTGCCGTAGCTCAGCTGGCGCTTGGTCGTGCCGGTCTGCGACGAGGTACCGCGAACCTCCATGCCCAACTCAAAGCTGTTGACCTCGATCTCGCCCTCGTAGCCCGAGGTGGTGGCCTCGCCGGTGATGTTGCGACCCTGGACCTCGATGTGCAGAAAGATCTGGGTGGACATGAGAGGCCGTGGAGTCGCAACAGGGATCGGAGCGGAGGCAGCCTCCTGGGCTTACTTGACCGCAAGGTTTGCGGTCGCCACACCTTCCACCTTCATCTTCGAGATGTCCCAGGTGAAGTCCTTCTGGGTACCCAGACCACCCGTCATCCCCGACTGGGGCTTGTAGCCGATGGCCACTTCCTTGAAGACCATGTCGACATCCTGGCTGACCGAGCCATCCTCACCGCCCTTGGTCGAGACCTTGGTGATGAACACGGTCTTCATCGTCATCCCGTAATAGACCTCGCCCTTGCCGCTTTTGCTGCCGGTCTGTTTCAGCATCACGATGTGGACGTCCAGGAAATGCGTTCCCTGAACGATGCGATTCATGATCTCGGGCGAGGCGTTGTCGTAGTAGTGCGTGAACGACAAGGTGCCAGGGGTCGGCTTGCCGACCGAGGCGCCGGCTCCCTTGAGGAAACTGGTCTCGGCCTCGATGTCCCAGCTCCAGTCGCTGATCTCGATCCAACCCGCGGACCCTGGATGGGTCTCCTGCAGCGACTCGCCGTCCTTGACGCCGTTGAACTTGATGAACGCATTTCCAGGCATGTCAATGCTCCTCGATCGATGGTGCCGCGCCTAAAGAGCGATCCGGCAGGTTGAAGGGACTGCGGACTCTCGGCTCAGCCCTTCTCGCTGGGCAGCTTGGAGACCAAGCGCAGCGAGACGGTCAAGCCTTCAAGTTGGTAGTGCGGACGCAGGAAGAAGCGGCTCTGGTAATAGCCAGGTGCACCCTCCACTTCCTCGACCGTGACTTCTGCAGCCGCCAGGGGCTTCTGCGCCTTGACGGATTCCGACGAGTTGCTCGGGTCACCGTCGACATACTTCAAGATCCAATCGTTCAGCCAGCGCTCCATGTCTTCGCGCGACTTGAACGAGCCCACCTTGTCCCGGACCATGCACTTCAAGTAGTGCGCGAAACGGTTGCATGCGAACAGATAGGGCAGTCGAGCTGCAAGGGCAGCGTTCGCCGTTGCATCGGGATCGTCGTACTCGGTCGGCTTCTGCAGGGACTGCGCACCGATGAAGGCCGCGAAGTCAGAGTTCTTGCGATGGATCATCGCGAGGAAGCCATTCTTCGAGAGCTCGGCTTCACGGCGATCCGAGATCGCGATCTCGGTCGGGCACTTCATGTCGACCCCGCCATCATCGGTGGGGAAGGTGTGCGAGGGCAGGTTCTCGACCGCGCCACCGGACTCCACGCCCCGGATCCTCGAACACCAGCCGTACTCCTTGAAGGATCGGTTGATGTTGGTGGCCATGGCGTACGCGGCATTGCACCAGGCGTACTTGTCGTGGTCCGCCCCGACGGTGTCTTCCTCGAAGTTGAACTCATCGACCGGCGAGGTCTTTGAGCCGTAGGGCAAGCGACCGAGGAAGCGCGGCATGCACATCGCCAAGTAGCGGGCGTCATCGCTCTCTCGCAGCGAGCGCCAGGCTGCGTACTCGGGGGTGGTGAAGATTTTGGTGAGATCGCGCGGATTGGCGAGCTCGCTCCAGGACTCCATCTGCATCACGGAGGGGGCAGCACCGGTGATGAAGGGCGCATGCGCCGATGCAGCAATCTTGCTCATCTCGGCCAGCAGCTCAACATCCGGGGGGGAGTGGTCGAAGTGGTAGTCGCCGACGATGGCACCGAAAGGCTCGCCACCGAATTGACCGTACTCCTCCTCGTAGAGCTTCTTGAAAAGGGGCGACTGGTCCCAGGCGGTGCCCTTGTAGCGCTTGAGCGTCTTGCCCAGTTCCTGCTTGGAGATCGGCATCACGCGGATCTTCAGCTGTTCATCCGTCTCGGTGTTGTTGACCATGTAGTGCAGGCCACGCCAGGCGGACTCCAGCTTCTGGAATTCGGCGTGATGCAGGATGAGGTTGACCTGCTCGCTGAGCTTGCGGTCGATTGCTGCGACCATGGCTTCGACCGAGGCGACCGTATCCGAGCTGATGAGCTGGACGTTCTGCAAGGCATGCTGCGCCAGGGTCTGGACAGCCGCTTCCACGGCATTGCGTGCCTCGTCGCTCTTGGGTTTGAACTCCTTGGACAGCAGGGCTGCGAAGTCATTGCCTTCCAAGGTGACGCCCGCGAAGGCGGACGAGGTGGTCTGAAGAGGTTCAGCCATATGCGCTTGCTCCGGGAATGTCGGTGGCGGATCAGGTCGGGTCGCCGGCCTTGGGCGCAGCCCCCAGCGAACTCAGCAAGGCGGGGTCCTTCAGCACACGGGCAATGAGTTCTTCTGCCCCGCCCTTGCCGTCCATGTAGGTGACCAGGTTCGACAGCTGCTGCCGTGCCTCCAGCAGCTGCTTCAATCCGTCAACCTTGGCCGCCACGGCAGCGGGCGAAAAGTCGTCCATGTTCTCGAAGGTCAGGTCCACCGAGAGGTTGCCTTCACCGGTCAGGGTGTTGGGCACCTGGAAGGCGACTCGTGGCTTCATCGCCTTCATGCGGGTGTCGAAGTTGTCGACGTCGATCTCGAGGAACTTGCGGTCGGCAACCGGCGGCAAGGGATCCTCGGGCTTGCCGGCGAGGTCCGCCATGACCCCCATGACGAAGGGCAGCTGCACCTTTTTTTCTGCACCGTACAGCTCGACGTCGTACTCGATCTGCACGCGTGGCGCGCGATTGCGCGCGATGAACTTCTGACTGCTGCCCATGAATGTTCTCCGAGGATGAGCGAGGACACGTTCGCCGCGGCACCGCAGGGGCCACGAGACGGCCAGCGCGTTTTACGCCGCGCGGCTTGGCTTGGAATCAAGAGGAACCATCATCTGCCCCGATTCGGGGGATGCTGTCAGGGTCTACGCCCATGATCCGAGCGACTTCGGCCAGGGCATCGGGTGCGAGGTCTTGCACCAGTTGCATGAAGCCCTTGTCGATGAGGCGCTGCGCGCGTCGCAGCAGCAGCTGCGCGGGGTTGGTGGGCTCGTGCCGTTCGAGGTAATCGCAAATGCGCTGAAGCGCCTGGATCACGTCCTGGCGCGACTCGATCCGGCCGGCCGTGCCCCCGGCCCGGCTCGGGGTCGACAGCACGCGCGATCCGAGGTCGGCGTCCGCTTCCGCAGCCCGGCTGTACCGCTCGCTTGCAAGGGCAGGCCCGTCGGCCGCTGCATCCAAGACGGCGGCCTCGTCGGGAAGGGCCTGCCGGAGTGCATCCAGCAATCCGCGGAGATCGGCCAAGTCCACGGCGACGTCCCCACCGAAACGACTGTTCATCAAAGCCTGCAGGTCGCGGGCCGCCTGCATGGCATGCGTATGGACGTCGCGCAGTTGGGAGGCCAGCTCAGGCAGGTCGCCAAGCAAACCCTGGATCTGACCCAGCGTGCGGGGCGAGTCGCCCGGCCGCGGCGCCAAACGATCAAGCGCCACCTCAACGTCGCGCACGCGCAAGCCGCCCAGGCGTCGGTCAGGCAGCAGCAGCGCATTGCGCACGTCGCCCAGCAGATCCTCCCACTTGCCCAAACCGCCGAGCACACTGAGCCGGGAGAAGGGATCCCCGTCATCGGGATCGAGTTGTGGATGGACCTCGCTCCAGAAGGCCTCCATCAAGCCCGTCAACAACTTCAAGATCGGAGTCAAGCCCTGGACCCCGTCGAGGTTGACGCACGCTCGTCCCCAGGCCATCACCACACGCAGGTCCCGCGTGCGCGTCATGAGCGATTCGGCCTGCTCGCGCACCACCATCCACTGCGGTGGTTCTGCAGGGGCAAACTGGGTCTCGGGCTTGCCAGCCAGCGACTGATTCAGTTCGAAAAACTCGAGGTCATACTCAAGATTCTCGCCACACGGCGCACCGTCAATGGGCTCCAGCCATGTATCGATCGAATAATCGGCCATGATTTCGGGAGATCCTCGCGACGGTCAAACTGCATCGGGGCCAGCATTGAGGGCGGCACCAAACGTCGCCGGAATGTAGCACCAGGCCCTCGGTACGCGTCAATCGGTTGAGCGCATGAAAACTGCGATGGACTGCCCGCTCAGGGTTTTCCATGGGCCAGGAGCATGACCCGCCGGTTTGCCGCACGGATGACCTGTTGCCACCTTGATTCCGCTGTGGAATGCTCCCTTTGGCTGTGTTGCCGGCTTACGGAGAGGGCCTTGTGAGCACCGACCCGCGCGAGATCACACGCCAGTTGCTGAGACCCAAGGGTTTCCCCGGAAGCCCCCCGCCCCCTCGAACCCATCCGGCCAAGACGCGGCGTGCTGGTTCGCGCCTTTCACGCAGCATCCTTCTTTTCTGCGGCCTCTGCTGTATCGCAGGACTGGCTGCGCTGAACGGGTTCCAGCGCCGGCCGGAAACGCCGACTCTCGCACCGGAAGCGGCCCATCCTGGACGAGCGCTTCGGCCCGGAAGTCAGGGGGCCCAGACGGTGACCCCGCCCGACGCCCAGCCGAGCTCGGGTGTCGCCGTGCGCCGGATGGAGGACCTGCTGAACGACACACCAGACGGAACCTGGCGTGTCGCGCGCTTGGCCGAACATCCCGCGATCCTGGTCATCGAGTTCCCGGATCTCCTGACCCAGGGAGCGGCCCTCAACCGCCTGGCCGCGCTTATCGAGAAGCGCGGGACGCCACGGGATCGCGTGCTCACGCCCGAGGAACTGGCCCTGCTGATGCAGAAGACGGGAGACAGCGCCGCGACTTTTTATCAGGGCCACGACTACGCGGGCAGCAGCGTGATCCGCTTCTTCGCCCAGATCGCGCGCCAGGGTCTCCCGCTGAACCCGGACGAGGAGCGGCTCCGGACCACGCTGCAGAACGCGGGTCTGCTGGACTCTCGGGCGCGAGCAGCTTCGACCGACGAAGCGCAGGCCCCGTCGCAAGCACTGATTGCCTTCACCGCCGTGCAGGCGGACGACCCGGCCACTTTGGCCGATGAGGAGGTCGATGCCCGACGGCGGGAAACCGTTTTGCGCCACGAACTCAGCCACGGCTTCTTTTTCACCCATAAGGGGTATCAGAAGCAGGTCATCGGATTCTGGCGAGATGTTTTGAACGAATCTCAGCGAAGGGCATTTAGGATTTTCCTCGGAGATCTGGAATACGACACGAGCGATGAAACCCTGATGGCCAACGAAACCCAGGCCTTTCTTATGCACACCCCAGACCCTCGGGTTTTTTCCGGCAGCCACCTGGGTTGGCCGGAGCACCATCTGCACGATCTTCGCGCCAAATTCAGACAGCACGTTCCAGCCCTTCAGATCTTTTCCGCGTGGTGAAGCCAGACGCCCCGGGTTATCCCGATCCCTTAAGCAGGGGACACCCAGGATGGAAGCCACCCACCGCTCACAGTACAAGCGTGGTGTGAATCAGTCCGTGTTCCGAACCTCGGGGCGCCACCTACCGGCATGACCCTCACGACCCCGGTCACCGCGGCGCCTGCCCCTCAGGAGATAAGCAAATGACAGCTCGCGGCCTCTTGCATCGCCCCTTCCGCGCCTTGGGCGGAAGCACTCTTCTGGCCCTGAGTCTCAGCGTCTGCGCCGCCGAGGGGGCTCCCGCGGTCGACCTCGGCACCACCGTGCCTGACGCCGCGACAGTCAAGGAAGGCCTCTTCCCGGACGACGCATGCAAGGAACTCGAAGCCAACGGCTTTCGCTGCATGGGCTTGAAGCCCGCCGTGCGCTTCTCGCTGCCGGCGGCCAGTTTCAAGCTCGGCTCGGCGGAGTTGCCTGAGGGCTTGCGCAAGCAGCTCGACGTTTTTGCGGAGGTGTTGCGGGGGCGCCCCAAGGGCAGTCAAGGGGTTCGCATCGTTGGTCATGCCGATGCCAGCGGTTCTGCCGCAGGCAACCTCGCCCTCTCCTTGCGGCGCGCCGAATCGGTCAAGGCCTACCTCGTCGGCAAGGGGGCTGACCCGGCTTCGCTGCAGACGGTCGGCCTGGGGGCCAAGGATCCCAAGAATCCGCAGGATCCTGCTGCCAGCGAGAACCGCCGCGTCGAGATCGGGCGGGCCGAGTGAGACGGCATCGCGTGAGGCCGTGCCCTCGCCGAAGGCTCTGGCACGGCTTGGGGTTCGCCCTTCTCATCACAACGGCAGGCGCATCCCAGGCTCAATCCGCGCCGCCGGCGGGCATCCTTCCGCGGCCGCAGGACCTGGCCCCCAGCCTGCCCACCGGACGCCCGGCGGACCTGCCGGACCGACCGATCAGCCGAGAGCTTGGCAAGCCCCAGGACGAGTTGCGCGTCGATGTCCAGCGTTTCGTGGTGGATGACCAGGCTCCGGCGGCGCTCCGCGAGGCCCTGCCTGCGCTGACAGTGGGCTTCGTGGGGCCCCAGCGGAGCTACGAGGACCTGGTCGAAGCAGCCGCTGCGGTCACTCGCTTCCTGCAAAGCGAGCTGGGCTACTACCTGGGCTATGCCTACTTGCCCGAGCAGGCCGCCGAGGATGGCGTCATCCGCATTGCCGTGCTCGAGGGCCGGCTCGACGAGGTGCAGCTGAACTGGTCCGACGGCCTCCCGGTCGATCGCGGGGTCGTCGAGCGTTATCTGGCCCGGCTGGTTCCCGGATCCATCCTCACGGTACGCGATGTCGAGCGCACGGTTTTCCTGATCAATGACCTGCGCGGCATCACTGCGCGCTTTGAGGTCAAGGCCGGCCGGAAGCCAGGCACTGCGACCCTCGTGGTGACACCGCAACCGGAGTCTCGCTGGAGTCAGCGCTATGAGCTGGACAACCACGGTTCGCGCTTTTCGGGCGAATGGCGCCTCAGTGCGCTGGCGCAGTGGAACAGCCCCACAGGTGCGGGCGACGGCCTGGTCTTCAACCTGCTCAGCTCCGAGACCGGCGGACTGCGCTTCGCACTGGCCAGCTACACCCGGCCGGTGGGCGATGACGGACTGAAGCTCGGCCTGTCCTTGTCCTACGTCGATTACCAGATCGACAAGGACAAGCTACCGATCAATCTGAACGGTGACATCTCCACCCTCACCGCCTTCGGGCTCTACCCCCTGGTCCGCAGCCGCAACCTGAATGTATTTGGCCTGGCCAGCCTGGATCTCAAACGCTTCGAGGACCGCCAGGGCTTGACGGGCTTCTCCCGGGACAAGTCCGTCGATGCGCTGCGTCTCGGCCTCTTCGGCGACTGGCGGGACGCCTGGCTCAGCGGTGGTGTCAGCACCTACGAGCTCGGCCTGGCCCTTGGCCAGATCGACCTGAGCCCACCCCAGGTCTTTGATGACGTCGACGACCGCTTCGTGGTGCTGAGCGGCCAGATCGCGCGGCTGCAGAACATCGTGGATGCCAGGCTGCTGCTCTATCTCAGCCTTCGCGGGCAATGGACTCCGGACAATCTGGACAGTGCGGAGCAGTTTCAGCTCGGCGGCCCCGATCGCGTCCGTGCCTTCGCCCCCGGGGAGGGCACCGGTGACCGGGGCGTGGTGGCTACCGCCGAACTGCGCTGGCTGCCTCCGGACGCCTGGCTGGGACGGCTGGCGCGGGAACTGGTCTTCAGCACCTTCCTCGACATCGGGCACGTACGCTACCGGAGCAAACTGTCGGCTCCGAGCGTCTCCACAGACAACGCGGCCACACTGGCTGGTGCTGGCTTCGGTCTGGTCTGGGACCGACCGGGTGACTTCACGATCCGTGCCTCACTGGCCTGGCCGCTGGTGGGCGAGGGGCGAAGCGATCCGGTCGACCGCTCGCCACGGGCCCATCTGCTGCTCAGCAAGTCCTTCTAGCGCGCAGTCCCGAGGTACGACATGAAGCGGTCCTGCCCCACCTTGTCCGCCCGGCCTGCCGGCCTGCGCCGACTCGCCCCCCCCCTGATCAGCCCCGTGGCACTGGCGAGTGCCCTGCTGATGCACAGCGGCGCAAGCTTGGCCCTGCCGACCGGGGCTGAAATCGTGGCCGGACAAGCCACGGTCGAGAGCGGCGCCCCCCGGCAGGGCCTGATCCGCCAGATCAGCAACCAGGCCGCGATCGATTGGCAAGGCTTCTCGATCGGGGCAGACGAGACCTTGCGCATCGTCCAGCCTGACAGCCGCTCGGTATTGCTCAACCGCGTGGTGGGCACAGACCCCAGCCATCTGCTCGGTCACATGCAGGCCAACGGCCGGGTCTTCCTGGTCAATCCGAACGGCATCGTCTTTGGCGAGGGGGCCCGGATCGATGTCGGCTCGCTGGTGGCCTCGACCCTGCCCATCTCGACCGTCGACTTCATGGCGGGCCTCTACCGCTTCGGCGACGACAGCCTGGTCACGGCCGAGGCGGGTACTGTGCTGAATGCCGGGACGATCACCGCCCACGGCGGCACCGTGGCCCTGGTGGCGCCGCTGGTGATCAACCGCGGCCTCATCGAAGCCCGCGAGGGGCGGGTGGCGCTGGCTGCGGTTGACCGGGTGCGGGTCGATATCGAAGGCGACGGCCTCGTGCTCTTCGAAGCCCGAGGTGACCAAGTCAGCCAGCGTCTCGACCAGCTCGGTCGCATCCAGGCCGACGGCGGCCTCATCCAGCTCCGGGCCCAGGCCCGCAGCGCCTTGGCCGACACCGTGCTCAACATGGATGGCCTGCTGCAGGCACGCAGCCTGAGCCAGCGAAACGGCCGCATCGTCATCGACGGCGGCAGCCAGGGTCAAGTGGCCCTGAACGGTCGCATCGACGTGCAGGGCCTGGATGCCGGCGCACGCGGCGGTTCCGTGCAGGTTGGTGGCCAAGCCCTGGTGGTAGGCGGGGGAAGCCGGATCGACGCCTCCGGTGTAGCAGGGGGCGGCACGGTGGCCATAGGCGGTGGTTGGCAGGGTGCTGCGCTGGACACGGTCGGGCGGGCCGAATCGGTCCGGGTCGAGGCTGGCGCCGAGGTCCGCGCCGATGCCACGGCCCGCGGCAACGGTGGCGAAGTCGTCGTCTGGTCCGACGGCAGCAACCGGTTCCAGGGCCATATCTCGGCCCGTGGTGGAGCGCTTGAAGGGGACGGCGGCCGGGTCGAGGTCTCGGGCTTGCGAGGGCTGGGCTTCGCCGGTCGCGTCGACACCGGCGCGACCGGCGGGCAGTCCGGCCTCTTGCTGCTGGACCCTGACAAGCTCGTGATCGGGACGGGCGGCACGGATGCCTATGCCGACCCACTGCCCGCAGGCGGGGACCTCACCATTTCGCCAGCAGCTCTGGAGGCCGTGGTCGGCAATGTCCTGCTGACGGCCAGCAACACCGTCACCTTCGAGGATTCGCTCAACCTGGGCATGCGCAAGCTGCAGGTCCAAGCTGGTAACAGCATCGTGCTGGAGGCGAATGTCACGGTCGTTGCCAAGGAGCTGAACTTCCAAAGCACGCTGCTGGTGCTGAACGCGAACGCCAGCCTTGGCGGCGACAGCCTGACGATGACCGGCGCAACCCAGTTCATGGGCGGCTCAGTCAGCACCACCGGCCATCAGACCTACACCGGTGCCGTCACGCTGGGAGCCGACACCACCCTGTCCGCCGGTGCGGGCACGGTGAGCCTGGGCAGCACGGTCGATGGCGCACGCTCGCTGTCCGTCTCGGCCGGCACGGTCGATCTCAACGGCGCCGTCGGCAGCGGCACGGCACTGTCCAGCCTGGCGCTGACGGCTTCTTCGATCTTGCTCGATGGCGGCTCGGTCACCACCACCGGCCATCAGACCTACACCGGTGCAGTGACGCTGGGCGTGGACACCACCCTGTCCGCCGGTGCGGGCACGGTGAGCCTGGGCAGCACGGTCGATGGCGCCCGCTCGCTGTCCGTCTCGGCCGGCACGGTCGATCTCAACGGCACCGTCGGCAGCGGCACGGCACTGTCCAGCCTGGCGCTGACGGCTTCGTCGATCTTGCTCGACGGTGGCTCGGTCACCACCACCGGCCAGCAGACCTACACCGGTGCAGTCACGCTGGGCACAGACACGGTCCTGCGCGCGACGGCGGCAGGCAGCGACATCACGCTTGGCAGCACCGTCGATGGCAGCCACAAGCTCTCCATCGATGCCGCCGATCGCATCGTGCTGACTGGCGCGGTCGGCGGGATGGCGCCGCTGGGTGACCTGAGCTTGTTCTTCTCCGCGCTGGATGTGGGGGCCACCGTCACCGGAACAGGGACGGCCACGCTGGCACCCAGTTCGATCGGCAGCTCCGTGGGTCTGGCCGGTGGGGTGGGCACGCTGTCCATCGCCCAGGCGACGCTGGATCTCTTCGCCAGCTTCGGAACCTTGCAGATCGGTCGCAGTGAGGGCACGGGAGACATCGGCGTTGGCGTGCTGAACCTGCCGACCGACATGCGCATCCAGACCGCCGGAAGGATTGAGCTGGGCGCCGCGGTTGACGGCGCCCATGCCTTGACGCTGAGCGGTGGCCCGGTGGAGCTCAACGGGGCCATCGGCAGCGGCGTGGCGCTGAACAGCCTGAGCGTGAGTGGCTCGTCGATTTCGCTGGGCGGTTCGGCTGTCAGCACCACGGGCAACCAGACTTACACCGGCGCTGTCACGCTGGGCGTGGACACCACCCTGTCCGCAGGCGTGGGCACGGTGCGTTTCAGCAGCACGATCAATGGGGCGCAGGCGCTGCTCATCTCCGGCAGTACGGTGGACTTCAATGGGGCAGTGGGGGGGGGCTCGGCGCTGACCAGCCTGGGGCTGACGGCCACGTCCATCACGCTCGATGGTGGCGCGGTCAGCACCACGGGCAACCAGACCTACTCCGGCGCGGTGACGCTCGGGGCGAACACCACCTTGTCCGCAGGCGCGGGCACGGTGAGCCTGGGCAGCACGGTCGATGGTGCCCGCTCGCTTTCGGTTTCGGCCGGTGCCGTGGATCTCAACGGAGCGGTCGGTGGCAGCACGGCGTTGAGCAGCCTGGCGTTGGTGGCGGCCTCCCTCCTGCTCGATGGCTCAGCGATCACCACCACCGGCAACCAGACCTACTCCGGCGCGGTGACGCTCGGGGCGAACACCACCTTGTCCGCAGGCGCAGGCACGGTGAGCCTGGGCAGCACGGTCGATGGTGCCCGCTCGCTGTCCGTCTCGGCCGGCACGGTCGATCTCAACGGCGCCGTCGGCAGCGGCACGGCACTGTCCAGCCTGGCGCTGACGGCTTCGTCGATCTTGCTCGACGGCGGCGCCGTGACGACCACCGGCCATCAGACCTACACCGGTGCGGTGACGCTGGGGGCCGACACCACCCTGTCCGCCGGTGCGGGCACGGTGAGCTTCGGCAGCACGGTCGATGGTGCCCGCTCGTTGTCCGTCTCGGCCGGCACGGTCGATCTCAACGGCGCCGTCGGCAGCGGCACGGCACTGTCCAGCCTGGCACTGACGGCTTCGTCGATCTTGCTCGATGGCGGCTCGGTCACCACCACCGGCCATCAGACCTACACCGGTGCAGTCACGCTGGGAGCCGACACCACCCTGTCCGCCAGTGCGGGCACGGTGAGCCTGGGCAGCACGGTCGATGGTGCCCGCTCGCTGTCCGTCTCGGCCGGCACGGTCGATCTCAATGGGGCCGTCGGCAGCGGCACGGCACTGTCCAGCCTGGCGCTGACGGCTTCGTCGATCTTGCTCGATGGCGGCGCCGTGACGACCACCGGCCATCAGACCTACTCCGGCGCGGTGACGCTGGGGGCCGACACCACCCTGTCCGCCGGTGCGGGCACGGTGAGCCTGGGCAGCACGGTCGATGGCGCCCGCTCGCTGTCCGTCTCGGCCGGCACGGTCGATCTCAACGGCGCCGTCGGCAGCGGCACGGCACTGTACAGCCTGGCGCTGACGGCTTCGTCGATCTTGCTCGACGGCGGCTCGGTCACCACCACCGGCCATCAGACCTACTCCGGCGCGGTGACGCTGGGCGTGGACACCACCTTGTCCGCAGGCGCAGGCACGGTGAGCTTCGGCAGCACGGTCGATGGTGCACGCTCGCTTTCGGTTTCGGCCGGTGCCGTGGATCTCAACGGAGCGGTCGGTGGCAGCACGGCGCTGAGCAGCCTGGAGTTGGTGGCGGCCTCCCTCCTGCTCGATGGCTCAGCGATCACCACCACCGGCAACCAGACCTACTCCGGCGCGGTGACGCTCGGGGCCGACACCACCCTGTCCGCCGGCGCGGGCACGGTGAGCCTGGGCAGCACGGTCGATGGCGCACGCTCTCTGTCCGTCTCGGCCGGCACGGTCGATCTCAACGGCGCCGTCGGCAGCGGCACGGCACTGTCCAGCCTGGCGCTGACGGCTTCTTCGATCTTGCTCGATGGCGCTGCCGTGACGACCACCGGCCATCAGACCTACACCGGTGCGGTGACGCTGGGCGTGGACACCACCCTGTCCGCCGGTGCGGGCACGGTGAGCCTGGGCAGCACGGTCGATGGTGCCCGCTCGCTGTCCGTCTCGGCCGGCACGGTCGATCTCAACGGCACCGTCGGCAGCGGCACGGCACTGTCCAGCCTGGCGCTGACGGCTTCTTCGATCTTGCTCGACGGCGGCGCCGTGACGACCACGGGCCAGCAGACCTACACCGGTGCCGTCACGCTGGGGGCCGACACCACCCTGTCCGCCAGTGCGGGCACGGTGAGCCTGGGCAGCACGGTCGATGGCGCCCGCTCGCTGTCCGTCTCGGCCGGCACGGTCGATCTCAACGGCACCGTCGGCAGCGGCACGGCACTGTCCAGCCTGGCGCTGACGGCTTCGTCGATCTTGCTCGATGGCGGCTCGGTCACCACCACCGGCCATCAGACCTACTCCGGTGCGGTGACGCTGGGGGCCGACACCACCCTGTCCGCCAGTGCGGGCACGGTGAGCCTGGGCAGCACGGTCGATGGCGCCCGCTCGCTGTCCGTCTCGGCCGGCACGGTCGATCTCAACGGCGCCGTCGGCAGCGGCACGGCGCTGTCCAGCCTGGCGCTGACGGCTTCTTCGATCTTGCTCGATGGCGGCTCGGTCACCACC
>NZ_JACIVI010000006.1:31049-183692 GCF_014145335.1 Aquariibacter albus | reverse complement strand
CCGGACTGCAGCCGGATGCGGTGACCCTGGGCAATGAGCTTCTTGGCCGTCTCGGGGGTGACGGCAACCCGGGTTTCGCCTGCGGACGTTTCCGCGGGCACTCCGATCAGCATGGGGACTCCTGGCGAGGTTCGGCGATGGCATGACCCGGCCGTGCCGCAGGCGCGGACACCCGACCGGGCCGAAGGGCCGCGATTGAACCGCCGGGCCGCAGCGGCTTCAAGCCGGCTGAAACCCGCGGCTCGCGGCGGCTTTGTCCGAGGTCTCGGACAGGCCTGTCCAGGCGGACAGCGGCCCGGCCTCGATCCGGTCGATCCGGGCGACTGCCGGGCCCGGATTCCTGGGTGTAAGCCCTTGGATTGCACCTGGTCCGCGATGGGCACGGGACTTGTGAATCAGTGGGCGGAAGGTCCCTGCATTCATCGAGACGCCATCCGGTGGCGGCGCGGAGGAAGCCAAGGGCAGGGCCCTTCCACCCCGATCCGCGGCCCAGACCGTGGACCCATGCCCGTGATCCGTGTGAGGAGACCAAGATGCGCTGTGCCCTGTCCGGGCCGGACGGCTGGATGCCGCCCGCCCCCCCCAACCGCCCGCGGGTGGTGTCGGCCCCGTGCTGCGATGGAGGCCGGGCATGAAGGCCCGGCCGGTCCGGACCGAGGCCTCACCCGGTCTGTTCAAGCGCGCTGCGCTGAGTGCGGCGCCGATGCTGATCATCGGCAGCCTCATCTATGCGGCCTTCTTCGTGAAGGCCGAGGTGACGATCGATGCCATCCCGCAGCCGGCCATCGAGCGGCGCGACAACTTCTATGGCCTGGCCGTGCCGCAGGACGGCGTGATCTGGGCCGCGGGCAGCTACGGCAAGGTGGTCCGCAGCGACGACAACGGCAAGACCTGGCAGATTCAGAAGACACCGGTGGCGGTGCACCTGCAGTCGATCGCTGCCTGGGATGCGCTGCATGCGGTGGCCGTCGGCAACCAGGGCCGCATCCTCGTCACCGAGGACGGCGGCGCCCACTGGGCCGAGGCGGAATCGCCTCGTTCCGAGGTGGCCAACAAGCTGGTCAAGGTCCGCACCTATCCCGAAGGCGTGGCCTGGGCGGTGGGCGAGATGGGGGCGGTGCTGAAGTCCACCGACCACGGCCGCAGCTGGTCCCGCGCCCTGCCCGAGCAGGACCAGGCCTGGAACGATGTCTTCTTCGTCGGTGCGAACGGCTGGCTGGTGGGCGAGTTCGGTCGCATCCAGCGCAGCCTCGATGGGGGGCAGACCTGGGCTCAGGTGGAGAGCCCGAGCGGCTCCAGCCTGATGTCGGTGGCCTTCCGCGATGCCGAGCATGGTCTGGCCGTCGGCCTGTCCGGCACGGTGCTGAGCAGCACCGACGGGGGCGCGAGCTGGACGGTGGTCCCGCCGCTGACGCGCGAGCACCTGAACCATGTGCGCTGGGACGGCCAGGCCTGGCATGCCGTCGGCGACAAGGGCGTGCAGATCAGCCAGCGCGGCACGCAATGGCAGAGCGCCCGCCTGGTCGACAAGGACCTGTCCTGGCGCACGCAGGCCGAGCCCGTCGGCGAGCAGCTGCTGCTGGCCGGGGCCAACCTGGCCCGCCTGGACCAGGGCGCGCTGCAGATCTTCGGTCGCCCCTGAGGCGGGGCCGACGCACAGAACCCACGAAAGCTCCGGACATGAAGAACTTGCTGTTTGCGCGCCTGGGCGCGCTGATCGACGCGGTGCTGCGGCATCGCGTCTGGGTGCTGCTGGGGGTGGTGGCCATCACCGTCCTGATGGGCAGCCTGGCCAGCCGCATCGAGGTCAAGACCGTCTTCGGTGACCTGCTGCCGAAGAACCATCCCTATGTCGAGGTGAACAACCGCTTCAAGGCCACCTTCGGCGGCTCGAACATGGTCAGCATCATGCTGGAGGTCGAGCAGGGCGACGTCTTCCAGCTGCCGGTGCTCGAACGCACCCAGGCCATCACCAAGGCGCTGCAGAAGGTCGAGGGCATCGACACCTACCAGATCGTCTCGCTGGCCTCGAAGAAGATGAAGGAGGTGCGGGCCTCCACCGACGGCATCGAGTCGCGGCCGTTGATGTGGCCCGGCCTGCCCAAGGATGCCGCCGAGATCGCCGTGCTGCGCGAGGCGGTGCTGAACAACCCGCTGGTCTACGGCCCCTATGTCTCGCTGGACCAGAAGGCCACGCTGATCACGGCCGACTTCGTCGAGGGCGATGTCGACTACGAGAAGGCCTACGAGCAGATCACCGCGATCGCCCAGGCCAACGAGGGCGCGGGCATTCACGTGCGCATCGTCGGCGAGCCCATCCTCTATGGCCTGGTGCGGCACTACCTGACCGAGACGGCGGTCATCTTCCTGGCCACCGTCGGCGCGCTCGTGCTGCTGCTGCTGCTGATCACGCGCACGCTGCACGGCACGCTGCTGCCGCTGGCCTCGGGCGTGGTCAGCGCCATCTGGGCCCTGGGGGCCGCCGAGCTGATGGGCTTCCACCTCGATCCGCTGGTGATCGTGGTGGCCTTCCTGATCACGGCGCAGGCCATCTCGAACTCGGTGCAGCTGGTCTCGCGCTTCGATGACGAGATCGCCAGCGGCCATTCGCCCGATGCGGTGTCGGCGGCGCGGGCGGCCATCCAGAACCTGTTCAAGCCCGGCCTGCTGGCGGTGGTGGCCGATGCGGGCTGCGTGCTGGTCGTCGCGCTCACGCCCATCCCGATGCTGGAGAAGATCGCGCTGATCGGCACGGTCTGGATCCTGTCGATCATCGTCAGCGCGCTCACGCTGACGCCGGTGCTGCTGACCTGGTGCGGCGGCTCGGCCCGCCGCAAGCTGCATCCGATCGACATCGGCCCGCTGCTGCGTGCGGTGCTGTCGCGCTGCGCGCGCCAGGTGACCTCGCGCGCGCGGCATGCGGTGCTGGGCGGGGCCGGCGTGCTGTTCATCGCCTCGGGCCTCTATGCCTTCAACCTCAAGGTCGGCGATGCCAATCCCGGTTCGCCCATCCTGTGGCCGGACTCCACCTACAACCAGGACGCCGCGGCGATCAACGAGAAGTTCCAGGGCTCGGACCGCATGTTCGTCGTCGTCGCCGGCAAGGCCGAGGGCGCGCTGAAGGAGCCCGAGGTGCTGGAGGGCATGGAGCGCTTCCAGAAGTACATGGAGGCGCAGCCCGAGGTCGGCGGCAGCATCTCCTTCGCCGACATCCTGCCCGCGGTGAACCGCGTGCTGCGCGAGGGCAATGCGCGCTACCAGGAGCTGGGCACCTCGTCCAACCAGAACGGCGAGCTGGCCTACATGTTCGTCTCGGGCAGCGACCCGGGCGACATGGACCGCTTTGCGGATCCGCAGGCGCTCAACGGCGCGGTCACGCTGTTCTTCCGCGACCACCAGGGCGAGACCCTCCGCACAGCCATCGCCCGGGTCAAGGCCTACATCGCGCAGCACCCCATGGAGCATGCCGAGTTCCTGCTGGCCGGCGGCCTGGTCGGCGTGCTGTCGGCAGTCAACGAGGTGATCCTGTCCGGCCAGATCGAGGCCATCGCCTTTGCGCTGCTGTGGCTGGTGGCCTGCTGCATGCTGACCTACCGCTCCACGGTGGCCGGCATGTTCTTCATGGTGCCGGTGCTGCTGTCGAACACCATCACCTTCAGCTACATGGCGTGGATGGATATCGGCATGAACATCAACACCCTGCCGGTGGTGGCCCTGGGCATCGGCCTGGGCGTCGACTATTCCTTCTACGTGGTCGACGGCATCCGCGAGGGCCTGCACCGGGGCGAGACCCTGGAGCAGGCGGTGGCCAGCGCCCTGCTGGGCTCCGGCAAGGGCGTGCTGATCACGGCCCTCACGCTGATCACCAGCGTGATCATCTGGAGCTTCTCTTCGCTGCGTCTGCAGGCCGACATGGGCGTGCTGATCGCGCTGTGGCTGTTCATCTCGGCGACCAGTGCGCTGGTGCTGATGCCGGCCATGGTCTACGTCTTCCGCCCCGCCTTCGTGGTCGGGGGGAAAGGCCATCCGATCGAACGATCGGACGTCCCCGGGTACGCGGTGCCCGCCTGAGGCCCGCGACCCCCCAGGCGGTCGGCCGGACCGGGGATGGAGACGGCCGATCGCCCTCTCAGCAACGATGGAGGAGATCACGTGAACACGATGAAGCAGATGGTGACGGCCCTGGCCGTCGGCCTCGGCGCGGCGGCAGGGCCCGCCCTGGCGGAGGAGGGCGGGGCCGCATCCAGCGGCAACAGCCTGCGGGTGGGCGGCTACCTGCGCGGCTGGGCATCCTTCAACCTGGAGGACCAGCCCGAGACCCCCTCGAACGACAAGGGCAAGCTCTCGATGCTGCGCGGCTCGGCCTTGCTCGACGCCGACGCCCGTACCGGCCCCGTGCAGTGGAAGGGCGTGCTGCGCGTCGACCGCGAGGCCAAGACGAGCTACCTGGCCGACCTGGAGCGCCTGCGGGCCACCACCGGCACCCAGGGCGGCGACAGCCGCAGCATCCTGGACAACTACAACGCCGCGGAGATCCGCGAGCTGTGGGGCGAGATGAAGCTTGGCGACCGCACCACGGTGCGCCTGGGCAAGCAGCAGATCGTCTGGGGCGAGTCCGACTTCTTCCACGCGATGGACCTGGTGCACGGCTACGACCTGAGCTGGCGCCTGTTCTTCGAGGGCGAGAACGAGGAGTGGCGCAAGCCGCTGTGGATGATCAGCACCAAGATCGACGTGCCCGAGGCCAAGGGCCAGGTGCATGCCTACCTTCGCCCGGGCCTGGATCGCTGCAAGGACATCGGCAACACCTACGACATCCGAGGCGGCCGCTGGTTCTTCAACCCCTACCGCGGCTACGACCTCTCGGCCGTCACCTCGAAGGACTGCAAGCACCCCGAGGGCGACTACAAGGACATCACCGGCGGCCTGCGCTGGTCGGGCGAGGCCGGACCGGTCAGCTACTCCTTCGCCTACGTGCGGACCTTCTCCGCGGACCCGGTGGCCAACTCGGTCTTCAAGCCGTGGAAGAAGGATCCGAAGAACGCCGCCTCCGGCGAGCTCTTCGACCTGATCCACCCGACGATCGACGTGGTCGGCGCGACGGTCAGCGGCTACACGCCGGCGATCGACTCGGTCCTGAGCGCGGAGATGGCCTACACGATCGGCCAGCCCTACAACGTCGGCACCGGCCCGCTGACCGCCCCCACCCGCGGCGCAGCTGCCGGCCTGGGCCTGGGCGGCGTGAAGCGCAAGGACACGGTCACGATGATGCTGCGCGCCGACAAGAACCTGAACTTCCAGGAACTGCTCGGCACCAGCCGCCCGTCCTTCTCCTCGGTCCAGCTCTTCAACACCTGGATCCCCGGCCTCGACCGATCGGACGACCTGGTGCGGCTCTTCGCCTACGGCTCGCCGCTGTCGAAGCACAACCCGATCCTGACGATGTTCACGGTGCTGAACTACCGCAGCGACACGATCAACCCGAGCTTCGCCGTCGGGTTCGATCTGAAGCATGGCGGTGGCTTCTTCATCCCGGCCGTGGACTTCGTGCTGGGTGACCAGTGGCGCGCGAAGGTGGAGGCCGACATCTTCTGGAACCGTGACCACGCGTCCAACGGACTGTTCGATCCCAACCCGGACGTCCAGCTCTTCGGCTATTTCCACAAGAGCAGCCAGCTCACCTTCCGCCTGACCCGTCAGTTCTGACACGAGGAGACACGTCCATGAAAGCCATCAAGCGTTCCACCTTCAACCGCATGCTGCTGGCCAGCAGCGTGCTGGCCGCCGGCGGCCTGCTGCCGGGCCTGGCCCGTGCGGCCGAGCTGCCGCCGGGCTTCGTGATCACGAAGGAGAACTTCGACAAGATCAAGTCCGACACCTTCGAGGGCAAGACCATCGCCAGCATGGTGCCCGCGCGGCTGGAGGAGATGATCAAGGTCCACGGCCTGACCATCAAGCTGGCCAAGTCCAAGAAGATCGAGATGGACCCGAAGTACGTCGAGGCGACCAAGAAGGGCCTCGGCACGGTGAAGTTCAATCCGGCCGACCGCACCATGAGCGGCTGGGTGGCGGGCATGCCCTTCCCGCCGGAGACCATCAAGCTCGACGACCCGCATGCCGGCGACAAGGTGATCTGGAACCTGCGCGCCGCCACCTACGGCGCGACGATGGACCTGCGCGACATCTCCTTCGTCTTCATCCACGGCGACAAGGGCGTGGAGCGCGTGCAGCGCTGGCAATCGCGCCGCTACTACATGGAGGGCCGGCTCGACGGCGGGCCGGTCACGGTGGGCGACGGCAGCGTCTCGCAGAAGACCTACCTCTTCGCGACCAGCCCGCAGGACATCCGCGGCCTGGGCACCTTCTCGGTCCGCTACAACGACCCGACCTCGGCCAAGCCCGACGACACCTGGGCCTACCTGAAGTCCGTGCGCCGCACGCGGCGCCTGTCGGGTGGCGCGTGGATGGACCCCATCGGCGGCACCGACCAGCTCTATGACGACTGGGACATCTGGGATGCCTTCCCCACCAAGTACCGCGCCAACAAGCTGGTCGGCAAGCGCTGGGTGCTGGCCGTGGCCCACAGCCCCGAGCTGAGCGTCGACAAGAGCAAGCGCGACACGCCCGAGGAATTCCCCTCCGTCGGCCTGACCGAGAAGCCCTACTTCTTCCCGGCCAAGCACATCGAGTGGGAGCCGCGCGAGGTCTATGTGGTCGAGGGCACGCCGCCGGCCGAGCACCCGTACAGCAAGAAGGTCGTCTACATGGAAGTCGACTTCCCGCGGCCCTACCTCGGCGAGATGTACGACCAGAAGGGCGAGTTCTGGAAGTTCATGGTCTTCCAGAACCGGCCCGACGTGGGCGAGGACGGCTACAAGGCCGTGATGCCGGTGGTCGGCCATGTGATCGACGTGAAGCGCAATCACTCGACCACCTGGTCCTCCAACATGAAGGCCAATCCCAAGGGCGTGAAGGACGCGGACGTGTCGCTTCAGAAGCTTGAGGAAGTGGCGACCGGCGGCGGCAAGTAAGTCATCGCCGCGGACCGCCCGGGCCCTGGGCCCGGGACGGCATGACATGAGGGGGTCGGTCCCCGGGCAGCCTGGCCCGGGGACCGACCCCCTGGTCCTTGGGCCCGCCGGCCTGCCGCCGCGGGGTCTCCAGGGCAACCCAGGGGCGGGCCGGGCGGCGTCCGAAGTCTCGGACAGCCTGTCCGGCCCCAGGGGGGCGCAGGGCCCGGCCGCCGTCCCGGCGCTGTCCGAAACCGCGATTCCGCTGGGGGGAATCCCTCGTTCGAAGCCCGCCGGGCGCTTGGCACAGCACTTGAGATTCAAGGGCTGCAGCGGTCGGTTCCGGGGTCCGCTGGGACCCCACCAGACGCTGCCGGCCGCACCCGGATCGTCCGGGGCCGCGGGCCCGAGAACCGAGGAGACACACGATGACGTACCCCACGACGACAAGCCGCAGGCCGTCCCTGCGCAAGCTGATGCAGCGCACCGGCCTGGCTGCGGGCCTGCTCGCGCTGGCCGGCACGGCCGCGGCCGAGCTGGCTGGCAGCAACTGGCCCGAGTACCACGGTGACTGGCGGGGCTGGCGCTACAGCCCCCTGGAGCAGATCAACAAGTCCAACATCGCCAAGCTGAAGGTGGCCTGGATCCACCAGCCCGGCGAGATCACCCAGGGCCTGCAGGCCACGCCCATCGTGCTGGACGGGGTGCTGTACTACGCGGCCTCGGCCAACAAGACCTTCGCCGTGGAGGCCGCCACCGGCCGCACGCTGTGGTCCTACGCGCCGGAGATGGACGCGGTCTACCAGAAGTCGCTGTTCGGCTTCTACACGCGCGGCATCAGCGTCGGCCGCGGCAAGGTCTACCTCGGCACCAGCGACGGCCAGCTGATCGCGCTCGACCAGAAGACCGGCAAGGAGGTGTGGAAGACGCGCATCGTCGATCCCAAGGCCTGCCATGGCTGCAACTTCACCTCGGCCCCCATCCTGGCCGGCAAGGCCCTGATCGCCGGCCCCACCGGCGGCGACCTGGCCCAGCGCGGCAAGCTGCATGCGGTGGATGCCGAGACGGGCAAGCCGCTGTGGGCGCTGGACACGATCAAGGACGATCCGAAGAGCTGGCCCGGCAAGTCGGGCAACAGCGGCGGGGGCGGTGCCTGGCTGTCCGGCCAGTACGACGCGAAGAACGACACCTACTTCATCGGCACGTCCAACCCGGCGCCGGACTACAACCCGCAGGCCCGTGCGGGCGACAACCTCTACACCTCCACCCTCCTGGCGCTGGACCCGGCCACCGGCCGCATCAAGTGGCACCACCAGGAGATTCCGAACGACGGCTGGGACTTCGACGCCGCCTACGAGTTCGTGATGCTGGAGAAGGACGGCAAGGAGCTGCTGATGCACCTGAACAAGGGCGGCTTCGTGACCGTGCTGGACCGCAAGACCGGCCAGGTGCAGGACGTGTGGAAGTTCGCCGAGCATGTCGACTGGGTCCAGACCGTCGATCGCAAGACCGGCGCCCTGGTGGGCCGCCGCGCGCCCCAACCGGGCAAGAGCGACGTCTTCTGCCCCAGCGCCCTGGGGGCGCGAAGCTGGAACGCCGGGGCCTACAGCCCGCAGACCAAGCTCTGGTACAGCAACGGCCACGAGCTCTGCGCCAAGGTGACCATCGCCGCGCAGCCGGTCGAGTCGCTGGCCTTCTCGCAGCCCTACTTCGACGTCTCGGCCATCGACTTCGTCGGCCCCGGCGGCAAGCCCGCCAGCGCACGCTTCGCGGCCTACGACCCGATCACCGGCCAGCGCGCGTGGAGCCTGCCCAGCGAGGTACCGGGCCTGGCCCATGTGCTGGCCACCGGCGGCGGCCTGGTCTTCAACGGCGACCCGCGCGGCATCCTGCGTGCGCATGACGCCGGCACCGGCAAGGAGCTGTGGCAGTTCAACGTCGGCTCCGGCATGCGGGGCGGCATCGTCAGCTACTCGGCCGGCGGCAAGCAGTACCTCGTCGTCGCGACCGGCTTCGGCTCGCTCTTCCCAGGCTTCTCCTCGGGCGCCTGGCCGGAGTTCAAGGACGTGCGCGGCGGCGCGGCCCTGGTGGCCTTCACCGTCGAGTGAGGCCGGCCATGTTTGCGCTTCCGAAGCCGCTGCTCGGCCTGGTGCTGTTCGGCGCCGCCGCCTTCGCCGGGGCCGCCGCGCCCCCCGAGGCCGATGCGCTGCGCGATCCGGCCATGGTCCAGGCCGGCCGCGCGAAGTTCGTCGCCACCTGCGCCTACTGCCATGGCTCGGAGGGCGACGCCGGCAAGCACCGGCCCTTCCGCGATCGCATCGACTGGGATCCGGCCCTGATCCACCAGGTCATCCGCGAGGGCCGCCAGCGCGGCTCGAACGTGATGCCGGCCTGGAAGGACTCGATCCCGGACGAGCAGATCTGGCAGATCGTGGCCTACATCAAGTCCCTCGGCGGCCAGCCCCGGCCGCAACCCTGATCTTCATCGGGCCTCCGCCCGAACACCTTGGCCCGGCCCTTCCCGGGGCCGGGCCGCCTTTTCCCCTGAAGGAGCACCCGCCATGAACACCGCCGTCCAGGAACGTCCCTCCCCGACCGCCGCCACGCCGGCCGCGCGTGTCGATGCCATCGTCATCGGCGCCGGCGTCGCCGGCCTGTACCAGGTCTACCGCCTGCGCGAGATGGGCCTGTCGGTCCAGGGCTTCGAGGCCGGCTCCGGCGTCGGCGGCACCTGGTACTGGAACCGCTACCCCGGCGCCCGCTTCGACTCCGAGGCCGAGATCTACCAGTACTGGTTCTCCGAAGCCCTGTACAAGAACTGGCAGCCGACCGAGCGCTATCCGGCCCAGCCCGAGACCGAGCGCTGGCTGAACTACGTCGCCGACAAGACCGACCTGCGCAAGCACTTCCGCTTCAACACCCGCGTGGCCGCCGCCCACTACGACGAGGCCGCCGGCGAATGGGCCGTGCAGACCGAGCAGGGCGAGACCTTCCGCGCGCAGTACCTGATCAGCTGCACCGGCATGCTGTCGGCGCCGCTGAACAACACCTTCCCCGGCCAGGAAAGCTTCAAGGGCCAGATCTTCCACACCGCGCGCTGGCCGAAGGAGCGGGTGGACTTCGTCGGCAAGCGGGTCGGCGTGGTCGGCACCGGCGCCACCGGCATCCAGGTCATCCAGACCATCGCGCCGCAGGTCGGCAGCCTGAAGGTCTTCCTGCGCACGCCGCAGTACATCATCCCGATGCGCAACCCGAAGTACAGCCCGGCCGACTGGGCGAAGCAGGGCCAGCGCTTCGAGGAGATCAAGCAGCGCGTGCAGCGCACCTTCTCGGGCTTCGAGTACGACTTCACCAACGGCGCCTGGGCCGACCTGACGCCGGCCCAGCGCACCGAGGTGCTGGAGAAGCTCTGGGCCGACGGTTCGCTCGCGCTGTGGCTGGCCTCCTTCTCGGAGATGTTCTTCGACGAGGCCGTCAGCGAGGCCGTCAGCGAATTCGTGCGCGCCAAGATGCGCGAGCGCCTGAAGGACCCGGTGCTCTGCGAGAAGCTGATCCCGACCAGCTACGGCTTCGGCACCCACCGCGTGCCGCTGGAGAGCGGCTACCTGGAGGTCTACCACCAGCCCAATGTCGAGATCGTCGACGTGAAGGAGGCGCCGATCGAGCGCATCGTCCCCGAGGGCGTGCAGACCGCCGACGGCAAGGTGCATGCGCTGGACATCCTGATCCTGGCCACCGGCTTCGACGCGGGCTCGGGTGCGCTGACCCGCATCGACATCCGCGGCCGCGGCGGCCGCGCGCTGAAGGACGAATGGAGCCAGGAGATCCGCACCACCCTCGGCCTGCAGGTCCACGGCTATCCCAACCTGTTCACCACCGGTGCGCCGCTGGCCCCCTCGGCCGCGCTCTGCAACATGACCACCTGCCTGCAGCAGCAGGTCAACTGGATCAGCGACTGCATCCAGTCGCTGCGCCAGCAGGGCGCCAAGGTCATCGAGGCCTCGCAGGCCCTGCAGGATCAGTGGGTGAGCCACCACGACGAGACGGCCAACAAGACCCTCGTGGTCAAGACCGATTCCTGGTACATGGGTTCCAACGTGCCGGGCAAGCCGCGCCGCCTGCTGTCCTACATCGGCGGCGTGCACACCTACCGCCAGCACTGCGAGGACCTGGCCGCCGGCGGCTACAAGGGCTTCGACATCCGCTGAGGCCTGCCCCGCGGGCCGGGCGCCGCGCGGCGCCCGGCCCGTCCGTGTGAACGAGAACGACGGAGACCCGCATGAGCCCGCATCCCTACTACAACCCGGAGCTGCACGGCCCCTACGAGCGCATCGACATCGGCCCGCTGGACCTGGAGGACGGCGGCCAGTTGCCGCAGTGCACCCTGGCCGTGGCCGTGCACGGTCAGCTCAATGCCGCCAAGGACAACGCGATCCTGGTGCCCACCTGGTACTCGGGCACCAGCAAGATCATGGAGCAGGTCTACATCGGCCCCGGCCGGCCGCTGGACCCGGCGAAGTACTGCATCCTCGTGGTCAACCAGATCGGCAACGGCCTGTCGACCTCGCCGCATCACGGGGCCAAGCCCTGGGCCTTCCCGAAGGTGCGCATCGGCGACGACGTGCGGGCCCAGCACCGCCTGCTGACCGAGCACTTCGGGATCCGCAGGCTGGCCTTGGTCTTCGGCGGCTCGATGGGCGCGCAGCAGACCTACGAATGGGCCGTGCGCTACCCGGAGATGGTCGAGCGCGCCGCGCCCCTCGCCGGCACCGCCAGCAACACCGAGCACGACACCCTGTTCTCGGAGACGCTCTGCGAGGCCCTCACCAGCGACCCGGGCTTTGCCGAGGGCCGCTACGGCAGCGCCGCCGAGGTGGCGGCCGGCCTGCGCCGCCATGCGCGGCTGTGGACGGTGATGGGCTGGAGCACCGAGTTCTTCCAGCAGGGCCGCCACCGTGCGCTGGGCTTCGATTCGATGAACGACTTCGTCGACCGCTTCATGAGCGGCTACTTCGGCCCCATGGATCCGAACAACCTGCTGGCCATGGCCTGGAAGTGGCAGCGCGGCGACGTGGCCCGCCACACCGGCGGCGACCTGCCGGCCGCCCTGGGCCGCATCCGCGCGCACACCTATGTGATGCCGATCAGCCACGACATGTTCTTCCCGCCGGCCGATGCGGAGCGCGAGTGCCACCATGTCCCGCGCGGCGTCTTCCGGCCCATCGAGTGCATCGACGGCCACCTCGGCCTCTTCGGCACCGACCCGGCGGCCATTGCGCAGATCGACGCCAACCTGCGCGAGCTGCTGGCCCTGCCGGCCTGAGCCGCGTGCCCGGGGCGGCGGCCTCGGGCATGCGGTCCTGCGGCCTCAGCCCTTGGCCGGCTTGCCCAGGCGCAGCACGCTGGACTTGCGGGTCTCGTCGTCGGGGAAGACGCGGCCGCTGGTGATCGTCTGGAAGATGTGCTCGAAGACCACGCCCGGTTTCTTGGTCTTCGGGATGCTGCGGAAGTAGCTGTGGCCCTTGGGCGGGTCGTAGTCGGTGTTCACGTCGTCGCAGTCGATCGCGTAGACATTCTTCGGCGTGCGGTCCATGTCCTCGGGGCCCGAGTGGCCGAGCCGCCGCGAAGCCTCGGCGTTCTTCAGGTTCGAGACCTTGCTCGCGCGCAGCGCGAGGTCGTCCGAGGCGTAGTACACGACCACATTGCGCGAGGCGTGGCTCAGCAGCTCGCCCGGCTGGCCGCGGTGCAGGGACTCGTTGACGATGTCGGCCGCCACCAGGAAGGTGTTGCGGAACAGCAGGGGCACGCCGGCCGGCTGGTAGTCCTTCTGCCAGTTCACCATCGTCTGGCGCAGCACGCGGTTGCCCATGGAATGGGCCAGCACATTGATGCGCTTCAGGCAGGGGTCGTCGGCCGGGTTGGTCTCGGGCGAGTTCCGCCAGTCCATGAAGCGCTGCATCATCCGCGCGAGCGCGAAGGCGCTGAGGTCGGCGGACTTCTGGTCGTCCCAGTAGTCCTTGACGATGCCGAGGTCGTTGTCGCAGGGCCAGATCACCGGCAGCACCAGCACCTCGCCCTTCTTCTTCGCGTCGCACAGGTCCTGGAACTCCTGCGCGTTCGCGAAGATGTCATCCGGAAGGTTCGAGAAGCCGTGCAGGTAGAGCAGCACCTGGCGGTAGGGCGCTTCCTTCAGCGCCGAGAGCAGGGCCTTGCCGCCCAGCTCGACATGGGTCTTCTTGCCGGTCTTTTGGCAACAGAAGAATTCCTGGCCGGAGGCGTTGTCCTCCAGGTCGAAGGTGTAGGGCTTGCCGGGACCGCGCTGCGTCTTCGCGCGCTCGACCGGCATCCGGCTGGTGATGAAGTACATGTCGTGGTCCTCCCTGGATGACGGGCCTGGCGCCACCCCCCGTGGGCGGCCCATGGCCGGTGCTGGCGCACCGTAGCGGCCGGCCTGCGGGCCGTCATGCAGGGGAACCCGGGGCCGGATGCCGGGGGGATCTCAATCGTTCGGCGGCATCACCCCGAGCTGCACGATGCACTGCCGCAGCACCAGGCTGGCGGGCCGGGCGCCGCCCAGGCGCGAGGCGCTCGGCGCCCCCGCCGGGCTCAGCACCGTGCCGGGAGCCGGGCTCTCGTTGCCCAGGCCGCTGCCCGCCACGCTGCGGCCGCGCAGGTCCGGCAGGGCGAAGGTGCTGCGGCCGTCGCCGCCGTAGCGGCTGCCGATCACGGCATGCAGGGCCATGTTCTGGGCGATGGGCAGCAGCTGGCCGGCGGCCTCCAGCGTGCCGCGCGGGCAGCGGCCGGCGGTCGTGCAGATCGAGCCGACATAGGCCTCCGGGTGGCAGGCCGCGGCCAGCTGCGGGCCCAGCAGGCTCAGGCCGAGCAGGACCAGGGTGGGGCGGGACGGAGAGGGCATGGGATCAAGCGGCAGGGGCCGACGGGCCGGGGCCTGCATTGCAGTCGCAGGCGGTCGGTCCGTCCAGCCCCGGAGCGGGTGGCGCACGGCCGGCGAGGGCGAGGCATCATGCGGCTCCGCTGTCCTCCGCCTGCCTGTCCGGCAGGGATGCCCGATGGCCACCTTGCCGCCCCGGGGCCAGACCCCCGCGTCGTCCCTGCCCCAGCCGCCTTGCGGCCTGGCCACCCTGCTGGGCGCGACCGAGCGCGCGATGCGCGAGGCCCCCGGCGACCTGCTGCGGGTGCCGACGCGCGTCCGCAGCCTCGTGGAGTACGAGGGCCTGTTCGGCGGCCCGGGCACGCCCGCGCTGGACGTCGACCTGCACCGTGGCCCCGACGGGCGGCCCCGGGCCACCCTGCGTCCACCGCCCGGCCTGCCGCTCCTGCATGCCACCGTCCGGCTGTTCTTCGCCCAGGGCGGCGAGGCCTGCGACATCGTCTCCGTGGGCCCGTCGAGCGCGCCGCCAACGCTTGACGACTTCCTCCAGGCCCTGGCTGCGCTGCCCCTGCCGCGTCGCGAGTGCAGCCTGCTGCTGGCCCCCGAGGCCATGCATCTGGACCGCGCCGCCCAGGGCCGCCTGGCCGGCGCCCTGCTTGCGCATGCGGCCGCCTCCGGCCTGCAGTTCGTGCTGCTCGACCTGCCGGGCGGCGAGGCGCCGCTGGATGCCGCCACCCTGGCCGCCGGCCGGGCCGTGCTCGACAGCCCGCACGGCGCCTTCGGTGCCCTGCACGGCCCGCGGCTGCGCATCCCCCTGGCCCTGCCGCTGCCCGAGGCCGAGCGCCGCGTGCGCGTCTGGCGCGGCAGCGGCCCGGCAGTCGGCCTGCCGGCCCTGCGCCGCACCGATCCGGCCGGCCATGCCGCCGTGCTGCAGTGCCTGGCCGGGGCCCGTCACGCCGTGCCGGCCAGTGCGCTGGTGGCCGGCCTCCAGGCCCGCGGCGACCGCGAGCTCGGGGTGTGGAAGGCCCTGTCCGGCCTGCCGCTGCCGGACGAGGTGGAGCCCGTGCAGGCCTTCAGTGCCGCGCAGGCCGAGGCCCTGGCGGCCGACCCGGTCGGCGGCCGGGCGATCAACCTCGTGCGCAGCGTGCCGGGCCGCGGCCCGCGGCTGTGGGGGGCCCGCACGCTGGCCGACCGCGAGCCCGAAAGCCGCTACGTGCCCGTGCGCCGCCTGCTGGCCGAGCTGACGGCCGCCCTGCGGCGCCGCTTCGACCTGCTGTCGCGCCAGCCCCGCCGGCGCGGGGCCGGGGCCACGCCGCCGCTCTGGCAGCAGCTCGCCGAGCAGGCCGACCTCGAACTGCACGGCTGGTGGGACCGCGGTGCGCTGCTCGGGGCCAAGCCGGCCGAGGCCTACTTCGTCCGCTGCGGCCCGGGTCTGACGCAGACCGAGGCCGAGACCCGCGCCGGCCGGCACACCCTGCTGGTCGGCCTGGCCGTGCTCAAGCCGGGGGAGTTCCAGGTGCTGCGCCTGGTCTGGCCGGACGCCGCGGCCTGAGGCTCAGCCGGCGAGCTTCAGGCCCAGGGCCGCGAGCAGGGCCAGCGCGCAGGCGGCCGGCGAGAACAGCGCCCGCCACAGCCGCGCGCGCGGCACGAAGCCCACGCCGCGGATGAAGCCCGCGCTCATCGCCCAGAAGAAGAGCAGGGCCAGGCCGTGGTCGGCCTTGCCCTGCGCATTGGCGAAGAGCGGCGGGTAGAGCGTGCCGCCCAGCATCAGCCCCAGGCCCAGCAGCAGGCAGGGGAGATGCAGGCGGCTGGACGGCCCCGCGGCCGCCTCGGCGTCCGCGGCGCGGGCCGGCGGCGCGGGGGCGTCCTCCGGCGTGCCGGGCCTCATGCGCCGTCCGGGCCCGCGTCGGCGGCCTTCGAGGCGGCCCGGGCCTCCTCGTTCTCGCCCCACATCGCGTTCATCACGGCCAGCAGCACGGCAAAGCCCACGCCCAGCACCCAAGCGAAGTACCACATGGTTCGGCTCCTGTCTCAGTAGGCGCTGTGCTCGTTGCGGTGGATGTGCTCCACCGTCACCTTGCCGCGCATCACCCGGTAGGCCCAGCCGGTGTAGAAGATCACCAGGGGCATGAAGATCACCGTCGCGCCCAGCATCAGGCCCAGGGTCAGGTGGCTGGAGGTGCTGTCCCAGACGGTCAGGCTGGCCTGCGGCTGGCTGGACGAGGGCAGGATGAAGGGGAAGAGCGCGGCCCCGGCCGTGACGATGATCCCGGCCATCGACAGCGCCGAGCTGACGAAGGCCGCCAGCGTGCGGCGCAGCGCCAGCAGCAGCATGCAGCCCAGGGCGCCGAGCAGGCCCAGGGCCGGCAGGGCCCAGAGCGCCGGCCAGGCCGCGTAGTGGGTCCACCAGGCCTCGGCGCTGCGCACCACCGTCTTGGCCAGCGGGTCGGGCAGGGCGGCCGGGTCGACGGCCGAGGTGATGGCATAGCCCTCGATGCCGCCGTAGCGCAGCCACAGGCCTGCGGCCACGAAGCCCAGCACCGTCAGCAGCGCCGCCGCCGTGGCGCCGCGCGCCGCGCGGGCCTGGAGGGCCCCCTCGGTGCGGTGCGCCAGGTAGGCGCCGCCATGCATGGTGATCATCGCGCTCGACACCAGGCCCACCAGCAGCGCGAAGGGGTTCAGCAGGCCCCAGAAGCTGCCGGTGTAGGTGGAGATGAGCAGCTCGTCGAACTGGAAGGGCACGCCCTGGAAGAGGTTGCCGAAGGCCACGCCGAAGATCAGCGGCGGCACGGCCCCGCCGACGAAGAGGCCCCAGTCCCAGAAGCTGCGCCAGCGCGGGTCGTGGATCTTGCTGCGGTAGTCGAAACCGACCGGGCGGAAGAACAGCGCCCACAGCACCGCCAGCATGGCCCAGTAGAAGCCGCTGAAGGCGGTGGCGTAGACCAGCGGCCAGGCCGCGAAGATGGCCCCGCCGCCGGTGATGAACCAGACCTGGTTGCCGTCCCAGTGCGGGCCGACGGTGTTGATGACGACGCGGCGCTCGACATCGTTGCGGCCCACGAAGGGCAGCAGGGTGCCGACGCCCATGTCGTGCCCGTCCATCACCGCGAAGCCGATCAGCAGCACGCCGACCAGGCCCCACCAGATCAGCTTCAGCGTCGGGTAGTCGAAGAACTCAAGCATGGGGATCCTCCGGGCTCAGGCGTGGGCCGGGCCGTGATGGACGGCCTCGTTCTGGTAGCGGCCGGTGCCCAGGCTGCCGGGGCCCTGGCGCGCGAACTTCAGCATCAGGTAGACCTCGACGATCAGCAGCACCGTGTAGAAGACCAGGAAGCCGGCCAGCGAGCCGTAGAGGCTCTCCACGCTGAGCGTGGACACGCTCATGTGCGTCGGCAGCACGCCGTAGATCGTCCAGGGCTGGCGGCCGTACTCGGCGACGAACCAGCCCAGCTCGCAGGCCAGCCACGGGGCCGGCAGCATCCACAGCGCCGCCTTCAGCAGCCAGGGCCGCTGCGTGAACTGGCCCTTGAGCGTGACCCAGAAGCTCATCGCGAACAGGGCCAGCATCAGGAAGCCCAGGCCCACCATCGCGCGGAAGGCCCAGAACATCGGCGTGACGCGCGGCACCGTGTCGTCCACCGCCTTCTGGATCATCTCGGGCGTGGCCTGCGACACGTCCTTGACGTACTTCTTCAGCAGCAGGCCGAAGCCCAGGTCGGCCACATGGGCCTTGAGCCGGGCCTCCGCCTCGGGCGCGGTCTCGCCGCGGGCGCGGGCCGCGCGCAGCGCCTCCAGCGCCTGCACGGCCACCTGGCCGTGCAGGATGCGCTCGCGGTTCCTGGCCTTGATCTCGTGGATGCCCGGGATCTCCTTGGTGAGCGAGCGCGTGCCGATCAGGCCCATCACGTAGGGGATGTGCACCGACCAGTCGTTCTTCTGCGCCGCCTCGTTGATGCCGGCGATCACATTGAAGCTGGCCGGCGCGGGCTCGGTCTCCCACATGGCCTCGATGGCGGCCATCTTGGTCTGCTGGGCCTCGCCCACCGTGTAGCCCGACTCGTCGCCCAGCACGATCACGCTCAGCACCGAGGCCAGGCCGAAGGCCGCCGCCACGCGGAAGCTGCGCTTGGCGAACTCCACGTCGCGGCCCTTCAGCAGGTACCAGGCGCTGACCGACAGCACGAACATCGCGCCCGTCACGTAGCCGGCCGACACCGTGTGCACGAACTTGGCCTGGGCGTCCGGGTTGAAGACGATCGCCCAGAAGTCGACCATCTCCATGCGCATGGTCTGCCAGTTGAACTCGGCGCCCACCGGGTTCTGCATCCAGCCGTTGGCGATCAGGATCCACAGCGCCGACAGGTTGGTGCCCACCGCCATCAGCGTGGTCACCAGCAGATGCTGCGGCCGGCTCAGGCGGTCCCAGCCGAAGAAGAACAGGCCGATGAAGGTCGATTCCAGGAAGAAGGCCATCAGCCCTTCGATGGCCAGCGGCGCGCCGAAGATGTCGCCGACGTAGTGCGAGTAGTAGGCCCAGTTCGTGCCGAACTGGAACTCCAGGGTGATCCCGGTCGTGACACCCAGTGCGAAGTTGATGCCGAAGAGCTTCCCCCAGAAGCGGGTCATGTCCTTCCAGATCACCTTGCCGGTCATCACATAGACCGACTCCATGATGACCAGCAGCCAGACCATGCCCAGCGTCAGCGGCACGAAGAGGAAGTGGTACATCGCCGTCGCTGCGAACTGCAGCCTCGACAGGTCGACGAGTTGTTCGGAGATCACTTCGAGGCTCCTGAGGAAACGGAGGCGGCGCCTCCGAGATGGGCGGCCGCACGGTCGCTGTCCACCGGCACGCGGGCTTCGCGGATGAAGGCCCACCACAGCAGCGTCAGCACCACGATCTTGACCGCAACGGCGATCAGCAGATGGCGCAGGAGACGGTGATCGGCGGGGCTCATGCGGGGATCAATCCAAGTTCCATGCCCGCGCGCATCGTCGGCGTGCGACGGGCCGGTCGCGCCAGTTTGCGTCGGCCTGCGGCAGCTCCGGTTCCGCGTTCCCCCGGGGCTGACCGGCCCGGTCCGGCGTGCCAGGGCCGCAAGGCTTCAGTGGCAGGATGACCGGGTGGCGTCCGCGCCCGAGCCCGCCATCCCCCCGCCCCATGAGCCCGAACCCCCAGCCTTCGACGCCCCCGTCCCCGCCCTCGCGCGCCCGCGGCTCGCGCCTCGTCCCGGTCTGGCTGCGGGCCTACTCCCGCGACACCGGGGCCCGCGACGGTCTCGCCGCGCTCATCGTCACGCTCATGCTCATCCCGCAGAGCCTGGCCTATGCCCAGCTCGCCGGCCTGCCGCCGCAGGCGGGGCTTTACGCCAGCATCGCGCCGCTGCTGCTCTATGCCCTGTTCGGCAGCAGCAGCGCGCTGGCCGTGGGGCCGGTGGCCGTCCTCTCGCTGATGACGGCCGCAGCCCTCGGCGGCCTCGACCCCGCCCTGCTCCCCGACGCCGCCGCCCGCATGCAGGCCGCCATGACCCTGGCCCTCCTCTCCGGCCTCATGCTGCTGCTGATGGGCCTGCTGCGCCTGGGCTTCCTGGCCAGCTTCCTCAGCCATCCGGTGATCGCCGGCTTCATCACCGCCTCGGGCCTGCTGATCGCCACCGGCCAGCTCAAGACCCTGCTCAATGTGCGCGCCGAGGGGCAGGACCTGCCCACCCTGCTGCCCGCCCTCATCCAGCAGCTGCCGCAGACGCACGGCCTCTCCCTGGCCATCGGCCTGGCCGTGCTGGCCTGGCTGGTGTTCAGCCGCCGCCACCTCAAGCCCCTGCTGCTGCGCCTGGGCCTGGGCCCGCGGTGGGCCGACCTGCTCAGCCGCGCCGCGCCCGTGGCCGCCCTCATCGTCAGCACCGCCCTCAGCCAGGCCTTCGACTGGGCCGGCCAGGGCGTCAAGGTCGTCGGCAGCATCCCCGCCGGCCTGCCGCCGCTGAGCCTGCCCAGCCTGGACCCGACCCTGTGGCGCGAGCTTGCCCTGCCCGCCCTGCTCATCAGCATCGTCGGCTTCGTCGAATCGGTCTCCGTCGCCCAGACCCTGGCCGCCAAGCGCCGCGAGCGCATCCTGCCCGACCGCGAGCTGGTCGCCCTTGGCGCCGGCAACCTCGGCGCCGCCTTCAGCGGCGGCTACCCCGTGACGGGCGGCTTCGCCCGCTCCGTCGTCAATTTCGATGCCGGCGCGCGCACCCCCGCGGCCGGCGTCTACACCGCCGGCGGCATCCTGCTGGCCGGCCTGCTGCTGACGCCTGCGCTCTACCACCTGCCGCAAGCCACCCTGGCCGCCACCATCATCGTGGCCGTGCTCTCGCTGGTCGATTTCAGCGTGCTGCGCCGCACCTGGGGCTACGCCAAGGCCGACTTCCTCGCCGTGGCCGGCACCCTGCTGGCCACCCTGGGCCTGGGCGTGGAGCCCGGGCTCATCGTCGGCGTCGGCATCTCCCTGGCCCTGCACCTCCACCGCAGCAGCCGGCCGCACATCGCCGAAGTCGGCCAGGTGCCGGGCACCGAGTCCTATCGCAACGTGCAGCGCCATGCCGTGCTCACGCGCGAAGGCCTGCTCGGCCTGCGCATCGACGAAAGCCTCTATTTCGCCAACGCCCGCGCCGTGGAAGACCACATCAACGCCGCCGTCGCCCAGCACCCCGAGCTGCGCCACGTCGTGCTGCAGTGCTCCGCCATCAATGCCATCGACGCCAGCGCGCTGGAAAGCCTGGAAGCCATCGCCCACCGCCTGCACGAGGCCGGCATCGCCCTGCACCTCTCCGAGGTCAAGGGCCCGGTGATGGACCGCCTGCAGCGCAGCGACTTCCTGCAACAGATGGGCGGCCAGGTCTTCCTGACCCACCACCAGGCCGTGTGCACCCTGGGCGGCGAGCCCCGCCCCAGCACCCCGCCCCCCGCAGCCGACTGAAGCCCGGTCCCCGGCCGTGCGGCCGGGCCGGCGCACCCCCCCCCGGCGGCCGGGGCGGCGGCTGGAAGGGCCTCAGCCCGCTTCCACCCGCAGCGCGTCCCCCGCCCGCAGCCAGCCGCCCTGCAGCACCCGCGCGCACACCCCGCCATGGCCGCGCACCGCGTTGTAGCCCCCCGGGCCCAGCAGCGCCTCCATCTTCGAGCAAGGGTCGCAGGGGCCGGTGATCTCCAGCAGCACCTCCGCCCCGATCCGCAGCCGCAAAGGCCGGTCGGCAAACGGCGAGCGCGCCGCCAGCAGGTTCAAGCCCGACACCACCAGATTGCGCCGCAAGCTGCCCAGCTCCGCCAGCGGCCGGCCCGTCCAGCCGGCAATCAGGGCCAGATGCTCCGCCTGGATCAGCGTCACCTGCCGCTTGCCCCCCTCCGGCCGGCTCGGCGCCCGGGCCGCACTGCGGTCCCCCCGCAAACCCCGGCCCGCCAGCGCCTCCGCCGCCTCCACCGCCAGGCCCGGCTGCCCCCGGGCGGGCCGCAGCAGAAGCTGCTCCAAGCGGCCCGGGGTGGGGTGGCGGGAGATCAGGGTGCGCAGGTCGTCCATGGCGGGGGATTGTGGGTGGGCCAGGGCGGCGGACTGGCACCGATGGCTTCAGGGGATCGGAGGGCTGGGCGTCGAGACGTGAGGCCCCTGCCCTGGAAAAGCCGTGACGCGATCCCGCTCGCGCAGCTTGATCGCAGTGATTTTGAAATCAACTCCGTAGCGATCCACCATCTGCGGCCCCGGCTTTCCCATCAAACACTCCTTCTGTTAGGTTGGAGTGTCCACTAAAGTAAAACAAGGTTCTTCCAGTGCCCTTGACGGATGGGTTAGGCCGCAGGGGCAAGCGACTCACTTGCTTTTCTCTGCTTGCTTTCTAGCCGCCAAGGTTCTGATCCTTGGTGCTGCGACCTGAATACTTGTTTCTAAGAGTTCCTTGCACTGAGTGTCGACCTTTCTCATCGCGTCTTGACTGCCGGCTGCACTCAGCTTGGTGATGAACTCCTTTCGCCGATCTGTCGCCTCGGCGCGATACTTGTCTTCACCAACTAGCGCCACTGCAGCTGCGAAGTTCACCTTCTGCATTCGAGCCAACTGCTCAGAGAGCTTTGCGTCACTGGATGTGGTCGTTTCGCTTGAGAGAAGGTAGAAGTCAGAACACTCGGCAAAGCGCCAGCCTAGGGTGACCTCCTCCTCAGAGGAAGCGGGTATCGCTGACTGAGCGCAAACCTCTGCGGTAAGGAGTGTCATAGCGGCAAAGCGAGCAAGTTGATAGCGCATAGAGGCCTAACGTTTGACATGAGAGGCGGCGCAAGGGCTTAGCCCTTGTGACGTCCTCTCGATGGAAGGGTTAGGCGACACCGGATTCGGCATCTTGATGAACTATCGTTTTGAACCAATCCAACGGCTTGTCGGTCTCTTCGTAGAACCTGTTGACCCGATAGGAGAGACCTACGTCCCTCGATTCATCTTTCTCTCTTCTTCCCTTGTGAACGCCATACCCGTCTATCTCAACCACGTGCTTAAGTGACCACCGTGGACTTCCGTTGTCGTCGCCATAGAACAACGCCAAGTCGTGTGTGATTTTCTTTTCCGATGATTCGAACTGCGGGACAAAGAGAAGTGCCGATGGACCACCGCGCTTGTCTTCTGGAAGATCATCAAGATCCCATGCAAACCAGGGCTCCCACAGCCAAATTCCCTCATATATGCGTTCGCTCACACGAACCGAGGATGTGGACAACTGAGGAACGACTGGGCAGCGTTGACGAATGAAATCACACGCCCCCAGGATAAACATTGCTTCCAGCTTGGAGTCGCATCTGGCCAGTACTTCGAGCGCCTTGGCGTCAAGCCTGGGCGACCAATCAATATGGAGCATCTGCTTGCAGATGTAGTCAATGTCTTGTTGCTTCAAGGCGCCTCCTGTGGCGTCTAACGTTCGAGCTAAGCTGCCCGCGTAGGCAGGCGGCGTAAGCCTTGTGTGCGAAGGTGCCGAAGGCGCCGCACACAAGGCTTGCGACGGCTGCCGTAGCGGGTCAGCTTGAGCGAGGGGTTAGGCATCACCGCGCCCGGCACCGCGCTGCTACTTGATGAAGTAACCGACAACCCGCCAAGATCCGTCTGGGTCCAAGACCACCGTCACGGTCTCGGTTGCGTTTGCCTTGCTCTGGAATGAAGACTGGTACTGAAGCACCACGTATTGACCGTCTGGAGCCCCAGGAAGCGACTTTGTGGACTGAGCGGTCTTTTGCTCTCGTTGCCGAAGCGCGCCGAGCGGACCGCGTACTCCGTTCAGGGCTTGTGACCACTGCGCACTGGTGACTGCAGACTTGAAGTTGACTGACGCCTGTTCCCAACTTGACCGGGAGTCCGCAGCGTCGACGAGGTTGAGCCAAGCCAATGCGGCAGCCTGCGCTGGCTCAGTGGTTGAAGGGCCAGAGGCAAAGGCCCAGCTGGCGGCGGAAAGGGCTGCGAATGCGATGGCAGTTCTGCGAAGCATGAGGACCTCCGTGGCTTGTTTGTGATGCCTAACGTCTGAATTAAGCCGCGCCGCGAAGCGGCGTCGGCTTGAATGAATTGTTAGCCAGCACTTCTTTCCATTCTGGCATTCGCCATCTCGATGTCTTTGACGCGAACCACTCTGCGCTCAGTAACACTGAAGCCATGATTGGAGAAGAATTGCTCTGCGGCCAAGCTAACGTGCGAATACACATGATCTATGCGCCTATCCAATGCCGCGCCAAGTATGTGATGCATCAGTGTCGCCCCAACACCACGCCTGGCAAATGAGCTTGCAACGAAGAATTGATCAATGTAACCAGTGCTCTGGAGGTCGGCGAATCCAGCAATCTGACCGTCAATAGTGGCCACGAAAGGATTGTTCGCAGAGAGCCTTTGCAGCCACGACTGTTTGTCATAACTCTCTGGTGCCCAAACATCTAGTTGTTCTGGCGTGTAGAAATTTCTCGCAAGATCATGGACGGACAAATAGAAAACTTGCCTCAATTCATCAGCATCGGCTGGTTTGAAGTTGCGGATGAGCATGGTGTGCTGGCTAACGTTTGACATGAGAGGCATGACCCGGCTTGCTGGGTCATGTCCTCTCGATGGAAGGGTTAGGGCTCACCCGCGCGGCACGATTCTTTGGAGCCCATGCATCACATTCTCGAAGGTGCCAGGAGGGAACTCTGGGATTACATTCGATCGCAGAGCAACGGGCACGGCACTGATCTTCACTTCGTCTTCGCCATCTAGGCATTCGCGGATATAGGCGAACGGCAATATTGAAAGCGAGCCTGATTCCGAAACGACGGCACGGCCAGTCCAATCATTGAACTCGTGGAAGGTGAGATCGGCCCATCTCCATGCATGTTCTTTGACGAGATGGTTGCCCCAGAGAACTCCCAATGCATAGATCAGATCGTCTTCCTCAACCCCTTCGACAGGATTGGCTCCAGATTGCTGCCAGTCATACAAGGTCTGATCAATCACATCCAGAAATTCTGAATCTGGATCACGCTTTGGAAGCATTTCGAGAATGCCGTTCGCAAACGAGGTCAAGTCGGCCAGTGACTTTGAATCGACAGGAGTCTCAGTGATCTTCATAGGTTGGCGAGTTTCTGTCGTGAGCTCTAACGTGTAATGGACGTCACTCCAGCCATCCGCGCTTGATGTCTAACGCGCGCTGCGCATGACGCATAAGCACAGGATAGCGGAGCTGTCCTCCTCTGCCCAGAGCATGCGTACACCGTCATCAGCGGGCTTGTGTTCAGGCTTTATCCGGCCTAAATCCTCACGGTATGGGCTGCTGTCGTGTGGTGCGCCCCATGCCGGGCGCAGGCAGCGGCAGACCGACGCAGAACCCAGCCCTGGCCGGTTGACTGCGCAATTCGTCAGCGTGTGGTTGGGCCTGACAGGCGTTGCGCATGTCGCCTGTCAGCTCGCTTTGCGCCGCGGTTTCTTTTCAACCCGCGCCAGCCCATCCCGGCGCGCCGTCAGACGCCCCCGGCCGCAGCCGAATCCCGCAGACCGGCCCTCAGCGTTCCAACTGCCTGCGCACCCAGGCCTGCACGGCGGCGGCGCTGCGGAATTCGTCGGCGGAGCGGGCGGGGAGGTGGGGGAAGCGGTTGGCCCAGTCGCGGGCCAGGGCGTTGCCGGGTCCGATCTCCAGGACGGCTTTCGGTGCCTGGTCGGCCAGTTGTTCGACGACGCCGCGCCAGCACAGCGGCTTTGCGATCTGGCCGGCGAGGCGGGCGCGGGCTTCGGCGGCGTGGCGCACGGGCTGGGCGCCGTCGGCGGCCAGCAGGGGCAGGCGGGGGGCTTGCACGGGGGTGTGGGCCAGGTGCAGGGCGAAGGCGGTGGCCGCGGCCTGCATGGCCGGGGTATGCGAGGCGAGGTCCACGGCCAGCCGGGTGGCTTGCGCGCCGGCCTGGGCGGCGGCTTGTTCGGCGCGGTCCAGCGCGGTGGGCGGGCCGCCGGCAATGCACAGGGCGGGCAGGCGGTCGATGGCCAGGTGCAGGCCGGCGGTTTGGGCCAGGGCCAGGAGGGCGTCGGGCGCGGGGCCGGCCAGGGCGATGAGGCCGCCGGGTTCGCGGGCGGCGCAGGCGTCCATGGCGCGGGCGCGGGCTTCGGCCAGGTCCAGCGCGGTGGCGGCGTCGAAGGCGCCGGCGGCCGAGGCGGCGGCCAGTTCGCCGACGCTGTAGCCGGCCACGGCGCAGGGCGGCGGCAGGCCGGGGGCCAGCTGGTGCCAGGCGGCCAGGGCGCTGGCATTGAGCAGCAGTTGCGCTTCGGCGTTGCGGTGTCGCCGTGCCGGATCGGCCAGCACGGCACGCCAGTCGGCGGCGCCCAGGCGGCGGGCGGCTTCGCGCAGCAGGGGGTCGGCGGGGTCCAGCCAGGGCAGCATGGCCGGGTGTTGGCTGCCCTGGCCGCTGAAGAGCAGTACCCAGCTCATCGCGGGTTTCGGGGCGATGCGCCGGCTGCGGCCGGGGCCGGCGCGCCTTGGCCCAGGCGGCCGACGCGTTCCAGCCAGCAGGCGGCGGCGAGCAGGTCGGCGGCGCCGCCGGGCGAGAGGCGGCGGGCGACGAAGGCGCGGTGCAGGGCCCAGGCCGCGGCCCGGCCGCCGGGGCGGCCGGCGCCCCCGGCCGCGAGGAAGTCGCGCGCGGCGGCGCGGGCCCAGTCCAGCCCGGCCCGGCCGCCGCGCAGGGCGAGGTTGCTGTCGTCCAGCACGGCGACGGTGGCGAGCAGGGCGTCCAGCCGCGCGCTGGCGGGGTCCAGGCCGCGGGCCCGGCCGGCCTGCAGGGTGGGCAGGGTGTGGTCGAAGAGCACGGGGAAGGCGTCGGCCGCTTCGTCGGAGGCGCTGCGCAGGCCCAGGCGCTGCGCGGCCAGGCCGCCGGGCAGGCGCGGCGGGCGCAGGCGGCGGGCTTGCAGGGCTTCGCCCCAGTGCCGGCGCAGGCGGGCGCGGATCGCCGCCGGGCTCAGGGCTTCGCCGGCTGCCGCGGCAGCCCCGCCGGCCGCACACAGCAGGCCCAGGCTGAAGACGGCGCCGCGGTGGGTGTTGATGCCGCCGGTGGCCGCCAGCATGCGCGCCTCGGCGGCCTGGCCGCAGGCTTCCAGCGCGGGGAAGGCGGCGCCCTCGGCGCCCAGCCGGGCGATGGCGACGAAGTAGCCGCGCAGCGCGAAGAGGCTGCGCAGGAAGGTGGCGCCGTCCATGTCGTGGTGGCTGCCGCGGTCGACGAAGGAGACCAGGCCGGGCTTGGGCGCGAGGGCCAGCTCCTCGTAGAGCGCGACGGTGGCGGCGCGGCCCAGGGCCTGCGGGGTGCCGGCCGGGCGGCAGGCGGGCGCCGCCGCCGCCCGGGACGGCCGGCCGGCCGCTGCGGGGGGGCTGGGCCGGGCGGGGGCCGGGCGGCTCATGCGGCCAGTTCCGCCGGGGCCGCTGCGGGGCGGCCGAGCCAGGGCATGCGGCCCTCGAAGCGTTCCAGGCTGGGCGCATCCAGGGCCTGCTGGGCGGGCCAGCGGCGGTCGAACAGGGCGGGCACGGCGGCCTGCAGGGCCTGGCCGTCGATGCGTTTGACCAGCACCGGGCCGCTGGGCTGGCGGGCGCGCTGCTGGCGCCATTCGCGCCAGGCGACGGCGCGGCCGTCGGGGAAGACCAGCTCGCCGTCCAGCCGCGGCAGGCCGGGCGCCGCCTCGAAGCCGGCCAGGGCGGCGGCGGCGCGGTCGGCTTCGGCGCTGTCGGCCACGGCCAGCCAGAGGTCGAGGTCGGAGCCCGGCCGCAGGTGGTCCAGGCCGGTGATCAGCTGCCAGCCGTGGCTGCCGTAGACCCGCGCCTGCAGGCCCAGCCCGTGCAGCACGAGGGCGAGGCGGCGGAAGGGGGCGCGGTGCCAGCGCGGCAGGTTGCGGATCAGGGCGTCCAGGGCGGGGAAGTCGTCGAGGAAGCGCAGCTCGCCGGGCGGCAGGCTCAGGGCCAGGCGCCGCCGGCCGAAGCAGGCGGGCGCCGGCAGGCCCAGGGCCAGTTCGCCCGGGGCGGGCTGGCCGCGGCCGATGACCAGCGGCAGGGCCTGCCCGGCCCAGTGCTGCAGGGCGGCGCGGGCCTCGGCATCCCAGGGGCGGGCGAGCAGGCGCTGCCAGCCGGCCTCCGTCGGCCAGGCGAGCTGGTGGCGGCGCAGCGGGCTCATGCGGCGCTCCGCACGCGCTGCATGACCTCGGCGGCCAGCTTGCGGCCACCGCGTTCGGCGCCGTCGAGCGCGCGGCGGTCGGGCTGGCCGCTGGCGGCCAGGGCGGCGCGCAGGCCGGCGGCCAGGTTCTGCGGCGACCAGAGCGCGCGCACGCCGCCCATGGCCACGTAGTTGTCCACCCCGGGGGCGAAGACGGGGTTGTCGCGCGACAGCTCGGCCAGCCTTTCCTCCGGCAGCTTGGTGACGCGGGCCATGGCGGGCAGGCGCATCACGCGGATCTCGGCCTCGGGCAGGGCGTCGCAGACATCGGCCATCAGGCCCGAGGTGAGGAAGCCGCCCGACAAGGCCTGGTCGTAGACCAGGCCGACGATGCGGTGGCCGCGCCGCCGCGCCAGGTCCACGGCCTTGCCGAGGTGGGCCATGGCGCGGTGGATGCCGAGCATCTCGTCGCGCCGTCGCAGCTGCTGGCCCTGGGTGTCGACCAGCAGCAGGATGGGCCGGCCGGGGTGGTCGCGCACGGTGTCCAGCACCGCGCGGGCCTGGGCCAGCGCGCGGGCCACGCCGATGGGTGCGTGGTCGGTGGTGCCGATGACGGCCAGGTCCTGGCCGTCGAAGCGGAGGGTGCCGCGCAGCACCTCGTCCTCGACCTGGACGTCGTGGCCGGGGCCGGCGAGGGCGTCGAGCAGGGCCTGCCAGTTCATTGGGGCGCTCCTTCCAGCGTGCGGGCGCGCAGGGGGCGCAGGGCGGCGGCGTCCAGGTCGGGCACGCGGGCGGCCTCGGGCACGCCGAGCGCGGTCCAGAAGGCCACCGGCTCGCTGCCGTCGCCGGGCCAGTCGGCCTCGGGCGCCAGGTGCAGGCGCTCGGCCAGCAGGGCGTGCTCGGCTTCCAGCGCGGCCAGCGTCACCGGGCGCGAGCGGCCCAGGCGCTCGATGGCCGCGGTGCGGAAGGCGGCCACGTCGTCGTCGAGCAGGGCATCGCAGTCGCCGCTCAGCCAGCGGTGCTTGCCGCCGGTGGTGCGCCAGACCAGGGCGCGGTCGCGGGCGTCGAACTCGTCCACGCCGTGGCTGGCCTCGATCACTTCGGGGCCGGACATGGCGTGCCGGCCCAGCTCGCTGATCAGCAGGTGGTCGGCGCAGTGCGCCACCAGGCCCATGCCGCCGAAGCAGCCGTTGCTGCCGCCGATCAGCACGATCACCGGCACGCCGGCGGCGCGGCAGTCCAGCAGGGCGCGCATGACTTCGGCCACGGCGATCAGGCCGGCATTGGCCTCGTGCAGCCGCACGCCGCCGGATTCGGCCAGCAGCAGCACGGCCTGCGGCCGCTCGGCCGCCGCGCGCTGCAGCAGGCCGGCCAGCTTGGCGCCGTGGACTTCGCCGACGCCGCCGCCGAGGAAGCCGCCCTCCTGCGCGGCCAGGAAGACCGGCTGGCCGTCCAGGCGGCCGCGGCCGATGACGATGCCGTCGTCGAAGGCCGGCGGCACGCCGAGCACGGCCAGGTGCGGGCTCATCACCCGCTCGGCCGGCGGCAGCCATTCGTGGAAGCTGCCGGGGTCGAGCAGGGCGGCCACGCGTTCGCGGGCCGTGCATTCGGCAAAGCTCAGGGGGAGGCTCATGGGCGCAGCTCCGCGGCGGCCTGATCGAGGCGCAGGCTGACGACGGCGGGCGTGGCGCCGAGGTCGTGGATGGACACGCGCAGCCCGGACAGCGGGTGGCGGCGGTGGAAGTCGGCCAGCACGGCGGCCCAGATCGGGCCGAAGCCGCGGGCCGAGGTTTCGATGCGGACGGTGCAGCCCGGGCCGTCGTCCGGCTCGAACAGCAGCTCCAGGTTGCCGGAGCCCGGCACGCCGACCAGCACCGGCGCGAAGGCGCCGGCCGGCCGGCCGCCGGGGAAGTGGAAGTCCAGGGTTTCGAAGCCCGGGGAAAGGCTCATGGGATGTCCTCGAAGCTCACCAGTTGCGGAAGCGCCGGGGCGGCTGGTAGAGGCCGCCGGAGGCGCGCACGAGGTCGCGCATGTTGTGGGCGGCGAGCAGCTTGCGGGTGGCGTCGCGCGGGTCGATGCCCAGGTCCTGCGGGCGGCGGATCACGCCGCGGTCGCGCAGGTTCTCCACCATGCGCGCGTCGCGGGCCAGGCCGACCGGGGTGTAGCCGGCGACGCCGCGGATGGCCTGCTCGCGCTCCTCATCGCTGCGGCACAGCAGCAGGTTGGCGAGGCCTTCCTCGGTGAGGATGTGCGTCACGTCCTCGCCGTAGATCATGATGGGCGGCAGCGCCATGCCGGCCTGCTCCTGCAGCGTCCAGGCGTCGAGCCGCTCGACGAAGGCGGGCTGCATGTGCTCGCGGAAGGTCTCGACCATCTGCACGACCAGCTTCTGCCCGCGCGGGGTGCCGGCCGCGCCGCGGCGGCCGGCGCGGGCCTGCTCGCCGGCCTTCAGCCAGGCCGGGCTGGCGTGGCGCCGGCCGCGTGCGTCGGCGCCCATATTGGGCGCGCCGCCGAAGCCGGCGATGCGGCCCCGCGTGGCGGTGGAGGAGTTGCCGTCCAGGTCGATCTGCAGGGTCGAGCCGATGAAGAGGTCGCAGGCGTAGTGGCCGGCGGCCTGGCACATGGCGCGGTTGCTGCGCAGGCTGCCGTCGGGGCCGGTGAAGAAGACGTCGCTGCGCGCGCGGACGTAGTCCTCCATGCCCAGCTCGGAGCCGAAGGAGTGGATGGATTCCACCCAGCCCGCCTCGATGGCCGGGATCAGCGCCGGGTGCGGGTTCAGCGCCCAGTGCTTCGCGATCCGGCCCTTCAGGCCCAGCGATTCGGCGTAGGTCGGCAGCAGCAGCTCGATGGCCGCGGTGTCGAAGCCGATGCCGTGGTTCAGGCGCTGCACGCCGTACTCGGCGTAGAGACCCTTGATGGCCATCATGGCCATCAGCACCTGGATCTCGCTGATCTGCGCCGGGTCGCGGGTGAAGAGCGGCTCGATCACATTGGGCTGCGGCGCGACGACGACGAAGTCCACCCAGCCGCCCGGAATGTCCACCCGCGGCAGGGCCTGGCCCGGTCCCACCCATTCGTTGACCTGGGCGATCACCAGGCCGCCGGAGAAGGCGGTGGCCTCGACGATGGCGGGCGTGTCCTCGGTGTTCGGGCCGGTGTAGAGGTTGCCCTCGGCATCGGCCGACTGCGCGGCGACCAGCGCGACCTGCGGACTCAGGTCGATGAAGTAGCGCGAGAACAGCTCCAGGTAGGTGTGGATGGCGCCGATGGCGATGCGCTGTTCCTGCACCAGCCGGGCCAGGCGCGCGCCCTGCGGGCCGGAGAAGCTGAAGTCCAGCCGGCTGGCCAGGCCGCGCTCGAACACGTCCAGATGCTGTGGCAGGGCCAGCACCGACTGCACCATGTGCAGGTCGTGGATGCGGGCCGGGTCCAGCTGCACCAGGCCGTCGGCCAGGAAGTCGGCCTGCTTCTGGTTGTTGCCTTCCAGGGCGATGCGGTCGAAGGGCTCGATCACCGCATCGAGCAGGCGGGCCAGGGCCTCGGTCGCGACGCGCTTGCCGTGCAGGGCCGGGCCCAGGGCGGTGGCCGCGCGCGCCTTGCGCGCCGCGCGCCGCGCGGCCTTGCCTTGCCAGTCTCGGGGGGCTTGGGTCATGGGGTCCAGGGTCGGAGGGGAGGGGGCGGGTGCGGCGGCGCTCACAGCACCACGAAGAGCAGCCAGACCAGCACCGGAGCGATCACCGTCACCGCCGCGCCGTAGATCATCAGCTGGCGGAAGAACACATCGCGCGGGATGCCGCGGGCATTGGCCAGCACCAGGGCGCCGTTGGTGGAGAAGGGGCTCACGTCGACGATGGTCGAGGACACCGCCATCGCCGCGATGAAGCCGATGGCGCTGACGCCGTGGTCGCCCTGCAGGAAGGGCACGGCCAGGGGGATGAGCGAGCCCAGCACCGCCGTCGAGGACGCGAAGGCCGAGACCACCGCACCCACCACGCACAGCAGCAGGGCGGCCATCAGCGGCGAGGTGAGGCCGGCCACGCTGTGGCCGACGAAGTCGATGGTGCCCATCTTCTGCATCACGCCGACGTAGGTGCTGACGCCGACGATCAGCATGATCTCGGGCCACGAAACCTGGCCCAGCGCACCCTTCTGAAGTTGGGGCGCCGCCAGGGTCAGCAGCAGGCCGAGGGTGATCGAGACGAAGCCGATGTCCTGCTTGTAGAACAGGGTGAGCACGGCCAGGACCAGCAGGCCGATGACGGTGGCCCACTGCGTCCAGCGCGCGCCCTGGGCGGCGCCGGCGGCGGGGTCGGCGGGCTCGGTGCCGCGGTCCAGCGCCACGCGCTGGCTCAGCAGCTTGGTGCCGCCGAGCATCACGAAGAGCAGGGCGGCCACGGCCAGGTTCACGCCCAGGCTGGCGAGCATGGTCGTCATCTCGCTGAGCGGCAGGCCGGCCTTCTCGACGATCTTGTTGGTGATGCCGCCGTAGATGCTGATCGGCGAGAAGCCGCCGCCCTGCGCGCCGTGGATCACCATCAGGCCCATCAGCAGCGGGCTGATCTTGTGTTTCGCGGCAAAGCCCAGCGCGATGGGCGCGATGATGGCCACGGCCGCCGGGCTGACCGCGCCGACGGCCGTCAGGCCGGCGGCGATGAAGAACATGATCCAGGGGATGGCCGCGATGCGGCCGCGCACCGCACGCACCGCCAGCCGCACCAGCCAGTCGATGGTGCCGTTGTTCTGCGCCAGGGCGAAGAGGTAGGTGATGCCGACCAGGGTCAGGAAGAGGTCGGCCGGGAAGCCGCCCAGGATCTCCTTGGCCTTCATGCCGGCCACCAGGGTGCCGACGAGGAAGGCGCCGACGAAGGCGATCACGCCCATGTTGATCGGCAGGGCCGTGGCGAGCACGAACATCGCGGCGAGCACGCCGATGGATAGCCAGTGGGAAGTCATGTCTTGTCTCCAGGGTGTTCTTGGACGAGCCTCTCGCCGCGGCGGGCGGGGCTTCTGGGACGCGACGGTAGGGGGCCGCCCCGGGCCGATCAATCAAGCGCGGCGGTCGATCCTTACGCTGGGCGAAACGATCGAGGGCCCCCCCTGGGCTGCGGCGGCGGCTCAGCCGGCCGTCGTGCAGGCCGTGCGGCAAGCCGCCAGCAGGGCCAGCAGGGTGGGGTCGCGCTCGCGGGCGCGCAGCAGGGCCAGGCCCAGGGTCTGGTGCATGCGGTGGGCCGGCGCCAGCGGGATGAGCTGCACCTTCTGCGCGAACAGGCCGCGCACGCGGCCGGGCAGCAGGGTGCAGCCCAGGCCGCCGGCCACCAGGTTGACCAGCGAGAAGATGTCCCCGGTCGTCATCACCACCTGGGGCGTGCAGCCGGCCTGGCGGAAGGCGGCCTGGAAGCCGTCGTAGGTGGCGAAACCCTCGCCGAGGCTGACGAAGCGTTCCTCGGCGCAGTCGCGCAGGTCGATCTGGGCCTGTGTGGCATGGCGGGAGCCGAGGGGGGCGGCGAAGAAGATCTCGTCCTGGAAGAGCGGCGCGAACAGCAGCTCGGGGCCGGGGGCCTCGGGCTCGCCGATCAGGGCGGCGTCGATGCCGCCCTGGCCGAGCTGGCGCAGCAGCTCGGCATTGGAGCCCAGCACCAGCTCCGACTGCAGGGCCGGCAGCCGCAGCTTCATCGCCATCAGCAGGGCCGGCACGGTGTGGATGGTCAGCGAGTACAGCGCACCGAGCCGCAGCCGGTCGGCCGAGTAGCCGCCGGCGGCGCGGGTGGCGCGCACGCCCTCGGCCATCAGGCGCAGCACCTCGTCGGCCACTTCGCCGAGCACCTGCGCAGCCTCGGTCGGCAGCAGCTGCCGGCCTTCGTGGCGGAACAGCGCGCAGCGCATCGCGTCCTCCAGCCCATGCAGGGCGCGGTGCACGCTGACCGGGCTGGTGCCCAGGCGTTCGGCGGCACGGGCCAGGTTGCCGGTGTCGAGGAAGGCGAGCAGCACCTCCAGCTTGCGGAAGCTGAGGTTCTCGTCGAGCGGCGGGCGGTCCGGGCGGGCCATCGCGGCATGGTAAGTCGCGGGCCGGCGGGCCCGGTCCGGCTCGCTATGCTGGCGGCTCGCCGGCCCCGAGCCGCCCCGCCCCCGTCCCGCTGCTGCCATGGCCCGGATCCTCGTCGTGCTCGCCCACCCCGATCTGCAGGCTTCGCGGGCCAACCGCGCCCTTCAGCTCGCGCTGGCCCCGCTGAGCGGCCCGGGCGGGCCGGTCGAGTGGCTCGACCTCTACGCCCGCTACCCCGATTACCTGATCGACGTGCCGGCCGAGCAGGCACGGCTGGCCGCGGCGGAGCTGATCGTCTGGGCCTTCCCCCTGCAGTGGTACAGCGTGCCGGCGCTGCTGAAGCTGTGGATCGACGAGGTGCTCGCCTTCGGCTGGGCCTACGGGCCGGGGGCCGATGCGTTGCGCGGCAAGGCCCTGTGGCTCTTGCCGACGACGGGCGGCAGCGCGGCCAGCTACGAGCCGGCCGGGCACAACCGCCACACGCTCGACGCCTTCCTCGCGCCCTGGGCGCAGACGGCCCGGCTCTGCGGCCTGCGCTACCTGCCGCCGCTGGCCCTGCACGATGCGCATGCGCTCGATGCGCCGGCCCTGGCGGCCCATGGCGCGCAGGTGCGCGACATGCTGGCGCGCTGGCCATCGGTGCCGGCATGGCAGCGGCTGCTCGACGGCGACTGCGTGGAGTGCGCGGTGCCCGCCGAGGCCCGGCCGCTGGCGCGCACCGGCGGGGGCTGGGCATGAGGGCCCTCGCGCGGGCCGGCGCCGCCCTGGCGGTCCTGGGCCTGGCCGCCATGCCGGCTGCCGCCGCCGAGGGTGCGGCGGGCGCCTCGGCCGTCAGCCCCTGGCTGGCGGGCAGCCTGGTCTTCCTGGCGGCCGCGGTGCTGGTGGTGCCGCTGGCGCGGGCACTGGGCCTGGGCTCCATCCTCGGCTACCTGGGGGCCGGCCTGCTGATCGGGCCCGAGGGCCTGGCCCTGGTGGCCGATCCGCAGACGGTGCTGCACGTGGCCGAGTTCGGCGTGGTGCTGATGCTCTTCCTCGTCGGCCTGGAGCTGGAGCCGCGCCGCCTGTGGGCCCTGCGCGGCCCGCTGCTGGGCTGGGGCAGCGCGCAGTGGCTGGGCTGCGCGGCGGTGCTGGGCGCGGGGGCCTGGCTGGCCGGCTGGTCGCTGCCCTGGGCGGGGGTGGCGGCGCTGGGCCTGGCGCTGTCCTCCACCGCGATCGCGCTGCAGGTGCTGGCCGAGCGCAATGCCCTGCCGACGGCGGGTGGGCAGGCGGCCTTCGCCATCCTGCTGCTGCAGGACGTGGCGGCCATCCCGACGCTGGCGCTGATCCCGCTGCTGGCGGTGGGCGGCTCGGGTGGTAGCACATCACACGCGGGCTGGGAGGCGCTGCGCGCGGCGGCAGTGATCGCGGCCATCGTCTTCGGCGGCCGGCTGCTGCTGCGGCCGGCGCTGCGCTGGATTGCGCGCAAGGGCACGCCCGAGGTCTTCACCGCCGCGGCCCTGGGCCTGGTGGTGGGCATTGCGGCGCTCATGCAGCTGGTCGGCCTGTCAATGGCGCTGGGCGCCTTCCTGGCCGGCGTGCTGCTGGCCGAAAGCGAATACAAGCGCGCGCTGGAGACCGATGTCGAGCCCTTCAAGGGCCTGCTGCTCGGCCTCTTCTTCATGGCGGTGGGCATGACGGTGGACCTGGCGGCCCTGGCCGCCGCGCCCGGCCTGGTGCTGGCCGCGCTCTTCGGCCTGCTCGGCCTGAAGGCCGCGGTGCTGTGGGGCCTGGCGGTGGCGATGAAGCTGCCGCGGGCGGAGCGCCCGCTCTTCGTGCTGCTGCTGGCGCAGGGCGGCGAGTTCGCCTTCGTGGTGTTCCAGGCGGCTTCGGGCGCCGGGGTGATCGACCGGGCGACGGCTTCGGTGCTGGTGGGTGCGGTGTCGCTGTCGATGCTGCTGACGCCCCTGTTGCTGCTGGCGATGGACCGCCTGCAGGCCCGCCATGCGGCGGCGGGCGGCACGGCGCCGGCCGACCCGGCCAGCCACCTGGCGCGCGGCACGACCGGCGATGCGGCCGGCCATGCGGCGCCGGTGATCATCGCGGGCTTCGGCCGCTACGGGCAGATCGTCGGCCGCCTGCTGCATGCCAATGGCGTGCAGGCCACCGTGCTGGACCACGATGCCGAGCAGGTCGAGACCCTGCGCCGCTTCGGCTTCCCGGTGTTCTGGGGCGATGCCACCCGGCTGGACCTGCTGCGCGCCGCCGGCGCCGCCCAGGCCCGCCTGCTGGTGCTGGCCATCGACGATGTCGAGCAGAGCCTGAAGGTGGTCGACGTGGTGCGCGAGCACTTCCCGCAGCTGCCCATCGTGGCCCGCGCGCGCAATGTGCAGCACTGGTTCGCGCTGCGCGAGCGCGGGGTGGCGGATGTCGAGCGCGAGACGCTCGACGCGGCCCTGATGAGCGGCCGCCGTGCGCTGGAGCATCTGGGCTGGGCGCCGCATGCCGCCCGCACGCTGGCGCTGCGCTTCCGCCGCCATTCGGTCGAGCAGCTGGAGACGCTGCGTCCGCACCGGGCCGACCAGCAGCGCCTCGTCGGCATGGCCCGCGCGGGCCGGCAGCAGCTGGAGCAGTTGTTCGCCGAGGAGCGCGCGGCCGGCCCGCGCGGCCGGCAGGCCGGCTGGGGCGAGGACCGCTGAGGCGGCTTTCGCCGCCCGCGGTCCGGCCTCAGTCGCGCGACAGCGCGACGAGCCGGGCGACCCGCTCCTCGGTCGCCGGGTGGGTGGAGAACAGGCCGCGCAGCCCGCCGCCGGACAGCGGGTTCATGATCATCATCTGCGCGGTCTCGGGGTGGCGCTCGGCGGCCTCCAGCGGAATCTGCTCGGCGCGGCCGGCGATCTTGTTGAGTGCGCTGGCCAGGGCCAGCGGGTCGCCGGAGATCTCGGCGCCGCCGCGGTCGGCCTCGAACTCGCGGGCCCGGCTGATCGCCATCTGGATCAGGCTGGCGGCCAGCGGCGCGAGGATCATGACCGCGATGCTGGCGATCGGGTTGGCCGGCCGGCCTTCGCTGTCGCGCCCGCCGAAGAGCATGGCGAAGTTGGCGAGCATCGAGATCGCACCGGCCATGGTGGCGCTGACCGTGCTGATCAGGATGTCACGGTGCTTCACGTGGGCCAGCTCGTGGGCCATCACGCCGCGCACCTCGCGCTCGCTGAGCATGCGCAGCAGGCCGGTGGTGGCGGCCACCGCGGCATGCTCGGGATTGCGGCCGGTGGCGAAGGCGTTCGGCGCGTCTTCCTGGATCAGGTAGACCTTGGGCATGGGCAGCTCGGCCCGCTGGGCCAGCTCGGCGACCATGCGGTAGAACTGTGGCGCCGTGGCTTCGTCGACCTCCTGCGCGTTGTACATGCGCAGGACCATCTTGTCGGAGAACCAGTAGCTGAAGAAATTCATCCCGATCGCGACCAGCAGCGCGAGCACCATGCCCTGGCTGCCGCCGATCATCTGGCCCAGGGCCATGAACAGCGCGGTGATGGCCGCCATCAGCATGGCGGTCTTCATCAGGTTGAACATCGTGGAGATCCTTTCGGCGGGCCCGTCAAAGGGCGAACCCGTGCGGCGGTAGATGCGGCCGGCGGCCGGGAGTTCAAGCCAGGGGCCGCGGCCGGAGCGCAAGGCGGCCTCGACCCCGGGCCGGGCAGCATTCCCGGGGCAAATCACTCGGCGGCGGGGCCCCCGCGTCGCCCCGCTGCTAGATTGCCTCCAGCCCATCCTGGCCGGTCCTGCGGGAGATTCCGATGCCCTCTGTTGCCCCCCTGCGGCTTGGCCTCCTGGCCCTGGCCAGCCTGGCCGCCGGCCTGGCTTTCGCCCTGCCCGCCGACCGGATCGAGGCCCCCTCGCTGACCGGGGTCTGGCGCTGGACCGATCCCGGCCAGTGCCGCGAGGTCTACGAGTACCGTCCCGACGGCCTTGGCTTCATCCTGAGCGGCGAGGAGCGCACCGAGATGCGCTACGCCATGGGCCCGCTGGATGCCGCCACCGGCTTCCACACCCTGCAGGTGACGGTGCTCAAGGACCATGGCGGCATGGACTGCACCGGATCGCGGCAGAACGACAGCGGCCGCGAGATCAAGATGTACCTGAAGTTCAAGCCCGAGGGCGACCAGCACATCGTCTGCGTCACCCCTTCCCTCGACGCCTGCTTCGGCCCGCTGGGCCGGAGCCCGAGCTCCCGCTGAACGGCGGCCGCCTCAGCCGCCCAGGCGTTCGCCCGGCTGCAGGGCCAGGGCGGCCAGCAGTTCGCGGGCCGGCAGGCGCTTGCCGCCCGGGCGTTGCAGTTCCTCGATCTGCAGGGCCCCTTCGCCGCAGGCCACCTGCAGCAGGCCGGCCCGGGCATCGAGCGCCAGCACCTCGCCGGGCTGGCCCTGGCCCGGCACGGGCCGGGCGCGCCAGAGCTTGATCGTCTCGGTCCGGCCCTCGGAAGCCGTCCGCGTGAAGTGCGCGCCCGGGGCCGGGTCGAAGGCCCGTACCCGGCGTGCCAGCGTGGCGGCGGGCAGCGACCAGTCGATCGCCGCCTCGGCCTTGTCGATCTTGGCGGCGTAGCAGCAGCCTTCGGCCGGCTGGGGCGTGGCGGGCAGCGGCTCGCCGCGGTCCAGCTGGGCCAGGGCCTCGACGATCAGTCGCGCGCCCTGCGCAGCCAGCCGGTCGTGCAGGTGGGCGGTGCTCTCGTCGGGGGCGATGGGCAGGCGCTCGACCCGCAGCATGTCGCCGGTGTCCAGGCCGGCATCCATCTGCATGATCGTCGTGCCGGTCTCGGCATCCCCGGCCTCGATGGCGCGGTGGATGGGCGCCGCGCCGCGCCAGCGCGGCAGCAGCGAGGCATGGATGTTCAGGCAGCCGCGCGGCGGCAGCTTCAGCGTCCAGTCCGGCAGGATCAGGCCGTAGGCGGCCACCACCATCAGCTCGGGCGCCGCGGCCTGCAGTGCGGCCCGGGCGGCCTGGGCCTCGGCGGCAAAGCGGCCGTCGAGCTTCAGGCCCTGTGGCTGGGCCAGCGCCAGGCCCTGGGCCAGGGCGAACTGCTTGACCGGCGAGGGCTGCAGCTTCATGCCGCGGCCCGCCGGGCGGTCGGGCTGGGTCAGCACCAGGGCGACCGTGTGTCCCGCGGCATGCAGGGCCTCCAGGGCCCGGGCGGCGAAGACCGGGGTGCCGGCGAAGGCGATGCGCATCAGGCCTCGGCCTCGTCACGGCTGCGCTTGGCCAGCTTGCTCTTGATGCGGTTGCGCTTGAGCGGGGAGAGGTATTCGACGAAGACCTTGCCCTTGAGGTGGTCCATCTCGTGCTGGATGCAGATGGCCAGCAGGCCCTCGGCGTCCAGGGTGCGCGTCTGGCCGTCGAGGTCGAGGAAGCGCACGGTCACGCGTTCGAAGCGCTCGACCTTGTCGTAGATCTGCGGCACCGAGAGACAGCCTTCGTCGCCCACGGCGCGCTCGGCACTGGTCGCGACCAGCTCGGGGTTGATGAGCACCAGCGGCTCGTCCCGCGCTTCCGACACGTCCATCACGATCAGCTGCTCGTGCACGTCGACCTGGGTCGCGGCCAGGCCGATGCCCTTGGCGGCGAACATGGTCTCGAACATGTCGGCGGCCAGCTGGCGGATGCGCGCATCCACGGCTCCCACCGGGCGGGCCACGGTGTGCAGGCGGGGGTCGGGGTAGCGCAGGATGGGGAGCAGGGCCATGGTCGGACAGGCGGTTCGGGGGTCGGCGCGGCCGGGGCCCGGCCACCCCCCTTTTTCGGGTTTGGCGCGAGGCGGGGCCCGACAGAATCGTCGGCCAAGTCCCTATTTTCGCCCAAGCCTTGTCGCCCGCCTGGCGGCCGGGCGGGCTCGCCGCCGGAGCCCCGTGATGCCCTCGAGCCGCCCCCCCTTCCGGCCCGCCCTGCGCGGCCTGGTCCTGCTGCTCGGCCTGGGCGCGGCTGGCCTGCCGGCCGGTGCCGCACCGCCCTGGCCGGTGACGCCCGCGCAGCGCGGCACGGCCGAGCAGGTGGCCGCCGCCGGCGTGCCGCTGGACGAGCTGGCGCCCGATGCCCCCGACGAGCACCGGGTGGTGCCGGGCGACACGCTGTGGGGCCTGTCGCAGCTCTTCCTGCGCTCGCCCTGGCGCTGGCCCGAGCTGTGGGGCATGAACCTGGAGGCGGTGCGCAACCCGCACCTGATCTATCCCGGCCAGCGCCTGCGGCTGGAGCGCCTTGACGGCCGCGCCCGCCTGCGCCTGCTGGGCGCGGACGAGCCGGCGGCGGAGGGTCTGCCGGTCGAGCGCGTGCTCGCCCGCGTTCGCGACGCCGGCCCGGCCGAGCCCGCGCTGAGCGCCGTGCCCTGGCGCTCGATCGCCGCCTTCCTGAACGAGGCCCTGATCGTCGAGGACGAGGCCCTGCTGCAGGCGCCCCGCCTGGTGGCCACGCCCGAGGGCCGCATGCTGCTCGGCCGTGGCGACCCGGCCTATGCCCTGGGCCCGCTGGAGGGCACGGTCGACTGGCGCATCTTCCGCCGCGCCCAGCCCCTGCACGACCCGGAGACCGGCGAGCTGCTCGGTCACGAGGCCCGTTTCGTGGCCGACGCGCGCCTCGAACAGCCCGCCGGCCTCGCGCCCGATGGCCTGACCGTGCCGGCCCGCCTGCGCCTGGGTGCCAGCCGCGAGGAGGCGCAGGTCGGCGACCGCCTGCTGCCGCGTCCGCCGGCCGAATCGCCGAGCTACCTGCCGCATGCGCCCGATCCGGCCCTCAGCGGCCGCCTGGTGCGCGTGCAGGGCGATGCGCTGATGGCCGGCGCGCAGCAGATCGTCATCCTCAACCGCGGCCGCCGCGACGGCCTGGCGCATGGCCATGTGCTGGCCGTCTGGCGGGCCGGCGCCCTGGCGCGCGATGCCACCGTCGAACCGGTCGCCCCGCTGCGCCTGCCCGACCAGCGTCGCGGTCTGCTCTTCGTGCTGCGCAGCTTCGAGCGCAGTGCCTATGCGCTGGTGCTGGAATCCGACGGCCCCCTGGGCCCCGGCGACCGGTTCACGGCCCCTTGAGCGGAGACGCCATGCCGCAAGCGCAGCCGCTGTCGCCCGAGCGCCGGGCCTGGCTCTGGCTCGTCGAATCCAGCGGCCACCGCCCGGCCGCGCAGCGCGCCCTGCTGCGCCGCTTCGGCGGGCCCGAGGCGGTGCAGGCCCTGCCCGAGGCGCAGCGTCAGGCGGTGGTCGGCCCCCCGGCCCGGCCGGCCGAGGCGCCCGAGGCCTGGGCCCGGCGCCTGGCCGCCGTCGAGGCCTGGCAGGCCGGCGCGCCGCAGCGCCATCTGCTGGCCCTGGGCGATCACGAGTACCCGGAAGCCCTGCTCAGCCTGGCGGATCCGCCGCTCTGGCTCTATGCCGAGGGTGCGCTGGACCGGCTGGCCGGGCCTGCCCTGGCGGTGGTCGGCAGCCGCCATCCCACCCCGGCCGGCGCCGACCATGCCCGCGCCTTCGCCCAGGCGCTGGCGGCGCGCGGCCTGCTCATCGTCTCCGGCCTGGCGCGCGGCATCGACGCGGCGGCGCATGAGGGGGCCCTGGCCGCAACCGGCGGCGCCGGCACGGTGGCCGTGATCGGCACCGGCATCGACCGCCTCTACCCGGTCGCGCATGCGGCCCTGGCGCGGCGCATCGTCGCCGACGGCCTGCTGCTGAGCGAGTACCCCTTGGGCACGCCGCCGCTGGCGGGCAATTTCCCGCGCCGCAACCGGCTGATCGCCGGCCTGGGCCAGGGCACGCTGGTGGTCGAGGCGGCGCTGGCCTCCGGCTCGCTGATCACCGCCCGGCTGGCCGCCGAAGCCGGCCGCGAGGTGCTGGCCATCCCCGGCTCCATCGACAGCCCGCAGTCGCGCGGCTGCCACAGCCTGATCAAGCAGGGCGCGCAGCTCGTCGAGACGGTCGACGACGTGCTCGAGGCCCTGGGGGCGCCGCTTGCCGCGCGGCTGGCGGCCGCCGTGCCGCAGGCCGCGACGGCGGAGGGCCCGGTCGCAGGGCCGGGCGAAGCCACGGGCGCATCCGGCGCCGAACCCGTCGCCGAACCCACCGCTGAAGGGCACGAGACCGACCCGCTCCTGCGCGCGCTCGGCCACGAGCCGGTCGACCTCGACACCCTGGCCGCCCGTACCGGCCTGGACGCCGCGAGCCTCAATGTGCAGTTACTGGCGCTGGAGCTGGACGGCCGACTGGCCCGCCTGGGCGGCGGCCGCGTCCAGCGCCGCGGCCGGGCCTGAGCCGCGCCCGAGGGGCCGGCGCCCCGCCCGCGCGGCCGATCAAAGCGCCTGTGGTAAGGTCGAAAACATGTTCGATGTGCTCGTTTACCTGTACGAAAACTACTGGCGGCCGGACGCTTGTCCCGAGCCCCGGCAGCTTTCGCGCAAGCTCTCCGCGGTGGGTTTCGAGCGCGAGGAAATCCAGGAGGCCCTGGACTGGCTCGAAGGCCTGGCCGGCGCCGCCGACTCGGCCGAGCACGCCGCGCCCGGCTCGGGCCTGCGCGTCTACACCGACGCCGAATCCGAGCATCTCGGCGAAGCCTCGATCGGCTTCATCAGCTTCCTGGCCTCGGCCGGCGTGCTGCGCCCGCCGATGCGCGAGATGGTGATCGACCGCGCGATGGCCATCCCCGGCGGCCCGTTGCCGCTGGAAGACCTGAAGATCATCGTGCTGATGGTCTTCTGGAGCCTGGGCGAAGAGCCCGATGCGCTCATCCTCGACGAGCTCTTCGTCGCCGACGAGGATCGGCTGATCCACTGAGTCCGGGCGGCAGGGCGCCGCCTCAGCGTGGCTCCTGCGGATCGGCCTTCAGCCGGTCCCGGATCGCGCGCAATGCCTGTGCGCTCAGCGGATCGGCCTGGGCGGCCTCCAGGCTGCCGGCCTGCAGGTGCGCGGCCAGCCGCGGCAGCGGAAAGAGCCAGGCCCGGCCGTCCCGCGCCAGCAGCAGGGCCAGGCGCTTGCGCCGGCCGAGCCAGGCCAGCTGCAGCAGTTCGCGGGGCGCCCCGGCCGGCTGCCAGCGGAACCAGGAGCCGACGGCCAGTTCCGCGACGCGCGCCAGGGTGGCGGCGCTGGGCGGCAGGCCGCCGCTGCGGATCAGCTGCAGCGGCGGGGCTTCGTCGGCCTCGGTCTGCTCGATGGCCAGCAGGGCGTCCTGGGCGAGACGATCCGGGTCCGGGCTCAAGCCTTCCAGTGCATCCAGGCGGCGGCCGAGTCCGGCCAGCCGCAGCCCCGGGTCGACGTCGGGTTCGCAGGCCGAGAAGGCGGCATGAAGCAGGCCCTGCAGGCTGCGCAGCTGCTCTTCCTGCCGGTGCGGCGCCAGGCCGGCTTCGCGCATGCCGGCGCGCAGGTGCAGCATCAGCGGGGCCAGGCGGCGCAGTGCCTCGGCACGTTCCTCGCGGTCCCGCTTCGGGTGGCAGAGCCACAGCAGCTCGGCGACGACGCTGGCTTCATCCCCTGCCGGCGCCGCGGTGGCCACGAGCGATCGCTTGGCCTGCATCGCCCGGGCGGCCAGCACCTCGGCCCAGACATGGAAGAGGAAGTCGCGCAGGGCGGGGGGCGGCCGCTCGCCGGCGAGCTCGCGGCGCAGCGTCACGGTCGCCTGGATGAGCCGGGCCTCGCGCTCCTCCATCTGCTGCACCAGCGGCAGGGCGGATGGGCCGCCGGCGGGGGGGAGGCGCATGCGGCGGGTGACGAAACCTTCGAACTCGGCGAGAGCCGCCTCGAACACGCGCCGGCCGCTGTCGGGGTAGGCCTCGACCAGCTGCACGATGCGCAGCAGCTCCGCCTCCAGCGCCGGATCGGCCGCCTGCGGGCCCGGCTCGAAGCCCAGCGCGCAGGCGCCGAGCCGGTCGATCAGCCGCCGTGCCGGGTGCTGGGCCTCGGCGAAGATGTCGGGTTCCTCCAGGGCGATCCGCAGCACCGGCAGCTGCAGGCGGGCCAGGCCCAGGCGCACGCCGATCGGCAGGCGCGCCTCGGCCAGCAGGTGCTGGAACATCAGCGCGACCCCCTCGATCGTCGCGCGCTGGTCGGGGTGATCGGCCACGGCTTTCAGGGCCAGGGTGCGGCTGTGCAGGCTGTCGAACAGCGGCGCGCCGGGCAGGGTCCAGGCCTCGCCCACCGGCAGCAGCGTCTCGCGCTGGGCTTCCGCGATCGCGGCGTGGAGGGCCGGGCTGGCCGGCAGCCGCCGGGGCGGCGGCTTCAGCCGGGTCTGCGGCGGCAGGGGCCGCTCGGGGTCGGCCTCGACGTCGGCAGGGGCCGCTGCGCCGGGGTCGACGGCCGCGGGGGAGGCGTCGGCCAGCGGGTCCAGCGCGGCCAGGCCGGCGGCCAGGGCCTGGCGGTAGAGCCGGCCGAACTGGCCGTGCAGCAGGGCCTGCAGCGTGCGCCAGTGGCCGAGGTCGAGGTCGGCGCGCTGCCAGCGTTCGAGCAGCTGACGGGCCAGGGGCTGTGGCTGGGTCGGATCGGAGGCCAGCGTGTCCCCGAGGTCTCTCGCCCGGAGCGCCTGGCGCCATCGCAGGCCGGCCTCGCCAGCGGCCTCGCTCAGGGCCCGGGCCAGGCGGGAGGCGAGGATCTCGCGGTCGCCGCGCGCGTCCTCGACGAGCTGCAGCAGCGGCAGGGCCTCGGAGTCTCCGGCGTCATCGGCCAGCGCCCGGCCCAGCAGCCCGGCCAGGGTGTCGCGGCAGGCGGCCAGGTCGGCTGCCGCACGCTGGCGCCGCAGACGCAGCTCGGGGGCCGGCTGGGGGCTGGCGGCCAGCTGGTCCGCCGACGCGATCAGGCCCCGCAGCGTCGGCGCCAGGCCGTCCCGCCAGGCCCGGACCAAGGCGGTTCGGGCGGCCTCCCGCGCCAGGGGGGCGGCGTCGGCCGGGCCGGTGCCTGCGGATCGCATCGCGCGCGCCGGGCCGCCGGTGGGCCTGCGGGATCAGACCACCGCGCCGGCGTTGGGATCGTCCGGATCGCCTTCGCGGCGGACCGGCGCCTTGATCAGGTCCTCGCGCTTGACGCCCAGGTACATCGCGATCGCCGCGGCCACGAAGACCGAGGAGTAGATGCCGAACAGGATGCCGATGGTCAGCGCCAGCGCGAAGTAGTGCAGGGTCGCGCCGCCGAAGATCAGCATCGACAGCACCATGATCTGGGTCGATCCGTGGGTGATGATCGTGCGGCTGATCGTGCTGGTGATCGCATGGTCGATGACCTGCGGCGTGTTGAGCTTGCGGAACTTGCGGAAGGCCTCGCGCACCCGGTCGAAGATCACCACCGACTCGTTCACCGAGTAGCCCAGCACCGCCAGCACCGCCGCCAGCACCGAGAGCGAGAACTCCCACTGGAAGAAGGCGAAGAAGCCCAGGATGATGACCACGTCGTGCAGGTTGGCGATGATGCCGGCGACCGCGAACTTCCATTCGAAGCGCAGCGCCAGGTAGATCATGATCCCGGCGATGGTGACGGCCAGGGCGATGGCGCCGTCGCGGGCCAGCTCGGCGCCCACCGAGGGCCCCACGAACTCGCTGCGCTTGAGCGACACCGGTTCGCGCTCGCCGCTCGCGCAGACCTGGCGGCTGAGCTGTTCGCCCTGGGCGGTGACCGACTCGACCCGGCTGACCGTGCCGGACTCGGCCGCGCAGAGCGTGCCGAAGACCTTGTCGACCAGGGTCTGCTGCGCGGCGGTGCTGCTCTCGCCGCGCAGCGGCAGGCGGATCAGCACATCGCGCGAGCTGCCGAAGTTCTGCACCTGCACCTCGCCGAGGTTCTGGGCCTCGACGGCGGTGCGCACCTTGTCGATGTCGGCGCTCTGGGTGTAGGCCACCTCCAGCACGGTGCCGCCGGTGAACTCGATCGACAGGTGCAGGCCGCGGGTGGCGATGAAGAAGACCGCGGCGAGGAAGGTGAGGAAGGAGATCGCGTTCAGCACCAGGGCATGGCGCATGAACGGGATGTCGCGGCGGATGCGGAAAAGCTCCATGGGATGTCCTTGCGGGAATCGCGCTTCGGGTCGGCCTCAGCCGCGCGGGGCCGGGACCGACGACGTGCCGGCCTCGGGCTTCCAGATCTGGCCGATCGAGACCGACTTCAGCTTCTTCTGGCGGCCGTACCAGAGGTTGACCAGGCCGCGCGAGAACAGCACCGCCGAGAACATCGAGGTCAGGATGCCCAGGCAGTGCACGACCGCGAAGCCGCGCACCGGGCCCGAGCCGAAGGCCAGCAGCGCGACGCCCGCGATCAGCGTGGTGATGTTCGAGTCGAGGATGGTCGCAAAGGCCCGCTCGTAGCCCAGGTGGATGGCCGTCTGCGGTGCCGCGCCATTGCGCAGTTCCTCACGGACCCGCTCGTTGATCAGCACGTTCGCGTCGATCGCCATGCCCAGGGTCAGGGCGATGGCGGCGATGCCGGGCAGCGTCAGCGTGGCCTGCAGCATCGACAGGATGGCCGTCAGCAGCAGCAGGTTCAGCGCCAGCGCCAGCGAGGAGAACACGCCGAACAGCATGTAGTAGGCGCACATGAAGACCGCGATGGCCGCAAAGCCCCACATCACGCTGTGGAAGCCCTTGCTGATGTTCTCGGCGCCCAGGCTCGGGCCGATGGTGCGTTCCTCGATGATCTCCATCGGCGCGGCCAGCGAACCCGCGCGCAGCAGCAGGGCCGTGTCGTTGGCTTCCTGCGTGGTCATGCGGCCGCTGATCTGCACCCGGCCGCCGCCGATCTCGGCGCGGATCACCGGGGCGGTCACCACCTCGCCGCGGCCCTTCTCGAACAGCAGGATGGCCATGCGCTTGCCGACGTTCTCGCGGGTCACGTCGCGGAAGATGCGCGCGCCCTTGCCGTCGAGCGTCAGGTTGACGGTCGGTTCCTGGGTCTGGCCGTCGAAGCCGGGCTGGGCGTCGGTCAGGTTCTCGCCGGTCAGCACCACGGCCTTCTTCACCACGATGGGCTGGCCGTTGCGGTCTTGGTAGCGCTCGGTGCCCAGCGGCAGCACGCCGCCGTTCAGGCCGCCCAGGGCCTCGGGGCTGTCGTCGACCATGCGCACCTCCAGCGTGGCGGTGCGGCCGATGATGTCCTTGGCCTTGGCGGTGTCCTGCACGCCCGGCAGCTGCACCACGACGCGGTCGGCGCCCTGCTGCTGGATCACCGGCTCGGCCACGCCGAGTTCGTTGATCCGGTTGTGCAGGGTGTTGATGTTCTGCTTCAGGGCCTGGTCCTGCAGGCGCAGCGCGGCCTCGGGCTTGATCGTCGCGCGCAGCAGGGCATCGCGGCCGTCCTCGGCGTCGGCGAAGTTCAGGTCGGGCAGGGCTTCGGTCAGCACGGCGCGGGCCTTGGCGCGCGTCTCGGCGTCGCGGAAGCGCAGCTCGACGCGGCGACCTTCGCGGTTCACGCCGGCATGGCGGATGTTCTTGTCGCGCAGCACGGTGCGCATGTCCGCACCCAGGGCCTCGACGCGGCGGTCCAGCGCGGCCGGCATGTCGACCTGCATCAGGAAGTGCACGCCGCCGCGCAGGTCCAGGCCCAGGTACATCGGCAGCGCGTGCAGGCTGCTCAGCCAGGCCGGCGAACGGCTCACCAGGTTCAGCGCGACGATGTAGCCCGGATCGGCCGGATCGGGGTTCAGGGCCTTGGCGATCGCATCCTTTGCCTTGATCTGGGTGTCGGTGTCCTCGAAGCGGGCCCGCACCGAATTGCCTTCGAGCTGCACGAAGTCCGCCACCGCCCCGGCCTCGCGCAGCGCGCCCTCGACGCGCGGCACCAGCTCGGCCGTGACCTTCAGCGTGGCCTTGCCGCTGGAAACCTGCACCGCCGGCGCCTCGCCGTACAGATTGGGCAGGGCATACAGCAGGCCGACGATCAGCGCGACCACCAGGATCGCGTACTTCCACCAGGGGTAACGGTTCATTGCCTCATCCTCGCAGGCCCCGTCGGGGGGCTTCTTCTTGGGGGCAAGGCCGCGGCGCCCGGCGGGCGTCCGCGGCCTTGCGGTCGGACCCGGAAGCCGGCGGCAGCCGGCCGGCCCGGCTTACTTCAGCGTGCCCTTCGGCAGCACCTGCACCACCGCGCTGCGCTGGATCTGGACTTCGACGCCGTCGGCCAGTTCCACGTGCAGGAAGGCCTCGCCGAGCTTGCTGACGCGGCCCAGCAGGCCGCCCGCGGTCACCACCTCGTCGCCCTTGGCCAGCGCGTCGACCATGGCCTTGTGCTCCTTCTGCTTCTTCATCTGCGGCCGGATCATCACGAAGTACAGCACCACGAACATCAGCAGCAGCGGCAGCATCGACAGCAGGCTGGACTCCGGGCCGCCGGCGGGCGTGGCGGCGGGGGCGGTCTGGGCAAAGGCTTGGGCAATGAACACGGGTGGATCCTTGGTGAGCGGGACGGGAAGACACCCCGGCGCGGGCAGACCCGGCCGGCCGCCGCAGCCGTCCGCGACGAGGCGGTGACGGTCAGGGCGCGGAAAGCGCGGGATTGTAGGTGGCCCCCCCGCGGGGCCACCGGCGCCGGGGCGGCGGCCTACATCACCGCGCCCTGGGCCGCCCGCGGGTGGTCCAGCGCCTCGGCCAGGCGGCCGAGCATGGCCCGGCAGTCGGCATGCGACTGCGGCCCGCCCAGGCACAGGCGCAGGGCGTCGGGCGGATCGCCGTCGGTGGAGAAGGCCACGCTGGCGACCGCGCCCACGCCCTGGTCGCGCAGCCAGGCGGCCAGCTCCACGGGCTGCCAGGGCGGGCCCAGGCGCAGCCAGGCGTGGAAGCCGTCCTCCGGCGCGATCAGGCCGGGCGGTCCGCCGGGTGCACCCTGGGTGTGGGTGGGCAGCACCGCCCCCAGCAGCTCGCGGGCCAGGGCCTGGCGCTCGCGACCGATCTGGCGCACGGCCTCCAGCATGCGCGCGGCGGTGCCGTCGCGCAGCCAGCGGGTCGCCAGCGCATTGCTCAGCGGCGAGGCCATCACCGAGAGGCCGCGCAGCGTGCCGGCCAGGCGCTCGGCCTCGCGCACGCTCGGCGCGGCCACATAGGCCGTGCGCAGGCCGGCACCGAAGCACTTCGACAGGCCGCTCACGTACCAGCTCAGGCCCGGGGCCAGGGTGGACAGGGCCGGCAGCTCGAGCCGGGCGGGCAGCATGGCGTAGGCCTCGTCCTCGATGATCGGCACGCTGTGGTGCAGGGCCAGGTCGGCGAGCAGTTCGCGGCGGGCCCGGCTGATCGTCAGCGTCGAGGGGTTCTGCAGCGTCGGGTTGAGGTAGAGCGCGCGGGGCTGCAGGTGCTTGCAGGCATGTTCGAAGGCCAGCGCGCTCGGGCCCTCCTCGTCGCAGGGCAGGGCCTGCAGCTGCACGCCGAGCTGGGCCGCGATGGCCTTGAGCCCCGGGTAGCCGAGCGACTCCACGCAGATCAGCTGCCCCGGCCGCGCGAACTGCGAGATCAGCGCCACGAGCACGCTGTGGATGCCCGGCGCGACCAGGGTGCGCTCGGCCGTCACGCCCGGCAGCTGTCCGGCCAGCCAGTCGGCCCCGGCCGCGCGGTCCTCGGCACTGCCGCCGAAGGCCTGGTAGCGCAGCAGGTCGTGCAGGTCGGCCTCGCCGAACACGGCCTGCGCGCCCTCGCGGATGCGCGCGAGCAGGGCCGGATCGTCGGGTTCGGGCGGCAGGTTCATCGTCATCGCCGCGCCGCCGCGCAGCGGCAGGGCGGGCGCGCTGCCACGCACATAGCTGCCGCGTCCGCTCTGCGCATCGATCAGGCCGCGGCGCTGCGCCTCGGCATAGCCCCGTGCGACCGTCGTGTAGTTCAGGCCGGTGGCCTGGGCCAGCTCGCGCAGCGTGGGCAGGCGGTCGCGGGCGACGAGTCGGCCGCTGCGCACGTCCTCGGCGATCAGCTCGGCCAGCATCAGGTAGGCCGGGCGGTCGGGCTGCTGCAGGCGGCGGCGCCAGTGGGCGGGCAGCGTGCTCATGCGGGGACGGTCCTTGATTGCAGCGGCATGTCGACTTGATTGCATGCCGCGTGCCGGCCCCGGGAGCTTGTCCGGCTGCACCAGCGCGGCTTGATCGCGCGGCTTGATTGCAGATCGGCCCCCGTGCCGGTGCGGTCCCGTGCCACCTGCCGGTGCGCCTGATCGCGAGGCTTCATGCCGGTGACCGCCCGGTTACGGGTAATCCCGCAAAGCCCTCGAAGCCGCGGCGGCAGCTCGCCGTCCGCCCGAAAGTTTTTCGGCAAGGAGTTGGGCGCATGCCCGCGGCTTGATCGGGGCTTGATTGCAGGCCGGCCGGCTGCGGCGGCCTTGGCATGGCACGGCCGATGCAAAGCGGGACGGGCCGACCCGCGGGGCCGGCCCCCCGTCTTCCTGCCCCGAACGTCCCCCACCCCTCCCCGGAGCCGCCATGCCCAAAGTCACCCTGCCGATGCGCCAGAAAGGCGATGTCCTCGTCGATTACGAAGAGAAGGTCTTCGAGGACGTGAAAGCCCAGCCGGGCGAGAAGGCCCTGGTCACCTTCCACACCGTGGCCTTCGAAGGCTCGATCGGCCTGGTCAACCTGCTGCAGGCCCTGCGCCTGCTGCGCAAGGGCTTCGAGACCTCGGTGCTGCTCTACGGTCCCGGCGTCACGCTGGGGGTGCAGCGCGGCTTCCCGACGATCGGCGACGAGGCCTTCCCCGGCCACCTGAACTTCAACAAGCAGATCGAGAAGTTCATCGCCGAAGGCGGCAAGGTCTACGCCTGCCGCTTCGCGCTGCAGGCGCTCTACGGCCACAGCGAGAAGAACCTGATCGAGGGCGTGATCCCGATCAACCCGCTGGACGTGCTGGACCTGACCCTGATCCACCGCCGCGACAACGCCTTCATGCTGCACAGCTGGACCCTCTGAGGCCGCAGCCCGCCGCAGCCCACGGGCCGCGGCGGGGGCGCCGCACCACGCACCGACCCCTCGACTGCCTTCGCCCATGCTGCCCCACCGCATCGTCCGCGCCGCCGCCGTGCAGCTCGCTCCGGACCTGGACCGCCCCGCCGGCACCACCGAGCGCGTGGTCGAGGCCCTGGCCCAGGCCGCCGGCAAGGGCGCGCAGCTCGTCGTCTTCCCCGAGACCTTCGTCCCCTACTACCCCTACTTCAGCTTCATCAAGCCGCCGGTGGCGATGGGCGCCGACCACCTTCGCCTGATGGCCCACGCGCCGCGCGTGCCGGGCCCCGAGGTGGAGGCCGTGGCCGCGGCCGCGCGCCGCCACGGCCTGGTCGTCGTGCTCGGCATCAACGAGCGCGACGGCGGCAGCCTCTACAACGCCCAGCTCGTCTTCGATGCCGATGGCCGCCTGCTGCTGCACCGCCGCAAGATCACCCCGACCTACCACGAGCGCATGGTCTGGGGCCAGGGCGATGCCGCCGGGCTGAAGGTGGTCGACACGGCGGTCGGTCGCGTCGGCGCCCTGGCCTGCTGGGAGCACTACAACCCCCTGGCCCGCTACGCGCTGATGGCCCAGGGCGAGGAGATCCACGTCGCGCAGTTCCCCGGCTCGATGGTCGGGCCGATCTTTGCCGACCAGATGGAGGTGGCCATCCGCCATCACGCGCTGGAATCGGGCTGCTTCGTCGTCAATGCCACCGGCTGGCTGCATGAGTCGCAGATCGCCAGCATCACGCCCGACCCCGCCCTGCAGAAGGCCCTGCGCGGCGGTTGCTGCAGCGCCATCGTCTCGCCCGAGGGCGTGCACCTGGCGCCGCCGCTCAAGGAAGGCGAGGGCCTGGTGATCGCCGACCTCGACTTCGCCCTGATCGACAAGCGCAAGCGGATGATGGATTCGGTCGGCCACTACGCCCGGCCCGAGCTGCTGAGCCTGGCGATCAACACCCGGCCGGCGCACCCGGTGGTGGACCTGGCCGGCGGACCGCTGCGGGTCCCGACCGCCGGCCCCGTCCCGGGCCCGGCCGAGCGGACCCCCGCCAGCCCCTTCGCCCCGGCAGCGCCCGCCGTCGAGGCGGGTGCCGCCGCCACGCCGGCCCGGCCCTGATCGCCCCCGCCCGCTGCCCCTGAAGGACGCCCCGCCATGGCCACCCCCTCCGTCCCCACCCCCGCCGCCCGCGCCCTGATGAGCGAGCTGCAGGCCCAGGGCCTGCGCCTGCTCGACCCGCAGGCCGGGGCCGCCAGCCGCCGCGGCGGCGCCGGGCCCAGCGACCACCAGGCCGTCACCGTCGACGGCCACACCGTGATGGTGCCGGTGCACACCGCCCAGGCCTTCGCCTCCACCTATGCGGCCGAGGCGCCGGGGGCCGATGGCCGCAGCGTGCTCAAGCGCGGCGGCATCCCCATCGCCGAAATCCGCTTCACCGCCGAGCCGCGCTTCTATGCCCTGCAGACGGCCGACGGCATCCCCTACCGCCAGATCGCGACCCTCCACGGCCGCGACGTGCTGGCCACCACCGTGCTGCAGACCTGCATCCGCTACGAGAGCCGGCGCAAGGCCTGCCAGTTCTGCGCGATCGGCCAGTCGCTGGCGGCCGGCCGCACCGTCGCGCACAAGACGCCGGCCCAGCTCGCCGAGGTGGCCTGCGCCGCCGTGCAGCTCGACGACGTGAAGCACATGGTGCTGACCACCGGCACGCCCCCCACGCCGGACCGGGGCGCGCAAGTCCTGTGCGACAGCGCGGCCGCCATCACCGCCGCGATTGCCGCGCTGCGCCCGGCCCGCAGCCTGCCCCTCCAGGCCCAGCTCGAACCGCCCGACGACGACCGATGGTTCGCGCGCCTGCAGGCCGCCGGCGTCGCCACCGTCGGCATGCACCTGGAGCTGGTGAGCCCCGCGCTGCGCGAGAAGCTGATGCCCGGCAAGGCCAGCGTGCCGCTGGCGCGCTACTTCAGCGCCTTCGAGGCGGCCGTGGCGGTCTTCGGCCGTGGCCAGGTCAGCAGCTACCTGCTGGCCGGCCTCGGCGATCCGCCCGAGGCCATCCTGGCGATGTGCGAGAAGCTGATCGCGATCGGTGTCTACCCCTTCGTCGTGCCCTTCGTGCCCATCCGCGGCACGCCGCTGGAAGACCATCCCGCGCCCTCGGCCGACTTCATGCAGGCCCTGCTTCAGCCCCTGGCCGCGATGCTCCAGGCCGGCGGCCTGCGCGCGGCCGACATCCGCGCCGGCTGCGGCAAGTGCGGCGCCTGCTCGACCCTGGCCGTCCACGAAGGCGCGCTCGACGGGGTGCCGGCATGAGCGCGTCCCCCGCCGTCCTGCCCTGGCCCGCGCCCGCCGCGCTGCCGCCCTGGTGCGAGCTGCCGCAGGCCTTCGTGCCGGCCGAGTTCCGCATCAAGCGCGCGGTGCTGCCCTGGGAGCTGGACGGAGCCGCCCGCCTGCGCCGCGCCGTGTTCTGTGCCGAGCAGGGCGTCTTCGTCGGCGACGACCGCGATGCCCTCGACCCCATCGCCCAGACCCTGGTGGCCGTGGCCTGCTGGGGCGGCCAGCCCGAGCAGGTCGTCGGCACCGTGCGCCTGCACCAGGCGGCCGATGCCGACCCGCAGCAGGAGCCCGGCGTCTGGTGGGGCTCGCGCCTGGCCGTGCATCCGGCCTTCCGCAGCGTCGGCCGCATCGGCGCCACCCTGATCCGCCTGGCCGTCTGCAGCGCGCATGCCCAGGGCGCGCACAGCTTCTTCGCGCATGTGCAGGAAGCCAATGTGCCCTTGTTCGAGAAGCTGCACTGGAAGAGCCTGGGCCCGCGCACCCTGCACGGCCGGCCGCATCGCTTCATGCAGGCCGATCTGAAGGCCTACCCGCCCTGTCCGCGGGCCGAGGCCGGCTTCGTCAGCGCGGCCTTCGCGCGCCGCGCCTGAGGCTGGACATGCCGCCGATCCCGGTGCCGACCCTGCCGCCGCTCGCGGGCGAGATCCAGCCCGCCCGGGCCCTGGCCGCGCTGGCCGAGGCGCTGCGGGCCAGCCGCGGCTTCGCGCACAAGACCGACATCGCCGCGGTGCGCGCTGCGCTCGACCCGGCCGCCGCCGACGCCCCCGCCGGCCCGCCGGCCTGGGCCCGCGCGCTGGACCCGGCCTGGGCCGCCACCGGCCCGCTCGCTGCCGGCCTGGCGGCGGCCGTGCCCAATGGCGATGACACCGCCGCCGTGCCCCTGCCGGCCTCGCCGGGCGGGGGCGGCCACCTGCTCTTCGCGATCGAGGGCCTGGTCGAGGACTTCGTCGCCCGCGACCCCTGGTTCGCCGGCTACAGCGCGCTGATGGTCAACCTCAGCGACATCGCCGCCATGGGCGGCCGCGCCATCGGCGTGGTCGATGCGATCTGGGCGCCCGATGCCGAAGCCGCCGTCCCCGTGCTGGCCGGCCTGGCCGCCGCGGCCGCGCGCTACGGCGTGCCGGTGCTGGGCGGCCACAGCAATCTGCGCGCGGCGCATGGCCAGCTCGCGGTGGCCGTGCTCGGCCACGCGCGCGCCCTGCTCAGCAGCTTCGAGGCGCGGCCGGGCGACCGGCTGATGGTCGTCGTCGACCTGCGCGGCGCCTGGCGCGGCGAAGCACCCTACTGGAACGCCAGCACCCAGGCCCCGCCCGAGCGCCTGCGCGCCGACCTGGCCCTGCTGCCCGCCCTGGCCGAGGCCGGCCTGTGCCGCGCGGCCAAGGACATCAGCATGGCCGGCGTGCTCGGCAGCACCCTGATGCTGCTGGAGGCCTCGGGGGTCGGCGCCACCGTCGACCTCGATGCCCTGCCGGCGCCGCCCGGCCTGGCCCCGGCCGAACGCCTGCGCTGGCTGCAGGCCTTCCCGAGTTACGGCTTCGTGCTGAGCGTGGCGCCGGACCGGGTCGAGGCGGTGCAGCAGCACTTCGCGGCCGCACGCCTGGCCTGCGCGGCGGTCGGCACCGTCGAGGCCGGCCGGGCGCTGCGCCTGGCCGCCGGCAGCGTGCCGGAGCTGGCGCCGATCCTGCTGTGGGATGCCGCCATGCAGTCCTTCATCCTTCCCCCCGGCCCCGCGGCCGATCGCGAGCCCGCCCATGGCTGAGCCCGCCTCCGAACGTCCCGTCGGGCCGGGCCGCCCGCGCCGCGTCAGCCGCAGCCCGGGTGAACGCTGGCACTGGCCGGCCAGCCGCGGCACCGTGATCGAGGCAGGCGCCCCGCCTGCCGCACCCGGCGAGGTGCTGCGCATCGGCCTGCTGACCCATTCGGTGCTTCCGCGCGGCGGCGTGGTGCACAGCCTGGAGCTGGCCGAGGCCCTGACCGCGGCCGGCCATGCCGTCACCCTGTTCGCGCCGGCCGCGCCGGGCGAGAAGCTGTTCCGCACGCCGGCCTGCACCGTCGAGGAGGTGCCGGTGCCCGCCACCCCGCCGGGCGCGACCCGCGCCATGGTCGAGGCCCGCATCGCCGGCTACATCGCCCACCTGCGCGCCCGCCTGGCCGCCGGGGCCCGCTGGGACCTGCTGCATGCGCATGACGGCATCGGCGCCAATGCCCTGGCCGAACTGCGCGCCCAGGGCCGCATTGGCCCCTGGCTGCGCACCGTGCACCACCTGGACCGCTACAGCGATCCGGTGATCGACGCCTTCCAGCAGCGCGGCGTGCGCGAGGCCGACACCCTGCTGTGCGTCAGCGCGCACTGGGCCGGACAGCTCGCCCGCGACTGGGGCCGGCCGGCCGAGGCCGTGCCCAACGGCGTCGACCTGCAGCGCTTCCAGCCGGCCGCGGGGCCGCTCGATGCGCTGCTCGCGCGCCGCTGGGGCCTGGGCGGCGGCCCGGTGGTGCTCGCGGTCGGCGGCATCGAGGCGCGCAAGAACACCGCCCGCCTGCTCGAAGCCTTCCTGGGCCTGCGCCAGGCCCGGCCCGGCGCGCAGCTGCTGATCGCCGGTGGCGCCAGCCTGCTCGACCACGGCCGCGAGGTGGCCGCCTTCCGTGCCCGGCTGGAGGCCTGCGCCGCCGCCGAGGCCCGCGGCCCCTGGGGCGGGCCGGGCAGCCCGGTCATCGTCACCGGCCCGCTGCCCGACGAGCTGATGCCCTCGCTCTACCGTCGCGCCGACGTGATGGCCCTGCCTTCGCTGAACGAGGGCTTCGGCCTGGTCGTGCTGGAGGCCCTGGCCAGCGGCTGCCCGGTGGTCGTGCCGCAGAACCCGCCCTTCACCGAATACCTCGACCCGCGGGCCGAGCCCGAGCTGGCCGCTGCGGTCAGCTGGTGCGACCCCCTGGCCCCCGAGACGCTGCAGGCCGCCCTCGTCCAGGCCCTGGACCGGCCGCGTCCGGCGCCGCCGGCCGTCTGCGCCCGCTACGCCTGGGCGCGCAGCGCCGAACGCCACCTGGCCGTCTACCGCGCCCACCTGGCGCGGCACGCCGCGCCGCTGCCCCTGCACCTGCCGGCCTGAAGCCCTCCGCCCGAGACCACCATGCCCGCGATGACCTACCAGCTGCGCTGGCCCGACCAGACGGTGATGCCCTGCTACTCGCCCTCGCTGATCGTGCGCGAGCGCCTGCGGCCCGGCCCGATGCGGCTGGACGCCTTCCTGGTCGAGATCCGCGACTGCATGCAGATCGCCTCCGAGCGCGTGCGGGCCAAGTACGGCTTCGCCTGCTCAGCCGCGGCCGAGCAGCTGGCGCAGATCGAGGCCACCGCCACCCGCTTCGCGCCCGAGTCGCGGATCGAGCTGCTGCCCTTCGACCCCGCCTGAGCTGCGGCCCGTCCGCCCCCCCGTTCCAGGAGACCGCCATGCCGACCCTCGACCCCACCCAGGCCCTCGCGGCTGCCGCCGAGGCCTCGCCGCCCCACCACCCGGTGCTGGTCGTCGGCGGCGGGCAGGCCGGCCTGTCGGTCTCGCACTACCTGCAGCAGCGCGGCCTCGGCCACCTGGTGCTGGAGAAGCAGCAGGCCCTGCATGCCTGGGCCGACGCGCGCTGGGATGCCTTCAGCCTGGTCACGCCCAACTGGCAGTGCAAGCTGCCGGGCCATGACTACGACGGGCCCGAGCCGCACGGCTTCATGACCAAGCCGCAGATCCTCGACTACCTGGCCGCCTTCCGCGCCAAGGTCGATCCGCCGCTGATCGAGGGCGTGGCCGTGCAGCGCGTGACGCCGCGCCCCGAGGGCGGCTTCCGCGTGCAGACCTCGGCCGGTACCTGCACGGCCGATGAAGTGGTGGTGGCCTCCGGCGGCTACCACCGGCCCATCGTGCCGCGGCTGGCCGAGCGCCTGCCGCCGGGCATCGTGCAGGTCCATTCCGAGCAGTACCGCAACCCGGCGCAGTTCCCGCCTGGCGCGGTGCTGGTCGTTGGCTCGGGCCAGAGCGGCGCGCAGATCGCCGAGGACCTGCACCTGGCCGGCCGGAAGGTGCTGCTGGCGGTGGGCGACGCGCCGCGCTGCGCGCGCTTCTACCGCGGCCGCGACGTGGTCGACTGGCTGGCCGACATGGGCTACTACGACATGCCGGTCGATCAGCATCCGCTGCGCGAGGGTGTGCGCGACAACACCAACCACTACGTGACCGGCCGCGATGGCGGGCGTGACATCGACCTGCGCCAGTTCGCCGCCCAGGGCATGGAGCTCTACGGCCTGCTGCGCGGCTTCGACGGCGAGCGCCTGCTCTTCGAGCCGGGCCTCACCGCCGCGCTGGACCAGGCCGACCGCATCTACAACGGCATCAATGCGGCGATCGACAAGCACATCGCCGCGCAGGGGCTGGAGGCGCCGCCGGCCTCGGTCTACACGCCGGTCTGGACGCCCCCGGCCGAGCGCAGCGCGCTGCCGCTGGCGGAGGCGGGGCTGGCGGCCATCGTCTGGTGCATCGGCTTCGAGCCGGATTTCGCCTGGGTCGATGCGCCGGTCTTCAACGGCCGGGGCCATCCGGTGCACCAGCGCGGCATCAGCCCGCAGCCGGGCCTGTACTTCCTGGGCTTGCCCTGGCTCCACACCTGGGGTTCGGGACGCTTCTCGGGCGTGGCGCGTGATGCGCTTTACCTGGCCGAGGCCATCGAGCGCCGGCTGCGCGGCGGGCCGGCGCTGCAGGCGGCGGGGCTGGGGTCACCGGCGAAGCGGGATCCGCTGGAAGTGTCCTGAGCGCTTCCGGCTTCGGGCGCGGGGCTTTGTGCTTGCGGCCCGCGCTTGGCGCCGGGTTTGTTGGGGCGAGGGGAGGGTGGGGTGCGGCGGGTGGCGCATGCCCCCCGCGGTGCGGGCTGGGGCTGCGAGGCGAAGCCTCGGCCGGGGCCCCGTTCGGGGCCCCGGCTCCCCTCGCTGCTCGCGGCGGCGGGTCGTCCCCCCAACTCGCCCTACGGGCTCAGACAAGGGGGGCCGAGCCGGGGCCCTGCCCCGGCAACCCGCCCCCGCTGCGCGGCTCGGCGAGGCTTCTGATTGCCCCGCAACCCCAGCCCGCACCGCGGGGGGCCGCATCGCTGGCGCTCGCTGACGGGCCGCTGCGCGCCTGAACATCGCGCTGTACGCCGGGGTGGCATGACCCGCATCGCTGCGGTCTGGCGGCGCGACCACCGCATCGGTTCTTGCGTGCGCCCGCGATGCCGCAAGGCGAGCCCCCACCCCCGGTGGGGCGCCTGGGCGCGGCCGAGCCTCGCAGCGGCGAGGGCCCGGGAGGCCCCGTGTCTGAGCGCGCAGCGCGAGTTGGGGCCGGAGGGTTTTCGACGCGAGAAGCGCAGGGCACCCCCGCCTTCGGCGGGGGCCAGCCCCGAAGCCCCGCCGGGGGTGGGGGCTCGCCGGCTTCCACCGCGCCAGAGCCCCGCGCCTCACCACGCCACGGCCCCGCGCCTCACCACACCACGGCCCTGCGCCTCACCACACCACGGCCCTGCGCCTCACCACGTCAGCCCCCCGCGCTTTCACACGCAGGGTCAGGCGCTCATGAAGCGCTCAGCCCCTGGGCTCAGCCCCGATAGGCCTCGGCGTCCAGCCGCCGCATCTCGGCCTCGATCCAGGCTTCGGCTTCGGCCATCAGGGCCTCGGGCCGTCGGCCCGCGCTGGGGATCGGCGGGCCGAAGGACACCTCGATCACACCCGGCCGCTTGATGAAGCCGCCCTTGGGCCAGCAGCGTGCCGAGGTCAGGGCGATCGGCAGCAGCACCGCATCGGTCGCCACCGCCAGCCGCGCGCCGCCCGTCTTGTAGTCGCCCTGCGCGCCGCGCGGCGTGCGCGTGCCCTCGGGGAACATGATCACCCACAGCCCGCGCTGCAGGAACTCCGCGCCCTGCCGTGCCACCTTGGCCCAGGCCTGCGCGCGCTTGCTGCGGTCGATGTGGATCATGTCCAGCCGCGCGATCGCCCAGCCGAAGAAGGGGATGAAGAGCAGCTCGCGCTTGAACACGAAGGCCAGCGGCCGTGGCATCAGCGCCGGGAAGGCCAGCGTCTCCCAGGCCGACTGGTGCTTGGGCGTCAGGATCACCGGCGTGCCGGCGCGGTCCAGGGCCTCGACCCGCTCGTAGCCATGCAGGCGCCAGCGCACGCCGCAGATCCAGCGCGCGCCATGCACCGCCAGCCGCATCCAGCCGCTGCAGAACCAGTAGAAGGGCTTGCCGCGCAGCACCAGCGAAAGCAGCACCGCCACGCTGGCGTAGACGACCAGCGTGCCGGCCATCCACAGCAGGAAGACGGTGGAGCGCAGCGCGGCCAGCGTCGTCGCGGCGGCGCTCATCCGGCGCTGGCGCCGCCGGCGGCAGCCTGGGCCTTGGCCGCCTGGGCGGCCGCCTTGCGGCTGCGCTCGCGCTGGATCAGCCAGTCGGCCGCGGCACGCAGGTTGGCATGCACGAAGGTGCCCGGCACCTTGGCGGCCAGCTCGGCGGCGGCCTCGTCGCTCAGCGACTCGGCCTTGCCGGTGCGCACCAGATGGGTTTCGCAGCCCACGGCGGCGGCGGCCTGCAGGTCGCGCAGGGAATCGCCGATGGCCGGCACGCCCTTCAGGTTCACGCCGAAGCGCTGGCCGACCTGCTCGAACAGGCCCGGCTTGGGCTTGCGGCAGCTGCAGTCCTCGCTGGGGCCGTGCGGGCAGAAGAAGATCGCGTCGACCCGCGCGCCGACCTCGGCCATCAGGCCGTGCATCTTCAGGTGCATGGCGTTGAGCGTGGCCATGTCGAAGAGGCCGCGGCCGATGCCGCTCTGGTTGGTGACGACCGCGACATGGAAGCCCGATTCGTTCAGCCGCGCCACGCCTTCGAGGGCGCCGGGCAGGGGGATCCATTCCTCGGGCGACTTCACGTAGTCGTCGCGGTCGGCATTGATGGTGCCGTCGCGGTCGAGGATCACGAGCTTGGTCGCGGCGTCGCGCGGGCTGGGCATGGCGGGCTCCGGAGAAAAGATCAGGCGGCCAGGCGGGCCAGGTCGGCCACGCGGTTCATCGCGGCGTGCAGGGTGGCCAGCAGGCCGAGGCGGTTGGCGCGCAGCGCCGGGTCCTCGGCGTTGACCATCACGCCGTCGAAGAAGGCGTCGACCGGCGCGCGCAGCGCGGCCAGGGCCTGCAGCGAGGCGGTCAGGTCGCCGGCGGCGAAGGCGGCGTCGGCGGCCGGCTGCACCTGGGCCAGGGCCTGGGCCAGGGCGGCCTCGGCCGGCTCCTTGAGCAGGGCCGGGTCGATGCGGGCTTCGACGCCGCCCTCGACCTTCTTCAGGATGTTGCCCACCCGCTTGTTGGCCGCCGCCAGGGCCGCGGCCTCGGGCAGGGCGGCGAAGGCGCGCACCGCCGCCAGGCGCCGGGGCACCTCGGCCAGGCGGCCGGGGCGCAGGGCCAGCACGGCCTCGACTTCCTGCGCGCTGTAGCCCTGCTCGCGCAGGCTGCCGGCGAAGCGGTCGTCGAAGAAGCTGCGCAGGGCCTCGCGCGGGTCGGCGATCAGGCCGCCGAAGGCCGGAAGCGCGGCGGCCAGCAGCGCGTCCAGGTCCAGCGCGAGCTGCTTCTCGGTGATGAGGCGGATCACGCCCAGGGCATGGCGGCGCAGGGCGTAGGGGTCCTTGTCGCCGGTCGGCAGCTCGCCGATGCCGAAGAGGCCGACCAGGGTCTCCAGCTTGTCGGCCAGGGCCAGCACGGTGCCGGTGGTGTTGCGCGGCAGGGCGTCGCCGGCGAAGCGGGGCTTGTAGTGGTCCTCAAGGGCGAGGGCCACGCCGTCGCGCAGGCCTTCGTGGCGGGCGTAGTAGCCGCCCATCACACCCTGCAGTTCGGGGAACTCGCCGACCATGTCGGTCAGCAGGTCGGCCTTGGCCAGGCGGGCGGCCTGGTCGGCCTTGACGGCCAGCAGGTCAAAGTGGTCCTTGGCGTCCACCGTCCAGGGCTGCACGGCCGCGCCGAGCTGCTCGACCACGGCGTGGGCGATGCGCCGCACGCGCTCGCTGCGCTCGGCCTGGCTGCCCAGCTTGCCGTGGTAGACGACCTTGCCCAGGCCCGCGGCGCGCTCGGCCAGGGTCTTCTTGCGGTCCTGGTCGTAGAAGAACTTGGCATCGGCCAGGCGCGGGCGCACCACGCGTTCGTTGCCGCCAATCACCGCGCTCGGGTCGGCCGGGCGGATGTTGCTGACGATCAGGAACTGATGGGTCAGCTTGCCGGCGGCGTCGAGCAGCGGGAAGTACTTCTGGTTGGCCTTCATCGTGAGGATGAGGCATTCCTGCGGCACGTCCAGGAAGGTCGGGTCGAAGCGGCCGGTCAGCACATTCGGCCGCTCGACCAGGGCGGTGACTTCGTCGAGCAGGGCCTCATCCTCGATGGGCTTGAGCGCCGGACCGGCGGCCTGCGCGGCGGCGGCGAGCTGGCGCACGATCTCGGCGCGGCGCGCGGCGAAGCCGGGGATCACCGCGCCCTCGGCCTCGATCTGCGCGGCATAGCTGTCGGCCTCGCGGACCACCACCGGATCGACCGCCGCCTCGAAGCGGTGGCCGTGGGTGCTGCGGCCGGCCGTCAGGCCCAGGGCCTGCACCGGCACCACCGCCTCGCCATGCAGCGCGACCAGGCCGTGGGCCGGGCGGACGAACTTCACGTCGTGCCAGCCATCGGCGAGCTGGTAAGTCATCACCTTGGGGATGGGCAGGCCGGCGAGGGCCTCGTCCAGCGCGGCCTGCAGGCCGGCGGCCAGGGCCAGGCCGGGCTCGACGCGGTCGAGGAACAGGGCCTCGGCCTTGCCGTCGGGGGCGCGGCGCAGGCCGGCCACGGCCTCGGGGCCGGCGCCCAGGGCGGCCAGCTTCTTGAGCAGCGCCGGGCTGGGCTGGCCGGCGGCGTCCAGGGCCACGCTGGCGGGCATCAGCTTGACGGAAACGGCCCGGTCCGGCGCGACGGCGCGCACCGCCGTCAGGTGGGCGCCGAGGCGGCGCGGGCTGGCGTAGACGGTCAGCGCGCTGGCCTCGTCCAGCAGGCTGCGCTGGCGCAGGCCGGCCTGCAGCGTGCCGGCGAAGGCCTCGCCCAGCTTCTTCAGCGCCTTGGGCGGCAGCTCTTCGACGAAGAGCTCGACCAGCAGGTTCTTCACGTCGCTCATGCTCAGGCCGCCTTCTTCTCGTTCTTCTCTTGGGACTTTTCCTGCTTCGCGGCGAGCTGCGCCAGCACGTCCTCGGCCCATGCGCGCGGCGCCATGGGGAAGCCCAGGCGGGCGCGGCTGTCGAGGTAGCTCTGCGCGACGCTGCGGGCCAGCTTGCGGATGCGGCCGATGTAGGCCGCACGCTCGGTCACGCTGATGGCGCCGCGCGCGTCCAGCAGGTTGAAGGTGTGGGCGGCCTTGAGCACCTGCTCGTAGGCCGGCAGCGCGAGCTGCTGGCCCATCAGCTGCTCGGCCGTGCCTTCGTGCGCGCCGAAGGCCTGCAGCAGGAAGTCGACGTTGCTGTGCTCGAAGTTGTAGGCGCTCTGCTCCTGCTCGTTCTGCAGGTAGACGTCGCCATAGCTCAGGCTGCGGCCATGGGCGTCGGTGGTCCAGACCAGGTCGTAGACCTTCTCCACGCCCTGCAGGTACATGGCCAGACGCTCCAGGCCGTAGGTGATCTCGCCGGTGATGGGCTTGCAGTCGATGCCGCCGACCTGCTGGAAGTAGGTGAACTGCGTCACCTCCATGCCGTTGAGCCAGACCTCCCAGCCCAGGCCCCAGGCGCCCAGCGTGGGGTTCTCCCAATCGTCCTCGACGAAGCGGATGTCGTTGCGCTTCAGGTCGAAGCCCAGGGCTTCGAGGCTGCCGAGGTAGAGCTCCAGGATGTCGGCCGGCGCGGGCTTGAGCACGACTTGGAACTGGTAGTAGTGCTGCAGACGGTTGGGGTTCTCGCCGTAGCGGCCGTCCTTGGGGCGGCGGCTGGGCTGCACGTAGGCGGCGTTCCAGGGCTCGGGGCCGAGCGCGCGCAGGAAGGTGGCGGTGTGGCTGGTGCCGGCGCCGACCTCCATGTCATAGGGTTGCAGCAGGGCGCAGCCGCGGTCGCTCCAGTACTGCTGGAGGCGGAGGATGATCTGTTGGAAGCTCAGCATGGCGTCGGGTCGGCGCGCCATGCGGGGTGCCGGCGGCCAGGGCGGCGATTCTAGGAGCCGGCCCCCGGGCCGGCCGGGCCGCCGGGGGCTTCCCGGGGCCCGGCCGGGAAGCCCGGTGGGCGCTCAGTAGCTCCAGAAGATGCGCTGCAGCTCCTGCGCATCGCGCGGCCGGCTCAGCGCCAGCAGGGCCAGGATGCGGGCCTTCTGCGGGCTCAGGTCGTGGGCGACGACCCAGTCGTTCGCGTCGTCGGGCTGCTCGGCATTGCGCAGCACGAAGCCGCCGCCGTCCACCCGGCTGCTGCGGATGATGTGCAGGCCCTCGCCGCGCAGGCGCTTGAGCACGGGCACGATGCGGTCGGCCACCGAGCCGTTGCCGGTGCCGGCGTGGACCAGGGCCACCGCGCCGCGCGCGGCCGCCTCGTAGGCGCTGGCCGGCACATTGCCGTAGCCGTAGACGATCTCGACGGTCGGCAGGGTCTGGATCGCGTCGAGGTCGAACTCCGAAGCCGTGGTGTGGCGCTTGACCGGCGCGCGGAACCAGTAGCTCCTGCCCTCGACCACCATGCCCAGCGGACCCCAGGGGCTGCGGAAGGCGGCGGTGCTGATGTTGACGGCCTTGCTGACGTCGCGGGCGGTGTGGATCTCGTCGTTCATCACCACCAGCACCCCCTGGCCGGCCGATTCGCGCTGGGCGGCCACTTGCACCGCGCCCAGCAGGTTGAGCGCCCCGTCGGCCGACAGCGCCGTGCCCGGCCGCATCGAGCCGACGACGACGATGGGCTTGGCGCTGCGCACCGTCAGGTGCAGGAAATAGGCGCTCTCCTCCAGCGTGTCGGTGCCGTGGGTGACGACGATGCCGTCGACCGCCGGGTCGCGCGCCAGGGCGGCCACCCGCCGCGCCAGGGTCAGCAGGTGGGCGTTGGTGAAGCTTTCGGACGCGATCTGGAAGAGCTGCTCGCCGCGCACCTGGGCGACCTTCTCCAGCTCGGGCAGGCCGGCGATCAGCTTGTCGACCGGCACCTTGGCGGCCGCATAGCTGGCGCTGTTCACGGCGCTGGCGCCGGCGCCAGCGATGGTGCCGCCGGTGGCGACGATGACGATGCGCGGCAGCGTCGCGGGCTGGGCCTGGGCCAGCAGGCTGGTGGCGATCAGGAGGGCGGCGGTCGCGAGGTGGCGCAGGCCGGGGGTGAGCAGCTTCATCGCGGGGCTCCGGGGTCGAGGTGCCCGGAGGCTAGCGTGAACCGTGCCGACGCCGCACCCCGTCGTGTCCGCGCCCCCCGCGCCTCAGCCCCGCCGCGGGCGTCGCCAGGCGCCGAGGGCCAGCACGGTCAGCCCGGCCAGGCCGGCCAGCGGCGCCAGGCCCCAGCGGCCGGCCCAGCGGGTGTAGGGCGTCAGGCCCTCGCGGCCCTCCACCTGCACCTGCAGCACGCCGCGTTCGCCATGCGGCAGCGCGTCCAGCAGCCGGCCGCGGTGGTCCAGGGCCACGGTGGCGCCGGTGTTGGTCGCGCGCAGCATGGGGCGCTGCAGCTCCAGGCTGCGCATGCGCGAGATCTCGCGGTGCTGATCCAGCGCGCGGCTGCCGTCGAACCAGGCCAGGTTGCTGAGGTTGACCAGCACGGTCGGGGCGTCGCCGCGGCCGACGTAGCGGGCGGCCAGCTCCTCGCCGAACAAGTCCTCGTAGCAGATGTTCGGCCCGATGCGCTGGCCGGCCACCGCCAGCGAGGGCGCGACGATCGGGCCGCGGCCGAAGTCGCCCAGGGGCATGCGCATCAGGTCGACGAACCAGCGGAAGCCGGGCGGGATGAACTCGCCGAAGGGCACCAGGTGGTGCTTGTCGTAGCGGTAGGGCGGCGCCGGTTCGGCCGCGCCGGGCGGCAGCGGGCCGCTTGCGGGCGGCAGGGCCGCCGAGAAGCCGGCCACCGAGTTGGTGTAGGCCAGGCGGCCGTCGGCTTCCAGCCGGGTCAGGGGCAGGCCGAGCAGTGCGGCCTTGCCACCGGCCGGGCCGCCCGGGGCGAAGGCCTCGCTGAGCGCGGCCCACAGGCCGGGCGGCAGGTCCTGCGGCAGCAGGGGCAGCGCGGTTTCGGGCGCGACCACCAGATCGGCCGGGCTGTCGGCCAGCCTGGCCATCAGCCACTGCAGCACGGCGGGCTGCAGTGCCGGGCTGAATTTCTCGCCCTGCGGCACGGCGGTCTGCAACAAGGCCACGCGCAGGGTACCGGCCGGGCGGGTGAAGTCCTGCGGCAGGGCCAGCGGCGCCAGGCCGAGCAGCGCCGCCGCCAGGCCGTGGCGCAGGCGCGCCCCGCCGCGCAGCACCGCGGCCAGCAGCGCGCCGAGCGCGGCCGCCCAGGCGCCGATGCCATAGACGCCGACCCAGGGCGCCAGCGCCGCGCCCGGCCCCTCCAGGTGGGCGTAGCCGCTCGCGGCCCAGGGGAAGCCGGTGAAGATCAGCGCCCGCGCCAGCTCGGCCAGCAGCCAGAGTGCGGCGAAGACCGGCACGTCGCGCCCCACCCGGCCGCTGCGCAGCCGCACGGCCAGGGCCATCGCCCCGGCCAGGTAGAGCGAGAGCGCGGCGCTGAGTGCCGCCACCGCCGCCGCGGCCAGGGCGCCCGGCATGCCGCCGTGGCTGTGCATGCTGATGTAGAGCCACCACACGCCATGGGCCAGCCAGCCGAAGCCGAAGGCCAGGCCCAGGGCTGCGCCCTGGCGCGGCGTGGCGGCGCGGCCAAGCAGCAGGGCCAGGCCCGCGACGCAGGCGATCTGCAGCGCGGGCAGCGACCAGGGCGCGAAGGCGAAGGCCTGCAGCGCCCCCAGGCCCAGCGCCAGGGCGGCGGCGCGGCCGGGGCTCACGGCGCCTCGTGCTCGGCGGCCGGGGCCTCTGCGCTGCTGCGCTGCACCTTGAACCAGCGCACGGCCCCGCCGCGCGCCAGCATCACCGAGAAGGCCAGGCCGCCGAGCCGCACCGTCTCGCCGCGGCGCGGCACGCGGCCGTGCTCGGTGGCGACCAGGCCGGCCACGGTGTCGTGCTCTTCGTCCGACAGGCTGCTGCCGAGGCGGGCGTTGACCTCGTCGATCGGCGCATCGCCGGCCACGCGGTAGCTGCCGTCGGCGAGGGTGAAGACGCCGGACTCGCCGTCCTTGTCGTCGAACTCGTCCTCGATCTCGCCGACGATCTCCTCGAGCACGTCCTCGATGGTGATCAGGCCCGCGGTCTTGCCGAACTCGTCGATGACGATGGCCAGGTGGTTGCGGTTGCTGCGGAAGTCGCGCAGCAGCTCATTCAGGCCCTTGCTCTCGGGCACGAAGACGGCCGGCCGCAGCAGGGTGCGCAGGCTCAGCTCGGGCGCCCGCTGCAGCTTCAGCAGGTCCTTGGCCATCAGGATGCCGATGATGTTGTCGCGCTCGCCCTCGTAGACCGGAAAGCGCGAGTGCGCGGTCTGGATGACCTCGTCGAGCAGGGCCTCGTAGGGCGCGTCGATGTCGAGCAGGTCCATGCGCGGCGCGGCGACCATCACGTCGCCGGCGCTCATCTCGGCCATGCGCAGCACGCCTTCGAGCATCTGGCGCGATTCGGGCTCGATCAGCTCGCGCTGCTCGGCCTCGGCCAGGGTCTCGATGAGTTCGTCGGTCGAATCGGGACCGGGCGAAAGGAATTCGACGACGCGCTCGAACAGGGAGCGCTTGTCGCCGCCGGTTTCGGCGCCTCGCGGCGGCCGACTCGGATGGGCGTCTGACACGGCAGGTGTCGGTAGTCGGGACGGCGCGAGAATACCCGAGGCCCATGACGGCCCCCGGCTCGCCCCTTGAAGCGGGGGCCCGGCGGCCCCATCTGCGCTCCCTCCACGACATCCCCACAGGTCCTGCCATGTCCCAAGGTCTCATCCCCGCCACCATCCTCACCGGCTTCCTGGGCAGCGGCAAGACCACCCTGCTGCGCCGCGTGCTGACCGAGGCCCATGGCCAGAAGATCGCCGTCATCGAGAACGAGTTCGGCGAGGAGAACATCGACAACGAGATCCTCGTGGCGGACACGAACGAGCAGATCATCCAGATGAGCAATGGCTGCATCTGCTGCACCATCCGCGAGGACCTGCGCGTGACCCTGGCCACCCTGGCCGAGAAGCGCCGCAAGGGCGAGCTGGACTTCGAGCGCGTGGTCATCGAGACCACCGGCCTGGCCGATCCGGGGCCGGTCGCGCAGACCTTCTTCATCGACGACGAGATTGCCGAGAGCTTCCTGCTCGACGCCATCCTGACCCTGGTCGACGCCAAGCATGCGCAGCAGCAGCTCGACAGCCGCCAGGAGGTTCGCCGCCAGATCGGCTTCGCCGACCGGCTCTTCCTCAGCAAGACCGACCTGGTCGAGCCGGCCGAGGTCGAGGCCCTGGTGCACCGGATCAAGCACATGAACCCGCGTGCGCCGATCCAGAAGGTGCATTTCGGCGAGGTGCCGATCGCCCAGGTCTTCGACCTCAAGGGCTTCAACCTGAACGCCAAGCTCGACATCGACCCGGACTTCCTGAACGCCGACGACCACGGCCACGGGCACGACCACGGCCATGCCCACGGGCATGACCATGACTGCGGCCACGACCACGCCCCCGGCGAGGCCTGCGACCACCCGCATCACCACCATCACGACGACGATGTGAAGAGCTTCGTCTTCCGCAGCACCAAGCCCTTCGACCCCGAGAAGCTCGAAGACTTCCTCGGCGCCATCGTCAACGTCTACGGCCCGAAGATGCTGCGCTACAAGGGCGTGCTGCGCGTCAAGGGCATGGACCGCAAGGTGATCTTCCAGGGCGTGCACCAGCTGATGGGCAGCGACGTCGGGCCGAAGTGGGCCGAGGGCGAGGCCAAGCAGAGCCGGCTGGTCTTCATCGGCGTCGACCTGCCCCGCGAGCTGCTGGAGCAGGGGCTCGAGGGCTGCCTGGCCTGAGTCCTGCATGCGGCTTGTCACGGCGGTTCGGCGCCCCCTTGCGAGGGAGCTGCCGGAGCGCCGGATGGCGTCGCTACAATCCGCGCGCTTTTGAGCCCGGGCCCCGTCATCCGACGGCCGGCCGGGCCCAGGGTCCAGCCCCAAGGAGGCCGCATCCGTGAGCCAGTTTCCTGCCTCGCCGAAGCCGGCCGTGAAACGCGCCGCACGCAAGACGGCCGCGGCACCCTCGGTCGAGACGCCGGCCCCCGTGGTCGACCCCGAGCCCCTTCCCGTTCCTCCGCATCCGACGCCTGCCGTGAGTGATCTCTCCTCCCCCGCCAAGAAGAAGCCCGATCCCAAGCTGGTGAACGCCTGGAAGACCAAGCCGGGCCGTGAGCTGAGCGAGGCCGAGCTGCTTGCGATGCCGGAAGACGCCTACATGAACGAGCAGCAGCTCGACTTCTTCCGCGCCAAGCTGATGCAGCAGAAGAACGACCTGCTCGACAACGCGGGCGAGACGACCGAGCACCTGCGCGAGGACACCTCCATCGTCCCCGACCCGGCCGACCGCGCGACGATCGAGGAAGAGCACGCCCTGGAGCTGCGCACCCGCGACCGCGAGCGCAAGCTGCTGAAGAAGATCTCCCAGTCGATCTCGCGCATCGAGACCGGCGAATACGGCTACTGCGACGAGACCGGCGAGCCCATCGGCCTCGGCCGCCTGCTGGCCCGCCCGACCGCCACCCTCTCGCTGGAAGCGCAGCAGCGCCGCGAGATGAAGCAGAAGATGTTCGGCGACTGAGCTGCGGCATGCGGACCTTCCGCCGCCTGGGCCTTGCCGCCCTGCCGGTCCGCGCATGAGCGAGGACCCTGCGGCCCGCTTGCGCAAGCCGCGCGCCGGCCTGTTCGTGGAAGTTGCCCGCCGCCTGCGGGCGGGGCCGCCGCCGGCCCCGATCGATGCAGCCTCCAGCTTCGGCCTGACCGGCCCCGACACCTTGATCGCCCGCGGCGAGCTCAAGGCCATGATCGAGCGCAAGCGCCGCAACGACTTCGTCCGCAAGCGCGAATTCGACGCGCTGCGCCGCCTGCGCCGCGAGGGCCCGACCGTCGTCGGGCCCGCCACCCTGGAGCCCAGCTCCATGCTCGACGACAGCGTGCTGCCCGGCCTGTCCGAGGCCCGGCGCCGCGCCGAGCAGGATGTGCGCGCCAAGATCGACGCGATCGAGCGCGAGATGAGCACCGAGGCCCTGCCCGGCAGCACGCGCCCCGGCGAGGCCGCGGCCGCCGAGCCCCCGGCGCCGGCGCCCTCCGCCCGGGCCGGCCGTCGCCGCTTCGAAGGCTCCACCCTCCTGCCTGACCCCTGGCCCGCGCTGCCCGAGCCGCCCGCCCATGCCGGCGTCCACGAGCCGGGTCTGGAGGCGGCGGCCTTCGCTTTCGCGCGCGGCGCGGTCGAGGCGGCCGAGCAGGCCCTGCGTGCGCGCATCGCCCCCGGCGCCGCCCAGGCGGCCGAACCCGAAGCCTGGCGCGCGCTGGCCGACCTGCTGCGGGCCGTGGGCCGTGCGCCGGCCTTCGAGGCCCTGGTCCGTGATTTCCAGGACCGGTTCGGCGACGCCGTGCCGCGCTGGGTCCGGCCGCAGCCGCCGATCGCCGCCGAGGGCCTGCTGCGGCTCGACGGCGTGCTGCAGGCCCCGCTGGCGGCCCGCCTGGCCCAGCCCGAGCTGCTGGCCCTGCGATGCGGCACCCTGGTGCTGGATTGCCGCGAGCTGCAGCGCATCGAACCGGCCGCGGCCGCCGAGCTGCTGCACTGGGTGCTGCAGCGCCGGGCGGCCGGCTGCCAGCTGCGCATCGAGCAGCCGCACCGGCTGATCGTGCCCCTGCTGCAGGCCATCGGCCTGCCGGCCCACGCCGCGCTGCAGCCGCGCGAGGATTGAGCCGATCCTGTCCGCCGCGCCCGCCCGGGCGCCGTGCGGAACCGTTTCCCCTTCCTGCCCTCTTGCTTCCATGGACAGCTACCACGGCACCACCATCCTCGGCGTGCGTCGCCGCACCGAAACCGGCTGGCAGGTCGCCCTGGGCGGCGACGGCCAGGTCACGCTGGGCGTGATCGTCGCCAAATCGACCGCCCGCAAGGTGCGCAAGCTGCACCGCGGCCAGGTGCTGGCCGGCTTTGCCGGGGCGACGGCCGATGCCTTCACCCTCTTCGACCGCTTCGAGGCGCAGCTCGAGAAGCATCAGGGCCACCTGATGCGCGCCGCCGTGGCCCTGACCCAGGACTGGCGCAGCGACCGCGTGCTGCGCAAGCTCGAAGCCATGCTGGCCGTGGCCGACCGCGAGCACAGCCTCATCATCACCGGCAACGGCGATGTGCTGGAGCCCGAGCACGGCATCGTCGCCATCGGCTCCGGCGGCGCCTACGCCCAGGCGGCGGCCAAGGCCCTGGTCGACCACACCACGCTGGGCGCCGAGCAGGTCGTCAAGCAGGCCCTGACCATCGCCGGCGAGCTCTGCATCTACACCAACCTGAACCACACCATCGAGGTGCTGGAATGAGCACGCCCCTTGCCCCCACCCCGGCCGCCGGCCCCGCCGACGGCCTGCGCGACCTGAGCCCGGCGCAGATCGTCGCCGAGCTGGACCGCCACATCGTCGGCCAGCACGAGGCCAAGCGCGCCGTGGCCATCGCCCTGCGCAACCGCTGGCGGCGGGCGCGGGTCGAGCCCGGCCTGCGCGCCGAGATCACGCCCAAGAACATCCTGATGATCGGCCCGACCGGCGTGGGCAAGACCGAGATCGCGCGCCGCCTGGCCCGGCTGGCCGATGCGCCCTTCATCAAGGTCGAGGCCACCAAGTTCACAGAGGTCGGCTATGTCGGCAAGGACGTCGACACCATCATCCGCGACCTGGTCGAGGTGGCCGTCAAGCAGGCCCGCGAAGCCGCCGTGGCCGCCCAGCGTGCGAAGGCCGAGGATGCCGCCGAGGAGCGCCTGCTCGACGTGCTGGTGCCGCCGCCGCGCAGCGCCGCCGTGCGCAGCGGGCCCTTCGGCTTCGCCGGCGAGGCCGAGGCGCCCGCCGCGCCCGCGGCCGAGAACACCGCCCGCCAGGTCATGCGCAAGCGCCTGCGCGAAGGCAGGCTGGACGCCACCGTGATCGAGATCGAGCTGGCCGAGGCCCGGCCCGGCGTGGAGATCGCCGCCCTGCCCGGCATGCCGGGCATGGACGAGATGGCCGAGCAGCTCAAGGGCCTGTTCGCCGGCCTGGGCGCCGGCAAGCGCGCGACGCGCAAGCTGCCCATCGCCGAGGCGCGCCGGCTGCTGCTGGACGAGGAGGCTGCCAAGCTCGTCAACGAGGACGAGACCCGCGCCCTGGCCCTGCAGCGGGCCGAACAGCACGGCATCGTCTTCATCGACGAGATCGACAAGGTCGCCAGCCGCGGCGGCAGCAACGGCCAGGCCGAAGTCAGTCGCCAGGGCGTGCAGCGCGACCTGCTGCCGCTGGTCGAAGGCACGACGGTCAGCACCAAGTACGGCATGGTGCGCACCGACCACATGCTCTTCATCGCCTCCGGCGCCTTCCACCTCAGCCGGCCCAGCGACCTGATCCCCGAGCTGCAGGGCCGCTTCCCGATCCGCGTCGAGCTGGGCGCGCTCGGCGTGGCCGAGTTCGAGGCCATCCTCACCGGCACCGAGGCCAGCCTGACCCGCCAGGTCACGGCCCTGCTGGCCACCGAAGGCGTCACCCTGCAGTTCACGCCCGAGGGCGTGCAGCGCCTGGCCGCCATCGCCTGCGAGGTCAACGAGCGCACCGAGAACATCGGCGCGCGCCGCCTGGCCACGGTGATGGAGCGCCTGCTCGACGAGCTCAGCTTCGACGCACCGGCCCGTGCCGGCCAGACCGTGGTGATCGATGCGGCCTATGTGGACCAGCGCCTGGCCACGCTGGCGCGCAACGAGGACCTGTCGCGCTTCATCCTCTGAGCCGCCGCGGCGGCGGCCTGCCGCTCGTTCAGCCGGCGGCCACCCGTGCGCGTTCGCGCGCCTCGGCCACGGCCAGCAGGCCGTCGAAGATCAGGCCGTCGACCAGTTCGTGCGGCACGCTCAGGTGCGGGGCCATCTTCCAGCCTGCGCCGCCGCTCATCACCACCCGCGGGGCCAGGCCGCAGCGCGCGGCCAGGTGGCGGTGCATGCGCTCGATCGCGCCGGCAATCGCATAGGTGCCGCCGCTGGTCAGCGCATCGCTGGTGTTGGTCGGGAAGGGCACGACCTCGCCGGTCGGCACGCGCAGGCCGGCCGTGCCCGATTCCAGGGCGCGCAGCATGATGCCGTGCCCCGGCAGGATCAGGCCGCCGAGGAAGCGGCCCTCGGTGTCCAGGGCATCGACCGTGACGGCCGTGCCCACCATCACCACCAGCACCGGCCGCCGGTCGCCGGCCTGGCGCTGCCGCCAGTGCGCACCGATCAGCGCCACCCAGCGGTCGCTGCCCAGGCGGGCCGGATGGTCGTAGCCATTGCTGACGCCGGCTTCGCGCAGCGCCGGCACCACCCAGCGCGGCGGCAGGTTGTCCCACAGCTCCAGCTGCTCCTGCACGCGGCGGCGCACGGTGTCGCCTGCCACGCAGCAGCCGATCATGGCTTCGGGGGGCGGCAGGACCGCCCAGTCGCGCTCGGCCAGCTGCTCGATGTGTTCGAGGAAGACCACGCCCTGGGCCAGCGGCTCGCTGCCGGGATCGGCAGCCGCATGCAGGGCCCATTTCAGGCGGGTGTTGCCGACGTCGATCGCAAGCAGGCTCATGGCGGCCGCATCATGCCATCGTGCCGACACGGGCCCGACATCCGGGCGTCACCGGGCGGCTGCCTCAGCCGTGGCCCTGCCGTGCGACGGTGTCCGTCCTCGCCTCCGCCAGCGCCTCGCGCGCCAGCGCAGCCGCATGCAGTACCTCGCCGATCACCAGCACGGCGGGGCTGGCGTAGCCCTCGCGGGCGATCAGCGCCGGCAGCCCGGCCAGGGTGCTGACGCCCAGGCGCTGGGCCTCGGTGTGCGCGGCCTGCACCACGGCGGCGGGCGTGTCGGCCGGCAGGCCGCCTTCGATCAGGGCCTGGGCGATGGCCGCGCTGCGCGCCACGCCCATGTAGACGACCAGGGTCAGGGCGCTGGCTCGCGCGGTGGCGGCCAGGCTGGCCCAGTCGGGGCCGGCGCCGCCGTCCTGCGCATGGCCGGTGACCAGCACCAGGCCGCGCGCATGGCGGCGGTCGGTCACCGGGATGCCGAAGGCGGCCGGGCCGGCCACGCCGGCGCTGAGGCCGGGCACGACCTGCACGTCCAGGCCGGCTTCGCGCAAGGCATCGACTTCCTCGCCGCCGCGGCCGAAGACGAAGGGGTCGCCGCCCTTGAGCCGCACCACGCGGCGGCCGGCGCGGGCCTCGCGCACCATGAGCTGGTGGATGAAGGCCTGCTCGGTCGACACGCAGCCGCCCCGCTTGCCCACCGGCAGCACGCGGGCTTCGGGCTTGAGCAGGGCCAGCACGCGGCGGTCGACCAGGTCGTCGCACAGCACCACATCGGCTTCGCCGAGCAGGCGGGCCGCGCGCAGGGTCAGCAGCTCCGGGTCGCCGGGGCCGGCGCCGACCAGCCAGACGGTGGGCAGGGGGCGGGGGGCGGGGGGGCGCATGGCGGGCTCCTCGGTGGGGACGGACGGATGGGGCGGGGCGGGTGCCGCGGCGTGCATCAGCCGGCCGGCTGCGCGATGGCGCAGGGCACGGCCTGCACCAGACGGCGCACCTCGGGCAGGCAGGAGCCGCAGGAGGTGCCGCAGCGCAGCTGGCCCTGCAGCGCGGCCAGGCGCTCGGCCGGCGTGCCGGGAAGGGCGGCCAGGGCCGTGCGGATGGCGGGCTCGGCCACGTCCAGGCAGGTGCAGACCTGCTTGCCGCGGGCGGGCGTGGCGGCGCCCTCGGCCGGGGCGGCGGGGTTGGGGGCCAGCAGGCTGCGGGTGTGGGCGCCGAGGGGCAGGCGCTCGGCCCACCAGCGCTGCAGCCAGACGGCGGCAGGCTCGCCCTGCGGGCCGGCCTCGCGCGGCGCAGCCACGCCGCTGGGACCCCGGCGCCGGGCCGGCTCGGCGGCGGGGCCGCGGGCCGTCGTGGCCGGGGCGGGCAGGGCGGTGGCCTTGCCGTCCGCGCCCACCAGGGGGCCGGCGATGAGCAGGGCGGCCACACGCGCGGCCGCGCCCTCGCCGGCCAGGCGCAGCAGGCGGCGCTGGCCGCCGCGCGGGTCGGCGTAGCGCAGCAGCAGGCCGTCCTTGAGCTGCAGCAGGCCGAGCAGGGCGTCCAGCGCGGCTTCGGGCAGGGCCTGTTCCGCGGCCAGTTCCAGGCGCAGGCCCTGGCGTGCGCCCAGGGCATCGCCCCCGGCCGGCTGGCTGGGGCCGGCCAGCGGCACCAGGCTGGTGTAGCGGGCCAGGGGCTGGGCGGCCGCCCAGGCGCGCAGCGCGCTGCGCAGGGCGGGCAAGTCGGCCTCGTCCACCCAGGTGGCGGCGAAGAGGCGCCAGGGCAGGGTGGCGCGGCCGATGGCGATGGCCGCGTGCTTCAGCTCGGGCTGCAGGGACTGGGGGTCCACCTTGCCATGCATGAGCTGGTTGACGCCGGCGCGCAGCCGACCCTGCGCGTCGCGGCCGGCCAGCACGGCCTCGCCCCAGTGCATGGCGACGAAGGCCTGCAGCGGCGCGATGCGCGCATCGGCCTGAACCGGCAGCACCAGGCTGCCGCGGCGGCTCTTCAACTCGGCCAGCTCGCCCTCGCGCAGGCCGCGGCGGGCCAGGTCCTGCGGGTGCAGCTGCACCACCGGCTGCGGCGCATGGGCCCACAGCTTGGTCACGGTGCCGCTGCGGCTCAGGCCGTGCCACTGGTCGCGCAGGCGGCCGGTCGTCAGGGCGAAGGGGTGGCGGGCGTCGCAGCCCTCGGCCACCGGCTTCCAGGCGGTGTCGACGAAGCGGGCCCGGCCGTCGGCGGTGGCGAAGCGGAAGTCGGTGTAGAGCCGCGCGGTGGCCGGCGCGGCAGCGTCGGGGCAGGGCCAGGGCTGCGGGCCTTCAGCCTCCAGGCGGGCCCAGCTCAGGCCGGTGATGTCCAGGTCGCGGCCGCGGGTCGTCTCGCGGTGCTCGTTCCAGACCGATTCGGGGGTGGCGTAGGGGAAGAGGGTGGGCCGGCCGGGGCGCAGGCGGGCTTCCAGGCGCTGCGCCACGTCGACGACGATGCGCCAGTCCTCGCGTGCCTCGCCGGGGGCGGCCACGGCGGCGCGCACGCGGCTGATGCGGCGCTCACTGTTGGTGACGGTGCCCTCCTTCTCGCCCCAGGTGCTTGCCGGCAGCAGCAGGTCGGCGAGGGCGGCGGTCTCGGTGCCACCGAAGGCTTCCTGCAGCACGACGAACTCGCACTTCGCCAGAGCCTCGCGCACCAGCGCCTGGTCGGGCAGGGACTGGGCGGGGTTGGTGCAGGCGATCCACAGGGCCTTGACCTCGCCGCGGGCGGCCGCCTCGAACATCGCCATCGCCGCATGGCCAGGCTTCTCGGGCACGGCGTCCACGCCCCAGAGCGCGGCCACCTCGGCGCGGTGCTGCGGGTTGGTCAGCTCGCGGTGGCCGGACAGCAGGGTGGCCATGCCGCCCACCTCGCGCCCGCCCATGGCATTGGGCTGGCCGGTCAGCGAGAAGGGCCCGGCGCCGGGCCGGCCGATCTGTGCGCAGGCCAGGTGCAGATTGATCAGCGCGCTGTTCTTGGCCGTGCCGCTGCTGCTCTGGTTCAGGCCCTGGCAGTAGAGCGAGAGGGTGGCGGCGCGGCGGCTGGCCTCGGCCGGCGGCGTGTCGGCCCCGCCCCAGGCGAACCAGCGCGCGGCCTGCACGATGGCCTCGGCCGGCACGCCGCAGATGCGCGCGGCCTCGCGCGGGCCCATGCCGTGGACCTGGCGCTTGAGCGCGTCCCAGCCGGCGGTGTGGGCGTCGATCCAGGCGGCGTCGATCCAGCCTTCCCACACCATCACATGCAGCATGGCGTGGAAGAGGGCCACGTCGCTGCCGGGCTGGATTTGCAGGAAGAGGTCGGCCTCCTCGGCGGTGTCGGTGCGGCGCGGGTCCACCACGATCAGCTTCATCAAAGGGTTGGCGCGGCGCGCGTCCTCGATGCGGCGGAACAGGATGGGGTGGGCCCAGGCCGGGTTGGCCCCGGCGATGAAGAGGCAGCCGGCGTGGTCGAAGTCCTCATAGCTGCAGGGCGGGGCGTCCGCGCCCAGGCTCTGCTTGTAGCCCGCCACCGCGCTGGACATGCACAGCCGCGAATTGGTGTCGATGTTGTTGGTGCCGAGCAGGCCCTTGGCCAGCTTGTTGAAGACGTAGTAGTCCTCGGTCAGCAGCTGGCCTGAGATGTAGAAGCCCAGCGCGTCCGGGCCGTGCGTGGCCGCGATCGTGGCGAAGCGCGCGGCCACCGTGTCCAGCGCGGTGGCCCAGGCCAGCGGCGTGAGCGCGCCGCCGCGCTGCAGGCGCTGCATCGGCTGGCGCAGGCGCTCGTGCAGCTTGACCGGCGCGGTGGCCGTCCCGTGCAGGGTGCTGCCCTTGCTGCACAGGCGACCGAAGTTGGCCGGGTGCGCGGGGTCGCCGCGCACGCCGGTGATCTGGTCCCCTTCGCTCGTGATGATCACGCCGCAGCCGACGCCGCAGTAGGGGCAGGTGGACTTCGTTTCGCGCATCGCGGGGGGCATGGGGAGGGGGCTGGGGCCGGCTCGGTCGGGCGGGGCGGCCGGCCTCAGGCCGTCGCGGGGCGGCCGGTGGGGGCCGGGGCGGCGGGGCAGGCGCCGCTGCAGCCCCCGGTGGCGGGCTCGGTGGCCTGGGTGGCCAGCTCGGCGGCGTCCAGGTAGACCTGGCCGCCCTCCACCTTGACAGCGAAGGTGGGCGTGCGCCCCTCGTCCGGCGCCTGGGCGCAGCCGTCGGCCAGGCCGATGGTCCAGTTGTGCAGGGGGCAGGCCACGCGCTCGCCGAAGACGATGCCCTGCGACAGCGGGCCGGCCTTGTGCGGGCAGCGGTCCAGCAGGGCGAAGACGCGGTCGTCGGCGGTGCGGAAGACGGCGACTTCGGCGCCGGCCTGGCGGCGCACGCGGCGGGCGCCGAGCACCGGGATGTCCTCGACGCGGCAGAGCGGCTTCCAGTCTTGGGGGCTCATGGGGTGATCCTGGGAAGAGAAGGGGGCAGCGGAGGGCCGATGCAGCGATCAGTCCAGCGACAGCGGCTCGAACTGCCGCACGTCGACCTGGGCCTTGGCGTGCTCGAACCAGGGGTCGGGCTCGCCATCCAGCGCGAACTGCAGGCGCTCCCACAGGGCCTTGCGGTTCGCGGCGTCGTCGAGCACGCGGGCCTTGATGTGGTCCAGGCCGACGCGCGCCAGGTAGTGGCAGGTGCGCTCCAGGTACCAGCCCTCCTCGCGGTAGAGCTGCAGGAAGGCGCCGGAATACTCCAGCACCTCCTCGGGCGTCTTGACCTTGCAGAAGAAGACCGCGACCTCGGTCTTGATGCCGCCGTTGCCGCCGATGTAGAGCTCCCAGCCGGAGTCGACGCCGATCACGCCGACGTCCTTGATGCCGCTCTCGGCGCAGTTGCGCGGGCAGCCGCTCACCGCCAGCTTGACCTTGTGTGGCGCGTACATGCGCCAGAGCGCGCGCTCCAGGTCCTTGCCCATCTGCGTGCTGTCCTGGGTGCCGAAGCGGCACCACTCGCTGCCCACGCAGGTCTTCACCGTGCGCAGGGCCTTGGCATAGGCGTGGCCGCTGGGCATGCCGATCTCCTGCCAGACGGCGGGCAGGTCCTCCTTCTTGACGCCCAGCAGGTCGATGCGCTGGCCGCCGGTGACCTTGACGGTGGGGATCTGGTACTTGTCGGCCACGTCGGCGATGCGGCGCAGCTCGGCCGCGCTGGTCTCGCCGCCCCACATGCGCGGGATGACGCTGTAGCTGCCGTCCTTCTGGATGTTGGCGTGGCTGCGCTCGTTGATGAAGCGGCTCTGCGGATCGTCCACCGCCTCCTTGGGCCAGGTGGAGAGCAGGTAGTAGTTGATCGCCGGGCGGCAGCTGGCGCAGCCGTTGGGTGTGCGCCAGGCCATCTGCGTGAAGACGGCCTCGTGCGTGGTGAGGTGCTGCGTGCGGATGGCGTCGCGCACCGCCTGGTGGCCGTGCTCGGTGCAGCCGCACATGGCCTTGGTGGTGGGGGTGGCGGAGTAGTCGCCGCCGGCCGTGCTCATCAGGATCTGCTCGACCAGGCCGGTGCAGGAGCCGCAGCTCGCGCTGGCCTTGGTGTGCTTGCGCACGTCCTCCAGCGTGAACAGGCCCTTGTCCTGGATGGCCTTGCAGATGGCGCCCTTGGTGACGCCGTTGCAGCCGCAGACCTCGTCGCTGTCGGCCATGGCGGCGGCCTTGCTCTGGCCCTGGTGGCCGGTGTCGCCCAGGCTGGATTCGCCGAACATCAGGCGGTCGCGCAGCTCGTGGATGGGCTTGCCTTCGCGGATCAGCTTGAAGTACCAGCTGCCGTCCACCGTGTCGCCGTAGAGGCAGGCGCCGACCAGCTTGTCGTCCTGGATGACCAGCTTCTTGTAGACCCCGCCGTAGGGGTCGCTCATCAGGATTTCTTCGCGGCCCTCGCCGCCCATGAAGTCGCCGGCGCTGAACAGGTCGATGCCGGTCACCTTGAGCTTGGTGCTGACCTGGCTGCCGGTGTAGCGGCCGATGCCGAAGCCGGCCAGGTGGTTGGCGCAGACCTTGGCCTGCTCGAACAGCGGCGCGACCAGGCCATAGGCCACGCCGCGGTGTGCGGCGCATTCGCCCAGGGCGTAGATGCGCGGGTCGGTCACGGTCTGCAGCGTGTCGCTCACCACGATGCCGCGCTGGCAGAGCAGGCCGGCCGACTCGGCCAGCGCGGTGTTCGGGCGGATGCCGGCGGCCATCACGACCAGGTCGGCGGGGACCTCGCGGCCGTCCTTGAACTGCACGGCCATCACACGGCCATCCTTGTCGCCGATCAGGGCCGCGGTCTGCGCGCCGATCATGAACTTCAGCCCGCGCTGCTCCAGCGACTTCTGCAGCATCTGCCCGGCGGTCTCGTCGAGCTGGCGCTCCATCAGCCAGGGGGCGATGTGCACCACCGTGGTCTGCATGCCGCGCAGCATCAGGCCGTTGGCCGCCTCCAGGCCCAGCAGGCCGCCGCCGATGACCACGGCGTGGCGGTACTGGGTGGCCGCGTCGATCATGGCCTGGGTGTCGGCGATGTCGCGGTAGGCGATCACGCCCTGCAGCTCCTTGCCCGGCACCGGCAGGATGAAGGGCAGGGAACCGGTGGCCAGCAGCAGGCGCTCGTAGCCGGCCTCGATCACCTGACCGTCGGCGCCGGTGGCGCGCACCACGCGCTGCACGCGGTCGATGGCAGTTACCGTGCTACCCAGGTGCAGGGTGATGCCGTGCTCGGCATACCAGTCCAGCGGATTCAGAATGATCTCGTCGACCGTCTGCTCGCCGGCCAGCACGGGGCTGAGCAGGATGCGGTTGTAGTTCGGGTGCGGCTCGCTGCCAAAGACGGTGATGTCGTAGGCCTCGGGGGCGAGCTTGAGCAGCTCTTCGAGCGCGCGCACGCCGGCCATGCCATTGCCGACCAGGACCAGCCTGGGGCGCGCTTGCGGGGGAAGGTCGTTCTTCATACGGGGCCTCCGGAAGGGTTCGGGACGGCGTTCGGGGCAGGGCTCCGCCGGCGCCGGGCCGGATGGGCTGCGGCGTGGCGGGGGCGGTCGGGATCGGCGGCGGGCGGGGTCTTGGGAACGGGGCCGGCCGCGGGGCGGCTTAGGCAGCGTCCTTCTCGACGTGGGCCTGCTTGCGGTAGAGGAACTCCAGCACCTGCTCGCGGCTGGCCAGGTAGCCGGCGTCGTGGGCCATGGCCAGGCGCGGGCGCAGGGCCTCGCGCAGCGGCGGCAGCGGCACCTTCAGCACCTCGCCGATGGTGGCGGCCGGGCCGTTGGTCATCATCACGATGCGGTCCGAGAGCAGCACGGCCTCGTCGACGTCGTGGGTGACCATGACCACGCTGGCGCCGGTGGCAGCGACGATCTTCATCAGCTCGTCCTGCAGCTTGGCGCGGGTCAGGGCATCGAGCGCACCGAAGGGCTCGTCCATCAGCAGCAGCTTGGGCTCCATGGCCAGGGCGCGGGCGATGCCGACGCGCTGCTTCATGCCGCCGGAGATCTCGTGCGGCCGCTTGGCCTCGGCCTGCGTCAGGCCGACCAGGGCCAGGGCGGCGCGGGCACGTTCCCGGCGGCGGGCCTTGGGCTCGCTGCCGGCGAAGACGCTGTCCACGGCCAGCAGCACGTTGTCCAGGCAGCTCAGCCAGGGCAGCAGGGAGTGGTTCTGGAAGACGACGGCGCGTTCGGGGCCGGGGGCGGTGATCTCGCGGTTGTCGCAGAGCAGCACGCCCTCGCTGGGACGCAGCAGGCCGGCGATGAGGTTGAGCAGCGTGCTCTTGCCGCAGCCGGAGTGGCCGATCAGGGTGATGAACTCGCCGCGCTGCACGGTGAGGTTGATCTCGCGCAGGGCATGGAAGCGGCCCTTGCGCGTCGAGAAGACCATCTCGACGTTCTCGATCTGCAGGTGGGGATGCATGGGGTTCTCCTTCGCGCCGGGGGCCGGGATCAGTCGTCGTAGCTGAAGCGCTTGGCGACGAACATCAGCGCCTGTTCCAGCAGCAGGCCGACGATGCCGATCACGAAGATCGCAATCAGGATGTGCTGCACGTTCAGGTTGTTCCACTCATCCCAGACCCAGAAGCCGATGCCGACGCCGCCGGTCAGCATCTCGGCCGCCACGATCACCAGCCAGGCGGTGCCGACCGAGAGCCGCACGCCGGTCAGCATGTAGGGCAGCACGGCGGGGAAGAGGATCTTGCTGACCACCTGCCACTCGCTGAGCTTGAGCACGCGGGCCACGTTCAGGTAGTCCTGCGGCACGCGCTGCACGCCCTGGGCGGTGTTGAGGATCATCGGCCAGATCGAGCAGATGAAGATGGTCCAGATGGCGGCCGGGTCGGCGCTCTTGAAGACCAGCAGGCCGATCGGCAGCCAGGCCAGCGGTGAGACGGGGCGCAGCAGGCTGACCAGGGGCGCGACCATCTGGTTGAGCAGGCTGAAGCGGCCGATCAGGAAGCCCAGCGGGATGCCGACCGCTGCGGCCATGCCGAAGCCCACCGCCACGCGTTCCAGCGAGAACAGGATGTTCCAGCCGATGCCCTGGTCGTTGGGGCCCTTGTCGTAGAAGGGGTCGGCGAAGAGCTCGACCGCCGCATCGAAGGTGGCGCCCGGGCTGGGGATGCTGCCCGGCTTGAGGGTGAGCAGGCCCCACAGCCCGATCAGCAGCGCGAGCCCCGCCAGCGGCGCGCCGACGGCGAGCAGACGTGTGCGCCAGTCGATGCCCGGGCGGCTGGAACGGCTCGGGGCGGGACCGGCCGGCGCGGCGGTCGTGGCGCTCGTGGCAAGGGGTGGGGCAGCGGCAGCGACCGAGGCCGCGGCGGCCTCGAGCGGAGCGTGAAAGACGGCACTGACCATGACGGTCTCCTGCGGGTCGGACGGGATCGAAGGGACAGGGGCGCACGCGGCATCCGCCGCGTGCGCGCGGGGCGGGCTCAGGCCGCGCGGATCTTGAAGCTGTCGGCGTACTTGGCCGGGTCCTTGCCGTCCCAGGCCACGCCGTCGATCAGCGTGCTCTTGCGCATCGCGTCCTTGGGCACGCTGACCTTGAGCTGGCTGGCGGCTTCCTTGTAGAGCTCGATCTGGTTGACCTTGCGTGCCACGCCCAGGTAGTCCGGATGCTCCTTCAGCAGGCCCCAGCGCTTGTGCTGGGTGAGGAACCACATGCCGTCGGACAGGTAGGGGAAGTTCACCGACCCGTCGTTGAAGAACTTCATGTGGTTGGGGTCGTCCCAGGTCTTGCCCAGGCCGTTCTGGTAGCGGCCCAGGATGCGCTGGTTGATCGCGTCGACGCTGGTGTTCACGTAGGACTTGGCGGCGATGGTCTCGGCCATCTTCACCTTGTTCTGCAGGCCGGCGTCGATCCAGCGGCCGGCCTCCAGCACGGCCATGATCACGGCGCGCGCGGTGTTCGGATACTTCTGCACGAAGTCGCTGGTGGTGCCGAGCACCTTCTCCGGATGGTCCTTCCAGACGTCCTGCGTGGTCGCCGCGGTGATGCCGATGCCGTCGATGATGGCGCGGTGGTTCCAGGGCTCGCCGACGCAGAAGCCGTCCATGTTGCCCACGCGCATATTGGCCACCATCTGCGGCGGCGGCACGGTGATGACCTTGGCATCGCTCATCGGATTGATGCCGCCCGAGGCCAGCCAGTAGTACAGCCACATCGCGTGGGTGCCGGTCGGGAAGGTCTGTGCGAAGGTGTATTCGCGCTTGTCCGCCGCCATCACCTTGGCCAGCGAGGCCACGTCGACCGCGCCCTTGTCGGCCAGGGCCTTGGACAGCGTCAGGGCCTGGCCGTTGTGGTTGAGGTTCATCAGCACGGCCATGTCCTTCTTGGGGCCGCCGATGCCGAGGTGCACGCCGTAGACCAGGCCGTAGAGCACATGGGCCATGTCGAGCTCGCCGTTGACGAGCTTGTCGCGCACGCCGGCCCAGGAGGCTTCCTTGCTCGGGATGATCTTGACGCCGTACTTCTTGTCGAAGCCCAGCACCGAGGCCATGACCACGCTGGCGCAGTCGGTCAGCGGGATGAAGCCGATGCGCACTTCCTCCTTCTCGGGCTTGTCCGAGCCGGCGGCCCAGGCCCCCGGGGCCACGCCCGCGGCGCCCAGGGCCGCAACGGCGGCCGAGCCCTTGATGAAGTCGCGTCGTTGTTCGCTCATGAGACCCTCGCGCTGGGTGGACGTCATCACTGCACCTGTTGAAGACCAAGAAAACAAAAAAGGCGTCGCGGCTGCATCGAAGCGCTGCGCGCTTCAACGACAACCGGACGCCTTTGTCCGAACTTTGGGGTGCAGCGGCCACGCCATTGCGGCCGCTGCAAAGAGACTCTTGCGAGGACCGTGCCAGCCCAAACCCCCGGTTCTCCGGGCCGGATGCGGCCTTTCGGCCCGCTGACGGTGCAGGGAAAGCGGGCGCAGGCCTCGCGCTGGTGCCTGCGCACCGTCCCGTGGCGTTCAGGCCGGCCGCAGCCAGCTCTGCGCGTCGATCACCCGTTCCGCCGCCTCATGCAGCTTCATGCCGCGGTCCATGGCCAGGCGGCGCAGGCGGCGGTGGGCCTCGTCCTCGTCGAATCCGTGGGTCTCCATCAGCACGCCCTTGGCTCGCTCGATGAGCTTGCGGTGGGCCAGCTGGCTCTGCGCCTCGTCGAGCTGGGCGCGCAGCGCGGCGTCCTGTTCGTAGCGCGCGATCGCAACCTGCAGCACCGGCGCCAGGCGTTCGGCCTGCAGGCCCGCCACCACATAGGCGCTGACGCCGGCCTTGATCGCCGCGCGCATGGTGTCGGTGGCCGCATCCTCGGAGAACACCACCACCGGCCGCGGGTTGCGCGCCGAAAGCGTCGCCAGGTGTTCCAGCGTGTCGCGGGTGGGGGACTCGCTGTCGACGATCACCACATCGGGCTTGAGCCGCGATACGCAGTCGTGCACGAGGGTCGCCGCATCGAGCACGCCGACCACTTCGCACCCCTGGCGCGCCAGCTCCGCCTGGATCAGCCCGACGCGGTGCGCGCCATCGTCGACCAGCAGCACGCGCAGCCCGGCCGCGGCCTGCGCCTCGACGCGGCGTGCAGCAGGGGTGGCGGTCGGTTCAGGAGCGGTCACGGGACGCAGGGCAGGGCGGTTCGGTGCGGTGGGTCTGCAAGAGCCGTACCCCTTGCAGACCGCGCCGGGCCGCCCGGGCGCAAGCTTCGGCTCGGGAAAGTCCGGGGGGGGTCGAGGCGGGGTCGCGGTGGCGAACAGCTGATCGACAGCCCTGGGGGTCTTGTCGAACGGTGCGCGGTCGCGAGGACGTGCACATCGGGTCGAATTCCCGGGTGTGACGCAGTGTTCAGTCGCCTTGCGGGAGGGACTGACACGGGGGTGAATCACTCTGTGTGCCCGGTGTTCCGCATTCGACGCAAATTCATCCGACAGGGGCTTGACAAACGGCCCCGCTTGGGTTTTGCGGCATGGCGTTTACCCGATTTGTCGCCCTGCACCGCGGAGGTACAAATCCCGGGCGCTGAAGCACGTCCCACGGGGCGATGCACTCAGCGATTCCGGTCAAAACGCCTCGGTCATGAGGGAACGTGTGCTGCGGTGTGGCGGCCGGAGAGAGTGCTAGGCAACAGTCAGTCCGATCAACTACGGAGACATCGATGAAGACCCAAAAGTTCATGCTGCGCTCGCTGAGCGCTGCCGCGCTCGCTCTGCCTGTGGTGGCGTCCGCGAACGCCGATCTCGAAAGCAAGATCGCCAATCCGAAGAACTGGGCGGCCCAAGCTGGTGACATGTTCAACCAGCGCTACAGCAAGCTGAACCAGATCAACACCAGCAACGTCGGCAAGCTGCAGGTGGCATGGACCTTCTCCACCGGCGTGCTGCGCGGCCACGAAGGCTCGCCGCTGGTGGTCGACGGCATGATGTATCTGCACTCGCCCTTCCCCAACAAGGTGTTCGCGATCAACCTGGACACCCAGAAGATCGTGTGGAAGCACGAGCCGAAGCAGGATCCGGCGGTCATCCCGCAGATGTGCTGCGACACGGTGAACCGTGGCCTGGCCTACGCGGAAGGCAAGATCTTCCTGCAGCAAGCCGACTCGAACCTGGTCGCGATGGACGCCAAGACCGGCAAGGTGCTGTGGACCGCCAAGAACGGTGATCCGAAGCTCGGCGCCGTCAACACCAACGCCCCGCACGTCTTCAAGGACAAGGTCATCACCGGCATCTCCGGCGGTGAGTGGGGTGTCCGTGGCTACCTCGCGGCCTACGACATCAACACCGGCAAGCAAGTGTGGAAGGGCTACAGCACCGGCCCCGACGCCGAAATGCTGATCGACCCGAACAAGACCACCACCTGGATCGACGGCAAGGTGCAGCCGGTCGGCAAGGATTCCTCGCTGAAGACCTGGCAGGGCGACCAGTGGAAGATCGGTGGCGGCACGACCTGGGGCTGGTACAGCTACGACAAGGCCACCAACTCGGTCTACTACGGCACCGGCAACCCCTCGACCTGGAACCCGTCGCAGCGCCCGGGCGACAACAAGTGGTCGATGTCGATCTGGTCGCGTGACGTCGACACCGGCAAGGTCAACTGGGTCTACCAGATGACGCCGTTCGACGAGTGGGACTTCGACGGCATCAACGAGATGATCCTGGCGGACATCGACGTCAAGGGCAAGCCGACCAAGGCGCTGGTGCACTTCGACCGCAACGGCTTCGCGTACACCCTGGATCGCACCAACGGCGCGCTGCTGGTGGCCGAGAAGTACGACCCGAAGGTTAACTGGGCCACCCACGTCGACATGAAGACCGGCCGTCCGCAGGTCGTGTCGAAGTACTCGACCGCCCAGAACGGTCCCGACGTCAACACCAAGGGCGTTTGCCCGGCGGCCCTGGGCTCGAAGGACCAGCAGCCCGCTTCGTTCGACCCGAACACCAAGCTGTTCTACGTGCCGACCAACCACGTCTGCATGGACTACGAGCCGTTCAAGGTCGAGTACGTGGCTGGCCAGCCGTACGTCGGTGCCACCCTGTCGATGTTCCCGGCCCCGGGCAGCCATGGCGGCATGGGCAACTACATCGCCTGGGACGCGGGCAAGGGCAAGATCGTCCAGTCCAAGCCGGAGAAGTTCTCGGTGTGGTCGGGCGCGCTGAACACCGCCGGCGGCCTGTCCTGCTACGGCACCCTGGAAGGCTTCTTCAAGTGCGTTGACGCCAAGGACATCACGAAGGAGCTCTACAAGTTCCGCACGCCGTCCGGAATCATCGGCAACGTGTTCACCTACGAGCACAAGGGCAAGCAGTACATGGGCGTGTTCTCGGGCATCGGTGGCTGGGCCGGCATCGGCATGGCCGCGGGTCTCGAGAAGGACACCGATGGCCTGGGCGCCGTGGGTGGCTACAAGGAGCTGGGTCAGTACACCGACCTCGGTGGCTCGCTGACCATCTTCGCGCTGCCCAACTGATCGGCTGCAGGCCGACTGTCGGGTCAGTGATTTCCCGGGCCACGTGAGTGGCCCAGGAACCGGCCCCGGGGATGGCACTCTGACGGGTGTCATCCCCTTGTTTCTGAAAACCCCTGATCATGATCCTCCGCACCCTCACCGCCGCCATCGTCGTTGCCCTTGCCGCCCCCGCGGTCATGGCCCAAGAGGTCAAGACCCCGCTGTACACGGTGGTCGACGGCACCAAGGTCGACGCGAAGACCCTCAATGGCTTCCGGTCCTGGCGCCAGGCCAACTGCGCAGCCTGTCACGGCGCGAACCAGGAAGGCCTCGCCGGCCCCTCGCTGGTCGAACGGCTCAAGGTGCTGAGCAAGGACGATTTCGTGAAGGTCGTGCTGGACGGCCGGATCGAGCGCGGCATGCCCCCGCACAAGGACGCGCCGGTGGTGACCAAGAACATCGATGACATCTACGCCTACCTGAAGGGGCGTTCGGATGGCGCGATCAAGACGGCTCGCGTGACGGGCATCGAATGAGCTGCGGCCCCGTGGTGAGTGCGGTCCCGGGCCGCGGCAAGCGGGGCCTGTCCTCCTCCATGCGGTGCCTGGGCCTCGTGCTTGCCGCGGTGATCGCCCTGCCGGCTGCCGCGCAGGATGCCCCCGAGCGCCAGGCCCTGCGGGTCTGTCAGGACCCGAACAACCTGCCCTTCTCCAACACGGACGGGGCCGGGATCGAGAACCGCATTGCCGAGGTCTTCGGCCGGGCTCTCGGTCTGCCGGTGAGCTACTACTCCTTCCCGCAGCGCCTGGCCTTCATCCGCAACACGCTGCGCTACAAGCTGCCGGGCGAGGACTACCGCTGCGATCTGGTGATGGGCGTGCCTGCGGGTTTCGACCAGGTTTCGGCGACGAAACCCTATTACCGCTCGACCTATGCCATGGTCTTCCCCAGGGGGCGTGGCCTGGACGGTGTGGCCTCGCAAGAGGACTTCCTCAAGCTCGATCCGGCGGTGCTGAAGAAGCTCCGCATCGGCATCTACGACCGCTCCCCAGCTTCGGACTGGTTGGCGCGTCACCAGCTGCTCGAGCAGGGTGTGCCCTATCCCATCATGAGTCCGCGGCCGGATCAGTACCCGGGCGAAATCATCGAGCAGGACCTGGCCAGCGGCAAGATCGATGTCGCCATCGTCTGGGGCCCGATCGCAGGTTTCTTCGCCAAGCGGGTCAAGTCGCCCGAGCTCAGCCTGGTGCCGATGCGTTCGGAGAAGAACATCAAGTTCGACTTCGAGATCGCGATGGGCGTGCGCCATGGCGAGCGGGCCTGGAAGCAGCAGGTCGAGAAGTTGATCGCGGACAGCCGGCAAGACATCGAGACTATCCTGCGTGAATACAACGTTCCGCTGCTGCCCATCGAGTCGACCGCGGAAGGATCGGGTCGCTGAGCCGCAGATCCTTCTGTCGGGAGAGGCGCCGATGTTGTTCGAATCCGCCCGCAGCATGCTGCGCGAGTACGGGGTCTGCGCCTTGCGGGCCCTGACGATGGGGCTGGTGTTCGGCCTGCTGCTTGCAGGCCCCGCCCGGGCTGGCTTCAGCCAGGAACTCAAGCTCGAGGTGGGCAATTCGGTCGTGAAGATCGAGGCCATCTCGGCCGAAGGCGGCTACGGCCTGGGCTCCGGGGTGATCGTTGCCCCCGGCCTGGTGGTCACCAACTGCCACGTCACCCGCAAGGCCTCGCGCATCGCCGTGCTGAAGAACGGTCTGCGAACCTATGCGCGAACCCAGCGCAGCGACATCTACCGCGACCTCTGCATGCTGCGCGTGCCGACGCTCGAAGGCGAGCCCGTGGTGCTGGGGCGCACCGAGGCCCTGTCGCGCAAGCAGACCGTGATGGCCATCGGCTACACCGGCGGGCTCGGCATCCAGTACAGCGAAGGCGAAGTGGCCGGCCTGCACCGCCTGGCGGGCAGCCGCGTCGTCCAGTCGACCAACTGGTTCAGCTCCGGGGCGAGTGGCGGTGGCATGTTCGACGAGCAGGGGCGCCTCATCGGCGTGCTGACGTTCCGGCTCCGCGGCGGCGAGCGTCACTACTACGCGACCCCGGTCGAGTGGGTCAAGGAACTGCTTGCGGCCGAGGGGGCCGAGCGCCCGATCGAGCCGGTCCCCGGACTCTGCTTCTGGGAACTCGGTCCGCCCGAGCAGCCGCATTTCCTGCGCGCGGCCGCCCTCGTGCAGGGCCAGGCCTGGGACGAGCTGGCCCAGCTGGCCGAACGCTGGGAGGCCGAGGACCCGATGGACAGCGAGGCCCCCCATGCGCGCGGCCTGGCCTTGACGGCCCTGGGCCGCATCGAGGCGGCTGAACAGGCCTACAGCCGTGCCCTCAACCTCGACCCCCGTCATGCCCGTGCCTGGCTGGATCTGGGGCTGCTCTACCAGCGCTCGGGTCGGCAAGGCAAGGCGCGCGAGGCCTTGACGGTGCTCAGCCAGCTCGACCCCCAAGCTGCCCGGCAGCTGTCCGATTCCCTGGAGCCGCGTTGAACCTTTCGCTTCGCCCCTTCGCCTGCTGGCTGGCCCTGGTTCTGGGCGCTGCCGCGCTCCCGCTGGCCGCCCAGACCCCGGTTCAGCCCGAATCGCAGCCGGCGGCCTCGCCCGAGCCCTCCGAGGCCGAGCGCCTCGTCTTCATGCAGACCCCGCTGGCGGCGATGAAGCCGCCTCAGCGCCTCGTGTACCTGTATCGCCACGAAGGCAGCGCGGTGAAGGAGCCTGTCGACGACCAGGCCGTGCTCGAGCTGCTGCCCGACAGTGCTGGCGCCTGCTGCGATGTGCGGGCGGCCTTCCTCAGCGGCCCGCGCAAGCTGCAGCTGCCGCTGATCGAGCAGGCCCGCGGCAACCCCATCGTGCTGTTCTTCCTGGAGCGCGAAGTCCGGCGGCTGAACGAGCAGACCAAGGGCTCGGCCAACCACTTCCGCAAGCGCATCCGCCTGGCCCTGGTGGACCAGGCCACCGTCACGCCGCGCAGCTTCCGCTTCGGCGGGCAGCAGGTCGCGGGCAGCGAGGTTCGCGTGCAACCCTTCCTGCTCGATCCGAACCGGCCGCGCTACGAGCGGCTTGCGCAGACCGAGTACGTCTTCCTGCTGTCCCCGCAGGTGCCGGGCGAGGTGCTGGAGATCCGCACCACCCTGCCCGGTGCCACCCCTGGGGCGCCGCCCGAGTCCGTGGAGCGTCTGACGCTTCAGCCCTCGGCGGCCCCTTGAGCTCCCCGCTAGAGGCCCGACGATGCCCCGCCTGCTGCTGACCTCCCTGTCCCTGGGCCTTGCGCTCGCCGCCAGTCCTGCGCTGCGTGCCCAGACGGCTGCCAGCCCCAACGACTACCCGACCATCGACCGCGTCCTCTTCGTGCAGACCTGCTTGCGCGAACACCCGGGCCCCTCCTTCGAGATGCTCAACAAGTGCTCCTGCGCGGTCGACGCCCTGGCCCGCCAGATCAAGCACGAGGACTATGTCGAGCTGAGCACCGCCTCCAACGCCAGCACGATCGGCGGCGAACGCGGCGCCTACCTGCGCGAGGTGGAATCGGTGCAGGTCGAGGTGCGCAAGTACCGCACGGCCGTCAAGAAGGCCAAGGAAGGCTGCTTCATCCGCATGGAGTGAGGTGCACGGGCGCGTCGCGCCGACGCGCTACGCTGCGGGCATGGACGATCCTGCCCAGGCTGCCGGCTCCGCCGAGGCCCCCTTCTTGCCTGCTCCGGCCGAACCCGGCTGGGAGACCCACGACGACCCCGAGGCGGCCCTGGCTGCCGTTCAGCGCCTCTACCAGCAGGCGGTCGAGCGCTTGCGGGCTGCGCTGCGCGCCTACCTGGAGGGCCGCGACCCGCCCGGCCGGGTGCGTGCCTGCTACCCCGCCGTGCGGGTGCAGGTGCAGTCGGCCCTGAACGAGGCCGAGGCCCGCTTCAGCCATGGCTTCCTGGCCGGCCCGGGTGTCTACGAAACCAGCCTGACCCGGCCCGAGCTCTTCGGTCCCTACCTGCGGCGGCAGTTCGAGCTGCTGCTGCGTCACCACGGCGAGCTGCGCCGCAGTGGCCTGCAGATCGGCCCGGGCAGGGAGCCCATGCCCATCCACTTCGCCCTGCCCGAGCAGGCGCATCTGGAGGGCACGCTCGATCCCCTGCGCCGTGCCCGCCTGCGCGATGTCTTCGACCTGCCCGACCTTGCGGCCATGGACGACGGCATCGCCAACGGCAGCCACGAGCCGGCGCCCGGGGCGCCACGGCCGCTGGCCCTGTTCACGGCGCCGCGCATCGACTATTCCCTGCATCGCCTGCGGCATTACACCGGCACGCTGCCCGAGCACTTCCAGAACTTCGTGCTGTTCACGAACTACGCCTTCTATGTGGACGAGTTCGTCCGCCTGGGGCGTGCGCTGATGGACAGCCCGGTCGGCGAGGCCGAGGCCGAGCTGACCGAGCGCCTGGGCCTGGCGCCCGGCCAGGCCGATGACTTCGTCGCCTTCGTCGAGCCCGGCAATGTGCTGCACCGCCGCCGCGGCCTGACGCTGCAGCCGGCCGACTTCCTGGGCCAGGCCCCGCCGCGGCTGCCGCAGATGCCCGCCTTCCATTTGATGCGCTCCGATCGGAGCGGCATCACCCTGGTCAACATCGGGGTCGGCCCGTCCAATGCGAAGACCATCACCGACCATGTCGCCGTGCTGCGCCCGCATGCCTGGCTGATGCTGGGGCACTGTGCCGGCCTGCGCACCACCCAGCAGCTCGGCGACTACGTGCTGGCCCACGGCTATGTGCGCGAGGACCATGTGCTCGACGAGGACCTGCCGCTGTGGGTGCCCATCCCGCCCCTGGCCGAGGTGCAGCAGGCCCTCGAGGGCGCGGTGGCCGAGGTCACCCGCATGCAGGGTCCTGCCCTCAAGCAGCTCATGCGCACCGGCACCGTGGCCAGCACCGACAACCGCAACTGGGAGCTGCTGCCGCATCCCGGCCCCGAGCGACGCTTCAGCCAGAGCCGCGCGATCGCGCTGGACATGGAAAGCGCGACCATCGCCGCCAACGGCTTCCGCTTCCGCGTGCCCTACGGCACCTTGCTGTGCGTCAGCGACAAGCCGCTGCACGGCGAGCTGAAGCTGCCCGGCATGGCCGATGTCTTCTATCGCCAGCGGGTGCAGCAGCATCTGCAGATCGGCCTGCGCGCGGTCGAGCGCCTGCGCGCAGCCGGCAGTGCCAGCCTGCACAGCCGCAAGCTGCGCAGCTTCGACGAGGTCGCCTTCCAGTAGCCCGGCTCGCCGCGGGGCTCAGCGCGCCAGCTCGCGCCAGGCGATGCGGCGGGCCACGCCGCTGCCCCCCTGGCCCGGGTCGTCCGTGGTCGTGATGTCGCCCTTGCGCGAGACCACGATGGTCTTGGTCGCGCCACTGGTGCTGACGATGGTCGTGATGCCGGCCGTCAGCGCATTGCCCAGGAACTGCCCGGCCATGCGGTTGGGCGAGCCCGGCAGCACGCTGCCGCTGCGCACGTCCAGGTAATAGAGCCAGGAGGTGCCGCCGGTCACGCAGGCATTGGTTTCGGGCACATTGCTCGCGAAGGTCAGCAGGTTGGCGACGAGCTGCATGTCGACGTCGATGCGTTCGCCCGTCGAAAGCGCCAGGTCCACCCGCCAGCCCATGTGGCTGGCCCAGTTCACCGGCTGCGGGTTCGGCAGTGTGCGCAGGCTGCGGCCGGCCACCACCGTGCTGCCCAGGGTCTGGGCGACCAGGTCGCTGCGCGTCCGCAGATTGCCCCAGCCGCTGCTGCCCAGCGGGTCCTTGATCGCGTAGACGCTCTGCAGCGTGGTGTCGCCGATGTCGCTGCTGCCGAGGTAGCGCCCGGTGCCGAACACCACCACCGCATGGCGGCTTCCCGCCTGGCTGAGTTCCAGCAGCTCGGGGCGCGTGGTGATGGGCTGCACGCTGCCGTCCGGCGCGCGGGCCTGGCCCAGGCGCAGGGCTTCGTAGCCGGCCGGGGCCAGACGGTCGTCCAGGTCGAAGCGCCACAGATTGCCCAGCATGTCGCCGCCGTAGACGCGCTGCAGGGTGTTGTCGGCCGTGCTGTCGACCCAGGCATTGAGCTTGCCGAGGTTGCTGGGCGTGACGGTGTCGCCGGCGCCGGTCGGCACGCTGCGGATCAGGGCGCCGCTGAGCGCGTCGATCACGAAGAGATGGCCGCCGCCATCGCCCGTGACATGGTTGTTGTAGCCGGAGGAGACCACGACCACCCAGCGCCCGTCGCGCAGCTTGCCGACCACCGGGTTGCCGGCGCTGCGGCCCAGGTTGGCATGGCTGAACTCCCAGAGGCCGCGCGGGTTGGCCGGGTCGCTCACGTCGATCGCGTAATAGCTGCCGCCGCCCAGGTTCAGGCCGCCGATGAGCACGGTGCGCCAGCTGCTGCCGTCCTGCACGTCGGCCACCACCGGCGAGCCGTCGACGAAGAACTGGTGCCGGTTCGCGTAGTCGGCATCGGCCAGCTGGTGCAGGCGCGGCATCACCGCGCGCGGCACGTAGGCCCATCGCTCCAGGCCGGTCTCGGCATCGAAGGCGTGCAGCATGCCGTCGTTGGCCGCCACGTAGACGCTGGCCGCACGGCTGGCCTGCGCCGTGGCGAAGGCGCGGTAGCTCGCCTCGGGGTAGGGCGCCGAGGGCCTGCGCACGAAGACCGGCTTGCCGTTGACGATGTCGCCCAGCACATTGCGCTCGCGGGTGTTGTGGCGCTCGCGGAACACCCGCAGCGCGTTCGCGCTGTTCATCTCGAAGCCGCTCTGGCCGCGCAGGAAGCCGATCAGATTGGCCCCGCCCGCCGCCGCCTTGCCGGCGCTGTCCAGGCTTGCGCACTGGCTCAGCAGCAGGGTGCCGCTGGCATCCGGGCAGAGCGGGCCGAGCTTGTTCGTCAGCAGCAGGCCGTCGGCCAGCAGGTTGGCGTGGGTGAAGGCCTTGAGCCGGTTCGCCTCGGCCGGCGCGAAATAGAGGATCTGCCGGCTGTCGCTGTTCACCCCCACCTGGCTCAGCAGCTGCGCCTTGGCCGACCACAGCACGCTGCTGCTGACCGCGCCGGTCGTCGGGTTCACCGTGCGCTTGCTCAGCTCGCCGTTCCAGTAGACGGTCTCGTAGCTCGCCACATAGGCGTGGTTGTCGCCGGCCACCGGCTGCAGATTGCTGGTGGCTGCGGCCGAGCCCGCACCCAGCGTGGCGCCGACGGCGTCCAGGGCCTCGCGCAGGCCGCTGCTGAGCTCCTCGGGGTCCCTGGCGCTGTAGAACTTGCCGCGGCCGTTCACGGCGGCATGCCAGAGGTCGTCGACCCGCGCCAGCTCCTGCGCGGCCGTCGTGCCGGCCAGGGGGTGGGGCCAGGCCCGGCTGCCATTGACCAGGCTGAAGAAGTCGCCGCTGGTCTGGGTCTCGTAGTCCGGCACGTAGTTCAGGTTGCCGGCCAGACCCAGGCCCAGGGTGACGGTGTTCATGTGCTGGGCGGTCTGCGGGTCGCGGGCGATCGGCGGGACGTTGTCGGTGCAGACGTTCTGCCCGCTGATCGCCCCGCTGCAGTTGCCGAGGCTGCTGCTGCGCAGGTCGTTCTTCCAGTACCACTGCGCGACGTCGGCCAGGGTGTTCGACGCCCCGCTGCCCCCGATGGCCGTGCCGCTGCTGCGTGCGTCGTCCAGCTGCGGCCGGGTCTCGCCGCTGCCCGGGCCGTCGCTGTTGCCGATCGCGTTGCCATTCACGTCGACCGGCGTCGCGCTCTCGTTCCAGACGCCGTCGGAGGTCAGGATGGCCAGGTTGCGCTGGCAGGAGTACTGCACCGGGTCGCTCTGTCCCGGCAGCTTGTTCGCAAAGTAGCGGCCGGCGCGCGACAGCGCGGTGCGCAGCGGCGTGCCGCCGCTCGGCTCCAGGCCGTAGAGGCGGGCGAAGAAGGCTTCGCGCTGGGTGCTGTCATCGAAGTTGCGCACGCTCAGGAAGCGATCGCCGTCGTTGCTCAGCGTGGTGTTGATCGAGCTGAAGCCGACGCGAAAGCGCGCGCCGTCGAGCTGCGCGAAGGCCCGGCCGGCCCCGCCGCGCATCGTCAGCGTGCGGGTGCGGTAGTAGCTGAACCAGTTCGCGTAGTTGGTCTTCGCGTCGACGCCGGCCGGTGCGCTGATCGAGCCGGCATCCAGCACGATGGTGAAGCGCGTCGGCGTGTAGGCCGTGCTGCCGCTGACCACGCTGCGGTCGCAGCGCAGCGGCGTGGTGTTCGGCACCGCGTAATAGAAGAAGCGGTAGTTCGTGCTGTTGACCGTCGTGCGGCTGCCGCTCACCCAGGTCTCGGGCGGGATCAGCCGTCGTCCGGCCGTCGTGCCGCCGATCGTCGACAGGCTGTTCAGGTTGCGGCGTGCGCTGCTGCCGCCGACATAGCCGTCCTCCCAGGCATCGCTGAAGCTCGCATTCGGGAAGCTGCTGCCGTCGGCCCGCAGCGGCGGCAGGTAGCGCAGCGCCGGGTTGTAGGCGCTGCGGTTGACCGAGGCCACGCCGTGGCACAGCGAGCTGAGGGTGCGGTCCAGCACGCTCAGGCCTGACAGCGCGGTGTTGTTGTCGCTGTACTTGTGGACATAGCTCGCGTCGGGCGTGAAGTCCCAGCTCATGCTGCCCGAGTCGTCCAGGATGAACAGCAGGTTCGGCCGGATCGCCGCGCTCGGCGAAGTGGCCAGCGGCACATCGGCCAGGTCGGCGGGTGCGGCCTGCAGCAGCAGGGGCGCCGCCAGCAGCAGGCTGGCGGCGGCCCGTCGCGCGAGGCCGGGCGGACGGAGGGTGGGGCGCATGGTCGGCCTTCGGCAGCGCGTCCGCCGTCTCAGGACAGCGAGACGATGGTCTCGGTGTAGCTCACCGTGCCGCGTCCGCCGACGCTGCGCACGATGATCCGGTAGTAGGGCGACAGCGGCGCCAGCCCGCAGCCGCGCACCATGCCGCCCTGGTCCCGGCCGGCTGAGCCCAGGGTCTCGTAGTCGAGCCGGCCCTTGCAGACCTCGGCCTCCAGGTTGCCGACCGCACTGGCGCAGGTCTGCGTGCTGCTGGGCTGGGGTTCGCCTTCGATGCGGCACAGGCGGGTGATGACCCATTGCCCGGTGTGCGGCCCCACCGGCGTGGCGGCGCGGGCGGGCAGGCAGGTGACGGGCGCGCCGCCGCAGTCGTCGCCGTCCCAGTCCACCCGGGCCAGGGCCCCGGGCCGGCTGCCGGTCGGGTCGAGGTCGTCCAGGCTGCTGGCGTAGTAGCCGGCAGCCGGTTGGCTGGTCTGCAGCGCGCCGAGGTCGCCGGCCTGCGTCGCGACCAGCCAGGCCAGCGCTTCCTCGGCCATCGGGTCCGCCGCGGACGTGGCCTGCTGGCGGAAGCCGAGGTTGCCGACGATGTGCCCGCCGGCATCCACCGCCCGCACCAGCACCACGGCCGACAGGGCCAGGCCGACCAGGGCCAGCAGCGCGAGGATCAGCACCATGCCGCGTGCCGCCGGCGCGCGTGGCGTGCGAGGGGCTCGGGCCGCGGGCTTCATGCGTGCCAGATCCGGTTGCGCAGCGGGACCAGCGTCTCGAAGACGCTGTAGCGGTAGTGCTGCCAGCCCTCGGGCAGGATGTCCAGCCGCAGCGGCAGGCAGCGGTCGTCGCCGCAGGCGCTGGAGCCCGGCACGCTCACGCCGCGGCCCAGGCGCCAGCTGGGCGAATCGAGGGTCACGGCCTCGCGCTCGGCTTGCGCGCTGCGCGCGACCACCGCCAGGCGCAGGCCCAGCACCTGGGCCCAGCCGGCGGCATCGGTGGGCTGCACATCGTCGTAGCGGTCGACCGCGCCGTCGCCGTCGCTGTCCTTCGCGTACAGGGCCTGGAGCTGGACGATGTGCGGGAAGAGCTCGCCGGTTTCGGCGTTCGCGCCGCGTGCACTGTCCAGTTCGCTCAGCACCAGGGCCTGGCCGGCGTCGATCGCGTAGTCGCGCAGCAGCAGCCGCCCCAGGTTCAGCAGCAGGGTGCCGCGCGGCGGGCTGCCGGCGGCGAAGGCCGGGTAGCCGTCCTCCGGGAAGATGGTCTGGCCGCCGGCCTGGTTCCAGGGGCCGTCGCTGCCCGGGTTGTGGATGAGCTGGCTGCTGCCCGCGCCGCCGGTCTGGGTGACGTTGAACACGCTGCACCAGTGCGACTCGTCCCAGGGCAGGGGCAGGGCGACCATCAGGTCGCCCGGCGCCACGCCCAGGGTGGTGTCGACGAAGAAATTGGCCGCTGTGCGCGGATGGTCGATGGCGACCTTGATCGGCACCGCATAGCGGCCGTTGTCGCTGCTCATCACCCGCAGCCGGTCGGGCGCGCCGTCGGCCCCGGGGGTGATCAGCACCGGCGTCAGCAGCCAGTCCTGGGCCTCGGCGGCGTCGGCATGGCGGGCACGGATGGGGCAGCCCAGGCCCTCGGTCTGGCTGATCAGGCCGTAGCCCGCCGACTGGACGGCCCGCTGCAGCTCGTACAGCGCCAGCGCGCCATTGACCTGGGCATCGCTGCCGCGCGTGGTCCGCATCTGCTGGCCTTGCGCGGCGATCAGGCTCTGCGCGATGGCCAGGGTGGTGATCAGGCCGACCGCCAGGGCGACCAGCAGTTCGACCAGGGTGAAGCCGCGGGCATGCCGTGCGGGCGGCGGGCCGAGACCGGCGGGCGCGGGGCGGGACATCGTCATCGCGGGGCCCTCAGTTGCGGCGGATCGCGGCCTGCTGGGCCTCGGTGTGCCGGCCCTCGCCCGGCGGCTGCCAGTGGATGCGCAGCGACAGTCCGTCGGCCAGGGTGCCGGCATCGCGCAGCACCTGGACTTCGGCCTCGCCCTGCGGCAGGCGCTCGGCCACCTGGGCGAGCCAGGCGGCACAGGGCGGATGGGCGGCACAGGCGCCGCCCTCGGTGTTGTAGCGGGCGAGCTGCTCGGGCGATTCGGTCCAGAGCCGGCCGATGAGCTGGCCGCCCAGGTGCACCGCCTCGCCGCGCAGGCCGATGGCGCTCTGCGCCCGAAGCATCTGGCCCTGCAGGCCGACCAGGCCGAGCAGGCCCACCGAGAAGATCAGCAGCGCGACCAGGATCTCGACCAGGCTGGTGCCGCGCTGGGGCCTGGGGAAGCGGGCGAGCGGCATGCTGCACCTCAACGGCAGACGCGCGGATCGTCGGCATCGCGCACCGCCGGCTCGCACAGGCGCACCGCGCCGTGGCGCGAGATGTCGAGCCGCAGGCTGCGCGTGCCATCCAGCGTCAGGGCGATGCGGCGCAGCCCGTCTTCGTCCTCGACCCGGCCGAAGCCGTTGAAACGCAGGCTGCTGGCCGCTGCGCCGCTGGCGTCCTCGCCGGCGACGCGGACGCGGTCGTGGCCCGCGCCCGCGGCCTCGGCCAGGATCAGGCGCGGTCCGGCCTGCGTCGACGGCGCGGCCCCGCAGGCGCCGTCGGGTGCGTCGCGCGAGATCACCCAGCCGCCGCCGTCGGCCGCGGCCACGCAGCTGGCATCCAGCCGGCGTGGGTCGTCGCCGCGGACCAGCGTGAAGCGCACCGGCGCATTCAGGCGCAGGGCCTCGCTGCGGGCCCGCTCCAGCGCGCGCTGCAGGGTGTGGCCGGCGTGCCGGACCTGGGTGCTGCGCAGCCAGTCGGCCGCATTCGGCAGCACGGTCAGCATCGTCATGCCGAAGATGGCCAGGGTGATGGCCAGCTCGATCAGCGTCAGGCCACGCAGGCGGCGGCTGCGTCTCAGCATTCGCCGCCCTTCCACAGCCAGCAGGCCTTGTCGACCTCGGTGCCCCGGAAGCGCAGGGTGCTGCGCCGGTCGTCCTGGTCGACCCGGTACTGGTGGCCGGCGGCGGCCGTGCCGCTGCGGCCGCTGGCCTGCAGGCGATAGGCCTGGCCGCTCGCGAGCAGGGTGCAGCTGAAGTCGAACAGCGCGTCGCCGGGCGGTGCGAAGTCGGCCCAGGCGGGCGCGTCGTCGGCATCGACGCAGGCCTCGCTGCCGTAATTGCGGTGGTCCTGGTAGTACTGCTCCAGCTTCACGCGGAAATCGGCCAGCTGGGCGAAGGCGGTCTGCACCTGGCTGCGCCGCACATGGTCGGCATAGCTGGGGTAGGCGACCAGGCTGAGCACGCCGACGACGACCATCGCGATCATCAGCTCCAGCAGGGTGAAGCCAGCCTGGCGACGCAGCAGCAAGGGGGGGCGGAAGGGATGCACCTCGCCTTCTTCGGCGCAGGGCGCAGCGCCTAAAGGCGAAATTCGTATCCATTTGTCGCGCTGCTTCGCGGCTTGCCGCCGGCCGGCTGCAGGCAGGCTGCGAGGCATGCTGCTGCTGCCCATCCCCGCCTCCCTGCCCGCCTGGACCGAGGCCTTCTGCGACCTGCCGGTGCCGGTGCTGGCCGGCACCCAGCGCGCGCTGGACGCGCTGGCCCAGGCCGAGGCCGAGCGTGGCGATGTCGATGCCCACCGCATCGCCGAGGCGGTCGCCCAGGATCCGCTGATGACGCTGCGCATCTTCGCCAGCGCGGCCCGTCTGGCCACCCCGGCCGCGCGCGAGGATCGTCGCGGCATGCCCGAGACGGTCACCGCCGCGCTGCTGCTGCTGGGCATCGGCCCCTTCTTCCGCAGCCTGGGCGAACTGCCGCTGGCCGAAGCGGCCGTCGATCCGGCGCGCTGCGGCATTGCCGGCGCGCCCGAGGGCCTGGCCACCGTGCTGCGCCGGGCCCGCCGCAGCGCGAACTTCGCGCTCGGCTTCGCTGTGCACCGCATGGATGGCGATGCCGCCGCGCTGCAGACGGCCGCCCTGCTGCACGATTTCGCCGAGCTGCTGCTCTGGTGCCACCGGCCCGAGCTGGCCGACACCCTGGCCCGACGGCAGGCGGCCGACCCGACGCTGCGCTCGGCCTCCGCCCAGCAGGCCCTGCTCGGCATCGAGCTGACCGCGCTCGAACAGGCCTTGATGCGTGCCTGGGGCCTGCCCGAGCTGCTGCGCCGCATGACCGACGAGCGCCAGGCCCGGGATCCGCAGGTGCGCTGCGTCAGCCTGGCCGTGCGCATCGCCCGCCACAGCACCGCCGGCTGGGACAACGCCGCGCTGCCCGACGACTGGACGGCCCTCGGCGAGCTGCTCCAGCTCAGCCCCGAGGCCGCCGAGGCGCTGGTGCGGGACATCGACCGCTGAGTCGCCCGGCCGCCGCCGGGGCCCCACCCTGGGCGGCATGACGCCCGCCGGTGACAATCCACCGATGCACGAACCCGCCCTGCCGTCCCTGGCCAACGACCGCTTCCTGCGCGCCTGCCTGCGCCTGCCCACCGACCGCACCCCCGTCTGGCTGATGCGCCAGGCCGGTCGCTACCTGCCGGAGTACAACGCCACGCGCGCCAAGGCCGGCAGCTTCATGGGCCTGGCCACGAACCCGGCCTACGCCACCGAGGTCACGCTCCAGCCGCTCGACCGCTACCCGCTCGATGCGGCCATCCTGTTCAGCGACATCCTGACCGTGCCCGACGCCATGGGCCTGGGCCTGAGCTTCGCGCAGGGCGAAGGCCCGCGCTTCGCCCACCCGGTGCGCGACGAGGCCGCGGTCGCCAAGCTGGAGGTGCCGGACCTGGACAAGCTGCGCTACGTCTTCGACGCGGTGAGCAGCATCCGCCGCGCGCTCGCCGATGCCCAGGGCGTGGGCCGCGTGCCCCTGATCGGCTTCTCCGGCAGCCCCTGGACCCTGGCCTGCTACATGGTCGAGGGCGCCGGCAGCGACGACTACCGCCAGGTCAAGACGCTGATGTACAAGCGCCCGGACCTGATGCACCGCATCCTGGCCGTCAACGCCGATGCGGTGGCGGCCTACCTGAATGCCCAGATCGAGGCCGGCGCCCAGGCGGTGATGGTCTTCGACAGCTGGGGCGGCGTACTCTCCGATGCGGCCTTCCGCCGCTTCAGCCTGGCCTATACCCAGCGCGTGCTCGACGGGCTCAAGAAGGAGCATGCCGGCCACCGCATCCCGCACATCGTCTTCACCAAGGGCGGCGGCCTGTGGCTGGAGGCCATCGCCGACACCGGGGCCGACGTGGTCGGCCTGGACTGGACGGTGGCCCTGGCCGATGCGCGCCGCCGGATCGACGACCGCGTCGCCCTCCAGGGCAATCTGGATCCGATGGTGCTGTTCGGCGACGAGGCCGCCATCCGCGCCGAGGCCGAGGCCGTGGTCGCCAGCTTCGGCCGGCCCCAGCGGGCCGACGGCCGCCACGGCGGGCACATCTTCAACCTCGGCCACGGCATCAACCAGTTCACGCCGCCGGAGTCGGTGGCGGTGCTGCTCGACGCCGTGCGCCAGGCCTCGATCCAGGCCCGCGCCTGAGCCAGGGGCCGGCCTGTCCGGGGGGCGACGGGCCGAAGCGCGTCCGCGGGGCTTGACTTATCCCCAAAATTCTGCCGGCCCGCACCCCCTAGCACCCCTGATGCAATGCAGCAGGCGGCCGCACGGATCTACGTGCAAGTTGTTGATTCATAAAGAAATCACGGCGCTGCCTCTCTTTGCACCAGGGTAAGCCCGCCCCTTGTGCGTCAAGCACTTAGCGCGGGTCCACGCAGTTTTCCCACAAAGTTATCCACAGACTCCGTGGATAGTCTGGAAATCCACGGTGAATCAAGCACTTGGCCGGGCATGCTGAGAGGGTGTCGACCTTGTCGGATGCGCTGAACCCCTGCGAACCCGTCGCCGCCGGCGTGCTCGGCGTGCTCGTCGAGACCCCCCAGCACAGCGGCCTGAGCGGCCCGCTGGACTACGTCTGCGACCGGCCCGTCGCTCCCGGCACCCTCTTGCGGGTGCCGCTGGGCCGGCGCGAGGTGCTGGGCATCGCCTGGACGGCCCTGCGTCCGGCCGAGGCCCCGGCCGCCGAGGGCTGGGCCCTGCGCCCGCTCGCCGCCGTTTTCGACCGCCTGCCGCCCTTGCCGCCGGCCTGGCGTGCGCTGGTCGATTTCGCCGCTCGCTATTACCAGCGCGGCGCGGGCGAACTGGCCCTGGCCGTGCTGCCGGCCGAGCTGCGCAAGCTCGATGCGATCCAGCTCGACCGCCGCCTGCGCCGCCTGGACCGCGCCGCGGCCGCCGCGCCGCCAGCTGCCGGCCCCGCACCCGAGCGGCCGGCGCTGACGCCCGAGCAGGCGGCCGTGCTGGCCGCCCTGGGCCTGGAGCGCATCGGCCAGGCCGGTGCCGAGCCGCCGGTCACCCTGCTCGACGGCGTGACCGGCAGCGGCAAGACCGAGGTCTACCTGCGCGCCGCCGAAACCGTGCTGGCCGGCGGCCGCCAGGTGCTGATGCTGGTGCCCGAGATCAACCTGACGCCGCAGCTCGAAGCCCGCGTGGCGGCCCGCTTCCCGGCGCGCCGCATCCTCAGCCTGCACAGCGGCCTGAGCCCCGCCCTGCGGCTGCGCCACTGGCTGCAGGTGCTGCGCGGCGAAGTCGACCTGCTGCTCGGCACCCGCATGGCCATCTTTGCGCCGCTGGACCGCCTGGGCCTGCTGGTGATCGACGAGGAACACGACCCCTCCTACAAGCAGCAGGACGGCGCGCGCTACTCGGCCCGCGACCTCGCCGTGCTGCGCGGCCGGCTGGAGCGGGCGGCGGTGCTGCTGGCCTCGGCCACGCCCTCGCTGGAAAGCTGGCACAACGCCCGGCCGCAGGCCGAGGGCGGCGCGGGCCGCTACCAGCGCCTGGCCATGCCCAGCCGCATCGGCGGCGGCGTGCTGCCGCGCGTGCGCCTGCTCGACCTGGGCCAACTGCGGCGCGAGGACCACGCCGCCGGCCTGATCGCGCCGGCTCTGGTGGAGGCCCTGCAGCAACGCCTGGCGCGTGGCGAGCAGAGCCTGGTGCTGCTCAACCGTCGCGGCTACGCGCCGGTGCTGCACTGCGCCGCCTGCGGCTGGAAGAGCGGCTGTCCGCACTGCAGCGCCTGGCGCGTCTTCCACAAGAGCGACCGCAGCCTGCGCTGCCACCACTGCGGCGCCACCGAACGCGTGCCACGCCACTGCCCCGAATGCGGCAACGCCGACCTGGATGCCCTGGGCCGCGGCACCGAGCGCCTGGCCGACGAGCTGGCCGAGCGCCTGCCCGGCGCCCGCATCGGCCGCATCGATGCCGACAGCACGCGCGCGGCCGGTTCGCTCGAGGCCCAGCTTGCCCAGGTGCATGCCGGCGACATCGACGTGCTGGTCGGCACCCAGATGGTCGCCAAGGGCCACGACTTCCGCCGCATCACCCTGGTGGCCGCCGTGCAGCCCGATGCCGCCCTGTTCAGCAGCGATTTCCGCGCGCCCGAGCGCCTGTTTTCGCTGCTGATGCAGGCCGCCGGCCGGGCCGGCCGCGAGGCCAGCCAATCCGGCCAGAGCGAGATGTGGGTGCAGACCTGGCATCCCGCGCACCCGCTCTACCAGGCCCTGCTCCGTCATGACGCTGCGGCCTTCGCCGAGGCGCAGTGGCGCGAGCGTTTCGAGGCCGGCCTGCCGCCGGCCACCCACCTGGCCCTGCTGCGCGCCGAGGCCCGCACCCAGGAAGCGGCCCAGGCCTGGCTGGCTGCGGCCGCCACGCTGGGCGCCGCGGCGGCGGCCGAGGCGGGCGTGGTCTGCTTTCCGCCGGTGCCGACCCCGGTGCAGCGGGTCGCCCAGGTCGAGCGGGCCCAGATGCTGATCGAGGCCCCGCGCCGCGCGCCGCTGCAGCAGATGCTGGCCGCCTGGCTGCCGCAGCTCCACGGCCTGCGCGAGCCGCGCGTGCTGCGCTGGGCGATCGACGTCGATCCGCTGGCGATCTAGCGCGGGCCGGTGCCGGACCGGCCCCTGCCTCAGCGCCGGGCGATCAGCCGGTCGTGCAAGGCCATGCCGGCCAGCATCGCGCCGACGAAGAGCAGGGCCTCGCCGCTGCCGCTGCCGGCCGCGACCAGGGCCGGACCCGGGCAGTAGCCCCCCAGGCCCCAGCCGATGCCAAACAGCAGGCCGCCGCCGAGCAGGCGCGCGTCGATCACCGTGTTCGTCGGCAGCTCGATCGGATCGCCGCTCCAGGCGATGCGGCGACGCCGGGCCCGCGCAAAGCCGATCAGGCCCACACCGACCGCGCCGCCCATCACCAGCGCAAGGCTCGGGTCCCAGGCCCCGGCCAGGTCGAGGAAGGCGCTCACCTTGCTGGGGTTGGCCATGCCCGAGAGGATCAGGCCCAGGCCGAAGATCAGGCCCGACAGGGCCGAAATGAGGAGGGACATCGAAGGCTCCCCAAGGGCTCAGAGGACGTGCCGCAGCACGAACACGGTGACGAAGCCGGCGCCCATGAAGGCCGCCACATTGGCCAGCGAACGCAGCGAGAGGCGCGACAGGCCGCAGACCCCGTGGCCGCTGGTGCAGCCATTGCCCATGCGCACGCCCACGCCGACCAGCAGGCCGGCAAGGACCAGGCCCAGACCGCCGCTGACCTGCTCCGTCGCCGGCAGCGGCGCCGCCAGCCGCCAGAGCCAGGGCGAGGCGAGCAGGCCGGCAAGAAAGGCCAGGCGCAGGGCCTGGGCCTTCAGGGCCGGACCGAGGCCGGCGCCCGGCGAGAGCACCGCCTGCAGCGCGCCGCCGACCAGGCCCGCGATGCCGGCGATGCGGCCGGCGCCGAGCACCAGCAGCACGGCCGACAGGCCGATCAGGAGGCCGCCGGCCAGGGCGGTCCAGGGAGTGAAGGCTTGCCAGTCGAGGGTCATGGGCGGAAGGGCCGTGCGGGCCGGTGGGACGGGGGACAGAAGTGCGCGTGCAGCGCGTCCAGCACCGCGCGGGCGGCCTCGGACGCGATCGCGTAGTGGATGTGGCGACCGTCGCGGCGGGTCTCCACCAGGCCCTCGGCCCGCAGCACGCCAAGTTGCTGCGACAGCGAGGGCTGGGCCAGGCCGGTGCAGCCGGCCAGCTCGCCGACGCAGCGTTCGCCCTCGACCAGCGCGCAGAGCAGCTGGAGCCGGCCGGGGTGGGCCAGCGCGCGCAGCAGCGCAGCGGCGGCCTCGGCCTGCGCCGCGAAGGGCGCCTCGGTCCTCGGGCCTCCCGGGGCGGAGATCACGGTCGACATGCGCGCATCATAGTTCAAGACTTGGTATATTGTTTATGACTGATATTCAGATGCACTCCCGCGCCGCGCCGCTGCGGCCGGCCTGCCCGCGAACCGAGCCCGCCATGAACGCCACGATCCACGCCTTCTTCGATCCGGCGACGAACACCGTCACCCACATCGTCAGCGACCCGGCCACGCGGCGCGCCGCCATCGTCGACAGCGTGCTGGACTACGACCCCAAGTCCGGCCGCACCTCGACGGCCAGCGCCGAGCGCGTGCTGGCCCATGTGCAGTCCGAGGGCCTGACGGTGGACTGGCTGCTCGAAACCCACGCCCATGCCGACCATCTGTCGGCGGCCCCGTGGTTGAAGGCCCGGCTTGGCGGCCGCATCGCGATCGGCCGCCACATCCGCGAGGTGCAGCGGGTCTTCAAGGGCATCTTCCATGCCGAGGACATGAACACCGACGGCCTGGCCTTCGACAAGCTCTTCGACGACGGTGAGGTCTTCGCCCTCGGCGAGCTTCAAGCCCGCGCCCTGCACACCCCCGGCCACACGCCGGCCTGCATGAGCTACCTGGTGGGCGAGGACGCCTTCGTCGGCGACACCCTCTTCATGCCCGACTACGGCACGGCCCGCTGCGACTTTCCCGGCGGCGACGCGCGCACGCTCTACCGCTCGATCCAGAAGGTGCTGAGCCTGCCGCCCGCCACCCGCCTGCACCTCTGCCACGACTACCCGCCGCCCGGGGGGCGCGAGCCCTGCTGGATCAGCACCGTGGCCGAGCAGCGCGCGGCCAACATCCATGTCCGCGAGGGCATCGACGAGGACAGCTTCGTGGCCATGCGCAGTGCCCGCGACCGCACCCTGGCCATGCCGACCCTGATGCTGCCTTCGGTGCAGGTCAATGTGCGCGCCGGCCACCTGCCGCCGGCCGAGGCCAATGGGGTGGCCTACCTGAAAATCCCGCTCAACCTGCTCTGAAGTCCCCCGAGGCGGGGGCGGGAAGGGCCCCCGTACACTCGTTCGCATGACCGCCGTCCCGGGCCCTGCCGACCATGCCGAGCTTCAGCGGCAGTTGCCCGGTCTGGGCGAGGCGGGCGGCGCAGCGCAGGCGGCGGTGCCCGCGGCCCATGCCCTGCTGGTGCATCCGCGGGCCCGCCACGCCATCGTGCTCGGCGGCCTGAGCATCGGCTACGAGCTGGTCCGGGTGCGGCGTCGATCGATCGGCATGGTCGTCACGGCCGAGGGCCTGTCGGTGCGCGCACCGCGCTGGGTCGGCCTCGGGGACATCGAGGCCGCGCTCCAGGCCAAGGCCCGCTGGCTGCTGGGCAAGCTCGGCGAGCAGGGGGAGCGCCAGCGCCGCCTGGCCGCCGGCCGCATCGACTGGATCGATGGCGCCTGCCTGCCCTACCTCGGCGAGACCCTGGTGCTGCGGCTCGACCCGAAGCAGCGCGGCCTGGCCCTGCGCGAGGCCGCCGCGGGCGAGACCCCGCCCGGTCGCCGCCTGCTGCTGGGTCTGCCGCCGCAGGCCGATGCCGTGCAGGTGCGCGATGCCGTGCAGGCCTGGTTGATGAAGGAGGCCCGCCGCGTCTTCCTGGAGCGCCTGGCCCATTACGCGCCCACCCTGGGCGTGCAGGTGCGGCGCCTGGCCCTCAGTTCGGCCCAGACCCGCTGGGGCAGCGCCAGCGCCGATGGCTCCATCCGCCTGAACTGGCGGCTGATCCATTTCAGCCTGGCGACGCTGGACTATGTCGTCGTCCACGAGCTGGCCCACCTGCGCCACATGGACCACAGCCCGCGCTTCTGGGAGGTCGTGCGCGGCGTGCTGCCCGATTTCGACCAGGCCCGCGCCGCGCTGCGCGACCCGGTGCTGCCGGCGTTCGACTAGGCCGGCGCGGCGGGGCAGCGACCGCGCGGCGCCTCGCCGACAATCGCGGGTTTTCCGGCGGCGGCCCCTCCCGGGGCCGCGCCGCGCGAGCTGCCCGCCATGTCCGACCTCACCCCCCTGCCGCACGCCCCCGAGGTGCGCCGCCGCCGCACCTTCGCGATCATTTCGCACCCCGACGCCGGCAAGACCACGCTGACCGAGAAGCTGCTGCTGTTCTCCGGCGCGATCCACATCGCCGGCTCGGTCAAGGCGCGCAAGGCCAGCCGCCACGCGACCAGCGACTGGATGGAGATCGAGAAGCAGCGCGGCATCTCGGTGGCCAGCTCGGTCATGCAGATGCTCTACCGCGACTGCGTGATCAACCTGCTCGACACGCCCGGCCACAAGGACTTCTCGGAAGACACCTACCGCGTGCTGACCGCGGTGGACGCGGCGCTGATGGTGATCGACGCGGCCAACGGCGTGGAGCCGCAGACGCGGCGCCTGATCGAGGTCTGCCGCCAGCGCGACACGCCCATCCTGACCTTCGTCAACAAGATGGACCGCGAGGGCAAGGACCCGCTGGAGCTGCTCGACGAGATCGAGCAGGAGCTCGGCATGCCCTGCGTGCCCATGACCTGGCCGGTCGGGCAGGGCAAGGCCTTCGGCGGCATCGTCGACCTGCGCAAGCAGCAGATGCGCCTCTTCAAGGCCGGCGCCGACAAGCGCGACGAGGAGGGCGACGAGATCGTCCCCCTGGCCCAGGCCGACACCCTGCGCGCCCGCTTCGGCGGCGATTTCGAGACCGCCGAAGGCTCGATCGAGCTGCTCGCCGGCGCCGCGCCGGCCTATGCCCAAGAGGCCTTCGAGGCCGCGAAGCAGACCCCGGTCTTCTTCGGCTCCGGCGTCAACAACTTCGGCGTGCAGGAGGTGCTGGACGCCCTGGTCGACCTGGCCCCGCCGCCTGCCGCGCGCCACGTGACGAAGATCGACGGCTCCGACGTGGAAGTGCCGCCGGCCGCCGAGGGCTTCAGCGGCGTGGTCTTCAAGGTGCAGGCCAATATGGACCCCTCGCACCGCGACCGCATCGCCTTCGTGCGCGTCAATTCCGGCCGCTACGCCAGCGGCATGAAGCTGCGCGTGCAGCGCAGCGGCAAGGAGCTGCGGCCGACCAGCGTGGTGACCTTCCTCTCGCAGCGCCGCGAGGCGGTGGAGGAGGCCTATGCCGGCGACATCATCGGCTTCACCACCCACGGCGGCGTGCAGCTCGGCGACACCATCACCCACGGCGAGGCGCCGGCCAGCTTCGGCACCTACACCGGCCTGCCCTTCTTCGCGCCCGAGCTGTTCCAGACCGTCGAGCTGGCCAACCCCATGAAGAGCAAGCAGCTGATGCAGGGCCTGCTGCAGCTCGGCGAGGAAGGGGCTATCCAGGTCTTCCGCCCGACGGTGGGCGGCGCGATGCTGCTGGGCGCCGTCGGCCAGCTGCAGTTCGAGGTGGTGCAGCACCGCCTGAAGGCCGAGTACGGCGTCGAGGCCCGCCTCGGCGCCTGCCGCTTCCACGGCGCGCGCTGGGTCACCTGCGACGACGAGACGGCGATGCGCAAGTTCACCGACGAGGCGGCCAGCAAGCTCGCGCTCGACGCGGCCGACACCCTGGCCTACCTGATGACCTCGCCCTACGACCTGCGGCTCACCCAGGAACGCCATCCCAAGGTGGTCTTCCACCCGCTGCGCGAGCACGCCGGCCTGGCGTTGCAGACCGGTTGAGCGCGCCCTCGTCGCCGGTCGGACAGGCCGTCAAGGCTGGCAAGGCTGGCACCCGGTGCCGGCCTGGCGGGCCGGGCTGGGCTCAGCGGCCGTGTCGAACCCGCCGGTGGACCGCATGAGCCTGCGCCAACCGCTGCGTGCCGCCTTCGGCCTGGCGCTGGCCGCCGCCGTCTCGCTGGGCCTGGCCCGCTTTGCCTATGCGCTGCTGCTGCCGGCCATGCGGGCCGAGCTGGGCTGGAGCTACCTGGTGGCCGGTGCGATGAACACCGCCAACGCCGCCGGCTATCTGGCCGGTGCGCTGCTGCTGCCGCGCGTGCTGGCCCGCTGCGAGGCGCGCCGCGTGCTGCTGACCGGTGGCCTGGCGACCGTGCCGCTGCTGGGCCTCCATGCCCTGGCCCCCGGCGAGCTCGCGCTCTATGCCCTGCGTTTCCTGACGGGCGTGGCCAGCGCGCTGAGCTTCGTCGCCGGCGGCGTGCTGGCCGCGCGCCTGGCCAGCCTGCCGGAGCGCGGGGCCGGACCGACGCCGCGCGCCGGCCTCATCCTCGGCCTGTACTACGGCGGCACCGGCCTGGGCATCGTGGCCGCCTCGGCCCTGCTGCCGCCGCTGCTGGCCGATCCCCCGGTCCTGTCCGGCGGCTGGCGGGCCGGCTGGGCCCTGCTGGCCGGCGTCGCACTGCTGGCCACCGGCCTGACGGCCCGGCTCAGCCGGGGCCTGCAGCTGGCGCCCAGCCGCCCGGCCGTCGGCGAGCGCTTCCGCTGGGCGCCGCTGCGCTTCGGCCTGGCCGGCTACGCGATGTTCGGCCTGGGCTACCTCGGCACGATGACCTTCATCGTCAGCCTGCTGCGCGAGCAGGGCTGGGGTCCGGGGGCGGCGGCCGGCTTCTATGCCCTGCTCGGTGCGGGCTGCGTGGCCTCGTCCTGGTTGTGGGCCGGCCTGCTGCAACGCCATCGCGATGGTCGGCCGATGGCCCTGCTCAACGGCCTGCTGGCCCTGGCCACCGCCCTGCCGGTGCTGTGGCCGCAGGCGCTGGCGGTGCTGGCCTCGGGCCTGCTGTTCGGTAGTGTTTTCCTGAGCGTGGTGGCCTCGACGACGGCGCTGGTGCGGCACAACACGCCGCCGGCCGCCTGGTCGGGCGGCATCTCGGCCTTCACCATCGTCTTTGCCAGCGCGCAGATCGTCGGCCCCAGCCTGATCGGCGCGCTGGCCGATGGCGCAGGGAACCTGGGCCGGGGTTTCCTGGTCTCGGCGGCGCTGCTCGCGCTCGGCAGCCTGCTGGCCCTGGGGCAGCGCGCCCGCTGACCGTCCGCAGCCACGCCGCCCTCGGCGTGGCGTGCCGGGCGGCGCGCGTCCTGCATGACACACTCGATCATCGCCTCTGCCTGCCCCAGGGCGGGGCCAGCACCGGTTTCGACCCCAGGACCCCGACCGCCCCGATGCCCCACGCCACGTCGCTGATCACCACCCTGGCCACCGGTTTCGGCCTGGCCCTGCTGCTGGGCTTCCTGGCCGTGCGCCTGCGGCTGCCGGCGCTGGTCGGCTACCTGGTCGCGGGCATCCTGATCGGGCCGTCGACCCCGGGCTTCGTGGCCGACGTCCAGCTGGCCGGCCAGCTGGCTGAGGTGGGGGTGATGCTGCTGATGTTCGGCGTGGGCCTGCACTTCTCGCTGGCCGACCTGATGGCGGTGCGGCGCATCGCGCTGCCCGGGGCGATCGCGCAGATGACGGTGGCCACGCTGATGGGCCTGGGCCTGAGCGGCCTCTGGGGCTGGCCCCTGGGGGCGGGCCTGGTCTTCGGCCTCTCGCTGTCGGTGGCCAGCACGGTGGTGCTGCTGAAGGCGCTGGAGAGCCGTGGCCAGCTGGAGTCGGTCAATGGCCGCATCGCGGTCGGCTGGCTGATCGTCGAGGACCTGGCCATGGTGCTGGCCCTGGTCATGCTGCCGGCGCTGGCCGGTCCGCTGGGCGGGGTCGGCGGCGGCACCGGCGAGTCGCTGGGCCTGGCCCTGGGCCGCACCCTGCTGGCGGTGGTGGCCTTCGTCGTGCTGATGCTGGTCGTCGGCCGCCGGCTCTTCCCCTGGCTGCTCTGGCAGGTGGCCAAGACGGGCTCGCGCGAGCTGTTCACGCTCTGCGTGATCGCCGCGGCCATCACCATCGCCTTCGGCTCGGCGGCGCTGTTCGGCGTGTCCTTCGCGCTCGGCGCCTTCTTCGCCGGCATGGTGCTGCGGGAGTCGCAGTTCAGCCATCGCGCGGCCGACGAGTCGCTGCCGCTGCGCGATGCCTTCGCCGTGCTGTTCTTCGTGTCGGTCGGCATGCTCTTCGACCCGCGGGTCCTGCTGGAGCGGCCTTTCCAGGTGCTGGCGGTGGTCGGGATCATCCTGGTCGGCAAGTCCCTGGCCGCGGCTGCGGTGGTGCTGCTCTTCCGCTATCCGCTGAACACGGCGCTGACGGTCTCGGCCGGCCTGGCGCAGATCGGCGAGTTCTCCTTCATCCTGGCCGCGCTGGGCGTGTCGCTGGGCCTGCTGCCGCTGGAGGGGCAGAGCCTGATCCTGGCCGGCGCGTTGATCTCGATCGCGCTGAACCCGCTGGTCTTCACCCTGAGCGAGCCGCTGCGCCGCATGCTGGTGCAGCGTTCGGACTGGGCGCGCCGCTGCGAGACCCGCGACGATCCGCTGAGCGAACTGCCGCCCGAAACGGCCTCCAGCCACCTCGCGGGCCATGTGGTGCTGGTCGGCCATGGCCGGGTCGGCCAGCAGGTCGCCGCGGCCCTGACGGCCGCGGGCCAGGCCGTGGTGGTGGCCGAGCAGCAGCGCGAGCGCGTCGAGGCCCTGCGTGCGCAGGGCCAGCCTGCCGTGCTCGGGGATGCCGCCGATCCGGCGGTGCTGATCCAGGCCCACATCGCGCGGGCGCGGATGCTGGTGATTGCGCTGCCGGATCCGGTCGGGGTGCGGGTCATGATCGAGACCGCGCGCGCCCTGAACCCCGGCATCCCGGTGCTGCTGCGCTCGCACAACGCCGAGGAGGCGGCCCGGCTGAAGGCCGATTGCGGCGCCGAGGTCTTCGTGGCCGAGGATGCGCTGGCCGCCCTGATCACCCGCCGCGTGCTGCAGGGCAAGGCGGGCTGAAATGACCGCGGGGCGGGCCGGTCCGGGGACCGACCCGCCCCGGAGAGTGCTGGTCGTGCATCGCGGGGCGGCGGCCGCCGCCCCGGGGGGCGGATCAGACGCCGGCGGCAGCCTTCAGGGCGGCGGCCTTGTCGGTCTTCTCCCACGAGAACTCCGGCTCCTCGCGGCCGAAGTGGCCGTAGGCGGCGGTCTTGCCGTAGATCGGACGCAGCAGGTCGAGCATCTGGATGATGCCCTTCGGACGCAGGTCGAAGTGCTCGTTGACGAGCGCGGCGATCTTGTCGTCGGGCAGCTTGCCGGTGCCGAAGGTGTTGATCGTCACGTTCATCGGGCGGGCCACGCCGATGGCGTAGGCCACCTGCACCTGGGCCTGCTTGGCCAGGCCGGCGGCGACGATGTTCTTGGCCACGTAGCGGGCGGCGTAGGCGGCGGAGCGGTCGACCTTGGTCGGATCCTTGCCGCTGAACGCACCACCGCCGTGCGGGCAGGCACCGCCGTAGGTGTCGACGATGATCTTGCGGCCGGTCAGGCCGCAGTCGCCCTGCGGGCCGCCGACGACGAAGCGGCCGGTCGGGTTGATCAGGTACTTGGTGTCGGCGGTCAGCCACTCGGCCGGCAGCACCGGCTTGATGATTTCCTCGCGGACGGCCTCGTAGAACTCGGGCTTCATCTTGTCGCCCAGGCTCCACTCGGGGGCATGCTGGCTCGACAGCACGACGGTGTCGATCGACACCGGCTTGCCGTCCACGTAGCGCAGCGTGACCTGGCTCTTCGCGTCCGGACGGAGGAAGGGCAGGCGGCCGTCCTTGCGCAGCTGGGCCTGGCGCTCGACCAGGCGGTGCGCGTAGTGGATGGCCGCAGGCATCAGGGCCGGGGTCTCGTCGGTCGCGTAGCCGAACATCAGGCCCTGGTCGCCGGCGCCGATGTTCAGGTAGTCGTCGCTCGCGCGGTCCACGCCCTGGGCGATGTCGTTGGACTGCTTGTCGTAGGCCACCAGGACCGCGCAGCCCTTGTAGTCGATGCCGTACTCGGTGTTGTCGTAGCCGATGCGCTTGATCGTGTCGCGCGCGACCTGGATGTAGTCGACATTGGCCTGCGTGGTGATCTCACCGGCCAGCACCACCAGACCGGTGTTGCACAGCGTTTCGGCGGCCACGCGCGAGAGCGGATCCTGCGCAAAGATCGCGTCGAGGATCGCGTCGGAGATCTGGTCCGCGACCTTGTCGGGATGGCCTTCGGAGACAGACTCCGAGGTGAAAAGGAAATCGTTCGCCACTCTTACACTCCTGGGTTTCGGTTGCTTGACGCGTTGCCGGCCCGGTGGGAGGTGCGGCGAACGCTTTAGCGGAAGGTGGGCCATCCAGCCCGGGAGTCCGGTTCCTGCCGTCTTCCCTGTCGCCCCGCAAGTAGTTCAATAACTCGGCGACTTTTTCATCTTAGCAGTCCGTGCTCAGCCGTTTCCTTACCGCTTGCATGCGTGGCCTTGCGGCCTGGCCGCTCGGGCTTCTTCATTTCATCGGCAGTGGCCTCGGTTGGTCGGTCTACCTCCTGTCGCCGTCCTATCGGCGCCGCTTTGAAAGGCATGCGGCCCAGGCAGGACTCAGCAAGTCCCAGGCCCGCGCGGCCATCCCGTCAGCCGGCCGTATGCTGGCCGAGCTGCCTCCGCTGTGGGCCCGGCCGCTGGGTGCGCCGCTGCCGATGCCGGTGCAATGGCAGGGCGGCGAGCTGATCGAGCAGGCCCAGGCCGCCGGCCGCGGTCTGGTCATGCTGACCCCGCACCTCGGCTGCTTCGAGGCCATCGGCCAGTCCTATGCGGCACGCTACGGCGCCGGCCGGGGCCTGATGACCGTGCTGTACCGGCCCGCCCGCAAGCCCTGGCTGCGCGAGCTGGTCGAGTCCTCGCGCCGCCGGCCCGGCCTGGACGCGGCGCCGGCCACCCTGGCCGGTGTGCGGCAGATGATTCGTGCGCTGCGCCGTGGCGAGGTCGTCGGTCTGCTGCCCGATCAGGTGCCGCCTGAGGGCCTGGGCGTCTGGGCGCCCTTCTTCGGCCGGCCGGCCTACACGATGACCCTGGCCGCACGCCTCGTGCAGCAGACAGGCTGTGCCCTGCTCCTGGTCTGGGGCGAGCGCCTGCCGCGCGGGGCCGGTTACCGTGTGCGGGTGAGCCCGATGCCCGAAGCCCTGCCCGACGATCCGGTCGAGGCCGCCACCGCGATCAATCGCGCGATGGAAGGCCTGATCCGGCAATGCCCCGAGCAGTACCTCTGGGCCTACGCCCGCTACAAGGCGCCGCGCAGCGGCCCCGCCGCATGAGCGCCATCCTGGCCAAGCTGGGCAGCCGCGCGCTGCTCGGGCTGCTGTGGCTGCTGCACGGGCTGCCGCTGCCGCTGCTGGCCGCCCTGGGGCGGGGCCTGGGCGCGCTGCTGTGGCGCCTGGCGGGTTCGCGGCGGCGCATCGCGCTGCGCAATCTGCAGCTCTGCTTTCCCGAGCTGGACGCCGGCCGGCGCCGCGCCCTGGCTCGCGAGCACTTCGCCTGGCTCGGCCAGAGCCTGCTCGAGCGCGGGGTGCTGTGGCATGCCTCGCCGAGCCGGCTGCGGCGCCTGATCCGCATCGAGGGCGAGGTCGGCGCGGCCGATGCCCACCCCGATCGCGCCTGGATGCTGCTGGCCCCGCACTTCCTGGCGCTCGACGTGGCTGGCGCGGCCTCGCTGATGCACGTCAAGCGGCCCGGGGCGTCGATCTACCAGCGCCAGAGCGATCCCGTCTTCGATGCCGCGATGCGCCGCGGCCGCCTGCGCTTCGGCCCGCTCAAGCTCTTCGCGCGGCAGGAAACGGCCAAGCCCCTGCTGCGCGAGGTCAAGCGCGGCGCCGTCTTCTTCAACCTGCCCGACATGGACTTCGGCCGCAAGGATGCCGCCTTCGTGCCCTTCTTCGGCGTGCCGGCGGCGACGCTGCTGGCGCCCTCGCGGATGGCGCGGCTGATGGACATGGCTGTGCAGCCGGTGGTGGCCGAGATGCTGCCGCGCGGCCAGGGCTGGCGGGTGCGCTACCACCCGCCGCTCGAGGGCTTCGGCAGCGAGGATGCCGAGGCCGATGCCGCCCGCATGAACCGCTGGATCGAGGACCGCATCCGCGAGAACCCGGCGCAGTACCTGTGGGTGCACAAGCGCTTCAAGACCCGGCCACCGGGCGAGGCCAAGCTCTACGGGGCCGCGGCCGGATAATCCGGCCATGCGACTCCGCTTCACCAAGATGCAGGGGGCCGGCAACGACTTCGTCGTGCTCGATGCCACCGCCGCCCCGCTGGCGATCGACGCCCGCCAGATGCGTCAGCTCGGCGACCGCCGCTTCGGTGTCGGGGCCGACCAGCTGCTGATCGTCGAGCGCAGCGCGACGCCCGGCGTCGACTTCCGCTACCGCATCTTCAACGGGGCCTCCGGCGAGGAGGTCGAGCACTGCGGCAACGGGGCCCGCTGCTTCGCCCGCTACGTGCGCGACCGCGGCCTGATCGAGCGCGACACCATCGTCGTCGAGACCGTCAACAACCAGCTCGTGCTGAAGCTGCAGGCCGACGGCCGCGTGACCGTCGACATGAACCGGCCGGTGCTCGAGGCCGCCCGCGTGCCCTTTGATGCCAGCGGCCTGCGGCCGCTGGCCTTCGCGCAGCAGTGGCCGGTCGAGGTGCTCGGCCGCACGCTGCCGCTGGCGGTGCTGTCGATGGGCAATCCGCATGCGGTGCTGGACCTTGCCGCGATCGGCTGTGACGATGTCGACCGCGCCCCGGTCGAGACCCTCGGCCCGGCCATCGAGGCCCATGCGCGCTTCCCGCGCAAGGTCAATGCCGGCTTCCTGCAGATCGTCGACCGGGGTCATGTGCGGTTGCGTGTCTTCGAGCGCGATGCCGGCGAGACCCTGGCCTGCGGTACCGGGGCCTGTGCGGCCGTGGTCGCCGGCATCCTGGCCGGCCGGCTCGATCCCCAGGTCGACGTGGAAACCCGCGGCGGCCTGCTGACCATCGCCTGGCCCGGGGGCGAGGCCTCGGTGGCCATGACCGGCCCAGCCGAAACCGTCTTCGAAGGAGAGATCACGCTGTGAGCAGCATCCAGGGCATCACCGAAGACGACATCGCGAACTACCTGCTGCAGACGCCGGGCTTCTTCGAGCGTCATGCCGAGCTGCTCGGCCAGGTGCAGCTGCGCAGCCCGCACGGCACGCGCGCCGTCTCGCTGCAGGAGCGGCAGATGGAGATGCTGCGCGAGAAGATCCGCGGCCTGGAGCTGCGGCTGATCGAGATGATCCGCCACGGTCAGGAGAACGTCGCCATCGCCGATCGCCTGCACCGCTGGACCCGCGAGCTGATGCTGACCCGCGATCCCCAGGCTTTGCCGGAGGTGCTGGTGCAGGGCCTGCAGCGCGAGTTCCTGATCCCGCAGGCGGCCATCCGCGTCTGGAGCCCGGCCGAGCTGCCGGCCGCGGCCGACTGGGCCCAGCCGGTGGCCGAGGAGCTGCGCAGCTTCACCACCAGCCTCAGCCTGCCCTACTGCGGGCCGAATGCGGGCTTCGACGCCGCAGCCTGGCTGGCCGATGCCCCGGCCTCGCTGGCCCTAGTGCCGCTGCGCCACGGCAGCGCCTCGGCTGCTTTCGGCCTGCTGGTGCTGGGCTCGCCCGACCCGACGCGCTTCCGCGCCGACATGGGCATCGAGTTCCTGATGCGCATCGGCGAGCTGGCCAGCGCCGGCCTGGTCCGCCTGCTGCCGCAGTGAGTCCGGCGGGCATGGCGGGCCCCGACGACGTCCCGGCCCGGCCCGAGGCCGGCAGCCTCGCCGCCCACCTGGAGCATCTGCGCGTCGAGCGTCGCCTCGCGCCGGCCAGCCTGCGCGCCTACACCGCCGCGCTGCAGCGCCTGGCCGATTGCGCGGCCGCCGAGGGGCTGGCCCTGCCCGAGGTGCAGACCGGCGCCCTGCGTCGCTGGGCCGCGCGCCTGCATGGCGAGGGCCTGGCCCCGCGCAGCCTCGCGCAGATGCTGTCAGCCTGGCGCGGCTACTACGGCTGGCTGGGCCAGCGCCACGGCCTGCGCGCCAACCCGGCCGAGGGCCTGCGGGCGCCCAAGGCCCCGCGTCTGCTGCCCAAGGCCCTGTCGGTCGAGGAGGCCGTGGCCCTCGCCGAGCACCGCGTGGCCGAGCCGGCCGATCCGCGACTGGAAGCGCGCGACCGCTGCATCGTCGAGCTGCTCTATGGCTGCGGCCTGCGCGTGGCCGAGCTTTGCAGCCTGGACCTGCAGGCCGGCCCGCAGGCCCTGGGCTGGATCGACCGCGGCGCCGCCGAGGCCCATGTGCTTGGCAAGGGCCGCAAGCGCCGCAGCCTGCCGGTGGGCCGGGCCGCGCTGGCCGCGCTGGCCGACTGGCTCGCGCAGCGCCCGGCCCTGGCCGCGCCCGACGAGCCGGCCCTGCTGCTCAATCGCAGCGGCCGGCGGATCAGCCCGTCGCAGGTCCGCAGCCGGCTGCGCGAGCGCGCGGCCCGTGCCGGCCTGCCGCAGCCGGTGCATCCGCACATGCTGCGCCACAGCTATGCCTCGCACCTGCTGCAGTCCAGCGGCGAGCTGCGAGGCGTGCAGGAGCTGCTCGGCCACGCCAGCATCGCGACCACCCAGGTCTACACCCGGCTCGACTGGCAGCACCTGGCCAAGGCCTACGACGCCGCCCATCCGCGCGCCCGGCGCAAGCCCGGGGAAGCGGACTGAGCGGCCCGGACTGTCGGCCCCGAACCGCAGCCCGGGGACAATCGCCGGATGAAGACAGTCCGACTCCGTGAAGGCAAGGAGCGCTCGCTGCAGCGCCGCCACCCCTGGGTGTTCCAAGGCTCCATCACCAAGGGCGGGGGCGACACCGGCGAGACCGTACGCGTGGAGGCCGCCGACGGCAGCTTCCTCGGCTGGGGCGCCTTCAGCCCGCGCTCGCAGATCCGCGTGCGGATCTGGAGCTTCGACGAGCACGAGCGCGTCGACGAGGCCCTGTTCCAGCGCCGCATCGCCGCCGCGCTGCGCTACCGCCAGCGTCTGGCGATCGGCAGCAACGGCCAGCGCCTGATCCACGGCGAGGCCGACGGCCTGCCCGGCCTCATCGTCGACCGCTACGACGACACCCTCAGCGTGCAGTGCCTGGCCGCCGGCATCGAACGCTGGAAGCCCGCCATCGTCGCCGCCTTGGTGGCCGAGACCGGCTGCACGCGCGTCTACGAGCGCTCCGATTCCAGCGTGCGCCAGCTCGAAGGCCTGGCGCTCAAGACCGGCTGGCTGCATGGCGCCGAGGGCGAGGCCCCGGCCGAGCGTGCGATCGACGAGCATGGCTGGCAGCTGCAGGTCGACATCGCCCACGGCCACAAGACCGGCTACTACCTGGACCAGCGCGACAACCGCGGCCGCTTCGCCGCCTGGGTCCGCCAGTTCGGCGCCAAACGCGTGCTGAACTGCTACAGCTACACCGGCGGCTTCAGCGTCGCGGCCCTGGCCGGCGGCGCAACCGACGTCACCAGCGTCGACTCCTCCGGCCCGGCCCTGGCCCGCGCCCAGGCCCATGTCGAGCGCAATGCCGCCGCCTTCGGCTACGACCCGGCGGCCCATCGCGTGCTGGATGCCGACGTGAACGGCACGCTGCGCCAACTGCTGAAAGACGGCCGCCGCTTCGACGCCATCGTGCTCGACCCGCCCAAGTTCGCCCCCAGCGCCGCCCATGCCGAGCGCGCTGCACGCGCCTACAAGGACATCAACCGCCTGGCCTTCAAGCTGCTCGCCCCCGGCGGCCTGCTGCTGAGCTTCAGCTGCTCGGGCGGCGTGGGCGCCGACCTCTTCCACAAGATCGTCGCCGGCGCCGGCATCGATGCCCAGGTCGACGGCCATTTGCTGGCCCGCCTGGAGGCTGCGCCCGACCACCCCACCACCGTCGCCTTCCCGGAAGGCGAATACCTCAAGGGCCTGGCCATCGTCGTGAAGGGCTGAGGCGGCAGCCGGGACCGGGGGAGCGAGCCATCGCCATCCTCGGGCCCGGCTCGGCCCGGCCCTGCGGTGCCTCCGTTCCGCAGGCCCCATGCAAAACGCCCCAGCACCTTGCGATGCTGGGGCGTCGGATCTTGGTGGCTCGGGGCGGAATCGAACCACCGACACGCGGATTTTCAATCCGCTGCTCTACCAACTGAGCTACCGAGCCAAGAAAGACAAAAAGTATAGCAGGCTGCGAAGTGATGTCTGTCGCGCTCAGCCGACGAGGCCCTTGCGGCTGCGGTTCAGGTCGACCCCGAGCTGCTTGAGCTTGCGGTAGAGGTGGGTGCGCTCCAGACCCGTCTTCTCGGCCACGCGGGTCATGCTGCCGTTCTCGCGGGCGAGGTGGAACTCGAAGTAGGCCTTCTCGAAAGCGTCGCGGGCCTCGCGCAGCGGGCGGTCGAGCTCGAAATGCTGAATCGCCGGCCGTTGGCCCGTGGCGCTGGTGGTGGGGGCCTCGGAGAGGGTCGGGACGCTCAGGGTCGGCAGCGGGCTGGCCGGCTCGGGCGCGCTGCGGGGCAGCTCGGAGCCGGCAGCGGGCTCGGCCCCGCGGGCCTGCGGCCGGGCCAGGCCCTGCTCGACGGCGCGCAGCAGCTTCTGCAGGGTGATGGGCTTCTCGAGGAAGGCCATGGCGCCGAGCTTGACGGCTTCGACCGCGGTGTCGATGGTGCCGTGGCCGCTCATCATGATCACGGGCATGGTGAGCTGGCCGTTCGCGCTCCACTCCTTGAGCAGCGTGATGCCGTCGACTTCCGGCATCCAGATGTCGAGCAGCACCAGGTCCGGGCGAAGCCGTTCACGCCGGGCGCGGGCTTGGTGGGCGTTCTCGGCGAGCTCGACCGTGTGGCCCTCGTCGGTGAGGATCTCCGAGAGCAGGGCGCGGATGCCCAGTTCGTCGTCAACTACAAGAATGGTGGCCATGGAATCGGTCAGCGCACGACCGCGCAAGGGGCACGGTCGCCGGGCGGCCTGCTCAGGCCACCCACTTGGAAAATGATATCGAAACCCGCGCACCCGGCCGGGGGCTCGCCCCGTCCGGATCGCGCGGGCCGAGCCGGATGCGGGCCCCGTGCTCGTCGCAGATCTTCTTGACGACCGCCAGCCCGAGGCCCGTGCCCTTGGCCTTGGTCGTCACATACGGTTCGAAGGCGCGCTGGAGCACGCCCTCGGCGAAACCGGGTCCATTGTCCTCGACCGCCAGCCGCAGGCCCTGCCAGCGGCCCGCGGCATCGCGTCGGCCTTCGCTGCGGATCTCGACGAGGCCGTCGGCCTGCTCGCTGACCGCGTCCAGTGCGTTCTGTACGAGGTTGTGCACGACCTGGCGCAGCTGGCTCGGATCGCCCTCGATCGGCGGCAGATCCGCCTGCAGGCGGGCGCGCAGCCGACCCTGCTCCTGGGCTTCGGCATAGAGCTGCAGCACGTCCTGCACGAGGGCATTGAGGTCCAGCGGGGCCAGCCGCGCGGCCGGCAGGCGGGCGTAGTCGCGGAATTCGTTGACCAGCTGCTTCATGGCCTGCACCTGGGTGACGATGGTCGCGACGCTGCGCGCAAGCATGGACGCATCGGCCTCGGCCAGCTTGGGGCCGAGCTTGTGCTCCAGCCGTTCGGCCGAGAGCTGGATCGGCGTGAGCGGGTTCTTGATCTCGTGGGCCAGGCGGCGCGCCACCTCCGTCCAGGCCTGCGCGCGCTGGGCCGAGACCAGCTCGGTGATGTCGTCGAAGACGATCAGCCGCGCACCGTCCGGCAGGGTGGTGCCGCGCACCAGCACGGTCGGCAGCGTGCTGTCCTCGGACGGGCCGGCCGCACCGGGCCGGGGATGCAGCTCGAAGGCGTCCTGCCACTGCACGCGCTCGCCGGGTTCGCCGGTCTGCTGTGCGCCGCGGAAGCGGTCCTCGACGGCGGCGGCCAGCGCGGCCAGGGTCGGCAACTCGTCGAGCCTGCGGTGCTGGTAATCGCCCAGCGGGGCCCGCAGGATGCGCGTGGCGCCGGGGTTGACGGTGTCGATGCGGCCCTCGGCGTCGAACACGACCACGCCCGCGCTCATCGTGTCGAGGATGGTCTGCAGCTTGCCGCGCTCGCCGTCCAGCGCGGCGGTGCTGGCCTCGGCCTGGCCGCGGGCATCGGCGAGCTGGCGCGTCATCTCGGCGAAGGATCGGGTCAGGCCGCCCAGCTCATCGCGTGAGCTGAACACCGGCTTGGGTCGCAGGTCGCCCCGGGCCACCTGCTGAACCCCCTCGGCCAGCAGCAGCAGGGGCTTGGCCAGCTGGTTGCCGAAGGCCATGGCCAGCAGCACCGCGGCAAACACCGCGAGGACCAGGGTCAGGGTGAGCGTGCCGATGTACATGCTGCGCAGGCCCTCGCGCGCCAGCGCACGCTCCTGGTACTCGCGGTAGGCCGACTGGACGGCCAGCGCATTCGTGGCCAGCTGGCTCGGCAGCCACTGGGTGACCAGCAGCCAGCGCTCCTCCCCCGCCAGCGCAAAGCCGCCGGCCGGCAGCTGGGCCAGCGCGCGGATGCGCGGCGGACTGCGCGGGCTGCCGTCCTCGCGCGCGGGGCCGGATTCGCCCAGGCCCTCATCGTCCAGGCCATCGAGCTGGGCCGCGATCCGCAGCTCGCGGGCCTTCTTGAACAGCGCCGTGCCGGGCCGTTCCGGGCCCAGGGCGTAGGCGCTGCCGCCCGCGCTGGCGAGCACCTGGCCGCCGGGGCCGAGCAGGGCGATCTCCTGCGCGGCCAGCTGCTCGCGCAGTCGCTCCAGCGCCAGCGGCTGCTGGCGCTCGGGGGTGTCGGCAAGCCGGTCGGCGGCGAGGCGGCTGCGCTCCGACAGGTCCCGGATCGCGGCATCCAGCGAGGTCCGGCCGAGGTCCAGGCCGGCTTCCAGCGCCCGCTCGACCGAGACGTCGAACCAGCTCTCGATGCTGCGCGCCACGAACTGGTAGCTGACCGCGTAGACCAGGGCGCCCGGCACCACCCCGACCAGCGCGAAGATCGCCGCCAGGCGCAGCAGCAGCCGGCTGCCGAAGCGCCCGTGCCAGAAGCGCGAGACCAGGCGCAGGCCCGCCAGCACCACGACCGCCGCCAGCACGCCGGCGATCGCCAGGTTCACGCCCAGCAGCCAGGGGAAGTGACGCTCGTGCACCGCGCGGTTGTCGGTGGCCACCACCAGCAGCGAGGCCAGCACCAGACCCGCGCCGGCCAGGGCCAGCAGGGCGATGATCCGCAGGCCCCGTGCGTCGCGCTTGTTCATGCCGGCCTCATCGGCTCTCGCGCGGCAGCAGGCGGGCGCGGTGGTGCAGTTCCAGCTCCCATGCGTCCTCGCGGTCGACGCTGAACTGCAGCGGCCGGGGCAGGCGGGAGGTGTCCAGCCGGAAGTCGAACTCCACCCGGTAGGCCGAGCCCTCGTCCAGCGTGCCCGCTTCGGCGACCTGCCAGCGCGAGGCCGCCAGCACCGCGGCCAGGGCCTCGTCCAGCCGGTCGTGCTGCTGGCTGAAGCCGCCCAGGCTCAGGCGGTAGCGCCGCACGAGCGGCTGCCAGGCCAGGCGCCAGGCGCGGCTTTGGCGGGCAACCCGTTCATCACGCCAGTACCAGCGTTCGCGGTAGACCTCGACCTCGGTCAGGAAGTGCAGCGGCACGCCCTTGAGCAGCGCATCCTCCACCGCCGCGGGCAGCTGCAGCCGCAGGCTGTAGCTCAGCAGCAGCCCCTCGTCGGGCGGGCGTCGCAGCTCGAAGCTGCCGAGTTCCGGTGCGGCACGCGACGGGCTCAGCGCCAGCAGCAGGCTCAGCAGCAGGACCAGGCGGCGCAGCAGCAGGACGGGAGCGCAGGGCACGGGCGGGCGGCAGCTCAGGCGGCGGGAGGGCGCGGCGTCAGGCCGGGCCGTCGGCCCCCTCCGCGCGCGTGAGCAGCGCGTAGAAGAAGCCATCGCCGGGGGCGCCGCCTTCGGCAACCGGCAATCCGGCCGCCTCCGCACCATTGTGGGCGAGGGGCAGCAGATGCCCGGGCGATGGCCGCAGCCGCGCGCCGGGCGTGCGTTGCAAAAACGCGTCGATCTGGGTCTGACCCTCGGCCCGGAAGATCGAGCAGGTGGCGAACAGCAGCCGGCCCCCGGGCGCCAGCAGCGGCCACAGGGCGTCCAGCAGCCGGGCCTGCGCCTGGGCGAGGGCCGGCAGGTCACCCGGGCGGCGCAGCCAGCGCACATCGGGGTGGCGGCGGACGATGCCCGCGGCCGAGCAGGGCGCATCGAGCAGGATGGCGTCGAAGGGTCGGCCGTCCCACCAGTCGGCGGGCCGGCCGGCATCGCCGGCCACCGTCCGTGCGCGCAGGCCCAGGCGCGCCAGGCCCTGGTCGACCTTGCGCAGCCGGTGGGCATCGCTGTCCAGGGCCAGCAGGTCCAGCTCGGCCCGCTCCAGCAGGTGGGCGGTCTTGCCGCCGGGGGCGGCACAGGCGTCGAGCACGCGGGCGCCGGGCGGCAGACCGGCGCCGTCGAGCAGCAGGTGGGCGGCGCGCTGGGCCGAGGCGTCCTGCACGGAGACCGCGCCTTCCGCCCAGCCCGGCAGGCGCTCGACCGGCTGCGGCGTGTCGAGCTGCAGGGCCTGCGGCGTCTCGGGGCCCAGCGTCCGGGCCGAGAGGCCGGCCTCGGCCAGGCGCTGCGCATAGTCGGCCACGCTGCCCCGGCGGAGGTTCACGCGCAGCGTCATCGGCGGCGCGGCCTGGGCGGCATCGAGCAGGGCCGGCCAATCCGCCGGCCAGTCCTGGCGCAGCTGGGCGATCCACCAGGCCGGATGGTTCCAGCGCACCGTGTCCTGCCCGGCCAGGCTGGCGTCCAGGGCCTCGGCCTCGCGCAGGGCGCGGCGCAGCACGGCATTGACCAGGCCGGCCTGGGCCGGCGCGCGCCGCTTGGCGGCGTCGACGGCCTGATTGACCAGGGTGTGCGGCGCGTAGCCGGCGCGGCTGTCGCGCGCGCCCAGTGCCAGGGCGCAGAGCAGCAGGGCCTCGACCCAGGGTGGCGGCTGGCGCGCGACCAGCAGGGTGGCCAGGGCCTGGGCCCGGCCGAGGCCGCGCATGACCTCGAAGGCCAGGGCCTGGCTCCCGGCCCGGGCGGCCGCCGGGCAGCGTTCCAGCGCCTCGGTCAGCGAGCGGCCGGAACGCACGGCGGCCACGGCTTCGGCGCAGTGTTCCAGCAGGCGGGCCAGGGGCTGGGCGACCGGCGTCGCGCGGGAGGGGTCAGCGGGCATCGTTCGGGACCGGATCGGGCCGATCCGACAGGCTGAGCGGCAGCTCCGCCGTCTCCGCCACGAGGGAGGGCAGGCGGGCGGCGGGGCGGAAGTTGAAGAGGTCGGCGACCAGCCGGGTCGGCCATTCCTCGCGGGCCAGGTTGTAGGCCGAGACCGCCGCATCGTGCGGACCCCGGCTGAACGCGATCTGCTGGCCGGCCTGCTGCAGGGTCTGGACCAGGGCCTGCAGCAGCAGGCGCCCGGCGGGGTCGACGGAGGGCTGGGGGCCGGGGGCCGGGTCGGCGGCCGCTGTGGCGGCCTGGGCCTCCGCCCGCTGCCGCAGGCTGCCGAGCGTGCGCTCCAGCACCTGCTCGGCCAGGCCCAGGCTCTGCATCGGGCCGGCCTCCAGCGGTCGCTGGGCAACCGCCTGGACGGCGGTGTCGGCCTGACGCGCGGCAGCGGCCAGGGTGTTGAGCAGCGCCGTTTCCTCGGCCGGCCAGGCCGTGCCGGGCAGGCTGGAACCGGCCAGGCCCAGGCCGTCTCGGGCCAAGGTGTGGCGGCGCCGCAGGGCGGCATCGACCGCGGTCCACTGGGCGGCCACCGCGCCGCGCAGCCGCACCAGGCGGTTGTAGGCGCCGATCACCCAGAAGACCAGCAGCGCCAGGCTGGCGATCAGGATCAGCCGGTCATCCATGGCCGGCTCCGCAGCGCGCGCGGCTCATGCGGCCGGGTCGGCCGCCCGGGCGGCGTGCGCGGTATAGGCCGCCCAGCCGCGCGCGCGCAGCTCGCAGGCCGGGCAGTGGCCGCAGCCGTGGCCCCAGGGGTGGCGCTGGCTGCGCTCGCCCAGGTAGCAGCTGTGGCTGTGCTCGGTGATGAGGTCGACCAGGGCCGGGCCGCCGAGCTGCTCGCTCAGGGTCCAGGTCTGCGCCTTGTCGAGGAACATCAGCGGCGTCTCGACCGTCATCGGCCCGGCCAGGCCCAGGCTGATCGCAACCTGCAGGGCCTTGAGCGTGTTGTCGCGGCAGTCGGGGTAGCCGGAGTAGTCGGTCTCGCACATGCCGCCGACCAGCACCGTCAGCCCGCGCCGGTAGGCCAGGGCCGCGGCGTAGGTGAAGAACAGCAGGTTGCGGCCCGGCACGAAGGTGTTCGGCAGGCCGTTGGCCTGCCACTCGATGGCGCGCTCCTCGGTCATGGCCGTCGCGCCGATCTGGGCCAGCTGGCGCAGGTCGAGCAGGTGGTCCACGCCCAGGCGCGGCGCCCAGCGCGGGAACTGCCGGCGCAGCTCGCGCAGCAGCACCGGGCGGCAGTCCAGCTCGACCCGGTGGCGCTGGCCGTAGTCGAAGCCAACCGTCTCGACCTGCGCGAAGCGCGCCAGCGCCCAGGCCAGGCAGGTGGCGGAATCCTGGCCGCCGGAGAACAGCACCAGCGCGCCGCGGGGGTCGAGGGGGGCCGCCATGGTCGTCGCCGGGCTCAGCTGCGGCCTTCGCCCTGGCCGAGGACGATCCACTTCATCGAGGTCAGGCCCTCCAGGCCCACCGGCCCGCGGGCGTGGAACTTGTCGGTGGAGATGCCGATTTCCGCGCCCAGGCCGTACTCGAAGCCGTCGGCAAAGCGGGTGCTGGCATTGACCATGACGCTGGCCGAATCCACCTCGCGCAGGAAGCGCATCGCGTTCGGGTGGTTCGTCGTCAGGATGGCGTCGGTGTGGTGGGAGCCGTAGCGGTTGATGTGGGCGATGGCCTCGTCCAGGCTGTCGACCAGCTTGATGCTGATGACGGGCGCGAGGTATTCCTCGGCCCAGTCGGCCTCGGTGGCGTCCACCAGCTTCGCGCCGGGCAGGGCCGCCGCGCCCAGGATCGCCTTGGCGCGCGGGCCGCAGCGCATCTCCACGCCCTTGGCCGCGAAGACCGCGCCGATGGCCGGCAGGAAGGCCGGCGCCACCGCGGTGTGCACCAGCAGGGACTCGGTCGCATTGCAGGGGCTGTACTTCTGCGTCTTGGCGTTATCGGTCACCGCCACGGCCAGGGCCAGGTCGACCTCGGCGTCCACATAGGTGTGGCAGTTGCCGTCCAGGTGCTTGATGACGGGCACCGTGGCCTCGCGGCTGATGCGCTCGATCAGGCCCTTGCCGCCGCGCGGGATGATCACGTCCACATAGGCCGGCATGGCGATCAGGCGGCCCACCGCGGCGCGGTCGGTGGTCGGAACCTGCTGCACGGCCTCGGCCGGCAGGCCGGCCTGGGCCAGGGCCTGGCCGACCAGGGCGGCCAGGGCAGCGTTGGAATGCGCCGCCTCCGAGCCGCCGCGCAGGATGGCGGCGTTGCCGCTCTTGATGGCCAGCGAGGCGGCGTCGATGGTCACGTTCGGCCGGCTCTCGTAGATCATGCCGAAGACGCCCAGCGGCACCCGCATCTGGCCGACGGTGATGCCGGTCGGGCGGCGGCGCAGGTTCGTCATCTCGCCGATCGGGTCGGGCAGGGCGGCGACCTGCTCGCAGCCCTCGGCCATCTGCTCGATCACCTTGGGGGTCAGGCGCAGGCGGTCCACCATGGGCGCGGCCAGGCCGGCGGCCTCGGCGGCGGCGATGTCCCGGGCATTGGCCTCCTGCAGCGGGCCGGCCTGCGCGCGGATCGCGGCGGCCAGGGCCAGCAGGGCGGCGTTCTTGGTCGCGGTCGAGGCGGCGGCCATCGTGGTGGCGGCGCGCCGCGCGGCCTGGCCCAGGCGCTCCATCAGCGCGTTCACGTCCTCGGGGGCGAGGGCGGCGGAGGGGGTCGAAGCATTCATGGCGCGATTGTCGCCGCGGGCCCGGCCGGCTGCCGGCGGGCTTGCATCGTCCCGTCGTTCAGGGCGTCAGCGGCCCGCCGAGCGCGCCCAGCAGCAGCAGCCACAGCGGCGCCGTCAGCACGAAGGCGGCGGTCGAGACGACGATCGTCGCCGTGGCCTCGGCCTCCTGGCTGCGGTAGCGCTGGGCGAACATCAGCGCATTGCTGCCGGTCGGGTTGGCCGCGGCCAGCACGATCACCGTCAGCGGCAGGCCCAGCAGGCCGCCGCCCAGCCCGCGGTCCACCGCCCAGCCGGCGACCAGCACCAGGGCCGGCTGCACGAGCAGCTTGAAGGCGCTGAGCTGGCCCGCCACCCGCGCCGCGCCGCGCACGCCGTAATGGCCCAGCGAGAGGCCGATGGCCACCAGGCAAAGCGGCACCACCGCCGTGCCCAGCATCAGCAGCACCTCGTCCAGCGGACCGGGCAGCGGCAGGCCGCCCAGGTTCCAGGCCATGCCGGCCAGCACCGGCAGCACGATGGGGTGGATCACCGTGTTGCGCACCACCCGCGCCAGGGTGCCGGCCAGGCTGGCCGGGGCTTCGCCGCGCTGCACCGCCGCCTGGGCGAGGTCGCGCTCGACCAGCACCGTCAGCAGGCTCAGCAGCACCAGGGCATGCAGGCTGACCACCGCCAGGTGGATCTGCAGCCCCGCCTCGCCGAACAGCGCCGCAGCCAGCGGAATGCCCAGCTGCGCGTTGTTGCCGAAGGCCGCGGTGATGGCCCGCACCGCCGGGGCTGCCGCCTCGGGGGCCGTGCCCTGGGCCCCCGAGGCCCGGCGCAGCGCGCGCTTCTGCAGCAGGTAGACGCCGACCATGCCCAGCACCACCGGCCCGAAGAAGACCGCCAGCGCGCGCCAGGGCAGGGCGGCCAGGTCGATGCGCGCGGTGGCGCGGAAGAGCAGGGCCGGCGCGAAGAGGTAGAAGGCCGCGTTGGACAGGATGCGCGCCGCCTCGCCGCCGCGGAAGGCCGGGAAGCGACCGGCCAGGAAGCCCAGCGCGATGGTCGTGAAGATCGCGCCGAGCTTGAGGAAGAGCACGCTGCCCATGGGCCGAGCCTGCCCTTCCGCTCAGCGTCCGGGCCCGCGGTGGGCCGCCGCGGCGTGGCGCCGCGCGCCCGGGGGCTTCGGGTGCATGCCGCCTCAGCCTTCGTCGGCGGCCGATTTGCGCGCGGCCTTCTTGGCCGGCGCCTTCTTCGCGGCGGCGCGCGGCTCGAAGGCAAAGCTGACCTTGCCTTCCTTGGCGTCCCAGACCAGGCGGGCCTTGAAGGCGCGGCGGGTCTTGTTGGAGACGAAGCCCTCCAGCAGCTCGGTCTGCCCGGTGGCCAGCAGCTTTTGCGCCTGCTCGCGGGCGACGGGCTGCTGCAGGATGATCTTGCCGGTTTTGAAGTCGCAGGTCACGCGCGCCCCCACGGCATGCTCGCAGACGTAGTTCGTGCCGTGCTCGTAGACATGGCCCTTGCACTTCGGGCAGGCCCCCAGGCTGTCCTGGCCGCTGAAGTCCACCGGCTCGCCGTCGGCCTCGGCCTGCTTGGCGTCCTCGCCGAAGTCGAACTCCAGCTTCCAGTTCTTGATCTCCTCGTCGAAGACCAGCTTCAGCTCGGCGGTGAAGGGCCAGCCGGCCTTGGAGCGGAAGCCCTCCAGCGGGCCGATCCGGCGCTCGCGCAGGAAGGCATCGGCCTCGGCCGTCTCGAAGGCGCGGCCGCCGGGGATCTTGCCGATCGAGAAGCCGCAGCCCTCGCCCTCGGCGCCGGCGTCACGGCCCACGCAGGCGAAGCGGCGGTAGTTCTCCTTGACCACGCCGCCGCAGTTCGGGCAGGGCGTGGCCAGGGTGGCGTAGTCGCCGGGCACGGTGTCGCGGTCGTACTCCTTGGCCTTCTTGACGATGCGCTCGGTCATCGCCGCGATCTCGCCCATGAAGGCCTCGCGCGAGAGCCGGCCCTTCTCCATCTCGGCCAGGCGGTGCTCCCAGTTGCCGGTCAGCTCGGGCTTGGTCAGGTCCTCCACGCCCAGGCCGCGCAGCAGGGTCATGAGCTGGAAGGCCTTGGCCGTGGGGATCAGCTCGCGCCCCTCGCGCAGCATGTACTTCTCCAGGATCAGGCCTTCGAGGATGGCCGCGCGGGTGGCCGGCGTGCCCAGGCCCTTCTCCTGCATCGCGGCCTTCAGCTCCTCGTCGTCGATCAGCTTGCCGGCGCCTTCCATGGCGCTCAGCAGCGTGGCTTCGCTGTAGCGGGCCGGCGGCTTGGTCTTGAGCGGGTTCAGGTCGATGGCCTCGGTGCTCACGACCTCGCCGGGCTGCACGGCCACCAGGGTGGCGTCGTCCTCCTGCGCCTCCTTGCCGTAGACCGCCAGCCAGCCCGGCTTGACCAGCACCTTGCCGTTCGTCTGGAAGTGGTGCTGGGCCGCGCCGACCTCGACCACCGTGGTGCGCGTCGTCACCATGAACTCGGCGCTCGGGTAGAAGACGGCCAGGAAGCGCTTGACGACCATGTCGTAAAGCTTGGCCTCGACCTCGGTCAGGGCCTTGGGCGCCTGCAGGGTCGGGATGATGGCGAAGTGGTCCGAGACCTTGGCGTTGTCAAAGACCCGCTTGCTGGGCTTGATGTAGCCCTGGTTCAGCGCCACGCGCGCATGGCCGGCCAGGGCCTTGAGCGGGCCGGGCTGGTCCTCGTGGGCCAGCATCTCGACGGTGTTTTTCACCGTGGCCAGGTAGTCCTCCGGCAGGGCGCGGGAATCCGTCCGCGGGTAGGTCAGCACCTTGTGCTTCTCGTACAGGGCCTGGGCGATGGACAGCGTGGTCTTGGCCGAGAAGCCGAAGCGCGAGTTGGCCTCGCGCTGCAGCGTGGTCAGGTCGTAGAGCAGGGGGCTGGCCTGGGTGCTGGGCTTGGCCTCCTCGGTGACGGTGCCGGCCTGGCCGCGACAGGCTTCCACCACGGCGCGGGCCGTGGCCTCGTCCCAGATCCGGTCGGCGCGGCGCTCGGCGTCCTCGTTCTTCTTGAAGGCCGGGTCGAACCACTTGCCCTCGTAGCTGCCGGCGGCGGCGCCGAACTCGGCCTTCACCTCCCAGTAGGGCCGCGAGACGTGCTTGCGGATCTTCTCCTCGCGCTCGACCACGATGGACAGCGTCGGCGTCTGCACCCGGCCCACCGTGGTCAGGAAGAAGCCGCCGTCGCGGCTGTTGAAGGCCGTCATGGCCCGCGTGCCGTTGATGCCGACCAGCCAGTCGGCCTCGCTGCGGCTGCGCGCCGCGTCGGCCAGGCCCTGCATCTGCGCCTCGCCGCGCAACTGCTCGAAGCCGTCGCGGATGGCCTGCGGCGTCATGCTCTGCAGCCACAGGCGCTGGATGGGCTTGCCCAGGCCCTTGGCCCGGGTGGCGGCGGTGCTGTCGGCGGCGTACTGCTCGATCAGGCGGAAGATCAGCTCGCCCTCGCGGCCCGCGTCGCAGGCGTTGATCAGCGTCGTCACGTCCTTGCGCTTGATCAGCTTGACCAGGGCGTTGAGCCGGCTCTTGGCCTTGTCGATCGGCGCCAGCTCGAAGTGCGGCGGGATGACCGGCAGGTTGGCGAAGCTCCACTTGCCGCGCTTGACGTCGTATTCCTCCGGCGCCTTGATCTCCACCAGGTGGCCGACGGCCGAGGAGACGACGTAGTGCGCGTTCTCGAAATGGTCCTCGTGCTTCTCGAACTTGCCGGAAGACGGCGTCAGCGCGCGGACGATGTCCTGCGCGACGCTCGGCTTCTCGGCGATGACCAGTGCTTTGCTCATGGGCTTCTTGATGTGTTGCGGCCGCACCGCCGGGGTGGGTGCGGCCTCCCTACAATCCGCGCGCTTCTCGCGCACGCACGCACGCGCCTCTGCGCGCACGCCCTCGATTCACTGTAGCCAAAAGCCCCGCCATGCCGCGCACCTCCCCGCCGAAGCCCGACGCCCCCGACGCGGGACGGCGCATCCAGGTGCGGCGCTCCGGCGTGCACGGCAAGGGCGTCTTCGCGCGGCGGCCGATCGCCGCGGGCGACTGCATCCTCGAGTACAAGGGCGAGGTCATCGACTGGCCCGAGGCGCTGCGCCGCCATCCGCACGATCCGGCCCAGCCCCACCACACCTTCTACTTCCACATCGACGACCAGCGGGTCATCGACGGCAAGGTCGGCGGCAACGCGTCCCGCTGGATCAACCATGCCTGCGAGCCGAACTGCGAAGCCCAGGAAGGCGAGGGCCGCATCTACCTCCATGCCCTGCGCGACATCGCCCCGGGCGAGGAGCTGTTCTTCGACTACGGCCTCATGCTCGAAGGCCGCCACACCCCGGCCGTGAAGGCCGAGTACGCCTGCCACTGCGGCGCGCCGAGCTGCCGCGGCACCATGCTGGCGCCCAAGCGGCGCCGCGCCGGGGGCGGGCGCTGAGCGAGGTCCCCAGCAGCTTCGCCGGGGCGGCCGAGTCGCTCTGGCTGGCCCTGGCGGCCGACTGGCCGGGCCTGAGCCTCGACATCCTGCCCGAGGCCGATTCCAGCAACACCCGCCTGCTCGAAGCCGCCCGCGCGCTGCGGGCCACGGGTGCCGCGCCGGCCGAGACCCTGGCCGGGCCGCACCTGCTGGTCGTCGAGCGCCAGACCGCCGGCCGCGGCCGGCAGGGCCGGCCCTGGCAGGCGGCCGCCGGCCTGGACGGCGAGGCGGCGCATCGGCAGGCCCTGAGCTTCTCGCTCGGCCTGCGCCTGCCGGAGGCGCGCCTCGGTGCGCTGGCCCCGGTCGTCGGCCTGGCGGTGGCCGAGGCCCTGCATCCGGCCCTCCGGCTGAAATGGCCGAACGATCTCTGGCTCGACGGCGCCAAGCTCGGCGGGGTCTTGATCGAGACCCTGCCTGCCGACGCCGGCTGGCGCTATGCGGTGATCGGCATCGGCCTGAACCTGCGCGCGCCCGCCGCCCTGCCCGAAGGGGCCTGGCCGGCCATCGGCCTGGACGCCCTGCCCGAGGGCCGCTGGGCCGGCGGTGCGGCCCGCGCGCCCGCCGTCTGGGCGGCCCTGGTGCCCGGGCTGTTGGCGGCGCTGCGCCGCTTCATCGCCGAGGGCTGGCCAGCCTTCGCCCCGGCCTGGGCCGCGCGCGATGCGCTGCGCGGCCAGACGGTCCGGGTGCTCGACGGCCTGGGCCGCGAGCAGCTGCGCGGGGTGGCGGCCGGCCTTGACGGGCAGGGCGTCTTCCTTGTGCATACTGCGGCCGGTCTGCAAGCCTTTCCCTCGGCCGAAATCGTGAGCGTGCGTCCATGCTGAAGCCCCTGCTGATCGCCCTGCTGGCCGGCAATGCCGGCCTGGCCCTGTGGGGCTATGTCGCGAGTGCCCGCGGACCGCAGCTGCGGCTGGGGGACGGCACGCAGGCCCAGTCCGGGACCGGGTCGCAGTGGCCCGAGCGCATCGTGCTGGTGCCCGTGCCGGCGTCGGCGGTCACGCCTGCGCCGGCTTCGCTGCGCGCAGCGGCTCCCGCAGCTCCGGCGGCTCCAGTGGCCCCCGCAGCGGCCGAAGGCGGCGGGTCCGCGTCCGGACTGGTCTGTCTGGAGGCCGGGCCCTATGGCGAGGGCGCCCGCGCCACGGTCGACGGCCGGATCGCCGCCCTGGGCCTGCCGGGCCTGGACAGCCTGCGCTGGGTGCCCCGCGAGACGGCCGGCTGGTGGGTCGCCATGGGCCCCTTCGCCGAGCCGGCCCAGCGTGCCAAGCAGGCCGAGCTGCGCAAGCTGGGTCTGGCCGCGGAGGCCCAGACCCAGGGAGGCGACCGTTGGCTGGTGCTGGCGCGCGCCAGCGAGGCCGCGGCCGCCGAGCGCGCGCTGCAGGCCCTCAAGCCGCGGGGCGTGCGCACCGCCCGCGTCATCGAGGCCCGCGGTGCGGCGGGCTGGATGCTCCGTCTGCCCCAGGCCACGGCAGCCCAGCGGCAGGCGCTGGGTGCGGCGCGCCTGCCGGGGCCCGGCTTCGGCGCCTGTGCCGGCTGAGGCCGGCCCCTGATTCAGGCCCGGCGGCGCGTGGCCCGTGCCGCAGCGACCACGAGCAGCGCCAGCACCAGCAGGCCGAGCCGCCCGGGGGCACCGCCGCCGCCCCCGCCGCCTTCACCGGCCGGTACCGTGGTGCTGGCCCGCTGCAGGGCGGCGGCCATGTCCAGCATGCCCGCACCGCAGGTGCTCGTCGTGCAGCGGCACGCCAGCTGGTCGACCGCCCCTGGGGCCCGACAGGCCGTGCCGCCTTCCGGGAAGCTGCGGGCACTGCGCTGCAGCACCTGCCGTACTTCGTCCGGTGACAGGCCGGCTTGCACCGTCAGCACCAGGCCGGCGGTGGCCGCCACCAGCGGGGTCGCGAAGCTGGTGCCGAGGCTGGCATCCGCGCCGTCGCCGGTGTAGGTGGGGCCGACGGGCTCGGCGAGGCCCCGATCGCTGGTGGTGCTGATCGGGTACAGGCAGGGGCCGCTGTCGTTCGCGCAGTTGCCGGCCGGGGCCGACAGGCTGATCTCGGGCCCGACGTCCGAGTAGCCGACCTTCTGGCCATCATGCCGCAGGCCGCCGACTGCGATCACCCCCCGGCAGTTCGCCGGTGCGGTGACGGCCCGGCCGTTCGAGTTGCCCACCGAGGCCACGACCACCACGCCCTGCGCGCGGACCGCGTCGATCGCGCCCTGGTAGACGCTGTCGCAGGCGCCGCCGCCGCCCAGGCTGAGGTTGAGCACCCGGGCCGGGTTGGGGTTGGTCGGCAGGCCGCTCACGGGCAGCCCGGCGGCCCAGCGCATGGCCGCGACGATGTCGGACTGGTAGCCGATGCAGCGGCCCAGGACACGCACCGGGAGCACCCGCAGGTTCCAGCCGGCGCCGGCCATGCCGACGGCGTTGTCGGTCGCCGCACCGACCAGGCCGGCCACCTGGGTGCCGTGCCATGAACTCGGCGCCGCGCTGCAGCCGAAGGGGTCGCCGTCGGCGGTGTGGTCGCCCGGATCGCTCGGGTCCCCGTCCCGGCCGTCGCCGTCGATGGCGATGGCCGGGTCGCTGATGAAGTCGTAGCCCGGCAACAGCTTGTCGGCGAGGTCGGGATGATCGGGGCGCACGCCGGTGTCGAGCACGGCCACGATCACGCTGCTCGACAGGCTGCCGCCCCGGCTGAGGTCCCAGCCCCGGACGGCATCGATGGCGCTGGGCCGGCTGGCGTCGGGTGTCTGCAGGTACCACTGGCCGACGGCCGGTCCCAGGCTGTCGCCGCGGGCCAGGCGCGGGTCGTTCGGCAGGGCATGGCGACGCACCGGGCGGTCCAGCTGCACGGCGGCCACCGCCGGGTCGGCGGCCAGGGCCTGACGCAGGGCCACGGCGTCCTGGCCCGGTCGGCCGCGCAGCACGAGCTGGCCGGCGCCTGCTTCGCCGAGGGCCTGCAGGCCCAGGCGCTGCGGCAGGCTGGCCCGCGCGGCCGTGGCTGCCGCAGCCTGGGCGACGGCCTCGCTGCGCAGGGTCACGATGAAACGCGGCGGCGGCTCGGCCGCCAGGCTGGTACCGAGGGGGCTGGCCAGCAAGAGGGCGGCCATGGCGGCGCCCCGGGTCTTCTTGTGCATCTCGTCCTCCTGAAGCGCGGCAGTGTAGGCAGGCGATGTTGCCGCCCGCTTGCAGCCGCAAGGGCCGGGGCCGCGCTTCGGAGCGGGCAAGAAAAAGCCCGCCGAAGCGGGCTGGTGGCCGGGCGGCAAGCGGCCGCCGGGGCAGGAATCAGCCGGCGATGACGCGGGCCATTTCCAGGACCTTGTTCGAGTAGCCCCACTCGTTGTCGTACCAGGCGACGACCTTGACGAAGGTCTTGTCCAGCGCGATGCCGGCTTCGGCGTCGAAGACCGAGGTGCAGACTTCGCCGCGGAAATCGGTGGCCACGACCTTCTCGTCGGTGAAACCGAGCACGCCCTTCAGCGCGCCTTCGCTCTGGGCCTTCATCTCGGCCACGATCTCGGCGTAGCTGGCTTCGGCGTTGAGCTCGACCGTGAGGTCGACGACCGACACGTCGCTGGTCGGCACGCGGAAGGCCATGCCGGTCAGCTTGCCCTTCAGTTCGGGCAGCACCACGCCGACGGCCTTGGCCGCGCCGGTGCTCGACGGGATGATGTTCTCCAGGATGCCGCGGCCGCCGCGCCAGTCCTTGTTGCTCGGGCCGTCGACGGTCTTCTGCGTCGCGGTGGCGGCGTGCACGGTGGTCATCAGGCCGCGCTTGATGCCCCACTTGTCGTTCAGCACCTTGGCCACCGGGGCCAGGCAGTTGGTGGTGCAGGACGCGTTCGAGATGATGGTCTGGCCGGCGTAGGTCTGGTGGTTCACGCCATAGACGAACATCGGGGTGTCGTCCTTCGAGGGGGCCGACTGGATGACCTTCTTCGCGCCGGCCTTGAGGTGGGCTTCGCAGCTTTCCTTGGTCAGGAACAGGCCGGTCGATTCGACGACGATGTCGGCGCCGACTTCGCCCCAGGCCAGTTCGGCCGGGTTCTTGATCGCCGTCAGGCGGATCTTCTTGCCGTTGACGACCAGGGTGTTGCCGTCCACCGAGACCTCCCCGTCGAAGCGGCCGTGCACGCTGTCGTACTTCAGCATGTAGGCCAGGTAGTCGGGCTCCAGCAGGTCATTGATCGCGACGATCTCGATGTCCTTGTGGTTGGCGATGGCGGCACGGAACACCATGCGGCCGATGCGGCCGAAGCCGTTGATGCCGATCTTGAGGGTCATAGGAAGTCTCCAGAGAGGTTGAGGATCATGGGAAACCGGGATCGGCATCGCGGCGCCCGCGGGCGCCGCCTGCCTGGGAACGCAGCCCCTGGGCTTACTTGCCGAGCACCTTGCGCACGGTGGCGACCAGGTTCTCGGAGGTGAAGCCGAAGTGCTTGAACAGCGCACCGGCCGGGGCCGATTCGCCGAAGGTGTCGAGGCCGATGACGGCGGCGCAGCCGTACTTCCACCAGAAGTCGCTCACGCCGGCCTCGATCGCGATGCGCGGCAGCTTGGGCGGCAGCACCTCGCTCTTGTAGGCCGCGTCCTGGCGGTCGAAGACGGTGGTGCTCGGCAGGCTGACGACGCGCACCGGGATCTTGGCCCGGGCCAGTTCGGCCTGGGCGTGCAGGGCGAGCTGCACCTCGGACCCGGTGGCCAGGATCACCGCCTTGGCCGGCTTGTCCAGGCCGACCTCGGCCGGCTCGGCCAGCACATAGGCACCGCGGGTGATGACGTCGGCATCGGTGCGCGGGGCATAGGGCAGGTTCTGGCGCGAGAGCAGCAGCGCGCTGGGCCGGTGCTTGTTGGCCAGGGCCAGGGTCCAGGCCACCGCCGTTTCGCAGGTGTCGGCCGGACGCCACACGTCCAGGCCCGGGATCAGGCGCAGGCTGGCCGCATGCTCGACCGACTGGTGGGTCGGACCGTCTTCGCCCAGGCCGATGGAATCGTGGGTGAAGACGTGGATGACCCGGGTCTTCATCAGCGCAGCCATGCGGATCGCATTGCGGCTGTAGTCGCTGAAGGTGAGGAAGGTGCCGCCGTAGGGGATGTAGCCGCCGTGCAGGGCCACGCCGTTCATGATGGCGGCCATGCCGAACTCGCGCACGCCGTAGTTGATGTGGCGGCCGATCGCGCCGTCCTCGGTCCGGACGACCTCACCCGCCGCATCGACCCGGAAGGCCGGCGTGCTTTTGGTGTTCGTCAGGTTGGAGCCGGTCAGGTCGGCGCTGCCGCCCAGCAGCTCGGGCAGCCGGGCGGTGAAGTGCTCCAGCGCGATCTGGCTGGCCTTGCGGGTGGCGACGGTCTCGGCCTTGTCGTGCGCGGCGCCAACGGCTTCGACGGCGATCTCGGCGAAGTCGGCCGGCAGATCGCCGGCCATGCGGCGCAGGAAGGCGGCGGCCAGCTCGGGATGGGCGGCGGCATAGGCCTCGAAGCCCTGCTGCCAGCCGGCCTGCAGGGCGGTGCCGCGGGCCTTGGCATCCCAGGCGGCATAGACCTCGGCCGGCACCTCGAAGGGCGCATGCGGCCAGCCGATGGCCTCGCGGGTCTTGGCGATCTCCTCGGCCCCGAGCGGCTCGCCGTGGGCCTTGGCGGTGTTCGCGCGGTTGGGCGAGCCCTTGCCGATGTGGGTCTTGGCGACGATCAGCACCGGCTTGTCGGTGCTGGTCTTGGCCTGGGCGATCGCGGCGTCCACGGCCTCGACGTCATGGCCGTCGACCGGACCGATGACCTGCCAGCCGTAGGCCTTGAAGCGGGCCGGCGTGTCGTCGCCGAACCAGGGCGTGACCTGGCCATCGATCGAGATGCCGTTGTCGTCGTAGATCGCGACCAGCTTGTTCAGCTTCCAGGCCCCCGCCAGGGCGCAGGCCTCGTGGCTGATGCCTTCCATCAGGCAGCCGTCGCCCAGGAAGGCGTAGGTGCGGTGGTCGACGATGGCATGGCCGGGGCGGTTGAACTCGGCGGCCAGCAGCTTTTCGGCCAGCGCCATGCCCACCGCATTGGTGATGCCCTGGCCGAGCGGGCCGGTGGTGGTCTCGACGCCCGGGGTGATGCCGACCTCGGGGTGGCCCGGGGTCTTGCTGTGCAGCTGGCGGAAGACGCGCAGCTCGTCCATCGGCAGCGCATAGCCGCTGAGGTGCAGCAGCGCGTAGATCAGCATCGAGCCGTGGCCGTTGCTGAGCACGAAGCGGTCCCGGTCGACCCAGGCCGGATCGGCCGGGTTGTGGCGCAGGTGGCGATTCCAGAGGGCCACGGCGATGTCGGCCATGCCCATCGGGGCGCCGGGGTGGCCGGAATTCGCAGCCTGGACCGCGTCCATGGCCAGGGCCCGGATCGCTGCGGCCATGAGGGAGGGGCTGGCCGCCGGGGTGGCCTGGGGTCGGGTCGAAGCCATGGAGGGGAGACGCTCCGTTTGAATCAAGGGCAAACCCACATTTTAGGTGCCGGCCGCCGCGATGCCTGCCGGGCCGGCCGGCGTGGCGGCGCATGCTGCCCCGGCCGGCTTACAGTGGCCTGTGATGTCTGCCTCGAATCCCCTGCCTGCCTTCATCCTGGCCGCCGGTCGCGGCGAGCGCCTGCGCCCCTGGACCGACACCGTGCCCAAGCCGCTGCTGGCGGTGCAGGGCCGGCCGTTGATCGAGTGGCATCTGGCGGCGCTGGCCCGCGATGGCGTGCGCCGCGTGGTGATCAACACCGCTTGGCTGGCCGGGCAGTTCCCGGCCAGGCTCGGCGACGGCCGCCGCTGGGGCCTGGACTTGCGCTACAGCGACGAGCAGGCCGCCTATGGCGGCGCGCTGGAGACGGCGGGCGGCCTGGCCACGGCCTGGCCCTTGATCGATGCGCCGGCCTGCTGGCTGCTGGCCGGCGACGCCTGGGTGCCAGGCTTCCGCTTCGATCCGGCGCGGGCCGAGGCCTTTCTCGCCAGCGGGGATCTGGCCTGGCTGTGGATGGTGCCCAACCCCGGGCACCGGCCACGTGGCGATTTCCTGCTCGACGCCGCCGGTCGCCTCCGGCATCTGCCGGCCGAAGGCGGCCTGCCGCCGGGCGCCGAGGCACGCACCTATTCCACGCTGGCCCTGCTTCGTCCGGCCCTGGTCGAAGGCCTGGCGCCCGGGCAGCGCGCGCCGCTCAAGCCCTGGCTGGACCGTGCGATCGACGCCGGCCGTCTGGGCGGGCTGCGGCTCGACGGGCCGTGGGTGGATGTCGGCACGGCCGAGCGCTGGCAGGCGCTGGGCTGAGGCGGCCTGCCCCCCGGTCCGCGGGGCGTGGCGTGGCCGCCGCAGCCCCTGCGCCCGCGGCTGGCCCCGGTTCGGCCGGGCGTGCGAACATGGCCCGCGATGCGAAGCCCCGTCCTTGTCCCTTCCCTGCCCGGCGATTCCGCCGGCCCGCGCCGCCGGGGCCTGGCCCTGCTGCTGGCGGGCCTGGCCGCGCTGGGAGGCTGCTCCCCGGCCCTGGACTGGCGCAGCGTGCGGCCGGCCGATGGCGCCGTTGCCGTCTGGATGCCTTGCAAGCCGGACCGCCACGAGCGTCCGGTCCAGCTGGCTGCCGGGCTGAAGGTCACGCTGCAGATGCAGGTCTGCGATGCGGGGGGCACCAGCTGGGCCGTCAGCAGCTTCGAGGTGGCCGAGCCCGCGGCGGTCGACGCGGCCCTGGAGGCGCTGCGGGCGGCGCGCCCGGCCCAGCTGGGCGGCAGCGAGCGCGAGGCCCGCGCCTACACGCCGGCCGGGGCGGCGCCGCGGGCCCAGGCCCAGCGCATCCTCGTCGAGGGCCGGCGGCCTGACGGTCGCCCGGTGCGCGAGCTGTCGGCGGCCTTTGCGGTCGATCGTCAGGTCTACCAACTGCTTGCGCTCGACGGCCAGCCCGGCCCCGAGGCCCTGGACATGTTCTTCGAGCGCCTGGAGCTGGCCCGGCCATGACGCGCATCGGCCTGGCTCCCGCGCAAGCCCTGGATGGATGCTCATGGCCAAGCTGATGATCCTTGCCCACGCGCCGCTGGCCAGCGCCCTGAAGGCCGTGGGGGCCCATGCTTTCCCTGAGCAGGCCGAAGCCCTGATGGCCCTGGACGTCGCGCCCGAGGCCGAGCCCGAGCAGACCGAACAGCGCGCCCGCCTGCTGATCCAGGCGCTGCCGCCGGACGCCGGCGGCCTGGAGCTGCTGATCCTGACCGATGCCTTCGGCGCCACCCCGGCCAACATTGCCCAGCGCCTGACCGATCTGGGGCAGGTCAAGGTCGTCACCGGCGTGAATCTGCCGATGTTGTGGCGGGCCATGAATTACGCCGACGAGCCGCTGGATCGTCTGGTCACCCGTGCCCTGGCCGGCGCAACCCAGGGGGTCATGCAGGTGGCCACTGTCCGGCCGCAGAATCAGGCCCAATCTGTCGGACCCCGTTCACGCGATGATCTCCAGGCGCATCACCATCAGCAATAAGCTCGGGCTGCATGCCCGGGCCTCGGCCAAGCTGACCAAGCTGGCCGCAAGCTTCCCCTGCGAAGTCTTCCTCAGTCGCAACGGCCGGCGCATCAACGCCAAGAGCATCATGGGCGTGATGATGCTGGCCGCCGGGCTGGGCAGCGAGGTGGAGCTGGAGACCGACGGACCGCGCGAGGCCGAAGCCGCCGACGCGATCGTTGCGCTGTTCGACGCCAAGTTCGGCGAGGGCGAGTGAGCGGCCGCCGGGCCGCCCTGGGCGCCCCGGCCCTCAGAGCGAGGCGATCGGTTCGTGGCCGAGGAAGTGCCTGCGGTACTTGGCCGGCAGGTCCTCGATGCGCATCAGCAGGGGCAGATCGGCCGTGTTGAAGTCGGGGTCCCAGGCCGGTGCGCCCAGCACGCGAGCACCGCAGCGCAGGTAGCCCTTGATCAGCGGCGGCGCATCGACCGCCAGGTCGCTGCGCAGCTCGGCCACCGGCAGGGGCAGCCGCGGACGAACCCGCCATTCGATCGGTGCGAGGTGGGTGTGGCGCAACTGCTCCCACAGGCTGGCGGCCAGGTGGCCTCCGTCGCGCATGCTGATGCTGGCGCAGCCGACCATGGTGTCGAGCTGGTTGCGGTGCATGAACTCGGCCAGGGCGCCCCAGAGCGCCAGGATCGCGCCGCCGTGGCGGTGGTCCGGGTGCACGCAGGAGCGGCCGAGCTCGACCATGGTCGGGCGCAGGCTGCGCAGGCGAACCAGGTCGAATTCGGTTTCGCTGTAGAGGCCGCCGACGCGGCGGGCCGCGTCCGGCGTCAACACCCGGTAGGTGCCGATCACGGGGGCGGAGTCGTCGTCCTGCACCGCCCGGACCAGCAGGTGTTCGCAATAGGCATCGAAGAGGTCCACGTCCAGGCCGGCCGGCGTGCCCTGCGGCGGGCTCAGGCGGGCGCCCATTTCGTCGACGAAGACCTGATGCCTCAGACGCTGGGCCTCGCGGACTTCCGCTTCATCGCGCGCCCAAGCCACAACCAGACGCGTGCGCCCGGCCGATGACGCGGCTTCCCGGCCTGGAAGCGACCTCCGTGAGGCGCGCGCATCGCGGCCCGTCAGGTCGTGCAGCGGCTGGGTCGGCAGTGGCAGATCCCGCATCGTCGGTCCCTTGTCCATGAAGTCGTCGTATGGACGCGGAGCTTCGGTCGCGCCGGTGACGCGCCCGTGTCGACACGGTGATCCCTTCGTGACAAGGGCAGGCGATCCGCCGGCCGCGCGACCTCGATGCAACAAGGGGTGAGGCCGGATCGAAAGCCCGCACGCCCCGGGCTAGCATCGACCGCATGAGTTTTCAGCTCTTCGGCCTGCCTGTGGCGCGGGGCGTGGCGATCGGCCGGGCCCTGCTGGTCTCGTCCAGCCGCGTCGACGTGGCCCATTACTACATCGAGCCCGCACAGATCGAGGCCGAGATCCAGCGCCTGCGCATGGCCCGTGACGCCGTCGTCGAGGAACTGGAGACCTTGCAGCGCGAACTGCCGGGCGATGCGCCGGCCGAGCTCTCCGCCCTGCTGGATGTGCACGTGATGCTGCTGCAGGACGAGCTGCTGGGGGCCGCCACCAAGCAGTGGATCGCCGAGCGCCACTACAACGCCGAGTGGGCGCTGTCGGCGCAGCTCGAGGTTCTGGCCCGTCAGTTCGACGAGATGGAGGACGAGTACCTCCGCGAGCGCAAGGCCGACCTGGAGCAGGTGGTCGAGCGCCTGCTGCTGGTGCTGTCCGAAGGGGGGGGCGGGCGGGGGCGCGCCGGCGGGCTGCCGCAGCTGAGCGCGGCGACGGGCGACAACCCGCTGATCCTCGTCGCCAACGACATCTCGCCCGCGGACATGCTGGGCTTCCGCCGCAGCGTGTTCACCGGGTTCGTCACCGATGTGGGGGGGCCGACGTCACACACGGCCATCGTCGCGCGCAGCCTGAACATTCCCGCTGTCGTCGGCGCCCGCGAGGCAAGCCGCCTGATCCGTCAGGATGACTGGATCGTCATCGATGGCGATGCAGGGCTGGTCATCGTCGACCCCTCGCCCATCGTGCTCGAGGAGTACCGCTTTCGGCAGCGCAGTGGCGAGCTCGAGCGCGAACGCCTTGGGCGCCTGCGGCACACGCCGGCCGTCACGCTGGATGGCGAGCCGGTCGAGCTGCTCGCGAACATCGAACTGCAATCCGATGCCGAAGCTGCGATCGCCGCCGGCGCCCAGGGCGTAGGCCTGTTCCGAACCGAGTTCCTGTTCATGAACCGCAACGGCGAACTGCCGGGCGAAGAGGAGCAGTTCGAGGCCTACCGCGGCGCGGTGATGGCGATGCAGGGCCTGCCCGTCACCATTCGCACGGTCGACGTCGGTGCCGACAAGCCGCTCGACCGGCTCTCCATCCACGAGCTGCGGCAGGAGCAGGGGTTGAACCCGGCGCTCGGCCTGCGTGCCATCCGCTGGAGCCTGTCCGAGCCGAGCATGTTCCGCCAGCAGCTTCGCGCCATCCTCCGCGCCAGTGCGCATGGGCCTGTGCGGCTGTTGATCCCGATGCTGGCGCACGAGTCCGAGATCCGCCTGACGCTGGAGATGATCGACCGCGCGAAGCAGCAGTTGCGAGAAGCCGGTCTCGCCTATGGCGAAGTGCAAGTGGGCGCGATGATCGAAGTGCCTGCCGCCGCATTGATGGTCGAGGCTTTTCTCGACCGCTTCGACTTCCTGGCCATCGGCACCAACGACCTCGTGCAGTACACCCTCGCGATCGACCGGGCGGACGAAGCCGTTGCACACCTCTATGACCCCTGGCATCCCGCGGTGCTGCATCTGCTGCATCACATCATCCGGGCTGCGCGGAAGCGCGGCAAGTCGGTCTGTGTGTGCGGAGAGATCGCCGGTGACATCGACTTCACGGAGGTGCTGCTCGCGATGGGATTGCGCAGCTTCTCCATGCACCCAAGCCAGATCCCCGCCTTGAAGCAGAAGGTCCTGCGCACAGACACCCGGCGTTGCAGTGTCCTCAGGCCGGCCCGAGGCGTCCCGGACTGAGGTCGGGCGGGGCAGCGTGGCGGCCCCGTTAAGAAAAGTGCGATGCCTCCTTGCTCGCCACGAAAAATGTCTGCTAAAGTAGCGGGCTTCGCTGATCACGGCGCCGCACAGCGGTGACAAGAGAAGCGCGGTGAAGAAAGAAAGCAGCAAAAACCAAGCGCTTGACAAGGTTTTTAAAGCAGACAATAATTCACCTCTTCTGCAAAACGCAGATGCCGCAAGGCAACCGTTCTTTAACAAACAACAGCCGATAAGCGTGGGCGTTTGAAGGTGTAATGCCGAAAGAGTCGCAAGGCTCACAAACGCTCCACGGAAGAGAAGTTCACTTCAATTCCGAGTGAGTGATTCAAGATCGAACTGAAGAGTTTGATCCTGGCTCAGATTGAACGCTGGCGGCATGCCTTACACATGCAAGTCGAACGGTAACGCGGGGCAACCTGGCGACGAGTGGCGAACGGGTGAGTAATGCATCGGAACGTGCCCATCAGTGGGGGATAGCCCGGCGAAAGCCGGATTAATACCGCATACGACCTGAGGGTGAAAGCGGGGGACCGTAAGGCCTCGCGCTGATGGAGCGGCCGATGTCGGATTAGCTAGTTGGTGGGGTAAAGGCTTACCAAGGCAACGATCCGTAGCTGGTCTGAGAGGACGACCAGCCACACTGGGACTGAGACACGGCCCAGACTCCTACGGGAGGCAGCAGTGGGGAATTTTGGACAATGGGCGCAAGCCTGATCCAGCCATGCCGCGTGCGGGAAGAAGGCCTTCGGGTTGTAAACCGCTTTTGTCAGGGAAGAAACGGTCTGAACTAATACTTTGGGCTAATGACGGTACCTGAAGAATAAGCACCGGCTAACTACGTGCCAGCAGCCGCGGTAATACGTAGGGTGCAAGCGTTAATCGGAATTACTGGGCGTAAAGCGTGCGCAGGCGGTTGTGCAAGACAGATGTGAAATCCCCGGGCTCAACCTGGGAACTGCATTTGTGACTGCACAGCTAGAGTACGGCAGAGGGGGATGGAATTCCGCGTGTAGCAGTGAAATGCGTAGATATGCGGAGGAACACCGATGGCGAAGGCAATCCCCTGGGCCTGTACTGACGCTCATGCACGAAAGCGTGGGGAGCAAACAGGATTAGATACCCTGGTAGTCCACGCCCTAAACGATGTCAACTGGTTGTTGGACGGCTTGCTGTTCAGTAACGAAGCTAACGCGTGAAGTTGACCGCCTGGGGAGTACGGCCGCAAGGTTGAAACTCAAAGGAATTGACGGGGACCCGCACAAGCGGTGGATGATGTGGTTTAATTCGATGCAACGCGAAAAACCTTACCTACCCTTGACATGCCAGGAACTTACCAGAGATGGTTTGGTGCTCGAAAGAGAGCCTGGACACAGGTGCTGCATGGCCGTCGTCAGCTCGTGTCGTGAGATGTTGGGTTAAGTCCCGCAACGAGCGCAACCCTTGTCATTAGTTGCTACGAAAGGGCACTCTAATGAGACTGCCGGTGACAAACCGGAGGAAGGTGGGGATGACGTCAGGTCATCATGGCCCTTATGGGTAGGGCTACACACGTCATACAATGGTCGGTACAGAGGGTTGCCAACCCGCGAGGGGGAGCTAATCCCAGAAAACCGGTCGTAGTCCGGATCGCAGTCTGCAACTCGACTGCGTGAAGTCGGAATCGCTAGTAATCGCGGATCAGCTTGCCGCGGTGAATACGTTCCCGGGTCTTGTACACACCGCCCGTCACACCATGGGAGCGGGTTCTGCCAGAAGTAGTTAGCCTAACCGCAAGGAGGGCGATTACCACGGCAGGGTTCGTGACTGGGGTGAAGTCGTAACAAGGTAGCCGTATCGGAAGGTGCGGCTGGATCACCTCCTTTCTAGATGATGGCATTCCCATCAAACGTCCACACTTATCGGTTGTTGTTGGCCAACAGCATGCCTCGCTGAGCAATCGGCGCATGGAAAAGGATGCGGGTCTGTAGCTCAGTCGGTTAGAGCACCGTCTTGATAAGGCGGGGGTCGTTGGTTCGAATCCAACCAGACCCACCACTCGAATTCGAGGGGGTGTAGCTCAGCTGGGAGAGCACCTGCTTTGCAAGCAGGGGGTCATCGGTTCGATCCCGTTCACCTCCACCATGATGATGGCACTGGTCAAAGTCCAATGGGCTTTGACCAGTGCAGTTCTTGCATGTTGTTCTTTAAAAATTCGTAGAGTCGAATCAGCGTTGTCGACGGAAAGCGTTTTCATGGCGCTCCGTGCCGTCGGCAACCATAGATTGCGTCACCAGCCTGCAGAAAATGCAGGCACGGCAGACAAACTACTCAAAACAGTCCTTGGCTCGACGCGATGCGTCAAAAATATAGGGTCAAGTGACTAAGTGCATGTGGTGGATGCCTTGGCGATTACAGGCGATGAAGGACGTGATAGCCTGCGATAAGCTTCGGGGAGCTGGCAAATAAGCTTTGATCCGGAGATTTCCGAATGGGGAAACCCACCCGCAAGGGTATCGCATTCTGAATACATAGGAATGCGAGGCGAACCGAGTGAACTGAAACATCTCAGTAGCTCGAGGAATAGACATCAACCGAGATTCCGAAAGTAGTGGCGAGCGAAATCGGAACAGCCTGTGTGATTTAGCAGTGAGCTTATTGGAACGATCTGGAAAGGTCGGCCGCAGTGGGTGATAGCCCCGTACAAGAAAAGCACGCTGTAGAACTGAGCACACGACAAGTAGGGCGGGACACGTGTAATCCTGTCTGAAGATGGGGGGACCATCCTCCAAGGCTAAATACTCGTAATCGACCGATAGTGAACAAGTACCGTGAGGGAAAGGCGAAAAGAACCCCGGGAGGGGAGTGAAATAGATCCTGAAACCGCATGCATACAAAAAGTCGGAGCCCTTCGGGGTGACGGCGTACCTTTTGTATAATGGGTCAGCGACTTACATTCAGTGGCAAGCTTAACCGAGTAGGGTAGGCGTAGAGAAATCGAGTCCGAATAGGGCGTTCAGTCGCTGGGTGTAGACCCGAAACCAAGTGATCTATCCATGGCCAGGATGAAGGTGCGGTAACACGCACTGGAGGTCCGAACCGACTAGTGTTGCAAAACTAGCGGATGAGCTGTGGATAGGGGTGAAAGGCTAAACAAACTTGGAAATAGCTGGTTCTCTCCGAAAACTATTTAGGTAGTGCCTCAAGTATTACCATCGGGGGTAGAGCACTGTTATGGCTAGGGGGTCATGGCGACTTACCAAACCATTGCAAACTCCGAATACCGATGAGTACAGCTTGGGAGACAGTGCACCGGGTGCTAACGTCCGGACACAAGAGGGAAACAACCCAGACCGCCAGCTAAGGTCCCTAATATTGGCTAAGTGGGAAACGAAGTGGGAAGGCTAAAACAGTCAGGATGTTGGCTTAGAAGCAGCCATCATTTAAAGAAAGCGTAATAGCTCACTGATCGAGTCGTCCTGCGCGGAAGATGTAACGGGGCTAAGCCAGTAACCGAAGCTGCGGATGCACAGCAATGTGCGTGGTAGGAGAGCGTTCTGTAAGCCTGTGAAGGCAGCTTGTGAAGGCTGCTGGAGGTATCAGAAGTGCGAATGCTGACATGAGTAGCGTTAAAGGGGGTGAAAAGCCCCCTCGCCGTAAGCGCAAGGTTTTCTACGCAACGTTCATCGGCGTAGAGTGAGTCGGCCCCTAAGGCGAGGCAGAGATGCGTAGCTGATGGGAAACAGGTCAATATTCCTGTACCGATGTGCAGTGCGATGTGGGGACGGAGAAGGTTAGCTCAGCCGGGTGTTGGATGTCCCGGTTCAAGCCTGTAGTCGTGCCTGGTAGGCAAATCCGCCAGGCTTAGATGAGGGGTGATAACGAGGAAGCTTGCTTCCGAAGTGAGTGATACCCTGCTTCCAGGAAAAGCCACTAAGCTTCAGCTGCACACGACCGTACCGCAAACCGACACTGGTGCGCGTGATGAGTATTCTCAGGCGCTTGAGAGAACTCTGGAGAAGGAACTCGGCAAATTGACACCGTAACTTCGGAAGAAGGTGTGCCTTAAGTAGGTGAACCTGTACAAGGGGAGCCCAACAAGGCCGCAGAGAATCGGTGGCTGCGACTGTTTATTAAAAACACAGCACTCTGCAAAGACGAAAGTCGACGTATAGGGTGTGACGCCTGCCCGGTGCTGGAAGATTAAATGATGGGGTGCAAGCTCTTGATTGAAGTCCCAGTAAACGGCGGCCGTAACTATAACGGTCCTAAGGTAGCGAAATTCCTTGTCGGGTAAGTTCCGACCTGCACGAATGGCGTAACGATGGCCACACTGTCTCCTCCAGAGACTCAGCGAAGTTGAAATGTTTGTGATGATGCAATCTCCCCGCGGAAAGACGGAAAGACCCCATGAACCTTTACTGTAGCTTTGTATTGGACTTTGAACAGATCTGTGTAGGATAGGTGGGAGGCTTTGAAGCGGTGCCGCTAGGTGTCGTGGAGCCAACCTTGAAATACCACCCTGGTGTGTTTGAGGTTCTAACCTTGGCCCGTTATCCGGGTTGGGGACAGTGCATGGTGGGCAGTTTGACTGGGGCGGTCTCCTCCCAAAGCGTAACGGAGGAGTTCGAAGGTACGCTAGGCACGGTCGGAAATCGTGCTGATAGTGCATAGGCATAAGCGTGCTTGACTGCGAGACTGACAAGTCGAGCAGGTACGAAAGTAGGACTAAGTGATCCGGTGGTTCTGTATGGAAGGGCCATCGCTCAACGGATAAAAGGTACTCTGGGGATAACAGGCTGATACCGCCCAAGAGTTCATATCGACGGCGGTGTTTGGCACCTCGATGTCGGCTCATCTCATCCTGGGGCTGTAGCCGGTCCCAAGGGTATGGCTGTTCGCCATTTAAAGAGGTACGTGAGCTGGGTTTAAAACGTCGTGAGACAGTTTGGTCCCTATCTTCCGTGGGCGCTGCAGATTTGAGGAAGCCTGCTCCTAGTACGAGAGGACCGGAGTGGACGCACCTCTGGTGTATCGGTTGTCACGCCAGTGGCATTGCCGAGTAGCTAAGTGCGGAAGAGATAACCGCTGAAAGCATCTAAGCGGGAAACTCGTTCCAAGATGAGATCTGCCGGGGCCTTGAGCCCCCTGAAGAGTCGTTCTAGACCAGGACGTTGATAGGCTGGGTGTGGAAGCGTAGTAATGCGTTAAGCTAACCAGTACTAATTGCTCGTGCGGCTTGACCCTATATTTTTGACGTAACAGGGCTGTTTATGTAGCTCTGCCGGTGGTGACGCCACCTAACATTCGACTCTACGAATTTGCTGCAAGCGCCCCACAGCGCCTGCAGTGCCGGTTAAGCCTGATGACCATAGCGAGGTGGTCCCACCCCTTCCCATCCCGAACAGGACCGTGAAACACCTCAGCGCCGATGATAGTGCGGATGCCCGTGTGAAAGTAGGACATCGTCAGGCTAATATATTAGGGAAACGCCCGGGTCATGCCGGGCGTTTCTATCTCTGCTGAGCAAAGTCTCGCAGATGCCGCAAGGCAACCGTTCTTTAACAAACAACAGCCGATAAGCGTGGGCGTTTGAAGGTGTAATGCCGAAAGAGTCGCAAGGCTCACAAACGCTCCACGGAAGAGAAGTTCACTTCAATTCCGAGTGAGTGATTCAAGATCGAACTGAAGAGTTTGATCCTGGCTCAGATTGAACGCTGGCGGCATGCCTTACACATGCAAGTCGAACGGTAACGCGGGGCAACCTGGCGACGAGTGGCGAACGGGTGAGTAATGCATCGGAACGTGCCCATCAGTGGGGGATAGCCCGGCGAAAGCCGGATTAATACCGCATACGACCTGAGGGTGAAAGCGGGGGACCGTAAGGCCTCGCGCTGATGGAGCGGCCGATGTCGGATTAGCTAGTTGGTGGGGTAAAGGCTTACCAAGGCAACGATCCGTAGCTGGTCTGAGAGGACGACCAGCCACACTGGGACTGAGACACGGCCCAGACTCCTACGGGAGGCAGCAGTGGGGAATTTTGGACAATGGGCGCAAGCCTGATCCAGCCATGCCGCGTGCGGGAAGAAGGCCTTCGGGTTGTAAACCGCTTTTGTCAGGGAAGAAACGGTCTGAACTAATACTTTGGGCTAATGACGGTACCTGAAGAATAAGCACCGGCTAACTACGTGCCAGCAGCCGCGGTAATACGTAGGGTGCAAGCGTTAATCGGAATTACTGGGCGTAAAGCGTGCGCAGGCGGTTGTGCAAGACAGATGTGAAATCCCCGGGCTCAACCTGGGAACTGCATTTGTGACTGCACAGCTAGAGTACGGCAGAGGGGGATGGAATTCCGCGTGTAGCAGTGAAATGCGTAGATATGCGGAGGAACACCGATGGCGAAGGCAATCCCCTGGGCCTGTACTGACGCTCATGCACGAAAGCGTGGGGAGCAAACAGGATTAGATACCCTGGTAGTCCACGCCCTAAACGATGTCAACTGGTTGTTGGACGGCTTGCTGTTCAGTAACGAAGCTAACGCGTGAAGTTGACCGCCTGGGGAGTACGGCCGCAAGGTTGAAACTCAAAGGAATTGACGGGGACCCGCACAAGCGGTGGATGATGTGGTTTAATTCGATGCAACGCGAAAAACCTTACCTACCCTTGACATGCCAGGAACTTACCAGAGATGGTTTGGTGCTCGAAAGAGAGCCTGGACACAGGTGCTGCATGGCCGTCGTCAGCTCGTGTCGTGAGATGTTGGGTTAAGTCCCGCAACGAGCGCAACCCTTGTCATTAGTTGCTACGAAAGGGCACTCTAATGAGACTGCCGGTGACAAACCGGAGGAAGGTGGGGATGACGTCAGGTCATCATGGCCCTTATGGGTAGGGCTACACACGTCATACAATGGTCGGTACAGAGGGTTGCCAACCCGCGAGGGGGAGCTAATCCCAGAAAACCGGTCGTAGTCCGGATCGCAGTCTGCAACTCGACTGCGTGAAGTCGGAATCGCTAGTAATCGCGGATCAGCTTGCCGCGGTGAATACGTTCCCGGGTCTTGTACACACCGCCCGTCACACCATGGGAGCGGGTTCTGCCAGAAGTAGTTAGCCTAACCGCAAGGAGGGCGATTACCACGGCAGGGTTCGTGACTGGGGTGAAGTCGTAACAAGGTAGCCGTATCGGAAGGTGCGGCTGGATCACCTCCTTTCTAGATGATGGCATTCCCATCAAACGTCCACACTTATCGGTTGTTGTTGGCCAACAGCATGCCTCGCTGAGCAATCGGCGCATGGAAAAGGATGCGGGTCTGTAGCTCAGTCGGTTAGAGCACCGTCTTGATAAGGCGGGGGTCGTTGGTTCGAATCCAACCAGACCCACCACTCGAATTCGAGGGGGTGTAGCTCAGCTGGGAGAGCACCTGCTTTGCAAGCAGGGGGTCATCGGTTCGATCCCGTTCACCTCCACCATGATGATGGCACTGGTCAAAGTCCAATGGGCTTTGACCAGTGCAGTTCTTGCATGTTGTTCTTTAAAAATTCGTAGAGTCGAATCAGCGTTGTCGACGGAAAGCGTTTTCATGGCGCTCCGTGCCGTCGGCAACCATAGATTGCGTCACCAGCCTGCAGAAAATGCAGGCACGGCAGACAAACTACTCAAAACAGTCCTTGGCTCGACGCGATGCGTCAAAAATATAGGGTCAAGTGACTAAGTGCATGTGGTGGATGCCTTGGCGATTACAGGCGATGAAGGACGTGATAGCCTGCGATAAGCTTCGGGGAGCTGGCAAATAAGCTTTGATCCGGAGATTTCCGAATGGGGAAACCCACCCGCAAGGGTATCGCATTCTGAATACATAGGAATGCGAGGCGAACCGAGTGAACTGAAACATCTCAGTAGCTCGAGGAATAGACATCAACCGAGATTCCGAAAGTAGTGGCGAGCGAAATCGGAACAGCCTGTGTGATTTAGCAGTGAGCTTATTGGAACGATCTGGAAAGGTCGGCCGCAGTGGGTGATAGCCCCGTACAAGAAAAGCACGCTGTAGAACTGAGCACACGACAAGTAGGGCGGGACACGTGTAATCCTGTCTGAAGATGGGGGGACCATCCTCCAAGGCTAAATACTCGTAATCGACCGATAGTGAACAAGTACCGTGAGGGAAAGGCGAAAAGAACCCCGGGAGGGGAGTGAAATAGATCCTGAAACCGCATGCATACAAAAAGTCGGAGCCCTTCGGGGTGACGGCGTACCTTTTGTATAATGGGTCAGCGACTTACATTCAGTGGCAAGCTTAACCGAGTAGGGTAGGCGTAGAGAAATCGAGTCCGAATAGGGCGTTCAGTCGCTGGGTGTAGACCCGAAACCAAGTGATCTATCCATGGCCAGGATGAAGGTGCGGTAACACGCACTGGAGGTCCGAACCGACTAGTGTTGCAAAACTAGCGGATGAGCTGTGGATAGGGGTGAAAGGCTAAACAAACTTGGAAATAGCTGGTTCTCTCCGAAAACTATTTAGGTAGTGCCTCAAGTATTACCATCGGGGGTAGAGCACTGTTATGGCTAGGGGGTCATGGCGACTTACCAAACCATTGCAAACTCCGAATACCGATGAGTACAGCTTGGGAGACAGTGCACCGGGTGCTAACGTCCGGACACAAGAGGGAAACAACCCAGACCGCCAGCTAAGGTCCCTAATATTGGCTAAGTGGGAAACGAAGTGGGAAGGCTAAAACAGTCAGGATGTTGGCTTAGAAGCAGCCATCATTTAAAGAAAGCGTAATAGCTCACTGATCGAGTCGTCCTGCGCGGAAGATGTAACGGGGCTAAGCCAGTAACCGAAGCTGCGGATGCACAGCAATGTGCGTGGTAGGAGAGCGTTCTGTAAGCCTGTGAAGGCAGCTTGTGAAGGCTGCTGGAGGTATCAGAAGTGCGAATGCTGACATGAGTAGCGTTAAAGGGGGTGAAAAGCCCCCTCGCCGTAAGCGCAAGGTTTTCTACGCAACGTTCATCGGCGTAGAGTGAGTCGGCCCCTAAGGCGAGGCAGAGATGCGTAGCTGATGGGAAACAGGTCAATATTCCTGTACCGATGTGCAGTGCGATGTGGGGACGGAGAAGGTTAGCTCAGCCGGGTGTTGGATGTCCCGGTTCAAGCCTGTAGTCGTGCCTGGTAGGCAAATCCGCCAGGCTTAGATGAGGGGTGATAACGAGGAAGCTTGCTTCCGAAGTGAGTGATACCCTGCTTCCAGGAAAAGCCACTAAGCTTCAGCTGCACACGACCGTACCGCAAACCGACACTGGTGCGCGTGATGAGTATTCTCAGGCGCTTGAGAGAACTCTGGAGAAGGAACTCGGCAAATTGACACCGTAACTTCGGAAGAAGGTGTGCCTTAAGTAGGTGAACCTGTACAAGGGGAGCCCAACAAGGCCGCAGAGAATCGGTGGCTGCGACTGTTTATTAAAAACACAGCACTCTGCAAAGACGAAAGTCGACGTATAGGGTGTGACGCCTGCCCGGTGCTGGAAGATTAAATGATGGGGTGCAAGCTCTTGATTGAAGTCCCAGTAAACGGCGGCCGTAACTATAACGGTCCTAAGGTAGCGAAATTCCTTGTCGGGTAAGTTCCGACCTGCACGAATGGCGTAACGATGGCCACACTGTCTCCTCCAGAGACTCAGCGAAGTTGAAATGTTTGTGATGATGCAATCTCCCCGCGGAAAGACGGAAAGACCCCATGAACCTTTACTGTAGCTTTGTATTGGACTTTGAACAGATCTGTGTAGGATAGGTGGGAGGCTTTGAAGCGGTGCCGCTAGGTGTCGTGGAGCCAACCTTGAAATACCACCCTGGTGTGTTTGAGGTTCTAACCTTGGCCCGTTATCCGGGTTGGGGACAGTGCATGGTGGGCAGTTTGACTGGGGCGGTCTCCTCCCAAAGCGTAACGGAGGAGTTCGAAGGTACGCTAGGCACGGTCGGAAATCGTGCTGATAGTGCATAGGCATAAGCGTGCTTGACTGCGAGACTGACAAGTCGAGCAGGTACGAAAGTAGGACTAAGTGATCCGGTGGTTCTGTATGGAAGGGCCATCGCTCAACGGATAAAAGGTACTCTGGGGATAACAGGCTGATACCGCCCAAGAGTTCATATCGACGGCGGTGTTTGGCACCTCGATGTCGGCTCATCTCATCCTGGGGCTGTAGCCGGTCCCAAGGGTATGGCTGTTCGCCATTTAAAGAGGTACGTGAGCTGGGTTTAAAACGTCGTGAGACAGTTTGGTCCCTATCTTCCGTGGGCGCTGCAGATTTGAGGAAGCCTGCTCCTAGTACGAGAGGACCGGAGTGGACGCACCTCTGGTGTATCGGTTGTCACGCCAGTGGCATTGCCGAGTAGCTAAGTGCGGAAGAGATAACCGCTGAAAGCATCTAAGCGGGAAACTCGTTCCAAGATGAGATCTGCCGGGGCCTTGAGCCCCCTGAAGAGTCGTTCTAGACCAGGACGTTGATAGGCTGGGTGTGGAAGCGTAGTAATGCGTTAAGCTAACCAGTACTAATTGCTCGTGCGGCTTGACCCTATATTTTTGACGTAACAGGGCTGTTTATGTAGCTCTGCCGGTGGTGACGCCACCTAACATTCGACTCTACGAATTTGCTGCAAGCGCCCCACAGCGCCTGCAGTGCCGGTTAAGCCTGATGACCATAGCGAGGTGGTCCCACCCCTTCCCATCCCGAACAGGACCGTGAAACACCTCAGCGCCGATGATAGTGCGGATGCCCGTGTGAAAGTAGGACATCGTCAGGCTAGT
>NZ_JACIVI010000006.1:0-30952 GCF_014145335.1 Aquariibacter albus | reverse complement strand
CCGGTTAAGCCTGATGACCATAGCGAGGTGGTCCCACCCCTTCCCATCCCGAACAGGACCGTGAAACACCTCAGCGCCGATGATAGTGCGGATGCCCGTGTGAAAGTAGGACATCGTCAGGCTAGTATTTAGAAAACCCCCGACCGTCCTGGTCGGGGGTTTTCTTTTTGGGGCTTCAGATGTGATGCGGGCGATGCGGTTAGACCCGATGGACCTGCTCGCCGACGAGGCGACACAATCCGCGCATCGCAAGGAGACTTCCATGACGGCTGCATGGCTCAAGCACTACCCCGAAGGGGTTCCGCCTTCCATCGACGCTGATGCCTACGGGTCGCTGGTTGAGCTGATCGAGGAAAGTTTCACGAAGTATGCAGAGCGCCCGGCCTGCCATTTCATGGGGCGAAGCTTCAGCTTCCGTGAACTGGACCGGCACTCCCGTGCGCTCGCTGCCCAACTTCAGGCGATGGGTCTCGACCGCGGGGACCGGGTGGCCGTGATGATGCCGAACGTGCCGCAGTATCCAGTGGCTGTTGCGGCCATCCTCCGTGCCGGTTGCGTGCTGGTGAACGTGAACCCGCTGTACACGCCGCGGGAGCTGCAGCACCAGCTGAAGGATTCCGGTGCGGCAGCCATCGTCATTCTTGAGAACTTCGCCGCGACCCTGCAGGCCGCTGGGTCCTCGATCCCGCCCGAGCGCGTGGTGCTGGCCAGCCTGGGCGACATGCTGGGGCTCGTGAAGGGCGCGGTTGTCAACACCGTGGTTCGTCATGTCAAGAAGCTGGTGCCTGCCTTCGATGCGCGGGGCATGCTGCGCTTCCCCCGGGCGGTGCAGCGCGGCGAGTCACTGCCCTACCGGAGGCCCGAGGTGAAGGCGCAGGACATCGCGCTGCTCCAGTACACCGGCGGTACGACGGGCGTCAGCAAGGGCGCGGTGCTCAGCCATCGCAACATCATCGCGAACGTGCTTCAGTGTGAGGCGTGGTATCGGCCGGTGCTGGGTGCTTTGCCGGCCGGCGAGCCCTTGCTGACTGTCTGTGCGCTGCCGCTTTATCACATCTTCGCGTTCACGGTGAACATGATGCTGAGCCTGCGCGTTGGCGGGGCGAACATCCTGATCCCCAATCCACGCGACTTGCCGGCTGTCTTCAAGGCCTTGGCGCCGCACCGCTTTCACAGCTTCCCTGCCGTCAACACCCTGTTCGGCGCCTTGGCCCGGCACCCGGGCTTCAGCACGGTGGACTGGTCCAGCCTCCGCTTGAGTGTCGGAGGCGGCATGGCGGTCACCGCGGGGGTGGCCGAGCTCTGGCTCGAGAAGACGGGATGTTCGATCTGCGAAGGCTATGGCCTGTCGGAAACCAGTCCGACGGCCAGTTGCAACCCGGTCAACTCCACGCAGTACACGGGCACCATCGGCCTGCCGCTGCCGTCGACGGAGTTCAAGTTGCTCGATGACGCCGGACACGAGCTGCCCCCCGGCGTGCCGGGAGAGATCGCGATTCGTGGCCCCCAGGTCATGCAAGGCTACTGGCAGCGGCCCGATGAGACCGCTGCCGTGATGACGCCCGATGGATTCCTGCGCACCGGGGACATCGGTGTCGCCGACGAGCGTGGCTATTTCAAGATCGTCGACCGCAAGAAGGACATGATCCTGGTCAGCGGCTTCAACGTCTATCCGAACGAGATCGAGGATGTGATGTCCCGCATGCCCGGCGTGCTGGAGTGCGCGGCCGTTGGGGTGCCGGACGAGAAGTCCGGCGAGGCGGTTCGACTGGTGATCGTGCGCCAGGACCCCACGCTCACCGAGGAGCAGGTTCGGGCCTATTGCCAGGCCAATCTGACCGGCTACAAGCGGCCGCGACAGATCGAGTTCCGCACCGATCTGCCGAAGACTCCGGTCGGAAAGATTCTGCGTCGCGAGCTCCGCTGAAACGCCACGGTCCCTTTCCTGTCTGCCCGAGCGCATCATGACCCTTGCCCTGATGGCTGCGATGCCCGAAGAGCTCGCTGCCCTGCTGGCCCAGCTTCAGGCGGTGTCCGTGCATCACCATGCCGGTCGCGCCTTTCACACCGGGAAGCTTGAGGGGCGCGATGTCGTGCTCGTTCTGTCACGCATCGGCAAGGTTGCGGCCGCGACCACTGCAACGCTGCTGATCGAGCGCTTCGAGGCCCGGGCCATCGTCTTCACCGGCGTGGCCGGAGGCCTGCATCCGCGGGCGCGGGTGGGTGACATCGTGATTGCACGCGAGCTGCTGCAGCATGACCTCGACGTCTCGCCCCTCTTCCCCCGGCATGAGGTGCCGCTGACCGGCCGGTCCCGGTTTCCGACCGATGCCGAGCTGAGTGATGGCCTGCGGGCGGCTGCGGCCGAGGCGCTTTCGGTCGAGCGCCTGGCCCTGGCGGCCTCCTTGGAAGCCCTGGGCATCGACGAGCCCCGCCTGCACGAGGGCCTGATCGTCAGCGGCGATCGTTTCGTCGCCACCGCAGCGGAGAGCCAGGCCTTGCGTCACGAGCTGCCCGAAGCCCTGGCCGTCGAGATGGAGGGCGCGGCCTTGGCCCAGGTCTGCCACGACTGCGATGTGCCCTATGCGGTGATCCGCAGCATCTCCGACCGGGCCGACGATGCGGCCCACGGGGACTTCCTGCGCTACCTGGCCGAGGTGGCGGCACCGATGGCCGCGGCCATCGTGCGCTGCTGGTTGCGCCGCGGGCCGCTGCCCGCCTGAGCTGCCGCTGGACAGGCGCTTCAGTAGCGTTCCGGCACGATCAGATCCTGCGGCACCGGATGCCGCAGGTAGTCGGCATGCCTCACGCGCTGAGGCAGATGCACGGCGGGCCGTTCCACCTCGGCATAGGGCATCTGCTCCAGCAGGTGGGCGATGCAGTTCAGGCGGGCCTTCTTCTTGTCGACGGCCTGCACCACCCACCAAGGCGCTTCGGCGATGTGGGTGCGCTCCAGCATCGCCTCCTTGGCCACGGTGTACTCCTCCCAGCGGCGGCGGCTTTCGAGGTCCATGGGGCTGAGCTTCCACTGCTTCAGCGGGTCCTGGATGCGGGCCAGGAAGCGGGCTTCCTGCTCCTCGTCGGTGATCGAGAACCAGTACTTGATGAGCTGGATGCCGGAGCGGACCAGCATGCGTTCGAACTCCGGCACCGAGCGGAAGAACTCCTCCACCTCGGCCTCGCTGCAGAAGCCCATCACCCGCTCGACGCCGGCCCGGTTGTACCAACTGCGGTCGAAGAGCACGATCTCGCCCGCAGCCGGCAGGTGGGCGGCATAGCGCTGGAAGTACCACTGCGTGCGCTCGCGGTCGTTGGGCGCGGGCAGTGCCGCCACGCGGCAGACGCGCGGGTTCAGGCGCTGGGTGATGCGCTTGATCACGCCGCCCTTGCCGGCCGCATCGCGGCCCTCGAAGAGGATGACGACCTTGTGCCGCGTGTGCTGCACCCAGTCCTGCAGCTTGACCAACTCGCCCTGCAGGCGGAAAAGCTCCTGGAAGTAGAGGCGACGGGCTTCGCGGCTTTCCGCGCTGCGGCCGGTGTCGCGGTCGTCGAACTCCAGCTCCAGCTCCTCGTCCAGGCTGTCGAGCCGGTCCAGGAAGAGGCGTTCGACCAGGTCGGTCTCGGCGCCCGGGGCGCGTTCGTCATCGGGGCGGGTCATGGTCGTCATCCGGCCGCCGCCCGGGATGGACGGCTTGTGCCGCGACCCTAGACCGGCCGCATGACAGGCTGTTGAAGCCGGAGCGCCGGCCGTGGGGCTATCCGGCTGCCGTCCTGCCGCCCGCTCAGTCCGGCGTCGCCGCCTGGGTGCGCGCGAAGGCGGCGATCACCTCGGCCACGCTGGCGGTCAGGCGCTGGGCATAGGGCAGGTGCAGGAACTCGTTCGGTCCGTGGGCATTGCTCTTGGGGCCCAGCACGCCACAGACCATCATCTGCGCCTTGGGGAAGCCAGCTTCCAGCAGGCTCATCAGCGGGATGGTGCCGCCCTGGCCGATGTGGGCGTAGGACGCGCCGAAGTGCGTGCGCGAGGCGGCCTCCAGCGCGGCATCCAGCCAGGGGGCGAGCGAGGGCGCGTTCCAGCCCGTCGCGCCCCAGCGCGCCGGGCCCTGGCCGTCATCGGCGGGCCCGGCCCGGCCGTCGGGTTCGAAGGTGACCCGCGCGTTGTAGGGCGCCTGGTCTTCGAGCAGGGCCTTCAGGCGCTGGGCGGCGAGATGGCCGTCCACGCCCGGCGGAAGCCGCAGGCTGAGCTTGAAGGCGGTGAAGGGCCGCAGCACATTGCCGGCGCTGCGGGTGGCGGGGAAGCCGTCGGCGCCGGTCACGCTCAGCGTCGGACGCCAGGTGCGGTTGAGCAGCACCTCGGCAGGGTCGGTCGTCACCGGCAGCACGAAGCCGCCGTCGGCGCCGCAGGCCCAGGGGTAGCGCTTCCACACCTCGGCCCCCAGGATGGCCGCCGCTTGGTGGGCCTGGGCCACCCGCTCGGCCGGGATGGCGGCGTGGAAGCTCTCGGGCAGCACCCGGCCGCTCGCGCTGTCCTCCAGGCGGTCCAGGAGGTGGCGCAGGATGCGGAAGCTCGAGGGCACCAGGCCGCTGCCATCGCCCGAGTGCACGCCCTCGTCCAGCACCTCCACCCGCAGCGTGCCCGTCACATTGCCGCGCAGGCTGCTGGTCAGCCAGAGCTGCTCGTAGTTGCCTGCACCGGAATCGAGGCAGACGACGAGCTGCACATCGCCCAGGCGCAGGCGCAGCGTGTCCAGGTAGGCCGGCAGGTCGCCGGAGCCGCTTTCCTCGCAGCTCTCGAACAGGCCGACGCAGCGCGGATGCGGCAGGCCCTGGGCCTGCAGCGCAGCCAGGGCCGTGACGGCGCTGTAGACGGCGTAGCCGTCGTCGGCGCTGCCGCGGCCGTAGAGCCGATCGCCCTGCAGCACCGGCGTCCATGGGCCCAGGCCGGTCTTCCAGCCGTCGAACTCGGGCTGCTTGTCCAGGTGGCCGTAGAGCAGCACCGTCGGCTCGTCCTGCGGGCGCACCGCCGCGCCGGGCGTGCTGGCCTCCAGCTCGAAGAAGATCACCGGCGTGCGCGGCCGGCCGTCGGGGCCGTTCAGGCGGACGATCTCCAGCCGCAGGCCCTTCAGGCCCTGGGCCTCGACCCAGGCCGCTGCGTCGCGCAGCACCTTCTCCAGGTGGCCGTGCTCGGCCCAGTCGGGGTCGAAGAGGGGGCTCTTGGCCGGGATCGCGATGTAGTCGCGCAGGGCAGGCACGATGCGCTCGGCCCAGGCGCGGTCCACATGGGCGCGCAGGGCGTCGGAGTCCGGCGCGGCGGCGGCGGGCAGGCGTTCGGGGGCGTTCATGGCGGAGGGCTCCGGCGGGCGGCGGCCCGAAGGCCGCCAGGGGATGCGTGCATCGGGCTTCGGGGCCGGGCCCAGGCTCAGGCGCTGAGCACGGCCTCGCGCGTGGGCAGCTCGGCGCGCAGCGAATGCGGCAGGGCCTGGGTGATGCGCAGGTCCAGCAACTGGCCGATCAGGCGTTGCGGCTGCGGGCCGGCCGCGAAGTTCACGATGCGGTTGCACTCGGTGCGGCCCATCAGCTCGGACGGGTCCTTGCGGCTCGGGCCCTCGACCAGCACGCGCTGCAGCCGCCCGACCAGGGCCTGGCTGCGGCGCTGCGCCTCGGCCTCGATCGCGGCCTGCAGGATCTGCAGGCGCTTGAGCTTCACCTCCGCCGGCGTGTCGTCGGCCAGGGCCGCGGCGGGCGTGCCGGGGCGGCTGCTGTAGATGAAGCTGAAGCTGGCGTCGAAGGCCACGTCCTCGACCAGCTTCATCAGCTGCGCGAAGTCGGCCTCGGTCTCGCCGGGGAAGCCGACGATGAAGTCGCTGCCGATGGCGATGTCCGGCCGCAGCGCGCGCAGGCGGCGCACGATGCTCTTGAACTCCAGCGCGGTGTAGCCGCGCTTCATCGCCATCAGCACGCGGTCGCTGCCGTGCTGCACCGGCAGGTGCACATGGTTGACCAGCTTGTCGCAGCGGCCGTAGAGCTCGATCAGCCGCGCGCTGAACTCCTTGGGGTGGCTGGTCGTGTAGCGGATGCGCTCGATGCCCGGGATCTCGGCCACCACCTCCAGCAGGAAGGCGAAGTCGGCGATTTCCGCCGTGCCGCCCATGGGCCCGCGGTAGGCGTTCACGTTCTGGCCGAGCAGCGTCACCTCCTTGACGCCCTGCTCGGCCAGGTGGGCCACCTCGGTCAGCACATCGTCGAAGGGCCGGCTCACCTCCTCGCCGCGGGTGTAGGGCACCACGCAGTAGCTGCAGTACTTGCTGCAGCCTTCCATGATGGAGACGAAGGCGCTGGCGCCCTCCACCCGGGCCGGCGGCAGGTGGTCGAATTTCTCGACCTCGGGGAAGCTGATGTCGACCTGCGGCCGGCGGTGGCTGTCACGGCGCTTGAGCAGCTCGGGCAGGCGGTGCAGGGTCTGCGGGCCGAAGACCACGTCCACATAGGGCGCACGGTCCAGCAGGGCCGCGCCCTCCTGGCTGGCCACGCAGCCGCCCACGGCGATCTTGGTGCCCCGGGCCTTGAGGTGCTTGACCCGGCCCAGATCGCTGAAGACCTTCTCCTGCGCCTTCTCGCGCACCGAGCAGGTGTTGAAGAGGATCAGGTCGGCCTGCTCGGGGTCCTGCGTGGGTTCGTAGCCTTCGGCCGCGCGCATCACGTCGACCATCTTGTCCGAGTCGTACTCGTTCATCTGGCAGCCGAAGGTCTTGATGTAGACCTTCTTGCCGGAAGCGGCAGGGGCCTCGGCCACGGGGGCGCAGGCTTCGCGGGGGGTGTCGTCGTTCATCGGGGCCTCGCGGGAAAACGCCGGATTTTCCGCGAAGCCTGCCGGCGCCGGGCGCGCCCGGCTCAGATCGCGCCGCGGCAGTTCGGCGCACCGCAGCCGCAGCGCAGCTGGCCGGCGTGGTGCGACTCGCCGTAGTCGGCGGTGATCTCCTCGCCCGGGCTCAGCGCGCGCAGGGCGTAGAACTCCACCCGGCCTTGCCGGATGCGCAGCACCGCATTCGGCGCGCAGCTGTGGTTGACGAAGCGCAGCGGATCCGAGGAGCCCGCTGCGTCGATCGCGTGATGCGCATCGAGCTCGACGATCATGATCCGCGCCAGGCCCTTGGCGCGGCGGCGGGCCTCGCGCACGCTGATGCGCTCGCCGCGGATCTCGCCGATCTTGCGCCGCGCCGGCACGGCCTCGTCGGCGTAGGCGCCCTGGCCGTCGATGGCGCTGGGCGCCACCCGCACCGCGTAGGCGGCCGGGCCGTGGCGGCGCGGTTCGGGCAGGGGCGGCGGGGCGGGCGGCAGGCTGCGCAATTCAGGCATCGCGGGATGATGCCAAAGCGCGGTGTCGAACGTGCTTTTCTGCACGCCGGGTCGGCCTTGGGCTCACAGGCTCTGGGGCTTTCCCGTAATAAATGATGACTGACCGTTTGGTCATTAAGATGCGCAGCACTGCGGAGGGTCCGGCGACATGCGCGCGCCGGGGCCGTCGCGCCCGTCGTCCCGGCTTCTTCGGCCCCTGCGGCCGCCCGATCATGATGTCCAGCCCCTGCCTCTCCGCACCCGACGCCCTTCCTGCCGCGCCGCTCGGCCGCCGGCCCTGGGCCCTGGCCGCCTCGGCCACCTTGATCGCCCTGATCGGTAGCCTCGGCCTGCTGGCGGGCTGCAGCGACGGGGTCCAGGCCCAGGGCGGGCCGCCCGGCGCGCCGCCGGTGGCCGTGGCCCCGGCGGTCGAACGCAGCGTGCGCGAGCAGCTGGATTTCACCGGCCGCCTCGAAGCCCCGGAGACCGTGCAGATCCGCGCCCGCGTCGGCGGCCCCATCGACAAGGTCCACTTCCGCGATGGCGCGGTGGTGAAGGCCGGTGATCTGCTGTTCACCATCGACCGCCGCACCTACGCGGCCGAGCTGGCCCGCCTGGAATCGCAGCAGGCTGCTGCCCAGGCCCAGCTCGCGATCGCCCAGGCCGACCTGGGCCGGGCCCAGGGGCTGCTGGAATCGCGTGCCGTGTCGCGCCAGGAGGTCGACCAGCTCGGGGCCGCCGCCCGCACCGCCGAGGCCCAGCTCCGCGCGGCCGAGGCCGCGCTGCAGGGGGCGCGGCTGAACCTGGCCTTCACCGAAGTCCGGGCGCCGATCGGCGGCAAGCTCTCGCGGGCCGAGATCACCGCCGGCAACCTCGTCGGCCCCGAGCAGGTGCTGACCACCCTGGTCAACCTGCAGAAGGTCTATGCCTATTTCGACGTGAGCGAGCAGGCCTTCCTGCGCCTGCGCCGCGTGGCCCCGGCCACGCTGCAGGCCCGCATGGGCCTGGCCGACGAGCACGGCCTGCCGCATGCCGGCACGGTCGACTTCGTCGACAACCGCCTCAACCCGGCGACCGGGGCGATCCGTGTCCGTGCCGCCTTCGACAACCGCGACGGCCGCTTCGCACCGGGCCTGTTCGCGCGCATCCAGCTCGCCGGGGGCGAGCCGCGCAAGGTCGTGCTGACGCCCGACCGGGCGATCGGCACCGACCAGAGCAAGAAGTTCGTCTACGTGGTCGGCGCCGACAAGGTCGCGCAGTACCGCGAGGTCCAGCCCGGCGCGCTGCGCGAGGGCATGCGGGTGATCGAGAAGGGCCTGGCCGCAGGCGAGAAAGTGGTGGTCAGCGGCCTGCAGCGCGTGCGCCCCGGCGCGCCGCTGGCGCCGCTGGAACTGCCCGTCGATGCCAATGGCCTGCCGGTCGAAGCCGCGCCCGGCGCGGCGCCGGCCGCGGCCCCGGCCTCCGCCGCCTCGGCGGCCGGCGTCTGAGCCGCCGGAGCCCCGCACCATGGACATCTCACGCTTCTTCATCGACCGCCCGCGCTTTGCCGCGGTGCTGTCGATCATGGTCTTCCTTGTCGGCCTGATCGCGATCTTCCGGCTGCCGATTTCCGAGTACCCCGAGGTCGCGCCCCCGCAGGTCGTCGTGCGCGCCCAGTTCCCCGGGGCCAATCCCCGGGTGATCGCCCAGACGGTGGCCACGCCGCTGGAGGAAGCGATCAACGGTGTCGAGAACATGCTCTACATGTCCTCGCAGGCCACGGCCGACGGCGCGATGACGCTGACCGTCACCTTCAAGATCGGGACCAAGCCCGACGAGGCCGAGACCGCGGTGCAGAACCGCGTGAACCGCACGCTGCCGCGCCTGCCCGATGTGGTGCGGCAGATCGGCGTGACGACCGAGAAGAGTTCGCCCAACCTGACGATGGTGGTCCACCTCGTCTCCCCGGACGACAAGTACGACGCGCTCTACCTGCGCAACTACGCGACGCTCAACATCCGCGACGAGCTGCTGCGCATCCCCGGCATGGGCTCGGTGCAGGCTTTCGGTTCGGGCGACTACGCGATGCGCGTCTGGCTCGACCCGGACAAGCTCACCGCGCGTGGCCTGACCGCCGGCGACGTGACCCGGGCGATCCGCGAGCAGAACGCGCAGGTTGCCGCCGGTGTGGTCGGTGCGCCGCCCGCGCCGCGTGGCACCGAGTTCCAGCTCTCGATCAACACCCAGGGCCGGCTGAGCTCGCCCGAGGAGTTCGCCGAAGTCATCGTGCGTGCCGACACGCGCGACGGCTCCATCGTCCGCGTCAAGGATATCGGCCGGGTCGAGCTCTCCTCGAACAGCTACTCGCTGCGCAGCCTGCTGAACAACAAGGAGGCCGCGGCCATCGCCATCTTCCAGTCGCCCGACGCGAATGCGCTGGCGCTGTCGGAGGCGGTGCGCCAGACCATGGAGCGGCTCAAGGCCGACTTCCCGGCCGGCGTGGACTACAGCATCGTCTACGACCCGACGCGCTTCGTGCAGACCTCGATCAACAAGGTCGTGCAGACCCTGATCGAGGCGGTGCTGCTGGTCGTGCTGGTGGTCATCGTCTTCCTGCAGACCTGGCGCGCCTCGATCATCCCGCTGCTGGCCGTGCCGGTCTCGGTGGTCGGCACCTTCGCCGTGCTGCTGGCGATGGGCTTCACCATCAACACCCTGACGCTCTTCGGTCTGGTGCTGGCGATCGGCATCGTGGTCGACGACGCGATCGTCGTGGTCGAGAACGTCGAGCGCAACATCGAGGCCGGCCTGAGTCCCCGCGAGGCCAGCATCAAGGCCATGCGCGAAGTCAGCGGGCCCATCATCGCCATCGGCCTGGTGCTGTGCGCGGTCTTTGTCCCGCTGGCCTTCGTGTCGGGCCTGTCGGGGCAGTTCTACCGCCAGTTCGCGGTGACGATCGCGATCTCGACGGTGATCTCGGCCTTCAACTCGCTGACCCTGTCGCCTGCGCTCAGTGCCATCCTGCTCAAGGGCCATGACGCGCCGAAGGACGCGCTGACCCGCGGCATGGACAAGGTCTTCGGCCCCTTCTTCGCGGCCTTCAACCGCCTGTTCCAGCGCGGCTCCTCGCGCTACAGCCGGCAGGTCGGCGGCCTGGTGCGGCACAAGGCGGCGGCCCTGGTGGTCTATGCCATCGGCCTGGCGCTGACCGGCTTCCTCTTCACCCGCGTGCCGCCCGGCTTCGTGCCGGCGCCGGACAAGCAGTACCTCATCGGCATCGCCCAGCTGCCCGACGGGGCCAGCCTGGACCGCACCGAGGCCGTGATCCGCCGCATGAGCGAGATCGCGCTGAAGGTGCCCGGCATCAAGGATTCGGTGGCCTTCCCCGGCCTGTCGATCAACGGCTTCGCAGCCCAGCCGAACTCAGGCATCGTCTTCTTCGGCCTGCAGGACTTCGAGGACCGCAAGACCGCCGAGACCCAGCTCCAGGCCATCCTGGGCACGGTGAACGGTGCGATCCAGCAGATCCAGGATGCGCAGATGTTCGTCGTGCCGCCGCCCGCGGTGGACGGCCTGGGCAATGCCGGCGGCTTCCGCCTGGAGCTGCAGGACCGCGACTCGGTCGGCGAGCAGGCGCTCTATGCCGCGGTCTGGGGGGCCATCGGGCGCATCTACGCGAACCCGCAGTCCAGCATCGGCCTGACCTACAGCAACTACCAGATCAATGTGCCGCAGCTTTTCGCGGACGTGGACCGGACCAAGGCCAAGCAGCTTGGCGTGAACCTGGCCGACGTCTACGAGACCATGCAGACCTATCTGGGCTCGCTCTACGTCAACGACTTCAACCGCTTCGGCAAGACCTACCAGGTCGTCGTCCAGGCCGACGCGCCCTTCCGCAACAAGCCCGAGGACATTGCCGCCCTGCGCGTGCGCAACGATCGCGGCGACATGGTGCCGCTGGGTGCCTTCGTCGACGTGCAGCCCACCTTCGGCCCCTCGGCGGTCAGCCGCTACAACGGCTACTACTCGGCCGACATCAACGGCTCGCCCAAGCCCGGCTTCAGCTCGGGCCAGGCCCAGGCCGAGATGGAGAAGCTGCTGAAGGAGGCGCTCCCGCGAGGCGTCGGCTACCAGTGGACCGAGCTGGTCTACCAGGAAAAGATCGCCGGCAACACCATGGTCGTGATCTTCCCGCTGTGCGTGCTGCTGGTCTTCCTGGTGCTGGCGGCCATGTACGAAAGCTGGACGCTGCCCATCGCGATCCTTTTGATCGTGCCGATGTGCATCCTCTCGGCACTGACCGGCGTCTGGCTCTCGCGCTTCTGGGGCCAGCCGGGCGACTTCAACCTGTTCACGCAGATCGCCTTCGTCGTGCTCGTCGGCCTGGCGTGCAAGAACGCCATCCTGATCGTCGAGTTCGCGAAGGAGCTGGAGGAGCAGGGCGAGAAGGTGCTCGACGCCGTGATCCACGCCTGCCGCATGCGGCTGCGCCCGATCCTGATGACCTCGATCGCCTTCATCGCCGGCGTGGTGCCGCTGATCCTCGGCAGCGGTGCCGGCTCCGAGATGCGCCAGGCCATGGGCATCGCCGTCTTCAGCGGGATGATCGGCGTGACGATCTTCGGCATCTACCTGACGCCCGTCTTCTATGTGCTGATGCGCGGCCGCGGCCGGGCCATGCCGGTTCGCGCCGGCCATGGCCACGGCCATGGCCCGGACACCCCGATTGCCGGAGCCCACCATGACTGAGTTCATCCTGCGCCGCGGCCCCGGCCCCCTGCTGCGCCTGGCGCCGCTGGTCGCCACCGCCCTGCTGGCGGCCTGCACCACCGTCGGCCCGGACGCGAAGCCGCCGGCCACCCGCCTGCCGGCCGGCTTCACCCAGGCCGGTGCCGCGACCGCGCCCCACACCGGGGCCGTCGATGCCCTGGCCCTCGCCCGCTTCTGGCGCGGTTTCCAGGACCCGGTGCTCGACGGTCTCGTCGAGCAGACGCTGGCCGCCAACCCCGAGCTGCGCCTGGCCATGGCCCGCCTCCAGGAGGCCCGTGCCGGCCTGCGCGAGGCCGAGGCGGCGCTGCGCCCCAGCGGCGGCATCGACGCCGGCGCGACCCGCACCGTCACCCCGCAGACCCTGGCCCCCAGCCTGTCGCGCGAGGCCCGCACCGGCAACCGCCTCAATGCCGGCTTCGTCGCCCGCTGGGAGCTCGATTTCTTCGGCGGCCTGGCCCGCAGCCGCGAGGCCGCCACCGCCACCGTGGCCGCCGGCGAGGCCGGCCTGCAGGCGGTGCAGGTCTCGCTGCTGGCCGAACTCGCCAGCAGCTACCTGAGCCTGCGCGGCCTGCAGCAGCGCCTGATCGCGACCGAGGACGCCCTGCGCGCGCAGCGTGCTTCGGTCGAACTGCTGCGGCTGCGCAGCGAAGCGGGCCGCGCCACCGACCTCGACCTCGCCCGTGCCCGCGGCCTGCTGGCCGGCACCGAGGCGGCCCTGCCCGCGCTGCGGGCCGGCATCGAGCGGCAGGCCTTCCACCTGGCCACCCTCAGCGCACAGCCCCATGGCGAGCTGCTCGCCCGCCTGGCCCCGCCGGCCCCGCTGCCAGCCCTGCCGCTGACCGACCTGGGCGCCCTGCCGGTCGGCACGCCGGCGGCCTGGCTGCAACGCCGGCCCGACCTGGTCGCGGCCGAGCGCGAGCTGGCGGCCGCCACCGCCCGGATCGGCGTGGCCACCGCCGATCTGTTTCCCCGCGTGTCGCTGTCGGGCCTGCTCGGCCTGAACGCGGCGACCGTCAGCGGTCTGGCCCGGGCCGGAGCCGGGGTCTACACCCTGGGGGCGGCCCTGCAGTGGGCGCCCTTCGACGCCGGCTCGCTGCGGGCCCGCGTGGCCGCGGCCGAGGCGCGCAGCGCCCAGGCCCTGGCCCGCTACGACCAGGCCGTTGCCGCCGCCCTCGAGGAGACCGAGGCGGCCTTCAGCGACTACAGCCGCGGCAGCGAGCGCGCCGCGCGGCTGGCCGAGGCGAGCCGTCAGAACCAGGAAGCCCTGCGCCTGGCCACGCTGCGCCACGAAGCCGGCATCAGCGACTACCTCAGCGTGCTCGACGCCCAGCGCGAGGCCTTGGCCAGCCGCGAAGCCGAGACCCAGGCCCGCACCGAGGTGGCGACCGCCCTGGTGGCCGTCTACCGCAGCCTGGGCGGCGGCTGGGAGGCCGCCAGCCTGCCGGGCCTCGCCCCGCAGGCCGCCGCGCGCTGAGGCGCCGGGGCGCGACCCGGTCCCGCAGGGGGCCGGGCCGTCCGCCCAAGCTCAGCCGCGCTCGAAGCTGAAGACCGCGGTCGGCGCGCGCAGATTCGGCCGCCAGTCGATGCGCCGGCCGCCGTCGAGCCCGAAGGCCTCGCGCAGCCGCAGGCCCTGCTGGCGGGCCAGGATCTCGAACTCCGCGAAGGTGCCGACCCGGATGTTGGGCGTGTCGTACCACTGGTAGGGCAGGGCCCGTGTCACGGGCATGCGGCCGGCCAGCACCCGCAGGCGGTTCGGCCAGTGCGCGAAGTTCGGGAAGCTGACGATGCCGATGCGACCGACCCGGACCGTCTCGTGCAGCATCAGCTCGGTGCGGCGCAGGTGCTGCAGGGTCTCGAGCTGCAGCACCACGTCGAAGGCGTTGTCCTGGAACAGCGACAGGCCCTCCTCCAGATTGCGCTGGATCACGTTCACGCCGCGCGCCACGCAGGCCTCGACCTTCGCGTCGTCGAGCTCGATGCCGTAGCCGGTGCAGCCGCGCGTCTCGCGCAGCAGGGCCAGCAGGCTGCCGTCGCCGCAGCCGAGGTCCAGCACATGGGCGCCGGCCGGCACCATGCGGGCGATCTGTTCGAAATCTCCGCGCGGGTTCATGCCTGCAGCTCCTTCGCGCCGGACAGGGTCTGGGCGATGCGACCGAACCACCGCCGCAGCACGCCGTGGTAGCGCGGGTCCTCCATCAGGAAGGCGTCGTGGCCGTGCGGGGCATCGATCTCGGCGTAGCTGACCTCGGACCGGTTGTCGAGCAGGGCCTTGACGATCTCGCGCGATCGCTGCGGCGTGAAGCGCCAGTCGGTCGTGAAGCTGACCACCAGGAACTTGGCCCGCGCGGCGGCCAGCGCGCGGCGCAGCGAGCCGCCATGCGCGCGGGCCGGATCGAAGTAGTCGAGCGCGCGGGTGATCAGCAGGTAGGTGTTCGCGTCGAAGTACTCGCTGAACTTGTCGCCCTGGTGGCGCAGGTAGCTCTCGACCTGGAACTCGATGCCCTGGGTGGTGTAGGCCAGGTGACCGTTGCGCAGCTCGCGGCCGAACTTGCTGGCCATCGCGTCGTCGGACAGGTAGGTGATGTGCCCGATCATCCGCGCCACGCGCAGGCCCCGCTTGGGCACCGTGCCGTGACGCAGGTAGTGGCCCTCGTGGAAGTCGGGGTCGGTCACGATCGCGCGCCGCGCGACCTCGTTGAAGGCGATGTTCTGCGCCGACAGCGCGGGGGCCGAGGCGATGACGGCCGCATGCCGGACCCGCTCCGGGTACTGCACCGTCCACGCCAGGGCCTGCATGCCGCCCAGGCTGCCGCCGATCACTGCGGCCAGGGTGTCGATGCCCAGGGCGTCGAGCAGGCGGGCCTGCGCATCGACCCAGTCCTCCACCTGCACCACCGGGAAGTCGGCGCCCCAGGGCTGGCCGGTGGCCGGGTTGGGGTGGGTCGGCCCCGTCGAGCCGAAGCACGACCCGGGGTTGTTCATGCAGATCACGAAGAAGTGCCGCGTGTCCAGCGGCTTGCCCGGGCCGATCAGGTTGTCCCACCAGCCTTCGCTGCGCGGTGTGTCGGCATGGTGCCCGGCTGCATGGTGGCTGGCGTTCAGCGCATGGCAGACCAGCACCGCGTTGTCGCGGGCGGGATGGAGCGTCCCGTAGGTCTCGTAGACCAGGTCGACCGGGGCCAGCGAGGCCCCGCTGTGCAGCGGCAGGGGGCGGTCGAGCCGGAGGGTCCGGGGCGTCACCTCGCCCACGCTGCTCGGAAAATCCACGGTGTTCAAGCGTCCAGAAAAACGAAAACCCGGCGTCGCTGCGCTAGCGAGGCCGGGCGGTGCTGGGATCGCGGCCCCTGTTTAGCTGCATTTCTTGAGCGCCCGCAAGCCGGAACAAATCGGCGCTGTGGCCGAAGTTTAGCCGCAGCCCGGGGCGGCTTCCGGCGTGTCGCCCCGGGCCTGTGCCGACCGGCCCGCTCGACGCGACAATCGCCCCCGACATCGTGGGGAGTCCGTCGCGCATCGCGATGGCTGGGGGCCCGACGCGCGAGAACTAGCCGAGGAGAGAAGGTGCTGACGGTTTACCTGGTCGAAGACGATCCGCTGATTGCCCAACATGTGCGCGAAGCCCTGAACCAGACGGCCCGCCTGCGCTGCGTCGGGCATGCCGCCCGGCTGGAGCAGGCCCGTGACGAGCTGCCCCGCCTGCGTCCCGATGTGCTGCTGTCCGACCTGGGCCTGCCCGATGGCGATGGCACCGAGCTGATTGCCGAGCTGAGCGCGGCGCCGGCCATCGAGGGGGTCTGGCACCCGCACATCCTGGTCTTCTCGGTCTTCGGCGACGAGATCCGCGTGCTGCGCGCGATCGAGGCGGGCGCCGACGGCTATTTCCTCAAGGGCTGCACGACCGAGGAACTGGTCCTGGCCGTCGAGCAGGCGGCGCGCGGCGAGTCACCGATCTCGCCGGCGATTGCCCGCCAGCTGCTCAAGCGCTTCGAGGGCCGGGCCGAGCCGGCGGCGCTCGAAGCCCCGCGGGTCGCCGCGCCGGAGCCCAGCGCGTTGGAGGCCGACCCCGGCTTCGACAGCGGCATGGGTCTGGACGGCCCGCTGGTTGCGAGCCGCCACGAAGTCACGGCGCTGGAGCTGCAGGTGCTGCGCCTGGTGGCCCAGGGTTTCGTGCCCGAGGAGATCGCCGAGCGGGTGGGCCTCAGCGCCCGCGGGGTGGCGCTGGAGGTGCGCAATGTCTACCGCAAGCTGCAGCTGAGTCAGCGCACCGACCGACACGCCGGGCGGTGAGGCGGATCGCGTTCTGGCTGGCCTGCCTGGCGCTGGCCCTGGGCCTGGCGGCCTGCAGTGGGCTGGACCGTCCGCCCGAGGCCAGCGTCCAGCAGGTCGAGCGGGCCACGCTGCTGGTGCCCGGCGAGCCGCCGCGCGCGATTCGCCTGCCCGACGCCTGGGAGCGCAGCGCACCGCGCCGCGACGGCGGCGTGCGCTACCGCATCGATCTTGACCAGGCCGCCCTCGAAGCGGGCCCGGCCGCGCTCTTCATCCCTCGCGTCGGCCTGGTGCTGCGGGTGGAACTGAACGGCGAGCCGATCGCCCAGTTCGGCAGCACGCTGCGGCACCCGCTGCCCGATGTCTCGCAGCAGCCGATCCTGGTGGCCCTGCCGCCGGCCCTGCTGCGCAGCCGCGGCAATGTCCTGGAGCTGGAAGTCCACGGCGAGCCGCGCCGCGAGGCGGGCTTGTCGCGGCTGTGGGTCGGCCCCCTGGAGCTGCTGGAGCCTCGCCAGGTTGCGCTGGGCCAGCTGCAGAGCCGCGGGGCCTGGGCCCTGGGGGCCGCGGCGGCGGTGATGGGGGCGCTGGCCCTGCTGCTGGCCTCGCGGGTGCGGCATTTCGGCTACGCCTGCTTCGGCGTCGGCAGCCTGCTGTGGGCCTGGCGGGTGACGGCCTTCGAGCCGGGCGGCAGCGAGGCCTGGTCGCCGATCCTGGCCGTGCTCTTCCAGGTCTCCTACGCATGGTTCGTCGTGCTGATGAGCCTGTACGCCCTGGCGGTGGTCGGCCGCGACGGGCCGCGTGCGCGCCGCCTGCTGGCGGGCTGGGCCATCGTGGCCCTGCTGCTGACCGTGCTGGGCTGGCTCAGCGTGCAGCCGGGCCTGCGGACGGCCGTGCTGGCCGGCAGCCAGGGGGTGCTGATCCTGGTCGGCGGGGCGCTGATCCTGCGTGCCGCGCGCGACCGCCAGCTCGCCGCCGTGCTGCTGGCCGTTGCGGCCCTGGCCTGCCTGGTCGTCGGCGCGCGCGATCTGTGGGTGTTCCGCGTGATGTACGACTACGGCGCCGTGTCCTGGGGCCGCTACACCATCCTGGCCTTGCTGGCGGTGCTGGCCTGGACGGTCGTCGACGACTTCGCCCGCTCGGCCCGTGGCCTGCAGGCGCTCAACCGCAACCTGGCCGACCGGGTGGCGCAGAAGGAGGCCGAGCTGGCCCGGGCCTTCGAGGGCGCGCGCGAGCAGGAGCGCGAGCAGGCCACCCGTGCCGAGCGCGATCGCATCCTGCGCGAGATGCACGACGGCCTCGGCGGCCGCCTGGTCGCCGCCATGGCCCTGACCCAGCAGGCCCAGCGCAGCGATCCGGCCGAGGCCCCCCTCCCGCGGCCACCGGTCGAAGTGTTCTCCCCCCCGCCCTCGGCCGAGACCCTGCGCGAGCTGCGCGCCGCGCTCGATGACTGCCTGGTCGAGCTCCGCCTGGCCCTGGATTCGCTGGAGACCGACCGTCGGCCGCTGGTCGAGGCCCTGGCCGAATTGCGCTTCCGGGTCGAACCCTCGCTGCGCGCGGCGGGCATCCGGCTGGTCTGGCAGCCCAGCGATGCGGTGATCGACTGGTCCTTGCCGGCCACCGACACCCTGCAGGTGCTGCGCATCGTCCGCGAGGCCCTGACCAATGTGATCAAGCATGCCCAGGCGAGCACGGTCTGGCTGCGCCTGGCCCCGCTGGCGCCCGAGCCCCCGCAGCCCCCCGAGCCCCCGGGCCGCCTGCCGACCGAAACCCCCTCCGAACTGGCCGTGGAGCGCTGGGCCGAGGGGGCACCGGTCGAGCCGCTCCCGACCATGGAGGCGCCGCCCGAGGCCCCGGCTGCCCCGGCCCCCGGGGGCGTCTGCCTGAGCGTGATCGACAACGGCCTGCAGCGCCGCCAGATGGCCGAGGGGCCGGAACTTCCGCTTTTCGTGCCGGAGGGCCTGCACAAGGGCCGGGGTCTGGCCAATATGGAACGCCGCGCGGCCGCCCTGGGGGCCAGCCTGCTCAGCGGTCCCTCGGAAGAGGGCTGGGCGGTGGAACTGCGCCTGCCGCCGCGCGGCTGAGCGGGCCTCAGGCCGCCGGCGGTGCGGTGTCGACGAAGCTGGGCCGTTGGGCCAGCTTCTCGAAGAGCTTGCCCAGGTTGGGATGGCGGTCCCGCCAGTCGATCTCCGGGTTGCGGAAATCGAGGTAGCCCAGCGCGCAGCCCACGGCGATGTCGGCCAGGCCCAGGTGGGTGCTGCCGCCGACGCACCAGGGCCGGTCGCCCAGACCCTGGCTCATGGCCTTCAGCGCCGCGTTGACCTTGCCGATCTGGCGGTCGATCCAGGCCTGCGAGCGCTCGCCGTCGGTCCGGCCCGGCCAGGTGGCTTCCAGCCGCGCTGCGACGGCGGCATCCAGCAGGCCGTCGGCCAGGGCTTCCCAGGTGCGGACCTCCACCCGTTCGCGGCCACTGCCGGGCAGCAGCTTGCTGACCGGCGAAAGGGTGTCGACGTATTCGACGATGACGCGCGAATCGAAGATCGCCTCGCCGCCTTCCATGACCAGGCAGGGGACCTTGCCCAGCGGATTGGCTTCGGCGATCGTGGTGTCGGCCGCCCAGACGTTCTCTTGCACGAACTTGTAGTCGAGCTTCTTCTCGGCCAGCACGACCCGCACTTTGCGGACGTAGGGGCTGGTGAGGGAACCGATCAATTTCATGGGGCAGACAGAAGACGGCGCCTGCGGTTGCAGGGGTCGGGAAGATTCTGCCATCCACCCTGAAAAGCCCCGTCCGGCGCTGTCGTCGGACGTCCACGCCCCGCCGGGGGGGAGGCCGCCTAAAATTACGGGTTACCCCGGCCCTGGCCGGCCTTGCTCCTTGTCACCGTCTGTCATGACCTCCACCCCCGCCTTCAGCGCCCTGACCGCCTTGTCGCCGCTCGACGGCCGGTATGCCGGCAAGCTGGCTGCGCTGCGTCCGCTGCTGTCCGAATTCGGCCTGATGCATCGCCGGGTGCAGGTGGAGGTGGCCTGGTTCATCGCCCTGTCCGATGCCGGCCTGCCCGAGCTGAAGCCGCTCTCCGCGCAGGCGCGCGCTCACTTGCTGGCCCGGGTCGAGGGTTTTGCCGAGGCCGATGCCCAGGCCATCAAGGACATCGAGAAGACCACCAACCACGACGTGAAGGCCGTCGAGTACTGGCTGAAGGCCCAGTTCGCCGGCCATGCCGAGCTGGAGGCCGCGGCCGAGTTCGTGCACTTCGCCTGCACCAGCGAGGACATCAACAACACCAGCCATGCGCTGATGCTCACCGCGGCCCGCGCGGAGGTGCTGCTGCCCGCGCTGGACGGCCTGCTCGCCACCCTGGCGGCCATGGCCCAGGCCCATGCCGCGCTGCCGATGCTCAGCCGCACCCATGGCCAGACGGCCAGCCCCACCACGGTGGGCAAGGAGATCGCCAACGTCGTTGCCCGCCTGGCCACCGCGCGGGCCCGCATCGCGGCCGTGCAGCCCCTGGCCAAGATGAACGGTGCGGTCGGCAACTACAACGCCCACCTGGCCGCCTACCCCGAGATCGACTGGGAAGCCTTCGCCCGCGGCGTGGTCGAGCGGCATCTCGGCCTGGTCTTCAACCCGCACACCATCCAGATCGAGCCGCACGACTGGATGGCCGAGCTCTTCGACGCCGTCACCCGCGCCAACACCATCCTGATCGACTTCGCGCGCGACGTCTGGGGCTACATCAGCCTGGGCTACTTCAAGCAGAAGCTCAAGGCGGGCGAGATCGGCAGCTCGACCATGCCGCACAAGGTCAACCCCATCGACTTCGAGAACGCCGAAGGCAACCTCGGCCTGGCCAATGCCCTGCTGAGCCACCTCAGCCAGAAGCTGCCCATCAGCCGCTGGCAGCGCGACCTGACCGATTCCACCGTGCTGCGCAACATGGGCGTGGCCCTGGGCTACGCCCTGCTGGCCTGGGACAGCCTGGCCCGGGGCCTGGGCAAGCTGGAGGTCAACGAGGCCGCCCTGGCCGCCGACCTCGACAAGGCCTGGGAGGTGCTGGCCGAGCCCATCCAGACCGTGATGCGCCGCCACGGCCTGCCCCAGCCCTATGAGCAGCTCAAGGCCCTGACCCGCGGCAAGGCCATCACCGCCGAGACCATGCGCGCCTTCATCGAGGCCCTGGACATGCCGGCCGAGGCCAAGGCCCGCCTGCTGGCCATGAGCCCCGGCAGCTACACCGGCCTGGCCGAGACGCTGGCCCGCCGGGTCTGAGCCCCGCCGCGGCGGCCGCGGCTCCGGCAGCGAAAAGGCCACACGAGGGTGGCCTTTTCTGCGTGGGCAGCCCTCGGGCGGGGCCCGGAGCCGCCGCCCGGCGGCGTCGCGCTCAGTCGGCGTACTGGCCCGCGGCCTTGATGACCGGCGTCCACTTCGCCACCTCGGCGGCGACGAAGGCCTTGTGCTCGGCCGGGTTCACCCGGGCGTCGTTGACGATGACCGCGCCCAGCGCTTCCTCGCGCTTGTGGAACTCGGCATCCTTCAGCGCGACCTTCAGCGCGGCATTCACCTTGTCCAGCACCGCCTTGGGCGTGCCCTTGGGCGCGTACAGGCCGTGCCAGATGCTGACGTTGAAGCCCTTCAGGCCGGCTTCGTCCAGGGTCGGCAGGGCCTTCAGCGAGGCCGTGCCCAGGCGCTGCGGCGTGGTCACGGCATAGGCCTTGACCTTGCCGCCCTCGATCTGCGCGGTGGTGTTGGTGGTCTGGTCGCACATCAGGTCGACCTGGCCGCCGATCAGGTCGGTCATGGCCGGGCCGGTGCCCTTGTAGGGCACGGTGGTCATGTCGATCTTGATCGTGCTCTGGTAGATCAGGCCGCACAGGTGCGAGGCCGAACCCAGGCCGGCATTGGCCAGGTTGACCTTGCCCTTGTTGGCCTCCAGCCACTTGTTCAGCTCGGCGTAGTTCGCCGCCGGCAGGCTCGGCTTGCCGATGAGCGTCATCGGCACTTCGTTGATCAGGCCGAGGTACTCGAAGTCGTCCAGCACCTTGTAGCTGAGGTTGCGGTACAGGGCCGGCGCGGTGGCCATGCCGATGTGGTGCAGCAGCAGGGTGTAGCCGTCGTTGGCCGCCTTGGCCACGCGGCCGGCACCCAGGGTGCCGCCGGCGCCGCCGACGTTCTCGATGACCAGGGTGGCGCCCAGCGGCTTGCGCAGCGCCTCGGCCAGGTCGCGGGCGACCTTGTCGGTCGGGCCACCGGCCGCGAAGGGCACGATGATGGTGATGGGCTTGTCCGGGTACTCGGCCAGGGCGGCACCGGTGGCCAGGGTGGCGCTCAGGGCAATCAGCAGCTTCTTCATCGCGAACTCCTTGTCAGCAGCGGCCTGTCCCGGCCGCGGTGGCGCGATGCTAGAAGCGGCTGCAGGCGCTGCGTCGGCGGGAACTACGTAAGGCCGAGCCCGGGGGGCGCCGCGGTTTCAGTCCTCGTCGGACCAGCGCTCGACCTGGCGCAGCGTGTCCTCGATCCAGTGCCGCACCATGGCCCCGTCGCTCAGCGTGCGCAGCTGCCAGTCGCTTGAGCGCATCGGGTGCTTGGCCACCCGCGCGCGGATCACCGCGCCGTCGACGGCGATCTCCACCGCGGGCTGGCCGCGCCAGTCGAAGCGGGCGGCGCCGCGCTCGGTCAGCGTGCGCTTCTCGCGCAGCGCGCGGCGGATGCGCTCGACGCTGGAGGCCGCATTGAACGGGGGCGGGGCGAAAAAGTCGTCGCTCATGGGGGGCTCCGGCGGCGGCCGCGGTGGCCGCCCATGGGCAGGGATTCTGTCGGAAGCCCGCGCTTGCCGGGGCCGGCTCGAAGCGTCTCAGCGGCGGTGGCTGCGGCGCTGCACGGTGAAGCCGACGGCGGCCAGGCCCGCGGCCATCAGGGCCCAGTTCTTCGGCTCGGGCACCGGGGCCGTCAGGTGCACGGCGTCGATGCCCAGGCGGGTGCTGCCCAGGGCATCGGCCACATCGATCACGCCGAAGGCCAGTCGGTGGCTGCCCGCGCCCAGCAGCGCGCTGAAACTGCCGCTGCCCGGCCCGCCGAGGGGGCTGAGCACGCCGTCGATCAGCACGAAGGCCTGGTCGCCCCCGGCCTGTCCGGCCAGCGGGTCGGCGCTGTCGATCCACCAGTCGAAGTGCAGCACGGTGGGCGCGAGGGTGACGAAGTCCTGCAGCAGGGCCGAACCCTCGATCGCGAAGATGAAGAGGGCCGGATCCGGGTCCAGCGCGCCGAGCATCAGGCCCAGCCCCGCTTCCAGGCCGCCGGGCTGGCCCACGGCCAGGGGCTCCTGGCCGCTGAGATTCAGGGCGCCGGCGGCCTGCGGGGCGTCGTCGACCAGGCTGGCCGAGGCCGTGCCGATCCAGGCGATCCGGCTGCCTTCGGTGGCCTGGGGCGAGGCCAGGGCGGCGGCGTCGCCCAGCACCGTCCAGCCGTTCAGGCCGGCTTCGAAGCTGCCGTTGATCGGGGCGGCCTGGACGGCCGGCAGGGCCAGGCCCAGGGCCAGCAGCAGGGCGGCGGGGCGCAGTTCGGGCAGGCGGGGGATGAACATGGGCAACTCCGGAAAGGCGGGCCGCGGGAGGGGTTCCGGCGGCCGCGCGGAAGGGGGGTGGGGACGGTCGGTCGGGTCGGGCTCAGAGGCCCAGGTCGCGGCGCGGCTGGATCTGGCTGCGGCTCAGGCCGGGCAGGAGCAGCAGCAGGCTGGCCCGCGCCGGGCCGGCGGCGCCGTCGGTGTCGAAGAGCAGGCCCAGGCCGCGCGGGCTGTCCTGCAGCAGGACATGGCCGCTGGCGATCAGGTCGCGGCCGCCCAGGCCGTGGGCGGCGATCAGCTCGGCCAGTTCGATGCGGTCCACGCCGGGCGTGAAGTCCAGCACCGTGTCGCCGGCCTCGCGCAGGCTGCGGATCACGAAGACATCGGCGCCCGGCCCGCCCTGCACGCTGTTGGCGCCTTCGCCGGCGACGATCACGTCGTCGCCGGCCGTGCCGTTCACCCCGCCACGCGGGCTGGCGGCCTGCAGGGCCGGCGCCAGGTTCAGGCCCACCAGCACCGGGTCGTGGTCCGAGGCGCGGAAGGGCGTGGGGCTGTAGCGGTCGTCGGGCTTGAACTCGGTGTTGTAGTCCAGCACCGAGGGCTCATCGGCATTGATCGCCCATTCGTCGGCCTTGACCACGCGGGCGGCCAGGGCCGGCGTGCTCAGGGCGTGGTCCAGCCGGCCGGCGGCGCCGTCGAAGACGAAGGAGTAGCCGAAGGCCTTGTCGCGGCCGATCTCGTCGACCAGGCCGGCGGCCCGCAGGGTGGCGATCGGGTCTTCCTGGGCATAGGCATTCAGGTCGCCCAGCACCAGCAGCTCGGGCGTGGCCGGCACGCCCGGGCGGGCAGCCTGCAGGCGGCCGATGAAGCCCAGCAGTGCGCGGGCCTGGGCCACGCGGGTTGCGTTGAAGCAGCCCTGGCCGTCGCCCAGGTCCAGGTCCGCGCCGCTCGCACCGTCGCAGCCCTTGGACTTGAAGTGGTTCACCACCACGGTGAAGCGGCTGCCGGCCGCCGTCTGGAAGGTCTGCGCGACCGGCGGCCGGTTGTGCACCGCCGCGGGGTCGCTGAGCGAGGCGCCCACCGGGCTGAGGCGGGCCGGCTGGTAGATCAGCGCCGTCTTGATCGCGTCGCTGCCGGTGCCGCTGACCGGATCGGCCACGGCGGCGTAGACCGGGCCGCCCCGTTCGGTGTTGAGCGCATCGACCAGGTTCTGGACCGCCGTCATGCCCTTGTTCTGCAGCTCGATCAGGCCCAGCACGTCGGCATCCAGGGCCGTGATCGCCGAAACCAGCTTGGCCTGCTGGCGCTTGAACTCGGCCAGGTTGTCGGCCCCACGGCAGTTGCCGGCGCTGACCGAGCCGCCCAGGCTGCAGCCCTGGCCGCTGGCGCCGTCGGCCGTGCGGCCGTCGGTGAAGGTGGTGAAGTAGTTCAGCAGGTTGAAGCTGGCCACGCGGTGGCTGCCGCCGACGGCCGGTGGCTGGCTGCTGCGCGGGTTGGCCCGGCTGAAGACCGGCGTCACCGTGGGCTGCAGGCGGTAGCCCGACAGGCCGGTGGTGCTGGCGGTGTAGAGGCCGAAGTCGATCACGCCGGTGAGTTGCGGCGTGGTGTCGCCCGCGCGCACGGTGGCGTCCTGGCCCAGGTAGGGGATGGGCTGGGGGTTCTGCAGGCTGCTGCTGTCGTCCAGCAGCAGGCTGCGGCGCGCATTGGATTCGGCCAGGGCCTGGGCCTCGGGGCCAGGGCGGTGGCGGTTGGTCGGCGTCTCCAGGCGCTCGCCGGCGGCCACGGTCAGCTGGCCGAAGCGGCCGAGGAAGAAGTTCTGGCTGACGGTGAGCGGGCCGCGGACGGTGACCAGCATGCCCTCGAAGCGCTCCAGCTCGTCGCCGCCCTGGGTCTCGAGGTCCAGGACCACCGGGGCCGGCAGTGCGGCCGTGCCGAGCTTGACGACGGTCGGGCTGCCGCCGATCTCGGTCAGGGGCCGCGCCTCGGCGGCCGGGTTCGCACCGCTGCCGCTCACGTCGAACTCGATCACCGAGCCGCTCACCCGCACGCGGTCGCCGGCGGCCACCGTCGGGGCGCTGCCGGTGAAGACGAAGAGGCCGTCCGAGCTGAGCGGGTTGCCGTCGCCGACCGGGTCCTGCAGGAAGAAGCCGTTGTTCAGCACCTTGGTCACCACGCCCTCGGTGCTGACCGTCTGGCCCGCCAGCGGGCTGCGCGCGCCTGTGCCCTGGATGCTGGGGATCGGGGTCAGGGCCGCGGCGGGCGCCTCGACGGTGACGGTAGCCGTGCAGCCCGCCGACTGGCCCGTGTCGTTGGACCAGCTCAGCGCCACCGGATGGCTGCCCGCCGCCAGGCTGGCCGAGGCGCTGAGGGTCACGCTGGCGCTGCCGCCCGCGCCGGTGGCCGGGGTGAGCGTGCCCAGGCTCAGGCCGGCCGGCAGGCTGCCGACCACGCGGACGGCATTCACCACGCCGTCCGGATCACGCGCCGTCTGGGCCGCGCTGCCGGCCTGGCCGACTTTCAGGTTCAGCGCGGTGCAGCTCGGGACGATGGGCTCGTCGAGCGGCGGCGGGGTGACGCCGCAGGGGTTGCGCGGCGAGGCGCTGTTGCGCGGGGCGGGCAGGGCGGTGCTGAAGTCCTTGCCGTTGTGGTTGCTGTCGGTGCAGCCGCCCAGGGCGCGGAAGGCCGCGAGCGTCGCGCTCAGCGCCGGGGCGGCGGCACCGCCTTCGAAGTAGTTGGCATTGCCATAGCCCACCGCATCGGCGATGCGAGCGAGCTGGACGGCATCGCAGGGGCTGCTGGCGGCGCTGCCGCCGTTGCAGGCCAGGCCGGTGGCCGCGCCGTTGGCATCGGGGGCCACCAGCACGAACTTGCCGTTCGCGGCGGCCGCGGCGATCGTGCCCTCGCGGTCGGGCGCGGGCAGGGCACCGCCTTGGGCGCCGCCCGCCAGGCCCAGCAGCAGGTACTGGCCGGGTTGCAGCGTGAGCGCCGGCAGGGCCAACGGGCTGTTGCTGGCGAAGCTGCCGGTGCCGGTGGACGAGGCGTACTGCAGCGACCAGCCGTTCAGGCTCACCGCGCTGCTGCCGCGGTTGAAGAGCTCGACATAGTCCTTGTTCAGCGTCGCGCCGCTGTTGCCGCCGCCGCCATAGACCTGGCTGATGACCAGGGCCGGCAGGCTCTGGGCGGCCACGGGGCCCCCCAGCAGGGCGGCGAGGGCCAGGGCCAGGGGGGCGAGCCGCGGGCGGGCCGGGCGGGCAAGTCGGGACATGGTGGGCATTCCGGAAACGGCAAGGCGGATGGCGCCCCGCCAGGGGGCACAGGCTTCTGCCGTGCACTGTCGCGGCCGGCCGTGAAAGCCGCATGTCGTGCCCGTGTCAGTCCGGCCGGCGTGGCGCCGGCCCGCGCCTCAGCCCTGGCGCCAGCCGCGCCGGCGCCAGGCCAGGGTGGCGGCCAGCAGCAGCGGCGGCACCGTCAGGCCCAGGCCGAGCAGGCTGTCCAGCAAGCGCGACGCCGTCTCCGGCCCGCGCGGGCCCAGCAGCGCGCCCAGCCCCTGCAGGGCATGGTGCTCGAACATCAGCAGGCGCAGGCCCTGGAAGGCCGGGAAGCTGCCCGAGAGCGCGAAGACCGCGCCCACCGTCATCAGGTAGCAGAAGCCGAGCAGGCTGGCCGCCGTCTGGCTGCGGCTGAAGCTGACCACCAGGGTGGCCACCGCGCTCAGGCCCAGGCCCATCAGCAGCAGCAGGCCCCAGAGCAGCCCGCTGCCCAGCAGGCGCGGGGCCAGCACCGCCAGCATCAGCGCGCAGGCCGCCGCGGCCAGGCCCAGGTGGAAGATGAACTTGGCCAGCAGGGCCAGGCCGGGGCCGACCGGGCTCAGGGCCAGGGCCTGGGCGATGCCGCGCTCGCGCTCGTGCGCGGCAAAGGAAATGAAGAGCGCACAGGCCACGAAGAACTGCGCCGAGTACAGCAGCATGGTGCCGACCAGGGCCCGGGTCTGGCCGCTGCCCAGGTCGAGCCGGGCCAGGCCGCCGGGCGGCGCCAGGACGTGGCCGGCGGGGAAGGGCTGCAGGCCCTGCTCGATCTTCGCGTCCAGGGCCTGGGCGGCCAGGCCCGACAGCACCCAGCGCGCGAGCTGCTCGCTGCGGGCGCGGTCCTCGCCGTGGCGGAAGACGATGCGGCGCAGGGGCTTGAGGCCCTGCGCCTGGCGGTCCTGCACCGGGCCGATCTCGGCCGCGCAGGGCAGGCCGCGCGGGTAGGCGCTGGCCTGCGGCTGCTCGCGCGCGAGGAAGGCAACCGGCAGCCGCGGCCCCGCATGGCGCTGCAGGTAGGCCGCGAAGGGGTCACCCGGGGCATGCACGATCCAGCATGGCAGGCCGGCGGCGCGCTGCCGGGCCGGGTCGCCGCGCGTCTCCAGGCTGACCAGCACGCTCATCAGCACCAGCAGGCCCACGGCCATCAGGGCGGCCGGGTTGCGGCGCAGGCGCAGCAGCTCCTTGCCGAGCAGCACGGCCAGCGCGCCCAGCACGCCGGGCGGGCGGGGCGGCAGCAGGCCGGCGCTCATGCCGGCCCCCCGCGCGCGGCGGTGGCGGCAGCCGTCAGGCTGCGGAAGACTTCCTCGAAGGACGGCTCGCGGGTGTGCATGCGCAGGTGCGGGTGGCTGCGCAGCAGGGTGGCGAGCTGCGCGCGCTCGGCATCGTCGTCCATGCGCAGGTTCAGGCGCTGGCTGCGGCCCCCGTGCTCGTACTGCACCTCGCACCAGCGCTGCGCATGGCGGGCGATCAGCCGGGCCGGCGTGTCGCAGGCCAGCAGGCGGCCGTGGGCGATCAGGGCCACCCGGTCGCACAGGGCCTCGACCTCGTCCATGTCGTGGGTGCTCAGGAAGACGGTGCGGCCCTCGGCCACCTGCTCGCGCAGCAGGGCGTGCACGCGGCTGACGGCCTGGCGGTCGAGGTGGGCGGTGGGCTCGTCGAGGAAGATGACCTGCGGCCCGTGCATCAGCGCCCGCGCGATCAGCAGCTTCTTCTTCATGCCGCGCGAGTAGCTGCGCACCTTCAGGTCGGCGGCCTCGCTGAGCTCGACCCGCGCCAGCCAGGCCTCCACCGCGCGCGGATCGACGCCGTAGAGCCGCGCGAAGAGCTGCAGGTTCTCGCGCCCACTGAGGTCCTCGTAATGCGTGTCCACATCGGGCACGCAGGCCATGCGCGGCTTGAGCCGGTCCAGCTCGCGCGGCAGCTCGCAGCCGGCCACCCGCACTTGGCCGCTGCTGGCGCGCAGCGCGCCGCTGAGCACGCGCATCGTCGTCGTCTTGCCCGCGCCGTTCGGCCCGAGAAAGCCGAAGAGCTCGCCTGCGGGCACGCGCAGGCTCAGCGCGTCGACGGCGGTGAAGCGGCCGAAGCGCACCTGCATGGCGTCTAGCTCGATCATCCGGGCCTCCCCTGCCCGTCGGGGGACGGGCCTGCCGCACGCTACGCAGCGCCAGGCCGGCGGCGACGGGAAAAGCTCACGAGCCCCCCAGGGGGTGACCCGGAGCCGGCGCCGCGGCCCGGGCGGGCCGCTCAGTCCTCGGCCGCGCGCACCACGGTGACGGTGCAGTCCGACTCGGCCACCACCTGGGAGGACACGCTGCCCAGGTAGCGCCGCAGCGTGGACTGGCCGCGTGCGCCCATCACGATGTGGTCGACCTGGTTGCGGCGCGCGAAGTCGACCACGGCCGCCGCCGCATCCGGCGCTTCCAGCACATGGAAGGTCAGCCGGCCTTCCTCCAGGTTCAGGCGCTTGCTGATCGGGCGGGCCCAGTACTTGAGCTTGACCAGCTGCTTCACGTGCAGGCTGTGACCGGACTTGTCGAGCTTCTCGTCCATGCCCAGGCGCGCGGTCCGCATCACGCTGACGCAGGCCAGGCGGGCACCGGGCTCGGTCAGCAGGATGCGGCGCACGGTTTCGCGCAGGCTGTCCAGCAGCGGGCCGGTGGCCCCCTCGATGTCGACCGCCGCCATCACGATGGGGCTGGTGCGGACCTGCTCGCTGGCGGTGGCGGCCACCACCGGCTCGGCGCCGAGCGCGAAGAACCAGCGCTTGAGGCGGGTCCAGCTGCTGCTGCGGGCCAGGCGCTCGGCGCGGCGGCCCAGGGCCACCTGGCCGGGGTTCTGCAGGTCCAGCGCGAGCTGGGCGGCGCTCTGGTAGCGCCGGTCGGGGCGCACCTCCAGGCAGCGCAGGATGACCTCCTGCAGCCAGGGCGGGCAATCGGCCCGCAGCGCGCGCGGCGGCACCGGGTCCAGGTAGAGCCGCTTGCGCAGGCCGCGCACCGAGGTCGGCGCGCCGAAGGGCCGCTCGCCGGTGGTGAAGTGGTAGAGCATCACGCCCAGCGCGAAGAGGTCGCTGCGCGGGTCGCTGCGGACGAACTGCACCTGCTCGGGCGACATGTAGGGCCCGGTGCCCATGGGGAGGGTGAACTCCTCGTCCAGCAGGTCGGGCAGATGGTCGTGACGCGAGAGGCCGAAGTCCACCAGCACGGCCGTGCCATCCGGCCGCATCAGGATGTTGCTGGGCTTGATGTCCAGGTGCACGACGTGCTGGCGGTGCAGCTCGTGCAGGGCGGTGGCCACGCGCGAGCCGATCTCCACCACCTCGTCCAGGGCCAGCGGCGCCTCGTCCAGCCGCGCGCGCAGGCTGGCGCCGGGGATGTGCTCCATCACGATGTGCGGCTGGCGGGTGAAGTCGCCCTTGGCCACGAACACCGGCACATGCGGACCGGACAGGGTCGGCATGATCATGCGCTCGACCTCGAAGCCGACGATGGAAGCCGGGTCCTCGCCGCCCTTGATGCGCGGTACCTTCATGATCAGCGGCATGCCCTCGGGCTCGCCGTCCGGCCCATCGGCCCGGCGCACCCGCCACAGCGTGGCCATGCCGCCCTGGTGCAGGCGCTCCTCCAGGCGGAAGCCGTCGATGACCTGGCCCGGGCTCAGGGGCTGACGCTCGGGCAGGTCGGGCACCCGACCGCCGGTGAAGGAGGCGCTGCTGTCCATGCGCCGCTCAGTGGCCGTGCAGCAGGCGGTCGGCCTGGCGCAGCGGCAGGCCGGCGCGGCGGATCTTGTCCGCGGCCAGCTCGTGGTCGTAGGGCACGCGGTGGAAGGTCAGCATCTCGGCCTCGGTGTCGTAGATCGCGTAGCTGGCGGCGGGGTTGCCGTCGCGCGGCTGGCCGGTCGAGCCCGGCAGCACCAGCCACTGCCGCAGCGGCAGCAGCGGGATCGGCATGCCGGGGGTGGGGTGGAAGTCGCCGCTCTTGCCGACGGTCGACAGGTAGTAGAGCCGCGGCTCATGCACATGGCCGCAGAAGACCAGGCGGGCCCGGGTGGCCATCAGGCTGCGCATCGCTTCGCCGCGGCTGTCGATGTAGCCCCACTCGGCCGGGGCATGCGCGTTGGCGTGCACGAAGAGCATCTGCTCGACGCTGCGGCTCATCGGCAGGCCGGCCAGGAAGTCGCGCTGCGCGGGGTCGAGCTGCTCGCGGGTCCAGCCGATGATGTGGCGGGCTTCGGCATGCATCTGCGGCGAGGGGCCGCGGACCACGGCCTCGTCATGGTTGCCGCCGACGGCCCAGGCGCCGCGGGCCACGCGCTCGCGCAGAGTGTCGACCACCCAGCCGGGGTCGGCGCCGTAGCCGACGAAGTCGCCCAGGAAGGCCTGCTGGCTCGCGCCCTGGGTTTCGGCATGGTCGAGCACGGCCTCCAGCGCTTCGCGGTTGGCGTGGATGTCGGTGATCAGGGCCAGCTTCATCGGGCCGGATTCTCGGGCTGCATGGCCCGAGCATAGGCAGTGCGGCTGACAGCCGCCAAACGCCGGCCGGCCGACCCGCATCGCGCCCATGAAAAACGCCTCCCGAAGGAGGCGTCTGCGCGGGGAGGCGGGCCGGCGGTCCGGCCCGGCCGCCTCACTCCACCGCCTTGACCATGTCCTCGACGACCTTCTTGGCGTCGCCGAAGACCATCATGGTCTTGTCCATGTAGAAGAGCTCGTTGTCCAGGCCGGCGTAGCCGGCGGCCATGGAG
>NZ_JACIVI010000005.1:19502-244530 GCF_014145335.1 Aquariibacter albus | reverse complement strand
CGCTTCAACCGCAGCTTCCGCCAGGAGGTGCTCGATGCCTGGCTATTCAACGCCGTCAGCGAGGTGCAGACCGCTGCCGACGACTGGCTGACCGACTACAACGAATACCGGCCGCACGACTCCCTGGGCAACGTGCCGCCGGCGGTGTTCAAACCCAGGGTGTTCAACCAGGAAGTCTCTACTTCTGGACTGTCTACTTGACGGGGGAGCTTACGGTGCAGCTCAAAGAGCGCGTGGGCTGGCAAAAGGCCGTCGTGGCACTGGCCAACAAGAACGCCCGCATCTTGTGGGCCTTGCTCACACGTGGCGCGGCCTTCAACCCTGACCCCATGCCCGAGCCGCCTGCGGCGCGCTGCTGCCTCAAAGCCCAGCCGGCCAGCTGAGCCCGAACACACAAGACCCGATTCCTCACCCGGACGTGCGCTCGAAGATGCCCACCACAGGTCAGACCGGCAGCAGGTGAACTCGGTAACCCTCATGTGCCCACAGCACGTCGAGTGAATGGAGCCCTGCTGAGCGGTTCGTATCTGGGGCCTCGGTGAACCCCACCGACACAAGCCCGCCTGTAGATGTGCAGTCTGTCCTTCCACGGTGGCGCCTTCGATCACCACGTCCTGCTGTTCACGCGAAAGGAAACCGGCCTCGGAAGAAGAACACTGATCACCGTTGACTCAGCGGGAAGTCCCTGAAGAGGGGTTAGGCCGCATTGGCACGATGACCCCTAGGGTTCGTTGCTTGTATCCTGCGAAACGTTAGGTTTACTCTTGGCCCGAGTGGTCGACTTGATTTCGCGATACCGTGCTTCCAATTGCGCTGCGTGTCGCCCTTCATAAGCAGTAGAGAGCCCGACGCAAGCTCAATGTTTACAGTCGGCGCATCTGAGCGCTGCTTGTGCTTGAATGCAAAGATTCGGGATTCGCCTAGGCTGAGCGATGCGATTGTGGGGCGGGGTCCAAGCTCTGGTTCATCGTCGCTGTGGAAGCCCATACTGTCTCGGCCATCCCGGTAGTAGTTCAGCAGAACGCTGTTAAACCTCTCGTCGCAGGTAGATTCGACTAGCGCCCGGAGTTCCAGCAACGTCGTTGTCCACGGCAAAGGATTCATGGAGATTCCCGAGTACGTGTAGTTTCGGCCCTCGTCGCCATACCACGCCACAAGGCGTGGTTGTAAATGCTTCTTGCCCCAAACCGTGATGTGTTCGCTGCGCCACGGTGTATCGCGGATGAGTTCAGACAACAGCAGTGAAGCAGGGCGCGGCAAGGCAAGCTGCTGAAGTAGCAGCACTTCGGCGCCCTCTAGCGGGAGCTGCTCAAAGCTTGAGTCTGAAGCGAAAAGGTCTGAAGTCAAGGCTTTCTAAGCACGCGGTAGGTGAGCGGAGTCTTGAGCTTCGGAGATTGCCCGAACTTGGTCAAGTAGGGCCCCAAATCGGACTTCTGCTCGCTGCCTGAGGGCGACGTTGTCTGGTTTGTCGACTCGATGATGCACTTCAACCCTGCCTTCTTCCACTGCCCGTCAAAGTAGGAGTTAAACGCGTCATGACCGTTGTCGTCATACAGAAATAGCGCACCTGGTTTGGCTTCTTGGAACAGGGTTTGCCAGAATTTTGTGACGACACCTGTCAAATCAAGGGCCTTTACCTCCGACACGAAGTAGCTCATTGTGAATAGATCAGCCTGCAAGAATTTCTTTTGTTGGGCCCACGAATCAGGATTCGTGACGTCCAGAGGTTGAAAGTTCGCGTGCAGTAGCAGGTCCGTCTTCAACGAGTCGTCCAGCTCTGTCCAGGTGTCTGCCCATGCCTGCTCACGGTCGAGCAGGTAACAGGTCACCTTTTTGACCTTCTCAGTCGCTTTGCGTTCGTCAAGGTACTTCAGCAAAGCGATGATGTCGCTTCCCGGTCCACCGCCAACACACGAGACCCGAATGGATTCAGTGGTGAAGATCGGCCCTTCAAGTTCTAGCCGCAGCGCGTTGAGCACTTGGACCACGTAGTTGCCATGCGAGGCGACATACTTGTACACATACGCAAAGCGAGTGGCCGGGTCCTTGTAGTTCACTGGCTTCCGGCCAACCTGATTGAGCTCGCTGTAGCTCTTCGAGAGGTAACCCATCTGCTCGGTAATCTTTGCGTCAGCGGAACTGCCGTAGGCAGACACGGCTTCCGCATAGAGAGTGTCGAGAGCGATCTTTACGAGCTGAAAGATGGTCATGCGTATGCTTCAGGTCTGAAACGTGGCGGATATTCTAGCCGCGAGCGTACGCGGTGCTCGGGTATGCGGCCTAACGCCCAGGTTCACGCGCGGCTGCGCCGAAGGCGAGGACGTCGGGTGGAACCGTTAGTTAGCCCTCTACACCCACTGATTCTCATAGATGGTCAGCCTTAAGCAGCGCGCCGCGAAGAGCGCCATTTCTTCCAACTCTTTTTCAAACTGTTCCGGCGTTTCAAGTAGTGGTCCATCTTCCCATGGCTCATCCACATGTACCCACTTGTTTCTGTACTTTCGTAGCATATGAAGATCGTTTTTGAGAGCAGAATCTATGGGCGCTTGATCGATTAGTACGAACAGCTTGTCCTTCGTAGTTTTGGCGTACTCGGAGCGTAGATACGTTTCGATGCCTGATACGGCCGTGAGGATAGAAGCGAGATGCGCCCCAACCACAAACGCCAAGTCCGACTCACGAACTATGAATGAACACCATTCCGAAAGGATGGCTCCCCCCTTGAGCAGTTCCTCGTCAAGGGCCAATAAATGATCCCAACGGCTTCGAGGGTTCATAAAGGCTAACGTACTTTAGGCATCACGGCAGCACTTGCCACATGACGCCGACTGTTCAAGACGCCTGGAGCCTACCGTGACCCGCTTCCCAGGCATAGAGACCACACAACCCCTTCTTGCGAGGGCTTGCAATGGCGCGTTAGGCGGCCCAACGGTAGTACGGCAGCGGCACACCCTCAGGCCCGGGTGCATGCGCCTCCCGACGATCACCCCCCCAAAGCAAAACGCCGCGGCACAGGCCGCGGCGTTTTGCTTCATCCCGCCTGCATCCCGCAGGCCGTGTCTCACACATCGATATTCGCCGCCCTCAAGGCATTACTTTCGATGAAATCCCGCCGCGGCTCCACCTCATCGCCCATGAGCATGGTGAAAACGCGATCAGCCTCGATCGCATCCTCGATCTGCACGCGCAGCAGGCGGCGCACGTTCGGGTCCATGGTGGTTTCCCAGAGCTGCTCGGGGTTCATTTCGCCCAGGCCCTTGTAGCGTTGGCGGGCGACGCCGTTCTCGGCTTGCTGCATGAGCCAGGCCATGGCGGCGCGGAAGTCGGCGGCCTTGGCGCTCTTCTGCTTTTCGCCTTCGCCGCGCTTGACGACGGCTTCGGCGCTGAGCAGGCCCTTGAAGGTGAGGCCGGCCTGGCTGAGCGCTTCGTAGTCGGCGCCGTGCACGAAGTCGGCGGTGATGAGGCTGCTCTTCACATTGCCGTGATGGCGGCGGCTGATGCGCAGGTAGGGTTTGTCGGTGCGGGCATCGACTTCGGCGCTGACTTGCGCGTCGTGCAGGGCGGCGGCCAGGGCAGTAGCGCTTTCCGCCGCGGCTTCGGGCGTGTCCAGATTCAGCACCAGGCCTTCGGCCAGGGCGCGCAGGGCCTCGACGTCCATCCAGTTGGACAGGCGGTCGATGACGTTGGTGGCCAGCACGTACTGGCGGGCCAGTTCTTCCAGCACGGCGCCGCTGAGGGGCGGGCGGCCTTCGCCGGGCTCGACGACGGCGCCTTCGAGGGCGACCTTCATCAGGTAGCTGTCGAGCTCGTGGCCGTCCTTCAGGTATTGCTCGGCCTTGCCGTGCTTGACCTTGTAGAGCGGGGGCTGGGCGATGTAGATGTGGCCGCGCTCGACCAGCTCGGGCATCTGCCGGAACAGGAAGGTGAGCAGCAGGGTGCGGATGTGGGCGCCGTCCACGTCCGCGTCGGTCATGATGATGATGCGGTGGTAGCGGAGCTTGTCGGGGTTGAAGTCGTCCCCGCCCATGCCCTTGCCGATGCCGGTGCCCAGGGCGGTGATCAGCGTGAGGATTTCGTTGCTGGTCAGCAGCTTCTCGTAGCGGGCTTTCTCGACGTTGAGGATCTTGCCGCGCAGGGGCAGGATGGCCTGGAACTTCCGGTCGCGGCCCTGCTTGGCCGAGCCGCCGGCGGAGTCACCCTCGACGATGTAGATCTCGCAGAGCGCGGGGTCCTTCTCCTGGCAGTCGGCCAGTTTGCCGGGCAGGCCCAGGCCGTCGAGCACGCCCTTGCGGCGCGTCATTTCGCGGGCTTTGCGGGCCGCGTCGCGGGCGCGAGCGGCTTCGATGATCTTGCCGCAGACGATCTTGGCGTCGCTGGGGTTCTCGAGCAGCCAGTCGTTGAGCAGGCGGCCGACGATGTCCTCGACCGGCGCGCGCACTTCGGAGCTGACCAGCTTGTCCTTGGTCTGGCTGCTGAACTTGGGCTCGGGCACCTTCACGCTGACGACGCAGGCCAGGCCTTCGCGCATGTCATCGCCACCCACCTCGACCTTGGCCTTCTTGGCCAGCTCGTTGTCTTCGATGTACTTGTTGATGACGCGGGTCATCGCCGCGCGCAGGCCGGTCAGGTGGGTGCCGCCGTCGCGCTGGGGGATGTTGTTGGTGAAGCAGAGGACGGATTCGTTGTAGCCGTCGTTCCACTGCATGGAGACTTCCACGCCGATGGTCGTGCCCTGCTCGCTGAGCTTCTCGCCCACGGCATGGAAGATGTTCGGGTGCAGGGTGCGCTTGCCCTGGTTGATGAACTCGACGAAGCCCTTGACGCCGCCGGCGTAGGCGAAGTTGTCTTCCTTGTTGTTCCGCTCGTCGACCAGGCGGATCTTGACGCCGTTGTTCAGGAAGCTGAGCTCGCGCAAGCGCTTGGCCAGGATGTCGTAGTGGAACTCGACGTTCGTGAAGATGGTTTCGTCGGGCAGGAAGTGCACTTCGGTGCCGCGCTTGTCGGTGTCACCGATGACGCGCATGGGGCTGACCTCGAAGCCCTCGCGCTGCTCCAGCAGACGGTCCTGCGGCACGCCCTGGCGGAACTCCAGGTGATGCACCTTGCCTTCGCGGCGCACGGTCAGGCGCAGCCACTTGCTCAGCGCGTTCACGCAGCTCACGCCCACGCCGTGCAGGCCGCCCGAGACCTTGTAGCTGTTCTGGTTGAACTTGCCGCCGGCGTGCAGCTCGGTCAGCGCGATTTCGGCGGCACTGCGCTTGGGCTCGTGCTTGTCGTCCATCTTCACGCCGGTGGGGATGCCGCGGCCGTTGTCGATGACGCTGATGCTGTTGTCGCTGTGGATGGTGACGGTGATGTCGTCGCAGTGGCCGGCCAGCGCTTCGTCGATGGAGTTGTCGACCACTTCGAAGACGAGGTGGTGCAGGCCGGTGCCGTCGGAGGTGTCGCCGATGTACATGCCCGGCCGCTTGCGCACGGCCTCCAGGCCCTCGAGGATCTGGATCGAGTCCGAGCCGTAGGCAGCGCTCGCCCCTTCGCCGCTCAGCGGCTGCGGCGCGGCGGTGGGCGGAAGGTCGGGGGCTTGTTCGGGAAGATCGCTCATGGGGATTCACTGCCGGACGACACGCGGAGGAGCCGCCCAAGAAAAACACAAGCGGGCACCCGGCCCGCTTCACACCGCAGGACCCGCTCCGCCAGGGCGCGGGCCTCCGGGGCTCAGATGCGCATCGGCATCACGACGTACTTGAAGTCCTCTCCCCCCGGGACGGTGATCAGCACCGAGCTGTTCGCGTCCTGCAAGGCCAGGGTCACCATCTCCTGGTCCATGTTGGCCAGCACGTCCATCAGGTAGCCGACGTTGAAGCCGATCTCGAGGGTGTCGCCGCCGTAGTCGATCTCGAGTTCTTCCTTCGCTTCTTCCTGCTCGGCATTGCTGGACGCAATGCGAAGCAGGCCAGGTTCGAGGTTCAGGCGCACGCCCTTGAACTTCTCGCTGGTCAGGATGGCCGCGCGCTGCAGGGCAGCGAGCAGGGGTGCACGGCCCAGGGTGATGAGGTTGCGATGGCCCTTGGGGATCACGCGCTGGTAGTCGGGGAACTTGCCTTCGACCAGCTTGGTGACGAACTCCAGGCCGCTGAAATCGAAGCGCGCCTGATTGCCGGCAAAGCGCATCTCGATCGGGTTCTCGTCGTCCTTGAGCAGGCGCTGCAGTTCGAGCACGGTCTTGCGGGGAAGGATGACTTCCTGCTTCGGGCAGTCGGTTTCCAGCGTGGCGCGGGCCAGGGCCAGGCGGTGGCCATCCGTGGCCACCAGGGTCAGCGACTGACCTTCGGCAACGAAGAGGATGCCGTTGAGGTAGTAGCGGATGTCATGCACCGCCATCGCGAAGTGGACCTGGGCGATCAGGTCCTTGAGCACCTTCTGCGGCACCGCGAAGGCGGGACCGAAGTCGGCGGCTTCCTGAACCAGGGGGAAGTCCTCGGGTGGCAGGGTCTGCAGGCTGAAGCGGCTCTTGCCGCCGCTGAGGACCAGCTTGTTCTGCTCGGCCTTGAGGCTGACCGTCTGGTCGCTGGGCAGGGAGCGAAGGATGTCGATGAGCTTCTTGGCCCCGACGGTGGTGGCGGTGTCTTCCGCATCGCCGTCGAAGCTGGCTCGGGTGCGGATCTGGATCTCGAGGTCGCTGGTGGTCAGTTCGATCTGGCCATTGTGCTTGCGCAGCAGGACGTTGGCGAGCACGGGCAGCGTGTGTCGCCTTTCGACGATGCCGGCCACGGTTTGCAGAGTGGCGAGCAGCTTGTCCTGCGGTGCTTTCAACACAATCATGGATTCCTCAAGATGGTCGTGGTCGTAGAGGCGCCTTCGGCCTGTGGACAAGGCGATTTTCGCCCGTTTCGGCGCGGGTTTAGCGTCCGCGAAGGTCTGTGGATGCCGGCAGCAGCCGATGTGCCGCGGCGATGAACAAGTCGGCCAGGCGGCTTTGGCCTGTGGATAAGCCTGAAGTTGTTCGCGAACTGTCCACAGCTTTGTGCTTTGACGCCGGTTTTCAACAGGGTTAGAAGGCGCCGGCGTCCTGTCCCAGGACGCCTGGCGGATGACTCAGGCGCGTGCTGCGCGGGCCTCAGCCCTTGAGCGTCTGCTCCAGCACATGCAGCTGCTGGTTGAGCTCGCTGTTCTTTTGCCGCTCCCCGCCGATCTTGCGCACGGCGTGCAGTACGGTGGTGTGGTCGCGGCCGCCGAAGAGCTCCCCGATCTCGGGCAGGCTCTTCTGCGTCAGCTCCTTGGCCAGGTACATGGCGATCTGGCGCGGCCGCGCGATCGAGGCCGGCCGCTTCTTGCTGTACATGTCGGCGACCTTGATCTTGTAGAAGTCGGCCACCGTCTTCTGGATGTTCTCGACCGAGATCTGCCGGTTCTGGATCGACAGCAGGTCCTTCAGCGCCTCGCGCGCCAGGCCGATGTTGATGTCCTTGTGGCTGAAGCGCGCATAGGCCAGCACCTTGCGCAGCGCGCCTTCGAGTTCGCGCACATTCGCCCGCACGTTCTTGGCCACGAAGAAGGCCACGTCCTCGGGCATGGGCGCGCCTTCGGATTCCGATTTCTTCAGCAGGATCGCGACCCGCATCTCCAGCTCGGGCGGTTCGATGGCCACCGTCAGGCCCGCGTCGAAGCGGCTGGTCAGGCGCTCATCGATGTCGGCCAGCCCCTTGGGGTAGGTGTCGCTGGTCATGATGATGTGCGCCCGCTTGGCCAGCAGGGCCTCGAAGGCGTTGAAGAACTCCTCCTGCGTCCGCTCCTTGCCGGCGAAGAACTGCACGTCGTCGATCAGCAGCAGGTCCAGCGAGTGGTACTTGGCCTTGAGCTCGTCGAAGGTCTTGCGCTGGTAGTTCTTCACCACATCCGAGATGAACTGCTCGGCATGCAGGTAGAGGATGCGGGCATCGGGCTTGTCGCGCAGCAGCGCGTTGCCCACCGCATGGATCAGGTGGGTCTTGCCGAGGCCCACACCCCCGTAGATGAACAGCGGGTTGTACATGACCCCCGGTGCGCCGGCCACGTGCAGCGCCGCCGTGCGTGCCATCTGGTTCGCACGGCCCGGCACCAGGTTCTCGAAGGTCAGCGAGGCGTTCAGACGATGCGTGGCCAGGGCCGGGGTGTCGCTGGCGCGCACTGCGGGACCGCCGTCGGCGATCGGCAGGCTGGCCTGGACGGGCAGGGGCGAGGCCACCCGGATCGCCTGGGGCTCCCGGGCGGCAAGCTGGAGCTCGACCCGCACGCTCTGGCCGCTCAGTTCGGCCAGCAAGGCCTCGATGCGCGCGCCGTACTGGCTGCGGATCCAGTCCATCTTGAAGCGATTCGGCACCTTCAGCGTGACGACGAGGCCGCCTTCGGCGTCGTCGCTCAGCTCCGCCGGCGGCAGCGGGCGGATCCAGGTGTTGAACTGCTGCTCGGGCAATTCGGCCGCGAGTCGCTCGCAGCCAAGTTGCCACAGGGGGTTGCGCGAGGTGGTTTCACCCATCGGATCGCTTGTGGACAAGGGGCCTTGGAGCGGCCGGATTCTAGACGTCCGGCCCGCTTAGGACATGACTTATCCACAGCCTTCGGAGAACAAGTTGTGGGTTGACAGACGCTCCCTGGCGTGCCTCTGCCGCGGCCTGTTCCCGGGCCTCGTTCCACGAAGACCCGCGCCTGTGTTGTAATTGCAGGTTTTCCGCGTGATGCGGGGGCCTGGTTTCGGGCTTCTGCCTTGCGGGGAAGATCCGGCCGGACTCGGCCGGCAGGCCGTCGCGGCGACGCGTGGCCTGCCGGCCCGGGCCGGTCCACATTCCTGTTCCCTGTCGAACGATGCGCCCGGGTTTGCGACCTGCCGGCGCCCGAGGACCATCATGAAGCGTACCTACCAGCCCTCCAAGACCCGTCGTGCCCGCACCCACGGCTTCCTCGTCCGCATGAAGACCCGCGGCGGCCGTCAGGTCATCAAGGCCCGTCGCGCCAAGGGCCGCAAGCGCCTGGCCGTCTGATCCGGCGGCTCGCACGGACGTGTCGTCCGGCGATCCCGGGTCGCCCGACCTGCGATCCCGTCATGCCAGCCTGAGCGGGGCCCCCGCCTTCCAGGCGGTCCTCGCGACGCGACCCCGTGCGCGGAGTGCGCATTTCGTGCTCCATCACCAGCCTGCCGCGACACGCATCGCGGGTGACTTGTCAACAGGCCCGGGCCTGCAGCGTCCGGGGCCTGTGGACGAAAGTCATCGCATCGGCCTGATCCTGCCCAAGAAGCAGGCACGCCGTGCGGTGACGCGCAACCTCATCCGCCGTCAGGCGAAGGTCTGTTTTGCGGCGGCCGCCGCCCAGCTTCCGCCCGGGGACTGGGTGCTGCGGCTGCGCACGGGCTACGAGCGTTCCAGCTACCCCAGCGCGGCTTCGCAGGCGCTGCGCGAAGTCGTGCGCGCCGAGATCCAGGCCCTGTTCGGCGAGGCCGCCGCAGGACGCAAGCGGTGAGCGCTTCCACGCTCTCCTGGGCAGCCCGCGCGCTGCGGGGCCTGCTGAAGGCCTACCGCCTGCTGCTCAGCCCCTGGATCGGCAGCGCATGTCGCTTCACCCCGAGCTGCTCGGTCTATGGCCTGGAGGCCATCGAGCGTCACGGCGCCTTCCACGGCAGCCTGCTGACCGCCGGCCGTCTGCTGCGCTGCCATCCCGGCTGCGCCGGGGGCTGCGATCCGGTGCCGCGACAAGCTGCGCGCGGCTGGCTGCTGGGTCGGCGTCCTGACCCTGCCCCGTCATCTTCATCGTCTGAAATCACGCCATGACCGATATGCGCCGCACCATCCTGTGGGTGGTCTTCCTGATGTCGCTGGTCCTGCTGTGGGACGCGTGGAACCGCCACACCGGCCAGCCCACCCTCTTCGGCATGCCGACCCCGACGCAGCAGGCCGCCGCCCCGGTCAAGCCCTCCGCCCCGGGCAGTTCCGCCGCCACCCTCCCTGCGCCCAGCGCCCTGGGCGGTGTCGCGGCCGTGGCCCCGCCGGCCGCCGCTTCGGCTGCCGCGGACGTCACGCCCACGGTCACCGTCACGACGGACACGCTGAAGGTCACGGTGGACCATCGCGGCGCGGACATCGTCCGGGTCGAGCTGCGCGGCTTCCATGACGCGCAGAAGGCCGGTCAGAACATCGTGCTGCTCGATCGTTCGGCCGAGCGTGTCTACCTGGCGCAGACCGGTCTGGTCGGGGCGCCGGATCTGCCCACCCACCTCAGCACTTTCCAGCTGCAAGCCGGCCCGACCGAGCTGGCCGAGGGGGCCGAGGCGCTGGAGCTGGTCTTCACCGCCGATTCGGCCAGTGGCCTGAAGCTGCGCAAGACGCTGCGCTTCACCCGCGGCAGCTATGTCGTGGCCGTGCGCCATGAGCTGCAGAACGAGGGCGCCGCGCCGCTGCGCCCGCAGCTCTACCAGCAGCTGGTCCGCGATGGCAATCCGCCGCCCGGCGAATCGAGCTTCTACCAGACCTTCACCGGCCCGGCCGTCTACACCGAGCAGGACAAGTTCAAGAAGGTCCACTTCGAGGACATCGAGAAGGGCAAGGCAGAGCACGCGAAGACGGCCGGCGACGGCTGGATCGCGATGGTCCAGCACTACTTCGCCAGCGCCTGGCTGCACCAGGACGCGATGCCGCGCGAGTTCTACACGAAGAAGGTCGACACCAACCTCTATGCGGTCGGTCAGATCTTCCCCCTGGGCGAAGTGGCCCCCGGGGCCAGCCTGCGTTTTGACAGCCAGCTCTTCGTCGGCCCGCAGGAGGAGAACAAGCTCGCCGCCCTGGCCCCCGGCCTGGAACTGGTGAAGGACTATGGCTGGGTCACCATCCTGGCCAAGCCGCTGTTCTGGCTGCTCGACAAGCTGCATGGCCTGATCGGCAACTGGGGCTGGGCCATCGTCGCGCTCGTCGTGCTGCTGAAGGCCGCCTTCTACTGGCTCAATGCCAGCGCCTACCGCTCGATGGCCAAGATGAAGGCCATCAGCCCGCGGGTGATGGCGATGCGCGAACGCCTGAAGGACAAGCCGCAGGAGATGCAGCAGGAGATGATGAAGCTGTACCGGGAGGAGAAGGTCAACCCGCTCGGCGGCTGCCTGCCCATCCTGATCCAGATTCCCGTCTTCATCGCGCTGTACTGGGTGCTGCTGTCGAGCGTCGAGATGCGCGGCGCGCCCTGGATCGGCTGGATCAGCGACCTGTCGATCAAGGACCCGTACTACATCCTGCCGGTGGTGATGACCGCCTCCACCCTGCTGCAGACCTGGCTGAACCCGACCCCGCCGGATCCCATGCAGGCCAAGATGATGTGGATCATGCCGCTCATCTTCTCGGTGATGTTCTTCTTCTTCCCGGCCGGCCTGGTGCTCTACTGGATCACCAACAACCTGCTCTCGATCGCGCAGCAATGGGTGATCAACCGCAAGGTCGGCGTGAACTGACCCTGCACGCAGCCCAGCGACGCCCCGCGGCCCCCCGGCCCCGGGGCGTCGCTGTTTCCAGCCCCGCAGAATCCGCGCATGAATCCCCTGGCTGCCCTGGACGATCCCATCCTGGCCCTGGCCACCGCGCCCGGGCGCGGTGCCATCGGCATCGTCCGCATCTCCTCGCCGCAGCCGCTGGACGGGCTGATCGAGGTCCTCTTCGGCCAGGTGCTGCAGCCGCGCCATGCGCACTACCTGCCCTTCCGCGACGCGGCGGGGCAGTGCCTCGACCAGGGCCTGGCCCTGCACTTCCCCGCCCCGCACAGCGCCACGGGCGAGCATGTTCTGGAGCTCCAGGCCCACGGCGGTCCGGTGCTGCTGGAGCTGCTGCTGGCGCGCTGCCTGGAGGCCGCGGCAGCCTCCGCCGACGGCCCCGGCGCCCTGCCGCGGCTGCGCCTGGCCGATCCGGGCGAATTCACCCGCCGTGCCTGGCTGAACGGCAAGCTGGACCTGGCCCAGGCCGAGGCCGTGGCCGACCTGATCGACGCCAGCACCGAGGCCGCAGCCCGCAGCGCCAGCCGCGCGCTGGCCGGCGTCTTCTCGCAGGGCATTGCTTCGCTGCGCGATCGCCTGGTCGAGCTGCGCGCCCTGGTCGAGGCCACGCTCGACTTTCCGGACGAGGACATCGACTTCCTCGAACAGGCCCGCGCCCGGCCGCGTCTGGCCGTGCTGGAGGCCGAGCTGGCCGCGCTGCGCGCGCGCGCGCGGCAGGGCGTGCTGCTGCGTGACGGCCTGCGCGTGGTGCTGGCCGGCCAGCCGAACGTCGGCAAGAGCTCGCTGCTGAATGCACTGGCCGGGGCCGAACGGGCCATCGTCACGCCCATTCCCGGCACCACGCGCGACAGCATTTCCGAATCGCTGCAGATCGGCGGCGTGCCGCTGCACATCACCGACACCGCCGGCCTGCGCAGTGACGAGGACACGGCCGACGAGGTCGAGCGCCTGGGCATCGCCCGAAGCTGGACGGCCATCGCCGAAGCCGATGCGGTCGTCTTCCTGCGCGATCTGGGCCGCCGCGGTCAGCCCGACTACGACGCGGCCGACGCGCGCATTGCCGCCGGCCTGGCCGAGGCCGGCGCCCGCACGGTGCTGGAGGTCTGGAACAAGGCCGACCTGCTCGACGCGCTGCCGCCCGAGGGCCCGCTCAGCCTGTCGGCCCGCAGCGGGGCCGGCCTGGAGATCCTGCGCCAGCGCCTGCTGCAGGCGGCCGGCGCCCAGCCGGCCGGGGAGGGCAGTTTCATCGCCCGTGCGCGCCACCTCGATGCGCTGGCCGCCACGGCCGGGCACCTGGCCGCGGCGCGCTCGCTGCTCGACGTGTCCGACGCGCCGCTGGAATTGCTGGCTGAGGAGCTGCGCGCCGCCCACGATGCGCTGGGTGCCATCACCGGCCACACCACGGCCGACGAGCTGCTCGGCGAGATCTTCGGCCGCTTCTGCATCGGCAAGTGAAACTGCCAAGGCTCATGGGATGAGCCTGAGACGCCGGCATCGCTCAAGCTGCCGGATCGCCGGCCCGCTTGAGCCCGGCGTCGCGCCAGGGGTTGCGGCCGCCGCCCAGGCGCTCCCGCGCGTCGAGGGCCGCCCAGTAGAGCGGTGCGCGGCGTGGCAGCAGGCCCAGCCAGGCCAAGGGGGCGTCGGTGCTGGCCGGCCAGAAGGGGTTGCGGCGGTCGTAGGCCCAGACTTCGATGCGCAGGCCGGGCCGCAGGCTGGGCCCGCGCGCATGGAAGCCGAAGGTGTCGGCCACCACCAGGGTGTTCGCGGGCACGGCCAGGGCACGCGGCGGCGGCAGGCCCAGGGCCGGCAGTTCGTCGGCTTCGATGCGCAGCGAGCCGCGCGCGCTCATCCGGCAGGGTTCGCGGGCGGCGGACTCGGCGCGACGACTCTCCCAGGCCAGACGTTCGGGCGTCAGGCGGTGCGAGCCGGGCACATAGGTGAAGGGCCCTTCGTCGGCCGCGACCTCGCCGAGGAAGAACCAGGCCTTCATGGTCGGGTGGAAGGTGTCGGCGTGCAGATGGGTTTGCGGATCGGGGGCCGCCGCGCGCACATGGCTCAGGATGGTCTGCAGATAGAGCCAGGGCTCGCGGTCGTAGGCAGCCACGTGGCGGGTGGCGGCCCGGAACAGCGGGTGCTCGATCAGGCCCTGCAGCGCCGGCACGGCGCGGCGGAAGGCCGGGTCCAGGGCGATGCGGCGGGTCAGGGTGTCGCCCTGCAGCATCTCGCGCGCCGGTGCGGGCCGGGCCAGCAGGGACTCGCGCAGGGCAGCGAAATCGGCCGCAGGCAGCAGGTCGTGGCGGACGAGGTAGCCGTCGCGTGCGAAGGCTTCGCGCTCCGCGGGCGCCAGCGCGGCGGCCAGGCCGGCACGGCGCCGCGCGCTCAGCGCATGCGCCGCCCGCAGCCGGACGCGGTGCAGGCCGAGGCGGTTCAGCCGGGCCGAGCCGAGCAGCGGGTTGTCGGCGAAGGACTTGGCCGAGCTGAGCAGTTCCAGCGCCCACCAGGGGGCAAGCGCGATGCGGCGGGCAAGTTCGGGCAGGGCAGGCATGGTGGGGCGATGCTAAGCCGGGCGGCTGGCCGACAATGCCCCGATGTCCGCCCCCAAGACCCCCCCGCCCGCCGCGCCGGATCTGCGCCCCGAAACCCCGCTCGACGATGCCGAGATCCGCGAGCTGGACGACCTGCTGGCCGCCATCCCGGCGCCGCGCGAGGCGCTGGATGTCGTCATGCTCGACGGCTACCTCTGCGGTGTGCTGGCCCAGCCCGTGCTGCTGCCGCCCGAGGCCTGGCTGCCGCCCATCTTCGACTGGCGCTTCGGTGACCCGGGCGAGGACGGTGCCCCGGCCGATCCGAGCACCCAGGAGCCCCTGGGCCCTGAGGCGCCCGGCTGGCATGCGGCCAAGCACGAGCGCCTGGTCGCGCTGATCCTGCGTCACCACGACGCGCTGGAACGGCAGCTGCGCGAGGACGCCTTCTTCGACCCCCTGGTGATGGAGCCCGAGGGCGAGGATGGCAAGCCGCTGAAGGGCGTTGCCGCCATCGGCCCGGCGCTGGCGCCGTGGGCGGTGGGCTTCGAGCATGCGCTGAACCACTTCCCGATGCTGGAGGAGCTGAGCCACGAGGACCTGCCGGACCTGCTGGACTGCATCCACCGCCACCTGCCGGAGCCCGAGGGCGATCTGCTGGAGGTCGTGAAGGCGCTCAACGCCGAGCATCCCCTGAAGAGCCTGGACGCGGCCATCGAGGACTTGATCGACAACGTGGTGGCCCTTGCCGACATCGCGCGGGGCGAACGCCTGAAGGTCGACACCGTGCGCCGCAGCGAGCCCAAGGTGGGCCGCAACGACCCCTGCCCCTGCGGCAGCGGCCGCAAGTACAAGCAGTGCCACGGCCGCTGAGCCCGGCCGCCGCCGGCTGAGGGGCTGCTGCGCCATGCGCCTGCAGATCCTGTCCGACCTGCACCTGGAGACCGAGAGCTTCACGCCCGTGCCCGCACCGGGCGCGGAGGCCCTGCTGCTGGCCGGCGACATCGACGCCCGCTGGGAGGGCTACCGCCTGTTCGCCGGCTGGCCGGTGCCCATCTACGCCATCGCCGGCAACCACGAGTTCGATCGCCGCGAATGGAACGAGGCCTGGCCCGCCCTGCGCGCGCACCTGCAAGGCCTGGGCATCCGGCTGCTGGAGAAGGAGGCCGTGCTGCTGCAGGGCGCCGACGGCCGCCGTCACCGCCTGCTGGCCTGCACGCGCTGGTGCGACTTCGACCTCTTCGGCCCCTCCCGCCGGGACAAGGCCTTGCGCGCCGCGCGCTACTTCGTCGATGTGATGCGCAGCACGCGCAACGGCCTGCCCTTCGACGCGGCGGCCGTGCGCGAGGAAGCGCTCGACAGCCGCGCCTGGCTGGCGGCCGCCCTGCGCCAGAGGCCGCCCGCCGATCCGGCCGATCCCGGCCACTGGCACAGCACGGTGGTGATGACGCACTTCGGGCCCAGCCTGAAAAGCGCCGACCCGCGCTACGGCGCGCAGCCCGCCACCGCCAGCTTCTGCAATGCCGACGATGGGCTGCTGCCGGCTGCCCAGCTGTGGATCCATGGCCACCTGCACTGCCGGCACGACTACACGGTGGACCATGGCCCCGCCGGCCGCACCCGGGTTGTATGCAGCGCGCGTGGCCACAGCCACAGCGGCGAAGCCGACGGTCACGACCCCCTGGCCTGCGTGCTGCTGTGAGACCACCCGGCCCTGCATCCGGCCCTCGCCCTGCGACGTAGTCCGCCCTTGGGCCGGCGTGCGCCATCCTGCGTCGCCCACCTCCCGCCCTCCCTCCGATTCCGGACGCCCCCATGACGGCCACCGCCCCACCGGACGACTTCGACCACGCCGCTGCCCTGGAGGCCTGCGCCCGTGGTGAGCGTTTCGCGCTGCGTCAGATCTATGAGCGCGAATCGCGCTGGCTGCTCGGCGTGGCGCTGCGCATCGTGCGCGACCGCGACACCGCGCACGACGTGCTGCAGGATGCCTTCCTGCAGATCTGGCAGCGTGCCGGCAGCTACCAACGCACGCTGGGCTCGGCCCGCGGCTGGATCTACACCGTGGTCCGCCACCGTGCGCTGGACGTGCAGCGCCGGGCCGGGCGCGAGGTCAGCGTCGGCGACGCCGTCGAGGGCCTGGCCGATGCGCTGCCCATCCTGCACGACACGCCCCCCGAGCGCCTGCCCGGCGAGCTGCGTGCGCTGGAGCGCTGCCTGGCCCGTCTGGAGGAGCGGCGCCGCGAGTGCATCCTCCGCGCCTTCGTGGAGGGGCACACCCATGAACAGATCGCCCAGCAGCTGGCCACGCCGGTGGGGACGGTCAAAAGCTGGATCCGCCGCGGTCTGGTTTCGCTGAAGGAGTGCCTGTCATGAACCTCACCGATCGGGACGAGCGCACGGCCTCGGCCGGCGAGTACGTGCTCGGCACCCTGTCCGCCGAGGAGCGCCTGGCCTTCGAGGCTGCGCTGACCACGGATGCCGGCCTGCAGGCCGAACGGGCTTACTGGCAGGACCGGCTGCTCCCGCTGGCCCACCAGGTCGGCACGGCGAGTCCGGCGCCGGGCCTGTGGGCACGCATCGAAGCCCGTCTGCCGGCACGGCCCGCGCTGCCGGGGGCCGAGGCCGCCAACGACCCGCGCTGGCGCCGTCTGCGGATCTGGCAGGGCGTGAGCGCGCTGGCCACCGCGGCCGCGCTGCTGATGGGTGTGATGCTGACCGAGCAGCTTGCGCTGGCCGAGCGAGCCAGCGTCGCGCCGCGCTACCTGGCCGTGCTGGAGGCTCCGGACGACAAGCGCAACGGCTGGGTCGTCGAGGCCACCGCCGGAGGGCGCCTGCGCCTGGTGCCGATCGTGCCGCCCGAATCGGTGCCGGAAGGCAAGGCCCTGCAGTTCTGGACCAAGGCGGAGGGCGCGGCCGGACCCACCTCGCTGGGCCTGGTGCGGCCCGGCCAGGTCGTCGAGCTGCCGGTCGAGCGCATGCCCACCCTCGGCGCGCGTCAGCTCTTCGAGCTGACGCTGGAGCCCGAGGCGGGATCCCCGGTCGGCAAGCCGACCGGGCCCATCCTCTACCTGGGCCGCACGGTGCGGCTCTGAGGCCGGTCGACGAGGTCTCAGGCCGGATGCAGCGCCAGATCCAGCGCGAGGCCTGCGAACAGGCTGGCGCCCACCCAATGGTTCGCGCGGAAGGCCGCAAAGCAGCCCTCGCGGCTGCGGCCGCGGATCAGGCGGTGGTGCCAGAGCACTTGAAGTGCCGCGCCCAGCCAGCCCGCGGCATAGGCCGGACCCAGGCCCAGCCGCCAGCCGACGCCGCCCCACAGCGCGAGAAAGAGGCCATAGAAGCCCATGACGGCCGCCACGTCGGCCCGGCCCAGGGTGAGGGCCGAGGTGCGGATGCCGATCTTCAGGTCGTCGTCACGGTCGACCATCGCGTATTCGGTGTCGTAGGCCAGCACCCAGGCCAGGTTGCCGACCCACAGCGCCCAGGCCCAGGCCGGCATCAGCGACCACCAGGGGCCCGCGTCCGGACTGCCGCCATGCACCGCCGCGAACGCCATCGGCATGCCCAGGCTGAAGGCCACGCCCAGCACGGCCTGCGGCATCGCGACGAAGCGCTTGGCGAAGGGGTAGGCCACCGTCACGGCCAGTGCGACGAAGGACCAGGCCACCGCGGCCGGCGTGGTGCTCAGCACCAGCGCAAAGGCCAGCAGGGCCAGGCTGGCGCCGACGGCCAGGGCTTCCCTCACGGACACCCTGCCGCTCGTCACGGGCCGCTGGGCGGTGCGCTTCACATGCCGGTCGAACTCACGGTCGGCGACGTCGTTCACGCAGCATCCGGCGCTGCGCATCAGCACCGTGCCCGCGACGAACACCGCCAGCAGATGCACGCCCGGCCAGCCGCCGGCCGCCAGCCACAAGGCGGCCAGGGTCGGCCACAGCAGCAGCAGCCAGCCGGCCGGGCGGTTCCAGCGGATCAGGTCCAGCCAAAGCGCCAGCCGAGCCTTGAGGCAGTTCGAGGGCGACGAGGAGGTGGTACGGTGAAGGTCCACTACCGCCTCAGTCCTTCTCGACTTGCGGGGGATAGCCTTCGGCGGTGAGGGCGAGGGCCACCGCGGCCGGCGTGGCCTCCGTGATCACCTGTACCAGCCGCTGGCTGAGCTTGACCTGAACTTGTGCCTGCGGGTCCAAAGCGCGCAGGGCGGCAGTGACGGAGCGCACGCAGTGGTCGCAGTTCAGATCGGGGATCAGCAAAGTGTGCTCGGGCATGGTTTGGCACCCAGGATGCAGGGGCTGGATCATCGCCCAGCCTCGGCCATCCGAGGCTGTAGGCGCGCTACTCGATCCGCAGCGTGCGGATCCAGCGGGCGTCCGCAGGGATCGCGTGGCGCTTGTCCGGGCCGTAGGGCGGCCGCGACAGGTCGGCCGGCGGTGCGCCGATCAGGTTGAGGTCCACCGCCTGGGGCACGCCGACCAGGGCCGGGCCGGTGTCCGTGAACACGAAGTACAGCCCGTTCCACAGCTTGGCCCCGAAATCGGTCGGGGTCTTGAAGAAGAACAGCAGACTGTGCTCCAGCCAGGCCAGCTGGCCCGGGCGCACCTGCTCCGGGTGCCGGTAGGGGTAGGGCACGTAGCAACTGATTTCCTTGGGGCCCGGCAGGCACTTGAACTCGCGCATCGAGAGAAAGTGATCGCTCAGCGCCTCGTGCTGCATCTCGACCTTGAAGCGCACCGCGCCGTCGGCCGCCGGGGTGAACACCACCGCGCCCAGCGTCACCGTGGCGCCCTCGGCCGTGACGGCCGACAGGGTCTTGCGCCCGGCCAGCTCCAGGGCCTTCGCGGCCGGAGCCAGGCCCAGGCCGCAGGCCAGCAGGAGAAGGAAGGGGCCAGGATGGGTCCATGAAGGCATCGGGTGCTCCGGTTGGCAAGGCGCACGGGTCAGGCGCCGATCCCAGATGGTCGCAGCCCCCGCCCCCACCTTACGCCTTGCCGGCCTCAGGCGATGCTTGGGCCCGCCTCAGGCGCTGCAAAGCGCGATCAGCGGCGAGCGTTCTTCGTCGTCCAGGGGGAAGAAGCCGCGCATGCCATGCACGTAGTAGGACGCATGCGTCGAGAAGGCCATGCTCCATTCCGAGAACACCCGCTCGGTGACGGGCCGCCGCATCAGCAGTTCGATCTGATCGTGCCGCGGGTCGCGCTGCAGGGCCTGCCACAGGGTCTCGACCCGGTCGCCGGGGCCCTCGATGCACTGGGTGAAGCGCCCGTTCAGATACAGCAGGTGGCCGGTGATCTGCAGCCGTTCATTGCGTCCCTGGGAATGGGTCAGCAGATGGAAGAGGTGCAGCGTACCGAAGTCCCCGGTGGCCCGGGATTCGTAGACAAGGCGCTCAAGCATGGTGCGCATGGTCCACACGGGCCTTGCGACAGCATGACCGTCCGGCTGCTGCAAGCTCGGTCGGCGGCGGTCGATTCCGGTCAGCGAAGGTCGTCTTGCGCTTGCGGGGCGCCGTCGACGAAGGCCCGCAGCTCCCCGGGTCGGAAGGGGGTCCAGGCTTCGTCGCAGGTCAGCGGCTGGGTGGCCACCAGGGCGACGCGGTCCTCGGCCGTCGTCAGCTGCGCGAAGTCCACGGTCAGGTCGGCGTCCTGCAGCCGTGCGGCGCCGAAGGGCGGCTGCCGCACCACCCAGTGCAGCTGGGTGCTGGCATGGGCCCACAGTGCGTCGCCCTGGCTCAGCAGGAAGTTGAAGCTGCCGTGGCGGGCGATCTGCGGGGCCAGCTCGCGCAGGGTCTCGGTCAGTGCTGGCACGGTCGGCAGGCTCGCGTGGGACTTGGCCAGCTCCTGCATCAGCCAGCAGAAGGCCCGCTCGCTGTCGGTCTCGCCGACCGGCCGGAAGGCCGCATGCAGCTTGGGCTGGAAGTCGACCAGGTTGCCGTTGTGCGCGAAGGCCCAGTGGCGCCCCCAGAGCTCGCGCACGAAGGGGTGGGTGTTCTCCACCGCCACCCGGCCCTGGGTGGCCTTGCGGATGTGGGCGAGCACGGCCCGGCTCTTGATCGGGTACTGCCGCACCAGGGCGGCCACCGGCGAGTCCGCCGCGCTGCGCGTGTCGACAAAGCAGCGCAGGCCACGCCCTTCGAAAAAGGCGACGCCGAAGCCGTCCCTGTGCTCCTCGGCACGCGTTGCGAAGCCGGTGAAGCTGAACTGGATGTCGGTCGGCCGGCGGCCGCTCATGCCCAGCAGTTGGCACATGGGGCCCGGCCCTCAGGCGGCCGGCCGGCCGAGTTCCTCGGCCCGTGCGGCAGCAGCCTGCACGGCGCGGACGATGGTTTCGGCCAGGCCGCCGGCCCGCATCACCTCCAGCGCGGCGAAGGTGGTGCCGCCCTTGGAGGTGACGCGCTCGCGCAGCACGGCCGGCGCTTCATCCGACTGCGCGGCCAGCGCGGTCGCGCCGGCCAGGGTCTGCAGGGCCAGGGCGCGGGCTTGCGCGGGGCTGAGGCCGACCGCCTCGCCGCCGGCGATCAGCGCCTCCAGCACCAGGAAGACATAGGCCGGGCCCGAGCCGCTGAGGGCCGTGACCGCATCGAGCTGCGCTTCCTGCGCGACCCACAGCGTCTGCCCGGTGGGTGCGAGCAGGGCGTCGATGGCGGCGCGTTCCGCTGCGCTGACGGCCGGCCGCGCATACAGCCCGGCCATGCCCTGGCCGATCAGCGCCGGCGTGTTCGGCATCGCCCGCACCACGCGCTCGCTGCCGGTGGCGGCGACCAGGGTCTCGCTGCGGATGCCGGCCATCACGCTGAGCTGCAGCGCGCTGGCCACCAGCGCGCGGCAGGGCGCGGCGGCCTCGGCAAAGACCTGGGGCTTGACCGCCCAGACCACGGTTTGCGCTGCCGCCAGCGCCGGGCTGGGTGCGGCCAGGGCCTGCAGGCCGTGCTCCGCGGCCAGGCGCTCGCGCTGGGGCGCATGCGGCTCGACGACGACCAGGGCCTCGGCCGGGTGCCCCTGGCGGCGCAGGCCGCCGATCAGCGCGCTGGCCATGTTGCCGCCGCCGATGAAGGCGATGGTCGGGAAGGAGGAAGAGGACATGGCGCAGCTCGGGCACGGAAGGTCGAAGACAGCGAGTCTAGGCAAGCCGCGCGCCCTGGCCGGCCGGGCGCCGCGCTAGCATGAGCCGCAGCCCGGTTTTCCCTGCCCCTCGGAGCGCGCCCATGGTCGATTTCGCCTTCGTCCCCCCCGCCACGCCCAGCCTGGCGATCGCCGGCAGCGTGCAGCGCTTCCCGATCCGCCGCGTCTTCTGCGTCGGCCGCAACTATGCGGACCATGCCCGCGAGATGGGCAGCGACCCCGACCGCGAGCCGCCCTTCTTCTTCAGCAAGCCGGCCGACGCCGTCGTGCCGGCCGAAGGCAGCCTGCCCTTTCCGCCGCAGACCGCGCAGCTGCATCACGAGGTCGAGCTGGTCGTCGCCCTCGGGGCCGGCGGGGCCGATCTGGACGAGGCCCGCGCCCGCGACTGCGTCTGGGGCCACGCCCTGGGCCTGGACCTGACCCGCCGCGACCTGCAGGAGCAGGCCAAGCGCAGCGGCCGGCCCTGGGACATGGCCAAGGGCTTCGACGCCTCCGCGCCCTGCACGCCGCTGCGGCCGCTGGCCGGGCGGCCGCCTCCGGAGGCGGGCGCGATCTGGCTGGACGTGAACGGCCAGCGGCGCCAGAGCGGCGACCTCGCGCAGATGATCTGGTCGGTGCCGGAGGTGATCGCCCACCTCTCGCGCCTGGTGCGGCTGGCGCCGGGCGACCTGATCTTCACCGGCACGCCGGCCGGCGTCGGCCCCCTGCAGCCGGGCGACCGGGTCGAGGCCGGCATCGAGGGCCTGGCCACGCTCAGCCTGCAGATCGGCCCGCCGGCCTGAGCGGCGGCCGGCGCCCGGGCCGCCCCCTCCCTTGGCTCAGGACGCGGCCCGCTTCGCGTAGACCGTCGGGTCCAGCTCCAGCAGCTCGACGGAAAGCTGCACGCCGCGCCCGGCCAGGCCGGGCTGCGCGGACAAGGTATCGAGCAGGCCCTGCGCCAGCGCCTGCCGGACCGCGGGTGGCCGCCCGGCCAGCAGCTTCAGCGTGACATGCACGAAGGCCTGCGGGCCCTGGCCGTCGCCGACCTGATGCGGGCCCAGCGGCAGCACCCGGCCCTTGATGTCGGGGCCGTCGAAGACGCCGCTGGACAGCAGCTGGCGCTGCAGGGCCTGCAGCAGGGCGCGCGGGTCCAGCGCCTCCGGCGCCAGCGTCGATTCAAGGATCAGGTGGGGCATGGCCGGCAGTGTGCCGCGCCCAGCCGCCGGCCAGCAGGCCCAGGTCGCCGCCGGCGGCGGCGCGGTTGACCGTCAGCACCCGTTCGCTCGCATAGCGCAGCAGGGTGTAGGGCCCGCCGGCCTTGGGCCCGGTGCCGCTCAGGCCTTCGCCGCCGAAGGGCTGCATGCCGACGACGGCGCCGGTCATCGGCCGGTTCACGTAGACGTTGCCGATGCGCAGGCGCTGCGCGAGGTGGGCTGCCCGGCCGTCGATGCGGCTCTGCAGGCCCAGGGTCAGGCCCCAGCCCAGGGCCTGGATCTGGTCGAGCAGGGCGTCCAGGTCGGGCGCCTCGGTGCCCGGGCCCCAGCGCGTCACCGCCAGCAGCGGGCCGAAGATTTCCTCCTGCAGATCGGCCACCCGCCGCAGCGCCCACAGGCCGGGCGCGACGAGCTCCGGCGGGCTGCCCGCGGGCCGCGGCAGGCGCAGCCGGCAGGGGCCCAGGGCATCCAGCCGCGCCGCCTGTTCGGCCAGGCGGGCGGCGGCGCGGGCATCGATCACCGGGCCGACGTCGGTGGCCGGATCCTCGGGTGCGCCCAGGCGCAGGCTGCGCATCGCGTCCTCCAGCTGCGCGAGCAGCGGCTCGGCCGTCTCGGCCTGCAGGCAGAGCAGCCGCAGGGCCGAGCAGCGTTGCCCGGCCGAGCGGAAGCTGCTGTGCAGCACGGCGTCGATCACCTGCTCGGGCAGGGCGGTGGAGTCCACGATCATGGCGTTGACCCCGCCGGTCTCGGCGATCAGCGGGACGATGGGCCCCGGCCTGGCGGCCAGCGTGCGCTGCAGGGCCTTGGCCGTGGCGGTGGAGCCGGTGAAGGCCACGCCGGCGACCCGCGCATCGGCCGCCAGCGCCGCGCCCAGGCGGGGGCCGGGGCCGGGCAGCAGGTGGACGACCGCCGTCGGCAGGCCCTGCGCGCGCAGCACGCGGTGCAGGGTGTCGACCAGGGCCTGGGCGATCCGCGGCGTGGCCTCGGCCGGCTTGGCAGCCACCGTGTTCCCGGCCACCAGCGCGGCCAGCAGCTGGCCGGCGAAGATCGCCAGCGGGAAGTTCCAGGGGCTGATGCATAGCCAGACGCCACGGCCGTGCAGGCGCAGGGTGTTCTGCTCGCCGCTGGGGACCGGCAGGGCCCGGGGGGCGAAGAGCTGGCGCGCGCTGACGGCGTAGTGGCGGGCGAAGTCGATGGTCTCGCGCCACTCGGCCAGGGCGTCGGGCCAGGTCTTGCGGGCCTCGGCCACCAGCAGGGCGCACCAGGGGGCGGGGTCGGCTTCCAGCGCGTCGGCCAGGGCGTCGAGCACCGCGGCGCGGCGCGCCACCGGCACGGCATCCCAGGCGGGCTGGGCGGCGTGCAGCGTGGCCAGCGCGGTGTCGGCTGCGGCCCAGGGGGTGTCGGCCGGGGCGGGGGGCAGGGTGGGGCGGCCGTCGGCCTGTGGCGCATGGGCCTGCTCGAAGCGGGCGAGCAGCGGTGCGAACTCGGCCGCCACGGCCAGGTCCAGCCCGCGCGCGTTGCGGCGAGGCGTGGGGCCGAGGTCCTGCAGCAGCGCCGGCCCGCGGACGGGCGGGGGCTGGGGGTCCTCGGCCGGGGCGATGTCGTCGGGCAGGCGCAGCAGCACGTCCAGCGGCACGGCCGGGTCGCCCAGCTGGTGCACGAAGGCGGCGTTCGCGCCGTTCTCCAGCAGGCGCCGCACCAGGTAGGCCAGCAGCTCGCGGTGGCCGCCCACCGGGGCGTAGACCCGCAGCGGCGGCGCATCCGGCTCGGCCTGGCGCAGACGGTGTAGGGCTTCGCCCATGCCGTGCAGGCGCTGCAGCTCCAGCTCCGCCGGGGCCAGGCCGGCGTCTGCGGCCAGGGCGGCGACGGCGGCCAGGCTCAGCGCGTTGTGGGTGGCGAACTGCGGCCGCAGCCGCGGTGCATGGCCGATCAGCGCCCGGGCCGCGGCCAGGTAGGCCAGGTCGGTGTCGGCCTTGCGCGCCCAGACCGGGAATTCCGCCAGGCCCAGGGCCTGGGCGCGGCCGATCTCGGCATCCCAGTAGGCGCCCTTGACGAGGCGCACGTTCAGCGCCAGCCCGCCCGGCACGGGCGCCCGGCAGGCCAGTTCGGCGAGGGTGTCCACCGTGGCCAGCACGCGGGTCTGGTAGGCCTGCACGGCCAGGCCGAGGCCGTCCCAGCCGGGATGGCGGCGGGCGGCGTGGTCGATCAGGCCTTCGAGCACGCCGAGCTGCCCTTCGAGCCGCTCGCTTTCCTCGGCGTCGATCGTCAGGCCCAGGCCGGCTGTGGCGACCGTGTCCAGCAGCGGCCGCAGGCGGTCGACCAGTTCGCCCACCACCCGCGTGCCCTGCAGGGCCTCGAAGCGCGGATGCAGGGCGCTGAGCTTGACCGACAGGCTGTCGCGCCCGGCTGCGCCGCCCGGCCCCCGGGTCGTGCCCTCGGCCAGGCGCCGGGCGGCGGCCTGGTAGGCCTGGGCGTGGTGCTGGGCGTCGGCCTCGCCGCGCGCGCCCTCGCCGAGCATGTCGAAGCTGAAGCGCAGGGGGGGCGCGCCGGGCGGCTGGCTGCGACGCAGCCGGGCGGCTTCGACCAGGGCCTCGTCCAGCGTGCGGCCGAGCACGAACTGCCGGCCGAGCAGCTGCACGCCGCGCAGGGCGGCGGCCACCACGCCCGCCCCGCCGAGCCGGCGCCAGAGCGGCGCGCCAGCCGGTTCGCCATCGGGCAGCAGGGCCTGCGCCAGCTGCAGGGCCTGGGCGCCCAGACGGGCCAGGGCCGGGGCGGCGTGGCCGGCGGGTGCGGCGAAGTCCGCGTGGCCGAGCTGGTCGGCCGTCAGCGCCAGGGCGGTGGCGGCGTCGGGCACGCGCAGCAGGGCCTCGGCCAGGCGCATCAGGGCCTGGCCCTCGGGTCGGCTGAGCGGGAATTCGCGCAGCAGGGTCTCGACCGCCCAGGGCGCGGGCGGCGCGGCGCGCAGGGTTTCGATCCAGCCGCGGGCGCGGGCGCGCAAGGCTTCGCGGTCGGGCAGCGGGCCCAGCCGGGCCACCAGCGCCTCGCGTGCGGTCGCTGCGTCGCGCTGCGGGTGGGGCAGGCGGTCCGGGGGCAGGGCGGGCATGGGCGGTCCCTCCAGGTCGCAGGCCCGGTCGGCAGGCCGGGCGGATGAGCACATGGATGCGCTGTGGCGCCCCGGCGTTCCAGCAATCGGCGTGCGCGGTGACCTGCGGGGGGCGGGGTGCCGGCGCGAGAGCCGGAGGGGCCCGGGGCGTCCCGCGGGAACCGGTGGCGGCGGCGGGCGCCCGGGCCTCAGCCGGCGGCCTGGGCGCCCGCCCGCGGCGCGCGCGCGCCGAACAGGGCGGTGCCGAGGCGCACCATCGTCGCGCCCTCGAGCACGGCGGCTTCCAGGTCCGCACTCATGCCCATGGACAGGGTGTCCAGCGGCAGGCCCTCGGCACGCAGCTGCTCGAAGAGCGCGCGCAGCCGCGCATGCGGCAGGCGCTGCGCGGCCAGGCCCTCGACCGGCTCGGGGATGCTCATCAGGCCGCGCAGCCGCAGTCGCGGCAGGGCGGCCACGGCATGGGCCAGGGCCGGCAGCGCGGCAGGTTCGACCCCGCTCTTGCTGGCCTCGCCGCTGACATTGACCTGCAGGCAGACGTCGAGCGGCGGCAGGCCGACCGGGCGCTGGGCCGACAGGCGCTCGGCGATCTTCAGCCGGTCGATGCTGTGGACCCAGTCGAAGGTCTCGGCCACGACGCGGGTCTTGTTGCTCTGCAGCGGGCCGATCAGATGCCATTGCAGGCGCTCGCGGTCGGCGATCAGCGCGTCGATCTTGTCGAGCGCCTCCTGCACATAGTTCTCGCCGAAGGCCTGCTGGCCGGCGGCGAGCGCGGCGGCCACGGCCTCGGCGGGCTGGGTCTTGCTGACGGCCAGCAGCGTGACGCTGTCCTCGGGCCGGCCGGCCTGCCGGCAGGCGGCGGCGATGCGCGCCTTCAGTTCTTGTCGCTTGCGGTCGATCACGGTACGGTGCCTGGGAAGAAGGGGTCGACAGGGGTCGGCGCCAAGCAGCCGGGCCCATGGACCATGGACATCACCCAACTGCTGGCCTTCGCGGTCAGGAACAAGGCTTCGGACCTGCACCTGTCGGCGGGGCTGCCGCCGATGATCCGCGTGCACGGGGACGTGCGCCGGATCAGCATGGACGCGCTGGATGCGAAGGCCGTCCATGCGATGGTCTACGACATCATGAACGATGCCCAGCGCAAGGTCTTCGAGGAGCGGCTGGAGATCGACTTCTCCTTCGAGCTGCAGGGCCTGGCGCGCTTCCGCGTGAATGCCTACAACCAGCAGCGCGGCCCGGGCGCGGTGCTGCGCACCATCCCCAGCACGCTGCTGACGCTGGAGCAGCTGGGCGCGCCGCGCATCTTCGGCGAGCTGGCCCTGAAGCCGCGCGGCCTGGTGCTGGTGACCGGCCCGACCGGTTCGGGCAAGAGCACGACGCTGGCGGCCATGGTCAACCACCTGAACGAGCAGGAGCACGGCCACATCCTGACGGTGGAGGACCCGATCGAGTTCGTGCACGAGAGCAAGCAGTGCCTGGTCAACCAGCGCGAGGTGGGCGCGCACACGCAGAGCTTCGCGAACGCACTGCGCTCGGCGCTGCGCGAGGACCCGGATGCCATCCTGGTCGGCGAGATGCGCGACCTGGAGACCATCCGCCTGGCCCTGACCGCGGCCGAGACCGGCCACCTCGTCTTCGGCACCCTGCACACCAGCAGCGCCGCCAAGACGGTGGACCGCATCGTCGATGTCTTCCCGGCGGCGGAGAAGGACATGGTGCGCGCCATGCTGTCGGAATCGCTGGTCGCGGTGATCTCGCAGACCCTGTGCAAGACGCTCGACGGCCAGGGCCGCGTGGCGGCGCACGAGATCATGCTCGGCACGCCGGCGATCCGGAACCTGATCCGCGAGAACAAGATCGCGCAGATGTACAGCGCCATGCAGACCGGCGCCGGCCAGGGCATGGTCACGCTCGACCAGGCCCTGGCCGACCTGGTGCGGCGCAAGCAGATCGGCCTGCCCGAGGCGCGCAGCAAGGCCAAGTCGCCCGAGAGCTTCCCGCTGTGAGCCGCCGCACCGCCTGCCCGAGGGAGTTGCACGATGGAGCGTGATGCCGCCGCCCGCTTCATCGCCGACCTGCTGCGCCTGCTGCTCGCGCGCAAGGGTTCGGACCTGTTCCTGACCGCCGATTTCCCGCCCGCGATGAAGATCGACGGCGTGATGACCAAGGTCTCGGCCCAGCCCCTGAGCGGCCAGCACACCCTGGCCCTGGCCCGCGCCGTGATGAACGACCGCCAGGCCGCCGAGTTCGAGAAGACCAAGGAGTGCAACTTCGCGATTGCGCCCAAGGACATCGGCCGCTTCCGCGCGAATGCCTTCCTGCAGCAGGGCCAGGTGGGCCTGGTGCTGCGCACCATCCCCAGCACGCTGCCGACGCTTGACGGCCTGGGCCTGCCGCCGGTGCTCAAGGACATCACGCTCAGCAAGCGCGGCCTGGTGATCGTGGTCGGCGCGACCGGCTCGGGCAAGAGCACGACGCTGGCCGCCATGGTCGACCATCGCAACACCCACAGCCACGGTCACATCGTGACGGTGGAGGACCCGATCGAGTTCGTGCATCCGCACAAGAACTGCATCGTCACCCAGCGCGAGGTCGGGCTCGACACCGACAGCTGGGAGGCTGCGCTGAAGAACACCCTGCGCCAGGCACCCGACGTGATCCTGATGGGCGAGATCCGCGACCGCGAGACCATGGACCATGCGATCGCCTTCGCCGAGACCGGCCACCTCTGCATGGCCACCCTGCATGCCAACAGCGCCAACCAGGCCCTGGACCGGGTGCTGAACTTCTTCCCCCAGGAGCGCCATGCGCAACTGCTGATGGACCTGTCGCTGAATCTGCGCGCCATGGTCTCGCAGCGCCTGCTGCCGCGGGCCGGCGGGGGCCGCGCCGCGGCGGTGGAGATCCTGCTGAACACGCCCCTCGCGGCCGACCTGATCTTCAAGGGCGAGGTGGCCGCGCTGAAGGAGCTGATGAAGCGTTCGCGCGAGGCCGGCATGCAGACCTTCGACCAGGCCCTGTTCGACCTGCACGAGGCGCAGCAGATCAGCTACGAGGATGCGCTGCGCCATGCCGACTCGCTCAACGACCTGCGGCTGCAGATCAAGCTGCACAGCGGGCAGGCGCGCAATCCCGACCTGGCCGCAGGCACCGAGCATCTGACGATCATGTAAGGTCCGAGGCCCCGCCTCTCGCCTGACGATCGACCATGAGCTTCCCGCCCGCCGCCGCCAAGACCTACGACGCCACCCCCGCCCGCCGGGTCGCCTTCCTCGGCCTGGGCGTGATGGGCCATCCCATGGCCGGCCACCTGGCCCGTGCGGGCCATGCGGTCACGGTCTACAACCGCACCGCGGCCAAGGCCGCCGAATGGGTGGCCGCCTACGGCGGTGCGAGCGCGGCCACGCCGCGCGAGGCGGCGGCTGGCGCCGACATCGTCTTCGCCTGCGTCGGCAACGACGCGGACCTGCGCGAGGTCACGCTCGGCGCGCACGGCGCCTTCCACGGCATGGCGCCGGGCGCGGTCTTCGTCGACCACACCACGGCCTCGGCCGACATCGCCCGCGAGCTGGACGCCGCGGCCACGGCGCGCGGCCTGGGCTTCGTCGATGCGCCGGTCTCGGGTGGCAACCTCGGCGCGCTCAATGGCGCGCTGACGGTGATGTGCGGGGGCGCGCCCGAGGTCTTCGCGCGCATCCAGCCGGTCGCCATGGCCTTCGCCAAGGCCGTCACCCTGCTCGGCCCGGCCGGCTCGGGCCAGCTCGCCAAGATGGTCAACCAGATCGCCATCGCCGGCCTGGTGCAGGGCCTGGCCGAGGCGATTGCCTTCGGCGAGAAGGCCGGCCTGGACATGAAGGCCGTGCTCGGCGTCATCGGCAAGGGCGCGGCGCAGAGCTGGCAGATGGACCAGCGCGGCCCGACCATGGTCGAGGGCCGCTTCGATTTCGGCTTCGCCGTCGACTGGATGCGCAAGGACCTGGGCCTGGTGCTGGACGAGGCCCGCCGCCAGGGCGTGCGCCTGCCGGTCACGGCCCTGGTCGACCAGTTCTACGGCGATGTGCAGGCCCAGGGCGGGGGCCGCTGGGACACCTCCAGCCTGATCCAGCGCCTGCGCTGAAACGCGCAGGGCCCGCCGAGGCGGGCCCTGGGGGGTGGGGGCGGGTGGCCCGCCGCGCTCAGGCTCAGGGCTTGCTCGGCGTGGCGGCGGAACTCGGGGCGGGGGCGCTGATGCGGGCCAGCTCGTCCTCGCTGATCAGGTCGAACACGGTCACGACCTTCTGCACGCCGGTGGTGCCGCGGGCCAGGTCGGTCGCGCGCTTGGCCTCGCGCTCGGTCACGCGGCCCATCAGGTAGACGACGCTGCGTTCGGTCACGACCTTGACGGCGTTCGACAGCAGGTCCTGGGATTCGACGAAGCGGCCCTTGACCTTGGTGGTGATCAGCCCGTCGTTGGAGCGCGCGCCGATCGAGCTGACCGGCCCGATGCCGAGGTCGTTCACCACGCCCTTGACGTTGTCGAGCTGGCCGACCGCACGCTCGACCGCGGCCTTGTCCTCGGCCGTCGGCACCTCGCCCGTGATCAGCACCGTGCGGTTGAAGCTGGTCAGGTTGACGTGGCCGCGCTCGCCCAGGATCTCGCGCAGGCGCTGACCGCCCTTGAGCTCGATGCCCTGGTCCTCCAGCTGCGCGCCGGAGGTGCGGCGGTCGGTGGCGACCAGTGCGGTGCCCACCGCACCGCCGACCATCAGCGGCACGCAGGCCGAGAGGCTGGCCGCCAGGCTGGCCGCGCCGAGGGTGGAGAGGAGGAGCGATCGGAGACGGGGGTTCATGCGGGATCCTGTTCGCCTAGCAGTTGATGGTCGACCGCGTCGCAGAGGCAGTGCAAGGTCAGCAGATGGACCTCCTGGATGCGCGCGGTGCGTTCGTGGGGCACGCAGATGTGGACATCGGTGTCGGCCAGCGCGGTGGCGAGTGCGCCACCCCCGCGGCCGGTCAGCGCGATCACCGTCAGCTCGCGCTCGTGCGCGGCCCGCACGGCGGCCAGCACATTGGCGGAGTTGCCGCTGGTGCTGATCGCGATCAGCACGTCGCCGGGCTGGCCCAGGGCCTGCACCTGCTTCGCGTAGACCTGCTCGTAGGCATAGTCGTTCGCGATCGCGGTGAGGATGGAGCTGTCGGTGGTCAGCGCGATCGCGGCCAGGCCGGGGCGTTCGCGCTCGAAGCGGCCGACGAACTCGGCCGCGAAGTGCTGCGCGTCGGCGGCCGAGCCGCCGTTGCCGCAGACCAGGACCTTGCCGCCGCCCGTCAGGCTGCCCAGCAGGGCCTGGGCCGCGTCGGCGATCGGGCGCGACAGGGCTTCGGCCGCCTGGTATTTCAGGTCGGCACTGTCGAAGAACTGACGCTGGATTCTTTGTTCAAGCATGACGGGATCATACGAGCCGGCCCATGACGCCCCGGTTCCCGCCCGCGCGTCGGGTTCTTGCGGCCTGAGGCTGTAGGCGTGCGCTCACTTGTTCGCATGCCAAGGCCGGCCGGCGCCCCGGCCGTGTCAGGAGGCGTCGAAGGCTGCTTGCAGCCACTGCAGGGCTTCGCCGTCGATGGCGACCACATCAAAGCGACAGGGCGGCAGCGCGCCGGCCTGGCGCTGCAGCCAGTGGCGTGCCGCGAAGATCAGCCGTGCCTGCTTGGTCGCGCCGATGCTGGCGGCGGCGCCGCCATGGCGGGCGTCGGCGCGATGGCGGACCTCGACGAAGACAACCGTGCCGTCGCGCGCGCGCAGGATCAGGTCGATCTCGCCGCCGCGCGCCCGCGGGCCGGCGGCGACTCGATAATTCCGCGCCAGCAGCCGCAGGCCGGCGGCCTGCAGATGGGCCAGCGCGCGGTCCTCCGCCGCGGCGCCGAGCTGCTGGCGCGAGGGCCTCTTGACGGGTGTGCTCATCGCCTTCTCCCCTCCCTCCGGCCGGTGCCGCCTGCGTGAACCCTCTCCTGATCCAGCAGGCCGCCGCCGAGGCGGCCGGTGCCCAGCAGTATCCGCCGGCCACCCTCTACGTAGTCGCCACGCCGATCGGCAACCTGGCCGACCTGAGCCTGCGCGCGATCCACCTGCTTGGCCGTGTCGATGCCGTGGCCTGCGAAGACACCCGCGTGACCGCTGGCTTGCTGCACCACCTGGGCCTGGAGCGGCCGCTGATCGCCGTGCACGAGCACAACGAAGCCCAGGCGGCCGCACAGATCGTGCAGCGCCTGCGGGCGGGCGAGCGCATCGCCTACGCCAGCGATGCCGGCACGCCGGCCGTCAGCGACCCGGGCGCGCGCCTGGTCGCGGCCGTGCAGGCCGCCGGCCTGCGGGTCATGCCCTTGCCCGGCCCCAGCGCGGTGCTGACGGTCCTCAGCGCCGCCGGCGACACGCAGGCCCGCGGCTTCCGCTTCCTTGGCTTTCTTTCGCCCAAGGCTCAGGCCCGCGAGCGCGAGATCCAGGCCCTGGCCGCCGCGACCGAGGAGGCCCAGGTGTTCTTCGAGGCGCCGCACCGCATCGAGGCCCTGGTGGCCGCGCTGGCCGCCGCCCTGCCGACCCGCCGCCTGACCCTGGCCCGCGAGCTGAGCAAGCAGTTCGAGACCCTGGTGACCGGGCCGCTGGCCGAGCTGCCGGCCTGGCTGGCTGCCGACCCGAACCGCCAGCGCGGCGAGTTCGTGCTGGTGCTGCATGCCGAGCCGGCGGCGGAGGCTGCCGCCGAGGCCCTGCCGGCCGAGGCCCTGCGCCTGCTGGACCTGCTGCTGCGCGAGCTGCCGCTGAAACAGGCCGCCGCCCTCAGTGCCGAAGCCCATGGCCTGCCGCGCAAGGCCCTGTACGCGGCGGCACTGGCCCGTCGCAGCCCAGGCTGAGCGGGGGCGGCCTGGGGTAAATGCCCCAGACCTTTGTGGGGGATTTGACCCGACGGGGCCGGATCCCCGCCCGGGCTGCATGCCAAGTCCTTGATTCTTCGGGGAACCGGGCCGGGCCCGCAGCCTGCGTGGTGAGGGCACCAACCGCCCGAGGGCCACCCCATGACCGCCATCCGCCGTTCCTCCCTGCTGACCGTGCTGCCGCTGCTCGCCGCGCTGGCCGTCCCCGCCGCCCGGGCCGAGACGATCACCTTCAACGACCTGCAGGCCAACATCCAGGTCCCGACGCCCTACCAGGGCTTCCAGTGGGGCGCGAGCTGGTACGCGATCAAGACCGCCGACAAGCCGAGCGTCTACACCTCGGCCTCCGGCACCAGCCTGTTCGCCCGTCGCTTCGACGGCAAGGCGTTCTACTTCGACGGCGCCGACTACTGGAGCCGCCGGGGCGTCGATGCGGCCGGCTTCTTCTGGTTCGTCCTCTACTACAAGGGCCAGACGGTCTACAGCGGCGTGAACAGCAGCAAGGACCGCATGCGCTTCACGGCCACGCCGACACTCTTCAAGCCGCCCTACACGGGCCCGGTGGACATGGTGGCGATCGCCTTCGGCAGCAATGGCAAGGACTGGAACCACCTCGCCATGGACAACTTCCGCTTCCGTCCCGCGCCCTGAGGCGCGCCCCGGCCCGTGCCGATTGCGGCCATCGGGCGGGCCGGCCGGGAAGCGGCAGGCGCCTGCCTAGAATCGATCGCATGAGCGCCCGCCACCCCACCCTCGAACGCCTGGGCATCGCCCAGTCCCTCTTGCTCGAACCCTTCGGCCTGGACGAGGGGGCGCTGGCCCGGGCCCTGGCGACCATCGGCGAGCACCGCATCGACGACGCCGACCTCTATTTCCAGCACACGCGCAGCGAGGGCTGGAGCCTGGAGGAGGGCATCGTCAAAAGCGGCAGCTTCGGCATCGACCAGGGCGTCGGCGTGCGCGCCGTGGCGGGCGAGAAGACGGCCTTCGCCTACAGCGACGAGATCTCCGAAGCCGCGCTGCAGGATGCCGCCCGCACCGTGCGCACCATCGCCGCGGCCGGCCAGAGCCGCAAGGTCAAGTTGGCCCGTGCCGGCAAGGTGGCCAAGAGCCGCGTGCTCTATGCGCCCATGGATCCCATCGGCACGCTCGACTCGGCGCAGAAGGTGGCCCTGCTCGAGAAAGTCGAGCGCATGGCCCGCGCCCGCGATCCGCGCATCGTGCAGGTGATGGCCAGCGTGGCCGCCGAGTACGACGTGGTCTTGATTGCCCGGGCCGACGGCACGCGTGCGGCCGATGTGCGGCCCCTGGTGCGGCTTTCGCTGACGGTGATCGCCGAGCAGGCCGGCCGCCGCGAGCAGGGCAGCAGCGGCGGCGGCGGCCGCTTCAGCCTGACGCATTTCGACGAGGCGGTGCTGAGCGGCTATGTCGAGCGCGCGGTGCAGACCGCGCTGACCAATCTGGAGAGCCGCCCGGCGCCGGCCGGTTCGATGAGCGTGGTGCTCGGCCCCGGCTGGCCCGGCATCCTGCTGCACGAGGCCATCGGCCACGGCCTGGAAGGCGACTTCAACCGCAAGGGCTCCAGCGCCTTCGCCGGCCGCGTCGGCGAGCGCGTCGCGGCCAAGGGCGTGACCGTGCTCGACGACGGCACCCTGCCCGACCGCCGCGGCAGCCTCAATGTGGACGACGAGGGCTGCGCCAGCCAGCGCAATGTGCTGATCGAAGACGGCATCCTCAAGGGCTACATCCAGGATGCGATGAATGCCCGCCTGATGGGCGTGGCGCCCACCGGCAACGGCCGGCGCGAGAGCTACGCCCACCTGCCCATGCCGCGCATGACCAACACCTACATGCTGGCTGGCGACAGGTCGCCCGAGGAGATCATCGGCAGCCTCAAGCGCGGGCTCTATGCCAGCAACTTCGGCGGCGGCTCGGTCGACATCACCAGCGGTAAGTTCGTGTTCTCGGCCAGCGAGGCCTGGTGGGTCGAGAACGGCAAGATCCTTTACCCGGTCAAGGGCGCGACCCTGATCGGCAATGGCCCGGATGCGCTGACCCGCGTCAGCCTGATCGGCAACGATCTCTCGCTGGACGAGGGGGTCGGCACCTGTGGCAAGGAAGGTCAGAGCGTGCCGGTGGGCGTCGGCCAGCCGACCTTGCGCATCGACGGGCTGACGGTGGGCGGCACCGCCTGAGTCGCAGCGATTGAGCCGCTCGACCGCCGCGCTAGCACTTGCCCCGAGCCGGGTCCGCCAGCCTGCGTGCTAGCATCCCAGCCATGTCGACGCTCTACTTTTTTGGCTACTTTGGGATCTCGCACCGCCCCGGCGGAGGAGAGGCCAGCCTGTAAGCGACGACAGCGCGACCGAATCCTCAAGACCGCCGGGGCCCACGCCCCGGCGGTCTTTTTTCATGCGCGCCTTGTAGCCCCGACCCGATTCCTGCCCGACCTGACCCGACGAGGACCCGTCCGATGAACGCCATCAACACCCACGCGCCCGAGGGCTGGACCCCGCCCGTGGACAAGACCAGCCAGACCGATGACGAGCGCATCGCCAATGTTGTGCCCCTGCCCCCGCCCGAGCACCTGATCCGTTTCTTCCCGGTGCGCGGCACGCCGGTGGAGAACCTGGTCGCGCAGACCCGCGCGAACATCCGCCAGATCCTGCAGGGCCAGGACGATCGCCTGCTGGTCATCATCGGCCCCTGCTCGATCCACGACCCCGCCGCCGCGCTGGACTACGCCCGCCGCCTGAAGCCGCTGCGCGATCAGTACGCCGGCGAGCTGGAGGTGGTGATGCGCGTGTACTTCGAGAAGCCGCGCACCACGGTCGGCTGGAAGGGCCTGATCAACGACCCCTACCTCGACGAGAGCTACCGCATCGACGAGGGCCTGCGCATGGCCCGCCAGCTGCTGCTGGAGATCGGCCGCCTGGGCCTGCCGGCCGGCAGCGAGTTCCTGGACGTGATCAGCCCGCAGTACATCGGCGACCTGATCGCCTGGGGCGCGATCGGCGCGCGCACGACCGAAAGCCAGGTCCACCGCGAGCTGGCCAGCGGCATCAGCGCGCCCATCGGCTTCAAGAACGGCACCGACGGCAACATCCGCATCGCCACCGATGCGATCCAGTCGGCCTCGCGCCCGCACCACTTCCTGTCGGTGCACAAGAACGGCCAGGTCGCCATCGTCGAGACCAAGGGCAATCCGGACTGCCACGTGATCCTGCGCGGCGGCAAGGCGCCGAACTACAGCGCCGAGCATGTGGCCGCCGCCTGCGCCGACCTGGCCGCAGCCAAGCTGCCGGCCTCGCTGATGGTCGATTGCTCGCATGCCAACAGCAGCAAGCAGCACCAGAAGCAGATCGAGGTCGCACGCGACATCGCCGCCCAGATGGCCGGCGGCAGCCGCCAGATCTTTGGCGTCATGGTCGAGAGCCACCTGAACCCGGGCAACCAGAAGTTCACCCCGGGCAAGGACGATCCGGCCGAGCTGGCCTACGGCTGCAGCATCACCGACGCCTGCCTGGGCTGGGACGATTCGGCTGCCGTGCTGGCCACGCTGGCCGAGGCCGTGAAGGCCCGCCGCGCGCGCTGAGCGCGATCACCGGAAGGGCCGCGCGAGCGGCCCTTTCCCTTGCTGCCCCGGAGCCCCCGATGACTGCCCCCAAGTTCATCCACACCATGATCCGCGTGCTCGACCTGGAGCGCTCGCAGCGCTTCTATGCCGAGGTGCTGGGCCTGAAGCCCGCCCACACGCTGGACTTCCCGGACTTCAGCCTGGTCTACCTGCGCAACGAGGCCGCCGACTTCGAGCTTGAGCTCACGCTCAACAAGGGTCGCAGCGAGCCCTACACCCACGGCACGGGCTATGGCCATGTGGCGGTGGTGGTGGACGACGTCGCGGCCGAGCACGCACGGATCAGCGCCCTCGGCCATGCGCCCACGCCGGTCAAGGAGTTCAAGGACGGCGAGCAGTTGCTGGCGCGCTTCTGCTTCATCCAGGACCCGGACGGCTACAAGATCGAGATCCTGGAGCGCCACGGTCACTACCGCTGATCGCGCCGGGGCGCCGGGCCGGACCTCAGTCGCCCCCGTCTCCGCCGCCGTCGCTGTCGGCCCCGCCACCGGCCTCGGCCGCCAGGCGCTGGCTCTGCCAGTAGACGTCCCGCCCCGGCGCGCCCGCACCCTGGCGGTTCAGCACCCGGGCCAGCACGAAGAGCAGGTCCGACAAGCGGTTCAGGTACTGCCGCGGCGCATCGTTGAGCACCTCCATGTGGGCCAGGGCGACGACCGAGCGCTCGGCCCGGCGCGCCACCGTGCGGGCGACATGGGCCAGCGCCGCGGCGCGGCAGCCGCCGGGCAGGATGAACTCCTTCAGCGGCGGCAGGCTGGCGTTGTGCTCGGCCAGGGCCAGGTCCAGCGCGATCACCGCGTCGGCCTGCAGCAGGCTGGAGCCGGGGATGGCCAGCTCGCCGCCGAGGTTGAAGAGCTGGTGCTGCACCTCGACGAGTTGCTGCTGGACCCGCCCGGGCAGGGGCTCGCTCAACAGCAGGCCCAGGGCGGAGTTGAGTTCGTCGACATCGCCGAGGGCGTGGATGCGCAGGTGGTCCTTGGCGACGCGGCGCCCGTCGGCCAGGCCGGTGGAGCCGTCGTCGCCCGTGCGTGTGGCGATCTGTGTGAGTCGGTGTCCCATGCACGGAGTGTCCCTGCTCGGCCCGCCGCCGGCAGCCGCAGGGCCAAGCGCCGGCCCGGGTGCCTGCCGATGGCCGGCCCGGCGGGCGGGCCGCATCATCCGGGCCTTGCCGGAGAGCTGTTCCGATGCCCGATACCGCCGATCTGCCGCCCCTGTCCGCCTTGACGCTCGCGGCGCTGCGCGAGCGCTTCGGCGAGCGCCTCTCCACCGCCACTGCGGTCTGCCTGCAGCATGGTCGTGATGAATCGCCCTTCGACCCGCAGCCGCCCCAGGCCGTGCTGTTCTGCGCCGACGAGGCCGATGTGCTGGCTGCCGTCGCCCTGGCCCAGCACCATGGCCTGCCGCTGATCCCCTTCGGTGCGGGCTCCTCGCTCGAAGGCCATCTGCTGGCCGTGCAGGGCGGGCTGAGCCTGGACCTGAACGGCATGAACCGCATCCTGCGGATTGACCCCGAGGACCTGACGGCCACCGTCCAGCCGGGTGTGAGCCGCGAGCAGCTCAACGAGGCGCTGCGCCATGCCGGCCTCTTCTTCCCCATCGACCCCGGCGCGAACGCGACGATCGGCGGCATGTGCGCCACCCGGGCCAGCGGCACCAATGCCGTCCGCTACGGCACCATGCGCGAGAACGTGCTGGGTCTGCGCGTGGTGGTGGCCGATGCCGCGCAGGGCAGCCGCGCGGTGCGCACGGGCACGCGGGCGCGCAAGTCCTCGGCCGGCTACGACTTGACCCGGCTCTTCGTCGGCAGCGAGGGCACGCTGGGCGTGATCACCGAGATCACGCTGAAGCTGCATCCCCTGCCCGAGGCGGTGAGCGCGGCGGTCGCGCACTTTCCCAGTGTCGACGCGGCGGTGCGGACGGCCATCGCACTCATCCAGATGGGCCTGCCGATCGCGCGCTGCGAGCTGCTCGATCCGCATGCCATCCGCGCGGTCAAGCGCCACGACGGCCTGAACCTGCGCGAGGCGCCGATGCTGCTGATGGAGTTCCACGGCAGCCCGGCCGGCGTGCGCGAGCAGGCCGAGACCGTGCAGGCCTTGGCCGCCGAGCACGGCGGCAGCGACTTCGACTGGGCCAGCACGCCCGAGGCCCGTCGCCGGCTGTGGACGGCCCGCCACCGGGCCTATCACGCCGCCCTCCAGAGCCGGCCGGGCTGCCGCGCGATCACCACCGACAGCTGCGTGCCGGTCTCGCGCCTGGCCGCCTGCATCGAGGCCGCGATTGCGGACGTGGAGGCCAGCGGCCTGCCCTACTTCATCGTCGGCCATGTCGGCGACGGCAACTTCCACCTGGGCTACCTGATCGACCCGGCCTCCGCGGCCGAGCGCGACACCGCCGAGGCACTGAACGCGCGCCTGGTGGCCCGCGCGCTGGCGGCCGAAGGCAGCTGCACCGGCGAGCACGGCATCGGCCTGCACAAGCAGGGCTTCCTGCTCGATGAGATCGGGCCGGAGTCGGTGGCCCTGATGCGCGCGATCAAGCAGGCGCTGGATCCGCGGGGGCTCTTCAACCCCGGCAAGATCTTCGCGGCCGCAGGCTGAGCGGCCGCGGCCGGGCTCAGTGCCGCGGCCCGGGGGCCGACCAGCGCTGCGTGGTCTGGCCCTGGCCGTTCACGCTCTCCAGGTGCACGTCGAAGCCCCAGAGCCGCGCGACGTGCTTGAGCACCTCGGGCGCGCTGTCGCCCATCGGCCGGTTGTTGTGCTGGGTGTGGCGCAGCAACAGCGAGCGGTCGCCGCGCAGGTTCACGTTCCAGACCTGGATGTTGGGCTCGCGGCTGCCCAGGTCGTACTGCCGCGACAGCGCCTCGCGCAGGCGGCGGTAGCCGGCTTCGTCGTGGATGGCGCTGATCTCCAGCGTCGGCGCCTTCTCCTCGTCGCGGATCGCGAAGAGGCGGAAGTCGCGCATCACCTTCGGGCTGAGGTACTGGCCGATGAAGCTCTCGTCCTTGAAGTTGCGCATGGCCTCGTCGAGCGTCAGCAGCCAGTCGCGGCCGGCGATGTCGGGAAACCAGTGGCGGTCCTCGTCGGTGGGCTGTTCGCAGATGCGCTGGAGGTCGGTGTACATCGCGAAACCCAGCGCATACGGGTTGAGCCCGCTGTAGCCGGGGTGGTCGACCGGCGGCTGGAAGATCACGTTGGTGTGCGACTTCATCCACTCGATCATCATGCCGTCGCCCAGCAGGCCCTGGTCGTACAGGGTGTTGAGCAGGCGGTGGTGCCAGAAGGTGGCCCAGCCTTCGTTCATCACCTGGGTCTGGCGCTGCGGGTAGAAGTACTGCGCCACCTTGCGCACGATGCGCACCACTTCGCGTTGCCAGGGCTCCAGCAGCGGCGCGTTCTTCTCGATGAAATAGAGCAGGTTCTCCTGCGGTTCCGCAGGGAAGCGGCTGCTCTCGGCGACCTCGTCGGGCGCCTGGGCCTTGCGCGGCAGCGTGCGCCAGAGATCGTTGATCTGGCGCTGGGCGTAGGCCTCGCGGTCCTCGCGGCGCGCACGTTCCTCCGCCAGGCTGAGCTTGCTCGGGCGCCGGTAGCGGTCGACGCCATGGTTCATCAGCGCGTGGCAGGAATCGAGCGTGTCCTCCACCGCCTCGATGCCGTGGCGCTGCTCGCAGTCGGCGATGTAGTTCTTCGCGTAGACGAGGTAGTCGATGATCGACGAGGCGTCCGTCCACATCCGGAACAGGTAGTTGCCCTTGAAGAAGCTGTTGTGGCCGTAGGCCGCATGCGCGATCACCAGGGCCTGCATGGCCAGCGTGTTCTCCTCCATCAGGTAGCTGATGCAGGGGTTGCTGTTGATGACGATCTCGTAGGCCAGGCCCATGTGGCCGCGCTTGTAGCTTTTCTCGGTGGCGATGAACTCCTTTCCGTAGCTCCAGTGCCGGTAGTTCACCGGCATGCCCACGCTGGCGTAGGCGTCCATCATCTGCTCGGCGGTGATGATCTCCAGCTGGTTCGGGTAGGTGTCCAGGCCGTAGCGTGCGGCCGCCGCGCGGATGGCCGCGTGGTACTGCTCGATCAGCTCGAAGGTCCAGTCGCTGGCCACGGGCAGGGGCTCGGCGCGCTGCAATGGGCCGAGGTCGGCGGCGGCCATCCGAAGCGGCGTGCGGCGAGGGCTGTCCAGGCTCGACAGGGGCGGGTGGGGCTGGCGCATCGTGGGTTCCTCGGCGGCACGAGCCCTTCCCTCAGGTCGGGCTGCCTTCCTTCTTGAACAGCTCGCGGAAGACGGGGTAGATCTCACCCGGGCTCAGCACCTTGCGCATCGCGAAGTGCTTGTGCGCGGCGGCGATCTGCGTGTATTCGTCCCACAGGTTCTGCTCGGCCTCGGCCACCTGCAGGTAGGCGTAGTAGCGCACCAGGGGCAGCAGCTTCTCCTCGACGAGCTGGCGGCAGCGGCTGCTGTCGTGGTGCCAGTTGTCGCCATCGCTGGCCTGGGCGATGTAGAGGTTCCACTCGCTGCTGGGGTAGCGGCTGCGGGCGATCTCGTCGGCCAGCACCAGGGCGCTGCTGACCACGGTGCCGCCGGTTTCGGTGGCATGGAAGAAGCCGTGTTCGTCGACCTCCTGCGCCTGGGTGTGGTGGCGGATGAAGACCAGTTCGATCTTCTCGTAGTGCCGGGTCAGAAAGAGGTAGAGCAGGATGAAGAAGCGCTTGGCCAGGTCCTTGCGCTGCTCGTCCATCGATCCGCTGACGTCCATCAGGCAGAACATCACCGCCCGCGTCGTCGGCACCGGCACGCGCACGCGGCTGCGGTAGCGCAGGTCGATGGGGTCGAGGTAGGGGATGCGACCGATGCGGGCGCGCAACGCCTCGATGCGGCTTTCGAGATCCCGCAGGGCATGCGCATGCAGGGCTGCGCCGGCACTGCCTGGGCCTTCGAGCATCAGGCTCATGCGCTGAGCCTCAAGCTCGCGCAGCTCGCGGCGTGGCTCGCCGCCCAGCGCGATGCGACGCCCCAGCGCGCCGCGCATCGAGCGCACCACGTGCAGGTTGTTCGGCGTGCCGTCGCTGGAGAAGCCGGCGCGCTGGCTCTTCCATTCCGGCACCTCGGCCAGCGCGGTCTTGACGAGGTTGGGCAGGGCCAGGTCCTCGAAGAAGACCTGCATGAACTCTTCCTTGTTCAGGTGGAAGACGAAGTCGTCCTCGCCCTCCCCGGAGTCGCTGGCCTGGCCGCTGCCGCCACCGCTCCCGCCGCCGCCTCCCTTCGGGCGCTCGATCTGGTCGCCTGTCACGTACTCGCGATTCCCGGGGTGCACCATCTCGCGGCTGCCGCCGTGGCCATGGCGGAAGACGGGCTCGGACACATCGCGCTTGGGTAGGGTGATGTCCTCGCCGCGCTCGATGTCGCGGATGCCGCGGCCGCTGACGGCCTTGCGCACGGCCTCGCGGATCTGTTGCTTGTGGCGCCGCAGGAAGCGCTCGCGGTTGCCGATGGACTTGTTCTTGCCCGCCAGCCGCCGGTCGATGATCAAGCTCATGACTCCCCCCCGTCGCGCCAGCGGCGCTCTCCCCCTGGGGGGCGGCCCGAACGGGCCGGCTGCGCCGGACCCGTCGCGCCTGCTGGATGTCGCCTGAAAAGCATGCTGGCCTTCAGCTGCTCTTGCGCACGCGCAGGTACCACTCGCAGAGCAGGCGGACCTGCTTGGGCGTGTAGCCCTTCTGCACCATGCGGTTGACGAAGTCCTCGTGCTTCTTCGATTCGTCGGCGCTGGCCTTGGCGTTGAAGCTGATGACCGGCAGCAGCTCCTCGGTGTTCGAGAACATCTTCTTCTCGATCACCGTGCGCAGCTTCTCGTAGCTGGTCCAGTTCGGGTTCTTGCCGGCGTTGTTCGCACGGGCCCGCAGCACGAAGTTGACGATCTCGTTGCGGAAGTCCTTGGGGTTGGCGATGCCCGCCGGCTTCTCGATCTTCTCCAGCTCGGCGTTCAGGCTGGCGCGGTCGAAGACCTCGCCGGTGTCGGTGTCGCGGTACTCCTGATCCTGGATCCAGTAGTCGGCATAGGTCACGTAGCGGTCGAAGATGTTCTGGCCGTACTCGGAATAGCTTTCGAGGTAGGCCGTCTGGATCTCCTTGCCGATGAACTCGGCATAGCGCACCGAAAGGTGTTCCTTGATGAAGGCCAGGTACTTCTGCTCCAGCTCGGCCGGGAACTGCTCGCGCTCGATCTGCTGTTCGAGCACGTACATCAGATGCACCGGGTTGGCGGCGACTTCGGTGCTGTCGAAGTTGAAGACCTTGCTGAGGATCTTGTAGGCGAAGCGCGTGGAGATGCCGCTCATGCCCTCGTCGACGCCGGCGTAGTCGCGGTACTCCTGGTAGCTCTTGGCGCGCGGATCGGTGTCCTTCAGGTTCTCGCCGTCATAGACCAGCATCTTGCTGAAGAGCGAGGAGTTCTCGGGCTCCTTGAGCCGCGTGAGGATGGCGAACTGGCTCATCATCTTCAGCGTGCCCGGCGCGCAGGTGGCTGCGGCCAGCGAGGAGCCGCGCAGCAGCTTCTCGTAGATCTTCACCTCGTCGCTCACGCGCAGGCAGTAGGGCACCTTGACGATGTAGATGCGGTCGAGGAAGGCCTCGTTGTTCTTGTTGTTGCGGAAGGCCTTCCACTCGCTCTCGTTGCTGTGCGCGAGCACGACGCCGTCGAAGGGGATGGCCCCGAAGCCTTCGGTGCCCTTGTAGTTGCCCTCCTGCGTGGCGGTCAGCAGCGGATGCAGCACCTTGATCGGCGCCTTGAACATCTCGACGAACTCCAGCAGACCCTGGTTGCTCAGGCACAGGCCGCCGCTGTAGCTGTAGGCGTCGGGGTCGTCCTGGGCATAGCTTTCGAGCTTGCGGATGTCGACCTTGCCGACGAGCGAGCTGATGTCCTGGTTGTTCTCGTCACCCGGCTCGGTCTTGGCGATGCCGACCTGCTTGAGCACGCTGGGATAGCGCTTGACGACCTTGAAGCGGCGGATGTCGCCACCGTATTCGTCGAGCCGCTTGACCGCCCAGGGGCTGAGCACGCGGTTCAGGTAGCGGCGCGGGATGCCATATTCCTTCTCGAGGATGGGCCCGTCCTCGGCCGGATCGAAGAGACCGAGAGGCGACTCGTTCACCGGCGAGCCCTTGATCGCGTAGAAGGGCACTTGCTCCATCAGCTGCTTGAGCCGCTCGGCGATGGAGGACTTGCCGCCGCCCACCGGGCCCAGCAGGTAGAGGATCTGCTTCTTCTCCTCCAGGCCCTGGGCCGCGTGGCGGAAGTAGCTGACGACCTGTTCGATCGCATCCTCCATGCCGTAGAACTCGGCGAAGGCGGGATAGCGCTTGATGACCTTGTTCGCGAACAGGCGCGAGAGCCGAGGATCGTTGCGGGTGTCGATCACCTCGGGTTCGCCGATGGCCATCAGCATGCGCTCGGCGGCGGTGGCGTAGGCCACGGGCTTGCGCTTGCACTCGGCCAGGTAGTCCTCGAGGGAGAGCTCCTCCTCGCGACTCCGCTCGTAGCGCGCGGCAAAGTTGCTGATCACGTCCATCGTCGTCCTCCGGAGAAGCTGCACGAAGGCCACGCCGTGCCGGGGTCGGACCCCGAGGCGGCATGACCCCTGGGGTCACGCACCACACATCACGATCACGCATTGCTTGCGCTTGACTTTAGCGTCGCAGCTCAGCGAGGCAGGTATGGGCTTATGAGAGTCCCTGATGCCTCGCTGTTCCCTGGCTGAACAGGGTTTGTGCGAGCGACGCGGGCCGGCGCAGGTCCGGACTTCTGCAAGAACGGTGCCCCTCCCGGGGCCGTCCAGCCGATGTCGAGCGCCCGACGGTGGCGCCCGATCGGCGGACCTCAGGCCTGGCGCAGGGCGCGCAGGCGGTCGATCAGATGGTCAAGCTCATCGAGCGAGCCGAAGGGCAGGGTGATCTCGCCGCGGCTGGCCGTGCCGCGGCCCTTCAGCCGGATTTGCACCGGGGCCGCCAGTGCATCGGCGAGTTCCTCTTCGAGCCGCGCCACATCGCGTGATTTGGGGGGGGTGGCCGCGGCCCGCAGCAGGGTCTTCTGCCGGGCCGGGCTGCCGCTGCGGGCCACCAGCTTCTCGGCCTCGCGCACGCTCAGCTTGCGGGCGACGATCTCGTGCGCGTGGGTGATCTGCTGCGCTTTGTCCAGGGCCAGCAGGGCACGTGCATGCCCCATGTCCAGGTCGCCCGCCATCAGCAGGCCCTGCACCGGCTCGGCCAGGTTCAGCAGCCGCAGCAGGTTGGAGGCTGCGCTGCGCGAGCGCCCCACAGCCTGCGCCGCGGCTTCGTGAGTGAGTCCAAACTCCTGCGTGAGGCGCCGCAAACCCTGGGCTTCTTCCAGCGGGTTCAGGTCCTCGCGCTGGATGTTCTCGATCAGCGCCATGGCTGCGGCGGCCTCGTCCGGCACGACCTTGACCAGCACCGGCACCTCGTCCAGGCCGGCCAGCTTCGCGGCCCGGGAGCGGCGTTCGCCGGCAATGATCTCGTAGGCCGGCCAGCCGTTCTGGCTCTCGCCCGAGAGCGGGCGCACCAGAATGGGTTGCATGATGCCTTGGGCCTTGATGCTTTCCGCCAGCTCGTAAAGCGCGCCCTCGTCCATCCGCGTGCGCGGCTGGTACTTGCCCGCGCGCAGCTGGTCGAGCTTCAGGGTCGACGGAGCCGAGGCGTCGGAGGCCACGGGGGATTCGCTGACCTTGGGGCCGAGCAGGGCTTCGAGGCCGAGGCCGAGGCCTTTGGGTTTCTTGGTGACCATGATGCGGCGTGGGAAAGGGGGTTCAGCGGCTAGCGGGCAGGCGAGCCGCCCAGGCGTTCAGCCAGGCGCGGCCCTGAGGCCAGTCGCCGAGGCCGGAGTCGGCATTGACATGGCCGAGCGCGCCGGCCTCCCGGACCTCGGCGCCCCAGTCCTCGGCCAGGGCCAGGGCCTGGGGCAGCGCGCAGTAGACCTCGTCGTTGCTGCTGGCCACCAGCAGGGCGGGGAAGGGCAGGCGCAGGCGCTGGACCGGGCGCCAGCTGTGCAGCTGCGGCGGGAGTGGGTCGCGCTCCAGGTCGGGCGGCGCGACCAGGAAGGCGCCTGCCACCCGGCCCGTGTTCCGGCTGTGACTGGCCCAGGCCGCGACCAGATGACAGCCCAGGCTGTGGGCGACCAAGAGCACCGGCAGCTCCTCGCGGGACCGGCTGAGCAGCGTCTCCTCGAGGCGCATCATCCAGTCGCCCCGCAGCGGCTGCCGCCAGTCCGCCTGCTCGACGCGCTGGTCGCCGTGCAGGGCTTCCCAGCGGCTCTGCCAGTGGCCGGGGCCGGAGCCGCCCCAGCCGGGCAGGCTGAGGATGGGGAGGGCAAGGGGGTGGGCAGGCATCGGTCCGGTCACGCTCAGCGCATGGTTTCGATGCGGGCGACCATTTCGCGCGCGAAGCTCACGAATGCCTGCGCGCCGCGCGAGGCCGGGTCGAAGACCACGCCCGGCAAGCCATAGCTTGGCGCTTCGGCCAGCCGCACATTGCGGGGGATGACGGTGTTGAAGACCTTGTCGCCGAAATGCGCCTGAAGCTGCTCACTGACCTGCTGCTGGAGCGTGATCCGCGGATCGAACATCACCCGCAGCAGGCCGATGATCTGCAGCTCGCGGTTCAGATTGGCGTGCACCTGCTTGATGGTGTTGACCAGGTCCGACAGACCCTCAAGCGCGAAGTACTCGCACTGCATCGGCACGATCACGCCATGCGCGCTGCACAGGCCGTTGAGCGTCAAAAGGCTCAGGCTGGGTGGGCAGTCGATCAGCACGAAGTCGTAGTCGGCGGCCACGGCTTCGAGGGCGCGCTTCAGCCGTTGTTCGCGGTGAGGCTGGCCCACCAGCTCCACTTCGGCGCCGGCCAGTTCCCGGTTCGCCCCCAGCACGTCGTAGCCGCCCTGGGGGCTGCGCTGACGGGCCTCGGCGATGCCGGCCGACTCCAGCAGCACGTCGTAGACGCTCAGGGTCAGGGCGCGCTTGTCGACGCCCGAGCCCATCGTGGCATTGCCCTGGGGATCCAGATCGATCACCAGCGCACGCTGGCCGATCTGGGCCAGGCCGGCCGCCAGATTCACGGTCGTCGTCGTCTTGCCGACGCCGCCTTTCTGGTTGGCGATGCAGAAGATGCGGGGCATGGGCGGGGCGCGGTCAGGGGAGGGGACTGCTGCATTGCAGCAGATCGCGAAAGCGGCGGATTGTCCGCGTGCGCTCGTGGCAGGGTCAAGGCAAGAAGCGGCCCCGCGCCGCGGCATCAGCGGCGTCGCATCCAGACGAGGCAGCGTTCGGCGGCCAGGCCGGGCACCTGAAGCGGTTCCACGTGAAACACGTCGATGTCGGCGGGCAGCGCTGCGATCTCCTCGTCGGGCCGCTTGCCCTTCAGCGCCATCCAGCAGCCGTCCTGGGCCAGCAGGTGGCGCGTCCCATCGACCAGGTCGGGCAGGGCGGCGAAGGCGCGGGCCGTCACCAGGTCCCAGGGTCGAGCGGGCAGGCCTTCCACCCGGCCGTGCAAGGCTTCAGCCTGTCGCAGGCCCAGCTCGGCCGCGACCTGGCGGATGAAGCTGGCCTTCTTGCCCACGGTGTCGATGCAGCTGACCTGCAGCGTGGGGCAGGCGATCGCGAAGCTGAGGCCGGGCAGGCCGGCACCGCTGCCGACATCCAGCAGCCGCAGGGGCTTGCCCGCGGCGTGCCGGCGCAGCGCCGGCACGGCGGCGAGGCTGTCGAGCAGATGCTGGCCCAGCATCGCGGCCGGCTCGCGCACGGCGGTCAGGTTGTAGACCCGGGTCCAGCGGGCGATCAGGTCCAGGTGCTGGAGCAGCTGCCGGCGTTGCCCGGGGCTCAGGTCGTCGAGGTGAAGGGCATGCAGACCCGCATCGAGCGCGGAGGCCAGCGGGTGCAGATCAGGGGCGTTCATGCAGGGGTCAGGGGGGTCTCGATGCGTCCGAAGCCAGCGAAGCGGCCCTTCTTCAGGTGCACCAGCAACAGCGAGATGGCGGCCGGCGTGACGCCCGCGAGGCGCGCGGCCTGGCCCAGGGTGGCCGGGCGGTGGCGGTTCAGCTTCTGCCGCACCTCGTGGCTGAGGGCGGTGACGCGGGCGTAGTCCAGGTCGACCGGCAGGGGCAGGTGCTCGTAGTGGGCGGCACGCTCGACCTCGGCGTTCTGCTTGTCGATGTAGCCGGCGTACTTCACGGCGATCTCGACCTGTTCGATCACTGCGTCGGCCAGGGCGGCGCCCAGTTCGGCGCGCAGGGTTTCACGTGAAACCTCCGGGGCGGGCGCCGCCGCCGGGGTGGGGACGATCGTCTGGGCCCGTGCGCTGCGCTCGATTTCGGCCACCTTGTCGAAGTCGATGCCGGGCCGGCGCAGCAGGTCCAGCAGGCTGTGTTCGTGCTCCAAGGCCTTGCCGAGCAGGCGCTCGGCCTCGGCAGCGGGGAGCACGCCCGGGTGCACCCAGCTGCGCTTCAGGCGTTCGGTTTCACGTGAAACCGCGTCGCGCTTGCGGGCGTAGGCTGTCCAGCGCGCCTCGTCCACCAGGCCGAGCTGCCAGCCCAGCTCGGTCAGCCGGGCGTCGGCGTTGTCCTCGCGCAGCTGCAGGCGGAACTCGGCGCGGCTGGTGAACATGCGGTAGGGCTCGGTCACGCCCTGGGTGATCAAGTCGTCGACCAGCACGCCGAGGTAGGCCTGCTCGCGCCCCAGTGTCAGCGGCGCTTGGCCTCGGGCCTGCAGCGCAGCATTGGCCCCGGCGTACAGGCCCTGGGCCGCGGCTTCCTCGTAGCCGGTGGTGCCATTGATCTGGCCGGCAAAGAACAGCCCGGCGATCTGCTGCGTTTCGAAGCTGGGCTTCAGGCTGCGCGGGTCGAAGTAGTCGTACTCGATGGCGTAGCCGGGCCGCAGGATGTGCGCGTCCTCCAGGCCCGGGATGGAATGCACCGCGGCCAGTTGGATGTCGTAGGGCAGGGAGGTCGAGATGCCGTTGGGGTAGACCTCGTGGGTGTCCAGGCCCTCGGGCTCCAGGAAGATCTGGTGGCTGTCTTTGTCGGCGAAGCGGTTGACCTTGTCCTCGATCGAAGGGCAGTAGCGTGGGCCCACGCCCTCGATGACGCCGGTGAACATGGGGCTGCGGTCGAAGCCGCTGCGGATGATGGCGTGCGTCTCGGCCGTGGTGTGCGTGATCCAGCAGGGAATCTGCCGCGGGTGCTGCTCGGCCCGGCCCAGGAAGCTGAACACCGGCATCGGCGTGGTGGCGGGTGTGCCGTCGGGGCCCGGCACGCCGTCGCCGGGCTGGGCGGTCAGGCGGCGGTAGTCGATGGTCCGACCGTCCAGCCGCGGCGGTGTGCCGGTCTTCAGCCGGCCGCGCGGCAGTTGCAGCTCGCGCAGGCGGGCGGCCAGGCTGAGGGCCGGGGCATCGCCGGCCCGGCCACCCTGGTGGTTCTCCAGGCCCACGTGGATGCGGCCGTCGAGGAAGGTGCCGGCCGTCAGCACCACGGTCTTGGCGCGGAAGGCCAGGCCGATGGCGGTGACGGCGCCGACCACGCGCTCCTGCCGGCCGTCGCTTTCCACCAGCAGGTCATCGACCGCCTGCTGGAAGAGCCACAGGTTCGGCTGGTTCTCCAGCCGGTGGCGGATCGCGGCCTTGTAGCGGATGCGGTCGGCCTGGGCCCGGGTGGCGCGCACGGCCGGGCCCTTGGAGCCGTTGAGGATGCGGAAGTGGATGCCGGCCTCGTCGGTGGCCGCGGCCATCGCCCCGCCCAGCGCGTCGACCTCCTTGACCAGATGGCCCTTGCCGATCCCGCCGATCGAGGGGTTGCAGCTCATCTGCCCCAGGGTCTCGATGTTGTGGCTCAGCAGCAGGGTGGCCGCACCCATGCGTGCGGCGGCCAGCGCGGCCTCGGTGCCGGCATGGCCACCGCCGATCACGATCACGTCGAAGAGGGAAGGGGTGCGCATTGCGGCGACTCCATGGGCAACAAGAAAAGCGCCGCGGCGGGGGCCGGGGCGCTTGATGCCGCAATTTTAGGCAGTCCCGCGGAGGGCGTCACCCCGCGCTGCCGGCGTCGTGCCCGCCGGCCCGCTGCACGCGGCCTGCATGCCACACTGGCCCGATGGATTGCCGTCCCCATTGCGCCGCTTGCTGCATCGCCCCCTCGATCGCCGGCCCGATCCCGGCCAGCGCGGAGGCGCCCGGCATGCCCCAGGGCAAGCCGGCCGGCGTGCCCTGCACCCAGCTCGATCCGGCGGGTGCCTGCCGGCTGTTCGGCCGCCCGGAGCGGCCGGCGGTCTGCGCCTCGCTGCAGCCTTCGGTGGAGATGTGTGGCAGCAGCCGTGAGCAGGCCTTGAGCTGGCTGGCCTGGCTGGAAGGGGTCACCCGGCCGGGCGCGCCGCCCAGCTGAGGGCTGGGGCACCCGGCGAATCGGCTGGAGGGCGCGGAGCGGGCCCTTGACGGGGTCCGCGGCCCGCCCGGACGGCAGGGCTCCGCTTCCTCCACACCGGTTCAGGCCCCGAGCGCGACCTGTGCTTCGACCTGCGACGGGCCGGCGGCCCGACGCCCCGCTCGCTGCGCTCGCCAGGCCTGCGCCCGCGGGCTGTCCCAGGCCTTGTCGAAGAAGTAGTGGGCGACGGTGTTGACGAGCGGCTCGACCAGGGTGATGGCGCCGGCCACGGTGAAACTGCCGGTGAGTGCGTAGCTCACGCCGAAGGCGATGCCGAGGTGCATGACGCCGAAGCTTGCGGATTTGGCCATGGGGAGGACTCCGATCTCATCAAGAATGATTCTTGTTGAGCATGGTAGGGAGCCGCCCCGCCGCAAGCCAATCGGGCGGCTTGATCGCCGCGATAAGCCGCGCTGCGGCCCGGCAGGACCGCCGCGTCACTGCACCGCCGCCCGGCGCAGACGCGCTGCCAGCCAGGCCAGGGCGGCCAGGGTCAAGCCGGCCGAAACGGCCAGCGGCAGCAGCAGTTCCAGGGGGCCCAGCGCCTCGCCGCGCAGCACCCGGTTCATCAGGACATGCTGGGCCAGCGCGGGCACGGCGAGCTGCCAGCGGGCCTCGCTGCCTTCGTTGAACAGCGAAGCCAGCGGCAGCAGCGACACCGCCAGGATGAGCACCGCATTGCTGGCCTGGGCCTCCTTGACCGTCTTGCAGCCGATGGCCACGGCCATCATCAGGGCCGACAGGCTGGCCGCCAGCGGCAGCAGAAGCATCAGCAGCAGGACGGCCTCGCGCTCGCCGAACTGGAAGAGAGCGCGCAGGCTGTCGCTGCGGATCAGGGCCTGGGCCGGCAGGAAGCTCAGCACCGACAGCAGCGCGATCAGCATGGCCACGGCCGCGACCGCGCCCCACTTGCCCAGCACCAGGGCCAGGGGCGAGGCCGGCGTGGCCAGCAGGGCCTCGAGCGAGCCGCGCTCGCGTTCGCCGGCGGTGGTGTCCAGCGCCGCGCCGAGCGCGCCATACAGCACCGCCATGATCACGAAGAAGGGCAGGATGCCCGTCACCGGGCCGGCCCGGCTGCCGGCGCTGGAGACATCGTGTTCCTCGATCTCGGCCGGGGCCAGCAGGGCGGGGCTCAGGCCCCGCAGCGCCAGGGCCAGGGTCGCGCGCTCGCGTGTGTAGCCCTCCACCAGCCGACCGATCCGCCCGGCGGCGGCATGGCTGCCGCGCTGGCTGCCGTCGAACAGCACGGTGAAGACCGGCCGGCCGCCTTGCTGGCTCAGGGCTTCGGCCCCCTCGGGAATGAGGAGCACCGGCTCGCCCAGGGTCTGATCGCGCAGCCGCTGCTCGGCATCGGCCGGTGCCGCCACCGCCACCAGGCCCTGCCGCGCCAGGTGCTTGGCCAGGCCCGGCGCATGGGCCAGGCCGAGCACCAGCACCTCGCGCCGCTCGCCCGCGCTTTCCAGCGAAGCCACCATGCTCGACAGGGCGAAGAGCGCCAGCGGCCCCATCAGCACCGCGCTGAGCAGCACGGTCATCAGGGTGCGCCGGTCGCGCAGCGCATCGAACCACTCCTTGCGGAAGACCGCCCAGGCGCCGCGCAGGCGGGCAGAGGGGGCAGGGGCTGAGGAACGGCGGGACGGCATGTTGCAGGAGGGTGTGCGCTCACATCAAAGCGGGCGGGTCGGGCCGGGCATGCCGTCCTGCTGCACATCGCCGAAGGCCAGGCGAACGAAGGCCTCCTCGAAGTCGGCTTCGCCGGCCGCCGCGCACAGCGTCGCCACGCTGCCGCGTGCCACGGTGCGTCCCCGGGCGACGATGACGATCTCGTCGCAGAGCTGGGCGACTTCGCTCATCACGTGGCTGGAGAGCACGATGCACTTGCCGCCGCCGGCCGGGCTGGCCAGATGGCGCAATGTGGCGCGCAGCGCGCGGGTGGCCATCACGTCCAGGCCATTGCTGGGTTCGTCCAGCAGCAGATTGGGCGGATCGTGGATCAGCGCGCGCGCCAGGGCCGTCTTCATCCGTTCGCCCTGGCTGAAGCCCTCGGTGCGGCGATCGAGCAAGGGGCCCAGGGCCAGGGCCTCGTCGAGCTCCTCGATGCGCCGGGCGGTGGCGTCGGGTCCCAGGCCCTGCAAGGCCGCGTAGTAGGCGATGTTCTCCCGCGCACTGAGCCGGGGGTAGAGCCCGCGCGGGTCGCCGAGCACCCCCAGCCGGCCCCGGGCGACCCCCGCGTCGCGCGTGCTGTCCAGCCCGTCGATCCGCACCCGTCCGGCGTCCGGCTGGATCAGGCCCGCCATCATCCGCATCGTCGTGGTCTTGCCGGCGCCATTCGGGCCGAGCAAGCCGGTGATGCGACCGTCCTCGGCGCGGAAGCTGACGTCGCGCACGCCGACGCTTGCGCTCCTGCGCCGCCGCAGCCAGCCGCCGAATCCGCCCCGGCCGGGACCGCCAGGGTAGTGCTTGGCCAGCGATTCCACCTCGATCAAGGGCGGGTCTCCAGCTCGGGCGGCAGGTAGACCGGTGGCCGTGGCATGGCGGCCAGGCAGTGCGTGGCCTGCTTCAGCGCCGGCCCGAGGGCCTCCGCCTCGTCCTCGGCCTCGAGGAAGCGCTGCAGCAGGGGCCGCGCGCAACCCGTGCCCAGCACCCCATGGCCGTGCTGCGGGGCCACCAGATGCCGCACCTTGTCGCCCAGGGCCTCGGCGGCCCGTGCCGCATGGCGGGGCGGTGTCACCGGATCGATCCCGCCGCTGAGCATCAGCACCGGCACGGCGCTGGGGCGCAGCGGCTCGGGCAGGACCGGCGCCCGGGGCCAGTCCGGACAGAGGCTGCGATAGGGCTCGGCCGCCTCGGAGGCCCGGCCCAGCAGGAAATCCTCGGAGCACAGGACTGCAAAGTGCGGCCCTTCGGCTAGGCCGCCGAAGCGATGGCTGAGCGCCGCACCGTGCATCGAGGCCAGGCCGAGCAGGCCTTCGTAGCGGCCGGCTGCCGCATCGGACAGGGCCTGGGGCAGGCCGGCTGCGCTCAGCGGGGTGTAGAGCGTCGCGCGCAGCAGGCTGCGCAGGGCCTCGGGCGTGGGTGACCAGGCCTGGCTGCGGCCGTCCAGCGGATCGCGCACCGCCCTGGCCCGGGGCGGTGCGGCCAGCAGGGCACGGGTCTGCGCGCGCAGCGCCGGAAGGCGGCGCGCGCAGGCCCCGTCCTGTTCGCAGGCGCGCAGGCTGGCGTCCAGGGCGGCCTCGACGTCGTCGGCCTGGCTGTAGGGCAGCCCCAGATCAGGCGGCGCTACCCCGTCCAGCACGACACGGCGAACATGCTCCGGGTGGCGCTGCAGGTAATCCAGGGCGGCTCGGCTGCCGTAGGACACGCCGACCAGGTTCAGCTGGCTCAGCCCCAGCGCGGCGCGCACGGCCTCCACGTCCGCAGTCGCCGAGGCCGTGGCGAAGAAGCGCGGGTCGCCATGCGGCAGCGCCGACCACCCGGCCAGGCAGGCCCGCAGCCGCGCCAGCTGCGCGGCTGGATCGAAGCGAGTGCTCAGCGGCGGTGCGGGCCGGCCAGGCGGATCGTCCGGGCAGCGCAGCGGGGACGAGCGGCCGGTGCCCCGTGCGTCGATGAAGATCAGGTCGCGACGGGTGTTCAGCCGCGCCATCAGGCCCTGCACCTGCGGCGCTGCGCCTATCGCGCTCTGGCCCGGTCCCCCTGCGAAGAAGACGACCGGATCGGCGCGCTTGCGACGCGCCGTGGCCGGCAGCACCGCCAGCTGCACGGTGATCGAAGGCCCCTGAGGCCGCTGCGGATCGAGCGGCCGGAGCAGCTGGCCGCACTGCACCTCGGTCGACACGCCGGGGATGCGGCAGGGGGTCAGGGCCAGCCCGGCCGCAGCCTCACCCGCCAGGGCAGCCAGCAGCAGCCCCGTCAGTCCGGCCCTGCCACGGCGGGGCCAGCGGGCCGTCGGCCGAAGGGCAGGGACAGGACGCGGCGACATCGCGCGGATTCTGGGTGCGTAGGCTGTCGAACGATCTCCGGATCAGCCAGCGGGCGCGCAGGGAAAGTCTCCCGACCCCACGGGCTCAGCGCAGCCAGGCGTCCCAGCCGGTCTTCAGGATCAGGCCGCCCACCACCACCAGGAACATGCCGCGGACGAAGCCTGCGCCGTGCCGCAGGGCCAATCGCGTGCCGAGCAGGCTGCCGGCCACATTCGCGGCCGCCATCAGCAGCGCCCAGCCCCACCAGACGTGGCCGGTCGCGGCGAACAGGGTGAGCGCCGAGGCATTCGCCGCGCAGTTCAGCAGCTTGGCCGAGGCAGAGGCATTCAGAAAGTCGTAGCCCAGCAGCCGAACCAGCAGGAAGACGAAGAAGCTGCCGGTGCCCGGGCCGAAGAAGCCGTCGTAGAAGCCGATCGCCACGCCGATCAGGCTGGCGACCCCCGCCTCGCGCCGCCCCTGCCAGCGTGGGCGGTGCTCGCGGCCGAGATCCTTGCGTGCCAGGGTGTAGGCCAGCAGGCCGAGCAGCAGCAGGGGCAGGGCCTTCCGCAGCCAGGCGCCGTCGAGCTGGGTCACGCACCATGCCCCCGCCAGGCTTCCGAGCAGGGTGGCTGCGGCCGCCGGCAGCAGCGTGCCCCAGGGCAAGGTGACCCGGCGTGCGTACTGCGCGGTGGCCCAGGCCGTGCCCCAGATGGCCGCCCCCTTGTTCGTGCCGAAGAGCGTCGCCGGCGCAGCCTGCGGAAACACGCTGAACAGGGCCGGCACCAGCACCAGGCCGCCCCCGCCGACGATGGCATCGACGAAACCGGCAGCCAGGGCGGCAGCCATCAGGATCAGGGCATCGAGCATGCAGACCAGGGCGAAGCAGGGGGCGGCCGAGTGTCGTCCAGGTCCCGGCGCGGGCATCCGCAAACAAAAAAGCACCGGGGGTTCCGGTGCTTTTCGTCAGCCGCCGTCTTGGCAGCGGTCTGGGGGTGTGCGGTCTGGGCCGTCATCACCGGGCTGCTGGGCGCAGCCCTTCATGTCTCCTCGATCCCCCCGCTTTGCGGATGCCTCCGCAGCGAGTGACGGGAATGTAGGAGCGACGATGGGAGCCGCCGACCCGGTCAAACCCTGAGCCAGCGGCAGCCGTGGCCTGATTGCATCAGGCCTGCATTCACTTGGCCGGGCCGGGATTGGCTTTCAGCCAGGCGGCCATCTCTTCGGGCGAGATGTAGCCATCCTTGTTCGTGTCGATCTTGGTCCAGTCACGGCCGGTCTCCTTGGCCTGGGCCATGACGCCGGTGGCGAAAGCCATCGACATCAGCAGGGCGAGCGTCGTCTTGAGCATGGAGGTCTCCTCGGGTGGTGTGGAAGGCACGGCGTCCTCGGGGGACGCTCCGGTGTGCCGGAGCCTGAAGCCCCGCACCGATCCAGCGTAGGAGCCCGGCTCGGCCCCCACAAGCGCCGCAGCCCCAAGACCGGCCCCATCCGGGACAAGTTCCCAGCCCCTTTCAAGGCCAGGGAAAGCCCTGAAGATGCGCGACCTCGGCCCGGGAATCGCTTTTCTCACCCGCGAAACAACACTTTGTGTGCCTTTCATGCGCAGATCGCTCGCCCAAAGCGCGTCCTTGCTCCAATAATGTGACGGCTTGGATTGGGCGCCCTCTCTTCTCCCCTCTCACAACGGCGTGGCGGTCTCGACAGGTCATAGCTCCATCACAGGCTCGAGGGGTACCGGCTGGTACCGAGATGATTGTTTGAAGTTGGTTGAAAGGCGCTCTCCATGGGCAACAAGCTTTACGTAGGCAACCTGGCCTACTCGGTGCGTGACGAGGAACTCCACGAGGCGTTCTCGCAGTTCGGTTCGGTGACCTCCGCCAAGGTCATGATGGATCGCGACACCGGTCGCTCCAAGGGTTTCGGTTTCGTCGAGATGGGCAGCGATGCCGAAGCTCAGTCGGCCGTGCAAGGCATGAACGGCCAGCCCCTGTCGGGTCGCCCGCTGGTGGTCAATGAGGCCCGTCCCCGTGAAGAGCGCCCCAGCGGCTTCCGTGGCCCCTACGGCGGTGGCGGTTTCAACCGCGGCCCGCGTGAAGGCGGCGGTGGCGGCGGCTACGGTGGGGGTGGTGGCGGCGGTTACGGCGGCGGCGGTGGTGGTGGTTATGGCGGCGGCGGCCGGGGCGAAGGCGGCGGCGGTGGCCGCGGCGGCTACGGCGGTGGTGGCGGCTACGGCGGCGGCGGCCGCGGTGAAGGTGGCGGCGGTCGCGGTGGCTACGGTGGCGGTGGCCGCGGCGGCTACGGCGGTGGCGGCGGTTACTGATCCACCGATGCCGGGGTTCGGCGCGGCAAGCGCCCGGCCCCGTGACGCATGACAACGGCGGCCTCGGCCGCCGTTTTTCATGGGCGTCTCGCCTTCGGTCTGCGCGGTCGCCGCCCGGTTCGCTTCAGTCGGTCTGGCGTGGCTTGCGGCCGCGGCCCGCCAGCAGACGGTCGAACAGCGGATTCGGCAACAGGCGCAGCAGCTTGGCCACCACGCCCATCGGCCGGGGAATGACCCGGTAGCTGTCGCCCCGGACGATGGCCCGGAAGGCCTGTCCTGCGAAGGCCTCGGCCGACATCAGGAAGGGCATGCCGTAGGGGTTGCGCGCCGTCAGCGGCGTGGCCACATAGCCCGGCACCAGGGTCACCACCTGCAGCCCCTGGCCGCGACATTCGCCCCGCAGGCTTTCCAGGTAGGCGACCACGCCGGCCTTGCTGGCGCAGTAGGCGCCGTGACCGGGCAGGCCGCGGATCGCCGCCACGCTGGCGATGCCGACAAGACAGCCCTGGCCGCGTGCGCGCATCGGCCCGAGGAAGGGTTGGAAGGTGGCGGCCATGCCCAGCAGATTGGTCTCCAGCGTGGCACGGAAGACGGCCAGGTCGGCCGCGATGGCCGTGTCCACCCCGATGCTGATCCCAGCGTTCGCGATCACCACATCCGGCAGGCCGAGCTGCGCCAGGCAGGCTTCGCCGGCGGCGATCATGCTGGCTTCCTGCCGCACGTCGGCGGCGAACACGGCCCAGTCGGCCGGGGCCCAGCCCTCCGCGCGACACCAGGTCTCGAGGGCTTCGGCCCGGCGCGCGACCAGGGCCAGCCGCCAGCCGGCGGCATGGAAGCGCCGGGCCAGGGCCTGACCGATGCCGCTCGAGGCGCCGGTGATGCAGACCAGCGGTCGGCTGTCGCTCATGGCAAGGCTGCGGATGCCGCCGAAGCCGGGGGGGCGGCATCCGTCGCCAGCGGCGCGAGCCGGCTGGCGTCCTCCGGCGGCAGGAAGCGGCCACGCACGCCCCCGGCAAGCACCGCAACCCGCTGCACATGGTCGTAGTCCAGGCTGCCGCCGTGCACCTCGCTGCGGCGGTCGCGCAGGGTCACGGGCAGGCTGCTGTGCAGGGTCTTGCGTTCGGGGAAGACATCCAGGCGCTCGCCGAGAAACTCGAGCCGTCCTGCACCCAGGTCGTCAGCAGGCGCGTTTGAAGATAGTAAGCGCTCACGCTGGATGATCACCTTGCCGTTCAGTCGCAATTCGCTGCCGTCCTCCCGGCTCCAGCCGCGTTCGGCCCGGCCGCGCAGCAGCTGGCCCCCGGTGTCGAAGCCGACCATCCGGATCGCGTCGATCTCCAGGGTCTGGGTGTCCGGGTAGTGGCGCAAGGCCTCGCCGGCCAGGCGGTGCTGCAGTCGGCCATCGGCCCCGTAGGCGCTCATCGCGAAGTGCTGCATCGTGTAGTCGGGCACGTGGCGCAGCGCGCGTTCCGGTGCGTCGGCCTCGGGCTCGGGCGTGCTCCGGACCAGCCACCAGCTCAGTCCGGCGAGCACGGCCAGCAGCAGCACCGGCAGCGAGCCCAGCATGGCATCCCAGGCGCGCACGTAGAGCCGCAGCGGCCAGGGGCCGACGGCTGCGGGAGCCCGCGCATCGCGGCGCCGCAGCGGGGCCAGCGGGCGCAGTTCGGCGAAGGGGGCCTCGTCGGCCAGGCCGCTGTCGGCCGGAGCGGGCTCGCCGCTGCGCGGCGGCGGCTTCATGGCCGGGTCCCGTCCAGGGTGGTCAGATGGCCCTGAAGCAGCTCGGCGTAGCGGCCGGCGGCCATCAGCAGCAGGTCGCAGAACTCGCGCCCTGCGCCCCGGCCGCCCTCGGCTGTGGTGATGTGGTGCACGGCCGCACGCACCTCGGCATGGGCGCCGGGCGGGCAGGCGGCAAAGCCCGCCCGCAGCAGCAGCGGCAGGTCGGGCCAGTCGTCGCCGATGGCGGCGACCTCGGACCAGTCCAGGCCGAGGCGGTCGAGCAGGGCCCCGGCGGCGGCCAGCTTGTCGCCGGCGCCATAGACGGCGTGCTGCAGGCCGAGGTCGGCCACCCGGCGCCGGACGGCGGCGGAGTCGCGGCCCGTCACGATCAGCGGTTCGATGCCGCCGCGCGCCAGCAGCTTCAGGCCGTGGCCGTCGAGGACGGAAAAGGGCTTGATCGTCTCGCCTTCGGCCGAGATCCAGACGCTGCCGTCGGTCAGCACGCCATCGACGTCGAAGATCGCCGCGCGCAGGCGGCCGGTCGGGCCCTGGGCGGCCAGCAGCAGTTCGGGCGCGAAGCGCAGGGTGGGGCGGAGCGGGCGGGGCGCGGTGGGCATGGACAGCTCAGGGTGGGCGCCGCGGCTCAGATGACCTTGGCGCGCATCAGGTCGTTGGTGTTGATCGCACCGACCAGCAGGCCGCCGGCATCGACGACCAGCAGGCTGGTGATGCGGTGGGCCTCCATCAGCTCGGCCGCCTCGACGGCCAGCGCGTCGTCGCGGATGCGCCGCGGCGTGGCATGCATCAGCTGCTCGGCGCAGTGGCCGCGCCAGTCGCCGCCCCTCTCGATCAGGCGGCGCAGGTCGCCGTCGGTGAAGACGCCCAGCGGCTGGCCGCTCGCATCGACCACCGCGGTGAAACCCAGGCCCTTGGCGCTCATCTCGCGCAGCATGGTGGTGAAGGGCGTGTCCGGCGCGACGCGCGGCACGGCCTCGCCCGCCCGCATCAGGTCGCGCACATGCAGCAGCAGCTTGCGGCCCAGCGCGCCGCCGGGGTGCGAGCGGGCGAAGTCCTCCTCGCGGAAGCCGCGCGCCTCCAGCAGCGCGACGGCCAGGGCGTCGCCCAGGGCGATCTGTGCGGTGGTGCTGGCCGTCGGCGCCAGGTTCAGCGGACAGGCTTCCTGCTCGACCGCGGTCGACAGGGCGATGCGGGCATGCCGGGCCAGCGTCGAGTCCGACCGGCCGCTCATGGCGATCAGCGGCACGCCCTGGCGCTTGAGCACCGGCAGGATCACGTTCAGCTCGTCGCTTTCGCCGGAGTTGCTGATCGCAATCACCACATCGGCTGCCGTCACCATGCCCAGGTCGCCATGGCTGGCCTCGGCCGGGTGCACGAACAGGGCGGGCGTGCCGGTGGAGGCCAGGGTCGCGGCGATCTTGCGGCCGACATGGCCGCTCTTGCCCATGCCCATCACCACCACCCGGCCGTGGCAGGCCAGCACGGTGGCCACGGCGGCCGCGAAAGCCCCGGCCTGTGGCGGTGCCCCGAGCCCAGCCTGCAGCCTCAGCAGGGCCTGGGCCTCGATGCCCAGCGCGCGCATGCCGGCCTGGACAGCGCGCTCGTCATCGGCGGCGCGATCTCCGGCGCGTGCGGAGCGGGCATCATCGTTCGGTAGCATCGCCTCATTCTAGGTGGCGCCCTTCTTGCGAGCTGCCGCCGCCGGCCGCCGAGCGCGCGGCCCCTCCGCCCCCCGCCGCGCCGGCTGCGCGGACCTGCTGAGCTGCATGGCCTCCACCCTCGACCTGACCCTGCTGTACCTGGTGGCCGCCGTGCTCGGCGTGGTGGCCTGCCGCCTGCTGAAGCTGCCGCCGATGCTGGGCTACCTGGCGGTGGGCGTGCTGATCGGGCCGAATGCGCTGGCCCTGGCCAAGGATTCGGCCGGCATCCGCTACCTGGCGGAGTTCGGCGTCGTCTTCCTCATGTTCGTGATCGGGCTGGAGTTCAACCGGCCCAAGCTGCGGGCGATGCGCACCCTGGTCTTCGGCCTGGGTCTGTCGCAGGTCGGCCTGACCATGCTGGGCACCCTGCTGCTCAATGCCGGCCTGGCCTGGATTTGGACCCACGCGCTGGGCCGGGTCTGGACCCTGGGTTGGTCGCATGCCCTGGCCCTGGGGGCGGCGCTGGCCATGAGCTCCACCGCCATCCTCGTCAAGCTGATGGCCGAGCGCCTTGAGCTGGAAAGCGAGCACGGCAAGCGGGTGATGGGCGTGCTGCTCTTCCAGGACCTGGCCGTGGTGCCGCTGCTGGTGCTGATCCCGGCCCTGGGCGAGCTGGGCCCCGAGGGCGCCGACGACCTCGTCCGCGCCCTGGGCCTGGCCGGCCTGAAGGCCGCCGTGCTGCTGGGTCTGCTGCTGGTCGGCGGCCCGCGCGTGATGCGCTGGTGGCTGACGATGGTCGCCCGCCGTCGCAGCGAGGAGCTGTTCGTCCTCAACCTGCTGCTCGTCACCCTGGGCCTGGCCTGGCTGACCGAGCATGCCGGCCTGTCGCTGGCCCTGGGCGCCTTCGTCGCCGGCATGCTGATCGCCGAGACCGAATACAAGCACCAGGTCGAGACCGACATCCGGCCCTTCCACGACGTGCTGCTCGGCCTCTTCTTCATCACCATCGGCATGAAGCTGGACTGGCGGGTGGTGGCCGAGCACTGGGCCATCGTCGCCCTGCTGACCACGCTGCCGGTGCTCTTCAAGTTCGGCCTGGTCACCCTGCTGGCCCGGGCCTTCGGCGCGGCGCCCGGCACCGCGCTGCGCACCGGCCTCTACCTGGCCCAGGCCGGCGAGTTCGGCTTCGTGCTGCTGGCCCTGGCGGCCCAGGCCGGCCTGATGCCGGCCCGGCTGGAAAGCCCGGTGCTCGCGGCCATGGTCTTGTCCATGCTGGCCACGCCGCTGATCGTCCAGCGCAGCGACCGCATCGTGATGAAGCTGGCCGCCAGCGACTGGCTGATGCAGTCGGTGCAGCTCACCACCATCGCCAAGCGCTCGATCCGTACCGAGGCCCACGTGATCATCTGCGGCTACGGCCGCAGCGGCCAGAACCTGGCGCGCATGCTCGACAGCGAGTCCATTCCCTACATGGCGCTGGACCTCGACCCCGACCGCGTCCGCCAGGCCGCGGCGGCCGGCCAGAGCGTGGTCTTCGGCGACGCCGCCCGGCTCCAGAGCCTGATGGCGGCCGGCCTTGCGCGCGCCACGGCCGTGGTCGTGAGCTACCACGACAGCGCCTCGGCCCTGCGCATCCTGCAGCTCGTGCGCGAGCATGCGCCGCGCGTGCCCGTGGTCGTTCGCACCATCGACGACACCGATCTGGAGAAGCTGCGTGCTGCCGGCGCGACCGAGGTCGTGCCCGAGGCCATCGAAGGCTCGCTGATGATGGCCTCGCAGGTGCTCGCCCTGGTCGGCGTGCCGGTGCGCCGCGTGCTGCGCCTGGTGCAGGCCCAGCGCGAGGCGCGCTACGGCCTGCTGCGCGGCTGGTTCCATGGCGCCGACGACGAGGGCAGCGAGGATCAGGGCCAGGTCCGCCTGGCCACCGTCAGCCTGCCGCTGGCCAGCCGCCTGGCCGGCCAGCCGCTGGAGGCGGCCGGCCTGGCCGTGCTGGGTGTCTCCATCGTCTCCCTCCGCCGCCAGGGCGGTGCGGTGCTGCGGCCGCAGGAAGATCTGCAATTCGGCGGCGGCGACACCCTGGTGCTGTCGGGCCGGCCCGAGGCTTTGGCCCTGGCCGAGGAGAAGCTCTCCAAGGCCTGAGCCTGCCGCCCCCTGTTTCCCGCCGCCCGCCGCGCGGCCCCGCCCCACCCGAGCCCGCCATGGACGACCGCGACCTGATCCGCCAGACCCTCCGCACCGTGCCCGACTGGCCCGAGCCGGGCGTGCAGTTCCGCGACATCACGCCGCTGCTGCAGAACCCGCGCGTCTTCCGCGTGCTGATCGACCAGTTCGTGCACCGCTACTTCGATGCGCGGCCGGACGCGATCGCCGGCATCGACGCGCGCGGCTTCATCCTCGGCGCGGTGCTGGCCTACGAGCTCAACATCGGCTTCGTGCCCATCCGCAAGAAGGGCAAGCTGCCCTTCGACACGGTCGAGGAGTCCTATGCGCTCGAATACGGCGAGGCCACCGTCGAGCTGCACACCGATGCCGTCAAGCCCGGCGACCGCGTCGTGCTGGTCGACGACCTGATCGCCACCGGCGGCACCATGCTCGCCGGCAAGAAGCTGCTGGAGCGCCTGGGCGCCACGGTCATCGAGGGCGCGGCCATCGTCGACCTGCCCGAGCTGGGCGGCAGCACGCGGCTGCGTGCCGAGGGCCTGGCGCTGCACACCCTCGTCAGCTTCGACGGGCACTGAGGCCCGCCGCGGCTCACCAGTACTGCCAGGCGCCCTGCCGGATCACCCAGAGGCCGAGCACGCCATTGGTCACCGCATGGGCGGCCACGGCCGTCCACAGCTTGCCCGTCTGGCGGTAGAGCAGTGCGTAGGCAAGGCCGGCCAGCACGGCGGCCAGCCATTCGGTGTGGGCCAGGGTGAAGACGCCGGTCGACAGCAGCACGGCCCGCGCGCCGACCGTGCGCGCCTCGACCTGCAGGAAGTCGGCGCGCTCGATCCAGCGCATCAGGTAGCCGCGCCAGAACAGTTCCTCCATCAGTGGCACCACCAGGGCCGCGCCGGCCCAGCGCAGCGCGATCAGGCCCCATTGCAGCTCGCCGGCCGCATCGCGGGCGCGGAAGCCGGCGCTGGGCTCGCCGAGTCGCATCCAGGGTTCGTCCAGGCCGATCCAGAGGCCGAAGACCGCCAGGCCCACCCCCACGGCCAGGCCCCAGTCCCGCGCCGCCATGCGGGCGGCCGGGCCGCGCAGCTCGCTGTAGTGGCGCCAGGCCCAGGCCAGCAGCAGCGCGGCCAGGCCGGCCTGAACCCCGTAGAGCAGGCCGCTGACGGTGGCCACCGGCAGGCCGGCCACCAGGCCCTCCTCGGGCAGCTGGCCGCGCAGGGCCAGCACGAGCATGAAGGCCGCGAAGGGCAGGATGCGGGCGCGGGCTTCGGGCGAGAGGGGCAGGGCCATGGGCAGGGGGCAGGGGGGTCGGACGCGTCGGCTTCAGTCTGCCAGCCCGACCCGCGGATCGGATGACGTGCGGATTTCGAGGCGCAGCCGGAGCACCGCCCCCAGCCGCAAGCCCGTGGCGCGGTCGGTGGTCCGGGTCTCCCGCAGCAGGCGCATCGATGTCAGCGCGCCCTGGTGCGCGCGCTGCAGGGTGTCGGCGGCCTCGTCCGCCCCGAACACCGCCAGCAGCTCGCCCTCGGCCAGCAGCCGGGCCGCCCGGGCCTGCAGTGCATCGTCCAGCTGCAGCCGGCCCTCGACCACCGTGCCGCCCAGGGCGCCGGCCTGGCGCAGCAGGCGACCCAGCAGCGGTCGCGCGAGCCAGCGCGCATCCACCAGGCAGCGCACCGGCCGCGGCCCCAGGGCCTGCAGCAGCAGCGGCCCCAGCGGGCCGAGCGCCGGGGCCCGCAGCAGGGCCGGGCCGGTGGCGGGCAGCTGCTCCGCACCGTCGACCTGCAGGCGCTGCAGCCCCCGCGCGGCCCCCAGCACGGCCAGGCGCAGCAAGTAGTCCGGCACCCAGACGAAGACCGCTCCGGCCACCAGCGCATTCAGCAGCGCGGTCGCGAGAAAGACCTCCGGCAGGCTCGCCCCCGCCGCCAGCAGCGCGCCGCCGAGCAGGCTGCTGGCGATCATGAACAGCGCGTTCAGGATGTTGTTGGCCGCGATGATCCGTGCGCGGTGGCTGGGTGGCGAACGCAGCTGGATCAGGGCATACATCGGCACGCTGTAGAGCCCGGCGGCCGCAGCCAGCAGGGCCAGGTCGGCCAGCACCCGCCCGCTGCCGGGCCGGGCCAGGAAGCCGGCCAGGTCCTGCAGGGGGCCGGGGCTCAGCCCGCGGGTGGCCAGGTAGAGGTCGATGCCGAAGGCGCTCATGCCGACCGCCCCCAGCGGCACCAGGCCAATCTCCACCTGATGCCGGCTCAGGCGCTCGCAGAGCAGGGCGCCCAGGCCGACGCCGACCGAGAACACGACCAGCAGCAGCGAGGCCACGCCCGCGTCACCGCCCAGCACCGTCTTCGCGAAGGCGGGGAACTGGCTCAGGAACACCGCACCGTAGAACCACATCCAGGAGATGCCGAGCAGCGAGCGGAACACCACCTTGTCGCTGCGCGCCTGCTGCAGATTGCGCCAGGTTTCGGTCAGCGGATTCCAGCGGATCCGCAGGCCGGGTTCCGGTGCGGGGGACGGGGGCACGCGCTGCGCGCTCCAGCGCCCCAGGGCCGCCACGCCCAGGCAGGCCCCGGCCACCGCCAACGGCCCCTGCGGCCCGTCGATCAGCAGGCCGCCGGCCAGGTTGCCGAGCAGGATGGCGACGAAGGTGCCCATCTCGACCATGCCATTGCCGCCGGTCAGCTCCTGCGGACTCAGGTGCTGCGGCAGGTAGGCGAACTTGACCGGGCCGAACAGCGTGGAATGCAGGCCCATCAGGAAGATGCAGGCCAGCAGCAGCGGGAGCTGCGGGGCCAGCAGGCCCCAGGCGGCCAGCGCCATGATCAGCAGCTCCAGATCCTTGACCCGCCGCATCAGCGCAGCCTTCTCGTACTTGTCGGCCAGCTGCCCGCTGGTCGCCGAGAACAGCACGAAGGGCAGGATGAAGAGCGCCCCGATCACCAGCCCGACCATCGCCGGCGGCAGCCAGTCGAGCTGCAGCCGGTAGGTCAGCAGCACAGTCAGGGCGAACTTGAACAGGTTGTCGTTCGCCGCCCCGGTGAACTGGGTCCAGAAGAAGGGCCCGAAACGGCGCTGGCCCAGCATGGCGAACTGGCGAACGGGAGCCAAGCGAACAAGTTCCTGGGGTCGAACGAACATCAAGAAAAAAGCCCGCTGCAGCGGGCTTTCATCAATCGATAGGAATGCGAGCGAATCAACAGCCGCGAACGCACCCTTGCACTACTGACTCAAGTTCGAGCGTTGACCTTGCGCCTACGGGACAGCGCCATCAATACAGCCATGCCGCCTAGCATCAACGCGTAGGTCGAGGGCTCGGGTACAGGTGCCGAAATCGTCACCGCCTTAGCGTAGGCGTACGAGTGCCCCATGATCAGCTCAATGTCTCCAGTTATTCCCGCCGCCGTGAGGCCCAATGCCGTAACGAGGCCGTCAACATCGACGGAGAGGTGGAGGGCGTTCGTGGCGACACCGCAGCTAAAGGTCGCAGCAGCACAGCCGCTGGTCAGAACACTGGTGTCGTCGTCAATGAAGAACAGCTGTTCGTTGAGTACAAGCTTGACATACGCGTCCAGATCAATGGCCGCGAGGCCGGCACCCAGAGACAGGTTCAGCGGGCCAAGCGCTAGGGTGGTGTTCGGCGCCAAGCTCAGGCTGATGGGTACGCTGACCCCGAGCACTGACAGCGACAGACCCGCAATGTTCGCATCAGCCAAGCCGGTTAGGCTGCCGAGTGAGGTTGCCGAAGTCGTGTTCACGGCGACTGTGGCTTCTGACTCCAGAACGCCTAAATTCAGCGAGAGAAGACCGAGCACGTTCACGCTCAGGTTCTCGATCGCGCCGTAACCCGACACCGTCTGGTAGCCCGGGAAGGGCGACGGGCTGAGGAAATTGCCACCGCCCACGAAAGTGGTCAAGCCGGGGACCCCAAGTGATACGTTCAGAGGCAGGATCGAATTGATGACCGACGCGATGGTCGGGGCGATCAAGCCCGATGCAGTGGCCGATCCGACCAGCGTCACCGCGTTGTGTGCAGTTGAACCCGAGTAGGGACTGGTCCCAGCACCGTTGTATGCACCGAGCGGGCCACCCGTTCCAACGCTCAGGGTCAACGTTTCGCTCAATACAACGCCTTTGAGCGAAGCATCAAGGTCAATGCCATATCCACCCGATGCAGCATTGCTGATCTCCACTGCAGACTGAGCAAGCCCCATTGAGCTCAGCAGGATTGAGCCCGCAAGCAATTGCCTAATCAGAGGCGTAAGTTTGAGCATAGGTGCCCCGCGAGAGAAGAAATGAAGGCATAGGTAGCCTGACACCCTCATTCTTCTTTCACACGCGTCCTCGCACCATCCCCGATCCCAGGGGCAAAAGCGCCCAGGATGTGTCAAAAAGCACCTTGTTGCGACCCAGAAGCCGCCTCAGACCGCCCGGTGATCCAGGACATAGCTCGGCGTGTCGGTCTGTGCCAGGGCGGCGGCCAGCCAGGGCAGGCTGGTCTTCAGGGCCTCGTGCAGGGTCCAGGGCGGGTTGACCAGGAAGACGCCGCTGCCGGCCAGGCCGAAGCCCTGGGCATCCGGCGCCTGCACGGTCAGCCGGGCATGCAGCCAGCCCAGGGGCTTGCCGCCCGCGCCGGCCTTGCCCAGGGCCTCGATGGCGGATTTCAGCCGCCGCGGCAGCTCGGCCGCCTCGACCCGCTGCACCTGCGGGTACCAGACCAGGATCACCGTTTCCGGGAAGCGCTGCAGCGTCTCGCGCACGGCGGCCAGCACCTTGGGGTAATCACCGCGGGTCTCGTAGGACGGGTCCATCACCAGCACCGCGCGGCGCGAGGGCGGCGGCAGGTGGGCGCGTGGCGCGGCGAAGCCGTCGGCCCGGTGCACCCGGGTCAGGCGGCGGTCGATCTGGTGGCGGGCCAGGGATTCGACATCGGTCGGATGCAGCTCATAGAGCATCAGCGGATCGTCCTCGCGCAGCAGCATGCGCGCGATCTCCGGCGAGCCGGGGTAGCGCCCCAGGCCGCCGCCGGGGTTGAAGGCCTGCAGCAGCTCCAGGTAGCGCTCGACCGCCTCGGGCGGCTTGTGCCGCGCCTTGTGCGCCAGCACGCGGTGGATGCCGAGTTCGGCCTCGCCCTTCTTGCGCGCCTCGGCACTGCCCAGCGAGTAGGCGCCGGCCCCGGCGTGGGTGTCGATCAGGGTGTAGGGCCGCGGCTTCTGGTTCATGTACTGGAGCACCTGGACGAGCACCAGGTGCTTCAGCACATCGGCATGGTTGCCGGCGTGGAAGGCGTGTCGGTAGGCCAGCATGGTGGAGATCCAGAAAAAGGGAAGCAGGCGGGGGCGGGGGCCGCCCGCTGGTGGACCGGGGCGGTCCGGCGGAAAGCGGCGGGCCTCAGCCGCGCGGGGCGCGCAGCTCGGCGCAGGGATCGGCCGGCCGGTCGAGGGCCGGGGTCGGCCACAGCCGGTCGTAGCCTTCGGGGGGGAGGGCGTCGGCCGGCTGGCCGGCCGCCATGCGGACCGATTCCGTCCGGCCGTCGCGCGGCAGGTGCAGTGGCACGCCGAGGCGCTGGTCGACGTGGTAGTTGCCGGCCACCAGCAGCACGACCTTGCCGGGCTCGCGCAGCCGGACCAGGGTGTCGGCCATGGCCAGGTCGCGGGCGATCTGGATGCGCGTCATGCCCGGCAGCTGGGCGGAGGGCAGCAGGTCGCAGTGGTGGGCGCGCACATCGTCCTGCAGCCGGGCGCGCAGGCCCTCGGGCACCCGGCCGTCGAGCGTGGCATCGCCCATGGCCTCGCGCATGCGGCTGCGCGGCAGGTTGGCGCCATGCACCGGCACGCCGGCGCGCACGGCGGCCATCACGATGCGGCCGTAGTGGGTCCAGGGCCAGCCCTTATCGTTCCAGGCCAGCGCTTCGCGCACGCGGGCTTCGTCCGCCTCGCGCGGCAGGCCGGAGCTGCTGCGGCCGGCTTCGACCATCTCCAGCGCCAGCGCGGCCAGCCGGCCCTGCGCCGCCAGGCGATCGACCACCTCGGCCGACAGCTGCTGATGCGCCAGGGCGTCATGCTCCTCGCCGAGCAGCAGCCAATCGGCCCGCGGCCAGTCGGCGGCCAGGGCCGGCAGCTGGCCGGCCTGGGCGGCCTCGGCCAGGCCGAGCAGCAGGGCGAGGCCCGGCAGCAGGGCGGCCGCGCGGCGCGGCAGCGGGCTCATCGGTGCTTGATCCGCACGGCGAGGAAGAGCTCGCGGATCGTCACCTGGCGCGGGCCGGGGACGATCTCGAAGCTCTCGCCCGCGGCGATCGTGCCGGGCTCGCGCACGGCCAGGTAGAAGCCGCAAGTGCCGGACTGCACCATCATCTTGGCGGCCTGCTTGAAGCCCATCACCGCCTCGAACTTGAAGCAGGGCTGGCGTGGTTCGCTCACCGCCAGCGTGCAGTCGGGGAAACGCAGCAGGTCGCCGATGCAGGCCTCGGCCTCCAGCAGGCCGGTGATCGTCAGATTCTCGCCCATGGCGCCGTGCGGCAGGGCCTCGCCCCAAGCGGCGGCGCCGGCTTGGGCACGCATCGTCTGCCACAGCGGGTAGTGCTCGGCCGGGTAGGCGTAGACGGCCTTGGACAGGCCGCCGTGCACGGACAGATCGGCCTGCTCGTCGCCCGCCAGGCCCAGGGGCTGAACCGCCACGCGGTCCGCCATCGGGCGCTTGCGGATGCCGCTGAGCACGCTGCGGCCGCCGGCCAGCAGCGGTGCGGCGCCCGCGACGTTGACGCTCAGCAGCTGGCCGGTGCTCGCCATCGCGTGGCCGTCGCGCTCAGTGGTGGCCGTGCAGCGTCTCGCCGGCCTTCAACCGGTAGACCGTGCCGCAGTAGGCGCAGCGCGCTTCGCCGGTCGAGGCCACGTCCAGGTAGACGCGCGGATGGTTGCTCCACAGCGGCATCTTCGGGTTCGGGCAGAAGACGACGCCGGGGCCGTGCAGGTCGGCCGCGCCGACTTCGACGACGGCCTTCGGGTCGGTGGAGGTGGCGGTGCTCATCGGGGCGTCTCGAACGGGGGGAGGGGAAGGGAAGCGGCCGGGCTCAGACCGGGCTCAGCCACTCGGCGTACTTGGGGTTGCGGCCGTTCACGATGTCGAAGAAGGCCGACTGGATCTTCTCGGTGATGGGGCCGCGCGAGCCGATGCCGATCTCGAGGCGGTCGAGCTCGCGGATCGGCGTGACTTCGGCGGCGGTGCCGGTGAAGAAGGCCTCGTCGGCGATGTAGACCTCGTCGCGCGTGATGCGCTTCTGCACGATCTCCAGGCCCAGGTCCTTGGCGATGTGGAAGATGGTGTTGCGGGTGATGCCGTTGAGGGCACCGGCCGACAGGTCGGGCGTGTAGATCACGCCGTTCTTCACCACGAAGAGGTTCTCGCCCGCGCCTTCGCTGACGAAGCCGGCGCTGTCGAGCAGCAGGGCCTCGTCGTAGCCGTCCTCGGTGGCCTCGAGGTTGGCCAGGATGGAATTGGTGTAGTTGCTCACCGCCTTGGCCTGCGTCATCGTGATGTTGACGTGGTGGCGGGTGTAGCTGCTGGTCTTGACGCGGATGCCGCGCTTGAGGCCTTCCTCGCCCAGGTAGGCGCCCCAGTGCCAGGCTGCCACCATCAGGTGCACCTGCGCGCCGCGCGGGTTCACGCCCAGCTTCTCCGAGCCCAGCCAGACCAGCGGGCGGATGTAGCCGCTCTTCAGGCCATTGGCCTTGACCACGTCGAGCTGGGCCTGCTCGACCTGCTCGATCGAGAAAGGCACCTTCATGCGCAGGATCTTGGCGCTGTTGAACAGGCGCTCGGTGTGCTCGCGCAGGCGGAAGATCGCCGGGCCGTTCACCGTGTCGTAGGCGCGCACGCCCTCGAAGGCGCCGCAGCCGTAGTGCAAGGTGTGGGTGAGGACGTGGACCTTGGCGTCGCGCCACTCGACCATCTGGCCGTCCATCCAAATCTTGCCGTCACGGTCGTGCATCGACATGGGAAACCTTCCGAAACCTGGAAAAACGCCGGATTGTAGGGAGGCGGCCGGCGGCTCCCTGCCGTCGGCTCAGCCAGCCGCCCCGCGGCGCGCCATGTCCACGTCCAGGTGCTGCCACTGGTCCAGCCAGAAGGTCGGCCGCTTGTAGCCGGTCAGCCAGGGCTGGCTGAGGTCGGTCGCGATGCGGTGCACATTGAACTTGTAGGGCATGTAGGCCAGCAGCAGGCGGTTGGCCTCGCGGAACAGGGCCAGGCGCTCGGGGCCGTCGGGCAGGGCACCCATCTTGCGGAAGACCTCGTCGAAGGCGTCCAGCTTGAAGCGCGCCAGGTTGCTGCCGCCGGCGCCGGGGCCGAAGCCGCGTTCCAGCGCGTCCTGCCCGTCGGGCGAGCTGGCGCTGGAGCCCAGGCCCCAGATCATCAGGTTGCCGGCCCGCGCGGCCTTGAGCTGCTCGGGCCACTGGCCGATGCGGAAGGCCGTCTTCAGGCCCAGCGCGTCCATGTTCTTCTTCCACAGCTCGTCGAACTGGCGCGAGATCGCGTCGCTCTGGGTGGCCACCTCCAGCGTCAGGGCCTGGCCATTGGGCTGGCGGCGCCAGCCGTCGCTGCCGCGGCGGTAGCCGTAGAGGTCGAGCAGGGCCTGCGCGCGGGCCGGGTCGAAATCGCTGTTCTCGGTCTTGAGGTGCTGCTCGTAGCCGTAGGTGTTGGGCGCCAGCCCGGCCTGGGCCGGCACGGCCTGGCCGCGGCGCACGATCTGGATCTCGCGCTTGAGGTCGATGCCCAGGCCGATCGCGCGGCGCAGCGCGACCTTCTCCGGCGCCAGGCCGCCGATCAGCGGATGCTCCATGTTGAACATGGTCATCGTCACGTCCGAACCGATGTTGCGCTGCATGCGCATGCCGCGCTTGGCCAGGTTGGGCGCCAGCACGCCGTTGGGCACGGCCTGGGCGATGAACTCGCCGGGCACGGCCGACAGGTCGAGCTGCCCGTTCAGGAAGGCCAGCCAGCGCGGCTGGGTCTCCTCGATGATGCTGATCTCGACCCGGTCGACGATGGGCAGGCGCTTGCCCTTGAGCGCCGCCAGGATGGCCTGGCCCTCGGCGTCGTCGGCATTCGGCTCGGCCTCGTAGACCATCTCGCGGAAGCCCGGGTTGCGCTTGAGCTCGATCAGCGAGCTGCGCCGCCAGCGCCCCAGCACGAAGGGCCCGGTGCCGACCGGGTGCGCGCTCAGCTCCTCGCCGTAGCGCTCGACCACTTCGCGCGCCATGCCGGGGAAGAAGCCCAGGGTGTAGAGGAAGCGCGGCCGCGACTCGGCCAGCCGGAACTGCAGCACATGGCGGTCGAGCACGCGCAGGCCCTCGACCGGCGCGTCGTAGTCGAAGGGCGTCTTGTCCTTCAGGGCGCGCTCGCGCAGCGCGTCCAGGCCGAGCACGCCCTCTTCCTTCAGGCTCGCATAGCCGGGGCTCTTCCAGCGCGGATCGAAGTAGCGCTTGAAGCTGTAGGCGTAGTCGGCCGCGGTCAGCTCGCGGCGCTTGCCGCCGAAGGCGGCGTCCTCGGCGAAGAAGATGCCGGGGCGGATGCGTACCGTCCAGGTCCTGAAGTCGTCCTCGGCCACCGGCATGCCCTCGGCCGTCCGCGGCTTGACCTTGAAGGGCCGGGCCAGGTGGTCGTAGCCGTAGAGGCTTTCGAACACATGCGCGCAGACGGTGTGCGAGTACAGGTCCGAGACCTGCACCGGGTCGAAGCCCGTCTCCCCGGCATTGAAGGCCAGGCGCAGCAGCTTCTCGGTGGCGGCCCGGGCCTGGGCCGAGGCGGAGCCCGTCATCGACAGGCCCAGGCCGCCGGCCGGCAGGGCCAGGGCCGCCAGGGCCTGGCCGGCCTGGCCCAGCAGGGCACGCCGGCCCGGGTCGGCGGCTTGGGGGACGGGGATCGGCTCGGGGGGAAGGACAGGGCTCATCGCGGGATGTCCGGCTCGCGGTCGACATGGCGCCAGAAATCGCTGGCGAACGGGTGTGGACGGTAGCCGATCAGCCCCGGCCGTGTCAGCGCCGTGTTGATGCGGTGGCTGCTGGCCTTGTAGGGCAGGTAGGCCACGGCCAGGCGCTGGGCCTCGTGCATCAGGGCCGCGCGTTCGGGGCCGTCGGGCAGCACGGCGATGCGGGCCTGCAGCGCATCGAAGGCCGGCAGGCGAAAGCGCGCCATATTGGCTTCGCCGGCATTCGGGCCGTAGAGCAGGTCCAGGAAGTAGGCGCCATCCGGCGTGGCCGCGCCCCAGGCCACGCCCCACATCATCAGCTTGCCGGCGCGCGAGGCCTTGAGGTTCTCCGGCCACTGCGCGATGCGGAAGTCCACCCGCAGGCCGACGGCATCGAGCCGCTTCTTCCACAGCTCGCGGATCAGGCGCGAGGTCTTGTCCGGCTGGCTCGCGAACTGCAGCAGCAGCGGCCGGCCGTCGGGCCGATCGCGCCAGCCGTCGCCGTCGCGGTCGCGCCAGCCATAGAGGTCGAGCAGGGCCTGCGCGCGGGCCGGGTCGTGGCGGCTCATCTCGCTGCGCAGGGCCGGCTCATGGCCGCTGACGCCGGGCGGCAGCAGGCCCTGGGCCGGCTGGGCCTGGCCCTGGCGCACCAGGGCGATCTCGGCCGCACTGTCGTAGGCCAGGCCGATCGCGCGGCGCAGCGCCACCTGCGCAGGGGCCAGGCCACCGACCACCGGATCGTCCATGTTGAAGTAGACGAAGGTGGTGTCCACGGCCGGCGCGCGCTGCAGGCCGATGCCCTGCCGCGCCAGGTGCGGGGCCAAGCGCTCGCCGGCCAGGGCCAGCGGCACGAATTCGGGCGGCAGCCGTTCCAGCAGGTCGAGCTCGCCGTTCAGGAAGGCCAGCCAGCGCGGCTGGGCCTCCTCGATGATGCTGATCTCCACCCGGTCCAGCAGCGGCAGGCGGCGGCCGCGCAGGCGGGCGGCCAGGGCCTGGCCCTCGGCATCGTCGGCGGCTGGCTGCGCGTCCCAGCGCTGCTCGCGGAAGCCGGGGTTGCGTGTCAGCACGATGCGCGAGCTGCGCCGCCAGTCGCTCAGCCGGAAGGGCCCGGTGCCGACCGGATGGGCCATGACCGCGTCGCCATGGCGCTCGACCACCTCGCGCGCGACCGCACCGCTGACCGAAGGGTCGGCCAGGGTGTAGAGGAAGCGCGGCGCCGGCCGCGCCAGGCGGATTTCGAAGCGGTAGCGATCGAGCACGCGCAGGCCCTCGACCGGCCGGTCGTAGTCGAAGCGCCCGCCGGGCTTCAGCGCCTCGGCGCGCAGCGCGTCCAGGCCCAGCAGGCCGGCGTTCTCGAACAGGAAGAGGCTGGGGCTCTTCCAGCGCGGGTCGTAGTGCCGCTTGATCGCGTAGACATAGTCGGCAGCCAGCAGCTCGCGCGGCCGGCCGCCGAAGGCCGGATCGTCGGCGAAGAAGGTGCCTGGCTGGAGCGTGACGAGGAAGCGCGTGTGCCCGGCCGAGACCTCGGGCATGGCCGCCGCCGTCTGCGGCACCAGGCGGGCCGGCCGCGCCAGGGGGTCGTAGGCCAGCGGCGCCTCGAAGATGTTGGCGACCACCGTCTTGCTGTAGAGGTCCGCCACCTGGGCCGGGTCGAAGCCGGTCTCGGCCACCGGGAAGGCATAGCGCAGCACGCGCGGCGGGCCGGCGGGATCGGCGGCCTGGGCCGCCTGGGCAGGGGTATCGACCGTGGCTGCCCCCGCCAACCCCGCCGCAAGCGCCAGCGCGGCCAGGCCTGCCGCCGCCCATCCCATCGCGCCCCCTCCGGCTCCCGGCCGCAAGGCCCCCGCCCCCCGGGCAGGGGCCGCGGCCGGCAGCAGGCGCAGGGCGGGCAGCGGGATCATGGTCAGTGGGGCGGGCAGGGCAGGCAGGGAAGGCAGCCGGATCGGGCCGTGCGCAGTCTAGGAGGCCCCCCGGGCAAGTGCGCTGCGGGGGCATGGGCCGGCGCCCTAGACTCGCGCGGCGTTTGCCCGGCCGGCCTGCGCCTTGCGCGGCGCCGGCGCCCCCTCCCTCCCGACCCCTGCGCTTGCAATGGCCGCCTACCTGATCCGGCGACTCTGGCAGATGGTGCCGACCCTGTTCGGCGTCGTGCTGCTGGTCTTCCTGCTCTTCAAGGGCTTCGGCGGCGACCCGGCCGAAATCCTCGGCGGTCTGAACGCCACGGCCGAGCAGGTCGATGCGATCCGCCAGCAGCTGGGCCTGAACGAGCCCTGGTGGGTGCAGTTCGGCCTTTACCTCAAGCAGATCGCCACCTTCGACTGGGGCAAGAGCTGGGCGACCGGCGAGCCCGTGGCCGAGCTCTTCAGCAGCCGCCTGCCGGCCACGCTGACGGTGATGGTGCCCATCCTGATCCTGGAGACGCTGCTGGCCATTCCCTTTGCGCTGGGCATTGCCTACCTGCGCGGCTCGCTGACCGACCGCATGGTGCTCATCGTCACCACCGTGGCCCTGTCGATCAGCTTCCTGGTCTATGTGATCGTCGGCCAGTACCTGTTTGCCTTCAAGCTCGGCTGGTTCCCGGTGCAGGGCTGGAGCGACAGCCTGGCGACCAATCTGCTGCAGTACGCGCCGCTGCCGGTGCTGCTGGCGGTGGCCGTCAGCCTGGCGCCGCAGACGCGGCTCTACCGCAGCTTCTTCCTCGACGAGATCGGCCAGGACTATGTGCGCACCGCCCGCGCCAAGGGCCTGGCCGAGCCGCAGATCATGGGCCGGCATGTGATGCGCAACGCCATGATCCCCATCCTCACCAATGTGGCGGTGGGCCTGCCGGGCATCTTCGTCGGCAGCTTCCTGATCGAGGCCTTCTTCTCCATCCCCGGCCTGGGCCGCGAGGTGCTGCTGGCCGTCAACCGCAGCGACTACCCGGTGATCCAGGCCTTCGCGATCTACATCGCCTTCATCACCATGCTGGTCAACCTCTTCACCGACCTGCTCTACAAGTGGGTCGATCCGAGAGTGGTTCTGAAATGAGCGCCGCCTTGTCCCCTTCCCCTGCCCCGGCCGCTTCCCGCTCCGAGGGCGTGTGGGCGGCCGGCTGGCGGCGCTTCCGGCAGGACCGGGTCGGCCTGGTCTGCCTGGCGGTGGTGCTGGCCTTCCTGCTGCTGATCGCTGCCTCGCTGCTCGGCCTGGTGGCGGCTGACTGGCAGGCCGAGCGCGCCGTGCCGAATGCGCCGCCCACCGTCCTGGGCCCGGCCGTGCGGGCCGAGGCCAGCGGTATCCCGCAGCCCGAGGGCCCCAACGTCGACCTCAGCGACATCGACCCCCTGGCCCCGCGCTATGCCGAATGGGCCGAGGCCGCCAAGGCCTACCAGACCGCCGACACCGTCAAGGCCGAGACCCTGCCCTTCGGCGCCGACCGCCTGGGCCGCGACGTGCTGGCCAAGGCCATCAAGGGCGCGGAGATCTCGATCTTCGTCGGCCTGTCCGCCGCGCTGCTGGCCACCCTGATCGGCACCGTGCTGGGCGCCGTCGGCGGCTTCTTCCGGGGCCGCGTCGACGATGCGCTGGAGTGGGTCTACAACGTCTTCACCGCCATCCCCGGCATCCTGCTGATCTTCGCCTTCGCGGCCATCGTCGGCCGGGGCGTCAGCTCGGTGGTGCTCATCCTGGGCCTGGCCGGCTGGACCGGCATCTACCGCCTCGTGCGGGCCGAGTTCATGAAGCATGCGGTGCGCGAGTACGTGCGCTCGGCCGAGGCCATCGGCGCCTCGGCCGGCGCGCGCATGTTCCGCCACATCCTGCCCAACATCGGCCACATCGTGCTGGTGCAGCTCAGCGTGCACGTGGTGGGCTTCATCAAGGCCGAGGTCATCCTGAGTTACCTGGGCCTGGGCGTGGGCGTGGACCAGGTGAGCTGGGGCACGATGCTGTCGGAATCGCAGAGCGAGCTGCTGCTCGGCTTCTGGTGGCAGCTTGCGGCGGCCACGGCCTTCATGGCCGTCTTTGTCACCGCCTTCTCGCTGATGACCGATGCGCTGCGCGACGCGCTGGACCCCAAGCTCCGCGGAGCCGAGTGATGAGCCTCCCCCCTCTGCTGCAGATCCAGGACCTGCAGGTCCGCTTCCGCCTCGGCCGCGGTGACACCGCGCGCTGGACCGAGGCCGTCGGCCGCGGCGGCCAGGGCGTCTCCTTCGACGTGCCGGCGCACTGCACGGTGGCCCTGGTCGGCGAATCCGGCTCGGGCAAGAGCGTCACCGCCATGTCGCTGCTGAACCTGCTGCCCGACAACGCCGAGCGCCGCGGCTGCGTGCGCTTCGAGGGCCGCGACCTGCTCCAGGCCCCGCCGGCCGCGCTGCGTGCCCTGCGCGGCAAGGACATCGCCTGCGTCTTCCAGGACCCGATGTCCTCGCTGAACCCGGTGATGACGGTGGGCGCGCAGATCGTCGAGGTGCTGCGCCTGCACCTGGGCCTCTCGGCCCGGGCGGCGCGGGGGCGTGCGGTCGAGCTGCTCGCCGAGGTCGGCCTGCCCGAGCCGCAGCGCCGCGTCGAGGCGCACCCGCATGAACTCTCCGGCGGCCAGCAGCAGCGGGTGATGATCGCCATGGCGATTGCCTGCGAGCCCAAGCTGCTGATCGCCGACGAGCCGACCACTGCGCTCGACGTGACCATCCAGCGCCAGATCCTGGAGCTGCTCGCCCGGCTCAAGGCCGAGCGGCAGATGAGCATGCTCTTCATCAGCCACGACCTCGGCGTGGTCGGCGAGATCGCCGACCAGGTCGTCGTGATGCGCCACGGCACCGTGCGCGAGCAGGGCCCCGTCGGCCCGATCTTCCGCGCCCCGCAGGATCCCTACACCCAGGCCCTGCTGGCCTGCCGCCCGCCGTTGATCGACCCGCCGGCCCGGCTCATGGTCATCGACGAGCACATCGCCGCCGAGGCCGCCAGGGCCCGCGGCGAGGCCGCCGCCGCCGCCCGCGCGCATCGCGCGAAGGACCCGGCCGCGCCCGTGGTGCTGGAGGTGCAGGACCTGCACAAGGGCTTCTGGCTGCCGCAGGGCGTCTTCGGCCGCAAGCTCTTCGAGGCGGTCAAGGGCGTGAGCTTCACCCTGCGGCGCGGCCACACCCTGGGCATCGTCGGTGAATCCGGCTCGGGCAAGACGACCACCGGCCTGGCCCTGCTGCGCCTGCACGAGGCCAGCGGCGGCCCGGTCCGCGGCAGCGCGCGTTTCCACGGCCAGGAGCTGCTGAGCCTGTCCAAGGCCGACTGGCTGCCGATGCGGCGGCGCATCCAGATCGTCTTCCAGAACCCCTATGCCTCGCTGAACCCGCGCTTCACCATCGGCGAGACGTTGATGGAGCCCATGCGCATCCACCGCCTGCACGGCGACGAGGCCGGCCGCGAGGCCCGCGCCCGCGCGCTGCTGGCCCGCGTCGGCCTGGACGACAGCGCCTGGGGCCGCTACCCGCACGAGTTCTCCGGCGGCCAGCGCCAGCGCATCGCCATCGCCCGCTGCCTGACGCTGGAGCCCGAGCTGCTCGTGCTCGACGAGGCCGTCAGCGCGCTCGACGTGAGCGTGCAGGCCCAGGTGCTGAACCTGCTCAAGGACCTGCAGGACGAACTGGGCCTGGCCTACCTCTTCATCAGCCACGACCTGGCCGTGGTGCGCTTCATGGCCGACGAGGTGCTGGTGATGAAGGACGGCGCGGTGGTCGAGCAGGCGCCGGTCGAGCAGCTCATGGCCGCGCCGCGCGAGGACTACACCCGCCGCCTGCTGGGGGCGGTGCCACGCGGCCTGGCGGCGCAGGCGGCCTGAGCCGGCCCCGGCCCGGTGGTCCGCTCAGCCCATGATTTTCTGGAGCCCCGATTCATGCCGCGGGGCCTGATGCCGCGGGCCGGTCCCCGGCACAGTGCATGTCACGCCGAGGCCGTTCCGGACCTGGCGCCTTGAACCTCCCTCACCCTTTCAGGAGACTCACCATGCAATGGACCGCCCCCCGCGCCACCGACCTGCGCTTCGGCTTCGAGATCACGATGTACGTCTCGGCCCGCTGAGCCGGTGCAGGGCAGGGACCGGCCGCAGACGGTCCCCGCCTGCTGGAGAAAGCCCGCTTCGGCGGGCTTTTTTCATGCCGTGACGGGCCGAACTGCCGGCCTATTGCCCGCTTCTTCAGTCGATGGATGGGCGCGGCTCCAGGGTTGAATGAGCGGCTGACTGCCGCACAGCCCCTGATGTCGCCCCCCGCCGATTCCCCAGGGCTCCTGCGCCTCCGTCGCGCGGCACCCTTGCGCGCCGCGCGTGGCTACGTGATCGGCGTCGCCCTCATCCTGGTGATGATGACGGCGCTGGTGCTGGGCCTCTCGCGCCAGCACGAGCTGGAGCGTGCCAAGCGCATGCTGCTGCTGGGGACCGAGCTTGCGTCGCGCCATGTCGGCGTGCTGCTGCGCCAGGCCGACAGCATCACCGCTGCGCTGGCGCAGGAGGCCGAGCGCGGGGCCGTCCCCTGGCGCGACGACGCCACCCTGATGGACATGGCGCTGCGCCTCAGCGTCGACGCACCCCAGGTGCTGGAGCTGCGCCTGGTCGATGCGGCCGGCGCGACCGTCGTCCACACCCTCGGCGGCCGGCAGGCGGAGGCGGCGGCCCAGCGGGCCGACGAGGCCTTCCGCTTTCACCGTGCCAGCCAGACCACCGCGACCCGCCTGAGCCCGCCGCGCCGCAGCGCCGCCAGCGGCCGCTGGGTGATGCCCCTGAGCCGTCGCCTGTCGGCCCCGGACGGGCGCTTTCTCGGCCTCGTCATCGCGGACCTCGACCTGGCCGCGCTGGGCGCGGTGTTCGACAGTGCCCGGCTGGGCGACGGGGCTGCCGTGGGCCTGGTCGAGCAGGGCGGCCGCCTGCTGCTGCGCCAGCCCTTCCGGCCGGACGTGCTGGGCATGGTCATGGATTCCCGCAGCTTCGGCCTGGCCGATCTGCCGGTGGAGGGGCGCAGCTTCGAGGCGCGCTCGCCGGTCGATGGCGTGCACCGCCTCTACAACGCCGTGCCGCTGCCGGCGCATCACCTGGTGGTGATTGCCGGGGTGGATCCGCAGGAGGTGCTGGCCCCCTGGCGCCGCAGTGCGCTCATCCACGGCAGCATCGTCTTCCTGCTGGTTGCGCTGCTGCTTGCGCTGGGGCAGCGCCTGCTGGGCGCCATCACCATGCAGGCCCGGATCGGCGGCGAACTGCAGGCGGCCAACCGGCGGCTGCGCGACATGAAGCTCGCGCTCGACGCGCATGCCGAGGTGCTGATCACCGATGTCGGCGGTCGCATCGTCGACGTCAACGACCGCTTCTGCCATTCCACCCGCGCCGAGCGCGCCGAGCTGATCGGCCTGGACCATCGCGTGCTGCGCTCGGGCCACCACCCGCCCGCCTTCTACCGCCAGCTCTGGCGCACCATCGCCTCGGGCCGGGTCTGGAGCGGCGAGATGATGATGCGGGCCTTCGACGGCATCAGCTACTGGATGGACACCACCATCGTGCCCTTCCTCGGGCCGGACGGCCGTCCGCAGCAGTTCATCGCCATCCGCTACAACATCAGCGCCCGCAAGGAGGCCGAGAGCGCGCTGGCGCGCACGATGCAGGCCCTCGCGCACAGCAACCACCGGCTCAAGACCCTGGTGGCCCACGATGCCCTGACCGGCTTGGCCAGTCGCCGCGAGTTCGACCGGGCCCTCGCCCGCGAGCTGCGCCGGGCCCTGCGCAGCCACCAGCCCTTGGCCCTGGTGCTCGTCGACCTGGACCACTTCAAGCGCTACAACGACCACTACGGCCACCCCGCCGGCGACAGCTGCCTGCAGGCCGTTGCGCGCAGCCTGCGCGCCAGCATCCAGCGCGAGGGCGATCTGGCCGCCCGCTACGGCGGCGAGGAATTCGCGCTGCTGCTGCCCGCCACCGATGCGGCCGGCGCCACCCGCGTGGCCGAGCGGCTGCTGGCCGAGGTCGAAGCCCTGGCGCTGCCGCATGCGGCCAGCCCGGCCGGGATCGTCACGCTCAGCCTGGGGCTTGCGGCCCTCCAGCCCACCGTCGCGTCCCCCGATGCGGCGGCCCGGCTGCTGCAGGCGGCCGATGACGCGCTCTACCAGGCCAAGCGGGCCGGGCGTTCGCGGCTGGTCGTCGGCGCGGCGCCGGCGCTTCAGGCCGCGGCCGAGTCCGGCTCATGATTTTCATGAGCCCGGATTCATGGCCGGCCGCTGGTTCCATCGGCCGGCGGCGCGCACAGTTCGATTCACGCGCTGACGCCGGATGCCCCGGAGCCCGGCGCAGCCCCAACCTCCAGGAGACCTGCCATGCTGTGGACCGCCCCCCAAGCCACCGACCTGCGTTTCGGCTTCGAGATCACGATGTACGTCTCGGCCCGCTGAGTCCGGCCCCGACGCGGCCCCGCCCGCGTCGTTGCAAAGCCCGCCCTCCGGCGGGCTTTGTCGTTTCTGGGCCCGCCGGCCCGGCCCAGGAAATGATGGGTGAAAGCCCCGCTGCTGCCGGCCTGGGCCGGCCGGCTGCGACCTAGCATCGATCGACCCTCCTCCCTGGCCGAACCGCCCGCTCCCCGCCGGCGGGCCGTGCTGCGGAGCCATTCCCCGCTCCGTCCGATCCGGCCCGACGATGCCCATCGCCCCCGCCCTGCGTCGCCTCGACATCGAACTGCCGGCCTGTCCGCGCAGCCTGGTCGAACTTGCTCTGCTGCTCGATGACGAGGGCGTGTCGCTGGCCCGTGTGGCCGCGCTGATCGAGGCCGACATGGCCCTGGCGGCGGCCGTCGTGCGCAGCGTCAATGGCGCCCACTTCGGCCTGCTGCGGCGGGTCGGCACGGTCAACGAGGCGCTGCAGCACCTCGGCTTCCGCGAGGTCTGTGCGCTCACCTATGCCATCGGCCTGCGCGGGGCCTTCCCGCCCAGCCCCTTCCTCGAAAGCCTGTGGAGCCGCGCCGGCCGCCGTGGCCGTGCGATGGGGGCCTGTGCCGCGGCCCTGGGCATCGACCCCTGGCAGGCCCACACCACCGGCCTGTTCGGCGAGGTCGGCGCAGCCGCCCTGCACCGCCACGACCCGCTGCGCAGCGCCGAGCTGCGGGCCCAGGCCGCCGAGCCCCTGCAGCGGGCCGCGGCCGAGATCGCCTGCTTCGGCGTCAGCCATGCCGCGCTGGGCGGGGCGCTGTGCCAGGTCTGGGGCCTGGCCGCCCCGGTGGCCGAGGCGGTGCGCCAGCGCCCCCTGGCCCATGCGCTGGCACGCGCCCAGGACGAGGCCACCGCCGCCCCGCTGCGGGCCGACTGGGCACACGAGGCGCCACCGCTGCGCCGCCTGCTGGCCCTGCTGGCCGCGACCGACCTGGCGCCCGCACTCGATCCCCTGCGACCGCCGACCCTCGATGCCGAGGGCTTCGCCGCCGAGGCCGATTGGGCCCGCGCCTGCGGCCGCCTGGCCCAGGAGGCCGGGCTGGATGCCGAGCTGCTCGTCGGCGAGCTCGGCCGCGCGCTGGCCTGCCTGGACACGCAGGCCGCCCCGGCCTGAGCCCGCCCCGCCACGGCCGCCGGGCGGGGCGGCTAGCATCGGCGGCTTCCCCGCCTCCGGTGCCGCCCGCCATGGCCTCTGACGCCGCCTCTGCCTCGGTCTTCGACTTCGAGGCCCTTGCCCTCGATGGCGCCCCCGCGCCGCTGGCCGCCCACCGCGGCCGCGTGCTGCTCATCGTCAACACCGCCAGCGCCTGCGGCTTCACCCCGCAGTTCGCCGGCCTGGAGACGCTGTGGCGCGAGCTGGGCCCGCAGGGCCTCACCGTGCTGGGCTTCCCCTGCAACCAGTTCGGCGGGCAGGACCCGGGCACGGCCGAGCAGATCGGTGCCTTCTGCCAGACGAACTACGGCGTGAGCTTCCCGATGATGGCCAAGGTCGAGGTCAACGGCCCGGGGGCGCATCCGCTCTTCGTCCACCTCAAGCGTGCGGCGCCGGGCCTGCTCGGCACCGAGGGCATCAAGTGGAACTTCACCAAGTTCCTGGTCGGCCGCGACGGCCGGGTGCGCAAGCGCTATGCGCCGACCGACACGCCGGCCGCGATCCGCCGCGACCTGGACGCCGCACTGGCCGAGCCCCGGCCGGCGGCCTGAGCCGGCGACCCCCCTTCCGCAGCCATCCCGCGCCGGCCACCGGCCCCGCGCCCTGGAGCCTTCCATGTTCGATCACGTCGAGCCCTACCCGGGCGACCCCATCCTCAGCCTGAACGAGGACTTCGGCCGCGATCCGCGCGCGCACAAGATCAACCTCTCCATCGGCATCTACTTCGACGACGAAGGCCGCCTGCCGGTGATGGCTGCCGTCAAGGAGGCCGAGGCCCGCCAGGCCGCCGCCGTGGCGGCGAACGGCGCCAAGCCCTACCAGCCCATGGAAGGCCACCCCGCCTACCGCGCGGCCGTGCAGCGCCTGCTGCTGGGCGAGGGCCACGAGGCCCTGGCTGCCCGCCGCGTCGCCACCTTGCAGACCCTGGGTGGCTCGGGCGGCCTGAAGGTGGGTGGGGACTTCCTCAAGCGCTACTTCCCCGACGCCACCGTCTGGGTCAGCGACCCGACCTGGGACAACCACCGCGCCATGTTCGAAGGCGCGGGCTTCCCAGTGAAGACCTACCCCTATTACCGCGCGGCCGACGGCGGCCTGGACTTCGAGGCCATGCTCGCCGCCTTCCAGGCCCTGCCCGCGCAGTCCATCGTGCTGCTGCACGCCTGCTGCCACAACCCGACCGGCGTGGATCTGAGCCCGGCGCAGTGGGATGCGCTGATCCCGGTGATCGCCGCGCGCCGGCTCATCCCCTACGTCGACATCGCCTACCAGGGCTTCGGTGCCGGCCTGGACGAGGACGCGTATGCGATCCGCGCCCTGGCTGCGCACCGGGGTGCAGACGGCCAGCCGATCCGCTTCTTCGTGGCCAGCAGCTTCTCCAAGAGCTTCTCGCTCTACGGCGAGCGCTGCGGCGGACTGAGCCTGGTCTGCGCCGACGCGGCCGAGGCTGATCGCGTGCTCGGCCAGCTCAAGGCCACGGTGCGCAAGAACTACTCCAGCCCGCCCACCCACGGCGCGGCCGTGGTCGCCCGCGTGCTGGACGACGCCGGCCTGCGCGCAAGCTGGGCGGCCGAGCTGGACGGCATGCGTGCCCGCATCGCCGCCATGCGCCAGCGCCTCTTCGAGGGCGTGAGTGCCCGCCTGGCCGCGGCCGGCGTGCCGCGCGACGTGAGCTGCCTCGTCACCCAGCGCGGCATGTTCAGCTACACCGGCCTGAGCGCGGCCCAGGTGGACCGCCTGCGCGAGCAGCATGGCGTCTACCTGGTGCGCTCCGGCCGCATGTGCGCGGCCGGCCTGAACGCCGGCAACGTCGAGGCCGTGGCCGCTGCGCTGGCGGCCGTCTGGGCCGAGGGCTGAGCCGCGTGCGGTCCCGGATCGCCCATGAACAAGGCGACCCGGAGGTCGCCTGCAGGGCGTTGGCCGGGCCGGGGGACAGCCTGCCCCCCGACGCGAAGCACGCTCAGTCGAAGGTGTAACGCAGACCGACGTAGAGGCTGCGCGGTGCACCCGGCGCGTAGAAGGTCGCGTGCTGCAGCGGCCGGTCGCCGTTGGCATTGACCGGGAAGGGCCGTGCCTGGAAGTTGCCGGCGGCGTTGAAGCCGGTCGGGCCCAGCTGGGCGGCGGTGCTGTACTTGCGGTCGAACACGTTGTTCAGGTTCGCGAAGAACTGCGCGCCCTTCGTGGCCTGGTAGCTGGTGTTCAGGTTCAGCACGGCGTAGCCGCCGTTCTTGCCCGAGCCGAGGTAGTAGGTGCCGTCCGGCCGATGCTCGCCGTTCTCGTTGCCGCGGGCCGTGCTGCCGCCGATGGCCTGCAGGTCGGCCCCGACGCTCCAGCTCGGCGTGGCCTGGAAGTCGGCGAAGAGCTTGACGATCTGGCGCGGCAGCATCGGGATGCGGTCGCCGGAGCGGACCTCGATCGTGCCGTCGACGCCCGGGAAGCCGGCTTCCGCCTCCTCATTGCTGCTGTTCGAGCTGCCGTTGACCGTTTCGCGGCTGCGGAAGGTCGCGTCGAGGAAGGTGTACTGGCCGCCGACGACCAGATCCCGGCTCAGCGCGTAGCTGGCACCCAGCTCGACACCCTGCCGGCGCGTCTTGCCGAAGTTCTTGAAGTAGCCGAAGCCGGCGGTGTTGTCGGCGACGAAGAGCAGGTCGTCGCGGTTGTCGGAGCGGAACACGCCCGCGTTCCAGCTCAGCGCCCCGCTGCGGCCCCGCAAGCCGGCCTCCAGCGTGGTGGTCACCACCTGCTTGAGCGGCGGATCGCCTGCGAAGGCATTCGGCAGCTTGCAGGGGTTGGCCGGGTCGGCGCAGCCCAGCTCGATCGCCGAAGGCGTGCGGCTGCCCTGGTTGGCGCCCAGGTAGGCCGTGACATCGTCCAGCGGGCTGAAGGTCAGGCCGACGGCCGGGTTGAAGCGGCTGAAGCTGTGGTTGCCATCCAGCGAGCCGGGGCCGCCGCCGGGCGTGATGCCGTCGCGGTTGCGGACCTCGGTGTGGTTGTAGCGGCCGGCCAGGGTCAGGAAGGTCTTGGGCGCCAGGGTCAGCGTGTCGCTCGCGTAAACGCTGAAGGTCTCGGTGCGGCCGCGCAGGTCGACCCGGGTGTCGTAGGGTGCGCCGTCGACGTCGCCGCCGGTCACGCCGCCGTCGCCGAAGGCGCCGACGCCGGTCACGCTGCGGTCCGGGTTCAGGTAGCCCAGCTCCGAGCTCTGCTTGAACTTGACGTGGCTCAGGTCATAGGCCACGCCCACCGCCAGGCGGCTGGGGCGTCCGAGCAGCGTGTCCTCGAGGTTGGCCTGCAGGGCCAGGCCCATGTTGTCCTGGTCGGTGCGGGTGCGGTTGATCACGCCGTTGCACTTCTCGGCCGGTTCGTCGTTCAGCAGGGCCTGGGCGATGCAGCGCCACTTGGGGAAGGGGGTGTTGCTTGCGTTCTCCCCCGCGGTCGGGAAGCCGGTGTAGCCCGCGGCCGTCAGGGCCGCACGCTCGGTCGCGTTCGGCTGGTAGAGCGACTGGTCGAGCGAGTCGTCGTTCAGGTCGCCGTTGAAGGTCGAGGTGCGGATGCGGCGGTAGTAGGTGTTGCCGCTGAAGGAGAGCTTGTCGCTGACCGTGTGGCTGCCCGTGAAGTTCAGGAAGAAGGAGCGGTTCTGCGTGTTGTCCGGCTTCGTGTAGACGCTGTTGTAGTCGCGGTCGAGGAAGCGCTGTTCCTGCAGCCCGTTGCCGTTGAGATCCGTGTCCGCGGCGGCCACCGTCAGCGCGACATCGGTCGCGCCGCTGCGCTTGCCGACCTTGGCCAGGATCTGCCGCACGTCCGACGGCGAGTCATCCCGCCAGCCGCGTTCGCGGAACAGGTTGCCGCTGACGAACCAGTGCAGGCCGTCGTCCTGGGAGCCGCCGGTCGCAAACTCGAAGGCGCGCCGGCCGTGCGAACCGCCCAGCACCTGCACCGTGGTGCCGGGGTTGCGCAGCCCGTCCTTGGTCTCCACCGCCAGGGCGCCGCCCAGGGTGTTCAGGCCGAAGACCGGGTTGGAGCCCGGCATCAGGGTGACCGAGCGCAGCGCCGACTTGGGAATCAGGTCCCAGCTCACCACGTCGCCGAAGGGCTGGTTCAGCCGCACGCCGTCCAGGTAGACGGACAGGCCCTGGGCGTTGCCCAGCAGCGGGGACGCCGTGAAGCCGCGGTAGTTCAGGTCGGGCTGGAAGGGGTTGTTCTGCACCTCGTTGACGTGGACGCTGCCGAGCCGGCGCGCCAGCACGGCGCTCAGGTCGGGGGCGTGGCTGGCGTCGAGCTCGCGGGTGCTCAGCGTCTGCACCGGTGCGGCCACCTCGTCCTTGCTGACGCTCAGGCCGGGCAGCGGCGTCACGCCGATCACGCGGACCGGCGGCAGGCTTCCGCTCGCGGGGGCATCGGCCGCCCGGGTGGGTGCCTGCAGGCTGAAGGCAGCCAGGAGGGCCAGCAGCAGGGGCTGCGGTTGCAGCGGGTGGATCGTGGACGGCACGCGGGGTCTCCTTCGGGTCGGGGGCGTGACCGGCGGGCGTGCGATGCGCCGGCCGGCCCCGTGCGGACACGGGGCCAGGATGCTGCGACGCACCGGACCGGTCCGCACCCAGGAAGAACTCCCAATCGATCCAGGCGAGGTGCTTCGCCGGGGTTCGTCAGCTTTAAGACAGGCTAAGGCGTCCTTCGCCCTCGATCTGACGCCCCCGCACCACGCGGGAAAGCCCGGGTGCGGGCGCGCGAAGCACAGCCTCAGGTCGACGCCGGCTGGCCGCGGGTCTTCCACATCGAGTAAGCGACGCCGGCTGCGATCAGGCCGAAGGTCACGCCCAGCGAGACCGGTGCCGGCACCTTGCCGATGAAGCCGACCAGGAAGATCTTGCCGCCGATGAAGACCAGCACCGCCGCCAGGGCGTACTTGAGGTAGTGGAAGCGGTGAATCATCGCGGCCAGCGCGAAGTACAGCGCGCGCAGGCCGAGGATCGCGAAGATGTTGCTGGTGTAGACGATGAAGGGGTCGGTGGTGATCGAGAAGATCGCCGGCACCGAGTCCACCGCGAACACCAGGTCCACCGCCTCGACCAGGATCAGCGCCAGCAGCAGCGGCGTGGCCCAGCGCACCGGGCGGCCGGTCCTGGGGTCGGGCTCGGTCACCAGGAAATTCCGGCCGCGCAGGCCATCCGTCACCCGCAGGTGGCGACGCAGGAAGGCCAGCAGCGGGTTGTTGGCGATGTCGGGTTCGGCATCGGCCATGCGCCACATCTTCACGCCGGTCAGCACGAGGAAGGCACCGAAGACGTAGAGGATCCAGCTGAAGCTGCTGACCAGGGTGGCCCCCAGTCCGATCATGATCGCGCGCAGCACGATCACGCCCAGGATGCCCCAGAACAGCACGCGGTGCTGGTGCTCGCGCGGGATGGCGAAGAAGCCGAAGATCAGCGCGATCACGAAGACGTTGTCCATCGACAGCGACTTCTCGATCAGGAAGCCGGTCAGGTAGTCCATCCCGGCAGTGGCGCCCAGCTCGGCCCACATCCAGGCACCGAACAGCAGGCCGGCGCTGATGTAGCCGGCCGAGAGCATCAGGCTTTCGCGCACGCCGATCTCGCGCTCGTCGCGGTGCAGCACGCCGAGGTCGAAGGCCAGCAGCGCGGTGACGATGCCGAGGAAGCTCAGCCAGAGCCAGGCGGGTTTGCCGAGGAAGTCGGCCTGGAGCAGGGGCAGCAGGAAGTCCATGGGGTGGGTTCAGGAAGCTCGCCGGCCCGGGACCGCCCGGGATGGGCGGTGGGGCGCGGCGCGACGGGGCGGATCATGGCCGCGGCCGGCATGATGAAAAATCAGCGCCAACGGAAAGGTTCTTCAGCTTTTCCCGAACCTCGCCTATGGAGCGGCCCGATGCTGAACTACCGCCACCTGCACTACTTCTGGGTCGTCGCCAAGGAAGGCGGCCTCAGCCGGGCCGCCGCGCGGCTGGGGGTGGCGGTGCAGACCGTCAGCGCCCAGGTCCGTGCCTTGGAGCAGGACCTCGGCCATCCGCTGTTCAAGCCAGCCGGCCGCGGCCTGGTGCTGAGCGAGGCCGGCCAGGAGGCCTTCGCCCGCGCCGAGGCCATCTTCCAGCTCGGGCAGGAGCTGCCGCAGGCCGTGCGCGCGGCGGCCACCGCGCCGGCCCTGCGCTTTGCCGTGGGCCTGTCGGACGGCCTGTCCAAGCTCGCCGCCCACCAGCTGCTGGCGCCGGGGCTGGACACGCCGGCCCTGCGCCTGCTGTGCCACGAAGGCGAGTTCGAGGCCCTGCTCGGCGAGCTGGCCCTGCATCAGCTGGACGTGGTGCTGGCGGGCCAGCCGGCCCCGGCCAACCCCAGCCTGCGCCTGAGCAGCCAGCGCCTGTGGGCGGCGCCCGTCGACTGGGTCGGGCCGCCCGCCCTGGTGAAGGCGGCCGAGCGCGCCGCCTTTCCGCAGTGCCTGGAGCAACTGCCGGTGCTGCTGCCGACCGGCCATTCGCCGCTGCGCGCGCGGCTGGACCGCTGGTTCGAGGCCCAGGGCCTGCGGCCCCGGCGGGTCGGCGAGTTCGAGGACAGCGCGCTGATGGCCGTCTTCGGCATGCAGGGCCTGGGCGTGTTCCCGGTCGCTCAGCTGGGCGACGAGGGCTTGAGCCCACCCTTCGGCCGCGCGCTGCGCCGCCTGGGCCGCTGCGAGGGCCTGGTCGAGGAGATCCACGCCATCCACTCGCGCCGTGGCCAGCACCATCCGCTGCTGCGGCGCCTGCTGGAGGCCGCGCGCTGAGGCGCGCCGCTCAGCGCGCGCCGGCGATGGCCTCGTCGACCAGCTCGATCCAGTGCCGCACCGGCGTGGCGGTGCCGCTCTGCAGGTGCTGGATGCAGCCGATGTTGGCCGAGACGATGGCCTGCGGGGCGATCGGCGCCAGGGCGTCGAGCTTGCGGTCGCGCAGCTGCTTGGACAGCTCGGGCTGCAGCACGGAATAGGTGCCGGCCGAGCCGCAGCACAGATGGCTCTCGGTGCGCGCGACCTCGACCTCGAAGCCCAGGGCGCGCAGGCCGGCCTCCACGCCGCCGCGCAGCTTCTGCGCATGCTGCAGGGTGCAGGGCGGGTGGTAGGCCAGGCGCGGCCGCGCCGGGCCGCGCGCCGGACTGCCGGCCGGCCGCGCCGGATTCAGCAGGGGTTGCAGGGCCGGCACCAGCTCGGGCAGCAGTTCGGAGGGGTCGCGCGTGAGCGCCGCGACCCGGGCGGCGCGCTCGGCATAGGCCGGGTCGTCGGCCAGCAGGTGGCCGTAGTCCTTGACCATGGCGCCGCAGCCCGAGGCGTTGACGACGAGGGCCTCGACCTCGCCGCGCTCGATCAGCGGCCACCAGGCGTCCACATTGCGGCGCACATCGGCCAGGCCCCCGGCCTGGTCGCCCAGGTGGGCGCGGATGGCGCCGCAGCAGCCGCCCTCGTTGCTGACCAGGGCCTGGATGCCGCAGGCATCCAGCACCCGGGCGGTCGCGCTGTCGATGTTGGGCGCCATCGCCGGCTGCACGCAGCCCAGGGGCATCAGCACCTTGCGGGCATGGGTGCGCTGCGGCCATTGCCGGGCGCGGGGGCCGGCGGCGGCCGGCACCTTGTCCTTGAGGGCGGCGGGCACCAGCGGCCGCAGCAGCTGGCCCAGCTTCATCGCGGGGCCGAAGAGCGGCGAGGTCAGGCCCTCCTTCAGCGCCCAGCGCGCGGCCCGTTCGCCGGCCGGCCGCTCGACCTGGGCATCGACCACGCGGCGGCCGATCTCGACCAGCTCGCCGTACTTCACGCCGCTCGGGCAGGTGGTCTCGCAGTTGCGGCAGGTCAGGCAGCGGTCCAGGTGCTGCTGGGTCTTGCGGGTCGGCGTCTGGCCCTCCAGCACCTGCTTGATCAGGTAGATGCGGCCGCGCGGGCCGTCCAGCTCGTCGCCGAGCAGCTGGTAGGTCGGGCAGGTGGCGGTGCAGAAGCCGCAGTGCACGCACTTGCGCAGGATGGCTTCGGCGGCCTGGCCGTCGGCCGTCCCCTGGTGGGCCGGGGCGAGATTCGTTTGCATGGGGCGAGTGTCGAAGATTCGGGGCGCTGGCCCGGCTCAGGGGCCGAACAGGCGCTGCAGCGCGGGCAGCGCCCAGGGCAGCAGCAGCGGCATCAGCAGGGCGGCCAGCAGCACCTGTACGCCGAGGGCGACGCCGGCATAGGCGCCGGCCTCGGGGTGGACCTGCAGCGCGCGCGCCGTGCCCAGGCCGTGCGCAGCGGTGCCGATCGCGAAGCCGCGCACCGCCCAGCGGCCGTGCTGGCCCGGGGTCGCGCGCAGGCCCATGGCCTGGAAGAGCGGGGTGGCCAGCAGCGCGCCGACCATGCCGGTGACCACGGCGATCAGCGCCGCCACCGCCGGAATGCCGCCCAGGCTGCTGGCCAGGCCCATGGCCACCGGCGCGGTCACCGACTTGGGCGCGAGCGAGGCCAGGATCTCCCCCGGCAGGCCGAGCGCCGCCCCCATCGCCACGGCACTGCCCGCGGCCACCGTGCCGCCACCCAGCGCGGCCAGCAGCAGGGCGGGGCCGCGGCGGCGCAGCTCGGCGCGGCGCAGCCACAGCGGCCAGCCCAGGGCCACCACCGCCGGGCCGAGCAGCACGTGGACGAACTGCGCGCCCGAGAAGTAGCCGGGGTAGGGCGTGCCGGTGGCCAGCAGCACGCTGCCGATCAGCAGCACCGACAGCAGCACCGGGTTCGCCCACGGCGCCTGGCCGCTGCGCTCGTAGAGCGCCTGCGCCGCCACATAGGCCAGCAGCGTCGCCGTCAGGCCGAACAGCGGCGTCGAGGCCAGGTAGACCCAGAGCTGGACGAAATCGGCCATGGCGGGCTCAGCGCGGCGGCGGGCCGGCGGCGCCCTCGGCGGGCAGGGCGTGCTCGGCATCGCGCTCGGCCGCCGGCAGCAGGGCGCGCAGCAGCGCGGCGGTGGCGGCCAGGCCGAGCAGGGTCGAGACCAGGATCACCGCCAGCAGCTTCAGGCCATGGCGGTCCAGCAGCTCCAGGTGCGTGATCACCCCGACGCCAACCGGCACGAAGAGCAGCGAGAGGTGGCCCAGCAGCAGCTGCGCGATGGCGGCCACCGGCGCCCGCAGCGCCTCGATCTGCAGCGCCGCCAGCAACAGCAGCAGGCCCAGCACCGGACCGGGCAGGGCCAGGCGGGCGATCTGCACCAGCGCCTCGCCGGCCGCCTGCAACAGCAGCAGCAGGGCCAGGCCGCGCAGTGCGTTCACGCCGTCGCCTCGCGCGGGCCCGGTGCACGCGCGGCCAGCGCCAGCCAGGCCAGGCCCAGGGCCAGCGGCAGCACGGCGCTGAAGCCGAAGCGCGCGAAGCCCCAGGCCCCGAGCACGCCGCCGCCGAAGAAGCTGCCGAGCAGGCCGGCGTGGAGCCGCAGGCGCCTGCGGTTCGCGCGCACCCTGGACTGTTCCGGCGTGCCGCGGCGGTGCCAGACCAGCAGCTTGCCGAGTTCGATGCCCAGGTCGGTGATCACGCCCGTCATGTGGGTGGTGCGGATCTGCGACTGCGAGACCTTGCTGACCAGGGCGTTCTGCAGCCCCATCATGAAGGCCAGGAGCAGCACCGTCAGCGGCACGCTCAGCGGATGCAGGCCGTCGATCCGCGCACCCAGCAGGCCGAAGACCAGCATCAGCGCGGCCTGCAGCAGCAGCGGACCGCGGTAGGGCGAACGCCGGCCGCGCAGGCCCGTGGCCAGGCGCGGATCGAGCCGGGCGTGGCCGACCATCCAGGCCGTGCAGGCCGCCCCCGCGGTGAAGGCCAGCAGCGCCCCCAGGCCGGCGGCCACCGTGCCCAGGCGCCCCAGCACCAGCTCGTCGGCCACCGAAGAGACGATGCCGGTCATGTGCGAGGTGTAGACGCCGACGGCCAGGAAGCCGCCGGCATTCACCGCACCGGCCACCGCGGCCAGCAGCAGGCCGAGGCGGCGGTCGGTGTCGGGATGGCGCTCGCTGGCCAGCATGCTCGGCCCGCCTGCGGCCTCAGGCGGTGATCAGCCGGCCCGGGCTGAGCACGCCGGCCGGGTCGAAGGCGGCCTTGACCTGGCGGTGCAGGCGCATGAGCACCGGGCCGAGCGGGGCCCGGCCGGCCTCGGCGCGAACCGCCGGATCGGCACTGCGCCAGAGCTGCGCATGGCCGCCGAGCCGGGTGGCTGCGGCCCGCACCGTGGCGGCTGGGGCCTCGCTCAGCCACCAGCGTTGCGCGCCCCCCCATTCGATCAGCTGCTCGCCGCGCAGGCCGGCGACCGGCGCGGCGGTCGAGGGCAGGCTCATCCGCCACAGCGCGGCGCGACCTGCGCGCAGGGCCGCGTCGGCCTGCTCGAAGTACTCGTCGCGCTGGTCGCGCAGGCCGGTCCAGAAGGGTCCGGCCTGCGCCGGATCGACCGGCTCGCCGCCCGCCTCGGCCGCCAGGGCCGCCTGGGCGGCCGCCACCGCGGCCCGGGCGCCCGAGAGGCGCAGCAGCAGGCTGCCGGCCCACCAGGCGCTGGCGCTCAGCGGCAGCGGCCGGCCGGCCCAGCGGTTCAGGCGTTCCAGGGCGGTGGCCTCGTCACAGCTGAAGTGCAGGGTGGCGCTGGCCGGCGGCTCGGGCAGGACCTTGAGCGAGACCTCGGCGATCAGGCCCAGCTCGCCCATCGAGCCGGCCAGCAGCCGGGCCAGGTCGTAGCCGGCGACGTTCTTCATCACCTGGCCGCCGAAGCTCAGCAGCTCGCCGCGCCCGTTGACCACGGTCGCGCCCAGCACGTAGTCGCGCACGCTGCCCGCCGTGGCGCGTGCCGGCCCGGCCAGACCGGCCGCGACCATGCCGCCCACCGTGCCGGCGGCCTGGCCATCGGCCCCGGGCAGCCGTGGCGGCTCGAAGGGCAGGCACTGGCCTTGCGCGGCCAGGGTGGCTTCGAGCTCGGCCAGCGGCGTGCCCGCACGGGCGGTGACGACCAGCTCGGTCGGCTCGTAGCTGCTGATGCCCTGCAGGGCCAGGGTGGAGAGCGGTTCGCCCTCGGGCACCCCTCCCAGGAAGGCCTTGCTGCCGTGGCCGGTGATCGCCAGCGGCGTGCCGGCGGCGCTGGCCGCGCGGATGCGCTCGATCAGCGCCTGCAGTTCGGGGGTGGACTCGGGAAGCATGGGCAGGGTGGGGCGCAGGCCGCGGCGCGACGGGTCAGAAGCGCGGCAGCTCGGGGAAGGGCAGCAGGCCGCGCTTGACGTGCATCTTTCCGTACTCGGCGCAGCGGGCGTGGCTGGGGATGAGCTTGCCCGGGTTGAGCAGGCCCAGCGGGTCGAAGGCCGCCTTGAAGGCCAGCATCTGCGCGCGCTCCTCGGGGCTGAACTGCACGCACATGGAGTTGAGCTTCTCGATGCCCACGCCGTGCTCGCCGGTGACGGTGCCGCCCATCGCGACGCTGGTCTCCAGGATGTCGGCGCCGAAGGCCTCGGCGCGGTGCAGCTGCTCGGGGTCGTTGGCGTCGAAGAGGATGAGCGGGTGCAGGTTGCCGTCGCCGGCGTGGAAGACGTTCAGGCAGCGCAGGCCGTGCTTGTCCTCCATCGCGGCGATGGCGGTGAGGATGTCGGCCAGGCGCTTGCGCGGGATGGTCGAGTCCATGCACATGTAGTCCGGGCTGATGCGCCCGCTGGCCGGGAAGGCGTTCTTGCGGCCGCTCCAGAAGCGCAGGCGCTGGGCCTCGTCCTGGCTGACCTCGATGCGCGTGGCGCCGGCGCCGCGCAGCACCTCGCTCATGCGGCCGATCTCTTCCTCGACCTCCTCGGGCGTGCCGTCGCTCTCGCACAGCAGGATGGCGGCGGCGTCCAGGTCGTAGCCGGCGTGGACGAAGTCCTCGACCGCGGCGGTCATGGGCTTGTCCATCATCTCCAGGCCGGCCGGGATGATGCCGGCGCCGATCACCGCGGCCACCGCCGCGCCGGCCGACTGCACGTCCGGGAAGCCGGCCATGATGCAGCGCGCCAGCTGCGGCTTGGGCACCAGCTTGACGGTCACCTCCACCGTCACGCCCAGCATGCCTTCGCTGCCGACGTAGGCGGCCAGCAGGTCCAGGCCGGGGGCGTCCAGCGCCTCGCCCCCCAGGGTGAAGGGCTCGCCCTCGACGGTGTAGCCGCGCACCTTCAGCACGTTGTGCACGGTCAGGCCGTACTTCAGGCAGTGCACGCCGCCCGAGTTCTCGGCCACGTTGCCGCCGATGGTGCAGGCGATCTGGCTGCTCGGGTCGGGCGCGTAGTACAGGCCGTGGGGGGCCGCGGCCTCGCTGATGGCCAGGTTGCGCACGCCGCTCTGCACGACGGCCGTGCGGGCCTGCGGATCCACCTTGAGGATGCGGTTGAACTTGGCCAGCGAGAGCACCAGGCCGTGGCGGTGCGGCATGGCGCCGCCCGAGAGGCCGGTGCCGGCGCCGCGGGCGACCACCGGCACGCCCAGCAGGTGGCAGGCGCGCAGCACGGCGGCGACCTGGTCCTCGGTCTCGGGCAGGGCGACGGCCAGCGGTTGCTCGCGGTAGGCCGTCAGGCCGTCGCACTCGTAGGGCGTGGTGTCCTCGGCCTGCCACAGCAGGGCGTGGGCCGGCAGCAGGGGCTGCAGCTGGGCCAGCAGCTGGGCCTGGCGGCCGGCGCGGTCCAGACCGGGCGGGAGCCGTTCCGGGTCGGGCCGGGCGGCCGGATCGGCCTGCAGCCGCGCGGCGGAGAGGGGCGCATTCATGCGGATCGCTCGCGGAAGGAAGACGGCCGCTCTGGAGGGCGGGCGGCCGGGGCCCCGAGCTTACGTGCGAAGCCTTGGCCGTGCGTCGGCCTCAGGCGGGCGCCGTGAACACCGTCAGCACCCCGGTGTAGCCATAGAGGTGGTGGTGACCGATCTCCCCGGCCGCGAAGAAGCCGGCCAGCGGCAGGGCCTCGGCCTCCCCGCCCAGCGCATGCCGCAGCAGCTCCATTTCGGCCGAGGGCGCACCGAAATGCGCGCCGCCACGGCCGGTGCAGCTGGCGTAGAGCGCAGCGACCATGCGGCGACCACCCGGGGCAGGCGACCCGTCGAGCGGCAGCTCCTCGGGTTCCAGCGTGCTGCGGATCTCGGCCCCCAGGCGCAGCAGGTCGCGCCGCGCGGCGTCGGCGTCGCGGCGGCAGAAGCTCAGGGTCTGGCCGGGCTCGACGGCCTCGGCCACGGCGATCGCACGCCGCGCCGGGTCCAGGCCGACCAGGTGGCGCACCCGCTCATCGGGGCCGAAGAGGCCGCCGCGGCGTGCGCTCCGGGCGCCGTCGTCCCCGAGCGCGACCAGGGTCTGGCGCAGGCGGCCGAGCATCTCGCGCGGGCGGTTCTCGTCCAGCCCCAGCTCGCGCAGCAGCACGTCGAGGGCCGGCTCGCCGTCCAGGCGGTAGACGATCTGCCGCTCGGCCTCGTCGATGCGGTGGATCCGGCCGAGCGGCTGGCAACCCTGGCTGACGCGCGAGACCAGCGCGATCTCGGCATCGAAAGCCACCCCCGAAAGCCCCCCGGCGCAGACCCCGTCGGCGAAGCTCAGCGCCCGGCTGCGTGCCGAGGCCAGGCCGCCGAAGAGGTAGCCGCTGGCCATGCGCTGGCTCAGCTCCTTGATCAGCTCGTCCAGGTCCGGCGTTGCCGGGTCGGCATGCACCTGCGCGACATGGGCCGGGAAGACCTCGGCCGGCGGCAGCGGCTGGCGGCCGGAAAAGACGCGGAAGTGCGCGCGCGGCAGGTCGCAGAGCATCAGGACCAGGGCCGGCTCGTCGAAATACTCCACGCCGCCCGCGCACAGGCCGGCCGCGCTGGCGCCCACCCAGGCCACGCCCGGCCATTGCCGGGCCAGCGCGGCCAGCACCGCCTCGGCCTGCGCGGCATGGGCTTCGGCGAGGTAGCACCAGCCCAGGGTCGGTGCGGCAGGGGCCTGGGCCTCCAGCTGGGCCAGGGCCAGGCCCAGGGCCATCGAAGCGTCCGGGTGGCTGGCGTGCGCGGCCGCGAAGACCGGTGCCGTGGCGTGCCGGGCGGCCTTCACCGGCGGCGCGTCGGGCTGTCGCCGGCGGCGGGTGCGGCCCGCTTGGCGGCGGGCTTGCGCGCGGGCCGGGCGGAGGCCGCGGGCGCGTCGTCGCTGCCGCCCTCGGCGCTGCTCGGGCCCGCCTTGGCGCGGCGCGCCCCGGCGCTGCGGGCAACGGCCTCGACCGCTTCGCGGGCCGGTGCCAGGCCGGCCTGCAGCGTCTGGCCCGCCGCGTCCAGGCCCTGCTGCATCAGCTTGGCCGGGTCGACCGCCGCATCCTTGACGGCCTGGGTCGCGATCTCGGTGAACTGCTGGGTCAGGGCCGACCACCACTGGGTCGGGTCGATCAGCTTCGGCGCGGCTTCGCTGGCCGGCGCAGCCTCGGGCTCGGCGGCTGGCGGCGTTGCCGCGGCGGCCGGCGCCGTCGGCGGGATCGGCTTGATCCGCAGCGCCTCGCGCAGGTCGGCCACCTGCACATTCATCGTTTTCAGGGTCGACAGCGTCATGCGCTGCACCTCCAGCGCCTGGATGGTGGTGCCGATCAGCCGCGCGTTCTGTTCAAGCCAGAACTGCACGGTGCGCAGTTCCTCGATGCGCTTCTCCAGCTCCTGCGGATCGAGCGTGGGCGCGACCCACTGGCCGACGCCAGGCAGCGCCGAGCTGGCGCCCTTGATCATCGTCTGCAGGAAGTCGAAGCCGGGGACCATGGTGCTGAAGTCGGGGGCGTTGCTGGCCATCGTGGCGCTCCGGGAACGGGAAAGAGTGCGCGGGATTGTGCCCAGCGGGCGGGCGTCTGCGGGGCCGGCCGGCGCGGATACTTGGCCCATGCCCCCGCGTCCCCTGAGCCAACGCCTGCTGCTGCTGGCCCTGGCCGTGCTGGTCCTGCACCTGCTGGTGCTGCGCGCTTGCGCGGCGCAGGACGAGCCGCCGGCGGTTTCCCCGCCGCCCCCCGATGCCCCGCGGGCCGTGCAGGCGCTGCAGACCCCGGCCCCGCCGGCTCCGCCGCTCGCTGCGCCACCGGCCCCGCCGCGGCCCGAAAGGCCGGCGTTCCTCCCGGTGGCGGCCGCATCGGAGCCGGCGCCCTCGGCGGCCTGCCCGGTCGAGGCCGCCCGTGCGGCGTCCGCCCCGGCACGGGCGGCGGCCAAGCCGGTCGCGCCCAAGCCGGCCCCGCGTCCGGCGGCGCCGGCCTCCGCCGAGGCCGGCGGGGGGGATCGGCCCGCGGCCGCCGCCCCGGCCGCCGGCGGGGCGGCCGAGGCGCTGCCGCCGACCCGCATCCCGCCCGCCATCCAGTGGCGCTACCGGCTCAGCCGGGGCGGCCTGGTCGGCGAGGGCAGCCTGCGCTGGGCGCCCGGTCCCCAGGGCTACACGCTGGAACTGCGCGGCGAGCTGCCGCTGATCGGCACGGTGCTGACCCAGGTCAGCCGCGGCGGCTTCGATGCCGCCGGCCTCGCGCCGCAGCGCTTCACCGACCGCCGCCTGCGTCGCCCGGAACAGGCGGCCAACTTCCGGCGCGAACCGGGCCAGCCGCTGCAGGTCAGCTTCTCCGGCCCCTCGGCGGTGCACACCCTGCCCCCGGGCAGCCAGGACCGGCTCAGCGTGATGGTGCAGATCGCCGCGCTGGCCGCCGCCTGGACGCAGCCGCCCGAAGCCGCGTTCGTGCTGCACGTGGTCGGTGCGCGTGGTGACCTGGCCGAATGGCATCTGCGCGTGCTCGGCGAGGAGAACCTGCGCCTGGTCGGCGGCGAGACCGTGCGCGCCCTCAAGCTGCTGCGCGAGCCCGAGGACGAGCACGACACCCGCGCCGAGCTCTGGCTGGACCCGGCCCATGGCCACCTGCCGATCCGCATCCGCCTGAGCGATGGCCGTGGCGATCCGCTGGACCTGCTCCGCAAGACGGCCGAGGAGCCGCCGGCCACCGCCCCCTGAACCGGCGGCGGCCCGCGGGCCGGTCCGGCCGGAGCGGGCTTGAATCCTGCGTGGGCGGGCGCATCTGGTCCCGGTGTCCACAAGGCGCCGCCCCGGTGCCTCAGGAGGTTCCATGCAGGTGCTCTACCAATCCGACCGCTATGTGGTGCTCTCGCTCGATGCGCCGGCCGGCACGCCGCTGCGCGATGCCGACGGCCGCCCGCTGCCGGCCAGCCTGCAGCGCGGCAGCTTCGAGATCCTGGACAAGACGGCCGGCCGCGACCTCTTCCTGGAGGGCGCGCTGGCCGAGAGCTTCCGCGAAGGCGCGCTGGCCCTGGCCGCCTCGGAGCCCGACGAGGAAGCCATCGAGGCCTACCTCGACGGCTACACCCACCTGCCAAGCCAGCCCCTGGTGCAGCACTGAGGGCCTCGCGAAGGGGCAGCGGTCAGGGTTGTCCCGGGCGGGCTTTCTACAATCACCGCATGGACATGCCCACCACCCTTCCCATCGAACGTCGCCCCTACACCCGCGGGGCCGCGCTGGCCGAGCAGATGGCCAAGCGCATCGTCATCCTGGACGGTGCGATGGGCACCATGATCCAGCGCTACAAGCTGGGCGAGGCCGACTACCGCGGCGAGCGCTTCAAGGACCATCCCAAGGACCTGAAGGGCAACAACGAGCTGCTGGTCTTCACCCGGCCCGACGTGATCTCGGCCATCCATGAGGGCTATCTGGCCGCCGGGGCGGACCTGATCGAGACCAACACCTTCGGCGCGACCACCGTCGCCCAGGAGGACTACGACCTGGCCTCGGTCGCCCGCGAGATGAACGTGGCCGGCGCCCGCCTGGCCCGCGCCGCCTGCGACAAGTTCAGCACGCCGGACAAGCCGCGTTTCGTGGCCGGCGCCTTCGGCCCCACGCCCAAGACCGCCAGCATCAGCCCGGACGTGAACGACCCGGGCGCGCGCAACGTCGACTTCGAGACCCTGCGCGCGGCCTATTACGAGCAGGGCGAGGCCCTGCTGGAAGGCGGGGCGGATGTCTTCCTGGTCGAGACCATCTTCGACACGCTGAACGCCAAGGCCGCGATCTTCGCCATCGACGAGCTCTTCGAAGCCACCGGCGAACGCCTGCCCATCATCATCAGCGGCACGGTGACCGATGCCTCGGGCCGCATCCTCAGCGGCCAGACGGTGACCGCCTTCTGGCATTCGGTGCGTCATGCGCATCCCATCGCCATCGGCCTGAACTGCGCGCTCGGTGCCGCGCTGATGCGGCCCTACATCGAGGAGCTGCACAAGGCCGCGCCCGATGTCTACCTGTCCTGCTACCCGAACGCTGGCCTGCCCAATCCCATGAGCGACACCGGCTTCGACGAGACGCCGGAGGTCACGGGCCGCATGGTCGAGGGCTTTGCGCAGGCGGGCTTCCTGAACATCGCCGGCGGCTGCTGCGGCACGACCCCGGAGCACATCGCCGAGATCGCCAAGCGCGTGAGCGCCTACCAGCCGCGTGCCCGGCGCAGCGGCTGGCTGAGCGGCCTGGGTGACGGCGTCTGATCGCGGCCCGGCCCCGGGGCGGGAGCCTCAGGGCCGGTCGCGCAGCAGCAGTTCGACGGCCTCGCCCTCGGCCGCTCCGGCGGCCCGCACCCGGCCGGACTCGATGCCGCGTCGCAGCAGCTGCTCCCGGATCCGCTCGACCCGCTCGGCCGCCTGGCTGGCGGCCGCGGTCCCGCGCAAGCCGGCGTCGGCCGGTGCCCGCACCAGCACCTCGCTGACCGCGGCATGCGGCTTGAAGCCGATCGCCAGCTGTTCGAGCACCGCCTGCAGCGGCGGCTTCACCGCGGTCTGGCCCGGGGCATGGGCATGGCGCAAAGGCACGCGAACGCGCAGCACCGGACCGCGTGCCTGCACCTGCACCGGGGTGCCCGCCAGGGCATCGGCCAGACGCTGCTGCTGAGCCGCCAGGGCGGGTGACAGGCCGGAAGCCGGTCGGCCCGGCGAGCCTGGCAGTCCCGCGCAGCCGGCCAGCAGCAGGCCCGAGGCGGCGGCTTGCAGCGCCCGGCGCCGCGGGTGGTCGACGGGCACAAGGGGGTGCGGGTGCAAGCGCATGGCCCCATTGCACCCCGGGAGGCCGGGCCCTGCAAGCCGACGGGCAACTTGCCTGCGCCGCGCCCGCCCGGCCGGGAATCCAGATTTTCTGGACCCCTCCCCGCGCCGGAGCCTGCCAGCATGCAGGCCTTCTCCCTGACGTCGCCCCCGCGCCTGTTCCCCATGCCTGCCCTCCTCGCGCCCCGACGGCTTGCCCTGCTGCTCGGCCTGCTGGCCAGCCTGGTCCAGGCGGCCCCATCCTCCGAAGGTCTGGATGACCTTCGGCCCCTCCCTGCGGCGCAGTGGGATGCCGCCGCGGCCGCCCACCTGCTGCAGCGGGCCGGCTTCGGCGGCCGGCCCGAGGAGATCGAGGCCACCGTCCGCCTGGGCCCGCAGGAGGCCGTGCGCCGCCTGGTGCGCTGGCAGACGGTGCCGGAGGACTTCCAGCCCTTCGACGCGTCCGAGCTGCCCGAGCCCGACCTGGACCGCTTCCCGCCCTCGCGTCCCGCCGCGACCGAGGCCGCCAAGCGCGAGGGCCAGGCCCTGGGCGTGGCCGTCAAGCCAGCCGGCAGCCGCCGCCTGCAGCCGGTCACCGACACCTTCTTCTACTGGCTGCGCGCCAGCCGCCTGGAAACCCATCGCCTGGCCTACTGGTGGGCTGGCCGCATGCTGGTCACGCCACGGCCGCTGCAGGAAAAGATGGCGCTGTTCTGGCATGGCCACTTCGCGACCAGCGAGGAGAAGGTGCGTGACGTGCGCAAGATGGCGCGCCAGAACCAGCTGCTGCGCGAGAAGGGCAACGGCCGCTTCCGCGAGCTGATGCTCGGCATCGCCCAGGACCCGGCCATGCTGGCCTACCTGGACGCCGGGGTGAACGTGAAGGGCGCGCCGAACGAGAACTTCGCGCGCGAAATCATGGAGATGTTCACCCTCGGCGTCGGCCACTACAGCGAGGCCGACATCCGCGAGGCGGCGCGCGCCTTCACCGGCTGGAACGCGCAGGGCCTGCGCTTCGCGATCGACCCGGCCCGGCACGACGACGGCGTCAAGCGCCTGTTCGGACGCGAGGGCCGCTTCGGCGGCGAGGACGTGATCGACATCCTGCTGGCCCAGCCGGCCTGCGCCGAGTACCTGGCGGGCAAGCTGCACGCCTATTTCGTGCGCGACGAGGCTTCGCCCGCCCTGCGCCGCGCGCTGGGCCAGCGCCTGCGCGACAGCGGCTACGACCTGGCCGATTTCCTGGAGACGCTCTTCCTCTCGCGCGACTTCTACAGCGCGCCCTCGCGGGCCAGCCGCATCCGTCCGCCGGTGGAGCTGGTCGTCGGCACCTACCGCCTGGCCGGCCTCACCCAGATGCCCGGCGTGCCGGATTTCAACCAGGTCACCGAGGTCCTGGGCCAGAAGCTCTTCTACCCGCCGACGGTGGCGGGCTGGGCACCGGGCCGGGCCTGGATCACGCCGGGCCTGCTGATGGCGCGGGCGAACTTCGCCTACGAGCTGCTGAACCCCGAGATCACCTTCCTGCCGCCCGACCGCTACCCGACCAAGGAATACAAGATCCAGGAAGTCGGCGAGAAGCTGGCCCTGGGCCAGAACGTCAGCGAGGCCACCCGCCTGGACGGGCAGGAGCTGGGCTCGCAGTCCATGCAGCTGGCCGACCGCGACGAGGACTTCAACACCCGCCTGGCCAGCTACCGCGGCTGGCAGATGGCGATCGAGCGGGTCAAGCCCATCCCGCGCACCACCGCCCGCCTGGACCTGGCCGGCCTGGTGCAGGCGGCCGGTGCGCGCACGGCGGCCGAGGCGGTCGACGCCCTGCTGCGCCGCTTCGTCGTGGGGCCGGTGTCGCCGGCCTCGCGGGCCGGCCTGATCGACTTCCTGCGCGGCCAGCTCGGCACCGAGGACCTCGCCCCCGCCCGCAGCTACCTGGAGCAGCCGCTGCGCCAGACCCTGCACCTGATCCTGGCCTTGCCCGAATACCAGCTCGGCTGACGCCGCCCCTGCCATGAAGCCTGTTTCCCACGCCCCCTGCGGCCTGCCGCGCCGCGCCCTCCTGCAAGCGGGTCTGGCGATGAGCCTGCCCGGCGCCTTGCAGCGCGCCGTGGCGGCCGCGCCGGCCGCCCCCGGGGGCCGGCCGCGCATCCTCGTCGTGCTGGAGCTGTCCGGCGGCAACGACGGGCTCAACACCCTCGTGCCCTACGGCGACGACGCCTACTACCGCCACCGGCCCCGCCTGGGCATCCGTCCCGAGAAGCTGCGGCGCATCGACGACCACTTCGGCTTCAACCCCGGCCTGGCCGGCTTCGAGCGGCTCTACAAGGACGGCAAGATGGCCATCGTGCATGGCTGCGGCTATGCGCAGCCGTCCTTCTCGCACTTCACCTCGATGGCCTACTGGCACACCGGCGCCCCGAATGCCGGCGAGGACAGCGGCTGGGTCGGACGCCTGGCCGATGCCATGGACCCGGCCGCCACGCCGGGCTTCCTGGTCAATGTCGACGAGGTGCAGTCCCTGGCCGTGCGCGCGCGCCGCCACCTGGCCCTGGGCTTCGACGACCCGCGGCGCTTCGTCCGCAAGGGCCTGCACGAGACCCGGCCGCTGCTGGACGCCGCCGTGCCGCCGGCGCCCGAGGACCCGCCCGCCCTGCGCTTCATGCGCGAGGTGGCGGTCTCGGCCCGCGACAGCTCGCAGCGCGTGCGCGAAGCCTGGGCCCGCTACAAGTCGCCGGTGGACTACGGCATCGTGCCGCTGGACCTGCCGAAGATCGCCGCGATGATCGACGCCGGCCTGCCGACCCGGCTGTACTACACCGCCTACCGCCACAACGCCTTCGACACCCATGTGCAGCAGGCCGAGCTGCACCAGCGCCTGCTGACCTACACGGCCGACGCGATCGCCGGCTTCCAGCGCGACCTGGAGCGCATCGGCCGCGCCGACGAGGTGATGCTGCTGGTCTTCTCCGAGTTCGGCCGCCGCGTGCCGGAGAACACCAGCCTGGGCACCGACCACGGCACGGCCAACCAGATGTACCTGATCGGCCGCGGGGTGCGCGGCGGCCACCACGGCCAGCCGCCCAGCCTCACGGCCCTGGATGCGGGCGACAACCTGATCCACACCACCGACTTCCGGCGCGTCTACGCCAGCGTGATCGAAGGCTGGCTCGGCGCTGACGCGGGGGCGGTGTTGCGCGGGCGCTTCGAGACCCTGCCGCTCTTCGCCTGAGCGCGGCCGGCCGGCGGGTGGCCGGCCGCTAAACTTGAAGGGCTCGAGGAGCGTTGCGACGGCCCCGTCCGGAGGGTCGCCAGGCTCGGGCAGGCGGGGGTCTTGCGGCCCCGGCCCCGGCAACGGCGCTCGCTTGTGAACGACCAAGCCGCGCCATGACTGCCCCCCACGCCTCCACCCCGTCCGTCCCCCCGATGCGCCTGTCCGGCCTGGAGCCGGTGGCCATCGACCGCGGTTCGCTCTTCGTCAACATCGGCGAGCGCACCAACGTGACCGGCTCCAAGGCCTTCGCCCGGATGATCCTGGAAGGCCGCTACGAGGACGCCCTGGCCGTGGCCCGCCAGCAGGTCGAGAACGGCGCCCAGGTCATCGACATCAACATGGACGAGGCCATGCTGGACAGCCAGGCCGCCATGGTGCGCTTCCTGAACCTGATCGCCGGCGAGCCCGAGATCGCCAAGGTGCCGATCATGATCGACAGCTCCAAGTGGAGCGTGATCGAAGCCGGCCTGCGCTGCATCCAGGGCAAGGGCATCGTCAACTCGATCAGCCTCAAGGAAGGCGAGGCCGAATTCCGGCGCCAGGCCACCCTGATCAAGCGCTACGGCGCGGCCACCGTGGTCATGGCCTTCGACGAGCAGGGCCAGGCCGACACCTACGCCCGCAAGACCGAGATCTGCGCGCGCGCCTACCGGATCCTGGTCGAGGAGCTGGGCTTCCCGCCCGAGGACATCGTCTTCGACCCCAACATCTTCGCCATCGCCACCGGCATCGAGGAGCACGACAACTACGCCGTCGACTTCATCGAGGCCACCCGCTGGATCAAGCAGAACCTGCCCGGGGCCAAGGTGAGCGGCGGCGTGTCCAACGTGAGCTTCAGCTTCCGCGGCAACGACCCGGTGCGCGAGGCCATCCACACCGTCTTCCTGTACCACGCGATCCAGGCCGGCATGGACATGGGCATCGTCAACGCCGGCATGGTGGGCGTGTACGACGACCTCGATGCCGAGCTGCGCGAGCGGGTGGAGGATGTGGTGCTCAATCGGCGCAAGGATGCCGGCGAGCGCCTGATCGAGATCGCCGACCGCGCGAAGAGCGCCGGCAAGGACGACAGCGCCCGCAACGCCTGGCGCGCACTGCCGATCGAGGAGCGCCTGAGCCATGCCCTGGTGCACGGCATCAACGAGTTCATCGTCGAGGACACCGAGACGGTCTGGCAGCAGATCGCCGCCCGCGGCGGCCGGCCGCTGCACGTGATCGAAGGTCCGCTGATGGCCGGCATGAACGTGGTCGGCGACCTGTTCGGCCAGGGCAAGATGTTCCTGCCCCAGGTGGTCAAGAGCGCGCGGGTGATGAAGCAGGCGGTGGCCCATCTGCTGCCCTACATCGAGGCCGAGAAGAAGGCCCTGATCGATGCCGGCGGCGAGGCCAAGCCCAAGGGCAAGATCGTCATCGCCACCGTCAAGGGCGATGTGCACGACATCGGCAAGAACATCGTCACGGTGGTCCTGCAGTGCAACAACTTCGAGGTCGTGAACATGGGGGTCATGGTCCCCTGCCAGGACATCCTGAAGAAGGCGAAGGAGGAGGGCGCGGACATCATCGGCCTGTCCGGCCTGATCACGCCCAGCCTGGAGGAGATGCAGCATGTGGCCGCCGAGATGGAGCGCGACGACTGGTTCCGCGCGCGCGGCACGCCGCTGCTGATCGGCGGCGCGACCTGCAGCCGCGTGCACACCGCGGTGAAGATCGCGCCCAAGTACACCGGCCCGGTCGTCTACGTGCCCGATGCCTCGCGCAGCGTCGGCGTCTGCGCCGAACTGCTGAGCGACGAGCGCGCCAAGGCCTTCATCGCCGAGCTGAACCGCGATTACGACAAGGTCCGCGAGCAGCATGCCAACAAGAAGGCCACGCCGATGGTCACGCTGGCCCAGGCCCGCGCGAACAAGACGCCGATCGACTGGTCGGCCTGGCAGCCGACGGTGCCGAGCTTCCTGGGCCGCCGCGTGTTCCGCAATGTCGACCTGAACGAGCTGGCCGCCTGCATCGACTGGGGCCCCTTCTTCCAGACCTGGGACCTGGCCGGCCCCTTCCCGGCCATCCTCAAGGACGAGGTGGTCGGCGCGGAGGCGCAGCGCGTCTTCAGCGACGGCAAGCGCATGCTCAAGCGCGCGATCGACGGCCGCTGGCTGCAGGCCCACGGCGTGGTCGGCCTGTACGCGGCCCAGCAGGTGGAGGACGATGACATCGCCTTCTACGCCGACGAGTCACGCCGCAAGCCGGCGCTGGTCTGGCATGGCCTGCGCATGCAGAGCGAGCGGCCGGTGGTCGACGGCGTCGCGCGGCCCAACCGCTGCCTGTCGGACTTCGTCGCGCCGGCCGGCGCGGCCAAGGACTATGCGGGGATGTTCGCCGTCGGCATCTTCGGGGCCGACGAGAAGGCCCGCGCCTTCGAGGCCGACCATGACGATTACAGCGCGATCATGATCAAGGCCATCGCCGACCGCCTGGCCGAAGCCTTCGCCGAGCGCCTGCACCAGCGCGTGCGCACCGAGTTCTGGGGCTACGCCGCGGCGGAGCAGCTCAGCAACGAGGCGCTGATCGCCGAGCAGTACCAGGGCATCCGCCCCGCGCCCGGCTACCCGGCCTGCCCGGACCACACCGTCAAGCGGGCGATGTTCGAGCTGCTGGCCGCGCAGGACATCGGCATGGGCCTGACCGAGCACCTGGCCATGACGCCGGCCTCGGCGGTCAGCGGCTTCTACATCGCCCATCCCGAAGCGGCCTACTTCAATGTCGGCAAGGTCGGCGAGGACCAGCTCGCCGACTGGGCGCGTCGCAATGCGCTCGACGAGGACGCGGCCCGCCGCGCGCTGTCGCCGCTGCTCTGAACCCCGGCCGCCGCCGGTGCACCGCCGTGCCGGCGGCTGCGTTGCATCCCGGGGCGGCTTGAACCGACCGAGGCTTTCCGGGTCGCAGGCAGGCCGCCCTGCGGCGAAGGGCATGCCGATCCACCCGGATCGGCCCCGTCGCCCGACCGAGGAGAACCCATGTCGATCCCCCTTCCCGACGCGGCCCAGCCGCGCATGCACCGCAGCAGTTTCGTGACCGGCCTGGTCGGCGGCGGCCTGATCGTGGCGGCCGCCCTCGGCTTGCGCGCCGTCATCGCGGCGGACGATCCGCCGCTTGCCTCGCCGGCCCCGGCCGTCGTCGCCGAAGCCGTGCCGGCCGAGCCCGCAATGGTCGAGACCGTCGAACCGTCGCCGGTCACGCCACCGCCCGCCGCGCGCAAGCCGGCGCCCGTCGAGAAGGCGGCTCAGGCGCGCCCCGCGCCGGTGAAGGTGGCCCAGGCCGAGGCGCCCAAGCCTGTGGCGGTCCACCCCGCGCCCGAGGTCGCGGCGCCGGCCGTGCCGGCCGATGCCACGCCATCGGCAGCCCCCGCGCTGTGCAGCGACTGCGCGCGGGTGATCGAGGTGCGCAGTGAACAGCGCAAGGGCGACCCCAGCGCGCTGGGCGCGATCGGCGGTGCCGTGGTCGGTGGTCTGCTCGGCAACCAGGTCGGCGGGGGCAGCGGCCGGTCGGTGGCGACCGTCGGCGGTGCCGTGGCCGGGGGCTTCGCCGGCCGGGAGCTGGAGAAGCACCTGAAGAAGAAGACCGTCTGGGTCACCGAGGTGCGCCTGCCCGAGGGGGGGCGTCGCAGCTTCGAGCAGGCCAGCGAGCCCGATTGGGCGGTTGGCGACGTCCTGGAAATCCGCGACGGCCGCCTGGTCCGCCGCTGAGCCAGCGCTCGAGCGGCCGCTGAGCGGTCGCCGGGGCCCCGGCCCGCGCGCCCTCAGCCGCCCGGGCCCAGCACGCGGCGCAGCTGGATGGCCTCCGCGACGTCGCCGGCCTGCAGGATCTCGCGGCCGTCCAGGTCGGCCACCGTCAGCGCCACCCGCAGCACGCGGTGGTGGCTGCGGGCCGACCAGCCGAGCCGGCTTCCCGCCTGCTGCAGCAGGGCATCCACCGCGGCCGGCCGGCGCGCGCAGGCGGCTTCCAGCGCCCCGGCTTCCAGCCGGCTGTTGAGCAGGCCCTGCCGCGCCTTCTGCCGGGCCTGGGCGGCGGCCACCCGTGCGGCCACTTGCGCGCTCGATTCGCCAGCCGGGGTGGCCAGCAGGGTCTCGGGCGGCAGGGCCGGTACCTCGACCTGAAGGTCCAGCCGGTCCAGCAGCGGCCCGCTGAGCCGGCCCTGGTAGCGGGCGACCGTTTCGGGGGTGCAGCGGCACCGGCCGCGGCGGTCGCCGGCCAGACCGCAGGGGCAGGGATTCATGGCCGCGATCAGCTGGAAGCGCGCCGGGAACTGCACGCGTCGCAGGGCCCGGGCGATCGCGATCCGGCCCGTCTCCAGCGGCTCGCGCAGCGCCTCCAGCGCCGGGCGGGGGAACTCCGGCAGCTCGTCGAGAAAGAGCAGGCCCTCGTGGGCCAGCGAGATTTCGCCCGGCCGCGGCGGGGCGCCCCCGCCCACCAGGGCCGCCGCGCTGGCGCCGTGGTGCGGTGCGCGCAGCACGCGCTCACCGAAGCGTTCGGGCACGAACAGGCCGGCCAGGCTCAACACGGCCGCCGATTCCAGCGCTGCCGCCTCGTCCAGCGGCGGCAGCAGGCCCGGCAGGCGCTGGGCCAGCATGGATTTGCCGCTGCCCGGTGGGCCGACCAGCAGCAGGCTGTGGCCGCCGGCTGCGGCAATCTCCAGCGCGCGCTTCGCCGCGGTCTGGCCCTTCACATCGCGCAGCTCGGGGCCGGGACCGGTTTCGGCCCGCGCCGGTGCGGTGGCCCGAGGCAGGGCGTGTGCGGCCTCGCCGGGCAGGCAGGCACGGACCACGTCGAGCAGGTGGTCGGCCGCGCAGACCCGCAGTCCCGGCACGCGGGCAGCTTCCTCGGCGCTGCGGCGCGGCAGGATCAGGCCCTGGGCGCTGCCCTCGCGGCGCAGGGCGAGGGCCAAGGCCAGGGCACCGCGCACCGGCCGCAGTTCGCCGGCCAGCGAAAGCTCGCCCGCGCAGGCCCAGCCCTGCAGCGCGGCCGGATCGATCTGGCCGCTGGCGGCCAGCACGCCCAGGGCGATCGGCAGGTCGAAGCGGCCGCCTTCCTTCGGCAGGTCGGCCGGGGCCAGGTTGACCGTGACGCGCTGGTTGGCCGGGAAGTTCAGGCCGCTGGTCTGCAGCGCGGCGCGGACCCGTTCGCGGGCTTCCTTGACCTCGGTGTCGGCCAGACCGACCAGGGTGAAGGCCGGCAGGCCGTTGGCCAGATGCACCTCGACCGTGACTTCCGGGGCCTGCAGCCCATCCAGGGCGCGGCTGTGAACGGTGGCGAGGCGCATGGTCGACATGGTGCGTGGCCCGGCCGTGGGCCACGATCCCGCTCGCGGGTGACGAGATTGCACGATATTGGTGCGACAGCTTGCCGTCAGCGCGTTTCAGCCCGTCCTTGGGGCGTGCCGACGCCTTCCTGTCCCAGTCGACGCCCGGGTCGCGCAGCAACAGGGCGTTGGCACGCCTCATGCAGACAGCCACAAAGCAGTTCGCTGCTGAACCTACGAACCAATCAACGGAGCCCACTCGCATGAAACTGAACGCCATCGCCCTTGCCGCCGTCCTGGCCGCTGCGTCCTTCGGCACCTTCGCTGCCGAGGAAGCCAAGTCCGACTGGACGATCACCGGCAACGCGGGCCTGTTCTCGGACTACCGGTTCCGCGGCATCTCGCAGACCGACAAGAAGCCGGCCTTCCAGGGTGGCTTCGACATCGCCCACAGCTCGGGCTTCTACGTCGGCAACTGGAACTCGAACATCGACAGCGAGTTCTTCAACGGGTCCAATCTTGAGATGGACTTCTACGGCGGCTACAAGACCGCAGTTGGTGACATCAGCCTGGACTTCGGCGGCCTCTACTACTACTACCCGAACAGCGACCGCACCGGCCGCCCGAAGATCAAGAACTTCGAGCTCTACGCCGGGGCCAGCTACGGCACCCTGAGCGCCAAGGTCTACTACCCGATCAGCGACTTCTTCAGCGTTGAGGACCTCGCCGGCCCGGGCGCCAAGAACGCCGCTGGCTCCTACTACCTGGACCTGTCGGGTTCGCATGACCTGGGCATGGGCTTCGGCCTGGTCGCCCACGTCGGCTACCAGAAGCTCAAGGGCGCCGCCAAGCTGACCGAGATCGACGGCACCGTCACCTCCAGCTATGTGGACTGGAAGCTCGGCGTGACCTACAGCTTCCCGAACGGCTTCGTCGCCGGCCTGTCGTACATCGACACCAACCGCGACTACGCCGGCGTGGGCGGCACCAAGATCAGCGGCAGCACCGCGGTCCTGTCGCTGGCCAAGACGTTCTGAGTCTTTCCTTCTTGAGGAGACCGACATGAAGATGGTGACCGCCGTCGTCAAGCCCTTCAAGCTCGACGAAGTGCGTGAAGCCCTCAGCGCCATTGGCGTGCAGGGCATCACGGTGACCGAAGTCAAGGGCTTCGGCCGCCAGAAGGGCCACACCGAGCTGTACCGCGGTGCGGAGTACGTCGTGGACTTTCTGCCGAAGGTCAAGATCGAGGCGGCCGTGGACGACGCCATCGTCGACCGCGTGATCGAAGCGATCGAGACCTCGGCCCGCACGGGCAAGATCGGCGACGGGAAGATCTTCGTGTCGTCCCTCGAACAGGTCGTGCGCATCCGTACCGGCGAGACCGGCAAGGATGCGCTCTGAGCGCCCGTGACCCAGAACCCAGGAAGAAGACAACCATGCGCAAATTGATTGCTCTGTGTGCCTTGGGCATGGCGCTCCTCGGCTTTGCCGGGGTGGGCCATGCCCAGGACCCGGCGTCCGCCCCGGCGGTCGTCGAGGCGGCTTCGGCCGTCGTTGAAGCGGTGGCCGAAGCCGCTTCGGCCGAAGCGGCCGCGCCGGCCCCCGTGCCGGACAAGGGCGACACCGCCTTCATGACGATGGCCACCGTCCTCGTCATCCTCATGACCCTGCCCGGTCTGGCCCTGTTCTACGGCGGCCTGGTCCGCAGCAAGAACATGCTGTCGGTGCTGATGCAGGTCCTCGTGATCTTCGCGCTGATCTCGGTGCTGTGGGTCGTCTACGGCTACTCGGTCGCCTTCACTGCGGGCACGCCGTACTTCGGCAGCCTCTCGAAGGTGCTGCTGGCCGGCGTGACGCCCGAGTCGCTGGGTGCGACCTTCAGCAAGGGCGTCTACATCCCCGAGCTGACCTTCGTCGCCTTCCAGGGCACCTTCGCCGCGATCACGACCGCGCTGATCATTGGCGCCTTCGCCGAACGCATCAAGTTCTCGGCCGTGCTGCTCTTCTCGGTGCTGTGGTTCACCTTCAGCTACCTGCCGATGGCGCACATGGTCTGGTACTGGGATGGTCCGGATGCGATCACCAGCGCCGAGACCCTGGAGACCGTCACGGCCGCCGCTGGCGCGCTGTGGCAGAAGGGCGCCCTCGACTTCGCGGGCGGCACCGTGGTGCACATCAACGCGGCGGTTGCCGGTCTGGTGGGTGCCTACGTGGTCGGCAAGCGCATCGGCTACGGCAAGGAAGCCATGGCCCCGCACAGCCTGACCCTGACCATGGTCGGTGCCTCTCTGCTGTGGGTGGGCTGGTTCGGCTTCAACGCCGGCTCCAACCTGGAAGCCAACGGTATCTCGGCCCTGGCCTTCATCAACACTGTGGTCGCGACCGCTGCGGCGACGCTGAGCTGGATCGCCGGTGAAGCGCTGCTCAAGGGCAAGGCCTCGATGCTGGGCGGTGCCTCGGGTGCGGTGGCCGGTCTGGTGGCCATCACCCCGGCCTGCGGCTTCGTCGGTGTCGGCGGTGCGCTGATCCTCGGCCTGATCTCCGGCCTGATCTGCCTGTGGGGCGTGAGCGGCCTGAAGAAGCTGCTCGGTGCGGACGACTCACTGGACGTCTTCGGCGTCCACGGCGTGGGTGGCATCGTCGGCGCGCTGCTGACCGGCGTCTTCGCCTCGCCGGACCTCGGCGGCACCGGCATCTGCGACTACGTGGCCAACACCTGCGGCGGCTACCCGGGCATCGGTGCCCAGGTGCTGATCCAGGCCGAGGGCGTGCTCTACACCATCGTGCTGTCGGGTGTCGTCTCCTTCATCGCCTTCAAGCTGGTCGACCTGATCATCGGCCTGCGGGTCAGCGAAGAGGAAGAGCGCGAAGGCCTCGACATCAGCTCGCACGGCGAGACGGCCTACAACAAGTAATCGCTGCGACGGGGGATCCGCGCCCGCGGGCCGGATCCCGCCGCACGAGGACTCAGCAAGGGGCTGCCTTCGGGCAGCCCCTTGTCTTTGGCGGCAGCTGCCACACCTTCGAAGGGTCCAGCCGGCCGGGGCGCGGCCGGCCTGCCCTTGCCCGGCGCAGGGCCGTTGCGGGCGCTGCCTAGAATTTCCCCTTCTTCTGACGCCCTCCCGGGCCCGCCCACCATGGTTCCGCACCTCATCACCGCGCTCAACGGCCCGATCAACGAGCTCGAACAGCGCATCCTGGAATCCATGCCGGCGATCGAGCGCTGGTTCCGCCTGGAGTGGATGGAACACACGCCGCCCTTCTACACCTCGGTGGACGTGCGCAATGCGGGCTTCAAGCTGGCCCCGGTCGACACCAATCTTTTTCCCGGCGGCTGGAACAACCTCACGCCGCAGATGCTGCCGCTGGCCGTGCAGGCCGCGATGGCCGCGATCGAGAAGATCTGCCCCGAGGCCAAGAACCTGCTGCTGGTCCCCGAGAACCACACCCGCAACAGCTTCTACCTGACCAATGTCCAGCGGCTGGTGCAGATCTTCACGCAGGCCGGCCTGAACGTGCGGCTGGGTTCCCTGGATCCGAATGTCACCGCCCCGACCACGCTCCCCCTGCCCGACGGCAGCGAGCTGAGCGTCGAGCCGCTGATCCGCGGCAAGCGCCGTCTGGGGCTCAAGGACTTCGACCCCTGCACCATCCTGCTGAACAACGACCTTTCGGCCGGCATCCCGGCCGTGCTGGAGAACCTGCACGAGCAGTACCTGCTGCCGCCGCTGCATGCCGGCTGGGCCGTGCGGCGCAAGAGCCAGCACTTCGACGCCTACGAGGAAGTCGCCAAGAAGTTCGCCAAGCTGCTGGGGATGGACCCCTGGCTGATCAACCCGATGTTCGGCCGCTGCGGCAAGGTGGACTTCCAGTCCGGCGAGGGCCAGGACTGCCTGCAGACCCATGTCGACACCCTCATCGGCAAGGTGCGTCGCAAGTACAAGGAGTACGGCATTCAGGAAAAGCCCTTTGTCGTCGTCAAGGCCGACAACGGCACCTACGGCATGGGCATCATGACCGTGCGCGACGCCAAGGAGCTGGCCGACCTGAACCGCCGCACCAAGAACAAGATGAGCGTCATCAAGGACGGCCAGGAGGTCAACGAGGTCATCATCCAGGAGGGCGTGCCGACCTACGAGCGCATGAACGACGCGGTGGCCGAGCCGGTCGTCTACATGATGGACCGCTATGTGGTCGGCGGCTTCTACCGCGTGCATGCCGACCGCGGCATCGACGAGAACCTGAACGCCCCCGGTGCGCAGTTCGTGCCCCTGGCCTTCGCCGAGAGCCACCACCTGCCACGCCCGGGCGAGAAGCCGGGTGCCAGCGCACCGAACCGCTTCTACATGTATGGCGTGATCGGTCGCCTGGCCATGCTGGCCGCCAGCTACGAGCTGGAGGCGCAGGACCCCCAGGCCGAGACCGATTACTGACCTTGCGCGTCGGCGGGCTGACGTTTTGTGTCAGCCCGGCCCGACCGCCTGCCCCCGCGCCGCCCGGTCCGCCCGGGGGCTTCGTGGCATCGGCCACGTTCCGGCGGCTGCGAACTGACATTTCCTGTCAGGCACGGCGTCTGCGGAATCCCTGGCACCGGTGGACGGTTCGCCCTCCGGCCTACCCCTTCCGCCCCACCCCCTGCCTTCAACGCCTGACCGGAGTCCTGCCATGACCACCACCCGCCGCCGCCTCGCCCGTCGTGCCCAGAAGGGCTTCACGCTGATCGAGCTGATGATCGTCGTCGCGATCATCGGCATCCTGGCGGCCGTCGCCCTGCCGGCCTACCAGAACTACATCAAGCGCGCCGCCTACAGCGAAGTCATCGCCGCGATGGAGCCCTACAAGCTGGGCGTGACCGAGTGCTTCCAGACCGAGGGTGCGCTCGCCAGCTGCGATGTGCTCGGCGAGGCCGGCATTCCCTCGGGCTTCACCTCGACGTCGGGCATCGTGAACAACGTGGCCATCACCGCCACCACGGCTGCGCTGGTCGCCACGCCGAACGCCGCCAAGGGCATCCTGGCCACCGAGACCTGCACGCTGACGCCGACTGTTGCCGGTGAGCGCCTGACCTGGGCCTACAGCGGGGCCTGCCTGACCCAGGGCTATGTGAAGAACTGAGCCTGAGCCGGGCCCGGCAGCCTGTCCTGCCGTGACCCGCGCCCATCGCCTCGTCCGGGGACCGCGCATGCGGTCCCTTTTTGCTTGGCGTGCCGCGGGGCCGGCGCGCCTGGCCCTCGCGCTGGCGGTGGCCGGACCGCTGCTGCTGAACCATGCCCCGCTGCCGCAGACCGGTTTCGCCAAGGACTTGCTGGGCCTGCTGGCCTGGGGGCTGGTGCTGGCCTGCGGTCCAGCGTCCGGGCCGGCCGGCGCGTGGCCGGCCGGATGGCGCAGCCTGGTCGCCGTGCCCCTGCTGCTGGTCGGCATGGCCTGGACCAGCCTGTTCGCCACCGGCGGCCTGCCCGGTCTGGCCCTGGCCGACAGCGTGGCGCTGCTGGCGGCCGTGGCCGTGCTGCTGGGCCTGCGCGCTGCGCGCGCGCAGGACGAGGCCGCCACGGCCACCGTGTTCTACGGCGCCTGGGCCGGGGCGGCCTTGCTCAACGCCGCGGTCGCGCTGCTGGAGCTGACGGCGCCGCAAGCGCTGGGTCTGGCCGGTCCTCCTGCGGGCGCGCGGGCGGTGGGCTGGGTCCGGCAGTCCAATGTGCTGGCCCTGTTGATGGTCCAGGGCGTGATCGCCCTGGCCGCGCTGCGCTCGATGGGCCGTCTGCCTCCTCGGGGGCTGTTGCCCGCCGGCCTGCTGCTGATGGCCGGCCTGGCCGCCAGCGGCTCGCGCACGGGCCTCCTGGCCAGCGGCCTGCTGCTGCTGTGGGGCCTGTTCGATGGGCGGCTGCCTCGCCGGCTCAGGCTGGACCTGGTCCTGCTGCCGCTGGCCCTGTGTTTGTTCTGGGCGTTGCGCCTGGCCGTGGCCGAGCCCGGCCAGGCCGCGGGGGTGCGGGCCGATCTCGGCAGTCCCCGCTGGACGCTCTGGCAGGACGCCTGGGCCCTGGTCCGTGCCCAGCCCCTGTGGGGCGTCGGCTGGAACAACTTCAATTTCGCGTGGACCCTGAGCCCCGGTCTGCCCGCCGGTGGCCACGCCTTCACCCATGCCCACAATCTGCCGCTGCATCTGGCGGTGGAGCTGGGCCTGCCGCTGGCTGCCGTGGTCCTGCTGTTGCTGGTCCATGCCGCCTGGCGGGGCCTGCGTGCCGGGGCCCTCCCGCCCGGTCCTGCGCAGCCGGGGCCCTCTGCCGCGGCGCCGACGGCGGCCGGCCTGCTGATCCTCAGCACGGCCCTGCACAGTCTGTCGGAGTTCCCGCTCTGGCAGGGTCACCTGCTGTGGTTGCACGCGGCCTGCTGGGCTTTGGCCGGGCCGTCCGCGGGCCCGTCGCACGGGGCGGGCAGGGCGACGGGACGATTTGGCGGCCTGCGCGGGGTCGGTCTGCTGCTGATGCTGTCGGCGGTCTGGGGCGGCGTCGCCCAGCAGCCGACGATCCAGCTCTTCGACCCGGCCGCCGGTCCCCTGGAGCGGCGTCTTGCTGCCGCGCGTGCCGGAAGCCTCTCGCCCGAGTGGGGCGAGCGCCTGGCGGCCACGCTGGCGCCCGCCGGCCAGCGCAGCCTGCAGCCCTTCGAGGCCGGCGCGGCACGCCGCCAGCTGGACGGTCGCCTGCTGCTGGCCTGGGCCCTGGCCGAGGCCGAGCAGGGGCGCGCCGACCGGGCTCGCCTGCTGGCCGCTCGTCTGCGTCGGCTGGGCGGACCGGCCGCCGCGGCCCTGGCCCGTCGCTGTGACGCCCCGCCCCGGCAGGTCGCGGCCGCCGAGGCTTCGGGGCAGGGCGATCCCCTGCGTCCGGCGCTGTGCGGGCCGCCGCCGGCCTCGGCCGACTGGCGCGAGTTGCTGCCCCCCGGGCCTGGGCGGTCCGGCCCTGAGCCGCCGCCGGACGGATGGGCCCGGGCCGGGGACAAGGCAAGATCGCGCCCGTGAACGCGCCTGACCATCCCCTGACCCCCTCCGCTGCCCCGGTGCTGATGCATGTGGCGGCCTTGCTTGCGCTGGCCCTGCCGCTGCTGCTGCCCCTGTCCACCGTGCCCGATGCGGTGCTGAGCCATCAGCTCGCCGCCGTGGCCGCCTGGGGGCTGTGGCTGCTGCTGAGTGCCGCGGGCCCGGCGCCGGTCGGCAGCAGCCCGGGCGTGACGCTGACCGTCCTGCTGGGCCTGCTGGCTGCCATCGCCTGGCAGGCCCGGCAGCCGGCCCAAGCAGCGGTTCTGCTGGCGGCGGCCCTGGTGCTGTGGGCCACCGCCCGTCAGGCCGCGGCGGCGCCGAATGCTGCCCGCGCGCTGGCCCGGCCCATGGCCCGGGCCTGGACGGTTGCCGGACTGGGTTGCGTGCTGGTGGCCGGGGTGCAGATGCTCTCGCCCGAGGGTGGCCTCGGCGGTCTGGTCAGCGCAGGCACCACGCCGGGCCGGGCCGTCGGCAACATGCGCCAGCCCAACCATCTGGCCACGGCGCTGATCTGCGCGATGGTCTGGACGGTCTGGTGGATGGCCGAAGCCTGGCACGCCACCTCCGGCCCCGATGCCCGGCGCGCGCGCCGTCGCCTGGTGCTCGTGCTGGGGCTGACGCTGGCCGCGCTGCTGGCTGCCCTGGCCGGCAGTGCCTCGCGCACCGGCGCGATCAGCCTGGCGCTGCTGCTGCTCTGGGCCGTGCTGGACCGCCGTCTGCCCGGGCCCGTGCGCCTGCTGCTGGGCCTGGTGCCGCTGCTGTATGCCGGACTGGCTGCGGCCCTGTCGATGTGGGCCCGTGCGCGCCATGCCGGCTTCGTCGCGGCCGACCGCTTCCAGTTCGAGGGGGACATCAGCAGCTCGCGCTTCGCCATCTGGCGCAATGCGCTGGACCTGCTGGCCGAGCACCCCTGGACCGGCGTGGGCTGGGGCCGCTTCAACCTGGCCTGGACCTTCAGCCCCTTCCCCGACCGGCCGGTGGCCTTCTTCGACCACACCCACAACCTGCCGCTGCAGCTGGCGGTGGAGATCGGCCTGCCCGCCACCGTGCTCCTGCTGCTGGCCCTGCTGGCCCGGATCTGGCAGCGGCGCGCGGCCTGGCACGGCGCCGACCCGGACCCCTGCCACCCGGGCCGGGCGGCCCTGCTGATGCTGGCGGTGCTGGCCCTGCACAGCCAGTTGGAGTACCCGCTCTGGTATGCCTACTTCCTCCTGCCCGCCGCCTGGGCGCTGGGGCTTTGGCTGGGGGCCGGGGCGGCTGCCGGACAAGCCCCCCCGGTCTCGGCCAGCCCGCCCCCGCAGGCCCGTGCGCTGCAGGGGCTGCAGCGCCTGGCCGGTGTGCTGCTGATGCTGGGCGCGGCGATGGCGGCCATGGATCACCGTCGCGTGGAGCGTGTCTTCATGCCGGCGGACAGCCGCTTGCCGCTCGACGAGCGCATCGTCCGTGGCCAGGCCAGCGTGCTGTTCGGCCATCACGCCGACTATGCCGCTGCCACCCTCGCGCCCGAGCAGGTGCCCCTGGCCGTCTTCGGTCGTCCGCTGGACCACCTGATCGATGTCCGCCTGATGCTTGCGTACGCCCGTGCGCTGCATGCCCGCGGCCACGAGGCCGAGGCGCTGGCCGTCGTGCGGCGCCTGCGGGAGTTCCGCCGCCCCGAAGTGCTCCAGGCTCTGCCCGACTGCCGTCCCGGACGCCATGCGGAGACGGATCCCCAGCGCCTGGGCGACTGGGCCTGCGCAGCCGACACGGCGGCTGACCTGGACTGGATGCAGCTGCGCGCCCTGGCGCGCTGAGGCGCCCTTGCGGCCCCGGCCCGGAGGGCGGCGGGGACCTCAGTCGGCGCGGTAGTGACCCGACTTGCCGCCGAGCTTCTCCAGCAGCCGCACCTGCTCGATCACCATGCCGCGGTCGGCCGCCTTGCACATGTCATAGATCGTCAGCAGGGCGACCTGCACGGCGGTCAGGGCCTCCATCTCCACGCCGGTCGGGCCGACGGTCTCGGCCGTCACCTCGCAGCGCACGCGCGAGCCGGCGGAATCCAGCTCGAACTGCGCGGCCACGCGGGTCAGGGGCAGCGGGTGGCAGAGCGGGATCAGTTCGGCCGTGCGCTTCGCACCCTGGATGGCGGCAATGCGCGCGATGCCCAGCACATCGCCCTTCTTGGCCTGGCCGCCGGCAATCAGCGCGAGCGTGGCCGGCAGCATGCGGATCCAGCCCTCGGCCGTCGCGCTGCGGTGGGTGGCGGGCTTGGCCGACACGTCGACCATGTGGGCCTGCCCCTGCGCGTCGAAATGGGTCAGGGGCGAGGCGGGCGCGGACGATTCGGAGGAGCTCACGGACATGCGGTCGGGAAACATGGGGGAAACCGGGGCGCTGGCATGATAGGCCGTGGCCGCGCATGACCTTCTCCCCCTCCCGCCGCGCGCTTCGGTGGCCGTCGATCGCCGGCGCCGTGCGCTGCTGGGTCTGCTGATGCTGGGCCTCGGCGCCGGCCGGCCAGCCCAGGGGCGGCCCGCCTTCGCCGAACCGATCCCGCTGCCTGGGCCCCTGCAGGGCGGAGCGGCCGACCATGCCGGCCATGTGCACAGCGCCTCGCCGGGCGGCACCCTGGCCATCCTGGCGGCCCTGGCCAGTCCGGTGCCGGGGCCTGCCGAGCGGCCTGCCCTGCCCTCCCTGGGGGATGGGGGGGCCGAGTCGATTCCGGTCGGCACGGAGCGACGCCTGGGCGACCGCATCATGCGGGACATCTGGCGGGATCCGGCGTATCTCGACGACCCCGTCCTCAACGACTACCTCCGCGCACTCTGGGAGCCGCTCTACGACAGCGCCAGTCGCCGCGGCGAGGTTGGGGCCGAGCTCGGCGAGCGTTTTGCCTGGCGGACCTTCCTCGTCCAGGACCCCTCGGTCAATGCCTTTGCCCTGCCGGGAGGCTATGTCGGCATCCACCTCGGCCTGATCGCGGTGACGGCTTCGTCCGACGAGCTGGCCTCCGTGCTGGCGCACGAGATGAGCCACGTGACCCAGCGCCACATCGCGCGCAGCGTTGCCTCCAGCCAGAGCCGGTCCATCCTGGCGGTGGCCTCGCTGATCCTGGGGGTGCTGGCGGCCAGCCGCAGCGCCGACGCGGCCAACGCCCTGATCGCCGGGGGCCAGGCCGTCGCGATGCAGGGGCAGCTGAACTACTCGCGTGACATGGAGCGCGAGGCCGACCGCATCGGCTACGGGGTGCTGACGGGTGCCGGCTTCGACCCGGCCGGCATGGCCTCGATGTTCGAGAAGCTGCTCCAGGCCTCACGGCTCAACGACAGCCAGAACTTCCCCTATCTGCGCACCCATCCGCTGAGCACCGAGCGCATCGGCGAGGCACGTTCCCGCCTTGGGCTCGACCTATCCGGCCGGCGCGCGCCGCCGCGCAGCCTGCTGCACGCCTTGATGCAGGCGCGCGCCCGCGTGCTGATGGATCCGCGCGCCCTGTCCCTGCAACGCTGGCAGGCCCTGGACGCGACCCTGAGTCGCGAGACCGCCGCGCCGCCGGCCGAAAGGCTGGCCCAGGCCTATGCCAGCGCGCTGGCCTCGCTGAGGTTGCGCGACTGGGGGCGTGCCGAGCGCGCACTGCCCGAGGCGCGACGTCTTGCTGCCGGCGACGCCGCCGCGCAGCGCACGGTGGACCTGCTGGACATCGAGCTGCAGATCGCCCGGGGCGATCCCGCCGGCGCAGCCACCCGTCTGGCGCAGGCCCTGGCCGCCTCCCGCGGTTCGGCCGGGGCCGGGGTGGAGGCCCGCTTCGCCCCGTCCGAAGGCCGGGTCTGGCTGTTCGCGGCGAGCGAGCAGGCCTTGCTGCCCGGGGCCGCTCCCGAGGCGCTCCGGCCGATGGCCGACCGGCTGCAGACCTGGGTGGCCGAGCGCCCCGAGGACGGGCCGGCCTGGGCCCTGCTCGGGCGCGTCTGGGAACGCCTCGGCGAGGGCATGCGCAGCCTCCGCGCGGCCGCCGAGGCCCGTGCGGCCCAGGCCGATCTGCAAGGGGCCATCGACCGCCTGAAGGCCGCCCAGCAGCGCGGCGTGCGCGGCGACTTCATCGAGGCGTCGGTGGTCGACGCACGCCTGCGCGAGCTGCAGGCCCGCCGCCAGCGCGAGCTGGCCGACGAGCGCAGCGGCGCCTTGTGAGTCCGGTGCGGCCCACCCGCGGGCCGCGAGCCCCGGGCCTCAGGCCAGCTTCAGCGTCACGTCGACATTGCCCCGGGTCGCGTTCGAGTAGGGGCAGACGATGTGCGCCGCATCGATCAGGGCCTGTGCCGCGGCGCGATCCATGCCGGGCAGTTCGATGCTCAGCTCGACCTGGATGCCAAAGCCGTTCGGGATCGGACCGATGCCGACTGCGCCGCTGACCGCCACATCGGCCGGCAGCGCGACCTTCTTCTGGCCCGCGACGAACTTCATCGCACCGAGGAAGCAGGCCGAGTAGCCGGCGGCGAAGAGCTGCTCCGGATTCGTGCCGGCCCCGCCGGCGCCGCCGAGCGCCTTGGGCGTCGAGAGCTCGACGTCGAGCACGCTGTCCGAAGACGTCGCGCGGCCGTCGCGGCCCCCGGTGGCACGGGCATGGGCGGTGTAGAGCACTTGTTCGAGGGCCATGAGGATCTCCTGGGGGTGGGAAGGGAGGCAGCGCCTGCGCGGTGCTGCCTAGGGGGGAAGCGCGAAAGGGGGCTTGAGGGCCTGCGGCGATCGGTCGAGGGGCGCTTAGCCAGCCGGTCCGGGGCCCGACAGATCGTCCTGCAAGGCGCGGCGCAGCTCGTGCAGTTCCTCGACCATGGGTTCCAGGACCTCGGGTGTGCAACCGATGGCCGCAGCCATCTGGGTCGGCAGGTTCAAGGCGCGGCGCCGCAGCGCGCGGCCCGCGGGGGTCAGGTGCAGTTCGACGCGGCGCTCGTCCTCGGTGCCGCGGCGCCGCTCCAGCAGCCCCTGGGCCGCGAGGCGCTTGAGCAGCGGGGTCAGCGTGCCGGAATCCAGCATCAGTCGCGCCCCGACGGCCGACACGCTCAGGCCGTCCTCGGCCCACAGCACCAGCATCACCAGGTACTGCGGATAGGTCAGGCCGAGCGCGGCAAGCGGCTCGCGGTAGCGGCGCTGGATGGCCAGCGAACTCGCGTAGAGCGCGAAGCAGAGCTGCGAGGCCAGGGCCAGCGGGTCCGGCTCGCTGGCCGCCGCCTCGCCCGGGGCGGGCCCGCGGGCGTTGCCGAGGCGACTGGTCGGGCGGGACAGGCGGGCGCTGGACATCGGTGGGATCGCTTTTCCTGCTGCAGGCAATCATATTGTGAGCAATTCAATTGCCTGATGTGATGTCAGGGGCATGGGCTGGCGCCGCGCGTGATTGATATCAGACCCTCGGATTTCTCCTAGGGAAACGGCTTCTTTTTTGGGGGGGCGCGCAGTACCATGCGCCCCGCACCGCGCCCCGAGAAGACGACCGCCTCACAGCAGGTCCGCCGGGCCGGAACATCGAGCCACGACTGGATGGAGTACCGAACCATGGCAACTGCGAAGAAGACTGCGATCAAGCGCGCCCCGGCCAAGAAGGCTGCCCCGGCCAAGAAGGCGGCCGCACCGGTCGCGAAGGCGCCCGCTGCCAAGAAGGCGCCGGCGAAGAAGGTGGCGGTCAAGCGCACGCCGAACGCCGCCTTCATGAAGGCGCTGACCCCGAGCGAGGCCCTGGCCGCCATCGTCGGGGCCAAGCCGATGCCGCGGACCGAGGTGACCAAGAAGGTCTGGGAGTACATCAAGAAGCACAAGCTCCAGGACGCGAGCAACAAGCGCATGATCAATGCGGATGCCAAGCTGAAGGAGATCTTCAAGCAGGCCCAGGTGTCGATGTTCGAAATGACCAAGCTGATCAGTGGTCACCTCAAGTGAACTGAGCGGCATTTCGGCGAGACAGGGGCGGCTTGGCCGCCCCTGCTGCTTTGTACGGCTCGACGGCGAACAGCCGGGGTGTGCGCTGCTGCATGAACTGGATGGAATTTGTCGGCTTGACCACGTTGGTTAGTGCGCTGGGGCTGTTTGGCAACAGTGCAAAGCCTTAAACTACAGGCTACAGACAGGTTGTTACAAAGCCTGCGCAGGGAGTTTCGGGCCTTCGAGGGAAGGCAGAGCGTTTTGCTTCCACGCAAGTGGTCCTCCTGTCGATTTCATGGCCAAGTCGATCCAGCCTCTCAGCCTCATCACCCTTGGGCGTCTCTTGCTGTCGGTGTGTGGTGCTGTGACGTTCGCCACTGCTGCGATGGCCCATGATGCGGGTCGTCTGATGGGTGAATCTTCAACGGCCACGCCAGCCAAGGCGATGGCCAAGGCCCGTGCGAGGACAGAGGCGACCGACGCCGCGAAGCGCCGCGCCGGGCCGGTCAGGTCGGCGCCGGCCCTGCCGAGGCCGGCCACGCTGGAACGTTGCAGCTGGGACCGCCCGGGTCACCGACCTTATTCCGGCAGGGTGCCTGCGGCTGTGGACCGCTACACCGACCTGCCTGGGGATGTTCGAGCCCGGCTCAAGGCGCGTATGGCGGAGCATGACTACGACGACATGGTCGAGATCCGCCGCGACTCCATCGCCGGCCTGCGGCTTTATGCCCCCGACATCCGCGACATGCACTTTGCCGAGGGCCAGGTCTGCCGTTCAGTCAGCCGGGATCGCTGGACCGACGCGATGGTTGAACGCGGGCTTGTCTACTGCGAAGCCGACGCCTGCATCCTCGTGCCGACCGTCTGCCGCAACGTTAGCCGTATCACCCGTCAGCCGGAGAAGGTGTTGTCCAACGAGGTGGAAGTCCCTCCAGCCGCCCTGCCGGGCGCGCCGGCCGCGCAGCAGGTCCTCTCGACCGATCCATCGGCCGAGCCCTTGGGTGGACCAGCAGCCAATCCGATCTCTCCGGTGTCGTTCGCGCCGCCAACCGGTGGCGGTCCCGGGATACCCTACACCCCGATCCTGATCCCGCCCACACAGGTCACGCCCATTCCCGAGCCGGGCCGAGCCGTTCTGCTGGGCTTGGGGCTGTTGGGTCTGGCTGCTGCCCAACACGTTCTGCGTCGGCGAAGGCAGTCCAGCTAGGTCGGTCTTACCTTCGGCTCAGGGGTGGACGGTGTCCTCTTGCAGCGGACTTCCCCGGCGCACATCTTCCTGGGGCTGGCCGAAGTGGGCCACCCAGTAGCGGCCGTAGCTTGAGCCGCTGCGCTCGAAGCACGCCAGGCCGACCTCGGTGTAGCGGCTGCGCATCATCGTGCGGCAGTGCGAGGGGCTGGCCAGCCAGGCCCTGAGGGTGCGGTTGAAATCCGCCTGTCCCGCCGCGACGTTCTCGCCTGCGGCCCGGAAGGGGTAGCCCGTGGCACGCACGCGTTCCTCGAAGTCCCGATCCGCGCTGTCGGTGTGCGCGACGCGGTCGTGCGCGGCAAGGTCCTCGGCGAGATAGCGTGCGCCATCGGCCAGCTCCGGGGCCCAGTGCAGCTCCGGCGCCTGGGCGATGGCCGGATCGCCTGCGCTGCAGTGGGCGCCCTGGGCGCGCACGGCATTCAGGGCGGCCAGCCACTGGGCCTGGATCACGCCTTCGTCTGCGCAGGGGCGCAGGCCGCCCTTGCCTGCCTCAGCGCCTGCGCACAGGCTCACGCCGACCAGCAGGGGCAGCAAGGTCCGCAGGACGGCTTGAGCTGTTCGGGCGGGAGGGGAAGCGAGCAGGGCGGCCATGCCGCTTCCATCGGCAGCCGTCCCCTGCGCTTGAGTGCCCTCCCGGTGGTCAGGGCCTGCGTTCCGGGCAGCTTGTGCGATCGTGCACGCGGCCCGGTCAGGGCCGCCGACCGCCTAGCGAAGGCGGTACCGCCTCAGCCTTCGTCCAGCAGCGGCTTGAGGTAGCGACCGGTGTGGCTGGACGGGCAGGCGGCGATGGCCTCGGGGGTGCCGACGGCCACCACGGTGCCGCCGCCGGCCCCCCCCTCGGGGCCCATGTCGATCAGCCAGTCGGCGGTCTTGATCACGTCGAGGTTGTGCTCGATCACGACGATGGTGTTGCCGGCGTCGCGCAGCTGGTGCAGCACCTTCAGCAGCAGCTGGATGTCGGCGAAGTGCAGGCCGGTGGTGGGTTCGTCGAGGATGTAGAGCGTGCGGCCGGTGTCGCGCTTGCTCAGCTCCTGCGCCAGCTTCACCCGCTGGGCCTCGCCGCCGGACAGGGTGGTCGCGGCCTGGCCCAGGCGGATGTAGCCCAGGCCCACGTCGAGCAGGGTCTGCAGCTTGCGCTGAAGCGTGGGCACCGCGCTGAAGAAGGCATGCGCGGCCTCGATGGTCAGGCCCAGCACCTCGGCGATGTGCTTGCCCTTGTAGAGCACCTCGAGCGTCTCGCGGTTGTAGCGCTGGCCATGGCAGACGTCGCAGGGCACGTAGACATCCGGCAGGAAGTGCATCTCCACCTTGATCACGCCGTCGCCCTGGCAGGCCTCGCAGCGGCCGCCGGGCACGTTGAAGCTGAAGCGGCCGGCGCCGTAGCCGCGCTCGCGGGCGGTCGGCACTTCGGCGAAGAGCTCGCGGATGGGCGTGAACAGGCCGGTGTAGGTGGCCGGGTTGCTGCGCGGCGTGCGGCCGATGGGCGATTGATCGACCGCGATGACCTTGTCGAAATGCTCCAGACCCTCGAGGGCCGTGTGCGCCTCGGGCTGGGTGTGGCTGCCGTAGAGCTTCTGCGCCACCGCCGCATGCAGGGTGTCGTTGACCAGGGTGCTCTTGCCCGAGCCCGACACGCCGGTCACACAGGTGAAGAGGCCGACCGGAATGTCGACCGTCACGCCCTTCAGGTTGTGGCCGCGGGCCTCGACGATGCGGATCACCGCCCCGTCGGCGGCGGCCACGCGGCGGCGCTTGGGCACCGCGATGCGCAGGCGCCGTGACAGGTAGGCGCCGGTCGGCGAATCCGGGTGGGCGGCCACCTCGGCCGGCGTGCCCTGCGCCATCAGGCGGCCGCCATGCACGCCGGCCCCGGGGCCCAGGTCCAGCACATGGTCGGCGGCACGGATCATGTCCTCGTCGTGCTCGACCACCAGCACGCTGTTGCCCAGGTCGCGCAGGTGCTTGAGGGTGGCGATCAGCCGGTCGTTGTCGCGCTGGTGCAGGCCGATGCTGGGCTCGTCCAGCACGTACATCACGCCCGACAGGCCGCTGCCGATCTGGCTGGCCAGGCGGATGCGCTGGGCTTCGCCGCCGCTGAGCGTGTCGGCGCTGCGGTCCAGGCTCAGGTAGTTCAGGCCGACGTCGTTGAGGAAGCGCAGGCGCGAGGCGATCTCGCGCACCACCTTGTCGGCGATCTCGGCCTTGGCGCCCGCCAGCTGCAGGCCCTCGAACAGGGCCAGGGCCTCGCGCAGCGTCGCGCGGCCGATGGCGTAGATGGGCCAGCCGGCGCCGCTGGCGGCATCGACCAGCTTCACGTGGCGGGCCTCGCGGCGCAGGCGGGTGCCGCCGCAGTCCGGGCAGGCCTGGTGGGTCTGGTAGCGCGCCAGGTCCTCGCGCACGGCCTGGGAGTCGGTCTCCTTGAAGCGCCGCTCCAGGCTGGGCAGGATGCCTTCGAAGGGATGGCTGCGCTTGACCGTGCGGGTCTTGCCGTTCGCGCCCTCGGCGCTGTAGGTGAAGGCGATCGCCTCCTCGCCCGAGCCGCGCAGCAGCAGCTGCTGATGGGCCGGGCTCAGCGCCTCCCAGGGCGTGTCGAGGTCGAAGCCGGCATGGCGGGCCACGGCTTCGAGCATGGAGAAGGTGTAGGGATTGCGGCGGTCCCAGCCCTTGACCGCGCCGCTGGCCAGGCTGAGGCTGGGGAAGGCCACCACCCGGGCCGGGTCGAAGACGATGACTTCGCCCAGGCCGTCGCAGCTGGGGCAGGCGCCGACCGGCGAGTTGAAGCTGAACAGCCGCGGCTCCAGCTCCGACAGGCTGAAGCTGCAGACCGGGCAGGCGAAGCGGCTGGAGAACAGGTGTTCTCGGCCGCTGTCCATCTCCAGCGCGATCGCGCGGCCCTCGGCCAGGCGCAGCGCGGCCTCGAAGCTCTCGGCCAGGCGCTGGCCGGCGTCGGGCCTCACCTTCAGGCGGTCGACCACCACGTCCAGGTCGTGCTTCTCGGCCTTCTTGAGCTTGGGCAGATCGGCCACCTCCAGCACCTCGCCGGGCTGGCCGCCGCTGCCGACGCGGAAGCGCACGTAGCCGCGGGCCTGCATGTCGGCCAGCAGCTCGGCATGCTCGCCCTTGCGATCGCGGGCGACGGGAGCCAGGATCATCAGCTTGGTGTCCTCCGGCAGGGCCAGCACGGCATCGACCATCTGGCTCACGCTCTGAGCCTGCAGCGGCAGGCCGTGGTCGGGGCAATGCGGCGTGCCGGCCCGGGCGTAGAGCAGGCGCAGGTAGTCGTGGATCTCGGTGACCGTGCCGACGGTCGAGCGCGGGTTGTGGCTGGTGGCCTTCTGCTCGATCGCGATGGCGGGCGACAGGCCTTCGATCACGTCGACTTCCGGCTTGTCCATGCGCGCCAGGAACTGCCGCGCATAGGCCGACAGGCTCTCCACATAGCGCCGCTGGCCTTCCGCGTAGAGCGTGTCGAAGGCCAGGCTGGACTTGCCGCTGCCCGACAGGCCGGTGATCACTACCAGGGCCTGCTTGGGGATGTCGACATCCAGATTCTTCAGGTTGTGCGTGCGGGCCCCGCGCACGCGCAGCATGGGGCCGGCCGGCTCGGCGCGCTGCGCTCGGTCAGGGTCGATCGGGGACAGCGGGTCGGGGCGGGCGGACATGCGGTGGGGCGTGGGGCAGGGCCCGCGGGGAAGTCGCGGGCAACCGGCGATCATAGTCACCGGGCGCATCCGGGCCGAAGCCGGGGTGACGCCGCCCCCGATGCCTGCCCGCCGCGCCCCGCCCCCTCCGCCGTCCACGCCATCTGCCGACCCCGCGCAGCCGGCTGCCCGCATCCCCCGCTACGAGGCCCTGGCCGCCGAGATCGCCGGGGCCATCCGCCGCGGCGCCCTGCGTCCAGGCGACCGCCTGCCCTCCGTGCGCGCAGCCTGTGCCAGCCAGCGCTGCAGTCCGGCCACCGTCTTCCAGGCCTATTACCGGCTGGAGGCCGAGGGCCTGGTCCGGGCCCGCGAGCGCTCGGGCTACTACGTCACCGAGGCCGCCCCGCCCCCGCTGCCCGAGCCCGAGCGGCCCTCCCAGCCGCAGGCGCAGGCCGGGCCGCTGGATGTCAGCGCCCAGGTCTTCGAGATCCTGGAGGCCACCCTGGCCCGCGAGGTGGTGCCGCTCGGCTCGGCCTTCCCCAGTCCGCTGCTCTTTCCGCTGCCGCGCCTGGGCCGGCTGGCCGCCGGCGCGCTGCAGCGCCTCGACCCTTGGACGACGATCGACGACCTCGGCCCCGGCGACCCGGCGCTGCGCCGCCAGATCGCCCGCCGCTACTGCGCCGAGGGCCTGGCCGTCGCGCCCGAGGACGTGCTGATCACCCACGGCGCGCTGGAGGCGCTGAACCTCTGCCTGGCCGCCGTCACCCGGCCGGGCGACAAGGTGCTGATCGAGTCGCCGACCTTCTACGCCGCGCTGCATGCGCTGGAGCGCCTCGGTCTGGAGGCCGTCGAGGTGCCGACCCATCCGCGCGAGGGCATCGAGCTCGACGCGCTGGAGCAGGCCATCCAGCGCCACCGCCCGGCGGCCTGCTGGCTGATGACCAGCTTCCAGAACCCCCTGGGCTTCCTGATGCCCGAGGCGAAGAAGCAGGCGCTGGTCGAGGCCCTGCGCCGCCACCGGCTGCCCCTGATCGAAGACGACGTCTACGCCGAGCTGCACTTCGGCCCGAGCCGGCCGCGGCCCGCCAAGGCCTTCGACACCGACGGCCTGGTGCTGCACTGCGGCTCCTTCTCCAAATGCCTGGCGCCGGGCTACCGCATCGGCTGGGCGCTGGCCGGACGCTGGCGGCAGGCGGTCTCGCGGCTCAGGCTCGGCAGCACGCTGGGCGCCTCGATGCCGGCCCAGCTCGCGATCGCGGCCTACCTCGAAGGGGGCGGCTATGACCGGCACCTGCGCCTGCTGCGTCGCCGTCTGGCCGCACAGCAGGCCGCCTTGGCCGAGGCGGTGGCGCGCCACTTCCCCCCGGGCTGCCGCGCCACCCGGCCGGCAGGCGGCTACTTCCTGTGGATCGAGATGCCCGAAGGCGTGGACGCGCTGGCCCTGCACCGCCGCGCGCTGGCGGCCGGCATCAGCCTGGCGCCCGGGCCGATCTTCTCGGCCCGGCGCGGCTTCCGGCACTGCATCCGGCTGAACGCCGGTCACGGCGATGCGGCCCGCGAGGGCCCGGCCCTCGCCACGCTGGGCGGCTGGATCGCCGAGATGGCGGCCGCCGCGGCCCGCTGATCCGGTCTTTCGCGCCGGCACTGCTGCTGTTCAGGCCGCAGCACAGGGCCTAGGCTTGCATCCGCTGGGTCGGTTGGCGCCCGACCCGGCCGACCTCGATGCCCCTGTTGCCTGCCCGTCCGCCGGGCCCCTCCATGCTGCCTGCCCTTCTGTTCATGCTGACGCTCGCGGCTGCGCCTGCCGCCGCCGTCCCGCCGCCTGCCGCCCCGCCGACCCTGCCCGACACCCTGGCCCAGCGCGCACTGGCCTGCACTGCCTGCCATGGCGCGGCCGGGCGGGCCACGCCGGGCGGCTACTTTCCGCGCCTCGCCGGCAAGCCGGCCGGCTACCTGCTGCAGCAGTTGCTCCACTTCCGCGACGGCCGCCGGCCGCATGCCGGGATGGCGCGCCTGCTGGCCCCGCTGTCCGACGACTACCTGGCCACCCTGGCCGGTCATTTCGCCGCGCTCGATCTGCCCTATCCGCCACCCGAGCGGCCGACCGCTTCCGCCGCCCAGCGGGCCCGCGGCGAGGCCCTGGTCCGCCACGGCGATCCGGCCCGCCGCCTGCCGGCCTGCGTGGCCTGCCACGGCGAAGGCCTGACCGGCGCCCAGCCCGCCATGCCCGGCCTGCTCGGCCTGTCGCGCGACTACCTGAACGCCCAGCTCGGGGCCTGGCGCACCGGCCAGCGCCAGGCCCGCGCGCCCGACTGCATGGCCGAGCTGGCCCGTGCGCTGGCGCCCGACGAGGTCGAGGCGGTCGCCGCCTGGCTGGCGGCCCAGCCGCTGCCGGCCGATCCCAAGCCCGCCGCGCAGACGCTGCCGCAGCCGCTGCGCGAGTGCGGCACGGCCCGTGTCGCGGCCAGCGGGGGCCTGCGATGAGCGCCCCGGATCTCGCCGGACTGCGCGCGGGCGGGAGCGAGCGTCGCTGGCGTCGCGGCCTGGCCCTCGCGCTGGCCGGCCTGGCCCTGCTCGTCCTGGCCCGCATCGGCTGGGAGCTGCGTCCGCTGGCCTGGCTGGATGCTGCGCCGCCCCAGCCCGCCGCCGCCGCGGCCGGCCTGCCGGCCGAGCCGCAGGCCCGCGGGGCCTACCTGGCCCGGGTCGGCCACTGCGCCGGCTGCCACACCGCGCCCGGCGGGCCGCCGCTGGCCGGCGGCAAGCCCGTGGCCACGCCCTTCGGCAGCCTTCCCGCGGCCAATCTGACGCCCGATCCGGCCACCGGCCTCGGCGGCTGGACGGCCGAGGATCTCGGCCGTGCGCTGCGCCATGGCCGCCGGCCCGACGGCGGCCTGATTCACCCGGTCTGCCCGACGGACGCCTTCGCCCTGCTCGATCCGGCCGATGTCCGGGCGCTGCACGCCCACCTGCAGGCCCAGGCGCCGGTCGTCCAGCCGCGGGCCGGCGGCAGCCTGCCGACCCTGCTGCGCCAGCCGCTGGCGCTGGCGGTCTGGCGCGCGCTCTACCGCCGCCCGCCCGAGGCCCCGGCTGCCCCGCCCCCGCCGCGCCCCGGCGATCCGCCGTGGACCGAGGCCCTGGCCGCCGAATGGGCCCGCGGGGCCTACCTGGTGCGGGGCCCGGCCCACTGCCAGGCCTGCCATGTCGAGCGCAATGCCCTGGGGGGCCCGACCGACCGGCGCGGGGGCGGCCCGATGCCGGCCCGCGACTGGTTTGCGCCCTCGCTGCACGACAACGCCGAGGCGGGGGTCGGCGACTGGCCGCTCGACGAGATCGTTGCGCTGCTGCGCGACGGCCATGCGCCGCGCGGCCTGGCCCAGGGGCCGATGGCGCAGGTCGTGCTCGGCAGCACCCAGCACCTGAGTGCCCCGGACCTGCGCGCGATGGCGCTCTACCTGCAGCGCCTGGCGCCGCCCGCCGCTGCTGCGGTGGCGGGCCCGCCGGCCGATCCGCCCGGGCGGCTGGCGGCGGCGGCCGATCCCGCCGCGACCGGCCAGGCCGCCCCGCGGCCGTCCGAGGAGGCCCTGGCTGCGCTGGCCACCGGCCCGCGCCTCTACGCCCAGCACTGTGCGGCCTGCCATGGCGCGCAGGGCGAGGGCGTGCTGGGCGCGGAGGGTGTGCCCGCCGTGCCGCCGCTGGCGGGCAGCCGGATGATCGGCCAGGCCTCGCCGGCCAATCTGCTGCGGGTCGTGCTGGAGGGCGGCTTCGGCCCGGCGACGGCCGGCCATCCGCAGCCCTTCGGCATGCCGCCCTTCGATCCGGTCCTCAGCGATGCCGAGCTGCTGGCCCTGATCGCCCACCTGCGCACGCGCTGGGGCCCGCCCGGCTTGCCGCCGCCCAGTGCCTTCGCGCTGCGCCAGCTGCGCGAGCGCCGGGCCGATTGATCCGGCCCGCCCCGGGCCGGGCCGCGCCACGGGGCCGGCTTTGCCGGACACTTGCCGCCCAGCGGCGGCCTTCCGCCGCCGCCCGTCCTCCCATGCCGTCTGCCGCCAACGTCATCCCCCTGCGTCCGGAGCCTGCGCCCTACAGCGCCCAGGCCCAGGCCTGCCTGAACTGCGGCGTGCGGCAGACCGCGCTGTTCGGCGTGCTGAGCGAGGCGGATCTCGTCCGCATCCATCACCGCATCAGCGACCGCCGCCTGCAGCCGGGCGAGCGCCTCTACGGGGCGCACGAGGCCGGCCACGTGCTCTACACCCTGCGCCGTGGCGTGCTGCGCTTCGAGCGCCACAGCGACCGCGGCGAGTGCCGCATCGTGCGGCTCGCCGGCCCCAGCGACCTGATCGGCCTGGAGGTGCTGCTCGGTCAGCGCTATGCGGCCGACGCGGTGGCCTGCACCGAGGTCGAGCTCTGCGGCATCCCGCAGGCGCTGATCGGCGAACTGCAGCTGCACCACCCCGACCTGACCCGCGACCTGATGAAGCGCTGGCAACGCGCACTCGACGATGCCGACGAGTGGCTGACCGAGCTCGGCAGCGGCCCGGCCCGCCACCGCATGCTGCGGCTGCTGCTCAAGCTCAGCGAATTCGGCGACGCGGGGGCCCGCGTCTGGATGCCGACCCGGCAGGCCATGGGCACCATGCTGGACATGACGGTGGAGACCGCCAGCCGCCTCGTCTCGGCCCTGCGCCGCGAAGGCCTGATCGAGCCCGTCGATGCCCGCCATGCCCGGGTCAACATGCCCCGCTTGCTGGCCGAGCTCAAGGCCGAGGGCGCCGCCGAGCGCTGAGCCGGCTCGCCCATCCGGGCGTCTCGCCGGCCGCGGGCCATCGGCCTAGATTGGCCCGGCCGATGGCGGCGAAGGGAGGCGTGCGATGGATGCAATCGACCCGGGCGCAGTGCAGCCCGCAGACGACTGGCGCAGGCGGGAGGACGAGGCCCTGTGCCGGCGGCGTTGTGCCGTCGACCCCGAGGCCCTGACCTTGTTCGAGCAGCGGCGCGCGGCCGAGGGCGCAGACGCTGCGCAGGCGGCCGTGCTGCAGCGGCAGCCGCGCGTCGGCCTGGCCCTGTCCGGCGGCGGCATCCGCAGCGCGACCTTCGCGCTGGGCGTGCTGCGCGGCCTGGCCGGCCAGGGCCTGCTGCGGCGCTTCGACTACCTGTCCACCGTCTCCGGCGGCGGCTACATCGGTGCGATGCTGATGCGGTTGATCCAGGCGCTGGGCTGGCCCCAGGCCGAGCAGGCCCTCAAGCGCGGCGATTCGGTGCTGATGGCCTGGCTGCGGGCCAACGGCCGCTACCTGAGCCCCGGTGGCTCGCACGATTTCGCCGTGGTCATCGCCCATGTGCTGCGGGCCTGGGTGGCCATCCAGCTGGAGGTCGGCGCGCTCATCCTGGCCGCCGGCAGCCTGCTGCTGATGCCCATGGTGCTGCTGCGCCATGCCAGTCCCCGGGCCGATCCGCCAGCCTTGGCCGGCATGGGCTCGCCCTACTGGCTGATGGCCGCGCTGCTGGTGCTGCCGGTGATCATCAGCCTCTACGCCAGCTTCTGGCAGCTGCGCCCCGGGCGCCCCAGGCAGCCCGGCATCGCCCTGCTGCTGCTGTTCGCGCCGCTGCTGGGCCTCACCCTGGCCGCGGCCTTCTTCGCCTGGCGGGGCTGGAGCAGTGCCACGCCGGCGCTGGCCGAACGCCTGGGCTTGGCCACCTTCGCCTACCTCGGGCTGGTGCTGACCCTCGCCTCGGCGCGCGTGCAGTGGTTGCTTGCGCAAGCGGCCCGGGCCACCGGCCGCGTGCCGGCCCTGCAGCTTGCGCAGATGCGCGACCGCCTGACCCTCTGGATGAGCCGCGCCACGCTCACGGCGCTGGTCCTGCTGGCCCTGGGCGCACTGGAGCGTGGCGCCTGGGAGCTGATGCAGGCCCTGCGTGCCGACCCCGACTGGTTGTGGAGCGGCGCCGGCGCCGGAGGCCTGTTGCTGGTGCTGCGCACGGCCGCCTCCTGGCTGGCCAAGCGCCAGGACAAGGACCCGGCCAGCCCGGCCTTCGGCCGCCGCCTGCTCAACGTCGTCGGCCTGCTGGCCGGCGCCCTGCTGCTGCTGCTGTGGATGACGGCCCTGCAGGCCTGGATCGAGGCCGGGCCTGCGCTGCCCTGGCTGTCCGGGCCGGGCCTGGACGCGGACGAGACCGCGGTGCTGCGCTGCCTGGCGGTGGCCGCGACCGCCTGGCTGTGGGTGGGCATCACCGCAGGGCATGAGGACACGCCGAACGCCATCTCCCTGCACGCCTTCTACCGCGACCGCCTGGTGCGGGCCTTCCTGGCGGTCGGCAACCCGCGGCGCTTCGACACCGCCTGGGCCGAGGCGCAGCAGGCGCCCGGAGCCGACGCTGCCGCGCAGCCGCAGCACACCCCGGCCTCGACCTGCCTGGGCTCGCTGCTGGGCGAGCAGGTGGCGCCGGTCGATCAGGTGCTGGCCGGGGACGACGGCTGGCTGGTCAGCGGCCGCCGCCCGCCCGGGCTGCCGATCCATCTCGTCAACACCTGCCTGAACCAGACCGTCGACGACAAGCGCTGGAATGCCGACCGCAAGGGCCTGATGTTCAGCGTCAGTGCGCTCCATCACGAACTGGGCGCCGAGCCCCCCATCGCCTGGCCGCTGCGCGAGCTGCAGGGCGAAACCCTCTGCCCCGAGGCCGACACCCTCGGCCACTGGGTGGCCATCTCCGGGGCCGCCGCTGCGCCCGGTGCCGGCGCGCTAACCAGCCGCGGTTGGGCCCTGCTGCTCTTCCTGTTGGGGGCGCGGCTCGGGGTGTGGCGCCGCCCGCCGCCGGGGGCCGTGTCCGCCGGGACCCCGCCCCGTGCCGGGGGCCGTTTCCCGAAGTGGCGGCTTCTCCTGCAGGAGGCCCTCGCCAGCTTCCACGGGCCCTCGGGCTTGCGCTGGTACCTGAGCGACGGCGGCCACTTCGAGAACACCGGCGTCTACCCGCTGCTGAAGCGGCAGCTCGACGTGATCGTGCTGGTCGATGCCGGGGCCGATCCACGCTATGCCTACGAGGACCTGCAGAACATGGTCCGCAAGGCGCGCATCGACTTCGATGCCGACATCGCCTTCTACGACCGGGCCCAGGCCCGTCGTGCCCTCGCCGGGCTGCCGGCCGACAGCGCGCTGGAGCTGCTGTCACCCCGTGAGCTGGCCGACCGCGGCACCGAGCGCGGCCTGCTGATGGCCCGCATCGTCTACGGCAGCAGCCAGGCCGGACCGAAGAAGGTCGGCACCCTGCTCGTGCTGAAGCCGGCCCTGCATCCGGGCCTGGACCTGGCCCTGCTCGGCTATGCCAGCGAGAACCCCAGCTTCCCCCAGGAGACCACCGGCGACCAGTTCTTCGCCGAAGCCCAGTGGGAGGCCTACCAGCGCCTGGGTCTGGACCTCGCACAGGCCCTTCGCCCGGACTGGCTGGCTGCCGTGCCGGGCTGGGCGCAACCGGTCCCGCCGCTGGCCGATCCCCCGCCGCTGGACGGGCGCCTGGAGCGCCCGGCCCCGCCCAGCACGCCGATCGCCTTCCCGGTGCCGCCGGTGCCGGCTGCCCCCGAAGCCGCGACCCCGGGTGGCCCGTCGCCCTGGCGGGCCTCGGCCCGGCTGGCCGCGGGCGGCGTGCTCGGAGCCGGCCTGCTGACGGGCCTGATCGGCTGGCTCACCCCGTCGGCCCCGCCCCCGGCCGCCCGGCCCGCCGGGCCCACGGCGGCCGAGCAGCAGCTGCTCGATCGGCTGGCCGAGAACCACCGGCTGCTGCATGCGGCCCCGAGCTGCCAGCTGGATGCCGAAGCGGCCCAGGGCTTCGTACAGCTTTGGGATGCGGCGACCGCCGGCGAGCTGCCGCGACCGGAGGCTGCGCGCCTGCAGGCCCGCATCCGCGCCCTGTGCGCGGCGCCCGTCGACCCGGCGGTCGCCGCCTGCCGCCAGGCCTGGCGCGACACCCTGCAGGTCGGCGGCGGCCATGCCCTGTGCCGCACCCTGGACTGGCCCTTCACCCGCCCGCCGCTGAGGGGCTGGGCGGGCGAGCCGAATGTCGCCTATGCCCAGGGTCGCGCGCAGCCGCAGCCGGTGGCCCCGAGCCCCCGGCTGCCGGGCGGGCCCGAGGCCACGGTCTACCTGCAGGTGGCCGACGAGGCTGGCCGGCGGCAGGCCGAGGCCCTGCGGCTGGCCCTGGCCGCAGACGCGGCAGCGGCCCCCGGGGCCGAGAGGCCGTCCCTTTGGCTGCCCGGCGTGCAGACCCTGGTGCTGGATGCACGCATCGCCTGGCGCGAGCCCACCCTGATCCTGCCCAGCGGGGGCGACATCGAGCAGGCCGAAACGGTCCGGGCCGCCCTGGCCCGAGGCCTCGGCCGGCCGGCCCTGCGCACCGTGACCCTGCCCGGTGGCACGGCCGGGGTGTTCGAGCTCTGGCTGCCGGCGCGCTGAGCCCCCGCGGTGGCTGCGGCCTCAGCCGCCCGCCGCCGCGTCCAGCACGCGGATCAGCTCGCGGCCGTAGGCTTCCAGCTTCTTGGCGCCGACGCCGTGCACCTCGGCCAGCTCGTCCAGGGTGGCCGGCGCGCGGCGGGCCATGTCGAGCAGGGTGGCGTCGTTGAAGACGATGTAGGCCGGCAGGTTGTGCTCGCGGGCCACCTCGCCGCGCCAGGCCTTCAGGGCCGCCAGGCGCTCGCGGCCGGCGGCGTCCAGGTCGACAGGGGGCAGGGCGGTGCGGCGGGCGCCGCCGCCGCCGGCCTTGGGCCGGCCGCGCACGGCTTCGGCGGCCTGGCGCAGGTGCAGGGCCACCTCGCCGCGCAGCACGGCGCGGGCGCTTTCGCTGGGGGCCAGGGTCTGGTACTCGCCCTCGACCAGGACATGGCCCAGGGCGATGAGCTGGCGCAGCACGCTGCGCCACTGGGTCTCGGCCAGGTCGGCGCCGATGGCCCAGGTGCTGAGCTGCTCGTGGCCGGTCTGGGCGACCTTGTCGCTGCGCTTGCCGCGCAGGATGTCGATCACATGCCCGGCGCCGTAGGCGCGGGCGCCGCGGCCGGTGTCGCGCGCATGCTGCTGGATGCGCAGCAGGGTGCTGAGCAGCTTGCGCGCGGCCTCCGTGCCGTCCCAGGTGGCGGGCGGCTGGCGGCAGTTGTCGCAGAGCTGCTGCAGCCCGGGCTGGCAGGGCGTGCTGCCTTCGTCGAAATAGCGCAGCAGGCGCACGCGGCGGCAGTCGGTGGCCTCGGCCAGGGCCAGCAGGGCGTCCAGCTTGTCGCGCTGCAGGCGCTTGAAGGTCTCGTCGGCCGGGCCTTCGTCGATCATGCGGCGCTGCTGCACCACATCGGCCAGGCCGTAGGCCATCCAGGCTTCGGCCGGCTCGCCGTCGCGGCCGCCGCGGCCGGTCTCCTGGTAATAGGCTTCGATGTTCTTGGGCAGGTCCAGGTGGGCGACGAAGCGCACGTCCGGCTTGTCGATGCCCATGCCGAAGGCCACGGTCGCCACCATCACCAGGCCCTCCTCGCGCAGGAAGCGGTCCTGGTGGCGCTGGCGCAGGCCGGCGTCCAGGCCGGCGTGGTAGGGCAGGGCGGGGATGCCCTCGGCGCTGAGCCAGGCCGCGGTGTCCTCCACCTTCTTGCGGCTCTGGCAGTAGACGATGCCGGCCTCGCCCTCGTGCTCGGCGCGCAGCCAGGCCAGCAGCTGCCGGCGCGGCTCGTCCTTCTCGACCACGCGGTAGGCGATGTTCGGCCGGTCGAAGCTGCTCAGGAAGACCCGGGCGTCCTGCAGCGCCAGGCGTTCCAGGATGTCGGCCCGGGTGTGGGCGTCGGCCGTGGCGGTGAGCGCCAGCCGCGGCACGCCGGGATGGCGCTCGGCCAGCATCGACAGGGCCAGGTAGTCCTCGCGGAAGTCGTGGCCCCACTGGCTCACGCAGTGCGCCTCGTCGATCGCGAACAGCGACAGGCGCCCGGCCGCGGCCATCGCGTCGAGCTGGGCCTGCATGCGCGGCGTCGAGAGGCGCTCCGGCGCCACGTAGACCAGCACCAGCTCGCCGGCCAGCATGGCCCGCTCGATGCGTGCGGCCTCGGCGCCGTCCAGGGTGGAGTTCAGGAAGGCGGCCGGCACGCCGGCCTCGTCCAGCGCGCCCACCTGGTCGTGCATCAGCGCGATCAGCGGGCTCACCACGATCGTCACGCCCAGGCCCGCGCGGTGCCGGGCGATGGCCGGGATCTGGTAGCACAGGCTCTTGCCGCCGCCGGTGGGCATGAGCACCAGGCCGTCGCCGCCGGCCGCGGCATGGGCCACGATCTCCGCCTGCGGCCCGCGGAAGGCCGGGTAGCCGAAGACCTCGTGCAGGATGGCCGCCAGGGCAGGTGCAGCGAGGGAGGGGGCGGAGGCGGCAGGGGAGGGCACGGCGGGCAGCGGACGCGGGAAAGGCCCGAGTGTCCCTTGCGGACCGTGCCGGCCCGCCGCCCCGCCCGGGCCGCCCCTGCGGGGGGCGGCGGCCGACCGGCCCGACTTATCATCAAGCATCCGCCCGCGCCCCGTCCCTGTCGACTGCGCGGGTGCTTCGTTTTCAAGCTCGCTGGATCTGCGCCATGGCCTCCGTCAACAAAGTCATCGTCCTCGGCAACCTCGGCCGCGACCCCGAGGTGCGCTACACGCCCAGCGGTTCCGCCGTGGCCAACCTGCGCATCGCCACCACGCGCAACTGGAAGGACAAGCAGTCCGGCGAGCGCGTCGAGGAAACCGAATGGCATTCGGTCGTGCTCTACGACCGGCTCGGCGAGATCGCCGGTGAGTACCTGAAGAAGGGCCGCCCGGTCTACATCGAAGGCCGCCTCAAGACCCGCAAGTGGCAGGACAAGGACGGCAACGACCGCTACACCACCGAGATCGTCGGCGAGACCATGCAGCTGCTCGGGGGTCGTGAAGGCGGCGGCGACGAAGGCGGCGGGAGCGGCTACAGCCGCGGCGGCGGCAGTGGCTATGGCGGCGGCGACGAGGACCGCCCGGCCCGCGCCCCGGCCGCCCGCGCGCCCGCGCCGCGCCCGGCCCCCGCGCCCAAGCCGGCCGCCAGCAGCTTCGACGACCTGGAAGACGACATCCCCTTCTGAGGCCGGGTCGTCGTGCGGCCCGAGGGCTCCGCGCCGGCCTGGCGCGTCATCTGTCTCTGCGCGGCCTGGTGCCGCGTCTGCGAGGCTTACCAGCCCGGCTTTGCCGCCCGCCGGTCCGCGCCCGGCCTGAGCTTCCACTGGCTGGACGTCGAGGACGAGGCCGACCACCTCGGCGACCTCGACATCGAGACCTTCCCGAGCCTGCTCGTGCTGCAGGGCGACCGACCGCGCTTCTTCGGCCCGGTGCTGCCGCAGCCGGACGCGCTGGACCGGCTGCTGCACGCGCTGCGTGCCGATCCGGCCGGCCCGACGGCCGCCGTGCCCGCCGGCTTGCCGGCGGCCGTGCAGGCGCGGCTGGCCGCGAGCGACGGGCTCACTTCGCCGCGCTGATCTCCCGCCCCCGGATCAGGCGGGCGCGCAGGATGTTGCGGCTGATGCCCAGCAGCCGCGCCGCCTGCACCTGGTTGCGGTGGCAGAACTCGAAGGCGGTCTTCATCACGCTGTCCTCGATGCGCTCGAACAGCCGCTCCTGCGGTTCGTTGAACAGCCGTCGCAGCGCGTCTTCCAGCCCCTGCATCGAGGCCTGCGCGGGGCCCGGGTCCCGGGCCATCCGCCGGCTGAGCTGCAGCTCGGAGAGCTGCAGGTCCTCGGCGCGCAGCGTGCCGCCGCGGCCGATCAGCAGCGCGTGGTGGATCACGTTCTCCAGCTCGCGGATGTTGCCGGGCCAGGGGTGCTCCAGCAGGCGCCGCTCGGCCGCAGGCTCCAGGCGCACCGCCTCGTAGCCCAGGCGCTCGCGGTAGCTTTCGATGAAGTGGCGGGCCAGCGGCAGGATGTCGCCCGGCCGCTCGCGCAGGGTCGGCAGCGCGAGGTGGACCACGTGCAGGCGGTAGAACAAGTCCTCGCGGAAGCGCCCGGCGGCCACGGCTTCCTCCAGCCGCACATGGGTGGCGGCAATCAGGCGCACGTCGATCGGCACGCTCTTGCGCGCACCCAGCCGCACCACCTCGCGCTCCTGCAGCACGCGCAGCAGCTTGACCTGGATGGACAGCGGCAGGTCGCCGATCTCGTCGAGGAAGAGGGTGCCGCCGTTGGCCGCCTCGAACCAGCCGGCCTTGGCCCCGAAGGCGCCGGTGAAGGCGCCCTTCTCATGCCCGAAGAGCTCGCTCTCGACCAGGCTTTCCGAGAAGGCCCCGCAGTTCACCGCGACGAAGGGGCCGTGGCGGCGGTGGCTGAGGTCGTGCACATGGCGGGCGATCCACTCCTTGCCGGTGCCGGTCTCGCCGAGCACCAGCACATTGGCCTCGCTCGGGGCGACCCGCTGCACGCGCTTGAGCAGGGCGATGGATTGCGGGTCGGCGAAGACCTGGGCACCCGCGCGGCGCGGCGGCAGGCTCAGGCGGCGCGCCGCTCCGCCGAGCAGCGGCGGCCGCTGCTCCAGCACGGGATCGAGCACCAGGGGCGTGGCGGGACTTGGACTCATGAATAGAAGCTCGGCACGGGGGGATGGTCCTGCAGCGCCCAGGCGCCCAGCTCCCGCAGCTTGTAGGCCACCGGATCGTGCAGGGTGTGGGTGCGCAGGTTGCGCCAATGGCGGTCCAGGCGCAGGCCGCCGTGGGTCGCCCGCGCCCCGGCCACCTCGAACATGCGCCCGCACAGCTCCAGCCCGGTTTCGCTGGCCGCCACCTTGGCCGTGGCCACGGCCACGGCCAAGGTGGCACGGTCCGCCGCGCTGAGGGTGGGGCCGCGCTCCCAGGCGGCGTCGAAGCGTTCGGCCGCACGCTCGCCCAGCAGGCGTGCGCCTTCCAGGCCGACCCAGAAGCTGCCGTACTGGCCGAGCACATAGGGATCGTCGGCGGCCCGCTCCACCCCGGCCAGATGCCAGGGGCGGGCCTCGTTCAGCGTGTAGTGGCGCGCGTCCGCGAACGCACCCTCGGCGATGCCGAGGTAGATGTGGCTCAGCACCAGCTGGGCGAGCAGCGGCCGCAGGCAGGCGTAGGGCGTCGAGAGCGGGCCGGGGTCGCTCAGCAGCTCGTGCGGCTCGACCCGGACCTTCTCGAAGGTCACGCTGCCGCTGTCGGTCTGGCGCTGGCCGATGTTGTTCCAGTCCGGCGACAGGTGGATGCCCTGCCGGCCGGTCGGCAGCGCGGCCACCAGCAGGCGGCTGTCGGCCGCGGCATGGGCCGAGACGATCAGCATCTCCGAGTCCAGCGCCCCGGAGCAGAAGCTCTTCTGGCCGCTGAACTCCAGCCAGTCGCCGCGGGCGCTGGCCACGGTCCGCTCGTCCAGAGGATTCAGGGCATTGCCCCAGAACCAGGCGTGGCGTGCGGTCTGCGCGAGCCAGGGCTCCCACTGGGCCGGCTGGCCGAACAGGCGCACGGTGGCCAGCATCAAGTGGTGGAAGCCGAAGACGTGGGCGATCGAGCTGTCGACCCGCGCCAGGTGGCGGACCACCTCCAGCGTCTCGCTCCAGCTCGCGCCCCAGCCGCCCAGGCGCACCGGGATGCTCAGGGTCAGCAGGCCGCTGGCCCGCAGCGCATCGCGCTCGGCCTTGGGCGTGCCGCCGCGCTGGTCGCGCTCGACCACCGTCAGCGCAAGTTGCTGGGCCAGCGCGTCGGCGATCTGCAGGGGGCGGGCACGGTGGGTCCCCGCATCGGCCACGGGGGCGGAGGGAGGGGCCAGGGGGGCGGTCATGGTGGGGCGCGGGGCGGACGGGAGGATTCAGGCGGCGGGCGGGCGATTCTCATCAGGCGGCTGTCAGCCGGGAATCGACCGTTCGCTCCATCGATATTCGATGCACGGGGTCGGCGTAAGCGCTGTAACCGCGCCGCAGCCGACCCCTTGCAGCCCCCGGCGCGGGATCGTGCGCGGGGGGCGACGGCCTCACAGCCAGGGATGACGCGGCGGGTTCTTGCCGTTCAGGTAGTACTCGCCGATGTGGCGGAACTTCCAGCGCACCGGGTCGTGCAGGGTGTGGGTGCGGGCATTGCGCCAGTGGCGGTCGAGGTTGTATTCCTCGAGCGTCGCGCGCGTGCCGGCCAGCTCGAAGAGCTTGTTGGCCGCCTGCAGCGCGATCTCCGTGGTCAGCACCTTGGCCTCGGCCACCGCGATCGAGGCGGCGGCCACGCGGGCCTCGTCCGCCGCCTCCGCGGCCTGCTGGATGGCCTCGGCGCTGCGATCCAGCAGGGCCTCGGCCGCGTGCAGGCGCAGCTTGAGGTCGCCGACCTGCTGCAGCGTGTAGACATCCTGCGTGGCCGAGGTCGAGCCGCTGTCGTCGATCCAGGGCCGCGCATGCTCGCGCACGTACTGCAGGGTCTCGTCGATGGTGCCGCGCGCGATCCCGGCATCCACCGCGGCCTGGATGAACTGCGAGACCGGGCCCGCCACCGTCGGCCGCACGAAGGCCTGGAAGATCGGCACCAGGTGCTCGGCCGGCAGGCGCACGTTGTCGATCAGCACCGTGCCGCTGGCCGTCGTGCGCTGGCCGAAGCTCGACCAGTCGTTGACCACCGTCAGCCCGGCCGCATCCCGCGGCACCAGGGCCAGATGCGGCAGGCCCTCGGCGTTCACGGTGACGATCGGCACCCAGTGCGCGAGCAGCGCACCGGTCGAGAAGAACTTGGTGCCGTTGACCACATAGCCCTCGCCGTCGGCGGCGAAGCGGGTCTGGAAGTCGGCCACCGTGCGGCTGCTGCGTTCGGAGAAGGCATTGCCGAAGCGCACCCCGCGCAGCACCAGGTCGAAGAAGAAGCGCTTCTGCGCCTCGCTGCCGTCGAGCGCGATGTGCTCGACGATGACCAGATGGTTCTGCGGCAGCTGCCCCAGCGAGGGGTCGACCGCCGAGATGATGCGGATGACCTCGCCCAGCGTGCGGTAGGACACGCCCGCGCCCCCGTAGGCCTTGGGCACGGTGATGCCCCACAGGCCGCTCTGCGAGAAGGCGTCGAGCTCGGCACGCGGCAGGCGGCGCTCGCGGTCGCGCAGCGCGGCGTCGCGGGCGAACTCGGCGGCCAGGCGGCGGGCCACGTCGAGGGCCTCGGCCTCGCTGCGGATCACGTGGGCGGGGGCGGCCGGCAGCGCCGGGCCGGGCACGCCGACGGCGGCTGGCGCCGCCGCGGCGGGGCGGGGGTCGGAAACAGGATGGGTCATGGATCGTCCTTTCAGGCGGTCGGACCGGGCCGGAGGCCGCGGTCGGGCAGGGCGGGGTCACGGGCCCCGACCCGGGGCCGGCCGGGCAGGAAGCTCATGGAATCGATCGGGGTCGCCGCTGCAGGCGAAACCCCGGGCAATCGCTCGGGAATCCGCAGATGCCGTGCCATGGGGTTTTCGGCGGTCTGGGCCGGAAAACCCGCGAAAACATGCTGGAGACCGGCCCAGCGATGTGCTGGATCTGCTGATGCAGCAGCACGAGAACCCTTTCGGCATAAGCCGCAAGGGCTTCCGCAGATGGTTTTCACGGCCGCCCAAGAAAAGCACGCAAGGGCCTGCGGAGACTGAACGGTTGCTGCCCCAGCAGCAAAGCATCCGCAGCCAGCCGGGCGCGACCGGGCAGTCCTGGCCGCCGGCCCTTCGCAAGTGCTTGATTTCTCGAAAGTCCGGCCCGCGGCATGCGCATTGCGCTGAAACCCGGGCGGCGCCTGCCCGGCCCGCCTTCCCGATTGGTCCCGAATTCCCTGCCGGAGCTCCCCGATGGTTCAGCCCCTTGCCCCGCAGCGCGATGCGCTGAAGTTCGCCTACTGGGTCCCCAATGTCAGCGGCGGCCTGGTCGTCAGCACCCTCCCGCAGCGTACCGACTGGGGCCTGGCCTACAACCAGCAGCTGGCCCAGACCGCCGAGCGTGCGGGCTTCGAGTACGCGCTCACCCAGATCCGATTCACCGCCGGCTATGGCGCCGAATACCAGCATGAATCGGTGTCCTTCAGCCAGGCCCTGCTGCATGCGACGACCCGGCTCAAGGTGCTGGCGGCCCTGCTGCCCGGCCCCTGGCATCCCGCCGTGGTCGCCAAGCAGATCGCGACCATCGACCACATCTCCGGCGGCCGCATCGGCATCAACGTCGTCAGCGGCTGGTTCAAGGGCGAGTTCACCGCGATCGGCGAGCACTGGCTGGAGCATGACGAGCGCTACCGCCGCTCGCGCGAATTCATCCAGGCCCTCAAGGGCATCTGGACCCAGGACAAGTTCAGCTTCCGCGGCGACTTCTACCGCTTCACCGACTACACCCTGAGCCCCAAGCCGCTGCAGCAGCCGCATCCGGAGATCTTCCAGGGGGGCAGCTCGCGGGCCGCCCGCGACAACGCGGCCACCGTCTCGGACTGGTACTTCACCAACGGCAACACGCCGGAGGAGCTCAAGCGCCAGATCGACGACATCCAGGCCAAGGCCCAGGCCAACGGCCACCGCGTGCGGATCGGCGTGAACGCCTTCGTGATCGCCCGCGACACCGAGGAAGAGGCCCAGGCGGTGCTGGCCGACATCCTCAAGCATGCCCATGTGGATGCCGTGAAGGCCTTCGGCGAAGCGGTCACCCAGGCTGGCAAGGCCTCGCCCGAAGGCGAGGGCAACTGGGCCCGCTCCACCTTCGAGGACCTGGTCCAGTACAACGACGGCTTCCGCACCAATCTGATCGGCACGCCGCGCCAGATCGCCGAGCGCATCCTGGCGCTCAAGGCGGTCGGCGTCGACCTCGTGCTGACCGGCTTCCTGCATTTCATCGAGGAGGTCGAGTACTTCGGGGCCAAGGTGCTGCCGCTGGTCCGCGAGCTGGAGGCCGCCCAGGCGGCCACCGCCGCCGTCGGCATCGCCCAGCCGGCCTGAGGCTCTTTCGATGAGCCTGCCCCTGGCCTGGTCCCCCGCGGTGCCGCGCGGGGAGCGCAGCGACGCCGTCGCCCGCCGTGCTGCGGTCGAGCCGGTGCTGGCCCTGCAGGGCATCGGCCTGCGCTTCGGCGGCCTGCAGGTCCTTGAAGGGGTGGACCTGGCGGTGCAGCCCGGCGAGATCCACGCCCTGATCGGCCCCAACGGCGCCGGCAAGAGTTCGCTCCTGAACATCATCAGCGGCCTCTACCGCCCCAGCGCAGGCCGCGTGCAGCTCGGCGGCCAGCGCTTCCGGCGGGTGCCCACCGCGCGCCTGGCGCGCCTCGGTGTCGCGCGCAGCTTCCAGAACCTGGCGCTCTTTCCCGGCCTGGACCTGCGCGCCAACATCGCGCTGGGCCGTGTCGCGGCCGAGCGCGCCGGCCTCTTCGCGCAGTGGCTCGGCCTGGCGCGCGCGCGCCGCGAGGCCGCCGAGGCCCGGCAGCTGACCGAGGCGCTGATCCAGCAGCTGGGCCTGGCCGAGGTGGCCGACCGGCCGGTGGCGACCCTGCCCTACGGCCTGAAGAAGCGCGTCGAACTGGCCCGCGCCCTGATCGCGCGGCCCCGCCTGCTGCTGCTGGACGAGCCGCTGGCCGGCGTGCCGGCCGAGGAGAAGCCGGCCCTGGCCGCGCTGATCCGCGAGGCCCGCGCCCGCGAGGGCTTCGGCGTGCTGCTGATCGAGCATGACCTGGCCTGGGTGCTCGCCCTGGCCGACCGCCTGACGGTGCTGGACCGGGGCCGCGTCATCGCCAGCGGGGCCCCCGAGGCTGTGCGCCAGGACCCCGCCGTGGTGGCCGCCTACCTGGGCGGAGGTCCGGCATGAACGGCGAGCTCCTCTTCCTGGCCGAGGTGCTGCTGGGCGGCCTGCTGTCGGGCGTGATGTATGCGCTCGTCGCCCTGGGCTTCGTGCTGATCTACAAGGCCTCGGGCGTGCTGAACTTCGCCCAGGGAGCGCAGGTGCTGCTGGCGGCGCTGAGCTATGTCTCGCTGGTCGAGCGCGGCCTCTCGCCCGCGCTGGCCTTTGCGCTCACCCTGGTCCTGATGCTGTCGCTGGGCCTGGCGATCGAGCGTCTCGTGCTGCGCCCGCTCGCGCACCAGCCTCCGCTCACCCTCTTCCTCGCCACCCTGGGCGTGGCCTGGGTGCTCGAAGGTGCCGCCCAGCTGGCCTGGGGCACCGAGGTCCATGCCCTCGACCTCGGCGTCGAGGACCGGCCGATCGAGGCCTTCGGCCTGCTCCTTTCGCGCCTGGACCTGGTGGCCGCTGCGGTCGCCGGCAGCCTGGTGCTGCTCCTGCTGCTGCTCTTCCACGCCACCCGTCTCGGGCTGGCCTTCCGCGCGGTGGCCGACGATCCCTACGCCGCCGAGGCCATCGGCCTGCGCCTGCCGCGGCTGGCGGCCCTGGTCTGGGCCGTGGCCGGGGCGATCGCCCTGGTGGCCGGCCTGCTGTGGGGGGCGCGGCTCGGCGTGCAGTTCTCGCTCTCGCTCGTCGTGCTGAAGGCCTTGCCGGTGCTGGTGATCGGCGGCTTCGATTCGCTGGCCGGCGCGGTCGTCGGCGGTCTGCTGGTCGGCGCGCTGGAGAAGCTGGCCGAGGTCTACCTCGGGCCCGTGCTGGGCAGCGGCCTGGAGGGTTGGTTCGCCTACGCCGCGGCGCTGGGCGTGCTCTTGCTGCGGCCGCAGGGCCTGTTCGGCTCGACCCGGGTGGAGCGCGTCTGATGGCCGCCCGCCTGCTTCCCGCGGACCGGCCCGGCAGCCTGCTGGCCGGCCTGGGCGGGCTGACGCTGCTGGCCCTGCCGCTGCTGGCCCCGCCTTACCTGATCGAGGCCCTGCTGCTGCCGGGCCTGGCCCTGGCCCTGGCCGGCCTGGGCCTGAACCTGCTCAGCGGCCATGCCGGCCAGCTCTCGCTGGGCAGCGCGGCGCTGATGGCGGTCGGGGCCTATGCCGCCCTGAACCTGCTGCTGCGCTGGCCGGGCCTGCCCCTGCCGGCGGTGTTGCTGGGGGCCGGCCTGGCGGCCGCCGCCCTGGGCCTGCTCGCCGGCCTGCCCAGCCTGCGCCTGCGCGGCCTGGAGCTGCTGGTGGCCTCGCTCGCCTTGCAGTTCGCGGTGCCCTGGGCGCTGACGCGCCACGGTGTGTTCAGCCTGGACCAGCCCTCCGGCGTCGTGCCTGCGCCGCCGCTGCAGCTCGGCCCCTGGACGCTGGACACGCCCGCGGCGCGCTACCTGTTCGCGCTCGGCCTGGTGCTGCTGCTGCTCGGCGGCGTGGCCCGGCTGCTGCACACCTCGGCCGGCCGCCAGCTGATCGCCCTGCGCGACCACGAACTGGCCGCCCGCGTGATCGGCGTGCCCGTCGGCCTGCGCAAGCTGCAGGTCTTCGCGATCGCGTCCTTCGTGATCGGCCTGGCCGGTGTGCTGTGGGCCCTGGTCTACCTGCGCATCGTCGAGCCGGCCGGCTTCAACCTGGACCGCTCGCTGCAGATCCTCTTCATCGTGCTGATCGGCGGCCTGGCCACGCTGCGCGGCGCCTTCCTGGGGGCCGCCTTCTTCGTGCTGCTGCCGCTGCTGCTCTCGCGCCTGGGCGCGGCCGTGCTGGGCGAGGCCGTCGATCCCGGCCGGCTCGACATCGCCCTGCGCGTCCTGCTGGGCCTGCTGATCCTCGTCGTGCTGATCCGCCAGCCGCAGGGCCTGGCCGCGCTGCGCCTGCGAGGGCCGCGTCGCCGCCGGCCGCTGCCCCGCTGAGCGGGCGTCATCGCCCCGGCGGTCCCTTCCTCTTCCTCCTGCCTCCTGACCCTGTCATGGCCCTCCTGCCCCTGCTTCGTCGCGCCACGCTGGCGCTGGCCCTTGCCGTCCCTGCGCTCGCGCCGGCGGCCGAACAGTTCTTCCCCCTGCAGAGCTACCGCGTCGGGCCCTACGCGGCCGGCGGCAGCGGCTTCTTCGGCGGCTTCATCGACTACCTGAACCTGGTCAACCGCCGCGACGGCGGCGTCGGCGGCGTGCGACTGACCTGGGCGGAAGGCGAGACCCAGTACGAGGTCGAGCGCGGCATCGAGGTCTACGAACGCCTGAAGCAGCGTCCCGGCATCGCCGCCTGGAACCCGCTCTCGGTCGGCATCGCCTACGCCATGCTCGACCGCGTGAGCGCCGACCGCGTGCCCCTGGTCACGCTGAACCACGGCCGCACCGACACCACCGACGGCCGCGTCTTCAAGTACGCCTTCCCGCTGCTGCTCAACCCCTACAGCGAGACCTCGGGCATCGTGAACTACCTGGCCCAGCGGGCCGGCGGCCACGACAAGCTCAAGGGCAAGAAGATCGTCGTGCTCTACCACGGCTCTCCCTATGGCAAGGAGACCGTGCCGATCTACGAGCTGCTGGCACGCCGGTACGGCTTCAGCCTGCAGCAGATCGAGGTGCCGCATCCCGGCAACGAGCAGCAGGCCCAGTGGCTGGCGATCCGCCGCGCCCAGCCCGACCACGTGGTGCTGCGCGGCTGGGGCGTGATGAACCCGGTGGCGCTGAAGACCGCGCAGAAGACCGGCTACCCGGTCGAGCGCATCGTGGGCAATGTGTGGTCCAACTCCGAAGAGGACGTGATCCCCGCCGGGGCCGCGGCCAAGGGCTATGTGGCGCTGAGCACCGTGCGCGCCGGCGCGCACTTCCCGGTGCTGCGCGAGATCCAGCGCACGCTCTACGACCAGGGCCTGGGCAATCTGTCGGACCCGCGCCGGGTGGGCAGCGTCTATCACAACCTCGGCGTGCTCAACGGCATCCTGCATGTGGAGGCGCTGCGCGTCGCGCAGGCCCGCTACGGCCGCCGCACGCTCACCGGCGATGAGTTCCGCTGGGGCCTGGAGCAGCTCCAGATCGACCCGGCGCGCACCGCCGCGCTCGGTGCCGAAGGCCTCTTCCATTCGATCAAGCTCAGCTGGGCCAATCACGAGGGCGAGGGCCGCGTCGCCTTCCAGCAGTGGGACGGCCAGCGCTGGCAGCCGGTGTCCGACTGGATCGCGCCGGACTGGGCGCTGCTGCGGCCGCTGATCGAGCGCTCGGCCGAGGCCTACGCCCGCGAGAAGGGCCTGCCGCTGCGCACCCGGGCCGAGGACTGAAGCGGCGCCCGCCCGCACCGCCACGCCACGCCTTGTCCCGACCCCTCCCGTCCCGTCCGACCCTGTCCCTTGCCATGTCTGCCCTGCCTGCTTCCACTGCTGCCGCCCCGGTCCGCTCCGCCCTGGCCCCCGAGCCGCCGGTCGGCGTGCCGGCCCTGCCACGCCGTCCCGAGCCGGCCCATGTCGTCCGCGACGCGGCCGAGGCCCTGCAGATCGCCCAGGCCCTGGCCGCCCGCTTCGCGCCCGGTGCGGCCGAGCGCGACCGCGAGCGCCGCTGGCCGGTCGAGGAGCTCGACGTCTACTCGCAGAGCGGCCTGTGGTCGCTGAACGTGCCGCGCGCGCACGGCGGGCCCGAGCTGTCCTACGCCGTGATCGCCGAGGTGATCGCCATCCTCGCGGCGGCCGACCCCTCGATTGCGCAGATCACGCAGAACCATCTCGGCATCGTGGCGGCCATCCGCACCGTGTCGGACCCGGCCCAGCAGGCCCTCTTCTTCGCCGAGGTGCTGGGCGGCGCCCGCCTCGGCAATGCCTTCTCCGAGTCCGGCTCGCGGCGCGCGGCCGAGTTCGAGACGCGCTTCGTCGACGACGGCCCCGACCATGTGCGCGTCAGCGGCCGCAAGTTCTATTCGACCGGGGCCCTGCTCGCGCACTGGGTGCCGATCGTCGCCAACGATGCCGAGGGTCGCGCCTGGTATGCCGTGGCCCGCCGCGACGCGCCAGGCCTGACGGTGATCGACGACTGGAGCGCCTTCGGCCAGCGCACCACGCTGAGCGGCACCGTGCTGATCGACCAGGTCCGCGTGCCGCGCACCCACCTGATCCCGGCCTACCGGGGCTATGCCGCGCCCTCGGCCGACGGCGCGATCTTCCAGATCATCCAGGCGGCCATCGACGTCGGCATCGCCCGCAATGCGCTGGCCGACACGGTGGACTTCGTGCGCACCCGCAGCCGGCCGTGGATCGACAGCCAGCTCGACCACGCCAGCCAGGACCCGCACACCGTCCATGCCCTCGGCGGCCTGCAGATCCGCCTGCATGCGAGCGAGGCCCTGCTCGAACGGGCCGGCCTGGCGATCGATCGCGCCGTCGCCGCGCCCGATGCCGAGACCGTGGCCGCCGCCCAGCTGGCCGTGGCCGAGGCCAAGGTGCTCTCCACCGAGATCGCGCTGGAGACCAGCAGCAAGCTCTTCGAGCTGGCCGGTGCGCGGGCCACCGCCGGCAGCTACAACCTCGACCGCCACTGGCGCAATGCCCGCACCCACACCCTGCACGACCCGGTGCGCTGGAAGTACGCCATCGTCGGCAACCACCTGCTGAACGGCGTGAAGCCGCCCTTCCATGCCTGGAGCTGAGGCGCCGCCGCCACGGCTGGCCCTGGACGCCGTGGCGGTCCGCTACGGCGGCGCCGTGCAGGCCCTGCAGGCGCTGAGCCTGTGCGTGCAGCCCGGCGAGGTCCACGTGCTGCTCGGCCCGAACGGCGCCGGCAAGTCCACCGCGCTGAAGGCCATCGCCGGCCTGCTGCCGGCCGAGGGCGGGGCGATCAGCGCAGGCCGTGTGCACTTCGACGGCCAGGTCCTGGACGGCCAGCCGCCGGCCTGGCGCGTGCGGGCCGGCCTGGTGCCGGTGCTGGAGGGCCGGCGGCTCTTCCCGCGCCTGAGCCTCGAGGACAACCTGCGTTGCGGCGGCCTCGGCCGCGACGCCTCGGCCGAGGAGCTGGCGCAGGACCTGGAGGCGGTCTACACCCTCTTTCCCCGGCTGCGGGAACGCCGCCGCAGTCCGGCGGGCCTGGGCTCGGGCGGCGAGCAGCAGATGGCCGCGATCGGCCGTGCGCTGATGGCGCGGCCGCGGCTGCTGCTGCTCGATGAGCTGTCGATGGGCCTGGCCGCCCGGGTCGTCGACGAGATCGTCGCCGTGCTGCACCACCTGAACACCACGCAGGGCCTGAGCCTGCTGCTGGCGGAACAGGGCGCGGGGGCCGTGCTGCGCCACGCCCACCGGGTGACCGTCATCGATCGCGGCCGCGCCGAGCGCAGCGGCCCGGTGGCCGCGCTCGGCGGTCGCGAGGCGCTGGCGGCGCGCTACTTCGGCGTGTCCGAGGCCGCCTGAGCGGCCCGGTCGAGCGTCGTCAGCGCCAGCCGCGCGAGCTTGCGCACGTCCGGGTCCGGGTCGTCGGCCACGCCGAGCAGGGCCGGCCGGGCGGCGGGGTCACCGACTTCGCCGAGAGCGATCACCGTCTCCTTGCGCAGGTTCGGCACCGGCTGCGCGAGCTGGGCGACCAGGGCAGGCAGGGCCGGTCCGGCGGCGCGGCCCAGGCGGCCCAGGGCGCGCGCGGCCAGCAGCCGCACCTGCCAGTGGCTGTCGTCCAGCGCCGCCTGCAGGGCGGGCCGAAGGGCCGGCCGACGCAGCCGCACCAGGGTGGCGGCCGCGGCCTCGCGCAGGGTCCAGTCGGCCGCTTCCCGCAGGCTGCGCGCCAGCACGGCGTCCACGCCGGGGGCTTCGGCCGGTGCGTAGGCCAGCGCCGCCAGCGCGGCCCGCCGCACGGCGGGGGCCGGGTCCGCGCCGGCCAGGCCGGCCAGGCGGGGCAGGTCCTCGGGCGGCTTGAGCCAGGCGATCAGTTCGACGGCGGCGGCCCGCACCGCCGGCGCGGCATCGTCCAGCAGACGGCGCGCCGCCGGCAGGGCCGCGGGGCAGCGCAGTGGCCGCAGCGCCTGCAGCAGCTGGGCGCGCACGGCGGCCTGCGAGTGGTCCAGGGCCGGCCACAGCCAGTCGGCGCTGGCCGGGTCCTGCAACTCGCCCAGGCTGCGGCCGGCCGCCTCGCGCACGGCCGCTTCGGGGTCGTCGAGGGCGCCGATCAGGGCCTGCACGGTCTCGGCCCGTTCCCAGGCGGTCAGGCCGCGGGCGGCTTCCAGCCGCACGGCAGGCGCGGGGTCGTGCAGGGCCGCGCAGAGCTGCGGCAGGTGGGCCTCGTCCTCCGCCTCGGCCAGTTCGCGCAGCGCGAGGCTGCGCACGACCGGGTCGGCATCGTGCAGGCGGGGATCCAGGGCCGGGGGCAGGGACATGGCGGGCTCGGCTTCGGCAGGGGCGGCTCAGCGCAGCAGGTAGGGGATCGCGACCTGGACGGCGCCGGTCGGGCAGTCCTTCGCGCAGGGCATGCAGTACCAGCACTCGTCGTACTTCATGAAGGCCTTGCCCGTCGCCGGGTCGATGGCCAGCAGGTCCATCGGGCAGACGTCGATGCAGACGCGGCAGCCCTTGTCGGCGATGCACAGGCCTTCGTCGATGGTGACGGGCGCGGCGCTGCGCTGGTCGATGGTGCGGGGGGTGAAGTTCATGCGGGCTGGGCCGCGGGCGCGGCAGCTTGGGGGATGCGCAGGCGGCCGTAGGCGTCGCGCTCGGCATCCTCGATGGGGAAGCGGTAGGGCTCCACCGCGACCTTGCGGTGGACGAAGCCGCCGTTCGCGCCACGGCTCAGGTGGGTGTGGCAGAACCAGTCGGCGTCGTTGCGCTCGGGGTGGTCGACGCGCAGGTGGTAGAGGCCCCAGCGGCTCTCGGTGCGGAACAGCGAGGCACGCGCGGCCATCTGCGCGCAGTCGTGGATGACGCTCACCTCGGCGGCGCGCATCAGCTCGTGCGGGTCGCGGGCATGCAGCCGTTCAAGGTCCTCGCCGATCTCGGCGAAGCGGTCCAGCGCCAGTTCCATCTTGCGCGTGACCTTGGGCGGCTGCAGGTAGTCGTTGACGAAGCGGCGCAGCTTGTATTCGACCTGCAGCGGCGGCAGGCCGCCGCCGCGCTCGCTGCGCGCGAGCGGCGCGAGGATGCGGGCCTGCTCGCGGGCGATCTGCCCGGCATCGGGCACGGCCAGGTCGCGGCCCAGGGCGCGCTCGGCCGCGGCCTCGCCGGCGAACCAGCCGTAGGTGAAGGCGCCGAGCATGTAGTTGTGCGGCACGGCGGCCAGGTCGCCGGCCGCATAGAGGCCGGGCACCGTGGTCTCGGCCCGCGTGTTGACGGCCACGCCCGAGGCGCTGTGGCCGCTGCAGAAGCCGATCTCGGAGATGTGCATCTCCACCATGCGCTGGCGGTAGTCGGTGCCGCGGCCGGCGTGGAAGCTGCCGCGGCTCGGCCGCTCGTTGCTGTGCAGGATGGTCTCGATGGTCTGGATGGTCTCCTCGGCCAGATGGTCCATCTTCAGGAAGACCGGGCCCTGGCCGCCCTGCAGCTCGCGCCAGAACTCCAGCATCATCTGGCCCGACCAGTAGTCGCATTCGATGAAGCGCTGGCCCTGCGCATTGACGGTGTAGCCGCCGAGCGGACCGGTGACGTAGGCGCAGGCCGGGCCGTTGTAGTCCTTGATCAGCGGGTTGATCTGGTAGCACTCCAGGTTGGCCAGCGCCGCGCCCGCGTGGAAGGCCATGGCGTAGCCGTCGCCGGCATTGGTCGGGTTCTCGTAGGTGCCCATCAGGTAGCCGGAGGCCGGCAGGCCCAGGCGGCCGGCCGCGCCGCAGCACAGGATCACCGCCTTCGCGCGCAGCACCTGGACTTCGGCCGTGCGGCAGTCGAAGCCGATCACGCCGCAGGCCTCGCCCCGCGCATCGAGCAGTACCCGCGTGACGACCAGGCGGTTGCCGATCTCGACCCGCGCCCGCTTGAGCTGGCGGTAGAGCACCGCCTTCACGTCATGCCCCTCGGGCATCGGCAGCACGTAGCTGCCGAGGTGGTGGACCTTCTTCACGGCGTAGTCGCCGGTGCCGTCCTTCTCGAACTTCACGCCCCAGCGGTCGAGCTGCTCGATCGTGGCCGCGCTGTGGGCCGCGTAGGCGTAGACGGTGGACTGGTCGACGATGCCCTCGTTGGCCAGGGTGATCTCGCGGGTGTACTGCTCGGGCGTGGCATGGCCGGGCAGCACGGCGTTGTTCAGGCCGTCCATGCCCATCGAGATCGCGCCGCTGCGCTTGACGTGTGCCTTGTCGAGCAGCAGCACGCGCAGCCGCGGGTCGCGCGCCTTGGCCTTGATCGCGGCCATCGGGCCGGCCGTGCCGCCGCCGACCACGATGACATCGTGGATCGCTTCGCTCGGGGGGGAGGAGGGGATGCTCATGCCGCGTGGGCCTTCCTGGGAATCTGCAGCCGGATCTGGAAGCCGTCGCTGCGGTAGTGGAGATGCTCGAAGTCGATCGGCCGGCCCTGGGCGTCGTGCGTGAGCCGCTCGATCCGCAGCAGCGGCGCCCCGGCGGCCAGCCCCAGGGCGTCGGCGAGCTCGGCGTCGGCGGCCGTGGCCTCGATCGCCAGCTCGGCCTGGCCGAGCGCCAGGCCGAGCGCGTCCTCGAGCAGCCGGAACACGTCGCGGCCGGCCAGGTCCTGCTGCAGCAGCGCCTCGGCGATCGCGGCCGGGAAGTGGCTGGTCTCGACCGACAGCGGCAGGCCGTCGAGCATGCGCAGCCGGCGGATCGTGCCGACCGCTGCGCCCGGCGCCAGACCCAGCCGCTGGGCGATGCCTTCCGGCGCCGGCCCGATCCATGCGCCGAGCAGGCGGTTGCGCAGCTGGCGGCCCTGCGGGGCCAGGGCCTCGGCCAGGCCGCGCAGCTCGCGCAGGTCCTGGAAGGCCTTCGGTGCCGCGACGAAGCGGCCCTTGCCGTGCACGGTGGTGATCAGGCCCTCCTGCTGCAGGTCGTCGAGCGCCTTGCGCACGGTGATGCGGCTCAGGCCGAAGTCGGCGATCAGCTCGCGCTCCGACGGCAGCCGCGAGGCCGGCGCGTACTGGCCGTCCAGGATGCGGTGGCGCAGCGTCTGGCCCAGCCGCGCATGCAGCGGGGCAGGGCGGCTCGGGGGGCTGGGGTGGAGGGAACTGGTCATGACAAGTTCCCGCATGCTCGGGGCCGCTCGGCCCGCGGCCAAGCGCCGATCGCGCATATGCATAGAAGCGGCATCCGGCCGCTGCCGGCGCAGCAGCCTGCGCGCAGGGCGTGCTGCGGATGCAGCAGCCGCCGCCCTCGCGGGGGCGCAAGAGCTGCCGGGCCCGCCTCCCGGCCCGGCACAGCGATTGCGCACGCTGCCGCACCGGTCTCCCGTGTCCCGTCCCATGCCGACAGCCTTGTCCTTCCCGCCCACCCTGCCCGACCGGCCAGCCGGTTTCGTTCGCGGCGCCAGCTGCGACCTGCCGACCGCGGCCGGCCGCTTCCGCCTGCACGCCGTCGTCGATGCCCGCGGCCGCGAGCATGCGGCGCTCAGCCTGGGCGCGCTGGACCCCGGCACGCCGGTGCTGGTCCGCCTGCATTCCGAATGCCTCAGCGGCGATGCCTTCGGCAGCCTCAAGTGCGACTGCGGTCCGCAGCTCCACCGCGCGCTGCAGCACTTGGCCGAGGCCGGGGCGGGTGTGCTCCTCTACCTGCGGCAGGAAGGCCGCGGCATCGGCCTGGTCGACAAGGTTCGCGCCTACGCGCTGCAGGACCAGGGCGCCGACACCGTCGAGGCCAACCGCCGCCTGGGCCTGCCCGACGATGCACGCGACTACGCGGCCGCCGCCGACCTGCTGCGTGCGCTGGGCGTGCAGCGGGTGCGTCTGCTGACCCACAACCCGGCCAAGGTCCAGGGCCTGCAGGCGGCCGGCATCACCGTGGTCGAGCGCCTGCCGCTGCGGGCCGGCAGCCACCCCGGGAACCAGGGCTATCTGCGCACCAAGACGCTGCGCATGGGCCACTGGCCGGACCTGCTCGACGGCGCGCTGCGGCCCGGCCGGTGGCAGACCGTCGAGGACGCCTGAGGCCGGCTGCGGGCGGCTGCGGGCGGCTGCGGGCGGCGCGGGGCTTATGCGGCGCGCGCAGATCGGCATGCGCAGCCGCCGCTTCCCCCGCCGCGGGGTGGCTTCCTACAGTCGCGCTCCTTTCTGAGCTGCCTCCCCGCCGGGGCGGTCCGTGCCGATGTCCGCGCTTGCTGAACCGCTGCCCCCGACGACCGGGGTCGACGCGTCCCTGGTCTTCCGTGCCTTCGAGGCCCCGCTGGGTGCCGAGGTGCTCGGCCTGCGCCTGGACCGTCCGCTGCCCGAGCACGCCTTCCGCGCCGTGCACCGTGCGCATCTCGACCACCATGTGCTCGTCTTCCGCGGCCAGCAGGCGGTGACGCCGCAGCAGCAGATCGACTTCAGCCGCCGCTTCGGCCCGCTGCAGATCCATGTGCTGCACCAGTTCGGCCTGGCCGGGCATCCGGAGATCCTGGTGGTCTCCAACATCGTCGAGCAGGGCCAGCCGGTCGGCCTGGGCGATGCCGGCCACTACTGGCATTCCGACCTGTCCTACAAGGAGCGGCCCAGCCTCGGCTCGATGCTGCTCGCCCAGGAGCTCCCCGCCGAGGGCGGCGACACGCTGTTCGCGAACCAGCACCTGGCCTGGGCCGCGCTGCCCGTCGCGCTCAAGCGTGCGGTCGCGGGTCGCCAGGCCGAGCACAGCTACCTGTGCAAGTACGAGGCCCTGCGGGCCCGCAGCCCCTGGCGGCCGAAGCTGAGCGAGGCCCAGGTGGCCGCCGTGCCGCCGGTGCGCCAGCCCGTCGTCCGCACGCACCCGGAGACCGGCCGCGCCGCGCTCTTCGTCAGCGAGCACTTCACCACCCGCATCGTCGGCCTGCCCGAGGACGAGAGCCGCGCCCTGCTGGCCGAGCTGTTCGCGCACAGCACGCGGCCCGAGTTCGTCTACCGCCACCGCTGGCAGCCGGGCGACATGGTGTTCTGGGACAACCGCTCGGTCATGCACCTGGCCGCCGGCTGTCCGCCGGAGCAGCGCCGCCGCCTGCACCGCACCACGATCGAAGGCGACCGGCCCTTCTGAGCCTGCGTCGCGCCTGCCCCGCCCCTTCCCCTGAACGAGACCGTCCCATGCGTCCCTTCCTGCGTCGCCGCGGCACTGCGGCCCTGATCGCCCTCGGCCTCGGCCTGGGCAGCCTGCTCGCCAGCGCGCCGGCCCATGCCGAAGGCAAGCTGCGGATCGCGCAGCAGTTCGGCATCGTCTACCTGCTGCTGAACGTGGCCCAGGATCAGAAGCTGATCGAAGCCCAGGGCCGCAAGCTGGGGGTGGAGATCGACGTCGAGTGGGTGCAGCTCTCCGGTGGCGCCGCCGTCAACGACGCGCTGCTGGCCGGCTCGATCGACATCGCCGGCGCCGGCGTCGGCCCGCTGCTGACGCTGTGGGACCGCAGCAAGGGCCGGCAGGACGTCAAGGGCGTGGCCTCGCTCGGCAACTTCCCCTACTACCTGCTGAGCCACAATCCCAAGGTCAGGACGATCGAGGACTTCGGCGACGGCGACCGCATCGCGCTGCCGGCGGTCGGCGTGTCGGTGCAGTCGCGCATCCTGCAACTGGCCTCGGCCCAGCGCTGGGGCGACGCCGCCTACAACCGGCTGGACAAGCTGCAGGTGGCCGTGCCGCATCCCGACGCGACGGCGGCCCTGATCAGCGGCGGCACCGAGATCAACGCCCACTTCAGCACCCCGCCCTTCCAGCAGCAGGCCCTGGCCGGCAACCCCAAGGTGCATGTGGTGCTGAACTCCTACGACGTGCTCGGGGGCCCGTCCTCGGCCACCGTGCTCTACGCGACCCGCAAGTTCCGCAGCGAGAACCCGAAGACCTACCAGGCCTTCGTCGCCGCGCTGCAGGACGCCGTGCGTCTCGTGCAGGGCCAGCCCGAGCTGGCCGCCGACGCCTACCAGCGCGTCAGCGGCGCGAAGATCGACCGTGCGCTGCTGCTCTCGCTGCTGCGCGACCCGCAGATCCAGTTCAAGCTCACGCCGCAGAACACGCTGACGCTGGCGAACTTCATGCACCGCGTCGGCGCGATCAAGAACAAGCCGGCCGGCGTCGCCGACTACTTCTTCGACGACGCCCACAACGCGGCCGGCAACTGAGATGACGGCGGCGCTGCCCGATCCCCTGCTGGCGCTGCGCGGCGTCACGCTGGACTACGCCACGCCCGAGCGCATCGTCCGCGCCACCCACCGCATCAGCTTCGACGTGCACCGTGGCGAGCGCCTGGTGCTGCTCGGCGCCTCGGGTTGCGGCAAGTCCTCGCTGCTCAAGGCGGTGGCCGGCTTCGTGCCGCCGCGCGAAGGCGAGATCGTGCTCGACGGCCAGCCGGTGCGCGGCCCGGGGCCGGACCGCTATGTCGTCTTCCAGGAATTCGACCAGCTGCCGCCCTGGAAGACCGTGCGCCAGAACGTCGCCTTCCCGCTGGCCGTGCAGGCCCGTGGCCGGCGTCTGGATGCGGCCACGCGCGCGGCGCGGGTCGAGCATGCCCTGCAGCAGGTGGGCCTGACCGACTTCGGCGACGCGCACCCGCACACCCTGTCGGGCGGCATGAAGCAGCGCGTCGCGCTGGCCCGCGCGCTGGCGATGGAGCCCAAGATCCTGCTGATGGACGAGCCCTTCGCCGCGCTGGATGCCCTGACCCGGCGCCGCATGCAGGAGGAACTGCTCGGCCTCTGGGACCGGCTGCGCTTCACGCTGCTGTTCGTCACCCATTCCATCGACGAGGCGCTCATGGTCGGCACCCGAATCGTCGTGCTGTCGCCGCACCCCGGTCGCGTACGGGCCGAGATCGATGCGCAGGACTTCGGCCTGCACAGCGGCGGCCAGGCGGCCTTCCAGGCCGCAGTCGACCGCATCCACCGTCTGCTCTTCGAGCCCCTGCAGGCCGTGGGCGGCACGCCGACACCCTCGGCGGCACCGCGGCGGGAGGCGGTGCAATGAGCGTGATCCCGCTCGACCCGCACGGCCTGCGCGCCCCGGCCCTGCAGCCGCCGCGCCGACCCGACTGCGAGCACGTGCTGGCCCCCTTCACCGAGGCCCCGCTGGCCCGGCCGCGCAGCCTGCTGCAGCGCCTGGTCGCGCAGGGCCCGCTGCGGCGCGGCCTGGTGCTGCTGGTGCTGGGCCTGCTGTGGGAAGGCGGCGCGCGCTGGGCCGACAACGAGCTGCTCTTCCCCAGCCTGCTGGCCACCGCCCGCGCCTTCGCGGAGGCCTGGGCCCGCGGCGAGCTCGCCAAGGCCGGCGGGCATTCCCTGGCCGTGCTGCTGCAGGGCTACCTGCTGGGCATCGTCGCCGCCTTCGCGCTGACGGGCCTGGCCGTGTCCTCCCGCTTCGGGCGCGAGGTCCTGTCGACCCTGACCGGCCTGTTCAACCCGCTGCCCGCCATCGCGCTGCTGCCTCTGGCCCTGCTGTGGTTCGGCCTGGGCAGCAAGAGCCTGCTCTTCGTGCTGGTGCACGCGGTGCTGTGGCCGCTCGCGCTGAACATGCTGAGCGGCTTCGAGTCGGTGCCCGAGACGCTGCGCATGGCCGGCCGCAACATGGGCCTGCGCGGGCCGCGCTATGTCGCGCAGATCCTGGTGCCGGCCGCGCTGCCGGCCCTCCTGACCGGCCTGAAGATCGGCTGGGCCTTCGCCTGGCGCACGCTGATCGCGGCCGAGCTGGTCTTCGGCACCACCTCCGGCCAGGGCGGCCTCGGCTGGTTCATCTTCCAGAACCGCAACGAGCTCTACACCGACCGGGTCTTCGCGGGCCTGGCCACCGTGATCCTGATCGGCCTGGCGGTCGAGACCCTGGTCTTCGCGAGCATCGAGCGCCTGACCGTGCGTCGCTGGGGGCTGCAGCGCTGATCGTCTGCTGATGCAGGCTCAGTGCGAGAGCCTGCATCGCAAACCGCATAAGCAAGCGCCAAAGCCTTGCTTGGTGGCCGCGGGGCCGGCTCCTAAGCTGGCGCCATGTCTTCCTCCCTGCCGCCCCTGCGCATCGTCGGCCTGTCCGGCAGCCCCTCGAATCGTTCACGCTCGGCCTGGCTCCTGCAGCTGGCGCTGACCCGTCTGGAATCGCGGGCCCTGCGCATCGACAACGTGCCGATCCGCGAGCTGCCGCCCGCCGCCCTGCTGGCCGGTGATCTCGACGACGCGCCGCTGCGCCGTGCGCTGGGCGTGGTCGCCGAGTCCGATCTGCTCGTCATCGCCACGCCCATCTACAAGGCGTCCGCCAGCGGCCTGCTGAAGGTCTTCCTCGACCTGCTGCCGCAGGACGGCCTGCGCGGCAAGACCGTGCTGCCCCTGGCCACCGGCGGCAGCCTGGCCCATCTGCTGGCGCTGGACTGGTCGCTGCGGCCGGTGCTGGCCGCCCTCGGGGTGCGCCACATCCTCGACACCGTCTACGCGACCGAAGCCCAGCTGCCGCCGCATGCGGCCGGCGGCTACCTGCCGGACCCGGCCCTGCTCGTCCGCCTCGACGAGGCCCTGCAGCCGCTGCGGGCCCCGGCCCGCACCCCGCCCGTGCTGAGCCCGTTGCGCTGAGCCCTTCCCCTCCCACGACCCACGATGCCCATGTCCGACTCCCACGCGCCCCTGTCCTTCCGCCGCCGCGGCGTCTTCGCGCTGGCCGCGGCCTTTGCGCTGGCCGCGGCCGCCCTCGGCGGCCCCGCCCCGGCCCGTGCGCAAACGGCCCCCAAGGAGCTGCGCATCGGCTTCCAGAAGTCCGCCAGCCTGCTGGTGCTGCAGAAGGCCAGCGGTTCGCTGGAGAAGAAGCTCCAGCCGCTCGGCGTGGCCGTGCGCTGGGTCGAGTTCCCGGCCGGCCCGCAGCTGCTGGAGGGCCTGAACGTCGGCTCGATCGACCTGGGTTTCGTCGGCGAGGCGCCGCCCATCGTGGCCCAGGCCGCCGGCGCGAACTTTGTGTACGTGGGCCATGAGCCGCCGGCCCCGCAGGCCGAGGCCATCGTCGTGCCGAAGGATTCGCCGATCAAGAGCGTCGCCGAGCTCAAGGGCAAGAAGATCGCGCTGAACAAGGGCTCGAACGTCCACTACCTGCTGGTCAAGGCGCTGGAGAAGGCCGGCCTGCAGTACAGCGACGTGCAGCCGCAGTTCCTGGCCCCGGCCGATGCGCGGGCCGCCTTCGAGCGCGGTGCGGTCGACGCCTGGGCGATCTGGGACCCCTTCCTCGCCGCGGCCGAGCTGCAGGTGCAGGCCCGCGTGCTGACCGACGGCCGCGGCGTCGCGCACAACTTCCAGTACTACCTGGCCGAGCGCGGCTACGTCGAGAAGCACCCGCAGGTGCTGCAGGCCGTGTTCGAGGACATCGAGGTGCAGAGCCGCTGGCTGCAGGCCAACCTGAAGGAGGCGGCTGCGCGCATCGCGCCGCTGCAAGGCCTGGATCCGGCCATCGTCGAGCGCAGCCTGTCGCACTACCCGCTGGGCGTGAAGCCGGTGAGCCCCGAGGTGGCCGCCGAGCAGCAGAAGATCGCCGACAGCTTCCACGCGCTCAAGCTGATCCCCAAGCCCATCCGCATCGTCGACGCCCTGCCGAAGCAGCCGCTGAAGCTGGCCGGCCACTGAGCCCGGCACCGTCCCCACCATGAAGCTGCTCTGGTTCATCCCGACCCACGGCGACTCGCGCTACCTCGGCACGTCCAAGGGCGCGCGGGCGGCCACCTTCGATTACTTCAAGCAGGTCGCGATCGCCGCCGACAGCCTGGGCTTCGAGGGCGTGCTGCTGCCGACCGGCCGCTCCTGCGAGGACTCCTGGGTGCTCGCGGCCAGCCTCATCGATGCGACCCGCCGCCTGAAATTCCTGGTCGCGCTGCGCCCGGGCCTGGTGGCCCCGGCGCAGTCGGCGCGCATGGCGGCCACGCTGGATCGCCTGTCCGGCGGGCGCCTGCTGGTCAACCTGGTCACCGGGGGCGATGCCGAGGAACTGGCCGGTGACGGGCAGTTCCTCGACCACGGCGCGCGCTACGCCCAGTCGCGCGAGTTCATCCAGATCTGGCGCGAGCTGCTCGAACGCAGCCACCGCGGCGAGCCGCTGGACTTCGAGGGCGAGCACCTCGGCGTGCGGTCCGGCAAGCTGCTGTATCCGCCGCTGCAGCGGCCCTGGCCGCCGATCTACTTCGGCGGTTCGTCCGAGGCCGGCCATGCCCTGGCCGCGGCCGAGGTCGACACCTACCTGAGCTGGGGCGAGCCCCCGGCTGCGGTGGCCGCCAAGCTGGCCGATGTGCGGGCGCGCGCGGCGGCGCTGGGCCGCACGCTGAGCTACGGCGTCCGCCTGCATGTCATCGTCCGCGAGACCGAGGACGAGGCCTGGCGGGCCGCTGCCGAGCTGCTCAGCCACCTCGACCCGGCCACGGTGTCGGCGGCCCAGGCCAAGTTCGCCAGCATGGATTCGGTCGGCCAACGCCGCATGGCCGAGCTGCACGGCGGCCGCTTCAATCCGGCCGACGTGCGCGAGGGCCTGGAGATCAGCCCCAACCTCTGGGCCGGGGTCGGCCTGGTGCGCGGGGGGGCCGGCACCGCCCTGGTCGGCAGTGCCGAGCAGGTCGCCGAGCGCCTGAAGGAATATGCGGCGCTGGGCATCGAGCACTTCATCCTGTCGGGCTATCCGCATCTGGAGGAGGTGCATCGCGTGGCCGAGCTGCTGTTCCCGCTGCTGCCGCTGGAGCGGCCCCAGGCCCTGCCGGGCCAGGTGCTGACGGGGCCGTTCGGCGAGATCGTGGCCAACAGCTACGTGCCGCGCGCCGCGGCCAGCTGAGCGATGGCGGCCGAGATCCAGGCGCTGGACCATGTCCAGCTGCCGATCCCGCTGGGCGGGGCCCGCCAGGCCCGCGCCTTCTACGAGCAGGCGCTGGGCCTGGTCGAGTGGCGCGATCCGCGCCTGGACCAGCCCGGCGTGCTGCGCTACCGCCTCGGCAGCCAGCGCCTGGACCTGTGCGAGGGCGCCTACACCGGGGTCGCACCGCAGGCCCATCTGGCCCTGCAGGTCCATGCGCTCGACGCGCTGCACGCACGCCTGCAGGCCGCCGGCTGGCCGGTGGACCGGCAGGCGCTCGATGCGCAGGTCCGCCTCTACGTCGAAGACCCCTTCGGTAACCGACTCGAACTGATCGAGCGGCTTGCCTTGCCGCGAGTGCCCCTCCATGTCGACCCCCAACGTCTGGCGATCTGAGGCCTTCAAGCTGCTGCGGCCCTGGCTCGTACCCCTGGGCATCCTGCTGGGCTGGGCCCTGGCCTCGCGCAGCGGCCTGCTGTCGAGCCGCGTGCTGCCCGAGCCGCTGGCCGTGGCCCAGGCCTTCTGGACCCTGCTGCGTTCGGGTGAACTGGCCGAGCATGTGGCCATCAGCGCGCAGCGCGCGCTGACCGGCCTGGCCCTGGGCGGCGGCCTGGGCCTGCTGCTGGGCTTGCTCAACGGCAGTTCACGCCAGGCCGAGAACCTGCTCGACACCACGCTGCAGATGCTGCGCAACATCCCGCCGCTGGCGCTGATCCCGCTCGTCATCCTGTGGTTCGGCATCGACGAAACGGCCAAGATCTTCCTGGTCGCGATCGGCGTGTTCTTCCCGGTCTACCTGAACACCTTCCACGGCATCCGCTCGGTCGATCCGGGCCTGATCGAGATGGCGCGAAGCTACGGCCTGCGCGGCTGGGCGCTCTACCGCCACGTGATCCTGCCGGGTGCCGTGGCCTCGGTGCTGGTCGGCCTGCGCTTCTCGCTCGGCCTGATGTGGGTGCTGCTGATCGTCGCCGAGACCCTGTCCGCGCATTCGGGCTCGGCTACCTGACGATGAATGCACGCGAGTTCCTGCAGACCGATGTCGTGCTGGTCGGCATCCTGCTGTACGCGCTGCTCGGCAAGCTGGCCGACCTGCTGGCCAAGGGCCTCGAGCGCTGGTGGCTGCGCTGGCATCCCGGCTACCGCGCGACATCCTGAGGCTCACGCCATGATCCTGAATGAACTGGAGGGCGCAGCCCTCGGATTCGTCGAACGCACGCCCCAGGCCGGCCCGGTCGCGGCGTCGGCGGGCGGCCTGCCGCCCGAGGCCCCCGGCCTGGGCATCCGGATCACGGGGGTGCGCCGGCAGTTCAGCCAGCGCCCGGTGCTCGACGGCCTGGACCTGACCATCCAGCCCGGCGAGTTCGTCGCCATCGTCGGCCGCAGCGGCTGCGGCAAGAGCACGCTGCTGCGCCTGATCGCCGGCCTCGACCGCCCCGATGGCGGCGACGTGCAGCTCGCGGGCGGGGCCGGGCCCGACATCCGCGTGATGTTCCAGGACGCGCGCCTGCTGCCGTGGAAGCGTGTCATCGGCAATGTGCTGCTGGGCCTGGACGGACCCGATGCCCACCCGCGCGCGCGCGAGGCCCTGGCCCAGGTAGGCCTGGCCGACCGCGCCCACGACTGGCCGGCCGCCCTTTCCGGCGGCCAGCGCCAGCGCGTGGCCCTGGCGCGTGCCCTGGTGCACCGGCCCAAGCTTCTGCTGCTCGACGAGCCGCTCGGTGCGCTCGATGCCCTGACCCGGATCGAGATGCAGCGCCTGATCGAATCCCTGTGGAAGCAGCATGGCTTCACGGCCCTGCTGGTCACCCACGACGTCGCCGAAGCGGTGGCCCTGGCCGACCGCGTGCTGCTGATCGAGGACGGCCGCTTCGGCCTGGACCAGGCCCTGGCGCTGCCGCGACCGCGCTCGCGCGGTCACGCGGCCTTTGCGGCGACCGAGGAGGCCGTGCTGCAGCGCGTGCTCGGCCAGCCGGCAAGGGTGGACACCGCGCCCCCGCCGGAACGGCTGGGGCCTGCCGGCCTGCCGTGGCGCTTCGCGGTCTGAGCCGCATCCGATCGGCTGCCGCGCCCGGCGCGGCCCCTTCCCCTTCCGGACCCTGACGGCGTCCCGGCTTCGCGGCCGGGACGCCGTTGTCTTTGGGCGACGCCAAGGCGACGGCCGTCGCCCCAAGCCGGCCTGCCGCGATGTCGCTGGCGTTGCTGCATCAGCAGGCCTGTCCCCGCATCAGCATCCCGCTGGCGATCGACACCCGGCACAGCCGCGCCGCCATGAGGACATGCCGATTCATCAGTTCGCGACGCCAGGGCGCACGCCTACGCTGAGCGTCATCGTCAACCCCTTCAGAGCACACCATGGCCCAAAGCAAGAACGATCCGAGCTGGCGCTTCGACACCCGCGCGGTGCATGCCGGCTACACGCCCGATCCGGTCACCAAGTCGGTCGCGGTGCCCATCCACCAGACGGTGGCCTATGCCTTCGACAGCGCGCAGCACGGCGCCGATCTGTTCGACCTGAAGGTGCCGGGCAACATCTACACGCGGATCATGAATCCGACCCAGGATGTGCTGGAGCAGCGCGTCGCCGCGCTCGAAGGCGGCATCGCCGCGCTGGCGCTGGCTTCGGGCCAGACGGCCGTGACCTATGCCATCCTGACGATCGCCGAGGCCGGCGACAACATCGTCGCTTCCACCGCGCTCTACGGCGGCACCTGGAACCTGTTCGCGCACACCCTGCCGCAGTACGGCATCCAGACCCGCTTCGCCGACCACCGCCAGCCGGAAAGCTTCGAGGCCCTGATCGATGCGAAGACCAAGGCCATCTTCGTCGAGTCGCTGGGCAACCCGCAGGGCAACGTGACCGACATCGCCCGCGTGGCCGAGGTGGCCCACCGCCACGGCCTGCCGCTGATCGTCGACAACACCGTGCCGACGCCCTACCTGCACCGGCCGATCGCCTTCGGCGCCGACATCGTCGTGCACTCGCTGACCAAGTACCTCGGCGGCCACGGCAATGCCCTGGGCGGCGCGATCGTCGACGCGGGCACCTTCCCCTGGGCCGAGCACAAGGCCCGCTTCAAGCGACTGAACGAGCCGGACCCCAGCTACCACGGCGTGGTCTACACCGAGGCCCTCGGCCCGGCGGCCTACATCGGCCGGGCGCGGGTCGTGCCGCTGCGCAACATCGGCGCGGCGATCTCGCCCTTCAATGCCTTCCTGATCCTGCAGGGCATCGAGACCCTGGGCCTGCGCCTGGACCGCATCAGCGACAACGCAGGGGCCCTGGCGCGGCATCTGAGCCAGCATCCGAAGGTGGCCTGGGTGAACTACGCCGGGCTGGAGGATCACCCCGACCATGCCCTGGTCCGCAAGCAGTTCGGCGGCAAGGCCTCGGGCCTGCTGACCTTCGGACTGAAGGGCCCGGCCGGCGAGGGCCGCGCACGCGGTGCGCGCTTCCTCGATGCGCTGCAGCTCTTCACCCGCCTGGTGAACATCGGCGACGCCAAGTCGCTGGCCACCCATCCGGCCTCGACCACGCACCGCCAGCTCTCGCCCGAGGAACTGGCCCGGGCCGGCGTCAGCGAGGACGCGGTGCGCCTGTCGGTCGGCATCGAGCATGTCGAGGACCTGCGCGCCGACCTGGACCAGGCCCTGGCGGCGGTCTGAGCCCCGCCCGCGCCATGCCGTCCTTCCTCCGCCGGAAGCTCGCCCGCTTCCTCCGCCCCCGTGCCGCCCTGCCGCCTCCGGAGCCTGCCGTGTCCCTGCTGAACGAAGTCCTTGCCGCCAACGCGAAGTACGCCGAGACCTTCGGCGACAAGTCCACGCTGCCCTTGCCGCCGGCCCGCCGCTTCGCGGTGCTGACCTGCATGGACGCCCGGCTGGATCCGGCCAAGTACGCCGGCCTGGCCGAGGGCGATGCGCACGTGATCCGCAATGCCGGCGGCCGTGCGAGCGACGACGCGATCCGCTCCCTGGTCATCTCGCACAAGCTGCTGGGCACGCAGGCCTACTTCGTCGTCCACCACACGGACTGCGGCATGGTGCTGTTCACCGACGAGATCATCTCCGGCTTGCTGGAGAAGAGCCTCGACACCGCGGTCCTCGATGCGGAGGGCTGGCACGACGTGGGGCACAGCGCCGGCTCGTCTGCCGGCCGCTACATCCGCTGGCTGACCATTTCCGACGCCGAGCAGGCGGTGCTCGACGACGTCACCCGCATCCGCCAGCACCCGCTGATCGCGCGCGAGATCCCGATCCACGGCTACCTCTACGACGTGCGTTCGGGTCGCTTGGTCGAGGTGCCGCGGGCCACTGCCGCGGGCCAGCCGCTGGCGCACTGATCCCGGCCGGCCGCCCTCGCGCGCCGGCCCTTTCCTCCCTCCCCGGATCGACTGGTTCCGGGCCGTCCAGGCCCGGGCTGGGCGCAGCCTTGCCTGCGGGCGGCCGGGCCCGTCAGGCAAGCCCCGGGCTTGTCTCCCTTCTCTTCGAGAGTTCCACGATGCGTTTCAAGAGTTCGCTGAGGCCGCTGCTGGCGGCTTCCCTCACCACCCTGGCGACCGGCGGTGCCTTGTCGCAGGACCTGCCCCGGCCTGACCTGGGCAAGCTGCTGCTGACCGGCGGGGTCAGTGCCTTCGAGGGCTCCGGCGGGGGCGGGCTCACCCCCTGGGCCCTGATCACCGGCTACGGCACCCGCAACAGCTACGGCGGCAACATCCACTACACCTTCTTCGACTCGGGCGACTACCAGGTCAAGAGCCCGGGGGTGGCCCTGGGCATCGCCGACCGCTTCGAGCTGTCCTATGCCGAGCACAAGGTCGAGACCGAAGGCGGCGCCCTCCAGGGCGTGACCGTGCGCCAGAACATCTTCGGCGTGAAGCTGAAGGTGCTCGGCGATGCCGTCTACGACCAGGACAGCTGGCTGCCGCAGATTGCCGTCGGCGCGCAGTTCAAGGACCACCAGGGCATCCGCGGCCTGGGGGGCACGACCAAGCCGACCGATCTCGGGGCGAAGAAGAACCGCGGCACCGACTACTACGTGTCGGCCACCAAGCTCTTCCTCGCGCAGAGCCTGCTGCTCAACGGCACGGTGCGCCTGACCAAGGCCAACCAGTTCGGCGTGCTTGGCTTCGGCGGTGACCGCGAGGATCGCTACAAGCCGCAGCTCGAGGCCTCGGCCGCCTACCTGCTGGCCCGCGACTGGGTGGTCGGCGCCGAGTACCGCAGCAAGCCCCGCAACCTGTCGATCGACCGCGAGAAGGACGCCTTCGACGTCTTCCTCGGCTGGGCGCCGAACAAGCACCTGTCCGTGGTGCTGGCCTATCTCAACATCGGTCCGCTGGTCACGGGCGCCCCCGGCAGCCCGATCAATCCCAAGACCCAGGACGGCTACTACCTGTCCGTCACGGCCGGCTTCTGAGTCGTCCTCTTTCCTGCCGTCCCTTCAAGGAGAACTCCATGAACCGCTTCCATCGCGGCCTGGCCCTCGGCCTGTTCGCCCTCGGCGCCGCGGCGCTGCTCCCGGCCCGGGCCGAGCCCGCGGCCCCGGCCCCGACGCTCTACCAGCAGCTTGGCGGCGCGCCGGCCATCGCCAAGGTGATCGATGACTTCGTCGGCATCGTCGCGGCCGACAGCCGCATCAACTTCCAGTTCGCGAAGACCGACATCCCGCGTCTCAAGCAGCTGCTGCGCGAGCAGTTCGGCCAGGCCCTGGGCGGCCCGGAGCGCTACAGCGGTCGCGACATGAAGAGCAGTCATGCCGGCCTGGGCATCACCAATGCGCAGTTCAATGCGCTGGCCGAGAACCTGTACGAAGCCCTGAACCGCAATGGCGTGCCCTACCGCGTGCAGAACGTGATCCTGGCCAAGCTGGCCCCGCTGCAGCCGGACGTGGTCGAGCGATGAAGGCCAGCTCCCCGCCGGGCGCCGGGCGGCCTGCTTTGCAACCCGCACGCATAAGCAAGCGCCAAAAGCTTGGTTCCCGCCCGGCGGGGGGCTCCCTAAGCTGGCGGCTATCGCCATCAAGCCCCCAGGCTTTCCGAGATCTCGCCATGTCCGCTGCGCTCGCCGACACCCCCCTGCCCGCCGTTCTGGAACGCGCCCAAGCGGCCGCCTTGCGCGAGGGCCTGGCCTATGCCGGTGGCGTGACGCCGCCCGAGGCCTGGGCCCTGGTCCAGGCCGGTCAGGCCGTGCTGGTCGACGTGCGAACGGCCGAGGAGCGCAAGTTCGTCGGCCAGGTGCCCGGCAGCGTGCATGTGGCCTGGGCCACCGGCACCGCGCTGACGCGCAACCCGCGCTTCGTCCGCGAGCTGGAGGGCAAGGTGCCGAAGCACGAAACCCTGCTGCTGCTGTGCCGCAGCGGCAAGCGCTCGGTGCTGGCCGCCGAAGCCGCGGGCAAGGCGGGTTTTGCGCGGGTCTTCAATGTGCTGGAGGGCTTCGAGGGCGAGCTGGATGCCGAGCAGCACCGCGGCCGCGCCGATGGCTGGCGCTTCCACGGCCTGCCCTGGGTGCAGGACTGAACCCATGACGTCCCTCCCCTCGCAGCATCCCGTCCACGCGGCCGAGGCCCTCGACCTGCCCAGCATCGTGGCCGGCCTGCGCCGGGCGCGCGAACGCTGGCGCCAGTCCCAGAACCGGCCGACGGAGGCGGCGGCGCGGGAGCTGCCGTCGCGCGAGGCGCTCGACGCGATCGTCGGCCGCCTGCGCGGGGCGCTCTTCCCCCTGCGCCTGGGTCCGCCCGACCTGCGTCAGGAGGGCGAGGATTTCTACGTCGGCCATTCGCTGGACCTGGCCCTGCATGGCCTGCTGGCGCAGGTGCGCCTGGAGCTGCGCCACCAGGCCCGATCCGGTCCGGCCGACGCGGCGGCGATCGAGGCGCGCGCGCTGGCCCTTGTCCGCGACTTCGGTGCCGGCCTGCCCGCGATGCGCGAGCTGCTGGACAGTGATGTGCTGGCGGCCTTCCAGGGCGATCCGGCGGCGCGCAGCGTCGACGAGGTGCTGCTCTGCTACCCCGGGCTGGAAGCCATCATCCACCACCGCATCGCCCACCAGCTCTACCGCCTGGGGGTGCCGCTGCTGGCGCGGCTGGTGGCCGAGATCGCACATGGCCGCACCGGCATCGACCTGCATCCGGGCGCCCGCATTGGGGCCGGTTTCTTCATCGACCATGGCACCGGGGTGGTGATCGGCGAGACGGCGGAGATCGGTCGCGACGTGCGCATCTACCAGGCTGTCACGCTCGGCGCGAAGCGCTTCGAGACCGATGCCGACGGCCAGATCCTCAAGGGCGGCGCGCGCCATCCCATCGTCGAGGACGGCGTGGTGATCTATGCCGGCGCCACCCTGCTGGGCCGGATCCGGATCGGCCAGGGCTCCACCATCGGCGGCAACGTCTGGCTCACGCGCAGCGTGCCGCCGGGCAGCCGCATCTCCCAGGCCAACACCCGCGAGGATGGACGCGATGGGCATGCCGCTTCGCTCTGAGGACGAGCGAGCCCTCGGCAGCCGCTTCGGCCGGGCGGTGCGTCGCCGCCGCGAGGACCGCGGCTGGTCGCAGGAGCAGCTGGCCAACCGGGCCGAGCTCAACCGGTCCTACATGGGCGAGATCGAGCGGGGTGCCGTGATGCCCTCGCTGGCCACCGCCGCCAAGCTCGCCCTGGCCCTGGACCTGCCGCTGGCCGAGCTGATCGCCCAGTGCGAGCAGCTCGCCGGATGAGCCTGGCCGTGGCATCGCTGCATTTGGTGGCGATAGCCGGTTGATGCCACCGGGACCCCACCCGGACACTGAACCATCTGCGCATATCGATATGCGCTTTTCTCATCCACGAGGGATTGCTCCATGGCCGACACGCCGACTCAACGCGCGCTGGGTGATAACGCCGCCCGCCAGCTTGCCAATGCCACCAAGACCACGCCGACCCTGGCGACGATCAGCCCGCGCTGGCTGACGCACCTGCTGCAGTGGATCCCGGTCGAGGCGGGCATCTACCGCCTCAACCAGGTCAAGGACCCCGAGAACGTGCAGGTGCGCTGCGCGAAGCGCGACGAGTCCGAGCTGCCGACCACCTTCGTTGACTACGAGGACCAGCCGCGCGAGTACTTCCTGAACGCGGTGTCGACCATCCTCGACGTCCACACCCGCGTCAGCGACCTCTACAGCAGCCCGCACGACCAGATCAAGGAGCAGCTGCGCCTGACGATCGAGACGATCAAGGAAAAGCAGGAAGCCGAGCTGATCAACAACCCGGACTACGGCCTGCTGGCCAGCGTCCACCCGGACCAGGTCATCACGCCGCTGAGCGGCGCGCCGACGCCGGACGACCTCGACGAGCTGCTGACCAAGGTCTGGAAGGAGCCGGCCTTCTTCCTGACCCACCCGCTGGGCATCGCCGCCTTCGGCCGCGAGTGCACCCGCCGTGGCGTGCCGCCGCCGACCGTGAGCCTGTTCGGCGCCCAGTTCCTGACCTGGCGCGGCATTCCCCTGATCCCCAGCGACAAGGTGCCGGTGGCCGACGGCAAGACCAAGTTCCTGCTGCTGCGCGTGGGCGAGAAGCGCCAGGGCGTCGTCGGCCTCTACCAGCCCGGCCTGCCGGGCGAGCAGAGCCCGGGCCTGTCGGTGCGCTTCATGGGCATCAACCGCAACGCCATCGCCTCCTACCTGGTCTCGCTGTACTGCTCGCTGGCGGTGCAGACCCACGATGCGCTGGCTCTGCTCGACGAGGTCGAGATCGGCAAGTTCCACGACTATCCCGACACCTACAAGTGAGCGTGAGGCCTGTCCATGTCCTCCGCTGATGTTCTCGAGCCGCCGGATGCCACGCCGCCGGCGGGCCTGCCGGACTCCGGCGTCCTGGCCCGGCTGGCCAACCAGTTCTTCGCGGCGCTGCCGGGCCAGCTGCCCGACACGCCTGCGGGTCTCAGGCTGCCGCAGGCCGGCGGGGTGGCGTTGCCCACCCAGCCGCAGCCGGCCGGCCTGACGCTGCCCCCCGGGGTGAGTGGACCCTCCACGCCTTCGGCCCTGCCCTTCGGTGCGCTGCCGCCCGGCGCCGGTCTGCTGCCCAGCTCGCCCGCGGTGCCCGCGCAGGCGCTGGCCTCGCTGCCTGCACGCGCCCCGCACGCGGAAGCGCCGAATGGCGTGCCCGATGGGGTCCTGACCACGGCTCCGGCCTATGACGGCCGGCTCGGCGGGCACGCGCTCGGCGTGCCACCCACCGGCCGCTCGCTGCCGGGCGGGATTGCTCGCCACCCCGAGGCGCCGGGCGCCGCGCTGGATCCGGCCACCCTCGGCGTGTCGCCCCCCCGCACCCCGGAAGCCGGGGCTTCGCCGTTCTATTTCCTGAACGAAGCCGGCCCGTCCGGCGGCGAGCGGCCGCAGGCCTTGACGCCTTCGCCAGCCGCAGGGCTTGCGCTGCCCAGCCGGCACGATGTGCTCACGCATGCCCTGGTCGATCCGCGACCTGCCGCCGGGCCGACCTCGACCGGAATTCCTGCGCCCCGCCCGCCGGCGCGCGGGGAGGCGGCGCCCGGCTTCTACTTTCTCGACGTCGGTCCTGCGGCGGTGCCCCCGCTGGCCTCCACGGGGCCGCGGCCTTTCGATGTGCATGCCGTGCGGCGCGATTTCCCGATCCTGCAGGAGCGCGTGAACGGCCGGCCGCTGGTCTGGTTCGACAACGCGGCCACGACGCAGAAGCCGCAGGCGGTGATCGACCGCATCGCCCACTTCTACGCGCACGAGAACTCCAACATCCACCGCGCCGCGCACGAGCTGGCGGCGCGTGCGACCGACGCCTACGAGGAAGCGCGCGAGACCGTGCGCCGCTTCATCGGCGCCGGCTCGACGGAGGAGATCATCTTCGTGCGCGGCACCACCGAGGCGATCAACCTGGTGGCCAAGAGCTGGGGGGCCAAGCACATCGGTGCGGGCGACGAGATCATCGTCAGCCACCTGGAGCACCACGCGAACATCGTGCCCTGGCAGCAGCTGGCGGCCGAGAAGGGCGCGCGGATCCGCGTGATCCCGGTCGACGACGACGGCCAGGTCCTGCTCGACGAGTTCCAGAAGCTGCTGAACGACCGCACCAAGCTGGTCTCCGTCACCCAGGTCAGCAATGCGCTGGGCACGGTGGTGCCGGTGCAGAAGATCGTCGAGATCGCGCATCGCGCCGGCGTGCGGACCCTGGTCGACGGCGCGCAGTCCATCAGCCACATGAAGGTCGATGTGCGCGCGCTGGACACCGACTTCTTCGTGTTCAGCGGTCACAAGATCTTCGGCCCGACCGGCATCGGCGTGGTCTACGGCAAGCGCGAGATCCTGGAGGACACGCCGCCCTGGCAGGGCGGCGGGAACATGATCGCCGACGTCACCTTCGAGCGCACCGTCTTTCAGCCACCGCCGAACAAGTTCGAGGCCGGCACCGGCAACATCGCCGATGCAGTGGGCCTGGGGGCGGCGCTCGAGTACGTCGAGCGGCTCGGCATCGAGGCCATTGGCCAGTACGAGCATGCGCTGCTGGACTACGCGACCGGCCGCATGCGGCCCATTCCCGGCGTGCGCCTGATCGGCACGGCCGCAGACAAGGCCAGCGTGCTGTCCTTCGTGCTCGAGGGCTACACGACCGAGGCTGTCGGCAAGGCCCTGAACCAGGAGGGCATCGCCGTCCGGACCGGCCACCACTGTGCGCAGCCCATCCTGCGCCGCTTCGGCCTGGAGACCACCGTGCGGCCTTCGCTGGCCTTCTACAACACCTGCGAGGAAGTCGATCGCATGGTGGCCGTGGTCGAGCGCCTGGCCCGCGCCCGGTCTTGACCTCCCCCCGGGGCTCCCGGCGTGCCCGGGGCCCGGGGCCGGGGGGGCTGGATTCATGAAGAATCGGCGCCCCTTTATGAGGCGTTTTTGCTTGGGCCCGCGAAGCCCCTTCCCTAGGATGACGTCGTGGTGATTCAAAAGAGGCCGGAAATTCCAAGGCCTCGACCACGCTCCCGGGATCCGGTTCGCCGGAAACCCCATTCATCCAAGCAAGGAGATCGTATGTCCATTCAAACCCTCTCGGCCCAAGAAACCGAACACGTCGCGGGCGGCCTGCTGGTTTCGCTCGGCAACAACCCGATCGTCAATGGCGCGCTGGACGTGACCCCGGGCGGCGTTTTCGCCCTGGTGGGCAGCCTGCTCGGCGGCCTGACCGGTCTGCTCAAGGGTCTGCCGCTGCTGGGTGGCCTGCTCGGCGGCCTCGGCAGCTGATCGCAGGTCTGCGGCTCCTTCCGGGCGCCGCGTCAGGGCGCGGGCCTGGAAGGATCTTGTGGCCAAGACTCACAACCGCTGATTCGTTGATGCCGCATCGGCGAACTTTCGTAATCTCTCGTAACTAGTCCGAGGGTTGTTCCCCTATATTGAGGCGGCCACGAGGAAGGCGTGAGAAAGCTTCGCGACATTTTCTTACTGGCTGGCAGGACCCTATTGGGCCTTGTTTTGAATGCCCTCCGACTGCCATGTCAACCCAAGGAATCACCAGGGCCATCCAGGAACTGAACCACCACGAAATCGAACAAGTCGCCGGCGGCCTCGACCTCGGCTCGCTGCTGGTGCCCTTGGCCGGCATCACCGGTTTGCTGGGCAGCGTGTTCGGCACCATCCGCGGCGTGCTGGCGCCGCTGGTGGCCCCCGTCCTCTCCACGCTCAATGGCGTGCTTGCGACGCTGCTTGGCGGCCTCAAGCTCGGCTGAGGACCGGCAGGAGCCGGTTCCGCGCCCTGCGCCCACCGGCTCCTCGCCCGATGGCGGCCGCCGACCCGATGACGGATCCGAGGGATGGTGCGCAGGGCCGTTGCGGCTTACACGCTGACGTGTCGGTCTCTCAGGCAGCGGGGCATGGGCCTGTGAGTTGTGCAACCGCTGCTCATCATTTTTAGCAACTTCATACAAGTCATGCTCTGTTGCACCTCTACAGTGTGCCTGCCCGGTGAAACCGTAGCGGAGAAATAGGTCGCAAAGGAATCGCCCGGGCGTACAGGGTCATCAAAAGGCTTTGTATTGATATTTCCCCTTCGAGTTTCAAAACCACGATCCAAGGAATTCAAATGGCCATCCAAGAACTGAACCGTCAAGAAGTTGAACAAGTCGCCGGCGGTCTCGACCTCGGCTCGCTGCTGACCCCGGTCACCAGCATCGTCGGCGGCCTCGTCGGCACCGTCACCGGCCTGCTGTCGCCGGTGCTGTCGATCGTCACCGGCCTGCTGGGCAGCCTGCTGGGCGGCCTGAAGCTGGGCTGAGCCCGCTGGCTGCAACCCGCCCTTCCTCGAAGGGCGGGTTGACGGATGCGAAGCGCCCGGTCTCGGGCGTTTCGCATTTCTGGATCGTTCCGATTTCCGCGCCGGTTTCCCCACCCCTCCCGCAAGGCCCGCCCCGTGCATCCCGCGCTTTCCTTCCCGATCGAGATCGGCTTCCATGAGCGCTGACGCCCCGATGTATCGCGAAGAGGCCCTGCGCGCGCGCGTCGGCCAGGGCCTGGGCGAGATCGTGCTGGCCCAGCCGCCGGCGACCCGCTGGTGGGTTGCGCTCGGCCTGCTGTGCGGCCTGCTGGTGCTGGCCCTGCTGCTCGGGGGTCAGTACACCCGCCGGGTGGCGGTGGCGGGCCAGTTGTTGCCGAGTGGTGGGGTGATGCGCGTGGCCGCTCCCGCGCCCGGACTGCTGCAGACCCTGGCCGTGCGCGAGGGCCAGACGGTGCGCCGCGGCGAGCTGCTCGGCACCCTGAGCTTCGAGCGTCGGGCCGAGGGCCGCAGCGTCGAGACCGGCGTGGGCGAACTGCTGCAGCGCCGCGAGGAATCCCTCCGGCAGGACCTGGAGCGTGCCGACACCGCCGAGTCCGAGGAGCGCGAGGCCCTCGCCCGCAGCGTCGCTGGCCTGCGCAGCGAGCTGGCCCGCCTCGACGAGGCCTTGGCCCTGCAGAAGCGCCGGGTCGAGCTGTCGGAGGAGTCGAGTGCCCGCTACGAGGCCCTGGTCGGGCCCGGCCATGTCTCGCGCGAGGAATGGCAGCAGCGCCGTGCCGAGGCGCTGGACCAGCGCACCCGCGCCGGCGCGCTGGCCCGCGAGCGCGCCGCGCTGGCCCGCGAGCTGGCCAGCCGTCGCGACGAGCAGGCCCTCCTGGCCGAGCGCCAGCGCAAGCAGCGCGCCGCGCTGGAGCGCGATCTGGCCCGCGCCGGTCAGGAGCGCGAGGAGGCCGAGGGTCGCCACGTGCTGCAGCTGGTGGCACCGGCCGATGCCGTGGTCGCGGCCGTGCTGGCCGAGGCGGGCCAGTCGGTGGACGGCGGCCGCACCCTGTTTCGCCTGGTGCCGCCCGAGGATCCCCTGCAGGCGGTGCTCTACGCGCCCAGCCGTGCGGCCGGCCCGCTCAAGCCCGGTGACACGGTGCTGTTGCGCTACCAGGCCTTCCCGCACCAGAAATTCGGCCACCACCGGGGCACGGTGCGCGAGGTCGCGCTCGCGCCGGTCTTCGGCGAAGAGCTGCTCAGCCTCGGCCTGGGCCTGCATCCGCAGCTGCAGCAGGGGGCCGAGCCCTATTTCCGCGTGACGGTCGAGCTGCCGGCCCAGGCGCTCGAAGGCCCGCGGGGGCCCGCCGTACTGCGGCCCGGCATGCTGCTGGAGGCGGACCTGCGGGCCGAGAGGCGGCGCCTGATCGAGTGGGTCTTCGAACCCCTGCTGGGCGTGGCCAGCCGCTGGTGAGCCGTCTTCCCCTTCCCCTGTGCGCCTGCGGCCCGGTGCCGGCGATCCGGACCTTTCCGACATGACGTCTCCCTCCCCGAACCCCCAGCCCGCTGCCGCGCCGCCCACCCGCTGGCTGGACCGCTTGCAGTTCAGTGGCCGGCGCCGCACCCCGGTGCTGCTGCAGGCCGAGGCGGCCGAGTGCGGCCTGGCCTGCCTGGCCATGGTGGCGGGCCACCACGGCCTGCGCATCGACCTGGCCACGCTGCGCCAGCACTTCCAGGTCTCGCTGGCCGGGGCCACCCTGGCCGGCCTGATGGCCCAGGCGGGCGCGCTGCAGCTCGCGACCCGTGCGGTCAAGCTCCAGGTCGAGGACATGAAGGACCTGCGCATGCCCGCCGTGCTGCACTGGGACTTCAACCACTTCGTCGTCCTGACGGCGGTCGACCGCCGCGGCATCACCCTCCACGACCCCAGCCTCGGCCAGCGCCACGTGCCCTGGGCCCAGGTCGGCAAGTCCTTCACCGGTGTGGCGCTGGAGGCCTGGCCCAACCCAGGTTTCAAGCCGGCCAAGGTCGAGCGCCGCATCCCGGTCACGCAGCTGCTCGGCCGCATCAGCGGCTGGCTGCCCGCTGGTCTGCAGATCATCGGCCTGGCCCTGGTGCTGGAGCTCTTCGGCCTGCTCTCGCCGCTGATGCTGCAGTGGACGATGGACCATGTGCTGGTCAGCGCCGACCTCGACCTGCTGGTGCTGATCGCCGTCGGCTTCGCCGCCCTGGTGCTGATGCAGCAGCTGATCACCCTGCTGCGCAGCTGGCTGCTGCTGGTGCTCTCGACCACCCTGGCCCTGCAGTGGCGGGCCAATCTGTTCAGCCACCTGCTGAGGCTGCCGGCCGGCTTCTTCGAGGTGCGGCATCTGGGCGACGTGGTCTCGCGCTTCGGCGCGGCCGACACCATCCAGCGCACGCTGACCTCGTCCTTCGTCGAGGCCCTGCTCGACGGCCTGATGTCGGTGCTGGTGCTGGTGATGATGTTCCTCTACAGCCCGGTGCTGGCCGCTGTCGCGCTCGGCACGATGGCCGTCTACGGCGTGATGCGCCTGCTCTGGTACCGGCCGCTGCGCGAGGCGACCGAGGAGCAGATCGTCCACGCGGCGCGCCAGCAGTCGCACTTTCTCGAGACCGTCCGCGGGATCCGCGCGATCCAGCTCTTCGGCCGCGAGCCCCAGCGCCGCGACACCTGGCTGGCGCGTGTCGTCGAGCAGATGAATGCCGAGCTGCGCACCCAGAAGCTGGAGCTGGGCTACCGCCTGGCCAATGGCCTGCTGTTCGGCCTGGAGCGGGTCGGGGTGATCGCCTTCGGCGCGAGCCTGGTGCTCGACGGCGTGTTCACCGCCGGCGCGCTGCTGGCCTTCCTGGCCTACAAGGACCAGTTCGCGCACCGGGTCAGCGTGCTGATCGACCGCCTCTTCGAGCTGCGCATGCTGCGCCTGCATGGCGAGCGCCTGGCCGACATCGCGCTGGCCAAGCCGCAGGACCCGGGCCCGGCCGTCGCGCCCGGCCCGGCCCCGGCCCAGCCGCCGGCGCTGCGGCTGGAGGGCCTGCGCTTCCGCTACGGCGACGGCCTGCCCTGGGTGCTCGACGGCCTGGACCTGGACGTGCCGGCCGGCAGCTCGCTGGCCATCGTCGGGGCGTCCGGCTCGGGCAAGAGCACGCTGGCGGCGCTGCTGCTCGGCCTGCGCGAGCCGGCGGCCGGCCAGATCCTCGTCGACGGCCTGCCCGGCGAGCGCCTGGGCCGGCATGCGATGCGGGCCCTGACCGGCGCGGTCACCCAGGCCGACACCCTGTTCGCCGGCTCCATCGCCGACAACATCACCTTCTTCGATGCCGCGCCCGACCGCGACTGGATGGAAGCCTGCGCCCGCGCCGCCGACATCCATGCCGACATCGCCGCGCTGCCGATGGCCTATCACACCCTCGTCGGGGACATGGGCACCGTGCTGTCCGGCGGCCAGCAGCAGCGCGTGCTGCTGGCCCGTGCGCTCTACAAGCGACCGCGCCTGCTCGTGCTCGACGAAGCCACCAGCCACCTCGACCTGGCCAGCGAGCAGCGGGTCAGCCAGGCCGTCGCGCGCCTGCAGCTCACCCGCATCCTCATTGCGCACCGGCCGCAGACCATCGCCAGCGCCGATCGCGTGGCCCTCATGCAGGGCGGTCGCATCGTCCGCGTCGCCGGGCCGGACGAGCTGCCCGAACTGCTGCGCCGCCTTGAAGCCGGAACCCCGCCCGGCAGCCCCGCGTGAGCCGCCTCACCCTGCGTCGGATGTCGGCGCCCGGTCTGCTTGCCGGCCTGCTGCTGGGGGGCGCCTCGCTCCAGGCCCAGCCCCCGAGCGCGGAGGGCCCCGAGGCCCTGCACCGCGCGGCCCAGGCCCTGCCCGCGGCCCTGCCGCGCGATCAGGCGGGCTGCCCGACCGGCCCGGTCAGCCAGCCCCTGGGCCTGCACGAGGCCGTCGCCCGCAGCCTGTGCCAGTCGCCCAAGGCCCGCGGGGCCTGGGCCCTGGCCCGCCAGCGCGCGGCCGAGCTCGGGGTGGTCGAGGCCAGCTACTGGCCCACGGTGCAGGCGGGCGCGATCTATGACGAGACCCGCCAGCGCTACCGCGAGCCGGCCGTCAGCACCTCGAACAAGACCGAGGGCATGAGCTTGCGGCTGAACTGGGTGCTGTTCGATGGGGGCCGCCGCAGCGGCCGCCAGCAGCAGGCCCGCGCGCTGCTGGCCTCGGCCAATGCCAGCCAGGATGCGGTCGTCCGCAGCGAGCTCCTCGAGGCCCTGCGGGCCTACCACCTGGCCCAGGCCGCCGAGGCCCTGCGCCTGGCCACGACCGAGGTCGAGCAGATCGCGCGCCGCACCGCCGAGCGCGTGAAGGGCCGCCAGGCCGGCGGCGTGTCGGCCAAGGCCGAGTTGATGCAGGCCCAGGCTGCACTGAGCCGCGCGACCCTCGGCCGCCTCGACGCCGAGGCCGGCGCCCAGGCCGCGCGTGGCGAGCTGGCCCGCCGCATGGGCCTGCCGGCCCCCACGGCGCTGACCGTGCCGGCCCTGCAGCTCCTGCCCAGCGCCCAGGCCCTGCCCGCCGATGCCCAGGCCCTGATCGACGAGGCCCTGCAGCAACATCCCCGCGTGATCGCCGCCCGGGCCGAGGCCGAGGCGGCCCGGGGACGCCAGGCTGCCGCCCAGGCCGAGGACTGGCCGGTGCTCAGCGTCAGCGCCCAGCAGACCACGCAGCAGCCACCGAACGGCAGCCTCTTCGTCGTCGACCGCGTGCGCTCGGCCAGCGTCCAGCTCTCGGTGCCGATCTTCGAAGGCGGTGCCGGCCCCGCCCGCCGCCGGGCCGGCGCGGCCGAGGTGCAGCGGGCCGAGGCCTCGGCCGACGAACTGCGTGACGAGGTCGAGCGCAGCCTGTGGCGCAGCTGGCAGGAGGCCCGCGCGCAGAACCAGCGCATCGAGGCCGTCGACCGCCTGGTGCGCGACACCCGCGAGGCCGCCGACGGCCTGGCCGCCCGCTTCAACGCCGGGGCGGGGGGGCTGTTCGAGTGGCTGTCGGCCCAGCAGGATGCGGCCCGCGCGCGGCGCGAGCAGGTCGAAGCGGTGCTGGCCTGGCATGACGCCCGGCTGCGCCTGGCGTCCCAGGTCGGCAGCCTCGGCGCCTGGCTGCTCGCCCAGCCCTGATGCGCTGACAGTGCGCCCGGCCCGCGGCGCGGCCGGGTCCGGGCCTCATGCGGGCCGCGCATATGCAAGCGCCGGGACATCGCTTGGTCGGGCAGGGCGGGCTGGCTATGGTTCGCGCCGTCCTGACGAACCGGGCGATCCCGCCCCTGCGCCATGAGCTTTCCTTTCACCGCTCACGCCCTCGGCGTGGCGCTCCTGCTGGCCGGCATCGCCGGCAGTGCCTCTGCCCAGGCCCAGCCCGACCGGGCCGCCCGCCTCTGGGCCGCCAGTTGCGCGGCCTGTCACGGCACCGACGGTCGCGGCTCCGGCGCCATCCCGCCGCTGGCCGGTCGCGAGGCCGAGACCCTGCTGAATGCCCTGCTGGAGTTCAAGGGCGGCAAGCGCCCGCAGGCCACGGTGATGCACCAGCATGCCAAGGGCTACAGCGACGAGCAGCTCAAGCGCCTGGCGGCCTTCTTCGCCGCCCTGCCTGCCCAACCCTGAGCCGGAAGGATCACCCCATGAGCCTGCAACGACGTTCCTTCCTGGCCGCCAGCCTCGGTGGCCTCGGCGCCTCCACGCTGGGGGGCTGCGCATCCCTCGGCGGCCAGGCCCCGATCGGCCGTGTGGTCGTCATCGGTGGCGGCTTTGGCGGCGCCACCGCAGCCAAGTACCTCCGCAAATGGGAGCCCCGCCTCGAGGTGACCCTGGTCGAGCGCAACGAGTTCTTCGTCTCCTGCCCGATCAGCAACCTGGTGCTGTCCGGCCACAAGCAGATCGGCGAGCTGACCCTGCCCTACAGCGGCCTGGCCCGCCATGGCGTGAAGGTCGTGCGCGACGAAGCCACCGCCATCGACCTGGACAAGCGCCAGGTGCGGCTGGCCCGTGGCGAGCCGCTGCCCTATGACCGGCTGATCGTCTCGCCCGGCATCGACTTCCAGTTCGACAAGGTGGCCGGCCTCGCCGCGGCCGTCGAGAGCGGTCAGGTCCAGCATGCCTGGAAGGCCGGCCCGCAGACGGTGGCCCTGCGCAAGCAGCTCGAGGCCCTGCCCGACGGCGGCGTGTTCGCGATCAGCATCCCCAAGGCACCCTATCGCTGCCCGCCCGGCCCCTACGAGCGCGCCAGCGTGGTGGCCCAGTACTTCAAGCAGCACAAGCCCAAGTCCAAGCTGCTGGTGCTGGACGGCAACCCGGACATCGTCTCGAAGAAGGGCCTCTTCCTGAAGGCCTGGAACGAGCTCTACCCCGGCCTGATCGAGTACCGGCCGAACCACGAGGTGGTCGAGTTCGATGCCCGCGGCCGGGTCGCCCGGACCCAGGTCGAGGACGTCAAGGCCGACCTCTTCAACATCATTCCGCCGCAGCAGGCCGGCAAGGTGGCCGCGCCCTTCATCTCGGTCAACAAGCAGTGGGTGGGGGTGGAGTTCCAGGGCTTCGAGTCCACCGTCGCGCCTGGCGTGCATGTGATCGGCGATGCGATTGCGGCCGCGCCGGGCATGCCGAAGTCGGGCTTCCAGGCCAACAACCACGGCAAGGTCGTGGCCGATGCCGTGATCGCCCAGCTGACCGGCCAGCCGCTGGCCGAGACACCGATCATCGCCAACACCTGCTACAGCTTCGTCTCCGACCAGGAGGTGGTGCACGTGGCCTCGGTCCACCGCTACGACGCCGAGAAGAAGACGCTGACCGTGGTGGAAGGCTCGGGCGGCCTGTCCTCGGCGCGCAACGCGCTGGAAGCGCGCTACGCACTGGACTGGGCGCAGAGCATCTGGGCCGACGCGCTGGCCTGAGCACGCCCCCGCGCCGGTCGGAGCCGGCACGGTCGACGGGCCCGTCCTCCACCGCGGCATGCGGTCGGATGGCGGGCCCGCCGCCTTTCGGCCCGCCGCACCGGCCCCGGCTTCGCCGGCTGGGCCTGCACGCACAAGCCGGCCGGCCCGGCAAGCCCGCGTGCCGCTGCGCGACGGCATATGCATGGGCGAAGAGCTTCGTCGCCAGGCCGGATGAGGCTGCCTAGATTCCCGTCCAAGCCCACCCTCTGTGACGGAACGTGACCTCCTCTGCCCTTCGCCCCCTCCTGCCCGCCCTGCCCGCCCTGCTCGGCCTGGCCCTGCTGCCCGGCACCGCCCAGGCCACCAACGGCTACTTTGCGCACGGCTACGGCGCGCGCAACCAGGCCCTGGCCGGTGCCGGCATCGCCTTCCCGGAAGATGCGCTGGCCCTCGTCGTGAATCCGGCCGGCATCACCCGGCTCGGCGCGCGGACCGACCTCGGCCTGACCGTCTTCCTGCCCAAGTACGCCAGCCGCATCGACGGCAGTGCAAACCCTGCCGCCAACGGCCACTACGAGGGCAGCGGCAAGCGGGCCTTCTTCGTGCCGGAGTTCGGTCTGGTGCGGCCGATCAGCGAGCAGCTGCAGTTCGGCCTGGCCGTCTTCGGCAATGGCGGGCTCAACAGCGAGTACCGCCGCAACCCCTTCCAGAACGACGTGCCCCCCGGCGGTCCGGTGCTCGGCACGGCAGGCGTCAACCTCGAGCAGCTTTTCATCACCCCCACCGTGGCCTGGCGGCTCAGCGAGCGAGCCTCGGTGGCTGTGGGGCTGAACGTGGCCTACCAGCGCTTCGAGGCCACCGGCCTCGGCCTCTTCGGCAGCTTCTCCCAATCGCCCCAGCACCTGAGCGATCGCGGCACCGACACCGATCTGGGCGCCGGCCTGCGCCTGGGCTGGCAGGCCGAGCTGGCCCCGGGCTGGGTGCTCGGGGCCACCTGGTCGTCGAAGATCCGCACCCGCTTCGAGAAGTACCGCGGCCTGTTCTCCGACAGCGGCCGCCTGGATGTGCCGGAGAACTACGGCCTGGGCTTGGCCTGGACGCCGCGCGCCGACTGGACCGTGGCGCTCGACGTGCAGCGCATCCTCTACAGCGAGGTGCATGCCATCGGCAACTCGGCGGCTTCGCTGTTCGCCGGCCAGCCGCTGGGCTCGGCCGATGGTCCCGGCTTCGGCTGGCGTGACCAGACCATCGTCAAGCTCGGCGTGGCCCACCGTGTCGACGAGCAGCTGACCCTGCGGGCCGGGGCCAGCCACGCCCGCCAGCCGGTGCCGCGCGGCGAGACCTTCTTCAACATTCTGGCCCCCGCGGTCGTCCAGACCCATCTGAGCTTCGGCGCCAGCCTGAAAACCGGCGGGGGCGAATGGAGCGCCTTCTACACCCAGGCCTTCCGCCACACGGTGAAGGGGCAGGGGTCCATCCCTCCGGCCTTCGGCGGCGGCGAGGCCGACGTCCAGCTGCGCGAGCACATCGTCGGCCTGGCCTACAGCTGGGCCTGGTGAGCGGGGCGGCGCCTCATGCGCCGGCCGCATGAGGCGCCGCGGATTCATCGCTTGGGGTCGAACGGGGCGCTGCCTAGAGTGGAGCTTCTTTCTCTCGAATGCCCTCCGAGGCCTCTGTCATGAGCATCACCGCCATCAATGTCCGCAACCAGTTCCGTGGCCGCATCAAGGAGATCATCGAAGGCCCGGTGGTCTCCGAGATCGATGTCGAGACCCCCCAGGGCCTGATCGTCACCTCGGTCATCACCACCCGCTCGGTTCGCGACCTGGATCTGGCCGTCGGCCGCGAAGTCATCGCCCTGGTCAAGTCGACCGAGGTGTCGATCGCTGCCCTCTGAGGCCCTGCCCATGTCCGGCAAGCAGCATCGGCCGGCCGCCCGGCTTCTCGTCGTCCCCGGCCTGCGGGACAGCGGCAGCGCGCACTGGCAGACCTGGCTCGAACGGCAGCAGCGCGGTGCGCTGCGCGTGCGCCAGGACGACTGGCTCACGCCTGACCTGGAGCGCTGGGCCCGCCGCATCGGCGAGACCCTGGACGCCGCGGGCGACGTGCACTGGCTGGTGGCCGCGCACAGCTTCGGCTGCCTCGCCCTGACCCGCTACCTGGCGCTGCGGCCCGAGGCGCCCATCGTCGCTGCGCTGCTGGTGGCACCGGCCGATCCCGACAAGTTCGGCGTCACCGCCCTGCTGCCGCGCCAGGCCCTGCCGGTGCCCAGCCTGGTCGTCGCCAGCGAGACCGACCCCTGGATGAGCCTGGCCCGCGCACAGACCTGGGCCGGCCGCTGGGGCAGCCCGCTGGTCAATCTGGGCGATGCCGGCCACATCAACGCCGAGTCGGGCTTCGGCCCGCTGCCGCTCGCGCGGCGCTGGGTCACCGCGATGACCCAGCGCCTGGAGCGCAGCCATCGCCTGGAGCGCGCCGACATCGGCGAGTGGTCGTTTGCCGTCTGAAGCCGCGCATCGAGGTCGGCCTTGATGCGTGATCTGCATAAGCATGCGTCGAACGATTCGTTTCTAGGACAAGCCCGGCTTCCTAGCATGCGTCATCCGAACTGAAAGCCACGAGCTTCCCCATGACCTTCTCTCGCACCCTCCGCAGCGGCCTGGCCGCGCTGGCCCTCGGTCTGGCGGCTGCTGCCGTCCCGGCCAAGGAGATCACCCTGCTCAACGTGTCCTACGACCCGACGCGCGAGCTCTATGTCGACTTCAACAAGGCCTTCGCCAAGCACTGGCAGGCCAAGACCGGCGACACCGTCACCATCAAGCAGTCGCACGGCGGTTCGGGCAAGCAGGCGCGCTCGGTCATCGACGGGCTGGAGGCCGATGTGGTCACCCTGGCCCTGGCCTACGACGTCGACGAACTCCACGACAAGGCCAAGCTGATCCCGGCGGACTGGCAGAAGCGCCTCAAGCACAACAGCGCACCCTACACCTCGACCATCGTCTTCCTGGTGCGCAAGGGCAACCCCAAGGGCATCAAGGACTGGGATGACCTGGTCAAGCCCGGCGTGGCCGTCATCACCCCCAACCCCAAGACCTCCGGCGGCGCGCGCTGGAACTACCTGGCGGCCTGGGGCTTCGCGCTGAAGAAGTTCGGCGGCGACGAGAAGAAGGCCCAGGCCTTCGTCGGCCAGATCCTCGCCAACGTGCCGGTGCTCGACACCGGCGCGCGCGGCTCGACCACCACCTTCGTCGAACGCGGCATCGGCGATGTGCTGCTGGCCTGGGAGAACGAGGCCCTGCTGGCGCTGAAGGAACTCGGCCCGGAGAAGTTCGACATCGTGGCGCCCAGCCTGTCCATCCTGGCGGAGCCGCCGGTCACCGTCGTTGACAAGGTCGTCGACAAGAAGGGCACCCGCGAAGTCGCCACGGCCTATCTGGAGTACCTGTACTCGCCGGAAGGCCAGGACCTGGCCGGTCAGAACTACTACCGCCCGATCGACCCGAAGGCCGCCGCCAAGTATGCGAAGCAGTTCCCGTCGGTGAAGCTGTTCACCATCGACGAAGTCTTCGGCGGCTGGGCCAAGGCGCAGAAGACCCACTTCTCGGACGGCGGGACTTTCGATCAGGTTTACACGAAGAAGTAAGGCAAGCAGCCTCCCCCGCGCGGGCGGAGGCTCAAGCGCAACACGCCCGTCGATTCGGGCTGTTCTGTCAGCACGAGCTCAGCGAGTTTCCCGATATTCGCGCCCGTCTCTTCAGGGACGGGCGCAGCACGCTTGCGGGCCGTGCCGGGCATCCGGGATGCGATAGGCGTCCGCGGGGTCTTGTTCCTGAGGGGTCGTATCGACAAGACGAATCTCAGGGAACCTCATGATCAAGACCATTGGCCGCCTCGCACTGATCGCCGCGGCGGTTGGCGCCACCGGGTGCGCATCCATCCTCAACGACGAAACCCAGCTCGTGAATGTCTCGGCCTCCAACGGCCGCGACATCCAGGGCACGATTGACGGCGTGCCGTTCAAGGGCCCGGGCCCCGTGCCCTTCAAGCGTGCCAAGGGCAGCCGCATCGTGACGGCAGAGACCGAGGGCTGCGCGAAGGTCACCGCGGTGGAAGGCACGGTCGACCCCAAGTTCTTCATCAACATCCTCAGCGGTGGCGTGTTCGGTTCGAGCACCGACTACGGCACCGAGAAGATGTGGAAGTACGCGGACAACGTCATCGTCTCCTGCGCCCAGTGAGCCGGTGACCCATGCCACGAGCGGCCTGCGGGCCGCTTTTTTGTCGCTGCTCGGCCTGCAGGCCTGCGCATGGCCCGGCTTGCCCTGGGCCGACCCGGTCCGGCAGGCTGTGCCGCTCGAGGAAGCGAAGCGGGCGGCCGATCCGATGTGGCATGCCCTGCTGCACTTGCAGGCGGGCCAACCGCAGATCCAGGACCCGGGCTTCTTGCTGGCCGCCGGTCCCGGCTGGACCCCGCTGCGCGAGTTGCGCGCCACGCTTGATCTTCTTGCCGCCGATCCTGCGGCCCGCTGCCGCTTTCCGGCCCGCGCCCGGTGGTTGCAGGTGCCGGACGAGGATGCTGGCGGCTCGCGAATCCGGTGTGCCGAGCTCCAGGAGTTCCTCGCGCGTGCGCCGGCCACCCGAATCGCCCTGGTCTTCGCCGCAGAGAACGTGAGGCAGCCCGCGAGCATCATGGGCCACCTCTTTCTCAAGCTGGAGGGGCAGACGGCGGCCGGCGCGTCCGTGAGCCATGCGGTCTCCTTCTTCACGGACGCCGACGACCTCAATCTGCCCAGGCTGCTCTATGAGAGCCTGGTCACCGGCAAGCCGGGCTACTTCACCCTTTCACCCTATGTCGAGGCTGAACAGCAATACCTCGTCCGCGAGCAGCGCAGCCTGTGGATCTACAGCCTGCGGCTGTCCCCGGCCGAACGAGAGCTGCTGCTGCTCCACCTGCACGAGCTTCGGCAGACCCGCCTGACCTACTTCTTCCAGGGCTACAACTGCGCCACGCTGCTCAAGCATGTGCTGGCCCTGAGCCGTCCCGACCTCCTGAAGCGGCGCGATCCGTGGACCACGCCCAAGGACGTGCTCAAGCATGCGGATGCGCTGGGCCTGATCGACGAGGTCGAGACCCTTGCGCCGCCCAGCTGGCGCATTCGGGAGCTGGTCGACGCCCTGCCTGCGGCAGACCTTGCCCGGGCGCGGCGTGAGGTCCTGGGCGACATGCCGCCCGCAGCAGACGCGGTTCCAGACGCTGCCAGCTTCCTCGGGCTCAAGCTGCAGCAGGCCTATGCCGAAGCCCTCGCACTGCAGCGACCCGCTGCGCGCGGGGCGTGGTCAGGGCGTGCCGCCCAGCGCCAGGAGGTCCTGCAGTCGCGCTACGCGGATTACCGCATCGACCTGGCCCCGGCCAAGGATCCACGGGTCTCGCCGGGCGACACCCAGTACGGCCTGGGCCTCGAAGGCGGGCCGCAGGGCTGGGACCTGCGCCTCGACCTGCTGCCGATCTCCCATCGCCGGGTCGACTGGCAGCCCGCTGCCGCCGTGGAGACCAGCCTGGCCCTGCTGGAGTTTGGCCTGAGGCAGCCTCTGGGCCGCCGGGGCGGGCCCCGGCTGCGACGGCTGGGCCTGTATGCGATGGAGTCCCTGCTGCCTTGGGACCCGCTGGTCGGCGGCTTGTCCGGCCGCTTCCACATGGCGCTCGACGACGAGGATCCCGCCGTCGCCCGGCCCCGGCTGCATGGCGTGCTGGGCGGCGCCATCGGCCTGAGCGCGCGCCTGCATCGGGATCTGGATGTCTACGGCCTGCTGGGCCTCGACCTGCTGGCGCGGGGCGGGGTCACGGTCCGGCCCCAGCAGGAGCTGGGCATGGTGATTCGGGGGGCGTTCCGGACCAAGACCTTGCTCACGCTGACCCATCACCAGGGACTGTCGGGTGCCACCCCCTCGACCACGGTGCTGCGCTGGCTGCAGTCCGTCCAGCTCGGGCCGCAGTGGACGGTGGACCTGGAAGCCCGGCGCAGCCTCGCTGGCGAGGCGACCCGTACGCAGTCGCTGCTGCAACTGAGGAGGATTTTCTGACCCTGGGCATCTTTGATGCGGTATGCGCATAAGCAAGCGCGTTTTGCTTCGTAGTCCCGAACGGCCACGCTGCCTAGCATGCGTGGCCGTTCTGTTTCTGCGCCTCCATCGGACCTTTCCTCATGTCACTTCATCCCGTGTCCCGGCCGCGTCGTGCGCTGCTGCAACTGAGTCTCGGCGTGGTGGCCGCACTGGCGGGCGCCGCCCAGGCTGCCGAGGAGGTCTCCCTGCTCAACGTCAGCTACGACGTCTCGCGCGAGTTCTACAAGGACTACAACGCCGCCTTCGCCGCCCACTGGCAGAAGACGAGCGGCGAGGTGCTGACGCTCAAGCAGTCGCACGGTGGCAGCAGCAAGCAGGCGCGCAGCGTGGCCGAGGGCCTGGAGGCCGATGTCATCACGATGAACCAGGCCAATGACATCGACATCCTGCACGACCGCGGTGGCCTGATCCCGGCGGACTGGGCCAAGCGCCTGCCGAACAACAGTGCGCCGACGACCTCGGTCTCGGTGATCCTGGTGCGCAAGGGCAATCCGCTGAAGATCCTGGACTGGACGGACCTGGGCCGCAGCGGGGTCTCGGTGATCATTCCGAATCCCAAGACCTCGGGCAACGGCCGCTACACCTACCTGGCCGCCTGGGGTGCGGCGCTGAAGAACGGCGTGTCGCCGGCGGCGGCGCAGGCCCTGGCCGAGCGCATCTTCCGCAATGTGCCGGTGCTCGACGGCGGCGGACGGGGTGCGACGACGACCTTCGCGCAGCGCAAGATCGGCGATGCGCTGGTGACCTTCGAGAGCGAAGTGCCGCTGATCCAGCGCGAGTTTGGCGACGACTTCGACGTGATCTACCCGCGGTGGACCGTGCTGGCCGAGAACCCGGTGTCGGTGGTGGACAAGGTCGTCGACAAGCGTGGCACCCGCAAGCAGGCCGAGGCCTATCTGCGCCATCTGTGGTCGCCCGAGGGCCAGACGATCGCCGCGAAGCATGCGCTGCGCCCGCGCGATCCGAAGGTGCTGGCCGCGTACGCCAAGGCCTTCCCCAAGGTGGGCACCTTCACGATCGACGAGGTCTTCGGCGGCTGGAAGAAGGCGCAGAAGGACCACTTCGACGACGGGGGCCTGTACGACCAGGTGATCCTGCGCGCCAAGCAGAAGTGAGTCCCGGATGATCTTCTCGCGCACCCTGCTCAAGCGTCACACCGTGCTGCCGGGCTTCGACCTGGCGCTGGGCTTCACCGTGCTCTACCTGAGCTTCATCGTGCTGATTCCGCTGAGCGCGGCCTTCCTGAAGACCGCGACCATGACCTGGCCGGCCTTCTGGGACACGGTCAGCTCGCCGCGGGTGGTGGCGTCCTACAAGCTGACCTTCGGCGCTTCGCTGGCGGGGGCGCTGCTCAATGCCTTCTTCGGCCTGATCGTGGCCTGGGTGCTGGTGCGCTACGAGTTCCCGCTCAAGCGCATCGTCGATGCGCTGGTGGACCTGCCCTTCGCGCTGCCGACCGCGGTGGCCGGCATCGCGCTGACGGCGCTGTATGCCGAGAACGGCTGGATCGGCCAGTGGCTGCCTTTCAAGGTCAGCTTCACGCCGCTGGGGGTGTTCGTGGCCCTGACCTTCATCGGCCTGCCCTTCGTCGTGCGCACACTGCAGCCGGTGCTGGAGGACCTGAGCCGCGAGCTGGAGGAGGCGGCCGCCACGCTGGGTGCGAGCCGCTGGCAGACCTTCCGCCACGTGATCTTCCCCATCCTGTCGCCGGCCCTCCTCACCGGCTTCGCGCTGGCCTTCGCCCGCGCCCTGGGGGAGTACGGCAGCGTGATCTTCATCGCCGGCAACATGCCGATGGTCAGCGAGATCACGCCCCTGCTGATCATCACCAAGCTGGAGCAGTACGACTACGCCGGCGCCACGGCCATCGCGGTGGTGATGCTGGTCACCGCCTTCACGCTGCTGCTGGCCATCAACGGCCTGCAGGCCTGGACCCGCGCCCGCCAGGGTCGCTGACGGCCCCTCCCGGAGCGGCTCCGGCCGCTTCCTCTCCAGCGGACGACGTCTGCAGCCCGGCCGAGCCGGACCCGCGCTGCCCGCTGGAGGGCCACCTTTCCCACCCTCATCATGACGGCCCCCACCCTGACCCCATCCCCCTTCCGGGAGAGCACCCACGAGCCCCCCTGGGTGCGTCGGCTCCTGATCGGCGCGGCCCTGGCCTTCCTCACCTTCTTCCTCTTCGTTCCGCTGGCCATCGTCTTCTTCGAGGCCTTCAAGAAAGGCGTCGAGGTCTATCTGGCGGCGGTCACCGAGCCCGACGCCCTGTCGGCCATCCGGCTCACCTTGATTGCCGCGGCGATCAGCGTGCCGCTGAACCTGGTCTTCGGCGTGGCGGCGGCCTGGTGCATCGCCAAGTTCGATTTCCGCGGCAAGAACCTGCTGCTGACCCTGATCGACCTGCCCTTCAGCGTGAGTCCGGTGATCTCCGGCCTGATCTATGTGCTGATCTTCGGCCTGCAGGGCTGGTTCGGCGAGTGGCTGCGCGACCATGACCTGAAGGTCATCTTTGCCCTCCCCGGCATCGTGCTGGCCACCACCTTCGTGACCTTTCCCTTCATCGCCCGCGAGCTGATCCCGCTGATGCAGGCCCAGGGCATCGAGCAGGAGGAGGCCGCCCGCGTGCTGGGAGCCAACGGCTGGCAGATCTTCTGGCGCGTGACGCTGCCCAATGTGAAGTGGGCGCTGCTCTACGGCGTGATCCTGTGCAACGCCCGGGCGATGGGCGAGTTCGGTGCCGTCAGCGTGGTCTCGGGGCACATCCGCGGCGAGACCAACACCATGCCGCTGCACATCGAGATCCTCTACAACGAATACCAGTTCGCGGCCGCTTTCGCGGTGGCTTCGCTGCTGGCCGGCCTGGCCCTGGTCACGCTGGTGCTGAAGTACGTGGTCGAGCAGCGGGTGAAGGCCGAGGTGCGCGGCACCGGCGCGCTGGCCCCGGAGCCCCTCGCGGCGGCACCGTCCCCGGCATCGACCCCCGCATCCCCCCGCCCGGCCCGTGTGCCCGGCGTTCACGGAGTCTGAGATGAGCATCGAGATCCGCCAGTTGCGCAAGGCCTTTGGCAAGACCGTCGTCTGCGACGACCTGAACCTGGACATCCCTTCCGGCGAGCTGGTCGCCTTGCTCGGCCCCTCGGGCTCGGGCAAGACCACGCTGCTGCGCATCATCGCGGGCCTGGAGGTGCCGGACGCGGGCAGCGTGCGCTTCCATGGCCAGGACACGACGCACACCGACGTGCGCGAACGGCAGGTCGGCTTCGTGTTCCAGCACTATGCGCTGTTCGGCCACATGAGCATCTTCGAGAACGTGGCTTTCGGCCTGCGCGTGCGGCCCAAGGCCACCCGGCCCAGCGAGGCGGCCATCCGCAAGAAGGTGACGGAGCTGCTGAAGCTGGTGCAGCTTGACTGGATCGCCGACCGCTACCCGCACCAGCTCTCCGGCGGCCAGCGCCAGCGCATCGCGCTGGCCCGTGCCCTGGCCGTCGAACCCAAGGTGCTGCTGCTCGACGAGCCCTTCGGTGCCCTCGACGCGAAGGTGCGCAAGGAACTGCGCCGCTGGCTGCGCCGCCTGCACGACGAAGTGCATGTCACCAGCGTCTTCGTCACCCACGATCAGGAGGAGGCCATGGAAGTGGCCGACCGCGTGGTCGTGATGAACGAGGGCCGCATCGAGCAGGAGGGCACCCCGGACCAGGTCTACGACCATCCGGCTTCGCCCTTCGTGCTGAACTTCCTGGGCGACGTGAACCTCTTCCATGGCCGCCTCGGCCACGGGCCCGGCGCGCCGGCCGGCGAAGTCAGCTACGTGCGTCCGCACGAGCTGCAGATCCTGGCCCAGCCGGAGGAGGGCAGCCTGCCGGTTGTGCTCGGCCAGGTGCTGACGGTCGGCCCGAACACCCGGCTGGAGTTCCGGCGCCGGGACGAGGCCGGCTATGTCGACGTCGAGCTGCCGCGCAGCGAATACCAGACCCTGCGTGACAGCCTGGGCCTGGCCCCGGGCTCGGAGGTGCATCTGCGGCCGCGGCGCATCACGCGCTTCGCCGCGGCCGTGGCCGGCTGAGTTGCCAGGCGGGCAGCCGCCCGGCCGGCTCACGTGAGCATGTCCCGAGCGGCTCAGCAGCGGGCCCGCATCGCGCGGCGAGCCTGCACGAACTCGAAAGCCTGGCGCACGGTCTGGGCCTGCAGCGCGGCGAGCTCCTCGCGTTCGCGCTCGGCCTGGTAGAAGGCCAGGTCCACGCTGTGGCGGATGTAGCGCGGCGGCAGCCGGTTCAGGGCCACGCAGGCCACGTCGGGCAGCAGTTCGGCCTCGACGGCGGGGTACTCGCTGCGCAATGCCTGGACGGCCTCGATGACGGCCGTCTCGTGGATGTTGTGGATCGATTCAAAGCTCGCGTGCATCGGCGCCTCACGACGTTGCGGGCCGCCGCGGGGCGGCCCCTGGGCCCGATCGCGCGCAGCGGTCGGGGATCGCTGCCTCCGAGTCTGCGGGCCGAGGCCGCCGATGGATCGCCCGATCAGCGCCGGCCGGGCCGGGGTGTTCCGCCGTCTGCCATCGCGACCGTGGGGCCGTGCTTCGCCCCAGGTTTCCGTGCTTGCGCGAGGCCCTGCCTCAGGTCTCGATGACTTCCCCGGCGAGTGCGCGTTCGACCAGGCTTCGGGTCAGCGTGGGCGCGAACGATTCGATGAAGTCGTAGACGAAGCCACGCAGCCAGCTGCCGCGACGCACGGCCAGGCGGGTCAGGTTGACCTCGAAGAGGTGGCGCGCATCGATTGCGCGCAGCGTGCGGTCGCGGTCCTCGTCAAAGGCGATGGAGGCGACGATGCCGACCCCCAGACCCAGTTCGACGTAGGTCTTGATCACGTCGGCGTCCATCGCGGTCAGCACGATGTCGGGCTGCATGCCGGCGGTGCGGAAGGCGTCGTCGATGTGGGCTCGGCCGGTGTAGCCCGGCTCGTAGGTGATGATCGGAAAGCGTGCCAGACGCTGCAGCGTGACCGGCTCGTCACCGGCCAGCAGGGGATGGTCGGGCGGCACGATCAGGCTGTGCGTCCAGCGGTAGCAGGGCAGGGCGACGAGCTGGTCGTACTGGGCCAGGGCCTCCGTCGCGACGCCGACATCGGCCTCGCCCGAAAGCAGCATCTCCGCCACCTGTTTCGGAGACCCCTGGTGCAGGTTCAGGGTGACCTGCGGGTAGAGGTTGCGGAAGTCGCGCACGACCGTCGGCAGGGCGTAGCGGGCCTGCGAGTGGGTGGCGGCGATGGACAGGCGGCCGGAGGTCACGGCCGTGAAGTCCTCGGCCACCCGCTTCAGGTTCTCGGCTTCGAGCAGCAGGCGCTCGACCACCGGCAGCAGGGCTTCGCCGGGCGGCGTCAGTTTGGTCAGGCGCTTGCCGGCACGCACGAAGATCTCGAAGCCCAGCTCATCTTCCAGGTCTCTGATCTGACGGCTGATGCCGGGCTGCGACAGGTGCAGCAGCTGGGCGACCTCGGTCAGGTTGTAGCCCGAGCGGGCGGTCTCGCGGACGGCCCGCAGTTGTTGGAAGTTCATCGGCAGTGCAGGGCTCGGGAGCAAGAGCTCCCCGGCCGAGCATTCTTGAGGCCGCATGTCCGAACGCGAACCAATATCTGCGCCTTAGCTCCATCCAAAAACGCATAAGGCACGGGGGTGCGCGGGCCCGCCGACAATCCCCGGATGACTTCTCCACGCCGCGCGCAGGCGCCCAGTTTTGACACGCGCGAGTTCCGGCAGGCGCTGGGCCGCTTCGCCACCGGGGTGACCATCGTGACCGCCCGAAGCGCCGACGGCTCGCCGATCGGACTGACCGCGAACTCCTTCAACTCGGTGTCGCTCGATCCGCCGCTGGTGCTGTGGAGCCTGTCCCTCAAGGCCAGCTCGATGGCCGCCTTCGCCACGGGGTCGCACTACGCCATCCACATCCTGGCTGCCGGGCAGCGGGATCTGGCCGACCGTTTCGCGAGCCGCGGCCTGCGCGAGCGATTCGATGGGGTGCCCCACCGCGACAGCCCGGCCGGCGTGCCCCTCATCGAGGGCGCCGTCGCCACCTTCGAGTGCTTCAACCGCAGTCAGTACCGCGAGGGGGACCACGTCATCTTCGTGGGGGAGGTCGAACGCTGTGCGGTTCAGGCCGGGGCGACGCCCCTGATCTTCCACGGCGGCCGGTATTTCACCGAGCTGCCGATCTGAAGCGAGGTCCGGGCGCGGGGGGCAACCGGTCGGTCGCCCACGACACCGGGACAGGGGGTTCCCCTCGAAAGGGGGTGTCGCTTCGGGTGGGCGGGGAGGGATGAGCCCTCACAATCAAGGGTAAGTCCTTAAGCGATTGCCCCAGCCCATCCGGATGGGGTGATTGCAGACAAGCCCTCTCGCATGACCTGAGACCCACACCATGCCCCGCCTTGCCGCTCCTTTGCTGTCGCTGATGCTGCTCGGTCTGCCCTTCGCCGCAGGAGCGGCCGAGGTCGGTGCGCCCGCTGCGGCGCGTGCGCCCCGCTCCGAGGCAGCGATCGCCCGTCCGGCGCTCAATGCACCGGCCGAGTCGGTCGAGGCCGCCGAGGCGCCCCTCGAGCTGAATGCCGGGACGCTGCTGGTGCTGAGCCTGGCCGTGATGGGCCTGCATCTGGTGCGTCGCAGCGCCACCGCCCGTCGCTGAGCGACGGGCGTGGGGGCCCGGGAGGGTCCCCGTCCTCAGCTTTCTGCCGGGCTCAGGGCGGCAGCGGCAGGTCCCGCGGCCACAGGGCCCACATCCGCAGCGCCTGCTTCATGCGGCCGGCCTGCTCCTCGATGCCGGGGCCCCAGCCCCAGAAATAGTCCGCCCGCACCGCGCCGACGATGGCGCTGCCAGTGTCCTGGGCCACCACCAGCCGCTCCAACGGCCGCGGCGGGGGAGGCACAGGCTGCCAAGCCTGCGGTTCGGTCGTCGCGATCCAGACCGGTGTGCCGTAGGGCACCGAGCCCTTGTCAACCGCGATCGAGCGCCCCGGGGTCAAGGCCACCCCCTGGGCCCCAAGCGGGCCGCGCTCGGGATCGGCCAGCGCCTCCTCGCGAAAGAAGACCACCCTGGGATTGGCGGCCAGCAGCTCCGGGATCCGCTGCGGATGGGCCCGGGCCCAGGCCCGGATCGCGGGCCAGGATGCCTGCTCCATCGTGAAGGCCCCGCGTTCGACCAGCCACTTGCCGATCGAGCCGTAAGGGTGGTCGTTGTGGCCGGCGTAGGCCAGGCGCACGGTCAGGGGCCGGCCGGTCGTCGGGTCGAGCTGATCGAGCAGCTGGATGCGGCCGGAGCCCTGGATCTGGACGAGCAGCAGGTCCATCGGGTCGGCAAGCCACGCGATCTCGCGGCCGGCCAGTGCTGCGCGGGCCGCCGGCACGCGGGCGATCTCGCTGCGGCTGTACCAGGGCTTGCGCTGGCCCAGGCCGGCCGGCGGCTGGTGCAGGGCCACGGTGTGGGTGGCGCTGGGCTTGCGCTGGCCGAGCAGCAAGGGTTCGAAGTAGCCCGTGATGAGGCCGAGGCCGGGATCGCTGCCCGTGGGCACGCCCCGCGCCTCGACCCGGTAGGGCTGCAGCCAGCCCTGCAGCCAGGCCCGGACCCGGGCTTCGTCGGCCGGACCGCGCACGGGGGGCTCGGCCAGTGCGCTGCGGCAGGCCAGGGCCCAGCCGCGTGCCGGACGTTCGCAGCTTGCCAGCAGGGCGGGCCAGGCTTCGTGCAGCCGGTCCTGGGACCAGCCCGGCAGCGCATCCCAGCTCGCCGCGCGCCAGGTGGAGCGCTCGCGGTCGATCTGCTCCGGCCCGCCGTGGGGTGGCGCCGGGGGCGGGGGCGCGGGCAGGGGTGGCGGCGGGGGCGGCGGCTCGCGCGCTGGTGGCGGGGGGGGCGGCAGATCGCCTTCCAGCGGCACCGCCGCGCAGGCGGCCAGCAGCAGGGCGAGCAGGCCACTGGCCCAGCGGGCGCGGCAGGCCCCGGCGACACTGCGCGGCGCCGCGAACGGTTCCGGCCGCGGCGCATCAACGACTGGAGGTGAATGGTTCATGGGGCTCTTGCTGCTCGAAGCGCTGGGTGCGCTGCTGGTGCTGGTGCTGATCGTCTGGTGGACGATGTTCTCCGGTCGGCGCGGCGGGGAACGATCCGGCCCCGACGAGGATCCGCCGGCGCCGCCGCCGGCCTGAGTCCAGGCGGCGGTCCGGGGCTCAGGGCCCGGCCGATGGGCTCTCGCGCGGCGGCCACAGGAAGCTCATCGGTGCCCGCCGCAGCCGCGCGCGCAGTGCGGCCCACAGCGAGGCGCGCTCGCGCACGCGCAGGCCCCGTGAACGCAGCGCCACCCGGAAGGCCAGGGCGAAGCTGACCCCGACATTCAGCAGGCCGGTCAGCGGGATGGCGGCCACGCACCACCAGAAGGCCGGCTGCTGCAGCGCGGCACTGCCGAAGCTGCCCAGGGCGGCGGCGATCTGCCCGGTCGACAGCGTCACATGCCGCACCTCGAGGGGCAGGCCGAAGAACAGCGCCAGCGCCGGCACCAGGCCCAGCATCAGGCCCAGCGAGACATTGGCCGCCAGGCCCGAGATGTTGGCCCGCCACCAGGCGGCCCAGCGGCTGGCGCGGCCCGCACCCAGCCAGCGCAGGGCGCGCGGGTGCCAGCGGATGGCGCTGTCGAGCCGGTGCAGCACGAACCAGTTCTCGGCCCAGCCGGCGACCAGGCTGGAGGCGAACAGCAGCACGCCGGTGAAGGCGGCATAGGCCAGGGTGGGGCCGAGCAGGGTCAGGCTCTTCAGCACGTACTGCGCTTCGTGCTCGGGCACCAGGGGGTGGCCGCCCAGCCAGCTGCCCAGCAGCTGCACGGCCAGCACCAGGGGCGCGACCATGACCAGGTTGCCGACGATGCCGGCCACTTGCGAGCGGATCAGGTGCGCGACCTCGTCGACCACGCGCTCCGCCCCCTCGGGCCTGCCGAGCTCGCCCATGCGGGCGGCCAGGGCCGGGGCGGTCATGGCCGGCTGCTTGGTGGCCACCGTCCAGTGCGCGAGGTGCACGATGACGAAGCTGATCGCGTAGTTCATGCCGGCCCAGAAGCCGCCCCAGAAGGCCGAGAGGCCCAGGGCGACGATCCAGAACTTCGCGAAGGTGGTGCCGGCGATCACCGCGCCGCCGCCCAGGGCCTTGCGCAGCATGGCCAGCCATTCGGCGCGATCGCGGGTGATGTAGTGCTCGCCGGTTTCCGCGCTGCGCTCGGCGATGCGCCGGGCGAGCATCGAGTACTGCCGGGAGAACAGCGCCCGGATGCTGCGCCGCTCGCCGGCCGCTTCGATCAGCCCGTGCAGCAGCAGGGCCCAGGCGCGGCGCCGGCCGGCCGAGCCGGCGGGTTCCAGCACGGTGGCCAGCAGCGCATCGATGCGCCGCGCGCGCGCGGCGAGCTGGTCCATCTCGAACAGCAGGTCCACCGAGATGCCGCGGTCCTCGATGCCTTGACGCACGCTGCCGGCCGCGCGGCGGGCAGCGTCCAGCAGGCCGCGCAGGTACTGGGCCTCCAGCAGCGCGGCTGGGGCGTCGCCGGCCTGCACGGCGTCGCGCAGGCGCTCGCTGCTGCGGGGCAGGGCGTCGAAGGGGCGGTCGACCAGGGTCTGCGGATCCATGCGCTGGCGCACCGGGCCCAGCAGGCCGGCGGCGGCCACTTGCAGCGAGAGGATCACGATGGCGTCGAGCGCCATGCCTTGCCATGCGCTGGCGGGTGGGGGGCCGCCCGCCAGGGGCGCTCCCCCGAGCAGGCGCTCGACCCGCGCGAGCAGCGCGTCGTCCATGGCCTCGACCCAGTGCGCATCGTCCGGCTCGCTGAACAGCAGCGGAAAGAGCGCGGCCAGGTCGGCCGTGTCCGGCGTGCCAGGCAGCAGGCGCAGCTGCAGGCGCTCGCCGAGTTCGCCCTGCACGCTGCGCTGGCGAGCGAAGCCGAAATCGGCCAGCAGGCCCAGGCCGTCGATCTCGGCCCAGCAGGCCTGGATCAGCGCCTGCACCTGTTCGCGGTGGGCTGGGTGGCGGTCCAGCACGTTCAACAGGTGACGCAGGCGCAGCAGGGGCGTCGGGGTGGCCTCGGCCGGGGCCGTGCCGTCCTCGGCCGGCGTGGCGCTGCGGTGCCTCAGCCATTCCAGCAGCCGCACCAGCCAGAGGTGACGCTCGGCCTGCGTGGCCCGTGGGTCGGCCGCGTTCAGGAGCGCACTCAGGTCCCAGGCGGCGCGGCGCGCTTGGCGTGCCGCCCAGGCGGTCCAGGGCATGCGCATGCCGCTCAGTGCAGCATGTTGGCGAAGGCCAGCTCGAAAGCCGGCACCTCCACCTCGAAGGGCTCGGCCTCGACCGACACGAACAGGAAGCGGCCCTTCATGCGGCCCTGGGGGTGGCCAATCTGCACCCAGCTCGTGTACTCGTGCGATTCGCCGGGGCCGAGCAGGGGCTGCTGCCCGACGACCCCGAGGCCATGAACCTCCTGGGTCGGCTCGCCGCCTTCCTCGATCTGCCAGTGCCGTGCAATCAGCTGGGCGGCCAGCGTGCCGCGGTTCTCGATGCTCACCGTGTAGGCATAGGCGTAGCGCGACTGCGCGGGGTCCGATTGCTCGGGCAGGAAGCGGGTCTGCACCGAGCAGACCAGGCGGGCGGACGTCATCCATCGATTCTAGGGAGCGTCCCTAGAATCCCGGCTGCTTCACCCCACCCGAGCCGCCCGCAGGCGTCCCCGCCCATGAGCCTTCCCCGTTTCCGCATTGCCCCCAGCCTGCTGTCCGCCGATTTCGCACGGCTCGGCGAGGAAACCCGCACGGTCATCGACGCCGGGGCCGACTGGATCCACTTCGACGTGATGGACAACCATTACGTGCCGAACCTCACCTTCGGCCCGATGGTTTGCCAGGCCCTGCGCAAGCATGCGGTGACCCGGGACGGGGCCCGCGTGCCCATCGACGTGCACCTGATGGTGCAGCCGGTGGATGCCCTGGCCCAGGCCTTTGCGGCGGCCGGGGCCGACCTGATCAGCTTCCACCCCGACGCCAGCACCCATGTGGACCGCAGCCTGCAGGTCATCAAGGCCGCGGGCTGCCAGGCCGGCCTGGTCTTCAATCCGGCGGCCTCGCTCGACGTCCTGGAGTGGACGCTGGGCGAGGGCAGCGACAAGCTCGACCTGATCCTGCTGATGAGCGTGAACCCGGGCTTCGGCGGCCAGAGCTTCATCCCCAGCAGCCTGCGCAAGCTCGAGAAGATCCGCCGCCTGATCGACGATCACGTGCGCCAGGGCGGCCGCGAGATCCGCCTGGAGGTGGACGGCGGCATCAAGGTCGACAACATCCGCGCCGCCGCCGAGGCCGGTGCCGACACCTTCGTGGCCGGCAGCGCGATCTTCGGCCAGCCCGACTACCGCGCCGTCATCGACGCGATGCGCCAAGCCCTGGCCTGAGGCCCGCCACCGCAAGCCGCGAGACGACGCCTGCGGCGCCGCCCGGCACAGTGGGCCCATGTCCGACCGTCCCGATCCCCCGAGTCCCCGGTCGCCCCCGCTGGCCGAGCGGCTGGCCCCGCTCCTGGCCGCCATCGACGAGGCGCTGGCACAGGGCGAGCCGCCGCCCGGCCTGGCCGCACTGGCCGCCCGGGCCGGCTGCAGTCCCTTCCACCTGCAGCGCGTGTTCCGCGCCCAGACCGGGCTGAGCCCGTCGGCCTACGCCCGCGCGCGGCGCGCGCAGCGGCTTGCCGACACCCTTCCGTGCGAGGCCACGGTGACTGCGGCCCTGCATGCCGCGGGCTATGGCAGCGCCGGACGCTTCTATGCCGAAGCCCCGGCCCGGCTCGGCATGGCGCCCCGCCGCTGGCGCGCCGGCGGGGCGGGCGAGACCATCCGCTTCGCACTCGGCCCCTGCAGCCTCGGTCATGTGCTGGTGGCGGCCACCGCGCGCGGCCTGTGCCTGATCGAACTCGACGACGACCCCGCCGTGCTGCTCACGCGCCTGCAGGACCGCTTTCCCCGGGCCGAGCTGCGCGGGGCCGAGCCGGACTTCGAAGAGCATGTGGCAGCCGTCATCGGCCTGGTCGAGGCACCTGCCCAGGGCCTGGGGCTGCCGCTGGACCTGCGCGGCACCCTGTTCCAGCAACGGGTCTGGGCCGCCCTGCAGGCCATCCCGCCGGGGCAGACGATCAGCTACACCGCGCTGGCCCAGGTCCTGGGCCTCCCGCGGGCGGCCCGCGCGGTGGCAGCGGCCTGCGCCGCCAACCCGCTGGCGGTCGCCATCCCCTGCCACCGCGTCGTGCGCCAGGATGGCGATCTGGCCGGCTACCGCTGGGGGCTGGCGCGCAAGCGGCAGCTGCTCGCCCGCGAGGCCGCCGCGCGGCCTGCCCTTCCCGCGGCCGATCCCGGTCCGCCCCCATCTCCCCCGTCCCCGCCCTGATGCCCGCCCTTCCGCCCTTTGACCGCCCCCTGCGGGCCGCCCTCTTCGATCTCGACGGCACCCTGGTCGACACCCTCGGCGATTTCGTGGCGGCGCTCGACGCCATGCTGGCGGATCTCGGCCGTGCGCCGGTGCCGGCGGCCACGGTCGAGACGCTGATCGGCCAGGGCTCCGAGCACCTGATTCGCGGCGTCTTGGCTGCGACCGGCCCGGCCGAAGCCGTCGCGGCCCTGGAGGCCCCGGCCTGGGCGGCCTACCAGGGCCACTACCGGCGGCTGAACGGTCGCCGCGCGCGGATCTATCCCGGGGCGGCCGCCGCGCTGGGACGCGCCCAGGCCGCCGGCCTGCAACTGGCCTGCGTGACCAACAAGCCGGCCGAGTTCGCCGAGGCCCTGCTGCGGCACTGCGGCCTGCGCGCGCCCTTTGCCCTGGTCTGCGGCGGTGACACCCACCCGCGCAAGAAGCCCGATCCCCTGCCGCTGCAGGCGAGCTGTGCGGCGCTGGGGGTGGCGCCGGCGGAGGCCCTGATGGTCGGCGACTCCAGCAACGACGTCCGCGCCGCCCGCGCCGCCGGCTGCCCGGTCGTTCTGCTTTCCCACGGCTACAACCACGGCGAGCCGGCCCAAGCGGCCGGAGCCGATGCCGTGCTGGACCACTTCGATCAGCTCTGGCCCACGGCCTGAGGCGCGATGCGCCCCCCGTTCAGGGGGCGCTTGAGGCGGTTGATTCGGGGGTTTTCCCGTGATCTCCCGTGAAACAGAGGGTTAACCCAGGGGTTTTGCTGTCTTCTGCCGGGTTTTGTCAGCTCCTGTTGGATTCGCGTCAGAGCGAGGTCAGAGCCCCCCACCATCCTCCGGCCCCACACGTCGCAGTCCGCGGCGCTGGGTGGTTTACACAGGAGACAAGCCATGGTGGCAGCAACGAAGGGCGCCGCGCCGCGTCCGATGACGGCAGAGGAGAGGAAGGTCATCTTTGCCTCCTCGCTCGGCACGGTGTTCGAGTGGTACGACTTTTATCTCTACGGTTCGCTCGCGGCGATCATTGCGAAGCAGTTCTTCTCCGGCCTGGACCCGTCCGCGGCCTTCATCTTCGCGCTGCTGGCCTTCGCGGCAGGCTTCATCGTCCGCCCCTTCGGTGCGCTGGTCTTCGGTCGCCTGGGTGACCTGATCGGCCGGAAGTACACCTTCCTGGTCACCATCCTGATCATGGGCCTGTCGACCTTCATCGTCGGCGTGCTGCCCAACTACGCGTCGATTGGTGTGGCCGCCCCGGTCATCCTGATCGTGCTGCGCATGCTGCAGGGCCTGGCCCTCGGCGGTGAGTACGGTGGTGCCGCCACCTACGTGGCCGAGCATGCGCCTCACGGCCAGCGCGGTGCCTACACCGCCTGGATCCAGACCACGGCGACCCTGGGCCTGTTCCTGTCGCTGATGGTGATCCTGGGCACCCGCTCGGCCATCGGCGAGGAAGCCTTCGCCGACTGGGGCTGGCGCGTTCCCTTCCTGGTCTCGATCCTGCTGCTGGCCATCTCGGTCTGGATCCGGATGGCCATGAACGAATCGCCCGCCTTCAAGAAGATGAAGGAAGAGGGCAAGACCTCGAAGGCCCCGCTGACCGAATCCTTCGGCCAGTGGAAGAACCTGAAGATCGTGATCCTGGCCCTGGTCGGCATGGTCGCGGGCCAGGCCGTGGTCTGGTACTCGGGTCAGTTCTACGCGCTGTTCTTCCTGCAGACCGTGCTGAAGGTCGAGCCGGCGACCGCCAACATCCTGGTGGCCCTGTCCCTGCTGCTCGGCACGCCGTTCTTCGTGGTCTTCGGCATCCTGTCGGACAAGGTCGGCCGCAAGCCGGTGATCCTGACCGGCCTGCTGCTCGCCGCGCTGACCTACTTCCCGCTGTTCGGCGCGCTGACCAAGGCGGCCAACCCGGATCTCGCCGCGGCCCAGGCCAGCGCCAAGATCGTGGTGACGGTGGATCCGAAGGCCTGTTCCTTCCAGGGCAGCCCGATTGCCCGCGAAGTGGACTTCACCAGCAGCTGCGACATCGCCAAGCGTGCCCTGGCGCAGGCCTCGGCCAGCTACGACATCGTCGAAGCCGCGCCCGGCACCGCCGCCTCGGTCAAGATCGGCGAGAAGGAACTTCTGCCGCCGACCGCGACCCTGACCGCCGGTGGCCACAAGTTCGATGACGCCAGCGCGGCCGCGATCAAGGCCTTCAAGGCCGACCTGGCCGCCACCATGAAGGAAGCCGGCTATCCGGCCAAGGCCGACCCGGCCAAGGTCAACAAGCCGCTGATCGTCGGTATCCTGTTCATCCTGGTGCTGTACGTGACCATGGTCTACGGCCCGATCGCCGCTGCCCTGGTCGAGATGTTCCCGACCCGCATCCGCTACACCTCGATGAGCCTGCCCTACCACGTCGGCAACGGCTGGTTCGGTGGCCTGATGCCCACGATCGCCTTCGCGATGGTGGCCCAGAACGGCAACATCTACTACGGCCTGTGGTACCCGATCATCATCGCCTCGGTGACCTTCGTCGTCGGCCTCCTGTTCGTCAAGGAGACCAAGGACGTGGACATCTTTGCGGACGACTGAGCGGTTTTTTGCCAGCGTGAGGGGCTGACCCGGCCCCTCATCCCCGCGGGCCGCAGCATGCGGCCCGTTGTGCTGGAAGCGTTTCTCTCTCAACCTTCGAAAGGTGTTCTCATGTGGAAGATTCTGGTGGCCTTCGTGGCCTTCGCTGCGGTTGCGATGTTCGTGCTGGTCAAGTCCGGTGCCGATGTGGACATGGGCGGTGAGAAGCATGGCGTCGAGAGCCACGGCGACAGCCATGCGGCGTCCGCGCCCGCAGCTGCCTCGGCGGCTGAGGTGCCGGCTGCGCCGGCGTCGGCCGCCAGCCAGTAAGTCCTCGTGGGGACCGCCGGGCTGCCTGCGCGCATCCCGGTCTCGATCGGGCAGCCTTCGGGCTGCCCTTTTTCATGGGGCGTTCCGGATCGGGCTGGCCCCGGAACGCTTTGCTAGACTGGGTTGATGTTCATGTCGCGCAAGTTCACCAAGGGGTCGAACGACCGGGGAGCCTGGCCCTGGCGGGCCTGAGTCCCGCAGCGTCCCGCGCCGGACGCCCGCGCGCCCCCAGCGGGGCCCGCACGGACCGGCTGCCCTGCCGCACTGCGCGCACGGGTGGCCCCTGAAGAACCCTGGTGCCGCAAGGCGGCACCGCGCCCGCCGAGCCTGTGCCGCGGGCCGGGCCATGGAGGGCCCGCCGACGTGATCACGCTGACCCCTGAAGATTTCGAGCGCCTGGCCGCCGAGGGCCACAACCGCGTGGCCCTGGTCGAGCAGGCTTTCGCCGACCTCGAAACCCCGCTCACCCTCTACCTCAAGCTGGCCGCCGGCCAGCCGCTGAGCTTCCTGCTGGAGTCGGTGGTCGGGGGCGAGCGCTTCGGCCGCTACTCCTTCATCGGCCTGCCGGCCCGCACCCTGCTGCGCTCGGTCGAGGGCGGGCTGGAAGTCGTCACCGACGGCCAGGTCGTCGAGACCCTGGCCGGCAACCCGCTGGACGCCATCGCTGCGTACCAGCAGCGCTTCAAGCTGGCCCCGCAGCCCGGGCTGCCGCGTTTTGCCGGCGGCCTGGCCGGCTACTTCGGCTACGACGCGGTGCGCCACATGGAGCAGCGCCTGGCCCATGCCGGCCGCAAGCCCGGCGGCCTGGGCACGCCCGACATCCTGCTGCTGCAGACTGAGGAGGTGGCCGTCATCGACAACCTCAGTGGCCGGCTCTCGCTCATCGTCTGGGCCGACCCGGGCCAGCCCGGCGCCCATGCCCGCGCCCGCGCCCGCCTGGCCGAACTGCGCGCCCGCCTGGACCAGCCGGCCCGCGCCCCGGCCGTGGTGCCGGTGGACCCGCAGCCCGTGCAGCGCCACTTCGAGCGCGCCGACTACGAGGCGGCCGTGCAGCGCTGCAAGGACTACATCGCGGCCGGCGACTGCATGCAGGTCGTCATCGGCCAGCGCCTGCAGAAGCCCTTCGCGGCCAGCCCGCTCTCGCTCTACCGCGCGCTGCGCTCCCTCAACCCCAGCCCCTACATGTACTACTACGACCTGGGCGGCTTCCAGGTGGTGGGCGCCTCGCCGGAGATCCTGGTGCGGCATGAGCAGGTGCAGACGCCCGAGGGCGAGGCCGCCGAGAAGATCACCATCCGCCCCCTGGCTGGCACCCGTCCGCGCGGCGCCACGCCGGAGGCCGACGCCGCCGCCGAGGCCGAGCTGCTCGCCGACCCCAAGGAGCGCGCCGAGCATGTGATGCTGATCGACCTGGCGCGCAACGACATCGGCCGCATCGCCCGCACCGGCAGCGTGAAGGTGACCGAGGCCTTCGAGGTCGAGCGCTACTCGCACGTCATGCACATCGTCAGCAACGTCGAGGGCCTGCTCAAGCCCGGCCTGAGCAACCTCGACGTGCTGCGCGCCACCTTCCCGGCCGGCACGCTCAGCGGCGCGCCCAAGATCCGCGCGATGGAGATCATCGAGGACCTGGAGCCCGTGCCGCGCGGGGTCTACGGCGGCGCCTGCGGCTACCTCAGCTTCGCCGGCGACATGGACGTGGCCATCGCCATCCGCACCGGCATCGTCCAGGACGGCATGCTCTACGTGCAGGCCGCGGCCGGCGTGGTCGCCGATTCCCAGCCCGCGCTGGAATGGGCCGAGACCGAGGCCAAGGCCCGCGCCCTGCTGCGCGCGGCCGAGCTGGTGGAACAGGGTTTCTGAGGGAAGGGGCGCGCCATGCTGCTGATGATCGACAACTACGACTCCTTCACCTACAACCTCGTGCAGTACTTCGCCGAGCTGGGCGAGGAGGTGCGGGTGCACCGCAACGACGAGATCACGCTCGACGAGATCGAAGCCCTGCGGCCCGACCGCCTGGTGCTTTCGCCGGGGCCGTGCTCGCCGAACGAGGCGGGCATCTGCGTGCCGGCGATCCGGCACTTCGCCGGCAAGCTGCCCATCCTGGGCGTGTGCCTCGGGCACCAGAGCATCGGCGCCGCGCTGGGCGGTGACATCGTCCGCGCCCGGGTGCAGATGCACGGCAAGACCAGCACCATCCACACCGACCGGCGCGGCGTCTTCAGCGAGCTGCCCGAGAAGTTCACCGTGATCCGCTACCACTCGCTGGCCATCGCGCCGGCCACGCTGCCGGCCGAGCTGGAGATCAGCGCCACCACCGAGGACGGCGAGATCATGGGCGTGCGCCACCGCACCCTGCCCATTGAGGGCGTGCAGTTCCACCCCGAATCCATCCTGACCGAGCACGGTCACGCGATGCTGAAGAACTTCCTGCTCGACCGCCGTTGAGCCCGGGCCCTGCCGAACGAGGAGCTGCCGCCATGACGATCAGCGACACCGCCGCGCTGCAGCGCGTGATCGAGCACCGCGAGATCTTCCACGACGAGATGCTGCACCTGATGCGCCGCATCATGGGCGGCGAGATGTCGCCGGTGATGATGGCCGCGCTCATCGCCGGCCTGCGGGTGAAGAAGGAGACGGTCGGCGAGATCAGCGCCGCCGCCCAGGTGATGCGCGAATTCGCCACGAAGGTCGAGGTGGCCGACCGCCGCCACCTGGTCGACATCGTCGGCACCGGGGGTGATGGTTCGCACACCTTCAACATCTCGACGGCCTCGGTCTTCGTGGCGGCCGCGGCCGGCGCGCGGGTGGCCAAGCACGGCGGGCGCAGCGTGTCCTCGACCAGCGGCAGCGCCGACGCGATGGAGGCCCTGGGCGCGCGCATGCTGCCGCCGGACCGCGTGGCCGACTGCATCGCCGAGACCGGCATCGGCTTCATGTTCGCGCCCCACCACCATGCGGCCATGAAGCACGCCGCCCCGGTGCGCAAGGAGCTGGGCGTGCGCACGCTCTTCAACATCCTCGGCCCGCTGACCAACCCGGCCGGCGCCACCCGGCAGCTGCTGGGCGTCTTTCACCCGGACCTGGTCGGCATCCTGGCGCGCGTGCTGCAGCGCCTGGGCTCGGAGCATGTGCTGGTCGTGCACGGCCGCAATGGCATGGACGAGATCTCGCTCTCGGGCGAGACCCTGGTGGCCGAGCTGAAGGACGGCGTCATCCACGAGTACACCGTCCACCCCGCCGGGCTGGGCCTCACGCCCTGCGACGACGCGGTGCTGAAGGTGCCGGACCGCGAGGCCTCGGTGGCCATGATCCGCCGCGTGCTCGACGACGAGGCCGGCGCGCCGCGCGACATCGTGCTGCTCAACGCCGGAGCGGCCCTGCACGCCGCCGGCGTGGCGGCCGACCTGGTCGAGGGCGTGGCCCGCGCCCGCGAGGCCGTGGCCTCCGGCGCGGCGCGCCGCAAACTGGCCGACTTCGTCGCCTGCACCCAGCGCCTGGCCCCGGCGGCCTGAGCGCTTCCCTGTCTTTTCCGCGCCCGACGAGTTCCCGATGAGCGACATCCTGCAGAAGATCGTGGCCACCAAGCACGAGGAGCTGGCCGAGCGGCGCCAGCGCCGTTCGCTGGCCTCGCTGCGCGAGGCCGCCGAGGGCGCCGAGCGCCGGGCCGACCGGCGCGACTTCCTGGCTGCCCTGCGGGCGCCGATCGCGGCCGGCCGCGCCGGCGTGATCGCCGAGGTCAAGAAGGCCAGTCCCAGCAAGGGCGTGCTGCGCGAGCCCTTCCACCCGGCCGAGATCGCCGTCAGCTACGCCCGCCACGGCGCCGCCTGCCTGAGCGTGCTGACCGACGCGCGCTACTTCCAGGGGAGCGAGGCCTACCTGCGCGAAGCCCGCGCCGCCTGCGCCCTGCCGGTGCTGCGCAAAGACTTCATGGTCGACGAATACCAGGTGCACGAGGCCCGCGTGATGGGGGCCGACTGCATCCTGCTGATCGCCGCCTGCCTGGGTGACGGCCAGATGGCCGAGCTGGAGGCCTGCGCCCACGCGCTCGGCATGGACGTGCTGGTCGAGGTGCATGACGGCGAAGAGCTGGACCGGGCCCTGCGTCTCAAGACGCCGCTGGTCGGCATCAACAACCGCAACCTGCGGACCTTCGAGGTCACGCTCGACACCACCCTGGGCCTGCTGCCGCGCGTGCCCGCCGATCGCCTGCTGGTCACCGAGAGCGGCATCCTGGCGCCGGCCGATATGCGTCGCATGCGCGAGGCCCAGGTCCATGCCTTCCTGATCGGCGAGGCCTTCATGCGCGCGCCCGACCCGGGCGCCGCCCTGGCCGAGCTGCTGGCCTGAGCCGCTCGGCCGTGAGCGCGCGCGCGCCACGCCGGGTGGACGACACCACGCAGCCCCTGCCCTGGGGCGAGCCTGGGCCGGCTGCCGCAGTTCCGGCATCCGCCACACCGTCCGATCCGCAGCCCGCCCTGGGGGTACAGGTGGCGGACTTGCCTCCGGGCTGGCAGCCGACGGTTCGCGCCTTTCTTGCCACGCCGGCCGGGCAGGCGCTGGAGGCCTTCCTGGCGGCCGAGCGGGTCGCCGGTGCGCGGGTCTATCCACCCGACCCCTTCCGCGCGCTGCGCCTGACCGCGCCGGAAGCGGTCCGCGTCGTCATCCTCGGCCAGGACCCCTACCACGGTCCTGGTCAGGCCGAGGGCCTGGCCTTCTCCGTCGCGCCTGGTCGGCCGCACCCGCCCAGCCTGCGCAATCTGCTGGCCGAGCGTGCACGGGACCTCGGCCTGCCGCCGCCGCGCAGCGGCAGCCTGCTCGCCTGGGCCGGCCGCGGCGTGCTGCTGCTCAACACCACCCTGACCGTGCGCGACGGCGAGCCCGCCAGCCACGCCGGCCGGGGCTGGGAGGCGCTCAGCGCGGCCTTGCTCGACCAGGTCGCCGCCGATCCTGCGCCCAAGGTCTTTCTGCTCTGGGGTGCGCACGCGCAGCGCCTGGGCGAGCGCATCGCCCAGGCCGGCCCGGCCCACCTGCGGCTGGAGGCCAACCATCCTTCGCCGCTGTCGGCCCGCCGTCCGCCGCGGCCTTTCCTGGGCTGCGGGCACTTCGGCCTGGCCCAGGCCTGGCTCCAGGCCCGCGGGCGCCCCCTGGACGGCGGCTGGACCCTGCCGGCGGATGCCGCCTGAGCGCTTCCCCGGGTGTCGCGAGAAAAGCTTGCGGAAAAACAAGAACCCCGTGCTATAGTCGCGGGCTCGCCGTGGAGGGGTGCCCGAGTGGCTAAAGGGGGCAGACTGTAAATCTGTTGGCTTACGCCTACGCTGGTTCGAATCCAGCCTCCTCCACCAAGCGAACTTCCGGCAGGTCCTGCCGGACCGCTTCCGGCGATGCGGGAGTAGTTCAATGGCAGAACCTCAGCCTTCCAAGCTGATGGCGCGGGTTCGATTCCCGTCTCCCGCTCCAGGCTTCGAGGTCTGCAAGGTCGATACCGATGTGCGTTGCGAGTCAGCGCAGACCTGTGTCGATGCCCATGTGGCTCAGTGGTAGAGCACTCCCTTGGTAAGGGAGAGGTCGCGCGTTCGATCCGCGCCATGGGCACCACCTTCATCCCTCAGCGTCAGCACAGCTCGTCAGGAGATCGCGATGGCAAAAGGCAAGTTTGAGCGCACCAAGCCGCACGTGAACGTGGGCACCATTGGTCACGTGGACCATGGCAAGACGACGCTGACGGCGGCGATCACCACCATCCTGGCGCAGAAGTTCGGGGGCGAGGCCAAGGCCTACGACCAGATCGATGCGGCGCCGGAAGAAAAGGCGCGCGGCATCACGATCAACACCGCGCACGTTGAGTACGAGACCGCCAACCGCCACTACGCGCACGTCGACTGCCCCGGGCACGCCGACTACGTGAAGAACATGATCACGGGTGCCGCCCAGATGGACGGCGCCATCCTGGTGTGCTCGGCCGCGGACGGCCCGATGCCCCAGACCCGTGAGCACATCCTGCTGGCCCGCCAGGTGGGCGTGCCCTACATCATCGTCTTCCTGAACAAGTGCGACATGGTCGACGACGCCGAGCTGCTCGAGCTCGTCGAGATGGAAGTGCGCGAACTGCTCAGCAAGTACGACTTCCCGGGTGACGACACCCCCATCGTCCACGGCAGCGCCAAGCTCGCCATCGAAGGCGACAAGGGCCCGCTGGGCGAGCAAGCCATCCTCAAGCTGGCCGACGCGCTCGATAGCTACATCCCGACGCCCGAGCGCGCGGTGGACGGCGCCTTCCTGATGCCGGTCGAGGACGTGTTCTCGATCTCGGGTCGCGGCACCGTGGTGACCGGTCGCGTCGAGCGCGGCATCGTCAAGGTCGGCGAGGAAATCGAGATCGTCGGCATCAAGGCCACGCAGAAGACCACCTGCACCGGCGTGGAAATGTTCCGCAAGCTGCTGGACCAGGGCCAGGCGGGCGACAACGTCGGCATCCTGCTGCGCGGCACCAAGCGCGAAGACGTCGAGCGCGGCCAAGTGCTGTGCAAGCCGGGTTCGATCAAGCCGCACACGCACTTCACCGCCGAGGTGTACGTGCTGAGCAAGGACGAAGGCGGCCGCCACACCCCGTTCTTCAACAACTACCGCCCGCAGTTCTACTTCCGCACGACGGACGTGACGGGTGCGGTGGAACTGCCGAAGGACAAGGAAATGGTGATGCCGGGCGACAACGTGTCGATCACGGTCAAGCTGATCGCCCCGATCGCGATGGAAGAAGGCCTGCGCTTCGCCATCCGTGAAGGCGGCCGCACCGTCGGCGCCGGCGTCGTGGCCAAGATCATCGAGTAAGACAAGCCAGGTTCAGGCGTAGGGGCATAGCTCAATTGGCAGAGCGTCGGTCTCCAAAACCGAAGGTTGGGGGTTCGAGACCCTCTGCCCCTGCCACGCCGAACCGATCGAACCACCGCAGCGTCTTCAAGGGCTGCTTCGAGGTCTTCGCCACGAAGCGCGTCTGAAAGATGCTCCGCGCAGCAGCCCGCAACAGGCCTCACGGCCCGGCGGGCTTTGCTGCTGAATGAGCGGCCTGGTGCCCGGGTCCGGAACTGTTCCGGTCGGGTGCCGCCGAAGCGAACACCATGAGTGCATCTCCCTCCGTCGAAACCGTGACGCCTGCCGCCGACAAGGCCAAGCTGGCGGCGGTCGGCGTGCTGGTCGTGGCAGCCATCGCGGCCTTCTACCTTCTGGCCAGCCAGCCCCTGTGGCAGCGCGTGATCGCGCTGCTGCTGCTGCTGGCCGGGGCCGTCGCCCTGTTCTTCCGGGCCGAGCCGGGCAAGCGCCTCGTCGGCTTCGGCCGGGATGCTGCCCGCGAGCTGCGCAAGGTCGTCTGGCCGAGCCGCAAGGAGGCGACGCAGATGACGCTCTACGTCTTCGCCTTCGTCGTGGTCATGGCGCTGTTCCTGTGGCTGACCGACAAGACGCTGGAATGGGTCTTCTACGACCTGATCCTCGGCTGGCGCCGCTGATCGCCCCCGACCCCGCGCGATCCTGAAGGACCCCCGATGAGCGAGACCCCGCAGATCCCCGCCGCCGCCCCCCTGCGTTGGTATGTCGTGCACGCCTACTCCGGCATGGAGAAGGCCGTGGAGCGCAACCTGCGCGAGCGCATCGATCGCGCCGGCATGCAGGACAAGTTCGGCCGCATCCTCGTCCCGACCGAAGAAGTCGTCGAGATGAAGAACGGCAAGAAGGCCGTGACCGAGCGCCGCTTCTTCCCGGGCTATGTGCTGGTCGAGATGCTGATGGACGACGACTCCTGGCACCTGGTCAAGCACACCTCCAAGGTGACGGGCTTCGTCGGCGGGGCCAAGAACCGTCCGACGCCGATCTCGGAAGACGAGGTCATGAAGATCGTCAACCAGATGCAGGAAGGCATCGAGAAGCCGCGGCCCAAGGTCGAGTGGGAAGTCGGCGAGGTGGTGCGCGTCAAGGAAGGTCCCTTCACCGACTTCAACGGCGCGATCGAGGAAGTCAACTACGACAAGTCCAAGATCCGCGTGTCGGTCACCATCTTCGGTCGCGCCACGCCGGTCGAGCTGGACTTCCACCAGATCGAGAAGATTTGAGGCGTCGGGCCTTCGGCCCGCGCCTGAACGAACAGCCCCGGTGGCGGGGCGCCCTTCGCAAGATGAGGTCACGCCACCCGTCCCAGCCGGCACGAGACGCCGGCACGAGGAGCCCGGGGCCCTGCCCCAGGCGTTTGCACTCAAGCCCCGCCGCAGGCCGCGGACGGGGTCATCGGAGCAAGCATGGCCAAGAAGATTGTCGGCTTCATCAAGCTGCAAATCCCCGCAGGGAAGGCGAATCCGTCGCCCCCGATCGGTCCGGCGCTGGGTCAGCGCGGTCTGAACATCATGGAGTTCTGCAAGGCGTTCAACGCCAAGACCCAGGGCATGGAGCCCGGTCTGGTGTTGCCGGTGGTGATCACCGCCTTCGCCGACAAGAGCTTCACTTTCGTCCTCAAGACGCCGCCGGCCACCGTGCTGCTGAAGAAGGCCGCCAAGATCGAGCGTGGCTCGGCCCGTCCGCACACGGACAAGGTCGCCAAGCTGACCCGCGCGCAGGTCGAGGAAATCGCCAAGACCAAGCAGCCGGACCTGACCGCTGCCGACCTGGATGCGGCGGTTCGCACGATCGCGGGCTCGGCCCGTTCGATGGGCATCATGGTGGAGGGCGTCTGACATGGCCAAGCTGACCAAGAAAGCCAAGGCCCTGCAGGGCAAGGTTGAGACCACGAAGCTGTATCCGATCGACGAGGCGCTGGCCCTGGTGCAGTCCTTCGCGACCGCCAAGTTCGACGAGTCGATCGACGTCTCGGTGCAGCTCGGCGTCGATGCGAAGAAGTCCGACCAGGTCGTCCGCGGCGCGGTCGTGATGCCCAACGGCACCGGCAAGACCAAGCGTGTCGCCGTCTTCGCCCAGGGCGCCAAGGCAGAGGAAGCCAAGGCTGCCGGCGCCGACATCGTCGGCATGGAAGACCTGGCCGAGCGCGTCAAGGCGGGCGACATGCCCTTCGACGTGGTCATCGCCTCGCCGGACACCATGCGCGTCGTCGGGACCCTGGGTCAGATCCTGGGCCCGCGCGGCCTGATGCCGAACCCGAAGGTCGGCACCGTGACCCCGGACGTTGCCACGGCCGTCAAGAACGCGAAGGCTGGCCAGGTCCAGTTCCGCGTCGACAAGGCCGGCATCATCCACGGCACGATCGGCCGCCGCTCCTTCGACGGCGACAAGCTCAAGGGCAATCTGCAGGCCCTGCTGGAAGCCCTGAACAAGGCCAAGCCGGCGTCGAGCAAGGGCGTCTACCTGCGCAAGGTGGCCGTGTCCTCGACCATGGGCGTCGGCGTGCGCGTCGACGTCGCCTCGATCAACGCCCAAGCGGGCGCCTGATCGGCTGAAACATCCGGTGCCGCGCGGGTCTGGCGCGGTGCCTCAAGGATTGGTGGGCCGGTGGCGCAAGCCGCCGGGCCATCCAAGACCGCTGGTGCGGGATTCCGGTCCCGCTTAATCGTCTGGCCCTCGGGCCGGGCAGCCAGCGCAGATGGCGGTCCCGCCGCAAAGGTTGGTCTCGGGGTGTCGCAAGAGGTCCCGGGGTTCCTGAACGGCAAGGTCGCTGCAACCCGGTGTGGAGGGTGTGCGGGCTTCGTCCCGGACCTTTCCACGTTTTAAGGAGTGGACCTTGAGTCTCAATCGCAACGAGAAAGCAGCCGTTGTCGAGGAAGTGTCGGCCCAGGCGGCCAAGGCACAGACCTTGGCCGTGGCCGAGTACCGTGGCCTCACCGTCGCTCATCTGGACGCACTGCGCAAGACCGCGCGGGAAAAGGGTGTCTATCTTCACGTGCTGAAGAACACCCTGGCCCGTCGCGCTGTTGCCGGTACGTCCTTTGAGGTGGCCGAGGCCCAGTTCGTCGGCCCGCTGATCTACGGCTTCTCCGAAGATGCCGTCGCCGCAGCCAAAGTCATCGCCGACTTTGCCAAGACGAACGACAAGCTGGTCATCAAGGGCGGTGCCTTTGGCGGCAAGGTGCTGGACGTCGAAGGCGTCAAGGCCCTGGCCAATGTGCCCAGCAAGGAAGTTCTGCTGGCCCAGCTGCTCGGTCTGCTGCAGACCCCGATCTCCGGCCTGGCCCGCGTGCTGGCCGAGGTGGCCAAGAAGCAAGGTGGCGGCGCCGAAGCGCCTGCTGCCGAAGCGGCCGCTGCCTGAGATCGTCTCTTCTGATTCAACCGTACGAAGACCGTACGACAACCGATTTAGGAACCCCAAATGGCTTTCGACAAAGACGCCTTCCTGGCTGCCCTGGACACCATGACCGTCCTGGAACTCAACGACCTGGTCAAGGCCGTTGAAGAGAAGTTCGGCGTGTCCGCCGCGGCCGTCGCCGTCGCCGGTGGCGGTGCCGCCGGTGGCGCCGCCGCCCCGGCCGCCGAAGAGAAGACCGAGTTCAACGTCGTGCTGCTCGAAGCCGGCGCCAACAAGGTCTCGGTCATCAAGGCCGTGCGCGAACTGACCGGCCTGGGCCTCAAGGAAGCCAAGGACCTGGTCGACGGCGCGCCCAAGAACGTCAAGGAAGCGATCGCCAAGGCCGACGCCGAAGCCGCCGTCAAGAAGCTGGTGGAAGCCGGCGCCAAGGCCGAGATCAAGTAATCTCGACCCGCACAGGGGGCTGGGTGCCGGTTTCGGCCCCCAGCCTTTTGTGCTTCCAGGGTCGGAGGACGCCAAGCGGCATCCACCGGCCCCGGAGAGCAGCTGCAAGGTCCGCATCGCATGCGGGGCGGGCCTTGCAAGTGTTCTCTGAACCGACTGCAGAGAACCGGTTTGGTCGGACTGGGGTGCAAGGCTCCGGTTGTCCGCCAGCGGCAGGTAGTGGCCTGCCACCAAGCAGCAGACGCAAAGTCTGCGCCGCCAGTCGCCGAACGGGTGCTGCCTGGGCCGGGCGGTGTCCCTTCGACACGGAGTGATTCATGGCGCAAGCATCCCCCTACAGCTACACCGAGCGCAAGCGCATCCGCAAGAGCTTCGGCAAGCGCGAGAACGTGCTCGGCGTGCCCTACCTGCTCTCGATGCAGAAGGATTCGTACGTCGCCTTCCTTCAGAAGGACGTGCCGCCGCAGAAGCGCAAGCCCGAGGGCCTGCAAGCCGCCTTCCTTTCCGCCTTCCCGATCGTTTCGCACAACGGGTTCGTGGAGATGAAGTTCATCGAATTCAACATGGCCAAGCCCGCCTTCGACACGCGGGAATGCCAGCAGCGCGGCCTGACCTACGCCGCCGCCGTGCGCGCCAAGCTGCAGATGATCATCTATGACCGGGAGGCCTCGACCTCGCAGTCCAAGGTGGTCAAGGAGATCAAGGAACAAGAGGTCTACATGGGCGAGGTGCCCCTGATGACCGACTACGGCTCCTTCATCGTCAACGGCACCGAGCGCGTCATCGTCTCGCAGCTGCACCGTTCGCCGGGCGTCTTCTTCGAGCACGACAAGGGCAAGACCCACAGCTCGGGCAAGCTGCTGTTCAGCGCGCGGATCATTCCCTACCGCGGCTCCTGGCTGGACTTCGAGTTCGATCCGAAGGACATCCTCTACTTCCGTGTCGACCGCCGTCGCAAGATGCCGGTCACCATCCTGCTCAAGGCCATCGGCCTGAACCCCGAGCAGATCCTGGCGAACTTCTTCGTCTTCGACAACTTCCGCCTGATGGACGCGGGGGCGCAGATGGAGTTCGTGCCGGCGCGCCTGAAGGGCGAGGTCGCGCGCTTCGACATCACCGACAAGTCGGGTGCGGTGGTCGTCGAGAAGGACAAGCGCATCACCGCGCGCCACGTGAAGCAGCTCGAAACCTCCGGCACCACCTTCATCTCGGTGCCCGAGGACTTCCTGGTGGGGCGCGTGGTGGCCAAGAACATGGTCGACCCGGACACCGGCGAGATCCTGGCCAAGGCCAACGACGAGCTGACCGAGTCGCTGCTCAAGAAGCTGCGCAGCGCCGGCATCAAGGACCTGCAGTGCCTGTTCACCAATGAACTGGACCAGGGCGCCTACATCTCGCAGACCCTGGCCTCGGACGAGACCGCCGACGAGCTGGCCGCCCGCGTGGCCATCTACCGCATGATGCGTCCCGGCGAACCGCCGACCGAGGACGCGGTGCAGGCCCTGTTCAACCGCCTCTTCTACGACGCGGCGACCTACGACCTCTCGCGCGTGGGCCGCATGAAGTTCAACGCCCGCGTCGGCCGCAACGAGTCGGTCGGCCCGATGACGCTGAGCAACGAGGACATCCTCGCGGTCGTCAAGATCCTGGTCGACCTGCGCAACGGCAAGGGCGAGGTCGACGACATCGACCACCTCGGCAACCGCCGCGTGCGCTGCGTGGGCGAACTGGCCGAGAACCAGTACCGCTCCGGCCTGGCCCGCATCGAGAAGGCCGTGAAGGAGCGTCTGGGCCAGGCCGAGACCGAGGCCCTGATGCCGCACGACCTGATCAACTCCAAGCCGATCAGCGCGGCGCTCAAGGAGTTCTTCGGGGCGAGCCAGCTCTCGCAGTTCATGGACCAGACCAACCCGCTGTCGGAGATCACGCACAAGCGTCGCGTCTCGGCCCTGGGCCCGGGCGGTCTGACCCGCGAGCGCGCCGGCTTCGAAGTCCGCGACGTGCACCCGACCCACTACGGCCGGGTCTGCCCGATCGAGACGCCGGAAGGCCCGAACATCGGCCTGATCAACTCGCTGGCCCTGTATGCGCAGCTCAACGAGTACGGCTTCCTGGAAACGCCCTACCGTCGCGTGGTCGATGGTCAGGTGACCGACCAGATCGACTACCTGTCGGCCATCGAGGAAGGCAAGTACATCATCGCCCAGGCGAATGCCACGCTGGACGCGCAGGGCCGCCTCAGCGACGAGCTGGTCTCGGCGCGTGAGAAGGGCGAGTCGGTGCTGACCTCGCCGGGTCGCATCCAGTACATGGACGTGGCCCCGACGCAGATCGTCTCGGTCGCCGCCTCCCTGGTGCCCTTCCTGGAGCACGACGATGCGAACCGCGCGCTGATGGGCGCCAACATGCAGCGTCAGGCCGTGCCGACGCTGCGTCCCGAGAAGGCCGTGGTCGGCACCGGGGTCGAGCGCGTCGCCGCGGTCGACTCCGGCACCGTCGTCACCGCCCGCCGCGGGGGCGTGGTCGACTATGTCGACACCAACCGCATCGTGATCCGCGTGAACGACGCGGAAACGGTGGCCGGTGAAGTCGGTGTCGACATCTACAACCTGATCAAGTACCAGCGCTCCAACCAGAACACCAACATCCACCAGCGCCCGATCGTCAAGCGCGGCGACAAGGTGGGGGCGGGTGATGTGGTGGCCGACGGCGCGTCGACGGACCTGGGCGAACTCGCCCTGGGCCAGAACATGCTGGTCGCCTTCATGCCCTGGAACGGCTACAACTTCGAAGACTCGATCCTGATCTCCGAACGCGTGGTGGCCGAAGACCGCTACACCTCGATCCACATCGAGGAGCTGGTGGTGATGGCCCGCGACACCAAGCTGGGCAGCGAGGAAATCACCCGCGACATCCCGAACCTGTCGGAGAACCAGCTCGGCCGGCTCGACGAGTCCGGCATCGTCTTCATCGGCGCCGAGGTCGGCCCGGGCGATGTGCTGGTCGGCAAGGTCACGCCCAAGGGCGAGACCACGCTGACGCCGGAAGAGAAGCTGCTGCGCGCGATCTTCGGCGAGAAGGCCAGCGACGTGAAGGACACCTCGCTGCGCGTCGACCAGGGCACCTCGGGCACCGTCATCGACGTGCAGGTCTTCACCCGCGAGGGCATCCAGCGCGACAAGCGTGCCCAGCAGATCATCGACGACGAGCTCAAGCGCTTCCGCCTGGACCTGAACGACCAGCTGCGCATCGTCGAGGCCGACGCCTTCGACCGGATCGAGAAGCTGCTGGTCGGCAAGGTGGCCAACGGCGGCCCGCAGAAGCTGGCCAAGGGCACGACCCTGGGCAAGGACTATCTGTCGAGCGTCGAGAAGTACCACTGGTTCGACATCCGTCCCGCCGAGGACGAGGTGGCCAACCAGCTCGAAAGCATCAAGAACGCGCTGGAGCAGACCCGCCACAGCTTCGACCTGGCCTTCGAGGAAAAGCGCAAGAAGCTCACCCAGGGCGACGAGCTGCCCGCGGGCGTGCTCAAGATGGTCAAGGTCTACCTGGCCGTCAAGCGCCGCCTGCAGCCCGGCGACAAGATGGCCGGCCGCCACGGCAACAAGGGCGTCGTGTCCAAGATCACCCCGATCGAGGACATGCCCTACATGGCCGACGGCACCCCGGCCGACATCGTGCTGAACCCGCTGGGCGTGCCCTCGCGGATGAACGTCGGCCAGGTGCTGGAAGTGCATCTGGGCTGGGCCGCCAAGGGCCTGGGCCAGCGCATCGGTGACATGCTGCAGCAGGAGGCCAAGGTGGCCGAGCTGCGCAAGTTCTTCGACGAGCTCTACAACCAGAGTGGCGGCAAGACCGAGGACCTGGGCCAGCTCAGCGATGCCGAGCTTGTCGAGATGGCGGGCAACCTGAAGAACGGCGTGCCCTTCGCGACCCCGGTCTTCGACGGCGCGGCCGAAGAGGAGATCCGCGCGATGCTCCACCTCGCCTACCCCGAGGACATCGCGCAGAAGAAGGGCCTCAACGCGACCCGCACCCAGGCCTGGCTGTGCGACGGCCGCACCGGCGAGCAGTTCGAGCGTCCGGTCACCGTCGGCTACATGCACGTGCTGAAGCTGCACCACCTGGTCGACGACAAGATGCACGCCCGCTCGACCGGTCCGTACTCGCTCGTCACCCAGCAGCCGCTGGGCGGCAAGGCGCAGTTCGGTGGCCAGCGCTTCGGTGAAATGGAAGTCTGGGCCCTGGAAGCCTACGGCGCGTCCTACGTGCTGCAGGAGATGCTGACCGTGAAGTCCGATGACGTGAACGGCCGCACCAAGGTCTACGAGAACATCGTCAAGGGCGAGCACGCCATCGACGCCGGCATGCCGGAGTCGTTCAACGTGCTGGTCAAGGAAATCCGTTCGCTCGGTATCGACATCGAGCTCGAGCGCAACTGAGAACGGACAAGGAGCACCCCATGAAAGGTTTGCTGGACCTCTTCAAGCAGTTCACGCCCGACGAGCACTTCGACGCGATCAAGATCGGGCTGGCCTCGCCCGAGAAGATCCGCTCGTGGTCCTTCGGTGAAGTGAAGAAGCCCGAGACGATCAACTACCGCACCTTCAAGCCGGAGCGGGATGGCCTGTTCTGCGCCAAGATCTTCGGTCCGATCAAGGACTACGAGTGCCTGTGCGGCAAGTACAAGCGCCTGAAGCACCGCGGCGTGATCTGCGAGAAGTGCGGCGTCGAAGTCACCCAGACCAAGGTGCGCCGCGATCGCATGGGTCACATCGACCTGGCCGCGCCCTGCGCCCACATCTGGTTCCTGAAGTCGCTGCCCTCGCGTCTCGGCCTGGTGCTGGACATGACGCTGCGCGACATCGAGCGCGTGCTGTACTTCGAAGCCTATGTGGTGACCGACCCCGGCATGACCCCGCTGAAGAAGTTCGGGATCATGTCGGAGGACGAGTACGACACCAAGAAGCGCGAGTTCGGTGACGAGTTCGTCGCGCAGATGGGTGCCGAGGGCATCAAGAAGCTGCTGGAGGAGATGGATCTCGACGTCGAGATCGACAAGCTCCGCAACGACATGACCGGCAGCGAGCTGAAGGTCAAGAAGAACAGCAAGCGCCTGAAGGTCATGGAGGCCTTCAAGAAGTCCGGCATCAAGCCGAACTGGATGGTGCTGGACGTGCTGCCCGTGCTGCCGCCGGACCTGCGTCCGCTGGTGCCGCTGGACGGCGGCCGCTTCGCGACCTCGGACCTGAACGACCTCTATCGCCGCGTCATCAACCGCAACAACCGCCTCGCGCGGCTGCTGGAGCTGAAGGCGCCGGAGATCATCGTGCGCAACGAGAAGCGCATGCTGCAGGAGGCCGTGGACTCGCTGCTCGACAACGGCCGTCGCGGCAAGGCGATGACGGGCGCGAACAAGCGCGCGCTGAAGTCGCTGGCCGACATGATCAAGGGCAAGAGCGGCCGCTTCCGGCAGAACCTGCTGGGCAAGCGCGTCGACTACTCCGGCCGTTCGGTCATCGTGGTCGGCCCGACGCTCAAGCTGCATCAGTGCGGCCTGCCCAAGCTGATGGCGCTGGAGCTGTTCAAGCCCTTCATCTTCTCGCGCCTCGAAGCCATGGGCATCGCCACCACCATCAAGGCGGCGAAGAAGGAAGTGGAATCGGGCACGCCGGTGGTCTGGGACATCCTTGAAGAAGTCATCAAGGAGCACCCGGTCATGCTGAACCGGGCGCCGACCCTGCACCGCCTGGGCATCCAGGCCTTCGAGCCGGTGCTCATCGAGGGCAAGGCGATCCAGCTGCATCCGCTGGTCTGCGCGGCCTTCAACGCCGACTTCGACGGCGACCAGATGGCCGTCCACGTGCCGCTGTCGATCGAAGCGCAGATGGAAGCCCGCGCGCTGATGCTGGCCTCCAACAATGTGCTGTTCCCGGCCAACGGTGAACCGTCGATCGTGCCGTCGCAGGACGTGGTGCTGGGTCTGTACTACGCGACCCGCGAGCGCACCAACGGCAAGGGCGAAGGCATGGTCTTCGCCGACACCAACGAGGTGCAGCGTGCGCTGGACAACGGCGTGGTCGAGATCACCGCCAAGATCAATGTGCGTCTGACGGAATGGACCAAGGACGCCGACGGCGTTTTCCAGCCGGAGACCAAGCTGGTCGAGACCACCGTCGGTCGTGCGCTGCTCAGCGAGATCCTGCCCAAGGGCCTGCCCTTCGCGAACATCAACAAGGCGCTGAAGAAGAAGGAGATCAGCAAGCTGATCAATGCCTCCTTCCGCAAGTGCGGCCTGAAGGAGACCGTGGTGCTGGCCGACAAGCTGCTGCAGAGCGGCTTCCGTCTGGCCACCCGCGCGGGCATCTCCATCGGCATCGACGACATGCTCGTGCCCAAGGAGAAGCAGGGCCTGATCGAGCGCGCCGAGAAGGAAGTCAAGGAGATCGAGCAGCAGTACGTCTCGGGTCTCGTGACCGCCGGCGAGCGCTACAACAAGGTCGTCGACATCTGGGGCAAGACCGGTGACGAAGTGGGCAAGGTCATGATGGCCCAGCTCGCCAAGCAGAAGGTCGTCGACCGCCACGGCAAGGAAGTGGACCAGGAGTCCTTCAACTCCATCTACATGATGGCCGACTCGGGTGCGCGGGGTTCCGCGGCCCAGATCCGCCAGCTCGCGGGCATGCGCGGCCTGATGGCCAAGCCGGACGGCTCGATCATCGAGACGCCGATCACCGCGAACTTCCGCGAAGGCCTGAACGTTCTGCAGTACTTCATCTCCACCCACGGCGCCCGAAAGGGCCTGGCGGACACGGCGCTGAAGACCGCGAACTCCGGCTACCTCACGCGCCGCCTGGTGGACGTGACGCAGGATCTGGTCGTGACCGAAGACGACTGCGGCACCGACCACGGCATCAACATGCGTGCGCTGGTCGAAGGCGGCGAGGTCATCGAATCGCTGCGCGACCGCATCCTGGGCCGTGTGACCGCCAATGAGGTCATCCATCCCGAGACCCAGGCCGTGCTGGTGCCCTCCGGCCACATGCTGGACGAGGACACCCTCGACCTGCTGGAGAAGGAAGGCATCGACGAGGTCAAGGTCCGCACCCCGCTGACCTGCGACACCCGCTACGGCCTGTGCGCCAAGTGCTATGGCCGCGACCTGGGTCGCGGTGGCCTGGTCAACACCGGCGAAGCGGTGGGCGTGATTGCCGCGCAGTCGATCGGCGAGCCCGGCACCCAGCTGACGATGCGGACCTTCCACATCGGTGGCGCGGCCTCGCGCGCCGCGGTGGCCTCCAGTGTCGAAGCCAAGAGCGACGGCCTGATCAGCTTCAACGCCACCATGCGTTCGGTGGCCAACGGCAAGGGCGAACTGGTCGTCATCTCGCGTTCCGGCGAGATCGTGATCAGCGACCCGCATGGCCGCGAGCGCGAGCGCCACAAGGTGCCCTACGGCGCGACGCTCAACATCCAGGCGGAGCAGGCCATCAAGGCGGGCACCATCCTCGCGACCTGGGACCCGCTGACCCGCCCGATCATCACGGAGTTCGCCGGTCTGGCGAAGTTCGAGAACGTCGAGGAGGGCGTGACCGTCGCCAAGCAGGTGGACGAGGTGACCGGCCTGTCGACCCTGGTCGTGATCGACCCGAAGCGCCGTGGCGCGGCCAAGGTCGTGCGTCCGCAGGTCAAGCTGCTCGATGCCGACGGCAAGGAAGTCAAGATCCCGGGCACCGACCACTCGGTGACCATCGGCTTCCAAGTCGGCTCGCTGATCCAGATCCGCGACGGCCAGCAGCTCGCCCCGGGCGAGGTGCTCGCCCGCATCCCGGTCGAAGGCCAGAAGACCCGCGACATCACCGGCGGTCTGCCGCGGGTGGCCGAGCTGTTCGAGGCCCGCACGCCCAAGGACAAGGGCACGCTGGCCGAGATGACCGGCACGGTCTCTTTCGGCAAGGAGACCAAGGGCAAGGTGCGCCTGCAGATCACCGATCCGGAAGGCCGCGTCTTCGAGGAGCTGGTGCCCAAGGAAAAGAACATCCTGGTGCACGAAGGCCAGGTGGTGAACAAGGGCGAGTCCATCGTCGACGGCCCGGCGGACCCGCAGGACATCCTGCGACTGCTCGGCATCGAGGCCCTGGCCACCTACATCGTCGACGAGGTGCAGGACGTCTACCGTCTGCAGGGCGTGAAGATCAACGACAAGCACATCGAGGTGATCGTTCGCCAGATGCTGCGCCGCGTGCAGATCGTCAACCCGGGCGACTCCTCCTACATCGCCGGTGAACAGGTCGAGCGCTCGGAGCTGCTCAACACCAACGAGCGCCTGCGGGCCGAGGGCAAGCTGATCGCCACGCATGCCGACGTGTTGCTGGGCATCACCAAGGCTTCGCTGTCGACCGACTCCTTCATCTCGGCGGCCTCCTTCCAGGAGACCACCCGGGTGCTGACCGAGGCAGCCATCATGGGCAAGCGCGACGAGCTCCGTGGCCTGAAGGAGAACGTGATCGTCGGCCGACTGATCCCCGCCGGCACCGGTCTCGCCTTCCACCAGGCCCGCAAGGTCAAGGAAGAGATGGACGAGAGCGAGCGCCGCGCGATCGCGATGCAGGAAGCCGAGGAGCAGGCTGCCCTGGCCGGCGCCGAGTTCGACGGTGCCGAGGAGCAGCCTCCGCTGCCGGGCGCCGACGACGCGAGCTGATCCGGACACCGGCCCCGCAAGGGGCCGGTCCCGAACGATTGAGGCGGCTTCGGCCGCCTTTTTTCATGGCGGTGTGCCGGGCTGCAGGGTAGGGTGCTGGTCGGGCCGCCCGATCCACAGGCCGAGGGCGGCGGCGCGCTTGCGCAGCACCAGCAGGTCGCGGTCGCGCGTGAGCAGCACGTCGGCGCGGCAGGCCAGGGCCAGGTCGATGAAGGCCTGGTCGTCCGGATCCCGGCAACGCAGGCGTGGCTGGGGGGAGGGCTCGGGCAGCATCTCGGCCCAGCGGGACCAGGCTTGCGCCACCCGCTGCGGGTCGGGTGACCAGCGCTGCAGCATGCTGCGCCGCAGCGTGCGCTCACATTCCTGCTGCATCCAGGGGCTGGCGAGCCAGCGCAGGCGGCTGGCGCTCAGGGCCTGGACCCAGGCTGCGGACGCAGGCTCGTCAAAGACCAGCCAATCCAGCAGCAGTTGGGTGTCGATCACGGCCCGCAGCGGCGCCGGAGCGCCGGCCTTTGACGCGTCCGAGGGCGGGGGATCGTCGAGGGGTGGGTTCACGGTGCCAGGAGCTTCTTGCAGCAATGCTTGACGCAGCCTACAATGGAAAGCTTTTCGGCAGTTTCTGCTTCGCTCTTTGCTGGGCGTCGAGCTGACAGGCCTTGCGTGTTGGGCGGGACCGGACCCGCCCAAGACCGCAGGCGCCGCGTTCAGCCGCGAGATGGGTGTGGGGCGGGAGTCTTCGACTCCGCCACGCGTTTCGCGCGCAGGGACCGTCGGGAAGGTTCATGTAACTTCACACGGGAACAAGTTACCCCATGCCGACCATCAACCAGCTCGTGCGCCACGGTCGCGAGACCGAAGTCACGAAATCCAAGTCGCCGGCCATGCAGGCCTGCCCGCAACGTCGTGGCGTCTGCACCCGCGTCTACACCACCACCCCGAAGAAGCCGAACTCGGCGCTGCGGAAGGTCGCCAAGGTGCGCCTGACCAATGGCTTCGAGGTGATCTCCTACATCGGCGGCGAAGGCCACAACCTCCAGGAACACAGCGTCGTGCTGGTTCGTGGTGGCCGGGTCAAGGACCTGCCGGGTGTGCGCTATCACATCGTCCGTGGTTCCCTCGACCTGCAGGGCGTCAAGGACCGGAAGCAGTCGCGTTCGAAGTACGGCGCGAAGCGCCCGAAGAAGGCCTGATCCAGGTCGGGCGCCGCGTTCAACGCGGTGTCATCGCGGGTGCGCATGCTGCGCGCCCAGGGTTGTCGGTTGGAGCGCAAGCTGCGCGCCGCCGAGTAAGTGGATGCCCCGGATGGGCGTCCGTGGTCCGGAAGTCCGGGCCGACTGAAGCAATAAAGGAAGAGTCATGCCTCGTCGTCGCGAAGTCCCCAAGCGCGAGATCCTGCCCGATCCGAAGTTCGGCAATGTGGATCTCTCGAAGTTCATGAACGTGGTCATGGAGTCCGGCAAGAAGGCCGTGGCCGAACGGATCATCTACGGCGCCCTCGAGCAAGTCGAGAAGAAGGCCCAGCGTGATCCGCTCGAAGTGTTCCTGACCGCGCTGAACAACGTGAAGCCGATGGTCGAAGTGAAGTCCCGCCGCGTCGGCGGTGCGAACTACCAGGTTCCCGTGGAAGTTCGCCCCGTCCGCCGCGTCGCGCTGGCCATGCGCTGGCTCAAGGATTCGGCCCGCAAGCGCAGCGAGAAGTCGATGGCCCAGCGTCTGGCCAACGAACTGCTGGAGGCCTCGGAAGGCCGCGGCGGCGCGATGAAGAAGCGCGACGAAGTGCACCGCATGGCCGAGGCCAACAAGGCCTTCTCGCACTTCCGCTTCTAAGCCGACCGACCCCCTGATGTCCCCGGCTGCCCTGGCCGATCCTGTGGATCGGCGGGGCGGCTTTCGTATTTGGAGCCCACCATGTCCCGCAAAACCCCCATCGAGCGCTACCGCAACATCGGTATCTCTGCGCACATCGATGCCGGCAAGACCACCACGACCGAGCGCATCCTGTTCTACACCGGCGTGAACCACAAGATCGGCGAAGTGCACGATGGCGCTGCGACGATGGACTGGATGGAGCAGGAGCAGGAGCGGGGCATCACCATCACCTCGGCGGCGACGACCTGCTTCTGGAAGGGCATGGACCTGTCCCTGCCCGAGCACCGGATCAACATCATCGACACCCCGGGGCACGTGGACTTCACCATCGAAGTCGAGCGCTCGATGCGCGTGCTCGACGGCGCCTGCATGGTGTACTGCGCCGTGGGGGGCGTGCAGCCGCAGTCGGAAACCGTCTGGCGTCAGGCCAACAAGTACAAGGTGCCGCGCCTGGCCTTCGTCAACAAGATGGACCGCACCGGCGCCAACTTCTTCAAGGTCGTCGACCAGATGAAGGCCCGCCTCAAGGCCAACCCCGTGCCCATCGTCATTCCGATTGGCGCCGAGGAAAACTTCAAGGGTGTCGTCGACCTGCTCAAGATGAAGGCCATCCTGTGGGATGAGGCTTCGCAGGGCATGAAGTTCAGCTACGAAGAGATCCCGGCGGATCTGGTCGAAGTCGCCCAGGAATGGCGCGAGAAGATGGTCGAGGCCGCGGCCGAGGCCAACGAAGAGCTGATGAACAAGTACCTCGAGACGGGCGACCTGAGCGAGGACGAGATCAAGACGGCCATCCGCACCCGCACCATCGCGGCCGAGATCCAGCCGATGTTCTGCGGCACCGCCTTCAAGAACAAGGGCGTGCAGCGCATGCTGGACGGCGTGATCGACTTCATGCCCTCGCCGATCGACATTCCGCCGGTGCCGGGCACCGACGAGGACGAGCAGCCGGTCGTGCGCCGTGCCGACGACAGCGAGAAGTTTGCTGCCCTGGCCTTCAAGCTGATGACCGACCCCTACGTCGGCCAGCTGACCTTCGTGCGCGTGTACTCGGGCGTGCTGCTTTCGGGCGCCACCGTCTACAACCCGATCAAGGGCAAGAAGGAGCGCATCGGCCGGATCCTGCAGATGCACGCGAACCAGCGTGAGGAAATCAAGGAAATCCTGGCCGGCGACATCGCCGCCTGCGTGGGCCTGAAGGATGTGACCACGGGCGAGACCCTGTGCGATCCGGAAAGCATCATCACGCTGGAGAAGATGGTCTTCCCGGAGCCGGTCATCTCGCAGGCCGTCGAGCCCAAGACCAAGGCCGACCAGGAAAAGATGGGCATCGCCCTGTCGCGCCTGGCGGCCGAGGATCCGTCCTTCCGCGTGCGCACCGACGAAGAGTCCGGCCAGACCATCATTTCCGGCATGGGCGAGCTCCACCTGGAAATCATCGTCGACCGCATGAAGCGCGAGTTCGGCGTGGAAGCCAACGTCGGCAAGCCGCAGGTGGCCTACCGCGAGACCATCCGCAAGACCGCGACCGACGTCGAGGGCAAGTTCGTCCGCCAGTCGGGCGGCAAGGGCCAGTACGGCCACGTGGTGTTCACGGTCGAGCCGCAGGAGCCGGGCAAGGGCTTCACCTTCGTCGACGCGATCAAGGGTGGCGTCGTGCCGCGCGAATTCATTCCCGCGGTGGAGAAGGGCGTCATCGACACCCTGCCGAACGGCGTGCTGGCCGGCTTCCCGGTGGTTGACGTGAAGGTCACCCTGACCTTCGGTTCGTACCACGACGTGGACTCGAACGAAAACGCGTTCAAGATGGCCGCCTCGATGGGCTTCAAGGAAGCCTGTCGCAAGGCCAGCCCCGTCATCCTCGAGCCGATGATGGCCGTGGAAGTCGAGACCCCGGAAGACTACGCCGGCAACGTGATGGGCGACCTGTCGTCCCGTCGCGGCATGGTCCAGGGCATGGACGACATGCCCGGTGGCGGCAAGGTCATCAAGGCCGAGGTTCCGCTGTCGGAAATGTTCGGCTACTCGACCACGCTGCGCTCCATGTCGCAAGGTCGCGCGACCTACACGATGGAGTTCAAACACTACAGCGAAGCGCCGAAGAACGTCGCCGACGCGATCATCACCGCGCGCGCCAAGTAAGCGAAGGACAGGGCCGGTGCGGGCTCGCACCGGTCGCTCCACTTTTCCCGGTCTTCGTCCCGTCCGACCTCCCGCAGCCAGTGGCGAGAGGGTGTTCGGTGAGGCGGAAACCTAAAACCCTGGGCACTGGCAGTGCTCTTTATCGGAGATTGAAATGGCAAAAGGCAAGTTTGAGCGCACCAAGCCGCACGTGAACGTGGGCACCATTGGTCACGTGGACCATGGCAAGACGACGCTGACGGCGGCGATCACCACCATCCTGGCGCAGAAGTTCGGGGGCGAGGCCAAGGCCTACGACCAGATCGATGCGGCGCCGGAAGAAAAGGCGCGCGGCATCACGATCAACACCGCGCACGTTGAGTACGAGACCGCCAACCGCCACTACGCGCACGTCGACTGCCCCGGGCACGCCGACTACGTGAAGAACATGATCACGGGTGCCGCCCAGATGGACGGCGCCATCCTGGTGTGCTCGGCCGCGGACGGCCCGATGCCCCAGACCCGTGAGCACATCCTGCTGGCCCGCCAGGTGGGCGTGCCCTACATCATCGTCTTCCTGAACAAGTGCGACATGGTCGACGACGCCGAGCTGCTCGAGCTCGTCGAGATGGAAGTGCGCGAACTGCTCAGCAAGTACGACTTCCCGGGTGACGACACCCCCATCGTCCACGGCAGCGCCAAGCTCGCCATCGAAGGCGACAAGGGCCCGCTGGGCGAGCAAGCCATCCTCAAGCTGGCCGACGCGCTCGATAGCTACATCCCGACGCCCGAGCGCGCGGTGGACGGCGCCTTCCTGATGCCGGTCGAGGACGTGTTCTCGATCTCGGGTCGCGGCACCGTGGTGACCGGTCGCGTCGAGCGCGGCATCGTCAAGGTCGGCGAGGAAATCGAGATCGTCGGCATCAAGGCCACGCAGAAGACCACCTGCACCGGCGTGGAAATGTTCCGCAAGCTGCTGGACCAGGGCCAGGCGGGCGACAACGTCGGCATCCTGCTGCGCGGCACCAAGCGCGAAGACGTCGAGCGCGGCCAAGTGCTGTGCAAGCCGGGTTCGATCAAGCCGCACACGCACTTCACCGCCGAGGTGTACGTGCTGAGCAAGGACGAAGGCGGCCGCCACACCCCGTTCTTCAACAACTACCGCCCGCAGTTCTACTTCCGCACGACGGACGTGACGGGTGCGGTGGAACTGCCGAAGGACAAGGAAATGGTGATGCCGGGCGACAACGTGTCGATCACGGTCAAGCTGATTG
>NZ_JACIVI010000005.1:0-19406 GCF_014145335.1 Aquariibacter albus | reverse complement strand
TTCTTCAACAACTACCGCCCGCAGTTCTACTTCCGCACGACGGACGTGACGGGTGCGGTGGAACTGCCGAAGGACAAGGAAATGGTGATGCCGGGCGACAACGTGTCGATCACGGTCAAGCTGATTGCCCCGATCGCGATGGAAGAAGGCCTGCGCTTCGCCATCCGTGAAGGCGGCCGCACCGTCGGCGCCGGCGTCGTGGCCAAGATCATCGAGTAATTGCATGACATGCCGCCCGCCACGCTGAGCGCGGCGAGCGGCCTCATCGCTCTTTTCAAGGAAGAAACGTCATGCAAAAGCAGAAGATCCGCATCCGTCTGAAGGCCTTCGACTACAAGCTGATCGACCAGTCGGCCCAGGAGATCGTCGAAACCGCCAAGCGCACCGGCGCCATCGTCAAGGGCCCGGTGCCCCTGCCGACCCGCATGCAGCGCTTCGACATCCTGCGCTCGCCGCACGTCAACAAGACCAGCCGCGACCAGTTCGAGATCCGCACCCACCAGCGCCTGATGGACATCGTCGATCCGACCGACAAGACGGTCGACGCGCTGATGAAGCTCGACCTGCCCGCGGGCGTCGACGTCGAGATCAAGCTGCAGTAAGTTGCGGCCTCGTGGCCGCTGTTTGCTGAGCGCGCCGCGAATCGCTATACTCGCAAGCTTTTGCGCCAGCTGCCTTCGGGTGGCTGGCGTTCGTGTTCTTCCAAGTGCGGCTCACCGGTCTTGGCCGGGGTGCTTGCAGGCGGGAAGCACGGCATTCAAGCCCGGCCAATCGATGCCGGGTCGGTGAAACAAGGCCTCCCCAGGAGGCTGGAGAACTTCATGACGACAGCCAATCCGGGTCATCGCCTCGGTTTGCTGGGCCGCAAGGTCGGCATGATGCGCATCTTCACGAGCGACGGTGATGCCGTGCCCGTGACGGTGCTCGATGTGTCGAACAATCGCGTGACCCAGGTCAAGACCGAACAGGTCGATGGCTACTCCGCGCTGCAGGTGACCTACGGTCAGCGCCGCGCGTCTCGCGTGACCAAGCCCGAAGCGGGCCACCTGGCCAAGGCCGGCGTGCAGGCCGGCGAGATCCTCAAGGAATTCCGCGTCCCCGCCGACGTCGCCGCAGGCTATGCCCCGGGCGCCGTGGTGCCGGCCAGCGTGTTTGCCGAGGGTCAGCAGGTCGATGTGCAGGGCACCTCGATCGGCAAGGGCTTTGCCGGCACGATCAAGCGCCACAACTTCGGTTCGCAGCGCGCTTCGCACGGCAACTCGCGTTCGCACAATGTCCCGGGCTCGATCTCGATGGCCCAGGATCCGGGTCGCGTCTTCCCGGGCAAGAAGATGACCGGTCACATGGGTGACGAGACCGTCACCACCCAGAACCTCGACATCGTGCGTGTCGACGAGGCTCGCCAGCTGCTGCTGGTCAAGGGGGCGGTGCCGGGTGCCAAGGGTGGCTTCGTGACCGTGAGTCCGGCCGTCAAGGCCAAGACTTCGAAGGGAGCCAACTGATGCAACTCGAGCTCCTGAACGAACAGGGCCAGGCCTCGGCCAAGGTGGATGCGCCGGACACCGTGTTCGGTCGCGACTTCAATGAAGCGCTGGTCCACCAGATCGTTGTCGCCTACCAGGCCAACGCGCGTCAGGGCACCCGTGCCCAGAAGGACCGCGAGCAGGTCAAGCACTCGACGAAGAAGCCGTTCCGTCAGAAGGGCACCGGCCGCGCGCGCGCCGGCATGACCTCGTCCCCGCTGTGGCGTGGGGGCGGTCGCATCTTCCCGAACAGCCCGGACGAGAACTTCACCCAGAAGGTCAACAAGAAGATGTACCGCGCCGGCATGGCGTCCATCTTCTCGCAGCTGGCCCGCGAAGGCCGTCTGGCCGTGATCGATTCGATCGCCGTCGACGCCCCGAAGACCAAGCTGCTCGCGGCCAAGCTCAAGGCGATGAACCTTGAGCATGTGCTGGTGATCGCCGACCAGATCGACGAGAACCTGTACCTCGCCTCGCGCAACCTGCCCAACGTGCTGGTTGTCGAGCCGCGTTACGCCGACCCGCTCTCGCTCGTCTTCTACAAGAAGGTGATCGTGACCAAGGGTGCGATCGAGCAGATCAAGGAGATGCTGGCATGAGCGCCGTCAAGTTCGATGAAGGCCGCCTGATGCAGATCCTGCTGGCGCCGATCGTCTCCGAAAAGGCCACCGCCGTGGCCGAGAAGCACAACCAGGTCCTGTTCAAGGTCCTGCGTGACGCGACCAAGCCCGAGATCAAGGCTGCGGTCGAGCTGCTCTTCAAGGTCGAGGTCGACAAGGTCTCGGTCGTCAACGTCAAGGGCAAGACCAAGCGTTTCGGCGGTCGTCTCGGCCGTCGTGACCACGTGCGCAAGGCCTATGTGTGCCTGAAGCCGGGTCAGGAGCTCAACTTCTCCGGGGAGGCCGCGTAATGGCTGTCGTCAAGGTCAAGCCGACTTCGCCGGGCCGCCGTGCCGTGGTGAAGGTGGTTCATGCCCACCTGCACAAGGGCAAGCCGGAAGCTTCGCTGCTCGAGCCGCAGAAGCAGAAGTCCGGTCGCAACAACAACGGCCACATCACGATGCGGCACAAGGGTGGTGGTCACAAGCACCACTACCGCGTTGTTGACTTCCGCCGTACCAAGGACGGCGTGCCGGCGAAGGTCGAGCGTATCGAGTACGACCCGAACCGCACCGCGCACATCGCCCTGCTGTGCTACGCGGACGGCGAGCGTCGCTACATCATCGCCCCGCGCAATGTCGAGGTCGGTGCCACCCTGCTGAGCGGTGCGGAAGCCCCGATCAAGCCGGGCAACACCCTGCCGATCCGCAACATCCCGGTGGGTTCGACCATCCACTGCGTCGAGATGCTGCCGGGCAAGGGCGCCCAGATCGCCCGCTCGGCCGGCGCCTCGGTCACGCTGATGGCGCGCGAAGGCACCTACGCCCAGATCCGTCTGCGCTCGGGTGAAGTCCGTCGCATCCACGTCGAATGCCGCGCCACCATCGGCGAGGTCTCGAACGAAGAGCACAACCTGCGCCAGTACGGCAAGGCCGGTGCGATCCGCTGGAAGGGCATCCGCCCGACCGTCCGCGGCGTGGCCATGAACCCGGTGGATCACCCGCACGGTGGTGGCGAAGGCCGCACCGGCGAGGGTCAGGTGCCGGTGTCGCCGTGGAACACCCCGGCGAAGGGCTATCGCACCCGCAACAACAAGCGCACGCAGACGTTCATCGTCTCGCGTCGCAAGAAGTAAGGAGCGCACGACATGTCTCGCTCGCTGAAGAAGGGTCCCTTCGTGGACCACCACCTGATCGCCAAGGTCGAGAAGGCCGTCGCGATCAAGGACAAGAAGCCGATCAAGACCTGGTCGCGTCGCTCGACGATCCTGCCCGAGTTCATCGGTCTGACGATCGCCGTGCACAACGGCAAGCAGCACGTGCCGGTCTATGTGTCCGAACAGATGGTCGGCCACAAGCTCGGCGAGTTCGCCCTGACCCGCACGTTCAAGGGTCACCCGGCGGACAAGAAGGCCAAGAAGTAAGGAGTCGCGATGGAAACCCGAGCAAGCGTTCGCGGTGTGCGACTGTCGGTCGACAAGGGTCGACTGGTGGCCGATCTCATCCGCGGCAAGAAGGTCGATCAGGCCCTCAACATCCTGAACTTCACCCAGAAGAAGGCGGCCGGCATCATCAAGAAGGCTCTGGAGTCCGCGATCGCGAACGCCGAGCACAACGATGGCGCCGACATCGACGAGCTGAAGGTCACCTCGATCTACGTGGAACAGGGCACGACGCTCAAGCGTTTCGAAGCCCGCGCGAAGGGTCGGGGCAACCGCATCAGCAAGCCGACCTGCCACATCTTCGTGACCGTCGGCAACTGAGGCAAGGAAGACCATGGGACAGAAGATTCATCCGGTTGGCTTCCGCCTGGCCGTCACGCGCAACTGGTCGTCGCGCTGGTACGCGTCGAATCGCAACTTCGCCACGATGCTGGCCGAGGACCTGCGTGTTCGCGAGTACCTCAAGGCGAAGCTGAAGAATGCCGCGGTCTCGCGCATCCTGATCGAGCGCCCCGCGAAGAACGCCCGCATCACGATCTACTCCGCCCGTCCGGGCGTGGTGATCGGCAAGAAGGGCGAGGACATCGAGAACCTCAAGGCCGAACTGACCCGCCGCCTCGGCGTGCCGGTCGCGGTCAACATCGAGGAAGTCCGCAAGCCGGAAGTCGACGCGCAGCTGATCGCCGACTCGATCACCCAGCAGCTCGAGAAGCGCATCATGTTCCGTCGTGCGATGAAGCGCGCGATGCAGAACGCGATGCGCCTGGGTGCCCAGGGCATCAAGATCATGAGCGCCGGTCGTCTGAACGGTATCGAAATCGCCCGCACCGAGTGGTATCGCGAGGGCCGCGTGCCCCTGCACACCCTGCGCGCCGACATCGACTACGGCACCTCGGAAGCCAAGACCACCTACGGCATCATCGGTGTCAAGGTCTGGGTCTACCGCGGTGACCGCCTGGCGAACGGCGAGGCGCCGACCCTCAAGGGCGGCGACGAGCGTGATGATGACCGCCGCAACCGCCGTGGCCCGCGCAGCGACCGTCCGGGTGGCGATCGTCGCCCGTCGGGTCGTGGGGGTCCGGGCCGTGGTCCGCGTGCCGAGGGTGCGCCGGCTGACGGCAGCGACAAGCCGGCCGACGCCGGTGCCGCCGACGCCAAGGGCGCCGTCAAGCGTGTGCGCAAGGTCGCCGCGCCGGCTGGCGCGGGCGAGGCCAAAGGAGAGTAAACCATGCTGCAACCTGCACGCCGCAAGTTCCGCAAGGAACAGAAGGGCCGCAACACCGGGGTCGCAACCCGTGGAGCCTCCGTGGCTTTCGGTGACTTCGGTCTGAAGGCGACCGAGCGCGGCCGCATCACGGCCCGCCAGATCGAAGCTGCGCGTCGCGCGATCTCGCGTCACGTCAAGCGGGGTGGTCGGATCTTCATCCGCATCTTCCCGGACAAGCCGATCTCGCAGAAGCCGGCCGAAGTCCGCATGGGCAACGGCAAGGGCAACCCGGAGTACTACGTCGCGGAGATCACTCCGGGCAAGGTGCTCTACGAGATCAATGGCGTGCCCGAGGCTCTGGCCCGCGAGGCGTTCACGCTCGCGGCTGCCAAGCTGCCGCTGCGCTGCACCTTCGTGGCCCGCCACGTCGGCACCTGACGTTCTACGAGGTCCCCATGAACGCAACCGAACTCCGCGCCAAGGACGTGGCCGCTCTTGAGCAGGAAATCAAGTCCCTGCTCCAGGCCCACTTCAAGCTGCGCATGCAGAAGGGCACCCAGCAACTGGCCAACAACGCCAGCCTGGGCGAGACCCGTCGCGCCATCGCCCGTGCCAAGACCATCCTGGCCGAGAAGAAGAAGGGAGCTGCCCAATGACGGAAGCCCAAACCGCGCCGGTGAAGAACACCCGCACCCTGGTCGGCCGCGTGGTCAGCGATCAGCGCGACAAGACGATCACCGTCCTGGTCGAGCGTCGCACCAAGCACGAGCTCTACGGCAAGATCGTGGCGCGCTCGCGCAAGTACCACGCGCATGACGAAGCCAACGCCTACCACATCGGTGATGTGGTCGAGATCGCCGAAGGCCGTCCGCTGTCCAAGACCAAGAACTGGGTTGTGACCCGCCTGGTCGAGAAGGCGCGCAGCGTCTGATCGACGGGCCCATGCCCTGATCGAGCGACCGGCATGTCCGCAAGGGCTGCCGGTCGTTTTCATTGCGGCGCCGTATCCGGTGCCTTCAACGAGGAGTGAGCATGCTGAAGATCGGAGACCGCCTGCCCGCGGCCACGCTGTACGAGTTCATTGAAGTCGAGGGCGGCGGCTGCAGCCTGGGTCCCAATGCCTTCACCACCGAGGCCTTGAGCGCCGGCAAGACGCTGGCTGTCTTTGCCCTGCCCGGCGCGTTCACGCCCACCTGCTCGGCGCAGCATGTGCCGGGCTATGTGGCGGCCGCCGAGGCCTTCCGCGCGGCGGGTGTCGACGAGATTCTCTGCATCTCGGTCAACGATGCCTTCGTGATGGGCGCCTGGGCCCGCGAGCTGCAGACGGCCGGCAAGGTGCGACTGCTGGGCGACGGCTCGGCCGAGTTCACGCAAGCCACGGGGCTGACCCTGGACCTGACGGCGCGCGGGCTCGGCCTGCGCTCGCAGCGCTACTCCATGCTGGTGCGTGAGGGCGTGGTGCTGAGCCTGAATGTCGAAGCGCCCGGGAAGTTCGAGGTGAGCGATGCGGCGACGCTGCTCCGCCAGGCGCAGGCGCTTTGAGAAATTTCCATCGCAGCGTTTGACAGCGCAGGTCGTCTTCACTAAACTGCGCAGCTTCGCCGAAAATCTACCTGAAGCGGCCCCTACCAAGCAGCTCGTCTGCCTGGTGCGCGCGGCGGCTGAACGATACGGGTGGTGTGCGTCATGCAGCGCCACACGGTCTCGCAGGTGGCTTTTCGGTCTCGCCCTCTAGTGGTGGTGGCCGCAAGCCGCTGCCCGACGGGGCCCAAGACTGACTGCATGCGCCAGACGGTGTCTGCGGGACAAGTTGGGGAATGACATGATCCAAATGCAATCGCGGCTCGACGTCGCGGACAACACGGGCGCGAAGAGCGTCATGTGCATCAAGGTGCTCGGCGGCTCCAAGCGCCGCTATGCGGGCATCGGCGATGTGATCAAGGTCTCCATCAAGGAGGCCGCACCGCGAGGCCGCGTCAAGAAGGGCGAGGTCTACAACGCCGTGGTCGTGCGCACCGCCAAGGGTGTGCGCCGCCAGGATGGCTCGCTGGTGAAGTTCGACGGCAATGCGGCCGTCCTGCTCAACGGCAAGCTCGAGCCCATCGGCACCCGCATCTTCGGCCCGGTCACGCGTGAACTGCGTACCGAGCGCTTCATGAAGATCGTCTCGCTCGCCCCGGAAGTGCTCTGAGGCGTCGGCCCTGCAAAGGACAGGTCATGAACAAGATTCGCAAGGGCGACCAAGTCGTCGTGATTGCCGGCCGCGACAAGGGCAAGCGTGGCACGGTGGCGCTGCGCGTCGATGACGATCACATCGTCGTCGAAGGCGTGAACGTCGCCAAGAAGCACGTCAAGCCCAACCCGCTCAAGGGCACGACCGGTGGCATCGTCGACAAGACCATGCCGATCCACCAGTCAAACGTGGCCATCTACAACCCCAGCACGGCCAAGGCCGATCGCGTGGGGGTCAAGCTCCTGGCAGACGGCAAGAAAGTGCGCGTCTACAAGTCCAGCGGCGAAGAGATCAAGGCGTAAGGGGTCGAACATGGCTCGTCTGCAAGAGTTCTACCGCGACAAGGTCGTTCCCGACCTGATCGCCAAGTTCGGCTACACCTCCGTCATGCAGGTGCCGCGCTTCGAGAAGATCACCCTGAACATGGGTGTCAGCGAAGCGGTGTCGGACAAGAAGGTCATGGACAACGCCGTTGGCGACCTGACCAAGATCGCTGGCCAGAAGCCGGTGGTGACCAAGTCGAAGAAGGCGATCGCGGGCTTCAAGATCCGCGAGAACGTGCCCATCGGCTGCATGGTCACCCTGCGCGGTGCCCGCATGTTCGAGTTCCTGGATCGCTTCGTGACGATCGCGCTGCCGCGCGTCCGTGACTTCCGCGGGATCTCGGGTCGTTCCTTCGATGGCCGTGGCAACTACAACATCGGCGTCAAAGAGCAGATCATCTTCCCCGAGATCGAGTACGACAAGATCGACGCGCTCCGCGGGATGAACATCAGCATCACGACGACGGCCAAGACCGACGACGAGGCCAAGGCGCTGCTCTCGGCCTTCCGCTTCCCGTTCAAGAACTGAGGTAGGCCCCGTGGCAAAACTCTCGATCAAGCAGCGCGAGCTCAAGCGCGAGCAGCTCGTGGCCAAGTACGCGAAGAAGTACGCCGAACTGAAGGCCGTCATCGACGACGCCTCCAAGTCGGACGAAGAGCGTTACCTCGCCCGCCTGGCGCTCCAGAAGCTGCCGCGCAATGCGAACCCGACCCGTCTGCGCAATCGCTGCGAACTGACCGGTCGTCCGCGCGGTACCTTCCGCACCTTCGGTCTCGGCCGCAACAAGATCCGCGAACTGGCCTTCAAGGGCGACATCCCCGGTGTCGTCAAGGCCAGCTGGTAAGCCGGCGCTCGGCCCAGGAAGAGGAGCAATCCCATGAGCATGAGTGATCCCATTGCGGACATGCTGACCCGCATCCGCAACGCACAGATGGTCGAGAAGGCCTCGGTGTCGATGCCTTCGTCGAAGCTGAAGGTCGCGATCGCCCAAGTCCTGAAGGACGAAGGCTACATCGACAGCTTCGTGGTCTCCGGCGAGGCGGCCAAGCCGCAGCTGCAGATCGCGCTGAAGTACTACGCCGGTCAGCCGGTGATCGAGCGCCTGGAGCGCGTGAGCCGTCCTGGCCTGCGCGTCTACAAGGGCCGCCACTCGATCCCCCAGGTGATGAACGGCCTGGGTGTCGCCATCGTCACCACGCCGAAGGGCGTGATGACCGACCGCAAGGCGCGCGCAGCCGGTATCGGCGGCGAAGTGCTCTGCTACGTTGCCTGACGCGGAGGAAGCAGCAATGTCTCGCGTTGGAAAAATGCCGGTCGCCATCCCGCAAGGCGTGGATGTGTCGATCACGGCCGAACAGATCAGCATCAAGGGTGCCCTGGGCGCGCTGTCGCTGCCCGTGCACCGCCTGGTGGCTGTCAGCAAGGACGGCGCAGCCATCAAGTTCGCGCCGCTCAATGAGTCGGCCGAAGCGAATGCGATGAGCGGCACCCTGCGCGCCCTGACCGCCAACATGGTCAACGGTGTCAGCAAGGGCTTCGAGAAGAAGCTGACCTTGGTTGGCGTGGGCTTCCGTGCCCAGGCCCAGGGCCAGAAGCTGAACCTGCAGATCGGTTTCTCGCACCCGGTCGTCAAGGAGATGCCGGCTGGCATTTCCGTCACGACCCCGTCGCAGACGGAAATCCTGATCAAGGGCGCCGACCGCCAGGTCGTCGGCCAGCTCGCCGCCGAGGTCCGGGCCTTCCGTCCGCCCGAGCCTTACAAGGGCAAGGGGATCCGCTACGCCGACGAGCGCGTGGTCCTGAAAGAGACCAAGAAGAAGTAAGGAGCCGCACGATGTTGAACAAGAAAGCGCAACGCCTGCGGCGCGCCCGCCAGACGCGTGCCCGTATCGCCCTGCAGGGCACGGTCCGCCTGACGGTCTTCCGCTCCAACCTGCACATCTACGCCAGCGTGATCTCGGGCGACGGTCAGAAGGTGCTCGCCAGCGCCTCGACCGCCGAGAAGGAAGTCCGCGAGCAGCTGGGTGCGTCCGGCAAGGGTGGCAACGTGAGCGCCGCGGCTGCCGTGGGCGCCCGGATCGCTGCGAAGGCCAAGGCCGCCGGCATCGAGCGTGTCGCCTTCGACCGCGCAGGTTTCGCCTACCACGGCCGGGTCAAGGCCCTGGCCGAGGCAGCCCGCGAAGCCGGCCTCCAGTTCTGATCCGACGGCCCACAGGCGAAGGAAAGCAAGATGGCTAAGTTCCAAGCGCGCGTGAACGACGAAGGTCGGGACGATGGTCTGCGCGAGAAGATGATCCAGGTCAACCGCGTGACCAAGGTGGTCAAGGGTGGCCGGATCATGGGTTTTGCGGCGCTCACCGTGGTGGGCGACGGCGACGGCAAGGTCGGCATGGGCAAGGGCAAGGCGCGTGAAGTGCCGGTCGCTGTCCAGAAGGCCATGGACCAGGCCCGTCGCAACATGATCAAGGTCAGCCTGCGCAACGGTACGCTGCATCACAACGTGATCGGCGAGCACGGCGCGGCCCGCGTGCTGCTGGCCCCGGCTCCGGCGGGTACCGGCGTGATCGCCGGCGGTCCGATGCGCGCGGTGTTTGACGTGCTCGGCGTGACCGACGTGGTCGCCAAGAGCCACGGCTCGACCAATCCGTACAACATGGTGCGTGCGACCTTCGACGCACTTGCCCGCTCGACGACCCCCTACGAGGTCGCCTCCAAGCGTGGCAAGTCGATCGAAGAGATCTTCAACTGAGCGCCCGAGCGGAGTCTGCGATGACCACCGACAAGAAGACCCTGACGGTCAAGCTCGTCAAGAGCCCGATCGGCACCCGTGTTGACCACCGCGCCACCGTGCGTGGCCTCGGCCTGCGCGGTGTCAACAGCACCCGCGTGCTGGAAGACACCCCCGCGGTGCGCGGCATGATCAACAAGATCAGCTACCTCGTGCAGGTGCTGTAAGGCAGCTGCCCGGAGCATTCCATGGAACTGAATTCGATCAAGCCGGCCTCCGGCGCCAAGCATGCCAAGCGCCGTGTCGGTCGCGGCATTGGCTCGGGCCTGGGCAAGACCTGCGGCCGCGGCCACAAGGGTCAGAAGTCGCGTGCCGGCGGTTACCACAAGGTGGGTTTCGAAGGCGGCCAAATGCCGCTGCAGCGCCGCCTGCCCAAGCGCGGCTTCAAGTCGACGACCCTGCGCTACAACGCCGAAATCACCCTGACCGACCTGCAGCGCCTGGGCGCTGCGGAAGTCGACGTCCTCGCGCTCAAGGCCGCAGGCCTGGTGCCCGAGCTGGCGCGCGTGGTCAAGGTCATCAAGGCGGGTGAGCTCAGCCTGGCCGTCACGCTCAAGGGCGTGGGTGCCACCGCCGGTGCCAAGGCCTCGATCGAGGCGGCTGGCGGCTCGGTCGCCTGAGGCGGCCTGATCCTTCGCTGACGAACCTACTCGGGACATCGCGTGGCCACGAACGCTCCCCAGCTCGCGAAGACCGGCAAGTTCGGCGACCTGCGTCGCCGACTGGTCTTCCTGCTGCTCGCGCTGGTCGTCTACCGCATCGGGGCCCACATCCCCGTGCCCGGCATCGACCCCAACCAGCTCAAGCAACTGTTCAACGGGCAGCAGGGCGGCATCCTGAACCTGTTCAACATGTTCTCGGGTGGGGCCCTGTCCCGCTTCACCGTCTTTGCGCTGGGCATCATGCCCTACATCTCGGCGTCGATCATCGTGCAGCTCATGTCGCACGTCGTTCCGACCCTCGAGGCGCTGAAGAAGGAAGGCGAGGCGGGCAAGCGCAAGATCACGCAGTACACGCGCTACGGCACGCTGGGCCTCGCGATCTTCCAGGCGCTCGGCATCGCTGTGGCACTGGAAGGTTCGGCGGGTCTCGTCATCTCCCCGGGCTTCGGCTTCCGCATGACCACGGTGGTCAGCCTGGTGGCCGGCACAATGTTCCTGATGTGGCTGGGTGAGCAGATCACCGAGCGCGGTCTTGGCAATGGCATCTCGATCCTGATCTTCGCCGGCATCGCCGCCGGTCTGCCCAGTGCGCTGGGCGGGCTGTTCGAGCTGATTCGCACCGGCGCCATGAGCATCGTGGTGGCCCTGCTGATCATCGTGCTGGTGGCGGCCGTGACCTATGCCGTGGTCTTCGTCGAACGGGGCCAGCGCAAGATCCTGGTGAACTATGCGAAGCGTCAGGTCGGCAACAAGGTCTATGGTGGCCAGTCCTCGCACCTGCCGCTGAAGGTCAACATGGCTGGCGTCATCCCGCCGATCTTCGCCTCCTCGATCATCCTCCTGCCTGCGACGGCGGTGGGCTGGTTCGCCACGGGTGAGGGTTTCCAGTGGCTGCGCGATCTGGCTTCGGCGCTGTCACCGGGTCAGCCGATCTACGTGATGCTCTACGCGGCGGCCATTGTCTTCTTCTGTTTCTTCTACACGGCCCTGGTCTTCAACAGCCGCGAGACCGCCGACAACTTGAAGAAGAGTGGTGCCTTCATTCCTGGCATTCGCCCGGGTGACCAGACGGCGCGCTACATCGACAAGATCCTTTCGCGGTTGACCCTGGGGGGTGCGATCTACATCACCCTCGTGTGTCTGCTGCCCGAGTTCCTGATCCTGAAGTACAACGTGCCCTTCTACTTCGGCGGGACCTCTCTCTTGATCATCGTGGTCGTCACCATGGATTTCTGGGCCCAGGTCCAGTCCTATGTGATGTCCCAGCAGTACGAGTCCCTGTTGAAGAAGGCCAGCTTCAAGCCGGGCTGATCGATGTGGGTTGAGGGTTCATGTCGAAGGATGACGTCATCCAGATGCATGGAGAGGTCGTCGAGAACCTTCCCAACGCAACGTTTCGAGTGAAGCTGGACAACGGGCACGTCGTCCTCGGTCACATTTCCGGCAAGATGCGCATGCATTACATCCGCATCCTGCCGGGCGACAAAGTCACCGTGGAGCTGACGCCCTACGATTTGAGTCGCGCTCGCATCGTCTTCCGGGCGAAGTGAGTCGCTTGTTCACACAAGCCTGTTCCCCGGAAGCGCAAGCACCAGGTCAAGGAGAAGACGATGAAGGTTTCGGCATCGGTCAAGAAGATGTGCCGCAATTGCAAGATCATTCGACGCCACGGCGTCGTGCGGGTGATCTGCACCGACCCGCGCCACAAGCAGCGGCAGGGCTGAGCGCCCGGCGCCGACTGCTGCCCGTTCGGGTCGCGCGAGCACTAGCTAAAGAGATTCAGAGGACACCATGGCACGTATCGCCGGTATCAACATCCCGCCGCACAAGCACACCGAGATCGGTCTGACGTCGATCTACGGGGTGGGCCGCACCACCGCGCAGAAGATCTGCGTGAGTGCTGGCATTCCCTTCAGCAAGAAGATCAAGGACCTGACCGACAGCGATCTCGAGAAGATCCGCGAAGAAGTCGGCAAGCTGACGATCGAGGGCGACCTGCGCCGCGAGACCACGATCAACATCAAGCGACTGATGGATCTGGGTTGCTACCGGGGTTTCCGTCATCGCCGCGGTCTGCCCACGCGTGGCCAGCGCACCCGGACGAATGCCCGTACCCGCAAGGGTCCGCGCAAGGGTCCGCAAGCGCTGAAGAAGTGATCAGCGGTCGCTGATCCCGCGTCCACGCCCGAGTTCAACAGAGAAACAGCATGGCCAAAGCCCCTGTCAACAACGCTGCCGCCCGCGTCCGCAAGAAGGTTCGCAAGAACATTGCCGACGGCATCGCGCACGTTCACGCCTCGTTCAACAACACCATCATCACGATCACCGATCGTCAGGGCAATTCCCTGGCCTGGGCGTCGAGTGGTGGCCAGGGCTTCAAGGGCTCGCGCAAGTCGACCCCCTTCGCCGCGCAGGTTGCGGCCGAAGTGGCCGGCCGTGCCGCCCAGGAGCAGGGCATCAAGAACCTGGACGTCGAGATCAAGGGCCCGGGCCCCGGTCGCGAGTCGTCGGTTCGCGCGCTGGCCTCGCTGGGCATCCGCATCGCGTCCATCTCGGACGTGACGCCCGTGCCGCACAACGGCTGCCGCCCCCAGAAGCGTCGTCGGATCTGATCGATCGCTGAACCAGGCGCCCCTCCGGGGCGCCCCGTTCGCCTCGCCGGCGCGTACTTCGGTGCGCGGCCGGCGGTTTGTTTGAAGTCGCAAGACTTCGTGAAGCCCACTGTCTGGGAGTGCTCTTGAGCCGCCAGACTCGCGCGATGAGCCGGCCCGGCCCTCGCGTCAGACCTCGAAGAAGGACGCATCGTGGCACGTTACCTCGGCCCCAAGGCCAAGCTTTCCCGCCGTGAAGGCACCGACCTGTTCCTGAAGAGCGCTCGCCGCCCGATCAGCGACAAGTCGAAGTTCGAGACCAAGCCGGGTCAGCACGGCCGCACCTCGGGTTCCCGTACCTCGGACTTCGGTCTGCAGCTGCGCGAGAAGCAGAAGGTCAAGCGCATGTACGGCGTGCTGGAGCGCCAGTTCCGTCGCTACTTTGCCGAAGCCGAGCGCCGCAAGGGCAACACCGGCTCCAACCTGCTGACCCTGCTGGAATCGCGTCTCGACAACGTCGTGTACCGCATGGGTTTCGGCTCGACCCGCGCGGAGGCCCGTCAGCTGGTCTCGCACAAGGCGATCACTGTCAACGGCGCGCCCGTGAACATCCCGTCGTACCTGGTCAAGGTGGGCGATGTGGTCGCGGTTCGCGAGAAGTCGAAGAAGCAGCTGCGCATCGTCGATGCGGTCAAGCTGGCGGAGTCGATCGGCATGCCGGGCTGGGTCCAGGTGGATGCCGCCAAGCTCGAAGGCGTGTTCAAGAAGACGCCCGACCGCGACGAGTTCGGGTCGGACATCAACGAGTCGCTGATCGTCGAGTTGTACTCGCGTTGATCGGCGCCATGCGCTCCGCAGCGTCTACCTCCGGGCGGCGTTGCGGAGCGCATTGCCCATTCCGGTCCCGCATATCCGGTTCGCCGAGCCGGGCTGCGGGCGGTTCATCAGCCTTATCGGTGTAACGAGCCGAGGGTATTGACGGGAAGACCTGATGCAAACCAACTTGCTCAAGCCGAAAGCCATCAACGTCGAGAAGCTGCCCAGCAGCCCTGGCGTCGAACGCGCCAAGGTGACGCTCGAGCCTTTCGAGCGCGGCTACGGCCACACCCTGGGCAATGCGCTGCGCCGCGTGCTGCTGTCCTCGATGGTCGGCTATGCCCCGACCGAGGTGGTGATCGCTGGCGTGCTGCACGAGTACTCGGCCATCGACGGCGTGCAGGAAGACGTCGTCCACATCATGCTCAACCTCAAGGGCGTGGTGTTCAAGCTGCAGAGCCGCGACGAGGTCACGCTGGTGCTGCGCAAGGAGGGTGAAGGCGTCGTGACCGCCGCCGACATCCAGACGCCGCACGACGTCGAGATCATCAACCCCGGCCACGTGATCGCCCACCTGTCGGCCGGTGGCAAGCTCGACATGCAGATCAAGATCGAGAAGGGCCGCGGCTACGTGCCTGGCAACATGCGCCGCTACGGCGACGAGAGCAGCAAGTCGATCGGCCGCATCGTGCTGGACGCCTCGTTCTCGCCGGTCCGTCGCGTGAGCTATGCGGTCGAGAACGCCCGCGTCGAGCAGCGCACCGATCTCGACAAGCTGGTCATGGAAATCGAGACCAGTGGCGCGATTTCGCCCGAAGAGGCGGTGCGTGCCTCGGCCAAGATCCTGGTCGAGCAGCTTGCGGTCTTCGCCCAGCTTGAAGTGGATGTCGGCAAGATGTTCGAAACCGGCGGTGCCGGTCTCAGCGAGGCCCGTCCGGCTTCGGGCAACTTCGATCCCATCCTGCTGCGTCCGGTCGACGAGCTCGAACTGACCGTGCGCTCGGCCAACTGCCTGAAGGCCGAGAACATCTACTACATCGGCGACCTGATCCAGCGCACCGAGACCGAGCTGCTGAAGACCCCGAACCTGGGTCGCAAGTCGCTCAACGAGATCAAGGAAGTGCTGGCCTCTCGGGGCCTGACCCTCGGCGCCCGTCTCGAGAACTGGCCGCCGCAAGGTCTCGACAAGCGCTGATCCCCCACCAGGGCGGCTTCGGCGGCCCGGTCCCCGTGCCCGTACCTGATCCGGCGGGCGCGTATTCCAATCCTTCAAAAGGACTTTCACCATGCGTCACGGTCACGGCCTTCGCAAGCTCAACCGCACCAGCAGCCACCGCCTCGCGATGCTGCGCAACATGGCCAACTCGCTCATCGAGCATGAGGCCATCAAGACCACGGTCCCCAAGGCCAAGGAACTGCGCCGCGTCGTCGAACCGCTGATCACTCTGGCCAAGCAGCCGACCCTGGCCAACAAGCGCCTCGCCTTCGACCGCCTGCGCAACCGCGACAACGTGGTCAAGCTCTTCGCCGAGCTGGGCCCGCGCTACCAGACCCGTCCGGGCGGCTACACCCGCATCCTGAAGATGGGTTTCCGCGTCGGCGACAACGCGCCGATGGCCTTTGTCGAGCTGGTGGATCGTCCTGCCGCGGACGCAGCACCGGTCGAAGCGCCCGCGGCCTGAGCGTTCAGTCTGCCGCCGCCTTCGGGCGTGGCAGACGAGTCCGTCGATGCCCATGGGGCCGGCTTGCGCCGGCCTTTTTCGTTTGTGGGCAAGTTCCGGACTTCGACCGCTGAGGTCGCATCCGCAGGCCCACAAGTGCCCAGGGGGCGGATCAGTGCGCTCGGTGCTATTTGCGCAGGTGATCCAGGGACGGCGGCGGCGTGTAGCCCAGCTCGCGCGCTCGACTCTCGAACTGGGCGGCCAACAGGGGTTGGTCGACCTTGCGATAGTGCAACGCCAACTCGTAGCTGGCGATGCCGTTGCCCAGCGCGGCGGCGTACGCCATCCAACCTTCGTAGCGGCTGCGTTCCGTCCCGGTCTGCCGCTGGATGTGCAGGCGGCCAATGCGTGCCGCAGCATCCTTGTCTCCCCGGGCCGCTTTGCGCAGCTCGTCGGCGATGGCCGGCGAGGCGTCCGCCACATTGAAGGCGCTCCGGTAGAGCCGGACATCGCGTCGTTGCAGTGCCTCGGCTGCCTGGCTGGCACCGTCTCGCATGACTTCCGCACGGCCCCTGAGGCGGCCCTGCGGGTAGCGCTGGAGGTAGTCCTCCGCCAGCGCTCGCACATCGGCTGGCCAACTGGCCTGCTCCAGGGCGTCCAGCAGTCGGGTTTCGTCTTCGGGGCGGGTCTCGGCCGGCGCGGCGGCAGCCTGAGGCGCTCCCGCAGCGCGACTCCGGGGGGTCAGTCGCGAGCGACGGGGAGCGTTCTCGGCAATGAACGGCACCTGGGCAAGCTGGCGGATGGCAGCCACCGGATGCGATTCCATCACCTGTTGCACGTCCCGCTTGACGAGGCGGAACAAGTCCGGAAACGAGAGCTCGCCGTCCGCTTGCTGCAGCACCTTGACGAGGGAGGCGGTGTAGAAGGTGTTCTGGGTCTCCACGGCTGGGGCGATCGCAGGCTTGCCCGCAGCGGTGGCGAAGCTGATGAGGCATCCTGTCGGGGCCTCGACCTGGTTGAGGCCACCGCCTTGCAGGGCTTCCTTCAGGGAGGTTCGACAGGCATCGATCACCGCAATCGACAGCCCCGTCGATCGCTGGGGCAGCTGCTCGATCACGTCGCGCGTGAGTTGCAGGCTGCTTCGCAGCAACTGGTCGGCGGCATGGGCCGGGCTGACGCCCGCTGCCACCATCAGGTTCTCGGCTTCGATCTGCAGCCCGTGGCCCGTGAAATAGAACAGCACGGTCGCATCCGCCGGTGCCTGGCGGGCCAGCTGACCGAAGGACTGGATGGCCTGGAGCAAAGCCGCCGGGGCGAGATCCACGGCCTCGGTAACCACGAAACCCCAGCGTTCGAGTGCGGCTCGCAAGTCCCGCACGTTCTTGTGGACCGGGGGCAGGTCATAGGGCGAGGGGTAGTGACGGTTGCCGATGAGCAGGGCCAGCCGGACCTCGTCACCCTCGGTCGCCTGCGCCGCTGCTGCGGCGCGAGCCGGACCCAGCCCGCAGGCGAGCGCGATCGGCAGTTGGCAGAGCTGTCGTCGATGGGTCTGCCAAACCTTCGAAGGGGGCGACTTTCGACTCGGAGTGCGGTTCACGGTGCGCAGCGCAGGCCGGTGCTGGCAAGTTCGCAGATGGGCGGGGGGCGCAGGCCCTCGGTGCCCTCGGTGGCGGGTCGGCCCGGGCCGACCTCGGCGATCACGCCCTGGCGAAGACGCGACGCCGCATTCTCCGTCCGAACGGCTTCTTCGAATCGATCGCGTCGCGCGCGCTCGATGACCGCGATCACGCTGGACAGCGCGCCTTGTTCCTGCGGGGTCAGGGCAGTCTCGCCGTTGTAGAAGACCCGGACGTTGGAAGCCGTCGGATCGTAGAAAGGCACGGGCATGACCGGCCCCCCGATGAAGACAAAGCGGAAAGCGCTTGCATCTCCGACGATGCGAGGCTGGACACCGACCAAGCCCCCCACGGCGTCGCCCACGATGGTCTGAATCCAGTCCTCGGCGGCTGGTCCACCATAGGGGTTGCCGATTGGCAGGCCCCCGGCGGGCAGCAGCAGTTCAAAGTTGAGCGAGGGCTGCTGGGTCAACGGGGTCTGCGCTGACAGGAAGGGCAGGCGGGCACGGATCTGCCCATCCGGGACCGGCGGCAAGGCCGTGTCGTCTCCGGTGTTGGTGGTGATGCGGTCCGCGCGGAGATGAACCACGTCGGCCTCGATGCCGGCGCGAATCGCACCGGAGGGGGTCAAGGGGTCAAAGCGGCCGGCCACCGCGAGTTGATCGGCGCTGATGCGCACAACACCCAGTTCGAGCGGCGCGACGCCGCTGGGCGGATTGCCAAAGCGCAATGTGCTGCTTTCGCCAGCTACGCCACTGACAGCCGACACGGTTCCACCGAGGCTGTTGACCGGTCGGCCGGCCGCGTCGTTGCGGTCCAGTCGTATCGACCCCAGCGCAGGCGTGCGCAGAGCAAGATGACTCCCCGCCGCCGTGAGAAGCCGCCCCGAGCTGCCCTGGACCATCACGGCCTCGTTCTCGAACAAGGGCCGGCTGCCGAAGGTGAGAGGCGTCGAGCCGCTCAGGAGGGCGGTGCTTGAGGTCGGTGCGGCACGAGCCGTAAGCACGAGGCTGCCGCCCTGAAGATCGAGCAGGCCGTCGATGCTCAACATGCCGCGGCTGTCGATGCTGCTCTGGCCGCCCCCCGTCAGTTGCAGATTGGCCAGGTGCAGATCGGACGAGGTGGTGGCGAGTTCGACTTCCTGTGCACGGATGCTTGATGACGTGAAGTCCAAGCTGCCTGCGACCAGGCGGAGCCGTACCGGCACCGCGCCCAGCCCGATGCTGTGCGCCACGGTGATGGAGGCGGCTTCCGCATCCAGGCGATGGGTGCCGTCGACGGGTGCGGCAAACAGGATGCCGCCCCCAGGCGCAGTTAACGCGGTGTCCACGCCCAGCGTCACCGCACCGGTGTAGGTCTGATGGCCGGTGGTGCTGACTGAGCCGCCATCGAGCAAGATCGAAGAAGCCGTCAGCGCCAGGCTGGACAGTGCCGTGCCGCTGCCGACGGCGCCGTTGAGATCGACCGTGCCGGCCGAGACGGACAGCGAGCGGGCGCCATCGACCGTGCTGCCCAGGCTCACCGTGCCTGCACCGGCGGACAGGGTGGTGTCCACGCCCAGCGTCACTGCACCGGTGTAGGTCTGATGGCCGGTGGTGGTGACCGAGCCGCCATCGAGCAAGATCGAAGAAGCCGTCAGCGCCAGGCTGGACAGCGCCGTGCCGCTGCCGACGGCGCCGTTGAGATCGACCGTGCCGGCCGAGACGGACAGCGAGCGTGCGCCATCGACCGTGCTGCCCAGGCTCACCGTGCCCGCACCGGCGGACAGGGTGGTGTCGGCCCCCAGCGTCACCGCACCGGAGTAGGTCTGATGGCCGGTGGTGGTGACCGAGCCGCCATCGAGCAAGATCGACGAAGCCGTCAGCGCCAGGCTGGACAGTGCCGTGCCGCTGCCGACGGTGCCGTTGAGATCGACCGTGCCGGCCGAGACGGACAGCGAGCGGGC
>NZ_JACIVI010000004.1 GCF_014145335.1 Aquariibacter albus | reverse complement strand
GGAGCCCTAGGCGGGAAGGCGACGCGCCAACCGGAGCAGGGTGAGCCCTAGGCGGGAAGGCGACGCGCCAAGCGGAGCAGGGGGAGCCCTAGGCGGGAAGGCGACGCGCCAAGCGGAGCAGGGAGAGAGCCCCCTGCGGGAGGGCGACGCGCCACCCCAGACTTGTCCCCGGAAACTGTGGACAAGTCTGTGGGCGGCCCCGGGATCCAGGCGCCAAGTGCTTGTCAGCCGGGCCCTCGGCTTGCGCTGACCTCCTCAGGGCAGACCCTCGCTTGCCCTCCTTGCGCGTGCGCAAAGCGCATTTAGCACTCCACCCCCCCGAGTGCTAGACTTTCCGCAAGGAGACTGCCGATGCCCCCTCTGACGCCGATTCCGACCCCTGCCAGCGCCGCCGCGCTGAGCCTGCGCGACCCCTGGGCCATGGTGCCCTCGCTGGGCAACCTCGAGGCCTACATCCGCGCGGTGAACCAGCTGCCGATGCTCAGCGCCGAAGACGAGCAGGACTGCGGCCGACGCCTGCGCGACCACGGCGACCTCGCCGCGGCCGGCCGGCTCGTGCTCTCGCACCTGCGCCTGGTCGTCTCGGTCTCGCGCCAGTACCTGGGCTACGGCCTGCCGCAGGGCGACCTGATCCAGGAAGGCAATGTCGGCCTGATGAAGGCCGTCAAGCGCTACGACCCCGAGCAGGGCGTGCGCCTGGTCAGCTACGCGCTGCACTGGATCAAGGCCGAGATCCACGACTACATCCTGCGCAACTGGCGCCTGGTCAAGGTGGCCACGACCAAGGCGCAGCGCAAGCTCTTCTTCAACCTGCGCTCGATCAAGCAAGGCCTGCGGGCCCGGGCCGAGCCGGGGGACAGCCAGCGCCAGGGCCTGAGCGAGGCGGAGATCGATCAGGTCGCCGAGGACCTGCAGGTCCGGCGCGAGGATGTGATCGAGATGGAGACCCGCATGGCCGGCGGCGAGGTGGCGCTGGAGCCCTCGGAGTCCGACGAGGACGGCCCGGTCGCCCCCATCGCCTGGCTGGCCGACGAGCACAGCGAACCCAGCCGCATGCTGGAGCTGGCGCACCGCGACCACCTGGCCGGCGACGGCCTGCGCGATGCCCTGTCGGGCCTGGACGCCCGCAGCCGCCGCATCGTCGAATCGCGCTGGCTGCAGGTGGCCGACGACGGCTCCGGTGGCGCGACGCTGCATGAACTGGCGGCCGAATACGGCGTCAGCGCCGAACGCATCCGCCAGATCGAAGTGGCTGCGCTGAAGAAGATGCGCAAGGCCCTGGCCGAGGTCTGAGCCCGCGCCGGGCCTGCCCCGGCACGGCTCGCTCACACCGGCCGCTCAGCCGCCGGCAAGCAGGGTGCGCAGGTCGGCCACCCAGGCCTCGATCGGGGTGCCGTAGCGCACGAAGAGCCGGGTGCGGCCCTGGGTGTCGAAGACGTAGGCGCCGGCGGTGTGGTCCAGGGTGTAGCCCTCGCCTCCGTCCTTGTTCGGCACCTTCTGGTAGAAGACCTTGAAGCCCTGGGCCACGGCCTGGGTCTCGCCCGGCGTGCCGCGCAGCGCGACGAAGGCCGGGTCGAAGGAGGCCATGTAGGCCTTGAGCAGCTCGGCGCTGTCGCGCTCCGGGTCGACGGTGACGAAGATGGCCTGCAGCTTGTCCCCGTCGGCGCCCAGCTGCTTCTTGACCTGGGCCAGCTCGGCCATCGTCGTCGGGCAGACGTCGGGGCACTGGGTGTAGCCGAAGAAGACCACCACCAGCTTGCCGGCGTAGTCGGCCAGGCTGCGGACCTGGCCGTCGGGATCGCTGAGCTTGAGCGACTTGCCGTAATCCAGGCCGGTGATGTCGACCGCCTTGAAGCTGGACTTGGCGGCCCCGGGGCCGGAAGCGTCACCGCAGCCGGCCAGGGCCGCACCGAGCGCGACCAGAAAACCTGCGGCCAGCAGGCGCAGGCGGGGATGGCGGGCGACGGACAACTTCATGCGCAGGACTTTCGGGACGGACCGGATGCCTCAGGCCAGCCAGAGCGGCTTGAGGTAGTGGTCCAGCAGCAGCGCGGCGAACAGCAGCGACAGGTGCCAGATCGAGAAGCGGAAGGTGGCGCGGGCCAGCGGCTCGCTGTAGGCCTGCCTCAGGCGCCAGGCGTAGTGGCAGAAGCGCAGGCCCAGGGCGACGGCCGCTGCCAGGTAGAGCCAGCTGCTCATCCGCGAGACGAAGGGCAGCAGCGTGGCCGCGAACAGCACGAGGGTGTAGAGCCAGATCTGCAGCCGGGTGAACTCGCTGCCATGGGTGACCGGCAGCATCGGCAGGCCGGCGCGCGCGTAGTCCTCGACGCGGTAGAGCGCCAGGGCCCAGAAGTGCGGCGGGGTCCACAGGAAGATGATCAGGCAGAGGATCAAGGCCTCGTGGCCGACCTCGCCGCGGATCGCGGCCCAGCCCAGCACCGGGGGCATGGCGCCGGATGCGCCACCGATCACGATGTTCTGCGGCGTCAGCGGCTTGAGTACGACGGTGTAGACGATGGCGTAGCCGACGAAGGTGGCAAAGGTCAGGCCGGCCGTCAGCGGGTTCACGAGGAACCAGAGCAAGGCCATGCCGGCCGCGCACAGCAGCGTGGCAAAGCTCAGGGTCTGGCTGACGCTGAGCTCACCCTTGGCGGTGGCGCGCCAGGCCGTGCGCTTCATCTTCGAGTCGATGGTCTGCTCGACCATGCAGTTGAAGACGGCGGCCGCGCTGGCCACCAGCCAGATGCCGACCGAGGCCAGCAGCACGCGCTGCCAGGCGAGCGCACCGGGCCAGCCGGGAAGGGCCAGCAGCATGCCGATCAGCGCGCAGAAGACGATGAGTTGCACCACCCGGGGCTTGGTCAGCGCCATGAACTGGCGCCAGCGGGCCGGAGGCGCCGGCAGCGCGGATGCGGAAAGCGGGGTGGACACGGGGGACTGGGGCGGTGGATGCAGGGCCGGGGGAGGCGGCACCCGCCGAAGCGGGCGGCGCCAGGGCGAACCCGCGATTCTAGGGAGCGCGGGCGAGCCCCCGGACCGGGTTCACCGCAGGACCTTCGGCCCGGCGGGGGCCGCGGGCGGGGCTCAGGCGCAGGATCAGGCGCAGCAGGACCACGATCAGCACGGCGGCCCCGCCGGTGTGGGCCACCGCCGCGAGCAGCGGCCAGCCCAGCACCACATTGGACACGCCCGACGCAAGCTGCCAGGCCGCCAGGCCGGCCAGCGCCCCGGCGGCCGGGCGCAGGGCCGGCCCGCATCGCAGCAGCACGGCGGCGGCGGCCAGCAAGGCCCCGAGCACCAGCACGGCGCCGAGGCGATGCGTCATGTGGATGGCCGTCAGGGCGGCAAAGGGCAGCCAGCCGCCTTCCTTGCCCGTGCCGAGCGGGCGGAAGATGGCGAAGCCGTGCTCGAAATCCATCGTCGGCCACCAGCGGCCCTGGCAGGTCGGGAAGTCGGTGCAGGCCAGCACGGCATAGTTGGTGCTGACCCAGCCGCCCAGGCTGATCTGCAGCACGACCAGCAGCAGCAAGCCGACCAGGCCCGCACGCAGGCCCGGGCGGGCGGCGTCGGCGAGGCGGCCGCGCTCGGGCGCAGCGGCCAGCAGGGTCAGCAGACCCAGCAAGGTCAGGCCACCGAGCAGATGGGCCGTGACGATGGCCGGGTAGAGCTTGAGCGTGACCGTCCAGGCCCCGAAGGCCCCCTGCAGGCAGACCCAGAGCAGGGTGAACAGCGCGAGCCGCGGCTGCGCCGGCGGTTCATCGGCGGCGAGGCCCCTGCGCCCCCGTTGAGCCCGCCAGGCACGGCACTGGCCGACGGCGATTGCAATGATCAGCACGCCGACCCCGGTGGCCAGGTAGCGGTGGATCATCTCGATCCAGGCTTTGCGGTGGGTCACCGGGCCGTCGGGCCGGAGGCTCTGCTCGGCGTGGATCTCGGCGCGCGCGCCCAGCGGACTGGCCTCGCCATAGCAGCCCGGCCAGTCGGGGCAGCCCAGGCCGGAATCGGTCAGGCGGGTGAAGGCGCCGAAGAGGACCAGGTCGAAGGTCAGGAAGAGCGTCACCCAGACCAGGGCCTGACGCCGTGCGGCGGGGCCGCCGTGGCGGTGGCGCCAGGCCACCCAGGCCAGCGGCAGGCCGGCCGTCAGCAGGCCGAGGCCGGCCATCTGCGCCAGCGGCGACCAGTTCACGAGGTCGACAGTGTCCATGCGGAGGCCCTGTGTTTCAGCGACCGGCACGGTCCCAGCTGCTGGAGGCACGCAGCAGGCGCTCCAGGTCGCGCTTGACCTTGGACGGGTCGGCATCGACCGGGAAGCGCAGCATCAGGTTGCCGAGCGGATCGACCAGGAAGAAATGGGCGCGGGGCGACTGGCCGTCGGCGGCCGGCAGCCAGGCCTTGAGGGCCTCGGCTGGCGCGCGCAGCACCTGCGCGCCTTCCAGCGCGGGCAGCAGCACCTCGCGGGCCGGCTCGGCATCGTCGATCAGCCAGACGCGGTCGACCCGGTCCTTCTCGCGGCCCAGGGTTTCGCGCAGCTGACGCTGCAGGTAGAGCTGGCGTTCGCAGCGGGCATCGCAGGCACCGCCGCCCACGACGATGAGCAACCACTGCTGGCGCAGCGACTCGGGGGCGACCGGCTGCCCGTCCAGCCGGGTCAGCGGCAGTTGCGTGGCGGGCGGGATGGGCCGCTGCGGATCGATCAGCTCGCCGGTGTTCATCCGTCCATCCGGACGGATCACGTAGTAGGTGAAGTAGGACGCGATGACCGGCGCCGCACAGACCAGCAAGACCGCGAGCATCTTCAGGCGGCCGCTGCGCGCGCGCACGGCTTCGGCCTGCGGCACGTTCAGCGTGTGCACGGCGAAGCTCAAGGGCTCGTCGGGGCGAAGCGACTCAACGGCGGCGGGGTCGGAGGATCTGGAACCAGACATAGAGAACCGTGATGAGGCCCGCCAGCGCAAACCACTGGAAGGCGTAGCCGTGATGCTTGTCGACGTCGATGGCGGGACGAGGCCAGTCCCGGCGCAGGCCGTCCTGGGGCGAGGCGGCCTCGTCGAGCTGGAGCAGGGTGTAGGGCCGCAGGACCAGGCCCGTGGCTTGGGCGTGCTCGACCAGGTCGAGATTCTGCCGAAGCGGCCCCGCTGACTCGGCCCCCAGGCTGGCCAACCGGGCAGGCGGCGGGGCCATGCGTGCCTGAAGTCGCACCGATCCCTCGGGCAGCGGCGCGGCAGGGGTCAGGGTTCGGTCCAGCCGATGGCGAGGCGCCCAGCCGCGCTGCACCACCACGGCATCGCCCGAGGGCAGCAGCAGCGGTGTCAGCACGAAGAAGCCGGGCTGCCCGCCCATCTGCCGGTTCTCGAGGAAGACTGTGTGCTGCGGCAGCCACTGGCCTTCGATCTCAAGCCGACGGTGCAGCTGACGTTCCAGCGCCTCGGGACCGGACAGGAGCTCGGCCGGGCGCAAGGGCGGCTGGGCCTCGGCCTGGGTGATCGCCTCGCGCAGGGCCAGCTTCTGCCCTGCGCGATCGAGCTGCCAGACCCCCAGGCGGGCCGTCAGCGCAACCGCCAGCACGGCGGCGACGGCCACGACCAGACGACTGCGGCGGAACGGGGATCGGACCATGAGCGACAGGACGGACAGGGATTGAAGACTGAGGGATGGAAGGGGCCTGGAGGAAGCGAAGCGGGGGATGCGTGGCCCTCGGGTACCGGGGATGGCCTACAGTGCCGTCATGAAATTCCTGATCGTGCTCGCCTTCATCGGCATCCTGTTCGCCCTGGCCAGCGCCGGCCACGCCATGTTGCGTGAAGGACGGGATGGCAAGCCCAAGACCGACCGCATGGCCCGGGCACTGACCTGGCGGATCGGCCTGTCGGTGGCGCTCTTCCTCTGCATCCTGATCGGCTACCAGCTCGGCTGGATCCAGCCGACGGGCTTGCCGCTGAGTCCCTGAAACGCCGGCCGGTTCCCGGTGTCGGCCGGCCGACACAAGAAAAAGGGGCGCCGCGAGGCGCCCCTTGCTGTTCATGCGGCGGCGCGGGATGCGCCCGACCTCAGAACCAGTAGACGATGATGTACAGGCCGAGCCAGACCACGTCGACGAAGTGCCAGTACCAGGCTGCGCCTTCGAAACCGAAGTGGCGGTCGGCCGTGAAGTGACCCTTCTGCAGGCGCAGCGTGATGAACAGCAGCATCAGCATGCCCACGAACACGTGGAAACCGTGGAAGCCGGTCAGCATGAAGAAGGTCGAGCCATAGACGCCGCTGGTGAGCTTGAGGTTCAGGTCGGCATAGGCATGCGCGTACTCATAACCCTGGAAGCCCAGGAAGACGATGCCGAGCAGCACCGTGGCCCACATCCAAACGATGGTCTTGGCACGGTGGCCATCACGCAGCGCGTGGTGGGCGATGGTCAGGGTGATGCCCGAGGTCAGCAGCAGCGCCGTGTTGATCGTCGGGATGGGCCACGGGCCCATGGTCTTGAACGGCTCGACCAGCGCCGCCGGCGCGCCGGTGGCCCCGGCCGCCACGCTCGGCCAGACGGCCTTGAAGTCCGGCCACAGCAGCGCGTTGTCGAGGCTGCCGAGGTTCGGCACCGAATGCACGCGGGCCCAGTACAGCGCGCCGAAGAAGGCCGCGAAGAACATCACTTCGCTGAAGATGAACCAGCTCATGCTCCAGCGGTAGGACACGTCGATGCGGTCGCTGTAGAGGCCGCCCTCGCTCTCGCGGATCGAGTCACCGAACCACTGCTTCAGCACGAAGGCCCACCACAGCAGGCCGAAGGCCACCGCATAGGGCGCCCAGGACGAGCCGTTGACCCACTGGCCTGCGCCAAGGATCACGAAGAACAGACCGAACGACGCCATCACCGGGTGGCGCGACGGTCCGGGCACGTAGTAGTAGGGCGTCTGCCCGTGGCTGGTTGCCGACATCTTTGCTCCTGACTCAGTCTTCTTTCCTCGTCAGCGGCGGTTGCCGCATGACGCTCTTCCTCTCACAACGATCCTGGATCAGGCCGCCGCACCGCTGCCCACGATCGTGCTGACCAGCACGACCAGCAGGACCACGAAGATCACCGCGCCAGCCACGCCGGCGATGATCACGTGCAGGGGATTGATCGTGCTCAGGTCCTGCTCCTGGTCCTTGGCCCGACGAACGCCGAAAAAGGACCAGGCGACCGCCTTGGCGGTCTGCACAAACGAGCCGCGCCGGCGAACCGCTGCACGCAGCGACCCCTCGGCGGGCGGGCGGGGGGCACTCACGGCTGAAGCTCCCCACCCTCGGTCGAAAGAGCCAGCAAGCTCAGCGGCGCGAGCGGCGCCCGACCTTGCAGACCTCCTGCGGGAGCGGCAGGCACCCTGCCGCCCACTTCGAAGAAGGTGTAGCTCAGCGTGATGGTGCGCACGTCGCGCGGCAGCTTCGGGTCGATGTAGAACACGACCGGCCACTGCTTGCGCTCCCCCGGCTTCAGCGTGTACTCGCTGAAGCAGAAACATTCGAGCTTGTTGAAGTGGCTGGTGGCCTGCTTGGGCGCGTAGCTGGGGATGGCCTGGGCGGCCATCGTCCGGTTCTGTACGTTCTGGAATTCGTACATCACCGTGACCAACTCACCCGGGTGGACCTCCAGCGAGCGCACCGCGGGCTTGAACTCCCAGGGCCCGCGGGCATTGGCATCGAACTCGACCGTGATCGTGCGGGCGCGATCGATCTGGCTGTTCGGCGGCGGTGCTTTCGCGCGATGGCCGGCAGCGTTCTGCTCGGCGAGCGTCAGCACATTGATGCCGAGCGCCGTGCAGATCGCCTTGTAGACCGGCACCAGCGCGTAGCCGAAACCGAACATCAGCCCGGCGACCAAGCCGAGCTTGCCGAGCATGCGCAGATTGTCCGCACGCAGCGCAGCCAGGAAGCCAGCACGGCCCGGAGGGGTCTTGTCGGTGGGCATTCGTTCAGCCCCCGAGCATCACGATCTTCGCGACAAAACCCATCGCGAAGGCCACCGCCACGGAGGCAAGGATCAGACCCAGACGCACATTGTTCTTGCGTTGCCTGGGGTCCTGCGGGGCGGCGGCCATCGGATCGGTCCTTGGGGTCGGTTGCAGCTCAGCCGATCACGCGGGTCGCGGTGGCGTCCAGCTTCGGCGGGTTCTCGAAGGTGTGGAAGGGAGCCGGCGACGGCACTTCCCATTCCAGGCCTTCCGCGGCTTCCCAGGGCTTCTGCGGTGCCTTCTCGCCCTTACCCAGCATGCCGGGCAGCACGATGAAGACGAAGAAGTAGACCTGCATCAGACCGAAGCCGAAGGCGCCGATCGAGGCGATCGCGTTGAAGTCAGCGAACTGCATCGGGTAGTCGGCGTAGCGACGCGGCATGCCGGCCAGACCCAGGAAGTGCATCGGGAAGAAGGTGATGTTGAAGAACACCAGCGAGCCCCAGAAGTGGATGCGACCGCGGGTCTCCGAATACATCACGCCGGTCCACTTCGGCGCCCAGTAGTAGTAACCGGCGAACATCGCGTAGAGCGAGCCGGCCACCAGCACGTAGTGGAAGTGGGCCACGACGTAGTAGGTGTCTTGCAGCTGAATGTCGATCGGAGCCACCGACAGGATCAGGCCGGTGAAGCCGCCCATCGTGAACACGAAGATGAAGCCGACGGCGAACAGCATCGGGGTCTCGAAGGTCATCGAGCCCTTCCACATCGTCGCGATCCAGTTGAAGACCTTCACCCCGGTCGGGATGGAGATCAGCATGGTCGCGTACATGAAGAACAGCTGGCCGGTCACCGGCATGCCCGTCGTGAACATGTGGTGGGCCCACACGATGAAGGACAGGATGGCGATCGAGGCGGTCGCGTAGACCATCGAGGTGTAGCCGAACAGCTTCTTGCGGGCGAAGGCCGGCACGATCTGGCTCACGATGCCGAAGGCCGGCAGGATCATGATGTAGACCTCGGGGTGACCGAAGAACCAGAAGATGTGCTGATACATCACCGGGTCGCCGCCACCTGCCGGATTGAAGAAGCTGGTGCCGAAGTGGCGGTCGGTCAGGGTCATGGTGATCGCGCCGGCGAGCACGGGCATCACCGCGATCAGCAGGTAGGCGGTGATCAGCCAGGTCCAGGCGAACATCGGCATCTTCATCAGCGTCATCCCGGGGGCGCGCATGTTGAGGATGGTCACGATGATGTTGATCGAGCCCATGATCGACGAGGCGCCCAGGATGTGCATCGCGAAGATGCCGGCGTCCATCGAGGGGCCCATCTGCAGCGTCAGCGGCGCGTAGAGCGTCCAGCCGGCGGCAGGCGCGCCACCCGGCATGAAGAAGCTCGACACGAGCATGATGGCCGCGGGGATCATCAGCCAGAAGCTGAAGTTGTTCATCCGCGCGAAGGCCATGTCGGACGCGCCGATCTGCAGCGGCAGCATCCAGTTCGCGAAGCCGACGAAGGCCGGCATGATCGCGCCGAACACCATGATCAGGCCGTGCATGGTGGTGAACTGGTTGAACAGTTCAGGGTTCACCAGCTGCAGACCCGGCTGGAACAGCTCGGCGCGGATGCCCAGGGCCAGCACGCCGCCGATCATCAGCATCGTGAAGCTGAACAGCAGGTACAGCGTGCCGATGTCTTTGTGGTTGGTCGCGAAGACCCAGCGCCGCCAGCCGTGCGGGTGGTCGTGGGCATGGTCATCATGCCCGTGGGCGTGACCGTGGGAATCAAGTACTGCGCTCATCGAATACCTCTCAAACGGCGGGCGGAATTACTGACGGGCGGCCAGGATGGCAGCAGGTTGAACAACCTGGCCCGTCTGGTTCGACCACTTGTTCTTGGTGTAGGTGATCACGGCGGCGATCTCGGTGTCCGACAGCTGCGGCCACGCGGGCATCATGCCGTTGCCTGCGCCCTTGAGCAGCACCGTGATCTGCTTGGCCGCGTCGGCGTCCAGCACCAGCGCCGAACCATCGAGCTTCTTGCCCACGCCACCTTCGCCACCCGCACCGTGGCAGGCCACGCAGTTGGCGGCGTAGATCTTCTCGCCGCGGGCGGCCAGGTCGGCAAGTTCCCAGACCTTGCTCGGGTCATCGGCCTTGGCGGCAGCCGCCTTGATCTTGGCCGCCGCCCAGGCGCTGTATTCCTCTTCGCTGACCACCTTCACGTGGATCGGCATGTAGGCGTGCTCCTTGCCGCAGAGTTCGGCGCACTGCCCGTAGAAATCGCCGGTCTTCTCGGCCTTGAACCAGGTGTCACGCACGAAGCCGGGGATCGCATCCTGCTTGACGCCGAAGGCCGGCACCATCCAGGCGTGGATCACGTCATTGGCCGTGGTCACGATCCGCACCTTCTTGTTGACCGGCACGACCAGCGGGTTGTCGACCTTCAGCAGGTAGTTGTCGCCGGACGGCTTGCCGGTGTCGGACATCAGCCGCTGCGAGTTGTCGAGGGTCGACAGGAAGCTGATGCCCTCGCCTTCACCCTTGATGTAGTCGTAGCCCCACTTCCACTGGTAGCCGGTGGCCTTGATGGTCAGGTCGGCGTTGGTGGTGTCCTTCATCGCGACGACGATCTTGGTGGCCGGGAGGGCCATGCCGATCACGATCAGGAAGGGCACGATGGTCCAGATGATCTCGACCGTGGTGCTTTCGTGGAAGTTCGCCGGCTTGGCGCCCAGGCTCTTGCGGTGCTTGAACACCGAATAAAACATCACGCCGAAGACCGCGACGAAGATCACCGAGCAGATGACCAGCATCAGCACGTGCATGTCGTACTGCTGCGCGGCGATCGAGGTCACCGGCTGATGAAGGTCGGTCTGGTTGACCTTCGGACCGCCGGGCAGATCGGCCACCTGGGCCACTGCCATGCCGCCGACCAGGGCCATCGTCGCCCCGACCGTGGCACGGGCCACCTGCCGACGCGCGGCATTCCACATCGCTTCGATCGTCATCTTCCTGCTCACTTCCACTGTCCCACCCACGACCTCAGCCCAAGTTTGCACCGGACCAACCCGTGCCCCACCGAAGTGTGGCTTTCAGTTCTTCTGCGAGCTGCTTGCGCAGCTCAGGACGCACATGGCGCCCCACCCTCACCTGCCGGCCGCGGGCCGAAAGACCGATCAGGGGCCGACCGGGCCCCACCTCGTCGATCCGCACCGACTCCGCAGCAAATTCCATGCGCCCCGACCGCGCTCCGTGCTGCCACTCGACCGTCAGCTGCCCGCCGGCCAGTTCCACCCGTTCGCGGTCACCCGCATGGCGCGCATAGATCAGCAGCGCCACCCCCACCACGAGCAACTCAAGCCCGGCAAAGATCATCACCGGATGAGCCCCGTGCCGCCAGAAGTAGCCGGCGATCAGCAGGGAGACCACGCACAGCGACAGGTAGAACACCAGCAGCTGACCCGGTCGCAAAGAGCAATTGCGCTTGAGCACCCACTCGACCGCCCAGGTCGGCACAGCCTCCGAGCCCTCGCGGCCAGCACCTGCCTCGGCATGCAGACGTCCGAAGCGCAGAGGCTTCGGCGGCACGCTTGCGGGGTCAGGGGCTGAATACATCTCCGACAACTCCTCGAACCCGTTGCCTCGGGCGCCATCCTGGGGGAAGGGATTGCCCCCCCTCAGAGGCGCGCGGATTCTAGCCGAGCCCTTTTGCGCGACTCAACGAGAGTCCGAGCGCTTCGCCACCCTCCGGGCGCTGTCACGCAATTGATCGACCGAGACCGTCGCGAGGGCACCACGAACCGGCTTCGGGGCCGCCTGAAACGCATGACCCTGGACGATCTCGAAGCTCAGCTGAAGCCGGCCGTCGGGGCCACGCAGGCGTTCCGCGAGCAGGTCTTCGAGGCGGGCGCGCCAGCGCGGCGTCCGACAGCCCGCCGGCCGCTCGCGGCAGGCATTGCCCCCCAGGCCGCGAAGTTCCCGCAGCAGATCGGCAGGCTCACGCCAGGCGAGGGTCAGGGTCTCCATGTCCATCACCGGATCGGCCAGACCGGCATGCAGGAGCGCATCGCCGAGATCGTGCATGTCGATGTAGCGGTGCGCCGGCGGCGCCCAGCCCATGCTGCGGTAGAGCCCGCCCAGCTCGCGCAGGGTGTCCGGCCCGAAGGCCGAGAACATCAGGAAGCCCTCGGGCGCGAGCGCAGCACGCCAATGCGCGAAAGCCTGCTGCGGATCGGCCGACCAGTGCAGCCCCAGGTTGGACCAGACCAGGTCCACGGGGCCCGGCAGCGGCGCATCGGCCGCGAGATGGTGCACCGCCTCCTCGCCGGCCCGACCCAGCCAGCGGCGCCAGCGGCCGTCAATCTGCGCGGCGCGGCGGGCCCGCAGCGCTTCGGTCGGCTCCACGGCGACAAGCCTCGCCTTGGGATAGACCGCGCGCAGCACCGACCGGCCGGCGCCCAGCCAGCCGCCGATCTCCAGCACCTGCGCCGGCTGGCGCTTGATCCAGCCCAGGCGCTCACCCATGCGGCGGGCGATCTCGCCGTGCAGCCACGGCGCCTCGGCCTGTCGCGCGGCACGGCGCCAGTGCGCCTGCACGGCCAGGGGATCGGGCGAGGCCGGATCGGGTTGCGGAGCGGACGGGGAGAGGTTCATCGCGGTCGGCGGGCCGAGACCAGGTGCAGCGCGACCCGCGGGTCGGGCCCCCACCCGCTCCATGGCGGGACCGCCGGGCGGCGCAAGGGCGCGCAGTATAGGAAGCCCCCCGCTGCCACGCCGCGCATGCCCGACACCCCCCTGCTCCAGCAAAGCCCGGGCCTGCGCCTGGCGGCCTGGCCGACGCGCTGCGCCGCCTGCCGTGGCGCCAGCCAGGGCCGGGCAGGTCGGCTGTGTCCCGCCTGCCGGAGCGCGCAGCCCAGACCCGCCTGGCGCTGCGGCGGCTGTGGCCGGCCGGGCGCCGGCCTGGCCCCTGCGGGCGGCCGCTGCGGGAGCTGTCTGCGCGAGCCTCCCCCCTGGGCCAGCCTGCAGCTGGCGCTGGACTATGCGCCGCCCTGGGATGGACTGATCGCCGCCTTCAAGCTCGATGCCGCGCTGGACCTGGGGCCGACCCTGGTCGACGCACTGGCCCGGGCACTCGACGGTCAGCCCGCCCCCGGCCCCTCGCCGCTGCTGCTGCCCATGCCGCTCTCGGCGGCACGGCTGCGCAGCCGCGGCTACAACCAGGCCGCCCTGCTGGCCCGGGGCCTGGCACGCCGCTTCCGGCTCGGGCTGCGCGAAGACCTGCTGCTGCGGCTGATCGACCACCCCTCGCAGCGGGGCCTCGACCGGGCCGCACGGGCCGCCAATGTGCGCGGCGCCTTCCTGGCCGCTCCGGGCTGTGCGGCGGCCCTGCGCGGCTGCACGCCGGTGCTGGTCGACGATGTGCTGACCACCGGCGCGACCCTGGCCGAGGCCTGTCGCAGCCTGCAGGCTGCCGGACTCGGTCCGGTCCATGCCTGGGTGCTGGCGCGGACGCCCGATCCGGGCGGGAGCTGAGCCGGTGCGCGGATGGCGGCCACCGCGGACGGCGACACTCCCGCCATGTTCCGCATCGTCCTTGTCGCGCCGGAGATTCCCCCCAACACCGGCAACGTGATCCGCCTGGCAGCCAACACCGGCTGCGCCCTGCACCTGATCGAGCCGCTCGGCTTCTCGATGGACGACCGCCAGCTGCAGCGCGCCGGCCTCGATTACCACGAGTACGCCCCCGTGCAGGTGCATGCCGACTGGGCGGCCTTCCTGGCCGCCGAGCAGCCCGAACCGGGCCGGCTCTTCGCCTTCACCACCCGCGCGCAGCGCCGCTTCGACGCCCCGCGCTGGCAGGCCGGGGATTGCCTGGTCTTCGGCAGCGAGAGCGCCGGGCTGCCGCCGGCCCTGCGCGACAGCCTGCCGCCCGAGCAGCGCCTGCGCCTGCCGATGCGCCCCGGTCAGCGCAGCCTGAACCTCAGCAATGCGGTGGCCGTGGCGGTGTTCAACGCCTGGCGCAGCCTGGACTACGCGGGCGGGGGCTGATCCCGTAGGCGCAGTGCGGCAGGGTGCGCGAGCATCCAGAGCGTGCCGCCGGCATCGCGCCCGAGGCCTGCAGCCTCGGCACGCCGCAGCAGGGGCGGAGGCAGCACCTGGTTCAGCGGGCGCAGCGTAAGCGGTGGGGCCTCCAGAGCGACCAGGCCCGCCCCCCCCGGCGTCTGCACCGCCATCAGCAGGGTCTCGGCAGGCAGGGCCTGCAAGACCGGCGCCGCCACGCCCGGCCAGGCCAGGGCCGGCAGGCGATGGCCTTGCCACATCAGCGCGCCACCGGCGGCCACGGCCCGCCAGGCAGCCGGTGCAACCGCCTGGGCGGCACCGAGCGCATGGGCCGGCAGGCCCACCGGGCCCCAGCCCGCGACCCGCAGGCCGAGCCAGGGGCCGGCCGGCAGCCCGCAGATCCCGCGCAGCGCGATGCGGCAGCCCTCCCCCCGAAGCGTCTCCACCCGCAGGCTCAGGCCCTGGGCCTCGACCTGGGCCCGCAAGGCCTCCAGCCGGGGACGCGGCAGACCGGCCCCGTCATCGCCCACCATCAGCTCGACTTCGTCGCCGGCGCGGCGGCTCCAGCTCAGCAGCACCGTGGCCACCGGCGGCTTGCCGGCCGCCGCGCGGCGCTCGGGCGATTCCAGGCCCTCGCTGACCGCCTGCAGCAGCAGGCCCTCCACCCAGGGCAACCAGCGCGAGAGGGCCAGCGGATCGACCGGTTCGGCCCCGCCGTCGACCGTGAAGCGCAGCGGTCGGCCCAGCGCAGCGGCTGCGGCCTCCACCGGTGCACGCAGGGCCTCGGCCCAGCGATCGAAGCGCAGCGGACGGGCGGCCGCGAGGCCCTGGGCCAGCGCGTCGATCGCCCCCTGCTGGCGCCGCAGCGCCGCACCCAGCTCACGCTGGGCCGCCACCAGGCGGGCCCGCAGATCGGATGCCAGGCATGGCGCCGCCTGCGCGAGCGCCTCCGCAAGGGCCTGGCGGGCCGCCTGCAGCGGATCGGCCTCGGCCTGCACGGCATCGAGGGCGCCGTCCAGCGCCCTCAGGGGCCAGTCGGCGGGCGGCAACCGCCCGATCCCGGCGGGGTCGGGCAGCGGTCGCATCGCGGCCCAGGCCGGCCAGTCGATCCACGCAGCCGGGACGGGAGCGGCCGCCTCGGCGGCTGGCGTCCCGGCCGAGGCTGGCGCCGGGGCCGCCAGGGCCTCGTCCAGACGCTGCATGAGCTCGGCCGGCGGCCGGCGCAGGAAACCTGCGGCGAACTGGTGCAGCAGATGCCGCAGGTGCTCACCGGCCTCGGTCAGCAGGGCCGCCCCGGCCGGATCCGGCGCGGCCCCCGGCCGGACCGGCCGGCAGACCAGGGCGAGCACACGGCCGGCGAGCTCGGCCAGATCCTCCAGACCCAGCTCGGCCGCCTCGGCGGACAGCTGGCGCGCCGCCACCACGGCCTCCTCGGCCAGCGGCCCCTCGCCGAGATGGGCCCACTCGGCCAGCGCGACGTTCAGGCGCCTCGAACTCTCGTCCGCCTCGTGCAGGAACTGATTGAAGCGAACGATCGGCAGGCGCAGCGAACCGATCTGACGCCAGGCCTCGGGATCCGCAGCCGGGTCGGCAGCGGGCGGTTCAGGCTCCTGGCCGGCCTCGGTCTGCGGCTCGGGGGGAATGGCCTCACCCGGCGGGGACGGCTCGGCGGGGCAAGGCGCCCCCGCCCCCACCCCCGCCCCGGTCGCAGGCGACGGCGGAACGGCCGGCTGCGAGGCGGCCGCTTCCGGAGCCCCTTCCGGAGCCGGAGCGTGGTCGGTGGACTTGGACTCGGCGGCAGGCTCGGGCCATGGGTCGGACAGGTCCAGGCTCAGGTCCGGCAGTTCGTCCCATTGCATCGACGGCGGGGCGGCGGGCGGCGGATTCCAGGTCGGCAGGCGGGGGAGCTCGGCCTCGGCCTCGGGGTCGGGGTCCGGCTCCAGCGCCTCGTCGAAGCCAAGGTCGACCTCGGCCCAGGCGGTCGGTGCCGGCATGGGCAGGGGCTCGGGAACGGCCCGCCAGGGCATCGGGGCGGTGTCGGGCTCGGCGACGACCGGGGGTTCGCCTGCAAGCGGCTCCGGGGCATCGGTCTGGCCGGCCGGCGAAGTCCCACCAGCAGCCTGGTCCGCCGGGCCGGGTGTCTCCGGCATCGGCAGGTCGAGGGCCGAGGCGGGCAACCAGTCATGGCGGGGATCCCGCCCGGGCGGAGGACGGAAGGCCGGACTCAGCGGGGCCCAGGCAGCCGCCTCGCGCAGGCGCTGCAGCTGCGGCGCTTCGTCGCCCAGCGGATCCTCGGCCCGCACACAGGCCCAGGCCAGCTCGAGGGCCAGGCCGGACGGCAGGGCGGGCACCGGCACGCAGCCGGCCTGTCCGCGCAGCGCCGTGCGCAGCAGGGACAGGAGGCGCGAGGGCAGACGCGGCGGCAGCGTGGCCGGGTCGAGCAGCCCGAGGGCATCGCCCTCCATCGCGGCCGCCGCAAGCCGCCACCCCCCGGCAGCGGAGGGCGGCGCCGCGGCCGCCAGCCCGGCGCACAGGGCCTGCAGCCGCTGCGGGGCCGCTGCGGCACGGGCATGCCCCGGGTGCAGTCCATCGAGCACCGCGGCCTCGAAGGCCTGCAGCAGCGCGGCATCGAGCGGCTGAGGCGGGCTGCCGTCCGGCGGCAGGGCCAGCCATTCGGCGGCCTCGGGCGGGCACCACCACTCGGCTGCCGTCGGCGGGGTCTGGCCGACCCGCTCGAACAGGCGGGCCAGGCCGGCATCGGCGGCGAGCGGCGGCCAGATGCTGGCCGGCGGGTCGCCAGCAGCCTCGCGCAGCAGCCCGGTGTCGATGTGCCGGGCCAGCTCGCGCAAGCCTTCGCGTCGGATCGGGTCGTCGGGCTGGTCGGTGTCGAGCAGCAGGGGCAGCAGGGCGAGCAGGCGGGCCGCCGCGGGCACGCCGGCCTCCTGCAGCGCCTGGACCCGCTCGGCGAAGGCCGCCGCGAGCAGGGCGGATTCGATCGGATCCGGCGCGGCGGCCGGGTCGGCCAGCAGATCGTGGAGGCGCTCGAACAGGGGCTCGAGCGCGTGCTGCAGCTCGACCCCGGCAGGACTGCGCAGGCCGGGAGGACGGGGAATCATGGGAGCAGCACGGCGGACCGGATCAGGCGGTCCGGAAACGGGCCAGGGCCGCCTGCAGGCCCTCGGCCTGGGCGAGCACGGCCTGCACGCCGAGCAGGCTCTGCGCATGGTCGGCCTGGGCGGTGGCCTGCATCTCGACACTGCGGTCGAGCGAGGCGCGCAGGGCCGACACGGCTTCGGGCTCGGCGAGCGCGGCCAGGCGTTCGGGCAGCGCGGCGATCAGGGCCTCGCTGGCGTCGAGGGCCTCGGCCTCGGACGCCAGGCGGCTGGACTCGGGACCATCGAGCGCGTCGAGCTGGGCCCGGGCGAGGCCCTGGAACTCCGCGACCGCAGCGCGCAACGCCGCACGGGCCTCGAGCCCGGGCTGGATCAGGGCCTCGGCCGCGTCGATCAGGCGGCACCAGTCCTCCGCCGGATGGCGCGGGTCGCGCCCCCCCGGCTGGGCGGCCTGGAGATCGGCGTTGAGGCTCAGGCGGGCCGCCTCGGTGCGCCAGTCGGCCAGGGCCTGCACGAAATCCAGGGCCGCCTCCAGTTGCAGGGCGAGGGCTTCACTGCGTGCGCACAGCGCGGCCGCCGGCTCCACGGCGGCCGCCTGGCGTGCCCGCTGCGCACGCAGGGCCTGCAGGGTGTGCGGCCACTGCAGGGCCAGGGCCTGGAGGGCGGGGGCGGATTCGCCCAGCGCCCCCAGGGCCGTCACCATCCCCTCGAAGGCGAGCTGCAGTTCGCGCAGGGACTGCACGCCCGCCTCGCCCCGTGACTGCAGCTGCGCGCTGGCGGCCTGCACGCGGGCCAGGCCCTGCGCCACCCGACCGGCGCTCTCCTGCGTCTGGGCAAGGGACAGGCGCAACTCGGCCAGGGTCTCGGCAAACTGGCCGATGAAGCCAGCGGCCAGGGCCTCACCGTCGACCGGCAGCACGTGGGCGAGATGACCTTCCGCGACGGCCTGCAGGTGCGGCGCCAGGCGCTGCAGGGCCTGTTCGTTCTCGTGGGCCGTGTGGCGCAAGGCCAGCGCGCTGGCCTCGGCCTCGAGCTGCAGCGCCTCGGCCCGCTCGGCCCGTTCGGCCTGCTCGCGGCCGATGGCCGCCCCGCGGCCGCCGAGGCCGGCCAGGATGAGGAGCAGGGCCAGCACGGCAGCGGCCAGCAGTTCGGGGGCCAGCGGCGGCAGGGCCTGCACGCGCAGACGCTCGTGGCGCAGCGCGACCCGCAGGGCGTCCACCGCCTCGGCGCTCGGGAGCTGCACGACGCGCGGCGGCTCGGGGGCCGGCGGTGGCGGCGGCTCGGGGGCCGGCGGTGGCGGCGGCACGGCCTCCACCTCGGGCGCCGAGGCCTCGGCGCTGGCGGCGAGGGGCGGGGACGCCGAGGCCGCCTCGGCCGGCGCCGGGGGGGCGGCGGGCCGCAGGGCCTGCAGACGCGGCCGGAGCCGCTCCAGGCTCTGGCGCGAGGTGCCGCGCAGCGTGGCGGACGCCAGCGGATCGACGCTGCGGCCCAGGGCCTGAAGGGCCTCGGTCGCCGGTCGCGCATCGCGCTGCAGCTCGGCCAGGCGCAGGGCCAGGCCCAGGGTCTCGGTGCGGGCTTCGGCCTCGGCCAGGCTGACCCGCAGCTGGGCGTGGTCGCGCAGGCCGTTCAATGCAAAAGCAGCCGCGGCGAGCAGGCCGATCAGGCCCAGGGCCGTGAGGACGACGAAGAAGCGCCGAGGTGCCGGGCGCGGCGGCGGCGGGCGGCGTGGCGCGTCCAGCGCCTCGCGGGCCCGAGGGGAAAGCTCGCTCACTCGGCGATCTCCAGGTAGCGGGGGTCGGTCACCAGACGATCGGGCAGCAGCACCTGCCAAGCACGGCCTTCGGCATCCCGGTGGCAGGGGCCGGCGAAGGACGGCCAGGGGCCGGGTGCGGCCCAAGCCGCCAGCGGCAGATCGCGCGGGCCGCGCAGGCCGAGCACGCGGTCGAGCGCCCAGGCGCTCCCGTGGCCGGGCGCTCGCAGGGTGAGCCAGCAAGGGGTCTCAACCCGGCCGGCCAGCGGCGGGCCCCCGAGCCAGGCCCCGAGATCCAGCCCGAGCCGGGGCTCGGCCTCGATCTCGACCAGGCCCAGACAGCCTGCAGCCCCGCCCCGAGGCAGCGGCTGGGCCGGCTGCCAGCGGTGGACGGCAACCAGCTGCGCGACCGGCAGCAGCAGGCCGAAGCCCCCGGCCTCGACCGCCAGCCAGCAGGGCGCATCGACCGGGTTCGTCGGCACGGGGTCGGACAGCGGCGAACCGCTCATGGGCGGACGGAGGGACGGGAGTAGGGGAAGGAAGCGCCCGGGCGGGGGGGCTCCGACGGCGCCGCGACACCCTCAGGTCGCGGCAGGGTCCGGATCGATCAGATCTGGACCATCTCGAAATCTTCCTTGCGGGCCCCGCACTCGGGGCAGACCCAGTTCATCGGCACATCGGCCCAGCGGGTGCCGGGGGGAATGCCATGGTCGGGGTCACCGGCAGCTTCGTCGTACATCCAGCCGCAGATCAGGCACATCCAGGTTTGAGGGTCGCTCACGGCGCTTGGTCGCTCACTACAATGAATCGAACCTGATTGTATCGACGGCCCCTCGTCCGGCTTCCGGCCTGCCGGCCCGTCTGCCTGTCCGCCGGCCCCGAGGCCGGCTTTTTTCTTGCCTGAGGCGCCGCGTGGCGCGCTGTCCATCATGAGCCGACCCAAGTTCGAGGCCCCCCCGAGCCCGGAGGCCCCCGACGCACCGGGCGCCCCGGGAGAGACCGATCCCGACGCCCCGCCGGCCTGCGTGATGAGCTTCAACGCCGCCGACGCCAGCGGCGCCGGCGGCAGCGGCGGCGATGTCGCGACCATCACCGCGATGGGCGCGCACCCCCTGCCGGTGATCACCGCCATCCTGATGCGCGACACGGCCGAGGTCTTCGAGTCCCAGGCCCTGGAGCCCGACACCATCGTCGAGCAGGCCCGCAGCATCCTGGAGGACGTGACGATCTCCGCGTGGAAGGTCGGCTTCCTCGGCAGCGCCGAGGGCGTCTCGGCCGTCGCCGAGGTGCTGAGCGACTACCCGGACGTGCCCCTGGTGGCCCACCTGCCGGCCATCACCTGGTTCGACGACGAGGACGATCTGCAGGCCTATCTGGAGAGCTTCCGCGACCTGATCCTGCCCGCCGCCGAGGTGCTGGTGGGCAGCCAGCAGGCCCTGGGCGAGCTGCTGCTGCCCGACTGGGACAACGAACGGGCGCCCTCGGCGCGCGAGCTGGCCGTGGCCGCCGCCGAGAAGGGCACGCCCTATGTGCTGGTGACCGGCATCGCGCTGCCGCCGAGCCGGGGCGCCCAGCCCGGCGAGCCCGGCAGCGAGGGCTGGGTCGACAACGTGCTGGCCTCGCCGCAGGGCGCGATCACCGGCGAGAAGTTCGAGCGCTTCGACACCAGCTTCGTCGGCGCCGGCGACACCCTGTCGGCCGCCCTGGCCTCGTTGCTGGCCGCCGGCCAGGACCTGCATCTGGCCGTGGGCGAGGCCCTGAACTTCCTCGACCAGTCGCTCGACGCCGGCTTCCGCCCGGGCATGGGCGGCGTGGTGCCCGACCGCTTCTTCTGGGCCCTGCCCGAGGAAGACCCCGAAGGCGAGCCCGGCGCCGAGGGCGAGGACACTGCCCCGGCCCGCAGCCCCGGCCTGCCGGCGGACAGCGAGCCGCCGCCCAAGCGCCGCATGCACTGAGCGGCCGGCGGCCGCGGCACGCCACGCGCGGCCCCGCCGCCCTTTCCTGAATCGATTGCCCCGATGAGCCGCAACACCGAACTCTTCGAACGCGCGCAGCGCGTCATCCCCGGCGGCGTGAACTCGCCCGTGCGCGCTTTCCGCGCGGTGGGCGGCACGCCGCGTTTCATCCAGCGGGCCGAGGGCGCCTACCTCGTCGACGCCGACGGCAAGCGCTACATCGACTACATCGGCTCCTGGGGGCCGATGATCCTGGGCCACGGCCATCCCGAGGTGGTCGAGGCCGTGCAGCGCGCCGTGACCGAGGGCTTCAGCTACGGCGCCCCGACCGAGCGCGAGATCGAGCTGGCCGAGGAAATCCTCAAGCTCGTGCCCAGCGCCGAGCAGGTGCGCCTGGTCTCCAGCGGCACCGAGGCCGCGATGACCGCCATCCGCCTGGCCCGCGGCGCCACCGGCCGCAGCAAGCTCATCAAGTTCGAGGGCTGCTACCACGGCCATGCCGATGCGCTGCTGGTCAAGGCCGGTTCGGGCCTGGCCACCTTCGGCCACCCGACCAGCGCCGGCGTGCCGGCCGAGGTGGTGCAGCACACCCTGGTGCTGCCCTACAACGACGTGGCCGCGCTGGAAGCCGCCTTCGCCGCCCACGGAGCCGAGATCGCCTGCGTGATGGTCGAGCCCATCGCCGGCAACATGAACTTCGTGCGTGCCAGCCTGCCCTTCGTGCAGGCCATGCGCCAGCTGTGCACGCAGCACGGCGCGCTGCTGGTCTTCGACGAGGTGATGAGCGGCTTCCGCGTCGCGCTGGGCAGCGCCCAGTCGATCTACGCCAAGGCCCTGCCCGGCTTCGCGCCGGACCTGAGCGTCTTCGGCAAGGTCATCGGCGGCGGCATGCCCCTGGCCGCCTTCGCCGGCCCGAAGGACGTGATGGGCAAGCTGGCACCGCTGGGCCCGGTCTACCAGGCCGGCACGCTCAGCGGCAATCCGGTGGCCACGGCCTGCGGCCTGGCGACGCTGAAGCTGATCCAGCGCCCGGGCTTCTTCGAGGCGCTGGGCGCCACCACCCGCAGCCTGGTCGACGGCCTGCTGGGCGCCGCCCGCGCGGCCGGCGTGCCCATGGTCGGCGACTGCGAAGGCGGCATGTTCGGCTTCTTCTTCCCCAAGCCGGAGCAGGACTTCAGCGCCCACCCCGGCGGCCTGCCGCAGAACTACACCGAGGTGATGGCCACCGACGGCCCGCGCTTCAACGCCTTCTTCCACGGCATGCTGGACCGCGGCGTCTACCTGGCCCCTGCGCTCTACGAAGCCGGCTTCGTGAGCGCGGCCCACACGGCCGGGGACATCGCGGCCACCGTGGCGGCCGCTGCGGCCGCCCTGCGCGGCTGAAGCTGGAAGCGGGGGCCGGCCGATGGCCCCGGGGGTGATGCTGGCGGTGCTGGGCGCCGCCCTGCTGCATGCGGGCTGGAATGCCCTGCTGCGCCACCAGGCCCGCGGCCCGGACGGCCGGGCGCCAGACGCCCGCGGCCTCGTGCTCGGTGCCGCGCTCTGGGCCCTGCCGCTCCTGCCCCTGCTGCCGGTGCCGCCGGCCGCTGCCTGGCCGGCGCTGGGCGTGTCGGCCCTCGTGCATGCCCTGTATTTCGAGGCGGTCGGCCAGGCCCATCACCAGGCGGCCTTCAGCCAGGCCTACCCCTTGATGCGTGGCCTCGCGCCGCTGCTGACCGCGGCCCTGGCCGGCCCGCTGTTCGGTGAATGGCCGGGCGCAGGCGCCGGGCTCGGCCTGGCCCTGCTGGCCGGCGGGGTGCTGGCCCTGGGCCGCGGACCGGCGACCGAGCGCCTGCCGACGCGCAGCTTGCTGACGGTGCTGGGCGTGGCCGGGCTGGTGCTGCTCTACACCCTGCTCGACGCGCACGGGGTGCGCGCCGCCGGCCCCGGGCTGGCCGACGCGGCGGGCTACAGCGCCTGGCTCTTCGTGCTGAGCGCGCTGCCCCTGCTGCCACGCCGCGCACCCGACGGCCGACGGGCCGGCCCCGGTCGGGCCGGCCTGCTGGCCGGCGGCTGCAGCCTGCTGGCCTATGGCATCACCCTGGCGGCCATGACCCGGGCGCCGGTGGCCCAGGTGGCGGCCCTGCGCGAGACCTCGGTGCTGTTCGGCGTGCTGATGGCCGCCTGGGTCTTCCATGAACCGGTCGGCCCGCGGCGCTGGATGGCCGCGGCGGCGGTGGCGGCCGGGGCGGCGCTGCTGCGGGGCTGAGCGCGCCGGCCCGCAGCTTGCTGCGGCCCCGCCGCGGCCGGCCCCGTCCGGGGGCGGCTCCTAGAATCCGCACCCCTATGCACCTTCACATCCTCGGCATCTGCGGCAGCTTCATGGGCGGCCTGGCCGCCCTGGCCCGCGAGGCAGGCCATCGCGTGACCGGCTGCGATGCCGGCGTCTACCCGCCGATGAGCGATCAGCTGCGGGCCCTGGGCATCGAGCTGATCGAGGGCTACGGGGCCGATCAGCTGGCGCTGAAACCGGACGTCTTCGTGATCGGCAACGTGGTCTCGCGGGCCAAGCCCGGCGCCTTCCCGCTGATGGAGGCCATCCTCGATGCCGGCGCCCGCTACACCAGCGGCCCGCAGTGGCTGGCCGAGCAGGTGCTGGCCGGCCGGCATGTGCTGGCCGTGGCCGGCACGCATGGCAAGACCACCACCACCTCGATGCTGGCCTGGATCCTGGAGCAGGCCGGTCTGCAGCCCGGCTTCCTGGTCGGCGGTGTGCCGCAGAACTTCGGCGTGTCCGCGCGGCTCGGCGCGGTCGGCCCGCAGACGCCCTTCGTGATCGAGGCCGACGAGTACGACACCGCCTTCTTCGACAAGCGCAGCAAGTTCGTGCACTACCGGCCGCGCACCGCGGTGCTGAACAACCTGGAGTTCGACCACGCGGACATCTTCTCGGACCTGGCCGCCATCGAGACCCAGTTCCACCACCTGGTGCGCACCGTGCCGGCCCGCGGCCGCCTGGTGGTGAACGCCCGCGAGGCCAGCCTGGAGCGCGTGCTGGCGCGCGGCTGCTGGAGCGGCGTCGAGCGCTTCGGCGTGCGCGGCGACGCGCCGGGCTGGCGCGCCCGCGGCGAGCCGCATGCCTTCGACGTGCTGCGCTCGGGCCGGCAGGCCGGCCGGGTCGAATGGAGCCTGCTGGGCGAACACAACCAGCTCAATGCCCTGGCCGCCCTGGCCGCGGCCGAGGCGGCCGGCGTCGCGCCCGAGGCGGCCTGCGCCGCGCTCGGCAGCTTCCAGAGCGTCAAGCGCCGGCTGGAGCTGCGCGGCACGGTGCCGCGGGGCGGCGGCGAGATCGCCGTCTACGACGACTTCGCCCACCACCCCACCGCCATCCGCACCACGCTGGACGGCCTGCGCCGCAAGGTCGGCAACGCCCGCATCCTGGCCATCTTCGAGCCGCGCTCCAACACCATGAAGCTCGGCACCATGAAGGCCCAGCTGCCCTGGGCGCTGGAGGAGGCCGACCTGGCCTTCTGCCACAGCGGCGGGCTGGACTGGGACGCGGCCGAGGCGCTGGCCCCGCTGGGCGAGCGCGCCATCGTCAGCGCCGACGTGCCGGGCCTGGTACAGCGCATCGTCCGCGCCGCGCGGGCGGGCGACCACCTGCTCTGCATGAGCAACGGCGGCTTCGGCGGCATCCACGGCCAGCTGCTGCAGGCCCTGGCCGCGGGCCGCGCGGGCTGAGGCGCCCCCGCCCGCCCCCACCTCGCGCCCCCGATGAAACGCCCGCTGCTGCTGCTCGCCGGCCTGCTGGCCCTGGCCCTGGGCCTGATCGGCGTGGTGCTGCCGCTGCTGCCGACCACGCCCTTCGTGCTGCTGGCCGCCGCCTGCTTCGCGAAAGCCCACCCGGCCTGGGAACAGCGCCTGCTGGACCACCCCCGCTTCGGCCCCGGCCTGCGCCGCTGGCGGGAACGCGGCGCGATCGCCCGGCCGGCCAAGCGCCTGGCCGTCGGCGTGCTGCTGCTCAGTGCCCTGAGCGGCGCCTGGATGCTGCGCGAGCGCGGCGCCTGGGCCGGGCTGCCCCCGCTGGCCTGCGCGGCCGTCGGCCTGTGGATCGCCACGCGGCCCGAAGCCTGAGCCCCGCGCGGACGGGCGGGCCGCCCGCCCCCGCTTCGTCCCCGCCCACCTCCCCGCCCCCTCCGATGCGCCTGCCCCCCGCCCGCGACCCGGCCGCACCCGAGGCCCCACGCCCCGCCCGCTGGCCGGCCGAGCTGCCGCCGCGCGCCGCCGGCCCGGCGATCACCCACCTGCTCTACCTGCATGGCTTCCGCTCCTCGCCGGCCTCCTTCAAGGCGCAGCGGGTGGCGGCGCGGGCTGCGGCGCTGCGCGAGGCGGGCCGGCCGCTGCTTTGGGCCTGCCCGCAGCTGCCTGGCGCACCGGCGCAGGCGCTGCGGCTTCTGCGCTGGATCGTGGGCAGCTGGCCGATGGCCTCGACGGCCGTGATCGGCAGCTCGCTGGGCGGCTTCTATGCCGACCTGATCGCCCAGGAGCGCGGCTGCCGCGCGGTGCTGCTGAACCCGGCGGTGAATCCGGCCCGTGACCTGGCGCGCTACATCGGCAGCCACCCGTCCTGGCACGACCCGGCGAGCCAGCTCGTCTTCACCGCCGCCGACGTGGCCGACCTGGCCGCCATGCAGGCCGCCCGGGGCCGGCCGGGCCCGCAGACCCTGGCCGTGATCGCCACCGGCGACGAGGTGCTGGACGCCAGCGAGATGCAGGCCCACTGCGCCGGCGCGCGCTGCTGGGTCGGCGAGGGCGGCGACCATGCGCTGGGCGATTTCGACACGGTCTTCGCCGCGCTGCAGCACTTCCTCGGGCTTGACGCCGTCCGGGACGATGGCGACCCTCCGGGTCCGCCCTGAGGCCCACGGCCGGCCGGGGCGGACCTTCCCTTCCCCGACGACGTCCGCCCCGCCGGACGCCTCCCCGACCTGCCTGCCATGCGACTGCTGAACAAGATCTGCCTCATCACCGGTGCCGCCCAGGGCATCGGCCTGGCCACCGCGCTGAAATTCGTCCGCGAGGGCGCCCACGTGGTCGTGGCCGACCTGAAGCCGGCGGCCGTCGATGCCGCCGTCACCGCATGCCTGGCCGCGGCGCAGGCCGCGGGCAGCGGCTCGCAGGTGATCGGCCAGGCCCTGAACGTGACCGACCGCGCCCAGGTCGATGCCGCGGTGGCGGCCGTGCTGGCGCGCTTCGGCCGCCTCGACGTGCTGGTCAACAACGCCGGCATCACCCAGGACGCACGGCTGCAGAAGATGACGCTGGCCCAGTTCGACGCCGTGATCGACGTGAACCTGCGCGGTGTCTTCCACTGCGCGCAGGCCGTGGCCGACACGATGGTGGCCCAGGGTGCGGGCGTGATCCTCAATGCCTCCAGCGTGGTCGGGATCTACGGCAACTTCGGCCAGACCAATTACGCGGCCGCCAAGTTCGGCGTCATCGGCTTCACCAAGACCTGGAGCCGCGAGCTGGGCCCCAAGGGCGTGCGCGTGAACGCCGTGGCGCCGGGCTTCGTCGAGACGCCCATCCTGGCCACCGTGCCCGAGAAGGTGCTCGACAGCATGCGCGCCGACGTGCCGCTGCGCCGCCTGGGCCAGCCGGAAGAGATCGCCAACGTCTACGCCTTCCTGGCCAGCGACGAGGCCAGCTACATCAACGGCACGGTCATCGAGGTGGCCGGCGGCCTGACCGTCTGAGCCTGACCCGGCCCGGCACCGGCCGGGTCGGCGCCCGCCGCCTCAGCGGTTGGACTGGACCTGCAGCGCCACCATCTCGGCCACGGCCTTCAGGCCCTGGCCGACGACCTCCTCGTAGCGCGCCGGGTCGGCGATGGCATCGTAGGTGGCGCTCTTGCTCGAATTGGTCGTGCCCCCCGCCAGGGCCGCGGCCGCATTGAGCACCGCACCGAGCACGCCGGCCGCCGCCTCGCCGGGGGTCGTCGGCCGCTCCTTGACCTCGACGAAGACCGCGGGGTCGAGCACCAGCGGGTCCTTGAGCGTCATCGTGGCGTAGGTGGTGCCGGTCAGGATGCCGACATGGGTGGCGGTGATCACCGGATAGGCCCGCGCGCTGACCACCGCGGCATCGTTGCGACCGAAGAAGCCCTTGTTCTCGTTCGTCAGCTCGACGAAGTGCACGCGCAGGTGCATCTCGATCAGGCCGTTGACGCCCAGCTCCTTCTGCAGCGCCATCGCATCCGGGATGGCCGACATGGAGCCGAGGCCGCTGCCGATGTTGGCCAGGTTGCCGAGCGCGCCCAGGGCATTGCTGCGCTGGGCGGTGGGCGCGGTGATCTGCCCGCGGTTCAGGCCGTAGACGGCGGTGCCGGCCGGGCCGACGACGACGCGGCCCGATTCGCGCATCGGCAGGGCCTGGCCGGCATCGGCCAGCTTGCGGTAGCCGGGGGCGGCGCGCAGCTCGGCCGGCGGCAGCACGTCCAGGCCGGCCGCCTTCAGACTGTCGATCACGGCCGCCTGGGCGCGCTCGGCCAGGGCCTGGAACTGGGTCTCGCCCACCCCGCCCAGGTGGAAATAGGTCTGGGCATGGGCCACGCTGCTGGTGGCGAAGCGCGAGGTGCTGGCCGACTGGGTGTCGTAGGTGAGGAATTCGACCGCGAGCTGGGTCAGGGCCACTTTCTGCAGGCCCTTGAGCGCGCTGCCGCTGCCGACCTTGAAGACCCGCGGTGCGGCCTCGGCCGGCTTGAACTGCGCGTCGACGGCCACCGGGGCCGCCACGCCCGGACCGGGCAGCGCCAGCATGGCAAGGAGCAGGGCGGAGGCGAGGCGGCGAGCAGGTGCGTGCATGGGCGAGGGGCAACAAGGGTTCCGGCAGGGAACGGGGCAGCGGGAGCAGGCGCCCGCATCGAGAGCTGAAGCGGCTGGACTATGCCTCGGCAGCGACATCCTTCCGACCGGAACAAGCCCTAGCGGGCGGGTGGCGCGTGCGGCAGCGCCCCAGCCCGCCCGGTGGCGGCCGGATGGGACAATCCGCCCGGTGAACTACGCCCTCTTCGATGAGGCCGGCAAATTCCTCGCCGGCCGTGTGATGTCCGAAGCCGACAGCTCGATGCAAGTCGAGCTGGATTCCGGCAAACGGGTCAAGGTCAAGACCGCCAACGTGCTGCTGCGCTTCGCCAAGCCGCAGCCGGCCGAGCTGATGGCCGCCGCTCCGCCGCAGGCCGCCGAGATCGACCTGGACCTGGTCTGGGAAACCGCACCCGAGGAGGAATTCGGTTTCGAGGCCCTGGCCACCGAGTACTTCGGCGCCACGGCCGATGCCGTGCAGCGCGCGGCCATGCTGATGCGGCTCTATGAAGCGCCGCACTACTTCCACCGCCGGGGCAAGGGCCGCTTCCGCAAGGCCCCGGCCGAGGTGCTGCAACAGGCCCTGGCCGCGATCGAGCGCAAGGCCGCGCAGGCCGCGCAGATCGAGGCCTGGACGGCCGAGCTGGTGGCCGGCCGCTGCCCGGCGCCGGTGCAGGAGCAGCTCTTCCGCATCCTCTTCAAGCCCGACAAGAACGGCCCCGAGTACAAGGCCGTGGTGGCCGCGGCCAAGCAGGCGCAGCGGGCGCCGCTGGACCTGCTGACCGCGGCCGGCGCGATCACCAGCCCCTACCAGTTCCACTGGCAGCGCTTCCTCTTCGAGCACTTCCCCAAGGGCACGGGCTTCGCCGCCGAGCTGCAGCCGCAGCCCCTGGCCGAGACGCTGCCGCGCGCGGCGGTGGCGGCCTTCTCGATCGACGATTCCTCGACGACCGAGATCGACGACGCGCTCTCGGTGCAGGGCCTGGGCAGCGGCACCATCACCTTCGGCGTGCACATCGCGGCGCCGGCCCTGGCGATCGCGCCGAACGGTGCGCTGGACGCGGTGGCGCGCCAGCGCCTGTCCACGGTCTACATGCCCGGGCACAAGATCACCATGCTGCCCGACGCGGTGGTCGAGGCCTGCACCCTGCAGGAAGGCCGTGACTGCGCGGCGGTCTCGGTCTACTTCCGTTTCGACGAGGCCACGCTGGCGCTGCTGGGCGCCGAGACGCGGGTGGAACAGGTGCCGATCGCCGCCAACCTGCGCCACGACCAGCTCGACGCGGTGGTGACCGAGGCCGCGCTGGACGCCGCCGCGGCCGGCGCCCCGCCCGCGGGCCTGCCCTTCGGCCCCGAGCTGGCCTTCGGCTGGCGCCTGGCCCGGCACCTGAAGGCGCAGCGCGAGCAGGTGCGCGGCAAGCCCGAGACCTTCAACCGGCCGGACTACAGCTTCAAGCTCATCCCGGCCGGCGCCGCCGCGCCCGACCCCGAGCACCTGCCCGACGGCAGCGAGACGGTGGTGATCGGCGAACGCCGCCGCGGCGCGCCGCTGGACCTGATCGTCGCCGAGGCCATGATCCTGGCCAACAGCCACTGGGGCGGCTGGCTGGCCGAGATGGGCCTGCCGGCCATCTACCGCAGCCAGGCCAGCCTGGCGCCGGGCATCAAGGTGCGCATGGGCACCAAGCCCGCACCGCATGCCGGCATGGGGGTCAAGCAGTACAGCTGGGCGACCTCGCCGCTGCGCCGCTACGTGGACCTGGTGAACCAGTGGCAGATCGTCGCCGCCGCGCGGCACGGCGCGATGGCACCGCTGCAGGCGCCCTTCAAGCCCAAGGATGCGGCGCTGTTCGCGATCGTCAGCGGCTTCGAGGCCGCGCATGCCGCCTACAACGCCTTCCAGAACGGCCTGGAACGCTACTGGACGCTGCGCCACCTGGAGCAGGCCGGGATCGCCGAGCTCGAAGCGACCGTGCTCAAGGACGGGCTGGTGCGGGCCGATACCCTGCCCCTGGTCTTCCGCGCCCTGGGCTGCGAGCCGCTGCCGCGCGGCACCCGGGTGCGGGTGCGCCTGACCGGCAGCGAACTGCTGACCCTGGAGCTGCATGCCAGCCTGGTCGCCCGCCTGGACCCCGAGGCCGCCCCGCCGGCCGACGAGGCCGGCGAGGAGGCCGGCGAGGAACTGGACGCCGCCCCCGCCGGCCTGGCCCTGGCCATCGACCTGGACGAGGCGGAGCCGGCCCCGGCCCCGGAGGCCGCGGCGTGAGCGCCGCGCCCGCCCGCGGCGCGGTCTATGCGGTGATCGGCCACCCGGTCACGCACAGCCGCTCGCCCTTCATCCATGCAGCCTTCGCGGCGCAGACCGGCGAGACCCTGCGCTACGGCCGGCTGGACTGCCCGCCCGAGGCCTTCGCCGACACGCTGCGCGCCTTCGCCACCGGCCGCCTGCAGGCCCCGGCCGAGCCGGGCGAGGCCGAAGGCAACCCGGCACCCGGTCCGGCCGGCGGCTGCAACATCACCGTGCCCTTCAAGTTCGAGGCCCTGCGCCTGGCCGCCCGGACCACGCCGCGGGCCGCGCGGGCCGGCGCGGTCAACACCCTGCGCTTCGACGCGGACGGCTGGCTGGGCGACAACACCGACGGGGTCGGCCTGGTCCGCGACGTCTGCGCGAATGCGGGCTTCGACCCGGCCGGCCGCTCGCTGCTGCTGATCGGCGCCGGGGGCGCCAGCGCGGGCGTGCTGGGCCCGCTGATCGAAACCCGGCCGGCCCGCCTGGTGCTGGCCAACCGCACGGTGGCCCGGGCCCAGGCCCTGGTCGAAAGCCATGCCGACTGGGCCGCTGCCCAGGGCGTGACCCTGCAGGCCGCGCCGCTGGACGACTGCGGCCAGGGCCATGATCTGGTGCTCAACGGCAGCGCGGCCAGCCTGGCCGGCGCGGCCGTGCCGGTGGCCGCCAGCGTGCTGCGGCCCGGCGCCCTGGCCCTGGACATGATGTACGGCCCGGCCGCCCGGCCCTTCCTGGACTGGGCGGCCGCCCACGGGGCGCGGGGCCGCGACGGCCTGGGCATGCTGGTCGAGCAGGCGGCCGAAGCCTTCCTGCTGTGGCGCGGGCAGCGGCCGGCCACCGCCCCGGTGCTGCAAGCCCTGCGAGCACGCGTGGACGCGGCATGAGCGCGGTCCGCTGGCGCCCGCCGCGCGGCCTGCTGCGCGTGGCCGGCCTGCTGCTGCTGGCCGGGCTGATGCTGCAGCTGGTGTTCGTGCTGCGGATCGCGGCCATGGCCTGGATCGATCCAGCCTCCACCGCCTTCGAGCGCAGCGAGGCCTGGCGCCTGCTGTCGACCCGCGGCGAGCTGCCCTGGCGCCAGAGCTGGCGCGACGAAGCCGAGATCAGCGTCCACCTCAAGCGCGCGGTGATCGCCTCGGAGGATGCGGGCTTCGCCCAGCACGATGGCATCGACTGGGACGCCATCGAGAAGGCCTGGGAGCGCAACCAGCGCGCGCAGGCCCGGGCCGAGGCCCGTCGGCCCAGCCAGGCGCCGGCCCGGCCGCCCAAGGTCGTCGGCGGCTCGACCATCACCCAGCAGCTCGCGAAGAACCTCTTCCTGAGCGGCGAGCGCACGCTGCCGCGCAAGGCCCAGGAGGCGCTGCTGACCCTGATGCTCGAAGCCCTGCTCGACAAGCGCCGCATCCTGGCGATCTACCTGAACCACGTGGAGTGGGGCGAAGGCGTGTTCGGCGCCGAGGCCGCCGCCGCCCACTACTTCCGCAGCAGCGCCGACCGCCTCACGCCGGGCCAGGCCGCGCGGCTGGCGGTGATGCTGCCGGCCCCCAAGCGCTTCGAGAAGCGGCCCGGCTCGCCCTATGTGGCCGGCCGGGCCGCGACCATCGCCGCGCGCATGGGCGCGGTCGAGCTGCCCTGAGGAGGCCCGCATGATGGACGACGCGCTGGACGCGATCGCCGCCCTGGCGGCGCGCTACATCGTCGAGGAGGACCTCGACCACGCCCGCGCCAAGCGCAAGGCCGCCCGCAGCCTGGGGGCCGAAGGGGCCGGGCTGCCCAGCGAGGCGCAGATCGAGGCGGCGGTGGCCGAGCACCTGGCGATCTTCCACGCCGACACCCAGCCGGCCGAGCTGGCCGCGCTGCGGGCGCTGGCCCTGGTCTGGATGGAGCGCCTGGCCGACTTCCGGCCCATGCTGCTGGGCGCCGTCTGGCGCGGCACGGCCACCCGGCGCTCGGACATCCAGCTGGCGCTCTACTGCGAGGACGGCAAGGCCTGCGAGATCGAGCTGCTCAACCAGGGCCTGCGCTACGAGCTGGGCCAGCATCAGGGGCCGCGCGGCACGCCGGTCGATGTGCTGCGGCTGATGCTGCCCTGCCCGGCGCTGGGCGAGCGGGTCGGGCTGCAGTTGCACATCCTGGACCGCGACGACGTGCGCGGGGCGCTGATCCCCGACCGCCAGGGCCGGTCGGACCGCGGCGATGCGGCGGCGCTGCGCCGCCTGATCGACACTGCGGCGCCATGAAGGACACGCCGCCCCCCGCCGAAGCCCCCTCGCCCGCCCCCGGCCGGCGCCACCTGCTGATCGGGGCGACCGCGCTGGCCGCGGCCGGCGCCGGGCTCTACAGCTTCCTGCATGCGCAGGGCCCGGCACTGGGTGCGGCCGAGTCGAGGTTCTGGACGCTGGAGCTGCCGCAGCCTGACGGCGCCACCTTGCGCACCGCGGCCTTCCGCGGCAAGCCCCTGCTGCTGAATTTCTGGGCCACCTGGTGCCCGCCCTGCATCAAGGAGCTGCCGGAGATCGACCGCTTCCACACCGCCATGCGTCCGCAGGGCTGGGGCGTGATCGGCCTGGCGGTGGACGCACCCACGCCCGTGCGCAACTTCCTGGCGCGCCAGCCGCTCGGCTTCCCGGTGGCGCTGGCGGGGCTGGAGGGGACGGAGATGTCGCGCGAACTCGGCAACACCCAGGGCGCGCTGCCCTTCACCGTGCTGTTCGACGCCGGCGGCCGCATCGTGCAGCGCAAGCTGGGCGAGACCCATCGGGCCGAATTGCAGGCCTGGGCGGCCGCCCTGCACCGCTGAAGCGAGGCCCCCAGGCTGGCCGCGGCCTGACGGCTGCGGGCTGGCCCAGCTTGCGGCCTCCGGGTTTGCGCGTACATTTTCGCCCACACCCCGGCGGCGGGTCCAAGCGGCGCACGGCCACCACGCTGGCACAATCGCGCAGCCAAAGGGCGGCAAGTGCCGCCGATCCGCAACGATCTCATGCACATCCTCGTCCTGCACGGCCCCAATCTGAACCTGCTCGGCCGCCGGGAACCGGCGGTCTACGGGGCAACGACGCTGGCTGAAATCGATGCAGGCCTGGCCGAGCAGGCCCGCGCCGCCGGGGCACGGCTGCAAAGCTTCCAGAGCAACCACGAAGGGGCGCTGGTCGACCGCGTGCAGGCAGCCGCGGGCGAGGGCGTGGACTTCATCGTGATCAACCCTGGCGCCTACACGCACACCAGCATCGCCCTGCGCGATGCGCTGGCAGGGGTCGCGATCCCCTTCATCGAGGTGCACCTCTCGAACATCCACCGCCGGGAGCCCTTCCGGCAGCATTCCTATTTTTCCGACCTGGCCGAGGGCGTGATCCTCGGCCTTGGCGCCGCCGGCTACCGGCTGGCCCTGACCGCCGCGCTCGAACGCGGCGCCCGGCCGCGCTGATGCCGTCCGAGCCCGCTGCGGCGGGCGGATGGCAAGGCGCCCCTCAGAACCCACAAGAACCGCTGGAGTGAACCCGACATGGATCTGCGCAAACTCAAAACGCTGATCGACCTGGTGTCCGAGTCGAACGTCTCGGAGCTCGAGATCACGGAGGCCGACGGCAAGGTGCGGATCGTCAAGGCCAGCCCGGTCGCGGTGGCCGTGACCGCCGCGCCCGCGCCGGTCGTGGCACCGGTGGCCGTGGCCGCCCCGGCTGCGGTCGCCGCCCCGGCAGCCGCCGAGCCGCCGGCCGCGCCGGCCGAAACCGGCCGCAAGATCACCTCGCCGATGGTCGGCACCTTCTACCGTTCGTCCAGCCCGGGCGGCAAGCCGCTGGCCGATGTGGGTGACGAGATCAAGGAAGGTCAGCCGATCTGCATCATCGAGGCCATGAAGATCATGAACGAGATCGAGGCCGAGTTCTCCGGCCGCATCGTCAAGATCCTGGCCGAGAACGGCCAGGCGGTGGAGTACGGGCAGCCGCTGTTCATCGTCGAGTGAGGCCGGCCACCCGAGGCCGAGCCCCCATCCCCGTCCCGTCCCTGCGCCGTGCGCCCCTCGGGCCACGGCGCTGACCCGCTGCCCTCCCGGACCCCATGTTCAAGAAAATCCTGATCGCCAACCGCGGGGAGATCGCCCTGCGGATTCAGCGCGCCTGCCGTGAGATGGGCATCCGCGCGGTCATCGTCTACTCGCAGGCCGACCGCGACGCGAAGTACGTGCGCCTGGCCGACGAGGCCGTCTGCATCGGCCCGGCCGCCTCCGGCCAGAGCTACCTCAGCATGCCGGCCATCATCTCGGCCGCCGAGGTGACCGACGCCGAGGCCATCCACCCCGGCTACGGCTTCCTCAGCGAGAACGCCGACTTCGCCGAACGGGTCGAGCAGAGCGGCTTCACCTTCATCGGCCCGACGCCGGAGTCGATCCGCTTGATGGGCGACAAGGTCTCGGCCAAGGCCGCCATGGTGCGGGCCGGCGTGCCCACCGTGCCCGGGGCGGAAGGCGCGTTGCCGGACGATCCCAAGGAAATCATCCGGCAGGCCCGGGCGATCGGCTACCCGGTCATCATCAAGGCGGCCGGCGGCGGTGGCGGCCGGGGCATGCGGGTGGTGCACACCGAGGCCGCCCTGCTGAATGCCGTGCAGACCACCCGGGCCGAGGCCGGAGCCGCCTTCAACAACCCGGCGGTCTACATGGAGAAGTTCCTGGAGCAGCCGCGCCACGTGGAGATCCAGATCCTGGCCGACCAGCACCGCAACGCGGTCTGGCTCGGTGAGCGGGACTGCTCGATGCAGCGCCGCCACCAGAAGGTGATCGAGGAGGCGCCGGCGCCGGGCATCCCGCGCCGCCTGATCGAGAAGGTCGGCCAGCGCTGCGCCGAAGCCTGCAAGAAGATCGGCTACCGCGGGGCCGGCACCTTCGAGTTCCTCTACGAGAACGGTGAGTTCTATTTCATCGAGATGAACACCCGGGTGCAGGTCGAGCATCCGGTGACCGAGCTGGTGACCGGCATCGACATCGTGCAGCAGCAGATCCGCATCGCCGCGGGCGAGAAGCTGCCCTTCACGCAGCGCCAGATCGAGCTGCGCGGCCACGCCATCGAATGCCGGGTGAACGCCGAGGATGCGTTCAAGTTCACGCCCTCGCCGGGCCGCATCACGATGTGGCACCCGCCGGGCGGCCCGGGCGTGCGCGTCGACAGTCACGCCTACACGAACTACACCGTGCCGCCGAACTACGATTCGATGATCGGCAAGATCATCACCTACGGCGACACCCGCGAGCAGGCGATGGCACGCATGCGCACCGCGCTGAGCGAGACGGTGATCGAAGGCATCTCGACCAACATCCCGCTGCACCGCGAGCTGATGGCGGACGCCAAGTTCATCGAAGGCGGCACCAGCATCCACTATCTTGAAGAGTGGATGCAGCAGCACAAGCGCTGAACGGAAGAAGGTCCCATGGTCGAGTTGCGACTGATCGCTGCGGAAGACGAGGTCGAGGCCCTGAGCGAGACGCTGATGGATCTGGACGCGCTCTCGGTCTCGGTCGAGGACGCCGACGCCGACACGGAGGCCGAGCAGGCCCTGTTCGGCGAGCCCGACATGCCGGCCCCGAAGCCGGCCTGGCAGCGCTCGGTGCTGAAAGCCCTGTTCGGCAGCCCCACCGAGGCCACCGAGGCCGCGACCCGGCTGCTGGCCGAACATCCCCAGGGCGTTGAGCTGCAGGGCCTGGTCGAGGTGCCGGACGAGGATTGGGTGAGACTCACGCAATCCCAGTTCGCGCCGGTTCCGATCACCGACGCGTTCTGGATCGTGCCGACCTGGCACGAGGCCCCGCCGGCCGCCCGCACCGTGATGCGCCTGGATCCCGGCCTGGCCTTCGGCACCGGCACGCACCCGACCACAAGGATGTGCCTGCGCTGGATCGCCACCCATGCCGACGCCTTCCGGGACCAGCCAGTGCTGGACTACGGCTGCGGCTCGGGCATCCTCGCGATCGCCGCGCGACAGTTCGGAGCCGGCGAGACCCTTGCGGTGGACATCGACCCCGCCGCCGTCGTGTCGACCACCCAGAATGCCCAGGCCAATGGCGTGACGGTGCAGCCGGGGCTGCCGGAGGCGGCAGGGGAGGCTTGCGGCCGCTACCCGCTGGTGCTCGCCAACATCCTGGCCTCGCCGCTCAAGCTGCTGGCCCCGCTGCTGGCGGCCCACCTGGCGCCCGGCGGCCATCTGGTGCTGGCCGGCATCCTGGAGCGCCAGGCCGAGGAACTTCAAGCGGCTTACGCCCAGGTCGGCCTGGCGCTGGCCGTGGCCGACCAAGAGGACGGCTGGATCCTGATGCACGCCCGCAGGAGCACGCAAGCATGAGCAGCCTGGCCACCCGTTGCGGCAGTTGCGGCACGGTCTTTCGCGTCGGACAGGAGCAGTTGAAGGCCTCCGAAGGCTGGGTGCGCTGCGGCCGCTGCCACGAGGTCTTCAACGCCCTGGACGGCCTCTTCGACCTGGACCACGAGGTACCGCCCCCCGTGCCCGTGGCTTGGACGCCGCAGCTGGGGCACGAGGACGAGAACACCCTGGAGGCTCTCGCGCCCGCGCCTGCCCCGGTGACCGTGACCGAGACCGATGTGCCCCTCGAACCCGTGGTCGCCGAGCCCGCGGTCCCCGAAGCCCCGCCGCGCTGGCTGGATCCCGAAGCCCCCGGCCCGCGATCGCTCTACACCCCCGAGCCCGAGGTGGAGGCCGCCTGGGCTCGCGCTGCGGCGGCCACCGGCGAGGCCGCAGACCCTGCCGAGCGGCGCGAGCCGCCCGCCGCCGCGCCGCAGTTGCGCCGCCAGGCCCCGCCGCTGCGCCCCCAGCCGGCGGCCGCCCCCGGCTGGAGCGGCCTGCGGCCAGCCGTGATCGGACTGTCGATGCTGCTGCTGATGCAATTGGCCGGGCTGTTCCGCGCGCCCCTGCAGCAGGCGGTTCCGGCGCTGGACAGCACGCTCGAGCGCATCTGCAAGGTCTTGTTTTGCCCTAGGGGCAGCAGCCTGGCCACCACGCCCGCGGGCGGCCGCGGACTGGTGCTGGATCCTGCCCCGGCGCTGCAGCCCGTCGAAGGGGCGGCTTCCGGCATCCGCCAGCGCCTGGTCGTGCACCTTCAGAACCCGGGCGCCAGCGAGCAGGCCCTCCCCGCCCTGGAGCTGACGCTGAACGACAGCCTGGGCGGCGTGCTGGCACGTCGCGTGCTGACGCCAGAGGAACTGCGGCTGCGTGGCTCGCTCGCCCCGGCCCCGGCCCGCCTGGCTGCCGGGCAGCGCCTCAGCCTGGAACGCGATTTCGACCTGCCCGACGGCGCCCGACCGGGTGGCTTCTCGGTGCAGATCGCTCCCCAACCCTGAACGGGTCCCCGCGACCCCGCCCGACCACCATGTCTGCCCTCATCTGCGGCTCGCTTGCTTTCGACACCATCACGACCTTCCCCGGTCGCTTCGCGCAGCAGATCCTGCCCGAGCAGATCCACATCCTGAACGTCAGCTTCCTGGTGCCGACGCTCAAGCGTGAATTCGGTGGCTGCGCCGGCAACATCGCCTACACCCTGGCCAAGCTCGGCGGCCAGCCGCGGGTGATGGCGGCCCTGGGCGCCGACGGCGCCGGCTACCGCGAGCGCATGGCGGGCTGGGGCGTGCCGGGCGACCTGCTGCTGACGGTGGACGAGGGCTACACCGCCCAGGCCATCATCATCACGGACCAGGACAACAACCAGATCACCGCCTTCCACCCGGGCGCGATGAACTTCGCGCACCGCATCGTGGTGCCGGCCGAGCGCGGCGACATCGCGCTGGCCATCGTCGCGCCGGATGGTCGCGACGCGATGATCCAGCACGCCCAGCAACTGGCCGACGCCAAGATCCCCTTCATCTTCGACCCGGGCCAGGGCCTGCCGATGTTCGATGGCGAGGATCTCAAGCGTTTCATCGCCCAGGCGAGCTGGGTCGCGGTGAACGACTACGAGGCCAAGATGCTGAGCGACCGGGTCGGCCTGAGCTTGGAGGCGCTGTCTCGCAGCCACCTGCGCGGGGTGATCGTCACGCTGGGCAGCGAGGGCTGCGAAGTCTGGCAGCAAGGTGTGCGCACCCACGTGCCGGGCGTGAAGGCCGAGGCGGTGATCGATCCGACCGGCTGCGGCGACGCCTTCCGCGGGGCCCTGCTCTACGGCCTGGAGCTCGGCTGGGATCTGGTCCGCTGCGTGGAGCTCGGCAACCGCGTCGGCGCGATCAAGATCGCCTGCGCCGGCCCGCAGAACCACACGCTCGACCGCAGCGCCCTGGGGCTCTGATCCCCACTTGGCCCGCACACCGCGGGCCCAGAAAAAAACCCGGCCGAGTCCAGCTCGCCGGGTTTTTTGTTGGCGCAGACCGCCGTCGCAACGGCGGTCTGTCCGGAGAAGCCGCTCAGGGCTTCGGCGTGGTCGGGAAGGGCCAGGCGGCTTGCGGGCTCAGCGTGGTCTTGGCGGCCGGGGCGGCCTTCTTGATCGCCGTCTTCTTGGCGGCAACCTTCTTCGCGGCCGGCGCGGCCTTCTTGATCGCCGTCTTCTTGGCGGCAACCTTCTTCGCCGCCGGCGCGGCCTTCTTGATGGCGGTCTTCTTGGCCGCAACCTTCTTCGCGGCCGGGGCGGCCGCCTTCACGGCGGTCTTCTTGGCCGCAGCCTTCTTCGCGACCGGCGCCGCCGACTTGATCGCCGTCTTCTTGGCCGCAACCTTCTTCGCGGCCGGCGCGGCCGACTTGACGGCCGTCTTCTTCGCGGCGACCTTCTTCGCAGCCGGCGCAGCCTTCTTGGCCGGGGCTGCCTTCTTGATTGCCGTCTTCTTCGCAGTTGCCATGGAAATCTCCTTGATCAAGTGGTCAAACATCCACGGCACGAGGGGGCCGCAGCGACTCGCCGTCCGGTGTTCTGCCCGCGGGCTCGGCCCAGGGCGCTCCGTTGCAGCGAATGGGGAAGGAACCGGACCGCGGGTCAGGACCCCGGATGGGGCCGGTTCGGGAGTCGGGGAATGCCTCTGCCGTGTGATGTGCGTGGGGAGGTCGGGCGCTCAGTCCCAGGACAGGGCGCCACCGGTCTGGTACTCGATGACCCGGGTCTCGAAGAAGTTGCGCTCCTTCTTCAGATCAATCATCTCGCTCATCCACGGGAAAGGGTTGTCCTCGTTGGGGAAGAGCTCTTCGAGACCGATCTGGGTGGCGCGGCGGTTGGCGATGTAGCGCAGGTAGCCCTTGAACATCGAGGCGTTCAGGCCAAGGACGCCGCGAGGCATCGTGTCCTCGGCATAGCGGTACTCCAGCTCGACGGCCTTGAGGAACAGGGCCTTGATCTCGGCCTTGAACTCGGCCGTCCACAGCTGCGGATTCTCGAGCTTGATGGCATTGATCAGGTCGATGCCGAAATTGCAGTGCATCGACTCGTCGCGCAGGATGTACTGGTACTGCTCGGCGGCACCGGTCATCTTGTTCTGGCGGCCCAGCGCCAGGATCTGCGTGAAGCCCACGTAGAAGAACAACCCCTCCATGAGGCAGGCGAAGACGATCAGGCTCTTGAGCAGGCGCTGGTCGTTCTCGGGCGTGCCGGTGTGGAAGTTCGGATCCATGATCGCCTCGATGAAGGGGATCAGGAACTCGTCCTTGTCGCGGATGGACTGGACCTCGTGGTAGGCGTTGAAGATCTCGGACTCGTCCAGGCCCAGCGACTCGACGATGTACTGGTAGGCGTGGGTGTGGATCGCCTCTTCAAAGGCCTGGCGCAGCAGGAACTGGCGGCACTCGGGCGCCGTGATGTGGCGGTAGGTGCCCAGGACGATGTTGTTGGCGGCCAGCGAATCGGCGGTGACGAAGAAGCCGAGGTTGCGCTTGACGATGCGGCGCTCGTCTTCGGTCAGGCCCTTGGGATCCTTCCAGGTCGCGATGTCGCGCGACATGTTCACTTCCTGCGGCATCCAGTGGTTGGCGCAGGTGGCGAGGTACTTCTCCCAGGCCCACTTGTACTTGAAGGGCACCAGCTGGTTGACGTCGGTCTGCCCGTTGATGATGCGCTTGTCCGCGACGTTCACGCGGCGGCCGGATTCAGCCGCCGGGCTCGCCGTCTGCGGCGCAAGCACACGATCGATGGCGGCCGTCAGCGGACGGGCCGGGGAGCTCATCGGAGCCCCCGCGGCCAGCCCCTCGCGCAGCGGGGGAGGCATCGACGTGGGCTTCGCGGCGGGGGTGGATCGGCTGTCGTCTTCCCAGACCAACATGATGGATTTCCTATCCTTGAATTATCGGTTTGCGGCCTTGAAAACAACAAGCCATGAAGGCCGCATTCACCTTGAAATGTGGCCCCGATCCGTCGACCTCATGCGGTCTCGGGGCATGCCTCATTCAAAGCCTCATTGGCAGGCTTCGCAGCCCGGATCATCGATCGCGCAGAACTTGATGTCGGTGGCCGGTGCGACCGGCTCCTCAAGGGCTGCGGCCGGGCCGGCCGCAACAGCCGTCACGCTGTTGGCCACGGCATTGAGCTGGCGCCGCTGCACGGTGCTCATCTCGATGTGCGAGGCGCTGGTGGTGCGCAGGTAATAGGTGGTCTTCAGGCCGCGCAGCCAGGCGAGCTTGTAGGTCTCGTCGAGCTTCTTGCCCGAGGCCCCGGCCATGTAGATGTTCAGGCTCTGCGCCTGGTCGATCCACTTCTGGCGGCGCGAGGCGGCCTCGACCAGCCAGACCGGCTCGATCTCGAAGGCGGTCGCATAGAGCTGCTTGAGCTCCTCGGGCACGCGGTCGATGGCCTGCAGCGAACCCTGGAAGTGCTTGAGGTCCATGACCATCACATCGTCCCAGAGGCCCAGGGCCTTGAGATCACGCACCAGCCATTCGTTGACGACGGTGAATTCGCCCGAGAGGTTGGACTTGACCGAGAGGTTGCCGAAGCTCGGCTCGATCGAGGCATCGACCCCGATGATGTTGCTGATCGTGGCCGTCGGCGCGATCGCCACGCAGTTGCTGTTGCGCATGCCGTGCGCGGCGATGCGCGTGCGCAGCGCCTCCCAGTCCATCGCGACCGAGGTGTCGACCTCGACATAGCCACCACGCTGCTCGGCCAGCAGCTTCAGGGAATCGAAGGGCAGGATGCCGCGGTCCCACAGCGAACCGCGGTAGCTGCTGTAGCGGCCACGCTCCTCGGCCAGCTCGGTGCTGGCCCAGTAGGCGTGGTAGCAGACGGCCTCCATCGAGCGGTCGGCGAACTCCACCGCCTCGGCCGAGGCATAGGGCACGCGCAGCTGGTAGAGCGCATCCTGGAAGCCCATGATGCCCAGGCCGACCGGGCGGTGGCGCAGGTTGCTGTCACGGGCCTTCTTGACGGCGTAGTAGTTGATGTCGATGACGTTGTCGAGCATGCGCATGGCCGTGCGCACGGTGGCCTTCAGCTTGGCCTGGTCGATCTGGCCGTCCTTCAGATGGCGGGCGAGGTTGACCGAGCCGAGGTTGCAGACGGCGATCTCGCGATCGTTGGTGTTCAGCGTGATCTCGGTGCACAGGTTGGAGCTGTGCACGACGCCGACATGCTGCTGCGGGCTGCGGACGTTGCAGGCGTCCTTGAAGGTGATCCAGGGATGGCCGGTCTCGAACAGCATCGAGAGCATCTTGCGCCACAGGTCCTTGGCCGGCAGGCGCTTGAACAGCGTGATCTCGCCCGTCTGGGTCTTGGCCTCGTAGGCGGTGTAGGCCTGCTCGAAGGCGTGGCCGAACTTGTCGTGCAGGTCGGGGCAGGTGCTGGGGCTGAACAGGGTCCAGTCGCCGCCCTCGATCACACGGCGCATGAACAGGTCCGGAATCCAGTTCGCGGTGTTCATGTCGTGCGTGCGGCGGCGGTCGTCGCCGGTGTTCTTGCGCAGCTCCAGGAACTCCTCGATGTCGAGGTGCCAGGTCTCCAGGTAGGCGCAGACCGCGCCCTTGCGCTTGCCCCCCTGGTTGACCGCGACCGCGGTGTCGTTGACGACCTTGAGGAAGGGCACGACGCCCTGCGATTCGCCGTTGGTGCCCTTGATGTGGCTGCCGAGCGCGCGCACCGGGGTCCAGTCATTGCCCAGGCCGCCCGCGAACTTGGACAGCAGCGCGTTCTCCTTGATGGCCTCGTAGATGCCGTCGAGGTCGTCGGCCACGGTGGTCAGGTAGCAGCTGCTGAGCTGGCTGCGGCGGGTGCCGGCGTTGAACAGGGTGGGCGTGCTCGACATGAAGTCGAAGGACGAGAGCACCTCGTAGAACTCGATGGCGCGGGCCTCGCGGTCGATCTCGCCCAGCGACAGGCCCATGGCCACGCGCATGAAGAAGGCCTGCGGCAGTTCGATGCGGCGCTTGCTGACGTGCAGGAAGTAGCGGTCGTAGAGGGTCTGCAGGCCGAGGTAGTCGAACTGCTCGTCGCGCTCGGCCTTCAGGGCCGCCCCCAGGCGGGCCAGGTCGAACTGGCCGAGTCGCTCGTCGAGCAGTTCGGCCGCGATGCCACGGCGGATGAACTCGGCGAAGGCCTCCGGGTAGCGGGCGGCCATCTCGTCCTGGTTCAGCTCCTCGCCGACGATCTCCTTGCGGATCGTGTGCATCAGCAGGCGGGCGGTGACGCGGTTGTAGTCCGGGTCCTTCTCGATCAGGGTGCGGGCGGCGAGGATGGCCGCCTTGAAGACCTCGTCGATGGGCACGCCGTCGTAGAGGTTGCGCAGGGTCTCGTCGAAGATCGGCTCGGGGCGCACCTCGACGCCCAGGCCGGCGCAGGCCGCCTGGACCAGGGCCTGCAGCTTGCCGAGGTCCAGCGGGCGGCGCTGGCCACCGTCGGTGACATGCAGGACCGGCGCGTCGGCCGCCGCCTGGTCCTGGCCCTGCTTGGCGCGTTCCTGCGCACGGCGTTCGCGGTAGAGCACATAGGCCCGCGCGACATCATGGTGCCCGCCGCGCATCAAACCCAGCTCGACCTGGTCCTGCACGTCCTCGATGTGGAAGCTGCCGCCGCCCGGACGCGAGCGCAGCAGCGCGCGCACGACCATCTCGGTCAGGCCGTCGACGGTCTGGCGCACGCTGGCCGACGCCGCACCCTGCGTCCCATGCACGGCCAGGAAGGCCTTCATCAAGGCCACCGCGATCTTGTGCGGCTCGAAGGACACCACCGCACCGTTGCGGCGAATGATCTGGTAGCCGGCGTAGGCCGAACTTGCAGCGCTGCGCTCGACAGGCATCGCGGCAGGCAGGACGGCACCGGGGGCCGAGGTGGAGGGATTCGTTTGCATGGGCGGGATCCTCAGGAAGTCGGGACGGCACGGGGCCGGGACGACGGGGGCGGCAAGCCCCGACGCCGCGACCTCACCGGGGCGGTCAGCCCGGGCGAGCACGCAGCGGGTTTCGGGAGGGGCGACCGGCCGGACGGGGGCCGTCGCCTGAAGGAGAACCGGCCCGACCGGAAGCCGGACGGGCCGCAAGAGCAGGGGCCTTCTCAGCCGGCAGAACGCATGCCGGGAAGCAGGAAAGTGCAATGCAGCATACCATGCAGACCACTATAGCTAGCGCACCAAGCCCACACAACCACGCTATATGTGGCTTGTGACCGCCACATGTCGCCCGGCCGGGCGGGCGCTCGGCCTGCGCCTGCGGGCCAGGCCACGCCGGCTGGGACCCTGGCCCCCTGAAGCCGCATGTCTGCTGGCCTGGCGGCCGATTCCGGGTCCCCAGGCCGCATGGATGCTGGCTTCAGGTCGGCGGGGGCGATGCCGGCCCGGGTCCGCCGGCCGGCCAGATTGCGGGTAAACACGGAAGGATCGGGCCGAGCAGGCGCTGAAGCAGCAGCCAGTCGAAGCCCGCCCCCGGATCGCCCTTGCGGACCGGCGCCACATGCTGGTGACCGACCACCTCACGCAGCGGCAGGACCAGCGCCAGGCCGCGCAACAGGGTGGCCAGGGCGGCGTACTGCACAGGCTCGAAGGCCAGGCCCTCCAGGCCCTCCAGCTCGATGCCGACGGAACCATCGTTCACGTTCGGCCGGCCGCGCCAGACCGATCGGCCGGCATGCCAGGCACGCTCCTGCAGCGGAACGAACTGCAGCAGGCTGCCATCGCGGCGCAGCAGGAAATGGGCGGACACCTCCAGGCCGCGCAGGGCCTCGAAGCTGGGATGGGCGGCCGGGTCCAGCGTGCCGGCGAACAGGCGCTCGACCGCATCGCCGCCGTACACCCCGGCCGGCAGGCTGATCGAGTGGATCAGCGCCAGCTCGACGGCCGTGCCCGGCGGCCGCGCATTCCAGTGCGGCGAGGGCCGGCGGGCCGCCGCCGACCACCAGCCCTCGGTGAGCCCCGGCGCGATCACGGCGTCCCCCCAGGCGGCGGGGGCTCGCCGGGCTCGCCGGGCTCGCCGCCGTCCTCGGGCCGCAGGATGCCGAGCCGGGCCATGCGATAGCGCATCTGCCGCAGCGTGAGGCCCAGCCGGACGCCGGCGGCGGTGCGGTTGCCGTGGTGCAGCTCCAGTGCGCGCACCAGCAGCAGGCGTTCGACGCCGTCGAGCCAGGGCTCCAGGCGCTCGGGCAGGCGCAGCGGATCGCGCAGCAGGGCGGCGAAGCCGGTGGCCAGCTGCTCGGGCGTGGGCGGCGCGGGGGGCGGGGCTTGCACGGGGGGCGGGGCGTCGAGGGCTGCGGTCCGAGCGTCCGCAGCGGCCCCGGGCCCGGCTCCGCCGGCAGGGGCCGCGGGCAGGTCCAGATCCTCCGGCCCCAGCAGACCGCCCCGGCTCAGGGCCAGCGCGCGGTGCAGGCGGTTCTCCAGCTCGCGCACATTGCCCGGCAAGGGCTGGACGGCCAGGGCGGCCAGGGCTTCGGGCGCCAGCCGGGCCGGGGCGGTGCCGGCCTCGGCGGCCAGGCGCCGCAGCACGGCCTCGGCCAGCAGGGGCAGGTCCTCGCGGCGCTCGCGCAGCGGCGGCAGCGGGATCTCGATGACGTTCAGCCGGTAGTACAGGTCCTGGCGGAAGCGGCCGGCGGCCACCTCGGCGGCCAGGTCGCGGTGGGTGGCGCTGAGCAGGCGCACATCGACCGGCAGCTCGGCGGTGGCGCCGACCGGCCGCACCGCACGCTCCTGGACCGCGCGCAGCAGGCGGGTCTGCATGGCCAGCGGCAGCTCGCCGATCTCGTCGAGGAACAGGGTGCCGCCCTGCGCCGCCTGGAAGACGCCGGGCCGGTCCTCCTGCGCCCCGGTGAAGGCACCCTTGCGGTGGCCGAAGAGCTCGGCCTCGATCAGGGCCTCCGGGATGGCGCCGCAGTTGATCGCGACAAAGGGCCCGCCCCCCCGCGAGGAGCGCTCGTGGATGGCCCGCGCGACCAGTTCCTTGCCCGTGCCGGATTCGCCCCGGACGAGCACCGGCGCCATGCTGCGGGCCACGCGCTCGATGCGCTCGCGCACCGCGGCCATGGCGGGCGACTGGCCGAGCAGGCGCTCGAAGGCGCCCACGGTCAGGCCGGCCGCGGGGGGCAAGCCCCCCGTCGGCATGGGGGCGGGGGGGCGAGCGGCCGAGCGGGGCCCGGCGGGGTTCGCGCGCAGGGCCGGGACCTCGTCGGCTGGGGCCCGGCCCAGGGCCGAGGCCACGACGGTGCGGAACTGGCGCAGGTCGACGGGCTTGGTCAGGTAGTCGAAGGCGCCGGCCTTGAGCGCCTCCACCGCATGCGCCGCCGAGCCGTAGGCGGTCACGACGATGCTCTTCTCGGGCCGGTCGCCGGCCTGCTCCAGTTCGTGCAGCAGCTCCAGGCCGCTGCCGTCGGGCAGCCGCAGGTCGGTGATCAGCACGTCGAAGCGGTCGGCGGCCAGGCGCTCGCGGGCTTCCTCCAGCGAGCGGGCGGTCTCGATGTCGTGGCCCTCGCGCAGCAGGGTGAGCTCGTAGAGGGTGAGCAGGTCCGGCTCGTCGTCGACGACCAGCAGGCGGTGGCGCGGGGCGGCGGGGCCGGCGGGCTCGCTCATGGGCGGCTTCAGGGGCGCGGTTCGGGGCGGTCGGGCAGGGCCGGCAGGCCCTGGGGCAGGCGGCGCAGCAGCAGGCGAAAGACCTTGGGATGCCGCTCCGTCGCGGGGCGGCCCTGGTAGTCGATGCGGGCGCCGTAGCGGCCGCAGAGCTCGCGGCAAATGTACAGGCCGAGCCCGGTGCCACGGCTGCGGGTGGAGTGGAAGGGCTCGAAGAGATGGGCCTGCACCTCGGGAGCGATCGGGGGCCCGTCGCTGGCCAGGCTCAGCTCGGCCCAGCCGGCATCGACCACGCGCAGTTGCAGCTGCAGCGAGCCTGCCTCGTGACGGCTGTGGCGCAACGCGTTGTCGAGCAGGTTGATCAGCACGCGGCGCAGGTGCTCGGCCTCGAAGCGCAGCCAGAGCGGCCCCTCGGGCAGGCTGAGCCACAGCGGGCCCTCGGGCGCAGCCGGCAGGCGCTGCTGCTGCAGCCAGTCCTGCGCAATCGCGGCGCAGGCGGCACGGGCGTCCAGCGGCGGCGGCGCGGTCGGCGGCACCACGGCGACCTCCATCACGTCGTCGACGATGCGCCGCAGCCGCGCCGCGTGGTCGGCAATCATGCCGATCAGGCGCACCCGCTGGCCGGCCGGCGGATCTTCGGCCAGCAGGGCATTGGCCTGGGTGATCGCGGCCAGCGGATTGCGGATCTCGTGGGCGATGCCGGCGGTGACGCGGCCCATCGCGGCCAGGCCCTCGTCGCGCAGCCGGGCCTGGACCTGGCGCAGGTCCTCGATCCACAGCAGCTGGTGGCCGCTGCGGCTGGGCCGCAGGCGCAGCCGCAGGGCGGGGCCGGGCTCGCCCTCGGCCGGCAGCAGGTCAAGGCCCGCCTCGGGCCAGGGATCGGCCGACTGCGCGGCATCCAGGGCCCGGGCCAGACGCGGCGGCAGCTCGGTGGCGCTGCCGTGCAGCTCGGGCAGGTCGGGCAGCAGCTTGCGCGCGACCGGGTTGGCGCTGCGCAGGCGACCGCGCGGGTCGAGCACGAGCACGCCGACCTCCAGCTCCTCGATCACCATGCGGTTCAGCTCGGCCTGCTGGCGGGCCAGTTCGAGGCCGCTGCGGGCGGTGCGCTCCTCGCGGGCGAGGCGGCCGGCCATCTCGTGCACGAGCAGGGTGACGAGGAAGAGGCCGCCCCCGGCCAGGCCGGCCCGGCTCAGGGCCAGCAGGGGCTCGGCCCCGCCGCCGAGCGCGGCCTCGACCAGCAGCAGCAGGGAGGCGATGGCCGCCACCGCCAGGGCCTGGCGGCGCGGGGTCAGCACACCGGCCATCAGCGCCGGCAGGACCAGCAGGGCCGCGGAGTTCAGGCTGGCCCCCGCGATGGCATGGAGCGCGCCGAAGAGCAGCAGGTCCACGCCCAGGGTGGCCAGCCAGGCACGGTGGCGCAGGCGCACGCCGCGGTCGAGCATGGGACCGGTCCAGCGCGCGGGCAGCAGCCAGACCGCGCAGGCCAGCAGGGCATGGGCCAGGCAGAGGCCCAGGATGCGCGGGTCGGCGCCGGCGAACTCGGTGGCGAGCAGGCCGGTCAGCAGCAGGGCCAGGCCGAGCAGGGCGCGCGCCGCGACAAAGGTGCGGTAGAGCCGCTCGAAGCCGCTGCCCTCGCCGGTGGCGATGCGGCGCGCCTGGCGACCGAGGAAGCCGGAATCGGGCGGCAGGCCCTCGCGCCAGATCTCGCGGTCGAAACGCGAGGCATCGACCCCGGTCGGGGGCCCGGCCGCCTCAGTCGAGCCGCTGCCCGGCCACACGACGGTGGGCCTCGCCGCAGAAGAAGCGGCCGTCCCCGGCCTGCACGGCCTCGGCCTGCGGCAGACGCAGGCCACAGTGGGCGCAGGCCACGATCTCGGCCGGCGGCCGTGGCGGCCGGGCCACCGGCGCAGCCGGTGGCGGGGTCGACCGCCCCTTCAGCAGCTTCATCACCAGCAGCACGCCGGCGACGATCAGCAGCACCCGCAGGAACACCCCCATCGCGATCCGTCCTTCAGGCACCGGCCGCGCGGTGCAGCAGCACCTCGGACACGAAGCGCGAGCCGGCATAGGCCAGCAGCAGCAGCAGCGCACCGCCGTGCAGCCAGCGCAGCGCGATGCGTCCGCGCCAGCCCAGGGTGTGGCGACCGATCAGCAGGCCGGCGAAGACCGCCCAGGCCAGCATCGAGAAGATGGTCTTGTGGTCCCAGCGCCAGGCGGTGAAGACCAGGCCGAAGACCAGGGTCAGCGTCAGCAGGGCGAAGCCGGCGGCGACGAAATGGAAGGTCAGCTTCTCCAGCCGCAGCAACGGCAGGCCGCCCACGCTGGCCGGTCCGGCATGGCGGCGCAGCGCGCGCTCGGCCCGGCGGGTCAGCATGCCGTGCAAGACCGCGATCGCGAACAGGCTGTAGGCCACCAGGCCGGTCAGCCAGTGCAGGGGCGCCCAGGGCGAGGACAGGCCGGGCCGCAGATCGCCCGGCACCCCCCAGGCCAGCAGCACGCTCAGCACGCCCAGCCCGGCCAGGCCACGCCGCAGCGTGGGCAGCGGCAGCACGCGGCTTTCGACCGCGTAGACCGCAATCACCAGCCAGACGGTGAGCGACAGCGCCGGCGCGAAACCGAAGCGCATGCCGGGATCGCTCAGGCCCAGGCCCAGGGCATGGACCAGCAGGGCCACGGCCTGAGCCAGCCAGGCGGTGAGCAGGGCCGGTCCGCCCCAACCCGGCCGTGGGCGCAGCACCGCGGCGGCATAGCTCAGCACCGCCACCAGGCTGGCCGTGGCCAGCCAGGGGCCGCCTGCGCTCGTGAAGCCGGGAACTACACTCATGCGGCCAGTGTACTGAGCGCCCCGCGGCCACCGCGCGACGCTGACATGGCCCCCTTTCCTCCCGGTTCGAGACCCCATGGCATCCGCCCTTTCCGACCGCCTGAGTCGCCTCGTCAAGACGATGCGCGGCCAGGCCCGCATCACCGAAGACAACGTCGCCGAGATGCTGCGCGAGGTGCGCATGGCCCTGCTGGAGGCCGACGTCGCCCTGCCCGTGGTGCGCGACTTCATCGCCCGCGTGAAGCTCAAGGCCCTGGGCCAGGACGTGGTGGGCTCGCTCACTCCCGGCCAGGCCCTGGTCGGCGTCGTGCACAAGGAGCTGGCCCGGACCATGGGCGAGCTCGACGCGAACGGCGAGCCCAAGGCCGGCCCGAGCGAGCTGAACCTGGCCACCCAGCCGCCGGCCGTCATCCTGATGGCCGGCCTGCAGGGTGCCGGCAAGACCACCACCACCGCCAAGCTGGCCAAGCACCTGGTCGAGAAGCGCAAGAAGAAGGTGCTGACCGTCTCGGGCGACGTCTACCGCCCGGCCGCCATCGAGCAGCTCAAGACCGTCACCGCCCAGGCCGGGGCGGAGTGGTTCCCCTCGCAGCCCAGCGACCAGCCGGTCGACATCGCCCTGGCCGCGCTGGACCATGCGAAGCGCCACTACTTCGATGTGCTGATCGTCGACACCGCCGGCCGCCTGGCCATCGACGAGGCGCTGATGGCCGAGATCCGCGCCCTGCATGCGGCGCTCAAGCCGATCGAGACGCTCTTCGTGGTCGACGCGATGCAGGGCCAGGATGCGGTCAACACCGCCCAGGCCTTCGGCGCGGCGCTGCCGCTCAGCGGCATCGTGCTGACCAAGCTCGACGGCGATTCGCGCGGCGGCGCGGCGCTCTCGGTGCGCAGCGTGACCGGCGCGCCGATCAAGTTCGCCGGCGTGTCCGAGAAGATCGACGGCCTGGAGGCCTTCGACGCCGAACGCCATGCCGGCCGGGTGCTGGGCATGGGCGACATCCTCGCCCTGGTCGAGGAGGTGCAGAAGGGCGTCGACCTGGCCCAGGCACAGAAGCTGGCCGAGAAGGTCAAGACGGGTGGCTTCGACCTGAACGACTACGCCGACCAACTGCTGCAGATGCGCAAGATGGGCGGCCTGGGGGCCCTGATGGACAAGCTGCCGGCGCAGCTGCAGGCCCAGGCCGGCGGGGCCGACATGGACCGCGCCGAGCGCGAGATGCGCCGCATGGTGGGCATCATCCATTCGATGACCGCGCTGGAGCGCCGCAAGCCCGAGCTGATCAAGGCCAGCCGCAAGCGCCGCATCGCGACCGGCGCCGGCGTGCAGGTGCAGGAGGTCAACCGCCTGCTGAACCAGTTCGACCAGATGCAGGGCATGATGAAGAAGATGAAGGGCGGCGGCCTGATGAAGATGATGAAGCGCATGGGCGGCCTGAAGGGCGGCCTGCCCGGCGGCTTCGGCGGCTGAACGCCCGCCCCCATCCTCCGGAAACAGCAAGGCCCGCGCGATGCGGGCCTTGTCGTTTGGGCCGGGCGGCGTGACGGGTGGACCCCGACGCCGGAGGGGGATTCACACCCGCACGAGGTTGTCGCGGTGAATCAGCTCGGCCTCGTTCATGTAGCCCAGCAGCTCGGCGATGCGGGCCGAGGGCTGGCGCGCGATGCGGCGCGCCTCGCTGCTGGCGTAGTTGGCCAGGCCGCGGGCGATGTCTCGGCCGTCCGGGGCCTTGATGGCGATCACGTCGCCGCGCGCGAATTCGCCCTGCACCTCGACGACGCCGATCGGCAGCAGGCTCTTGCCCTCTTCGCGCAGCTTGGCCGCGGCCCCCTCGTCGACGACGACGGCGCCCCGAAGCTGCAGATGGTCGGCCATCCACTGCTTGCGGGCCGCGAGCTTGGCCGTCTGCGCGACGAGCAGGGTGCCGATGCGCTCGCCGCGCACGAGGCGCAGCAGCGCGTCCGGCTCGCGACCCCAGGCGATCACGGTGGAGGCGCCGCTGCCGGCCGCCCGCTTGGCGGCCAGCACCTTGGTCAGCATGCCGCCGCGGCCGATCGCGCTGCCCGCGCCGCCGGCCATGCGCTCCAGCTCGGGCGTGCCGGCCGCGGCCTCGTGGACGAAGGCCGCGTCGGGTACCTTGCGCGGGTCGGCCTCGTAGAGGCCGGGCTGGTCGGTGAGGATGACGAGCAGGTCGGCCTCGATCAGGTTGGCCACCAGCGCGCCCAGGGTGTCGTTGTCGCCGAACTTGATCTCGTCGGTGACGACCGTGTCGTTCTCGTTGATGACCGGGATGACCTTCAGGCCCAGCAGGGTCAGCAGGGTCGAGCGTGCATTCAGGTAGCGCTCGCGGTCGGCCAGATCGGCATGCGTGAGCAGCACCTGCGCACTGGCCAGGCCCTGCTCGCGCAGCAGGGTTTCGTACATCTGGGCCAGGCCCATCTGACCCACGGCGGCAGCGGCCTGCAGCTCGTGCAGTTCGGTGGGCCGGGTGGCCCAGCCCAGTCGCTTCATGCCTTCGGCGATCGCGCCGCTGGAGACCATCACCACCTCGCGGCCCTCGCGCGCCAGCGCGGCCAGTTGCCGACACCAGGTGCCGATGGCCTCGGCGTCGATGCCGCGGCCTTCGTTGGTCACCAGGCTGGAACCGACCTTGACGACGATGCGCCGCGCAGCGGCCAGCACCGGGCTGGGGGCAAGGGGGGACGTGGGGGCGACCATCGGCTCAGGCAGTCTCGGGACGTAGGGGAAGGGGGCGGGGCCGCTCAGCGGAAGCGCGGATCGTCCGCATCGGGCGCGGGCGGCGGCGCTTCCGCCAGCGCTTGTGCCGGCGTGTCGAAGCGGGCATCCGGCTCGACCGGATGCACCTGCCGCAGCGCCACATGCTGCCAGATGGCCCGGATCAGCGGCTCGCAGCCTTCGCGGGTCAGGGCCGAGACCTCGAAGACCGGCCCCTTCCAACGCAGGCGCTTCAGGAAGTCCTTGCGGCGGGCCTCGCGCTCCTCGGCCGGGACCATGTCCAGCTTGTTCAGCACGATCCAGCGGGGCTTGGCATGCAGCTCGTCGTCGTACTTCTTCAGCTCGGTGACGATGGCCCGCACCTGCTGCACCGGGTCGACGCCGTCGAAGGGTGCGAAGTCGACGAGATGCAGCAGCAGGCCGGTGCGCTGCAGGTGGCGCAGGAACTGGTGACCCAGGCCGGCGCCCTCGGCTGCACCCTCGATCAGGCCGGGGATGTCGGCGACGACGAAGCTCTGGCTCGGCCCGACCCGCACCACGCCCAGGTTCGGGTGCAGGGTGGTGAAGGGGTAGTCGGCGATCTTGGGCCGGGCGTTGGAGATGGCCGTGATCAGCGTCGACTTGCCGGCATTGGGCATGCCGAGCAGGCCGACGTCGGCCAGCACGCGCAGCTCGAGCTTGAGCTCGCGGCGCTCCCCGGGCCAGCCCTTGGTGCTCTGGCGCGGCGTGCGGTTGGTGCTGCTCTTGTAGTGCAGGTTGCCGAAACCGCCGTCCCCGCCGCGGGCCAGCAGGATGCGCTCGTCGGGCACCATCAACTCGGCCAGCGGCTCATCGCTCGCAGCGTCGCGGATGATGGTGCCGACGGGCACGCGCAACTCGATGTCGCCTGCCGCCGCGCCGTACTGGTCCGAGCCGCGACCGTGCTCGCCGCCCTTGGCTTCGTAGCGGCGGGTGTAGCGGAAGTCGATCAGCGTGTTCAGGTTGCGGTCGGCCACGGCAAAGATGCTGCCACCGCGTCCCCCATCGCCGCCGTTGGGGCCGCCGAAGGGAATGAACTTCTCGCGGCGGAAGCTCACGCAGCCGTTGCCGCCATTGCCGGCAATGACCTCGATCTCGGCTTCGTCGACGAATTTCATCCTGGGCTCCGAAGCGGGGCTGCCCGGTGGGCAGGCCCCAGAAACGCGAAAGCCCCGGCAGGCCGGGGCTCGTGGCGCGACCGGGAGGGTCGCGTCAGCGGCCTGAAGCTCAGGCCGGGGTGACGATCACGGTGCGGCGGTTGCGCTCGCCCTTGATCGCGAAGGACACGACGCCGTCGGTCAGCGCGTACAGCGTGTGGTCCTTGCCGATCCCGACGTTGGTGCCGGGATGGAACTGGGTGCCGCGCTGGCGCACGATGATGCCGCCGGCCGAGATCACCTGGCCGCCGTACACCTTGACGCCGAGCATCTTCGGCTGGGAATCGCGACCGTTGCGGGTTGAGCCGCCGCCCTTTTTCTGTGCCATGTTTCAGCTCCTTGCGGAATGAGGCCTCAGACGTTCACCGCGCTGATCGACAGCTCGGTGAAGTTCTGCCGGTGGCCCTGGCGCTTCTGATAGTGCTTGCGGCGACGCATCTTGAAGATGCGCACCTTGTCATGACGGCCGTGGGCCACAACCGTGGCCTGGACCGTCGCGCCGGCAACCAGGGGGGTCCCGATCGTCAGGTCGGCGCCGCTACCCACGGCGAGCACCTGGTCGATCACGATGTCCTGGCCGACGTCCGCAGCAATCTGTTCTACCTTGATCTTCTCGCCGACGGCAACCTTGTATTGCTTGCCACCGGTTTTTATGACCGCGTACATATCAGCCTTTCTCACGCGCTTGCGCGCGACACACTCGGGAACGATCCGCAGGGCGGAACAGTCCCATCCCGGTTCTCGTGCCGACCTGCAGGTGGAGCCCGTCCAGACCGAAGCCTGCCCGCGATCCCCGCCTTGCGTCACCTGGTCGCTTTGCCACGAGAACATCTCCGCCCACCACGCAGGCCAGCAGCAGGCGCTTGACACCCGGAAGCCGGCCACACGATAGGCGAAGCCCGCGAGGATAGCACAGTCCATCGCCCGGAAGAAGGGCCCGGCGGCTGGGCGCCAAGCGGCCGCCGCCCGCGCCCGGCGCACCCGGACCCCCTTCCTATAATCTGGAACGAAATCCGGTCTGTCATGAGTTGCGCCGAAGAAGCCCCCGTCCCTCCCGCTGAAGTCCAAAGCCCCGCCGAACTGCTCGCGGAGGACATGGCCGCGGTCGATGCCGTGATCCACCGCCGCCTCCAGTCCGAGGTGGCGCTGATCCAGCAGATCTCGCACTACATCGTCAGCGCGGGCGGCAAGCGCATCCGGCCGATGCTGGTGCTGCTGTTCGCGCGCGCGCTCGGCTTCCAGGGCACCGAAAGGCATGAGCTGGCCGCAACCGTGGAATTCATCCACACCGCGACCCTGCTGCACGACGACGTGGTCGACGAGTCCTCGCTGCGACGTGGCCGCGAGACCGCCAATGCACGCTTCGGCAACGCAGCCAGCGTGCTGGTCGGCGACTTCCTGTATTCACGCGCCTTCCAGATGATGGTCTCGGTCAACCGGCTGCGCGTGCTGGATGTGCTGGCCGATGCGACCAACGTGATCGCCGAGGGCGAGGTCCTGCAGCTGATGAACATGCACGACCCCGACCTCAGCGAAGCGGACTACCTTCAGGTGATCCGCTGCAAGACGGCCAAGCTCTTCGAGGCCAGCGCCCGCCTGGGTGCCGTGTTGGCAGAAGCTTCCCCTGAGGTGGAAGAAGCCTGTGCCGCCTACGGTCAGGCGCTTGGCACCGCCTTCCAGCTGATCGACGACCTGCTCGACTACGAAGGCGACGCGAATGCGCTCGGCAAGAACGTCGGCGACGATCTGCGTGAGGGCAAGGCGACCCTGCCGCTGCTGATCGCGATGCAGCGCTGCACCCCGCAGGAGCGATCGCTGCTGCGCACGGCGATCGAGCAGGGCGAGACGGAGAAGCTGGCGGAAGTGATCGCCATCGTTCGCAGCACCGGGGCGCTGCAAGCCACACGCGCAGCAGCTCAAGCCGAAGCGGACCGTGCGGAGTCGTGTCTCGCGCAACTCACACCTTCTGCTGCCCGCTCGGCTCTGTTATACTTTTGTGCTCAGTCGGTGCAGCGCACCTTCTGATGCAGTCTGAGAGTTCGAGCGCAACCCGGCGTTCGATTTCCCACTCAAACGACTGCGACAAGACAGCACATCGTGCTGACGGCTGCCGAAGCCTAGCCCCAGCGGCTGAACATCGGGGTGTAGCTTAGCCTGGTAGAGCGCTACGTTCGGGACGTAGAGGCCGGAGGTTCGAATCCTCTCACCCCGACCAGGATTGCCTTGTAAATCAAGGACTTGGAACAGCCGCCGCGACGCGGCTGTTTTGCTTTCTGGCGGTTCTGCGCCAATTCTGTGCCAAACCGGCCGGATTGGCCGGCGGCAACGCCGCGACGATATAAGCATGCTGGCTACAGGAGTCTCCTCATCATCTGGAGACATCCATGGCGCACATCGCCAATCGCAGCCGCTTCCGCGTCACCGTCAAGAACAAGCCCGAGCTGACCAAGTACTTCAGCTTCAGCAAGCTGGCCGAGGTCGAGACCTACATGAAGGACCTGCGCTCGCGGGACTTCGCGCCCAAGGCCGTACAGCTCGACGAGAGCTGGCTGGTTCGCGTCCGCGACCAAGGGCACAAGTCCCTCGAGGCCACTTTCTCGTCGGAAGCCGCCGCTTCCCAGTTCGTTGACAAGGTCACCGAAGAGCGCAAGCGCGGTCTGTTCCTCGACTACACCGCCGCGCTGAAGGTCACCTTCGCCGACATCGTCGTGCGCTACCTGCTGGATGAGACCGGCCGCAAGAAGAGTGGCGCGATTCTGGCCTACACCCTGGAAGGCTGGCTCGAGGACAGCGGCCCTCGAGGCATGGAGCTGCTGAACCAGTACCGCGACGAGCTCCGAGCCCGTGGACGCCCCGTGCGTGAGCCGAAGTTCAAGATGCGCAAACCCAGCACCGAACTGGCCTGGATGCACAAGCGCCTCGCCGAGGTCACCACGGTCGACATCGAGGCCTTCCTTGACGACCGCCTGGAGGTGGTGGCCAAGGCGACCGTCGACCGGGAAATCGACCGCCTGAAGGCCATCTTCAAGGTGGTAACCAAGGTCTGGGACTACAACCTCGCCAAGAACCCGATGGACGGCGTGCGCCGCCCGGACTTCTTCAACGAGCGCGACCGTCGGATTTCTCCCGATGAAGAGGCTCGCCTGATGGAAGCCCTTGCGCAGCTCGACCTGGAACGGGCAGTCAAGCCCTTGTTGCACTCGCTGACCGAAGCCGCCCTGCCCCACAGCCAGTTCAGCAGCAACAGCGCCCGCAAGAAGGTATTGGTGCAGGCCCGCAAGGACCTTCGCGCTCAGGCCGAGGAAGAGGCTTACGTCGAGCCCTACCTGCAGGCCTTCTACCTGTTCCAGGTGATGACGGGTGCGCGTCGCGGCGAGACGGTCAATCTGACCTGGGACCGCATCGACTTCAAGGCCAAGACGGCATTCCTGCCAGAGACCAAGAACGGCCGCGCGCGCAAGTTGTCGCTGCGCCAAGACCTGATTGAAGTCCTGGCCGAGTTGCCACGTGATACGCCCTACATCTTCGACGTGGGCTTGGACTACATCGTGGGCGCCTGGAACAAGGCCTGCGGCATGGCCGGCATCGAGGACCTTCGCATCCACGACTGCCGGCACGAGGCCCTGTCGCGTGTGGCTGAAACCGGAAAATTCAGCGTTCCTGAATTGCAGGTTTTCAGCGGGCATCGTGACATCCGCATGCTGATGCGGTACGCGCACCTGTGCGCATCCAAGCTCGCGTCGAAGCTCGACGAGTGCTTCAAGGACGAGGCTAAGGTCCGTGTGCACTGTGGGCGCAAGTTCCTCAACAAGCACGCCACCGTGAAAGTCAGGGACCTGGTCGAGGCAGCCCATGACAGGGACGAGCACATCGCTGTGCCGGCAGCGTTCGAAGCACCGGTCGAACAGGTGGCCCAGCCCCCCGCTCCCGCGCTGACGGTGGACTCGCCTCAAGCGTCGAACGTCATCCCATTTCGGCCGCGGATGCGCGCCTGACCCGGCGACCGCCAACCCAGTGGAATGGGATAAATCGCGAGGCTAGACCTGACAGTACAACTGCATTGCCGACGCCATGCTCAACTGCCAGGATTTCCGCCTCGTGACCCGCGCTGATGTCGCCCAGATGTTCGGCGTCTGCATCAAGACGGTCGACAACTACATCAAGGAAGGGCTGCTCCCGCAGCCCGTTCAATTCGCCAGCCGAGAGTACTGGCACCCGGACGACATCCGCGCGTTCATGGACGCCACCTTCAAGCGAACGTCGTCCGAGCCCCTGACCTTGCAGGCACAGGCCACCGACCAAACAGCGGCCGCAACCGGCGCATCGCGGGCGCCAACCGCTGCTCCGCCCAAGCCGGCGACCAGCAGCTCGCGCGGCATTCATCCGACGGTCCGGGCCAAGGCACGTCAACACTCAGCCCTGCAGCGGCTCAATGCCCACGCCTGAGCATCGCCCGACGCTCGTGACGGGTCGTGCATTCCACGAGCCGTTCCCGGGTCTCCCGGGCGAAAGTCCGTCCTCGCGCGGGTAGCTTGCCCAGCCAAGAAATTTCGGAGAATCGGAAACAACTCGATGACGAAGAGCAGCGAACAATCAGTTTCTGGTTTACCGAAATTCTTCTTGAAGCTCACCAGCAATTCGCTAGAATTTCGGAAAAGCAGAAATTCGCGCTAAAGCCATCCGTTCTAGGTCACAGAAGCTGAAACTCCGAAATGACTGACCCGTCCCGCCGACACCCGACCCTCTTGAAGTCAGCCCCCGAGCTGGGCCCGGTAGTGCGCGAGCGCCGCAAGTCGCAGTCCTTGCGCATCGATGATGCCGCCGGTCTGCTGGGCGTATCGGTGGACCTCATGTCCCGGCTCGAGAACGGCCAAGGGTCGGTGCGCTTGGACAAGGCGCTGGCCGTGCTCGACGGTCTGGGCCTGGCGCTGATGGTGCTGCCTAAGGAACATCCCTGGGCCCGCGAGGCTGGCAGCAACAAACTGTCGGCGTCCGCCACCGACGACAAGGCGTGAGTAGGCAGGCATGACCCACGCACTGCACGTCTGGGCCGAAGAGACCCGAATTGCCGCCATCGAACACGAGGGGCGCGACGACCGCTGGAGCCTGAGCTATGCAGAGCCCTGGACCGCCGACGCCCAGTCCTACCCCCTGTCACCGGCCCTGCCCTTGACGCGCCCACAAGCGGACTACCCGTCTGCGTCCATCAAGCGCTTCATCGAGCATCTGCTGCCAGAAGGCCGGGCCCTGGATGTGGCGGTCGCCTACAACGGCCTGGCCAAGACCAACATCTTCGGTCTCATCTGGGCACTGGGCGCTGAGACCGCGGGCGCCCTGCGCTTCACCGGCGATGCTGCCACGACGCAGCCGGCGGGCGAACCCGTCCTGCGAGAAGTCTCCCGGCAGGAACTCGACCAACGCATCGCCGAGCGCGAGCATGTGCCGCTGACGGTGTGGGATGGCAAGGTACGCATGTCGGTTGCCGGCTTGCAGGACAAACTGCTGGTCTACCTCGACCGACCGCTGAACGACGGTGGGCGGCTCTTCCTGGTGGATGGTCAGCGCCTGGCATCAACGCACATCCTCAAGCCCGACACTGACAACCCGAAGACGCCGCACCTGGCGGTCAATGAACACTTCTGCATGTCGCTGGCCCGCCGCATGGGGCTACCGGCTGCCGAGGTGGGTCTACTGCGCACGCCCCGGCCAGTGCTGGTGGTGCGGCGGTTCGACCGCGAAATCGAGAACGCCGGCGGCCACCCACGGGTTCGCCGCCGGCACATCATCGACGCCTGCCAGGCCTGCGACCTCCCCGTCGCCTACAAGTACGAACGAAACCTGGGCAGTGCAGACGCGGTGCGCCACATCCGGGATGGCGTGAGCTTCGAACGCCTGTTCGGCTGCGCCGATATCACGGCCAACAAAGCCGCCGCCAGGCTGGCCATGCTGCGCTGGGCGCTGTTCCAGTTCCTGATTGGCAACAGCGATGCACACGGCAAGAACTTCTCGTTCTTCGTGCGCCCGGGCGGCTTGCTGGAACCGACGCCTTGGTATGACCTGGTGAGTGTTCTGCAATACGACGGGTTCGACACCGAGCTGGCCATGGCTTACGGTGATGTGTTCAACCACGCCGAGGTGTCACCCTTCGCTTTGGCGGACTTTGCCGCACGATGCGGCATCGACCGCAAGCTGATGCGCCGCGAAGGCCAGCGACTGGCAAAGCTGGCCGTAGCAGCGGCGGCGGCTCAGGCTGAAGACGCCGACTACGAAGGCGAGGCCGAGCGCGCCTTCGTACAGGGCATCGCCAGCTTCGTGGCGGAACAGGCCCAGCGTCTCACACAGTTGGTGGCGGACGCCGCACGCTTGAAGGACGAGTACCTTTAAGAGCGAAGAGAAGGCCCCCGCAGCTTGCGCTGGCGGGGGCCGAAATCACGGGGCTCTCTGGACCTCTACATCACTGAACCAGGCGGGAGCTACCCCTGGCTGGTTACCCTGTTACCTCGGTCACGACAGAAGAAGGCTTGGCAATCTTGGCCGCCTCGAACGCAATGATGAGCAGGGTCCCGGTGGGCTTGCCCTCGCGCGAGAGGTAGAAGTCGGTCTTGAGCTTGCCGGTGACTTTGACGAAGTCGCCTTTGTCGAGCATCGGCTTGTCCTCTTTCATCACCCTCACCGTGAACCATGTCGGCTGGGTGTCGACGCCCCGCTGGCTCTCTGCGAGCCGGAATTCGAAGTAGTCACGCTGGGTGGTCTTCGAGCGCTTTCGCTCCGGTTGAGTGGCTATGTTGCCGAATACCTGCATGCATATGTCCTCGTGTCAGACGGAACGGTCCGTCCACACGTATAGCAACTGCCTTGTGGCCATCTTGAGCCCCTGACACGTCTCAGTGAACCGGCTCCAGCGCGACCTCATCAGGCAGTGCGGGCACCACCACCGACAGGCTCACGGCTTCGACCCGCGAGTGCTCGAACACGCTCGGAATCGCGTCGGGCGCCGAAAGCACAACAACGGCCATCGGCAGCTCTGCGAGCAGTTCGGCCGACAGCGCTGGTTGCGCCCGGCACAACTCGCGCAACGGTGCGAGCTCATCGGCGGTAGCCACCCCGGGTAGCACCCAGCCGGCGCTTTCACCTTCGTCACCGAGCATGAAGCCATAAGGCTCCCTTTGCAGTGCATCGAGGTACAGCCGAACCTCGTCGCACCACAGCGGAAGAACGAACCGGTGCTGGTGGCCGCCCACCTGATGCGTGAACAGCGCATACCCACTCCCGCTGGGTGAGCTGAACGCGCTGGCCCGGTGACCGACTTGGTGGACCCGTGACGAGACGAGCAGCTCAAACATGGCGTGGTCGACATCACCGCACAGCATCCAATGACCACGAATCTGGTCAGCAACGGTCTGCCGGTCTTGCTGCAGACCGTCTTGAACCTCGGCTGGCGTCATGATGGTTGCCGGGAACAAGCGTGCGCGTTGGCCAGCATGTCGGGCCGGCGGGTACGTCAACGTCTTCAGGGAATTCATTCTTTGGCCTCGTGTGCGCGGTATTGCGCAACACGTGTAGCGACCGATGACCTGTCGCTGCTCAGCACCTGTCATCCGGAGCGTTCACGGGCCTGTCGCGGGCCTGTGGACTTCAGCAGGGGACTTGACGGCGCCGTCCATGCGCCGTCCGTTGATGGCAGACGCCATGGCAGGTAGTTGTCGTCGAGCCAGCCCGCAGTGGAGTGCTGGTTTCGTCCATCGATGCGGACCTTTGGCAACCAGACCGGCAGGTCCTGAACGATGACGCGGCCGACCATCACCTCGCGCAGCGCCTTGTGTGTGGGCCCCATGGGCACCTCGACGGCCTTCCAGACCTCGTACTCGTCAGGCTGCTCGCTGGCCTTGAGCTGACAGCGGCCGTCGTTCAGGCTGAGGGCGTCCTGGTCGCGCTTGAGTGCTGCAAGCGTCGCACTGACCCTGTTGCGGATGCGAGGTGTTCGGCAGAAGACGACCACTCGACGCAGGACGGCGCCGACCGTGGTCGTGCGACCGATGCTGAGCACCTCAGCGCATAGCGATGCCGCCCGTTGTGAACCGCGGGCGCTGCAGTCGACCTCGATGGCGGTCACCCCATCAGCCTCCAGTACCGCGGCGTCAGGCCTCAGCGAAATCCGGCGTGCTTTGCCACGAACCGTGGCGGTCGCAACAAGCAGCCCCCCTCGCATGGGCGAGCCAGGCGTCGCGCCTTCGTTGAGTCTGGTCAGCAACTCGCGCTCGGTCATTGCCTGCAGGCCGCGTTGCTCAGCGCACAGAGCCAGGCACTGGGCCCAGAGCAAATGCTCCGGGTTGGTCATGTCGCTCACCCGCCGGACCGAAGCCTGGGCCTCGATACCGCGCTCGGCCAGCCAGGCTACGCCTCGGGCGGTGAGACCATAGGTTGTCTGGAAACGTGCGGTCTTGTAGCGCCTCAGCAGGTCGGCCTTGACCATCCCTCGGACTGCGCGCTGCGCAGCACCCAATGCCGTCTTGAATGGCCGCTCGGGGTAACACGCCACGGCGACGTCCAGCGTGCGGATGACCCTGAATCGATTGGCCATGGACAGCGCGATGGCCCAGCTACGAGTCTGGAGCTGGTCGGTCGAGAGCTGACCGGACAGCCCCCGTCGGGGCGTACCCCGCGACGTCCGTGGCAGAGCAGCGTTACCTACAGGGGCGGGGGCAGTTGTGCCACTGGGGGTGGCTGCAGCAGCCCGCTCGGCAGCGTCGTTGCGGGTCACGGTGTTACCCGCGTTACCCTTCTGCGAGGCCATAGTGGATGCCGCTGTGGTTGCGGCTGGTGAATCTGTGGTGACGGGACAGGTCTCCCTGGGGTGCGAGTGCATGTGGTCGGCTTCCGCGAACAGGTTTTCTGGAGCCACTGCGCGCTCGTCAGTGCGGGCGACGGCAGCGGCCGGCTCTGTCGTGTAGCCACCAGCCCAAACCGAGCGTGACACCCGCTGGCGATAGCCTGCACACCTCGCCGCTGCCGTGTGCGTTTGGTACGGTCGGGGGCTGGCCGCACGGCCGTTCGAGGGCATGGGGCAGCTGTGATTTCCCCTCGTACGGCCTCGCACGCCTTGGGGCGCGCGTCGGTCACGTTTTCGTCGCGACGTTCCTCAAAGTCACCGTTACATCCGCCGGCTTCGCCGGTGCGAACCGCCGCCGCCCCAGAACGTCTTTTCCGAGGGTGACCGTGTCTTCAGGGCGGCTTGCCCAACTGTGTTTTCGGCAGGCCGTGCTGCCACGGCTTGCCCCAAGGTGCGGGAGGCACACGTCCTCCACCCGCACCCCGGGGTCCCCGGCCAGAGGGCACCGCGGGCGGTGCCCCGTCTACCAATGCGTGCCTGCGCGGGGTCGGCGGCGGTTCGCACCGCCTCGCCGGCCCAGTCGCGAGCAACTCGACCCTCCCAGCCGTTCGCCACGGGCATCGTGACCTCATGCACGACGCAACTTCGCTTCCCCAAAACCCGCCGCTGGACGCGGCGCCGTCCGTCCTCTGGTCCGACGAGCTGCAACCGCAAGGTACCGCCGGGCCAGGCGTACGGGGGAAAGCGCTCGATTCAACGGCGAGGGTTCCGTCGGTCAACCTGCGCGACGCACGCGGGTCGAGTCGCGCATGTAGCGGTCGTAGGCGACAGCTGCCGACCGTGGCACGTAGATGAAGTGGTGTCGGGTACAGAACGTGACCAGCTCGTCGGGATACACCTCCGTCCACAGCAGCCGGTAGGCGCTGCTGCCATCGTCTTCATCGAGCCAGCGCGCGTGCTCGGGCAAGTTGGACACGGCGGCACCAGGAAGGATGACCTTGGGTGAGCCCGACGCCACTCGCACGGATTGGAAGACTCGCACCGTTTCATCTGGCCCGGGAAGGTGCTTACGGCAGCTGGCGAGCACACGGCAGGCGACGTCGACCATCGATGGATTCGAGATGTAGTCCTGCAGCGTTTCGAACGTGCCACCTCCCCCGACATCGCCCTGCTCTCGCGCCTCCATGGCTTCGGTAGGCGACCAGGAGGTCCAAAGAGCAAGGAAATTCTCTGCGTTTGGGGTCGGCGGCGTGTCACACGGCTGGTGGGGATTGGGACGGCGGTTCGAACGGGGCATGTCGGCTCCAGAAAGTTGTTGGTGCCCTGTATTGCGACGCTGTTTATCCCTGTGTGCATTCGCCATCACACCTTGTGGACAAGGCCATGGGTGGGTGTGAAGAGCAACGCAAGGAACGAGGTGACTACACCTCGTATCCCTCAACCACCATGAAGCCTGCATGCACAAGAAAATTCGTGGCAAGACCGCCTGCCTCTACCGTTCCCGTTGGGTGCCGAAGGGCACTGACGGCAACACGCACGGATACGCCGTGCAGACCTTCGTCGGCAGCCTGTCTGTCCAGGCCTGCGTACTGCCCGATGAGCTGGCATCGCGGCTGACCGACCCTGAGCGAGCGTACGTCGAGACCACCATTTGCCGCCCTGCTCGGGAGGCCGCCGAGCGTGCTCGCCGCGAGAGCGAACAGCGCGAGACCGACCCACTGTGGCGACTGACGGAAGCCGCACGCCTGGCCGGCGAGGCCGCCGAGCGCAGCCTGCGCCGACGCGTGCATCGACAGCGCGTGCAGGAGGTGACCGACGCCCTTGCCAAGGTGCAGTTGCTCGACCCGCTGGTCGAAGCCAAGGCCACGGAGAAGCGCATCGACCCGTTGCAGGATGCGCTGAGCACCATCCGCGCTGCGGCAGCGGCTGTCCGTAGCGGCGCCTACGGCCGTGCGCCAGAAACCGGCGTACGTTCTACCCGGCCTTACCGGCTCTGGTCGGAAATCTACGAAGCGGTCTGCGGTACGGACGGTGACCCCAACAGCGGGAGCTTGATGCGAGCTCTACAGGACCGCGGGTTCGCGAAGTCCCGCCAGCGCTGACCGGCTCAATCCGGCGCAGGGCATGGAACCTCGGCGACTCGGTCACTGACCGCCTCGGTCAGGATGGCGTGATAGTCGTAGTCGAAGATTGGACGAAACTGGTGGCGTACATGTGTTGTGCCATCAGCTGGGTCGACCCAGAGCTTGAGGGTGGCCAGGTCACCGCAGATGCGCCTGGCCGTGGTATTGCTGATGCGGTCACCATCGAGTTTGGCGCTCTTGATGTTGCCCGACTTGTAGTAAACGAGCTCAAGGCCGAACAAGTCTGGGAGGTCGTTGAAGTACACACGTTGCGTGCCGTCAGCGGCCTTCCAGGGGCAGCCTCCGATTTCTCGGAGTTGGGCGATGAACTGGGCGGTTGTCAGATGCGGGTCTTTCACTGGTAGCTCCTCAAGGGTGGCGAGGCGTATGGCCCCACCGGCCTTGCCTCAGGGCTCGTGTATCGAGCCCTTTTATTCATCCCGCGGCGTCGCACAGGAATCCCCGCCCACATCCGAGATTCCCTCGTCGAGCGCCGGTGACTACACATTTGGCATGCATGTGCATGCGCCACAGGACATTGATGCCATGCGTCACCAGAATCACCCCGTCGACCCTGCCGAGACCCCCGAACAACGCGTCACGCGCCTCTATGCCACGCCCGGAGGCCCGCTCATCGGCTGGCTGTACGACGAATGCCGTCGTCGCGGCCAGGAGTTCCGACAGATGGCCGACGAACTCGGCGTGACCTACGGGTACATCAACCAGCTTCGCAGCGGCACAAGGCTCGTCCGTCAAATCAGCGACGAGTTCGCTGTGAACTGCGCCTACTACCTTGGCGTGCCGCCCGTGGTCGTCAAGATGATTGCCGGGCGCATCCCCATGTCGGACTTTCTGCACCCGCAGGAACCGCTGGAAAACGCCGTGAACCGGGCGATGGCACAGATGCTGGATGACCCCGTCGCCCGGCATGTGCTCCCGGCCGACATGTCGAGGTTGAGCCTGGAGGCCAAGCAGTCGCTCCTGGCGATGTACCTCGAGTGCTCGGGTCGCGACCTGCTGGGTGCCCGCCAGATTCCCGAGCTGGTCCGGTGGTTGCAGCGTGCGGCCACGATTCACGATGAGTCCGAGGGCGAAGCGGTACGAGGTCATCGGGACCTGGCAGTGGTCGACTGACACCGTTCGGTTCTCACCGAACGGCAGGGTTCAGTCGTTGATTTGAGAGGGGGTGAGCTTTTGCTCACCCCCTTCTTCTTCATCTGGCCAGCGCGAGCCCTTCGTCCCAGGCCGAACGCATCTTGTGCAGCAGCTCATTGGGCACGCGGTCATCGCCCTGGGCCTGCTGCAAGGTCTCCCGCATGGCCTGGGCCATGACTTCTAGCACCCGCGCCGGCTGGCTGACGCCGCAGATGCGACGACCGAAGTCCAGCAGCTCATCCCGGGTCGGGTAGGTCTTGGTCTGGTGCCGGCCGGCGAACAGTTTCAGGGCCAGAGTACGGTCTTCCAGCTCGGGGCCGCCGGGGTAGCGGGTGTAGGTGTAGATGGTCGTGGTCACCACGTCGAACATCGGGGCCAGCCAGATGTCCAGCTGGTTCGTGTCAGTGCCGCGGTAGAGCACGCCGAAGTTCTTCAGATGCGCATCGCCGTTGCGCACCATCACCGAGAAGACCACCTGCTCGAAGAAGCGGTGCAGGTTGTCGCTGTGCAGCTGCAGCTGGCGCAACAGCTCGGCCACACGCTGGTAACTGCCTTGGTACTTGCGGTCGGACAGCACGTCGCGCACCCGCAGGCCCGCCAGAGCCGCGATGTCCTCGAAGCCCAGGCGCTCAGTCTGCCCATCGGCCTTCGTCACCATGTCAAAGCGGTCCAGCACCAGCATCTGGCCGTCGTCTGACAGGGCGAAGCCAGGCACATCGATGCCCGCGCGCTGTGCGGCGCTCAGGCACAGGAACTCGTTGGCACACAGCCCCGGATAGGCCGGGCTGGCGGCCTTCACGATGAGCGACGGAATCGGCACGGTGGGCCGGTCGGGCACCATGATTTTGGGCTGCATGCCGGCAATGCCGGCACCCGTGCTCAGGTAGGCCGCCACCAGCTCGTCGAACACCTCGGGGCTGTAGCGGGTCTTCAGCAACGCGTCCTTGCCCATCGGCGGCGGCGGCGCCAGCTCGGGCGCATCCGGCAGCCGGTAGCCCAGCCGCCCGATGCCATTGCGGCCGACCAGGGCCAGCAGGTGCATCGGCGTCATCGGCCGCTTGGGGAACATCTGGCGGATGCGCATGAACAGGTCGCCCTCGGGCAGGTTCTGGTCCATGGGCGCGAACAGGTCGCCGTCTTGCCAGGTCAGCCGTTCCCGCGGGGGCATCAACAGGGCGACCGCAGGCTGGTCGGGAGCGGCATCGAGATATCGGAACTCGTAGGTGGACGTCTTCAGCAGCTGACCGGCATGGGCGCGGTCGCCGATGGAAACGTCGAGCGCACGCAGACGCTCCGGCAGTCCATCAGGGCTCATCGCCGCCGTCCTGGTCATCGTCCATCTGGAACCGCCGCGCCACCTCCTGCGCAGACGGCAAGCCCACCGGCTCCAGTCGCAAGGCCAAGCCGAGCGCACCGAGCACCGCCAGCAGGGACGACACCGTGCTGTCCTCCCCGGCCTCCAGGCGGTAGACCACTTCCCGCACCTTGCCCGCGCGCTGGGCCAGCTCGGACTTGCTCAGCCCGAGCGCCTTGCGCCGCGCCAACAGCTGGCGCCCAAGCTCATCCGGAAGGCGAAAAATGTCAGTCATGGCTTGCATTATGTGCTCCATTCTTCATTGTGCAAGCTATGACTTGCAAATCCGAGCGTGACGACGAAAGGAATAAACAGGTGGGCTAGACGTGCCAGCTGGGGCCGAACCGATGCACCAGCGGGCACGAACGGGCGCAGCCGGTCGTCACGTGCTCTGCACACCGGCGTGGAGCATTCAATGCCCGAAACCAAACCCGTCCTCGAACTCGGGGACCTCGCAAACCTGCTGGGCCGCAGCCCGGAAACCATCCGCAAGGACCTTCATCGCAACCCGGCGGCCGTCCCGCCGCGGTTGGTCATCGCCGGCACCCGGCTGCTGCGTTGGCGAGCGGTCGACGTTCACGCTTGGCTCGCCCAGCGTGTCGAAGGAGCCCGCCATGTCTGAGCAGGCTCTGAAGAACCCGTTTTCCAGCCCGTTAAACATCGCGCACATGCTGCGCAATCCGCCGCCGCCGCTGGACCATGTGCTGCCCGGACTGCTGGCCGCGACGGTTGGCCTCGTTGTCGGTCCCGGCGCCGTCAGCAAAACCATGTTGGCCCTCCAGATGGCCATTGCCATGGCCACTGGCACGCCACTGCTGGGCGGCCTTGTCGGCGGCGCCGGTTCCCGCAGCGCTGCGCCAGCGCGGGTGGTCCTGGTTCTCGCCGAGGAATTTGCGCATGTGGTCTGGCACCGGCTGCACGCCATCGCCAGCGTCCAGTTGGCCGCCACCGGCATTGACCCCGACCACGCCGCCGAGCTCCTGAACCAAAACCTGGTCATCCATGCCCTGGCGGGCCAGGAACAGGTGAACCTGCTGGGTGAGTGCTGGGAGAAGACGCCCGCTGGCGAGATGCTGCGACGCGCGTGCGAAGGCGCCCGCCTGGTCATCCTCGACCCCATCCGAGATTTCCACAATGCTGACGAGAACAATGCCACCGCCATGAAGAGCCTGGCTCGTCATATCGGGAGCTATGCCTGCTCGACACACGCGGCGTGGCTGCTGGTCCACCACACCAGCCGTGCTGCGGCGCTGCAGGACTACGGGGGCTCCGCAGATGCCGCGCGCGGCTCCACCGCGCTGACGAATGCCGTGCGCTGGCAACTCAACCTCAGCCGGCCCACGCGCGTGACCGCCAAGCAGTTCGGCCTCGCCAAGGAGCAGCTGCACCGCCACGTGCTCTTGGACATCCCGAAAGCCAACTACTTCGCCACGACCGACACGCTGGTGCTGACCCGCGGACCGCACGGTGTCCTGATGCTCGCGGAGGACGCAGCATGACCCGCACCGCAGGAAAGACTACCTCGGCACCGCCGAGGGTGGTTCGGCTGTCTCACCCGTTCGGCCTCTGCCAGCTGTTTCGACCCCTGCCCAAGGATGGCTCGCCACGGCCCGTATTGAACGAAACCTATCAGTACGGTGAATTGAGCCTGCGCTTCAGCGCCCGGGAAGCGCTGGGCGTGCCAGAGCAGACGCTGCTGCTGGCCCTGCTGGAACTGGCCCAGGAACAGCATCGGCGACGCCCCTCGGAGCACCGCCTCGACCAAGCCGACCGCAGCGAAGTTGGCTCACTGCTGTGGTCGTCCCTGCATCTACAGGCCGAGGCAGGAGCAATTCGGGAGTTGCCGCCCACCTTGAGGCTGGAATGCTCATGGAGCGAACTGCATCGCCGCTGCGGTTCGGCCAGCGTGGGCGGCTCGGCGAACGACGTTCGGCGCGAGTCCCTCGCGCGCCTCTGCGAAGTAACGGTGTGGGAGCGCGACGGTGCCACCCATACGGTGCGCTCGTGCCGCCTGGTCAGTTGGCTGGTCGGCGACAACCAGCGCGTGCATGTGGCGCTGAACCACCGACTCGCAGCAGCCTTGCTGTCGCCGGGGTACGCGCAGGTGCTCTTGTCGGAGCGGTTGACTCTGCCGTCGCACACGGCGATGCTGGTACACGCGTTTCTGTCGACTTGCCTCGGTCAGGGTAAGTCGATGTCCATCGGGTACGAGACCTTGGTGGAAAGGCTGTGGCCTTCAACAGGCACTCCGCCAACGGCGAGCAAGCGCAAGCGCCGCCTCAGCGACGTCACGTCGGCAGTGCGCGCCATCGGCCGCTTGGAAAGCTGGAAGGTTCAGTTGGCGCCGACCGTAGCGGAGGTGACCCGGATGAAGTCGAGCGCCTGCGCGTCGAATGGCAGGCCGGCTGCCCGAGCGGAGCCCAGGGAGGCGCGCGAGCCGATGCCAGCCGCACGCGAAATGACGAGGCCCAGTCATTTCGCGCTATCAACCTCGTCATATGGCGAGCAACCGTTCTGGCAGAAGCTGAGCTCCGACAAGCCCTTGCCGCGAAATGACGAGGCCAGTACTACTTTGTAATAGAAAGAAGTGTGGGCCATGGCAGGGCGCGGCCAATGGCCCGCACCCTGCCTTTGCCGGAGAGCTTCGAGCCCTGGCCAGGGCGGATGCATCAACCACCAACCCGCTTGCTCTGGACGCGGTCGGCACGCCAACCTTGCCGCGCCGCAAGACGACCGCCGGACGCGCTCGGCAGGGTTACTGTCGTTACCCCAGTTACCGCCTTCCATGCACAAAGAGAGGGGGCAGCCGATGGCTGCCCCCTCGTCGAATCAGCCGCTGTGCGGCATGGTGCATGGTTACTGAATGGCAGTGCTGGCCAGGTTGGGGAAAGAGCGCGCCAACTCGGCGCCAGTCACCAGGACATCCATCAGCTGGGCTGCGTTCTTACCTCGGCCGACCAGCATCAGTCTCGTCAAGCCGACCGGCGATGCATCGCCAACCATCCGCGAGGCTTCACTTGAGACTGCCTGGAAGCCGGCGTCCAGCATATGGAGATGATGGAGCTCACCAGCGGGCTGCCAAGCCACCTGCGTGGACGCCAGCAAAGCATCGGCGTTCTGAAGAAAGTCCTCTCCGGTCGTCAGCACCACGCTCTGCGGCGCATCGACCGCGTTCACAGCCAGCGCGATGCGGCCCCGGTCGACGGCGTCGCGCAGCCAGACCTGGGCATCGACCTCCCACATCGCAATGACCCAGACATACCGGACTGCCTGGGCCAGCAACGACAGCACGACCACCGGCAAGCCGTCTTCGTAGCTCTGCACGGCGAGGTTCAGGCGCCCGAGCCGCTCCGCCGTCAGTCGCTCGATGTCTGCCTGCTCAAGTTCGGCAAACAGCACCCATCCTTCGGCGGGTGGGTCGGTGCCTTCTTCGGCGACGATTTCCGCGATGTCATCGGGGCTCAGCAGTTCGGCGTAGCGGGCCATATGGCAATCGCGAAGCCATGTGGCACGAGGGTGGGCAACGGGCACTGCAGGTTGGCTCTGGTCAACTTTCAAAATGGTTCTCCTTGGAATCGGCGATGGCCTGGAGAACCGTATAGCGACCGGCCCCGGTGCGCAGGTTGGGGCCTCACCGCCGAATCTTGCCGCGCGGCAAGAACCGCCCATGACCCCTGATGCACCGATGAAGAAGGGGCGGAACAGCTGACGCTGTCCCGCCCGAAGGTACGCCGCTACGCGGCTACGGCAATGGTGAGTGGATGACCTCTGTGCCAGCGGAAGACGCCCCGGCGGGTCGCGTATGCATGGCGCGCTGATAGGTCTCCATCAGCAGCACCGCATTCACGCCCCTGGCGGCGACCATCACGCGGATGTGCTTGGGCCGTCGTTGACCGGCGGGTGGCAGGACGGCCAGCGGCGCCATCACCTTCATGCCGCCCAGGACCATGCCGAACACCGCCTCTTCCGGCGATACGACCTTGGGCGTGGCGCTGGTCAGCAGGTCCTTCGGCCGACCGAACAGCCCACCACCAGCCAAGAACGTCAGTCCGGTGGCCGACGTCGGGGACTCAACCAGCATCAGCAAACGGTCCTGCTCGATGGCCTCGCGCAGCCAGTCCATTGCGCCCTGCTCCCACATCGGAACCACCCAGCGCCACTGGACATGCCCCACCTGCGTGACGAGCACGCACAAGGGAAGTCCTCGGTCCAATTCGATGACGTTGAAACGCATCGGCTGCGGTCCATCCTGGGAGGCCATCAGTTCGATGTCCTCGTCATCCAGAACCGCCTGAAGTGCCCACCCTTTTGCCAGAAGGTTCGGGTACTGCTCCGCCGCCGTGGCGGCCACGTCTCCTGGGGAAAGCAGAGCCGCTGGACGAGCCCGGTGGCAGCTGCCGTAGAGCTCGCTGAGAAACTTCAAATGGGCCGCTGAATGGCCGGTGTCTTGTCGCATATGCACTCCAAAAAAGTTGTCCTGTGGAGTGACGTGTAGCGACTCAGGAAGGCAAGCTAACCCTCATGCCCAAGCGGCGCACTATGTTCTGTCGGGCCGAATGCCTGGGCCGGAGCGAGCCCGCAGCGCCTCATACAACTGCGCCGGACCCAGGAGAATGTCCTTCAGACCCTCGCGCACCCGTTCGGACCCCAGCGCCTGCGTGCTCATCGTTTGGTGTGCCTCGAACGCATCCATGATGGCATCCATCAGCGCCTTGCTGAGGTCGGGTGAACTCGAGAACTGCTCCTTCGAGTTGCTGGCCGCCTGCTGCACCAGTGTCTCGTTCTCCAGCAGCTTGCCCTTGAGAACGCCGTTCACGTAGACCAGTTGGTCGTCGTCGGTCAGCTCGCCCTCGAACAGGCCGTTCACCTTCTGGATGATTTCGACCAGGTAGGCCTGCTGCTTCTCTTGCACGGAACCGCTGCCCACCGCGTCCATCGGTGGGAGTTTGTAGTTGCCGTCCTGGCCCAGACCCATCGGCTGCTTGCCCTGATTCTTCAGCGTGTGATGCGTCAGCACCACCTTGCTCAGGTCCACCGTGTCGCGTTCGCGGCCGAAGTCCAGCAGCGGGATGAGGCGTTTGTAGAACAGGAAGCGCTTCTCGATGTCCGTATTGCCGTAGTCGAAGATTTGGCTCAAGAAGGCATACAGGCGCACGTAGGCGCCCATGTCGTTCTTGAACAGCACGAGGGCATCGAGCGTGTCCTTCGCCACCTTGGCGGCCTTGTCGTCGTCCAGTTCCACGGCGTCCGACCTGGCTTGCTGCGCGGCCTTGTAGCGTTTCAGCAGCCGGTCGGCCACCGGCGCAATGGCCGCATCAAGCTGCTTCTGCGTGCCCTGCGGGTCCAGGTCGACCTTGGCCACGCGGTCGACCTCGAAGTCGTCGTAGTGGCCGGTCGCATCGAGCTTGGCGCGCAGGTCGTAGACCAGGTGCGGGTCGGTCGCAGCCTCCAGCTCAGCCGTCTCGTGGTAGGTCTTGAAGGCCTTGAGGATGTCGCCGGCCTCGTTGACGAAGTCGAGGATGTAGGTCGTGTCCTTGCCCGGATGCGCGCGGTTCAGGCGCGACAGCGTCTGCACCGCCTGGATGCCGCCGAGCATCTTGTCGACGTACATGCCGCACAGCAGCGGCTGGTCGAAGCCGGTCTGGAACTTGTTGGCCACCAGCAGCAGGTGGTGCTCGGGTTCATTGAAGGCCTCGCGGATGTCGCGGCCCTTCAGCCCCGGGTTCAGGACCTTGCTGGTCTCGGACACGGGCTGCGGATAGCTCTCGGTGTCGTCGACCTCGCCGGAGAACGCGACCAGTACCCCCAACGCGTAGTTGCGCTGGGTGATGTAGGCACGGATGGCCTTCTGCCATCGCACCGCCTCCTTGCGGCTGGCCACCACCACCATTGCCTTCGCGCGCCCGGCCAGTAGCGGCTGGACGTTCTCGCGGTAGTGCTCGACGACGACCTGCACTTTCTGGGCGATGTTGTAGGGATGCAAGCGGACCCACTGCATGATGCCCTTCATCGCCGTGCTGCGTTCGACCTGCGTCTCGTCGTACTCCTTGCCGTCATGCGCCAGCTTGAAGGCCAACTTGTAGCTGGTGAAGTTCCTCAACACGTCGAGGATGAAGCCTTCCTCGATGGCTTGGCGCATCGAGTAGACGTGGAAGGGCATCGGCAGCCCGTCCGGCCCCGGTCGCCCGAACAGCTCCAACGTCTTGGCCTTGGGCGTGGCGGTGAAGGCGATGTAGGTGAGGCCCCCTGTGCCTCCAGCGACGCCCGCGCCGGCACGCGCCTCCATCTGCGCGGCCAGCAGGGCCTCGGTGTCGACCTCGCCACCGTCCTGCAGGTCGGCCCATTCCTGCGCCGATAGCAGCTGCTTGAGCTTCGCTGCCGCCTCGCCGCTCTGCGAGCTGTGCGCCTCGTCGGCAATTACCGCGAAGCGCTTGCCCTCGGTGGCCGCCAGCTCCTGCACGGCGGACAGCGCGAACGGAAAGGTCTGGATGGTGCAGACGATGACCTTCTTGCCGTCCTTCAGCGCCTGGCTCAGCTGGGCGCTCTTGCTGCCGTGCTCGCTGGTGATGGTCGCCACCACGCCGGTGGTGCGCTCGAAGTCGAAGATGGCTTCCTGCAGCTGCGCGTCCAGCACGTTGCGGTCCGAGACGACCAGCACGCTGTCGAACACCTTCTTGTGTGCCGCGTTGTGCAGGTCAGCCAGGAAGTGCGCCGTCCAGGCGATGGAGTTCGTCTTGCCCGAGCCGGCAGAGTGCTGAATCAGGTAGCGCTGGCCGGTGCCATCCTGGTCCGCATTCTCGAGCACGTCGGCCACCAGGCGCCGGGTCGCGTCGAGCTGGTGGTAGCGCGGGAAGATGACCGCCTTGAGCTGCTTCTTGTCGTCGCGCTTGCCGATGCAATATCGGTGCAGGATGTCCAGCCAGCTCTCGCGCGCCCAGACCTCTTCCCACAGGTAGGCGGTCGCAAAGCCATCCGGGTTGGGCGCATTGCCCGCACCACCGGCGTTGCCGCGGTTGAAGGGCAGGAAGGTGGTCGCCGGCCCGGCCAGCCGGGTTGTCATCATCACTTCCGACTGGCTCACCGCGAAGTGCACCAGCGCCCCGCCCGGGAAGCCCAGCAGCGGCTCCAGCACGCCGCCCTTGGGCGCAGGATGGCGGTCGAAGCGGTACTGGTCGACCGCGTCGTGCACGCTCTGGGTGAAGTCGGACTTGAGTTCGGCCGTGGCCACCGCGATGCCGTTGACGAACAGCACCAGGTCCAGCTCTTCCTTCGGGTTGTTCGGCGAGTGGCAGACCTGACGCACGACACGCAGCCGGTTGGCTGCGTAGTGCGCCTGCGTGGTGGGGTTGATGGCCAGCGCCGGCTTGAACTGCGCCAGCATCAGCGGCCCTTTCAGGCCCAGCATCTCGACCCCGCGCCGCAGCACCTCCAGCGTGCCGCGCTCGTTCAGGCTCTTGCGCACCCGCTCGGCCAGCACCTTGGGCAAGGCCGCGCCATGCGTCTTGCTCAGGCGCTGGAAGCTCTCGGGCTGGGTGGCCTGCACCCAGGCCAGCAGGTCGGGCAGGAACAGGCCGTTGGCACGGTCGAACAGGGCGGCGTCACCGGGCTCATGCAGCCAACCGTGGGCAGCCAGGTGCTGGCAGATTTCTGCTTCGAAGTGATGTTCTTGGTGCAGCGACATCTTCAGTCCTCCGAACGTCCGGATGTCGGCTGAGAGCTGGGCAGGTTGTCCTGCCAGGCCGCATAGGTGATGGCGCTGCCCTTGAGCCGCCAGGAGTTGCGGCCGTTGTCAGTGCGGCCGAGCACGGTGGCCGAGGCGGCACTCGGGCTCTTGAAAGGCGTGTCGGCAGTGAAGACGAGATGGGAACCGTCTTCCGACAATTTCAAGATGCCGGCGCCGCGAAGGTCATCTCGCAACTGTTGGTACGAGTGCGGCTGCCCGGACCATGCGAGTCGAGCCTGGGAGCCCGCCAGCACGGTGAAGGTGCTGCCCAGCTCCTTGGCCGTGGCGTTCAGCCCGTGCTTGGCACTTTCGAGCTCGAAGGGCACGGCGTCCCCGGCGCCTTCCAGCTCGGCGAGCAGCGCTTCGGCCAATGCGGCCTTGCTCTTGCGGTCTTGCAAGCGCCAATGTGATTCCAGCTTGGCAAGCATGGCGTCCTGGCGCGCTTGCATCACCTCGGTCGTCCAATCCGTGTGCTGGAGCACCTGGGTGGTCAGCGCGAAGGCCGTTGTTCCGCCCTTTGTGAAGTAGGCGGACTTCTTCCAACTGAAGTCGCGGTTGCTGGCCGAGCTGTTCTTCTTGCGGCTCAGCAGCGCCAGGTTCCCCAGGCGATGCACCCACAGCTGGTGTGCAGTCTTGTCGGGCACCCAGGTGGCCCACTGGCTGTTGGGCGCCGGTTGCTGGGGCATCACATGCTCGACCGAAACGACCTCGTGCTGGTAGCTGGCACTGGCGTCTGACATCAGGCGGTCCAGGCGAAGCAGCAGCAGCGCCAGGGCACGCGACGAGTGGGTGTCATACAGCGGGCCGCTCAGGGCCGTGTAGGTCTGGTGCTGCTCCTCCGGTGAGAGCTGCAAGGGCGAGGTGGCAGCCGACAGGTCGGCACCCGCCTCGACAGCGTTCGTCAGCGCAGAGAACCGCTCGATGCGGTCGTTGACGCCCGACCTGCGGGCGAGCATCGAGTAGCCCAGGCGTTCCAGGTCGCGGAAGAAGCCCAGCACGGCGGCGGGCTGCTGTCGGTGGCGCACGAAGAAGGTCAGGGCCGGCGGCACCCAGTCTTTGAACTCCAGGCGGTTCAGCCAACGCAGATGCTCGTTCACTTCCTCGGCGTGGTGCGTGCTGGCGTAGTCCGCGTCGCGCAGCTCGCTGAAAGCCTGGGCCATCGGCAGCAGCACCTCGTCGATGAACTGCTGCGGCTGCTTCGCCGGCACGACGTGCTCCTTGAACTCCTTCAGCAACGTGCCCTGCGGCTTGGCCTTGCGATAGACCATGCGGATGTGGCTGAACAGGTCGCCGAACTCGTCCCGGCCCAGGTCCTCTTCCTCGTCTTCCCACTTCTTCGTGTAGGCGTCACGCAGCGCCGGCGCGATGCCGCCGATGATTTCCGCCTTGAGGATGTCGGTGGCGCTCAGGTCCAGGCCGCGGCTGTTCAGCACGCCGAAGATGCGGTAGGCCGAGTCCAGGTCGGGCGTTGCCACCGTCACCAGGTAGCAGCGGGTGATGACGAACTGCACCAGGCGCACCAGCTCCGCCTGCGACAGCTTGGCCAGCCCGTCCATGAACACCTGTGCGTTGGCGCGCAAGCGGCCTTGCGCGTCAGGCAGAGGTGTGTTGACCTGGGCCAGCGCCTGAAGACCGTTCTCGTGCTGCACATACTGCCGGAAGAAGTCGCGGTCGCGCTCGCGCAACAACAGGCGGTAGCGGGCCTGGGTGCCCTTCACCAGGCTGCCCTTCTCGTAGATGCAACCGGTGATGTCCTTTTGCAGTTCGTCATCCCCGACCGTGGCACGGATGGCGGACAGCAGCAGCGTCAAGGTCGTCAGCCGCTGCTGGCCGTCCACCACCGTGGCTTCGGGCATCGCCTCGGCCTTGATGAGCACGATGCTGCCCAGAAAGTATGGCGCCGCATCGGCCAGCTGCGCCGGCGCGGCCGCCAGTGCGCCCAGAAGGTCATCCAACAACTCCTGAGCCTGGTCACGACCCCAGGCGTAGGGCCGCTGGTAGCCGGGAATGGTGAAGACGTAGTCGTCGCTGAATATCTTGGCGAGCGACTGTTCCTTGGCGGTGAGCGTGTGGCTCATGGCTTTCTCCCTGGTCTTGTGGTTCTTAGGCGTTGCGCACGTCAATTTGGCCAGTGACCGCCGCGGCGATGAGGGCGCTGCGGCGCTCCTTCAACAGGCTCACACCCGCTGCCGCGTTGAGCGCGAGCGCAGTGAGTTTGCCGGCTTCCTCGTCGAGGAACTCGACAATAGCCTCTTGCTCCTGACGCGGCGGACGCGTCACCAAGAGTTCGCGGACGTTTTCCAGACTGAGACCTTGCTTGAGTCCGTACTGCGAAAGCTCGATTTGTGTCTGCCCCACGCTGCTTTTCAGCGAGAGCGCAAGGAAGCGCCCGTGCACATCTTCCGATGGACGGACAAGGCAAAGATGCTGGTTGACATAGGCCGGCTCTGGCAGTGATTCGCAGAGAGCGACGTTCCCGGTCTTTGCACCCGTGATGCAAACGACCACATCGCCTTCGCTTAGGCGCGTCCGCGCCGCTTCTGCGTCGTCACCGACATTCACACGCTTGGCAGTTTCAAGCTCAAGCCCTAGGGAATCGTTCAGGTCTCCACTCTGGATGAACAGGCTGCCGCTTTCCGTGATGCGGTCTGACCATCCGCGCGGGCCGCTCGTCGTGAATTGGCTGAGTGCCTTGACACGCACGATGTCCCAATGTGCAGGAACCTCCCCCAGCCACTCCACGCCGGAATCCTTCATCGGAGCGTAGGGGTTCAGGCCTTTGGTGACGGCATGGGATATGGTTGCCCGACGCTTCTCGGCCAACCGGGCGATGAGCTTCTCTTGCTCGGCAATCAGCGCATCAATCTTGGCGGTTTCGCGGTCGAGGAAGATGGCAATCGCCTTCTGCTCATCTAACGGCACAACCGGAAGGTCGACCTGCGCGAAGTTGGAGAAGCGGAGTTCCTGCCCGTCACGGATGAGGTCGGTCGTTCGGCGCAGGGCCTGGATGTAGGTCGGTGACTTGAGCAGGTGCGCAAAGTAAGGCGGCCACACATGCTTGACCGGCCGGAGCATCACGTAGTGAAAGCTCGTGGACCCGCGAAGCTTGCACCACTCGATGCCGCCCTGGAAGCTGCGCATGCTGATAATGAAGTCGTCGGGCTCGACATGCTTCAAGCTGTCGGTGCCCATGATGACTTCGACAACCCGCCGAGCTTCCAGCTCCATGAAGTCGGATTGGAAAAGTACCCCGTACTTCTGCGACGCCGTCAGCATGCGGTCCGTCGGCAGCGCCGGCTCGCTGCGCACGGCAAACATGCGACGACTCTGCATGGTGCCCCAGTGCTCCGGTATGTGCCCCAGCCACTCGACCCCACTGTCCTTGTACGCTCCGTACCGCGGCAAACTCATTCCGCCAACTCCTCCAACATCTTCATGATGCTGGCGGTCACCGTCTTCAGTTCCTCGTCGATGACGTGCAAGCTGCGTGGCGGCTCGAACACGTAGAAGTGCCTGTTGAACGGAATCTCGTAGCCGACCTTGCTCTTCTCGTCGTCTATCCACGCGTCCGGTGCGTGCGGCACCACCTCGCGCTTGAAGTAGGCGTGGATGTCCTCGGAGAGCGGCACGTTCTCGGTGTCGCGCAGTGCGCTGTCGGCCTGGGGCTTGCCCTTCTGCTTGCCCTTCAGGCCGACCACAACCTGGCCGGCCTCGTCACGCAGCGGGCGCTCCACCGTGATGGTCGTGTAGCCGAAGTCCTCATTGCGGAAGATGCGCGCGACGGGCACGCGCTTGAGGCGACCGCCTTCCGGAGCCACTGGTGCGGTGCTGGTGTTGGTCACCAGCACGGGTTCACCCAAGGCTTGACCCGCAGCGTCGATGGTCGTGACCTGCCACGCCTCGGTGAAGTCGCCGAACAGCCGCGTGACGGTGGCGATGTGCTCCTCGCTCATCTCCTTCCGCTTGCTGCCCAAGCCCTTGCGCATCTTCTGCCAGAGGCCGCTGGCGTCGATGAGTTGCACGTAGCCCTTGCGGTCGGCCGGCTTGCGGTTGGACAGCACCCAGACGTAGGTGCTGATGCCGGTGTTGTAGAACATGTCGGTGGGCAGCGCGACGATGGCCTCCACCAGGTCGTTCTCCAGCACGTAGCGGCGGATTTCGCTCTCGCCACTGCCAGCCCCGCCGGTGAACAGCGGTGAGCCGTTCAGCACGATGCCGAAACGGCTGCCGCCGTCCGCAGCCGGGCGCATCTTGCTCAGCAAGTGCATCAGGAACAGCATGGAGCCGTCGCTGACGCGCGGCAGGCCGGGGCCGAATCGGCCGTCGAAGCCCTTCTGCTCGTGTTCCTGGCGGACCTGCTTTTCAACCTTCTTCCACTCCACGCCGAAGGGCGGGTTGGAAAGCATGTAGTCGAACTTGCGCCCGCCGTGACCATCGTCGCTGAGGGTGTTGCCGGCGACGATGTTCTCCACGGGCTGGCCCTTGATGAGCATGTCCGCCTTGCAGATGGCGTAGGACTCATCGTTGAGTTCCTGGCCGAACATCGTCAGCCGCGCCTGCGGGTTGTGCTCGGCCAGATACTCCCCGGCGACGGACAACATGCCACCGGTGCCCGCCGTGGGGTCGTAGATGGTCCGGACCACGGCGTTGCCGGGCGTCAACACGTCGTCGTCCTCGATGAACAGCAGGTTCACCATCAGACGGATGACTTCCCGGGGCGTGAAGTGCTCCCCGGCGGTCTCGTTGCTGATTTCCGCGAACTTGCGAATCAACTCCTCGAACACCGCGCCCATGCTGGCGTTGTCGACCACCGAAGGGTGCAAGTCGATGTTGGCGAACTTTTCGGTGACCAGGTACAGCAGGTTGGCCTTGGCCAGCCGCTCGACCTGGGCGTGGAAATCGAAGCGCTCGAAGATGTCCCGTGCCGCCGGCGAGAAGGCCTGGACGTAGGCGTAGAGGTTCTGGCGGATGTGGTCCTGGTCGCCCAAAAGCTTGCCCAGGTCCAGTGGGGAGGTGTTGAAAAAGCTTTGCCCAGCCTTGCGCAGAAGGAAGGGCTCGGGGTTCAGGCCGGCCTTGGTCTTGGCCGCGAACTCGGTCAGCACGGCGGGCTTGGTGGCCTCCAGCACGCAGTCCAGACGGCGCAGCACGGTGAACGGCAGGATGACGCGGCCGTACTCGCTCTGCTTGAAATCGCCACGCAGCAGGTCGGCGACGGACCAGATGAAGGAGGAAAGGGCTTGGTGGTTCATTATTGTTGGGCAATTTGCGAGCATTCTGGTGGCGCCGGTGGAAAGCAGCAGTGCGTGTGCGACCAGCTGTCGTCCAAGTCAAAAGGCCTATTCCAGCGGCTCTGCCCCTTGGGGTTCTTCAGTTTCGGCACGCCTATGTCGACGAGGGAAATGAAGCCTTCGGATGACAGGACACATGCCGACATTTATGCAGCTCCGCGAATCGAAAAAACGCTGCTGAACTCGTCCGCGTTCTTCAGAAGCAACTGGAACTCAGGAGGCGAGTGCCGGCGAATATCCGTTGCCAAGCGCAGGTCCTGAACGGTGTAGCCCACCAGACATCGGCGCACTTCCAGAATTCGGTTCGTTGAACTGCCCAAGTACTCATCCTGCAGCAGTTGGACTTGGCCAGCCGGTAGTTCCGGGTGCGCAACAACTTCCAGCTTCGCGAATTCGTTCCAGTCCCGGTCGACCTCCTTGGTAGCCGGACTGGGTGAGCCTTCAACGGCCCCTTTGCTGATGCGGCCCAGCGCGAAGTCTCTGAAGGCCGTTCGTTGGGAGCACCAGGCTCGAACGTGCCAACGCCGTGCCGCTCTGACGAGGGAGTGAGGGTAGATGAGTCGGTCGTGTCCATCTGGCTGCGCCAATGACCGGTACCGAATCTGCAGACCCACCTGCTTCAGGCACGCCCTCGTCGCAAGGGCGAAGAGTGGCGAGGACACCGGCGACAGGTCCAAGCGGAGGTCCTCAACAGCGAAGCTGCGGGCGGTGGGGCCGACACTCTCAACGAGCCGGAGGTACTCATCGGGTGAGTTGCCGGCAAAACGAGGCTGGAACAGCTTCGTCGGGGTGACCGGTGCATGCGGAGAGGCTCGCGTCAGAGCGGTGCCGTACTCGGCCACAAACGCAGAAAGAAGGCGGCTCGCCTGTACTGCCTGCACACCGAATACTTCGCGCAGCCTGGCGTTGTCGAGCTCACCTTCCCACGTCAGCAATACCTCCATCTCACGCATGCGCTGTTGCGTTGGACTGAGTGGATGGAGCTTGGACATTGTTATCTTGCGTGATAAATTATCCAGGAAGATAATACCCCAAGCGACAGCCAGCCAGAAGCAAGACCGCAGGGAGCGCGAAGTTGAGCCAGGTTGAAAAAGTTGACCCCACGGCGAAGAGCCCCGAGGGACGCACCACGTTCTTCGAGGGTGAGCGCCTGCGCTTCTTCCGTCCGCTCAACAGTGCACGGCGCGAGCTCGTGGCAGCATGCCTGCGAGCGCTGTTCGACCGCCTGCATGGCCCAACTGCGGACTACGCCCACAACCTGACGCGCGAAGCCCTTCGCGAGCTGCTCTTCCCGGTCGTTCGGGAATACCAAAGCTTCGCGGTTGAGGAAGGCGGTGACGACGAGCTCAGTGCACCGGGGACCGACGACCCCCAGGTCTTGGTCAGCATGGTTATCCGAGCGCTGCTCGCTGATGGCTGGCTCGAGCAGTTCGCCGACCGCACGGGGCTGGTGACGGCTTTCCGCTTCTCGCGCCCTGGCAAGCTCTTCGCCGAGGCCATCTGGTCGCTCGACCGGCCAAGCCGCAGCCGACAGCGCAACATGCGGAGCTGCCGCAACGCCCTGGAAGCGGCCCTCTCCGAGCGTGGCGACGCTCACGACCTGGTTGATGCCTACGAGTACGCCGAGAAGGTCATCGAAGACCTGACGGACGGCATCGACTACTTCCAGGAGCTGGTTCGTCACCTGATGCAGGCAGCTTCTGCGCGCAATCAGTGGGCTGAGTTCGGAGAGTTCCTGGACCGCTTCCAGCGCGACTACTCCAAGCAGCTGACCGCAGACAACGCAACCCTGAATCGACAGGCCATCGCCCTGAAGCTCGAGAAGCTCCGGCTGGTGGCCGAGCCCAAATTCAAGCGGATGGACGAGCAACTGCGAGACATCGCGCACTGGGCCGTGAAAGAACACTCCGGCGCATCGGTCTACGAATGGCTGCTCAGTCGCATCGAAGACATCGTCGATGCCGCGTGCCAGTCCAAACAGCCGAGTTTCCTCAAGGCGATGGAGACGTACTTGAAGCGCGTCAACGGCCTGGCGCTGCAGTCGATGATGCTGCGCGCCGGCCAGACTCGACATGCGTACCTGGCCACCATTCAGAAGCTGGCCGAGGCCCCTCGGGAAGAGCAGGACCGGCTGCTCGCGCACGTTGGTCACTATCTGGCACCGGCGGAGGTCCGGGTGCTGGACCCGGCTAGCTTCAAGCTGAAGTCTGCGACGCAGCGACGCAAAGCGGTCGTTGTCTCTATCCGGCCCCGCCCTTCGCGGGAGGAACGACTCGCTGCGGCCTTGGCTCGAGCTGAATCCGAGGCCTTCTCCATCGCCAACGAGGAGGTCGCCCAAGGGTTGCGTGCGGACCTTCGCGTCTTCCAGCACCCCATCCGAGTCTCTGCAATGCCCACCGCGACTGCGCGGGACGTCATCCGCGCCATGCAGGCCGTCGAGGCCGCGCGCAGCGACGTCGGCACCGACCTGGTGACAAAGAAGCTCCCAACCCGACTGGAGAACGAGTTCTACAGCGGCAACGACTACGAAATCTCTCTGAAGAAATGACCATCTCCAGCGTCATCAACGAGCAGCTCGCCCTGGCCAACCTCAAGCAGGACCGGCTGCGCGAAATCCTGACCCGGCTCATGGCCTACGGTGTCATCGTCCGCGATGAAGACCGCGTCGAGCAACTCCTGTACGACGACGCCAGGCGCATCGAGGGCCTGCTAGAGGACTATTTCGATGTCGCCGGCTTCCGCCTGCATCACGACAGCAACAACCAGTTCTACCGGCTGTATGCCGCCGGCGCCGTTGTTGACGGCCTACCCGAAGACGAGTTCGAGGCCACCCCGTCGCTGCGGGCGCGTGTTTCGCCGGACTTCGTAGCGATGGCGTTGGCGCTGCGCTTCCTGTACCAGAACAAGCTGAACTCCGGCGACATTCAGCCGCAGGGAGAAGCTCTCGTCAGCTTCGAGGAAATCGCCGCAACCATGCAAACCCAGCTGAAGCGGCCGCTGCCCAACGGCATGGGCGACAAGATGGCCTTGCTGGCCGAGTTGAAGCGGCATCGCTTGCTGAGCTACTCGGCCGAGTTCGCCATCGCGGATGAAGACGCGCTCCTGGCCATTCGGCCCACCATCCTCGGCATCGTCTCCAACGACGCGCTGAGTGCGGCGCTGGACGCGGACGGGGTTGTCGAGCCGGAGGCGACTGTGCAGGAGGCCGACGAATGAAGGTCGACCGAATGGTTCTTGTGAACTGGGGCCAGCTACGACCCGGCAACTACGAGCTTGGCAACATGACCTTGCTCACCGGCCCCACGGGCGCGGGCAAGTCGACCATGCTGGACGGCCTGCAGACAGTCATGACGGCGGCCTACCAGGGCATCGTCGCCTACAACCCGGGCCAGGAAGAGGTCCAGCCTGGGCAGCGTCGTGGCAAGTCGAAGCGCACGCTCGAGTCCTTCGTGACCGGCGCCGAGTACAGCCTGTTCTCGCGTCCAGCGGGTGCGCACGGGTATGTGGCCGCGGTCTTTCGACCAGGACCGAACGATGGCGCTGCCAAGATGTTCACGGCATTGGTGGGGGTCGCGGCGCGGGTCGACGGCGTCGGCGAACGCCGAGACGCCAAGCTCGAACGGCTGGTGCTCGTCATCGTCGAGGAGGCCGCGTTGTCGGTCGAGGAGTTCTTCGATGACATGGACCAGGGCGTCTGCGTTCCCGTCGAGGAAGTCGTCAAGCGCCTGAAGGCAAAGTACCCAAAGGTCGTCACCTACGACGACCACAAGCGCGACTACCTGTGCGGCATCTACGGTCGGTTCCGAGGTCGCAACTCCATCCCCTGGGACGAAGCTCAGAACGCGGCCAAGGCCTGGTCGCAGTCGATTGCCTACAAGCCCATCGGGTTGGTGCACGACCTGGTGCGCGACGACATCCTCGAGTTCGATGGCAAGCTGCTGCAAGAGAGCATCAGCCGCATCAGCGACCTCATGCGGCAGGTCACCAACCTCAAGCAGGAAGGTAAGCGGCTGGAAGCCACCGTCGGACGTCTGCGCGAGATGAAGGAGCTCATCGGGAAGACGGCGTCGACGTTTGAGTATCAGGTGCAGTACGACCTGCTCCTGGCAAAGATGCAGCTGGCAGCGGACGACGACCGGATTGCGCAGGAACAGAAGCGCATCGGGGACGACATGGAGTTGGTCGAGCGGTACGGGCAGAAGGCCAAGACCGAAGAGCAGCTGAAGAAGGGTGTTGATAGCAGCCGCATCGACATCGCCGCCAAGTTGCGGGGCATCCCCGCCCACACCGAGAAGCAAGCCCTGGATGAACGGCTCGCTCGGGCAAGCTCAGGGGCTCGTACCAAGCTGTCAGAGCTGCACGCCGGTCTGTACTCGGCGGCACAAATCAAGAACGCGGCTGACGGGCTGGTTAGGCGGCCAATCCCCGAGCAGTTCCCGAAGCTGAGGGCTTCCGTAGCCGCGGTGGCACAAGCCATCGCGTCGACCAACGTGGCTCGGTTCAGTGGCTTGCTTGATGCCGTTGTCGACGCCAACCGCGACACCGAGCTGGTCGTCGAGAAGCTGTTCCAGCTGGCCCCGGCCTTCGACGGTGTCGAAGCGGGCCTGGGCGTACTTCAGGCCGCGATGGTCGGCCCCAACGAGAGCGTCCTCACCGCGGTGGCTACGGAGGCCACGGCGCTGAGCCAACGCATCGACACTGCGCGCAGGGACCGCAAGGAACTGGCGGAGCGCAAGGAACGCCTTGCGGCCGGCGCCGGCAACTACAGCCGCGACACGGTGCTGGCTCTGGACCGAATTCGGGAGCGATTGCCCGACGCTGGCGTGCAGGTTCTTTGCGACCTGGTCGAGCCTGTGTCGGACGAGTGGCAGCAGGCCATCGAGGGCTACCTCGACAACGCTCGCTTCAACCTCATCGTGAAGCCGGAGTGGGAAGCTCGAACCATCGACTTCTTGCAGTCTTGGAGCTCTCGGTCGAAGGTCGTGCAAGGTAAGCACTGCCTGGAGCGTGCCGACGCATCGCGTGTTCCACAAAACTCCATCATCCACGAACTGCGCACCGACCACCCGATTGCGAAGGCCTACTTCATCGAGCAGTACGGCTCCGTGGTCAAGGTCAAGGACTCGGCGCAGTTGCGGTTCACGCCTCGCGGGCTGACCAAGGACGGCAAAGGCAGCGGCTCGCGCACGATGTTCGTTGGCGAACGGCGCGACCTGGTCCTCGGGCGCAAGGCGCGGGAGCGTGCGCTTCAAGCGACAACGGAACAGCTGGAGCAGACAGACCGGGAAATCGTGGACCTGGAACGACTCCAAAACGGGCTCGGAGACTTTCGGCGTGTACTGACTGGCTTGCGGGAGCCGACGTTCGACGCGGCGCCACTTTCCGAATTCGCGGGCGACATCGACAGCGTGCGCCGCTCGTTAGCGCAGCTGGACCTGACCGAGGTCGAGCAACTGCGCGCTGAGCTGAAGCGTCTCGAAGACCTGATTGAAGAACACGACCGAGAAATCAAGGCGGCCAACACCTCCGTGGCGCTCGCCAACCAGCGCATGCTGGACGCCGACAAGGTCATCGACCGCATCAAGAACGGCCGCGATGCCCGGTTCCAAGAACGCGAAAGCCAGATTCGGCGGCTGAAGCACCTGTGCGAGGCCAACCCCGAGAAGACGTACACGGTCCTTGCGCAGGAAGTCGATGACCTGCTGTCTTCGAGGACCATCGACGTTCACGGAGTGCAAGTCCGGTTGAACTTTCTGCGCACCCAGCCGGAGAGCTTGCTCGGAGAAGTACGCGAAATGCTGGCCGAGTACAACGCCAGCGTACGCCAGGAAGAGCGGTTCCAGTCGGCATTGCCGCACCACCACGAAGCGACCAGCTTCGACCCGTACTATGGCCCGCTAGTCACGCTCGGCCGAGCAGTCAGTGCTCTCCATGGCGAGCTCGAGAGCATCGGGCTGTACAACAACCGCGCCAAGGTGGAGGAGGCCGAGCGCTCCTTCCACGACGTGTTCACCAAGCAGTTCTGCGTCGAAATCAAGAGCAAGGTGGACGACGGCGTCCGCGCGTTGCGGCAGCTGAACGTCGAGCTCGAGCGGCTGAAGTTCGGCACCGACCGCTTCAGCATCGACTGGTCGAAGTGGGAGCCGGAGTTCCAGGAGTACTACGGGTTCTTTGCTGCAGTCACGGAGCTGGCGGACTTGCCCGAGAGCGTGGACCTCTTTGGAGAGTCCGAGCTGTCACCAAAGCACGTTGAAGTGCGCGACCGGCTGGTGAAGCTGCTTCTCGACCCCGACCATGAACGTGCTGGACGGGAGTTGCTGCGCATCGCCGACTACCGAAACTACCGGCGCTACGAAATCTGGAACGACTCCGACAGCGGTGGACGTATCGCATTGTCGACGTGGGGCACCGGCTCCGGCGGCCAGCTCGAAACTCCCGCCTACATCGTTCGGGCCGCCGTCGTCACGAACCGGCTCAAGCTGTTCGAGAAGGGTGCGAGCCTTCGCATGGTGGCGAGCGATGAGTCGTTCTCCCGCATGGACGAAGCCCGCGCTCGCGCAGTGCTGAAGTACCTGCGCGACAGCCTCGACATCCAGGTCATCAGCGCGATGCCGACCCGCGGCGCCGGTGGCCTGCGACCGGAGTTCGACCGCGAATACAGCTACTCCCGAGTCACCGTGCCGGAAAACGGGGAGCTCGACTTCATCCTGGAGTGCGACGAGCGCGTCTTCAGGAAGGACCGCATGCGTGACCTGTGGGAGAAGCAGCGCGCTGCAGTTCGCGAGCAGGCCAAGCTGGCGTTTGCCGCTGCAGAGCCTGTTGAGGCGCTGGAGCCGCCCAAGTGACGCCTACACCCCTTTGGCTGCAATTCGCTCCGGTGCGCGAGCTGCTGGGGCTGCTCGTCGACCGGCTGGACTCGGCCGAGCAGCGCGGTAGTGCCAAGGCGCAGTCTGTAGCGCTGGGGGAGCGCACGTGGCCCGCCCTCTACAAGTCGCCCATGGAGTCTGCGAAGGAAGACCTGTGGGAGCACGTCGTCGCCATGGCGAAGTGGGGTTGGTTGCAGGTCAAGCCGGAAACGGCACTCAAGTCCCGTTCTGGGTACGCGTCCTCGCCGCGAGTTACGGTCACCGACGAGGAGGCCGTTCGGCGGGCAGTTGGGCGCCCTGAACGGCCGCGCAGTTCCGTCGAACGCTGGCGCGACGCAGTGAACATGGGACTGGAAGCGACCGAAGCGGTTAAGCGTGCGGTCGGCGACTACTGCATCGACATGCCTGACCACTCGATGGCCGAAGTTGTCCATCAGCTGAACCGGCTCCCGGCGTTTGCCGACAAACCCATGCTGCTGCGCGAGGTGTCCTCGCAGCTCTTCTGGGGCATGTCCAAGGTGCTGGACAAGCGGCAAGGCCTTGTCGCCGCAATGCTGGGCGTCGACGACTGTCCGTTCCCGGAGTCGCCCATCCAACTGCAGGTGCACCTGCCTACTACCGGGTACCGCGCCATACTGTTCGTCGAGAACCTCGCGAGCTTTGAGCGGGCCGTGCGCTCGACCAGCGGTGCGTTTGAGGGACTAGCCCTCGTATACGCATCGGGCTTCAAGGGCAGCGCCCAGCGTCTGCGTAGCGCCGGTGGATGTTCGCTGTTCTATTCCAGCAAGGGCGCCCTAGGTGGGGACCTCCGGGTTGCGTTCGAAGCCTGGTTGTTCGGCAAGGTCGCCGTGCCGGCGTACTTTTGGGGTGACCTCGACTGGGCGGGTATGCGCATCCTCTCGGCCATGCGGAGCAGCTTCCAGGGCCTGACTGCTTGGGAGCCTGGCTACGCGCCGATGCTGGAAGCACTCAATGACGGTCGTGGCCATTCGCCTGAGGCTGCCGAAAAGCAGGGGCAGAAGGCTCTGGAAGCGACTGGTTGCAGGTACACCGATGGGCAGCTTCTGCCCACCCTTCGAACGACAGGTCGTTTTGTCGACCAAGAGCAGTTGCCACTGTAGTTGGCAGGAAGGACGAGTGCGTTGGAATGCCCTCAACCAAGCCCTGCTGGATTTCGCAAGGCACTTTTCAGGTGGAGTTCACGCCGAAGTGCTGGCAAAGCGACCCCGGCCAGTGGAGGTCGAGATACCGGATAGGCAGGTGCCGGACAAGTGGCGCGCTGGGCACAGGGCAGATGATGCTGGAGGCCAGAACTTGGCATTCAGCTCGACTACTAATGGGAGGAAGAGCAAAGCATGTGGTCTGACAACGAAACAACGGTTGACTATCTGAATTTCGGCGTCGTCGCTGACGCCTGCGCAAAGCTCCTGCAGCAAGCCAAGGGGACTCCCATCTCTGTCGGCATCTCCGGTGGTTGGGGTGTAGGGAAGACTTCATTGGTGCGCATGATTGAGGGGCGGCTGAAGAATGCCGACACGCCGGGGAAGAACACCTACGTCGTCGTGACGTTCAACCCGTGGCTGTACCAGGATTTCGAGGGTGCTCGGAGTGCTCTACTTCAGCTCGTGGGAGACGAGGTACTTCGCCTTGCGGCGAAGGATGAGACCCTGCTAAAGAAGGCCAAGAAGGTACTGAAGCGCATCAACCTGCTTCGACTGGCCCAGTTGGGTGGCGAAGCTGCAGCGACGCTCTACACGGGGGTTCCCGTCGGCAGCATCGGCTCGGCCATCATGAAGGTTGGCGGATTCTTCGGGCTCGGCGGCAAGGACGATGCCGACGACCCGGACGAGGCCGATGATGACGAGGACAAGGAAATAGCCGGCAAGGAGAAGGGCGATGCCTTACTCAAGCCAGCGGAGCCAGTGTCGCTGCCAAGCGAGATTCAAGCGTTCCGTGATGCTCTCGAGGAGCTGCTTGATGAGCTGAAGGTCACGCTTGTTGTCTTCGTGGATGACTTGGACCGTTGTCTTCCCAAGACCGCCATCTCGACCCTGGAGTCGATACGCCTGCTCCTGTTCCTCAAGCGCAGCGCCTTCGTCATAGCAGCGGACAACGAGTTCATAAAAGGTGCGGTGCGCGTGCACTTCGAGGGTACGGGCATATCGGGGGAGGTCGAGACGAACTACTTCGACAAGCTCATACAGGTGCCCTTGCATGTTCCAAGGCTCGGCACCAACGAGGCGAAGGCCTACTTGGCGCTCCTGCTCATGGAGCGGGCGCACGCAGATGGAATTTTTGACGAGCAGAAGTTCAACGCTGCCAAGAAGGCCATCCCGGAGCGACTGCAAACCAGTTGGCGCGGTGACGCCGTGTCGACCGAATTCCTGCAGGCGCAGGCTGGCTTGGAGAACACACCGATGGTTGCCCTGATGGAGCTGGCCGAGGGCTTGGCGCCGCTGCTGACCACATCCAGTGTGAAGGCCAATCCGCGCTTGATGAAGCGATTCTTGAACACGGTGTACCTCCGCTCGGCATTGGCTGAGCCTCAGGGCATCAAGCTGGACATCCCTGCCCTCGCCAAATGGCATCTTGTTGAGCGATGCAACGAGCCTCTGGCGAACGCCCTGGCTGCCCTTGTGACGTCCGGGTCGGACGGTCGCGTACCTGCACTTCAGGCTGCGGAAGAAGTCGCCAAGGACCCCTCCAAGGCGCTCCCAGACCCGTTCAAGGTCAACGATGAGGCCTTCGCGCGTGAGTGGCTCCAACTGAAACCAGCCCTCGGAGAAATGGACCTGCGTCCCTTGCTGCACCTGAGCCGGGACACTGCAACTCGGGAGTTCGGCGCGGACAACATGACGGCCGCAGGTCGTGCATTGCGGGACGCTTTGGTTGTCGCCACGGCCTCCAACGCGCCGCTGACTGCAGCCATTAAGGCGGTCGATGCCGCGCAGGCTGGGATGGCGATGGCGAGGGCTTGGCAGTTGCGGGCTGGTAAGCGAACCTGGCGCTTGGCCGAAGATGTCACCACACTCATCGAGCCTTGCAAGGTTTTCCCGGAGCTGGCTGTCCAGGCGAGTGAGCTACTAAAGGCGGCTCCCGTCGCCAAGATTGGGCCCGGAATCATCCCTTCGCTGTACGAACAGAGCTGGGCACGGCCCATCTTGGATGCTTGGGAAGCAAGCTCGGCTCTCGACAAGACTGCCAAGAATGCCATTCAGGCCAAGAAGAAGGCGAAGTAATGGGAACCTCAACTTCAAGCTCTGGCGGGAAGGCTGGCTCACCCTTCGACCCCGAATGGCTGACGTCATCCGGGGCAGCAGGAACTGCCGCTGGCGACGATGGCGCTTCTGCTGTTGATGGTGACTCCAGCGGCGAAGGCGGCATCGACGGTCAGGTGGATGGTGGCGCGGAGGGCGTGGTTGACGGGGACTTTGCGCCGAGCCGGCGGTTTGCCGACGCACGAACCAAGATGTCCGCCTACCTCGCTGGGGGTGGTCGCCCGTCGTTGCGCGCAGCGGCGAAGAGCATGGTCACCCGTGGGATGGGTGGGTCGAGCAGGGCAGCTTCGACCATGCGAGGCACGTCGCAAGGAGCTGGTGCCCTTGGCCACTTCTTGGCCTCTGCCCGTGACGGGTCGGACCCACGTGTCGCTGACTGGGTAAGCCATGCCCGCCAGTCGAACATGGCCGCGGACGACCTCATCGTGGAGTTGGTCAAGGAGGTCATGCCGAGCACAGGGAGCATTGATGACGAATCACTGCGCAACGCTGCTGCCGATGCTCTGGGGCAACTCTACGAACTCAACCCCGACATCGACATCTTCAATCTAACCGACGCGCAGATTCACGACGTCATGGCCATCACTATCGCCAACGATGTCTGCAATCGAATGGACCATCAACTCGGGCAGGCGTACGAGAAGCTGAAGTACGACCCCCAGCAGATTCAGTTGTACCGGCAGGACGTCAAGGAGTATGTGCAGTCAGAAGTGCGTGTCGTGATGGAGCGCCACGGGTCTGCTGGACTCGACCCCAAGAGCCTCGCCCATGAGGTGCTGAAGTCGACCTTGGAGGTGTTCGCATCATGATGAAGGTGCTATGCACTTCTGTTGACCATCTGCCGGCAACCCTGCCCGAGGGCGAGCGCGCCTTCACGCTGTTCAAGAGCGCCAAGCGAGCCAGCATTGGAACCATTGCCAAGGGCTGGCGTGGGTCGTTGAAGCGAAAGGGCTTTGCCCCAAGCGCGCAGACCTGGGACTTCGTTCAGTTCTGCCTGGCCGCGTGCGCGGCAGACCTCTGCTGCCCAAGGAGCACCAGCGCTGATGGCTGGACTCGGACGATTGAGCTGACTGTGGCTTTGCACGAGCCGCTTCGTTGGACGCCCTGGAAGGGTCACGCCGAGGCCCTGCTGAAGGTGCTGACCGGGGACTACTGGACGCTGAACTTCGTGGACGGTGGTGTCGCCCCGCCCAACGGCAGGCCACAGCCCTTGGCGCACGACTGCGTCAGCCTCCTGTCTGGCGGTCTCGACAGCCTCATCGGCGGTATCAACCTCGTGTCAGAGGGCCGACGACCGGTTTTCGTGTCCCAGCTGGCTCACGAGGATTCCGACCGGCAGCGACGATACGCCGCGTTGCTTGGCGGCGGCGCGACCCACATGCAGTGGAGCCACGGCATCAGCTTCTCTGGGCGCCGCGAACCCTCGACTCGAGGGCGGTCGCTTGCGTTCTACGCGTTCGCAGTATTGGCAGCATCAAGGATTGCCGATGCGCCGGTGGAGGTCTTCATCCCGGAGAACGGCTTCATCTGCATCAACCCGCCCCTGGTGCCCGGCCGAGTCGCCAGCCTGAGCACTCGCACCACGCACCCGATGTTCATCGCGGAGTTGCAGGCGCTTCTTGATGGACTCGGCATCGGTGTGCGGCTGGAGCTTCCCTATCGGTTCAAGACGAAGGGGGAGATGCTCCGTGAGTGCGCTGACCAGGCCTTGCTCAGCACGGTCGCGTCCGATTCGACGAGCTGCGGGAGGTTCCGGACCTACAACCGGACGCACTGCGGGCGCTGCGTTCCCTGCATGATTCGCAGGGCGGCGTTCCTCGCCTGGGGGCCTGGGCGGGACACGACCGAATATGTGCACCCGTCCGTGGTCGGTTCCGACAAGTCGAGCGGGCCGGATGACCCAATGGCCGCTGCGCTGGCTGTACTGGCGGCCCAGTCAAAGGGGCTCGACCGCTTTCTTGGCGGAACCTTGGCCTTTTCTTCGCTGACTGAGCGACCTGCGTATCGTCGGGTGCTCCACGCGGGGCTTGGTGAACTTGAGGCGCTGCTTCGAGGGGATGGACTGCTTTGATGGACTTTCACTGCCACCTTGACCTCTACCCAGGGGCGAGGGATGTCTACCGCGAAGCGGCGCAGCGGAACGAGTTCACTTGGCTGGTGACGACGAGCCCGAAGGCCTTTGCAGCTACGTCGCGCGCCCTGCCGGCCTCGCCATCCGTACTGATTTCGCCGGGGCTACACCCTGAAATTGCCCATGAACGTGCTGCGGAGCTTGACCTGCTGCTGGAGCAGATGACGGGTGTCAAGGCCGTAGGGGAGGTGGGGCTCGACGGGTCGCCACGGTTTAGGACTCACTACAAGGTGCAGCGGCGCATCTTCCGTGCCGTCATCGCGCGGAGTGCGGAACTGGGTGGGCGCACCTTGAGCATCCATTCCCGTCGGGCGGTCAAGGATGTGCTCGCGGACCTTGATGCGCATCCGGGCTACGGAACGGCAGTCTTGCACTGGTTCTCTGGCAACCAGGCTGAACTGCGAGCTGCCCAAGACCGAGGTTGCTGGTTCAGCATCGGCCCGGCGATGTTCGATTCCGAGAACGGTCGGCGTTTGGCCAGCGCGATGCCACATAACCGGGTGGTGCCGGAAAGCGATGGCCCGTTTGCAACGGTGGGTGGGAAACCAGTGATGCCCTGGAGTGCTCCTGAAACAGCGAAGCGCTTGGCTGAGGTCTGGAACCTGCCGGCAGGCGAGGTTGCCGGCTTGCTCGCACGCAACGGCGCGAGCCTGCGCGTGAGCATGGAGATTTGACGTCACGTCCGCCAGGCGACACCGCAGCCTGCGAGAGCTCCCCCTCCGATGGCGCCCGCGCATCCGTGCGGGCAGGAACCGCCTACTATCCGATGAGGCCAATGAATTTGGCCTTAGGGTCATAGCCACTTACCTGATTGAAAGCGTTGACAGCCTGCTCAACGGCAGTCACGGCTTCAGACGCCTCGTCACCGACGAGTTCGAGCTGTGCCTCGACCTCTCCGCGCTCATCCGAGTCGACCTCTTGCCCGCCGAGCTCTTCCCGCAGCCGTGAGCGCTCGGCAGCAACCAATCGGAGCTGACGCAACCCTTCATTGAGCGCGTCTTTCATCCGCTCATCGCCACGCAAGCCGCTGAAGTGCGACGCTGGGCCGAGATGGTCATCGGTCTGCATGGCATCGAGAACGCCCTTCGAACCGTCGTCCAGTTTTCGAGCTTCGACATACTCAAAGACCTCGTTGTCGATGCAAACCCTGCGCTTGCAGTACATCGACGAGGCGGTGTAGCTGAAGTGCAATGTGTCATCGGACCCAGTGCTGTACGGAATGAAGTGGCTGGCGCCCGGGAGGCAGTTGTACTTGGCTGTCATGTGGATGATTCTCGGTCGGGAGTTGATGAGCGCCGGGAGGCGGTCTGCCGTGTAGATGGGCTGTTTAGCCATGTCGGCAGGTTCTTCACAAACTTTGGCAACTCGCCCTCAAGTTGCCTTCAGGCACGCCGATATCGACAGTTCACCGCGGGTACGCGCAGCCTGCGGAGACGGCACGCGGCTGTTGCTTCCTCGTGCCGGGCCTGGCATCAGGTCGTCTTGACGTACTCAGCCACTCCAGAAGGACAACCCCAGAATGATGTTTCTGTTCAACGGCATCCGAGCCGAAGTCGAACCCGTTCCCAAGAAGAAGGGCTGGTACCAGCTCACTGGCAAGCACATCGAACGCTGGACTGTGGATGTCTGCGACACATTCGGCGACCTGTCGACTGGCGGAATCAAGGTCGACCACGGTGCCAAGATTCTGGGCATCCACAATCGTGACCCCGAGATTGCACAGCAGGACCCCCGCTTCAACGAGGAGAACAACCCGGAGGACGGTGCCACCTTCGGCGTCTACCTCGAGGGCGGGCGCACGTACATGCTGATGGCAGTCAATCAAGCCGAGTACGTCATACTCCGATTCCTGTGCCCTCACGAGGCCGGTGACGATGAGGCGTTCGACCCCATCAGCGACTACCGAGTGGAACAGCCGAGCACCAAGGCGAAGGGTGCCAAGAAGGTCGCTGCCTAAGCCGGGCCTGCCCACGGTGCGAAACCCCCATGTGCCGGAGACGGCCGACGACAGGCAACGGGCCGATGCCGAAGAGTCGGTCTGTCGCCCGGCAGTGCAGTGCGACGAAGCCGCGGCCTTCAATGCAGAGTGCATTGCAATTGGGCGTGAGTCAGCTGCGGCCGGATTCCGCATCGTCCCCAAACTGCCAACGGCGTACCAGGACGCTTTCGACAACTATCGCGGACCGGAGAAGAAGCCGTCGTACTTCGAAAGCAAGCTACTCAGCCTTCGCCTCAGCGCCCTGAGGCGAGGAATGGTGGTCGACTCAGCAGTCACCATCGAGTTCTTGCAGCGCATCACCGTGGCTCAATGTCCCGTCCAGCGTAAGCGCTTTCGACTGAAGTCTGGAAGTTCAGAGCGCAACCCTTCCCTGGACCGACTCGTCAACGAGGTCACCTATCGGGCCGGCAACATCTGCGCGCTGACCCAACAGGTCAACCGCGTCAAGGGCGACCTGTCGTTCGACGAAGTGCTGCAGGTGGCGCAAGCCAGGAAGGACCACGCCGGGCTCATGCCGGCCGAGTGGTTGCGTTTGGCATCGCTGATGTACGGAGCCTGGGCGCGCGCCTACAAGCAGGACGACCTGTACCTGCTGCCACTGGCCGCCATCCCTGGCCCCGGGATGTTCATGAGCACGTCGCAGGCCGTTCAACTCCTCCTGACTCGGCACTTTTCCAAGGGCGGCAACGCGTCGGCGGCGACCGGCCTCTGGCTCGGACTGACCCGCCAAAGCGACTGCAAGGACGACCTGTTCCTCGAGTTCCGCGTGCTGCTGGCGGCTGCTCTCTCCGAGGAACGGTATCCGGAAGACGTGTGGCAGCGCGACGCCGTGTTCGGGACATTCGCACGCTGGTACCTCGCCTGTCGCGATGCGGTGGATGCGCAGGTTGAGGTCGCGCTCCACCGACATCATGAGCGCCTGGCAGACCCGGCCGCAGAGCTTGATTGGCCGGCCATCTCGCGCTACCAGCACTGACCCTCTCTATCCCTCCAAAGAGGTAACCAGGGTAACGCCAGCGAGAAAAAGAAAAGGGCGGACCCTTTCAGGCCCGCCCCCTTCAGCTGGCAACTCACGCCGCCAGCGGCAGTTCGTCCTCTCCTTCCGGTGGCAGCAGATGCTGCGGGACCGGAATCACCGTGACCTTCGAGGGACGGAAACCCGCCCCGATGCGTTGGGTGCGCTCTTCACCCCCCGGCAGCCGCCTCAGAATCAGCGACCACCCGCCCGCTGCCCACTTCGTTCCATTGAACACCTTGCGGAGCTCCTGGTGCACCGGTGAGTTTGCAACGTACAGCAGCCAACTGCCCTTGACACACGCCACGCGCAGACCCATCTGGGCCAAACGCATGACGATATCGGGCTGATTCGTGGGGTCCTTGCAGACCGCCTCGACCGCCTGCCCGATGGACAGCTGGCGGGTCACCAGCACGTCGTCCACGGTCACATTGAACCGAACGACCTTGCTGGTCAACGCTTCCAAGCACATCTCTTCGTCGCTGACCTTGTGTTCATCGACTTGAGACTTGACACCGTACATCTCCACCAGCACGTCAGCGTCCGCCTCCGTTGCCGGAATGGCAGACACCATTGCCCAGTAGGCTGCAAGCAGTGTGCCGACGGTGTCAGCCATACGGCTATCACCGCCACTGGCAATGATGCGTTGCTGCACCACCACCAGGCTCGCCTGGAATACACCCCAACGGCTGACCGCGAGACGCTTCAGCTTCGGCCCGATTGCTCGGACTTCGGCCAAGGCCTGCGGGTTGATGGGTGTCGTCGCTGCCCCTGCCAGCTCCTTCGCTTCCAACACCACCCAGCGGGAGGCGTCAGCTGCTTCGAGCTGACCGGGCTGGATGCCCGCCGTCAGCATGGGTGATGTCACCCGGAACTTCATGGGGGTACCAGAGACCGTTCCACGCGCGATTCCTTCGTCCTCTTCCCCCATGCTGTAAGCGCCACGCGCCAGCACGAGTGCCGCCTTGTGATGACTTACGGTGGGGTCGTATTCGAATTCGTCGATGGCACAGCAGCAATACCGCTCCGCCAGCGTCTGGCGAAGGCCAGCTTCAGTCGGAGGTGTGGTGAATCCCCTGTACAGGACTCCCAGCAGCGCCTTGAGAACGTCAAGGACTGTTGACTTGCCGCAACCGCGCGGACCGGTCACGCGAACGTGTGGCCGGCGGCGCAATGCCGGTCCGACCACCGCGACGAACACCCAGGCCAAGAGAATGGTTTCCGCCATGGGATGCACCCAGTTCAGTGAACCGAAGAGCTTCGAGACCAATCGCACCTCGCCATCTGTCGCCGGCTCGGTGCCCATGTCGAACTCAACCTCCCCGACGGCCGGGTAGACCCGACCATCGTGAACGCCATGCTGCAACACGGTCCCGTCCGACGTCCACAGCTGACTGCCGTTGACGATGAGGCGCGTCTCGTCCAACTGCCACACACCGGTGCCACGTTCCGATTGCTCGGAGTACGGCCCCAGTGCCTGGCATTCGGCCATGATGTCGTTGGCCAACCAGCGATAGTTGAACGCGCTGGTCTTCTTCTTGGCGTCGTACACGCTGTAGTTCTCGTCGCACCACAGCGCACCACAAACGGACTTGAGTTCCATCTCCTTGAGGTCCGACGGACTGAGGTGATGGACCTTGTTATCCAGGAGCGAGAGCACAGTGAACTTCTTGCCGCTCACGCCCAGCGGCACGTAACCACCCGGGGTGGTCGTGCTGCTTTGGGTCAGGGGAGTGCCGTTGGTGCTGAGAATGTTCTTCATTTGAGGTCCTGTTTTTCGTAGCCCCCGTCCAGCGGACGTGGGTCGGGTTAATGGGGATGGATGTCCCTTGCGGGACGGACCCTCCGCGGGTCGGCCGCCTTTCGGCGGCACGAAGCACTAACCGGGACGCACCGCACCTGAGCCGATGAAGGCCCAGACGCAAGCTCTCCCCCAACGTACGACTCGTTGGAGTGTTTTGAAGGTCAGGTTGTGAAAGAACGGCAGCAGCAATCCCGGTGAAGGGACCACCACTGACTGTTGTCGGCACGAACACTGCCAGCTTTAGGGGCGGCTTCGAAAAAGTTGTTCTCCAGCCGGCTGCGCGGCTCGCCATCCAGGGCCAGCTCGAGCCATGGCGGCGCATCGTGTACCCTGCAGGCTGGTGCCTGTCGCGCGCCTTCCGTCCGCATCGGAGAAGCAGCCCCAGCGACATCACCAAGTGAATTGACCGACCAGACACCTCTTCGCAGGCGCTGGGCGAGCGGACCGTCTGCCTTGAGCCTGCCGGGAGAGCCCGTGTCTGAAGCACCCAAGTACACCCCGAGTCCGGCGTTCGACCGGGCTGCCCATGCCCTCGACCTCGCCGCCGAGGCCTTCTGGTTCAACCGGGAGCCGGTAGAGCAGGTCGAACGGTTGGATGCGCGCATCAAGTTCGCCGCCAAGCTGCTGGCCAAGGCGGCCGACATTCCGCACAGCCGCGCGTTGGACGCGATGGCGCAGGCGCTGCGGTTTCCGTCCTGGCACCACCTGAGCGCCCACTTGGGCCGAGCTGCGGACTTCGCACCTGGGCCACTGCCTGCGGGCTGGCTGGATGCGCTGAGTACTGCCGTCGTACTCGCGGCCAGGGCAGAGGCCGAAGTCACGATGCCTTCCGCACAGCTGGATGCGTTCGAGGCATTGGGTGAGACGCTGGCCATGCTGACCGACGCACCCAAGCAGAAGGTGCTGGACCAAGTGTCCGCCGGGCTGTGCGCTGGTCGAAGCTGGCGCGAGGTGCGGCAGCGCAGCCCGCTGGACGCCAATGCACCGCTGTACCGATTCGCCGTGCACGAACAGGATGCTGAGGGCGGCCTGGGCGGCTGCTTCGAGGAAAGCCCCGCCTGCCGCCAGTTGGTTGAACAGCTCGACGACAACTGGCAGGGCTACGACGGGTTCACCAAGGCACAGAAGAAGCGCGCCCGCAGCTGGGTCGAGGCCACCATGGCCATGCAGCCCGGCTTCCTGCAGGCTGGCCTGGCTTTGGCCTGGATGCAGAAGGAAGCCGGCGAGCCGCAGGCGCTGACCACCGCCAACGCGGCGGTGCGCCAGGCCGAGGCACTGATACCCAAGGGCTTCAAAGGACGCATCCTCTGGGGTCACCTGGGCAACAGGTTCTATCACCGGCTGCTGTGGCTGCAGATGCAGTTGCATCATGACCGGGGTGCCAGCGACGCCGCCGCGAAGGTGGCGCGCAAGATGCTGCGGCTCAATCCCGGTGACAACCTGGGCGTGCGCTACGCACTGCCCTTCCTGTTGCTGGAACAGGGCGAGGTGGCAGCTACCCGGCGCTCGCTCAAGGCCATCTCGAACGAGCCTGGCCTGACAGCGGCGGCAACACGGGCGTTCGTCGCCTTTGCCGAGGACAAGCCGGATGAGTTTCGGCGCGAGCTGGCCACGGCGCTTTTCACGCTGCCGGTGCTGCGCGCCTTCCTGCTCAACGACAACAAGGCCTTGCCTGAGGGTGAATCAGGCTACCGGCTTGTGCGGTCGGACATGGCGACCTTCGCCGAGCTGGCCTGGCCGAGCTACTGCATCCTGCCTGGCCTGCGCAAGGCTTGCCAGTCCTTCCTTGCCGAGCCCGGAGTGCAGGCCGCCGAGCGCGAGTTGGCGGCGTACTGGAAGGGCTACTGGGAGGTCCGGCGGACTCCGGGTGCCGAGCGCCAGGGCTCTGCCGAGGGATGGGCCCAGCTCCTCGCGCTGAACATCGACAAAGTTGGCCCGAGACCTCCGCGCGTATAAGTCCTTGATTTGACGAAGAACGGAAGCTCAGAACAGGCGTGTTCGGGCTAAATTTTCTGTGCCAAATCTGTGCCAAATCCAGCGAATGGAAGGGGGTGGAAACGGGTGGAAAGCGATGGAAGGGGTGTGCTAAGCTGTTGATTCTTCTAGGGCAGGCCCGCCGGGCCCGGGCTCCTGGAGCCGCAGCTTGTTTTTCGGGACGTAGAGGCCGGAGGTTCGAATCCTCTCACCCCGACCATATTTTCGACGCGTTCCCGAACAGGTCGATCCATCGCCTGCTTGAGGAAGTCGTGTGCCCGCGGTCTGTGAAGGTTGCGGCACGAGACCAAGCCCCCTTCGTCCTCCACCTGCATCCAGGCGCAGTGCCCTTGTTGCGCAGCGCCCTTTCGCGAGGCGCTCGCCAAGCCGCCAAGCAGGGGGAATGCAGCCGCGTTGTTCCGGCCTTACACCCAGAGGGTCCAGGCCGATGATCGACACGCCATGGTTCCCTCCCCCGCTCCCGCCGCGGCCGAAGCTGCGCGCAGCATGCTGTCCGGTGCCGCCCGCGTGCTCGTGCATGCCGGACGCCTGACTTCCGCACAGGCCGAGCATTTGGTCCGCATGGCGCGCGAGCAGAACCAGGGCTTCGTCGCCACCGCGATCGCCCAGGGCGCGATCAGTGCTTCCGACATCGCGCACACGCTTGCGATGACCCTGGCGATCCCGCTGCTCGACCTGGATGCGGTCGATGCGCAGAAGCTGCCGAAGCAGGTGCTGGACACCCGACTGAGCACGCAGTACCAGGTGGCGGTGCTGAGCCGCCGCGGCAACCGCCTGTTCATCGCAGCCGCCGACCCGACCAGCCAGGAAGCCGCCGAGCGCATCAAGTTCGCCACCCAGCTGCTGCCCGAATGGGTGATCGTCGAGCACGACAAGCTGCTGCGCCTGATCGAGCACCAGACCACCAGCGCCAACGAGGCCATCGACGCACTGACCGTCGGCGAGATCGAATTTGACATCGCCGAGGAGCGCCCCGGGCCCGAGGCCTCCGAGACCAGCAGCGAGGTGGAGGACGCGCCCGTCGTGCGCTTCCTGCAGAAGATGCTGATCGATGCGGTCAATGCACGGGCCTCGGACCTGCACTTCGAGCCCTTCGAGACCAACTACCGCGTGCGCTTCCGCATCGACGGCGAGCTGCGCGAGATCACCCAGCCACCGCTGGCCATCAAGGACAAGCTGGCCTCGCGCATCAAGGTCATCAGCCGGCTCGACATCGCCGAGCGCCGCGTGCCGCAGGACGGCCGGATGAAGCTGAAGTTCGGTCGCAAGGCCATCGACTTTCGCGTCAGCACGCTGCCGACGCTGTTCGGCGAGAAGATCGTCATCCGCATCCTGGACTCGTCCAGTGCCAAGCTCGGCATCGAGGCGCTGGGCTACGAAGCCGACGAGCGCGAGCGCCTGCTGGCCGCGATCCGCCGGCCCTACGGCATGGTGCTGGTCACCGGACCGACGGGCTCGGGCAAGACGGTCTCGCTCTACACCTGCCTGAACCTGCTGAACCAGCCAGGCGTGAACATCTCGACCGTCGAAGATCCGGCCGAGATCAACCTGCCGGGCGTGAACCAGGTCAATGTCAACGAGAAGGCGGGGATGAACTTCGCCGTGGCGCTGCGTGCCTTCCTGCGCCAGGACCCGGACATCATCATGGTCGGCGAAATCCGCGACCTGGAAACCGCCGACATCGCGATCAAGGCCGCGCAGACCGGCCACATGGTGATGAGCACGCTGCACACCAACGACGCACCGACGACGTTGAGCCGGCTGCTGAACATGGGCGTGGCGCCCTTCAACATCGCGTCCAGCGTGATCCTGATCACCGCGCAGCGCCTGGCCCGCAAGCTCTGCGAACAGTGCAAGGCGCCGGCCGACTACCCGCGTGAGGCCCTGCTGCGCGCGGGCTTCCGCGAGACGGAACTCGACGGGCGCTGGCGGCCCTATCGGGCGGTCGGCTGTGCAGCCTGCACGAATGGCTACAAGGGTCGCACCGGCATCTATCAAGTCATGCCGATCTCAGACGAGATCCAGAAGATCATCCTCGCTCACGGCCATGCGCAGGACATCGCCCGCCAGGCCCAGAAGGAAGGCGTGCGCGACCTGCGTCAGTCGGGATTGCTGAAGGTCCGCGCCGGAGTCACGACCCTGGAGGAAGTGATCTCGGTCACCAACGAATAGCCGGTCTGCCGCGATGCGCCCCCTTGCCCGCCCGGCCCCCCGCAAGTCTGCGGAGCGGGACCACCTCTACGAATGGGAAGGCCGCGACCGCAGCGGCAAGCTGGTACGCGGCGAGATGCGCGCGATCGGCGACATGGCCGTGCAGGTCAGCCTGCGGCGCCAGGGCATCCTGGTGCAGAAACTGCGGCGGCGGCGCAGCCCACAGGGCGGCCGCATCAAGGCCAAGGACATCGCGATCTTCACCCGCCAGATCGCCACGATGATGCGCGCGGGTGTGCCGCTGCTGCAGAGCTTCGAGATCGTCGGCCGCGGCAGCGCCAAGCCCCGGGTCGGCAAGCTGCTGGCCGACCTGAAGGCCGACATCGAGACCGGCACCAGCCTGTCGGATGCCTTCCGCAAGCATCCGATGCACTTCGACGCGCTGTACTGCAATCTGGTCGAGGCCGGCGAGGCCGCAGGCATCCTCGACACCCTGATGGACCGCCTGGCGCACTACCAGGAGAAGACACTCGCCCTGCAGGCCAAGATCAAGTCGGCGCTGGTCTATCCACTGGCCGTGCTGCTGGTGGCCTTCGTGGTGGTGGCGGTGATCATGATCTTCGTGATTCCGGCCTTCAAAGAGGTCTTCGGCAACTTCGGCGCCGACCTGCCGGCACCGACGCTGGCCGTGATGGCGATGTCCGATGTCTTCGTCGAATCCTGGTACCTGATCTTCGGGACGCTGGGCTTGGGCAGCTATTTCTTCCTGCAGAGCTGGAAGCGTTCGCCGGCCATGCAGCGGGTCATGGACCGTCTGATGCTGAAGCTGCCGATCTTCGGGCCGCTGATCAACAAATCGGTCATCGCGCGCTGGACGCGCACGCTCTCGACCATGTTCGCGGCCGGTGTGCCCCTGGTGGAGGCGCTGGACTCGGTCGGTGGTGCCTCGGGCAATGCCGTCTACCGCGAGGCCACGCAGCAGATCCAGCGCGAGGTGGCCGCCGGCACCGCCCTGACGCCGGCCATGCACGCCACCGGCGTGTTCCCGGTGATGGTGCTGCAGATGAGTGCGATCGGCGAGGAAGCCGGCTCGCTCGACCACATGCTCGGCAAGGCTGCCGAGTTCTACGAGCAGGAGGTCGACGAGGCCGTCAAGGCCCTGTCCAGCCTGCTGGAACCGGTGATCATCGTCGTGCTGGGTACGATCATCGGTGGCATCGTTGTCGCGATGTACCTGCCGATCTTCAAGCTGGGTCAGGTGGTCTGACCCCTCACCGTTCCGATGCCTTCCGACACCTTCCTCGACCTGCTGCTCAGCGCCCCGGTGCTCGGCCTGCTGGGCCTGCTGATTGGCAGTTTTCTCAATGTCGTCATCCACCGCCTGCCGCAGATGATGGAGCGCGACTGGCGGCGCGAAAGCGCCGAGCTGCTTGAACTGTCGGCGCCAGACGATGGCCCGCCGCTCTCGCTGCTGCGCCCCGGCTCGCACTGCCCGCACTGCGGCCACGTGCTGCGCTGGCACGAGAACCTGCCACTGATCGGCTGGCTGCGGCTGCGCGGCCGCTGCGCGGCCTGCAGCGGGCCGATCAGCCCGCGCTATCCGCTGGTCGAAGGCCTGACGGCCCTGCTCTTCGCCAGCCTGGCCTGGCGCTTCGGTGCCGATCCAGTGCTGCTGGCCTGGGCCGGCTTCGTGGCCGTGCTGATCGCCGCGGCCGGCATCGACTGGGACACCACCCTGCTGCCCGACAGCCTGACCCAGCCCCTGCTGTGGGCCGGCCTGGTGGTCGCTGCGCTGGGCTGGACCCTGCCGCTGGACCAGGCCCTGTGGGGTGCGGTGGCCGGCTACGGCGCGCTGTGGACGGTGTTCTGGCTGTTCAAGCTGGTCACCGGCAAAGACGGCATGGGCGCGGGCGACTTCAAGCTGCTGGCCGCGCTCGGCGCCTGGCTGGGGCCTGCCATGCTGCTGCCGGTGGTGTTGGCCGCCTCGCTGATCGGCGCGCTGGTCGGCCTGGGTCTGAAGGCCGGCGGGCAGCTGCGCGAGGGCCGCTACGTGCCCTTCGGCCCTTTCCTCGCCGGCGCCGGCCTGCTGGTGCTCTACGCCGGCCCGCAGCGGGTGAGCGGCTGGATGGGCTGGGCATGAGGGGTCTGCGGATCGGCCTGACCGGTGGCATCGGCAGCGGCAAGAGCCGCGCCGCCGCGGCCTGGGCCGCGCTGGGCGCGCACTGCCTAGATGCCGATGCAGTCGCCCGGGCCCTGACCGCCCCTGGAGGGGCGGCCATCGACGCGCTGCGCAGGGCCTTCGGACCCGAGGTGCTGGATGCTGAAGGTGGCCTGGACCGGGCGGCGATGCGGGCCCGGGCCTTCGCCGACCCAGCCGTTCGAGAGCAACTCGAGGCCCTGCTGCATCCGCGCATCGGCACGGCGCTGAAGGAGGCGATGGCCGCTGCACCGGCCGGGGCCGTGCAGGTGCTGGAAATCCCGCTGCTGGTCGAGCAGCTGGCCCGATGGCGACCCCAGCTCGATCGCATCGTGGTGATCGACTGCCCGGTCGAGCGGCAGATCGAGCGGACGATGGCCCGCTCGGGCTGGCCGCGCGCGCAGGTGGAAGCCGTCATCGCCCAGCAAGCCAGCCGGGCCGCGCGCCTGGCCGTGGCCGATGCCGTGATCGACAACGCCAGCGAGGACCCGGCCGCACTCGACGCCGCGGTGCAGGCGCTGTGGACCCGCTGGCTCGGCCCGCCCCCCCCTGGCGAAGGCGCGCACGCCCCCGGGTGAACCCGGGGCGCTGTGGAACAATCCCTTGCCGCATGTCCGCGGAGTGGCTGGCCTTGATCCTCTACGAATACCCGTTCAACGAGAGCACCCGCACCCTGCTGCGGCTGGAGCATCTCTGCGGCCGGCTCGCGACGCTGATGGCGCGCGAGGACGCGCTGGATCATCACCATGCGCTGGCGGCGCTGTTCGAGATCATCGAGGTGGCGGCGCGGGCGGACCTGAAGACGGACCTGCTGCGCGACATGGACCGCCACCGCGCGCAACTTGCCCAGTTCCGCGGCAATCCCGCGATTGCCGAGGGCCGGCTCGAAGCCTTCATCCAGCGCATCGACAGCTGCCACGCCGCCCTGCAGCAGACCAGCGGCAAGGCCGGCCAGAGCTTGAATGCCGACGACTGGCTGATGAGCATCCGCAGCCGCATCACCATCCCCGGCGGCACCTGCAGCTTCGACCTGCCAGCCTATTACGCCTGGCAGCAGGGCCCGGCGGAACGCCGCCGGCAGGACCTGCTGCGCTGGACGCGAACACTGCAGCCCTGGGTGGACGCCCTCGGCCTGGTGCTCGGCATGGTGCGCGAGTCCGGCCACCCGCACATGGTGGCCGCGCCGGGCGGCCACTTCCAGCAGAGCCTGCCGCAGAACCGCAGCTTCCAGCTGCTGAGGCTGCGGCTGCCGCACGAACTGGAGCTGGTGCCCGAGATCAGCGGGCATCGGCTGCTGGTCTCGGTGCGGCTGATGCGGCAAGACGCCGAGGGCCGGCTGCGGCCCGCGACCGAAGACACCAGCTTCGAACTGAGCCTGTGCGGATGAGTGGTACCGCCCTGCCCCGCAAGCCGCTTCAGGTCCCTTGCCCGCACTGCCGGCAGCCGAGCCTGTTCGCACCGGAGAACCCCTGGCGCCCCTTCTGCAGCGAGAGCTGCCGCCAGATTGACCTGGGGGCCTGGGCTAATGGCGATTACCGTGTGTCCGCGAGTCAGCCTCGCACCGAGCCGGAGAGCCTCACTGCCCCGCCCCCGTCAGAGGGGCTCTTCTGATACGTAAAAACCCGCAACACGGATGCACACTCCGAGAAACTATTTCAGTCGGAATTTGACATGAAGTTTCGCTTTCGGATGCCGCATCAACTGCCCCCGGGATGGGCCGTCGATGACCACGCGATGCCGATGACGGCAGAGGGGCATGCTGCGGGCTGGTTCGAAACTCGAGAGACAGTGCCTCATGGCCTCAAGCCACTACGGGCCTCAGCTTCGGCAACGACCTGCGATGCGGCTGTGCCTCACCCGAAACCACACGCAACAAACGAGGAATGGCGCGAGCGCTGAGCCCGGAGCACGCGACTCAGGCGTCCTAGACCTCCTCGGCCAGCCACTCCAGCACCGGCAGCGTGCCGGGCAGCACCGGTGCCACCTGCACCGGCAAGCGGGACCAGGCCATTTGCTGGCCCTCCCGCATCTCGAAATCCCCCGTCCATGTGCGCACCTTGCAGAAGTGCAGCCGCACGCGCGCATGCGGGTAGTCCATCAGGTGCACGCGCCAGGCCTCGACGGGGCCGATGGTGACGCCGATCTCCTCGATCAGCTCACGGCGCAAAGCCTGCTCGACCGTCTCGCCGGCCTCCAGCTTGCCGCCTGGAAACTCCCAGTAGCCGGCGTAGACCTTGCCCTGCGGCCGCGAGCACAGCAGGAAACGTCCATCCGCGTCGAACAGCAGACCGACGGCCACGTCGACCGGCACCCGGTCCGTCGGCTCGGGCAGGCTCATGACCGGAGGCGCCCGACATGGTCGCGGGCGAATTGCCAGGCCACGCGCCCCGAGCGCGAGCCGCGCTCCAGCGCCCAGACCAGGGCCTCGCCGCGGGCGGCCTCAACCGCTGCCGCATCCAGGCCGAAGTGCGCCAGCCACTGGGCGACCACGGCCAGGTACTCGTCCTGGCTGAAGGGGTAGAAGCTGATCCACAGCCCGAAGCGCTCGGACAGGGAGACCTTCTCCTCGATGGCCTCGCCGGGGTGCAGTTCGCCGTTCGCGTCGTGGCGGGCCGCCAGGTTGTCACGCATCTGCTCGGGCAGCAGGTGGCGGCGGTTGCTGGTGGCGACGATCAGCAGGTTATCGCTGAGCTGGCTGATCGAGCCATCGAGCACCGACTTCAGCACCTTGTAGCCGGACTCGCCCTCGTCGAAGCTGAGATCGTCGCAGAACAGGATGAAGCGCTCGGGCCGCTCGGCCACCAGGTCGACCAGATCGGGCAGGTCGACCAGATCGGCCTTGTCGACTTCGATCAGCCGCAGGCCCTGGGACGCGAAGGCGTTCAGCGCGGCCTTGACCAGCGAGCTCTTGCCGGTGCCACGCGCGCCGCTGAGCAGGACATTGTTCGCACCGCGGCCGGCGACGAACTGCGCCAGGTTGCGCACCAGGCGCTCCTTCTGCGCATCGATCTCCTGAAGCTCGTCGAGCTGGATGGTGGCGGCATGGCGCACCGGTTCCAGCACTGCGGCGCCACGCCGGCGGCGGTAGCGGAAGGCGTGGGCAGCCGACCAGTCCGGCGCCTGCAGCTGCGGCGGCAGCAGGCCTTCCAGCCGGACCAGCAGGGCTTCGGCACGGGCCATCAGGGCATTCAGATCGGACATCGGCAGGGTCGCGCGGACAGGGGGTTCCAAGGTGCGCGGCAGTGTAGCCAGCGCCCTGCCTGGCCGGCCGCAGGCGCGGGCCGCTCAGGCGCCAGCGGGCGGCCAGCGGCGCAGGGCCGGGCCGGCAATCAGCACGGTCTGGTCGCCCGGCCGCGGCTGGACGGTGTGCAGGCCGGTGAAGGCGCCGAAGGCCGGCAACAGGCCCACCTGGCGGCGCACATCGAAGTGGAAGCAGGGCAGACGCAGCGACTCGCCCGCCGCCCGCAAGCGCAGGCCGGGGTGGATGTGGCCGGCCAGCACCGCCCGGCCGGGCTGCGGCCGGGGATGATGGGCCAGGGCCAGGCCGCCCAGCGGCCAGGGCTCGTCGACCACGGCAAAGCCCAGGGCGGCCGGCGGGTCGCCAGCGCGGTCGTCGTGGTTGCCACGCACGAGGGTGAGGTCCAGATCGGGATGCGCAGCCCGCCAGGCCGCCAGGGCGGCACCGGCCGGGCCATCGCGGGCTGCGGCGGCATGCAGCAGGTCGCCGAGCACGATCAGCGCACGGGCACCGGTCTCGGCCAGCGCGGCACTCAGGCGGTCCAGCGATTCGACGCTGCTGCCCTGGGGCACCGGCACGCCGAGGCGGCGGAAGCTCTGACCCTTGCCGACATGCAGATCCGCCACCAGCAGGGTGGCGTGCCGAGGCAGCCAAATGCTGCGGTCGGCGCGCAGCAGCAGGGTCTCGCCGCCCCAGGCCAGTTCCATCGCGACCCCGGTCTCAGCGGGCGATCAGGGCCAGGGTGGCGTCGAGCTGCTCGGTCGGCAGGCGGCGGAAGTCGCTGCGCGCAAAACGCTGCAGCCGGCCCTGGGCCAGGGCGATCAGCGCCGCGGCGCGCAGCTGGGCGTCGACCGTCGGCGTCGGCGAGCCGGCGGCCTCGGCGGCCGCGCGCAGCACCTGGCGGCACTGCGATTCGAGACGATCGAAGAACTGGTTCATCCGCACGAGCAGCCGCGCATGCTCGGTGACCAGGGCATCGCCGACCATGACCCGCACCATGCCGGGGTTGCGCTCGCCGAACTGCAGCAGCACGGCCACCATGCGTGCGGCGGCCCGGGTGCCATCCGGCTCGCGGTCGGCAATCTGCTGGACCAGGCCGAAGAGGCTGGACTCGATGAACTCGATCAGGCCCTCGTACATCTGGGCCTTGCTCGCGAAGTGGCGGTAGAGCGCCGCCTCGCTCAGGCCGAGCCGGGCCGCCAGCGCGGCGGTGGTCACGCGCTCGGCGCCCGGCTCCTGCAGCATGGCGGCCAGGGCCTGCAGGATCTGGATGCGCCGCTCGCCCGGCTTGGGCCGCTTGCGCCCCGACGCCGGTGCGTCGGCAGGCACGGGCGAAGCCCCGCTGTCGGCCGGCGGAAGGTCGGGGGTGTCAGCCATGGAAAGTGAGTGCACGCAAGCGGTTGAGGCCTGAAATTCTGGCACACACATGGGCTGGCCTTCGGCCCGGGCGCTGCCAGGCCGTGGGCGGTGGCGAGCCCGCCGGCACGGTTGGCGGCCCCGCCCGCAGGCGCTTCAGGCGCGGCGACTGCGGGCGGTGGTAGCCCTGCATCCAGACCGTGCGCCAGCCTTCGCGGCGCGCGGCGCGCAGGTGGCCCGGCGTGTCGTCGACCAGCACGGCGCGATGCGCGGGCAGCTTCAGCCGCGCCAGCAGGTGGCGCAGCATGCGGGCGTCGGGCTTGGGTCGCCACTGGCCGAAGACGCGCATGGCCTCGATCGCGATCACCGCCTCGAAGCCGCGCCAGCCCAGGCTGCCGAGCACCCGCGCGGCATAGGCCGCCGGCCCGTTGGTCAGGATGAACTTGCGGCCCGGCAGCCGCGCCAGGGCCTGCGCATCGCTGCGCGGCCGGCGCAGCCGGGCCTCCAGGCCGGGCAGGCGGTGGGTCTCGGCCAGGAAGTGATGCGGGTCGGTGCCGTGGTGGCGGATCAGGCCGAGCAGGGTGGCGCCGTGGCGCTGCCAGTAGGCCCGGCGGCGCGCGTCGGCGGCGGCGCGGTCCAGGCCCAGGCTGGCCTGGAGGTAGTCGGTCATCGCGCCATTCAGCGGGCCGAAGGCCGCGAGCGTCGCGTCGTGCAGGGTGTCGTCGAGGTCGAAGAACCACACCGGCCGGCGTGGCCAGGCGGTCGGCTCGACCGGCGGCGCGCCGTAGGCCGGCGGCGTGCCGTAGGCCGGCGGCGTGCCGTAGGCCGGCGGCGTGCCGGGCGCCGCCGCCCGGGCGCGCCCACCCGCCTGCGCGGCGCGGTAGCTCAATGCGAGCGGATCATGGTGCCGAAAGCACCATCGGTCAGCACCTCCAGCAGCATCACATGCGGCACCCGGCCGTCGATGATGTGCACGGCGTTGACGCCGCTCTTGGCGGCATCCAGCGCGCCGGCGATCTTGGGCAGCATGCCGCCGCTGATGGTGCCGTCGGCGAAGAGCTCGTCGATCTGCCGGGCCGAAAGATTGGTCAGCAGCTTGCCGGCCTTGTCGAGCACGCCGGTGGTGTTGGTCAGCAGCATCAGCTTCTCGGCGCGCAGCACGGTGGCGAGCTTGCTGGCGACCAGGTCGGCGTTGATGTTGTAGCTCTCGTTGCGCTCGCCGAAGCCGATCGGGCTGATGACCGGGATGAACTGGTCGTCCTGCAGGGCCTGGACCACGCTCGGGTCGATGGACTCGATCTCGCCGACCTGGCCGATGTCGTGTTCCTTGCTCGGGTCGTCCTTGTCGAGCATCTTCAGCTTGCGGGCGCGGATCATCGCGCCGTCGCGGCCGGTCAGGCCCACGGCCTTGCCGCCGGCGGCGTTGATCAGGCCGACGATGTCCTGCTGCACCTCGCCGCCGAGCACCCACTCGACGACTTCCATCGTCTCCTCGTCGGTCACCCGCATGCCCTGGATGAAGGTGCCCTTCTTGCCGATCTTGGCCAGGGCATCGTCAATCTGCGGGCCGCCGCCGTGCACGACGATGGGCTTCATGCCGACCAGCTTGAGCAGCACCACGTCCTCGGCGAAGTCGGCCTGCAGGGCCGGGTCCGTCATGGCGTTGCCGCCGTACTTGATGACGATGGTCTTGCCGTGGAACTTGCGGATGTAGGGCAGGGCCTGGGCCAGGATCTCGGCCTTGTCGCGCGGGGCGATGGCGGCCAGCTCGGGGGTCGGGGTGCTGCTCATGGCGGAGGTCGGCCGGTGGGGGGAAGGTCGCAAATTCTAGGGTTGCCCCGGGGCGCGGCCGTGACGGCCGCGCCCGCTTCAGGCGCCGGGCGCCAGCGTCAACAGCAGTGCATAGCGGCCGGCCTTGCCCAGGGCCATCCAGGCCAGGCAGGGCCCTGCGGGCAGGCGCAGGGCGCCGGCCAGCACGCACAGCGGGTCGCCGACCAGCGGCAGCCAGCTCAGCACGCAGGCCTTGGCGCCATGGCGGGCCAGCAGGGCCTGTGCGCGCCGGCGGGCGGGCGATTCGGTGGGCTCGAGCGCAGCGGACGGCTCGGCCGCGGCCTGGCGCGCCGGACGCAGCAGCCGCGCCAGGCCGCGGCCCATGGCCCAGCTGATCGCACCGCCCGCGGTGTTGCCCAGGCTGGCGGCCAGGAAAGCGGGCAGCAGCAGCTCGGGCCGCAGCTGCACCAGGGCCAGCAGGGCCAGCTCGGAGCCGCCCGGCAGCAGGGTGGCGGAGAGCAGGGCCAGCAGGCCCAGGCCCAGCAGCAGCGGCGCCGCGGCCGAAGGCCCGGCGGCCAGGGCCTTCAGGGCCTGCGAGAGCCCGGCCAGGTAGCCCATCGGGTCGGTGGGCAGCAGGGCCAGGGCGGGCAGATCCATGCCGCGCAGTGTGCCGGAGCCGGCCGGCGCGCCCGTGCTTTGCGGCCCCGGATCCGCAGAAACCCGTGGCTATACTCTGCCTCCTTTTTCAGCAGGCGCCCGTGACCGCTCCCCTCGCCCTCGGCCCGATCACGGTGCCCAACCGCCTCTTCGTGGCCCCCATGGCGGGCGTCACGGACCGGCCCTTCCGCATGCTCTGCAAGCGGCTCGGGGCGGGCTATGCGGTCAGCGAGATGGTCACCTCGCGCCGCGAACTGTGGGACAGCCTGAAGACCTCGCGCCGGGCCAACCACGAGGGCGAGAGCGCGCCGATCGCCGTGCAGATCGCCGGCACCGACCCGGCCGAGATGGCCGAGGCGGCCCGCTACAACATCGCCCGCGGCGCCCAGGTCATCGACATCAACATGGGCTGCCCGGCCAAGAAGGTCTGCAAGGTCTGGGCAGGCTCGGCCCTGATGCAGGACGAGGATCTGGCCCTGCGCATCGTCGAGGCCACGGTCGAGGCTGCGCGCCCCCACGGCGTGCCGGTCACGCTGAAGATGCGCACCGGCTGGAGCGCCAGCGGCCGCAATGCGCTGACGATCGCCCGCAAGGCCGAGGCCGCCGGCATCGCCATGGTCACCGTGCATGGCCGCACGCGCGAGCAGGGCTACGGCGGCGAGGCCGAGCACGACACCGTGGCCGCCATCAAGCGCGCGCTGTCCATCCCGGTGGTGGCCAATGGCGACATCGACAGCCCGGAGCGCGCCCGCGAGGTGCTGGCCCGCACCGGCTGCGACGCGATCATGATCGGCCGCGCCGCCCAGGGCCGGCCCTGGATCTTCGGCGACATCGCGCACTTCCTGGCCACCGGCTGCCATCGGCCGGCGCCGGCGACGCGCCAGGTGGCCGACTGGCTGCTGGAGCACCTGGTCGACCACTGCAGCCTCTACGGCGAGACCGCCGGCCTGCGCAGCGCGCGCAAGCACATCGGCTGGGCCGTCAAGGGCCTGCCGGGCGGCGCGGACTTCCGCGACCGCATGAATCGCATCGACACCGCCGCGGCCCAGCAGGCCGCCGTGCGGGATTACTTCGAGGCCCTCGCGCAGCGCCACCCGCGGCTGCCGGCGCCCGAGCCCGAGAGGCCGCCCGAGACTGCGGCCCCCCATGACGACCTGCCTGCCGCCGCCTGCGCCGCGGCCTGAGCCATGAGCAACAAGAAGACGATCGAAGGCTGCATCCGCGACAGCCTGGAAGGCTATTTCAAGGACCTGCGCGGCGCCGAGCCGCACAACGTGTACGACATGGTGATGGAGGTCGTCGAGAAGCCGCTGCTGGACGTGGTCATGCAGCAGGCCGACGGCAACCAGTCCCGGGCCGCCGAGTGGCTGGGCATCAACCGCAACACCCTGCGCCGCAAGCTGGCGCAGCACAAGCTCATCAAGCAAGACGGCCCGCGCGGCTGAACCCCATGAACCTCTCGCACCTCAGCGCCCTGCTCTCGGTCTCCGACAAGACCGGCATCGTCGACCTTGCGCAGGGCCTGCACGCCCTGGGCATCAAGCTGCTGTCCACCGGCGGCACCGCCAAGCTGCTGGCCGAAGCCGGCCTGCCGGTGACCGAAGTGGCCGAACACACCGGCTTCCCGGAAATGCTCGACGGCCGCGTCAAGACCCTGCACCCCAAGATCCACGGCGGCCTGCTGGCCCGCCGCGACCTGGCCGCGCACCGCGACGCGCTCAGCACCCACGGCATCGCGACGATCGACCTGCTGGTCGTCAACCTCTACCCCTTCGAGGCCACCGTGGCGAAGGCCGGCTGCACCCTGGGCGACGCGATCGAGAACATCGACATCGGCGGCCCGGCCATGGTGCGCTCCGCCGCCAAGAACTGGAACGACGTGGCCGTGCTGACCGACGCCGGCCAGTACGCCGGCGTGCTGGCCGAGCTGCGCGCGCACGGCGCCGTGCAGCGCGCGACCCGCTTCGCCCTGGCCGTGGCCGCCTTCAACCGCATCAGCAACTACGACGCGGCGATCAGCGACTACCTCTCGGCGATCGATCTCCCGGCGGACGACGCCGCCGTGCCGGCCCGCAGCGCCTTCCCCGCGCAGAGCAACGGCCGCTTCGTCAAGCTGCAGGACCTGCGCTATGGCGAGAACCCGCACCAGCAGGCCGCCGTCTACCGCGACCTGCACCCCGCGCCCGGCTCGCTGGTCACGGCCAAGCAGCACCAGGGCAAGGAGCTGAGCTACAACAACCTCGCCGATGCCGACGCGGCCTGGGAGGCGGTCAAGGCCTTCGACGGCGCCAGCGACGGCCCCGCCTGCGTGATCGTCAAGCACGCCAACCCCTGCGGCGTGGCCCTGGGGGCGACGGCGGCCGCGGCCTACGCCGGCGCCTTCGCGACCGACCCGACCTCGGCCTTCGGCGGCATCATCGCCTTCAACGTGCCGGTGGATGCGGCGGCGGCCGAAGCCGTCAGCAAGCAGTTCATGGAAGTGCTGATCGCCCCCGGCTACAGCGCCGAGGCGCTCAAGATCCTGGCGGCCAAGGCCAACACCCGCGTGCTGGAGATCCCGCTCGACGCCGTGCAGCGTGACGGCGCCACGCCCTGGGCACGCGGCCAGAACGCGCAGGACGTCAAGCGCATCGGCTCGGGCCTGCTGATCCAGAGCGCGGACAACGCGGTCATCGCTGCGGCCGACCTGAAGGTCGTCACCACGCGCAAGCCCACGCCGGCGCAGATCACCGACCTGCTCTTCGCCTGGAAGGTGGCCAAGTTCGTGAAGAGCAATGCCATCGTCTTCTGCGGCGGCGGCCGCACCTTGGGCGTGGGGGCCGGGCAGATGAGCCGGCTCGACAGCGTGCGCATCGCCAGCATCAAGGCCCAGCATGCCGGCCTGAGCCTGCAGGGCGCGGTGGTCGCCAGCGACGCCTTCTTCCCCTTCCGCGACGGCCTGGACGTGCTGGCCGACGCCGGCGCGAGCGCCGTGATCCAGCCGGGCGGCTCGATGCGCGACGAGGAAGTCATCGCCGCGGCCAACGAGCGCGGCGTGGCCATGGTCTTCACCGGCGTGCGGCACTTCCGCCATTGAGTCGGACCGGCGGCCCGGTCCCGGCCCGGCCGTCAAGCCGGGCCGCCGCGGGGCCGGGCAGGCCCGCCCGGCCGCTAGCATGCAGCGCATGAACACCGGGCTTGCCGCCCTTGCGGGCTGGCTGCTGTCCTTCATCGCGCGCCTGGTCACCGGGGCCCAGGGCCACTGGCTGGGCTGCGTGCCGAAGGACGAGCAGCGCATCTACTTTGCCAACCACCAGAGCCACCTCGACTGGGTGCTGATCTGGTGTGCGCTGCCGCGCGAGCTGCGCCGCCGCACCCGGCCGATCGCGGCCCGAGACTACTGGACCACCCAGCCGCTCAAGCACTGGATCACCCGCGAAGTCTTCCGCGCCGTCTACGTCAGCCGCAGCCGCAGCGAGGACCAGGACCCGCTGGAACCGCTGGCCGAGGCCCTGAGCGCCGGCGATTCGCTGGTGATCTTCCCCGAAGGCACGCGCAGCAACCTCGGCGAACCGCAGGCCTTCAAGACCGGGCTCTACCACCTGGCCCGGCAGTTCCCGCAGGCGGTGCTGATCCCGGCCTGGATCGACAACGTGCAGCGCGTGATGCCCAAGGGCGAGGTCGTGCCGGTGCCCATCCTGTGCACGGTCAGCTTCGGTGCGCCGCTGGTGCCGCCGGCCGAGGACGAGGACAAGCGCGACTTCCTGGCGCGCGCGCGCGCCGCCGTGCTGGCCCTGCGGCCGGCCAGCCCCTGAGGTCGCCATGGGGGAACTGCGCGAGCTCAGTGCCAGCCAGCAGACCGGCCTGCTCTTCCTGATCGTCTTCGGCCTGCTGATCCTGGCCAGCCTCGCCCTGCTCGTCCGCAGCCTGCGGCCCGATCCACGCCCGGCTCAGCGCCTGAGCCTGGCCGGCCTGCAGCGCGACCTCCGTGCGGTCTGGATCGGCAGCCTGCTGTTCTGGCTGTCCTGGCTGGGCGGACCGCTGGGGGCCACCCTGCTCTTCGGCCTGTTCAGCTTCCTGGCCCTGCGCGAGTTCATCACCCTGATGCACACCGGGCGCAGCGACCACCGGGCGCTGATCCTGGCCTTCTTCCTCGTGCTGCCGCTGCAGTACCTGCTGGTGGGCACCCGTCGTTTCGACCTGTTCAGCGTGATGATTCCGGTCTATGCCTTCTTCGCGCTGCCGGTGGCGAGCGCACTGGCCGGCGATCCGCAGCGCTTCCTGGAACGCAATGCCAAGATCCAGTGGGGCATCATGGTCTGTGTCTACGGCCTGTCGCACACGCCGGCCCTGCTGCTGCTGAACTTTCCGCGGCACGGGGGGCGAGGGGCCTTCCTGGTCTTCTTCCTGGTCGTGGTCGTCGGCCTCGGGCAGATCGTGCAGGGCTGGGCCAGCCGACGCCTGCCGGGACGGCCGGTGGTGCGGCAGATCGATCGCCGCTTCAGCTGGCGGGCCTGGGCCGGCGGCACGCTGGCAGCCGGCCTGGCGGGTGCGCTGATGTACTGGGCCACGCCCTTCAAGCCCCTGCAGGCCATGAGCCTGGCCCTGATCGCGGCCGGCAGCGGCCTGCTCGGCGAGCTGGTGATGCAGGCGCTCAAGCGCGATGCCGGCGTGCGCCACTGGGGCCACCGCGTGGCCGCCGCGCCGCCCGGGGCCGAGGGCCTGGGGACGGTCACCGGCGCGGTCGGCCTGCTCGACCGCATGGCCGCGCTCTGCTTTGCCGCGCCGGTCTTCTTCCATGCCGTGCGCTGGTACTTCAGCCTCGGACGCTGAGCCCATGCCTGCCACCCGCATCCTCGGCATCGACCCCGGCCTGCGCACGACCGGCTTCGGCGTGATCGAGGCCGAGGGCGCAACGCTGCGCTACCTGGCCAGCGGCACCATCCGCACCGACAGCCTGCCCAATGGCGATCTGCCCGGGCGCATCAAGCTGATCTTCGACGGCGTGAGCGAGATCGTCGCGCGCTACGAGCCGCAGCAGGCCGCGCTGGAGATCGTCTTCGTCAACGTGAACCCGCAGAGCACGCTGCTGCTCGGCCAGGCGCGCGGCGCGGCGCTGGCGGCCCTGGTCAGCCGCGGGCTGACGGTGTCGGAATACACCTCGGCCCAGCTGAAGAAGGCCGTGGTCGGCGCCGGCCAGGCGCGCAAGGAACAGGTGCAGCACATGGTCATGCACCTGTTGAAGCTGCCGGGCCTGCCGGGGCCGGATGCGGCCGATGCGCTCGGCCTGGCGATCGCCCATGTGCATGTCGGCAGCTCGCAGGCGGCGATCGCCGCCGTCACCCCGCTGCAGCGGCGGGCGCACAGCCAGTACCGCGGCGGACGGAGCTACTGAGCCTTCCCCCGGAGGCGCTCAGGGCAAGCCGGGGCGCCCCGGCCTCGCCTGCCGCGCCCGCAGGCTCAGAGCATCACCACCAGCCGCTCCAGGAAGAGCACGCCGAAGAAGCCCAGCCCGGCCAGCAGCGTCCATTTCAGGATGACCAGGCCGCGGCGGCGCCAGACGGCCTGGCCGGTGCCGATCGCCATCGCGAAGCAGAGGATGGAGGCCAGCAGCAGCAGGCCGACGACGAGGCGGGCGATCAGCATGGCGGCCAGGCGCGCGGCGCGGCGCTGGCGGTGCTGGTCGGGCGCGGGCTGCCGGTGACGGAATACACCTCGGTGCAACAATTGAAGAAGGCCATCGTCGACAGCGGCCAGACCCGCAAGGCGCAGGTGCAGCACATGGTCATGCACCTGCTGGGCCTGCCCGGCTCCGGCGCCGCTGACGCCTGGGCCGGGCCATCACCCACGCCCACGCCGGCACGGCGAAAGCCGCCACCTCCGCCGTCACGCCGCTCACGCGGCGCGCGCACAGCCAGTACCGGGGCGGGCGGAGTTACTGAGGGCGGGCCTTCAGACCACCGGCGCCATGAAGCCGGCGTGGCTGACGTAGACGTTCTCCCCCCGCCGCCATTGCCGATCGAAGCCGGCGGCGCCGCGGTGGAAGTTGTCCTCGCAGCCCGTCTTCAGCCGCTCGTGCAACTCGACGATCATGGCGTTGACCTTGCCGATCCACGGGCTGGGATCGAGGAAGACCTCGCGTTCGGCGCCTTCGATGTCCATCTTGAGGATGTCGATGCACGCGATCCCGTGGTCCTTCATGAGGCGGTCCACCGTCATGCCGGGCACCACGTCGAAGCGCCGGTGCCGAAGGTCGGCCGACGCGCCGCCGCCATCGGTCATGAAACCCCAGTCGCCCAGCCCGGGATCGACCAGGTCGATGGCTTCGTCCCGGTTCCACAGCGCCGCACGCAGCGGGGTGATGTTGGGGTAGGCGCGGACGTTGGCGCAGAGCGTGTCGAAGTTGTGACGCTCCGGCTCGATGGCGATGATCCGCGCCCCGGGATAGCGGTTGGCGAAATACAGCGAGGCTAGGCCGATGTTGGCCCCGGCATCGACGATCACGCGAGGCTCGCGCTCGACCTTGAAAGCGTATTCATGGTCGACGAAGACCTGGCGGTAGGCGTCAAGGTCCGACGACGGCAGCCGAAGCCACAGCGGATGCCGGCAGTCCGGGCGGTCGACCCGGTGCCGGATTTTGCGTCCCCGGAGCTTGCCGAAAACCCCGACCGCCAACCCCGACCAGCCCAGCAGCTCGGTGTAGGACTTCACATTGGCCCATTGCACGACAAACCCCCTGGGTGATCCAGCCGCCCCGGGGCCGAGGCTTCAGCGCCAGACCGGTGAACCGTTTTTCGTGAGTGTTGAGAGTGTAGCGAAGCGCCGCTTCACAGCATCACGACCAGCCGCTCCCGAAACAGCACGCCGAAGAAGCCCAGGCCGGCCAGCATCGTCCATTTGAGGATGACGATTCCGCGCTGGCGCCAGACCGGCTGGCCGGTGGCGATGGCCACGCCGAAGCACAGGATGGCGGCCAGCAGCAGCAGGCCGACGACGAGGCGGGCGATCAGCATGGGGGCGGTGGGGGCGCGGCCGGGTGGCTCAGCGCCCGTAGTCCGCCGAGGCGGCGCTGGGGTAGCCCACGGCCGGCGCGAAACCGCGCGGCGCATCGGCCTCGCGCTCGAAGGAGGCGATCTCCCAGGCCTCGGGGTCGTCCAGCAGCGCACGCAGCAGCTTGTTGTTCAGCGCATGGCCGCTCTTGTAGGCGCTGTAGGCGGCCAGCAGCGGCTTGCCGGCGATGTAGAGGTCGCCGATCGCATCGAGGATCTTGTGCTTCACGAACTCGTCGTCGTAGCGCAGGCCGTCGGCATTCAGCACGCGGCGGTCGGCCACCACGATGGCGTTGTCCATGCTGCCGCCCAGGCTCAAGCCGCGAGCCCGCATCATGTCCACGTCCTTGGTGAAGCCGAAGGTGCGGGCGCGGGCGATGTCGCGGCCGTAGTCGCCGCGGGCGAAATCGAACTCGACGCGCTGGCCGGTGGCGTCCACCGCCGGGTGGTCGAAGTCGATCTCGAAGGCCAGCTTGTAGCCATGGTGGGGCTCCAGCCGGGCCCATTTCAGGCCGGCGCCCTGGCCCTCGCGCACCTCCACCGGCTTCTTCACCCGCAGGAAACGCTTGGCCGCGGCCTGGCCCTGCACGCCGGCGCTCTGCAGCAGGTAGACGAAGCTGGCCGAGGAGCCGTCGAGGATGGGCACTTCCTCGGCGGTGATGTCGATGATCAGGTTGTCGATGCCGAGGCCGCAGCAGGCGCTCATCAGGTGTTCGACAGTGTTCACCTTGGGGGCGCCCGGATCGCCGCCGGGCGACAGGGTGGAGGCCAGCCGCGTGTCGCAGACCGAGGTGGCGGTGACCGGAATCTCCACCGGCACCGGCAGGTCGACCCGCCGGAAGACGATGCCGGTGTCCACCGGCGCGGGCCGGAGGGTCAACTCGACCCGCTGTCCGCTGTGCAGGCCGACGCCGACGGCGCGGGTGAGGGTCTTGAGACTGCGTTGGGCCAACATGGACGGGATTGTAGGAAGGCCGGTGTTGCCGGGACCTTGCAGCCGGCCGGGTCGTCTTGATCGCGGCGATCAAGGCCTTGCATCGCCGCGGCAGCCCCCGCAGCATGCAGCCCTCGCCCCTTCCGGAGCTTCCGATGCGCGACCTGGCCTCACCCCATGCCCTCGGCGCCGCGAGCGGCCCGAACGACCGCCACCGTGCGGGCACGGACGCTGCGGCGCGCCCCGCCGTCGATCCCGCGGACGATGCAGCCACGCTGGCGGCCCGCAGCTTCCACACCGGGCGGAGCCTGCCCTTCCCGCCGGAGGGGGTCTACGGCGCCTTCGCCGACGCGCGGCTGCTGGCGGCCTGGTGGGGGCCGGAAGGCTTCCGCAATGTGTTCGAGCACTTCGCCTTCCACGAAGGCGGCGACTGGCGCTTCACCATGCACGGCCCGGACGGCCGATCCTGGGCCAACCACAACCGCTTCCTGCGCCTGCAGCCGGGCCGGGAGGTAACGATCCGCCACGAGAGCGTGCCCCGCTTCACGCTGCAGGTGACGCTGCAGGCCGAGGCGGAGGGCACACGGCTGACGTGGCAACAGGTTTTCGACGAGGTCGAGACGGCCCTGGCCGTACGCGACCTCGTGCTGCCGGCCAACGAGCAGAACCTGGACCGCCTGACGCGGGTGCTGGCGGGCGCCTGAAGCTGCCGCCACCCCGCCCCCGGGCGGGCGGACGCGGGCCGTCCCCGGCCCGCGGTGGCTCAGGCGGTGGGGCCGCCGTTGAGCGCGTCGGCGCGCTGCTGGGCGACGGCCAGGTCCAGCGCCCCGGTGTAGATGGCACGGCCGCAGATCACGCCCTGCACCCCTTCGGACTCGACGGCGCAGAGCGCCTCGATGTCGGCCAGGTTCGACAGCCCGCCCGAGGCGATGACCGGGATGGTCAGGGCCTGGGCCAGCTTGACGGTGGCCTCGATGTTGATGCCGGTCAGCATGCCGTCGCGGCCGATGTCGGTGTAGATCACGGCCTCGACGCCGTAGTCCTCGAACTTCTTCGCGAGGTCGACCACCTCGTGCCCGGTCAGCTTGCTCCAGCCGTCGGTGGCCACCTTGCCGTCCTTGGCATCGAGGCCGACGATGATGTGGCCGCCGAAGGCGGTGCAGGCATCGCGCAGGAAGCCGGGGTTCTTGACCGCGGCGGTGCCGATGATGATGTAGCTCAGGCCGCCGTCCAGGTAGCGCTCGATGGTGTCGAGGTCGCGGATGCCTCCGCCGAGCTGCACCGGAATCTCCTCGCCCACTTCCTTGAGGATGGCCTTGATCGCCGGCTCGTTGACCGGCTTGCCGGCGAAAGCGCCGTTCAGGTCGACCAGGTGCAGGCGCCGCGCGCCGGCATCGACCCAGCGACGGGCCATCGCGGCGGGGTCCTCGCCGAAGGTGGTGGAGACATTCATGTCGCCCTGTTGCAGGCGGACGCATCGGCCGTCCTTGAGGTCGATGGCAGGGATCAGGAGCATGGCCGGTTCGAGGGAAGGGATCGGGGACAGACGGACCGCGGGGGCCGGTCTCAGGGACGCCAGCGCAGGAAGTTGCGGTAGAGGGCCAGGCCGTGTGCCGCGCTCTTCTCGGGGTGGAACTGGGTCGCAAAAATATTATCCCGGGCCACCGCGCTGGTAAACCGCGCGCCGTACTCGGTGCTGCCCGCGGTGTGGGCCGCATCGGCAGGCGCGGCGTGGTAGCTGTGCACGAAGTAGAACCAGGCCTCGTCGGGCACCCCGGCCCAGACCGGGTGCGGCGCACCGCCCTGGAACGCGTGCTGGCGCACGCGGTTCCAGCCCATCTGCGGCACCTTGTAGCGGCTGCCGTCGGGCTGCAGCGCGTCGTCGAGCCGGAAACGCAGGACGCGGCCGGGCATCAGGCCCAGGCCGGGCGTGTCCTGCTCCTCGGAATGGTCGAGCAGCATCTGCATGCCGACGCACACGCCCATCAGCGGCTTGCTGGCGGCGGCCTCCCGCACGGCGGCCAGCAGCTCGCCGTCGTGGGCCTCGCGCAGCTCGCGCATGCAGTCGCGCATCGCGCCCTGGCCGGGCAGCACGACGCGGTCGGCGGCACGCACGGCCGCCGGGTCGGCCGTCACGATCACTTCGGGCGCGGCCCCGCCCAGCGCCTGGGCCGCATGGATCACGGCCTGCGACACGGAGCGCAGGTTGCCCATGCCGTAGTCGATGACGGCGACGCGTCCCATCAGAGGCTGCCTTTGGTGGAAGGAATGACGCCGACGGCGCGGGGGTCGATCTCCAGCGCGAAGCGCAGTGCGCGGGCGAAGGCCTTGAAGATCGTCTCGCACTGGTGGTGCGCGTTGTGGCCCTTGAGGTTGTCGATGTGCAGGGTCACGCCGGCATGGTTGACGAAGCCCTGGAAGAACTCGAAGACCAGCTGGGTGTCCAGGCCGCCGATGCTGCCGGCGGTGAAGCTCACGTCCATGTGCAGGCCGGGCCGGCCGGAGAAGTCGATGGTCACGCGCGACAGCGCTTCATCGAGCGGCACGTAGGCATGGCCGTAGCGGCGGATGCCGCGCTTGTCGCCCACGGCCTTGGCGAAGGCCTGGCCCAGGGTGATGCCGACGTCCTCCACGGTGTGGTGGCCGTCGATGTGCAGGTCGCCCTTCGCGTCGATGCGGAGATCGATGAGACCGTGGCGGGCGATCTGGTCGAGCATGTGGTCGAAGAAGCCGATGCCGGTGGCGAGCTGGGCCTCGCCCGTGCCGTCGAGGTTGACGGCCACATGGATCTGCGTCTCCTTCGTGTCACGCTGGACGGAGGCGGTGCGGGGGGGGCTGCTCATGGCGGGCGACTCGCGGAAAGAGGGATCAGGCGGCTGCCAGCACGCGATCGAGCGCGGCCAGCAGGACGTCGGTCTGCGCCTCGGTCCCCACGCTGATGCGCAGGAAATCGGCGATGCGTGTGGGCCGCGGGAACTGGCGCACCAGCACCTTGTGCTCGCGCAGTGCGGCGGCCAGGGCCGCACCGGCATGGCCGGGGTGGCGGGCGAAGACGAAGTTGGCGGCCGAGGGCAGGACCTGGAAGCCACGGTCGGCCAGCGCCGCGCCGAGCCGCTCGCGGGTGGCGACGATGCGCGCGCAGGTGGCGGCGAACCAGGCCTCGTCCTGCATGGAGGCGACCGCGCCCGCGACGGCCACCCGGTCCAGCGGATAGGAGTTGAAGCTGTCCTTGACGCGGATCAGCGCCTCGATCAGGGCGGGATCGCCCAGCGCATAGCCCACCCGCAGGCCGGCCAGCGCGCGCGACTTCGACAGCGTGCGGGTCACCAGCAGCTGCGGGTAGTGGTCGATCAGGGCCGCGGCCGATTCGCCGCCGAAATCGACATAGGCCTCGTCGATGACCACCGGCGCGTCCGGCACGCCCTCGAGCAGGCGGCGGATCTCGGCCCGCGGCAGGACCATGCCGGTGGGCGCGTTCGGGTTGGGGAAGATGATGCCGCCGGCCCCGCCCTCGCGGGCGATGGCCAGGTAGTCGTCCACCCGGATGCCGAAGTCCTCGGCCAGCGGCAGCTCGCGGGTCTGGATGCCATAGAGCTTGGCATAGACCGGGTAGAAGCTGTAGGAGATGTCCGGGTGCAGCAGCGGCGCCTCGTGCTTGAGCAGGGCGAGGAAGGCATGGGCCAGCACCTCGTCCGAGCCGTTGCCGACGAAGACCTGGGCGGGCTTGAGGCCGTGGTGGGCGGCAATGGCCTCGCGCAGCGCGCTGGACTGCGGGTCGGGGTAGAGGCGCAGGGCCTCGCCCGTCTGCGCCGCCATCGCGGCCAGCACGGCCTCGCTGGGCCCGTAGGGGCACTCGTTGGTGTTGAGCTTGACCAGGCCCTCGATGCGGGGCTGTTCACCCGGCACGTAGGGGGTCAGGCGGTGGACGACATCGCTCCAGTAGCGGCTCATGGGGGCTCTCGCGGGGGGGACGGCAGACCGGGCTCAGCCGCGCTGCGGCGGCACCACGGGCAGGCGCAGCTCGGCGGCCCGGGCGTGGGCCTGCAGGCCCTCACCATAGGCCAGCTCGGCGGCGATCGGACCCAGCACGGCGGCACCGGCCGCGCTGACCTCGATCAGGCTGCTGCGCTTCTGGAAGTCGTAGACGCCCAGCGGCGAGCTGAAACGCGCCGTGCCGCTGGTCGGCAGCACGTGGTTGGGGCCGGCGCAATAGTCGCCCAGGCTCTCGCTGGTGTAGGCGCCCAGGAAGATGGCGCCGGCATGCTTGAGCAGCGGCTCCCAGCGATGCGGCTCGGCGCTGGACACCTCCAGGTGCTCGGGCGCGATGCGATTGCTGAAGGCGCAGGCCTCTTCCATGGAGGCGGTCTGGATCAGCGCGCCGCGGCCTTCCAGGCTGGCGCGGATCACCTCCTGGCGCGGCATGCTGGGCAGCAGCCGGTCGATGGCGGCCTGCACCGCATCCAGGTAGGCGGCATCGGGGCAGAGCAGGATGCTCTGCGCCAGCTCGTCGTGCTCGGCCTGGCTGAAGAGGTCGATCGCCACCCAGTCGGCCGGCGTGCTGCCGTCGGCCAGCACCAGGATCTCGCTGGGCCCGGCGATCATGTCGATGCCCACCTGCCCGAAGACGCGGCGCTTGGCGCTGGCCACATAGGCATTGCCCGGGCCGGTGATCTTGTCCACCCGCGGCACGGTGGCCGTGCCGTAGGCCAGGGCCGCCACGGCCTGCGCGCCGCCCAGGGTGAAGGCGCGGTGCACGCCCGCCACATAGGCGGCGGCCAGCACCAGGGGGTTCTTCTCGCCGCGCGGGGTGGGCACGACCATCACGATCTCGCCGACCCCGGCCACCTGGGCCGGGATGGCGTTCATCAGCACGCTGCTCGGGTAGGCGGCCTTGCCGCCCGGCACATAGATGCCCACGCGGTCCAGGGGCGTGACCTTCTGGCCGAGCAGGCTGCCGTCCTCGTCGCGGTAGCTCCAGCTGCGGCCGCAGGCTTCGAGCTGGCGCTCGTGGTAGCGGCGGACGCGGGCGGCGGCGGCCTCCAGCGCAGTGCGCTGCACGGCGGGCAGGCTTTCGAAGGCGGCCTGCAGCTCGGCACGGCTCAGCTCCAGCGCGGCCACGCTGTCGGCGTTCAGGCCGTCGAAGCGGGCGGTGAATTCCAGCACCGCCGCGTCGCCGCGCGTGCGCACGGCCTCGACGATCTCGGCCACCCGGTCCTCGATGGCGGCATCGGTCTCGGCCGACCAGTGCAGCACGCGCTGGAAGTCGGCCTCGAAGCCGGCGGCGGCGGTGGCAAGGCGGCGGATCGCAACAGGGGCAGTCATCGGGCAGACCTTCCGGGGTTCAGTCCTGCGGCAGGGCCGAGGCGAAGGCCTCGATCAGCCGGCGGATGGGCTCGCGCTGCAGCTTCAGCGCGGCGGCATTGACGACGAGTCGCGAGGAGATGTCCATGATCTTCTCGACCTCGCGCAGGTGGTTGGCGCGCAGCGTGCCCCCGGTCGAGACCAGGTCGACGATGGCATCGGCCAGGCCCGTCAGCGGCGCCAGCTCCATCGAGCCATAGAGCTTGATCAGGTCGACATGCACGCCCTTGTCGGCGAAGTGCTGGCGGGCCAGGTGCACGTACTTGCTGGCCACGCGGATGCGCGAGCCCTGGCGCACGGCGCGGGCGTAGTCGAAGTCCTCGCGCACGGCGACGCTGAGGCGACAGCGGGCGATCTTGAGGTCCAGCGGCTGGTAGAGGCCGGAGCTGGCGCCGACGCCACCGGCCGCATGCTCCAGCAGCACATCGCGGCCGGCCACGCCGAGGTCGGCCCCGCCATGCTCGACATAGGTCGGCACGTCGCTGGCGCGGACCATCACGATGCGCACGTCCGGCTGGTTGGTCGGCAGGATGAGCTTGCGCGACTTGTCCGGGTCCTCGCCGACGGTGATGCCGGCGGCCGCCAGCAGCGGCAGCGTCTCTTCGAAGATGCGGCCCTTGGAGAGCGCGAGGGTGATCATGCGAGGTCCTCCGTGGCCGCGCCGGCCTTCACGCGTTCGATGTCCGCGCCCAGGGCGCGCAGCTTGGCTTCCATGCGGTCGTAGCCACGGTCCAGGTGGTAGATGCGGTCGACCCGCGTCGTGCCCTCGGCCACCAGGCCGGCGATCACCAGGCTGGCCGAGGCGCGCAGGTCGGTGGCCATCACGGTGGCGCCGGACAGGCGTGCGCCGCCGCGCACCACGGCCGTGTGGCCGTCGATCTCGATGGCCGCGCCGAGCCGCAGCAGCTCGTTCACATGCATGTAGCGGTTCTCGAAGATGGTCTCGGTGATGACCGCGGTGCCGGCGGCCACGCAGTCCATGGCCATGAACTGGGCCTGCATGTCGGTCGGGAAGGCCGGGTACTCGCGGGTGCGGAAGCCCACGGCCTTCAGGCCGGCGGCGCCGGGCGAGCGCACCTGCAGGGCCTCGTCCGGCGTGCCGGGCGTGCCCAGGGCCTCCACCGCCACGCCGGCCTCGGCCAGCTTCTCGATCACCGCCTCCAGGTGGCCGGCGCGGGCGCCGCGCAGCCGCACCTCGCCGCCGGTGGCGGCCACGGCACACAGGAAGGTGCCGGCCTCGATGCGGTCCGGGATGATGCGGTGCGGCTGCGCCGGTGCGTGCAGGGCCGCCACGCCTTCGATGGTGATGCGGTGCGTGCCATGGCCCGTGATGCGCGCGCCCATGGCGATCAGCAGCTCGGCCAGGTCGGTGACCTCGGGCTCCAGCGCCGCGTTCTCCAGCACCGTCGTGCCCTCGGCCAGGGTGGCGGCCATCATCAGGTTCTCGGTGCCGGTCACGGTGACCATGTCGGTCGTGATGCGGGCGCCCTTCAGGCGGCCGCCGGCCGGGGCCTCGGCTTCGATGTAGCCATGCTCGACGCGGATCGTCGCCCCCATGGCCTGCAGGCCCTTGATGTGCTGGTCGACCGGCCGCGAGCCAATGGCGCAGCCGCCCGGCAGCGAGACCCGCGCCCGGCCGCAGCGCGCCAGCAGCGGCCCCAGGGCGAGGATGGCCGCGCGCATGGTCTTGACCAGCTCGTAGGGCGCCTCGGGCCGCGGCAGCTCGGCGGCGTCCAGGCGCCAGCATTCGCCGGCCGGGCAGCGGTCATCATCCAGGCGTTCGGCCTGCACGCCCATGTGGGCCAGCAGCTTGCGCATGGTCGCCACGTCCTGCAGCCGCGGCACATTGGCCAGGGTCAGCGGCTCGGCGCTGAGCAGCGCCGCGCAGAGCTCGGGCAGCGCGGCGTTCTTGGCGCCGGCGATCGCCACCTCGCCATGGAGGGCGCGGCCGCCGCGGATCAGGAGTTGGTCCATCGTGGAAAGCCGCCGGGCCCGCGCCGGAAGCGGCTGCGCCAGGAGGCGCGCACCGCCTGCCGGACCGCGCGGGCCGCGCGGCCGGAATCAGGGGTGGGTGGGGTGGGCCGCGGCGGCGTCGAACTCCGCCGGGGTCAGGGTCTTCATCGACAGCGCATGGATCTGTTCGCGCATGCGGTCACCGAGCGCGCGGTAGACGCGCTGGTGGCGCGCCACGCGGTTCAGGCCCTCGAACTCGGGCGAGACGATGGTCGCGAAGAAATGCCGGCCGTCGCCTTCGACCTGGAGGTGGGCGCAGGGCAGGCCCAGCGCGATGTAGCGCTGGACGTCTTCGGGGGTCGGATCGGCCATGCCCGGATTGTAGGCAGGCCCCGAAGGTCGGGGGGCATGGGGGGCGCCAGGCCGCCCGGCGCGACTTAAAGTGCCGCCCCGGACCCACTGCCCGCCACGCGGCGGACCCGGCAGAACCATGGCCTCAATCGAAGTGCTCTTGATCGGACTGATCGTCGGCGTGCTGGCCTGGGCACTCGGTGCGCTGCTGCATCTGCTGCGCCTGCGCCGGCAGCTGCAGGCGGCCTTCGGGCCGGTGGCCGAGGCGGCGCGGGGCCTGATCGACCAGCAAGTCGCCGAGGCAGCACGCCTGCGGCCGGCCGTGCCCGCCGAATCGGCGCGGCTGGATGCCGTGGCCACCTGCGGGCAGCAGGCGCACGAAGCGCTGCAGGCGGCCCGCGAGGCCCCGCTGGATCCCGCCCGCATGGCCCGCTGGATCGCCGCCGACGCCGCGCTGGCCCGGGCCTTCGGCGCGCTGGCGCTGTTGCGCCGGGCCTACCCGGCCCTGGCGCCGGCCGACCGCGACACGCAGGCCGCCGCATGCCGGCTGGCCGAGGCCCGGGCGGCGTTCAACCTGCAGTCCGCCCGCTACAACCGCGCGGTGCTGCAGCCGCCGGAGCAGGCGATCGCCGGTCTGTTCGGCTTTCCGCAGGCCCTGAGCCTGCCGGAGCCCGCCCCCCAGGACTGAGGCCCGCCGCGGGGGCCTGGACCGCCTCAGTGGCGGATCTTGTAGCCGCGGGCCAGCAGGCGCAGTGCGAGGGCGGCGACGGCCAGGAAGGCCGCAGCGACGATGCACAGGCTCAGCCAGGGCGACACGTCGCTGACCCCGAAGAAGCCGCGCCGGAAGCCGTCGACCATGTAGAAGAAAGGGTTCAGGTGGCTGACCGCCTGCCAGGCGGCCGGCAGGCTGTGCACCGAATAGAAGACGCCGGCCAGGAAGGTCATGGGCATGATCAGGAAGTTCTGGAAGGCCGCCATCTGGTCGAACTTGTCGGCCCACAGGCCGGCGATCAGGCCCAGCGTGCCGAGCATGCCGGCCCCCAGCAGCGCGAAGACCAGCACCCACAGCGGCTCGGCCAGGCGCAGCGGAGCGAACCAGGCCGTGACCAACAGCACCCCGCCGCCCACCACCAGGCCGCGCACCACGGCCGCGCCGACGTAGGCCGCGAACCAGGCCCAGTGCGACAGCGGCGTGACCAGCAGGAAGACCAGGTTGCCGGTGATCTTGCTCTGCACCAGCGAGGACGAGCTGTTCGCGAAGGCGTTCTGCAGCACGCTCATCATCACCAGGCCGGGGATGAGGAAAGCGGTGTAGCCCACGCCGTCGAAGACCTGCACGCGCTCGTCCAGCACGTGGCCGAAGATCAGCAGGTAGAGCACGGCGGTCAGCACCGGGGCGGCGATGGTCTGGAAAGCCACTTTCCAGAAGCGCAGCAGCTCCTTGCGGAACAAGGGGGCGGCGCCGGCCAGGGCGCGGCGGACGGCGGCGATCATCGGCCGGCCTCCGGAGCCTGCGCGGCCATCAGGCCGAGGAAGACATCCTCCAGGTCGGCGCGGCCGATCTCCAGGTCCTCGATGCGCACACCGGCCTGGCGCAGGCTGGCCAGCAGGGTCTCGATGCCGTGCACCTCGCGCGCCGGCAGCTGCACCGTGCGGCCGGTGACGCGGGCCTGTGCGGCCAGGGCGGCCGGCAGCGCATCGTCGGTCTTGAAGCGCAGCACCGGATGGGCTGCACCGGCCAGCAGCGCGGCCGTGCGGTCCAGCGCCACCACCCGGCCCTGCTTGAGCATGGCGATGCGGTGGCACAGGGCCTCCGCCTCTTCCAGGTAGTGGGTGGTCAGCAGCACGGTGTGACCGGCGCGGTTCAGGCGGCTGATGAAGGCCCAGAGCGTCTGGCGCAGCTCGACATCGACGCCGGCCGTCGGCTCGTCGAGCACGATGACCGGCGGGCGGTGCACCAGGGCCTGGGCCACGAGCACACGCCGCTTCATGCCGCCGGAGAGCTGGCGCATGTTGGCGCCGGCCTTGTCGGCCAGGCCCAGGGCCTCCAGCAACTCGTCGATCCAGGCCTCGTTGCGGCGCAGGCCGAAGTAGCCGCTCTGGATGCGCAGCGTCTCGCGCACGCTGAAGAAGGGGTCGAAGACCAGTTCCTGCGGCACGATGCCCAGCGCGCGGCGCGCCGCGGCGTAGTCGCTCACCACCTCGTGGCCCATCACCTCGATGCGACCGGCGCTGGCCCGGGCCAGGCCGGCCAGCAGGCTGATGAGCGTCGTCTTGCCCGCGCCATTGGGGCCGAGCAGGCCGAAGAATTCGCCCGGCTGGATGTCGAAGCTGACCCCCTGCAAGGCCTGCAGCGGCGCCGCGCCCTGGCGCGCATAGCGCTTCTCGACGCCCTCGAAACGCACCGCCGGATGGCCGGAAGGCGGCGAGGCCGGGGCCGGCAGGGCGGCGGAAAGGGCAGCAGACAAAGGGCAGGCCGGTGGACGTGGGGCCCGCGATTCTAGGGAGCACGCCCACCTGGGCCGGCCGGTGGTAAAAGCGGCAGCCCGGCGGATCCGCCGCCCGGGCCCGCCCTGCCCCACCCCTGGACGCCCCATGGCCGATCTGCGCACCCTCTTCGAACAGGCGGTTGCCGCCTCCAAGCAACTCAGCGAGCGGCCCGACAACGCCACCCTGCTCCAGCTCTACGCGCTCTACAAGCAGGCCACGGCCGGCGATGCCGAGGGCGAGCGGCCGGGCTTCGCCGATTTCGTCGGCCGGGCCAAGTTCGATGCCTGGGCCGAGCTCAAGGGCCTGAGCGCCGAGGCGGCGATGCAGCAGTACATCGAGCGGGTGGACGCGCTGCGCTGAGCCTGCCGCCGCCCCCAGGCCCCCGCCCATCCCCTGCTCGCTGGCCTGGCCCGCCCCCTGCTTCCTTCCAGCCCATGCTGCGACGCCTCCTGCGCCATCTCGCCCTTCGCCACGGCCGCTTCGTCCCGCTCTACCGCCGGCTCGCCGTCCGCACGGTGCCGGAGCATGTCGAGTTCCTGCGGGCGCATGGCGGCCTGCGGCACATCGGCGAGCGGGTGCACATCAACCTCGGCGCGAACATCACCGACCCGGCCTATGTCTGGATCGGCAGCAATGTGGTGCTGTCCGACTGCAGCCTGATCGGGCATGACGCCTCGGCCGCCGTGTTCTCGCAGCTCGGGGGCGAGGCGGTCGACGCCGTCGGGCGCATCGTCGTGCACGACCATGTCTTCATCGGCCACGGCGCCATCGTGCTGCGCGGCGTGTCGATCGGGCCGCGCGCGATCGTGGCTGCCGGCGCCGTCGTCACGCGGGACGTGCCCGAGGGCGCGATCGTCGGGGGCGTGCCGGCCCGGGTGATCGGGCGCTTCGACGACTACCACGCCCGCCTGAAGGCCGAGACCGACACCCTGCCCTGGGCCACGCTGATCCGCCAGCGCGGCGCCAGCGGCTTCGACGCCACCCTGGAACCCGAGCTGGTCCGGCAGCGCGTCGCCCACTTCTTTCCGGACCGGCGCTGAGCGGGCCCGGCCGGGCCTGCTCAGGGGGTCGCGGGCGGCAGGCCGGCTTCCCCGGCCAGCAGTTGGTCGAGATTGGCCTCGATCTCAGCCTGGATGCGCGGCGCGAAAGCGCCCAGCACCAGGCCCAGCCGGGCCTCCAGGCTGAAACAGTCGGCGGCCACCCGAAGCTCGCCCTGCACGCCGGAACGCTGGAAGCGCACGATGTCGGCGCCCTCGCCGGGCTGCGGGCTGCAGCGCATGCCGAAGCGGGCCTCGGCCTCGGCGGTCCAGCGGGCGGCCAGTTCGCGGGCCCGGTCCAGGCCCAGGGCATGGGAGCGGCGGATGTGAAGGACGGGCATGGCCGGGCTGCAGGTCAGGGGGTCAGGGGCGCCGCCGGCTCGGGCGGCATGAGGGCGCGCAGTGTGGCCTCGCGCTCGGCCGGCGGCAAGCCGGCCAGGGCTTCGACGGCGGCGTGGAAGCGCGCGAAATCCCGGCCTTCGCGCGCGAACAGGGCTTCGAAGGCCGGCACCCAGCCGAAGTAGGCGGCCTGCAGGCCGAGCAGGGCGTTGTTCGCCCGCGCGAACCAGGCGTCGTAGCGGCGGTCGCCGCCCCAGGCGCCGTCGCGCAGGGCAGCGTGCTCGGCCCGCAGTGCGGCATAGAGGCGGGCCTTGTCGGCGGCCAGGCGCGCGGTCGGGCCGCCGGTGCGGTAGAGCACATCGAGCTGGGCGCGGTAGCGGGCGACCAGGGCGCGGAAGGCCTCCCGCCGGGCTTCGAAGGCGGCATCGGCTGCGCGGGCCTCGGCGCCGGCCTCGGCCGCCAGCCAGCGCGCACCGCCCAGGCGCTCGACGGCCGTGGCGTAGCTTTCATTGAAGGCCGTGTCGCCCCCCAGGTAGAGGCGCTGGTGGGCCAGCTCGTGGAAGATCAGCCGCGCCAGCTCGGGCTCGGGCCAGCGGATCAGGGTGGAGGGCAGCGGGTCGGCGAACCAGTCGCCCGGCAGCTTGCCGAGGGTGGAGTAGGCCGGCACCGGCAGGACGACCGTCTCCAGGCCCTCGGCCTCGCGCAGGCGGGCGGCCTCGGCTTCGGCAGCGGCGCGGTCGAAGTAGCCGCGGTAGCCGACGCAGCCGGCCACCGGGAAGCACCAGCGGCGCAGCTCCAGCGAATACGGCGGGGCGGCCGCCACGTTCCAGACCACGGCCGGGCGGTCCAGCGCGGCGTAGCGGCGGTAGCTGGCGTTGTCCGGCAGGGCGAGTTCGCGCACCGCGAAGTCGCGCATCTGCTGGCTGCGCTGCAGGCGCTCGCGCAAGTCGGCCGGGGTGGCCGGGTCGGCCAGCAGTTCGGGCACGGGTCGTGCTGCCCGCAGCAGGGCCAGATGGCCGCCGATGGATTGCGCGTAGTAGCCCGCCGTCTCGCAGCCGGCGAGCACGGGCAGGCTCGCCAGCAGCAGCAGTCGGGTGAGCCGTCGCTTGGGCATGGCGGCCGGGATGATGGCATGCCCCCGTCCGGCCCCACGCCGGTCCGCGGTCACGGGCCGGGGTTACGATGACCGAGCTTCCAGCCGAACTGCGAACCATGTCCACCCCCGACCCCGTGCTTGCCGCGCTGGACGCGGACCTGCCGGCCCTGACCGCGCTGCGCCGTGACCTGCATGCCCATCCGGAGCTGAGCTTCCAGGAGGAGCGCACCAGCGAGCGGGTCGCCAGCACGCTGGAAGGCTGGGGCATTCCGGTGATCCGTGGCCTGGGCAAGACCGGCGTGGTGGGCGTGATCCGGGGCGGCAGCTCGCCGCGCGGCCTGGGCCTGCGGGCCGACATGGACGCGCTGCCGATGACCGAGCGCAACACCTTCGCGCATGCGAGCCGCCACCCCGGCCGCATGCATGCCTGCGGCCACGACGGCCACACCGCCACCCTGCTGGCCGCTGCGCGGCCGCTGCGCGACGCGGCCGCGGCCGGACGCCTGGACGGCACGGTCTACCTGGTCTTCCAGCCGGCCGAGGAAGGCGGCGGCGGCGCGCGCGAGATGATGCGCGACGGCCTCTTCGAGCGCTGCCCGATGGATGCCATCTACGGCCTGCACAACTGGCCCGGCCTGCCCGAGGGCAGCTTCGCCGTCTGCGACGGACCCTGCTTCGCGTCGAGCAACGAGTTCAGCATCACGATCCACGGCAAGGGCGCCCATGCGGCCATGCCCCACCTGGGCATCGACCCGGTGCCGGTGGCGGCCGCGCTCATCCAGGCCTTCCAGACCATCGTCGCGCGCAATGTGCGGCCCATCGACACCGGTGTCGTCTCCGTCACGATGCTCAAGGCCGGCGAGGCCAGCAATGTGATCCCCGACCGCTGCGAGCTGCAGGGCACGGTGCGCAGCTTCACGACCGAGGTGCTGGACCTCATCGAGCGCCGCATGCGCGAACTGGCCGAAGGCCTGTGCGCGGCCTGGGGCGCGCGCTGCGACTTCGCCTTCCACCGCAACTACCCGCCGACGGTCAACCACCCGGCCGAGACGGCCCTGCTGCGCGAGGTGATGCAAGAGGTGGTTGGCCCCGAACGCACCCTGGTCTTCGAGCCGACCATGGGGGCCGAGGACTTCAGCTTCTTCCTGCAGGCCAAGCCCGGCGCCTACTTCGTGCTGGGCAATGGCGACGGCGGCCACCGCGAGGCCGGCCACGGCCTGGGGCCCTGCATGCTGCACAACCCCAGCTACGACTTCAACGACCGGCTGATCCCGGTCGGCGCACGGCTCTGGCTGGCCCTGGCCGAACGCTGGCTCGCGCCGCAGGCCGCCTGATCCGCAGCGCGCGGGCCGAGCGGCCCCCGCCCGCGCCCCGGCTCAGCCGCGCAGCCAGTCCAGCGCGGCGGCGGTGGAGCCGTCCAGGCCCGTGGTGTCGCCGCTGCCCAGGCGCGGCAGCAGGGCATTGCACAGGCTCTTGCCCAGCTCCACGCCCCACTGGTCGAAAGGGTTGATGCCCCAGACCGTCGCGCTGGTGAAGACGCGGTGCTCGTACATCGCCAGCAGCGCGCCGAGGTGCCAGGGGTCCAGCCGCGCCAGCATCAGCAGGGTGCTGGGCCGGTTGCCGGGGAAGCGGCGGTGGCGGGCGATCAGCTCCGGCGCCTGGTCGGGCGCGGCGGTCGGCACGGTCTCGCCCAGGGCCTGCTCGGCGGTCTTGCCGAGCATCAGGGCCTGGGCCTGGGCCAGGCCGTTGGCCAGCAGCATGCGCTGCTGTTCGGCCAGCAGCGGGGCCAGGGCAGCGGCGGTGGCGGGCTTGAGACGCTCGACGCCGGTGGCAGGCTCGCGCACAAGGATGAACTCCACCGGCACCGTGTCCGTGCCCTGGTGCAGCATCTGGAAGAAGGCGTGCTGGCCATTGGTGCCGGCTTCGCCCCAGACGACCGGGCTGGTCGCGAAAGGCAGCGGCTCGCCGGCCAGGTCCACGCCCTTGCCATTGCTTTCCATCTCCAGCTGCTGCAGCCAGGCCGGCAGACGCGCCAGCCCCTGGTGGTAGGGCGCCAGGTTGCGGCTGGGACAGCCCTGGAAGTTGCGCAGCCAGACATCGAGCAGGCCGAGCAGGGTCGGCAGGTTCCCGGCCAGCGGTGCCTCGACCGCATGGCGGTCCATCGCGTGGGCACCGGCCAGCAGCGCGCGGAAGCCGGCCTCGCCGAGGGCCAGGGCAATCGGCAGGCCGATGGCGCTCCACAGAGAGTAGCGCCCCCCCACCCAGTCCCAGAAGCCGAAGGTGGTGGTGATGCCGAACTCGGCCGCCGCCTTCACGTTCGTGGTGGTCGCGACGAAGTGGCGCGCGATGTCGTGGCCGCCCTCGGCCAGGAACCAGGCGCGGGCCAGCCGCGCATTGGCCATGGTTTCCTGGGTGGTGAAGGTCTTGGAAGCGATGATGAACAGCGTCTCCTCGGGCTTCAGACGCGCCAGCAGGGGCAGCAGGTCGTGGCCGTCCACATTGCCGGCGAAGTGCAGGCTCAGGCCCGGATGGCTGTGCGCCCGCAGGGCCGGCACGACCATCTGCGGGCCCAGGTCGCTGCCGCCGATCCCGAGGTTGACGATGTGGCGGATCGGCGGCCGCCCGCCGGGGCCGACGCCGGCATCGGCCTCGGCCCGCACGCCCTCGGCATAGGCCAGCAGGCGATCGAGCACGCCGTGCACCTCGGCCTCGAACGGCCCGCCCGCACCGCGCGGCGCGCGGAGCGCCATGTGCAGGGCCGGCCGGCCTTCGGTGGGGTTGGCGATCTGCCCGGCGAACTGCGCGGCCCGCCGGGCCGGCAGCTGCACCTGCTCGGCCAGGGCGAGCAGCTGCGCATGGATGGCCTCGTCCCAGTGCTGCTTCGAAAGGTCGGCGCGCAGGCCCGGCGCTTCGACGGTGTAGCGGGCGGCACGCTGCGGATCGGCCGCGAAGGCCGCCTGCAGCTCAAAACCGGCACCCCGCGTGTGCTGCAAGGCGGCCAGCTCGGACCAGGCGGGGGTGCGGTCGCCGCGGGGCGGCAGGGAGGAGTCGTTCGTCTGCATCGGCGGGGTCGGCAGCGGCCCGGGACGGGCCGGGGCGGTCAGAGGGCGAGGATCATGGCGTCGAGCTTGGCCGCGTCGGCGGCGAAGGCACGGATGCCCTCGGCGAGCTTCTCGGTGGCCATCGCGTCTTCGTTCAGCGCATAGCGAAAAGCGGCTTCGTCCAGGCGGGGCGCGGGCGCGGTGGCGGGCGGCACGGTGGCGGCATCCAGCGCGGGCGCGGCCCCGGGCTCGGCCGGTGCCGCCTGCAGCTCGGCCAGCAGCTCGGGGGCGATGGTCAGCAGGTCGCAGCCCGACAAAGCAAGGATCTGGCCGACGTTGCGGAAGCTGGCCCCCATCACCTCGGTGGCGACGCCATGGGCCTTGAAATGGCGCCAGATGCGCGCCACCGACTGCACCCCGGGATCGTTGACGCCGGCCTGGGCCGCCGCATCCCAGGCCGGGCCGGCGGCCTTCTTGTACCAGTCGTGGATGCGGCCGACGAAGGGCGAGATCAGCCGCACGCCGGCCTCGCCGCAGGCCTGGGCCTGGCAGAAGGCGAAGAGCAGGGTCAGGTTGGTGTGGATGCCCCGGGCCTCCAGCGCACGGGCCGCCTGGATGCCTTCCCAGGTGGCGGCGATCTTGATCAGCACGCGTTCGCGGGCGATGCCCTCGGCTGCATACATCGCGATCAGCCGCTCGGCGCGGGCCTGGGTCGCGGCCGCGTCGAAACTCAGGCGGGCATCGACCTCGGTGGACACGCGGCCGGGCACCACGGCCAGGATCTCGCAGCCAAAGCGCACCAGCACGCGGTCGACCGCGAGATCGAGGGGCTCGCCGCGGTGCGCCGCGACGGTCTGCGCGAGCAGCGGCGCGTAGTCGGGCTGGCGAACCGCCTTGAGGATGAGCGAGGGGTTGGTCGTCGCATCCCGCGGCGCATAGGCCGCGATCTGCCTGAAATCGCCGGTGTCGGCGACGACGATGGTGTGGCGCTTGAGCTGGTCGAGCTGGCTGGTCATGGCGGCGGCGGGAAGCCGGCCCCATGCCGGCAGAACCTCATCCTAAGCCGTGCCGGGTTCCAGGCCGGTGACGACCGGGCCGGCCGCCAGGGCGAGCAGGCCGTCGATGCCGTAGAGGCGCGCCAGTTCAACCAGCGGGGCCGGCAGTCCGGCCACCGTGCAGTCGCGACCCCAGGCCCGCGCCAGGCGCTGGGTTTCGAGCAGCACGGCCAGGGCGCTGGAGTCGTAGCGACCCAGGGCCGAGGCATCGACCCGCAGGGCCTCCTCGGCCGGGCTGCGCTTGAGGGCCTGACGGGCCAGGCGCAGCACGTCCTCGGCCTCGGCCTCGGTCAGGGTCTCGGGCAGCATCAGCACGGCGGGTCCCCGCGGCTCAGCGCTTGCTGGCAAGGGCCTTGTTGCGCTCGGCCATCTTGGCGATCAGGCCGTCGATGCCGCTGGCGGAGATCTCCTGCGCGAAGCTGGCACGGTAGGTCTCCACCAGCCAGACGCCGAGCACATTGACGTCGTAGATCTTCCAGCCGCTGTCGACCTTCTCCATGCGGTAGTCGAGCTGGATCGGCTCGCCGCGGCCGCGCACCTCGGAACGCACAATGACTTCGGTGTCCTCGGGCTTGGCACGCAGGGGCTTGAGCTCGATGGTCTGGTCGCGCACCTCGCTCAGCGCACCGGCGTAGGTGCGGACCAGGAGGGTCTTGAACTCCTCCTGCAGGCGCTTCTGCTGCTCGGGGCTGGCCTGGCGCCAGTTGCGGCCGACGGCCGAGGCCGTCATGCGCTGGAAGTTGATGTAGGGCAGGACCTTCTGGTCCACCAGCAGCATCACCTTCTGCACATCGCCGGCCTGGATGCCCTTGTCGGCCTTGATGCTGTCGAGCACCGAGGTCGACAGCTGCTTGATCAGCGCATCGGGCGCCCCGGTGTCGGCCTGGGCGGCCGGCCCCATCAGACCGAGGCTCAGCAGCATCGGGGCGATCCAGCGCAGCAGGGGGGAGAAGACGGTCATGGGCAGTCCTTGTCGTGCAGGCCCGGCGACGCGGGCGGAGCCGGTGAGAGTGGGAAGGCGGCGCCAGGTTCAGCGGACAGGCAGCCTCAAGGCTTGGCCGGCAGGTCGTAGCGCTCCTCGTCCTGCGGCGCGTCGGGCGGGGCGCCGTCGTAGACGAGGCTGCGGCGGCGCTGCAGGTAGGCATTGCGGACGAAGCTGTACTTGTCCAGCGCGATGTCGTCGATCAGCTTGCCCGCGTCCAGCAGCTGGGCGCGCACCTCGATCACGCGCAGGCCGCTGACCGAGACGGCTTCCAGCGTGCTGTCGGTGAAGACCACGGGCGAAAAGTAGGTGGTGAAGGGCAGGTCGGCCGCATCGCGGAGCGAGGACGGGCCGAACAAGGGCAGCACCAGGTAGGCACCCGGACCGACCCCCCAGTGCCCCAGGGTCTGGCCCAGGTCCTCGTTGTGGCGCGGCACGCCCAGCGGGGTGGCCCAGTCCAGCAGGCCGCCGAGGCCGATCGTCGTGTTGGTGACGAAGCGGGTCCAGTCGTTGCCGGCCGCTTCGCCCTTGCCCTGCAGCACGTTGTTGATCGCGGACCAGAGGTCCTTGAAATTGCTGAAGACGTTGTCGATGCCGGTGCGGACGATCTCCGGCGTGACGGCGCGGTAGCCGCGCGCGGCGGGCTCGACCACCGCCTGGTCCAGGGCCTCGTTGAAGGCAAAGACCTTGCGGTTGAGCGGCTCCAGCGGGTCGGGGTTCTGTGCCGTCGCGCAGGCGCCCAGCGTGGCCGCCAGGGCCAGGGCCGCCGGCAGACGGGTCAGCGTTGCAGCATTCATTTCTGGCCTCCCTGGGGACCGCTGTTGTCGGCGGCACGGTTGTAGAGGAACTGCCCGATCAGGTTCTCCAGCACCACGGCGGACTGGGTCATGCTGATCTTGTCGCCGGCGGCCAGCGGCTTCTCCGATGCCCCGGGTTCCAGGCCGACGTACTGCTCGCCGAGCAGGCCGGAGGTGAGGATCTTGGCCGAGCTGTCCTTCGGGAAGGTGTAGCCGCTCTGCAGCTCGAGGCTCACGCTGGCCTGGTAGCTCTCGTCGTCGAAGCCGATCGAGGCGACCCGCCCGACGACCACGCCGGCGCTCTTGACCGCGGCGCGCGGCTTGAGGCCGCCGATGTTGTCGAAGCGGGCGGTGACGGTGTAGGTGGGGCTGAAGCTCAGGCTGAGCAGGTTGCCGGCCTTGAGCGCCAGGAAGAGCAGGGCCGCGCCGCCGATCAGCACGAAGAGACCGACCCAGACGTCGTGTTTGGAGGCTTGCATGGGGCGTCCCGGGAGATCCGGTTCAGAGGGAGAACATCATCGCGGTCAGGATGAAATCCAGCGCGAGGACGGCCAGCGAGGCGACGACAACGGTGCGCGTGGTCGCGCGGGACACGCCCTCCGGCGTGGGCTGGCAGGCATAGCCCTGGAGCAGGGCCACGAAGGTGACGGTCAGGCCGAAGACCAGGCTCTTGATCACGCCGTTGCCGACGTCGGAGAACACATCCACCCCGCTCTGCATCTGCGACCAGAAGGCGCCGGCGTCGACGCCGATCATCACCACGCCGACCAGCCAGCCGCCGAAGATGCCGACCGCGGAGAACACCGCCGCCAGCACCGGCATCGCGATCACGCCGGCCCAGAAGCGCGGCGCCAGCACGCGGCGCACCGGGTCGACGGCCATCATCTCCATGGCGGCGAGCTGCTCGCCGGCCTTCATCAGGCCGATCTCGGCGGTCAGCGAGGTGCCGGCCCGCCCGGCGAACAGCAGGGCCGTGATCACCGGGCCGAGCTCGCGCACCAGCGACAGCGCGACCAGCAGGCCCAGCGAATCGGCCGCGCCGTAGCGCTGCAGCGTGTAGTAGCCCTGGAGGCCGAGCACGAAGCCGACGAAGAGCCCCGAGACCGTGATGATCGCCAGCGAGTGGTTGCCGAGGAAGTGGATCTGCTCGCCGATCAGCCGGCCACGGCGGAAAGCGGCCGGGCCCAGGCGCAGCAGGGTGTGGAAGAGCCGGGCGCCCGCCCCCAGGCCGCCCAACCAGCCGCGCACGCCTCCGCCGATCGAGGCCAGCATGGCGCGGATCATTGGCCGCCCCCCCGCGCGGCCAGGCCGAAGTCCTCGTCCAGCGGACGCGCCGGCTGGTGGAATCGAACCGGGCCATCGGCCTGGGCGTCGATGAACTGGCGCACCAGCGGATCGTCGGTGGCGCGCATCTCGTCCGGCGTGCCCTGGGCCACGATGCCGCCGTTGGCGACGAAGACGATGTGGTCGGCGATCTCGAAGGTCTCGTGCACGTCGTGCGAGACGACGATGCTGGTCACGCCGAGCGCGCGGTTCAGCTCGCGGATCAGGCGCGCGGCCACGCCCATCGAGATGGGGTCGAGCCCGGCGAAGGGCTCGTCGTACATGATGAGCTCCGGGTCCAGCGCGATCGCGCGGGCCAGGGCCACGCGGCGCGCCATGCCGCCCGAAACCTGGCTGGGCATGAGATCGCGCACGCCGCGCAGGCCGACGGCCTGCAGCTTCATCAGCACCAGGTCGCGGATCAGGGCCTCGCCCAGCGCGGTGTGCTCGCGCAGCGGGAAGGCGACGTTGTCGAACACGGACAGGTCGGTGAACAGCGCGCCCTGCTGGAAGAGCATGCCCATGCGGCGCCGGACGCGGTAGAGACCGTCCTCGTCCAGGCGGGCCAGGTCCTGGCCGTCGAAGCGGACTTCACCGCTGAAGGGTTGGAGCTGGCGGCCGATCAGGCGCAGCACCGTGGTCTTGCCCCCGCCCGAGGTGCCCATCAGGCCCAGCACCTGGCCGCGCGGCACCACCAGGTTCACGTCGCGCAGGATCACCCGCTGGCCGTAGCCGCAGCTGACGTTGTGAAGCTCGACATGCGGGGTGGCGGCGTTGGCAGACGCCAGGGAGGGCTCGTGCATCGGGTCCGGAAGAAACAAAAGCCGGTGTCCATGACACCGGCTTTCGGATGATAGGGGAAGCCCCCCGGGACCGTGCAGCCTCAGGACAACAGCGTCCGACCCCACCCGCAGGAGGGCCGGCGCCGCCCCCTTCAGCGCGGCAGCGTGCTCGCGCCCATCAGGTATTCGTCCACCGCACGCGCGGCCTGGCGGCCTTCGCGGATGGCCCAGACCACCAGCGACTGGCCCCGACGCATGTCGCCCGCGGCGAAGACCTTGTCGACCCCGGTGCGGTAGCCGCCGTCGATCTCGACCCCGGCCTTGGCGTTGCCGCGCGCATCCTTCTCGACGCCAAAGCTGTCGAGGATGCTGGCGACGGGGCTGACGAAGCCCATGGCGAGCAGCACCAGGTCGGCCGGCAGCACCTGCTCGCTGCCCGGCACCTCGCCCATCTTGCCGTCCTTCCACTCGAGGCGGACGGTCTTGACGGCCTTGACCTTGCCCTTCTCGCCGAGGAACTCCTTGGTGGCGATGGCGAACTCGCGCTCGCAGCCTTCCTCGTGGCTGGACGAGGTGCGCAGCTTGATCGGCCAGTAGGGCCAGACCAGCGGCTTGTTCTCCTGCTCGGGCGGCTGGGGCAGCAGCTCGAACTGGGTCACGCTGGCCGCGCCGTGGCGGTTGCTGGTGCCGACGCAGTCGCTGCCGGTGTCGCCACCGCCGATCACGATGACGTGCTTGCCCTCGGCGCGCAGCTGGCCCTTGAGCTTGTCGCCGGCATTGACCTTGTTCTGCTGCGGCAGGAACTCCATGGCGAAGTGCACGCCGTCCAGATCACGGCCGGGCACCGGCAGGTCGCGGCTCTGCTCGGCGCCACCGGCCAGCAGCACGGCATCGAAGTCGGCCTTCAGGGCCTCGGGCGTGACGACGGTCTTGGCATCGTTGGTGACCTTGCTGTCGGCCGGCCAGGCGCCGACCAGCACGCCGGTCTTGAACACCACGCCCTCGGCTTCCATCTGCGCCACGCGGCGATCGATGTGCGACTTCTCCATCTTGAAGTCGGGGATGCCGTAGCGCAGCAGGCCGCCGATGCGGCTGTTCTTCTCGAACACCGTCACGCTGTGGCCGACGCGGGCCAGCTGCTGGGCCGCGGCCAGGCCGGCCGGGCCGGAGCCGACGACCGCCACCTTCTTGCCGGTCTTGACCGCCGCAGGCTGGGGCGTGACCCAGCCCTCGGCCCAGGCCCGGTCGATGATGGCGTGCTCGATGGACTTGATGCCCACCGGATCGTCGTTCACGTTCAGCGTGCAGGCCGCCTCGCAGGGCGCGGGGCAGATGCGGCCGGTGAACTCCGGGAAGTTGTTGGTGCTGTGCAGTACCGTGATCGCGTTCTTCCAGTCGCCCTGGAAGACCAGGTCGTTGAAGTCCGGAATGATGTTGTTGACCGGGCAGCCGTTGTTGCAGAACGGCGTGCCGCAGTCCATGCAACGCGCGCCCTGGATCTTGGCCTGGTCGGCATCCAGGCCGATGACGAACTCGCGGTAGTGCTTGACGCGCTGCTCGACGGGGGCATAGCCCTCTTCAAGACGCTCGAATTCGAGGAAGCCGGTGACTTTTCCCATGATCGGATCTCTGCTGGCTGAGGCTGGCGGTTGGCGCGGCGGGCGGCTTACTTGGCGGGCACGGTCTTGGCCTTGGCGGCCTTACCGGTCTCGCCCTTGGCCTTGGCCAGGGTCTCGTCGGTCGCCTGGGCGGCGGCCATCTCCTTGAGGGCACGCTGGTACTCGTTCGGGAAGACCTTCACGAACTTGTCGCGTGCGGCGGGCCACTGGTCGAGGATCTCGCGGGCGCGCAGCGAGCCGGTCCACTTGTGGTGGTCCTCGACCAGCTTCTTGAGCAGGGCCTCGTCGGTCTGGCCCTTGTGGAAGGTGGCCGGATCCTGGGTCTGCGCCTGCTCCTCGGCCGACAGCACCTTGCCCAGCGTGACCATGGCGGGGTTGCAGCGCTTGGCGAACTGGCCGTCCTCGTCGTAGACGTAGGCGATGCCGCCCGACATGCCCGCCGCGAAGTTGCGGCCGGTCTTGCCGAGCACGACCACCGTGCCGCCGGTCATGTATTCGCAACCGTGGTCGCCGGTGCCTTCCACCACCGTGGTGGCGCCCGACAGGCGGACGGCGAAGCGCTCGCCACCGACGCCGCGGAAGAAGGCCTCGCCGCGGGTCGCGCCGTAGAGCACGGTGTTGCCGACGATGATGTTCTTGGTCGCGTCGCCGCGGAACTCGATCGAGGGACGCACGACGATGCGGCCGCCCGACAGGCCCTTGCCGGTGTAGTCGTTGGCTTCGCCGATCAGGTAGAAGGTGATGCCCTGAGCCAGGAAGGCCGCGAAGCTCTGGCCGCCGGTGCCCTCCATCTGGATGAAGATGGTCTGGTCGGGCAGGCCTTCGGCGTGGCGGCGGATCAGCTCGCCCGACAGCATCGCGCCGACGGTGCGGTTGACGTTGCGCACCGTCTCCATGAACTGCACCTTCTCGCCACGCTCCAGCGCCGGCAGGCACTTCTGGATCAGGGTCTGGTCGAGCGCACGGCTCAGGCCGTGATCCTGGTTCTCGACGTGCAGACGCGGCACCTCGGCGGCGACGGCCGGCAGGTGGAAGACCCGGCTGAAGTCCAGGCCGCGGGCCTTCCAGTGCTCGATGCCCTTGCGGGTGTCGAGCAGGTCGGCGCGGCCGACCAGCTCGTCGAAGCGGCGGATGCCCAGCTGCGCCATGATCTGGCGCGCCTCCTCGGCGACGTAGAAGAAGTAGTTGACGACGTGCTCGGGCTTGCCGGCGAACTTCTGGCGCAGCACCGGATCCTGCGTGGCCACGCCGACCGGGCAGGTGTTCAGATGGCACTTGCGCATCATGATGCAGCCTTCGACGACCAGGGGCGCGGTCGCGAAGCCGAACTCGTCGGCGCCGAGCAGCGCACCGATCACCACGTCGCGGCCGGTCTTCATCTGGCCGTCGGCCTGCACGCGGATGCGGCCGCGCAGGCCATTGAGCACCAGGGTCTGCTGCGTCTCGGCCAGGCCCAGCTCCCAGGGCGAGCCGGCATGCTTGATCGAGGACCAGGGCGAGGCCCCGGTGCCCCCGTCATGGCCGGCGATCACCACATGGTCGGCCTTGGCCTTGGCCACGCCGGCGGCGATGGTGCCGACCCCGACTTCCGACACCAGCTTCACGCTGACCGAGGAACGCGGGTTCACGTTCTTCAGGTCGTGGATCAGCTGGGCCAGGTCCTCGATCGAGTAGATGTCGTGGTGCGGCGGCGGGCTGATGAGGCCGACGCCCGGCACCGAGTGGCGCAGGAAGCCGATGTAGTCCGACACCTTGCCGCCCGGCAGCTGGCCACCTTCACCGGGCTTGGCACCCTGGGCCATCTTGATCTGGATCTGGTCGGCGCTGACCAGGTACTCGGTCGTGACCCCGAAGCGGCCCGAGGCGACCTGCTTGATCTTCGAGCGCAGGCTGTCGCCGTCCTTGAGCTCGTAGTCGGCCTCGATGACCTTCTTGCCGACCACGTCCGACACCTTGGTGCCGGCGGTGATCTTGATGCCCTTGAGCTCGTTGCGGTAGCGCGCCGGGTCCTCGCCGCCTTCGCCGGTGTTGGACTTGCCGCCGATGCGGTTCATCGCAATGGCCAGCGTGCTGTGCGCTTCCGTGCTGATGGAGCCCAGCGACATCGCGCCGGTGGCGAAGCGCTTGACGATCTCGGCCGCCGATTCGACCTCGTCGACCGGGATGGCCTTGCTCGGGTCGAGCTTGAACTCGAACAGGCCGCGCAGCGTCAGGTGACGGCGCGACTGGTCGTTGATGATCTGGGCGTATTCCTTGTAGGTGTCGAACTTGCCGGCGCGGGTCGCATGCTGCAGCTTGGCGATCGCGTCGGGCGTCCACATGTGCTCTTCGCCGCGGGCACGCCAAGCGTACTCGCCACCGGCGTCGAGCATGGTGGCCAGCACCGGGTCGCTGCCGAAGGCCGCGCGGTGGGTGCGCAGGGCTTCCTCGGCGACCTCGAACACGCCGATGCCGCCGACCTGGGTGGCCGTGCCGCGGAAGTAGGTGTCGACCAGGCCCTTGTTGAGGCCGATGGCCTCGAAGAGCTGGGCGCCGCAATAGGACATGTAGGTCGACACGCCCATCTTGGACATGATCTTCGACAGGCCCTTGCCGATCGCCTTCACGTAGTTGTAGATCGCCTTCTCGGCGCTCAGCGCGCCGGGTAGATCCTTGTGCAGCGCCGCCAGGGTCTCCATCGCCAGGTAGGGATGGACGGCCTCGGCGCCGTAGCCGGCCAGGGTGGCGAAGTGATGCACTTCGCGGGCCGAGCCGGTCTCCACGACCAGGCCGGCGGTGGTGCGCAGGCCGGCGCGCACCAGGTGCTGGTGCACGGCCGACAGGGCCAGCAGCGCGGGGATGGCGACATGGTCGCGGTCCATCCGGCGGTCGGTCAGGATCAGGATGTTGTGGCCGCCCTGCAGCGCATCGACCGCCTCCGCGCACAGCGAGGCCAGCTTGGCCTCGACGCCTTCGGCGCCCCAGGCCAGAGGGTAGATGATGTCGAGCTCGTGGGTCTTGAACTTGCCGCCGGTGGCGCCCTCGATGGCGCGCAGGCGGGCCATGTCGGCGAAGTCCAGGATGGGCTGCGCCACCTCCAGCCGCATCGGCGGGTTCACCGCATTGATGTCGAGCAGGTTGGGCTTGGGGCCGATGAAGCTGTTCAGGCTCATCACGATGGCCTCGCGGATCGGATCGATCGGCGGGTTCGTGACCTGGGCGAAGAGCTGCTTGAAGTAGCTCGGCAGCGGCTTGTTCTTGTCCGACAGCACGGCCAGCGGGCTGTCGTTGCCCATCGAGCCGATGCCTTCCTCGCCCGCGATGGCCATCGGGCTCATCAGGAACTTCAGGTCTTCCTGCGTGTAGCCGAAGGCCTGCTGACGGTCCAGCAGGGTCTCGGTGAACTGGGGCTGCACGGGGGTGGCCGCCACCGCATCGAGCTTGATGCGGACGTTGTCGATCCACTGGCGGTAGGGCTTGGCCTGGGCGAACTGGTTCTTCAGCTCCTCGTCGTCGACGATGCGGCCCTGCTCGAAGTCGATCAGGAACATCTTGCCCGGCTGCAGGCGCCACTTGCGGACGATCTTGTTCTCGGGGAAGGGCAGCACGCCGGCTTCCGAGGCCATCACGACGAGGTCGTCGTCCGTCACGCAGTAGCGCGCGGGACGCAGGCCGTTGCGATCCAGGGTGGCGCCGATCTGGCGGCCGTCGGTGAACACCATCGCGGCCGGACCGTCCCAGGGCTCGATCATCGCGGCGTGGTACTCGTAGAAGGCGCGGCGGCGGGCGTCCATGCCTTCGTGGTTCTCCCAGGCCTCGGGGATCATCATCATCGCCGCCTGGGCCAGCGGGTAGCCGGCCATGGTCAGCAGCTCGATCGCGTTGTCGAAGGTGGCCGTGTCGGACTGGCCCTCGAAGCTGATCGGGTAGAGCTTGGGCAGGTCCTCGCCCAGCACCGGCGACTTCATGACGCCTTCGCGGGCGCGCATCCAGTTGAAGTTGCCCTTGACGGTGTTGATCTCGCCGTTGTGGGCCACCATCCGGTAGGGGTGGGCCAGCGGCCACTCGGGGAAGGTGTTGGTCGAGAAGCGCTGGTGCACCAGGGCCAGGGCCGAGGTGCAACGCTCGTCGCGCAGGTCCAGGTAGTACTGGCCGACCTGGTCGGCCAGCAGCAGGCCCTTGTAGATGATCGTGCGGCAGCTCATGCTGGGCACGTAGTACTCGTGGCTGTGCGTCAGGTTCAGGCGCTGGATGGCGGCGCTGGCCGTCTTGCGGATCACGTAGAGCTTACGCTCGAGCGCATCCGGCACGATCACGTCGGCGCCGCGGCCGATGAAGACCTGGCGGATCACCGGTTCCTTCTCGCGCACGGTCGGCGACATCGGCATCTCGCGGTCGACCGGCACGTCGCGCCAGCCCAGCAGCACCTGGCCTTCGGCCTTGATCGCGCGCTCGAGCTCCTGCTCGCAGGCCAGACGGCTGGCGTGCTCCTTGGGCAGGAAGATCATGCCCACGCCGTACTCACCCTGGGGCGGCAGCGTCACGCCCTGGGCGGCCATCTCGGCCCGGAAGAGCTCGTCGGGGATCTGCAGCAGGATGCCCGCGCCGTCGCCCATCAGCTTGTCGGCACCGACCGCGCCCCGGTGGTCCAGGTTCTCGAGGATCTTCAGACCCTGGGCCACGATGGCGTGCGCCTTCTGGCCCTTGATGTGCGCGACGAAGCCGACGCCGCAGGCGTCATGCTCGTGGGCCGCGTTGTACAGGCCATGCTGGCTGGCGAGGGCCAGTTCGGCCGGCGTAGCTTGAAGGGGCTGGGCCATGGGGCACTCCCGGAACGTGAACAGAAGACAGGGAATTTACTGCGGCGCAAAAGCCACAGCAAGCGCAAATAAATGGGGTCAGGTTCTATTAAAACGACTGGCGAAAAACATACAAATTAAATGGGGACACTTTAAGAACTCGACCCGGAGTCGACGGGCTGGCGCGCCGGCCGGCCCCGCGGCCGGGGCTGCAGCGGACGCTCCGCCTGCTCGCCCAGCCGAGCGAGAAACCCTGCCGGACCGAGCGCCCAGCCGCCGCGCAGCGCCGCCTCGATCGACTCGGCCTGGCTTGCAGGCAAGGGCTGCGCCAGCAGCGCGCGGTAGCGCGCCTCGCGCTCGAACGGGGTGTTGCCGAGCGCCCAGTAGGCGGGCGGATCGCTCAGCAGGCCCTCACCGACCGAGCCAAGGTGGTGCGCACGGCTGGACATCCACGCCCCGAACTCCGGGAACCCCGCCGGTTCGGCCGGGCCCGCCCCATCGATACGCAACAGGCAGGCCAGCATCCACGCACCGGGATCGATCACCGCGGCCCGGTAGCGCCCGGCCCACAGGCTGCCCGCCCGGTCGTGGCGCCGGTTGTAGGCGGCGGCATGGCGCCGGGCGAAGGTCTGCATGGCCCGCGACAGGGCCTCCGCCGTCGGCGGCGTCAGCAGCAGCTCGACCCGGTCGGGCAGGAAGCACCAGCCATGCAGGGCGAGCCGGTGCAGCACGACCGCCTCGCGGAGCAGCGCATGGGCACCACGGAGATCCTCGGCGTCGAGGAAGAGCGGCTCTCGGCTCGGCCCGCGCAGCTGCACGAGATGCGGCAGGCCGTCGAAGACGGCGCGGGGAAGGCGGGCCATGGGCAGCGGACGGCAGGGCGGGGAGGGACTGCGGGCAGGCCCGCAGTGTCCCTCAGCCCCAGCGGCCGCCGCGGCTCAGAAGCGGTGGCGCAGGCCCAGCGCGAGCTGGGTCGCGTCGACGCCCGCCGCACGCGTCACCCCGCCGAGGTAGCCATTGCCCCCCGGGGCCAGCTGCGCCAGTCCGCGGTTGTCGAAGTGCACCAGCACGGCATTGAGGTCGGTGCGCTTGGAGAAGGCGTAGGTGTAGGCCAGGCCGTAGGAGCGCAGGTCCGACCGGAACATGCTGCGGTCGTCCAGCAGGTTGTAGGCCACCGTCACCGTGTGACGGCCGAAGGGGACGCTGTAGCCGAGGTGGAAGAGCCGCGCATCCTGCTTGAAGGCCTCGTTGTAGGCCGTCGCGTAGGCGTCGCGGAAACCGGCCAGGAGCGGGTTGGCCAGAGTGCTGTTGGCCTCCAGGCCCTCGCGGATGTCGACCCCGGACTGCGGGTTGTCGTCGCGGATGGAGGTGAACAGGCCGTGCAGCGTGCCCGGCCCCAGCCGCACGAAGGCGCCGGCCAGCCAGTTGGTCAGCCCCTTCTTGCCCTTCGAGTTCTTGCGGGTCGCGTAGGCCGTGCCGTAGCCGTAGCGGCCATCGGGATCCTTGTAGTACGCATTGGCGCCGAGAAAGCGGCCGGCCGGCACGATCGACGGGGTCGAGGTGCCGCCCTCGCGGGTGCCGTACATCAGCGAGGCGGTGTAGCCCTTCAGCGCGATCCGGTACTGCAGCGCGTTCGGCGTCCGGATCTCGATGCCCTGCGGGATCGCGGCGATCTGCCCGGCCGACAGGCCGGACTCGGTCTTCATGGCGTCGAACTGGTAGAACACCTCGTAGGCGGGCGAGTACTGCCGCCCGAGCACGAAGCCGCCCACCGGGGTGACCAGTGCGACATAGGCCTGGCGGTCGAAGAGGTTGCGCTCCAGGTGGTTCACGCCCACCCGCCGTCCCGCCTCCTCGACCACCGCATCGGCGACCTGCTGGCGCAGGCCCAGCGGATCCGACACCTGCGGCGACAGGTTGAACAGCGGCCCCAGCGGCAGCAGGCTGCCCAGGGGCAGGCCGACGCTGTTCAGCACGCCGTTGAACACGGTCTGGGTGAAGGGCGGGGCCCCGAGGGTGTCCGGCTGGCTGAAGCGGTCCGGCAGCCGGCCGCCGGTGGCCGGGCGGTTGGCCAGATCGCCGCTGTCGAGCTCGAAGCGGCTTTCCAGCACGAACAGCACCTTCCAGCCCCCGCCCAGGTCCTCGCTGCCCTTCAGGCCCCAGCGGCTGCCTTCCATGATGCCGCTGGACAGGCGCAGCTTGGCCGCGTCCTGGCCGGTGGTGTAGGTCAGACCGCCATCGGCCAGCCCATAGAGCTGCAGGGTGGACTGGGCGGAGGCAGCGGGTGCGGCCGCGGCCAGCAGCAGCGGCAGCAGCCCACGCCGCAGAGGGAAGAGAAAGGGACGCATGACGTGCTCTCGCAGAGGACGCGGGACGGGGCAGGCGCGGTTCAGAAGCGGTGGCGCAGCGCGATCGCGAGGTTGCGTGCATCGCGACCGGCCTCGGCGGTCACGCCCCCGAAGAAGCCGTTGCCTCCCGGGGCGGCCTGGGCGCGGTCCTCGTTGCGGAACTGGGTCAGCACGAAGTTCACGTCAGTCCGCTTGGAGAAGGCATAGGTGTAGACCGCGCCATAGGACTGGGTGTCGGCATCCTGGCGCAGCTTGTCGTGGAAGTGGTTGTAGGCCACGGTCACCTGGTGCGGGCCGCTCTGGATGCGGTAGCCGATGTGGAAGAGGTTCGCATCGATGCGCAGCGCGTCCTCGAAGCCGTTGCCGAGCACCGTCTTGACCGGCACCGGAATCGCCGCATTTGCAGCCAGCGCGGCACGCAGGCCGACGGCGGCCTCGGGATGGTCGTCCTTGGCCGAGGCGAACAGGGTCGACAGCCGGCCCGGCCCCACATCGGCATAGGCGCCGAGCACCAGGTTGCGCAGGCCGGTCTCGCCCGCGGTGTTGGTGTTGTGTGCGTAGGCGATGCCGGCGCCCCAGTCGGCGCCCTTGTAGTAGAAGTTGCCGCCCAGGTAGCGACCGTCCTCGAAGCCGGTGCTGCGCTCGCCGAAGGACAGGGACAGGGTGCCGGTGAAGCCGTTCTGCTGCACGCGGTAGGCCACGGTGTTGTCCCGGCGGATGTCGATGGCCGGGGGCAGCGTGGCGATCTGCGCCGCCGACAGGCTGGACTCCGTCTGCATCGAATCGAAGACGTAGAACATCTCGTAGCCCGGCGTGTACTGGCGCCCCATCAGGATCGCGCCGACCGGGGTCACCAGGCCGACGAAGGCCTGGCGGTCGAACAGCCGGTTGTCGAGGTTCACGCCGATCGCGGCGCCCACCTGGCCCCCGACCTGGCCCAGCAGGCCCTGCCGTGCCGCCTGGGCCTGCGGGGTGTTGGTGATGAAGGCGCCGATCTGCTGCTGCTGGGCGAGCGGCAGGCCTGCAAACTGGGCCGGGGTCAGACCGAAGTCCGCCAGCGTCAGCGGGAAATTGAAATTGGCCGGATCGGTGAAGCGGTCGGGCAGCTGGCTGCCCGAAGCCGCGCGGTTGCTGTTGGCGCCGGTGTCCAGCTCGATCCGGCTTTCCAGCACGAACACGGCCTTGTAGCCCCCGCCGAGGTCCTCGCTGCCCTTCATGCCCCAGCGGCTGCCTTCCATGATGCCGCTCGACAGACGGGTGTTCGCGGCGTTCTGGCCAGTGACGTTGTTGAGCCCGATGTCCGTCAGGCCGAACAGGGTCAGCGAACTCTGGGCCTGGGCCGCCCCGGCAGCAAGCAGGGCCAGGATCAGCAGGGGCCGGGCGAAGGGGGCGTGCGTCATGTCGGGATCTCCCAGTCGGTTGTGTAGGGTGCGCCGCGGCCTGGGCCCCGGCCGCCCCGCGGTCGGGGCGCCCATGCACTCTAGACACCCCCTTTCGGAGGAGCCCCCCGGGAGAACACCAGCCCGTGTGGCTTTTTGCCTCAGCCCGCGGACGGGCCGGCTTCGGGGCGCTCGGCGGGGAAGGCCTCCCGGCCAGTAATCCGCTGGTATTCCCGGGTGGCATAGCGATCGGTCATGCCCGACACGTGATCGGCCACCTGGCGCGGCAGGCTGCTGTCGTCGCGGCGCTGACGCACCGAGGCCGGCGGATCGTTCAGGTAGGCCTCGAAGAGCACCCGCACCACGGCCCGGGCGCGCTCGGTGGTGGCCTCCACCTGCGGGTGGCGGTAGAGCCGGGCGAAAAGGAAGCGCTTCAGGCCGGTGCTGGCCTCGCGCATGGCCGGCGAGAAGCGCAGCAGCGGGCCGGCTGCACGCAATGCCTGCGCATCCGGCGGACGCCCCAGGCGCCGCCCCGCCTCGCGCAGGGCCTGCGCGGTGGCGAGCACCACGTCCTGGACCTGGGCCGAGAGCATGCGGCGCAGGGTCTCGGACAGCAGGCGCCGGCCACCGAGTTGCGGATGCACCGCGCGGACCTCGGCCAGCGGGGCGGCAAACAGCGGCACGGCCTCCAGCTGTTCGATCGTGAGCAGGCCCGAGCGCACGCCATCGTCGACGTCGTGCGCGTTGTAGGCGATCTCATCGGCCAGGTTGGCAAGCTGCGCCTCCAGGCTGGGCGGCCCGGGCGGCTGGCCGGACGGGCGCAGGAAGCGGGCGGCGACACCGCCAGGCTCGGCCGCCTCCAGCCGCTCGGCCGCTGCCCGCGCGCAGTGCTTGAGGATGCCCTCGCGGGTCTCGAAGCTCAGGTTCAGGCCGTCGAAGGCGGCATAGCGCTCCTCCAGCCGGTCGACCACGCGCAGCGACTGCAGGTTGTGCTCGAAGCCGCCCCCCTCGGGCTCGACCGCCCGCAGGCAGGCGTCGAGCGCATCCTGGCCGGCATGGCCGAAGGGGGTGTGGCCCAGGTCGTGGGCCAGGGCGATGGCCTCGACCAGATCCTCGTCCAGCCCCAGCCGGCGGGCGATGGAGCGGCCGAGCTGGGCCAGCTCCAGCGAATGCGTGAGCCGGGTGCGGAAGAGATCGCCTTCGTGGTTGACGAAGACCTGGGTCTTGTAGACCAGGCGCCGGAAGGCGGTGGCGTGGACGATGCGATCGCGGTCGCGCTGGAATTCGCTGCGATCGCCGGGCGGCGGCTCGGCATGGCGGCGGCCGCGGCTGCGCGCCGGGTCGCTGGCCCAGGGGGCGCGTGGGCCGGAACCGGCCCACTCGGCCAGGTCCGGCAGGATCAAGCCGGCTGCGCGGCGCGGGCCGCGGCATCCACGGCCGGGTCGCTGCGCGCGGCAATCACCTCGGTCACCAGGGCATCGGGCGCCGGGCGCATGCAGGCGCGGCCCAGGCCGTCGATCAGGACGAAGCGGATCTCGCCGCCCTCGGCCTTCTTGTCGACCCGCATGTGGGCCAGCCAGTCCTCGGCTCCACCCAGCACCGGCGCGATCACCGGCAGGCCGGCGCGTTCGATCAGCCGCACGATGCGCGCGGCCGCGCCGGCATCCAGCAGGCCGAGCCGGGCGGACAGCTCGGCCGCCAGCACCATGCCGCAGCCCACCGCCTCGCCATGCAGCCAGACGCCGAAGCCCAGGCCGGCCTCGATGGCATGGCCGAAGGTGTGGCCGTAGTTCAGGATGGCGCGCAGGCCGGACTCGCGCTCGTCCTGCGACACCACCCAGGCCTTGATCTCGCACGAGCGCTGCACCGCATGCGCCAGGGCAGCCGGATCGCGCGCCAGCAGCGCGTCGAGGTTGCGCTCGATCCAGTCGAAGAAATCGGCATCGGCGATCGGCCCGTACTTGATCACCTCGGCCAGGCCGGCGCGGATCTCGCGGTCCGGCAGGGTGTCGAGCGTCGCCAGGTCGGCCAGCACGCGCAGCGGCTGGTAGAAGGCGCCGATCATGTTCTTGCCCAGCGGGTGGTTGACGGCCGTCTTGCCGCCCACCGAGGAATCGACCTGGGCCAGCAGCGTGGTCGGCACCTGCACGAAGGGCACGCCGCGCATGTAGCAGGCCGCGGCGAAGCCGCTCATGTCACCGACGACCCCGCCACCGAGCGCGTAGATCACCGTCTTGCGGTCGCCCTGGGCGGCGAGCAGCGCATCGAAGATGCGGTTCATCGTCGCCCAGTCCTTGTGGTCCTCGCCATCGGGCAGCACCACGGTCTCGATGCGGCGGTGGCGGCCCTGCAACTGTGCAGCCAGGCGCTCGGCGTAGAGCGGCGCGACGGTGGTGTTGCTGACGATGGCCGCCAGGGCCGAGCGCGGCAGGCCCTCGTAGCTGGCCGGATCGTCCAGCAGGCCGCGGCCGATCAGGATGTCGTAGCTGCGCGCATCGAGCGCGATCGGCACGCGGCGCGGGATTTCAGGCGAGGGGGCGAGCGTCAGGGCAGGCGCGGCGGTCGGCATGCGCTCCAGTGTACGGGGCCCCTCCCCCACCCGCCGGACCGCGCGGCGGCCGGCCGGGGACGGTCGAGCGACCTCGAGGCGCTGGGCGCGCGGCCGGGTTCCGTGCCGCTCAGGCCGGCACCTCGGGCGATGGCCCGGCGGCCTCGTCCGGGATGCGGGACGGCATCAGGCCCGCCACCTCGATCTGCATCTGCACCATGCCGACCAGGGTCGCGACCGAGGGGCGGCCGGTCTCGATCACGTAGTGCGCGGTCTCGCGGTAGAGCGGGTCGCGCTGCGCGAAGAGTTCGCGCAGCTTGGCGCGCGGGTCCACACCCTGCAGCAGCGGCCGCTGCTGGTCGCCCTTGAGGCGGCGCAGCAGCTCCTCGACGGTGGTCTTCAGGTAGATCACCGTGCTGTGCTCGCGCAGTGCCGCCCGGTTGGCCGGGCGCAGCACGGCGCCGCCGCCCGTGGCCAGCACGCAGCCGCCCGGGGCGGCCAGCAGCCCGGCGAGCACCTCGGCCTCGCGATCGCGGAAGGCGGCCTCGCCCTCCGCGGCAAAGAAATCCCGGATGCTGCAGCCCAGCCGCTCTTCGATGGCGCTGTCGACGTCGACGAAACCCAGGCCCAGCCGGCGCGCCAGCTGCCGGCCGACGGAGGACTTGCCGCTGCCCGGCATGCCGACCAGCGCGATGCGCGGCCCGGCCGCGCTCATTGCGCCCAGCCGCTGCGCTCAGCGATGACTTTGGGGGTGAGGAACACGAGAAGCTCGGTCTTGCGCGTTTCGCGCGTTCGGTTCTTGAACAGGTTGCCGACGCCAGGCAGATCGCCGAGCACGGGCACCTTGTTCACATTCTCGGTGTCCTGCTGCTCGAAGATGCCGCCGATGACGACGGTCCCGCCATTCTCGACCAGCACCTGGGTGCGGACCTGCTTGGTGTCGATGGCCGGGCCGGCGGTGGTGTCCTGGCCGCGGCTGTCCTTGCTCACGTCGACGTCGAGCAGGATGCCGCCCTCGGGCGTGATCTGCGGTGTCACCTCCAGCTTCAGCACCGCATCCTTGAAGGACACCTGGGTGCCGCCGGCCGCGCCCGGCGCGGCGGACTGGTAGGGGATCTGCGTGCCCTGGCGGATGGTGGCCTTGATCTGGTCGGCCGTGACCACGCGCGGGCTGGAGACGATCTTGCCCTTGCCCTCGGCTTCGAGGGCCGAGATCTCCAGACTGAGGAAGCGGTTGGCCGCCTGGTTGAACAGCGAGAGGGCGAGCGTGCCGGCCGACACCCCGGGCGCATTGCCGAGGCTGGCCGCCGGCAGGTTCACGAAGTTCAGGTTCTGGTTGTAGCCGGCCGTCGTGGGCGCGCCCAGGGTGCCCGAGGGGCTGGGCTGCACGCCCAGGTAACTGCCCCCCACCTGCAGCTGCGGCGACCCGCCCTGGGCTGCGACCCGCCCCAGGCCGCCGAGCCGCACGCCGAGCGTGCGGCCGAAGCTGTCACTGGCCTCGACGATGCGTGCCTCGATCACCACCTGCCGGACCGGGATGTCGACCTTGCCGATGATGCGTCCCACCTCCTCCAGCTTCGCACCGACATCGGTCACGAAGAGCTGGTTGGTCCGCAGCTCGTAGCCGACGCTGCCGCGCGGCGAAAGGATGCGGCTGCTGCCGGAAGGATGGGCAAGCTCGCCCCCACCCGCCGCCGCGGCCGCAGCGGCCGGCAGCGCCGGAGCGGCCGCCGGCCCGGCCCGGCCGGTGCTTCCGGTCAGCAGGCGCACCAGATCCTCGGCCTTGCTGTAGTTGAGCTGGAAGGCCTGGGTCCGCAGGGGCTCCAGGTCCTGGATCTGGCGGCGGGCTTCCAGGTCCGCCTTCTCGCGCGCAGCGATCTCGTCCTTCGGCGCGATGCTCAGCACATTGCCGTTGCGGCGCAGGCCCAGGCCCTTGGACTGCAGCACGATGTCCAGCGCCTGATCCCAGGGCACGTCCTTCAGCCGTAGGGTGACGCTGCCGGTGACGGTGTCGCTGGCCACCAGGTTGAGGTTGGTGAAGTCGGCAAAGACCTGCAGCAGCGCGCGCAGCTCGATGCTCTGGAAGTTCAGCGAGAGCTTCTCGCCGCTGTAGCCCGGGCCCGGCAGCGGCTTGTTCGGATCGACGCGCTGCGGACGCAGCTCCACGACCAGCAGCTGCTCGCTCTGGGTCACGCTGTGTTCCCAGGCCCCCTCGGTCTCCAGCCGCAGGCGCACGGTGTCGCCGCGCTGCTCGCAGCGCAGCAGGCGCACGGGGCTGCCGAGGTCGCCCACGTCCAGCACGCGGCGCAGGGCGGCGGGCAACTGGGTCTGCGGGATTTCGACGATCAGGCTGCGGCCCTCCGGCCGCACCTCGACCGCCGGCTCGCGGGCCGAGAGCCGCAGCTCCAGCCGGCCCGAAGCCGCCGGGCCGCGGCGGAAGTCCAGCGACTGGACCTGCCGAGGCGTCGTGGCGGGGTCGGCGGCCTCAGCCGCGCGGGCCGGGGGCGCCTCGGCGGCAGCGACGGGATGGCCCGGCAAGGCCAGGGTGCAGCAGGCCAGCAGGGCCCAGGCAGGCAGGGAGGGGCTCATCGGGAATCCTTCGGGCCCGGCAGGGGCTGGCCTTGCAGTTCGAGGCGGGCCGGGCGCAGCACCCAGTCGCCTGCGGCGTCCTGCACGATCTCGCGCAGTTCCAGACCGCTGTCGCGGATGGCCGTGATCCGGCCGTAGTGCGGGCCGAGGTAGTCACCCACCTGCACGCGATGGAGGGTGGGCCCCACCTTGAGCAGGGCTTGCGGCCGCGCCGCCCGGCTAAGGAGGCCGACCATGGCCATCTGGTCCAGCGGCACGTCTTCGAGTGGCTGGCGCGGGCGCTTCAGCTCGGGGGCCAGCAGGGCATCGGGTCGCAGGCCGGCCCGGGGCAGGACCCCAGCCAGACGGGCCGGGTTGTAGGGGTCGGGTCGCTCGCCGGCCTCGTAGGGCTGCGGCACGAAGGGCTGCGGGGGCACGAAGGGCTCGACCTTGCGCGGCAGCGTGGCCTGCTGGGCGGCCATCCAGGCATCGAGCTCGGCATGGTCGTCGCTGCAGGCTGCGAGCAAGAGGGCCAGCAGCAGCGGCAAGGAAGGGCGCAGCACGGCGATCCGGTGGCAGCGGCCCCACGGGCGGAGGGCGAGGCTCATGGCTTGGCTCGGTCGTCGGCCGGCTTGGGGCGCCGGCTTGCCGCGCCGCTGCCACGCGGCTTGCGGCGTGCAGCCAGCTCCTCGGCGTCGAGGTAGCGGTAGGTGCGGGCCTCGGCTTCGAAGCTGAGTACCCCCGGCACGGCGCCGCTGCCACCAGGCTGCACCATCACCAGCTTGTGCAGGGTGACGATGCGGGAGAGCTTGGCGATGTCGGCCGCGAAGGCGCCGAGGTCGTGATAGCGGCCGCCGATGCGCAGCGCAATCGGCAGCTCGGCATAGTGGTCCCGCACCGATTCCAGGCCCGGCCGGAAGAGCTCGAACTGCAGGCCCCGCCCGACGCCGGCCTGGTTGATGTCGGCCAGCAGGGCATCCATCTCGGCCCGGCCGGGAAGCTGCTTCTCCAGCTGGTTGACGGCCTGCTCGACCTCGCGCTTCTGCTGCTTCAGGGCGTCCAGCCGCAGCGCCTTGCCGAGCTTGAGGCGGTAGTCAGCCCGCAGGGCGGGCTCGCGCTCGCGCTCGGCCTGCAGCACCTCGTAGGCCGGCATCACCAGCCATTGCGCGCCGCCGCCCAGGGCGGCCAGGGCCAACAGCAGGTAGGCGGTCCAGCGCGGCGCGGCCGGCCACTGGCCGGCGCGGCGCAGGTCGAGGTCGATGCCGGTGAACTGGCGGCGCAGCCCGGCCCAGTCCAGGCGCAGGGATCGGAACCTTCGGTGCATCCGCATGCCCATCCCCTCAGGACGCACTGCGGCGCGGCGTGCCGGCCGGCGCCGGGGCCGAGGCCCCGGGGGCGGGCGGCAGCTGCAGGCGCAGCGAGAACTCCACCGGCCGGCGGGCCGCCGAAGCCGCAGCGGCCGGCGCCGCCGCACCGGTCCCGGCCAGCTTGATCTCCAGCAGCTCGGGCGTCCGCAGCGTCTCGGAGCCCTGGCCAAGCTGGCGCAGGAAATCGGACACGCGCTCGTTGCTCAAGGCGAGCCCGCCAAGCTGCACCCGCTCCCCGTCCATCCGCAGGGCCGACAGCAACACACCCTCGGGGGTGCGCGCCAGCAGCTGCTCGAAGATGCGGACCGGCAGGTTGCGCTCGGCCTGGAGGTTCTCGACGGCCTGCTGGCGGGCCTTGAGCTGGTCGATCTCCTCCTGCAGCTGCGCGACCTCGCGGATCTGCAGCTCCAGGCGGGTGATGGCCTGCCCCAGGTAGGCATTGCGGGCACGCTGGCCTTCGGTGGCCTGCTGCAGCACGAGACCGGCCAGGGCCGCGCCGGCCAGGCCGGCGAGCGCCGCCAGGCCAAGCGCGGCGAGGAAGGCCTTCTGCCGCTGGCGGCGCGCCTCGGCCCGGTGCGGCAGGAGGTTGATGAGGATCATGCGAGGAAGCTCCGCATCGCCAGGCCACAGGCGGTCAGGTAGGCCGGCGCCTCGCGCCGCAGCCGCGCCTCGCGCACGCCGGGGCCCAGGGTCATGCCTTCAAAGGGGTCGAGCACCTGGGCCGGGAAGCCGGTGGCAGCACGCACGGCGGCATCGAGGCCGGGCAGGCCGGCGGTGCCGCCACTGAGCAGCACGCGGTCGACCTGCAGGTGCGGGGTGCTGTTGAAGAAGAACTGCAGGGCGCGCTCGATCTCCTGCGCCAGCTCGGTCACGAAGGGCGGGACCAGGGCGGCCTCCAGGGCCTCGGGCAGTTCGCGGGCGATCTTGCGGCGCTCGGCCTCCTCCAGCGGCCAGCCGGCCTCGCGGGCGATCTGCTGGCTCAGGAGGGCACCGCCGAAGGCCTGGGCGCGTTCATAGACGACCTCCTCGCCGCGCAGCACGGTCAGCACCGTGGTCTCGGCGCCGATCTCGACCAGGGCCAGCAAGGCCTCGCGACCGGTCTCGGGCCAGGTGGCAACGAGCCGACGCAGCGCAAGCCGGGCCGCATGCGACGCCACGTCGACGACGACCGGCCGCAGGCCAGCCGCCTCGAGCAGGCCCTGACGATCCTGCACGCGGTCCTTGCGCGAGGCAGCGATCAGCACCTCCACCTCGCCCGGCAGGCCGGGGTGCGGGCCGAGCACGCAGAAGTCGAGGCTGACCTCGTCCAGGGGAAAGGGCAGGATCTGGGCGGCCTCGGTCTCGACCTGAAGCTCCAGCTCGTCCTCGCGCAGGCCGGCAGGCAGCACGACCTTCTGCGTGATCACGGTGGCCGAGGGCATGGCCAGCGCCGCGCGACGGCAGCGGGTGCCGCTCTTGGTGAGCACGCGGCGCACGGCCTCGACCACCTCGTCGAATTTCTCGATCTGGCCGTCGGCCACCCAGCCGATCTCGAGCGGCTCGCGGGCGAAATGCTCCAGCCGCAGCACGGTGCCTGCGCCCTGGGCCAGTTCCACGAGCTTCACGCTCGAATCGCTGATGTCGAGCCCGACGAGCGCCGCGGGCCGGCGGCCGAACCAGGCGTCGATCATGCTCATGGCGTCCTCGCGAAGTTCTTCGGGACTCAGCATCCCACGGGGCGAATCGATGCTAGCGACGAAGAATCGGCACGAAATCGGCCCTGTCTCGCGCATCGGAGGGAAGGGAGAGCCCCTCCCTACAATCCGCCGGACTTCGCGCACCCCATGCCCGCACCGGACCCCACCCCGAAACCGCGCGCCCGCCCGGCGCGCCCTCCCCGCCCGCTGTGGCTGCGCGCCCTCGGGATGCTCGCCCTGCTCGGCGTGGGCGGCCTGCTGGCCGGCCTGGCCCTGCTGGCCCTGGCCCTGGCCATGGCCTATCCCAACCTGCCCGACCTGGACGGCATCGACAACTACCGGCCCAAGCTGCCGATGCGCGTCTATTCCGCCGAAGGCCGGCTGATCGGCGAGTTCGGCGAGGAGCGGCGGCTGTTCATGCCGATCGCGCAGATCCCCGCCCGGATGAAGGACGCTGTGCTCGCCATTGAGGACGCGCGCTTCTACCAGCACTCCGGCATCGACTACCTCGGCATCGTGCGGGCCGGCCTGGCCAATGTGACGGACGCGCGCAGCCAGGGCGCATCGACGATCACGATGCAGGTCGCGCGCAACTTCTACCTGTCGACCGAGAAGACGCTGACGCGCAAGATCTACGAGATCCTGCTGTCGCTGAAGATCGAGAAGCAGCTCAGCAAGGACGAGATCCTCGAGCTGTACATGAACCAGATCTACCTCGGCCACCGCGCCTACGGCTTTGCCGCCGCGGCCGAAACCTACTTCGGCAAGCCGCTCGACAAGCTGTCGATCGCCGAAGCGGCCATGCTCGCCGGCCTGCCGAAGGCGCCGTCGGCCTACAACCCCTTCACGAATCCGACCCGCTCGCGGACGCGGCAGCTGCACATCATCGACCGCATGTACGAGAACGGCTTCATCACCGAGGAGGAAGCCGAGGCCGCCAAGGTCGCACCGCTGAAGTACCGCGAACGCAAGCAGGTGCCGCTGCACGCCGAGTACGTGGCCGAGCAGGCGCGCCAGCTGATGTTCCAGCAGTACGGCGAGGACGCCTACACCCGCGGCCTGCGGGTCGACACCAGCCTGCGGCTGGAGGAGCAGGAGGTCGCCTACCGTGCGCTGCGGCGCGGCATCCTCGACTACGAGCGCCGCCAGCATTACCGCGGGCCCGAGGCCGAACTGGTGCTGCCACCCGACGGCGATCCGGCCCTGGACGAGAAGATCGCCGAGGCCCTGGAGACCTACCCCGACAACGACGAGGTGCAGGCCGCCGTGGTGCTGGCCGCCAGCCCGAACGAAGTCAGCGTGATACTGCGCGACGGCCAGCGTCTGCGCCTGAGCGGCGACAGCCTGAAGCCGGTGGCCTCGGGGCTGTCGCCCAAGGCCAATCCCAAGGTGCAGATCCGCCGCGGCTCGGTGGTGCGGGTGGTGCCGGCCGAGGGCCAGATCACCGGACCGGTCAGCCGCTGGTTCCTGACCCAGCTGCCCGAAGTCGAGGGGGCCTTCGTCGCGCTGGATGTGAACACCGGCGCGATCCGTGCCCTCGTGGGCGGCTTCGATTTCGCGAAGAACAAGTTCAACCACGTGACCCAGGCCTGGCGCCAGCCGGGTTCCAGCTTCAAGCCCTTCGTCTACTCGGCCGCGCTGGAGAAGGGCATCACGCCCTCCACCGTGGTCGACGACGCGCCGCTGTTCTACAGCGCCGAGGCCACCGGCAGCCAGCCCTGGGAGCCGAAGAACTACGACGGCAAGTTCGAGGGCCCGATGCCGCTGCGCACCGCGCTGGCGAAGTCGAAGAACATGGTCTCGATCCGGGTGCTGGAATCGATCGGCACCGACTACGCCCAGCAGTGGATCACCCGCTTCGGCTTCGAGGCCGCACGCCACCCGGCCTACCTGCCGATGGCGCTGGGCACCGGCTCCGTCACGCCGCTGCAGATGGCCAGCGCCTACGGCGTGTTCGGCAACAGCGGCTACCTCGTCGCGCCCCGGCTGGTCACGCGGGTGTCCGACGATCAGGGCCGCCTCTTGCTGGACCTGACGCCGCAGCCGCCGACCGAAGAGCAGCGTGTGATCGCACCGCGCAATGCCTTCCTGATGAGCAGCCTGCTGCAGGAGGTGACCCGCAGCGGCACCGCGGCCCGTGCCCAGGCCACGCTGAAGCGCCCCGACCTCTACGGCAAGACCGGCACGACCAACGACTCGGTCGACGCCTGGTTCGCCGGCTACGGGCCTGGCGTGGTGGCGGTCTGCTGGATCGGCTACGACCAGCCGAAGAAGCTCGGTTCGCGCGAGACCGGCGGCGGCCTGGCCCTGCCCGTCTGGATCGACTACATGAACCGCGCGCTGCGCGGCGTGCCGGTCTTCGAGGTGCCGGTGCCCGAAGGCGTGTCGCAGATCGGCGGCGAGTGGTACTTCGAGGAGTACACGCCGGGCCACGGCGTCGACCACCTCGGCAAGGCCCTGCCCGAAGCGGCACCGGCCTCGCCCGACGAGAAGAAGGGCATCCTCGATCTCTTCCGCTGAGCCTGCCGGCGGCGGGGCCCCGCCCCGCGCCCTCAGAAGCCCAGCGGCGTGCCGGCCTGCTCGCTGACGCAGGCGGCCAGCAGGGCGAGCAGCTCCTCGCCAGACTTGGTGTCGACCCAGCGGCCGTCTTGATGCCGGAAGTGGAAGCCGCCGCGGCGCGCGGCGACCCAGATCTCGTGCAGCGGCGGCTGGGTGTTGACGACGATCTTGCTGCGGTTGGGAAAGCTCAGCTCGATCAGGCCGCCCGTGCGCGCGCTGTCGATGTCCACGCCGTCGACCTGCAGCCAGTGGTCGGCCCGCAGCTCGATGCGGGCCAGCAGCTCGCGGCTGAGCGCCTGGTACTGCGCCTCGCTGAGGCCGGAGCGCGCGGCCGGGTCGGTGTGGCCCAGGGAGGTTTCGGTGCTCATCCTTAGAATCTTCTGATGTTGATGTTGCGATCGATTCTAGGCAGCGCCCCCCCGGCGGCCGGCCGCCCCACCCTGCGGACCACGCGGTCTCCGCGGGGCCTGCGCTGCGGCGCGCTGCTCGGCGGCCTGGGCCTGGCCCTGCTGCTGGCCGGCTGTGGCCAGCGGGGCCCGCTCTACCTGCCCGGCCCCGCCGATGCGCCCCCGCCGGCCGCACCGGCGGCCTCGGGGCCGGCCCGATGAGCCGCCCGCCGCTGCCCGGCGCCCCGCACCTGGCCTGGGGCCCCGCCGGTCTGAGCCTGGACGGCCAGGCCCTGGATGCGCTGGCGACCGAACACGGCACGCCGCTCTACGTCTACTCGCGCCCCGCGATGCGGGCCGCCCTGGCGCCCTACCAGCGCGCGCTGGCCGGCCGGGCCCACCTGGTCTGCTATGCGATGAAGGCCAACAGCAACCTCGCGGTGCTGCAGACCTTCGCCCAGGCCGGCTGCGGCTTCGACATCGTCTCCGGCGGGGAACTGGCCCGGGTGCGGGCCGCTGGCGGCGACCCGGCCAAGGTCGTGTTCTCCGGCCTGGGCAAGACCCGCGCCGAGATGGCCCAGGCCCTGGATGCCGGCATCAAGTGCTTCAACGTCGAGAGCGAGGCCGAGCTGGACGTGCTGTCCGACGTGGCGGCCGCAAGCGGCCGGCGTGCGCCGGTCAGCCTGCGCGTCAACCCCGACGTCGACGCCAGGACCCACCCCTACATCTCCACCGGCCTGAAGGGCAACAAGTTCGGCATCGCCCACACCCGCGCGCTGGCGGCCTACCGCCATGCGGCCAGCCTGCCGGGCCTGCAGGTGGTGGGCATCGACTGCCACATCGGCTCGCAGATCACCGAGATCGCGCCCTACCTGGACGCGCTGGACCGCGTGCTGGACCTGGTCGAGGCCATCGAGGCCGCCGGCATCCCCCTGCACCACCTGGACCTGGGCGGCGGCCTGGGCATCACCTACACCGACGAGCAGCCGCCCGGCGCCGACGCCCTGATCGCGGCCCTGCTGGCCAAGCTGGACGCGCGCGGTCATGGCGGGCGCGAACTGCTCTTCGAACCCGGCCGCTCCCTGGTCGGCAATGCGGGGGTGCTGCTGACCGAGGTGCTCTACCTCAAGCCCGGCGAGGACAAGAACTTCTGCGTCGTCGACGCGGCCATGAACGACCTCATGCGCCCGGCCCTCTACGAGGCGGTGATGGGCATCGTGCCGCTGCGCCCGCGCGCGGACGGCACGCCCGAGCTGCGCTGCGACGTGGTCGGCCCGGTCTGTGAATCGGGCGACTGGCTGGGCCGCGACCGCAGCCTGGCCGTGCAGGCCGGCGACCGCCTGGCCGTGCTGAGCGCAGGCGCCTACGGCATGGCCATGGCCAGCAACTACAACAGCCGCGGCCGCCCGGCCGAGTTGCTGCTGCTGGACGACGGCCGGGCCGTGCAGGTGCGCGCGCGTGAACCGGTCGAATCGCTCTGCGCGCTGGAGCGCCTGCCGGACGCCTGAGCGGCGGCCGGGGCTGCGTCAGCCCACCTCAGCGACCCGAGGCGACGGGGCCCCGGAGGCGCCTCAGGCCCGGCCTTCCTGCACGGCGTGGCAGGCCACGCGGCTGTCGGCCTCCAGGCGCCGCAGCACCGGACGCTCCGCACGGCAGCGCTCGTTGGCCAGGCTGCAGCGTGGATGGAAGGCACAACCGGCGGGCGGGCGGCTCGGGTCCGGCGCCTCGCCGATCGGCAGCAGCCGCGCGCGACCCCGGCGGGCCGGATCGGGCACGGCAGCCACCAGCTGACGGGTGTAGGGGTGGCGCGGGGCCTGGAAGATGCGGGCCGCCGGCGCCTCCTCGACCAGGCGGCCGAGGTACATCACGCCGACGCTGTCGCACATGTGGCGGACCACCGCCAGGTTGTGCGAGATGAAGAGCTGGGTCATGCCGCGGGCCATGGCCCGCAGGTCCGCAAGCAGGGCGAGCACCTGGGCCTGGGTCGACATGTCCAGGGCCGAGGTCGGCTCGTCGCAGACCAGGAAATCCGGCGCCGAGGCCAGGGCCCGGGCGATCGCGATGCGCTGGCGCTGCCCGCCCGAGAAGCTGTGGGGCAGGCGCAGGGCATCGTCCGGGCTGAGACCGACCAGGCGAAGCAGCTCGGCCACGCGCGCGGCCCGATCGGCCGGCGTGTCCAGGCCACCCAGACCGTCCCCCAGCAGGCGCAGTGGCTCGCCGACGATGCGGCCGGCCGTCCAGCGCGGGTTCAGGCTGGCCTGCGGATCCTGGAAGACCATCTGCAAGCGGCGGCGCAGGGCCTGCGCACCGGGGCGACGCAGGCGCGCGTAGAGGTCGTCGCCCTCGAAATTGACCTCCCCTTCGCTGGGCGCGAGCAGGCCCACCAGCATCCGGGCCACCGTGCTCTTGCCCGAGCCGGATTCGCCGACCAGGCCGTAGCTGCTGCCGACCGCGAGCGTCAGATCGAGCTTGTCCACGGCCAGCAGACTGCGGGGCGGGTCTAACCAGCCGGCTCGCGGCAGATCGAAGCTGCGACTGAGCCCATAGGTCTCGATCAGCGGGGGGCGAAAGACCCGAGCCGATCCGAGGGGTGCGTGGGCGGTGTTCATGGCAGATCGAGGGCTCCACCGAGTCGCTGCGGCCGCCTCCTCGCGGCTGCAGCCGCGGACGCAGACGCAGCCTCCGGGGAGCCGGCTGGGGGCGGACCATCGAGCGGATGCCAGCAGGCGAGTTGGCCACCCCATTGTGTGGGCAGGGCGCTTGGCGCGACGAGCCGGTTGCTGCTTGGCTCACCCGGACGGTCGAAGCCAAGTGCGCGGACGGCAATACGCTGGCGGGTACCGCGAATGAGGGTCTCCGGCCGCTGGGCGCACTCAGTCCCCACGCGAAGGCAGCGCGCAGCGAAGGCGCAGCCCGTCGGTCGCTCCGCCGCCGAGGGCATGGCGCCGGGAATCGGCCGCGGCAAGTGCGCCTGCGCTGCCAAACGTGGCAGGGTCCCGAGCAGGGCCGCGGTGTACGGGTGAAGCGGCCGGCCGAGGACTTCCGGCACGGGGCCCTCCTCAACCATCCGACCGGCATAGAGCACCAGCACGCGCTGGCAGACCTCGGCCACCAGCCCCAGATCGTGGGTGATCAGCAGCACGCCAAGGCCACGCTCGCGGGCCATGCGCTGCAGCAGGTCGATGATCTGGGCCTGCAGCGTCACGTCAAGCGCGCTGGTCGGTTCATCGGCGATCAGGACCTCGGGATCGCCGGCCAGAGCAAGCGCAATGACGACCCGTTGGCGCTGGCCGCCGGACAGTTCGTGTGGGTACTGCGCCAGGCGGGCCTCGGCCGGAGCCAGCCCAACCTCGCCGAGCAGCACGATGGCACGTTCGCGAGCCGCGGCTCGTCCAAGCTTGTGATGGTGAGCCAGGGTCTCCGTTAATTGATCGCCAACGGTAAACAGTGGGTCGAGCGCGGCATTCGCATCTTGGAAGATCGCGGCAATGCGCCGACCGCGCAAACGGGCGCGAGCAGCCGGACGCAAGGTATCCAGCCGCTGACCACCGAACCATAGTTTGCCGCTGGAAGACCAGACCCCGACCGGCAGCAAGCCCATCAAGGCGGCGCCCACCAGGGACTTGCCTGCGCCGGATTCGCCGACCAGGGCCATCAACTCGCCGCGGCGGAGATCGAAGCTGATGTCGTCGATGAGGGTCTGCACGACTCCGCTGGCATCACGGGTCAAGAGCGAAAGCTGACGTATGCCGAACACCCCTTCGCCGATGCTCTGTGTCGCAGGCGAAGGGGCTGCCCTCTTCTGCCCGGAGCCCGACTCAGGGGGACTGTCGGGCCCGACGAAAGCAGCTCCACGCGGCGCTTGCGAGTCCGGGGCGGGATTCGCCTCGGTGGCGGTCGCAGCCCGGGCGACCTCCTGGTCTTCAGTCAGAAGGTGCGCTTCGACATCAACGATGCCGAGATCGAGGTCGGCGCTGGGATCGAAGCCCGGCTCGCGACGTGAACCCGGAGGCGGGGGTTGGGAGGGGCTGATCATGTCAATGGATCGCTCGCGCGCCGTGAGGCTTCGCCGACCAGGTTGAAGGCCAGGGCCAGCAGCAGCAGCAGGACACCGGGCACCAGTGCGATCCACCAGGCACCGCTCAGCAGGTGGTCACCGCCGACGCGGATCAGGCTGCCGAGGGACGCCGCGGTCGGCGGCACGCCGACGCCGAGGAAGGACAGGGTGGCCTCGGTCAGCACCGCACTGGCCAGTTGCAGCGGTACCAGCACCCAGACCGCGCCCAGCACGTTGGGCAGGAGGTGGTGGAGCAGAACGCTGCGCTCGCCGACGCCCATCAGCCGGGCTGCGTCGATGTAGGCCTTCTGCCGCTCGATCTGGGTGGCGGCACGCACGGTCCGGGCATACGGCACCCAGCCGGCCAGCGCGATGGCCAGGACGAGCACGGCCAGCGCCTGGGCCTCGTCGGCGCCGGGGGCGATGACACGCCCGATGCCATCGACCAGCAAGGCGATCAGGATGGCAGGGAAGGCGAGCATCGCGTCGCAGAGACGCATCAGCAGGCGGTCGGTCCGCCCGCCTCGGTAGCCCGCCAGCAGGCCGACGGCAAGTCCCATCGACAGCGACAGGCCAACCGCCAGGACCGCCAGCATCAGCGAGACCCGCGCGCCGTACAGCACGACCGACAGCAGATCACGGCCCTGATCGTCCGTGCCCAGGGGGTAACGGAGCTCGCCGTCCGGCAGCCAGGCGGGGGGCAGGCGGGCATCCCCCAGGCTGAGGCTGGCGAGGTCGGACGGGTCCTGCGGTGCGAGCCATGGTGCGGCCGCCACCGCCAGCAACAGAAGGGCCAGCGCGGCCAGCAGCAGACGCCGCGGGGCAAGCAGGACCCGCCAGCGGCGCGGAGGCCGGCCGGGGGTCGCACACCGGGATCCGCGTCGCCAGACGAGGCGGGCGCGGCTCATGCGGCCTCGGTGCCGGCAGGGCGGCGCAGGCGGGGATCGACCCGACGACAGGCCAGGTCGGCCAGGACATTCAGCCCCAGGAAGAGCAGCGCACTCGCGCACAGGTAGGCCGCCATCACCGGAATGTCGGCATAGGCCACCGCCTGGATGAAGAGCAGGCCCAGACCGGGCCACTGGAAGACCGACTCGGTCACGATGGAAAAGGCGATCAGGCTGCCGAGCTGCAGGCTGCTGATTGTGATCACCGGGGTCAGCGCGCTGCGCAAGGCGTGGCGGCCGTGAATGCGCCAGGCCGGCAGGCCGCGGGCACGGGCGAAACGGATGTGCTCGCTGGCCAGCACCTGGCGCATCTCGGCGCGGACCAGCCGGGCGATCAGCGCCGCCTGGAAGGCGGCCAGGGTCAGGGCCGGCAGCAGCAGGTGGCGCCAGCCCGCGAGGCTGCCAAGGCTGCTGCTTGCGCCTTCGGGCACCGGCCCGCGGCCGAAGCCCGGCAGCCAGCCCAGGTGCAGGGTGAAGACGAGGATCAGCAGCATGCCCAGCATGAAGCTGGGCAGCGAGATGCCGAGCAGGGACAGGCCCATGCCCAGCCGCAGCAGACGGCTCTGCGGATGGGTTGCAGCCAGCATGCCCAGCGGCAGGCCGATCAGCAGGGCCAGCACGGCCGCCGCGCCGGCCAGCTCCAGCGTGGCCGGCAGACGCTCGGCCAAGAGCTCAGCCACCGGGCGCCCATGGCGCAGGCTGAGGCCGAACTCGCCCTGGACCGCCTGGGCGATGAACTGCAGGTACTGCACAGGCAGCGGCTCGTCCAGGCCCAGGCTGGCCCGCAAGGCGGCGCGCTGCGCAGGGCTGGCATCCTGGCCCAGCATCTGGGCCACCGGATCACCCACGAACTGGAAGAGGCCGAACGCCAGGGCCGCCACGAGCAGGAGGACCAGCAGGGCTTCGGCCAGGCGGCGCAGCAGGAACATCAGGGCAGAAGGCATCGAAGACAGAGGAATCCCTTCGCCAAATTGTGACCCTTCGCACCCGACCTCGGCAGGCGGGCAAAAAAAAGCAGCCCCGAAGGGCTGCTCGCACTGGGTCCGGAAAACCGGAATCAGAAGCTGTGGGCCAGACCGAAGAGCGTGAACTCGCGCTTGATGGCGACGTTGTCATCCAGATCGCCGCTGCGGGTGGCGAAGGTGCCATAGGCCACAGTGCGCTTGGAGAAGGCGTAGTTCCAGCCCAGGGCGACCTTGCGCAGTTCGAGTTCCTGACCGCCGAAGGCGCGGATCTCGTACTTGGCGTTGCCGTAGTTGGCCAGCAGGGTCAGCTTGCCCAGCGGAACCTTCACGCCGACGGTGTAGGACTTCTGGTCTTCGACGATCAGCGAGCTCGGGGCGACGGTGTTCGCGGCGGCCGAGGTGATCTGGCTGCCGTCGGCCACGTCGCTGACGCGCTGGTAGCCGGCGTAGACGGTGGCCACGCCGAAGTTGTAGTTCGCGCCGACCGAGAAGGTCTTGTTCAGGTTGTTCGGCGCACCGGCGGCAACATCGGCCACCTTGATCGACTCGTAGGACAGGCCCGCGGCGAAGGGACCGTTGGCGTACGAGGCGGTCACGCCCTGGTAGCGGCCGGCGAGATCCGAGGTGTTGTCATCCGCTTGCTCCGACAGACCGACCTGGGCACCGAAGCGGAAGCCCGAAAAGCTCGGCGAGGTGTAGGAGATGACGTTGTCCTGACGATCGCCGAAGTTCTGGAACAGCAGGTAGTTGCGGGACCTGACGGTGGTGGTGCTCGCGCACTGGGTCGCGGTCGAACCGGTCAGCGCTTGGCAGTCTGCAGCGTTGGCAGCGGAAACCGTGTTGCCCTCGTTAAGCTTGGTTTGACCGTTGAACGAGGGATCCCAGTACAGCGCATTCAGGCGCGAATAGGTTTCCTGACGGCCGAAGCGGACTTCACCCAGGGTGGCCGACGACAGGCCGACCCAGGCTTGGCGACCGAACAGGCGACCGCCTTGACCTTGGGCGCCGGTGTCGGCCGTGAAGCCCGACTCCAGCTGGAACACGGCCTTCACGCCGTTGCCCAGATCTTCGGTGCCGCGCAGGCCCCAGCGCGAGCCGCCGATGCCGGTGGTGCCACCGCCGTCGTTCAGCTTGGTGGTGGACTCTCCCGGCGCAGTAGAAAGCGGGCTGACGTCGTTACCGGCCTTTTCGTTCGTCACATTGAGGTCGGCGCGACCGTACAGGGTCACCGACGACTGCGCCGAGGCGGCGCCTGCAAACGCGCCCAGCACGGCCAGCGCAATCAAAGACTTCTTCATGAACGATCTCCTGTGTATGTACCGGGTGAATCCCGTCTGTCAGGGCCGACGGGGCTCACGCAAATCAACTCCCGGTCTTGGAAGCCGATTCATTCCACCAGACTTTCCATGACGCTTCCACGGTGGCAAACCACATCGACCAAGCAAGCGTTGTCAAGCCACAACTATCCCTGACACGGCCACCGCGTCATCAGCGGGACACAGTGCCAGGGTGGAACGGCCCCGAACGCACCCTGCACACCGGCTGACGGCACACTTCGTCACGGACTTCTCCGACTTGCCATGCCCCTCGACTCCCCTCTGGACCGCTGCCTCCATGCGCTCGACCACGGGCTGCGGACCCTCTGGGCGCGCCACAGTGCGCAGCGCCCCTGCCCCGTCGCACCCGAAGCCGAGACGCCGCTGAGCGAGGCCGAGCGGCGCGAGTCCGCCGCCCTGATGCGGGTCAACCATGTGGGCGAGGTCTGCGCCCAGGCCCTGTACCAGGCCCAGGCCCTGGCCACCCGGGACCCGGCCCTGCGTGCGCACTTCGAGGCCGCCGCCCGGGACGAGACCGACCACCTGGCCTGGTGCGAACAGCGCCTGGCGGCCCTGGGCGGCCGCCCGAGCCTGCTGAATCCGGTCTGGTATGCCGGGGCCTTCGGCCTGGGCCTGCTGGCCGGCCGGGCCGGGGACCGCAACAGTCTGGGCTTCGTTGCAGAGACCGAGCGCCAGGTCGAGCGACACCTCGACAGCCATCTCGATCGCCTGCCGGCCGGCGACCTGGCCTCGCGGGCCGTGGTCGCGCAGATGCGCGAGGACGAGATCCGACATGCGCAGGAGGCCGAGCAGGCCGGCGCCCGGAAGCTGCCGGCGCTCGCGCGCTGGGCGATGCGCGGGGCGGCCCGAGTCATGACGGTGACGGCGCACCGCCTCTGAAGCCGACCGCGGCGCGGCCGGCGGCCCTCAGGCCTCGACGATCTCGACGCTGTGGCCGATCTCGGCCGTCTTGGCCAGCATCGCGCTGGCCGAGCAGTACTTGTCGTGCGAGAGCTGGACCGCGCGTTCCACGACCGCCGCGGCGAGCCCCTTGCCGCTGACCCGGTAGTGCAGGCTCAGGCGGGTGAAGACCTTGGGATCGCTGGTGGCGCGCTCGGCCTGCACCTTCACCTCGCAGCCGTTCACCGCATGCCGGCCCCGCTTGAGGATCAGCACGACGTCGTAGGCACTGCAGGCCGCGGTGCCGGCCAGCACGGTCTCCATCGGCCGCGGGGCCAGGTTGCGGCCGCCGCCCTCGGGCGCCCCGTCCATCGTCAGCAGGTGGCCACTGCCGGTTTCGGCCACGAAGGCCATGCCGGCTTCGGGCTGCCAGCGCACGGTGCATTCCATCGATCGACTTTCCGCGGCGGCAGGGCGAGGGAGCCGGTCGGGCCGCCTCCGCCCGGGTCGCGGATTGTCACCATGGCCGCGCCTTCCCGTGAAGCGCGCAGGGGTGGGATCGATCTGCGACTTCCGCACGAATCCGCGGCGCTGTTGGGCTTTCACGACGCTTGCAAATCTAGGGTTAGCCCCTAGAATACGAACCATCGAGAGAAATCTGCGGAACGTTCCCCCGCTGAGCTGCAGAGATCCCTCATTCGCTTGTCTCCTCCACCCCTCCTCGATTGGTGGATTGGGCCCCGGGTCTCACGACGCGGGGCCTTTTTTCTGGCCGGTCCGCAGGCAGGGCCCCGCCGAAGCCCATCGGGGGCTCGCCTATGATCCGGCGACTTTTCCGGCCCCTTCCCGGCATGCCCTCCCGCGTCTCCCGACCCCCTGCGCGCCGCGCCCCCGGCGCCGATCCCGCCCTGCTCGCAGACTACCTGCAGCGCATCCTGACCGCGCGGGTCTATGACGTGGCGATCGAGTCCGCGCTCGACCCCGCCGCCCAGCTCAGCGAGCGCCTGGGTGCCCCCGTCTTCCTCAAGCGCGAGGACACCCAGCCGGTTTTCAGCTTCAAGCTGCGCGGGGCCTACAACAAGATGGCCCGCCTGCGCCCGGCGCAGCGCGAGCGCGGCGTGATCTGCGCCTCGGCCGGCAACCATGCCCAGGGGGTCGCGCTGTCGGCACGGCGCATGGGCTGCGCGGCCACGATCGTGATGCCGGTGACCACGCCGCAGCTCAAGATCGACGCGGTGCGCCGCCACGGCGGCGCGGCGGTGAACATCGTGCTGCACGGCACCAGCTATTCCGACGCCTATGCGCACGCGCTGACGCTGGAGAAATCGACCGGCGCCACCTTCGTCCACCCCTTCGACGATCCGGACGTGATCGCCGGCCAGGGCACGGTGGCCATGGAGATCCTGCGCCAGCACCAGGGCCCGATCGAGGCGATCTTCGTCGCCATCGGCGGCGGCGGCCTGATCGCCGGCATCGCCGCCTGCATCAAGGCCGTGCGTCCGGAAATCAAGGTGATCGGCGTGCAGACGACGGACTCGGACGCGATGGTCCGCTCCGTCGCGGCGGGCAAGCGCGTGATGCTGCACGACGTCGGCCTGTTCTCGGACGGCACCGCGGTCAAGCAGGTCGGCGAGGAAACCTTCCGCATCGCGCGCGCGCTGGTCGACGGCTACGAGGTGGTCGACACCGACGCCGTCTGCGCCGCGATCAAGGATGTCTTCCAGACGACCCGGGCCCTCGTCGAGCCGGCCGGGGCCCTGGGCCTGGCCGGGCTGAAGCAGTACGCGGCGCGCCAGCGTGCCGCCGAGGCGCGGCGCGGCAAGGCGCCGGCCGGCGAGCGCGGCGCGCTGATCGCCATCGCCTGCGGCGCGAACATGAACTTCGACCGCCTGCGCTTCGTCGCCGAGCGGGCCGAGCTCGGCGAGCAGCGCGAGGCCCTGTTCGCCGTGACCATCCCCGAGGAGCGCGGCAGCTTCCGCCGCTTCTGCGAGCTGATCGGGCCGCGCAGCGTGACCGAGTTCAACTACCGCATCTCGGACGCCGCGACCGCGCAGGTCTTCGTCGGCCTGAGCCTGTCGCAGCCGGGCGAGTCGGCGCGGATCGCGGCCGAGTTCAGCGCGCAGGGCTTCGCCACCGTCGACCTCAGCCACGACGAGCTGGCCCAGACCCACATCCGCCACATGGTCGGCGGGCGCTCGGAGCTGGCCCAGGACGAACGCCTGTTCCGCTTCGTCTTCCCCGAGCGGCCGGGTGCGCTGATGGGCTTCCTGTCGAGCATGCACCCGGCCTGGAACATCAGCCTCTTCCACTACCGCAACCAGGGCGCGGACTACGGCCGCATCCTGGTCGGCCTGCAGATCCCTCGCGGACAGGGGGGCGAGCTCAAACGCTTCCTCAAGCAGCTGGACCTGCCCTGCGTCGAGGAGACCGACAATCCGGTCTATCGGCTCTTCCTGCGCTGATCGGCGCGCCCTCCGCACACACCCATGGCTGTTCCCGAGCTCCCGCCCCGCCCAGCCTCCGCGCAACGCCGCCGGGCCGCCGGATTCGCGCCGATCGCCCCCATCCACAGCCAGCCCTGGCTGCGTGATGCCCTGCAGGCCAAGCTGCGTCGCCGGCATGGCGTGACCGGATACCACGGCGAGCTCGAGGCGGTGGCGATCCGCCTCGGGCTGATCCAGAACACCGTCAAGCCACGGCTGCGCTCGCCGCAGCTGCTCGTGGTGGCGGGCGACCATGGCCTGGCCGTCGACCTCGGCCGCAACGGCCTGCCGGGCAGTGGCGAGCAGGTGAGCCACCTGCTCGGCGGCCGGGTGCCGATGACGGCCTTCGCCTTCCAGCAGCGCCTGGGCCTGACCGTGGTCGACGCCGGACTGGCCGAAGACCTGCCCCCGAACCCGGCGCTGCTGAGCCGCAAGATTGCCTACGGATCGCACAACGCGCGGCTCGGTCAGGCCATGAACGCCGCCCAAGCCGAGGCCGGCCTGCGCGCCGGCCTGGAGATCGTCGATGGCCTGCCCGGCAACCTGCTGGCCTGTGCCGGCATGGGAGTCGGGAGCCTGGAATCCGCCTCGCTGATCCTGTCCGAGCTGGGCCGCCTGCCCCTGCGCGAGTTGCTGATCGACCCGCACATGACCGCCGACCGCCTGTCACGGCTGCTGGTGGTGATGCAGAGCGCGCAGAAGCGCCACCTCGGCGCCCGCGGGCCGATCGAGGTGCTGTGTGCCTACGGCGGTCACGAGATCGCCGTGCTGGCCGGCGCCATGATTGCCGCGGCAGGCCAGCGCCGCACCCTGCTGGTCGACGGTGTGCCGGCCTGCGCGGCCCTGGCCATCGCCGCGAGGCTGGCGCCGGCCGTCGTCGACTACGCCTTCTTTGCGCGCAGCAGTCCGCATCCCGGCCTGGACCAGGCCTTCAGCGTCTTCCATGCGAACGCGCTGCTGGAACTCGACCTCGACGCCCCCGACGGCACCGGGGCCGTGCTCGCCTGGCCCATGCTGTCGGCGGCAGCCGCGCTGCTGGGTGAGGTGAGTGAAACCGTCCCGGGCTGGATCCCCGAGCCGCCGCTGATCACGGACGAGATCAGCGCGCCGCCTGCGGCCGATCGGCTGCCGCGCCTGCGCAGCAGCCTGCCGCCCGCCGACCTGCGTCAGCTCCCGACGGTCAGCGACACCGTCGATCCCCCCGCCCTCGCCTGAGGACGCCCGCTCAGCGCGCGCTGGCCGCCGCGCGGCGCGCCATGCCGACCGGGTCCTCCGGTTCGGCTGCCCCCCCGACGCTCCCCGGAGGATCGGCCTCCGGCGACGGATCGGGCGTTTGCGGCAGGGTCGGGGCCGGGTTGGGCCGCGGCGGGAAGCCCGGGGCGGGCGCGTCGGCAGGGCCTGCCGCGCCAGCACCTGCCGGATCCGGCAGGCTCAGCCGACGGGCCGCCGGACCGCCGCGCGGGCCGAGCTGCACGGCCCGGCGCTCGACCGCGAGCAAGACCCAGTCGCCGTCGACGACCTGACCGACCCGCAGCGGACGCAGCGGCCGGTCGGCCTGCTCGAAGAGCGCGACCCCGGCCTCGGGCCGGAGGCCGGCCACCACGCCGATCAGGCGCAGGCCGCGGTCGGCATCGGTCTCGACCACCGCTTCCACCTCGGCCGCCGGGCCCGGCCCGCGACCGAGCAGACGCAGCGGATCGCCCGCCAGGCCGGCGGCCGCGGAAACGGCCTGCGCCGGACTGGCCCCCCCGCCGGGCTGAGCGATCCGCAGCCCCCAGGCCACCGCGGAGGCCGCCACGGCGGCCCAGACGAGAAAGGCCCCGAGGCGGGCGGCAAGCGGCATGGACATGGGCGGTGATTATGATGGTCCGATGTTGCCGAACCTCCTGTCTCCCGCCCGCCGCCGCGTCCGCGGCTTCACCCTGATCGAGCTGATGGTCGTGCTGGTGATCATCGGCGTGCTCGGTGCGCTGATCGTCCCCAACGTGCTCGAACGTGCCGACGATGCCCGCGTGACCGCCGCCCGCACCGACGTCAACGGCATCGTCACCGCGCTCAAGCGCTACAAGCTGGACAACCTGCGCTACCCCAGTGCGGAGCAGGGCCTGCAGGCCCTGGTGAGCCGACCGACCGTCGAGCCGGTGCCGCCGAGCTGGAAGCCCAACCTCGACAAGCTGCCCGCCGACCCCTGGGGCCGGCCCTACCAGTACCTGAACCCGGGCGTGAACGGCGAGATCGACGTCTTCAGCCTGGGCGCCGACGGCCAGCCGGGCGGCGAGGGCAAGGATGCCGACATCGGCTCCTGGCAGTGAGCGCGGCCCGGTGCGCCAGGCCGCACGCGGCTTCACGCTGATCGAGCTGATCCTCGTCGTTGCCATCATCGCGATCGCATCCAGCCTGGCCAGCCTGGCCCTGCGCGACCCGGCCGAGGCGCGTCTCGAGCGCGAGGCCGAACGCCTCGTGGCCCTGCTCGAAGGCATGCGGGCCGAATCCCGGACCCTCGGCCTGGCCCTGCGCTGGCAGCCCCTGCCAGCCCGGGTGGACGGGGCCGACTTCCGCTTCCTCGGCCTGCCCCCCGGCATGAAGCCGCCGCCGCAGGCCTGGCTGGACCAGCCGGCCCCCGAGGTGCGCATCACCCGCTTCGACGCCCGGGGCAGCCAGTCGCCCGGGCAGGTGCTGCTCGGGCCCGAACCCATCATCGGCGCCCAGCGCATCGAGCTGCGGCTCGACGCGCAGGGCATCGTCGTGGCCAGTGACGGCCTCGGGCCCTTCCGGATCGAAAGCCATGGCGCGAGCCGCTGAGCCGGGCGCCGGCCGCCGCGCGCACGCGGCGGGCCTGACCCTGATCGAAGTGCTGGTGGCCCTGGCCATCCTCGCCGTCGCGCTGGCCGCGGCGGTGCGGGCCTCGGCCGCCCTGCTCGACAACGCCGACCGGCTGGCCGAGGTGCAGGCCGCGCAGTGGTGCGCCGACAACCGCCTGGCCGAGCTGCGGCTCAGCCAGCAGTTCCCGGGCACCGGCGAGCTGGCCTACGAATGCCGCCAGCTCGGCCGTGTCTACCGTCTGGCCGTGCAGGTCGCCGCGACGCCGAACCCGAATTTCCGCCGCCTGGAAGCCCAGGTGCGCGACGCCGAGGGCCGGCCCATCCTGAGCCTGAGCACCGTGCTCGGCCGCTACTGAGACGCCGCCGCGATGCAGCCCGCCCGTCCGGCCCAGGCCGGCTTCACCCTCGTCGAACTGCTCGTCTCCCTGTTCATCTTCGCGGTCCTGGCCGGCCTGGGCTGGCAGGGCATCGACGGCCTGGTGCGCAGCCGCGAGGCCAGCGCGCGCGAGCTGGGCACCGTGCTGCGCCGCCAGAACGCGATCGCCCAGTGGGAGGCCGACCTCGCCGCCCTGCACGAAACCCGCGCCCTGCCGGCGCTGAGCTTCGACGGCGCCACCCTGCGCCTGAGCCGCAGCACGGCCGAAGGCGTGCAGATCGTCGCCTGGTCGCTGCGCGGCGGCCGCTGGCTGCGCTGGGCGGGCGTGCCGCAGCAGCGCCTGGCCGCACTGCAGGCCCAGTGGAGCGAGGCCGGCGCGGCGCTGGACCGGGACAGCCCGGCGCGGCTGGTCATGCTCGACGGCCTGCGGGCCTGGCAGCTCTATTACTGGCGCGACACCGCCTGGACGAACGCCCAGTCGACCGGCGATGCCGACACCCAGGGCCAGGAGCAGCTGCCCGGCGGCGTGCGCCTGCTGCTGAGCCTGGACCCGCCTGCCGGTCCGGCCGGCGAGGCCCTGCTGCTGCAGCGCGACCTGCAGCTGGCGCTGGGCCGTCGCAGCTGAGCCCCCGGAGTCGGAGATGCCCCGCCACGCCCTTGCCAGCCCGCGCCGAACCCGAGGGGTGGCCCTGCTGACCGCGATGCTGCTGGTCGCGCTGATCGCCAGCCTGGCCGCGGGCGTGGTCTGGCAGCAGTGGCAGGCCGTGCAGGTCGAATCGGCCGAACGCGCCCGCGCCCAGAGCCAGTGGATCCTGGGCGGGGCCACCGACTACGCGCGGCTCATCCTGCGCGAGGACGCCCGCAACGGCGGCTACGACGCGCTCAGCGAACCCTGGGCCACGCCGCTGGCCGAGGCCCGCCTGTCGAGCTTTCTGGCCACCGACCCCGACCGCCGCGCCGACCAGGGCCCCGAGGCCTTCCTGTCCGGCGAGATCCGCGACCTGCAGTCCCGCTACAACCTGCTGAACGTCGTGGCCGCGACCCCCGAGGTGCGCAACCGCGAGGCCCGCACCCTGGCCCGGGTGCTCGCAGCCGCCGGCCTGGCGCCGGGCCTGGCGACCCAGCTCAGCCAGACGATGCGTCTGGCGGTGCCGAGCATGAGCATCGCCTCCGACGCCGCCGCCGGTGAGGCCCTGGCCGACCGCCCGCTGCGCCCGGCCCGCCTGCGCGACCTGCGCTGGATGGGTCTGGACGAGGCGGCGCTGCGCGCGCTGGAGCCCCTGCTGACCCTGCTGCCGGTCACGACCCCGCTGAACCTGAACACCGCCCCGCGCGAGGTGCTGGCCGCCGTGCTCGATGTCGACAGCTCGACCGCCGAGCGCCTGGTGCAGGCCCGCGCGCGCAAGCCCCTGGCCAACCTGAGCGAGGCGCGCAGCCTCTTGCCCGCGACGGTCGAGCTGGACGCGGACCGGCTTGCCGTGGCCTCGTCCTGGTTCGAGGTCCGCGGGCGCCTGCGGCTGGAAGAGCGCATCGTCGAGGAGCATGCCGTGCTGGAACGCCGCGGCGTCGACGTGCTGACCGTCTTCCGCGAGCGCCGCGCCGCCTTCGCCCCCTGAGGCGCGCGGCCCCGCCCTCCCTGCCCGAACTGACGATTCGCTGTCCCGACCGTGCAAAGACCGCCTCCTACAATCCGCCGCGCCCCGCAGACCCCCTCCGGCGGGCGCCCCGAGGCCCCTCGATGAGCACCCTGGTCGTCTTCCTGCCCGACCGTCCGCGCCTGCGGGCCGGCGGCCAACCCGCCGCCACCGCAGCCGCCGAAGGCTTCGACTGGGTGCATTGGCCGGCCGAAGGGCTGAGTCCGCACAGCGGCCACGGCCTGCCGGCCGGCCTGCCGGCGGCCGAGCGCATCGTCGGCGTGCTGCCGCCGACCGCAGTCGGCTGGCACCGCCTGGCCTGCCCCAAGGCCCCGCCGCGCCAGCGCGCCGCGGCCCTGGCGGGGGTGCTCGAAGAGGCCGTGCTCGAGGACGCGGCCCAGCTCCACTACGCCCTGCCCCCCGGCCTGCGTGGCGGCCAGACCGGCTGGATCGCCGTCACCGACAAGGCGGGCCTGGCCGAGCTGCTGGCCCGCTTCGATGCGGCGGGCCGCCCGATCCAGACCCTGGTGCCGGCCCTGGCGCCGGCCGACGAGCCCGAAGCGCCTACCCGGCTGTGGATCGAGGCCGCGGCAGATCGCGGCACCCCGCCCCGCCTGCAGGCCAGCCTGGCCGATGCCGAAGGCCTGCGCCACTGGCCGCTGGACGGCAGTGGGGCGCGGGCCCTGCTGCCCGCCGGGCCCGGCCGGCTGCTGGTCCAGGCCAGCCCTGGCGCCGCCGCGGCCGCCGAAGCCTGGCTCAACCAGCCGGTGCAGGTGCACGGCCGGATCGAACAGGCCCGCGAGGCCCTGGCCTCGCCGTGGAACCTGCGCCAGTTCGATCTGGCCTCGCGCCACCGCGGCTGGGGCCGGCTGCGCGAAGCCGGCCTGCGCTTCCTGCGCGAGCCGCTGTGGCGGCCGCTGCGCTGGGGCCTGGTCGCCCTGCTGCTGGTGCAGGCCCTGGGCCTGCAGCTGGGGGCCTGGCAGCTGCAGCGGGCGCTGGCCGCCGACCGCGCCGAGATGACGCGCCTGCTGCGCGAGAGCTTCCCGCAGCTGCGCGTGGTGCTGGATGCCCCGCGGCAGATGCAGACCGAGACCGCGCGGCTGCGCCACGCCGCCGGCGAAGTCGGGGAGGCCGATCTGGAAGCCGCGCTGGCGGCCCTGGCCAGCGTCTGGCCCGAGGGGGTGTCGGCCGACACGCTGAGCTACGAGAACCGCCAGCTGCGCCTGGAAGCCACCGGTCTGCGCTCGCCGGCCACCGAGGCCCTGGCGAGCGGCCTGGCCCCTGCCGGCTGGCAGGTCGATGCCCAGACGGGCCGCTTGAGCCTGCGCCGGACCCCGCCCCCAGGCGCCCCGCGCGCGGAGGACCGTCCATGAACCCGACCGCGCTGCGCGCGACCCTGCGCGCCCGATGGGCGGCGCTCAAGCCCCAGGAACGCCAGGGCCTGGGCCTGGCCGCCGCCCTGCTCGGCGTGCTGCTGCTGTGGAGCCTGTGGCTGCAACCCACCCTGCGCACCCTGCGCGAGGCCCCGCTGCAGCGCGCCGCACTGGCCACGCAGCTGCAGCAGATGCGCCAGCAGGCGGCCGAGGTGCGCAGCCTGCGCGAGCGCCCGCCCCTGGCCGCCGGCCAGGCCGAAGCCGCGCTGCAGGCCGCAACCGCCGCACTCGGTGCCGGCAACCGCGTGCAGATGCAGGGCGACCGGGCGGTCGTGGCGCTGCAGGGGGTCTCCGGTGAGGCCCTGCTGGGCTGGTTGCGCGAGCTGCGCGCCGGCGCCCGGGCCCTGCCGGTGGAGCTGAAGCTGCGCCGCCAGGGCGAGCTCTACAGCGGCAGCGCCGTGCTGGCGCTGCCGCCCGCCCCCTGAGCCGCCGATGGCCCGCCTGCCCCGCCCTCCCCGGCTGCCGACCCGAGCCGCCGCCGCCCCGGCCGGATCGAGCGCCGGCCGCCGCCCCCCGCGCCGCTGGGGCCTGGCCGGCGCCCTGCTGGGCGGCCTGCTCGCCCTGATCGCCCAGGCCCCGGCGACCTGGCTGGGCGATGCGCTGGCCCGCGCCAGCGGCGAGCGCCTGCGCCTGGATGCCGCCTCCGGCACCGTCTGGCAGGGCAGCGCGGTGCCGGTGCTCAGCGGCGGCCCCGGCAGCCGCGATGCGAGCGCGCTGCCCGACCGCCTGCACTGGCACCTGAGATGGTCCGGCGGCCCGGTGCTGGACCTGGCCCAGGCCTGCTGCATCGAAGCCGGCACCCGGCTGCGGCTGGGGGGAGGCTGGGACCGCCTGCGCCTGAGCCTGGAGCCCCCGCCGGCCCGCGCCGCCGAGACCGCGCCGGAGCTGGCCCGCTGGCCGGCCGCCTGGCTGAGCGGCCTGGGCACGCCGTGGAACACCTTGCAGGCCGGCGGCCGGCTGACGCTGCGCAGCCAGGCCCTGGGCCTGGACTGGTCGCGTGCCGGCTGGCAGCTGGAGGGCGTGGCCGTGCTCGGCCTGCAGGATCTCTCGGCCCGGCTCAGCCCGCTGCCGCGCCTGGGCAGCTACGAGTTGCAGCTGGCCGGCGAGGGCCCGGGCCGCGCGCGGCTCAGCCTGTCGACGCGCGAGGGCGCGCTGCAGCTGCGCGGCGACGGCCACCTGGGCGCGCGCGGCCTGCGCTTCCGCGGCGAGGCCGAGGCCGCGCCGGGCGAGGAAGCCGCCCTCGCCAACCTGCTGAACATCATCGGACGGCGCCAGGGTGCGCGGTCCGTCCTTGCGATCGGATGACCATGAAGCTGCGTCAGCTGCGGCGCGCCCTGCGCGCCACCCCCTCGATGGACCGGCCGGCGCGGCCGGCCACGCTGCTGCTGGCCCTGGCCCTGGCCCTGCCGGCGCTGCCACTGCAGGCCCAGACCCAGGCCCCGGCCGCACGGCCGGCCGCGGCCAAGCGTGGCCCGGCGCCAGTCACGCTGAACTTCGTCAACGCGGAGATCGAAGGCGTGGCCCGGGCCGTCGGCGCGATCCTGAACAAGCCCATCGTCGTCGACCCGCGGGTGCGCGGCACGATCACGCTGTTCAACGAAACCCCGGTGCCGCCCCAGGAGGCCTACCGGAATTTCCTGGCCGCGCTGCGCGGCCTGGGCTTCACGGTGGTCGAGGTGGCCGGCCTGCTGAAGGTGGTGCCGGAGGCCGATGCCAAGCTGCAGACCGGCACCGTCGCCGTCGACGAGACCGAACGCCGCGGCGACCAGATCCTCACCCAGATCTTCCGCCTGCAGCACGAAAGCGCCGCCAGCCTGGTGCCGGTGCTGCGGCCGCTGATCAGCCCGAACAACACCATCAACGCGAATGCCGGCAACAACACCCTGGTGGTGACGGACTATGCGGACAACCTGAAGCGCCTGGGCCAGATCATCGCGGCGCTGGATCTGCCGCAATCGGCGGAGGTGGAGATCCTGCCGCTGCGCCATGCCGTGGCGGCGGACCTCGCCCCCATCGTGCAGCGCCTGTCCGACGGCGGCAGCGCCGGCGGCGCGGCCACGCCGCCCGGGGTGCCGGTGCCCGGCGGCATCGGCAGCACGGGGGTGTCGGTGATCGCCGACCCGCGCGGCAATGCGCTGCTGGTGCGGGCCGGCCAGCGCGGCCGGCTCAGCGCGGTCCGTGCACTGGTGGCCCAGCTCGACGTGCCGGGCCGCAGCGGCACGGCCGGCAGCGGCATCCATGTGGTCTACCTGAAGAATGCCGACGCCACCCGGATGGCCCAGGTGCTGCGCGCCGCCTTCAGTGCGGCGGCCAGCGGCGGCGCGAGCGGTGGATCCGGCGCCGGCACGGCCGCCAGCCTGGTCGGCGGCGGCAGCCCGACCGCTGGAGGCAGCAGCGGGCTGGGCGGCAGCGGCACGGCCAGCGGCCTGGGCAGCTCCGGCAGCGGCAACAGCGCGGCCCCGCAGACCACCCAGCCGGTCAGCGGAGCGGCCGCCCCGTCGACCGGCGGCTTCATCCAGGCCGACCCGGCGACGAATGCCCTGATCATCACCGCGCCCGAACCGCTCTACCGCGAACTGCGTGCGGTGATCGAGCAGCTCGATGCGCGCCGCGCGCAGGTCTTCGTCGAGACCATGCTGGTCGAGGTCAATGCCAACAAGGCCGCCGACCTGGGCTTCCAGTTCCAGGGCCTGCTCGGCGGCGGCAACAACGTGCGCGTCTTCGCCGGCACCAATTTCGGCAGCGGCGGCAACAACCTGCTGAACCTGTCGATCGCCGGGGCCACCGGCAACGTCAGCACCAGCACCCTGCCCTCGGCGGGCCTGAATGCCGGCCTGCTCAAGCGCTACGGCAATGTGATCACGCTGGGCGCGCTCGCGCGTTTCCTGCAGACGGAGGCCGACGGCAACATCCTCTCGACGCCCAATCTGGTGACCCTGGACAACGAGGAGGCCAAGATCGTCGTCGGCCAGAACGTGCCCTTCGTGACCGGCTCCTTCACCAACAGCACCAGCGGCGCGACCAACCCCTTCCAGACCATCGAGCGGCGCGATGTCGGCATCACGCTGCGCGTGCGGCCGCAGATCGGCGAGAACGGCACGGTGCGCATGGTCATCTATCAGGAGTCGTCGAGCGTGGTGAACCAGAACGTCTCGCAGGGCGTGGCCGATGCCACGGCAGGCCTGGTCACGAACAAGCGCTCGATCGAATCGACCGTGGTCGTCAACGACGGCGACATCCTGGTGATGGGCGGCCTGATGCAGGAGCAGTTTCAGGACAACACGAGCAAGGTGCCCGGCCTGGGCAGCCTGCCGGGCATCGGCGCGCTGTTCCGCAGCGACAACCGCACCCGCACCAAGAGCAATCTGATGGTCTTCCTGCGCCCGGTGGTGATGCGCGACGCCGACGCGGCCAATGCCCTGAGCCTGGGCCGCTACGAGCTGATCCGCGCGCAGCAGCAGGGCGCGCAGCCGGCCGACAAGCCCGGCCTGGACGTGGGCCCCGGCCCGGTGCTGCCGGCCCCGCCCGGCTCGGCACCGGCCGAGCAGCCGCGCTGAAGCCGGGAGCCGTCGATGGCCCTGCGCCACCCCCTGCCCTACGCCTTCGCGAAGGCCCACACCCTGCTGGTCGAGGACGACGGCGAGGCCCTGGTGCTGCACTGCGGCCCCAGCCCCTCGCCGGCCGCGCTCGGGGAGCTGACCCGACTGTTCGAGATCGACCGCATCGAGACCGCGCCCGCCGAGGCCCTGGCCCTGCGCATCGCCCGCGCCTATGCGGGCGGCGAATCGAGCGCGGCGGCGGTGGTCGGCGAAGTCGAGAGCGCGGTCGACCTCTCGCGCCTGATGCAAGACCTGCCGGCGGTCGAGGACCTGCTCGAAGCCGCCAACGACGCGCCCATCATCCGCATGCTCAATGCCCTGCTGACGCAGGCCGCCAAGGACGGCGCGAGCGACATCCACATCGAGCCCTACGAGCGCAGCAGCGCGGTGCGCTTCCGGGTCGACGGCACGCTGCGCGAGGTGGTGCAGCCCAACAAGGCCCTGCACGGCGCGCTGATCAGCCGGCTGAAGATCATGGCCGAGCTGGACATCGCCGAGAAGCGCCTGCCGCAGGACGGCCGGATCAGCCTGCGCATCGGCGGCCGCGCGATCGACGTGCGGGTCTCGACCCTGCCCAGCGCGCACGGCGAACGCGCGGTGCTGCGCCTGCTCGACAAGGGCGACAGCAGCCGCTACTCGCTCGAATCGCTGGGCATGGCCGGCGAGACGCTGGAAGACTTCAAGCGCCTGGTCGCCCAGCCGCACGGCATCGTGCTGGTCACCGGCCCGACCGGCTCGGGCAAGACGACCACGCTCTACGCGGCCCTGGGCCAGATCGACACCGCCACCACCAATGTGCTGACGGTGGAGGACCCCATCGAGTACGAGCTGCCCGGCATCGGCCAGACCCAGGTCCATCCCAAGATCGACCTCACCTTCGCCAAGGCCCTGCGCGCCATCCTGCGCCAGGACCCGGACGTGATCATGATCGGCGAGATCCGCGACCACGAGACCGCGCAGATCGCCGTGCAGGCCAGCCTGACCGGGCACCTGGTGCTGGCCACCCTGCACACCAACGACGCGCCCTCGGCCGTGACCCGGCTGGTGGACATGGGCATCGAGCCCTTCCTGCTCAGCTCCAGCCTGCTCGGCGTGCTGGCCCAGCGCCTGGTGCGCAAGCTCTGCCCCGACTGCCGCCGCCTGGGCGAGGACGGCCGCTGGCATGCGGTCGGCTGCCCGGCCTGCGGCCACACCGGCTACCGCGGCCGCACCGGCGTCTACGAGCTGATGACCGTCAACCCGGCCGTGCAGGCCCTGGTGCACGAGCGGGCGGCCGAGTCCGAGATCGCGGCGGCCGCCCGGGCCAGCGGCCTGCGCAGCATGCGCGAGGATGGCGAACGCCTGGTCGCCGAAGGCCAGACCTCGCTGGAAGAGCTGCTGCGCGTCACGCGCGACTGAGAAGGTGTGAACGGACCCGCCATGCCCGCTCATGCCGCCCGGAGCCGCCCCCTCGGCGTTGCAAATGCTCGCCGTAGCACGGGCTACGGCTGCGCTTTGCGCCTTGATGGGACGGCTCCGGGCGACCTGCTCGGACACGGCCGGTCCATTCACACCTTCTGAGTCCGCCGCCATGCACTACGAGCACCTGATCCAGGTCACCGACCCGGCCGACCCGCGCATCGACCCGATGGACCGCGATGCGCTGTGGCGCGGCCTGCTGGCCCGCGTCTACGCCCCCGAGCGCTTCCCCTTCGGCCCCGACGACTGCCGCACCCAGGCCCTGGACGGCAGCACCCGCCCCGAGGACGCGACCCGGCTGCGCCGCGAGCTGCACTACGGCGAGCTGCGCCTGGTCGACGAGGTGACGATCCAGTCCGGTGTCAGCCTGGTCTTCCAGCCCGAGCGGCGCGAAGGCATGCCCGCCATCGTGCTGAGCCTGCGCCTCGAGGAGCCGCAGCCCGGCCTGCTCTGCCTGCGCTTCATCTACCTGTCACCGGCCGAGACCGACGACCCCGAGACCGACGGCCTGCGCCAGCAGGCCTGGCTGGCCGCCGACCGCGACATGGTGCGCACCCTGCGCACCTGGCAGGCGCAGGGGCGTCTCTAGCCCGCCGCCCGCGCCGCTCAGGGCGCGACCGGCTCCACCCCGAACAGCGCCGCCAGCCCGGTGAAGCTGGCGAAGGCCAGCACGGTGCTGGCCAGGATGATGCGGGCGACGCGGCCGTTGTCGGCGCCGTGGCGCTCGGCCAGGAGCGAGGCATTGCTGGCCGAAGGCAGGGCCGCCGCCAGGGTCAGCACCATCAGGGTGAAGGCCTCCAGCGGCCAGCCCGCGGCGGCCAGGGCCAGGCCGCCGGCGAACATCAACGCAGGGTGGACGAAGAGCTTGAGCGCAGCGATCGGCAGCACCTCGGCCGGCGGGGTGCGGCGCTGCGCATGGAGGCCGCTGCGCCAGAGCACGGCACCGATGGTGAAGAGCGCCACCGGCGTGGCGGCGCCGCCGAGCAGCTCGACGATGCGTGCCGCGGGCGCGGGCAGCGCCCAGCCCATGACCGAGAACAGCGCGCCCAGCGCGATCGCCCAGGGCTGCGGGTTCTTCAGCGGCCCGGCCATCAGGGCGCGCAGGCGCCGGGCCCAGGGCAGGTGGCCGCTGCCCTGCATCTGCGCCAGGGCCAGGCAGACGCCGCTGATGATGAACATGTCGGCCAGCAGGGTGACCATCATGGGCGCGGCCGCGGCCGGCCCGAGCAAGGCCACCATCAGTGGCATGCCCATGAAGCCGGTGTTGGGGAAGGCGGCGACGAAGGCCCCGAAGGCCGCGTCCTGCCAGCCCAGGCGGCGGCCGACCCAGCCGCGCCGGCTCATCCCCGCGGCCAGCGCGACGATCAGCAGGCCGCAGGCGGTGTAGAGCGCCAGCGCACGCGGGTTGAAGACCGCCGCCACCGGCGAGGCCGCGCCGAAGCGGAACAGCATGCAGGGCAGTGCAAAGAACAGCACGAAGGCGTTCAGCCCCGGAATGGCCGCTTCCGGCAGCACGCGGAAGCGGCCGGCCAGCCAGCCACACAGCACCAGCGCGAAGAAGGGCAGGGTGACGGCGAGCAGGGCAGGCATGGGACGGAAGTGTCGCCGCCGCCTGCTCAGGCCGCGCTGCGGGCAGCGCGTAGCGCGATGCCTGCAGCAGTCCCCGTCAGCAGGCCGCAGGCAGCCCACAGCAGGGCGATGCGCCGCACCGGGCCGACCGGCGCGTAGAGCCAAGCGTCCACGGCATGCAGGGACACCAGTTCCAAGCCCAGGATCAGCCCCAGGGCGACGGCGGCCAGCCACGCCAGGCGCAGGGGCCGGCGCGGATCCGCCGGGTCGACCGGATCCGGCGCGCGGTGGCCACCACGGCGGCCCAGGCGTCGCAGCCCCCCCCGACCGACCGCCAGCAGGCCCAGACCCAGCGCGGCCAGCAGCAGCAGCTGCCAGGGGCCGCGGCCCGCATACAAGTCCTCGCGTTTCAAGCCCGCGATGACGAGGGCCCGCAGCAGGTGGCGGGCGTTGCTGGCGGTGTCCAGCAGCAGCAGGGCGTGCAGGGCGGCCAGGGTCAGCCAGAGGCGGGCCGGGCCGCGGTGGGCACGGACGGCGCGGGCGGCGGTAGCGCAGGCCAGGGCGCCGAGGCCGAAGGCCAGCAGGCCCAGCTCGCGGGTCAGGTCGGTCATGGCGGTGGGCGGTGGGCGGTGGGCGGTGGGCGGTGGGCGGGGCAGCGGCGGGGCCGCTGGGGGTGGGATCGGCGGGCAGCAGGCGGCAGGCGCCGCCTATGATCGCGCCGATGCATCCAACCCCCCTGCTGGCGCTGGCCGTCTTCCTCGGCGCTGCGGTGCTGCTCTTCTGGCGCCTCCCCGTCCGGCATGCTGCCCTGGCCGTGGCCCTGGGCGGCTGGGTGATGCTGCCGGCCGGACCCTTCCCGGCGGCCAGCACGGACGGCGTCTTTGCCTACTGGATCCTCGGCCAGGCCCTGCCCTCGGATCTGCCCCTGGGCAAAAGCGTCATCGCCCCGGCCGTGGCCCTGCTGGGCCTGGCCCTGCGGGCCCCCCGGCTGCTGGGCCAACTGCGCCCCGCGGTGCCGGATCTGCCCCTGCTGCTGTGGTGCTTGAGCCCCCTGCTGCTGGCGCCCTTCCAGGGGGGAGAGGCCGACCCGCCGCCCCTGCGGGCCAGCCTGCTGCTGTTCGGCGGCTGGGGCCTGCCCTGGCTGCTGGGCCGCGCCGTGGCGGGGGATGCCGCCGGACGGGCACTGCTGCTGCAGGCCCTGAGCCTGACGGGTCTGGCCTGCCTGCCCTTCGCCCTGGCCGAGGCCTGGACCGGCCCCTGGCTGCACGAGGCGCTCTACGGCCCCCACCCCTTCGACGCGATCGGCAGCGTGCGCTACCTGGGTCACCGTCCGATGGGCTTCTTCGAGGACGGCAACCAGTACGGCATCGTGCTGGCCCTGGCCAGCCTCGCCGCGGTCTGGCGGGCCCGCAGCCTGGGGATGCAACAGGGCCGCGGCCTCGTGGCAGCGCTCCTGCTGGCCATGAGCCTGGCGGCGCAGTCCGTCGGCGCCCTGCTGCTGCTGGGCCTGGGCCTGGCCCTGCTGGCCAGCGCCTCCTGGCTGCCGCCCCGGCGCCTGGCCCCGGGGCTGGCCGGGCTGCTGCTGCTGGGCGGCCTGGTCTATGCATCCGGCCTGCTGCCGCTGCGGCAGTGGGCCACCGGCACGACCGCGGGGCAGGCTGTGGTGCAGTTGCTGCGGGACGCCGGCCGCCATTCCCTGACCTGGCGGATCAGCAAGGAGCAGGCCCTGCTGAAGCCGGCCCTGGCGCGCCCCTTGACGGGCACGGGCCGCTGGGACTGGTTCCGACCGGAGGGCGTGCGTCCCTGGGGGCTGACGCTGCTGATCGTCGGCCAGTACGGCCTGCCGGCCCTGGCCTGCGTGCTGGGCCTGTGGCTGCTGCCCGTGCTGCGGGCCGCCAGCCGGGCACCGCCCGGCCCGGCCTGGCAGCCGGGGCAGGGCAGCTGGGCACTGGCGGTGATGCTGCTGCTGGCCCTCGGCGATGCCCTGCTGAACAGCTTCATCGCCTGGCCGGCCCTGCTGGCGGCGGGGGCGCTGGCGGACCCGGGGCCGGACTGAAGCTTCCCGCAGACCCTGCCGGCCGACCGGACGAGCCCGTCGGCCTGCGGGCGGGCCGGCCTCGGGCGCCTTGACCCGGCTAGCCGCTACGATCCGCGGCTTTGCGCGCGCCCCGGCGCCGCCCTGCCTTCCCGGATCCGATGGCCGACGCCCCCTCCCTCAACCTCGCGCAGATGCAGGCCGTGCATCACCTCGGCGGGCCCTGCCTGGTGCTGGCGGGCGCCGGCTCGGGCAAGACGCGGGTGATCACGCACAAGATCCAGCGCCTGCTGCAGGCGGGGCTGGCGCCCTCGCAGATCGCCGCGATCACCTTCACCAACAAGGCCGCGCAGGAGATGCGCGAGCGGGCCAAGGCCCTGGTCGGTGGCCGGGCGGCCAAGGAACTGGTGATCGCCACCTTCCACTCGCTGGGCGTGCGCATGCTGCGCGAGGACGGCCAGGCCCTGGGCCTGAAGCCGGCCTTCTCCATCCTCGACAGCGACGATGTGCTGGGCCAGATGCGCGAGGCCGGCGGCACCACCGATGCCAAGACGGCCCGCCACTGGCAGTGGACGATCAGCCTGTGGAAGAACCAGGGCCTGACGCCCGAACAGGGCCTGGCCGCGGCGGCGAATGAGGACGAGCGCGTGGCGGCCATCGTCTGGGGCAAGTACCAGGAGCGGCTGCAGGCCTACCAGGCGGTCGATTTCGACGACCTGATCGGCCTGCCGGTGGCCCTGCTGGAGAAAAACCCCAGCGTGCGCGAGAAATGGCAGACCAGCCTGCGCCATGTGCTGGTCGACGAGTACCAGGACACCAATGCCCAGCAGTACCAGCTGCTGAAGCTCCTGGTCGGCGGCGGCGACGGCAAGCCCTCGGCGCGGCCGGCCCTCTTCACCGCGGTGGGCGATGACGACCAGAGCATCTACGGCTGGCGCGGCGCGACCATCGACAACCTCAAGCGCCTGCCGCTGGACTACCCCGAGCTGACCGTCATCCCGCTGGAGCAGAACTACCGCTCGACCAGCGCCATCCTGCGCGCGGCCAATGCGGTGATCGCGGCCAACCCGAAGATCTTCGAGAAGAAGCTCTGGAGCGACCTGGGCGAAGGCGAGCCGGTGCGCGTGCAGCCCTGCGACGGCGAGGAGCACGAGGCCGAACGCGCCGTGGCCCGCATCCAGAGCCTGCGGGCGGCGGGCGGCAGTGCCGCCGGCGGCGGCCTGGCCTGGAAGGACTTCGCCATCCTCTACCGGGCCAACCACCAGGCCCGGGCGATCGAGCAGAAGCTGCGCGCCGCGCAGATCCCCTACAAGGTCTCCGGCGGGCAGAGCTACTTCGACCGGGCCGAGATCAAGGACCTCTGCGCCTGGCTGCGCCTGCTGGTCAACCAGGACGACGACCCGGCCTTCCTGCGCGCCGTGACCACGCCCAAGCGCGGCATCGGCCACCAGACCCTGGGAGCGCTGGGCGAGTTCGCCGGACGCTGGAAGGTCTCGATGTTCGAGGCCCTGTTCGCCGACAGCCTGGAAGCCACGATGAGCAAGAAGGCCCTGGGCTCACTGCATGAGTTCGGCCGCTACGTGAACGAGCTGGAGCACCGCGCCCGCCACACCGCCGGCGCCGAGGATGCGAAGACCCTGCTCATGGGCTGGCTGAGCGACATCGGCTACGAGCAGCACCTGCGCGACCACGAGGAGAGCGAGAAGCTCGCCACCGCCCGCTGGGGCAATGTGCTGGACTTCGTCGACTGGATCGCCAAGCGCTGCGGCGGCGAGATCGACGCCACCGGCGGCGCCACCTTCGAGACCGAGCGCAAGACGGTGCTGGAGGTCGCGCAGACCATCAGCGTGATCCTCAGCCTGGCCGAGCGCGGCGACGACCAGGACGTGGTCACCCTGTCCACCCTGCATGCGGCCAAGGGCCTGGAGTGGCCGCACGTGATCCTGGTCGGCGTGAACGAGGGCTTGCTGCCCTTCCGCAGCGAGGAGACCGAGGGCGTGGACGCGGCCGACATGGCGCAGCGCATCGAAGAGGAACGGCGGCTGATGTACGTCGGCATCACCCGCGCGCGCCGCACCCTGCTGGTGAGCTGGCTCAGCCGCCGCAAGCGCGGGCGCGAGATGGTCAAGGGCAGCCCGAGCCGCTTCATCGGCGAGATGAAGCTCGACGAAGCCACCACCAAGGAAGATCCGCGCGAGAAGCTCAAGGCCCTGCGTGCCGAGTTCGCCGCGCGGGCCGCGGCGGCACCGAAACCGGCGGCTTGAGCGTCGGGGCCTCGGGCGCGGCAGGGGGGCGGCGGCTCAGGGCGTCGGGCAGTCCGGCGCGCTGTCGGGCAGGCGGTGCAGGGTGAAGACGCCGCCGCCGTCCAGGTCGCGGTAGCGGTGGTGGCGCGGGCCCAGCTCGACGATCTCGGTGCAGTAGCGCGCGCCGGGCGGCAACCAGAACGCGCCCTCGGCGCGCAGCACCCGGTAGCACATGCGCCGGCCCGCCATCTCCACCTCGCCCAGGCCGTCGAAGGCCTGGCGGCTGTCGGGCGCGCGACCGCACATGCGCAAGCGGCCGTCCGGCGTGAAGCGGTCGTGGGCCCAGCAGCTGCGGCCACCGTCCTCGCTGTTGCACCACAGGCCCTGCAGCGCGGCCTGCAGGGCCGGCCCCTCGGGCAGAGGCGGCGGAAGCGCACAGGCGGACAGCAGGGCGAGCAGCGGGCCGAAGGCGGCGCGGCCCAGGCCGCGGGCCCGGCGTGCAGGGCCGGTCGACGGGGCGCCGATGCGCTTCATGGCGGCGAGGCCTCGCTCGGGCAGGGCCCGTGACGCTGGCGGAAATCCCGGGGCCGCTCGGCCGCCGGATCGGCGAAGAGCCCGCGCCGCGCGGCGCGGGCGGCAGCTTCCTCGCGGGCATAGGGGCCCGGATCGTCGCGGTAGCGGGCCGACCAGGCATGGCCCTCGCGCACCAGGCGTGCGCCCAGGTCCTCGCCCGCCAGGCGCAGCGTGACCAGGGGGCGGCCGTAGACATCCTGCGCGCCGCGGTCCACCCGCACACGCTGCTTGAGCACCCAGCCGGCCAGCGCGGTGCGGGCCGCCTCGCCATGCGCCTGGCAGCGCTCGGGCGCATCGAGACCCACCAGCCGCAGCTTGATCGGCCGGCCGCGGCGGCCGTCCTCGCGCAGCGGCGCCAGCCAGAGCGTGTCGCCGTCGCTCACGCGGGTGACCCAGCCGTCGAGCACCTCGGCCCGCGCGCACCCGGTCGCCGCAAGCAGCAGCCCGGCGAGCAGGGCCCGGCAGGGGCGGCTCATCCCCGGCCCCACCACCACCCCAGCGCCAGGGCCCCCAGCAGCAACCAGATCAAGACGACCAAGACGGCCCCCGCCCGCCACTTCGGCGCCCGCGCATGGCGGCTTTCGGCCTCCTGCCGGGCCTCGGCCAGGCAGACCTGCCAGAGCGGCTTGGGCGCCAGGGCCACGGCCAGGGCCAGGCCCAGGGGCAGCAGCAGCAGCTCGTCGAGCAGGCCGAGCACGGGAATGAAATCGGGGATCAGGTCGATCGGGCTCAGCGCATAGAGCAGGACCAGGCCGGCCACCGCCTTGGACGGCCAGGGCGTGTTGGGGTGTCGCAACAGTTTCCACAGCGCGAAGACGCGGATCTTGAGGGCGCGGCGGGCGGCGGGGCCGGTCAGGGCGGAGAACCAGGACATGCCCAAAGTATGGCCGCCGAAGCGCGCCGAAGCCCCCCGTGCCGTGTCCGGCTGCGGGCCGAACCCGCCTGCCGGAGGCTCGATCCGGCTACATTTGAGGGGTGGACAGGCCGCTGGCCTCTGCCGACCGAGGGTCGGCCTTCTTGCTGCCCCCGACCTGCTCCGTTTCAGCCTGACCGCGAATGCTGTTCGCGGTCTTTTGTTTTGGGGCGGACCCGAGCGTCGCCCGAGGAGCTGGTGGATGAGTAAAGAAGACCTGATCGAAATGAACGGCAAGGTGGACGAGGTGCTGCCCGACGCGCGTTACCGCGTCACGCTGGAAGGCGGCGCCCAGCTGATCGCCTACGCGGCCGGCAAGATGCGCAAGCACAGCATCCGCATCCTGGCCGGCGACAGCGTGTCGCTCGAGCTCTCGCCCTACGACCTGACCAAGGGCCGCATCACCTTCCGTCACCTGGAGCCGCGGAGCGGCGGCCCGGCCGGCGGCGGCCCGCGCCGGAACGTGCGCCGCTGAGCGCGGCCTCCGGCGCGCGACCCAGGGCCGCCAGGCCCTCGGCGCGTGCCGCATCCGCTTCCCCGAGGGCGCGCAGCATCCGGTCCAGTCGCTGGGCCAGTTGTTCGGTGCTCAGGCGCTCGCGCAGTCGTTCGACGCGCAGCGGCAGGCTGAAGGGGCTGGGCCCGTCCAGGGCCACCCGCTGCAGCCGCAGGCCCTGCACGCGCTGCAGCGTGGCCTGCAGACGGCCCAGATCCAGCTCCTGCGCCAACACCTCCGTCTCGGCCTGGCCGAGCAGGCGGTTGCCGGCGTCGTGCTTGCGGAAGACCTCGTAGAAGAGCTTGCTGGAGGCCTGGAGCTGCCGGGTCGACTTCGGCGCGCCGGGATAGCCGGTGAAGACCAGGCCGGCCACGCGGGCGATCTCGCGGAAGCGGCGTTGCGCCAGCTCGCCGGTGGCCAGGCTGGCCAGCACATCGTCGAGCAGGTCGGCGGTGGACCACAGCCGCCCCGGCGCTTCCGGGCCGCAGGCGGCGCCGACCGGCTGGTCCGGCAGGCCGAGCGCGTCCAGATCGGGCGGCTCGGCCGCGAGCAGCTCGAAGCCCAGGTCGTTGACGGCCAGGCTGAAGGTGTTGGGCTGCTCGCGCGCCCAGCGCCAGGCCAGCAGGGAAGCCAGGCCCAGGTGCACATGCCGCCCCGCGAAGGGGTAGATGCAGACGTGGAAGCCCTCGGCCGTGCGCTCGTGCTCGACCAGCAGGGTGCCGGGCGTCGGCAGGCGGGAGCGCTGGACCTGGGTGGCCAGCATCGGCCAGGCCGCGCGCAGCTCGGGCTCGTCCAGCTCCGGCGGCGGCTGCTCGCGGCCCGGGGCGGCTTCCAGCGCGGGGCGCACGGATTCCAGCACCTCCAGCACGGCATCGGCCAGCTCGGTCGACAGGGGCATCTTGCCGCCTTGCCAGGTGGGCACGGTGCCGCTGCGGGCGGTCGCCGGGCGGACCAGGGCACGCATCTCGTGCACCCGCACCAGCTCCAGCAGGCGGCCGGCGAAGACGAAGGCATCGCCGGGCTGCAGCCGGGCGATGAAGCCTTCCTCGATGCTGCCGAGCGAGCCGCCCCCGCCCGCCGCGCGGCGGGCCCAGACGACCTGCATGGACGCCTCGCTGACGATGGTGCCGATGGCCATGCGGTGGCGGCGGGCGATGCCGCGGTCCGGCACGCTGGCGCGCAGGCTGCCGTCGGCCGCGGGGCCGACGCGCACGCGGTGGTATTCGGGGTAGGCGCCCAGGCTGGCGCCGCCGTGGACGACGAAGTCCAGCGCCCAGCGGAAGGCGTCCAGGCCGAGCTGGCGGTAGGCCGGCGCACGACGCACCTCCTCGAACAGGGCGGGTGCATCGTGGGCCCCGGGCCGACCGGGCCGCGGCTCGACCGGGAAGCCGCCACCGAGCGCGACGGTGACCAGGTGCTGCACCAGCACGTCCAGCGGCGCCTCGGGGCCGTGGCGCGGCTCGATGCGGCCGGCCTGAACGGCACGCCGCGCGGCCACGGCTTCCAGCAGCTCCAGGGTGTTGGTGGGCACCAGGGTCAGGCGACTGGGCCGGCCCGGCGCATGGCCGCTGCGGCCGGCGCGCTGCAAGAGGCGGGCAATGCCCTTGGCCGAGCCGATCTGCAGCACGCGCTCGACCGGCAGGAAGTCCACCCCCAGGTCCAGCGAGGCGGTGGCGACCACGGCCTTCAGCTGGCCCTCCTTCAGCCCCGCCTCGACCCAGGCCCGCACGGCCGGATCGAGCGAGCCATGGTGCAGCGCGACCAGGCCGGCCCAGTCCGGCCAGGCTTCCAGCAGCAGCTGGTACCAGATCTCCGCCTGCGAGCGGGTGTTGGTGAAGACCAGGGCGGTGCCGGCGCCGTCCAGCTCGGCGACCAGCGGCGCGAGCATCTGCCGCCCGAGGTGGCCGGCCCAGCTGAAGCGACCGGGCCGGGCCGGCAGCAGGGTGTCGATGCACAGGGTCTTGTCGATGCGACCCTGCACCAGCACGGGCTGCGGCGCAGCGGCCGGCGTCTCGCCCCCCGCCCCCAGCGGCTGCGGCGGCGCGCCGAGCAGGGTCTCGCCGGCGGCGGCCAGATTGCCCAGGGTGGCCGACAGCCCCCAGACCAGCAGGCCCGGGTTCCAGCCCCGCAGCCGGGCCAGGGCCAGCTGCAGCTGCACGCCGCGCTTGCTGGCGATCAGCTCATGCCATTCGTCGGCGATCAGCACGTCGACGCCGGCCAGTTCCTCGGCCGCATGCTCGCGGGCCAGCATCAGGCTGAGCGACTCGGGCGTGGTGACGAGCACGCTGGGCCAGCGGCGGTCCTGGCGCGCGCGCTCGGCGGCCGGCGTGTCGCCGCTGCGCAGGCCGGCCGTCCAGGCCGGGGCCAGATCGGCCAGCGGCGCCTGCAGCGCGCGCAGGGTGTCGGCGGCCAGCGCCCGCATGGGCGTGACCCAGATCAGCCGCAGCGGCGGCGCACTGCGGGCCGCCAGCAGGCCCTGGCGGGCTGCGCGGGCCAGGGCCCCCAGGGCGACCGCATAGGTCTTGCCGGAGCCGGTGCTGGCATGCAGCAAGCCGCTGCGACCGGCGGCCATTGCCGCCCAGACCTGGCGCTGGAAGGGAAAGGGCTGCCAGCCCCGGCCCGCGAACCAGGCCTCGCCCGGCAGGGCAGCGGCGGGGGGCGGGGTCGACGGGGCAGGCGATGAGGGCATGGCGGCCGGCAGGCTAGCAGCGGCAGCGCCTGGCCGGCCGGGCCGGGGCTTTGGCCGGCCGGCGCGGGCAGGCCGCGCGGGGCCGCGTCGGACCGGCCCCTGCCGGCCCCCCGCCCCAGGCCGCCGGGCACGCCCCCTGCGTGCGGGGCCGGGCGGCCCTGGCGGCCGCTTACCATCCGCGCGCTTCCGACCCCGCCCACCATGCCCCTCGATCCCGCCCTGCCCTCCTTCGTGCCCGGCGGCGCCCCGGCCGACCTGACGGTGGCCCTGGTCGCCTACCGCTCGCTGAGCTTCCTGCCGCGCTGCTTCGAGACCCTGCGCGTCGCGAGCGCGGGCCTGCGGGTGCGGGTGGTGGTGGTCGACAACGCCAGCGGCGACGGCTGCCTTGCCTGGCTGGCCGCGCATGCACCCGATGCGGTGGTGATCGCCAACACCCAGAACGTCGGCTTCGGCCGGGCCAACAACCAGGTGCTGCCGCTGCTGGGCGAGGAGCCGCTGCTGCTGCTGAACACCGATGCCTTCGTCGCACCCGACAGCCTGCGCGCCGCGCTGGCTGCGCTGGCGGCCGATCCGGCCCTGGGCCTGCTCGGCGTGCGCCTGGTCGACGAGAACGGCCTGGCCGCGCCGGCGGCGCGCCGCTTCCCGGGCATCGTCTCCAGCTTCCTGCACAAGACCGGCCTGAAGCGCGGCGACCCGCATCACGTCGAGCTCGTCGCCGACCCGGCCACCACGCCCGGCGCGCCGGCCCTGCGCCCCTGCGACTGGGTGGTGGGCTGCTTCTACCTGGTGCGCGGCACGGTGCTGCGGCAGGTCGGCCTCTTCGATCCGCGCTACTTCCTCTACTTCGAGGAAGTCGACCACTGCCTGCGCACCCACCAGGCCGGCTGGGGAATCGCCTGCCTGGCCACCACCACCGTCGTGCACGTGGGCGGCGGCAGCGCAGCGCAGATGCCGGGCTTCGGCCCGCGGGCGCGGCAGGTGTCGGTGCTCCAGGTGGAGAGCGAGCTGCTGTACTGGCGCAAGCATCGCGGCCGCCCCGGCCTGCTGCTGGCCCTGGGCCTGGGCCTGCTGGCCGACACGGTGCTGGCGCTCAAGGCCTGGGCCAAGGCCCGGCTCGGCCGGGGCGCGGCCGGCGATGCCGCCGTGCACGCCCGCAACGCGCGCCAGTGGTGGACGCTGGCCCGCGCGACCGGCTTCGGCACCCGGCCGACGCGCTGAGACGGGGCAGGACACCATGGCCTTCGAGCATCTCCGCGCCGACCTGCGGGCCCACCGGGGCGACTGGGGCGCCCAGGGCTTCTGGGCCCTCGCGGTCTACCGCTTCGGACGCTGGCGCTACACCGTGCGCTCGCCCTGGCTGCGCAAGCCGCTGTCCCTGGTCTACAAGGTCCTGTTCAAGCTGGTGCAGGTGCTGACCGGCATCGAGCTGCCCTGCGAGGCCGAGATCGGCCCCGGCTTCGTCATCGACCACAGCGGTGGCATCGTGATCAGCGGCTACGCGAAGTTCGGCGCGCACTGCCGCATCCGCAACGGCGTGGTGGTCGGCCTGGCCCGGGTGGACGACCCCTGCGCGCCGCTCATCGGCGACCACGTCGACATCGGCACCGGCGCGGTGCTGCTGGGCCGCATCACCGTCGGCGAGCACAGCCTGATCGGCGCCAACGCGGTCGTCGTGAAGGACGTGCCGCCCTGGTCCATCGCGGTGGGCGTGCCGGCCGTGGTGCGGCCGCGCAAGGACCGGCCGCTGTCTGCAGGCACCGACCCGGCCCCCGCAGGCGTCGGTCCGGCCGGCACCGTCGATCCCGAGGCCTGAAGCCGCCGGCTCAGGCCGTCAGGATCCAGCCTTCCAGCGGGTCCACCCCCGCCGGCCAGCCATGGCGGGGCTGCCCCGCCGCCCAGGCGGCCTGCACCAGGCAGAGCACGGCATCGAGCCGGTCGCCGCGGGCATCGGCCACCAGGGCCTCGGCCTGGGCCGGGCTCAGCTTCAGCCGCAGGCCAAGGCGGCTGCGGCCCTGCTCCAGGGCCTCGACCAGATCCTTGCGGGCGATCAGGCGCTCGGGCGTCTGCTTGGCCGGCTCGTCGCTCTTGTAGCTGCGCGCACCGAGCAGCTCGCGCGCCAGCAGGCCGGGATAGGCCTCCAGGGCCAGGCGCTGCGGATCGCGGCCCGGCCCGTCGCAGAGGCCGGGCAGGCTCAGGCCGGCGGCCAGCAGGCGCGGGGCGCCGGCGTGCAGCATCCAGGCGACGGGCGGGTTGACCCACTTCATCGAGGGGCTGGAACCGGCTGGCCGGTCGCAAGCGCGGTGCGCGAACTTGTGGCCGGCGGGACGCGCGTCGCACCAGGCCTTGAAGACCGCGCGGAGGGCCGCGCGCTCCATCGCGGCGTAGTGGGTGATCAGCGCCGCCCAGTCCTGCGGCCAGCCCAGGCTGTCGACCAGCTCGCGCGGCAGGCCGAAGGGCAGGTCGAAGCCGCCCAGCCAGGGACCGGGCCGGGCCAGCAGGGCCTCGAAGTCGTCCAGGGTCGGCAGGGCCTCCAGCCGGTCGAGCCGCAGCACCGCGCCGGCCCGGCGGCCATGGGCGACGGTGATGGGCTTGCGGCGGCTCGGCGCACTGCTGAAGTCGACCCCGAGCAGCGGGCCGTCGAAGCCCGCGCTCATCGGTCGAAGCTCAAGGGCCGCGCCTCGACCCGGCGGCGCACCCTCGGGCTCAGAAGGCGTGCCGCCATTTGGCCGACAGCAGCCAGGTGCGCGGGGCCCCCGGCTCGAAGAAGCGGCTGTTGCCCTCGTTGACGATCACGCTGCCGGCGTACTCGCGGCCGAACAGGTTGTCGACCCGGGCCAGCAGTTCGACGCGGCTGCGGCCAGCCAGCGGAATGATGTGCTGCGCCCGCACGGCCACGGTCGACCAGGCGCCGGCGAAGTCGCTGTTCGCATCGTTGACCGCCACCTTGTCGCGGAACAGGACCTCGGTGGCCAGCTCGGTGCGCTCGCTGGCCAGGGGCCGCCAGGCCAGTTCGGCGAAGGCGCTGCGCGGCGAGGTGCCGGCGATGCGATTGCCGGCCACCACGCTGCCGACGCTGTCGTCGTAGGTGGCATGCAGCCAGGTCAGGGCCAGGGTGCTGCGCAGCGCGCGGCTGATCTGCCAGGCAGCAGCGACCTCGGCCCCGCGGCGGGTGGTGTCGCCGACGTTCTGGAAGACCGAGCGGCCGCCGGTGTTGCTGAGGACACCGATCTCGTTCTCCGTCTTGGCCGAGAAGAGGGCGGCATCCACGCTCAGGCCGGTGCCGGCCGGCCGCCACTTGGCGCCCAGCTCAACCTGGGTGCTTTCCTGGGCCTTGAGCTCGCTGTTGAAGCCGCTGCCGCTGCTGCGATAGGCCAGCTCGTTGAGCGTCGGCGATTCGAAGCCCTGGCCGGCGCTGAGGTAGAGGTTGAGCGTCGGCGTGGCGCGGAACTGCAGGGCCGCCACCGGGTTGGTGTAGCGGTCGCTCGTCGAGCCCGAGTCGTCGCCATTGCCCGGCACGATGTAGCGGTCGCGCGAGCGGAACTTCACCTCGCCGCTGCGCAGGCCGAAGGTGGCCGACCAGCGCGCGCTCAGCTCCAGCTCGCCCTGGGCGTAGACGTCGGTGGTGGTGACCCGGTTGGTCTCGTCGCGGCGCAGCTCGCCCAGCACGCCGAGCTGCTGGGTGGCGCCCGTGCCGATGAAGTTGCGGAAGCCGCGGCGGTCGTCCTCGGCCGACTCGTGCGCGGCGCCGACGACCAGGCTGGCGCGGCGCTCGCCGGCCAGCGTCCAGCGGAAGGCCAGGCGGGCATCGAGGCCGAAGTAGTCGCGCTCGAAGTCGATCACGCCACCGGGGCTGGTGGCCGCCGCCTGGGTGGCCGGCGGAATGGACTGGAACTGCCGCACCTCGCGCGTGCCGGTGTAGGCCGTCACCGCGCTTTCCTGCAGGGGGCCGGCCGCCTCGAAGCGATGGCGCCAGCTCGCGCCGATCTGCGTCTGCTTCACCGTCTTGCGGGTGTTGAAACGGCCCGCCTGGCCCGGCGCGTCCTGCGGCAGGGCGACGGTGGCGGTCTGGTAGGGATCGGCGTCGAAGGCCGCGCGGGTGAGGCCCAGGGGATCGTCGGCCGGCTGGTCGATGTGGTTGAGCTGCACGGCCACCGTGTCCTGCGCGCCAGTCCAGCCGAGGCGGACATTGGCCAGCGTGCGCTCGGCCTGGCTCTGCGGACGGAAGCCATCGGTCTCGAACTTCGACACGCTGGCGCGCAGGTCGAAGCCGCGGCCGGGCGTGTCCGACAGCGGCGTCTGCAGGGTCGCGCGGACCTGGCGCGTGCCATCGTCACCGACATCGCCGTCGAGCTGCAGGTAGCGCTCGCGCACCGGCGCGCTGAACAGCGAGATCACGCCGCCCGAGCTGTTGCCGTAGAGCGCGCTGAAGGGGCCGCGCAGCACCTCGATGCGCTGGGCGCCGGCGAGGTCGAAATGCGAGACCTGGCCCGAGCCGTCCGGCATCGAGGCCGGGATGCCGTCGGTGTACAGGCGGATGCCGCGCACCCCGAAGCTGGAGCGCGCGCCGAAGCCGCGCGAGTTGATCTGGAGGTCCTGCGCGTAGTTGCTGCGGTTGGCCACCGTCAGGCCGGGCACCCGGGCCAGGGTCTCGGACAGGTTGACGAGCAGGCCGCCCTTGGCCAGGGTGTCCGCATCGACGATGTCCACCGAATAGGGCGTGTCGAAGGCGCGCTGCTCGAAGCCCCGGCCGCTGATGACCACCGGGGCCAGGTCGGCCGCGGGGGCGGCGGTCTGCGCCTGGACGCTCGCCGCGAACAGGGTGACGGCCAGCGCGACGGGCTGGCGGACGAAGGCAAGGGGGGCAGGCATCGGGAGGTCTCCGGGTCGGTCGCGGGGCCCGGGCTTCGGGAGGAAGCGGGCCGGCGGGCGGCGGCACTCTAGAGGCTCGCGGCGTGAGCCGCCTCCAGAAAATCTGCAATCGTGCGGGGGAGATGCACCCATGCGACGCGGGACGTGCGTGCTTGCCTGACTTGCCCCACGCCGGGCCTTGCAGGGCCCGGCGCTTCGTCAGGCGCGAACGGCGGCGCAGGCCGCCGTCCGTGTCCTGCCTTGCCCCACGCCGGACCTTGCAGGGCCCGGCGCTTCGTCAGGCGCGAACGGCGGCGCAGGCCGCCGTCCGTGTCCTGCCTTGCCCCACGCCGGACCTTGCAGGGCCCGGCGCTTCGTCAGGCACGAACGGCGGCGCAGGCCGCCGTTCGTGTCCTGACTTGCCCCACGCCGGGCCTTGCAGGGCCCGGCGCTTCGTCAGGCACGAACGGCGGCGCAGGCCGCCGTCCGTGTCCTGACTCAGCCCGCGCGGCCGATGATGGAGGCGGTGGCGATCAGCTCTTCGAGCAGCGCCATCGAGACCTTGCCCGAGACGCTGTAGGGATCGAGCTGGGGCTTCTCGCTGTACTTCAGCAGGATCGAGGGGTTGATCTTCGCGAGGTTGACCTGGCCCATGGTCCAGCCCGCGAAGCGACGCTCGCTGACTTCCTCGTAGTGCAGCAGCACGACGTCACGGTGCCGCGGGTCGCGCACGATGGCCGCGTAGAGCGCATTGACGGTGTCGCGTCCGCCCTCGATGACCTGCATGAAGATGTCGCCTCCCCAGCACAGGATGCCGGTGATGCCCAGCGCGGGGTTGTGCTGTCGCGAGGCGGCCAGCACGGCATCGATCAGGGCGGGGCTCACCGCCTCGGTGGCGCGGCTGGCGTAGAGCAGACGGACCAGCATGGCCTCAGCCCTTCTTGTTGTTGACCAGCGCCAGGAATTCGCGGCGCAGGTTCGGGTCCTTGAGGAAGCTGCCGCGCATCACGCTGTTGATCATCTTGGAATCCATGTCCTTCACGCCGCGCCACTGCATGCAGAAGTGGTCGGCCTCCATCACGATGGCCAGGCCGTCCGGGCTGATCTTGTCCTGCAGCAGGTCGGCGACCTGGGTGACGGCCTCCTCCTGGATCTGCGGGCGGCTCATGATCCATTCGGCCAGGCGGGCGTACTTGCTCAGGCCGATCAGGTCGGAATGCTCGTTGGGCATCACCCCGATCCAGACCCGGCCCATGATCGGGCAGAAGTGGTGCGAGCAGGCACTGCGCACGGTGATCGGGCCGACGATCATCAGCTCGTTCAGGTGCTCGACGTTCGGAAACTCGGTGACCGCCGGCTGCGGCACGTAGCGGCCGCGGAAGACCTCGTGCAGGTACATCTTGGCGACGCGGCGCGCGGTGTCCTGGGTGTTGTGGTCGTTCTCGGTGTCGATGACCAGGCTCTCCAGCACGCCCCTCATCTTGCCGGCGATCTCGTCGAGCAGGCCTTCGAGCTCGCCCGGTTCGATGAAGCCGGCGATGTTGTCGTTGGCGTGGAAGCGCTGGCGCGAGGCCTTGATGCGCTCGCGGATGCGCTGCGAGACGGGCACGCCGTCCTCGTCATCGGTCGCGGCGGCGGCGGGCAGGTCGGACATCAAGGGATGCGGTGCGTTCATCGGAGGGCCCTCGTCGGGTGCGCCAGCGGCGGCTGCAGGGCGGGGCTGGGGCGGCAGCTCACGGCGCTCGCCCTGGAAAAGCGAGCCGCGTTGTACCACGCAGGCCCTCAGCCCTTGCCGGGCACGGGCATCGTGGGGGCAGGCAGCAGCGCCCGGAGTTGCGCGAGGGTGTCGGCCTCGGCCAGCGGCTTGTCCTCGCGCAGCCGCAGCATGCGCGGGAAGCGCACGGCCAGGCCGCTGCGGTGGCGGGGGCTGGGTGCCAGGCCCTCGAAACCGAGCTCGACCACCAGGGTCGGGACGACGCTGCGGACCGGCCCGAAGGATTCGACGGTGTGGCGGCGGATCTCGCGGTCGACGCGCAGGATCTCGGCATCGCTCAGGCCCGAATAGGCCTTGGCGAAGGGCAGCAACTGCAGGGGCTCGGGCTCGCCCGGGGCCGGGGGCGTGCGCGACGGCGGCGGGCGGCGCGCGGCGATGGCCGCGCAGACGGCCGCGACCTCCTCGGCATCGCGCGGGGCGCGGTTCCACACCGCGAAGCCGTAGTCGGTGTAGAGGCTGGCGCGGCGGCCGTGGCCGCGCTGCGCATGGACCAGCACCGCATCGACCCGGTAGGGCTCGAGCTTCCACTTCCACCAGCCGCCCTGGCCCTCGCCCGGCTTGCGGCGGCCGACGCCATAGGGCGTGGCGAGGTGCTTGAGCATCAGGCCCTCGAAGCCGCGGGCACGGGCTTCAGCGCGCTGGCGGGCCAGCGCCGGCCAGTCCGCCGCCGAGAGCTGCGGCGAGATCGGAAAGGCCCCGGCCGCCGGCCCGCCCGGGCCGAGCAGGGCCTGCAGCCGCGCTCGGCGCTGGCCCTGCGGCTCGGGGCGGCGGTCCACCCCGTCGGACTCCAGCAGGTCGTAGGCCCAGAAGACGACCGGCGCCTCGGCCAGCAGCTTGCGGGGCAGGGTCTTGCGGTTGAGCCGCGTCTGCAGGGTCGCGAAGCGGGCCGGGGCGGCCTCGGGTGCGCCCGGCCAGACGAGCAGCTCGCCATCGAGCACGGTACCCGGCGGCAGCGCGCGGGCGGCGGCCAAGACCTCGGGGAAGCGCTCGCTGACCAGTTCTTCGCCGCGCGACCAGAGCCAGACCGTCGGCCCGCCGGCCTCGCTCGCCGGCCGGCAGACCAGCTGGGCGCGGATGCCGTCGGCCTTCCATTCCGCCACCCAGTCGTGGCAGGGCCCGAGGCGCTCGGCCAGGGTCTCGGGCTCGACGGGCCCGCCGGCCTCCAGCGGATGGGCGAGGAAGAAGGGATAGGGCTGGCCACCGGCGGGGGCGCCGGCCTCGGGCGGGGCGACCAGGGCCAGGTAGCGCGCGGCGTCGATGCGCGCCCCGGCCTCGGTGTAGCCCATCATGCGCTGGGCCACCAGGGTGTCGGGCAGACCAGCACAGGCCGCCAGCGCACGCACCACCAGCTGCCGGCCGACGCCGACGCGGAAGCCGCCGCCGATGAGCTTGACCAGCAGGAAGCGGCCCTCGGCCGGCAGGCGGTCGAAGGCCTGCGCCAGCGCGGCATCCTGCTGTTCGGGCGGTGCGCCGCGCAGCGGCAGCAGGCGCTGCTCGACCCAGTCGGCCAGGGAGGCCTCGTCCTGCCGGGACGGCGGCGGCAGCAGATGGGCCAGGGTCTCGGCCAGGTCCCCGACGGCCTGGTAGCTGGCCTCGACCAGCCAGTCCGGCAGGCCGCTGAGCCGGCCGGCAAGCGCGCGCAGGCGTGCCGTGGGCACCGTCTGGCGTGGCTTGCCGCCGGCCAGGAAGTAGGCCGCCCAGGCCGCGTCGCGCGGCGCGGCGGTGGCGAAATAGGCCTGCAGCGCGGCCAGCTTGGCGCCGGTGGCGGTCTGCTGGTCGAGCTGGGCGTACAGCCTGCTGAAATCCTGCATCGGCGGCGCCCGCCTCAGGCTTGCCTAGACTGCGGGCGCCCGATGCCCCGAGCCCTCTGCCGACCATGTCCCGCGCCCTGCCCCCCCGCCCTGCCCGCCGCCCCTTGATGCGCCACCTGCTGGGCCTGGGGCTGCTGCTGGGCAGCGGCAGCGGAGCACGTCGGGCGCTGGCCGCGCCGCCCCCGCCGCGCGAACGCAGTGCCGTGCAGATGGCCGATGCCTGGATGCGCAGCACGCCCGAGGGTGCGGTGGCCTGCCTGCAGCTGGTGGGCCTGGGCCCGCGCGACGACCGCCTGCTGGAGCTGCAGTGCGACTGGGCCGGCCGGGTCGAGCTGCGCGGTCCCGGCCTGCTCGAGGGCTTGCCGGGCCTCTGGCCGCTCGACACCGGCCTGCCGCTGCCGGCCGGCGAGGTGCTGACGATGCGGCCCGACGGCGTGCACATCGCGCTGTTCGAGCTGGACCGCCCGCTGCGGCCGCATGAGCAGCGGCCGATGCGCCTGGTCTTCGAACGGGCTGGTCAGCACCGCATCGCCTTTCAGGTGGACGAATCCCGCAGGGGCACGCGGCCGCCGGTGATGCCCCCGGCCGTCGAGCCCCTGCCGGTCGAACCGCCCGCCTGAGCCGACGCGGGCCCGAGCGCAGCCGCCGGGACCGGCGCGACGGCCTCGGCCGGCGGGTCGGTGGCCAGTGGCGCATCGGCCGCGGCCTCGTCGCCGTACTCGGTCTGGAAGGCTCCGGCGTCCAGGCCCTGCTCCTGCAGCCAGCGCACCATGACCGCGGCATCGCCGTGGGTCACGATCACGCGCTCGGCCCCGGTCGCGCCGATGGCGCGCAGCAGGCCGGGCCAGTCGGCGTGGTCGCTCAGCACGAAGCCGCGGTCCAGGCCGCGGCGGCGGCGGGCGCCCCGCAGCAGCATCCAGCCGCTCGCGAAGGCCTCGCTGCCGCCCGCGAAGCGCCGCGCCCAGACGCTGCCCAGCACGGCCGGCGGCGCCAGCACCAGGGCGCGGCGCGTGGCGGCGGCGTCCTTGAACTCGCTGACCAGGCGGGTCGTCGGCAGGGCGATGCCGGCCGCACGGTAGACGCGGTTGAGCGCCTCCACCGCCGGGTGGACCAGGATGGGGCCCAGGCTCGCATCCACCCCGGCCAGCAGGCGCTGCGCCTTGCCGAAGCTGTAGGCCAGCAGCAGGCTGGGCCGGTCGGCCGCGGCGTTGGCGGCCCACCAGGCGTTGATCTCGGCAAAGACCTCGCGCTGCGGCCGCCAGCGGTAGATGGGCAGGCCGAAGGTGGACTCGGTGATGAAGCAGTCGCAGCGCAGCGGCTCGAAGGGCGTGCAGGTCGGGTCGGGGGCGTCTTCGGGCGCGAACTTGTAGTCGCCCGAAGCCACCCAGACCCGGCCGGCATGTTCCAGCCGCAGCTGGGCCGAGCCCAGCACATGGCCGGCCGGATGCAGGCTCAGGCGCACGCCGCGGTGCTCGACGACCTCGCCCCAGTCCAGGGTCTGGAGCGTGATCTCGCCCAGGCGCACGCGCAGCACGCCCTCGCCCTCGGCCGCGGCCAGGTAGTGCGCATGGCCGGGGCGCGCATGGTCGGCGTGGCCATGGGTGATGACGGCCCGGTCGACCGGGCGCCAGGGGTCGATGTAGAAATCGCCCGGCGGACAGTACAGGCCCTCGGGCCGGGCGACGACCAGGTCCGCCGACATGCTCAGCGCGCTGCCGCGCCGGCCAGCCGGGGCTGCAGGCGCAGCGCGCGCGGCGGCAGCAGATGCCAGCCGATGCCCCAGCGCCGGAGCAGGCGGTCGGCCAGCAGATGCAGCGTGGGATCGTTGAGCCGCAGGCCACGCGACAGCAGGATGCGCACGCCACTGCCGGTCAGCACATGCATCAGGTAGATCACCATCGAAGCCTGGCCAAGCGCAGCCAGGCCGAGACGCAGGCCAAGGGCCTGGGCCTGCTGGCACAGGGCCACCAGCGCGGCGATCGACAGCGCCGCCAGGCCCAGGCCGATGGCGCCCTGCTGGTAGTAGCGCCAGCCCAGCACACCGTGGACGTACTGCTGGGCCGCCAGTGCTGCCAGCAGCAGACCGATGGCGAGCCCGGCGCCGCGGCGGGAGGGCCTGGCGGCCGGGAGCTGCCCGTAGAGCACGCCGGCACTGAAGAAGCCGCCGAAGGCGATCAGGTGGTTGACGGCGATCACCCCGGTCGGCTCGACCCCGAGGCGCAGGGCCAGGGCCCCGAGCAGCACCGCCGCGAGATAGGCCGGCCGGCGCGACACCGTGTAGACCAGCAGGCCGGCCACCGACAGGGTGAACAGCGCATAGAGGAACCAGAAGTGCGCTCGCGGCACGGTGGCCAGCCGCAGCACCTCGGCCCACTGCGCGCCCCCGTTGGCATAGCCCGAGAGCTTCACCTCCACCGCGCCCTGGATCAGCCACCAGATCAGATAGGGATAGACCAGGGTGTCGATCCGTCCGGCCAGGAAGCCCAGCGGCTTCTGGCGTCCCAGGCTGTCGAGGAAGAACAGCCCCGCCAGAAAGAAGAACAGGGGCATGTGGAAGCTGTAGATCCAGCTGTCCACCAGCTGCGGCCAGCCCTCGGCCGGCAGGATGCCGGCCTTCACCAGGCCACGCGCCACGTGGCCGTAGACCACGAGAAGGATGCCCACGCCCTTGGCGATGTCCGGCCAGGTCTGTCGTTCGGTCAAAGTCATTGCTCCCTTGTCGGCTCCCTGCGGGAGCCATGGCGTGCCGCGGCGGGCACGGTGGCCTGGCCCTCAGGATCCCGGCGCGTCCGGCAGCCGGCTGCCGTGCAGATAGCCTTCGCGGCCGTCGGCGGTCCGCACCTTCCACCAGCTGCCGCTGCGCCCGAGCAGCGTGACGCGCTGGCCGCTGTCGACCCGGCCGATCACCGGGGTCTGCGTGCCGGGCCCCTCGCGCAGATTGCTGTGCCCGTCGGGATCGCGGACCTCGACGCTCAGGCGGATCGCGGTCAGCGGCTGCGCACGCTCTTCGAGCAGCGCGGCAGGGCGGGGGGCGCTGGCGAGCGGAAGCCGTGCCACGCCGACCGGAACCGGCGCGACGGGCGGCGGCGCCGTCGGCGCGGGCGCAGCCGGCGGCTGGGCGACCGGGGCGGCCGGGGGCGGGGTCGGCGTCGGCGTCGGCGTCGGATCCGCGGGGCCCGCCCTCAGCACGGTGAGCAGTCCGGCAACGGCCGTCACCAGGCCGGCCAGCGCGGTCAGGATGCCGGGCAGGCTGCTCCACCAGGCGGCCGGAGCGGCGGCATCGGGGGAAGACGCTTTCGGGGGGCTCATGGTCGGGCGATGCGGGGCGGGAAGGAATGGCTCGGCATGCTAGTCGCAGGGCGAGCGGGCATCCAGCGCGAGCCGGCTCAGGAGCGGTCGGGGCCGCCCGCCATCCACAGATAGGCTCGGGTCAGCCAGGCGATCAGGCGGCGGCGCAGGGCCCAGCGCCAGCGGGGCCGCGCGGACAGCTCGTCCCGATGCACCTCGCGTGCCGCGGCGAAATCCTGCGCGAGTCCGGCACGAAGCGCGGCAACGCAGTCCGGGTCGCGCACGACCACATTGGCCTCCAGATTGAGCAGGAGCGACAGCGGGTCGATGTTCGAACTGCCGAGCGTGGCCCAGTCCCCGTCGACCCGCGCGACCTTGGCATGCAGGAAGGCCGGGGTGTATTCGTAGATCTGCAAGCCGCCCTCGAGCAGTTCCTCGTAGAGCACGCGTGCCGCCCACGCGGCCACTGGCAGGTCGACCTTGCCCTGCAGCAGCAGGCGCACCCGCACGCCACGCGCAGCCGCCGCAAGCAGGGCCTGGAGGAAGGCCCGGCCCGGATAGAAATAGGGGCAGACGATGTCGATGCTGTCGCGCGCCCGTCCGAGGGCTTCGAGATAGGCCCGCTCGATCGCGCGGCGCTGCCGCAGGTTGTCGCGCAGCACGAAGCCTGCCCGCCCGGGGGCCGGCTCGGCCGCCGGGCGCCGCAGGCCGCGACGCGGGGGGTGCAGCCGCTGCCAGATCGCGCGCATCTGCGCGACCGGCCGGGGGTGGCGCACGAGGGCACGCAGCTCGTCGCGCCAGTCATGGCCCAGCCAGGCGCGATGCCAGACGGCGCTCAGCGTCTGCGCGATCGGCCCGACCGCGGGGCCGCGCAGACGCAGGGCGTAGTCGAGCCGGGGGCTGTCGGTCCAGCCATGGTGCTGGTCCAGGTGGTCATCGATCAGGTTGATGCCGCCGCACCAGGCCACGGCGCCATCGACCACGGCCAGCTTGTGGTGCAGGCGGCGGAGCTGACGGGGTTGCAGCCAGTGCCACCAGCCGGTCAGCGGCCGGAAGACGGCCAGATCCACCCCTGCGGGCTCCAGCACGGCCCGCAGGCCGGGCAGCGCACGGCGCGAGCCGAAGCCGTCGACCACCACCCGCACGCGCAGCCCGCGGCGGGCCGCCGCGGCCAGCGCCGCCGCCACCCGCGCCGCGGACGGATCCCCCGCCGGATCCTCGAAGATGTAGCTGGCCACCCAGACCTCGGCCACGGCATGGTCGATCGCGGCGACAAGGTCCTCGAAATAGGCCGCGCCGCCCCGCAGCAGCAGCAGCTCGTGGCCGTCGGCCTCCTGCGGCCGGCGCTGCAGGTACCAGCGGCGGTCACGCAGCCAGCGGGCTGCCGCCGAGACCGACCGGTCGGGCCGCGGAGGCTGCGCAGCGTCCATCGCAGCCGGCCTCAGCCGCCCGGGGCCGGGGCCTCGAAATCGGCCACCAGCGGCAGGTGATCCGACATCCGCGCCCAGGCCAGGCCGCGCGGCACATGCAGGGCCCGGCAGCGCAGGCCCCGCGCGTAGAAGCGGTCGAGCGCGAAGATCGGTGCGATCGAGGGGAAGGTCGCGCGTCGTGCGCCGTCGGGCGCGCGCGCGCGCTGCAGGCCGGCGGCGGCAAAGACCGGGTCGAGTTTCTCGCCCCAGTCGTTGAAATCGCCGGCCACGAGCAGCGGGCCCTGCGGCGCCGTTTCGGCCAGGTGGGCGATCAGGCGCTCGGCCTGGCGACGCCGGCCGGCGTGGTGCAGGCCGAAATGCACGACCACCACCGTCAGCAGGTGCCCCCCTGGCAGCTGCACCGGCAGCTGCAGCAGGCCGCGCTGCTCGAAGCGGTGGTCCGACAGGTCGCGGTGCAGGGGCTCGCCCATCGGCAGTCGGCTGAGCAGGGCATTGCCGTGCTCGCCATGCCGGGTGCGGGCATTGCTGCGGTAGGCCGCAACATGGCCGGCCGGGGCGAGGAAGTCGGCCTGCTCCTGCGCGGGCCAGCCGAAGCGGCTGTGGTCGAAGCGGCGGGCCTCGCGGTGGTTGTGGCGGCGGACTTCCTGCAAGGCGATCAGGTCCGCATCGAAGGCGGCGACGGCCGCGCCGAGGTTGTGGATCTCCAGCCGCTTGGCCGGCCCCAGGCCGCGCACGCCCTTGTGGATGTTGTACGTCGCGATCCGCAGCAGGCGCCCGCCCTCGGGCCGGCGCATGGCCGGCGGCAGCAGGCTGGAGGCCAGCGGCGGCAGGCTCATGCCGGCGGGCCGGCGGCCAGGCGGGGCAGCTGCAGCACGGCCTCGGCATTGCTGGGCGAGAAGCAGCGGTCGGCCGCCTCGCGCCAGGGCAGCCAGGCGTGGGCGGTGTGCTCCCGCGGACTCAGCGTCACCGGCGTGCCGGCCGGCACGCACAGGCCGAAGACATGCTCGGTGTTGTGCGTCACGCCCGGTGCATAGCGGTGGCGCCAGCGCGGGTAGATCTCGTAGACATTGGACAGGCCCCAGTCACGCAGCGCACCCGGCGGAATGCCGGGCGCGCCCAGCTGGATGCCGGTCTCCTCGGCCACCTCGCGCACGCAGGTCTCGACCAGGGACTCGTCGGGCCGGTCCTTGGACCCGGTCACGCTCTGCCAGAAGCCCGGCGCATCGGCCCGCTCGATCAGCAACACCTCCAGCGCGGGGGTGTGGATGATGACGAGAACCGACTCGGGGATCTTGGGCGGGCGGGGCGTGTTCGTCATGCCGAGGAGCTTAGGGCCTGCAGCCCGTCCACCGGGCGATCAGGCCTTGCAAGGCTCCAGGACGCCGGCACCTCAGGCCGTGGCTGCCGGATTGCGCAGGCGGATGTGCAGCTCGCGCAGCTGCTTCTCGTCGACCAGGCTGGGGGCGCCGGTCAGCAGGCACTGGGCGCGCTGGGTCTTGGGGAAGGCGATGACGTCGCGGATGGATTCGGCCTTGGTCATCAGCGTGACCAGGCGGTCCAGGCCGAAGGCCAGACCGCCGTGCGGAGGAGCGCCGTACTGCAGCGCATCCAGCAGGAAGCCGAACTTGATGCGCTGGTCCTCGGCGCCGATCTTGAGCGCATCGAAGACCTTGGCCTGCACGTCGGCGCGGTGGATCCGCACCGAACCGCCGCCCAGCTCCCAGCCATTGAGCACCATGTCGTAGGCCTTGGCCACGCACTTGCCCGGGTCGCTGACCATGAAGTCCTCGTGGCCGTCCTTGGGCGCGGTGAAGGGGTGGTGCACGGCGTTCCAGCGGTCGTCCTCGTCGTCGTGCTCGAACATCGGGAAGTCGACCACCCACAGCGGGGCCCAGCGGTCCTCGAAGAGGCCGGCCTTCTTGCCGAACTCGCTGTGGCCGACCTTCAGGCGCAGGGCGCCGATGGCGTCGTTGACCACCTTGGCCTTGTCGGCACCGAAGAAGAGCAGGTCACCGTTCTGCGCGCCGCTGCGGGCCAGGATCTGTTCGATCGCGCGGTCGTGCAGGTTCTTGACGATGGGACTCTGCAGGCCCTCGCGGCCCTTGGCCAGGTCATTGACCTTGATCCAGGCCAGGCCCTTGGCGCCGTAGATCTTGACGAACTCGGTGTAGCCGTCGATCTCGCCGCGCGACATCTCGCCGCCCCCCGGCACGCGCAGCGCGACGACGCGGCCGCCCGGCGTGGTGGCCGGGCCGCTGAAGACCTTGAAGTCCACGTCGGCCATGACTTCGGTCAGCTCGGTGAACTCAAGCTTCACGCGCAGGTCGGGCTTGTCGCTGCCGAAGCGGTGCATCGCCTCGCTGTAGGGCATGACGGGGTAGTCGCCCAGCTCCACGTCCATGGCCTTGCGGAAGACGTGGCGGATCATGCCCTCGAACATCGCGCGGATCTCGACCTCGGTCAGGAAGGAGGTCTCGATGTCGATCTGCGTGAACTCGGGCTGGCGATCGGCGCGCAGGTCCTCGTCGCGGAAGCACTTGGTGATCTGGTAGTAGCGGTCGAAGCCCGCGACCATCAGCAGCTGCTTGAAGAGCTGGGGCGACTGCGGCAGCGCGAAGAACTGGCCGTCGTGCACGCGGCTGGGCACCAGGTAGTCGCGCGCGCCCTCGGGCGTGCTCTTGGTGAGCATGGGCGTCTCGATGTCGACGAAGCCGTGCTCGTCGAGGTACTTGCGCACCTCCATCGCCACGCGGTAGCGCAGCATCAGGTTCTTCTGCATCTGCGGGCGGCGCAGGTCCAGCACGCGATGCGTCAGGCGCACCGTCTCGCTGAGGTTCTCGTCGTCGAGCTGGAAGGGCGGCGTGACGCTGGGGTTGAGCACCTCCAGCTCATGGCAGAGCACCTCGATCTTGCCGCTGACCAGGTTGGCGTTCTCGGTGCCGGCCGGCCGGGCGCGGACCTTGCCGACGACTTTGAGACAGAACTCGTTGCGCACGCCTTCGGCGGTGGCGAACTGCTCGGCGCGGTCCGGGTCGCAGACGATCTGGACCAGGCCTTCGCGGTCGCGCAGGTCGATGAAGATCACGCCGCCATGGTCGCGGCGGCGGTGGGCCCAGCCCATCAGGGTGACGGTCTGGCCGAGCAGCGCGTCGCTGACGAGGCCGCAGTAGGTGGTGCGCATGCGGGATGTCTCCGGAAAATGCGGGCCGCTCGGGCGGCGCGTCGAAAAGGGGGCAGGCCGGCCGGCTCAGGCCGCCGGCGGCAGGGCAGCCGAGGCCGCGACTTCGGGGGGCGCGACGACGCCCATCGAGATGATGTGCTTGAGCGCCGCGTCCACGTCCATGGCCAGGGGCTTGACCTCGGAGCGCGGCACGATCAGGTAGAAGCCGGAGGTCGGGTTGGGCGTGGTCGGCACATAGAGGCTGACATGCGGCTCGGCGGGCAGGTGGCAGACGAGCTCGCCGGCCGGCTGGCCGGTCACGAAGGCGATGGTCCAGGCCCCGCGGCGCGGGTACTCGACCAGCACCGCTTCGCGGAAGGCATTCCCGCTGCTGGAGAACAGCGTGTCCGAGACCTGCTTGACCGAGCTGTAGACCGACTTGACGATCGGGATGTGGCCGAGCAGCCGATCCCACTGCCGCAGCGACCACTGGCCGATGTAGTTGGTCACGGCCACGCCGGTCAGCAGCAGCACGGCCAGCATGGCCAGCAGGCCGACGCCCGGTACCGCATCAAGCTGCCGAAGCACCGCGACCGCCCCCTCGGGCAGCACCCGCGAGGCGGCGTTGACGAAACCGCCGAACACGCCGTCGACCAGGCCCAGGGCCCAGACGAGCACCGCGACGGTGATCGCCAGCGGAAGCCAGACCAGCAGGCCGGCGATGAGGTACTTTTTCATGCGTGCGATCGGGGCCGGGTCACGGCAGCGGGACAGGGGATCCGCCGGACCGGCCGGACGCGGCTCAATGACAGGCGCAGGAACCGCCGCAGGCCGTGGACGGGCCGGACGCTGCGCCGCTGCCCTCGCCACCCGTGGCGGCTGCGGGCGCAGGGGCCGGCGCGGCGGCTGCCGTGCCGGCCGCGGCCGCTGCGGGCGGGGTCGCGGCGGGCGCGGCGGTGGCCGTGGCCCCGCCGCCATTGCGGAAATCGGTCACGTACCAGCCCGAGCCCTTGAGCTGGAAGCCGGCGGCGGTGACCTGCTTGCGGTAGGCCTCGGCCCCGCAGGCGGGGCAGGTGCTCAGCAGGGGGTCGGAGATCTTCTGCAGCACGTCCTGCGCGTGGCCGCAGGCTTCGCAGCGGTAGGCGTAGATCGGCATGGGGGGGGTCCTTGCGCGTGAATCGTGGACGGCAGGGACGCTTGGATTCACCCCTGCCTGGGCAATGCAACCCACAAGTATAGGAGCCGGGCTCCGGCCCTGCCGCGCAGCGGCCGGGCCTCCCACGACAGGCTCAGACCACGTCGTGGGGCTTCTCGTGCTTGTCGCGCACCCCTTGCGGCAGCAGCGAGCCCAGCACCATGCCGAGCACGCCCGCGCCCAGGCCCGCCAGCTGGGCCGGGAAGTGCTCGCCAAGGTCGCCGACGAAGGTGAACACCGCCCACAGGCCGATGCCCAGCACGATGGACAGCAGCGCGCCCTGCGTGGTCGCGCGCTTCCAGTACAGACCGGCCACCAGGGGCACGAAGGCGCCGGCCAGGGTGATCTGGTAGGCGCTGGCCACCATGTCGTAGATCGGCGTGCCCTCGACGAAGACCGCATAGGCGAAGACCAGCGCGGTGAAACCGACCACGGTGACGCGCAGGGTGCGCAGCAGGGTCGCGTCGTCCATGCCCGGCCGCAGATGGCGCAGCACGTTCTCGACAAAGATGGTCGAGGGGGCCAGCAGCGTCGCCGAGGCGGTCGACATGATGGCCGACAGCAGCGCGCCGAAGAAGAAGACCTGGGCCACCAGCGGCATGTGCTGCAGGATCAGCGTCGGCAGGATCTTCTGCGGATCGTCGGCCAGCAGCGCGGTCGCTTCCTCGGGCATGACCAGCAGGGCGCTCGTCACGATGAACATCGGCACCAGGCCGACCAGCAGGTAGAGCAGGCCGCCGAGCACGGGGCCGCGCGCGGCCGTGTCGGCATCCTTGGCGGCCATCACGCGCTGGAAGACGTCCTGCTGCGGGATGGAGCCGAACATCAGCGTGACGGCCGCGCCGACGAAGAACAGCCAGTCGTGCGCGCTCGGCTCGGGCAGGAAGCGGAAGAGATCGCGCTCGGTGGCGACGGCGAGCACCCGGTCGGTGCCGCCAGCCAGATCGGCGGCCATCACGGCGATGGCCACCAGGCCCAGGACGATGACGATCATCTGCACCAGGTCGGTCATGGCCACCGACCACATGCCGCCGAACAGGGTGTAGACCAGCACGACGCCGGTGCCGATGGCCATGCCGGCCAGCACCGGGATGGCGCCGTCGCTGAGCAGGTTGAAGACCAGACCCAGGGCAGTGATCTGCGCGGCCACCCAGCCCAGGTAGCTCAGCAGGATCATCAGCGAGCACAGGCCTTCGACGGCCGGGCCGAAGCGCTGGCGGTAGTAGTCGCCGATGGTCAGCAGGGTCTTCTTGTAGAGCTTGCGCGCGAAGAACAGGCCCACCAGGATCAGGCAGAAGGAGGAGCCGACCGGGTCCTCGATCACCGCGTTGAAGCCGCCCTCCACGAACTTGGCGCTGACGCCCAGCACCAGCTCCGAGCCGAACCAGGTGGCGAAGGTGGTGGCCACCACCACGTAGAGCGGCAGGCTGCGACCGGCCAGGGCGAAGTCCTTGGCGCTGTGCACGCGACGCGCAGCCAGCAGGCCCACGACGACGGTCAGAAGGAGATAGAGCGCGATGGCGCCGATCAGCATCGTGTTCATGGCGGCAGGGGGTCGGCTGCGGACGGTGCGGCGGATCCCCAGGGAGCCGGACAGGCCTCCGGGGGGCGCCGAATTATGGGCGCAAGGTCCGTGCCGACCGGGCTCCGGCCGCGGCGGGCGGCCCCGGGCTCAGAGCGGCGGGCTCAGGAGGCGCTGCAGGATCAGGGTGGCCAGCCCGCCCAGACCGAAGCCCAGCAGGGTGTAGACGGCGGCCTGCAGCAGGCGGTGGCTGCGCCGCTGCTCGCGCAGCAGCAGGGCCATCTGCTGGCGCTGCTCGGCCAGCTCGCGGGCCTGCTGGGTCTGGGCGGCCAGGGCCTCGTGCACCAGGCGGGGCAGCTCGGGCAGCATGCGGGCGTAGCGCGGGGCCTCGTCCTTGAGGCGCTCCAGCAGGCCGCGCCAGCCGACCTGCTCGTTCATCCAGCGTTCGAGGAAGGGCTTGGCGGTGCTCCACAGGTCCAGGTCCGGGTCGAGCTGGCGGCCCAGGCCCTCGATGTTCAGCAGGGTCTTCTGCAGCAGCACGAGCTGCGGCTGGATCTCGACATTGAAGCGGCGCGAGGTCTGGAACAGGCGCATCAGCACCAGGCCGAGCGAGATCTCCTTGAGCGGCCGGTCGAAATAGGGTTCGCAGACGGCGCGGATCGCGCCCTCCAGCTCGTCGATGCGGGTGGCCGCCGGCACCCAGCCGCTCTCCACGTGCAGCTCGGCCACACGCTTGTAGTCGCGGCGGAAGAAGGCGATGAAGTTCTGCGCGAGGTAGTCCTTGTCGGTCTCGGTGAGCGTGCCGATGATCCCGAAGTCCAGCGCGATGTAGCGGCCGAAGGTGGCCGGCGCCAGGCTGACCTGGATGTTGCCGGGGTGCATGTCGGCATGGAAGAAGCCGTCGCGGAAGACCTGGGTGAAAAAGATGGTCACGCCGTCGCGGGCGAGCTTCTTGAAATCGACCCCGGCCGCGCGCAGACGCTCGACCTGGCTGATCGGCACACCGTGCATGCGCTGCATGACCAGCACCGTCGGCGTGCACAGGTCCCAGTGCATCTCGGGCACCAGCACCAGGTTCAGGCCCTCCATGTTGCGACGCAGCTGGGCGGCGCAGGATGCCTCGCGGACCAGGTCCAGCTCGTCGTGCAGGTACTTGTCGAATTCGGCGACGACCTCGCGCGGCTTCAGGCGCCGGCCGTCCGCGCTGAGGCGCTCGATCCAGCGGGCCGCGCTGCGCAGCAGCGCCAGGTCGGAATCGATGACCTCCAGGATGCCCGGCCGCAGCACCTTGACCGCAAGCTCGCGGCCGTCGTGCAGCCGGGCGAAATGCACCTGGGCGATCGAGGCGCTGGCCACCGGCTCGCGCTCGAAGTGCGCGAAGACCTGTTCGACCGGCCGGCCGTAGGCGGCTTCGACCAGGGCACGGGCCTGCTCGCTGGGAATGGGCGGCACACGGTCCTGCAGACGCGCCAGCTCGTCGGCCACGTCCGGCGGCAGCAGGTCGCGGCGGGTGGACAGCACCTGGCCGAACTTGACGAAGATCGGCCCGAGTCGCTCCAGGGCCTGGCGCAGGCGCTCGCCGCGCGGCGCATCGAAACGCCGGCCCAGCCGCACGAGGCGACCCAGCAGACGCAGGCCCGGATGCGGCAGGCTGCCGAGGACGAGCTGGTCCAGCCCGAAGCGGAGGGCGGTCAGCGCGATGAACGCGAGCCGCAGCGCATGCCTCATCGGCCGGCAGCGCCCGGCCAGACCGCCTGCAGGCGGGCCGCGAAGGCGTGCAGGCCCGCCGCGAGGGCGCGGCCGGCGTCGCTCAGCCGCGGCCCGAGCAGCGGACCGACCAGGCGCTCGACATCGGCCTCGACATCCCAGCGGAGCGTGTCGATCAGCCAGGCCGCGTCGGCGGCCAGCTGTGCATCGCCCTCGATGTCGACCGGCGGCCGGCGCCCGGCGAGCATCTGCGGCAGGGCCTGCGGCAAGGGCAGCAGGCGCACGGTGAGACGCAGGTCGGCCGGCTGATCCCCGGGCAGCTCGGCCTCCAGGGCACCGGCTGGCGTGATGCGCCAGCGGGTGACGGGCAGACGCAGGCCCGGCAGGGCCTCCCCGTCGGCGCGGCACTCGACCACGCGTCCGCCATGCGGCCGGAGCCGCTCCAGCGCGGCGGGCTCACCGAAAAGCAGGTGGTTGATCAGCAGGGTCAGCCGCTCGTGGACGGGGGTCCACCAGCGGTCCGGCGCGAGGGCGTCTTGGAGGGCCTGAAACATGCATGGATTGTAGGAGGCGCACCACGGCGGGGATTGCCTGGAGGGCTGGCGGCTGGGCTTTGCCACAATGCGCATGCTTTTCGCGGCGTGATTGGGCTGCTTTGGATTTCCTATGCCCGCAGGAAACGCTGCGCAGGCCACGCACTTGAGGCCCGACCGAACGACCGATGTACGAACAGCGCGACCACAAGCGAACCTTCTACAGCGCACCGCAATCCGTGCGATCGCTGGTCGCGGCGTTCCTGGAGCCAGCCATCATCGTTGGCACCTTCCTCGTCGTTACGCACGCTCATGACGAACCTGTTCTGCGCGCGACGCTGACGCTGTGCCTGCTGGTTTTTGCCCTGACCTTCCCCGGTCGCGACCGCTTCCTTGACCGCCCGCTGAGCTCGGCGGTGGAAATCCTAAGCTCCTGGATCAGCCTGCTCGCCATCCTGGGGTTGTGCGGGTATGCGACCAACAGCTTTCATTTTTTCGAACTCCACGTGCTGGCGTGGTGGGCCACGCTGACACCGATGGTGCTGTGGCTGGCGGTGCTGATCGGGCGCCGCATCATTCGCAAGCGGGCCAAGCGCCCGTGGAACCGGCGCAGCGTGGTGATCGTCGGGGCGGGCCCGCTGGGCGTGAAGGTCGCCCGGGCGCTGATGGCCCAGGTCGAAGGCCATCTCCATCTGTCGGGCTACTTCGACGACCGGGAAGGCGACCGCCTCGACCCGGAGGCCGCGCCCCAGCGCCTGGGTCGCTTCGACGAGGTGGCGGACTACATCCGCGCCTATGGGGTGCACGAGGTCTACATCACCCTGCCGATGGGTTCGCAGCCACGCATCCAGCAGCTGCTGGCCTCGCTGCAGGGCACCACCGCCTCGCTGTTCTACGTGCCCGACATCTTCGGTATCAGCATCATCCAAGGGCGGCTGCAGGACCTGAATGGCGTGCCGGTGGTCGGCATCCTGGAGACGCCGTTCACCGGGACGAACAAGCTGATCAAGCGGGTCACGGACGTCGTGCTGGCCAGCATCATCCTGGTGCTGATCGCGCCGATCCTGATCGTGCTGGCCATCGGCGTGAAGCTGAGCTCCCCGGGGCCTGTCATCTTCCGCCAGCGCCGCAACGGCCTCGATAGCGAGGAGATCATCGTCTACAAGTTCCGCTCGATGCGGACCATGGACAACGGTGCCGTGGTCAAGCAGGCCACCAAGGGCGACCCGCGCATCACGCCTTTCGGGGCTTTCCTGCGCCGCACCTCGCTCGATGAGCTGCCGCAGTTCATCAATGTGCTGCAGGGCCGCATGAGCATCGTCGGCCCCCGGCCGCACGCGGTCGCCCACAACGAGCAATACCGTCGCCTGATCCGCGCGTACATGGTCCGGCACAAGGTCAAACCGGGCATCACCGGCTGGGCCCAGGTGAATGGCCTGCGCGGAGAAACCGAAACGCTGGAGAAGATGCAGGCCCGGGTCGAGTACGACCTGGAATATCTCCGCAACTGGTCCCTGAGCCTCGATCTGCAAATCATTGCACGTACGATCAAGTTGCTGGTCTTTGATCGTCATGCTTACTGAACGCCATCGCGGCATGGCGCTTGCAAAACTCGCAAGGAGAATCGGATGAAAATCACCATCGACAGCTTCCGGCACGCCATGCTGCCCACGACCCTGGCCCTGGCCGTCATGGCGGCTTGGCAGACACCCGCTGTCGCGCAGAGCGAGAGCAGCGGCTCCCCGGAAACTGCCGCGGCATCAGGCACCCCGGTCATGCTGCCCAGTGGGCTGTTTGAGCCGACACGAGGCCTTTATGCCCGGCTGGGTCAGTCAGTACGCTTCGAAGACAACATCTTCCGCCGCGGTAGCGGCCAAGAGTCGGATGTGATCGGCACCACCAGCGCCACCTTGGGTACGCGCCTGTTTCTCAGCCGCCAAGTGCTGAACATCGAAGGGACGGTACTTCGGAACGTTTACCAGGACAATGACCAGCTCGACAACACTGGCTACCGCCTTAACGGTCGGCTGGCCTGGGAAGTCGGTAACAACTTGGCAGGTTCCGTGCAGGCCGGTGTCAGCCGTGATCAAGTGCCGTTGGACAGCTTGATCGATCTACCTGGCGGCGGCGGCGTGGTGCGCAACGTGAAGAATCAAGCCAAGACCCGATACCTGAGCTTCGACGGACGATACGGCTTGTTCTCGATGTGGAGCCTTGAGGCCTTTGGTGACCTGACCGACGTTGACTACACCGACACCTCGACTGCTTTACGTGCGCGTCAGAACAGGACGTTGGGCCTTGGCGTACTGCACAAACCGAGCCCCGACTTCAACGTCGGCCTGCGCATCAGCCAGACACAAGGCGAGTACACGAACGACGACTTCGACCGCTCCGACATCACGGTCCAGATGAGCTACGCACCGGGCGACCGATTGCGGCTCAAGGGCTCGTTGTCTTACGCCGATGAAAAACATGACCAGATCGGCGGCCGTGATTATTCCGGCCTGACCGGCTCGGTCAGCGCTTCGTATGCGCTCACCTCCAAGATCACGCTCAACGCCGGCTTCACCCGTCAGACCGGGACAGGTGAAACCGCAAGCCAGCGCATCGTGAATTCGGCGCCGGCTGGCAGCCCACCCGTGTTGACGCCGGAATTGAGCTTCCTGACCGATGCACGGCTGTCCAACATCCTGAACGTCGGGGCTTCATGGGCTGCGACGTCCAAGATCGCCGTGAGGACCAGTGCCACGGTATCCCGCGACAACGTCGATCGCTCCTTGATTGCTCTCCCGGGTTCCAGCAGCAGCACCACCACCAGCACGCGTTTTAACCTGGGGGCCTCCTGGGCCGTGCATCGCATCGTGGGCCTCAGCTGTGACTACAGCTACATCCGTCGCGATGCGATCGCCTCGGTCAGCAGTTACTCCGCCAACGTCGTGGGCTGCAGCGCTTCGGTGGCGCTCGAATGAGCGCACGCGGCGCACGGGTCCTGCTGACGGGAGCCACCGGCTACATCGGCTCGCACACTTGGCTGGCGCTGCTGGCCGCCGGGCATGAGGTCGTCGGACTCGACAACTTCTCCAACAGCTCGCCGAGGGTGCTGGAGCGCATCGCCGAGCTGTCGGGCCGCAGTCCCGTCTTCGAGCGAGCCGACGTGACCGACCGTGCATCCGTGGAGGCCGTGCTGGACCGCCATCCGGTCGATGCGGTCGTCCACTTCGCCGCGCTCAAGGCGGTCGGCGAGTCGGTGCAGAAGCCCTTCGACTACGCACGGGTCAACCTGGGCGGGCTGTGGACGGTCTGCGAGGCCCTGCTCGCACGCGGCATCCACCGCTTCGTGTTCAGTTCCTCGGCCACCGTCTATGCCGGCGAGGAACCGCCGCCCTGGCGCGAGACGGTGCGGCTCGGGGCCACCCACCCCTACGGCCTGACCAAGCTGCACGGCGAGCAGTGGCTGACCGCGCTGAGCCAGCGCGAGCCGGCCTGGCAGCTGGCCTGCCTGCGCTACTTCAACCCGGTCGGCGCGCACCCCAGCGGCCGGCTCGGCGAGGACCCGCGCGGCGTGCCGAACAACCTGATGCCCTTCATCGCCCAGGTGGCGATCGGCCGGCGCGAGTCGCTGCAGATCTTCGGCAAGGACTATCCGACGCCCGACGGCACCTGCATGCGCGACTACCTGCATGTGGAAGACCTGGCCGAGGGCCATGTCGCTGCGCTGGACCGCCTGCTGGGCCAGCCCGGCGGCCTGACGGTCAATCTCGGCACCGGCCAGGGCCACAGCGTGCTGGAGGTGCTGCGCGCCTACGAGCGCGCATGCGGTCATCCGATCGCGCATCACTTCGGCCCGCGCCGGGCCGGCGACCTGCCGGCCTACTGGGCCGATCCGCAGCGTGCCCGCGAACTGCTCGGCTGGGAGGCCAAGCGCGGGCTCGACGCGATGTGCGCCGACAGCTGGGCCTGGCAGACCCGCGAGCCCAACGGCCTGGGCTGAGGGCCGGCGCAGCGCCGCGGACGCGCCCGGGCAAGCCCGCGGGCTTCAGGGCGCCGGGGCCAGGCCGGCGAGACGGATGCGGGTGGGCGCATCGACGGCGGCCATCAGGTCGGCCACGAAGCGCTGCTGCGCGGCCCAGCCGGCCTGGGGATCGGCATCCAGGGTCGACACGCGGAAGAGCAGACCGTCCGGAATCTGTCCGGTCAAGAGCAGGCGCAGCTGCACCAGCCGCTTGTCCCAGGTGCTCTTGACGGTCGCGCCGCCCATCGTGAACCAGTAGGTCAGCGGTTCCTTGCGCGGCCCGAGCTCGGTCATCAGCCGGCGCACGGGAATGTGGCCGGCCGGCAGATCGATCGTCCCGTCCTGCAGGCCCAGCAGCTTGAAGCCCTGGGCCGGGTAGCAGACCTCGGGCATGTGGGCCTGAAGCGAGCTGCGCTGGTCGCCACCATAGGCCAGCGAAAGCATGACCCGCTCGCCCTGCGGGCCGAGGTAGGTGCGCGACAGGATCTGGTTGTAGAGCTTGTCGAGCAGCTCCTGGGTCTGCGGATTGACCAGGGGCTGGGCCTGGGTCGCATCCACGGCCCAGCCACCGAAGGTCTTGGGCACCAGCACCTCGAGATCCAGGCGCGACTCGGCCTCCCCGGCATGGCTGCGGGGACGCAGGCTGTAGGCCAGGGCCGAGGCTCCGACCATCAGTCCGGTGGCGAGAAGGGCTCGCCGGACGGCAAGGGGCTGCTGCAGGGGCATGCGGAGAGACGCCAGGGGAGGAAAAAAGGGACCGGTGCCCCGCACGGCGGGGCGGTCTGCCATGGTGGATTGTGACCGAGGGCCGGTGGCGCGCAGGCTTCGGGGTTGAGCCCGCCCAGGCCCGACAATTCAGCCATGAGCGCCGACCTCCTCACCCTCACCCGCCCCGACGACTGGCACCTGCATCTGCGCGACGGCGCGGCCCTGGCCGCCGTGCTGCCGGACACCGCGCGGCAATTCGCCCGCGCCATCGTCATGCCCAACCTGAAGCCGCCGGTCACCACCGCGGCCCAGGCCCTGGCCTACCGCGAACGCATCCTGGCCGCCCGCCCGACCATCGGGCCGGGCGCGGACTTCGAGCCGCTGATGGTGCTCTACCTGACCGACAACACGCCGCCCGAGGAAGTGCAGCGCGCCAAGGCGGCGGGCGTGCTTGCCTTCAAGCTCTACCCGGCCGGCGCCACCACCAACAGCGATGCCGGGGTGACCGATCTTCGCAAGTGCCACGCGACGCTGGAGGCCATGCAGCGCGAGGGCCTCCTGCTGCTGATCCACGGCGAGGTGACCGACGGCGACATCGACCTCTTCGACCGCGAGGCCGTCTTCATCGACCGCGTGCTGCAGCCGCTGCGCCGCGACTTCCCGGCGCTGAAGATCGTCTTCGAGCACATCACCACCCGCGAGGCCGCGCACTATGTGCGAGACGCGGAGGGCCCGATCGCCGCGACGGTGACCGCCCACCACCTGCTCTACAACCGCAACGCCATCTTCCAGGGCGGCCTGCGGCCGCATTACTACTGCCTGCCCGTGCTCAAGCGCGAGACGCACCGCCTGGCCCTGGTCGAGGCGGCCACCTCCGGCAGCCCGCGCTTCTTCCTCGGCACCGACAGCGCGCCGCATGCCGCGCCGCTCAAGGAGCATGCCGCCGCCTGCGCCGGCTGCTACACCGCGCTGAGTGCGCTGGAGCTGTATGCCGAGGCCTTCGAGGCCGCCGGGGCGCTGGACAAACTGGAAGGCTTCGCCAGCCTGCACGGCCCGGCCTTCTACGGCCTGCCCGTCAACACCGGCACCGTCACGCTGCGGCGCGAGCCCTGGGCCCTGCCCGAGACCCTGCCCTTCGGCGAGACCGTGCTCAAGCCCCTGCGCGGCGGCGAGACCCTGGCTTGGCGGCTGCAGGTCGACTGAAAACACCGCGACCCGCCTCCATCCTTCCCGTGCTGTCATGGAACGCAAACCCCGCGTCGCCCTGCTGATCGATGCCGACAACTCACCGGCGAACAAGATCGACCTGATCCTGACCGAGCTGTCGACCTTCGGCGAGACCAACATCCGCCGCGCCTACGGCAACTGGAAGAAGCCCGAGCTCAAGGGCTGGGAGGAGGTGCTGCATGAGCACGCCATCCGGCCGATGCAGCAGTTCGATGTCAGCAAGGGCAAGAACGCCAGTGACATGGCGATGACCATCGACGCGCTGGACCTGCTCTACACCGACCGGCCCGATGCCTATGGCCTAGTCAGCAGCGATGCTGATTTCACCCCGCTGGTCATGCACCTGCGGGCCAAGGGCGCGGCGGTCTATGGTTTTGGCGCACCGAAGACCCCAGAGCCCTTTGTCAATGCCTGTTCACGCTTCCTCTTCCTGAATCAGCTGGCGGCTGCGGGTGCCCCGACTGCGGAGGTCGAGGGTGAGGCGCCCAGCACCCCGGCGCAGGCCATCCGCATGCCGACGGCCCAACTGCGGCAGAACACCAAATTGGTCTCGCTGCTGCGCAATGCGGTGAATGCGGCCCTGGACGACAGCGGGTGGGCCCGGGTCGGCGTGGTGGGTCAACAGATCGCCAACCAAGCCTCGCTGGACCCGCGCAACTACGGCTATGCCACCCTGACGAAGCTATTGGTTGCGACCCAGCTCTTCGAGTTGAGCCACGAGGGCACCAGCCAGGTGGCCGTGCGTGACAAGCGCAACGCCAAGGCCGCCAAGCCCGCCTGAAGCCCTGCGACAATCCTCTGCGTGAAGCGGGCCAGACCGCCGCCGGTGCCGGATCCGAAAGGTGGCACGGGAGGAAGGTCCGGACTGCACAGGGCAGCGCAGGAGCTAACGGCTCTCCACCGCGAGGTGAGGATCAGAGCAACAGAGACGAGTCCGGCCGGGCAACCGGCCGGGGTGAAACGGGCAATCTCTGCGCGCAGCAATACCGAATAGGCCGGCGTGCGCGATCCCTCGGGATCGCGTGGAGTGTGGTCCCGCACGTGCCGGCGGGTGGGTAGCACCGAGCCAGGCGAGCGATCCCTGGCCCAGAGGAATGGCGGTCACGGGGTCGCGGGCGCAAGCCTTCGACCCTGCACAGAATCCGGCCTATCGGCCCGCTTCACACTAATGCATGGACCCGGCTCCGTCCCCGCGCACTGCATGCGGGGGCCCGCCGGGATCGGTCCGCCCCGCGCGGCCGCCGTCGTGGCCCGAGCCCGCCGGCGATCCCAACGAGTCTTCGGATGAATCCCGACGCCGCCGCCCTCTGGCGGGCCCCCCGCTGGATGCTGGCCGCGCTGCTGGCCGGCCTGGGCGCCCTGGGCCCCTTCGCGATCGACACCTACCTGCCGGCCTTCACCGGCATCGCGGCTTCGGTCGGCGCCAGCCCTGCGCAGATGCAGCAGACCCTGTCGGCCTACCTCTTCGGCTTCGCCTTCATGAGCCTCTTCCATGGCGCGCTGTCGGACGCGCTGGGGCGGCGGCCGGTGGTGCTGACCGGGCTGGTGGTGTTCACGATCGCCTCGGCGGGTTGTGCCTTGTCGCAGACCATCGGCCAGCTGATCGCCTTCCGCACGCTGCAAGGCCTGTCGGCCGGCGCGGGGGTGGTGGTGTCGCGGGCCATCATCCGCGACATGTTCCCGCCGGCCGAGGCGCAGAAGGTGATGTCGCAGGTCACGCTCTTCTTCGGCATCGCGCCGGCGATCGCGCCCATGGTCGGGGGCCTGCTCTTCGACCGCCTGGACTGGCATGCGGTGTTCTGGTTCCTGGCCGGTGTCGGCGGTCTGCTGCTCGCCTTCCACGGCCGCCTGCTGCCCGAGTCGCTGCACATCAGCCAGCGCCAGCCGCTGCGGCTGAAGCCCCTGCTGGCCGGCTACGCCGAGCTGCTGGCCGACCCGCGCTTCCTGGCGCTGGCCCTGGCCAGCGGGGTGCCCTTCAACGGCATGTTCCTTTACGTGATGGCGGCCCCGGCCTGGCTGGGGGAGCACCTGGGGCTGGCGCCGACCGAGTACTTCTGGTTCTTCGTGCTGAACATCGCCGGCATCATGGCCGGCGCCTGGTGGAGCGGCCGGCTGGCCGGCAAGCTGCCCCCGGAGCGGCAGATCCGGCGCGGCTTCCGCATCATGGTCGGCATCTCGCTGCTGAACGTGGCCGCCAACCTGGCCTTCCCGGCCCATGCGAGCTGGGCGATGCTGCCGGTGGCCATCTTCTCCTTCGGCTGGGCGCTGATGGTGCCGGTGGTCACGCTGATGGTGCTGGACCTGGCGCCGACGCGGCGTGGCATGGCGTCGTCGCTGCAGATGGGGGTGGGCAGCCTGTCCAACGGCCTGGTCGCGGGCCTCGTCACGCCCCTGGTCATGCATTCCACCGTCGCGCTGGCTCTGGGCTCGCTCGGCTTGATGGGCATCGGCCTGCTGGCCTGGCTGTGGGTGCGGCGGCAGCTGCCCGCCGCCGCCCGGCGCTGAAGGCGACGCCAAGCCTTCGGCGGGTCGACCGTTCAGCGGGGCCGGACCAGCGGACGGGGCCGCTGCGCGACGACGACGGTCAGCGCCAGCGTCTGGTCGCCACGCTGCACCTGCAAGGGCGCGCGGCTGCCGGGCCGGAGGGCGGCCACGGCATTCAAGAGCTGCGCGGTGTTGGCCACCGGCTGCTCGGCCACGCGGGTCACGACATCACCAGGCCGCAGGCCGGCGCTGCTGGCCGGACCGCCCTGCAGCACCCCGGTGATCAGCACGCCCTCGCGAACCGGGAGCTTGAAGGTCTCGACGATCTCGGCGCTGAGATCGCGCGGCTCGACGCCGATCCAGCCGCGCACCACCGCCCCGTCGCGGATCAGTCCGTCCATCACCTGCCGCGCCGTGGCCGAGGGAATCGCGAAGCCGATGCCCATGCTGCCGCCCGAGCGCGAGTAGATCGCCGTGTTGATGCCCATCAGGTGGCCGTTGGCATCGACCAGCGCCCCGCCGGAATTGCCGGGGTTGATGGCGGCATCGGTCTGGATGAAGTTCTCGAAAGTGTTGATGCCCAGCTGGTTGCGGCCGAGCGCGCTGACGATGCCCGAGGTCACCGTCTGGCCGACGCCGAAGGGGTTGCCGATGGCCAGCACCGCATCGCCGACCTGCAGCGCATCGGAGGCCCCGAAGGTGATGGCCGGCAGCTTGTCCAGATCGATCTTCAGCACGGCCAGGTCGGTCTCGGGGTCGCTGCCGATCACCCGCGCGGCGGTGCGCCGTCCGTCGGAAACGACCACCTCGATCTCGTCGACGCCATCGATCACATGGTTGTTGGTCAGCACATAGCCGTCGGCGCTGACGATCACGCCCGAACCGATGCCGCCCTGCGGCTGCGGCTCGCCGCGCTCGCCGAAGAAGAAGCGGAACCAGGGGTCGACCGACTGCGGATTCCGCTGCGCCGTCTTGCTGGTGACCACGCTGACCACGGCCGGTGCCGCCTTCTTCGCCGCAGGCGCAAAGCCGAGGCCGGCCGTGCCGGGCACCTGGCTGACCATCACCGGCGCCGTGCTGCCCGAAGGCGGCGGCATGACGGGAACCACCGAGGCCAGGGGCCGCCGATCCAGCCACTCCGGCTTGAGCGTGGCCACCACGAAGAGCAGGGCCAGGGCGACCGTGACCGCCTGCGAGAAAATCAGCCAGGTTTTGCGCATGAAGAAAGCAGGCAGCCGATGACGACGACGCGGGACACGCTGGGGACTTATGCGGGCCGGCTGCTGGAGGTGGACCGGTTCAAGGATTATGGGCCGAACGGTCTGCAGGTCGAGGGCAAACCCGGCATCCGCCGGCTGGTCAGCGGGGTGACCGCCAGCCTGGCCTTCATCGATGCGGCGCTGGCCGACGGGGCCGATGCGCTGCTCGTCCATCACGGCCTGTTCTGGCGCGGCCAGGACGGGCGGCTGACCGGCTGGCTCAAGGCCCGCGTGGCCCGGCTGATGGCCGCCGACGTGCGCCTCTTCGCCTACCACCTGCCGCTCGACGCCCACCCCGAACTGGGCAACAACGCCCAGCTGGGCCGCCGGCTGGGCCTGGATGTGGCCCGCAGCTTCGGCGATCAGCAGCTGGGTGCCCTGGCCGAGCCCGCGCAGCCGCTGGCCCTGGCTGAGCTGGTGCAGCGGGTCGAGGCCGCGCTGGGCCGCCGCGCCACCGTCGTGCCCGGCGATGGCCGGCCGCTGGCCCGCATCGCCTGGTGCACGGGAGGGGCCCAGGGCTGGTTCGAGGCTGCCATCGCCGCAGGCGCCGACGCCTTCCTGACCGGCGAAATCTCCGAACCCCAGGCCCATCTGGCCCGCGAGACCGGCGTCGCCTTCCTGGCCGCCGGCCACCATGCGACGGAGCGCTACGGCGCACCGGCCCTGGGCGAGCACCTGGCCGCGCACTTCGGCCTGAGCCACCGCTTCCTCGACATCGACAACCCGGCCTGAGCCCCGCATGCCTGCCCCCCATCCCCTGGCCCTGACGATGGGCGACCCGAATGGCATCGGCCCCGAAATCCTGGTGCGCGCCTTCTCGCAGCGGGCCGTGCCCGGCGGCTACGTGCTGGGCGATGCAGCGGTGATGCGCCGCGCCGCCGCCTGGGTGGCTGCGGCCGACAACGCGCGTGACGCGGGCACGCATGCCGCCGTGCTGCCCCTGCCCATCGCGCTGATTGGCGAGCCGGCCGATGCCCGGGACCTGCCGCCCGGCGTGCTGCCGGTCTGGCCGGTGCCGGGCCTGCCGGCAGGCCTGGCCGCGCGGCCCCCCGGCCAGATCGAGGCTGATGCCGGCCGGGCGGCTGCGGCCTGCGTCCGTGCCGGCATCGCCCAGGTGCGCGCCGGGCAAGCTGCCGCCCTGGTGACCGCGCCCCTCCACAAGGAGGCCCTGGCCGCGGCCGGGGAGCCCTACCCGGGCCACACCGAGCTGCTTCAGGCCGAGGGCGGCCGGCCGGGCGAGACGCTGCCGCCGGTGCGGATGATGCTGGCCAGCCCGGAGCTGAAGACCGTGCTGGTCAGCATCCATGTGTCGCTGCGCCAGGCCATCGAGCAGGTCACGGCCAGGAACGTGCTGGCGACGATCCGCATCGCCCACGCCGCGGCAGCCGGCTGGGGCCAGCCGCGGCCGCGCATCGCGGTGGCCGGTCTGAACCCGCATGCCGGCGAGGGCGGCCTGTTCGGCGACGAGGAGATTCGCCACATCGCGCCGGCCGTCGCCGCCGCGCGGGCCGAGGGCATCGACGCGCAAGGCCCCTTCGCGCCGGACACCGTCTTCATGCGCGCGCGGGCCGGCGAATTCGACCTGGTGATCGCCCAGTACCACGACCAGGGCCTGATCCCGGTGAAATACCTCGGCGTCGAGCAGGGGGTGAACGTGACCCTGGGCCTGCCCTTCGTGCGGACCAGCCCCGACCACGGCACCGCCTTCGACAAGGCCGGGCTCGGCACCGCCGACCCGGCCAGCCTGATCGCCGCGGCGCACATGGCCCGCCGCCTGACCGGCGGCTGAGCCCGGCGCCGGTCAGCGCCGGTTCAATGCGTCGCGGATCTCGCGCAGCAGCGCGATGTCCTCGGGCGTCGGGGCCGGCTCGGCCGGCGGGGGCGGCGGCTCGCTGGCCTTCAGGCGGTTGATCTGCTTGACCATCATGAAGATCACGAAGGCCAGGATCAGGAAGTTCAGCGAGACGGTGATGAAGTTGCCGTAGGCGAAGACCGCGCCGGCCTTGCGCGCCTCGGCCAGCGGCAGGCCGGGTGCCTGGCCGGCCAGGGCGAGGTAGTAGCTGCTGAAGTCCAGGCCGCCGAAGAGCTGGCTGACCAGGGGCATGATGATGTCGCCGACCATCGAATCGACGATCTTGCCGAACGCGCCGCCGATGATGACGCCGACCGCAAGGTCGATGACATTGCCCTTGATCGCGAACTGCTTGAATTCGTCGATGACGCTCATCGCCTGACTCCCGGCTGACGCCGGAACGGCCCGGCGGCGCGAGTATTCATGCCGTGCCCCCGGCGTCAAGTGCATTGCGGGGGCTGGCGACGGAACGAGACAGTGCCGGGCTGGGAGATCTTGGGAAGCGGCGGCGGGCTGGTCTAGAATTTCGGGTTGACCCCAATGTCCCGCCTTGCCAACGTTTTTGCCGAGGATCCCCATGAGTGATCAGACTGTCGATCAGGGCAAGCGCACCTGGTTGATCGCATCCACCTGTGCCGGCGTGGCCGGCGGGGCTGCGGTCGCGGTGCCTTTCGTCAGCACCCTGCAACCGTCGGAGCGCGCCCGCGCGGCCGGCGCCCCCATCGAGGTCGACATCTCGGCCCTGAAGCCTGGCGAGAAGCTGACCGTGGAATGGCGCGGCAAGCCGGTCTGGATCATCCGCCGCACGCCCGAGCAGATCGAATCGCTGAAGGCCACCGAGTCCCAGGTCGCCGACCCGGCGTCCGAGCGCAAGGCCGCCGAGGTCACGCCGATGGAGGAGACCCGCAACGCCTGGCGCTCGATCAAGCCCGAGATCTTCGTGGCCGTCGGCATCTGTTCGCACCTGGGCTGCTCGCCGGTCGACCGCTTCACCCCGGGCGCCCAGCCTTCGCTGCCGGCCGACTGGGCGGGCGGCTTCCTGTGCCCCTGCCACGGCTCGACCTTCGACCTGGCCGGCCGGGTCTACAAAAACAAGCCTGCGCCCGACAACCTCGAGGTGCCTCCCTACACTTTCCTCAGCGACACCCGTCTTCTGATCGGTGAAGCGAAGAAGGCCTGAACCTGAGCATCACGAGGCAACCATGGCTGAATTCAAGACCGTGCCGGCCGACGCGCCGGCAGCCCAGAAGCTGCTGAACTGGGTGGACAACCGCTTTCCGGCGTCCAAGCTGTACAAGGAGCACCTCTCCGAGTACTACGCGCCGAAGAACTTCAACTTTTGGTACTTCTTCGGCTCGCTGGCCCTGCTGGTGCTGGTGATCCAGATCGTCACCGGCATCTTCCTGGTGATGCACTACAAGCCGGACGCGGCCCTGGCCTTCGCGTCGGTCGAATACATCATGCGGGATGTGCCCTGGGGCTGGCTGGTGCGCTACATGCACTCGACCGGCGCCTCGGCCTTCTTCGTCGTGGTCTACCTGCACATGTTCCGCGGGCTGATCTACGGCAGCTACCGCCAGCCGCGCGAGCTGGTCTGGATCTTCGGCTGCGCGATCTTCCTGTGCCTGATGGCCGAGGCCTTCATGGGCTACCTGCTGCCCTGGGGCCAGATGTCCTACTGGGGCGCCCAGGTCATCATCAACCTGTTCTCGGCCATTCCCTTCATCGGCCCGGACCTGTCGATCCTGATCCGCGGTGACTACGTGGTCGGCGACGCCACGCTGAACCGCTTCTTCAGCTTCCACGTGATCGCCGTGCCGCTGGTCCTGCTGGGCCTGGTCGTCGCGCACATCATCGCGCTGCATGAAGTGGGCTCGAACAACCCGGACGGGGTCGAGATCAAGGCCAACAAGGACGCGAACGGCAAGCCGCTCGACGGCATCCCCTTCCACCCCTACTACTCGGTGCACGACATCCTGGGGGTTTCGGGTTTCCTGCTGATCTTCACCGCGATCGTGTTCTTCGCGCCCGAGTTCGGCGGCTACTTCCTGGAGTTCAACAACTTCATCCCGGCCGACCCGCTCAAGACCCCCGCGCACATCGCCCCGGTCTGGTACTTCACGCCGTTCTATTCGATGCTGCGTGCAACGACCGATCCGATGATCAACGTCCTGTGCGCGATCGTCGGCGTCAGCGTCGTGCTGAGCCTGCTCAAGGGCGGCTTCTCGGCCAAGGGCAAGCTGCTGCTGATCGTGGGCGCGCTGGTCGGCGTGGCGCTGCTGAAGGTCTTCGAGGCCAAGTTCTGGGGCGTGGTGGTCATGGGTGGCGCGGTCGTCATCCTGTTCTTCCTGCCCTGGCTGGACCGCAGCCCGGTCAAGTCGATCCGCTACCGTCCGGACTGGCACAAGTACCTGTACGGCATCTTCGTGATCTTCTTCTTCATCCTCGGCTACCTCGGCATCCAGCCGCCGTCGCCGACCGGTGAGCTGGTCTCGCAGATTGGCACCCTGGTGTACTTCGGCTTCTTCCTGCTGATGCCCTGGTGGACCCGTCTGGGCACCTTCAAGCCGGTCCCCGATCGCGTGGTCTTCCACGCGCACTGAAGCCGCCCTCAACGCCAGAACCCACCACATCATGAAGAAGCTCATCGCCCTCTTCCTGGCGCTGATGGCCACCGCAGGCGGCGTCCGCGCCTCCTCGGAAGGCATCGCCTGGGACAAATTCCCCGAGAAGAAGCTGACCGACCTCGCTGCCCTGCAGCATGGCGCCAAGCTGTTCACCAACTACTGCCTGAACTGCCACGCGGCGGCCTTCATGCGCTACACCCGCCTGCGCGACCTCGGCCTGAGCGACGCGCAGATCAAGTCGAACCTCATGTTCTCGACCGAGAAGATGGGGGACACGATGAAGGTGGCGCTGGATGCGAAGGACGCCAAGGACTGGTTCGGCGGCCTGCCCCCGGACCTGACCGTGATCGCCCGCTCGCGCGCCGGCCACGGCGGCACGGGTGCGGACTACCTCTACACCTACCTGCGCACCTACTACCGCGACGAAACCAAGGCCACGGGCTGGAACAATCTGGCCTTCCCGGGCGTCGGCATGCCGCACGTCCTGTGGGAGCTGCAAGGCCAGCGCACCGCGGTCTACAAGGAAGAAGTGGATGCGCACGACCCCGCGAAGACCACGCACGTCTTCGCCGGTTTCCAGCAGGTGACCCCCGGCAAGCTGAGCCCGCAGGCCTATGACGACGCGGTCGCCGACCTCGTCGCCTACCTGACTTGGATGGGCGAACCCGTGGCCCAGCAGCGCGTGCGCCTCGGGGTGTGGGTGCTGCTGTTCCTCGCGGTCTTCATGGTCATCGCCTGGCGCCTGAACGCGGCCTACTGGAAAGACGTGAAGTGATCGTGTGATCTGACCGGGGGCCGCCCAGGCGGTCCCGGTGAGGGCGGAGCAGGCGTTCGGACGCCTGCTCCGCTTCGTGTTTTCCGAGAGACAGAACGAACAACGACAGGAGCCCGACGTCATGATGGTCCTTTATTCCGGCACCACCTGCCCCTACTCGCACCGCTGCCGCTTCGTGCTGTTCGAGAAGGGCATGGACTTCGAAGTTCGCGACGTCGACCTGTTCGCGAAGCCGGAAGACATCGCGCTGATGAATCCGTACAACGAGGTGCCGATCCTGGTGGAGCGCGACCTCATCCTGTACGAATCGCACATCATCAACGAGTACATCGACGAGCGTTTCCCGCACCCGCAGCTGATGCCGGGTGACCCGGTGGCGCGCGCCCGGGTGCGGCTCTTCCTGTTCAACTTCGAGAAGGAGCTGTTCACCCACGTGAACGCGCTCGAAGGCCGGGGCGTGAAGGCGACCGACAAGATGCTGGAGAAGGCCCGCAGCCAGATCCGCGACCGGCTCACCCAGCTCGCGCCGATCTTCCTGAAGAACAAGTTCATGCTGGGCGACGACTTCAGCATGCTCGACGTGGCCATCGCGCCGCTGCTCTGGCGCCTGGACTACTACGGCATCGACCTGTCGAAGAACGCGCTGCCCCTGCTGAAGTACGCCGAGCGCATCTTCTCGCGCCCGGCCTACATCGAGGCCCTGACGCCGTCCGAGAAGGTCATGCGCAAGTGAGGCCCGTCGCCGCGCCGCCCCTCCGGGGCGACGGCGCGGCCCGCGTCGCTTCCGCACGGAAAGCCTGCCGATGAACATCCCGCTGCGTCCCGAGGGTCCGGGGCAGTCCACCCGCCCCTACCTGATCCGCGCCCTGCACAACTGGTGCACGGACAACGGCTACACGCCCTACTTGGCCGTCCATGTCGACGCCTCGGTGCAGGTGCCGGCCGAGTTCGTGAAGAACCAGGAGATCGTGCTGAACGCGAGCTTCGACGCGACCAGTGGCCTGGACCTCGGCAACGAGGAGATCCGCTTCAAGGCCCGCTTCGGCGGCGTGCCGCGCGAGATCGTCGTGCCGGTCGATCATGTGATCGCGATCTACGCGCGCGAGAACGGCCAGGGCATGGCCTTCCCGGCGCCGACCGACCCCGCCGCCGGCCTGGCGACGACCGCGCCGCTGCGCGATGCCAACAGCCCGGCCCCGGCCGAGCACGGCCTGCGGCTGGCGCCACCCCCCGCGGACACGGGCCCGGCGGGCGCTCCGGCCGACGAGGATCCGCCCCCGCCGCCGGCGGGCCCCAAGGGCTCGGCCGGCCGGCCGGCGCTCAAGCGCATCAAGTGATCCGGGCCCCGACGGGGCCTTCCACGGATCGGGGGCGCGCCAGGTCGCCCTCCTAGAATGAAAACGCCGCCGGCTTAGCTCAGTTGGTAGAGCAGCTGCCTTGTAAACAGCAGGTCGTCCGTTCGATTCGGACAGTCGGCACCACCCTCTCCCCTCAGCCCAGCACGCTGCGCAGGGCCCCCAGGCCGCCGGCCAGCGCGATCAGCGGCACCACGCCGATCCGCCCGCGGGCCAGCAGCGCGAAAAACAGCGCGGCCGCGAAGGCTGCCAGCGCGTCAAAGCCCGCACCGGCTGGCCAGAAGACCTGCCGTGCAAAGAACAGCGCCAGGCTGGCGATCACCCCGACCACCGCGGCACTGATGCCGGCCAGCGGCGCCATCACGCCGAGCTGTCCGCGGCTGTGCTCGATGAAGGGCGCGCCGAGGAAGATGAACACGAAGGACGGCAGGAAGGTGAATGCGGTGGCCACCGTGGCCGCGAGCAGGCCGGACAGCAGCACCGTGTCGGGCCCCAGCAGCTCGCGCCCGGCCCCCGCGAGGAAGCCGATGAAGGCGACCACCATGATCAGCGGTCCGGGCGTGGTCTCCCCCAGGGCCAGGCCATCCATCATCTGCAGGGTACTGAGCCAGCCGTGCTGCGCCACGGCCCCCTGCACGACGAAGGGCAGCACCGCGTAGGCGCCCCCGAAGGTCAGCAGCGCCGCCTGGGTGAAGAACAGGCCCAGCTCGACCAGCAGCCCGTCCGCCCCGTCCCACAGCGCAAGCAGGCCCAGCGCGCCCAGCCCCAGGCCCAGGCCCCAGGCGAGCACCTTCAGCGCGCCGGCCAGGCTGGCCCGGGCCTGCGGGGGCGGCGGGCTGTCGTCGTCGATCCAGGCCCGCGGGCCGTCGGCCCCCCCGCCCCCTTCGGCCGAGGCCCCGGCAGGCAAGGCCTGCGGCCTCCAGCGCACCCCGACCGCCCCGATCGCGGCGGCCGCCGCAACGATCAGCGCGAAGGGCAGGCCGGCGACCTCCAGCGCCAGGAAGGCCGCCGCAGCGATGCCGATCCACAGCGGATCCCGCAAGCTGCGACGACCGATCCGCAGGGCCGCTGCCGCAACGATGGCGATCACCGCGGGCTTGATGCCGGCCAGCACCCCCGCCACCCAGGGCAGATTGCCGTGGCGCAGGTAGACCCAGCTCAGCAGGCTGAGCAAGAGCAGGGAGGGCAGCACGAACAGGCCGCCCGCCAGCAGGCCGCCGAGACGGCCATGCATCAGCCAGCCCAGGTAGGTGGCGAGCTGCTGCGCCTCGGGGCCGGGCAGCAGCATGCAGAAGTTCAGCGCGTGGAAGAAGCGGCGCTCGGAGATCCAGCGACGTCGCTCCACCAACTCGGCATGCATCAGCGCGATCTGGCCAGCCGGCCCGCCGAAGCTGATGCAGCCCAGGCGCAGCCAGTAGACCAGGGCCTCGCCCAGGCGAACGGGGGGCGGGGCGGAGGGGCGGGCATGGGGCGCGGACATGGTGCGCAGTGTCCCGCGGCGACGCGGGCTGACCCGCCACGGTGCACCCCCGGGTCGAGGGCCCGACGGCTGAGACAATGCCGCCGTCCCGGTTTTGGCAGCGATCGCGCTGCACCCCATGGAAATTGCGTTGCTGCTCGGCCTCATCATCCTGAACGGCCTGTTCGCGATGAGCGAGATCGCTCTGGTGACCGCGCGCAAGGCGCGGCTGCAGAAGATGGTCGAGGACGGCGACCGGGCCGCGGCCGCGGCGCTGGAGCTCGGCGAGCACCCGACGCGCTTCCTGTCGACCATCCAGATCGGCATCACCTCCATCGGCGTGCTCAACGGCATCGTCGGCGAGGCGGCCCTGGCCGGCCCGCTGGCCGACAGCCTGCAAGCCCGCTTCGGCATCGCCGAGGAGACGGCGGACTTCGCCGCGACGGCGACCGTGGTCTTCGCGATCACCTATTTCTCGATCGTGCTCGGCGAGCTGCTGCCCAAGCGCCTGGGCCAGATCAACCCCGAGCCGATCGCGCGCATCGTCGCCCGCCCCATGCTGATGCTGGCCACCCTGGCCAAGCCCTTCGTGCGGCTGCTGACCGGCTCGACCGAGCTGATGATGCGGCTGTTCGGCGTGCGCAACGAGAACAACTCGGCCGTGACCGAGGAGGACATCGAAGCCCTGCTGGCCGAGGGCTCGGATGCCGGCGTGATCGAGCAGCAGGAGCACCAGATGGTGCGCAATGTGTTCCGGCTCGACGAGCGCGAGATCCTGTCGCTGATGGTGCCCCGGGCCGACATCGTCTACCTCGACCTGGCCGAGCCGCTGGAGACCAATCTGCTCAAGCTCGGCAGCGCCGGGCACAGCCGCTTCCCCGTCTGCCGCGGCGGGCTCGACGACATCATCGGCATCGCCAGCGCCAGCAGCCTGCTCGCGCGCAGCCTGCGCGGCGAGCCGCTGGACCTGGCCGGCGATCTGCAAGCCGCCGTCTTCGTGCCCGAGACCCAGAGCGGCATGGAGCTGCTGGAGCACTTCCGCTCGGCCGGTGTGCACCTGGCCCTGGTGATCGACGAGTACGGCGAGGTGCAGGGCCTGGTCACGCTGCAGGACGTGCTGGAGGCCATCACCGGCGAATTCGCACCCACCCCGGGCGAGGCCGCCTGGGCGGTGCAGCGCGAGGATGGCTCCTGGCTGGTCGACGGCCTGATTCCCGTGCCCGAACTGAAGGACCGCCTGCACCTGCGCGAGCTGCCCGAGGAGGACCGCGGCCGCTACAACACCCTGGCCGGGCTGCTGATGTTCCTGCTGGGGCGGGTGCCGGCCACCGCCGACGCGGTGGAGTGGGAGAACTGGCGTTTCGAGGTCGTCGACATGGACGGCAAGCGCATCGACAAGGTGCTGGCCAGCCCGGTGGCCGAGGACGCGACTAGGGACCGCGACGGCTGAAGCCGGCCGGCCCGGGCGGGGCCGGCACCGCCCGGCCGCTCACGCGCACGGCGACGGCCCCGTCGCCCAGACCGCGCGCCTTCAGGGCCGCGGCCAGGGTGGGCAGCCACTGCCGCAGCTTGGCCGCCGCAGCCGGATTGGGGGCGATCAGCGACCAGCTGCCATCGGCCTCCAGCGGACCGGGCTGCACCCTTTCGGCCAGGGCCGGCGGCAGCAGGGCGCGCACCACCGCGACCCGCGCCTCCGCCGCCCGCAAGCGTGCCATCAGGTCCTGCAGCGGGCCCGAGCGGGCCAGGGCCTCGGCCATCGGCAGGGCGGCGGGCACCGCCGGCCCTCCCGAAGCCGCCCGGCGCAGGGCCGGCGCCTGCGAGGGCCGGGCGGGGCGGAACGGGGGCTGGGACATGGTGCGCGGGATCATACGGCGCCCCTCCGGACCCCATCCGGCCCCCATCCGGACGGTCAAAAGCCCGGTGCTAGACTGCCCCGCTTTGTCCGCGCCCTGCGGGCCCTCGCCGGGCCGATGCTGTGCATGCATGGGATGCGGCGCCCCGTCGCACTCTCGCGGCGGTGGATTCCCGATGCGTTTTCCGACGCCTGCTCCGCATGTTGCCCAAGCTCCTCACCTCGATCTTCGGCAGTCGCAACGACCGCCTGCTCAAGCAGTACCGCAAGGTCGTCGCGCAGATCAACGCCCTCGAGCCGCGCTACGAGGCCCTGGCCGACGAGGCCCTGCGCGAGGAGATGGCGCGCTTCAAGGCCCGCCATGCCGGCGGTGAAAGCCTGGACGCCCTGCTGCCCGAGGTCTTCGCCGTCGTGCGCGAAGGCGGCAAGCGGGCGCTGAAGATGCGCCACTTCGACGTGCAGATGATCGGCGGCATGGTGCTGCACGCCGGCAAGGTGGCCGAGATGCGCACCGGCGAGGGCAAGACCCTGATGGCCACCCTGCCGGTCGTGCTGAATGCCGTGTCGGGCAAGGGCGTGCATGTGGTCACCGTCAACGACTACCTGGCCCGCCGCGACGCCGAGTGGATGGGCGTGCTCTACAACTTCCTGGGCCTGACGGTCGGGGTGAACCTGGCGCAGATGACGCGCGAGGAGAAGCAGGCCGCCTACGGCGCCGACATCACCTACGGCACGAACAACGAATACGGCTTCGACTACCTGCGCGACAACATGGTCCACGAGGTGCAAGACCGCGTGCAGCGCGGCCTGAACTTCGCGATCGTCGACGAGGTGGACTCGATCCTGATCGACGAAGCCCGCACCCCGCTGATCATCAGCGGCCAGGCGGAGGACCAGACCAGCCTCTATCTGAAGATCGACGCTGTCATCCCCAAGCTCAAGCGCCAGGTCGGCGAGGCCGATCCGCGCACCGGCGAGGGCGTGATCGAGGCCGGCGATTTCACCGCCGACGAGAAGACCCACCAGGTCTTCCTGACCGAGGACGGCCACGAGAAAGCCGAGCAGCTGCTGCAGCAAGCCGGCCTGCTGCCCGAGGGGGCCAGCCTCTACGACGCGGCCCACATCAGCCTGATGCATCACCTGTATGCCGCGCTGAAGGCCCATCACCTCTTCCACCGCGACCAGCACTATGTGGTGCAGCCCGGCCAGCAGGGCCCGGAGGTGGTAATCGTCGACGAGTTCACCGGCCGCCTGATGGCCGGCCGGCGCTGGAGCGACGGCCTGCACCAGGCCGTGGAAGCCAAGGAAGGCGTGGCCATCCAGCCCGAGAACCAGACCCTGGCCTCGATCACCTTCCAGAACTACTTCCGCATGTACGCCAAGCTGGGCGGCATGACGGGCACGGCCGACACCGAGGCCTACGAGTTCCAGGAGATCTACGGCCTGGAGACGGTGGTCATCCCGCCGAACCGGCCGACGATCCGCAAGGACCAGCTGGACCTCGTCTACAAGACCGACCGCGAGAAGTACGCCGCCGTCGTCGAGGACATCCGCGACTGCCACGAGCGCGGCCAACCGGTGCTGGTCGGCACGACTTCGGTCGAGAAGTCGGAGCTGATCGCGAAGCTGCTCGGCGAGGCGGGCCTGCCGCACCAGGTGCTCAACGCCAAGCAGCATGCCCGCGAGGCGGAGATCGTCGCCCAGGCGGGCCGGCCCGGCGTGATCACCATCGCCACCAACATGGCCGGCCGCGGCACCGACATCGTGCTGGGCGGCAATGTCGAGAAGCAGTGCCAGTTCATTGAGGCCGATGCCGGGCTGTCGGACGCCGACAAGGCCGCCCGCATCCAGCAGCTCAAGGATGAGTGGGCCACCCTGAACGCCCAGGTCAAGGCCGCCGGCGGCCTGCGCATCGTCGCGACCGAGCGCCACGAAAGCCGCCGCATCGACAACCAGCTGCGCGGCCGCTCGGGCCGCCAGGGCGATCCGGGGGCCTCGCGCTTCTACCTGTCCCTGGAAGACCCGCTGATGCGCATCTTCGCCGGCGACCGGGTCAAGGCCATCATGGAGCGGCTGAAGATGCCCGATGGCGAAGCCATCGAGGCCGGCATCGTCAGCCGCAGCATCGAAGGTGCGCAGCGCAAGGTGGAGGCGCGCAACTTCGACATGCGTAAGCAGCTGCTGGAGTACGACGACGTCGCCAACGACCAGCGCAAGGTGATCTACGCGCAGCGCAACGAGATCCTCGAATCCACCGACATCGGTGAGCAGATCACCCACCTGCGCCGCGGCGCGCTGACCGATGTGGTGCGGGCCTTCGTGCCGGCCGAGAGCGTCGAGGAGCAGTGGGACCTGGCCGGCCTGGAAGCGGCCCTGCGCGACGAGTGGCAGCTGCAGGTCGAGCTGCTCGGCTGGGTGGCTGGCGCCGAGGCGGTGACCGACGAGGACCTCGTCGAGCGCGTCGTGCAGGCCGGCGATGCCGCCTACGAGGTCAAGGTGGCCCTGGCCGGCCGCGCCCAGTTCGCGCCCTTCGAGCGGAGCGTGCTGCTGCAGACCCTGGACCAGCACTGGCGCGACCACCTCTCGGCGCTGGACTACCTGCGCCAGGGCATCCACCTGCGCGGCTATGCCCAGAAGAACCCGAAGCAGGAATACAAGCGCGAGGCCTTCGAGCTCTTCTCCAAGCTGCTCGACACCGTGCGCGACCAGACGAGCAAGCTGCTGCTGACCGTCGTCATCGGCAGCCGCGAGGAAGCCGAGCGCGCGACCGAGGCGGTCGAAGCCCAGGCCGAGCAGTTCGCCAACGTCAGCTACACCCATCCCAACGAGGACGGCTCGGTCAGCACCGAAACCGACCCGGCCACCGCCGCGCCGCCCGCCCCGCGGGTCGGCCGCAACGACCCCTGCCCCTGCGGCAGCGGCAAGAAGTACAAGGCCTGTCACGGCAAGCTCGCATGATGCGGGCGCGGCCCCCCGCGGGGCCGGCCGAAGCTTCCGACACCCGGGGCCCGACGGCCCCGGTTTTCATGGACCCCCTGCGCTTTCGACGGAGCCCGCCATGCCCGTGAACCTGACCGCCCCCAACCCCTCGACCCTGCTGCCGGTGCCCGGCATCGAGATCGGCACGGCCATGGCCGGCATCCGCAAGGCGGGCCGCCGCGACCTCAGCGTCTGGCGACTGGCCGAGGGCAGCGCCGTCGCGGGCGTCTTCACGCAGAACCGCTTCTGCGCCGCGCCGGTGCAGGTCTGCCGCGAGCACCTGGCCGCAGGCCACGGCGTGCGCGCCCTGCTGATCAACACCGGCAATGCCAACGCGGGCACCGGCGAGGACGGCCTGATCCGCGCCCGCCAGGGCTGCATCGCGCTGGCCCGCCACCTGGACCTCTCGCCCGAGCAGGTGCTGCCCTTCTCGACCGGCGTGATCATGGAGACCCTGCCGGTCGAGCGCATCGAGGCCGCCCTGCCGGCCGCGCTGGCCGACCTGAAGAGCAACCAGTGGGCCGTGGCCGCCGAGGCCATCATGACCACCGACACCCTGCCCAAGGCCGCCAGCCGGCAGATCGGCATCGGCGGCCAGCTGGTCACGGTGACCGGCATCGCCAAGGGCGCCGGCATGATCCGGCCGAACATGGCGACCATGCTGGGCTACATCGCGACCGACGCGAACCTCGCCCCGCGCCTGATGCAGGAGCTGGTGCGCGAGGCCGCGGACCGCAGCTTCAACCGCATCACCATCGACGGCGACACCTCGACGAACGACAGCTTCCTGCTCATTGCCAGTCGGCAGGCCGCGCACGAGGAGATCGACAGCCTGGACAGCCCGGCCGGCCTGGCGCTTCGCGCCGCCGTGATCGCGGTGGCCGAGCAGCTGGCCCAGGCCATCGTGCGCGACGGCGAAGGGGCGACCAAGTTCATCACCCTGCGCGTGGAAGGCGGCAAGACCAAGGAGGAGTGCCGCCAGGTGGCTTACGCCATCGCGCACTCGCCGCTGGTCAAGACGGCCTTCTTCGCCAGCGACCCCAACCTCGGCCGCATCCTGGCCGCCGTCGGCTACGCCGGCATCGCCGACCTGGACCAGACCCGGATCGAGCTCTGGCTCGACGAGGTGCATGTGGCCACCCGCGGCGGGCGCCACCCCGACTACCAGGAAGCCGACGGCCAGCGGGTGATGAAGCAGGCCGAGATCACCGTCAAGGTCGACCTGGGCCGCGCACCGGCGGGCGAGAACCGCCCGCGCGCCACGGTGTGGACCTGCGATCTCTCGCACGACTACGTCACCATCAACGCCGATTACCGGAGCTGAGCCCGGACACCGGACCGCCCCTGCGGGCGAGCCGGTGCCTGGCGAAGGCCCTTGCGTGTCTTGCACGCAAGGGCAGTCAAAGCCCTCTGGGCGAAGGCCTGGACGCGTCTCGCGCGGCCAGGCCCGTCCAAGCCCATCCCCTGACCCCAGGGTTTCCCCCGGGACTGCGCTAGCATCCCTCCCCCGCGCCTACGCTTCTTCGGGGCGCCGGAGCCCATGAACGCACCGCACCCGCTCCACCGTGTGCAGGCCCAGAGCCGCACCGGGACCACCGAGCCGGCGCTGATCGACGAAGCCCATCCGTCGGTTCGCCTGCGCGAGATCCCCTACAACTACACCTCGCTGTCCGACCGGGAGATCGTCCTGCGCCTGCTCGGCGCAGCCGCCTGGGAGCAGCTGCTGCTGCTGCGCGGCGAGCGCCAGACCGGCCGCTCGGCCCGCATGCTCTACGAGGTGCTGGGCGACATCTGGGTCGTGCAGCGCAACCCCTATCTGCAGGACGATCTGCTCGGCAGCCCGAAGCGGCGCGGCCTGCTGATCGAGGCCCTGCACCACCGCCTGGCCGAGGTGGAGAAGCGCCGCCAGCCGAAGAACCCCGAGCGGGACGCGATGGTCAGCGCGCTGCTGGCGGCAGCCCGCGCGGCGGTGGACCGCTTCGCCACCCATTTCGAGGACAGTGCCGCGCTGCGCCGCCGGGCCTTGCGCGTGCTGGGCCGGCACACGCGGCGCGACAACCTGAAGTTCGACGCCCTCTCGCGCGTGGCCCATGTGACGGACGCGACCGACTGGCGGGTCGAGTACCCCTTCATCGTGCTGACGCCGGACAGCGAGGCCGAGATGGCCGCGCTGGTGGCCGGCTGCATCGAGCTGGGCCTGACCATCGTGCCGCGCGGCGGCGGCACCGGCTACACCGGCGGCGCCGTGCCGCTGAGCTGGAAGAGCGCGGTGATCAACACCGAGAAGCTCGAGGCGATGAGCGAGGTGGAGTGGGTCCGCCTGCCCGGCGTGGACGCCCCGGTGCCGACCGTCGCCACCGAGGCCGGCGTGGTCACCCAGCGGGTGGCCGATGCGGCCGAACGCGCGGGCCATGTCTTCGCGGTCGACCCGACCAGCGCCGAGGCCAGCTGCATCGGCGGCAACATCGCGATGAACGCCGGCGGCAAGAAGGCCGTGCTCTGGGGCACCGCGCTGGACAACCTGGCCAGCTGGAAGATGGTGACGCCCGAGGCGAGCTGGCTGGAGGTGGTCCGCCTGAACCACAACCTGGGCAAGATCCATGACGTGGAGCTGGCGAGCTTCGAGCTGCGCCACCTGGACCGGGACGGCCAGACCGTGCTGCGCACCGAGCGCCTGGACATCCCCGGTCGCGTCTTCCGCAAGGAGGGCCTCGGCAAGGACGTGACCGACAAGTTCCTGGCCGGGCTGCCGGGCATCCAGAAGGAAGGCTGCGACGGCCTGATCACCAGCGCGCGCTGGATCGTGCACCGCCTGCCGGCGCACACCCGCACGGTCTGCCTGGAGTTCTTCGGCAATGCGCGCGATGCCGTGCCGGCCATCGTCGAGATCAAGGACCTGATGGCCACCCTGGCCCAGCCGGCCGGCGGCCAGCCGCCGGTGCTGCTGGCCGGCCTGGAGCACCTGGACGACCGCTACCTGAAGGCGGTGGGCTACACGACCAAGAGCCAACGCGGCGGCGGCAAGCTGCCGAAGATGGTGCTGATCGGCGACCTGGTCGGCGACGAGGAGACCGCCGTGGCCCGCGCCGCCAGCGAGGTGGTGCGCATCGCCAACGCCCGCGGCGGCGAGGGCTTCACCGCCGTCAGCGCCGAGGCCCGCAAGAAGTTCTGGCTGGACCGCAAGCGCACCGCCGCCATCGCGCGTCACACCAATGCCTTCAAGGTGAACGAGGACGTCGTCATCCCGCTGCCGCGGATGGGCGACTACACCAATGGCATCGAGCGCATCAACATCGAGCTGAGCCTGCGCAACAAGCTGGAGCTGGCCGCCCGGCTGGGCGACTTCTTCGCCGCCGGCCAGCTGCCGCTGGGCAAGACCGACGACGCCGCCGAGATCGCCAGTGCCGAGCTGCTGGAAGACCGCGCCGCGCGCGCGCTGGCGCTGATCGCCGGGGTGCAGGCGCAGTGGCAGGCCTGGCTGGACGGCCTGGACCGGCCGGTGGCCGCGCTGCCCGACGCGCTGCGCCTCGACGCGGAAGGCCTGGTCTTCGAACACCTTCAGGACGGCCGCCTGCGGGCCTCGTGGAAGACGCAGCTGCTCGCCCCGCTGCAGCAGCTGTTCGCCGGCGCGGCCTTCGCCCCGGTGATCGCCGCCTGCCGCCAGATCCACCAGGAGGTGCTGCGCGGCCGCGTCTGGGTCGCCCTGCACATGCATGCCGGCGACGGCAATGTGCACACCAACATCCCGGTCAACAGCGACAACTACGCGATGCTGCAGACCGCCCACGAGGCGGTGGCCCGCATCATGGCGCTGGCACGCAGCCTCGGCGGCGTGATCTCGGGCGAGCACGGCATCGGCATCACCAAGCTGGAGTTCCTCAGCGATGAGGAGCTGGCGCCCTTTGCCGACTACAAGCGCCGGGTCGACCCGGAGGGCCGCTTCAACCGCGGCAAGCTGCTGCGCGACGGCGCCCAGCAGGCCCTGCGGGCTGCCGGCCCGGACGGCGTCGCGCCGGCCGAGCTGCATCCGGCCGACCTCAGCCATGCCTACACGCCCAGCTTCGGCCTGATGGGGCATGAGTCGCTGATCCTCCAGCAGAGCGACATCGGCGCGATCTCCGACGCGGTCAAGGACTGCCTGCGCTGCGGCAAGTGCAAGCCGGTCTGCGCCACCCATGTGCCGCGCGCCAACCTGCTCTACAGCCCGCGCAACAAGATCCTGGCGACCTCGCTGCTGGTGGAGGCCTTCCTCTACGAGGAGCAGACGCGCCGCGGGGTGAGCATCCGGCACTGGCAGGAGTTCGAGGACGTGGCCGACCACTGCACGGTCTGCCACAAGTGCGCCAGCCCCTGCCCGGTGAAGATCGACTTCGGCGACGTGTCGATGGCCATGCGCCACCTGCTGCGCAAGATGGGCAAGAAGAGCTTCCGCCCCGGCAATGCGGCGGCAATGTTCTTCCTGAACGCGCGCCATCCGGAGACGATCAAGCTGGCCCGCAGCGCGATGGTGGGCGTGGGCTTCAAGGCCCAGCGCTTCATGCACGATCTGCTCAAGCCGCTGGCCCGGGCCCAGACCGCCGCGCCGCCGGCCACGCTGGGCGCGGCGCCGATCCGCGAGCAGGTCATCCACTTCATCAACAAGAAGATGCCGGGCGGCCTGCCCAAGAAGACGGCCCGGGCGCTGCTGGACGTGGAGGACCGCGACTACGTGCCGATCATCCGCGACCCGCAGCGGACCACGGCCGACAGCGAGGCGGTCTTCTACTTCCCGGGCTGCGGCTCGGAGCGACTGTTCAGCCAGGTCGGCCTGGCCACCCAGGCCATGCTGTGGGAGGCCGGCGTGCAGACGGTGCTGCCGCCGGGCTACCTGTGCTGCGGCTATCCGCAGCGCGGCAGCGGCCAGTTCGACAAGGCCGACAAGATCATCACGGACAACCGGGTGCTCTTCCACCGCGTGGCCAACACGCTGAACTACCTGGACATCAAGACGGTGGTGGTCAGCTGCGGCACCTGCTACGACCAGCTGCAGGGCTACCGCTTCGAGGACATCTTCCCCGGCTGCCGGATCATCGACATCCACGAGTTCCTGCTGGAGAAGGGCATCACCCTGCCCCGGGCCTCCGACGGCGCGAACTACCTGTATCACGACCCCTGCCACAGCCCGATGAAGCTGCAGGCGCCGATGAAGACGGTGCAGGCCCTGCTCGGCCCCGAGGTGCAGGCCAGCGAGCGCTGCTGCGGCGAAAGCGGCACGCTGGGCGTGACGCGGCCCGACATCTCGACGCAGGTGCGCTTCCGCAAGACCGAGGAGCTGCGCAAGTCCGCCGCCGCGCTGCAGGCCAGCGGCAAGCTGGCCGAGGGCGGCACGGTCAAGGTGCTGACGTCCTGCCCGAGCTGCCTGCAGGGTCTGTCGCGCTACGAGGGCGATCTGAAAGGCGGCGGCGAGGGCAAGGTCAACGGCCTGCTGGAAGCCGACTACATCGTCGTCGAAATGGCCCGCCAGATCCTCGGCGAGCAGTGGCTGCCCGAGTACGTGCGCCGCGCCAACGCGGGCGGCATCGAGCGGGTGCTGCTGTGAACCCGGTCGGTGCCACGCCCTGCGAGCTCTGTGCCGGCGACGGCGGCGCGTTGGTGTGGCGCAACGCCGAACTGCGCGTGATCCAGGCCGCGGAACCGGAATTCCCGGCCTTCTACCGCGTGGTCTGGAACGCGCACGTCGCCGAGATGAGCGATCTGGACCCCGGCCAGCAGGCCCGGCTGATGGCGGCCGTGCTGGCGGTCGAGCAGGTGCTGCGCGAGGCGCTGGCCCCGACCAAGATCAACCTGGCCAGCCTCGGCAACATGGTGCCGCACCTGCACTGGCATGTGATCGCCCGCGACCGGGCCGACAGCCGCTGGCCGGCGCCGGTCTGGGCGTCGGCCGAGCGACCGGTCGAACCGGCGCTGGCGGCGGTCTGGGCGGTGCGCCAGCCGGAGCTTGCGCGCAGGATTCGCGAGCGCCTCGACCCTTGAGGCAGCATGACCCCGTGGAGCCGTCATGACGGCTCGCTACACTCGGTCGTTGATGGGGTCGCATCCGGCCCACCCCCCTGCGGCGTTGAGCATTGCGGCTCCGTATCCCACCCGACCATGGCTGGCCTTCAAGACGACACCCCCATTCCGACCGCGCTGACCGTCCACCAGCAGTCCCGCGCGCTTGAAATCGCTTATGCCGACGGCACGGTTTACCGCCTGCCGTTCGAATTCCTGCGCGTGCTTTCTCCGTCGGCCGAAGTCCAGGGTCACGGTCCGGGTCAGGAAACCCTGCAAACCGGCAAGCGCGAGGTCGGCATCGTCGAGATCGAGGCCGTCGGCCATTACGCGATCCAGCCCACTTTTTCCGACGGTCACAGTTCGGGCCTGTACGCCTGGGATTACCTCCACCACCTGGCGCGCAACCAGGACGCACTGTGGCAGGCCCACCTCGACCGCCTGGCCGCCGCCGGCCTGGACCGCGACGCACCGATGAAGGAGGCCGCCAGCGCCTCCGGCGGCAGCTGCGGCAGCGGTGGCTGCAGCCATTGAGTCGCCCGCTTTCGCCATGACAGAACAGACGCACTTCGGCTTCCAGACGGTCGACGCCCGCGAGAAGGCCCGGCGGGTTCGCGGCGTCTTCGATTCGGTCGCGGTCAAGTACGACCTGATGAACGACCTGATGTCGGTCGGCCTGCACCGGGTCTGGAAGGCCTACACCCTGGCGGTCGCCCGGGTCCGCCCTGGCGACAAGGTGCTGGACCTGGCGGGCGGTACCGGCGACTTGGCCGAGGGTTTCGCCCGCCGGGTCGGCCCGGAAGGCACCGTCGTTCACACCGACATCAATGCCGCCATGCTGGGCTGCGGCCGCGACCGCCTGCACGACGCCGGCCTGGTGCTGCCGACCGTCCTGTGCGACGCCGAGCAGCTGCCCTTCCGGGAGGGCAGCTTCGACGTCGTCAGCGTCGCCTTCGGCCTGCGCAACATGACCGACAAGGCCCGGGCGCTGGCCGAGATGCACCGCGTGCTCAAGCCCGGCGGCCGGCTGCTGGTGCTGGAATTTTCGAAGGTCGCCAAGCCGCTGGAGAAACTCTACGACTGGTATTCCTTCAAGGTGCTGCCCCGACTGGGTCAAGTGGTGGCGGGCGATGCCGATAGCTACCGTTACCTCGCCGAATCGATCCGCATGCACCCGGGACAGGCGGAACTCAAGGCGATGATGAAGGTCGCTGGCTTCGGCCACGTGGACGTCCACAACCTGAGCGGCGGGGTGGTGGCGCTGCATGTTGGACTGCGGTGCTGAGCGAAGCCATGCCTGAGCACATTAGCAGTCAGATACCTTTCGCCAGTGCGTTGAGGCTGAAGCCCTCATCCGCTGGAGATGCACGTCGCGGGCCCGCAGCAGGGCGCCGCGAGCAAGCAGTTCGTTGACCCACATACGATCCAGGAACTCCTGCCATGCGCAATCCATCTCGGAACGACACCTCCCGGTATCCGCTATGGCGGCTTTCTCTCAGCTTGGTGGCGACATCAACTCTGCTCGCAGCTTGCGGCGGAGACAACAGCAGTGACAAGCCTGCAACCCAGGTGGCGGCAAAGGTCAACAAAGAAGAACTGTCGGTGCACCAGATCAATTTCTTGCTCGCACGCCAGGGCAACTTGGCCCCCGAGCAGGTCGAGCCAGCAGGCCGGGTGGTGCTCGATAAGCTGATTGACCAAGAGCTGACTGTACAGAAGGCCATCGAACAGAAAATGGACCGTGATCCGCGGGTGGTTCAGGCCTTGGACGCATCACGGCGTGAAATCATCGCCCGGGCTTACGTCGACCGGATCGGCAACTCAGCCAAACCACCCACGGAAGACGAAATCCGGGACTACTACACAAAGAATCCTGCGCTTTTTAGTCAGCGTCGCATTTACCAGCTACAGGAATTTGTGGTCGACGGAACCATTGAAGAAATCAAGGCCTTGCACCCGAAGGTCACGGCCGCAAAAGATGCAGGCCAGCTGGCCGAGATCATGCGAGGAAGCGGCCTGAAATTCGGTGCGAGCCAGGCCGTGCGTGCTGCCGAGCAGATTCCACTGGCGGTGCTGCCGCGGTTCGCGAAGCTACGCGACGGCGAGATCATGGTGAACTTGGCAGGCACCAGGATGCAGGCCATCTACCTTGCCTCCTCCCGAAGTGCGCCAGTCGACGAGACCCAGGCCCGCCCAGCCATTGAACGGTTCTTGCTAACGGAAGCAAAGCGGGAGCTGATCACGAAGGACCTGAAGGCCCTGCGGGAAGCCGCCAAGATTGAGTACCTGGGTAAATTTGCAGACATGAAGAACACCCAGCCTGCGCCTGCGGAGGCGAAAACGGGGCCTGCGCTGGACATGCCGGTGCCGGCATCTGCTGCGATCGCACCGCCCACGCCCGCTGTTGTTCCTCCCCCGCCCCCTCTGACACCGCTGCCGCCCCCGCCGCCTCCGCCGCCAGCTGAGCCCGTAGGAGACGACACCCTGAACCGTGGCCTTCGTGGCCTGAAGTGACCCGCAGATGCTGGAGCTATCGATGAATCGAAAAACGCACTCGACCAGGATCCTTGCAGCTTGCTTTTGGGCTGCCGGCCTTTGCCTAGGCACGCCGATCACCCGAGCTGAGGTGGCTTCAGCAGTCCAAAGCACCGATCGCACCGAGTATGTGATCGGCGCAGGGGATGTCATCAAAGTCTCAGTTTTTCAGAACCCTGACCTGAGCCTTGAGGCACGCATCAATGAGAACGGAACCATTCGGTTTCCACTGATCGGTGTGGTTCGGCTCGGAGGCCTGACGGTCTCAGCGGCCGAGAAAGCTCTTGCGGATGGTCTGCGAACTGGCGATTTCGTAAAGGAGCCGCAGGTCACTGTGCTGCTGACTCAGGTTCGCGCGAACTTGGTATCGGTTCTAGGCCAGGTTGGGAAGCCCGGCCGCTATCCGCTGGAGGTGGGCGGAACCAAGCTGATGGATGTACTAGCGCAGGCCGGCGGAGTGGCTCCGGGGGGCTCTGATATTCTGGTTCTATCAGGTCAGCGAGGGGGCAAGCCCTTTCGCAAGGAGATCGATATGCCAGCCGTGCTGGGGCCCTCTCAGGACAACACGGCGGATGTTGAACTCCAGAACGGGGATGTCATTTTCATTGACCGCGCCCCGCAGATCTATATTTATGGACAGATTCAGCGACCTGGCGTGATCCGATTGGAGCGCAACATGACTCTGATGCAAGCCATGGCCACGGCAGGGGGGCTAACGCCCCGAGGAACGGAGAAGGGACTTCGAGTCAACCGTCGCAAGGCAGATGGCAAGCTTGAAGTGATTGAACCAGGCATGAACGATCTACTCCGACCCGACGATATCGTTTATGTGCGCGAATCGATTTTCTGATCGGAACAGGTCCAATTCATGAACATCCGGCAACTTTTCTACATCCTCAGACTGCGTTGGTGGTTGGTGCTCGGCATCGTCACCATCTCAGTCACTGGAACTTACCTTGTCAGCAAGCAGTTACCCAAGGTCTATATTGCTGAGACCTCGCTACTGCTTGATGTGAAGTCCGACCCACTGCTGTCGACTTTCATGCCAGCAATTGCGGGTTCGGCCTACATCGGTACCCAGATGGAGATCATCCGAAGCGACCGGGTGGCATCGCAAGTGGTGCAGATGTTGGGGGTGGACCGACACGCTGACTCGCTCGACACCTGGCGATCGGAAACCGGAGGCAAGGTTCCCGTGGAGCGCTATTTTGGCGAACTACTCTTACGCAGTCTCGGAGTCCAAGTTGCACGCAACAGCAACGTCATTACGATCAGCTACGCCTCCGCAGACCCCAAGTTTGCTGCGGCAGCTGCGAATGCTTTTGCACAAGCATATCTTTCGACCAACTCAAACCTGCGTGTAGAGCCAGCAAAGCAGTATGCTGGATATTATGAGGGACAGATTAAATCAATCCGAGAGAATCTGGAAAAAGCTCAAGCAAGACTATCTGACTTCCAGAGTAAGCACGGTATCGTTGCATCCCCTGAACGGGTCGATGCCGAGATGGCACGACTTGATGCACTGAACCTGCAATTAGCCTCTGCAATTGCGGAGCAAACCGACACGTCCGCACGACAACAGAATTCGGGGAATGAAACTTCGCCGGACATCCAGAATAGTTCTGCCGTTCAGGGGTTGAAGGCTCAACTCGCTTCGGCTGAGGCCAAACTGGGTGAGATAAGCAGCATCGTCGGCTCCCGCCACCCCCAACGGGTCCAGCTGGAAGCGCAAATCGACACGCTCAAGCAGCAACTCACAGCGGAGATGCGGCGAGTCTCCGGAACAACTGCGACGGTCAACCGGCAGTCAGGCCAGAAGGTGGCCCAGCTCCGTAGCTTGGTCGAACAACAGAAGCGAACTGTGCTGGGCATGCGCACTCAGCTCGACGATCTGAATAATCTGCAACGGGAAGTGGATGCAGCACAGAAGGCATTCGTAGCAGTGTCGGACCGACGCACACAATTGACATTGGAAAGTCAGTCAGAACAGGCAGGGGGTCGTGTACTCAGCGCCGCCATCGAGCCTCTGGTGCACAGCCGCCCCAATATTCCAGGAAACGTGCTGATCGCCCTAGCGCTGGGCACAGGCCTTGCTGTGGCTGTGGCATTGGGATTGGAGCTGTTCGACAGGCGACTGCGAGCTGCAACGGATCTGGCCGATATCGAAGGCGTGCCACTGCTTGGCGTTATCTCACCCATGGCCAAGCCCGGCAAACAACACCTTACGTCTATCGCATTGATGCGGCCCCGCGTCCAGATGCCGCCCCGACTAACAGTCAACGGAGAATCATCTTGAGCGCCGCGACCATGAATTACTCGAAAGCCAGAACGGCGGAGCGCTCCATCGGAGCGATTTTGGTAGATGCAGGCATCCTAAGTCCTCAGGACGCAGAACGCGTTTTACAAGTCCAAAAGAGTGAAGGTTTGCGATTCGGTGAAGCGGGCGTTCGCATTGGTGTACTGACAGAGGCTGACATTGTTTACGCACTGTCGCTGCAGTTCAATTACCCCTTTCTGCCTACCGGACCTAATAAGCCGGTGAGCGAGGAGGTGGTGGCGGCCTACAAGCCGTTCGGAGTTGAGGGAGACCAGATCCGCGCGTTACGCAGCCAATTGCAGTTGAGGTGGTTCAATGCCCCTGGCAAGCGTACTGCCCTGAGCATCGTCAGCACCTCGCGGGGTGACGGACGCAGTCACTTGGCCGCAAACCTTGCTGTTTCTTTTGCTCAAGTTGGAGAGCGCACGCTACTGATCGACGCGGACCTCAGAAACCCACGCCAACACCAACTGTTTCAGCTTGAGTCGGGCGCAGGCCTTTCAAGTCTGCTTGCTGGGAGGGTTCATGACCGCGCAATTAGTTTCATTCCTGGGATACCGGGTTTAGCAGTGTTGCCCGCGGGACCGACGCCCCCCAATCCGGCCGAGTTGTTAGGCACGACCTCGCTCGATCGTATCCTTGAGCAAAGCATGGCGACCTTCGATGCCGTCATCATCGACACGCCTGCTTTTGAACTTGGAGATGACTCGCTGCTGATGACACGTTTCGCGGGGGCTGCCCTAGCCGTCGCTCGCAGCCATCGGACGCGAGCAAAGCTATTCAGCAACATGATCGGCGCATTGTCGGATGTCGGGGCTCCAACTATCGGCACCGTATTGGTTGATGTACCAACGACCAAAGCCAAGTCGCGCCTTCGTCATTCAGCATGAGCAGGGCGAATCTCGCTTCGTGGACACGGCGCCTCAAGCCCGCGCAGTATGCTGTTGGAAGTGCACTGCTAGGTTTTTTGGCGCTATATCTGCCAATCTACTGGTGGGCCCTGAACACGATCTGGCAAAGTGAGGAACAAGGACACGGCACCATCGTCCTGGCGGTGGTCGCGTGGCTTTTCTATCGACAACGCGATAGTGTCATTGGATCCGTTGGTGCAGGTTGCCGCGCAGGCTGGCCATTGCTGATTGCTGGACTTCTGCTCTACGTATCTGGCAGAGCGCTGGATCTTTCGATTTTCGTATTTACCGCGCAGTTACCCATACTAGCTGGGGTGCTTCTGCTGCTGGGCGGACGCCCCCTTTTGCGGCTGGCATGGTTCCCTTTACTTTATACCATTTTCATGATACCCCTACCGGGCTTCATGATCGACGCTGCGACAGCCAATCTAAACAATACGTTTCAATCATTGCAGAAGAGGTCCTTTACGCGACAGGCTACCCTATTGCGCGGAACGGCGTAATGCTGACGGTCGGCCAATATCAGCTGCTGGTGGCAGACGCATGCTCCGGATTGAACTCTATGTTCAGCCTGTCCGCACTGGGCGTGCTGTACATGTACATCGCGCAACGCAAAAGCGTCATACACAATATGCTTATGCTGGTACTGATCCCGCCCATCGCTTTCACGGCGAACATTATTCGCGTCATGATTCTTGTGCTAATCACCTACCATCTAGGCGATGAAGCAGGGCAGGGGTTTCTTCATGGCCTTGCTGGCATGGTGCTGATGCTTGTTGCACTCGCAATTTTCATCGCAATGGACGGCGTATTGGTACTTGCCGCACGGCAGCTCAATCGACAGCACTCAATCAAGAGCCAAATCTGAACTTGTTTGCAAACCGTCCATTATGAGCGCCCATCTCAAAGCCCTGATCATCATTCTAGTGCTCAGCGCTTGTACGCTCCATTTTTGCCGCGATTTCTTCATCAGTCGAACCATGACTGCCGAAGATTATTGGCGGCGGAGCGGTGCATGGTTCGCGCTCACGCTTGCCGCCTTCCTAAGTTTCAATTTTTGGGTATATTGCGCACTTGCCTTTTTAATCGCAATATTCTTGCACAAAAGGGACAAAAACCCTCTCGCAGCTTATGCACTGCTGCTGTTGTGCAGCCCGGCCAACAACAGTATGCTGCCCGGCTTCGCGGGAATCAATAACCTGCTGAACGTCAACATCATCACAGTGCTGAACTTGGGGCTGCTGTTGCCCTTGGTATTGTCAGGTCAGCGCCTACGTGGTCAAACGCCGCGAAATATTTGGCTGAAGATAGCTGACCTCTGTTTTTTTTCGTATGCAACACTTCGCATTGCCCTTATTCAGGACGCCGCATCGACGACCGGCATTGCACGAGAAATCACTCAGATGGCCATTGAGGTGTGGTTACCATATTACGCTTTCAGCCGTTTTGCACCCAACCGGAAAAGCCTAATTGAAGTGCTCGCTGCATTTGCACTGGGATGCCTGCTGATCGCTCCGGTAGCCGTATTCGAGTATGCGAAGGGCTGGTTACTTTACGCATCCACCGGCATATATTTAGGTGCTGACCAGAGCTTCGGCACTTACCTTCTCCGCGGTGGATCGACCTTGCGTGCGATGGGGCCTGCCATTCATGCGCTGATCCTTGGCCTAGCCATGATGATTGCGCTATCTTTCGCATTATTCCTTCCCAGCACCAACCGCCTACAACGCAGTGTGGTGATCACTCTCTTAACCCTGGGGTTGATCGCACCTGTTTCGCGTGGCCCTTGGGTGGCAGCAGTGACAGCACTCGTGCTCTCGATAAGCACAGGTCAGGGCGGCGTGCGACGCATCGGCGCTTTTGCGGGCTGGGGCTTCGTGATGTTGCCCTTTCTTATCATCACCCCACTCGGCGCGACACTGGTCGACTATCTACCCTTTGTCGGCAGCGTCGACTCGAGCAATGTCGAGTATCGACAGGACCTCTTCGAGGCCTCGCTAGTAGTAATAGCCCAGAATCCCTTCTTCGGAAACCTTAATTACTATTATCATGACGCCTTTAGTCACTTGGTGATCTATGGCGACTTCATCGACTTTGTCAACACTTACATACTTATTGCACTCTCCAGCGGGTTGATTGGTCTCGCCTTTTATACCGGACCTTTCTTGGCGGCGCTGATTGGCGCAGCCGCAACTTGGCAGCTGAACCGAGCACGTGATCCCGAGTTGGACTGGCTCGGCAGAACTCTTTTTGCGACGCTTGCGGGTGTAATGGTTGCGATCGCCACGTTGAGCCCGATTGGCACGGTCCCGGTTCTGTGTCAAATGGTGGTCGGTCTGTGTTTGAGTTATACACAGCTCGCCAATCAGCGCTCCGCGGCCCAACCCGGATGGTCGGCAACCGGGTGGCGGACTGTCTGAGCAGAGGTTCGTTAATATGGTGGCACTGCCTCAGAGGCTGAATTCTAGCGATGTACGGGTTGCGTACCTGGTTAACCAGTACCCCAAGGTCAGTCACACTTTCATCCGCCGAGAGATTCTTGCTCTAGAACGCCAAGGCGTGCCCGTGGCTCGGTTTGCAGTAAGAGGTTGGGATGACAAGTTGAGTGACCCCATTGACGACGCTGAGCGGCAGCAGACTCGCTATCTGCTGCGCGGGGGAATCCTCGGCTTGCTTGTCGCCATGCTCCGCTTTGCTGCGAGTCATCCGTGGCGTTTCATGCAGGCTGTGCGATTGGCATGGCGTTTAGGCCAAGGATCCGTTCGATCCACTGGTTTGCATATTGTCTACTTGGCCGAAGCGTGCTTACTTGTGACATGGCTGCGCGACTCGAACATCAATCACCTGCATGCCCATTTCGGGACCAACCCTGCAACAGTTGCTTGCTTGGCAAAGGCGCTGGGTGGCCCAGGGTTTAGCTTCACAGTACATGGCCCGGAGGAGTTTGACAAACCGTTGTTCCTGCATCTTCCGCTCAAGATCCGAGCAGCACATCGGGTTGTCGCCATCAGTAGTTACGGTCGCAGCCAACTGATGCGATGGGTGCCTCAGGAACTATGGTCGCGGTTTGCGGTGGTGCACTGTGGGCTGGAACCGACCTTTCATGCGGTGGCGGATCGAACGCCGGAGGTTGGCCGATTGGTCTGCGTCGGCAGGCTATGCGAGCAGAAGGGCCAACTGCTTCTGATTGAAGCGCTTGCCCGTATTGCAGCACGAGGTCGTACATTCCATTTGGTCTTGGCCGGGGATGGCGAGCTCCGTGAGGCGGTTGAATCCTTGATTCGTCAACATCGCCTGGAGAACCGGATTGAGATCACGGGCTGGATCGGTAGCGATCGCGTTCGAGAGGAGATTCAATCGGCTCAGGCCCTGGTACTGCCGAGCTTTGCAGAAGGCCTGCCCGTGGTGCTGATGGAAGCAATGGCGCTGCGCCGTCCAGTACTTTCGACGTATGTGGCCGGCATTCCTGAGCTTGTCCGTCCAGGAAAAGATGGGTGGCTGGTCCCTGCCGGAGACGTTGATGCCCTCAGCTTGGCCCTGGAGGAACTCCTTGACGCACCACATGCCGTTTTGAATCGTATGGGCTCCTCGGCACGCGAGCGGGTTCTCGCCCGACACGACATCGATACCGAAGCTCGCAAACTGCACACCTTGTTTCGCCAAGCGGTCGATGCGGCCGTGCCTGCAGCATGAGCGACGCAAGTCAAACAGCAGGGCTTATCTCTGTGCTTGTCGGGTTGATGCTGCTCATCCTTGCAGTTCCAGTTGCAACCCTGCTGGTCCAAGTACTTGCAGCGTGCTTGCCGAGTGCTGGGCAACCGCTCCCCCGAGCGACACATCGACCCCGGTTGGCGCTGTTGATCCCGGCACATAACGAAGCAGTGGGCCTTGCAGCCACGCTGCAGACGGCTCTCGCACAGTTGGAAGCGGGCGATCGTTTGCTTGTCGTGGCTGACAACTGCACCGATCGAACCGCAGAGGTTGCCCGCTCTGCCGGCGTTGAAGTCAGCGAACGCCATCACGCAACGGAGCGAGGGAAGGGCTACGCACTAGACCACGGGTTGAACGCATTACTTGCATCCGGGCAGCCACCAGAGGTATTGATCATGATCGACGCCGACTGCCAGTTGGCCCCCGATGCAATAGATCTTTTAGCGAGAACCTGTATGGCTCTGAAGCTGCCCGTACAGGCGGATTACGCAATGCAGCTCCCAGTCGATTTTGAGCAATCCGGTCTACGCCAACGTATCGCCGGGTTCGCCTGGGCAGTTAAGAACTCTTTACGACCACGCGGCTCAGCGCGCTTAGGCGCACCCTGCCTGTTGACTGGCACTGGCATGGCCTTTCCCTGGGAAAGTCTAGCAGGGGTATCGCTAGCAAGCGGCCACATCGTCGAGGACATGAAACTTGGCTTGGACCTCGCCGCAATCGGTCGAGCACCTCGATATTTAGCCCAAGCTCGGGTGTGGAGCTATTTTGCGCCTGAGGATGCGAGCCGAGGCAATCAGCGGACCCGTTGGGAGCACGGTCACCTCAGCACGCTGATTCACGAGCTGCCCACATTACTCCGAGCAGCTTGGCAACGGCGAGACGTCGGCCTGATCTACTTGGCTGCGGACTTGGCCGTCCCCCCCCTAGCCCTGCTGGTTATGGCGCTGTCAAGCGTCACAGCAGCAGCCGGCGTGCTTGCGTGGGTCGCGCCGAGTGTATCTCTGACCGGTACGGTAGCTTTTCTTGGGATGATCGAACTGACCCTACTTGGGCTCGGTGTCCTCATTGCCTGGCACAAAGTCGGACGCAGCTGGCTGGCGGGGCATGAGTTGCTCGCTGCGCCTCTCTACGCCCTGCGTAAAATACCGATTTACCTGCAATTCGTAATCAAGCGGCAATCGAACTGGGTAAGGGCCCGACGTGACGGTGAATGATTCTTGTGTATCGAGCTCCGCCTATGCGTTGCTAGGCCTACCCTTTGATGCCATTACCCGACACGAAGCTGCGGAGCTTCTGCGAAGAAAGGCCCGCGCGGGGGAACGCTGCATGCTCTCGACGGTCAACGTCAATTTCCTGATCGCAGCACAGTCCGCACCCGAGTTCAGACGCTCAGTATTGGAGAGTGATCTGGTGCTTGTTGATGGTCAGCCTCTGATCTGGCTAGCACGCCTGCTCGGCTTGCCGCTGCCGGAGCGGGTGGCAGGCTCGGATCTGTTTGAGGACCTGCAGCGCTTGCCCGGACCTCCACTCAAGGTTGCCTTTTTCGGCGGGCCACCCGGTGCGGCGGAGGAGGCATCGGCGCAGCTGACAGAACAGCATGCCAAGGGCCTGTCTCCAGGATTGACCGGCGCAGGAGGCTTCGCTGCAGGCTTCGGTGATGTCGACAGCCTCAGTGACGAAGCCACGCTGGCCGCCCTGAATGCGAGCGGCGCGGACTTTCTCGTCGTTGCGCTTGGTGCCGTCAAGGGTCAGGCTTGGGCGCTGCGTAACCGAGCCCGGTTGCGGGCACCGCTGATCAGCCATCTTGGTGCCGTCGTGAACTTCACCGCTGGTCGGCTGAGTCGAGCCCCCGTGTGGGCTCGCAGGGTCGGCATTGAATGGCTTTGGCGCATCGCAACGGAGCCGGGAATCTGGCGCCGATACATGAACGATGGCCGCCAACTGGTCGGCCTGCTGATCGCTCAGGTCATACCCCTCTGGCTCTTCGGTAGTCGTCCTGCGGGTGGCTCACCGCACGCCCGAGGTGCTCTGGGCATCCGAGACGGCAGCTACAAGCTGCAGGGAGACGGTGGGCCTGCAATGCGCCAAGCCCTGCGTGGCCTCGACAAGGTCGCGGGCCCTTGTCACTGGGATTTGTCTGCCTTACGGTCCCTGGATGCGGCGACCGCAGCGGTACTGCTTCGACGGCCAGACCGCCCGCGCAAGTGGTCCGAGCTGACCCCTCCAACGCATTGGCGTGCTCGTCTTCAGCTGCGCCTGAACCACTTGCTAGACTGAGGTGGCGGTTTCAATTCTGAAGTGCAGCACCCGGCGGGTATTGCTTGACTCTTGCAGAGCAGAGTCAAAGTTGATGTCCAACACGTCCAGCAACTTCAACGACTTGCACACGTGGCCACTGGATAGACGAGCCTGAGCCTGGAGGAGCGCACCCAGCTTGGCCTTCTTGCCGAGCAGGGGTTGAGCCGCCGTGCCATAGCGGCTCAGATGGGGCGCAGCACCAGCACGATCTGCCGCCGGTTCGCCCGCAACGCGACGCTGGGTGGCCCGTATCGCGCTGCGCGCGCCCAGGCGATGGCCACGCAGCGCTGAGCGACGTCCAGGGCCAAGTCGCGCAAGCTCGGCACGGCGTTCGACTCGCCCCTGGGCCGCTGGGTACGAGGCGAGCTGCTGCGTGCCGTGTCGCCCCGTAAGCTCCCCCGCTGAGTAGACAACCTGAAAGTGGAGACTTCCGCATCTTCGAGGAAGAGCGATGAGGAAGTCGAGAATCACAGAGAGCCAGATCCTGGCGATCCTGAGCGAGGGCGAGAC
>NZ_JACIVI010000003.1 GCF_014145335.1 Aquariibacter albus | reverse complement strand
CGTGCCCGCGGACGACGGGGCCCAGCGCCTGCAGATCAACGCGCAGAACTGCGTGCACTGCAAGACCTGCGACATCAAGGATCCGACGCAGAACATCGTGTGGGTGACGCCCGAGGGCGGCGGCGGGCCCAATTACGCGGGGATGTGAGGGCGCGCGCCCCAGGACGCGCCTACCCACCCGCCCCCGCGCCCTCCCGCGGGGGCCCGAGGGCGCGAAGTCAAGGAGGAGCCGCAGGCGGGGGACATGAGCGCCCTCGGGCCCCCGTGGGAGGGCGACGCGCCCACCGGAGCAGGGGAGCCCTAGGCGGGAAGGCGACGCGCCAACCGGAGCAGGGTGAGCCCTAGGCGGGAAGGCGACGCGCCAAGCGGAGCAGGGGGAGCCCTAGGCGGGAAGGCGACGCGCCAAGCGGAGCAGGGGGAGAGCCCCCTGCGGGAAGGCGACGCGCCACCCCCGGCAGGCCGAGGACCCGGCCCTCCGACACGGCCAGGAAGAGTCCATCGGACTTTCCTGGCCGGGACTCAGCCCGAGTTCCGCAGCCCCGCCGCAACCCCGTTGATCGAGATGTGGATGCCGCGCTGCACCCGCTCGTGCACCTCCGTCCCCGCATCCTTCTGCGCCCGGTAGCGCCGGATCAGCTCCACCTGCAAGTGGTTCAGCGGGTCCAGGTAGGGGAAGCGGTAGGCAATCGAACGCGCCAGCGCCGGATCCCCCGCCAGCCGCTGCGTCGCGCCCGTCAGCAGGCTCAGCGCCTCGTTGCTGCGCGCCCACTCGGCCTCAATGCGCGCAAAGATCGCCTTCGCGGCCTTGCGGTCGGGCACCAGCTCCACATAGCGCTCGGCCATGTGCAGATCGCTCTTGGCCAGCACCATGTCCATGTTCGACAGCAGGGTGCGGAAGAAGGGCCACTGGGCATGCATGCGCTTGAGCAGGGCCAGCCGCTCCGCGCGGCCCGCGGCATCCGCGGCCTCGTCGAGATGCCCCATCACCGCCGAGCCGAAGCCGTACCAGCCCGGCAGCGCGACCCGGCACTGGCCCCAGCTGAAGCCCCAGGGGATGGCGCGCAGGTCCTCGATGGCCCGCGTGGCCTTGCGCGAGGCGGGCCGCGAGCCGATGTTCAGCTCGGCGATCTCGCGGATCGGCGTGGCCGCGAAGTAGTAGTCGACGAAGCCCGGCGTGCCGTAGACCAGGTCGCGGTAGGCCGCCATGCTGCGCTCGGAGAGCTCCGCCGCGCGTTCCAGGAAGACCTTGGGCGCCTGGCGGGCCGGCGGCAGCAGGGTCGCCTCCAGGGTGGCGGCGACGAGGGTCTCGAGGTTGCGCCGGCCGATCTCCGGATGCGCGTACTTGGAGGCGATCACCTCGCCCTGCTCGGTCAGGCGGATCTGGCCGTTCACCGTGCCGGGCGGCTGGGCCAGGATGGCCTGGTAGCTCGGGCCGCCGCCACGCCCCACCGTGCCGCCGCGGCCGTGGAAGAGCCGCAGCGTCAGGCCCTGGCGCTCGTGCAGCGGCTTGAACAGCTCGACCAGCGCGATCTCGGCGCGGTAGAGCTCCCAGTTGCTGGTGAAGAAGCCGCCGTCCTTGTTGCTGTCGGAGTAGCCGAGCATGACGTCCTGCTCGTTGCCCGAGCGGCGCAGCATGTCGAGCATGCCGGGCACGGCCAGGTACTCGCGCATGATGCCGGCCGCCGCCCGCAGGTCGCCGATGGTCTCGAACAGCGGCACGACGATCAGCGAGGCCACCGCGTTCTCGCCCAGGGTGCCGGTCAGCAGGCCGGCCTCCTTCATCAGCAGCAGCACTTCGAGCAGGTCGGAGACGGTCTCGGTGTGGCTGATGATGGCGTGGCGGATCGCGAGCTCGCCGAAGAGCTGGCGACTGAGCCGGGCCTTCTCGAAGATGGCGAGTTCGCCGACGGTGTGTTCGCTGTACTGGCCGTGGGGCACGCGCAGCGGGCGCACATCGTTGAGCTCATTGACCAGCAGCCGCACCTTGGCGGCCTCGCCGAGCGCGCTGTAGTCGGGCTCGATGCGGGCGGTGGCCAGCAGCTCGGCGACCACTTTCTCGTGCTGGTCCGAACTCTGTCGCAGGTCGACGGTGGCCAGGTGGAAGCCGAAGACCTCGGCCGCGCGGATCAGCGGCTTGAGCCGCACCTCGGCCAGGGCCTGGCCATGGTGGGTGGCCAGCGAGGCGTCGACGGTGCGCAGGTCGGCGAGGAACTCGGCCGCTTCGGCATAGGGGTTGGACGGCGCGATGGCGTGGCGCAGCGCGCTGGTGCCGGTGAGCTTCTGCAGCGTGGCGGCCAGGCGCGCATAGACGCCGATCAGGGCGCGGCGGTACGGTTCGTCGCCGCGGTGCGGGTTGTCGTCGCCCGAGCGCTCGGCCAGCGCCTGCATGGCCGGGGTGACCTGCACCAGCAGGCCGGACATCGACAGCTCGGCGCCGAGCTCGTGGACCTCGGTCAGGTAGAAGCGCAGCGCGGTCTCGCTCTGGCGCGACAGGGCCAGCTGCAGGGTCTCGGCCTTCACGTTGGGGTTGCCGTCGCGGTCGCCGCCGATCCAGTTGCCCATGCGGAAGAAGGGGGCGATCGGCTCGCCGGGCAGGGCCTCCTCGATGTCCGCATACAGGCGCGGGATCTGGCGCAGGAAGGTGCTCTGGTAGTAGCTGAGCGCGCTGTTGATCTCGTCGGCCACGCTGAGCTTGTTGGGCCGCAGCAGGCGGGTCTGCCAGAGCTGGGCGATGCGGGCGCGCAGGGCAGCCTCGTTGGCGCGCAGCGCGCGGTCGCCGACCAGGGTCTCGCGCTCGCCGATCAGGGCGGCGATGGCGCGCTCGGCCTGCAGCACGCTCTGGCGCTGCACCTCGGTCGGGTGGGCGGTCAGCACCGGCGAGACGTGGGCGCGCGCCAGCGTGGCCGCGATCTCGCGGTTGCGCAGGCCCTTGCGGGCGAGCTTCTCGAAGCTGGCAGCCAGGGAGCCGTCCTCGGCCGCATCGCGGCGCTCCTGCAGCGCGTGCTGGCGCACGTTCTGGCGGTCCTCGGCGATGTTGGCGAGGTGCGAGAAGTAGGTGAAGGCGCGGACCACCGACACGGCCTGCTCGACGCTGAGATTCTTCAGCAGGCGGTCCAGGGTCTTGCCGGCCTGGGCGTCCTGCTTCAGGCGGTAGCTGACGGAGAGCTGGCGGATCTTCTCGATCAGCGCGAAGGCGCTGGCGCCTTCCTGCTCGCGGATGACCTCGCCGAGCAGGCGACCGAGCAGGCGGATGTCGTCGAGGAGGGGAGCGTTCTTCTTGTCGACCTTGTCGACCGGGGACGGTGCACTCTTGCGGCGCGTACTGGGCATGGTGTCTCGTAGGTTGAGCAAATCGCCGCGATGGCGGCTGAGGGCGAGGCGCCGCGGCAGCCCGGGGTGACCGGAACGCGCTGCTAGCATCTTCGCCATGGAACAAAGCACGGAACATTCCCGCTGGGTCATCGCCACGCGCGAAAGCCGACTCGCATTGTGGCAAGCCGAACACGTGCAAGCCTTGCTCGGAGCCCGTCTGCCCGAGCCGGTTGAACTGCTGGGCATGACCACCCGCGGCGACCAGATCCTCGACCGCAGCCTCAGCAAGGTCGGCGGCAAGGGCCTCTTCGTCAAGGAACTTGAGACCGCCCTGGAGGATGGCAGCGCCCACCTCGCCGTGCACTCGCTCAAGGACGTGCCGATGGAGCTGCCGCCCGGCTTCGTGCTGGCGGCCACGCTGGAACGCGAGGATCCGCGCGACGCCTGGGTCTCGCCCCGCTACGCCAGCCTGGAGGCGCTGCCCGCCGGCGGCGTGGTCGGCACCTCCAGCCTGCGGCGGCTCACGCAGCTGCGCGCGGCGCGGCCCGACCTGCGCATCGAGCCGCTGCGCGGCAACCTGGACACCCGGCTGCGCAAGCTCGACGAAGGCCAGTACGACGCGATCGTGCTGGCCGCCGCAGGCCTCAAGCGCCTGGGCCTGGCCGAACGCATCCGCAGCGTCTTCGACGCCGGGCAGATGCTGCCGGCGGCCGGCCAGGGCGCGCTCGGCATCGAGCTGCGTGCCGATGCGCCGCAGCGCTGCCCGACGCTGTGGGCCCTGCTGCAATCGCTCAACCATCGCCCGACCTGGCTGGCCGTGCATGCGGAACGGGCCGTCTCGCGGGCGCTGGGCGGCTCCTGCTCGATGCCGCTCGCGGCCCATGCCGGCTTCGCGGCCGATGGTTTGACGCTGCGCCTGGAAGGCGTGCTCGGCCCCGGCGAGGATGCATCAGCCGAGCTTCGCGCGCTGGGCCTGGCCCGTGCCGAAGCGGAGGCCCCGGTGCAGACCGTGGCCGAGGCCGAGGCCCTGGGCCTGCGGGTGGTCGCCGCGCTGCGGGCAGCCGGCGGGGACCGCCTGCTGGCCCCGGCCCACCCCGGCTGATGCCCGCAGCCCCGCGACCGGCCGGGGCCCTGCGGCGCCTTCTGGTCACCCGGCCCGCCGGGCAGTGCCCGGCCTGGGTGCAGGCCCTGCGGGCAGGCGGCCTGCCGGCCGAGGCCCTGCCGCTGCTGGCCGTCGGCCCGCTGGACGACCGCCGTGCGCTGCAGGCAGCCTGGGTCCGGCTGGCCGACTGGACGCTGCTGGTCTTCGTCAGCCCGAATGCCGTGCAGCACTTCTTCGACGCCCGACCGGCCGGCCTCCCCTGGCCGGCCGGGACGCAGGCCGCCGCCCCGGGACCGGGCAGCGCGGCCGCGCTGCGCACCGCGGGCGTGCCGGCAGACCAGGTCGTCGAACCCCGGCCGGACGCCGCGCGCTTCGACACGGAAAGCCTGTGGACGGTGCTGCGTGAGCGGCCCGGCGGCTGGACCGACCGGCCGGTGCTGATCCTGCGCGGGCTGGAGGACGCCGCGCCCGACGCCGAGGGCCCGGCGGCCCGCGCGCCCGACCTGCCCGGCGCCCAGGCTGGCGTCGGCCGCGAATGGCTGGGTCGCACGCTGGAGGCCGCCGGCGCCCGGGTCGAGACCCTGGCCTGCTACCGACGCGGCCCGCCGCCCCCCGAGGCCGCGCTGCGGGCCCGGCTGGAGGCCCTGCGGGATGCCGCAGCCGAGACGGTGTGGCTGCTCAGCAGCGCCGAGGCCCTCGACCACCTGGCCCGGCTGGAGGCCGCGCTGCCGCCCGCCGCCGGGGACTGGCGTGCCGCCAGCATCGCACTCTGCACCCATGCACGGATCGCAGCCCGCGCACGGGCGGCCGGCTTCGGCCGGGTCGAGGCGCTGCCGCCGCAGCCCGCCGCGGTGATCGACTGGTGGCATCGGGCGGGCGGCCGGATCACCCCGTCGGCCGCGCCGGACGAGCAGGGCTGAGCAGGCCCTGCCCTGCTGCACCGCGCCCAGGCGGGCAGGGGGCCGGTCGATAGAATCGAGCGCGTGACTGAAGCCGCCTCCGCGCCCCCCGCCGCCAGCCCGCCGCCCCCCGCGGCGCCCCCGGTCAAGGCCCGCACCGGCCCCCCGATGAGTCTGGCCGCTGGGGCCTTGCTGGCCGCCGCGCTCGCCCTGGGCTGGACCGCCTGGAGCAGCCAGCGGCTCGGCAAGGTGGAACGCATCCTGGTCAAGCGCCAGGACGATGGCGCCCAGCAGGTGACCGAGGCGCGGGTGCTGGCCAAGCAGGCCGAGGAAGGCGCGCGCGAAGCCCTGGCCAAGACCACCCTGCTGGAGGCCCGGCTGGCCGAGGTCGGCGTGCAGCGCGAACAGATCGACGAGCTGATGCGCTCGATGGTGCGCTCGCGCGAGGACCAGCTGCTCGGCGAGGCCGAGGCCGGCTTGCGCGCCGCCCTGCAGCTCAGCGCGATCACCGGCAGCGCCGAACCGCTGGTCGCCGCGCTGCAGCTCGCCAAGGAGCGGCTGGCCAGCGGCTCGCTGCGCCTGGAACCGGTGCGCAGTGCACTGGAACGTGACCTCGAGCGCCTGCGCAATGCCGCACTGGCCGACGTCGCGACGCTGGCACGGCGGCTGGATGAGGCCGTCGCCCTGGTCGACGCCCTGCCGCTCACGGCGGACAGCGCCCGAAGCAGCCTGGCCGCGGCGCCGGCCGAAACCGCCGCCTCGGCACCGGGCCAGCCGGCACCGGGCTGGGCGAGCCGGCTGTCCTGGTGGGGGGGCCGGCTGGGCGACGAACTCCGCAGCCTGGTCCGCATTCGTCACATCGACCAGCCGGAGGGCATGCTGCTCGCGCCCGAGCAAGGCTTCCTGCTGCGCGAGAACCTGAAGCTCAAGCTGCTGAACGCGCGGCTCGCGGTGATGAGCCGCCAGTTCGAGACCGCCCAGGCCGACCTGCAAGCCTGCCGGGCGGCGCTGGACCGCTATTTCGACCGCAGCCACCGCCGGCATGCCCAGCTTGGCGACTTGCTGCAGGGCGTGGCCCGTCAGGCCCAGCCGGGTGGCCTGCCGCGTCCGGACGACAGCCTGGCCGCGCTCGCGGCTGCGGCCGGCGCGCGCTGAGGCGGAAGACAGCATGCGCGGCATCGTCTGGCTGCTGGTCGTGGCCGTCGTCGCGGTGGTCACCGCGGCGGTGATGGGGCGCAGCAGCGACCTCGTCTCCATCTACTGGGCGCCCTGGCGCATCGACCTCTCGCTGAACCTCTTCCTGGTGCTGGTGGGCCTGGTCGGGCTGGCGACGGTCGTGCTGGTGAATGCGGTGATCACCCTGCTCGGCCTGCCGGGCCGGGCGCGGGCCTGGCGGCTGAGCCAGCGCAATCGCAAGGCGCAGAACGCGCTGCGCGAGGCGATGGTGCTGTACTGGGCCGGCCGCTACACCCGTGCGCACGGGGCGGCGACGCATGCCGTCCGGCTGCAACGCGAGTCGCCCGACCTGACCGAGGACCCCGAGTTCTCCGCCCTGGCCGAGCTGCTGGCGGCCAGCAGCCTGCATCGGCTGCAGGACCGCGGCCGCCGCGACGAAGCCCTGGCCCGAGCCCGCGCAGCCGCGGCGCGCCAGGCCCGTGGGCGGACGGCCGACGAGGCCGCCTGCCTGCTCGCCACGGAATGGGCGGTCGACGACCGGCAGGCCGACGCAGCGCTCAGCCGGCTGGGCGAGTTGCCGCCCGGCGTGGCCCGCCGGACGCATGCACTGCGCTTGCGGCTGCAGGCCGCCCGCCTGGCCCGGCAGCCGCTGGAGGCCTTGCGGACCGCGCGCCTGCTGGCCAAGCACCAGGCCTTCTCGCCCGTCGCGGCTCAGGGGTTGCTGCGCTCGCTGGCCGCCGAGGCGCTGGACGGTGCGCGGGACCTCGACCAGCTCGACCGCATCTGGCGTGAACTGGACCCGGCCGACCGCCGCGATCCGCATGTGGCCGCCCATGCCGCGCATTGCCTGGGTGGACTGGGCCACGATGCCATCGCCCGGGTCTGGCTGCGCCCGTTCTGGGATCGACTGGACAAGACCGACGCCGATGGCCGCGAAGCCCTGGCCCTGGCCCTGGCCCAGGTCAGTGAAGGCCTGACGCCCGACTGGTTGCCGCTGCTCGAACGGGCCCCGCTCAGCCACCCCCGCGAACCGGCCCTGGCCTACGCGGTCGGCCGTGCGCTGGCGGCGCTGCAGCTTTGGGGCAAGGCCCGGCAATGGCTGGAGCCGGTGGCCGACGACGAGGCGCTGGCCCCGTCCGCCCGCCGCGAAGCCTGGCTGCTGCTGGCTGCCATGGCCGAGCACGACCGGGACGAGACGCGCGCAGCCCACGCGCTTCGACAAGCTGCACACGTACCTCTTCCCACGCCGATAAAAAGCGTGCTATAGTCACTGACTCAGCGCGGCTGTAGCTCAGTTGGATAGAGTACTTGGCTACGAACCAAGGGGTCGTGGGTTCGAATCCTGCCAGCCGCGCCACCTCTTCACGGGACGCTTCCTCACGGAAGCGTCCCGTTTTCTTTTGGGTCCTGCCCGCGGCAGCCTGGGCTCGGGGCAGCCGCCGACCCGGATCGATGCGAGCCCCCGAGGTGCGCGACGCACAGCGGCGGCACGCCGCCGTCGGGCTCAGGGCTGCCGGGACGACTCGGGGTAGCGCACCTCGATCACGCTGAGCGTACTCGGCCCGCCCGGGGTCATCAGCGTGACCTCGTCCCCCACCCGGGCCTTGAGCAGCGCGCGGGCCACGGGGGCGATCCAGCTGATCTCGCCGGCCTGGCTGTCGGCCTCGTCGAGGCCCTTGATGGTGACGCTGCGCTCGACGCCCTCGCCGTCCTCGTAGCGGACGGTGGCGCCGAAGAAGACCTGGTCGCGGCCGTGATGCACGCTGGGGTCGGTGACTTCGGCAAGGTCCAGGCGCTTGGTCAGGAAGCGGATGCGGCGGTCGATCTCGCGCAGGCGCTTCTTGCCGTAGAGGTAGTCGCCGTTCTCGCTGCGGTCGCCGTTCTTGGCGGCCCAGGAGACGGTCTCGACCACCTTGGGCCGCTCCACGTCCAGCAGCTGCAGCAGCTCGGCGCGCAGGCGGGCGTGGCCGGCGGGGGTGATGTAGTTCTTGCCGCCGGGCGGCAGCGGCGGCAGGCCGGGGAGGTCCTCGTCCTCGTCGCTGCCCTCGGTCTCGCGGGTGAAGGCCTTGCTCATGGCCGCGATTGTCCGGTGCCGCCGGCCGCGCGCTCCAGCACGGCCTTGGCGATGCCGCGCAGCAGGTGCACCTCCTCCTGCGTGGGCTGGGCCCGGTTGAGCAGGGCGTTGAGCCGCGGCAGCGCCTTCTTGGGGGCGGCCGGGTCGAGGAAGCCGGTGGCGACCAGGGCCTCGCGCCAGTGCGCCAGCAGGCCCTGCACGGCCGCCGCGTCGGCCAGGGCCGGGTCGGTGCGGCGGCCGGCCACGGCAAAGCCGCCGAGCGCGCAGCGCCACTCATAAGCCATCAACTGCACCGCCTGGGCCAGGTTGAGCGAGCCGTAGCCCGGCGCGGTCGGGATACTCAGCACGCTGTGGCAGCGGTAGACATCCTCGTTGGACAGGCCGTAGCGCTCGCTGCCGAAGACGAAACCCACGCGCGGACCGCCGTTCGGCGGCACTGCGGCCAGGGCGGCCAGGGCCTCGCGCGGGGCGCGGGTGGGCGGGCCGAAGTCGCGCGGGGTCATGGCGGTGGCGCAGGCGTGGTCGACCCCGGCCAGGGCCTCATCCAGGGAGGCAACGATGCGGGCGCGGGTCAGCACGTCGGCCGCGCCGCTGGCCATCGCCACCGTCTCCTCGCGGCTCAGCACGTCGGCAAAGCGCGGCGCCACCAGCACCAGGCGACCGAAGCCCATGACCTTGATCGCGCGCGCGGCCGCGCCCACATTGCCGGCGTGGCTGGTGCCCACCAGGATGAAGGTGCTGGGGTCGGCGGTGACATCGTTCATGGCGGGACGCGGCGCGGGAGGGTGAGGCAGGGTGGCGCAGGCCGGCAGTGTCGCGCCTGCGCCGCAGGCCGGGCCGGCGCCCGGACGGGATGCGCCGCAGGGCTAAACTCGGGGGTTACCCGGGTGCTTCTGGCGGCCTTGCGCCACGACGATGCACCCCGCTCTTTGTCCCCGCCACCGCCCTGCCGATGCCGCCCTTCGCGGCCGCACCGGCCCGCACCCCTCGCCCCGCGCTGCACGCCATGTCCCAGACCCTGCATCCCATGCTCAACATCGCGATCAAGGCCGCACGGGCCGCGGGCGCGATCATCAACCGGGCGGCGCTGGACATCGAGCGTGTTCAGGTCACGGCCAAGTCGCACAACGACTTCGTGACCGAAGTCGACAGCGCGGCCGAGATGGCCATCATCGAGACCCTGCTGCAGGCCTACCCCGGCCACGGCATCCTGGCCGAGGAATCGGGGCGGACCCATGGCGCGCGCGACAGCGAGTACGTCTGGATCATCGATCCGCTCGACGGCACGACCAATTTCATCCACGGCTTCCCGGTCTATGCGGTCTCGATCGCGCTGGCCTTCCGCGGCCAGGTGCAGCAGGCGGTCGTCTACGACCCGGCGCGCAACGACCTGTTCTACGCCAGCAAGGGCAAGGGCGCCTACCTGAACGACCGCCGCCTGCGGGTCTCCAAGCGCAGCCGCATGCTCGAAGCCCTGATCGGCACCGGCTTTCCTTTCCGCAAGGGCGACAACTTCAAGCGCTACCTCAAGATCTTCGAGGACGTGATGCAGGTCTGCGCCGGCCTGCGCCGCCCGGGCGCTGCCGCGCTGGACCTGTGCTACGTGGCCGCCGGCTGGTACGACGGCTTCTTCGAGACCGGCCTGAACCCCTGGGACGTGGCGGCGGGCTCGCTGATCATCACCGAGGCCGGGGGCCTGGTCGGCAACTTCACCGGCGAAGCCGACTTCCTGCACCAGCGCGAGCTGGTGGCGGGCAACCCGCGCATCTATGCCCAGCTCGTGCAGATCCTGGCGCCCTACACCCGGGTCATCAAGGACGAGCCGGCCGAGGCGGCCAGCGGCCCTGCCCAGGCCACCCGGCCCGCCGCCAAGCCGGCCGTGAAGCCGCGCGCGACACCGCGCAAGCCGGCGGCCGTTGCCGACCCCGAAGCCGCCACCCTGGCCTTCCTGCAGCCCATCGGTGCGGACTACGTCGAAGCCCCGCCGCCGGCGCCCGTCGAGGCCCCGGCCCCGGCCGCACCCCGCCCGCCGGTTCGCATCCGCAAGGCCGACCTGCCCGCCGCACCGCCGCCGCGCGAGGTGGCCGAGCGCCGCCCGCGGCCGCCCGCCGCCCCCTTCGTCCCGAGCGAACACAGCCTGGCGAAGGCGGCGGCCGAAGCCGCTTTCGCGCCGGTCGAGCCGCTGCAGGACGAGGCCGCGCCCGCGGCCTGGGCTGAAGCCCCCGAGTCCGAAGCCGGCTTCGAAATGCCGGACGCCCTGCCGACCGAAGCGTCGCAGCGCGACGCGACGGGGTCCGGGACCGAGCCCGAGGGCGAGCCGCCCCGCCGTCCGGACGAGGACGCGCCCTTCTGAGGCCCCGCCGCCGGCGGGCTGGCCCGGCGCCTCGGCCGCCGGCCCGGCCCCTTCCCTGACCCGCTTTCCGTCCAGCCCCCCGCTGCCCTGCGATGGCGACCGCCCCTCCGGACTTCAGCGCCCACACCCCGGTGATGGCGCAGTACCTGCGCCTGAAGGCTGCGCATGAAGACGCGCTGCTCTTCTTCCGCATGGGCGATTTCTACGAGCTGTTCTACGAGGACGCGCGGCGCGCCAACGCCCTGCTCGACCTGACCCTGACCGTGCGCGGCCAGAGCGCGGGCGAGCCGGTGGTGATGGCCGGCGTGCCGGTGCATGCCGTCGAAAGCTACCTGGCCAAGTTCATCCGCCTGGGCTGCTCGGTGGCGATCGCCGAGCAGGTCGGCGATGTGGCCAGTGCCAAGGGCCCGGTCGAGCGGCAGGTGGTGCGCGTGGTCACGCCCGGCACCGTCACCGACAGCGAACTGCTGGACGAGCGGGCCGACACCCTGTTGCTGGCCGCCCACCGCCGCCGCAGCAGCTGGGGCCTGGCCTGGCTGGGCCTGTCCAGCGGCCGCCTGGGCCTGGCCGAATGCGGCGAAGCCGAACTGCCCGGCTGGCTCGCACGGCTCGCGCCGGCCGAGCTGCTGCTGGCCGCCGACGACGCCCAGACCCTGCCGCCTGCGGCCCAGGCCGCCTGCAGCGCCACGCTGACGCGCCGCCCGCCCTGGGGCTTCGACAGCGCACTGGGCCACCGCAAGCTCTGTGCACTGCTGCGCGTGCAGAACCTAGCCGGTCACAACGGCGAGGCCCTGAGCCTGGCCCAGGCCGCCGCCGGTGCGCTGCTGGCCTATGCCGAACACACCAGTGGCGGCCAGGCCCTGGCCCATGTGCAGGACCTGCAGGTCGAGCAGGCCAGCGCGCTGATCGAGCTGCCACCCAGCACCCTGCGCAACCTGGAGATCACCCAGACCCTGCGCGGCGAGAAGGCGCCGACCCTGCTGTCCCTGCTCGACCGCTGCGTGACCGGCATGGGCAGCCGCGCCCTGCGCCTGTGGCTGACCCATCCGCTGCGCGAGCGCATGGTCGCGCGCGCGCGGCAGGCCGCGATCGGCCGTCTCATCGCGCACGGGCCCGAGGCGCTGCGCGAGGCGCTCAAGGGCGTCAGCGATGTCGAGCGCTGCGCCGCCCGCATCGCGCTGCGCCAGGTGCGGCCGCGCGAGCTGGCCGGCCTGCGCAGCACGCTGCAGGCCCTGCCGGCGCTGCGCGAGGCCCTGCCACCGACCGGCGGCGACGCCTTGCTCGACAGCCTGGCCAGCGCGCTGCAGCCCGAGCCTGCGGTGCAGGACCTGCTGCAGCGCATGCTGGCCGCCGAGCCCGCCGTGCTGCTGCGGGAGGGCGGTGTGATCGCCCCCGGCTTCGACGCGACGCTGGACACGCTGCGCGGCCTCAGCCAGAACTGCGACCAGTTCCTGGTCGAGCTGGAAGCCCGCGAGCGCGCGCGCACCGGCATCCCCAACCTGCGGGTGCAGTTCAACAAGGTCCATGGCTTCCACATCGAGGTGACGGCCGGCCAGACCGGCAAGGTGCCGGCCGACTACCAGCGCCGCCAGACCCTGAAGAACGCCGAGCGCTACACCACGCCCGAGCTGAAGGCCTTCGAGGACCAGGCCCTGTCGGCCCAGGAGCGCGCGCTGGCGCGCGAGAAGTGGCTGTGGGAACGCCTGCTCGACGCGCTGCTGGGTCGCCTCGAAGCCGAGGATGCGCAGGCCCTGGGCCTGGCGCCGATCGAGCCCGCGCCACTGGCCGCGCTGGGCCGCCTGGCCCAGGCCCTGGCCGGCCTGGATGCGCTGGCGGCCCTGGCCGAACGCGCGGCCACGCTGAACTGGTGCGCGCCCGTCTTCGTCCCTGCGCCGGGCCTGCAGATCGAGGCCGGTCGCCACCCGGTGGTCGAGGCCCGCCTGGCCGAAACCGGCGGCGGCCCCTTCATGCCCAACGACTGCCGGCTGGATGCGAAGACCCGCATGCTGCTGATCACCGGCCCGAACATGGGCGGCAAGAGCACCTACATGCGGCAGGTGGCGCTGATCGCGCTGCTGGGCGCCATCGGGTCCTGGGTGCCGGCGCGGCGCTGCCAGCTCGGGCCGCTGGACGCGATCCACACCCGCATCGGCGCGGCCGACGACCTGGCCAACGCCCAGTCCACCTTCATGCTGGAGATGAGCGAGGCCGCCGCCATCCTGCACGGCGCAGGCGAGCACTCGCTGGTGCTGATGGACGAGATCGGCCGCGGCACCTCGACCAGCGACGGCCTGGCCCTGGCCAGCGCGATCGCCCGCCACCTGCACGAGCGCAACCGCGCCTGCACCCTGTTCGCGACCCACTACTTCGAGCTGACCGCCCTGGCCGCCCGACTGCACGGCCTGCAGAACGTGCACGTGGCCGCCGCGCAGACCGGCGAGCACGAGGACATCGTCTTCCTGCACGAGATCCAGCCCGGCCCGGCCAGCCGCAGCTACGGGGTGCAGGTGGCCCGCCTGGCCGGCATGCCGCCCGCCGTGCTGCGCGAGGCGCGCGCACTGCTGGAGGCGATCGAGCAGCGCGAGGCCGCCGAGCGGCCGCAGATCGACCTGTTCGCGGCATCGCCCGAGGCCGAGGCCGATCCCGCGCCCGAAGCCCAGGCCGCGGCGACAGCCGATCCAGCCACCGCCGCCCTGCTCGCCGCCCTGGCCGACATCGAACCCGATCAGCTCAGCCCGCGCGAGGCGCTGGCTGCGCTCTACCAGCTCAAATCCCTGCAACCTCCCCACACGCCAGGCACACCATGACCTACTGCGTCGGCATCAAGCTCCAGGCAGGCCTCGTCTTCCTGTCCGACTCGCGCACCAACGCGGGCCTCGACCAGATCAGCACCTTCCGCAAGATGATGGTCTACGAGAAGCCGGACGACCGCTTCATGGTCCTGCTCTCGGCCGGCAACCTGTCGATCAGCCAGTCGGTGCGCGAGATCCTCCAGGTCGAGAAGCTGGACAACGGCGACCAGCCGCCGATCACCATCTGGAACGCGACCAGCATGTTCGACGCGGTCCGCGTGCTCGGCGCCGCCGTGCGCCGCGTGCACGAGCAGGATGGCCCGGCGCTGAAGTCGGCCGGCATCGACTTCAATGCCTCGATGATCTTCGGCGGCCAGATCAAGGGCGAGGCCATGCGGCTCTTCCTCGTCTACTCGGCCGGCAACTTCATCGAAGCCACCCGCGAGACCTGCTTCTTCCAGGTGGGCGAAAGCAAGTACGGCAAGCCCATCCTCGACCGCGTGCTGACGCCGGCCACCGGCCTGGACGAGGCGGCCAAGTGCGCGCTGGTCTCGATGGACAGCACGCTCAAGAGCAATCTGAGCGTCGGGCTGCCGCTGGACCTGCTGGTCTACCGCGAAGGCAGCTTCGCCAGCGATCGCATCGTCTGCATCGACGAGCACAACCCCTACTTCCGGATGATCCGCAGCACCTGGGGCCAGCGCCTGCGCGAGGCCTTCGAGGGCATCGACGACCCGCAATGGGACGGCGGCGCGGCCGAGCATCCCCTGCTCGGGTCGAGCGAACGCTACGAGGCCCTGCGCAAGATCGGCCATCCGGGCGAACGCATCGTCTGACCGTGGCGCCGCCGCCGCGCGGCGCCCCTTCCATCCGGCCGGACCGCCAGGGCCCGGCCGATATACTGCCGCTTTACCACCTCAGCCTCCCTGGGCGCGGCCGGACAGGCTCCGGCGCCCGGCGTTCCGGGAGGGCTCACGACATGACCAAGTTTGTCTTCGTCACCGGCGGTGTGGTGTCCTCGCTGGGCAAGGGCATTGCGTCAGCGTCGCTGGCCGCGATCCTCGAATCGCGTGGCCTCAAGGTCACCCTGATCAAGCTGGACCCGTACCTCAACGTGGACCCGGGCACGATGTCGCCCTTCCAGCACGGCGAGGTCTTCGTCACCGAAGACGGCGCCGAGACCGATCTGGACCTGGGCCACTACGAGCGCTTCATCACCACGCGGATGAAGCGGACCAACAACTTCACCACCGGCCAGATTTACAAGTCGGTGCTGGAGAAGGAACGCCGCGGCGACTACCTGGGCAAGACCGTGCAGGTCATCCCGCACGTCACCAACGAGATCCAGGACTTCGTGCGCCGCGGCGCGCAGGACGTGGACGTGGCCATCGTCGAGGTCGGCGGCACGGTCGGCGACATCGAATCCCTGCCCTTCCTCGAAGCGGCTCGGCAGATGAGCCTGAAGCTCGGTCCCAACCAGACCGCCTTCGTCCACCTGACCTACGTGCCCTGGATCGCCGCGGCCGGCGAGCTCAAGACCAAGCCGACCCAGCACACCGTGCAGAAGCTGCGCGAGATCGGCGTGCAGCCCGATGCGCTGCTGTGCCGCGCCGACCGTCGCGTGCCCGACGAGGAACGCAGCAAGATCTCGATGTTCACCAACGTCCACGAGTGGGGCGTGATCAGCATGTGGGACGTGGACACGATCTACAAGGTCCCGCGCATGCTGCATGAGCAGGGCCTGGACGGCCTGATCTGCGACAAGCTGCGCCTGGCCACGCCGCCGGCCAGCCTGAAGCGCTGGGACGACCTGGTGCATGCGGTCGAGCATCCCGAGCATGCGGTCACCATCGCGATGGTCGGCAAATACACCGACCTCTCGGACAGCTACAAGTCGCTGAACGAGGCGCTGCGCCATGCCGGCATCCACAACCGCGCGCGGGTCAGGATCGAGTACCTCGACTCCGAGACCCTGACGGCCGAGAACGTCGACCAGCTCAGCCGCTTCGACGCCATCCTGGTGCCCGGCGGCTTCGGCCGGCGCGGCATCGAGGGCAAGATCCTCGCGGCCCGCCACGCCCGCGAGCAAGGCATCCCCTACCTGGGCATCTGCCTGGGCATGCAGGTGGCCACGATCGAGTACGCACGCCACAAGGCCGGCCTGGCCGGGGCGAACTCCACCGAGTTCGAGCCGGACACGCCGCATCCGGTGATCGCCCTGATCGACGAGTGGCAGGACGCCGACGGCTCGATCCAGAAGCGCGATGCCTCGTCTGACCTCGGCGGCACGATGCGCCTGGGCGCGCAGAGCTCGGACGTGAAGCCCGGCACCCTGGCCCATGGCATCTACGGCCCGGTCGTGACCGAGCGTCACCGCCACCGCTACGAGGCCAACGAGAAGTACCTGCAGCGCCTGCAGGATGCCGGCCTGGTGATCAGCGCGATCACCCAGCGCGAGAAGCTGACCGAGATGATCGAACTGCCGACCAGCGTCCACCCCTGGTTCGTCGGCGTGCAGTTCCACCCCGAGTTCAAGTCCACACCCTGGGACGGCCACCCGCTGTTCATCCACTACGTGCAGGCGGCGCTGCAGCATCAGCGCGCCGCCCGGACCGAGGCGACGGCCTGACCGGCCGCGGCCTTTCCCGCCCGCTTTCCCTCCTCCCCACCTTCAACGCGACCCGAACATGAGTGCCATCGTCGACATCGTCGGAAGAGAAATCCTCGACAGCCGCGGCAACCCCACCGTCGAATGCGACGTGCTGCTGGAAAGCGGCACGCTCGGCCGCGCGGCCGTGCCCTCGGGCGCGTCCACCGGATCGCGCGAGGCCATCGAGCTGCGTGACGGCGAAGCCGGCCGCTACCTGGGCAAGGGCGTGCGCCGCGCGGTCGAGCACATCAACACCGAGATCAGCGAGGCCGTGCTGGGCCTGGATGCCTCCGAGCAGGCCTTCCTCGACCGCACCCTGATCGAGCTGGACGGCACCGAGAACAAGGGCCGCCTGGGCGCCAACGCGATGCTGGCCGTGTCCATGGCCGTGGCCCGCGCCGCCGCCGAGGAAGCCGGCCTGCCGCTCTACCGCTACTTCGGCGGCATGGGCGCGGTGCAGCTGCCGGTGCCGATGATGAACGTCATCAACGGCGGGGCGCACGCGAACAACAACCTCGACCTGCAGGAATTCATGATCCTGCCGGTCGGCGCGCCGAGCTTCCGCGAATCGGTGCGCTGGGGCGCCGAGGTCTTCCACGCGCTGAAGAAGATCATCCACGCCAAGGGCATGAGCACCGCGGTCGGCGACGAAGGCGGCTTCGCGCCCAGCGTGGCCAGCCACGAGGCGGCGATCCAGCTGATCCTGGAAGCCATCGACAAGGCCGGCTACACCCCCGGCACGCAGATCGCGCTGGGCCTGGACTGCGCGGCCAGCGAGTTCTACAAGGACGGCCTCTACCACCTGCATGGCGAAGGCCTGCAGCTGAGCGCGACCGGCTGGACCGACATGCTGGCCAGCTGGTGCGACAAGTACCCGATCGTCTCGATCGAGGACGGCATGCACGAAGGCGACTGGGACGGCTGGGCCCACCTGACCGGCGTGCTCGGCAAGAAGGTGCAGCTGGTGGGTGACGACCTCTTCGTGACCAACACCAAGATCCTGAAGGAAGGCATCGACAAGGGCATCGCCAACTCGATCCTGATCAAGATCAACCAGATCGGCACCCTGTCGGAAACCTTCGCCGCCATCGAGATGGCCAAGCGCGCGGGCTACACCGCCGTGATCTCGCACCGCTCGGGCGAGACCGAGGACAGCACCATTGCCGACATCGCGGTCGGCACCAATGCCGGCCAGATCAAGACCGGCTCGATGAGCCGCAGCGACCGCATCGCCAAGTACAACCAGCTGCTGCGCATCGAAGAGGACCTGGGCGACGTCGCCGTCTACCCGGGCCGCGCGGCCTTCTACAACCTGAAGTAAGCCGGGCCCGTCCCGACCCCGCTTCAGGCGCTGTCGACCGAAAGGCCTGCGATGCGCTGGCTCAACGGCCTGCTGGCCGGGCTGCTCCTGCTGGTGCAGGCGCAGCTCTGGCTGGGCGACAGCGGCCTGGCCCAGCTCGCCCGGCTCCAGGGCGAGCTGGCCGGCAAGCAGGCCCGCAATGAGCAGGCCCGCGAACAGAACGCACGCCTGCTCGCGGAAGTCCGCGACCTGCGCGAAGGGCTGGAACTGCTCGAGGAGCGGGCCCGCGTCGAGCTTGGCATGGTCCAGGCCGACGAGATCGTCGTGCAGTTCGGCCCGCGTCGCTGAGCCCGTCGCGGCGGCGCCCGGGGCGCGACCCACAGATTCCCCCTCTTCTCGCGCCCCTCCGGCGCCGCCCCCGCGATGAGCGAGCTGGCCCCCCTTCCGGCCCTGCTGGCCGCGCCGATCGACTGGCTGCGCGCCGAGACGCTGCACGGCCTGAGCAGTCGCGCCGAGCTGATCGGGGCCCTGCTCGGCCTGGCCATGGTGGTCTGCAACATCCGCGTGCATGCGGCGGCCTGGCCGCTGGCCATCCTCAGCTCGGCGCTCTACGGCCTGGTCTTCTGGAACGACCGGCTCTACGGCAGCGCCGCGCTGCAGCTGCTCTTCATCGTGGTAGCCGGCCTGGGCTGGTGGCAGTGGCTGCACGGCCGCGAAACCGACGGCCAGGCCCTGCGCGTGCGCTGGCTGACGCTGCGCCAGCGTCTGGCCGCCCTGCTGGCCCTGGCCCTGCTGTGGCCGCTGCTGGCCCTGGGCCTGCACCACGGCACCGACAGCGGCGCCGCCTGGCTGGACGCCTTCGTCACCGCAGGCAGCGTGGTCGCGCAGGTCCTGCTGGTGCGCAAGCGGGTCGAGCACTGGTGGGGCTGGGTCGCGGTGAATGCCGTGGCCATCGGCCTCTTCCTGCAGCAGGGCCTGCTGCTGAGCGCGGGGCTCTACGGCCTCTTCCTGGGCATGGCCCTGCTGGGCCTGCGGGCCTGGGCACGCCAGGCCGGCGCGCGGGCCTGAGGCCGCGGACGGAGCCCCCGCCATGCCCGGCCTGGTGATCGCGCTGCTCGGCGCGGAGAGCAGCGGCAAGTCCACCCTGGCGCATGCGCTGGCGCTGACGCTACGCGGCGAGGGCCACGATGCGGTCGTCGTCAGCGAATGGCTGCGCGACTTCTGCGCCGCCGCCGGCCGCACGCCGCGCCGGGACGAACAGGCCGGCATCGCGGCCGAGCAGCAGCGCCGCATCGAGGCCGCCGCCGCCCGCCATGCCCTGGTGCTGGCCGACACCACCGGCCTGCAGACCGCCGTGTACAGCGAGATCGTCTTCGGCGACCGCAGCCTCTACCCCGCCGCCGGCGCCAGCCACCGCGCGACCGTGGCCCGCACCCTGCTGACCGGCCTGGACCTGCCCTGGCAGGCCGACGGCCTGCAGCGCGATGGCCCGCAGGTGCGTGCGCCGGTCGATCGCCTGCTGCGCGCGCAGCTGCAGGCCCTGGGCCTGGACCACCGCGTGATCTACGGCCTCGACGAAGCCCGCACCGCCGCCGCCCGGGCCGCGCTCGACGGCCTGCCCGGCCTGACCCCCGCCGCCGCACCGGCCTGGCGCAGCGCCGACGAGGGCGCGCCCTTCAGCCGCTGGCGCGCGCGCTGCCTGGAATGCCTGGACCCGGCCTGCGAAAGGCTGGACCATGCGCGCCGTGACGCGCCGCCGAGCGGCTGAGTCGCCCGGCCTGGCCTGACCCGGCCGGGTCCGCCACGCCAGCCCGGCCCTGCCCGCCACCCTGCGGCGCGTCCGAACCCTTCCTGCCGTCTTCCTGCTGTCTTCCCGCGCCCTGCCGGCGCCCTCCCCCGCGACCGCCCGGCGGCCGCAGCCTGAACGATGTCCGACCCCGTCCTTCCGCCCGATCCTGCCGGCCCGCCGGCCGAGCCCGTGTCCGCCCCCTCGCCCGCCGGCCGGCCGATCCGCAGCTTCGTGCTGCGCGCCGGCCGCATGGGCAGCGGCCAGATCCGTGCGCTGGCCGAGCTGGCGCCGCGCTACCGCCTGCCCTTCCAGGCCACGCCGCCCGACTGGGAGGCCGTCTTCGGCCGCGCCGCACCGCGCGTGCTGGAGATCGGCTTCGGCATGGGTGCGGCCACGGCCGCCATCGCCGCGGCGCGGCCCGACACCGATTTCATCGGCTGCGAGGTGCACGAACCCGGCGTCGGCGCGCTGCTGCAGGCCATCGAAGCCGGCGGCCTGCGCAATCTGCGCATCGTCCAGCACGATGCGGTGGAGGTGCTCGCCACGATGATCCCGCCGGCCAGCCTGGCCGGCGTGCACATCTTCTTCCCCGATCCCTGGCACAAGAAGCGGCACAACAAGCGCCGCCTGGTGCAGCCCCCCTTCATCGCCGACCTGGTGACGCGCCTGGCCCCGGGCGGCCTGCTGCACTGCGCGACCGACTGGCAGCCCTATGCCGAGCAGATGCTGGAGGTGCTGTCGGCCGAGCCCGCGCTGCAGAACACCGCGCCGGCCACCGGCTATGCGGAGCGGCCCGACTACCGGCCGCTGACCAAGTTCGAGCAGCGCGGCCTGCGCCTGGGCCACGGGGTGTGGGACCTGCTGTTCATGCGGCGCTGAGGCCGCGCCGGGCTCAGGCCGACCAGTCGACCCAGCCGGTCGAGGCCGTCAGCAGCACCAGCAGGCCGAAGACGATGCGATACCAGGCGAAGACCGTGAAGTCGTGGGTCGACACATAGCGGATCAGCCAGCGGATGCAGATCAGCGCGCTGAGGAAGGCGAAGACGCTGCCGATCAGGAAGACCGGCAGATCGCCCCAGCTCAGCAGCTCGCGCTGCTTCCACAGCGCATAGGCGCCCGCACCGATCAGGGTGGGGATGCCGAGGTAGAAGCTGAACTCGGTCGCCGCCTTGCGCGAGAAGCCCAGCACCATGCCGCCGATGATGGTCGAACCCGAGCGGCTGGTGCCGGGGATCAGGGCCAGGCACTGGATCAGGCCGACCTTCAGCGCATCGAGCGCGTTCATGTCGTCCACCGACTCGATGCGTGCGCGGCGCTCGCCGGCCGAATCCATCGCACCGAAGCGGCGGCGGTGCCGGCCTTCCACCCACAGGATGATCAGGCCGCCGACGATGAAGGCCAGCGCGACCGGCACGGGGTGGAAGAGATGGGCCTTCACGGCCTTACCGAAGGCCAGGCCCAGCACGACGGCCGGGATGAAGGCGATCACCACATTGCGCGCGAAGCGCCAGGCCCAGGGCTCGCGGGCCGGCAGGCCCGAGAGCGTGGCGCCCAGGCGGCTGCGGTACTCCCAGATCACGGCCAGCATGGCGCCGGTCTGGATGGCGACCTCGAAGACCTTGGCGATCTCGCCGGTGAAGCCGATCAGCGATCCGGCCAGGATCAGGTGCCCGGTGCTGGAAATCGGCAGGAACTCGGTCAGCCCCTCGACGACGCCCATCGCGGCCGCCTGCAACCACAAAACGCTCAGCTCCAACTCGACTCCCCGGTGGCCCAAAGCGGGCGATGGTAGCGGCGGCCCGTGACCCCCGGCCGCCCGGACCGGCCCCCGTGGCGGTCCCGACCCGGGGGGTCAGCAAGCTGCAGGCCAGGCGGCTCAGTCCGGATCGGATGCCGCGGCGCGGGCCAGCGCGGCGGCCAGGGCCTCGTGCAACTGCCGGCGCAGGGCGACGGGACCCAGCACCTCGACCTCGGCGCCGTGGCGCATCAGGTCCATCAGCAGCTCGGTGGGCTCGGTGTAGGGCAGGCTCAGCAGGTAGCGGCCATCGGGCAGCAGGCGGCCCTGCTGCTGGGGATGCCACTGCTCGTGCGCCACCCAGCGTGCGGCGCGGGCCGAAAAGCGCAGCTTGGCCGTCTGCAGCTTGCCGCCGACGAAGGCGCCGTAGCCACCGTCGAGCTCGGCTTCCAGCGTCTTGAGCGGGATGTCCTTGGCGCGCTGCTCCAGCGGCTCGACGGACTCGATCGCATCGACGGCGAAGCGGCGCAGCGCCTCCTTGGCGTGGCACCAGGCATCCAGGTACCAGGCATGGCGGTGGTGCACCAGACGCTGCGGCGAGACGATGCGCTCGCCATGCTCGCCGCGCGCCCGGCTGTGGTGCTGCAGCTTCAGCCGGCGGCGGCGGATGAGCGCGCTGCCGATGTGCTCGAAGTGCTGGCTGTCGACCGGCCGGCGCGCGGCTGCCAGCACCTTCACGCGCTTGAGCGCCTCGCGGGTCTCGCCGGCATCGGCGCCGAGCATGCCGTCCAGGCGGTCGAGCAGCGGCTGCAGGTGGCGGGCCAGCACGCCGCCCTCGTCCAGGCCGCGGATCAGCTGGTGCATGTTCAGCAGGGCGTGGATCTCGGGCTCGCTGAACCAGACCCCCGGCAGGGCATGGCGCGGTGCCGTGCCGGCCCGGCCGGCGGCGGCCTCGGCCGAGGGCTCGTCGCCGAAGCGGTAGCCGCCGCGCTCGCGGTCGTAGACGATGGGCGCACCCATGCGGTCGCGCAGATAGAGCAGGTCGCGGTTCAGCGTGGCGCGGGAAACCTCCAGCGCCGCCTGCAGTGCATCAAAGGGCACGCAGCCGCGGCTGCGGATCAGGGTTTCGATCCGGTAGAAACGTTCGGTGCGGTCCATCGACTCTCCGGCAGGCGGTTCAGGAACAGGCCGAGTGTGCCAAAAACCTGCCGGGACAGGCTCATGCCCTGAGCCTTCGCCCCGGCAGACTGCGCAGCCATGCCGGGCATGGGGCCTGGCCGAGGAGCGCACCATGTCCGCCCAAGTCCTGCTGGCTTTCGACGAACACCCGGCCGATGCCGCCACTGGCTTCGCCCTCGGCTGGGATCATGCCTGCCACGGCCAGCTGCCGCCGGCCGCCCTGATGCAGGCCGGCAATCCGCTCTGGCAGGGCTACCAGGCCGCGCAGCGTGCCGGCCGGGCGGGGAGCCGCGCCAATCCTCCCGGCCTCGGCCCCTGGCTGGCGCTGCGCCGCCGGGCCTGGCTCGACGGCTGCGGCTTCGAGGTCCTGGAACTGAACCCGCGCCATCTGGCCCGTCTGGCGCGCAGCCACTGCCCCGTCAGCCGCGAGCCGCTGGATCCGGCCCGCCTGGCCGAGGACCTGGTGCGGCTGCGGCCCGATTGCGCCTGGGCCGCCGGCCACCTGGCCGTGCTGGCGCCGCGGGTGCGGGCGGCCCTGGGCCGGCGCGATGCCGCCGCCGTGCAGGTCCTGCTGCAGCGCCTGCAGGCCGAGGATCGGCCCGAAGCCGAAGGTCTGACGCGGGCCGAATGGCAGCGCCTGGCGGCCCTGCTGGACATGGTGCGGCCGCTGCCGCATGCCGAGGCCCTGGCCCGGCCGCTGGGCGTGCTGCCGCCACCACGCCTGCGGCTGCTGAACCCGGCCCAGGGCCTGCAGGCCCTGATCGCCTGGCAGTACCTGCGACCCGGCTTCAGCGCACGGATCGCGCAGATCGAAGCGGCACTGCCCACGCCGGCCCTGCGGGCGCGGCTGCGCCGCCTGCATTTCGCCCTGTTGCCGCGGGTGCTGGAAGCCGCACCGCAGGCCGATCCGCAGGCCAGCCGCCATGCGGTGGAGGACGCCTGGCGCGACACACGCGTGCAACAGGCCTGGCAGGCCTTCGGCGAGGCCCTGGGTGAGGCGGGCTGCAGCGCGCTGCTGGAGCGGCTGGCCCGAGGGGCCTCGCTGGACGGCCTGTCGCTGCAAACCCGGCCGCTGGCCCATGCCACCGAGGGCTGGGCCCCGGCCCACTCGGTGATGCCGCAGCCCAGCCGGCTGCGGCGGCTGCCGGTGCCTCGGGCGGCCGGCCGCCCGACCGGACCCGCCGCGAGCCGCCACGCGCCGCATGCGGCCGGGCGACTGCACTGAGGCCCGGCCAGCGGCGCACCGGGCCGGCTCAGACCCGCTCGAAGACCATCGCGATGCCCTGGCCGCCACCGATGCACATGGTGGCCAGGCCGTAGCGGCCGCCGGTGCGCTGCAGCTCGTAGACCAGCTTGGTCGCGAGGATGGCGCCGGTCGCGCCGATCGGGTGGCCGAGCGAGATGCCCGAGCCGTTCGGGTTCAGGCGCTCGGGATCGAAGTCCAGCTGCTGGGCCACGGCCAGGGCCTGGGCCGCGAAGGCCTCGTTCGACTCGATGACCGCCAGGTCCTGCACCTTCAGGCCGGCACGGGCCAGGGCCATGCGGGTGGCCGGCACCGGGCCCAGGCCCATGGTCGCGGGTTCGACGCCGCCGTGACCGTAGGACACGACCCGGGCCAGCGGCTTCAGGCCCTGGGCCTTCACCGCCGCGCCGGTGGCCAGCACCAGCGCGGCCGCGCCGTCGTTGATGCCCGAGGCATTGCCGGCCGTCACGCTGCCGTCCTTCTTGAAGGCCGGACGCATCTTGGCCAGGGCCTCCAGCGTGGTGTCGGCACGCACGTGCTCGTCGGTGTCGAAGACCACGGTGCCCTTGCGGCCGACGATCTCGACCGGCGCAATCTGGCTCTTGAAGCGGCCTTCGGCGATCGCACGGGCGGCGCGGCGCTGGCTTTCGAGGGCGAGCGCGTCCTGCTGCTCGCGGCTGATGCCGCACTGGGCCGCGACGTTCTCGGCCGTCACGCCCATGTGGATGGTCTGGAAGGGGTCGTGCAGGGCGCCGACGACATAGTCCAGCGCCTGCACATCGCCCATGCGCGCGCCCCAGCGGGCCGAGGGCAGCACGTAGGCGCCCCGGCTCATGGACTCGGCCCCGGCGCCGACGGCCACTTCGGCATCGCCCAGGGCCAGACCCTGCACCGCGCAGACGATGGCCTGCAGGCCGGAGCCGCAGAGCCGGTTCACGTTGTAGGCGGTGACTTCCTTGGGCAGGCCGGCCTCGATCGCGGCGACGCGGCTGAGGTAGGCGTCGCGCGGCTCGCCGGGCACGACATGGCCCATGATGAGCTGGCCCACCGTCTCAGTGGCCACGCCGGCACGCTGCAAGGCCGCCGCGACCGCGTGGGTGGCCAGCTTGGCCAGGGGAAGGTCTTTCAGCGAACCGCCGAAGCCGCCGATCGGGGCACGCGCCGCGCCGACGACAAAGATCTCTGCTGCACTCATGGGGTCTCCTCGTTAGGGGCTGCGCCGGGCACGGACGCAGCCGCCCGCCGCGGTCCTCGCCACGGCGGAGCGAGGCGCATCGTGCGCGGCCGCGCTGAACCCGTGCTGACGCGCGCCCCCGGTCCAGCCCGGGGAGAAACCCGGAGCTCGCCGGGCGGCTGCCTCAGGCGCCCCCGAGGGGCTGGCAGCGGGCATCCAGCCAGTCGCGGGCGGCACCGTCCAGTCGCGGGCGCAGGCGCTCGCGCACGGTGGCGTGGTAGGCATCGAGCCAGGCGGCCTCGTCCGCGCGCAGCAGGCCGCGATCGATGCAGCGGGTGTCGATGGGGCAGAGGCTCAGGGTCTCGAAGGCCAGGAAGTCGCCCAGGTCCAGGCCTTCGTCCTCCGGCGGGCGCGGGCCTTCGGCGGGCACGTTCAGCACCAGGTTCTCGATGCGCACGCCCCAGCGGCCGGGGCGGTAGAGGCCGGGCTCGACCGAGGTGATCATGCCGGGCTCCATCGCCATCTCGGGCGTCGGCGTGGCTTTGCTGATGCTCTGCGGGCCCTCGTGCACGTTCAGGAAGTAGCCCACGCCATGGCCGGTGCCGTGGCCGAAGTCCAGGCGCTCGGCCCACAGCGGGGCGCGCGCGAGGGCATCGAGCATGGGGCTGGGCGTGCCGCGCGGGAAGACCGCGCGCGAGAGCGCGATCGTGCCCTTGAGCACCAGGGTGAAGTCGCGCTTCATGGCCGCGCTGGGCCTGCCGATCGGCCAGACGCGGGTGATGTCGGTGGTGCCGCCAAGGTACTGGCCGCCCGAGTCGATCAGCAGCAGGCCGTCGGCCACCACGCCCTGCGGGGTGGAGATCAGGGCATGAGCCTGCTCGGTCGCGCGGTAGTGCGGCATCGCGCCGTTGGCATTGAAGCCGGCGATCACCGGGAAGCTCAGGCCGCGGAAATCGGGCTGGCGCGCGCGCTCGGCCGACAGGCGGTCGGCGACCGTCAGCTCACTGATCGCCTCGCGGCCCAGGGCCTGCTCGAACCAGGCGTAGAAGGCGCACATGGCCAGGCCATCGCGGACCATGGCCTCGCGCACATGCTCGGCCTCGGCGGCGGTCTTGCGGCTCTTGGCCAGGGTGCTGGGGTTGATGGCCTCGACCCGCTTCAGGCCGGGCGGCAGGGCCTCGCGGAAGGCCAGGGTCACGCGCTTCGGATCCAGCCACAGCACGGCCTCGGGCGGCAGCGCGGCCAGGGCCTCGCGCAGCGCGCCGTAGGGCGCGAGCTGCACGCCGTCGACGGCCAGGCGGTGGGCCAGGGCGGCGTCGACCTTGCCCTCGCCGACGAAGAGCGTGAGGCCGCGCAGGTCGACCAGGGCATGGCCCAGGAAAACCGGGTTGTAGTCAACATCGCTGCCGCGCAGGTTCAGCAGCCAGGCCAGGTCGTCGAGGGTGGAGACGAGGTGGTGGGTGGCCCCGCGCGCAACCATCGCCTCGCGCAGCCGGGCCAGCTTGTCGGCCCGCGCGGTGGCGGCCTGCGGCGGCAGGTGCTCGACCACCGGCTCGGCCGGCAGCGGCGGGCGCTCGGGCCAGGCGCCGTCGAGCGGATCGCGCTCGGTCACCAGGCCCAGGCCGGCCTCGGTCAGCGCGCTGCGCAGGGCCTGGGCGGCTGCGAGGCCGAGCACCGCGCCGTCGACCCCGACCCGCCCGCCCCGCGGCGTGTGGCGGATGAGCCAGTCCACCGGCGCCTGGGCCATCGAGCCGCTCACCTTGACCAGCTCGATGCCGCTGCCGGCCAGCTCTTGTTCGGCCTGGGTCCAGTAGCGGCTGTCGGCACACAGCGCGGCGCGGCTGGCGGTGAGCACCAGGGTGCCCATGGAGCCGGTGAAGCCGCTGAACCATTCGCGGCCCTGCCAGTGGCCGGGCAGGTATTCGGACAGGTGGGGGTCGCTGGAGGGCAGCAGCACGCCGTCCAGACCCTGGGCGGCCATGGCCTCGCGCAGGCGGATCAGTCGTTCGCGGGCGGGGTGGGTGCGGGTGTCCATCGGCGGGATCGGTTCAGGCGGAGGGCTTCAGCATGGCACGGGCGACCGGGCCGCGCAGGCGTCGGGGCGAAGGCCGCAGCGGCCGCACTCAGGCCGGCAGCGGCCGCTGCGCGCCCAGGGCCAGCAGCTTCTTGCGGACCAGGTGGATGTGGCTGCGCAGGGCGTAGAGCTCGTCGGCATGCGAGAGCGGCACGCTGATCTGTGCGACGCGGCGTTCCAGGGCCTCCAGCTCGCCGAGCAGTTCGTCGGGCGGCTGGCCGGGGCTTTCGGGCTGCTCCAGCGCATCCTCGATCTGGCGCAGCTTGCCGTACCAGCGGAAGACGCGCGAGCGCACGCGCAGCTCGTAGAGCGGCGGCACCACCCGGCTGAGCGGAATGAGCACGACGATCAGCGAAGCCAGCAGCACCCACATGCGGTCGACCAGATTGGCCAGCCAGAAGGGCAGGTAGCGCTGCAGCAGGCTGGGGCCGGACTGGTAGAAGCGCTCGGCCTCCTTGCCCAGCGGGTATTCGGTGCTGCGCGCATTCGGGAAATCGCCACGGCGCTGGAACCAGCCGGCCTCGCCGTGGATGGCGCGCGCGGCCTGGACGAAGAGCTGCTGCAGCGCCGGATGGGCGCTTTCGTGGGCCACCAGCATGGCGGTGGGCGCGACGAGGTGGATGTCGCGCGGCGGCTGGTCGCGGGCCAGGTCGATCACGCCGCGCGGCAGCAGCACGGGCGTCAGCAGCGGCAGGCGGCGGGTGTAGGCCTCGGCCTGGCGAAAGTCGAAGAGCGCGATGCCGGGCGTCTGCAGCAGCATCTGCACCAGCGGCGATTCGGGCGCCGAGGTGAAGGCCACCGCATCGAGCCGACCCTCCAGCAGCTCGACGACCGCCGGCGTGGCCGAGAGCCGCGACAGCGTGAGCGCTTCGGGTGCGATGCCGTTCAGGTTCAGCAGGCTCAGCATCAGCTGGGTCACCCCGCTGCCGGGCGCACCGATGTTGACGCGCCAGCCCGCCAGACCGGCCAGGCTGCCCAGCCGCGGCCGCCCGCCGTCGCGGCGTGCGCTGGCCTCGCGGTAGAAGATCCAGACCGGTTCGTAGAACAGGCTGCCGAGGCTGAGCAGGGGCGAGGGCTCGCCGTCCTCCTCGGCCTGGCGCGGGCCGTCGGCCCCGCCCTGCACGAAGGCGAACTCGACCGGGCTGTCCATGTCGCGCAGCAGGGCCAGGTTCTCGGCCGAGCCCGCCGTCTCGCGCAGCACCACCTCGATGCCGTACTTGGCCAGCTGCTCCTTGTAGCGCTTGCCGAACTCGCCGTAGGCGCCCTGGGCCGGGCCGGTGGCCAGCACCACGCGCTTGGGCGGCGTCGGGTTCACCAGCCAGTAGGCGCCGACCAGCAGCACCAGGGCCAGCAGGGCCAGCGGGCCGGCGGTGATCAGCAGGTCACGGGCGGAAAGCAGGGTCTGGCGCAGGGCTTGGGGCATGGCGGTCGGCGCGACGGGGGGGCGCGGCGATTGTGCCGGCCGGCCCGGCGCGGCGGCGGGCTCAGCGCAGGCGGGCCGCCCGGCGCTCGTCGAGGCTGTAGAGCACCAGGCCCAGCCAGATGGCGGCGAAGCCAAGCTGCCGGTCGAGCCCGAAGGCCTCGCCGAACAGCAGCACGCCGATCGCGAGCTGGGTGCTCGGCACCAGATACTGCAGGAAGCCCAGCAGCGAGAAGGGGATGCGCCGCGCCCCGGCCGCGAACAGCAGCAGCGGGATGACGGTGATCGGCCCGGCCGCCATCACCAGGGCCTGGGTGCCGAGCGGCAGCTGCAGGAAATGCGTGGCCCCGGCCCCGGCCAGCCCGGCGAGCGCGAGCAGGGCCGGCGGCAGCAGCAGCAGGGTCTCCAGGGCCAGGCCCTCGACCGGGCCGAGGGTGGACGTCTTGCGCAGCAGGCCGTAGCCGGCGAAGCTGAAGGCCAGGCCCAGCGCGATCCAGGGCAGGCCGCCGCTGTGCAGCGCCAGCCACAGCACGCCGGCCGCCGCACAGGCAGTGGCGACCCACTGGCCGGGCCGCAGGCGCTCGTGCAGCAGCCAGGCGCCCAGCAACACATTGACCAGCGGGTTGATGAAGTAGCCCAGGCTGGCCTCGACCACCTGGCCACGGGCCACCGCCCACAGGTAGATCAGCCAGTTCAGCCCGATCAGCAGGGCGCTGGCCAGCGCGCGGCCGGCCACGCGCCGGTCGGCCAGGGCGGGGGCGATCCAGGCGAAGCGGCGCTGCACGCCGAGCAGGCCCAGCACGAAGGCCGCGGCCCACAGCACGCGGTGCGCCAGCAGTTCGAAGGCCGGCAGCGCGCCGACCGCCCGGAAATACAGCGGGAACAGGCCCCAGACCGCGTAGGCGCCCAGGGCCAGGCCGATGCCGCGACGGCGCTCGGCCGCGGCCTGGGCGGCGGGCGTATCGGGGCTCAAGCGCGCCGGATCAGCTCAGGCCGAGCAGGTCGACTTCGAACAACAGGGTCGCATTCGGCGGAATCACGCCCCCCGCGCCACGGGCGCCATAGCCCAGCGCGGCGGGGATCAGCAGGCGGCGGGTGCCGCCGATCTGCATGCCGGCCACGCCCTCGTCCCAGCCGCGGATGACCATGCCCGCGCCCAGGTTGAAGACGAAGGGCTGGCCGCGGTCCTTGCTGGAATCGAACTTGGCGCCCGCCTGGCCGTCCTGCCAGAGCCAGCCGGTGTAGTGCACGGTCACGCGCTGGCCCGCGCTCGCGGTGGCGCCGCTGCCGACGACGGTGTCTTCGTATTGCAGGCCGGACGGGGTGGTGTTCATGCGGGGCTCCAAAATCGGGGAAGGAAGCGGGCGGTTGCTGCAGGCCGGGGCCCAGAACGTCCGCCCGAAAGGCGGCGAGCATAGCCGGGCGCCGCCCCCTGTCGGACGGCCGTCACGCCGATGCGGCAGGCTGTGCACCCGGCGCAATGCCCTGGCGCCGCCCCGCCCTGCCCCGCATGCCCCGTCCCGACCTGTCCCTCTCGCCCATGTCCGCGCCTTTCGATCCGCAGCGACGCCATCTGCTGCACTGGCCGCTGGCGGCCAGCCTCGCCCCCCTGCTGCCGGGCTGCGCCAGCCCCGGCCTCCCGCCCGCCGTCGACAGCGTGCCGCGCTTTTCCACCGCACCGCGCCGCGCCGAGCTGCCCCCGGGCTGGGCGCCCTATGTGCTGTACCGCCACCGCGCGCAGACCCAGTACCGCCTGACCGAGCGCGACGGCCAGCGCGTGCTGCACGCCCGGGCCGAGCGTTCGGCCAGCGCGCTGCAATGCGCGCTGCAGGTCGATCCGCAGCAGCGGCCGCGGCTGCGCTGGCGCTGGCGCGCCGACGCGCTGGTCGGGGGCGGCGCACGCGGCGACCGCGACGACCGCGACGATGCGGTGGCCCGCGTCGGCGTCGGCTTCGACGGGCCAGAGGACGAGCTGACGCTGCGCGAGACCCTGATCCACGAGCAGGCCAAGCTCTTCGCCGGGCTGGACCTGCCCTTCCAGTCCCTGCTCTACACCTGGGACGACCACCTGCCGGTGGGCACCGTCTGGCGCGACAAGCGGCTCGGCGGCGTGCGCCATCTGGTGATCCAGAGCGGGCCGGCGCAGCTCGGCCAGTGGGTCGAGCACGAGCGCGACCTGGTGGCCGACCACCGCATGGTGTTCCCCGAGCATGCGGAGCGGCCGGTCGGGGCGGTGCTGTCGCTGGGCTGCTTCACCGACAGCGACGACCTCGGGCATGTGGTCGAGGCCTGGTACGGCGACCTCAGCCTGAGCGCCTGAGCCCCGCGGGCGGCCTGCGGGCCGCCCCTACACTGACCGCATGGACACTGGCACCAGCCTGGCCCTGATCGCGCTGCTGATCGCGGCCTGCGCCTTCTTCTCGATCAGCGAGATCGCGGTCGCCGCCTCGCGCCGCCTGCGCCTGCGCCAGCTGGCCGACGAGGGCGAGCCGCGCGCCGCCCGGGTGCTGGCCGTGCAGGACGCACCGGGCAGCTACTTCACCGTCGTGCAGATCGGCCTGAATGCGGTGGCCATCCTGGGCGGCATCGTCGGCGAAGGCGCGCTGAGCCCCGCGCTGACCGAGCTGCTGCGGCCCGTGGCGGGCAGCGAGGAGCGCGCGCAGACCTTCGGCTTCCTGCTCTCCTTCAGCCTGGTCACCGCGCTCTTCATCCTCTTCGCCGATCTCTTCCCCAAGCGCCTGGCGATGAGCCAGCCCGAGCGGGTGGCGGTGCATGTGGTGGGTCCCATGCTGGCCCTGGCGGCGCTGTTCAAGCCCCTGGTCTGGGGCTTCGACCGGGCCTCGGACGCGATCTTCCGCCTGCTCGGCCTGCCGCCGCAGCGCGACGAGATCGTCACCCATGCCGACATCCTGGCCATGACCGAGGCCGGGGCTGCGGCCGGCACGGTGGATGCCCAGGAGCAGCAGGTCATCGTCAACCTCTTCGAGCTGGACACCCGCACGGTCGAGAGCGTCATGACGCCGCGCGACCACATCGTCCACTTCCGGCTGGACGATCCGCCCGAGCTGATCCGCGCCCGCATCGCGGCCGAACCGCACTCCACCTACCTCGTCTGCGACGGCGGCATCGACAAGCCGGTCGGCTACGTCGATGCCAAGGACCTGCTGCTGCGCGAGCTGGCCGACCAGCCGATCGCCCTGGGCGACAAGGCGCACCTGCATCCGGTGCTGGTCATCCCCGACCGGCTGACGCTGCTGGAGGTGCTGGAGCAGTTCCGCAGCGCGCGCGAGGACTTCGCCGTCATCCTCAACGAGTACAGCCTGGTCGTCGGCATCATCACCCTGAACGATGTCATGAGCACGGTGATGGCCGGCCTCGTCACGCCGCTGGCCGAGGAGCAGATCTGCCGCCGCGAGGACGGCTCCTGGCTGATCGACGGCCTCACGCCCATCCCCGACGTGCTGCGCGCCCTCGAACTCGACGCGCTGCCGCAGCAGGGCAAGTACGACACCCTGGCCGGCTTCCTGATGGTCATGCTGCGCCGCATCCCGCGCCGCACCGACCGCATCGAAGCCGCCGGCCACCGCTTCGAGGTGCTGGACGTGGACGACTACAAGATCGACCAGGTCCTGGTCACCCGCCTGCCGGACGCGGCGGCGCGCTGAGGCGGGTGGCGCGCAGCAGGTCCGCATGCCGCGGATGGCGGCGCAGGTGGACGGCCACGTAGCTGCAGACCGGATCGACCCGCAGGCCTTCGGCCCGCGCATGGGCCAGCGCCGCCTCCACCAGCGCCGCCGCGATGCCGCGGCCCTGCAGTTCCGGCGGCACCACAGTGTGCGGCAGGACCAGCACGCCGTCGCGCCGGCGGTAGTCGCAGATCGACAGCAGGCCATCGACCTGCACCTCGAAGCGCGAGGCAGCCATGTTGTGGACGATGGGGGGCAGGGCGTGCGTCATGCAGGCATTGTGCGCAGGGCGCGACTCAGACCCAGCCCAGCACCCCCAGCAGGGCGCCGGCCGCGATCAGCAGCAGCAGATGCACCCGGGTGCGCCAGACCAGCAAGGCCACGGCCCCGGCCAGCAGCAGGCCGGGCGGCGAGTCCCAGGGCGCCAGCACGATGCCGGTGGCCAGCATCAGGCCCAGGGTGATCGGCGCCATGCCCGCCTTGAAGGCCCGCAGGGCCGGATGCTGGGCGTGGGTCTGGCCCAGGCGCAGCGCAGCCAGGGCCAGGGTGGTCGAGGGGATCAGGATGCCCACCAGCATGGCCAGCGCGCCGGGCAGGCCGGCCACCTGGTAGCCGAGCACCGGGATGAAAAGCAGATTGGGCCCGGGTGCTGCCTGGGCGATCGCGATGGCATGGCCGAACTGCGCGTCGTCCAGCCAGGCCTGCTGGTCGACCATCACGCGGTGCAGGTCGGGCGCGACGGTGATCGCCCCGCCGATGGCCAGCAGCGAAAGCAGCAGGGCCTGCCCGAACAAGCCGGCCAGCAGGGCCAGGTCGAGGCCCGGGCTCATGCCTTGCGCCCGGCCTGCAGCCGGCGGTGCGCCCACAGACAGGCCGGCAGGCCCAGGCCGGCCAGCACGGCCATCAGCGGCAGCTTGAGCCCCGCGATGGCCAGCAGCGTCGCCGCACCGAGACCGGCCACGCCGGCACGGCCCAGCGGGCTCGCGCGCAGCGGCCGGGCCAGCTTCAGGCAGGCGCCGACGATCAGCCCGGCGGCCACGATGCCCATGCCGCGCAGCGCATCCTGCAGCCAGGCGGCACCCGCCTGGTCGATCACCCAGGCGGTGGCCAGCAGCACGATCAGCAGGGGCAGGGCCAGCATGCCGGCCAGGGCCGCCAGGGCCCCCCGCACGCCGAACCAGCGCTGCCCGACGGCCAGGGAGAGGTTGCAGACATTCGGCCCCGGCAGCACCTGGGCGAAGGCCAGCATCTCCAGGAACTCGGCGGCGCTGAGCCAGCGGCGTCGCTCGCAGAGCTCGCGCTGGGCCACCGCCAGCACGCCGCCGAAGCCCTGCAGGGCCAGGCCGGTGAACACGAGGAAGAGCTGGGTGCAGGAACGCGGTGCGGCGGGCGGCGCGACCTCGGGCGGCAGGGAGGCGTCGGACATGGCGATGCGTCGGCAGGCCGGTCCGCTGCCGCAGCGGGACCGGAGATGGCGGGCCGGAAATGCACAACGGCCCCGTAGGGCCGTTGTGCGCAGTGCAGAAGCGGTGGGCGCCCTCAGGCGCCCGACGGCATCACAGCTTGCGGATGTTCGCGGCTTGCGGGCCCTTCTGGCCTTGCTTGACTTCAAACTCGACGCGCTCGTTTTCGGCCAGGCTCTTGAAGCCATTGCCCTGGATGTCACGGAAGTGGGCGAAGACATCGGGGCCGCCGCCGTCCTGGGCGATGAAGCCAAAGCCCTTGGCGTCGTTGAACCACTTCACGGTACCGGTTTGAACAGACATGAACATTCCTTCAGAGAAAACGCCCGGGCGACATGCCGGGGCGCATTCGCCAGCACGGGAGCTGGCGTCTGCAGGGACACGCAAGAAACGTCACGCAGGGGATCGAACCGGAACGATGTCGACTGGATTTCAGCCGCACCGGATGGAGCACAACCTCGACGGAACACGAACTTGAAGCATCACCACAAGCGCCGCAGTGTAGCGGGATGCAGGCGCAGTGCTCGCCTCATCGCGGCGCAGCCGGCGAAGCATCCGCTGCGGCGGCCCGAGGCAGGTGTTCGGCCGAGGTCACGCCCATCGACACATAGAGGCTGCTGAGCGCATCGATGCCGATCTCGGCCGGGCGGACCCAGCCCGCCGGCACATAGAGCAGCCCCCCGCCGACGGGCACCGGTGCGGTCGGCAGCAGCACGGCCAGATGCGGCCGGCCGGCAATCAGCACGGCCTCGGGCGCGGACAGCAGGCCCAGCACCGCCACGCCGGGCTGCTCGGCCCCGCCGAAGTGGCACCAGACCGGACTCATCGAAGCCATGCCCGATCCCTCGCGCTGCGCGAGCAGACCGACGAAGCGCTGGACCAGGCCGTAGACGTTGCGGACCAGCGGGATGCGCTGCATCAGGGCGTCGACGGCCCGCTGCAGGCCGCGCTGCAGACCCGCCTCGGTGAGCAGGCCCAGGCCCAGCAGGCCCAGCAGCACCAGGCTCACGCCGATCAGGTAGCCGAGCTTCTCCGACTCGCCCGCGCCGAAGCCCAGGCGGATCAGGCCCTGGCCGATCGCGCTCTGCGGCCCGACCCAGGCCACCAGCAGGCGCCAGGCCCACGCGAAGATGGCCACGGTCGCAGCCAGCGGCAGGGCGGCGATCAGGCCGGTCAGGAGCAGGCGCAGCAGGGTGCGGGGGGCGGTGTTCACGGTCGGGGGGCGCTGGGAAGACGGTCCGCGCGAGGACGGGCTCCCGGGACTCTAGCCGTCCTCCCCGGCGAGCCGGTCGCGAGATCGCGACAATCGGGCCATGCTCGACTTGCTTGCGGCCCTGGGCCGAACCTTCCTGCGCCTGATCGCCCTGCTGCTGGGCCTGGCCTTCGGCCTGGGCCTGCTGCTGATGGGCCTGTGCATCGCGCTGATCGTGATCGCCTGGAGCCTGCTGCACGGGCGCCGGCCGGACGTGCAGTGGACGGCGCATCGCCAGCGGGCGGGCGCGGCCTTCCGCCGCGGCTTCGGCCGGCCCGCGCAGACCGGCGAGGTCGTCGATGTGGAGCTTCGCGAGGTGCGCGACCCGAAGGACGGGCCGCGCCTGCCGCCGCGCTGAGCGCGGGCCTCCCGGCCCGCGCCCGGCGGGGGGATCGGTCAGGTCAGCATGTCCGACCAGATGTTGCGCGCCCAGCCCATCGCGTAGGCGGCTTCCAGCTCGCTGCGCGCGGCCGACACGCCACCCGAACCGGCGACCGTCTTGAAGGTCTTCTCGGCCGCTTCGTAGCGGTGCACGCTGGCCACGTGGATGACTTCCTTGTCGCCGACGAAGCTGTAGCAGGTGTTGGTCAGCATCGGCACCGGATTCACCTCGAGGCCCGCAAGCTCGGCCACCACGGCGGCCGCCGCAACCTTGGCATGGCTGTTGGCCATGTGGCCGCTCTTGGGCATCAGCGGGGCGATCTGGATCGAGTCGCCGAGCACGTGGATGTCCTTGGCCGCGGTCGATTCGAAGGTCTGGTAGTTGACGCTGCACCAGCGGCCGTTGCTGTTGGCCAGGCCGGTGTCCACCGCGATCCGGCCGGCGCGCATCGGCGGCAGCACGTTCAGCACATCGGCCTTCACGTCGTCCTGGACGTCGAACTTGACGGTGTTCGTCCTGGCGTCGACGGCCACGGCCTTGTGCTGGCCGCGGAACTCGACCATGCCGGGATAGAGCTCGCTCCAGGCCTTCTTGAACAGCGGGCCCTTGGAGGTCACGTCCTGGTTCGCGTCGAGGATCAGCACCTTGCTCCTGGGCTTGGCGCGCTTGAAATAGGCCGCGACCATGCTGGCCCGCTCGTAAGGGCCGGGTGGGCAGCGGTAGGGCGCCTCGGGCACGGTGATGGCGTAGGTGCCGCCGTCGGGCATGGCTTCGAGCTGCTTGCGCAAGGCCAGGGTCTCGGGACCGGCCTTCCAGGCCTGCAGGATGGTGCCGGCCTGCTGGGCGGCGGCCAGGCCCTCGACCTTGTCGAACTGCAGGTCGATGCCGGGCGAGAGGATCAGCTTGTCGTAGCGGATGCTGCCGCCCGAGGCCAGGCGCACGGTCTTGGCCTGGGCATCGATGCCGGCGGCGTAATCACGCACGACGGTCACACCATGGTTCTTGCCGAGGGCGCCGTAGCCGGTGGTCAGGTCGTCCAGGCCCTTCAGGCCGGACACGACGAGGTTGGAGATCGGGCAGCTGACGAAGGCTGCGTTCGGCTCGATCAGCACCACGTCCAGGCCCTGGTTGGACAGCAGGCGCACGTACTTGGCGGCCGTGGCGCCACCATAGCCGCCCCCGATGACGACCACGCGTGCGCTGGTCGGCACGCTGGCGCAGCCGCTGAGGCCGGGGATCAGGGCGGTGAGCAGGCCACCGGCTGCGGCCCCCTGGAGAAGACGACGACGTTGCATGGTCAGGACGCTCCGGCTCACTTGGGTTGCTGGGCGGCGAAGTAGCCGGCCAGTGCATCGATCTGGGCGTCGGTGTAGCCCTTGCTCAGCTGGTGCATGACGGTGGCGGGGCGCTTGCCGTCGCGGAAGGCCGTCAGCTGCTCGACGATGTAGCCCTTGCCGAGACCGGCGAGGTGGACCATCGATTCACCTGGCACGGCATGGCCGTCGGTGCCGTGGCAGTTGGCGCAGGTGGCCGCCAGGCTGCGCAGGTGCAGGCGCGCGGCCTCGGGCGACTGGGCCTGCGCAGCACCCAGGCCGGCGGCAGCCAGGGCGATGCCGGCCAGCAGCCTGCGCCCGGCGCAGGCAGAACGGAAGGGGGACATGGATGCTTCTCCTGCAGGATAAATCAGTGATCAGTGATATATCTTGGCATGCAGGCTCCGGCCGACCCAGCAGGGTTAATGCCGGTCCGCGCTGCAAGCAAGGGGTCAGCCGGTTGGCGCAGCCAGCCGCTGCCGCGGCCCCCGTCGGGCCGCGCGCCTCAGGGCTGGAGGACTTTGGCGATCTCGCCGAGATCGGCCGCCGCCAGCGTGCCGGCGGCCTGCCGCAGCCGCAGCTGGCCGAGCAGCAGGTCGTAGCGCGCGCGGGCCAGATTGGTCTGCGTGGTGTAGAGCTGGGTCTGCGCGTTCAGCACGTCGAGGTTGACGCGCACCCCGACCCGGTAGCCCACCTGCGTGGCCTCCAGGGCCAGGCGGCTGGAGGCCTCGGCCGCTTCCAGCGCACGCACCTGCGCTTCGCCGGACAGCACGGTGAAGTAGGCCTGGCGCGTGGTCTGCGCCAGCGTGCGGCGGGTGTTGTCGAGGTCCTGGCGAGCCCGCTCGGTCAGCGAGACGGTCTCGCGCACGCGCGCACCGACCCGGCCGCCGGTGAAGACCGGCCAGTTGAACTGCAGGCCCACGCTGGCCGTGGTGGTCGTGCCGACCCCGAAGGTGCCGGCCGAGGTGCCGGTGTTGCGCGACTTGCCGTAGCTGCCGACCAGATCGAGTGTGGGCTGCTCGCCGCTGCGGGCCAGGCGGGTGTCGAGCTCGGCCACCTCCAGCGCCAGGCGCGCACGGCGCACCGATGGCGCCGACTCGCTGCGCGCCGCCCACTGCTCCACTTCGCCGGGCGTCAGGGCCGGCAGCCGGGTCGGCTGCTGCAAGGGCCGCGGGCTCACACCGTCCCGGCCGACCAGCTGGTCCAGCGCGATCTGCGCGGTGCGCAGCGTGTTCTCGGCCGCCAGACGCTGGGCGATGGCCAGGTCGCGGCGGGACTGGGCCTCGCGGGTGTCGGTGATGGTCGCCGTGCCGACCTCGAAATTGCGCTGCGCCGAAGCCAGCTGCTCAGCAATGGCCGCCTCGTTCTGACGCGCCGTGTTCAGCGTGTCCTGGGCCGCCAGCACGGCGAAGTAGGCGTCCGAGAGCCGCAGGATCAGGTCCTGCTCGGCCTCTTCGAGCTGGGTCTGCGCCAGGCCGACATTGCGCTGGGCCTGCTCGATCTGCACGGTGCTGGCCGGATTGATCAGCGGCTGGGTCGCGCTCAGCTGGGCGCTTGGACGGGTGTTGTAGATGGTGGCGTCCCGGCCCGGCGCATCGGTCGCGCTGCGGTTGATCGAGGCGGACAGCGCGGCCGTCGGCCGACGCAGCGCGCTGGCCTGGTCGAAGCGGTGGCGGGCCGCCTCGGCGCTGGCGCGGGCGGCCTGCACGCGGGCGTCATAGGCCTGCGCGAGGCCGTGCAGCTCCGTCAGGCTCTGGGCCGGCGCGGCCGAGGCCAGGCCCAGCAGCAGCAGCCCGCCGATCCCGATCCGGCCGCAGGACAGGCGCAGGCGCGCACCGGGGATCGTGGGCTTCGGGATCGGCATCGGCTCGGGTCCTTGGGATCGGCAGGGGGCGCCGGCCGCGGGCTGCGGCAGGCGCTGGGTTCAGAAGCGGAAGGCCGAGGGTTCCGGGAAGCCCACCAGGCGCGGGGCGACGGTGTCGAAGATCTCCTCGCGGTCGTAGGCCTCCGGGCCGCGGCGGGTGACCAGCAGGGCCCGCATCACCGGCGCGTCGCCGACGACCGCCACCAGCCGGCCACCGACGCGCAGCGAGGCCAGCAGGGCATCGGGCAGCACCGCGACCGAGCCCGACAGCACGATGGCGTCGAAGCTCTCGCCCGGCACGCCCTGCGCGCCGTCGGCACAGCGCACTTCGGCATTCAGCACAGCCGCGCGCTGCAGGTTGGACCGGGCCAGGTCGGCCAGCGCAGGACGGATCTCGAGGCTGAGCACCGACTGCGCCTTGTGCGCCAGCAGGGCCGCCATGTGGCCCGAGCCGGCGCCGATCTCCAGCACCCGCTCGTGCTTGCCCAGGCCCAGGGCCTGCAGCAGCCGCGCCTCGACCTTGGGGGCCAGCATGGCCTGCCCTTCGGGCAGCGGCACCTCGAGGTCCATGAAGGCCAGGCTGCGGTGCTCGCGCGGCACGAAGTCCTCGCGCTTGACCACGGCCAGCAGGCCGAGCACCGAGCTGTCCAGCACATCCCAGGGCCGGATCTGCTGCTCGATCATGTTGAAGCGGGCGTGTTCGACGTTCATGGCGGGCAGGGGCAGACGAAATGAGGGCGGATTCTAGGAGCCGGCTCTTCGGCCGCGCTGACGCAGGGGGTCAGGGGTCAGGCGCCGGGCGCCGGCGCACCCAGGCGCCGGCCGACCCAGACCCCCAGGCGGTCGAGGTAGACGTAGACCACCGGCACGACCACCAGGGTCAGCAGCGAGGAGGTGATGACCCCGCCGATCACCGCCTGGCCCATCGGCGCGCGCTGCTCCGACCCCTCGCTGAGCGCGAAGGCCAGCGGCACCATGCCGAAGATCATGGCCAGCGTGGTCATCAGGATGGGCCGCAGCCGCACGCGGGCGGCCAGCAGCAGGGCCTCGTCCCGGCCCATGGGCCGCGGGGCCTCGCCGTCGGCCGCCACCTCGCCGCGGCGCGCGCGGTTCGCGAAGTCGACCAGCAGGATCGCGTTCTTCGTGACCAGGCCCATCAGCATCACGATGCCGATGATGGAGAACATGTTCATCGTCGAGCCGAACAGCATCAGCGCGCCGACCACGCCAATCAGGGTCAGGGGCAGCGAGCTCATCAGCGCCAGCGGCTGCAGGAAGCTGCGGAACTGCGAGGCGAGGATCATGTAGATGAAGATCACCGCCATCACCAGCGCGCCGATCGCGTAGCCGAAGCTCTCCTGCATGTCCTTGGTCGCACCGCCGAAGCGCCAGCGTGCGCCGGGCGGCAGGGTCTGGTACTCCATCAGCCGGCGCAGGTCGGCCGAGACCTCGCCGAGCGCACGGCCGGAGACATTGGCCGTGATCTCGACCTCGCGCTTGAGGTCGCGGCGGTTGATCTGGCTGGCGCCGACCCCCTCGCGCAGCGTGGCCACCTGGTCCAGGCGCAGCAGGCGCGGGCTGCCGTCGGCGGCACGGCCGATCGGGATCTGCAGCCGCGCGAAGTCCTGTGCGGCATCCCGGGCCTCGGGGGCCAGCCGCACCTTCAGGTCGTAGCTCTGGCCGTCGGGCGCGCGCCAGTCGCCGACGGTCTCACCGGCCACCAGACCGCGCAGCATGTCGGTCAGCTGGCCGACCGACAGGCCCAGGTCGGCGGCGGCCTCGCGGTGCACGTCAAGGTCCAGGGTCGGACGGTCGGCCTTCAGACTGCTGTCGAGATCGACCAGGCCGGGAATGCGGGCGATCTCCGGCAGCAGGCGGGCGTTGAGCTCGCGCAGCGTGGCCAGGTCGTCGGCCTGGATCGACAGCGAAATCGGCTTGGTGCCGCCGACGGCGTCGAGCAGGCCGACCTGGGTGACGGTGATGCCGGCGATCTCGGCCAGCTTGCGGCGGATCGGCACGGCCAGCTGGTCCGCACCGCGCTGGCGCAGGTGGCGGTCGACCAGGCGCACCAGCACCGTGGCCTGGTGGCTGCCCTGGGCCTGGCCGCTGTTGAGCGTGATCAGGGTCTGGCGGACTTCCGGAAAGCTGCGCAGCGCCGCTTCCACCGCCAGGGCGCGCTGCTCGGTCAGCGCCAGCGCGGTGCCGGGCGGGGTGTGGAAGCTGACCTGGGTCTCGCCGAAGTCGGCACGTGGCACGAACTCGGTGCCCAGGCGCGGCAGCAGGCCCAGGGCCAGCAGCAGGCTGCCGAGCGCGGCCAGCAGGGTCAGGCGGCGGTGCCGCAGCGACCAGCCGAGCAGCCGGGCATAGCCGTGGGCGCTGCGTTCGAGGCCGTGGTCGATCCAGCCGGTCAGGCGGCCCAGGGTCTGTGCATACAGGCGGGCACCGCGTCCGGCCGGCGCGGCCTCGCCGTGCAGGCGGTGGATGGACGGGTCATGCCAGACGCTGGAGAGCATCGGGTCGAGCGTGAAGCTGACGAACATCGAGATCAGCACCGCCACGACGATGGTCAGGCCGAACTCGTGGAAGAACTTGCCGATGATGCCGCCCATCAGCCCGACCGGCAGGAAGACGGCCACGATCGACAGCGTGGTGGCCAGCACCGCCAGGCCGATCTCGGCCGTGCCGTCCAGCGCGGCCGGCCGGGCGGCCTTGCCCATCTGAACATGGCGGACGATGTTCTCGCGCACGACGATGGCATCGTCGATCAGCAGGCCCACGCTCAGGCTCATGGCCATCAGCGTGATCATGTTGATCGAGAAGCCCATCACCGCCATGAAGGCAAAAGTGCCGATCAGCGCGATCGGCAGCGCCAGGCCGGTGATGACCGTCGAGCGCCAGCTGTTGAGGAAGAGGAAGACGATGCCGACCGTCAGCAGCGCCCCTTCCAGCAGGGTCTGGCGCACGTTCTTCACGGCCACGCGGATCGGCCGCGCGCCGTCGCGCACCACCTCCAGCGCCATGCCGGGCGGCAGTTCGGCCTGCAGCTCGCGCACCGTGCGGTCCAGACCGTCGACGACGTCGACCGTGTTCTCGCCCTGCGACTTCAGCACCTCCAGCGCCAGGGTGCGGCGGCCGTTGTAGAGGGCCAGGGTCTCCAGCTCCTGCGGGCCGTCGGCGATCTCGGCCACCTGGCCCAGGCGCACCGCCTTGCCGTTCTGCTGGCCGACCACCAGCTCGCGCAGGTCCTCGGGCCGCGCCAGGCGGCCGCGCACCTGCAGCACCCGCTCCTGCGTGGCCGAGCGCACCGTGCCGGCCGGCAGGTCGCGGTTCTCGGTGCGGACCACGCGCAGCACGGTGTCGATGCCGATGCCGTGGGCGGCCAGGGCCTCGGGCCGCAGGTAGACGTTCACCTCGCGCTGCACCGCGCCGACCAGGCTGACCGCCCCGACGCCGCGCACGTTCTCGAGCCGCTTCTTCAGCGTCTGCTCGGCGTAGCTGCTGAGCGCGACGGGCGGGTGGCGGCCATCGGGCGAGGTGAGCGCGACGGTGTAGATCGGCCGGCTCGCCGGGTCGAAGCGGGTGACCTGCGGTTCCTCCACCTCGTCGCGCAGCCGCGGCCGCAGTGCGGCCACCTTCTCGCGCACGTCCTCGGCCGCGCGGCGGCTCTCGATGTCCAGGTTGAACTGGATGATGACGACCGACTGGCCCTCGTAGGAGCGCGAGGTCAGCAGATTGATGCCGGCGATGGTGTTGACCGCCTCCTCGACCTTCTCGGTCACCTCGGACTCGACGATCTCGGGCGAGGCGCCGGGGTAGGCGATCTGCACGACGACCACCGGAAACTCGATGTCCGGGAACTGGTCGACCTTCAGGCGCTGCAGGCCGAACAGGCCCAGCACCACCAGCGCCAGCATCACCATGGTCGCGAGGACCGGGTTGGCGATGGAGACGCGGGTGAACCACATGCTCAGCGGGCTCCGGCGGCGTTCTGGGGGGCGCTGGCCGCGGCGGGGGCGGCCTCGAAACGCACCGGCGTGGCCTCGCGCACGCCGCCCACGCTGCCCGCCAGCACCCGCAGCGGCGCGCCGACCGGCGCAGGCGGCAGGCCCTCGACGATCTCGACCAGCGGCTCGCCGCCGGCCGCCCCCTCGTGGCCGCGGCGGCCAGTCTTGACCTGGGCCTCGACCACGCGGTCGCCCTCGATCCACAGCACGCGCGGCGGGCTGCGGTCGGTGCGCAGCGCCGACAGCGGCAGCGCGAAGGCCGTCTCGCGGGCCAGCTCGATCCGGCCGTTGACGAACAGGCCATGGCGCAGCGCCGGATGCGGCGCGAGCGCGAGATAGGCCACGGCCGAGCGGGTGGCCGGGTCGGCCGAGGGATTCAACCGGGCCAGCCGGGCCGGCAGCGGCTGCGGCAGGCCCTCGACCTGCAGCACGGCCGGCGCGCCCAGCTTCAGCTCGGGCAGGGCCTGTGGCGGCACGGCGACCACGGCCTCGATGCGGCGCAGGTCGACGATCTCGACCACCCGCGCGTCCAGCGCCAGGCGCTCGCCCGGCTGGGCCAGGCGCTGCGAGACCTGGCCGCCGATCGGCGCACGCAGCACCGCATCCTCCAGCTGGCGGCGGGCCAGGTCGGCGGCGGCACGGGCGGCCTGCAGCGCGGCACGGGCCGCCGCCGCGTTGGCCACCGAGGTGTCGAGCGCATTGCGCGAGATGAAGCCCTGGCCGACCAGCGCGCGATTGCTCTCCAGCGTGGTCTCGGCGATCTGCAGCTGCGCGGCGGCCTGGCCGGCCTGCTCCTCGGCCTGGCGCAGGCGCAGGCGGCTGTCGCGGTCGTCGATGCGGCCGATCACCTGGCCGGCACGCACGGCGTCGCCCTCGCGCACCTCCAGGCGCAGCAGCTCACCGGCCAGCCGGGCCTTGACCAGCGCGGTGTCGACGGCCTGCAGCGGCCCGGCCACGTCGAGGCTGCGGACCAGCTCGCGCGGCCGGGCCTCGACCCAGTCGCCGGGTTGCAGACGCAGCACGGCCGCGGGCGGGGCCGAGGCGGCCGCGGGCGGGGCCTCGGCCGGGGGCGCGGGACGGCAGGCGGCCAGCAGCAAGCCCAGCGCCGGAACGAGACCGGCCGCGCCCGCGCGCCATCCCATGCGCCGCAGGCCGGCGCGGCCAGACGATGCGGCGCTCACGCCCGGCGCACCCGGGACGCGGCCGCCGGGGCCCGCAGGCCGTCCAGCACCAGATCGGCAATGCGTTCGACGACCTCGGCGGGATCGACCGGCGAAGCCAGCTGCGGGCAGCTGGTGGCGGTGTGCTGCTGCATGACCAGGAAAAGCATCGGCGCCATCAGCGCGGCCACCGTGCTGTCGAGCGGCATGGGGCGGAACTCGCCCCGCGCGATGCCCCGCTCCAGCACGGCCCGCCAGAGCCGGCGGGCCGGCTCGATCACCTCGGCTTCGTAGTAGCTGGCCAGCGCGGGGAAGTTGCCGGCCTCGGACATCATCAGGCGGCAGATGCCGCCGCAGCTGGCTTCGCCGGCATTGGCCCACCACTCGCGCAGCATCTGGCGCAGCAGCTCGGCGCTGCCGCCCTGGTGCTGGGCGACGCGATCCATGCTTTCGGCGATCTCGCGCGAGATGTTCTGCGCGATCACCGCCTTCAGCAGATCTTCCTTGCTGGGGTAGTAGAGGTAGAGCGTGCCCTTGGACACGCCGGCCCGTTCGGCCACCTCTTCGGTGCGGGTGGCGGCGAAGCCCTTCTCGACGAACAGGCCCAGGGCCGCGTCGAGCAGCTCCTGAGGACGGGCAGCCTTGCGCCGCTGGCGGGCCGGCATGCCCTCGACGGCCCGCTGCGCAGCAGGCCGCGGGACGGCGGACGGGGCGGCGGACAGGCTCATGGGGACGGGGGACCGCAGGCAGCCGCCGCGGGAGGCGGCCGATGGCTGACGGTTTACTGACTTCTTGGTCAGTATGGTGCCCTGCGGGGGCGCCCGGGTCAAACCGGCGGACTTGCGGCCCAGGGCGGCGCAGGGTCAAGCGCAGCAGGCGGGTCCGGAGCCCTTCCTAGAATGAGCCGACGATGAAAGAAGGCCGCGCATGAGGAGCTGGACTGCGAAAGGGGGGGGCTTGCTGCTGCTGGCCGCCGTGGGGGCCGCCGCATGGTGGGCCTGGCCCGGCCCCAGCGGACCGGTGACGGACTGGCGCACCGCGGCGGTCGAACGCGGCCCGCTGGAGGCGGTGGTCTCGGCCACCGGCACGGTCAATCCGGTGCTGTCGGTGAACGTCGGCAGCCAGGTCTCGGGCCAGCTGGCCGAGGTGCGGGCCGACTTCAACACCGAGGTGCGCGAGGGCGAGGTGATCGCCCGCATCGACCCCAAGACCTTCGAGCTGCGCGTGCAGCAGGCCCGCGCCGACCTGGAGGCCGCCCGGGCCCAGGCCGGCACGGCCGAAGCCGGCGTCGCGGCGGCCGCGGCCAATGCCGCGCGGGCACGGCTCGACGCGCAGAACGCCGAGCGCGACCTGGCCCGCCGCCGCGGCCTGCGCGACCAGGGTTTCATCTCGGCGGCGGAGTTCGACACCGCCAGCAACCTGGCCGCCACCCAGGCCGAGGCGGCGCGCGCCGCCGAGGCCCAGACCGGTGTCGCCCGGGCCCAGGCCGAGAGCGCACGGGCGGCGATCCGCCAGCGCGAATCGGTGCTGGCCTCGGCCGAGGTCGACCTGGGCCGCACCGTGATCCGCTCGCCGGTCGATGGCGTGGTCATCAAGCGCAGCGTCAGCGTGGGCCAGACGGTGGCCGCCAGCCTGCAGGCGCCGGAGCTCTTCATCATCGCCCGCAACCTGCGCGACATGCAGGTCGAGGTCTCGGTCGACGAGGCCGACATCGGCCGGGTGCAGCCCGGCCAGACCGCAACCTTCACCGTCGACACCTACCCCGATCTCACGCACGAGGGCGTGGTCGAGCAAGTGCGCAAGTCGGCCACCAACGTGCAGAACGTGATCACCTACACGGCGGTGGTGCGCTTCGCGAACCCGGACGGCCGCCTGCTGCCGGGCATGACAGCCAATGTGCGGATCGCGACCGACCGGCGCGAGGACGCGCTCAAGATCCCGAACGCCGCGCTGCGCGTGAAGGTGCCCGATGCGCTGCTGCCGGCGGCGGCCTCGGGGGCCGGCGCCTCGGCCCCCGGCCCGGCCCGCAACGCCCGGCGCGCCGAAGGGGCCGGCCGGCCGGGTGGCGAGGCCGGCCGCGGCGGCCTGAACCGCGGCCGGGTCTGGCGCCTGCTGCCCGACGGCACGCCGCAGGAGCTGCGGGTGCGGCTGGGCCTGAGCGATGGCAGCAGCACCGAGGTGCTGCCGGCCGACAAGGTCGAGCCCGGCGCCCCGGCCCCGCTGCAGGCCGGCGACCTGGTGCTGGTGGCCTCGCCGCCCGCGCCCGAGGCCGCGCCCGGCCTGCTGAACCAGCTCTTCGGCGGCCAGCAGGCCAAGACGCCGCAGCCGGCTGCGGCGCCGCGGGTGCGCTTCTGAGCGACGCCATGGCCCTGATCGCGCTGCGTGGCGTCACCAAGGTCTACCGCCCGCCGGGTGGCAGCGCGGAGCAGACCGTGCATGCGCTGCGCGGCGTCGATCTGGACATCGAGGCCGGCGAGTTCGTCGCGATCATGGGCAGCTCGGGTTCGGGCAAGAGCACGCTGATGAACATCCTCGGCGCCCTCGACCAGCCCAGCGAGGGCAGTTACCGGCTCGAGGGCGAGGCGGTCGAAGGGATGTCCGGCGAGGCGCTGGCCGCCCTGCGCAACCGCCGCATCGGCTTCGTGTTCCAGCAGTTCAATCTGTTGCCGCGCACCTCGGCGCTGGAGAACGTCGAACTGCCGCTGGTCTATGCCGGCGTCGCGCCGGCCGCGCGGCGCGCGCGGGCGCGGGCCTGCCTGGAGCTGGTCGGCCTGGGCGCACGGGCGGACCACACGCCGGCCCAGCTCTCCGGCGGCCAGCAGCAGCGGGTCGCGATCGCGCGGGCGCTGGTCAACCAGCCCCGCATGCTGCTGGCCGACGAGCCAACCGGCGCGCTGGACAGCACGACCTCCGAGGAGGTCATGCGCCTGCTGAGCCAGCTCCACGCCGAGGGCATCACGCTGGTGCTGGTCACGCACGAGCCCGACATCGCCGCCTGGGCGAAGCGCCTGATCGTCGTGCGCGACGGCCGGCTGGTGGAGGACCGCGCGCTGCCGCCGCGCGCGGCCGCCGCGGAGGCCCGGCCATGAGCCTGTGGGCCGCCTTCCGCGCCGCCTGGCGTGCGCTGCATGCCAACTGGCTGCGCAGTGCGCTGACGATGCTCGGCATCGTGATCGGCGTGGCCGCGGTCATCACCCTGGTGGCCATCGGCGGCGGGGCGCAGGCCCGGGTCGCCGAGAACATCCGCGCGGTCGGCGCGAACCTGCTGCTGATCGTGCCCGGCACGCTCAACACCGGCGGGGTGCGCGGCGGCGCCTCGACCAGTCCGCGCCTGACCGAGGACGACGCCCGCGCGATCGCCCGCGAGGTGCAGGGCGTGGCCGAAGCCAGCCCCTCGGTGTCCGGCACCGTGCAGGTGGTGGCCGGCAACAGCAACTGGGCAACCCGGGCGAACGGCATCGGCTTCGGCTTCCTGGAAGCCCGCGACTGGCCGCTGGCCGAGGGCCGGATGTTCGACGTCGGCGAGATGAACGGCTCGGCCAAGGTCGCCATCCTCGGCCGCACCGTGGCGCGCGAGCTGTTCGGCGAGGAGTCGCCGCTGGGCCGCAGCGTGCGCGTGAACCAGGTGCCGATGCGGGTCATCGGCGTGCTCGACCGCAAGGGCCAGAACGCCAGCGGCGACGACCAGGACGACACCCTGCTGCTGCCGATCTCGACCTTCCGCAACCGCATCCACCGCTGGCTGGCCGGACCGCAGAAGCGCGTCTACGTGATCAGCGTGAAGGTGCAGGACGGCTGGGGCTTCGAGCCCGTTCAACAGGAGATCGCCAGCCTGCTTCGCCAGCGCTACAAGCTGCAGCCCGGCGAACCCGACAGCTTCGTGCTGCGCAACCTCAGCGAAGTGCTGGAGGCCGAACAGGCCGCCGGCCGGGTGATGACGCTGATGCTGGCCGCGGTGGCCGGCGTGAGCCTGCTGGTGGGCGGCATCGGCATCATGAACATCATGCTGGTCAGCGTGACCGAGCGCACCCGCGAGATCGGCCTGCGCATGGCCGTGGGCGCGCGCAGCCGGGACATCCTGGCGCAGTTCCTGATCGAGGCGGTGGTGCTGAGCCTGGCCGGCGGCGCGGCCGGCATCCTCATCGGTGCCGGGGCGAGCCTGCTGATCGGCCGGCTGGCCGACTGGCCGATCGTGCTGGGCGCCGGGCCGGTGCTGCTGGCAGTCGGCTTCTCGGCGGCCGTCGGCATGTTCTTCGGCTACTACCCGGCGCGGCGCGCGGCGGCCCTGCTGCCGATCGAGGCCCTGCGCCACGAATGAGCCGCCGGCGTCCCGGGGGCCGGACCCGGCCCATCCCATAATCGGCCGCCACCCTGAGGAGAGCCGCATGGCGACCACGCGCAAAGCCCGCAGCACCGCACGCCCCGACGACGAGCCGGGCGAGGACGGCCTGCCGCCCGAGGCCGAGGCCCCCGGCGCCGAGACCGCCGCCGGCGATCTGCGGGTGCTCAAGAAGTACCCGAATCGCCGGCTCTACGACACCCGCGTCAGCGGCTACATCACGCTGGCCGACGTGAAGCAGATGGTGCTCGACCACGAGCGCTTCGTCGTTCGCGATGCCAAGACCGGCGAGGACCTGACCCGCAGCATCCTGCTGCAGATCATCCTGGAAGAGGAATCGGGCGGCCTGCCCATGTTCAGCGAGCAGATGCTGGCCCAGGTGATCCGCTACTACGGCCACACCATGCAGGGCCTGATGGGCAGTTACCTCGAACAGACCATGCAGTCCTTCGTCGAGCTGCAGAACCGCTTTGCCGAGCAGCTGCGCAGCGGGGGCCAGCCGCCCGGCGCCGAGGCCTGGGCGCCCTTTATGAACCTGCAGAACCCGCTGGTGCAGCAGCTGATGGGTCCCTATATGGACTCGTCCAAGACCCTGTTCCAGCAGATGCAGGAACAGATGCAGAAGCAGACCGAAACCCTGTTCGGCGGCCGCTTCCCCGGCGCGCCCGGCGGCAGCGGGCGCTGAAGGCGGCGGCTCAGCGCTCGCTCAGGGCCTTGAGGTTTTCGAGACCGGCCTTGAACACGCCGGCGATCGCAGCTTTCGCGCTGTCGTCATCCTGGCCGGCGGCCGGGGCCTTGCCCGGGTCCTTGCGCTTGAAGGTGCTGCGCCAGGTGACGACGGTCTTGCCGTCGACCGCCTTCAGGCTCAGCGTGGCGGCGTAGTCGCGCACCGGCAGGACGCCCTCGGTGATCTTGTAGCGCAGGCTGAAGGCCGCCTCGTCGTACTCGGTCAGCAGCTCGTCGATCGTGCCGCCGTCCTTCAGGGTGATGCGGCGCGCGGCGCCGACCTGGTTGTTCGTGCCGGCGGTGATCTCCGTCTTGCCCACGGCGGGATGCCAGCCAAGGTCGCCGAAATTGCCGGCGCGGCGCCAGACCGCCTCGATCGGGGCCTGGATCTCGATCGAGTCCTTGTAGCGGATGGTTTCGTCGACCGCGGCCTGGACCCACCAGGGCAGGACCAGCATCGACAGCAGCATCACGGCACGGGTGCGTTTCATCGGCATCTCGCAGGGCATTCGGGGGTGGGGGACGGGGCCCGGGCGCCGCGGCGGCCGGGCCAGCGCCAATCTAAGCGGTCCCGCGAAAGCTGCGGGCCGGCCGGCGCAGGAGACTTTCCCGCACGGTCTCGGGATCAACCCGGAGACCCGGTCGGCCGCAGGCCGCAGGCTGCGCGGCGGGACGGAGCGCCCGCCTCGGCGAAAATCCCCTGATGCCTGATGCCGACGCCCCCCTCGCCCCCACCCCGGCCCTCGTGGCCGGCCCGACGCCGACCATCGGCTTCGTCAGCCTCGGCTGCCCCAAGGCCCTGACCGATGCCGAGCTGATCCTGACCCGGCTTTCGGCCGAGGGCTACCGCACCAGCAAGAGCTATGCGGGCGCGGACCTGGTCATCGTCAACACCTGTGGCTTCATCGACGCGGCCGTGCAGGAAAGCCTGGACGCCATTGGCGAAGCCCTGGCCGAGAACGGCAAGGTGGTGGTCACCGGCTGCCTCGGCGCCAAGGCCGCCGACGATGGCGGCAACCTAGTGCAGCAGGTGCATCCCAAGGTGCTGGCCGTCACCGGCCCGCACGCCACCGACGAGGTGCTGGACGCCGTCCACGCCCACCTGCCCAAGCCGCACGATCCCTTCGTGGACCTGGTGCCGCCGCAAGGCATCAAGCTCACGCCCAAGCACTACGCCTACCTGAAGATCAGCGAGGGCTGCAACCACCGCTGCACCTTCTGCATCATCCCCAGCATGCGCGGCGACCTGGTCAGCCGCCCGATCGGCGACGTGCTCAACGAAGCCCGCGCCCTGTTCGAGAGCGGGGTGAAGGAGCTGCTGGTCGTCAGCCAGGACACCTCGGCCTATGGCGTGGACCTGAAGTACCGCACCGGCTTCTGGGACGGCAAGCCGGTCAAGACCCGGCTGCACGACCTGGTCGAGCAGTTGGGCCTGCTGGCCGAACCGTTTGGTGCCTGGGTGCGGCTGCACTACGTCTACCCCTACCCGCATGTCGACGAGGTGGTGCCGCTGATGGCCGGCGGCCGCGTGCTGCCCTACCTGGACGTGCCCTTCCAGCACAGCCATCCGGACGTGCTCAAGCGCATGAAGCGCCCGGCCAGCGGCGAGCGCAACCTGGAGCGCCTGCAGAAGTGGCGCGAGGCCTGCCCCGAGCTGATCGTGCGCTCGACCTTCATCGCCGGCTTCCCCGGCGAGACCGAGGCCGAGTTCCAGCACCTGCTGGACTTCCTGCAGGAGGCGCAGATCGACCGCGCCGGCTGCTTCGCCTACTCGCCCGTGACCGGCGCCGCGGCCAATGCCCTGCCCGGCGCGCTGCCGGACGCCCTGCGCGAGGCGCGCCGCGCCCGCTTCATGGCCGTGGCCGAAGCCGTCTCCGCCGCCAAGCTGCAGGCCCGCGTCGGGGCCACCATGCAGGTGCTGGTCGACCAGGCCAAGGCCCTGGGCAAGCAGGGCGGCCTGGGCCGCACGTATGCCGATGCGCCGGAGATCGACGGCGTGGTCCACCTGCTGCCGCCGGCCAAGGCCAGCAAGACCTACAAGGTCGGCGATTTCGTGAAGGCCCGCATCGTGTCCACCCGCGGGCACGACCTGGTCGGCGAGATCGTCTGAGCCCGGTCCGGCCTCGGCCCCTGAGCCTGCCCTCCCATGGCTGACGACACCCTGCCGCCCGAAGGCCCCGCGCCCGGCCCGGCGACCCGCCTGATCCACCACCCCTACCGCGCGCCGGCCGGCTTCGACGCGCCGGCCGTGCCGGTGGCCAAGGCCTCCACCGTCTTCTTCGACAGCGTGGCGGCCATGCGCTCGACCCGCTGGGCCGACAAGTCCGGCTACACCTACGGCCTGCATGGCACGCCGACCAGCTTCACGCTGGAAGCCCGCCTGGCCACGCTGGAGGGCGCGTCCCACGTGCTGCTGGCGCCCAGCGGCCTGGCCGCGATCGCGCTGGTCGACCAGGCCCTGCTCGGCCCCGGCGACACCCTGCTGCTGCCAGACAACGTCTACGCACCCAGCCGCAACCTGGCCGAGCATGAGCTCAGGCGCTGGGGCATCAACACCCTCACGTACGACCCGCTCGATGCCGAGGCCTTCGGCCGCCTGCTGGGGCCTTCGACGCGGCTGATCTGGCTGGAGGCGGCCGGCTCGGTGACGCTGGAATTCCCCGACCTGCGCGGCCTGGTGGCCACGGCGCGGCGCCTGGCGCCGCAGGCCGTGATCGCGCTGGACAACACCTGGGGCGCCGGTCTGGCCTTCGACGCCTTCGCCCTGGGCACGGGCCCGGACGGCCAGCCCCTGGGCGTGGACCTGAGCGTGCATGCGCTCACCAAATACCCGGCCGGCGGCGGCGACCTGCTGATGGGCTCCCTCGCCTGCCGCGACGCCGGCCTGCATGCCCGCCTGGCCGCGGCCCATGGCCGTCTCGGCCTGGGCGTGGGCGCCAACGATGTGGAGGCCGTGCTCCGCGGCCTGCCCAGCCTGCCGCTGCGCTACGCCGCCCAGGACGCGGCCGCCCGCGCCCTGGCGGCGCACTGCGCGGCGCAGGCCGCCACGCCCGGCAGCCTGATCCGCCGCGTGCTGCACCCGGCCCGGCCGGACAGCCCCGGCCATGCCCACTGGGCGGCCCTGTGCCGCGCCGCGGCCGGCCTGCTGACGCTGGAGTTCGCCCCCGAGGCGGCCGAGGGCCCGCGCCGCGCCGAACGCTTCGTCGAGGCCCTGCGCCACTTCCGCATCGGCTACTCCTGGGGCGGGCCGGTCAGCCTGGCCGTGCCCTATGAGCCGACGCAGATCCGCCCGGCCGGCTCGCCCTTCCGCGGCCCGCTGGTGCGGCTGTGCATCGGCCTGGAAGACGTGGCCGACCTGATCGCCGACGTCGACCAGGCCCTGGTCTGCGCAGCCCGGTGAAGGCCAAGCCCACCGCTGCCCGCGCCCCCCTGATCGATGCGCTGAAGGTGGGGGCGGCCCAGCTCATCGTGCTGCACCACCTGGCCTTCTACGGGCCGATGTCGGATCACGCGGCCCGCCTGGCCCCGGCGCTGATCGCCTGGCTGGCCGAGAACGCGCGGCTGGCGGTGCAGGTCTTCCTCGTCGTCGGGGGCGCGCTGGCGGCCCAGGGCCTGGCGCCAGGCGGACGGCTGGCCCCGGGCGGGCCGACGCTCGCGCGGCGCCTGCTGCTGCGCTACCTGCGCCTGGGCTGGCCGCTGGCCGTCACCTTGATGCTGGCCCTGGCGTGCGCGGCCGTCGCGCGGCGCCTGGCCGATCTGGACCACCTGCCACCGACCGCGACGCCGGACGAGGTGCTGATCCACCTCCTGATGCTGCAGGACCTGCTGGGCGTGGAGGCGCAGTCGGCCGGCGTCTGGTACGTGGCCATCGATCTCCAGCTCTACGCCCTGCTGCTGGCGGCCGTCGGCCTGGGGGCGAAGCTGGATGCGGCCTGGGCCGCGCGCGCCCCGGCCGGGGCCTGGCGACCGGCCGCCGCGCCGCTGCTGATCGCCGCCGGCACCCTGGCCTCGCTGCTGGTCTTCAACCGCGACAGCGACTGGGACGTGGCCGCGCCCTACTTCCTCGGCGCCTACGGCCTGGGCGTGCTGGCAGCCTGGTGGGGGCCGGAGCTGCGGGCCTCGCGCGGCCGGCAGATGGGCCTGAGCCTGCTGGCCGGCGGCGTCGCCCTGGCGCTGTGGCTGGACTTCCGCAGCCGACTGGCCCTGGCCGCCGCCGTGGCCCTGCTGCTGGTGCTGGCGCCGGCGCTGCGCCTGCTGGCGGACCGCGCACGGCGACGCGCCGGGGCCGGCCTGGCGCGCGGCCGCCGGCTGGGCCGCTGGCTGGCCGAGCAGTCGGGCGCCAGCTATGCGCTCTTCCTCGTCCACTACCCGGTGCTGATGCTGGTCGGCGCGGCCTTCGAGCGCTGGGTGCCCGACCGGGCCGCCGGCACGCATGCCCTGGGGCTTCTGGCGGTCTGGGGCCTGAGCCTGGCCCTGGCACCGCGCTTCCACCGCCACGTCGAGCAGCCGGGCCTGCGCTGGATCGGGCGGCATCTGGCCGTGCCGCGGCCGGCCTGAGATCCGGACCGGAGACGGCCTCGGCCGCCGCGGGGCCGGCGGGACCAGCGGGGCTGACCCGGGGCCTCAGCCCTTGGCCGCGCTGCCGTTGGACGAGACCTTGTGCCGCATCAGGCGGCCTTTCTCGCGCTCCCAGTCGCGGGTCTTCTCGGTCTCGCGCTTGTCGTGCTGGGCCTTGCCCTTGGCCAGGGCCACCGCGCACTTCACGCGGCCGGCCTTGTAGTACAGCTCCAGCGGGACGAGGGTGAAGCCTTTCTGCTCGACCTTGCCGATCAGGCGGCGGATCTCGTCCTTGTGCATCAGCAGCTTCTTGGTGCGGTCGGCCTGCGGATGCACGTGGGTGGAGGCCGTGCGCAGCGGATTGATGCGGCAGCCGATCAGGAAGAGCTCGCCGTCCTTGATCACCACATAGCCATCGGTCAGCTGCACCTGGCCGGCGCGGATCGCCTTGACCTCCCAGCCCTCCAGCACCACCCCGGTCTCGTGCGACTCCTCGATCAGGTAGTTGAAGCGGGCTTTCTTGTTCTCGGCGATCTTGTTGCTTGCGGCGGCCATCGTGACGGGCCCGGCAAGGGGCTCCCTAGAATCGGCCATTCTATGAAGCATGTCCGCAAGTCCGTCCTGCTTTGGTACTCGGCGCACGAGATGTATGCGCTGGTCACCGACGTCGAGGCCTATCCGCGCTTCCTGCCCTGGTGCGAGCGCGCCGAGACCCTGGCCCGCCACGAGGACGGCGTCACCGCCCGACTGCACCTGAACTACCACGGCGTGCGGCATGCCTTCAGCACCCGCAACACCCACGCGCCGGACCGCAGCCTGACCATGGCCCTGGTCGACGGGCCCTTCTCGGTGCTCGAAGGCCGCTGGGATTTCACGCCCCTGGGCACGCCGGCCTCGGCCGACGACCATGCGATCGCGCCGCCGCCCAGCGCCTGCCGCATCGACTTCGAGCTGCGCTACGCCTTCAGCAGCAAGGCGCTGGAGCTGGTCGTCAGCCCGGTCTTCGACCGCATCGCCGCAACCTTCGTCGATGCCTTCGTGCAGCGGGCCGAGCAGGTGCATGGTCCCCGCTGAGACCGAGGCCCTGGCGGTCGAGCTGGTCTGGAGCCCCCGGGCCGGCGAGGTGCAGCGCCTGTCGCTGCACCTGCCGTCGGGCAGCACGGTGCGGCAGGCCCTGCAGGCCGCCCGGGCGCGGGCGGCCGATCTGCCGGGCGACCCTGCGGCCATGGGCATCTGGGGCAAGGCCTGCGGACTGGACCAGGCCCTGCGGGCCGGCGACCGGCTGGAGCTCTACCGCCCGCTGCGCGTCGATCCCAAGGAGGCCCGCCGCCAGCGCTACCGCGCCCAGGGCCCCCGCCGCCGCGGCTGAGCCCGAAGGGCCCGCCGGGGGCGGCGTGGCCGGACTTTCTATAATCTTTTTTTGGGTCCGGAGTTTTCCCATGCGCCTACTCGGCAAAGCGCTCACCTTCGACGATGTGTTGCTGGTGCCCGCCTTCTCGCAGGTCCTGCCGCGCGACGCCTCGCTCGCGACCAAGCTGACCCGCAACATCGCGCTGAACCTGCCGCTGGTTTCCGCGGCGATGGACACGGTGACCGAAGCCCGCCTCGCGATCGCGATCGCGCAGGAAGGCGGCATCGGCATCGTCCACAAGAACCTCAGCCCCAAGCAACAGGCGGCCGAGGTGCTGCGCGTCAAGCGCTATGAATCCGGCCTGCTGCGCGACCCCATCACCATCGCCCCCGGCGTGCGCGTGCGGGACGTGATCGAGCTGTCGCGCCAGCACGGCATCTCGGGCTTCCCCGTCGTCGAGAACGGCCGGGTGGTCGGCATCGTCACCGGCCGCGACCTGCGCTTCGAGACCCGCCTCGACGCGCCCGTGCGCGAGATCATGACCCCGCGCGAGCGCCTGATCACCGTCAAGGAAGGCGCTTCGCTGGCCGAGGCCAAGGCCCTGATGCACCAGCACAAGCTGGAGCGCGTGCTGGTGCTCAACGAAGACGCCGAGCTGCGCGGCCTCTTCACGGTGAAGGACATCACCAAGCAGACCAGCTTCCCGAACGCCGCGCGCGATGCGCAGGGCAAGCTGCGCGTGGGCGCCGCCGTCGGCGTGGGCGAGGGCACCGAGGAGCGCGTCGAGCTGCTGGTCAAGGCCGGCGTCGATGCCATCGTGGTGGACACCGCCCACGGTCACAGCAAGGGCGTGATCGACCGCGTGCGCTGGGTGAAGCAGAACTTCCCGCAGGTGGACGTCATCGGCGGCAACATCGCCACCGGCGCCGCCGCGCTGGCCCTGGTGGAAGCGGGGGCGGACGGCGTGAAGGTCGGCATCGGCCCGGGCTCGATCTGCACCACCCGCATCGTCGCCGGCGTCGGCGTGCCGCAGATCACCGCCATCGACAACGTGGCCAGCGCGCTCAAGGGCTCGGGCGTGCCGCTGATCGCCGACGGTGGCATCCGCTACTCGGGTGACATCGCCAAGGCCATCGCCGCCGGTGCGCACACCGTGATGATGGGCGGCATGTTCGCCGGCACCGAAGAGGCGCCGGGCGAGATCGTGCTGTTCCAGGGCCGCAGCTACAAGAGCTACCGCGGCATGGGCTCCATCGGTGCCATGAAGGCCGGTTCGGCCGACCGCTACTTCCAGGAAACCGACGGCAACAGCAACCCGAACGCGGACAAGCTGGTGCCCGAGGGCATCGAAGGCCGCGTGCCCTACAAGGGCTCGATGCTCGGCATCGTCCACCAGATGGCGGGCGGCCTGCGCGCCTCGCTGGGCTACTGCGGCTGCGCCAGCATCGAAGCCATGCGCGAGGAAGCCGCCTTCGTCGAGATCACCTCGGCGGGCATGCGCGAGAGCCATGTCCACGACGTGCAGATCACCAAGGAAGCGCCGAACTACCGCATGGAGTGAGCCGGCGACCCCCGCCCTCGCAACCCGCCCGGCCCCGGCCGGGCGGCGTCGTTTGAAGGCGGCCTCGTCCGCCCCCCGTCCCGAGCCCAGCCCCTTGAGCGCCCCTGCCCCCGCCGCGCCACGCCGTGCGGCCATGCCCTTCATCCTGATCGCGGTGCTGATCGACATGGTGTCGATCGGCCTGATCGTGCCGGTGCTGCCGCCGCTGGTGGGGCTCTACACCGGCAGCCAGGCCGACCAGGCCTTCTGGTTCGGCGCGATCAGCCTGGCCTTCGGCCTGGCCAATTTCTTCGGCGCGCCGGTGCTGGGCGCCCTGTCCGACCGCCACGGCCGCCGGCCGGTGATGCTGCTGGGCTTCGCCGGCCTGGCCATCAGCTTCTTCGGCAGCGCGCTGGCGCCCTCGCTGGCGGTGCTGCTCGTCGTGCGTCTGGTCAGCGGTGCGATGCAGGCCAATGCCGCCGTCGCCCAGGCCTATGTGGCCGACATCTCCTCGCCCGAGGAGAAGGCCAAGCGCTTCGGCCTGCTCGGCGCCATGTTCGGCCTGGGCTTCATCCTCGGCCCCGTGATGGGCGGCCTGCTGGGTGACATCGACCTGCACCTGCCCTTCTGGGTGGCCGGCGGCCTGGCCGTGGCCAACAGCCTCTACGGCCTCTTCGTGCTGCCCGAATCGCTGCCGGCCGAACGCCGCCAGCCTTTCGCCTGGTCGCGTGCCAACCCGGTGGCCGCGCTGCGGCGCCTGGGCGCGCTGGAAGGCGTGGGCCCGCTGGTCGCCACCCTGGGCCTGGCGAGCCTGGTGCAGTTCACCATGCACAGCACCTGGGTGCTGTACACGCAGTTCAAGTTCGGCTGGGGGCCCCGGGAGAACGGCTGGTCGCTGTTCGCCGTGGGCCTGATGGCCACCCTGGTGCAGGGCGGCCTGATGCGGCCGCTGCTCAAGCGCTGGGCCGCGCCACGCCTGGCCGTGCTGGGCCTGGTCTCCTCGGCCTGCGCCTATGCCCTGTGGGGCGCGGCCACGGAGGGCTGGATGATGTACGCCGTCATCGGCTTCAACGTGCTGGGCTTCACCGCCACCACGGCCCTGCAGAGCATCGTCTCCAACGCCGCCGATGCGCGCAGCCAGGGCCAGACCCTGGGTGCCGTCGCGTCCCTGCAAAGCCTGATGGCCGTCATCGCGCCGATGATCGGCGCCAGCCTGCTGGGCCTGGTCTCGCACCTGCCGCCCGGCGACTGGCGCATCGGCCTGCCCTTCTTCTTCTGCGCGCTTGCGCAGGCCCTGGGCGCCTTCCTCGCCTGGCGGCACTTCCGCGCCCAGCGCCAGGCCGTGGCTTCGGCCGCCGCCTGAACCCCTTCCCCGATCCACCCCCGCCGGCCCGACGCCATGCAGCACGACAAGATCCTCATCCTCGACTTCGGCTCGCAGGTCACGCAGCTGATCGCCCGGCGCGTGCGCGAGGCGGCGGTGTATTGCGAAATCCACCCCAACGACGTCGGCGACGACTTCATCCAGGCCTTCGGCGCCAAGGGCATCATCCTGTCGGGCAGCCACGCCAGCACCTACGAGGACCACCAGCTGCGCGCGCCGCAGGCCGTGTGGGACGCCGGCGTGCCGGTGCTCGGCATCTGCTACGGCATGCAGACCATGGCCGTGCAGCTCGGCGGCAAGGTCGAGTGGAGCGACAGCCGCGAGTTCGGCTACGCCCAGGTCCGTGCCCGCGGCCACACCAAGCTCTTCGACGGCCTCCAGGACTTCGCCACGCCCGAAGGCCACGGCATGCTGGAAGTCTGGATGAGCCACGGCGACAAGGTCACCGAGCTGCCGCCCGGCTTCAAGCTGATGGCCAGCACGCCCAGTTGCCCGATCGCCGGCATGGCCGACGAGGCGCGCGGCCTCTACGCCGTGCAGTTCCACCCCGAAGTCACCCACACCAAGCAGGGCGAGGCCATCTTCCGCCGCTTCGTGCGCGAGATCTGCGGCTGCCAGGGCGACTGGATCATGGGCGACTACATCGCCGAGGCCGTGGCCCGCATCCGCGAACAGGTCGGCGACGAGGAGGTCATCCTCGGCCTGTCGGGCGGCGTCGATTCCAGCGTGGCCGCCGCGCTGATCCACCGCGCCATCGGCGACCAGCTCACCTGCGTCTTCGTCGACCACGGTCTGCTGCGCCTGCACGAAGGCGATGCCGTGATGGAGATGTTCGCCGGCAAGCTGCACGCCAAGGTGATCCGCGTCGATGCGAGCGAGATGTTCCTCGGCGCGCTGGCCGGCGTCACCGACCCCGAACGCAAGCGCAAGATCATCGGCGGCCTCTTCGTCGACGTCTTCAAGGCCGAGGCGGCCAAGCTCAAGGCGGGTGGTGCGGGCCACAAAGGCGCGACGTTCCTGGCCCAGGGCACCATCTACCCCGACGTGGTGGAAAGCGGCGGCACCAAGACCAAGAAGGCCACCACCATCAAGAGCCACCACAACGTCGGCGGCCTGCCCGAGCAGCTCGGCCTCAAGCTGCTGGAGCCGCTGCGCGAACTGTTCAAGGACGAGGTGCGCGCCCTGGGCGTGGCCCTGGGCCTGCCGCCCGAGATGGTCGACCGCCATCCCTTCCCCGGCCCCGGCCTGGGCGTGCGCATCCTCGGCGAAGTGAAGAAGAACTACGCCGAGCTGCTGCGCCGCGCCGACGCCATCTTCATCGAGGAGCTGCGCGCCACGATCGACCCGGCCACCGGCAAGAGCTGGTACGCCCTGACCAGCCAGGCCTTCACCGTCTTCCTGCCCGTCAAGAGCGTGGGCGTGATGGGCGACGGCCGCACCTACGACTACGTCGTGGCGCTGCGTGCCGTGCAGACCAGCGACTTCATGACCGCCGACTGGGCCGAGCTGCCCTACAGCCTGCTGAAGCGCGTCAGCAGCCGCATCATCAACGAGGTCCGCGGCATCAACCGCGTGACCTACGACGTGAGCAGCAAGCCGCCGGCGACGATTGAGTGGGAATGACGGGTCGTCAAAAAATATTTAAAAATCAACGACTTGCAATCGTTCGTTGATAATTCGGGGTCGCATTGTTGACACCCCGGCGCGAGCAGCTACGGGACCCTCTGGGACGCTCGCAAGGCCCATCGGGAATTCGAACTGACGGTACGAAAGGTCGCCGAGGGCGCGCTGTGAAGCCGGAGGGCACTGCCTGTCCGGGTAGAGAAGTTCATTACTGGGCGCCCGCAATCGGCCAGGAGCAGGCATTGGGAGACGACTGCTCCTGGGCGGTTCAATGCTCCGGCGGGCGGCCCAGTGCAAATCCGATCAGCCGCCGGCGCGTAACTCCCGCACGCCGCGGCCCAGCTTGCGTCGCAACAAGGCGCGCAGGGTCACGCCGTCGGAGTAGCCGATCTGCGCGGCGATCTGGTCGACGCTGTCGGTGCTGGTGCGCAGCAGATGAACAGCACGCTCGACGCGCAGATCCTGGAAATACGACAGTGGTGACCTACCCAACACGCCCTGCAGGCGTCGCGCCAATGTGCGCTCGCTGGTCCCTGTTGCGACGGCCGCCTCGGCCAGCGAGAACCCGTGCGCGAGCTGCCGTCGGGCCCAGCCCTCGAAGCGCTGGACCACCGGGTCGGCATGGGCGAGGTGATCGGGGATCACGAACTCAGCTTGCGAGCCGCGTGCCTCGACCAGCAGGTATCGCGCAGCCAGCGCCGCCAGCGTCGGGCTGCAGCTGCGCACGATGCTCAACGCCAGATCAAGGTGCGCCAAGGCGGCACCGGCCGTAGTGAAGCCGGCCGAGTTCACGAGCATGCGGGAATCATCGAGCAGCACGCGCGGATAGCGCTGCCGAAACATCGGCGCCAGCCACCATGAGGTCGTGGCGCGTTGACCGTCGAGCAGCGCGCTCTCCGCCAGCAAGAAGGTGCCGGTGCAGGCGGCACCGACCGCCGCTCCGGCGCCGGACCACTGCTGCAACGCGACGACCGCGTCGGCCACGTCCGCACATGCCAGCCGCGCCGCGAGCGTGTCCGGCATCTTGGCGCCAAGCGCGGGCATGAGCACGACGTCGGGGTTCTGCACACCGTGCACTGGCACCACGGGCACTGTCAGACCTTGCGCCGTGCGCACGCGGCGCCGCACGCCGACCAGCGTGACCTCGATAGGCGCTGGCGGCTGTTCGAGCGAGCCCGCCAGTGCGTTGGCCGTGCTGAGTGTGTCGGTCAGGGCCGCCAAGCCCAGGTCGAACACGCCATCCAAGACAAGCAGGTGAATTCGCATGGCAGAAATGATATCAATATTGTCTTTCCTGCCCCTCGTGGAAATCGCCGACACCGCTTAGGCTACGGGCTCCGTGAAACACCCACCCGTAAAGACCAAGGATCACGCCATGACCAAGTTCGCCCTGTTCGTCCGTCTCGAAGCCAAACCCGGCCAGGAGGCCGCGGTTGCCGAATTCCTGGCCGGCGCGCTGCCGCTCGCCAACGCGGAGTCGGGCACCACCGCCTGGTTTGCCTTGAAGTTCGGCCCCTCGACCTTCGGCGTGTTTGACGCCTTTGCCGACGAGGCCGGGCGCGAGGCCCACCTGCACGGCGCCATCGCCACCGCATTGATGGCCAACGCCGCTGCGCTGCTGAGCACGCCGCCAATCATCGAGAAAATCGATCTGCTGGCGGCGAAGTTGCCGGGCTGATAAGTCGGCACCCAGCACCGCACGCACCGCCGCTACGCCAAGATGGGCTACTTCGCCATCGCGCCCGAGATGTTCGCCCGCCAGGGCGATGTGTCGAGGATGACCGACATCCCGGCCATCCTGTCGCAGGTGGTGTCCAAGGTGCCCGACGCCCAGGTCTGCGCCGACCTCGACGCCACCCTTGCCTTTGCACGCGCCAGCGGCCACGCCGACGCCAAGCGCACCGGCCTAGTGGGCTACTGCTGGGGCGGCCGCACGGCCTGGGTCTACGCCCGCCACAACGGCAACGCGCCCTGTAACCGCCCGACAAGGCACGCCTTCGCGCGTCAGCCGGACAGCTGGCGTGCCGAGGGGCGGGCAGGGCGCTGGCCCTGCGCTGTGGCCTCGAAGTACGCCCGCGCCTCGTCGAAGCAAACCGACTTGCCGGTCTCTTGCAACTCGGCCAGGCGTTCTTCGGAATTGCGCTGGAACTCGTCGTCGGACTCCGATCGCTCGACGGCGCGCGCGATGGCTTCGGCCATGAATGCGTGAGCGGTCTTGCCTTCGCGTTCAGCCGCAGCCGCAATGCGGGCCTGAAGCTGCTCTTCCAAGAGGAGGGTGGTCGTGCGCATGCAGTGCTCCGCGACAATGTGGCAACGTAGTACAAACGTGCTGCGGGCCTTGAACGAAGCGCCGAGGTGACACGGGCCGCTGCGATACCGTCACCCACCTTTTGCCGATACCGTCATCGAAGCGGGCAACCCTGTTTCGGATACCGTCAGCCCTGCCCGCGATGCGCTGCTTCTGCCCTCAAGGCGGCAACTTCGCGGGCTTCATCGCCGAAGGTCATAAGATCGGTGCACCTGAGCTCCGTTCAGCGACGGTAGAAATGTCGGTATCGGCCCTGTTTGCGGCCGACAAAGGTTCGTTCACACCTATGAGCGCTACCCGCCTGTTGACAATAGAGTGGGAGTGAGCTCGGAACGTGCTGCGCGATTCAGCGCCGTCCCGGTGCTGGATTGAGATGTTTCCGGGCCGCTGCGCGGGAGGACCTGTGGCGAGCGGCTCGCTGTCAGCGCGGATCCCGGGGCAGTTAGCATCCGGCGCTTCTGCGGGCGAGGGCGATCCTCTGAAGCCACGAAGGAGTGAGATGGCGCACCCCAGGCGACTGCCGCCAATTCACGCGCTGCTGGCGTTCGAGAGCGCGGCGCGGCTGGGCGGCTTCGCGCAGGCCGCCGCCGAGTTGTGCGTCACGCCCAGCGCAGTGAGCCATCGCATCCGGCAGCTTGAATCGCAGCTGGGCGAGCTGCTGTTCGACCGATCGCCCACCGGGGTTCGCTTGAGTGCGGCAGGCCAGCGCTATCTCGGCAAGGTGCACGAAGCCTTCGACAAGCTGGCGCCACTGGCTCGCGACGAGGAGCCGCCTGAGCTGCGCCTGCGTGTAGGCGCTCCGCCGACCTTTGCACGCAACCTGCTGATCCCCCGGCTGCCGGATTTCTACCGCCATCGGCCCGACATCGAGATCGAGGTCGCGGTGGAGGCGCCGATGCAGGACAAACCCGAGCGCCGCGACATCGACATCCGCTTCGGTTCGGGCCGCTTCGACGAGCGAATGAGCATCAAGCTCTTCGAGGACGAGACGGTGGCCCTGACCACGCCGACCTATGTCAGCAAGCGGGCCCTGGTGCAAGCGCAGGACCTGAAGCGGGCCGATCTCTTGCGCAGCCCGCTCCTGCCGTGGCGGCCCTGGTTTGTGGCGGCCGGCCTGAGCTGGCCCGAACCCGCACGCGGCCCGAGCTTCACCGACCTGGGGATCCTGCTGGAGGCGGCGGCCAGCGGCCTGGGTGTCGCCCTGTGCACAAGGCGGGTCGCCGAGCGATGGACCGAGAGCGGACAGTTGCAGCCGCTGTTCGGCATCGGGGTGCCGGCAGCCAGCACCTACTACGCCCTGGTGCAGCATGAGCACGCGCAACGTCCGGAGGTCGCAGCTTTCCTGGCGTGGCTGAGGGCGGCCTTCGCATGAGCCGGACGCTCAGGCCGGGCGCAGCCGCAGATTCGCCCGCGACAGCTGGGCCACCGAGGTGCACCCCATGAGCTTCATGCTGCGCTCCAGCTCGTCGCGCAGCAGATGGAGGGCGCGCTCCACACCCGGCTGCCCGGCGGCCGCCAGCGGGTAGAGGTAGGCGCGGCCGATGCCGACCGCCTTGGCACCCAGGGACAGGGCCTTGAGCACATGGGTGCCGCGCATGACGCCGCCATCCATCATCACGTCGAGACGATCGCCGGCGGCGTCGACGACCTCGGCCAGGCCATCGAAGGCCGAGCGCGAGCCGTCCAGCTGGCGCCCCCCGTGGTTGGAGACGATCACGCCGTTGCAGCCGATGTCGGCCGCGCGCCGCGCATCGGCAGGCGACATCACACCCTTCAGGCAGAACGGCCCGTTCCACAGCTTCACCATCTCGGCCACATCGTCCCAGTTCATCGAGGGGTCGAGCATCTCGGTGAAGTAGCGGCCGATGGACATGCTGCCGCCGCCCATGTCGACGTGCCCGTCAAGCTGCGGCAGGCGGAAGCGCTCGTGGGCGAGGTAGTTGATGCCCCACATCGGCTTGAGCGCGAACTGCACCATGCCCGTCAAGGTGAGCCGGAAGGGAATGGAGAAGCCGGTGCGCTTGTCCCGTTCGCGGTTGCCGCCGGTGATGCTGTCCACCGTCAGCATCATCACATTGACCCCGGCGGCCTTGGCCCGCTCGAGCATGGCCCGGTTGAGGCCGCGGTCCTTGTGGAAATAGAACTGGTAGACCTGCGGCGTGGCGTGCTTGCGGCGCAGCTCCTCCAGGCTCACCGTGCCCAGCGAGGACACGCCGAACATCGTGCCGCAGCCGGCTGCCGCCGCGGCGACCGCGTGCTCGCCGCGGTGGTGGAAGAGGCGCTGCAGCGCAGTGGGCGAGCAGTAGAAGGGCAGCGCCAGCTTCTGCCCCATCACCGTGACCGACAGGTCCACCTCCTTCACCCCGCGCAGCACGCTGGGCACGAGGTCGCAGGCTTCGAAGGCCGCGGTGTTGCGACGGGTGGTGCTCTCGTCGTCGGCGCCGCCGTCGATGTAGTTGAAGATGGGGCCCGGCAGCCGGCGGCGCGCCAGCTCGCGGAAATCGCGCAGGTTGTGGCAATCGTTCAGACGCATGCGCTGCTCCCGGCTCAGTGAATCACCATCAGCGTGAAGGGCCAGACGTAGGCCTGCAAGGTGACCAGCACACCCACCAGGCAGGCCAGCGCGATGGAGTGGAAGAAGACGTAGCGCAGGATGTCGCCCTCATGGTTGAACCAGCGCGTGGCGGTGCTGGCCACCACGATGCTCTGTGCATCGATCATCTTGCCCATCACGCCGCCCGAGCTGTTGGCCGCGCCCATCAGGTTGGGGCTGAGGCCGAGCTGCTCGGCCGCCACCTTCTGCATGCCGCCGAAGAGCACATTGCTCGCGGTGTCGGAGCCCGTCAGCGCCACGCCCATCCAGCCCATCAGCGTGCCGAAGAAGGGATAGAGCCATCCCGTGTTGGCAAAGGCCAGTCCCAGCGTGGTGTCGGTGCCCGAGTAGCGGGTCAGCGTGCCCAGCGCCAGCATCAGCACGATGGTCAGCAACGAGTAGCGCACCAGCCAGATCGTTCGGAAGAAGGTGGCCAGGAGCTGGACCGGGCTGTACTTCATCGCCAGCCCGCCCACCAGCGCGGCCAGGAAGATGCCGGTGCCCGTGGTCGACAGAAGGCCGAAGGTGTAGACCGCGGTCTCCTTGTGGGGCGCGGGGACCACCGGGGGCATCTTCTCGATCAGGTTGTGCAGGCCCTCGATGGGGAAGGCCGGCGCCCAGATGCCGTTCCAGAACTTCTTCACCTCGGGCAGGCCCCAGACGAAGACGAACACCGTCAGGATGGCCCAGGGCAACCAGGCGCGGACCACATCGGCCGTGGGGTGGCGCTTGGGCACCGTCGGCACCTGGCCGGCTCCGCCGTCCTGTTCATGACCCTTCAGTGAGACCGAGGTCCAGATCGTCTTGGGGCGCCATACGCGCAGGAAGGCCACCAGGCAGCTCATCGAGACGACCGCCGCGATCACGTCCACCAGCTCCGGACCGATGTAGTTGGACACCAGGAACTGCGACAGCGCGAAGCTGGCGCCGGTGACCAGGATGGCCGGCCAGATCTCCCACATGGCCTTGCGGCCGGCGAAGGCCCAGATCAGCCAGAAGGGCACCAGCAGGCTGAAGAAGGGCAACTGGCGGCCGATCATGGCCGACACCTCCATCACGTCGTAGCCGTGCACCTTGGCCAGCGTGATCACCGGCGTGCCGAGCGCGCCGTAAGCCACCGGCGCGGTGTTGGCGATCAGGCTCAGGCCCGAGGCGGCCAGCGGCGAGAAGCCCAGGCCGATCAGGATCGCCGCCGTCACCGCCACTGGCGTGCCGAAGCCCGCCGCGCCCTCGAAGAAGGCACCGAAGGCGAAGGCGATCAGCAGAAGCTGCAGCCGCCGGTCTTGCGTGATGCCGGCGATGGAGTCCTGCAGCACCTTGAAGCTGCCGTTCTGCTCGGTCAGCTGATGCAGGAAGATGATGTTCAGCACGATCCAGCCGATCGGCAACAGGCCGGTCAGCCCCCCGAGCAAGGCGGCATTGCCCGCCATGCCCAGCGGCATGCCGTAGGCGAACACGGCCACGCCCACGGCGGCCACCAGCCCCATCCCCGCCGCGATGTGGGCCTTGATGTGCAGGAAGCCCAGCGCCACCAGCATCACCACCACCGGAATCGCGGCCAGCAGGGTGGAGACCACCATGCTGCCCATCGGGTCGTACACCTGTTGCCAGACCATGATCCGTCTCCTGCCTACCCTGTTGAGTTGGGGCGCGATGGTGGAGACCCGATCCCGGGCGGGCAAACGAATGCTTTTCAGCAGGGCACGCGAATTCGCTTCATCACCGGAAAACCCTGGCGTCCGACCCACACGCCTGCACCGTGCCACCGGGTGGCCGACGGATGCCGACCGGCTTGCTTGGGGGGCGCCCGATGACCTGCACCGCTGCGCTTCTTCATGTCGTCCATTCCCCGGGTTGGCGGACTCCTGCTGCTTCAGGCTGGTACGGCAGGAGGGGGGCAAGTCACTTCAACTCGCACATTGACCTCACCGAGTTGCTATGCAGTCCGCTCAGCCGCGCGGCACGAACCGCGCCGACGCGCGAGCGGCAGATTCGGGGCATGGCTGTGGATTCTGATTAATAAGATGCGACCATGCTTGACGGAATAGACCAACGATAACAGTCAACCTCAACGCAAAGATTGGACGGCAGAGGGTGCTAGCTCAACAGGGCTGACCTGCGAATCTATCCTGTCTACTCCCAGCCGAAGTTGTCCCTCATTCTTAAGCTTACGAATGATGAACTCTGCTCCGGGCGCTGTGAAGTGACCGTAGTCCCAAACCATGGGTTGCATTTCATCTGCAAGGACCCGACAACGGTTTGCGTCACAGACTTCGGCCTGGATGTCGATGTATGTTGCCCCCGAGCCTACCAGTGCTGCCTCGATTTGTCGCACGACCTGGCCCCGGTCCTTGACTCTGAAGTTGCTGGCATAAGAGGACCACAACTCACCCAGCGCCGGATCGTTGATCAGAATGTGCGGAAGTGATTTTCGGTACTCAGCAGTAGGGCCGAACACGATGACTTCGCCTACCAACGGACGTAGCCGGTCCACGGTCTCGCGGAGAGCCATGACTTCATCCGCGCCCCATCTTCCCGACAGGATGATGCCGTCAATCCGATGTCGTGGAACGAACTCTTCGTAGATATAGCGAACCATATCCGTGCAACGCTTGGCTCCGTCGTAGCGGAAAAGCGGCCGACAGCCTGAGGCCGTCGCCTGCAGCAGGTTCACGTTCGGGAAGATATTACGTATTGCACCTGCCCAGTGAGCTGCGTGTGAGTCACCTATAAGAAGATAGTTCGGCTGCTGACTCGAGAGCCTCAGGCAGTTAACTCGATCGAAGTAGTCGAATGAGTCTAGTTGTGTACCAAAGAAACAACTCCCGTAACGGGTGCTGCGCACGAAATCCTCAGTGCTCTCATAGTTTGAATACTTAAGCAGGCTGGCCTGCTTGTCGCTGAGACGATAACTGGAGTAATGATCCAAAAAGCCTCTGGTTGCAATTGCAGCAACTCCTATCACCAAGAAGAACAGGCCACCAACTAAGCTACCGAGAAAAATTTTCGGTCGGCTGACGCGATGTCTGTCTCGGAAGGGCGCCTCCACATAACGCCAAGTCAGATACGCTAGTGCAAATGAGGCCAACGAGAGCCATAACAGCAATGACGAACCGTGTTCTGTGGCGGTTCGGTATCGCGCCAATGCAAATAGTGGCTGATGCCAGAGATAGGCGCTATAGCTAACCAATCCTATCCCAACAAAGATGGATTGCCCCAACAAGCGCCCAACCATGTTCCGCGGGGATGCAAATACAATGACCAACGCCGCGCCCACGGTGGGAACTGCGGCATACAAACCTGGAAATGGCGTGATCTTGCTATAATTAAAATTGGCAAAAACCAGCAACATCATGCCCAGCCAACTTAGCGCCCCATCGATCCACTGCGGATGGGTCGGTCGCCTCGACCAATTAATATAAATAGCTGCAGCAGCCCCGATCAGCAGTTCCCAGCCTCGACTCGGCAACAGATAAAAAGCCGCCACTGGCTTCGCGTTGGTGGCCCACTGCGCAAAAGCGAAACTCGCAATCAGGAAAAAAACAAGCAACCCAAAGGTGAGTCGCTTACCAAGGCGCCCCCCCAGCATCAAGAACAGCGGGAAGAGGACGTAAAACTGTTCTTCGACCGCCAAGCTCCATGTGTGCAATAGCGGCTTGAGCTCTGCTGATGTATCAAAATAGCCACTCTCCTGCCAGAATAGAATATTTGAGGAGAATATTACAACAGAGACCAAGCTCTTCGCAAAACCGGCAAGGTCGCTGGGAAGCATCAACAGCCAAGCTGCTGCCGCTGTTACAAGCAGCACCAAAAAAAGCGCCGGAAGAATGCGTCGTGCTCGTCGCTCATAGAAATCGATAATTGAGAAACGCCCAGCGTCCAGATCTCTAGTGATGATGGTCGTGATCAAATAACCGCTGATCACGAAGAAAACATCCACTCCGACAAACCCCCCCTTCAGCCCATCAAAGCCGGCGTGAAAAAGGATGACTGGGACGACGGCCAGCGCCCGCAGCCCGTCAATTTCTCTTCTGTAATGCATGGTTCAGGCTGTTTGCTCGGCGCAACCGGTCTGGTTCAGTGCGTTGAGTTGGGTGGATTCAAAAAGTCCGGCGGCAAACGCTGGCCAAAGCGGATTTCACCGGCGCTTGACAGATGGTCTCCGTCTGACCAGTAGATGGCATCACAGTTTGCCAGATCATCCGGCAAAACAAATTTCATCAAACGATTTTGTGAAAGTAAGCGAAAGTTGGGGGGCGCTGGATGCGCAGCGGCAACTGAGTTTATCTCCTGCTCCAGTCCGTCGAACAGATCTGCCAGGTTGGGTCGCAGGCCATAGCGATAGTGACAACCCTGCTGAATGAGGAAGCGTCGTGAAATATGTGGCTCTAGCCTGGGCAGCAACCAAGTCACTGGTGTGACGCCCGCCAATTCAACAAGATAATCGAGTGTGGCCTGAATTTTTTCCTTATCATAGCCACTGATGGGCACAGCCTGATCATGAGGTATCTTTGTGAACATCGTCCGTGCGCCTTCATTGCCGCGAGCGTCACGCATCAGATAAAAGCCGGCTTGCTCGTAAATAATGTGCTTGAAGGTTTCAGGATGGGACTGCACAAAAGCTTTTACTGCTGCATATTGGCAGTTCCTGTGCGGGGTGTGCGGCCGACAGCCTCCGCTGGTCAGACCAATTATAAAGGGATTGTTGAAGCGCGAGCTTATAACCCCAAAGAGGTCGATTGCGTGACTATCACCAAGCACCAGAAAGCCGGGGCCGTGGGTCGCACGGCATTCAAGAAGGGTTCGCCCGACTTTTGAATCCAGCTCGCTGACATTAAATCGACAGGCGGTCAAGTTCTGTTTGCCGCTTTCTGCCGCCAAGAAATTTTGAGAGCCCTGAGATGTAGTTATGATATTTCGATAGAATGTTTGTTGAGTTTTAGGGAACCGAGTTGGCCAATATTCTTCATAGGTTTTGGCCAGCATGCTACCTAACCCGCCAACACAAGCGAAAATCACTAGGCCCACGAAGGAAAATATTCCCAGGTTTCGACGAGTAAGTCGCTCCCGATTTCTGAACGGTGTCTCAATGAAGCGCCAACTCGCCCAGCCGAGAAGCATTGAAAGTAAAGCCAGTCCACCGAAGGCCAATTTGCCTGGCTCCACAGCCTCTGCGTGGCGAGCGAAGACGAAAAGGGGTTGATGCCAAAGGTAGGCGCTGTAGCTGCACAGGCCTATGCCGACGAATGCCTTGTTGCCGAGGAAACGACCGGATCGTGTTTGTTGGGTTGCAAAGAGAATGATCAGCAAGGCTCCTACGGTTGGCAGCAGAGTGTATATGCTAGGGAAGCGAGTCGTCTTGTTATAAATCAGAATGGCTGCCGCGATCATTGCTATACCCAGCCAACCAGCTCCCTCCCTCATCGCGGGACTCACAGGATGCCGCTCGCGCTGAGATAGATAGAACGCAGCAAGTGCCCCCATCAAAAGTTCCCAGCCGCGGGTTGGAACCAAATAAAACGCCGCGTCTGGATGAGTCCTTGACCCCACCTCTGCAAGTATCATGCTTATGGCCGCAATGCTGCCCAGCACACCAATTATCCAGCGCTTCCCGTACCGCCAGCAGCTCAGCATAAAGAGAGGTAAGATGACGTAATACTGCTCTTCTACGGCCAAGCTCCAGGTGTGCAGAAGGGGCTTTAGTTCTGCGGCAGCGTGAAAATACCCGCTTTGCTGCCAGAAGAACACGTTTGAGGCAAAAAGTGAAGTGGCGAGCAAGCTCTGGGAGAATTCTTTCGCGTCTCCCGGCAAAAGCCAAAGCCAAGCCATGGGCAGGCACACCAAAAGCATCCAGAATAGAGCCGGGAGAATCCGGCGAGCACGCCGCTCGTAAAAATCTAAGATGGAAAAGCTACCGCGCTCCAAGTCCTTTAAAAGGATAGAAGTGATCAGGTAGCCGCTGATTACAAAGAATACATCAACGCCTATGAATCCACCGCCAAAGACTTCAAAACCCGCATGAAACAGAATTACGGGCACGACTGCCAGTGCGCGCAGGCCATCAATTTCTCTTCGGTAGTCCATATTCGCAATGATTTTTAGCGCAAAGTGCATGCAACAGTAGACCGCGGACTGTCAGATGGTCATGTTGCCTAGTTAATTGAAGTCGCAGACTTGATCTTTAGGGTGACTTGGCGTGTCGCGTTGGACATCACCCAACTGCTGTGGCAAGCACAAATACGCTTGAGTCTACCCACTTCGCTGGCGCAATCTGCCATAAGAGTGATGTTGCATCGATGATTCGGATGATCTGTTGAGCAATCAACCATGCTTGTGGCGTCGTATCGTTTTGCAGAGCCACCGAAGCACGGTCCGTACCATAGATCGTCCGGTGACTGGGCTGCTGCCGATTCCGTGGACACCGACCTAGGCTTCTCACGCTTCCTCGAACTGCACCGGGGCCGAGATATCCCAGTGTCGAGTGTCGGCGCGTCGGGTTGTAGAAGCGTTCGATGCAGTCGAACACTTCTGCTCTGACATGTTCTCGCGAACGGTGCACCTTGCGCGCTGTGCGCTCGGTCTTGAAGCTGCTCAAGAAGCTTTCCATGGCCGAGTTGTCCCATACCTCTGCGCCCCGGCTCATGCCGCACTTGGTGCCTTGTTCGGCCTGCAGGCGCTGGAAGTGCTCGCTCGTGTACTGACTGCCCGGGTCCGAGTGGTGCAGCAGATCCTGCGGTCTGCCTCTGCGCCAGACGGCCATCATCAGCGCATTGGCCTCCAGCTGCGATGTCATGCTCGACTGCATCGACCAGCCCACGACCCTGCGTGAGTACAGGTCCATCACGACCGACGCTTAGAGCCAGCCCTCGGCCGTCCAGATGTAGGTGAAGTCGGCCACCCACTTCCTCTTCGGTCCGTCGGCCTGGAACTGACGGTCCAGCACGTTGTCGGCAATCTCGCTGCGCGTGCCATCGTCCTTGGGTCATCCTCACCGTCGGGGCCGTGCTGGCAGGGCCTGCGTCCGCATCAGGCGCTCAATGCGATGCAGCCCGCAGTGCATCCCCAGTTCCAGCACGTCGTGCCGGACACGCCGTGCGCCGTATGTGCGGTCACTGCTCAGGAAGCTGTGCCGGACATGCGTGCCCAGCACATCATCCTCCAGGCTGTGCTGACTGCGCGGACAGGTCAGGCACGCATAGAAGCCGCTCCCCGAGACACCGAGCACCCCGCACATCACGTTGACCGGCCAGGCCCCCCGGTGCCTTGCCACGAACTCGAACTTCACAGGGAGTCCTCAGGCGTTGTGGGCCGCGGCATTTTTCAGGATGTCGCGCTCCATCTTGAGCTTGGCAACTTCCTTGCGCAGCCGGTCAATCTCGGCCAGCTCGGGCTTCATCACCCCTTGCCCGGGAAACGCCTGCGCCGGGTCCGCCGACGCTTCGCGTATCCACTTGCGCAGCACGTTCTCATGCACCTCCAGGTCGCGGGCAGCCTGCGCCACCGCCACGCCCCGCTCCTGGACCAGCTTCACCGCTTCAAGCTTGAACTCGCGACTGAACAGTCGTCTCGTCCTCATACGTCACCTCCGGTTCCATCTTCCACCGAAGCAAGGTGTCCATGAAACCGGCAGCAGCCCATCACCCTCGCACGGGACGCTCGCGGAACCATGCGGCCTTCGCTCCACCCTCCTGCGGGCGGTAGACCAGCTCGAACATCCTGGAGTCGTGCAAGACCTGCGGCCAGCTCCGGCGACCGTACTTTTCCGGGGTCTGCTCGGGATGCCTGGCCCGCAGCCACTCACGGGCGGCGGCCAGCGGAGTCCACCCGTCCTGGGACAGGGCTCGAGCCGCTTCGCGCAGCACGCAGACGATGCCGCTGGCCGGCCATGCGATGTGGCCATCCGGCGCGATGCCGTTGACGAACAGATCTTCAAAGGCCTTGGATGCGAGGAAGGCAGCCGCCTGCGCCCTGCTGGCATCCAGGCTGTGGATCCACTCGCGCAGCTGCTCGTGGTGCTGGCGGATGAGCGCGTGGCTGTCCTGGAGGTGGCGCAGGGCGGTGGCACAGCCTTCGTCTGTCCACAGGTCGAAGCGTTGGATGAAGTGGTGCACCAGCTCGTTGCGCATCAGCACCAGCTCTTCCACCTGGGCGCGCAGATCCGCCAGCCGGTCGGGTGCGAAGGCCAGACGAAAGCTGATCGCGAAGAGGGGCTGATCGGGGGGCGTCGGATGCGTGGGCAGCCGTTCGCATTCGAAACCCTCGGGCACCACCACGGTCTCGAACAGGACCTTCGCCAGGCTGCCGAGGGTGAGGTTTGCGAGCCTGTCGCGCCTCGCGGCCTGCTCCGCGTCGAGCGTGTCGATCGACCCGGTTCGTTCGTGCTGCGCCAGAAGGGCCTTGAGCAGGTGCTCGTCTTGCTGCAGGGACAACATGCAGCGCCCCAGCGCGCACTGGACGTCAAGCTGAGCCGCTGGCCGCATGTGCTCGGTCATCGCAGTCTCAGCGTCCATCCGTCCCGGCGGGGCCTGCGCCGCGCGCGCTCCGGCGCGAGAGCTGCGGCGGCACGCCGAACTTGCGCAGATAGGCTTCGCGCAGGTGGCGACGGTCGCGGAAGCCGGTTTCGCGGGCGACCACGTCCAGCGGGTGGCGGCTCTGCTCGATCATCAGTCGCGCGGCCTCCAGCCGCAGGCCTTCGACGGCACGGGCCGGCGAGCTGCCGGTTTCGGCGGTGAACACGCGGCTGAACTGGCGTGGGCTGAGGCGGGCCACTTCGGCCAGGGTCTCGACGGACAGCGGCTGCTTCAAGTGGGTGCGGGCATGTTCCAGCGCCTGCTGGATGCGGTCGGACTTGGGGGCGACCCTTAGCAGTTCGGCATGCTGGGACTGGCCGCCCAGGCGGCGCTGCGGCATGACCAGGCGGTGCGCCACGCCGGTGGCCACCTCGGGGCCGAGGTCGCGGTCGACCAGGGCCAGGGCCAGGTCGAGCGCGGCGGACATGCCGGCGGACGTCCAGATCGGGCCGTCGACGACATGGATGCGGTCGGGCTCGACGCGGACGCGGGGGTGGCGGGCCTGCAGGGCCGCGGCGTGGGCCCAGTGGGTGGTGGCGCGCCGACCGTCCAGCAGGCCGGCGCGGGCCAGCACGAAGCTGCCGGTGCAGAGGCCGGCCACGCGGCGCGCATGGCGCAGGGCGCGTCGCAGCAGCTTCAGCACGGCCTCGTCGGGTTCGTGGGCGAGGGGATCGAGCACGCCGGCCACCAGCCAGGTGTCGGCCTGGGTTGCGGCGCCCAGGGCCCGGGTGCTCAGCGGGATGCCGCTGGAGGACATGACCAGGCCGCCCGCCGCGCTGTAGCAGGCCAGGTCGTAGCAGGGCCGGCCGGCAAGGTGATTGGCCATTTCGAACACGGCCTGGGTGGCCAGGGCCATGAGCTGGAAGCCGTCCGAGACGATGTAGCCGAGGCGGTGCATGGGTTGGCAGGTGATGTCTTGATTCATGACTGTATGCGTCATTTACGACATGCGCTGCGAATCCGATCATGAAGCCCTGTTCCCCTCTTCCCTCAGGAGCTTCCGATGGCCCCCTCGCACCCCTCCCCCTCGCTTGGCACCGCGCTGATCACCGGCGCTTCCTCCGGCATCGGCGCGGTCTATGCCGACCGCCTGGCCCGCCGCGGCCACGCGCTGATCCTGGTCGCCCGCGATGCCCAGCGCCTGGCCGAGCAGGCCGTGCAACTGCAGCGCGACACCGGCCGCCAGGTGGACGTGCTGGTGGCCGACCTCACCCAGCGCGAGGGGCAAGAGAAGGTGGCGCAGCGGCTGCGCGAGGACGCGCAGATCAGCCTGCTGGTGAACAACGCCGGCGCGGGCACGCACCTGCCGCTGCTTGAAAGCGATGTGGAGCGCATGGCCCAGATGATCGAGCTGAACATCACCGCGCTGATGCGGCTGAGCCATGCCGTGGTGCCGGGCCTGGTCGCGCGGGGGGGTGGTGCGGTGATCAACATCTCCTCGATCGTCAGCCTGGCGCCCGAGCTGCTGAACGGTGTCTACGGCGGCAGCAAGGCCTTCGTGACGGCATTCAGCCGCTCGCTGCATCACGAGCTGTCGGCCCGCGGCGTGCGCGTGCAGGCGGTGCTGCCTGGCGCCACGGCCACGCCCTTCTGGGCCAAGGGCGGCCTGCCGGTGGAGCATCTGCCGCCGGAGATGGTGATGGGCGCCGAGCCGATGGTGGATGCCGCCCTGCGGGGCTTCGACCGCGGTGAACTGATCACCGTGCCTTCGCTGCACAGCGAAGCGGCACTGCAGGCCTACGAGACGGCGCGTGCCGCCCTGCTGCCCCAGCTCTCGGCCAACACGCCGGCACCGCGCTACCAGACGGCCGACTGAGAAGGCGTGAACGATCTTGCCGGGCCGGCCTCGCCCGGGCTGTAAGGCCGGCCGGCCCTGCTGCGACTCCCGGGCATCCGCATCGTCTGCGATGCCCATCCCCCGGAGTTGCCCATGTTCCGCCGTCACCTGCCCGTGTTCCTCGCCCTCGCCCTGTGGGGCGGCCATGCCCTGGCGCTGGAGATCCAGCCCTACAGCGAAGCGCGGCTGGGCAGCCTGCAGGCGGCGCAGAAGCCGGTGGCCGTGCACTTCCATGCGCCCTGGTGCCCGACCTGCGTCGCGCAGGAACGCAGCCTGAAGCAGCTGCAGGCCGAGCCTGGCCTGGACGTGACGGTGCTGGTGGCCGACTACGACACCGAGAAGGCGCTGCGCAAGCGGCTGAACGTGCGGGTGCAGTCGACGCTGGTGGTGTTCCGCGGCGCGACGGAGACGCAGCGCGTCGGCGGCGTGACGGAGGCCGCCGGCCTGCGCGCCGCGCTGGCCACGGCCACCGCCGGGAGCCGGTGATGGCGGCACTGTCCCTTACCCAGCTCGGGCTGAGCCTGGGCGCCGGCAGCCTGACGACGCTCTCGCCCTGCGTGTTCCCGCTGCTTCCCCTGGTGCTGGGCGGCGCGATGCAGGCCAACCGCCATGCGCCGCTGGCCATGGGCCTGGGCATGACCCTGTCCTTCGCGCTGATCGGCATGCTGGTCGGCGTGGCCGGGCCGGCGCTGGGCATCGACGGCGACACGGTGCGGGTGGCCGGCGCGCTGCTGCTGATCACCTTTGCGGTGGTGATGTGGGTGCCGGCCCTGAGCGCACGCTTCACCGAATGGATGATGCCGCTGGCCAGCACGGCGCAGGCGGCGTCCTCGCGGCTGGGCGGGAACTCGCTGGGCAGTGCGCTGCTGCTGGGCGGGGTGCTGGGCCTGGTCTGGAGCCCCTGCTCGGGCCCCTTGCTCGCCTCGGCCCTGACGCTGGTGGCCAGCGAGGGCGGGCTGCTGCGCGGCGGGCTGGTGCTGGGCGTGTTCGGCCTGGGCGCGGCGATCCCGCTGGTGCTGGCGGCCTATGCCTCGCGCAGCGGCTTCAACCGCATGCGCGGCGCGGTGCTGGCGCGGGTGGACGCGGTGAAGAAGGGCTTCGCGCTGCTGCTGGGCGGTATGGGCGTGGCCATCCTGACGGGGGCCGACAAGGTGCTGGAGGCCTGGGTGCTGGGCGTCCTGCCCGAGGCCTGGGTGAATCTGACCGTCGGCCTCTGAGCCGCTGCGCGCGGCCGGGCTCAGACCCGGTTCAGCGACAGGCCAGCCGTGCTGCGCAGCTGCTCGGTCAGCGCCTCGGCGATCTGGCCCAGCGGCAGCACGGCATGGGCCGCGCCGGCGGCGATGGCCTCGCGCGGCATGCCGAAGACGACGCAGCTCGCTTCGTCCTGGCAGACGTTCCAGCTGCCGGCCTCGCGCATGGCGCGCATGGCGCGGGCCCCGTCGGCGCCCATGCCGGTCAGCATCACGCCCAGGGCATTGGGGCCGACGACGCGGGCCGCGCTGTGGAACAGCACCTCGACGCTGGGCTTGTGGCGGTTGACGGGCTCGCCGTCCTGCACGCGGGCGATGTAGTTGGCACCGCTGCGTTCCACGCTGAGGTGCAGGCCGCCCGGAGCGATGTAGGCATGGCCGGGCAGCACGCGCTGGCCGTCCTCGGCCTCGGCCACGCGGATGCGGCACAGGCTGTCCAGGCGCCGGGCGTAGCTGGTGGTGAAGCCCGGCGGCATGTGCTGGGTGATCATGACGGCGGGGAAGTCGGCCGGCAGGCGGGTCAGCACCTCGCGGGTGGCTTCGGTGCCGCCGGTGGAGGCGCCGAGGAAGACGATCTTCTCGGTCGACAGCCGGCCCATGGGCCGTGCCGCGGCGGCCGGGGCCGCGGGGGCCGGTGCGGCCACGGCGGGCAGCGGCAGCGGGGCCTTGCGGATCTGGGCGCGGGCGGCGGCGCGGATCTTTTCGCTGATGTCGGCGCCCAGCTGGCGCAGGCCGTCGGCCACACCGATCTTGGGTTTGGCGACGAAGTCGACCGCCCCCAGCTCCAGCGCGCGCAGCGTGGTCTCGGCGCCGCGGGCCGTGAGGGTGGAGACCATCACCACCGGCATGGGCCGCAGCCGCATCAGGCGGGCCAGGAAGTCCAGGCCGTCCATCTTGGGCATCTCGACGTCGAGGGTGATCACGTCGGGGGCCAGGCTGCGGATCATCTCGCGCGCGGCCAGCGGGTCGGCGGCGGCGCCGACGCAGCGCATGTCGGGCTGGCGGTTGATGATCTCGGTGAGCAGGCTGCGCACCAGGGCGGAGTCGTCGACGACGACGACACGGATGGGGTTCATGCGGAGTCTCCTCGTCCCTGGGCTCAGAACAGGTCGATGGAGCCGGCGGCACTGGCGGCCGGCACCGGGGCCTTGGCGGCGGCGCGTTCCTGGGCCAGCAGATCGGGCGCGGCGGTGGCGGCCAGGCGCTTGACCATGGCGCGGCCGCTGGCCGGGAAGAAGGCCACCTTGCGCGGGTAGATGTCGAGCACGTCCTGGCTGATCACCGGGATGCGCTCGGTCTTGAGGTAATCGAGCACGAAGCGGGTGTTGCGCTCGCCGACGTTCATCGTCGTCATGCCGCCCAGCACGGCGCCGCCGCCGAAGACCTTGGCCTCGAGCGAGAGGCGCGAGGCGCCGCGCTTGAGCATCTCGTTGATCAGCAGCTCCATGGCGAAGCTGCCGTAGCGGCCGCCGTCCAGGCCGGCGCCCACGCCGTTCTGCTCGGGCAGCATGAAGTGGTTCATGCCACCGATGCGGCGCTCGCGGTCCCACAGGCAGGCGGCGATGCAGGAGCCCAGGGTGGTGACGATGAGAAGGTCCTCGTCATGGACGAAGTACTCGCCGGGCAGCACCTTCACGGCCTCGGTGCGGAAGTGCGCGTCGTAGAAGAAGAAGCCGGCCTGGCCGGGCTTGCGCGGCAGGGCCTTGAGGCGCTGCAGGCGCTCCTCGGAACGGCCGGTCGGCGGGGGGGCGGTGGCGGCAGCCAGGCTCATCGGGGGGATCCGTTCATCGCAAGGGCGGAGCGGCTTCAGCCGTCCACCCGGTCGTAGATGGTCTTGCCGCGGAGGCGGAACAGGTCGCGCGAATCGCCGAAGTTCTCGGAGTGGCCGACGAAGAGCAGGCCGCCCGGCTTGAGCACGCGGTGGATGCCTTCGAGCACGCGGCGCTGGGTGGCCGCGTCGAAATAGATCATCACGTTGCGGCAGAAGACGACGTCGAAGGGCTCGCCCAGCGACCAGGCGCTGCTCATCAGGTTGAAGGGGCGGAAGTCGATCAGCCGCGCCAGCTCGGGCTTGATGCGGATGCGCCCGGCGTTGGCGCCGGTGCCGCGCAGGAAGTGGCGCGCGCGCCGTTCGGGGCTGAGGCCGCGGGCCTCGTGCTCGTAGACCCCGCGCTGGCCGGTGGCCAGCACGCGGGTGTCGATGTCGGTGGCCAGGATGCGGCCGCCGGTGCCGGGGCCCAGGGTCTCGACCAGGGTCATGGCCAGCGAGTAGGGCTCCTCGCCGGTGGAGGCCGCCGCGCACCAGAGGCGCGGCGTGCCGCGCAGCGCGCGCAGGCGCTCGGCGAGCACGGGAAAGTGGTGTTCCTCGCGGAAGAAGGCGGTCAGATTGGTCGTCAGCGCATTGACGAAGGCCTGCCACTCGTCCTCGGCGGCCGGGCCGCTGGCCTGCTCCAGCCACTGCAGGTAGTCGGCGAAGCTTTCGTGGCCGGTCTCGCGCAGGCGGCGCGAGAGGCGGCTGTAGACCATGGCCTGCTTGCTCTCGGCCAGGCTGATGCCGGCGCGGGCGTAGATGAGGCGGCGCACGCGCTCGAAGTCGGCCGGGCCGAAGACGAACTCCCGCTCGGCGGGATGGGGCAGTTCGCGAACGCTCAGGGCAAGGCTCATCGGGCGGGTCCAGGGCAGGCCGCGGGAGACGGCACCCCCCGCTTATCGGCAACAAGTCTGTCCGGCTTGATGGCTGCGACAGGCCGGGAACTGCGGGGTGGCGCCCGGCCAGATTGCCCGATGGCGCCGGGCCGCCCGGCCTAGACTGGCCACGGCGCCCCGCACCGGCGGGGCCCGGGACGGGCCGCGCCCTGTCCGCCCTGCCCTCCGTCCTCCGGGTTCTGCCTTGGCCGACCTCCCCCCGCCCGCCGACACGCCGCGCGCCCTGCACCTGGCCCATGCCCTGGCCCTGCTGCAACGGGCTGGCATCGCGCTGCCCGAAGCCGGCCCGAGCGGCGAGATCGCCTGGCTGCAGGCCCTGATCGACGGCCTGTGCGAGCTGTCGAGCCGCGACGCGCTGACCGGTGCGCTCAACCGCCGCAGCTTCGAGCTGGCGCTGGACCGCGAGCTGGACCGCGTGGCCCGCAGCGGGGAATCGGCCCTGCTGCTGCTGCTGGACCTGGACCACTTCAAGCGCGTGAACGACCTGCACGGCCACCCGGTCGGCGACCGCGTGCTGCAGACCGTCGCCCAGACCCTGCAGCAGGCGGTGCGGCCGATGGACACGGTCGCGCGCATCGGTGGCGAGGAATTCGCGCTGATCCTGCCGAACTGCCCGCCCGCCTTCGGCGAGGCGGTGGCCGAGCGGGTGCGTGCCCGGCTCGCCAGCCGCAGCCTGCCGCTGCCCGGCGGCGACAGCTTGCGGATCACCGTCAGCGTCGGCGGGGCCTACGCGCCGGCCTGGGTGCGTTCGGCCGCGCGCTACTGGCTGGCACGCGCCGACGCCCAGCTCTACCGCGCCAAGGCCGAAGGCCGCAACCGCAGCTGCTTCGAACCGAGCAGCCTGCAGCCGGCGCTGGCCCGCGTCAGCCCGGACGAGCGGGCCCTGCTCTTCGGCACGCCGCCGTCGGCGCCGCCGACGGCCCGGCCCGGGGCCGCCGCCGAATGACGCCGAGCTCGCCCTCCCCCCTGACGCCTCCTCCCCCGATTCCCACCATGCCTGCCGTGCCGACCGATTTCCCCCGACCCGACGATGCGCCGCCCGAGGGCAAGGCCGCGCGCTTCGCCGAGCTGGGCGCCGGCCGGCCCGCCCGCGTGGTGGCCGTGACCAGCGGCAAGGGCGGGGTCGGCAAAACCTTCGTCAGCGCGAACCTGGCCGCCGCGCTGAGCCGCCGCGGCCTGCGGGTGCTGGTGCTCGACGCCGACCTGGGCCTGGCCAACCTCGACGTGGTGCTGAACCTCGCGCCGCAGCGCACGCTGCACGACGTGTTCACTGGCGGCAGCGTGCTGGAGGAGGCGCTGCTGCCGGCCCCCGGCGGCTTCACCGTGCTGCTGGCCGGCTCGGGCCTGGTCGAGTACTCGCGGCTGACGCCCGACCTGCGCGAGCAGCTCTTCGGCGTGATCGAGCAGGTGCGGCCGCTCTTCGACGTGGTGCTGCTCGACACCGGGGCGGGCATCTCGGACGTGGTGCTTTACACCATCTCCCTGGCCGACGAGGTGCTGGTGGTGGCAACGCCCGAGCCGACCGCGCTGACCGATGCCTACGCCACCCTGAAGGTGCTGGCGCACCAGCAGCATCGCGAGCGTCTGGGCCTGGTCATCAACCAGGTGGCGCGCAGCGGCGACGGCCGGGCCATTGCGGCGCAGCTGCAGGCCGTGGTCGACCGCTACGTGCTGCCGATGACCGGGCACCCGGTGCAGCTGCAGCTGATCGGTGACATTCCGGCCGATCCGGCCGTGCGCGAGGCCGTGCAGCGCCGCGAGCTGTTGATCGAGCGCCTGCCCGGCAGCCCGGCCGCGCAGGCCTTCGGGCCGCTCGCGCGGCGCCTGGCGCCGGACTGAGGCGGGCGGTCGGGCCGGCCTGGGCGACACTTGGGCCCATGCTGCCCAACCATGACGACCGCCCGCCGCACGCGCAGACCGCCTTCGACCTGCTGGGCGGCGAAGCGCCGGTGCGCCAGCTGGTGGACCGCTTTTACGACCTGATGGATCTGGAGCCGGACTACGCCGCCCTGCGCGCCGTGCACCCGCCGACGCTGGAGAGCGCGCGCGACAAGCTGTTCTGGTTCCTCTGCGGCTGGCTGGGCGGACCGAACCACTACATCGAGCGCTACGGTCACCCGCGTCTGCGCGCGCGGCACCTGCCGTACCGCATCGGCATCCGGGAACGCGACCAGTGGCTGGCTTGCATGGCCCAGGCCATGCGGGACTGCGGGGTGGCCGAGGCGATGCAGCCGCGCCTGGCCCAGGCCTTCGCGCAGACGGCCGACTGGATGCGCAACGTCGGCGGCGCCTGAGCCGCGGGGGGCCGCGCTCAGGCCGCGCGCTTGAGCCTCAGGGTGGCCACCAGGCCGCCGGCCTCGCCGTTGTTCAGTTGGAAGCGGCCCCCCATGCGCTGCACGGTCTTGTCGACGATGGTCAGGCCGAGACCGGCGCCGGTGGCGGCGGTGCGCGCCACGTCGCCGCGGAAGAAGGGCGTGGTCAGCCGCTCCAGCATGGCCGAAGGCACGCCGGGGCCGCGGTCGCTGACGGTGATCTCCACCCAGGGCCCGCTGCGCGCATAGGCCACATCGACCTCGGCCATCCCGCTGTCGGCGCTGCGCCCGTAGCGGCGCGCGTTCTCGAACAGGTTGGCGAAGACCCGGCCGAGTTCCAGTTCGTCGGCGAGCACCCGGGTGTCGATGGCCACCCGCGAGACGACGCGGATCAGCGGGCTGTCGCGCAGCGCGGCGATCTCGCGGTCGATCACCCCGGCCAGATGCACGGGCTGCAGGCGCGGGCCGCCCGGGCGCGCGTAGTCCATGAACTTGTCGATGGTGGCGTCGAGCTGGTCGATGTCCTCGGCGATGTGGCGGCGGGCCTCGTCGTCGGCCACGCTCATCTCGGCCTCCAGCCGCAGCCGGGCCAGCGGGGTGCGCAGGTCGTGGCTGATGCCGGCCAGCATCACGGTGCGCTCCTCTTCGACCCGGGCCAGTTCGCGGGCCATGCGGTTGAAGCCGCGGTTGACTTCGCGGACTTCACGGGTCGGGGTGTCTTCGTCGAGCCGCGATTCCTCGTACTCGCCGCCGCGGAAGCGGCTGGCCGCGAAGGACAGGCGGCGCAGCGGCCGGTTGATGAGCATGGCGATCAGGGCCGAGGCGAGCACGGTCCCGAGCAGGGCCAGCACGCCCGGCAGCCAGTCCCAGGCGCTGCGCGGCAGATGCGGCGGCGGCGGCATCTCGCTGCGCAGCCACCAGGGATCCGCACCGATCATGAAGCCGACCCAGAGGCCGGGCTGATCGTCGACGGCACGGGCGACCAGGGTCTCGGGGCCCAGCCGGGCCTGCAGCGCACGCACCAGGGCATGGCTGTCGCGGTCGATGCCGTAGGCGGTCACGCGATCGTCCGCCTCGCGGGGCCGCACGCGCAGGCCACCGACGCCGAGCGCATGCAGCCGGGCGACGCGGTCGATCGGATCGGTGTCGCGCAGCGCGGCCTCGGTGAGCTGCACGACGCTGGCGATGTGCTGGGCGGCCAGGGCGCGGCGCGGCTCGGTGTCCAGCGCGCGCAGCGCGGGCAGCCAGAAGGCCAGCTCGGCCACCAGCAGCAGACCGAGCAGCATCAGGGTGCGGACGAAGAGGCTGAAGCTGCGCGGCAGGCCGAGGCGAAGCGCCAGCCGGCGAACCGGCCCCAGGCGCAGCGCGGCAGGACGCGGCAGGGACGCCGCCGTGAGCGCGCCTTCCCCGCTTGCGGGCATCGCGTCCGGGGGCGCTTCGGTGCGAACGGGCTCGGGCGCGGCGCGCATCGGCAGCGAAGGCTCAGGACGAGCCGTCCGGCACGAAGACGTAGCCGACACCCCAGACCGTCTGGATGTAGCGCGGCTGCGCCGGATCGGGCTCGATCAGCTTGCGCAGGCGCGAGACCTGAACGTCCAGGCTGCGGTCGAAGGGTTCGAACTCGCGGCCCCGCGCGAGCTGGGCGAGCTTGTCGCGGCCCAGCGGCTGGCGCGGGTGGCGCACCAGTGCCTTGAGCATGGAGAACTCGCCCGTGGTCAGCGGGATGCTCTCACCGTCGCGGGTCAGGCGGCGCAGGGTCAGGTCGAACTCGAAGGGGCCGAAGCTGACCGCCTGGGCTTCTCGTGACGGGGCCCCCGGCGCCTCGGGCGCCGGCCGGCGACGCAGCACCGCATGGATGCGGGCCAGCAGCTCGCGCGGGTTGAAGGGCTTGGGCAGGTAGTCGTCGGCGCCCACCTCGAGGCCGACGATGCGGTCCACATCCTCGACCTTGGCGGTGAGCATGATGATCGGCGTCGCGTCGTTGGCGGCACGCAGGCGGCGGCAGATCGACAGGCCGTCCTCGCCGGGCAGCATCAGGTCCAGCACGATCAGGTCCACGGCCTCGCGGGTCAGGGTGCGGGTGAGCACCTTGCCATCCTCGGCGAGCAGCACATCAAAGCCTTCCTGGGCCAGGTAGCGGCGCAGCAGGTCACGGATGCGGGCATCGTCATCGACGACCACGATGCGGTTGGGACGGGTCTTGGCTTCGGCGGTCATTGTTCGGGCGTTCCGTGCAACCCGGGATGGGCGCAGGGGGCGCGACATGGTATGCATCGCCGCCGACGGCCCGCGCGGCGGGATCGGCTTGTTACATATCTTGCCAGCCCCGCGGGGGCACGCGCGGCGGCAGGGCCGGGCAGGATGCCGGATCGTCCACGGAACCGGCTCCGCCGCGTGCGGTCCACCGGCTCCCAACCCTGGAGAACCGCATGCCGTCGAGCCCTTTCCGCCCCCTCCACCCGCTGCTGCTGGGCCTGGCCCTGGGCCTGGCCCTGAGCGGGCCGACGCGGGCCGAGGCCACGGCACCGCGCAATGTGGTCCACCTGCAGGCGGAGTCGCAGCTGGAGGTTGCGCAGGACTGGCTGACCCTCACCCTGCAGGCCGTGCGCGAGGGCAGCGACGCCGCCCAGGTGCAGGCCGCCCTGAAGCAGGCGCTGGAGGCCGCGCTGAAGACCGCCCGGGCCGCGGCCGAGGGCGATGCCCTGATCGTGCGCACCGGCGGCTTCAACCTGAGCCCGCGCTACGGCAAGGACGGCCGCATCAGCGGCTGGCAGGGCCAGGCCGAGCTGGTGCTGGAAGGTCGCGACAGCGCACGCATCGCGCAGACCGCCGGCCGGCTGGGCGGCCTGAACGTGATCGGCGTCAGCCCCTCGATCGCACGCGACACGGCACGCCGCCACGAAGCCGAGGCCAGCGCCCAGGCCATCGCTGCCTTCCGCCAGAAGGCAGCCGACACGGCCAGGGCCTTCGGCTTCTCCGGCTATGCGCTGGGCGAGGTCCGGCTGCAGGGCAGCGAGAGCGCGCCCCAGCCGCGACCGATGTTCCGCCGTGCGGAGATGGCGGTGATGGCTGCCGACGCGCCGGTGCCGGTGGAAGCCGGCAAGGGCGTGGTCGGCGTGAGCGTCAGCGGCAGCGTGGTCTTGCTGCCCTGAGCCAGGCGACGGGGCGCTTACTGCGCCGTCCAGCCGCCATCCATGGCCCAGGACTGGCCCTTCACATTGGCCGCCGCGGGCGAGCACAGGAAGACGGCCAGCTCGCCAAGCTGGGCCGGCGTGGTGAACTGCAGCGAGGGCTGCTTCTCGCCGAGCAGGTCCTGCTCGGCCTGGCGCACCGAGATGCCCTCGCGGGCGGCGCGATCGTCGATCTGCTTCTGCACCAGCGGGGTCAGCACCCAGCCGGGGCAGATGGCGTTGGCGGTGATGCCGGTGGTCGCGGTCTCGAGCGCGACGGCCTTGGTCAGGCCGACCAGGCCGTGCTTGGCCGCCACGTAGGCGCTCTTGCCGGCCGAGGCCACCAGGCCGTGGGCCGAGGCGATGTTGAGGATGCGGCCCCAGTTGCGCGCGCGCATGCCGGGCATGGCGGCGCGGATGGTGTGGAAGGCCGAGCTCAGGTTGATCGCGAGGATGGCATCCCACTTCTCGATCGGGAAATCCTCGACCGGCGCGACATGCTGGATGCCGGCGTTGTTCACGAGGATGTCGACGGCGCCGAAGCGCTGTTCGGCGAAGGCGATCAATGCGGCGATCTCGGCCGGCTTGCTCATGTCGGCGCCATGGAAATCGACCTGGGCGCCGGCCGCGGCCAGGGCACGCACCTCGGCCAGCGGGGCGGCGCTGTCGCCGAAGCCGTTGAGCACCACGTTCGCGCCCTGGCGGGCCAGTTCGATCGCGATGCCCAGGCCGATGCCGCTGGTCGAGCCGGTCACGACGGCAGTCTTGCCTGACAACATGGGAACACTCCTGTCGGGGATGGATGCGGACCGTTTCTCGACCGGCCTCGCGGGGGATGGATGTCGATTATTCCCGCAGGCCGTTGCAAGTCGCCTGCCACCCCGGCGAACGGGCGGCGCGGCGCTTGATGCACCATGGCGCCTGCGTGCCGATCCCGCGCACCGCCTTCCCGCCGCCGCCATGCCCTGCACCGAACCGACCCTGCACCACCTCCTCTGTGCCGACCCCCGCGGCCTGCACCGCCTGGCCTGGTGGGACTGGCCCTGCACCGGCCCGGCGGGGTCCACCGCGCCGGTCGCCGTCTGCGTGCACGGCCTGACCCGGCAGGGGCGCGATTTCGACGCGCTGGCCCGCACGCTGCAGGCCACGCACCGCGTGGTCTGCCCGGACGTGGTCGGCCGCGGTCGCTCGGACCGCCTGGCCGATCCGGCCGGCTACGGCCTGCCGACCTATGCGGCCGATCTGGTGGCCCTGCTGGGCCGCCTGGCGGCGGGGCCGGTGGACTGGGTCGGCACCTCGATGGGCGGCCTGATCGGCATGGTCGTCGGCGCGATGCGCGACGGCCGCGGCCAGGGCCTGATCCGTCGCCTGGTGCTGAACGATGTCGGCCCGACGCTGAACCCGCAGGCGATCGGCCGCATCGGCGACTACGTCGGCGAGCGCCCGAGCTTCGCAAGCCTCGACGAGGGCGTGGCCTGGCTGCGCGCGATCGGCCTGGGCTTCGGCCCGCACAGCGAGGCCGACTGGCGCGCGCTGAGCCTGCATCAGCTGCTGCCCGAACGCCTGCGCGACACGCCGCCCGCCGAGGCCGCCGCGCTGCGTGCGGGCGAGGCCGCAAGCGTGCAGCCGCGCACCGCCGCCGACGATCCGCAGGCCGCCGGGCCGTGGACCACCCAGCACGACCCGGCCATCGCCCTGCCCTTCCGCGCGGTGGCGCCCCAGCAGGTCGCGGCCATGGAGGCCTGGCTCTGGGGCTGCTACGAGCGCCTGGACATGCCGACCCTGCTGTTGCGCGGCGCCGAATCCGATCTGCTGAGCCCCGAGACCGCCCAGGCCATGACCGAGCGCGGCCCGCGCGCCCGCTGGGTGGATCTCGCCGGGGTCGGCCATGCCCCGACCCTGGTCGATCCGGCCCAGCAGGCCCTTGTCACCGATTTCCTCCGCGCCGCCTGAAGCGGCCATCCCCCAGGGCATGCAGCCTCCTCCCCCCGCTTCCGTCCCGGCCAGCGCGGCCATCGTGCAACTGGCCGATGCGCCGGACACCCCAAGCTCCGTCGGCGTGGCCGCCGAGGAAGCCCACGAGCTGCTGGCCCGTGCGCGGGCCTTCGCCGCACCGCTGCTGAGCGGCGAAGTCTTCGACACCGGCGAAGCCGCGCTGGCCCATGCCGACGGCGTGGCCGGGCTGCTGCTCGGCCTGGGTGCGGCGCCCGGCGTGGCCGCCGCGGCCTACCTGGTCTACGCCGGCGAATACCTGGCGCGGCCGGAAGAGGTGGTGGCCAAGACCTTCGGGCCGGGCTACGCCGGCCTGGTCAGCCACACCCGCAAGCTGGTGCAACTGCAGCGCAGCGCCCGCGACGCCCTGGCCGATGCGCGCGAGAGCAGCAGCGCGGCACACCGCGCCGCGCAGATCGAGCGCGTGCGCAAGATGCTGCTGGCCTTCTCGCGCGATCTGCGCGTGGTGCTGCTGCGCCTGGCCTCGCGGCTGCAGACCCTGCGCCACTACGCGGCCAGCAAGCAGCCCTGCCCGCGTGCCCTGGCCGAGGAGACAGCCCAGGTCTTCGCGCCACTGGCCAACCGCCTGGGCCTGTGGCAGCTGAAGTGGGAGCTGGAAGACCTGTCCTTCCGCTTCCTGCAGCCCGAGGCCTACCAGCGCATCGCCCGCCTGCTCGATGCCAAGCGCGGCGAGCGCGAGGCGGGCGTCGAGACCGTCCGCGCCCGCCTGGCCGAGGCCCTGGCCGCCAGCGGCGTGCAGGCCGAAGTGCAGGGCCGGCCCAAGCACCTCTACAGCATCTGGAAGAAGATGCAGGGCAAGCGCCTGCCGATCGACCGCATCTTCGACCTGCAGGCCCTGCGCGTGATCGTGCCGAGCGTGCGCGACTGCTATGCCGCGCTGAGCCGCGTGCACGAGCTGTGGCAGCCGCTGCCCGAGGAATTCGACGACTACATCGCCCGGCCCAAGCCGAACGGCTACCGCTCGCTGCACACCGTGGTGCTGGACCCGGCCGACGGCCTGCGGCCGATCGAGGTGCAGATCCGGACCCGCGAGATGCACGAGCAGGCCGAGAGCGGCCTGGCCGCCCACTGGGCCTACAAGGAGGCGGGCACCCGCGGTTACGCCGGCGTGCAGGCCGACGACACCCTGCAGGCCCCGCTCGCCCAGGCCCGCAAGGCCGTGCTGCACCAGCTGCTGGCCTGGGAGCGCGAGCTGGCTGCGCCCGCGCCGGATGCCAGCGGCGCCGAAGCGGCCACCGTGCCGGATCGCTGGTTCGATGAGCGCATCTTCGTCTTCACGCCGCAGGCCGAGATCGTGGAGCTGCCGGCCGGCGCCACCGCCATCGATCTGGCCTATACCCTGCACACCGAGCTGGGCCACCGCTGCCGCGGCGCGAAGGTCGACGGCGCGATGGTGCCGCTGGTCACCCCGCTGCAGAGCGGGCAGACGGTGGAGATCATCGCAACCAAGGAAGGCGGCCCCTCGCTGGACTGGCTGAACCCCGAGCTGGGCTACCTGGCCAGCCCGCGGGCACGGGCCAAGGTGCGCGCCTGGTTCAATGCCATCGCCCAGGCCCAGACCATCGCCCGCGGCCGCGAGACGGTCGAGAAGCTGCTGCAGCGCGAGGGACGCACGACCATCAAGCTCGACGAACTGGCCGCGCAGCTGGGCTTCCGCGATGCCCAGGCCCTGTTCGAAGGCGTCGGCAAGGACGAGTTTCCGCTGCGCCCGATCGAGCTGGCCCTGCGCCCGAGCGAGCCCGCGCCCGACGCGGACGAGTTGCTGGCCCAGCGACTGGCTCGGGGCGCCAGCGAGGCGGCCGTCGAGGGCGGCGGGGTGCTGGTCGTCGGCGTCGCTTCGCTGATGACCACGCTGGCGCGCTGCTGCAAGCCGGCACCACCCGACCGCATCGGCGGCTACGTGACGCGCGGCAAGGGCGTGGCCGTGCACCGCGAGAGCTGCAGCAACTTCCGCCAGATGAAGCAGCGCGCGCCGGAGCGGGTCATCCCCGTGACCTGGGGCAAGCCAGGCTCAGGGGCTGAGGCTGCGGTCTACCCGGTGGACGTCTTCGTGCAGGCGCATGACCGGCCGGGCCTGCTGCGCGACATCACCGAAGTCTTCGCGAAGGAGAAGACCAATGTCATCGGCGCCTCGACCCACAGCAACAAGGGGATCGCGGCCATGACCTTCACGGTGGAGGTGGGCGATGCCGCCCGGCTGGACAGTACCCTGCTGCAAGTGCGGCAGATTGCGGGCGTGACCGTGGCGCGACGCGTTTGAGGCACAAGGCTGAAAATGCTGTTATAGTCATCGGCTTGCAGGCGCGTAGCTCAGCTGGTTAGAGCACCACCTTGACATGGTGGGGGTCGTTGGTTCGAGTCCAATCGCGCCTACCAACACTGCATGGCGAGAGCCCGGTTCCGAAAGGAACCGGGCTTTTTGCTTTCCGGCGCGGGACCACGCAGGGCCCTGCGCTGCAGGGCCCTGGATCGCGGCCCGCAGGCCGCAGCGGGGGATCGCGCCGGCTCAGAGCCCGGGCATGGAGACATAGCCCGGCAGGGCGCGCAGGCGGTCGAACCAGGCGCGCAGGGCCGGATAGGGCGCGAGGTCGATGCCGCCCTCCCCGGCCAGCGCGCAGTAGGGATAGACCGCGCAGTCGGCCACGGTCGGTCGGCCGCAGGCCAGCCAGTCGTGGCGCTGCAGATGGGCATCGAGCAGACCCAGCACGTGCGCGGCGGTGGCCTGGGCCGCGGCCAGGTCGATCGGCAGCCCGAACTTCAGCGCGAGCCGCGCATCGGCGGGCCCATGCTGGACCTCGTTCGCGGCGGTGGAGAGCCACTGCATGACCTCGGCCAGGCCACCGGCGTCCTCCGGCAGCCAGGCCGGGTCGCCGTGCTTGCGCGCCAGATAGACCAGGATGGCCTGGGAGTCGCGCAGCACGCGGCCTTCGTCCTCCAGCACCGGCATCTGGCCGAAGGGGTTCAGGGCCAGGAAGGCCGGCTGGCGCTGTTCGCCCCCGAGGAAGTCGACCGGCTTCAGGGTGAGCGGCTGGCCGATGAGGGCCGCGAAGAGGCGGACCTTGTAGCAGTTGCCGGAAAGGGTGAGGTCGTGCAGGCGCATCGTGGGTCTCCTTGGACCGTGCAGGGGGATCAGGGGCAGGCGGGCGCCGTCTCGGGGCCGGCAGCCAGCCACTCGTCGGCGCGGTAGCGCGGGGTGATGAACTGGCTGCAGTTCCAGTCGTAGCCGCGCAGGTCGAAGCGGATCAGGCGCTCGGCACCGTCGAGGCCGGGCAGCCCAGAGGCCGCGGCAGGGGCCTGGTCGGGGCGCAGCAGCGTGACCTCGGCCACGAGCTTGAGCCGCCGCCGCGTCGGGTAGTCGACCAGGATCAGCGCCGCCCGCGGCACGGCCTGCAGATGGCCCGCGCTCAGGTGCTGGCGGTTGCCGGGCCGATCGGCCATCAGCAGGGTCCGCGGATCGAGCACATGCAGGAAACCGGGCGGACCGCCGCGGTGCTGCACATAGGGCCAGCCGTCGGCACTGACGGTGGCCAGGTAGAGGCTGTCACGTGCAGCCAGGTAATCGATCTCGCGCGGGCCCAGGCAGTCGTTGGGCCCGGCCTCGGCGCGGCGACGCGCCTGGGCCGCGGCGCTGCCGCGGGCCTGCTGCTCGTCCAAGACGCTGGCCGAGGCATAGATCTGGGCGTGGGCATGGGCCATCGAAGCTCCTCAACCCCGGGCACTCCGGGCGTGGCCGCATGGTGATGGTCTTGCAGGATGGAACAAATGGCTTGAACATCAATGCATCGTTCCATTTCTCGGATCACTCACCTTCCGCCTTCCCGATGGACAAGCTCCGCGCCATGCAGACCTTCGTGCGCATCGTCGACAGCGGCAGCCTGCGCGCCGCGGCCGAGAGCCTGGACAGCTCGCCGCCGGCCGTGGTGCGCATGCTGGCCGCACTGGAACAGGCCCTGGGGGTGCGCCTGCTGCATCGCACGACACGCCGCCTGGCCCTCAGCGAAGAGGGCCGCGACTACCTGGCCCACTGCCGCCAGGTGCTGGCCGCCATCGAACAGGCCGAGGCAGAGCTCAGCGCGCGCCGCCAGCAGCCCAGCGGCCGGCTTGCGCTGACCGCCCCGGTGCAGTTCGGCCGCCTGCATGTCGGGCCCGTGCTCAACGGCTTCCTGGCGGCGCACCCCGCGATGCATGCCGAACTGCTGCTGCTCGACCGGGTGGTCGACTTGCTGGAGGAGGGTCTGGACCTGGCCATCCGCATCGGCGAGCTGCCGGATTCCTCGCTGATCGCCGTGCCGCTGGGGCACACGCCGCGCATCGTCTGCGCCAGCCCGGCCTATCTGGCCACGCACGGCCGGCCGGAAACGCCGGACGAGCTGGCCGGGCACCGCGGCGTGCACTTCAGCGGCCTGGGCCAGGGGCCCGAGTGGACCCTGTCACGCGGCCGCCAGACGGTGAAGCGGACTCTGCCCTGCGTGCTCAGCACCAACCAGGTCGACACCGCACTGGCCGCCGCCGAGGCCGGGCTGGGCCTGGTGCGGGTGCTGGGCTACCAGGCGGCGGAGGCCCTGGCCGCCGGCCGGCTGGTCCGCGTGCTGCAGGATGCCGAGCCGCCCCCGCGGCCGGTTCAGCTGCTGCATCCGGCCGGGCGGCGGCCTTCGTCGCGGCTGCGGGCCTTCATGGACTGGGGGGTGCCGGTGCTGCGACAGCGGCTCGCGGCACTCATGCCGGGCTAGCGGCCGGGACCGGCCTCACCAATCCGGCCGGAAGGCCCATTCGCGCAGGGTGGCCACGTCGACCACGCCTTGCCAGGGCCGGCCGTCGATGTGGCCCCGGCCGGGCTCGCCGGGCTCGCCGAGCTGGTCAAGCTCGGCCCAGGCCCCGGAGAAGTCCTCGCCCTCGGTGTAGAGCGCACGGGTGACGATGCAGCGCAGGCCGGCGGCCCGCGCGGCCGACAGGCCAAGGTGCGAATCCTCCAGCGCCAGCACCTGATCGGCCGCCAGGCCGAGGTGCTCCAGCGCATGCAGGTAGATGTCGGGCGCAGGCTTCTTGCGCGGCACCATGTCGCCAGCGCTGAGCTGCTCGATCCAGCCGGGCGCCTCGGGGCCGATCGTCAGCCGCAGCAGCGTTTCGACATTGGCCGGCACCGTGGTGCTGGCGATGGCGATGCGCATGCCGACCCGGTGCGCCTCACGCAGCAGGCGCGCAATGCCGGGCCGCAGCTGCACATGGCCGAGCGCCACACGGTCGGCATAGCGCCGGGTCTTCTCCTGATGCACCGGGCGGAGCGCCTCGCGCATCGCGGCGATCGCCTCGGGCCGCGGCGGCTTGGGCTGCAGTCCGGCCCACCAGGCCAGCATGCGTTCCATGCCGCCAGTCACGCCCAGGAGACGGGCGTAGGTCGCATCGTCCCAGTGCCAGTCCAGGCCGCAGGCGGCGAAGGCCTCGTTGAAGGCGACACGGTGGCCATCGCGCTCGGTCTCGGCCAGGGTGCCGTCGACGTCGAAGATCAACGCAGCCAGCGGCGGGCGTGGGGTGGGGCGCAGACGCATCGGGGAGGCGGCTCGGGCGGCGGCTAGATGCGGCGCTTGAGGTCCATCAGCCGCAGCACCATGGGCGTGAAGATGAGCTGCATGGCCAGGCCCATCTTGCCGCCCGGCACGACGATGTTGTTGGGGCGGCTCATCCAGCTGTTCTGCAGCATGGACAGCAGGTAAGGGAAGTCGATGCCCTTGGGGTCGGCGAAGCGGATCACCACCATGCTCTCGTCGGCGCTGGGGATGTCGGCGGCGATGAAGGGGTTGGAGGTGTCGACCGTCGGCACGCGCTGGAAGTTGACATGCGTGCGGCTGAACTGCGGACAGATGTGGTTCACATAGTCCGGCATGCGGCGCAGGATGGTCTCGGTGATGGCTTCCTTGGAATAGCCGCGCAGGGTGCCGTCACGGTGCAGCTTCTGGATCCATTCGAGGTTGATGATCGGCACAACGCCGATCAGCAGGTCCACATGCTGGGCAATGTCGGCGTCGGGGCCCACGTAGCCGCCGTGCAGGCCTTCATAGAACAAGAGGTCACTGCCGGGCTCGATCGGGCGCCAGGGCGTGAAGCAGCCGGGCGCCGCGCCATGCACGGCCGCCTCGTCCTCGTCATGGACGTACTTGCGAATCTCGCCGCCGCCGCCGCGGCCGTAGTCGGCGAAGCACTGCGCCAGGCGCGGCAGCAGGTTGCCCTCGGGCCCGAAGTGCGACAGGTAGTTCGCCCCCTCGGCTTCGGAGGCGCGCACCGCCTCGCGCATGGCTGCACGGTCGTGACGATGGAAGGCATCGCCTTCGACGATCTGCGCCTTCACGCCCTCGCGGCGGAAGATGTGCGCGAAGCTCTTCATCACGGTGGTGGTGCCGGCGCCGGACGAGCCGGTGACCGCGATGATGGGATGGCGGCGGGACATGGGCCGGAAACTCGCGGAATCAGATTCAGGATCAGGGCTGGCGGCCGAAGCCGCGGGACGGACCCCGCCGGGCCTCGGCGCGGTAGAGCGAACGCTGGTTGAACAGCGGGCTGACATAGGCCTCGTCCGCACCGCTGTCGTGCTCGGCGTGGTAGCGCTCGATGCGCTCGATCTCATCGCATGAGCCCAGGATCAGCGGCACCCGCGCATGCAGCGCCTTGGGCTCGACTTCCAGCACGCGCCCCCGGCCGGTGGAAGCCCGTCCGCCGGCCTGCTCGACCAGCCAGGCCACCGGGTTCACGCCACAGAGCTGGTGCAGCGGCAGCGTGTCCTGGGGCACGGCCTCGTCGACCGGCGCATCCGGATCGGCTCGCATGCGCGGCACCATGAACACGCCGCCGACGGTCAGCACGCGGTGCACGGCCGCCACCGTGCTGTCGATCCAGCGCAGCGAAAAAGCCCGGCCACGCTCGCCGGCGCGGCCGGCCTTGCACTCGCGCACATAGCGGCGCAGCGGCGGCTCCCAGAAGCGCTCGTGGCTGGCATCGATCGCGCATTCGCCGCCTTCGGCCGGAATGCGCAGGTCGGGGTGGGTCAGGATGAAATTGCCGACCTCGCGGTCCAGCGTGAAGCCGTGGGTGCCACGGCCGACGGTCAGCACCAGCATCGTCGCCGGGCCGTAGATCGCATAGCCGGCCGCCAGCTGCCGCACCCCCGGCTGCAGGAAGGCCTCGGCCTGCGGCACCGCCTCGCCCGCATGGCGGAGCACCGAGAAGAGTGTGCCGACGGCAGCGTTGCCCACCCGGTCGCCGGAATCCTCGATGGCCTCGAAGAGGAGCAGGAAGGGACCCCGGCGGTACTGCGGCGGCAGCGCATACGGTGCCTCCAGCGCCGGGGTGGCCATGCCGGCCACCAGGCCACCCCATTCGCAGGCCTGCAGCAGGGTCTGGCGGGCCAGGTGCTCGAGTCCGCCCCCCGCCGTCTCGGCACCTGGTGGCGGGAGGCCGAGGGCGCCCTTGCCGGCCATGGCCGCGATGGCCTTGACGGCCGCGGCCACGTCCACGAGCAGGGCCCCCAGGTCCGGGGCTTCGCTGCCGCCCCGGAGTTCCTCGATCAGGAACTTCGAAAGCGTGGTGCGGCCCAGGTGCATGCGCGGTCTCCTCCTCGCGGGCGAGCGCCGCCCGGATGGCGTCTAGCGTAACGGATGCGGGGAAGGCGACCCGGCGAGCACCGGCCGGAATGCCTTGCATCCCGGCCGGGCCGATCGGAAGAAAACGTGCCTGGACCACGGCCCGACGGGGTTGACCCGATGGTCGTGCTGGCAGGGATCCGATGAAGTCGTGGTGGGTGACCATCGACGGGACCCGCAGCCAAGTTCCTCACGGCACGACCGGATGGTCCTTGCCGAGGCTCGCAGCTCCCTCCCGACACCGGGGAATGCGAGGCGACCGCGGGCGATTCCCCGAAGCCGGAACAGGCACAAAAACGGACGCCGGAGGGTCTTACTTCCGGCATGGCGCAACCATATGTCCGCGGAAGGCTTAGGTACAGTCAAAAGAAGTGCAGGGTCGATTAAGAGCGACTGACCTATGCGCCGTCCGGACACGCCGGGCCACTCCTCCTCGGCCCACGATTCGCCTTCCCGAGCCCCCACCCGATGCGCAATGTCACCCTCCGCCAGCTGCGCTGCTTCGCGGCCGCCTCGCGGCTGGGCAGCTTTGCCAAGGCCGCCGAAGAACTGCACCTGACCCCGCCCGCGGTGTCGATGCAGATCAAGGAGCTGGAAGGCCAGGTCGGCCTGCCGCTCTTCGACCGCTCCGGCCGCAGCGTGTCCCTGACGGTGACTGGCGAGTACCTGCTGGTCCATGCGCGCAAAATCCTCGCGACGCTCAAGGATGCCGAAGACACGGTGGCGCGCTTCCGCGGCCTACGCTCGGGCCGGCTGGTGATCGGCATGGTCAGCACCGCCGAGTACTTCCTGCCCAAGCTGCTCGCACGCTTCCGCAGCGAGCATCCCGAGATCGACATCCGCCTCTTCGTCGGCAACCGCGAGACCCTGGTCGCCGCGCTGAACGACAACGAATGCGACCTGGCCGTGATGGGCCGCCCGCCCAAGGAGCTGGCCACCCGCGCCGAGCCCTTTGCCGTGCATCCGCTGGTGGTGGCCTGCCCGGTGGACCATGCCCTGCTGGCGCACGGCCGCCTGCCGCCGGTGGCGCTGGCCAATCAGGGCTTCATCGTGCGCGAGCCGGGCTCGGGCACGCGCGCGGCCATGGAGCAATTCTTCGACGACGTCCGCATCAGCCCCTCGGTGGTGATGGAGATGTCGAGCAACGAGACCATCAAGCAGGCCGTGATGGCCGGCATGGGCCTGGGCTTCCTGTCCCTGCACACCATCGGCCTGGAACTGCGCAGCAAGCGCATCGCGGTGCTGGACATCGAGGGCCTGCCCCTGGTGCGGCGCTGGCATGTGGTCCACACCCTGGCCAAGACCATGTCGCCGCTGGCCGAGGCCTTCCGCTACTTCATCCTCGAACATGGCGAGGCCCACCTCGCCCGCGAGTTCGGCGATTTCGCGGCCGAGCAGGCGGCCCGCCAACGGGCCCAGCAGCTCAGCTGAGGCCCCGCGGCGGCGGGGCGCTGCCGACTCAGCGCAGCGTCGGCAGCCCGCGCAGCGCGCCGACCACGGCCCCGCCCGCGGCCGCGCCGAAGCGGCGCGCAAAGCGCTCGGCCAGGTTCTCCTTGGGCGTGTAGTCGATGATTTCCTCGGCGCCGATCACCTCGCGGGCCAGCTGGTCGAGGCTGCCGATGCGGTCGGCCAGGCCCTGCTGCAAGGCCGACTGGCCATTCCAGAACAGGCCGCTGAAGGTGTCGGGCGTGATCTTCAGGCGCTCGCCGCGACCGGCCTTGACGGCCTCGATGAACTGCTGGTGGATCTGGTCCAGGGTGGCCAGCGCGTAGGCGCGGTGGGCCTCGCTCATCGGCGTGAAGGGGTCGAGGAAGCCCTTGTTGGCGCCGGCCGTCAGCAGGCGACGCTCGACGCCGAGCTTGTCCATCACGCCGGTGTAGCCGAAGCCGTCCATCAGCACGCCGATGGAGCCGACCAGCGAGGCCTTGTCGACGACGATCTCGTCGGCCGCCGCCGCCATGTAGTAGGCGGCCGAGGCGCAGAGCTCCTCGCAGACGGCATAGAGCTTCTTGTCGTACAGCTTGCGCAGGCGCTGGATCTCGTCATAGACCAAGCCGGCCTGCACCGGGCTGCCGCCGGGGGAGTTGATCCGCATCACCACGGCCCGGGCGCCCTTGTCTTCGAAGGCGCTGCGCAGGGCGGCGTTGATGGCGTCGGCCGTGGCTTCGCCCTCGGCATCGATGGCACCGCGCACCTCGACCAGCGCGGTGTGCGGGCCGCTCGGCGCGCTGGCGCGACGGGCGTCGGCCAGGGTGCCGGCGAAGACGGCCACGGCCAGCAGCAGCCACAGCACACGCCAGATCGTGCGCCAGCGGCGCTCGCGCCTGCGGTCGGCCAGCCAGACGCGGGCCATCTCGTCGAAGGGATGCGGGGCGGCTGGCACGGCGGCCGGCGGCGTCGGCGCGGGGGAGGAAGCTTCGTCAGCGTGCATGGGGAAGGGGGTTCGGGGCGCTCGGCGCATTGTCGTCGGCCGACCCGCCGGCTGCGGGGGCCGGGCCGTAGACCCAGCCGTCCTGCTCGTGCACGGCCACCGGCTGCAGCCGACCCCGGCCGCAGGGACCGCCCAGGCAGCGGCCGCTGCGCGGTTCGTAGGCCGCACCGTGGAGCGAACAGATCAGCTCGCGGCCCTCGGCGTCCCAGAACTGGCCGGGGTTCCAGTCCAGCTCGGTCGGCTGGTGCGCACAGCGGTTCAGGTAGGCGCGCAGCTCACCCTCGACGCGCAGCACGAAGGCAGCCTGCGGGCGGCCGTCGGCCCCCGGCAGCTCGAAGCGGTGGGCCGCGCCGCGCTCGGGCAGGTCTGCGCTGCGGCAGAGCGGCCTGCCCCAAGAGTGCACGCTCACTTTGCAAGTCTCAGGCGTGGTCGCGCAGCCACTGGTCCAGGGCCTGCACGGAGGGCAGCACGGCCAGGGGCGACAGGGTGCGGAGCTGCTCCGGCGGATGGGCGCCATAGCCCACGGCCAGGGCCGCGGTGCCGGCATTCGCGGCGAGCTGCAGGTCGTGACTGGTGTCGCCCACCATCAAGGTGTGCTCGGCGCGCACGCCGCAGTGCTCGATCAGCTCCAGCAGCATCCTCGGGTGCGGTTTGCTGTGGGTTTCATCGGCGGTGCGGCTGGCCTCGAAGTAGTGGCCGAGCCGGCGCCCGGCCGGCGCGCCCTGACCGGGCGGCAGGGCCAGCACCTCGTCCAGGCCGCGACGTGACTTGCCGGTGGCAATCGCCAGACGGTGGCCGCGGGCCCGCAAGCCGTCGAGCAGGTCGACCGTGCCGGGAAAGAGGCTCAGGCCGTGCTGCTCGGCCAGGTAGTGCACGCGGTAGGCCGCCACCAGCTCGGGAATCTGGGCGGCCGGCAGGCCGGGGGCGACCTGGCGCAGGGCCTCGTGCAGGCCCAGGCCGATCACATGGCTGGCGGCCTCGGGGCTGGGCACCGGCTGGCCGACATCGGCACAGGCCGCGCGCAAGGCCTGGACGATCAGCGCGGTGGAGTCGTAGAGCGTGCCGTCCCAGTCGAAGACGATCAGCTCGAAGCGGCGCGGGACGGGGCTCATGCCGCCTCCGGCCGGTCGGCGGCGGGCGGCAGCGCGGCCAGCAGGGCGGCGCAGGCCGGCGGCAGCGGGGCTTCCAGGTTCAGGGTCTCGCCTTGGACCGGGTGGCTGAAGCTCAGGCGTCGGGCGTGGAGGAACATGCGTTCGAAGCGAAGGGGGACGCCGGGCTGTTCGCCCCGCGCCAGGGCCTTGTTGAGGGCGAAATCGCCGTACTTGTCGTCGCCGACGATGGGATGGCCGGCACCGGCCAGGTGCACGCGGATCTGGTGGGTGCGGCCGGTCTTGATGGTCACGTCGAGCAGGGTGTAACCGGCAAAGCGCTGCAGCACCCGCACCAGGGTGATCGAGCGCTTGCCCTCGGGATCTTCCGGCGTGGTGGCACGCACGCGGCGCTCGCCCTCGCTGTCCAGGTATTTGTGCAGCGGCACGTCGATCACCTTCAGCCGTGCCGGCCAGCTGCCCTGCACCAGGGCGGCGTAGGTCTTGCCGGTCTCGCGCTGGCGAAGCTGTTCCTGCAGCAGGGCCAGGGCCTGGCGCTTCTTGGCGACGATCAGCAGGCCGGAGGTTTCCTTGTCGAGCCGGTGCACCAGCTCCAGCATCGCCGCGCCGGGGCGGGCACGGCGCAGCTGCTCGATCACGCCGAAGCTCACGCCGCTGCCGCCGTGCACGGCGACGCCGGCCGGCTTGTCGATCACCAGCAGGGCCTCGTCCTCATGCACGACGGGGAACTCGCGCGGCGGGGCCGGGGCCTCGCCGGCCGCCTCGCCGCGCAGGGCTTGCCGCACCGGCGGGAGGCGCACGCTGTCCCCGCGGGCCAGCCGGGTGTCGGCCGAGGCGCGGCCCTTGTTCACCCGCACCTCGCCGCTGCGGATGATGCGGTAGACGTGGGTCTTGGGCACGCCCTTGAGCGTGCGGATGAGGAAGTTGTCGAGCCGCTGGCCATCGCCCGCCTCGCCCACCTCGACCCACTGCACCGCCGGTTCCGGCGCGGCGCTGCGCGGGGCGGCCGGGGCCGGCGCCCGGGGCGCGGAAGGGGCGGTGGAAGCCCCGCGCGGGGCCGCATTCAGCGACTTCGAACGGGCGCTGCGGCCACCTATAATCCGTCGGTCCACAAGCGCGCCGTAAGTGTTTGATTCGCCTGAGTTTACCGGCGCTCGCGCCGCGCCCCGGACGCCGCGCCACCGCTGGTGGCGCCACTTTGAGGTGATGCAACGCTGCGTCGACCCGGTCAGACCGTCTCCCAAAGCGAACGGTGGATCCGGGTCCGCAACGGCAGAACCGATGCCCAGACCCTCCGAAACAAGGTTTCCCGGCGGCAGCCGCGCCGCCCCGGCCCACCCGGCCGGTTGCATGCGGCTGTCGCCCGCGTCCCGCCCCCGAACCGGATCCATCCGGATGAAGTCGACCCACCCCGTCCTCGCGCCTGCCCGCCGCCCTGCCCCGCCCCGTGCGGCGCGGGGCGTCGGCGGCTCGTCGCGCCAGGATCCGGGCCGACCCGACGCCGCCGAGCCGCCCCGCGTGCCCGGCCGCGCATCCTGATCCCACCGCCCCGGGGCGACGCTCGTGCCAACGCGACCCCGTCGAGCCTTGCGGCTCGGTGGATCGTCCAGGGCGATTCCTTCCGGCGTCTGACGTCGTTTCGTGCATCGACGGGCCTGCCCCTGTCCGCATCCCGCGGAGAGGACCGGCAGGCCGCCCGCCCCGTTCCGCCTGCCTGGGCAGCGGCCGGGGCCGAGTCGACCGCCCCCCGGGGGCGGTCGGGAGATGTCAGATGAAACGCATGCTGATCAATGCCACGCAGCCGGAAGAGCGGCGCCTGGCCATCGTCGACGGGCAGAAGCTGCTCGACTTCGAAACCGAGATCGAAGGGCGCGAACAGCGCAAGGGCAACATCTACAAGGCCGTCGTCACCCGCGTCGAGCCTTCGCTGGAGGCCTGCTTCGTCGATTACGGCGAGGACCGCCACGGCTTCCTGCCCTTCAAGGAAATCGCGCGCAGCTATTTCAAGGAAGGCGTCGAGGCCAAGAGCGCACGCATCCAGGACGTGATCAAGGAGGGCCAGTCCCTCGTCGTCCAGGTCGAGAAGGAAGAGCGCGGCAACAAGGGCGCCGCGCTGACCACCTTTGTGAGCCTGGCCGGCCGCTACCTGGTGCTGATGCCCAACAACCCGCGCGGTGGCGGCGTCAGCCGGCGCATCGAGGGCGAGCAGCGCGAGGAGCTCAAGGAGAACCTCGAACAGCTCGAGTACCCGAAGGGCATGAGCCTGATCGCCCGCACCGCGGGCATCGGCCGCTCGGCCGACGAGCTGCAGTGGGACCTGAACTACCTGCTCAAGCTCTGGACGGCCATCGACGACGCCACCGGCGGCAAGGGCGCCTTCCTGATCTACCAGGAGAGCTCGCTCGTCATCCGTGCGATCCGCGACTACTTCACCGCGGACATCGGCGAGATCCTGATCGACACCGACGACATCTACGAGCAGGCCAAGCAGTTCATGCTGCACGTGATGCCGGACACCGCGCATCGCGTCAAGCGCTACCGCGACGACGCGCCGCTGTTCAGCCGCTTCCAGATCGAGCACCAGATCGAGACGGCCTTCAGCCGCACGGTCAACCTGCCCAGCGGCGGCGCCATCGTCATCGACCACACCGAGGCCCTGGTCTCGGTCGACGTCAACTCGGCCCGCTCGACCCGCGGCACCGACATCGAGGAGACCGCGACGCGGACCAACCTCGAAGCCGCCGACGAGATCGCCCGCCAGGCCCGCCTGCGCGACCTGGGCGGCCTGATCGTCGTGGACTTCATCGACATGGAGGAGTCCAAGAACCGCCGCGAGGTCGAGACCCGCCTGCGCGACGCGCTGCGCAACGACCGCGCCCGCGTGCAGTTCAGCCCCATCAGCAAGTTCGGCCTGCTGGAGATGAGCCGCCAGCGCCTGCGCCCCGCGCTGAGCGAAGGCAGCCACATCACCTGCCCGCGCTGCAACGGCACCGGCCACATCCGCGACACCGAATCCTCGGCGCTGCAGATCCTGCGCATCATCCAGGAAGAGGCCCTGAAGGAAGGCACCGCCGCCGTCCACGTGCAGGTACCGGTCGAGGTGACCAGCTTCCTGCTCAACGAGAAGCGCACCGAGATCACCAAGATCGAGCTCAAGCAGCGCACCACCGTGCTGCTGGTGCCCAACAAGCACCTGGAGACGCCGAACTACAAGCTCGAACGCCTGCGCCACGACGATCCGCGCCTGGAGAACCTGCAGGCCAGCTACACCATGATCGAGGAGCCGGACGACGAGGTCTCGATCAGCCGGCGCGAGAAGGCCAAGGCCAAGCAGGAGCCCGTGCTCAAGGGCGTGCTGCCCGACCAGCCCGCGCCGGTCGCGGCCCCTGCACCGGCCCCGGTGGCCACGGCGCCGGTCGCCGCCCCGGCGCCTGCGCCGGTCGCGGCGGCCCCGGCCGTGGCGGCACCCGCTGCCGGCGCTGGCTTCTTCGGCTGGCTCAAGCGCCTCTTCGGCGCCCCGGCCGCAGCACCGGAGGCGCTGCCCGCCGCGCCGGCAGCCCCGGTCGGCAACCCGACCGCGGCCAAGCCGGCCGAGGGCCGTGAGGGCCGCAACGGCGACCGCCGCGGCGGTCGGGGCGGTCGCAGCAGCGAAAAGGGCGAACGCGGCGGTGAACGCGGCGAGCGGACCGAGCGCGGCGAGCGCCCGGAGCGTGGCGAACGCCCGGACCGCGCCGAACGCGGCGAAGCCCGCGGCGGCCGCCCGCGCGGCCCGCGCAGCGAAACCGAGGGCAATGCGCAAGCCGCCCCCGAAACCCGTGCGGGTGAAGACCGCCGCCCGCCGCGCGGTGAGCGCCCGGAACGGGGCGAACGCGCCGAGCGCGGGGAGCGTGCCGAACGCGGCGAGCGCCGCACCGAGGTGGCCGCGCCGGTCGAGGCCCTGCAGGAAGGCAACGCCGTCGTGCTGGAACCCTTGAGCGCCGTCGGCCCGGCGGCCGAAGGCACCGACGCGGCCGCGCAGGCCGAGGCCAGCGAGCGCAACGGCCGTCGGCGCCGTCGTGGCGGTCGGGGCCGCGGCGAACGCGGCGAACGTCCGGAAGGCAGCGAAGACAGCCTGGTCGCCGAGGGCGGCGAGGCTGTCGCGGAGGGCCCGGCCCCCGAGGCCATCGGACAGCCCCCGCGCGAGGAAGCCGCCCCCCCGGTCGGTGGTGAAGCCGAAGGCGGCGAATCCGGCGAAGCGCGCCGTCCGCGCCGCGGGGGCCGTGGCCGCCGCCGCGACGGCGAGGCCCGCCCCGAGGGCGATCGCCCGGCCGAGGCCGGCCGCGAAGACGCCCTCGACCGCGCGGACGCGGCGGAAGCCGCGGCGCCGGCCCCCGCGGCCGCAGCCTGGTGGGAAGACCGTGCTCCCGAAACGAGCGCCGCGCCCCAGCCGCCCACCGAAGTCGTGAAGGACGCCGCGCTTGCCGAGCCGGTGGCCGCAGCGGCTCCGGCCGAGCTGCCCGCCAGCTTGCCGGCGGAAGCCGCGGTGGACGCCGTCCCTGAAGCCGTCGCCGAAACGGCAGCCGATGCCCGGGTCGAGGCGCCCTCCCCGGCGCCGCTCGTCGCCGCAGGCCCGAGCGCGGCCCCTGGCGCCTCCGCCCTGCCCCGCTACGCGCTGCCGATCGAGCAGCTTGAGGGCGTCGCCCGCGGCGCCGGCCTGGAGTGGGTGCAGTCGGACGCCGCCAAGGTCGCCGAGGTGCAGGCCGCCATCGCCGCCACCCCGGCGCCGGTGCATGTGCCGCGCGAGCCCAAGCCGCCGGTCGTGCTGGACGAAGGCCCGCTGATCCTGGTCGAGACCCGCAAGGACCTCGGCGAGCTCAAGCTGCCCTTCGAAGGCTGATCCGCCGCCGCGGCCCCGCGGCAGCCCGGTCGCTCCAAGGCCCCGCTTGCGGGGCCTTGTTCTTTTGGGGGACAGGTCCCGGCGCCAAATCCCGGGCCCGACAAAGGCAGGGGGTGGGCCGCATCATCGCGGCACCGATCCACTCCCGGCTCCGCCACCGCCCCCATGCAACGTCGCCACCTTCTTGCCGCCGGCTTGTCCGCCGCCGCCGTCTCCCCGCTGGCCTGGCTCGCGGCCCCGGGCGCCTGGGCCCAGGCGGCGGCCGAGCTGGGCACGCCCAGCCTGCCCACGCCCGGCTTCCGCCGCATGAAGGTGGGCGAGGCCGAGGTGATCGCCCTCAACGACGGCATCGCCCGCCGCCCCCTGGGCGAGGAGTTCGTGAAGAACGCGCCCCTGGCCGAAGTGCGCGAACTGCTGGCCCGCCAGGGCCTGCCGACCGGGCACATCGACATCCCCTTCACCGCCTTCCTCGTGCTGAGCGGCGGCCGCCGCATCCTGATGGACACCGGCTTCGGCGAACACGGCGGCCCGAGCACCGGCCGCCTGCTCGGCCAGCTGGCCGCCGCGGGCTTCCAGCCCGGCGACATCGACACCGTGCTCATCAGCCACTACCACGGCGACCACATCCAGGGCCTGCGCCGCAAGGACGGCAGCCTCGTCTACCCGCGCGCCCAGGTGCTGGTGCCCGAGCCCGAGCACGCCTTCTGGATGGACGAGGCGGCGATGAACGCCCGGCCCGAGGCCCAGCGCGGCGGCTTCCAGCTCGCGCGGCGCGTCTTCTCCGAGCTGCCGGCCGGGCAGCTCCAGCGCTTCACACCCGGCAGCGAGCTGGCCCCCGGCCTGCGCTCGGTCGCGGCCTTCGGCCACACCCCGGGCCACACCCTGTTCGAGCTGCAATCCGCCGGCCAGACCTTCGTCTACGTGGCCGACCTCACCAATGTGCCGGCGCTTTTCGCCCGCAACCCCGACTGGGCCGTCAGCTTCGACATGGACGCCGAGGCCGCACGCCGCGTGCGCCGCGCCACCCTGCAGCGCGTGGTCGAGACGCAGGCCCTGGTCGGCGGCTACCACTTCCCCTTCCCCGCCTTCGGCCGCATCGCCGCCCAGGGCGAGGGCTATGCCTTCCAGCCGGCCTGAGCCCCTTACGTAACGGACCAGCAGCACGCGGTACTGCACGCCTCAGGACGGGGGGAGGACAACGGCACCAAGCAAAGAATGCGGGGCATGCTTGCCATTCGCAGTAGGAGCCCGTGCACACGGCATCGCAAGAGACGGCAGAGTCCCTGCGCGGACTGTCGGACGACAACACGGATACGAAACCAAGGCGACAGCTTGAACGCCCACTCCTGCGCTAAGCTCGAAGCGCACCTTGGGTGGTGCCGTCAAACTTCAGGGAGTATCTCGATGAACCTCAAGAAAATTTTGAAGGTTTTCTTCTCAATGCTTTTGACAGGTGTCGGCGCTGCGGGATGTCTATCTGCACAGGCAAGTCAAACACAAGGCGTGATCAAGAAGATCGTCACTTATCCAAACGAAGGCAGGGCTGTGACCTTCATCGCAAGCAGCCTCAGCAACAAACCTGCATGCAACAGCACCTCAGGCTACGCAATCAATCTGACCACAGACGCTGGTCGCGTCATCTACAACAGCTTGGTGGAGGCCAGCACACGAAAAACGACGATCACCATCGTCGGGTCGGGGAGCTGCTCTCTCCGAGCTGGGTCGGAGGATCTCATTTCGTTCGAAACCACTCCTGCAACTGAAGCACTGCCACTCGATGCAATTGCAATTTGCTCGAACGGTACCGGAGGAACGCAAGGTAAACCTGGCGACTGCTCTTGCAACACTGGCAAATACATCGTCCCCAAGCAAATTGCAGTGACCAATTGCAGCATCACAACTAGCTCAGGACTCTCTTGCAGCGGACATGCCTTTGATGGACGCCCCGGAGCCTGCTGTCTTTGCGCCCCCTGAGCCTGAGGCTCAAGCAGCCCAATCCCCTCAATCCCCCAGGGACACCGCCCCCAGCGCCTCCCCCGGCCGGCGGCGGGCTGCGGCGCGCAGCAGTTCGCCGCTGAGCGTGTAGTGCGCAGCGGCGTCCACGGGCAGCATGTTCTCGACCGAGAAACTGCCGCCCTCGAAGACGGGCAGCACGCTGTAGCCATAGAGCTGGCCGGGCAGCAGGGTCTTGCCGTGCTCTTGGAGGGCGTGGACGAGGCCGGGCAGGAACCATTCGTCCTGGGCCTCGGGATCGGACAGGCGGGCGCGGAAATCGGCCGGGCTGTCGGCCACCTGCTCCAGGTCGCCGCTGGCGGTGCTGAGCCACCAGACGCTGCCGGCCGGGGTGAGCACGAAGACGTCGCCGATCACGCTGGCCATCAGCGGCTGCCAGACCTCGCCCAGGCGCCAGGCCCAGGCGCTGCGCAGGGCCTGGAGGCCGGCCGCATCGAGAAGATGCAGCAGCTCGGGGGCGGGATGGGAGGGCACGGCCGGATCAGGCTGCGGCGGGGGCGGCCTGCGGGATCAGCGGAGCGAGCAGCAGGCCGAGGGCGGCGGCGGCCAGCCAGGCGCCGATGCGCAGCAGCAGTGCGCGGTCGAGCCGGCCGCCGGGCGCCGCACCCTGGCCCAGGCCGAGCACGAAGAGGTGGGCCGGCAGGGCCACCAGCAGCAGGGTGGCGACGATCAGCTCGACCTGGCCCGAGCTGGCCGGGCCGCCGCCGAAGCGGGCCCAGAGCAGGGGCCAGCTCAGGGCCGAGAACAGGCCGGCCAGGGCGGCGCGGAAGGGGGTGGGCTGCAGCGACATGCTCGGGGCTCCGGGACGGGGGGTGGGCGGGGCCGGCGCCTCAGGGCAGACGGTCCAGCGCGCTCAGGTAGACGGGGTGCTGCATCAGCTCGTCCCAGGGCAGCGGAGCGGTCTGCGGCAGCAGGTCGAGGCGGCGGGCCTCGCTGTCGGGCTGGGGCTGCCAGGTGCCGGCCTCGGCGGCGGCCTGCAGGCCATCGAGCAACTCGTCGACCGGCTGGCCGCCCTCCACCAGGGACTGGTTGCACAGCAGCACCAGGTCGCAGCCGGCCTGCAGGGCCAGCACGGCGGCCTCGGCATAGGGCAGCACCGCGCCGCCCTGCACGCCGGGCACGCGGCGCGCACCTTCCATGCTGAGGTCGTCGCTGAAGACGGCGCCGGTGAAGCCCAGGCGCTCGCGCAGCACGTCCTGCAGCCAGACCTCGGAGAAGCCGGCCGGCCGCGCATCGACCTTGGGGTAGATCACATGCGCCGGCATCACGCTCTGCAGCGCGGGGCCGAGCCAGCCATAGGGCTTGGCGCAGTCGCCGAGGATGGCCTTGAGGCTGCGCCGGTCCACCGGCACCTCGGTATGCGAATCGGCCGCGACGAAGCCATGGCCGGGGAAATGCTTGCCGCAGCTCGCCATGCCCGCCAGCAGCAGGCCGTGCATGAGGCTGCGCGCCAGCAGGGTGACGACACGCGGATCGCGGTGGAAGGCGCGGTCGCCGATCACGCCGCTGGGGCCGTGGTCCAGGTCCAGCACGGGGGTGAAGCTGAAGTCCACGCCGCAGGCGCGCAGCTCGGCGGCCAGCACGTAGCCGCAGGCGGTGGCGGCCTCGGTGGCGGCCATCACGCCGGCGCCCTCGCCGCCCTTGCCGTCCTGCGCCCACAGGGCGCCCAAGGCCCGCATGGGCGGAAGCGGGGTGAAGCCGTCCGTGCGGAAGCGCTGGACACGGCCGCCCTCATGGTCGACGGCGATCAGCACATCGGGCCGCTCGGCCTTGATGGCGGCGCAGAGCTCGGTGAGCTGGGCGCGGTCCTGCCAGTTGCGGGCGAAGAGGATGAGGCCGCCGGTCAGCGGGTGGCGCAGGCGACGGCGGTCGTCGGCGCTCAGCGTGGTGCCGGCGATGTCGAGGACGACGGGGGCGTGGAGGGCTTCGGTCATGGCAGGGTCCGGCCGGCACCGAGGGGGCGCGGGCTCAGGGCAGAGAGGGGGCGGCGGCGGCCGGATCGGTCTCGACGACGACGAAGGCGCAGGCCAGGTCGCCCTCGTCGGTCAAGGTGACATGGGCCTTCCAGCCGCGGGCGGCGAACCAGGGCGCCAGCGCGCCGCCCAGCACGATCTGCGGCGCGCCGGAGGGGCTGTTGAGCACCTGGCAGGCGCGCCAGCTCATGGGGTGGTGGATGCCCAGGCCGATGGCCTTGGAGAAGGCTTCCTTGCAGGCGAAGCGGGTGGCCAGGTAGCGCAGGCCGCGCAGCGGCACCTTGGCCGTGCGGGCGCGCCAGACGGCCAGCTCCTGCGGGCCCAGCACCTTCTCGGCGAAGCGCGCGCCGCGCCGGTCCAGCGCGGCCTGCACGCGGCGGATGTCGCAGAGGTCGGTGCCAAGGCCGACGATCACGGGATCGGTCCCGAGCCGTTCAGCGGGCCGCGGCGCGAGCCTGCACGGCCTCGGCCTGGAAGTCGCGGATGGCCTGGGCCAGGCCGACGAAGAGGGCATGGCCCATCAGCGCATGGCCGATGTGCAGCTCGGCCACCTCGGGTAGGGCGGCGATGACGGCGGTGCTGCTGGGCGCCTCCGGCGTCGGCCGGGAGGTGCCGGGCGACCACAGCGCCAGGCCGTGGCCGGCATGGGTGCGCAGGCCCAGGGCGCGGCCGCGTTGCAGGCCGGCGTGCAGGCGGGCGCGCAGGCGAGCCATCTCGGCCGCGTCCTGCGCCCACCAGGCGTTGGCGTAGGCGCCGGTGTGCAGCTCGATGCAGGGCGCGCCGACCTCGGCCGCGGCCTCGATCTGCGCCGGATCGGCATCGATGAAGAGCGAGACGCGGCAGCCGGCCGCCGCCAGGCGGGCGCAGGCCTCGCGCAGCCGCGGCTTCTGGCCGGCCACCTCCAGCCCGCCTTCGGTGGTGACTTCCTGGCGGCGCTCAGGCACCAGGCAGACATGTTCGGGCCGGGTACGCTCGATGATGTCCAGCATCTCGTCGGTGACGGCGGCCTCGAAGTTCAGCGGGGCCCGGATGGCCTGCTTGAGGCGGATGACGTCCTCGTCCCGGATGTGGCGGCGGTCCTCGCGCAGGTGGAAGGTGATGATGTCCGCGCCCGCCTCCACCGCCAGCAGGGCAGCGGCCAGCGGGTCGGGGAAGGGCCCGCCGCGGGCGTTGCGCAAGGTGGCGACGTGGTCGATGTTGACGCCGAGCAGGGGGGCGTCGGGGGCCGGGGCGAAGATCATCGGGGGGCGGGGCGCGGAAGGCGCAGGAAGCGCGGGGGCGTCAGGGGGCGGCCAGATCGGCCATGAGCTGCCGGGTGTGCAGCGGCCGGCCGCCGAGATGGTAGTGGAGCACCCCGCGCAGCAGCGGCCGCAGGGCCGGCGCGACGCAGGCGGCCTGCAGGTGGGCGAAGGCGTGCTCCACCGCGGCGCCGGCCGGCGGCTCGGTGCCGCCGAGCTGCGGGGCCAGGGCCTGGAGGGCGGCTTCCAGCGCGCACCACTGCGCGGCCGGCAGCGCGGGCGGGGCGCGCTCGGGACCTTCATCCCCGGGCGGCAGCAGCACGAGGCCGGCCTCGGGCCGCAGGGCGGCGGGCTGCGCGGGATCGGCTTCGGCCAGCGGGCGCTGGCGCAGGGTGTCGTGGTCCAGGGCCGGCAGCAGGCCCAGCTCGCGCAGCAGCAGCAGCTCGAAGGCGCGCAGCAGCGGGGCCAGCGGTGGCGTGGGCCGTGCGCCCAGGGCGGCCACGGTGAGGGCGTAGGCGTCGAACAGGCGCGGGTGCGGGTCGTGGCGCGGCAGCAGCTTGAGCAGCATCTCGTTCAGGTAGAAGCCGGCCAGCAGGGCCTGGCCCTGCGGCAGCGGCGGGCCACCGGCCCATTCGGCGCTCCTGAGCGGCAGGACTTCGCCGCCCTCCTCCTGCGCATCCAGCGGCTGCGGCTTGCGCCGGCCGTGTACGACCAGCAGGCGCTGCAGCGGCAGCAGCACGGTGCGGAAGTTGGAATGCGGTCGCTTGGCGCCCTTGGCGACCAGCACGACGCGGCCCTCGTCGCGGCCCAGCAGGTCGAGGATGAGGCTGGATTCGCTCCAGTCATGGCGATGCAGCAGGTAGGCCGCCTGCGGCGGCGCCGCACGCGGCGCGGCGCGCGCGCGGCCGGAGGCGGCGGCCGGGCTCATGCGCGGAGGCCGGGCCGGCAGCTCACTCGTAGCCGTAGGCGCGCAAGCGGGCCTCGTCGTCGGCCCAGCCGGAGCGCACCTGCACCCAGAGCTCCAGGAAGACCTTGGCGCCCAGCAGGCGCTCCAGCTCGACCCGCGCCTCGGTGCCGATGCGCTTGAGGCGCTCGCCGCCATCGCCGATGACCATGCCCTTGTGCGCATCCCGCTCGACGACGATGGACGCGGCGATGCGGTGCATCGGCGTGCCATCGGCCTTGGGCGCGGCCTCCTCGAATTTCTCGATCACGACGGTCGAGGTGTAGGGCAGCTCGTCGCCGGTCAGGCGGAAGAGCTTCTCGCGGATCAGCTCGGCGACCAGGAAGCGCTCGCTGCGGTCGGTCAGCGCGTCCTCCTCATGCAGCCAGGCCTGCTCGGGCAGGTAGGGCGTGAGGATGGCGAGCAGGCGCTCGATGTCGGATTCACGCGTGGCCGACATGGGAATGAACTCGGCGAAGGGATGGCGCGCCTGCATGCCCTGCAGCCAGGGCAGCAGGTCCTGGCGGCGCGTGACCTTGTCGAGCTTGTTGGCCACCAGCACGACCGGCGTGCCGGCCGGCATCAGGGCCAGCACCTTGGCATCGGCCGCATCGAAACGGCCGGCCTCGACGAGGAAGAGCACCAGGTCCACATCCTCGACCGCGGCCTGCACCTGCTTGTTGAGCTTGCGGTTGAGCGTGGCGGTGCCGCGGACGATGTGCTCGGTCTGGAAGCCGGGCGTGTCGACGAAGACGAACTGCGCGCCGCCGGCGGCCGCCGTGCCGACCGTGCGGATGCCGGTGATGCGGTGGCGCGTGGTCTGCGCCTTGCGCGAGGTGATGCTGACCTTCTGCCCGACCAGCGCATTCAGCAGCGTGGACTTGCCGACATTGGGCCGGCCGACGATGGCGACATGGCCACAGCGGGTGGGCACCGGCGCGCCGACGGGGCCGCCCGCCTTGGGCGCGCCGAAGGCAGCGGCGAGCACGTCGGCGGTGGGATCGGGCCCGTCGTCCTCGGACGGCGGCTCGTCGGGCAGCGCGTCCTCCGGCAGCATGTCCTCGGGCAGGTCGTCAGGGGTGGGGCTCATGGGACGGCGGGCTCAGCGGCCCTTCAAGGTGTCGAGGGCCAGCTGGGCGGCCGCCTGTTCGGCAGCACGGCGCGAACGGCCTTCGCCCTGCACCTCCATCTGGCGGGTGGGGATCGCACAGGCGACGACGAAGGTCTGGTCGTGCTCGCGGCCCAGGGTGGCGGCGATGCGGTAGCTGGGCACGGGCTCGCGGCGCGCCTGCAGCCACTCCTGCAGCTCGGTCTTCGGGTCCTTGGTCCAGGCGGCGGTGGCGGTGCGGTCGAGGTGCGGGGCGATGAGGCGCTCGACCATGGCCGCGGCCGCGGCCAGGCCGGCATCGAGCTGCACCGCGCCGATCAGCGCCTCGAGCGCGTCGGCCAGGATCGAGGGGCGCTGCGCCCCGCCGCTGCGGGCCTCGCCCTCGGACAGGCGGATCAGCGCGGGCAGGCCCAGCTCGACGGCGATCTGGTGCAGCGACTCCTCCCGCACCAGATGGGCCCGCACGCGGCTGAGCTCGCCCTCGTCGGCCTGCGGGTAGCTGCGGTACAGCAGCACCGACACCCCGGCCGAGAGCACGGCATCGCCGAGGAATTCGAGCCGCTCGTTGTGGTCGCTGCCGAAGCTCTTGTGGGTCAGCGCCCGGCGCAGCAGGCCGAGGTCGCTGAAGCGGTGGCCCAGCTGCTGCTGGAGCTCCTCGGCGGTGGTCGCGGCGGCGGGTTGCGGCCGCGGAGGAGCCGGCGGCTTCAGCCGCGGGCCACCGCGCCGGACCGGGGGACGGGGGGAGGGCACGTCAGGCGACCCGGCGCGGCTCAGGGCGCCACCGAGCCATGGAAACGGATCAGCAGCGACACCGGCTCGACCAGGGGCAGTTCCTTCTCGTAGGCATAGTCGATCAGGAAGCGGCCGTCCGCGCGGCGGATCTCCAGGTCGCGGCCGTCGAGGCTGACGATGGCGGCATCGACCTGCCGCTGCTTGTCGAAGGCCGCACGGATGGCGGCCTCGCTCTCCAGGCCCTGGCTGGCAATGCGCTGCAGCGTGCGCTGGATGGTGAGGCGCTCGCCGACCAGGGGAGCGGCGCGCAGGGCCAGGACGGCGGCCATCGCACCGAGGCTGATCACCAGCAGCAGGCCGATCAGGCCCAGGCCCCGCGCCGGACGGCGCAGGCTGCGAGGCCGCAGCGGGTGCGTGGGACGGGAGCGGTCGGCGGTGGATTCGGGCATCGGCGGGCGGTGCAGCAGGCCGGGGCTCAGTCGAAGGCCCCGATGCGGCCCAGATTACCGAAGTTCATCCAGACGAAGAAGGCCTTGCCGACGATGTTGCCCTCGGGGACGAAGCCCCAGAAGCGCGAATCCTGCGAGTTGTCACGGTTGTCGCCCATGACGAAGTAGTGGCCGGCCGGCACGGTGCAGCTCACGCCCTCGGCGGTGTAGCTGCAGGCGTCCTTGGGGCCACGGAACTCGGGCATCGGCAGCACGAAACCGCTGCGGTCGCGGTCGTTGAGGATGCGGAAGCGGTGGGTCTGGCCCTCGGCACGCGGCAGGGCCTCCTCGAACTGCAGGGCGTAGCGCAGGCTGTCCTCGTCGTAGAACTCGGGCAGCGCGGTGCGGGCCACCGGCTGGCCGTTGATCGACAGACGCTTGTTCACGTAGGCGACGCGGTCGCCGGGCAGGCCGACGATGCGCTTGATGTAGTCGATGCGCTCGTCGACCGGGTAGCGGAAGACGATCACGTCGCCACGCTGCGGCGCATGGTTGTCGATGACCTTGGTGTGCAGCACCGGCAGGCGCACGCCGTAGTGGTACTTGTTGACCAGGATCAGGTCGCCGATGGCCAGGGTCGGGATCATCGAGCCGGAGGGGATCTTGAAGGGCTCGAAGAGGAAGGAGCGCAGCACGAAGACGATCAGGATCACCGGGAAGAGGCCGGCGGTCCAGTCCAGCCACCAGGGCTGGGCCAGCACCCGGCGGCGGGCCTCGTCGAGGCTGCCGTCGACCTGGGTGATGCCCTGGCGGGCGAGCTGCTCGCGGCGCTGGGCATCCTGCTGCTCCAGCGCGCGCGCGGCATCCGCCCGGGCGGGCGCGAAGCGGAAGCGCTCGGCCAGCCAGTAGACGCCGGTGGCCACCGTCAGCAGGAAGAGCAGCAGCGAGAAGTTGCCGGTCCAGTGACCGAGGTACCAGCCGCCCAGGTAGGTCAGCAGGACGGCGTAGAGCAGGCCGGTGAGTGCGCTCATGGCATGAAGGCGTGGAAGGCGGGAACGGAGGGCGCAGCAGCGGGCGGGGACAGGACGGCGCGCTCAGTCATCGACCTGCAGGATGGCCAGGAAGGCCTCCTGCGGCACCTCGACCGTGCCGATCTGCTTCATGCGCTTCTTGCCGGCCTTCTGCTTCTCGAGCAGCTTGCGCTTGCGGGTGATGTCGCCGCCGTAGCACTTGGCCAGCACGTTCTTGCGCAGGGCCTTGATGTTCTCGCGGGCGATGATGTTGGCACCGATGGCGGCCTGGATGGCCACGTCGTACATCTGCCGCGGGATCTGCTCGCGCATCTTGGCGGCCACCGCGCGGCCGCGGTACTGGCTCTGCGAGCGGTGGACGATCATGGCCAGCGGGTCGACTTTGTCGCCGTTGATCAGGATGTCGACCTTCACCACGTCGGCGGCGCGGTACTCCTTGAACTCGTAGTCCATGGAGGCGTAGCCCCGGGTGGCGGACTTCAGCTTGTCGAAGAAGTCCAGCACGATCTCGGCCAGCGGCAGCTCGTAGGTCAGCATGACCTGCTTGCCGTGGTAGGCCATGTTGAGCTGGATACCGCGCTTCTGGTTGCACAGCGTCATCACCGTGCCCACATAGTCCTGCGGCATGTAGAGGTGCACGGTGACGATGGGCTCGCGGATCTCGGCGATCTTGCCGACCTCGGGCATCTTCGAGGGGTTCTCGACCTCGATCACCTCGCCGGCCACGCCGCCCAGCTGCACCTGGTAGACCACGCTGGGCGCGGTGGTGACCAGGTCCTGGTCGAACTCGCGCTCCAGGCGCTCCTGCACGATCTCCATGTGCAGCAGGCCCAGGAAGCCGCAGCGGAAGCCGAAGCCCAGGGCCTGGCTCACCTCGGGCTCGAAGCGCAGCGCGCTGTCGTTGAGCTTGAGCTTCTCCAGCGCGTCGCGCAGCTGGTCGTATTCGCTGGCCTCGCTGGGGTAGAGGCCGGCGAAGACCTGGGGCTGGATCTCCTTGAAGCCGGGCAGCGGCGCATCGGCCGGGCCGGCGTTGTTGGGCAGCTTCTTCTCCAGGGTGATGGTGTCGCCCACCTTGGCCGCGGCCAGCTCCTTGATGCCGCAGATGACGAAGCCCACCTCGCCGGCGCGCAGGGCGTCGCGGTTCTCGCTCTTGGGCGTGAACACGCCCAGGTGCTCGATGCCGTAGACCGAGTTGGTCGCCATCAGGCGGATGCGCTCGCCCTTGCCGATCTGGCCGTCGACCACACGCACCAGCATCACGACGCCGACGTAGTTGTCGAACCAGGCGTCGATGATCATCGCCCGCGGCGGGCCGTCGGCCTGGCCGCGCGGCGGCGGCATGCGGGTGATGACCGCCTCGAGGATCTCGTCGATGCCCAGGCCGGTCTTGGCCGAGCAGGGAATGGCCTCGGCGGCATCGATGCCGATCACGTCCTCGATCTCGGACTTGGCGTTCTCCGGGTCGGCCGAGGGCAGGTCCATCTTGTTGAGGACCGGCACCACCTCGACGCCCAGGTCCAGCGCGGTGTAGCAGTTCGCCACCGTCTGTGCCTCGACACCCTGGCTGGCGTCGACCACCAGCAGCGCGCCCTCGCAGGCGCTCAGGGAGCGGCTGACCTCGTAGCTGAAGTCGACATGCCCGGGGGTGTCGATCAGGTTGAGGTTGTAGACCTTGCCGTCGCGGGCCTTGTACTGGAGGGCCGCGGTCTGGGCCTTGATGGTGATGCCGCGCTCGCGCTCGATGTCCATCGAGTCGAGCACCTGGGCCTCCATCTCGCGATCCGACAGCCCGCCGCAGCGCTGGATGATGCGGTCAGCCAGCGTGCTCTTGCCGTGGTCGATGTGGGCAATGATCGAGAAGTTGCGGATGTGATCCATGCGGTCCGTGCTGTGCGATCGACGCGATCGCCCGGGGGCGAGGCCCCCGCATCAGGGGCCGTCTCGCGAGGCGGGGCCGGGCCCTGAGGGACCTGGCCGCACGCAAAAAAAATGGCACGTCCAAGATCGAACGTGCCCTCCAACAGAAGGTTTGGCAACTGCTTGTTGGGGCTTCATTGTAGCCAAGCAGATCCTGCCGACCGCGGCGCAGGGCCGGACCGGTGGCGGGAACAGCCGGATTCGACCCAAGTTGCCCACATTTTATCCACAAAGCATTGTGGACAAGCTGGGGACCAACCGGGCTGAGCCGGCCTGCCCCCGGGGACGGTGGGGCTCAGCGCGCGGTGGGGCGCACCAGCGCGTACTGCGCCCAGTCCCCCCGCCGGAACAGCACGCTGATCGGCTTGCTCTTGTCGGCCTTGGCGACCACGGCCTCGAACTGGCGGATGTCGCTGATCTCGACATTGGCCACGGCGAGGATGATGTCGCCCTCGTTCAGCCCGGCCCGGGCGCTCGCGCCCTCGACCTTCTCGATGCGCACGCCGCCCTTGAGCTTGAGCTCGCTCTTCTGCTCGGCATTGAGGTCGCTGAGCGTCAGGCCGAGCGCACCGACCGGCGACGGGGCGCTGGGCGTGGGCTTGAGCGCGGTCTTGACCTTTTCCGGCTCGAGTTCGGCCACGGTCACGCCGAGCTGGCGGCTCTGGCCGCGGCGGAAGACCTCGATGGAGGACTTCGCACCCGGCTGGGTGTTGCCGACGAAACGCGGCAGGTCCCCCGACTTCTCGACCGTCTTGCCGTCGAAGCGCGTGATGATGTCGCCCGCTTCGATGCCGGCCCGGTCGGCCGGGCCGCCGGGCTCGACCGCCCGCACCAGTGCCCCGCTGGGCTTGCCCAGCCCGATGGATTCGGCGATCTCCTTGGGCACTTCGGCAATCTGCACGCCGATGCGCCCCCGCACCACGCGGCCGAGGCTGCGCAGCTGATCCGAGACCCGGGTGGCCTCGTCCATCGGGATGGCGAAGCTGATGCCCATGAAGCCGCCCGAGCGGCTCAGGATCTGCGAGTTGATGCCGACCACCTCGCCCGCCATGTTGATCAGCGGGCCGCCGGAGTTGCCGGGGTTGATCGCGACGTCGGTCTGGATGAAGGGCAGGAATTCGCCGGTGTCGCGCGCCTTCGCGCTGACGATGCCCGCCGTCACCGTGTTCTCCAGGCCGAAGGGCGAGCCGATGGCCATCACCCATTCGCCGACCTTGAGGCGGTTCACGTCGCCGATCTTCACCGCCGGCAGGCCGCTGGCCTCGATCTTGACCACGGCCACGTCGGTGCGCTTGTCCGCACCGATCACCTTGGCCTTGAACTCGCGCTTGTCGGGCAGGGTGACGTAGACCTCGTCGGCGCCGTCGATCACGTGCGCATTGGTCATCACATAGCCGTCTGGCGTCAGGATGAAGCCGGAACCAACGCCGCGATTGGTCTCCTCGTCGGGCCCGTTGCCGCCACGCGGCGGGCCGCCGCGACGGGGGGCGGGTGCAGCCCCCGGGGGCATGGCCCCGGGCGGCATGGCGCCGGGCGGGGCGCCGAAGAAGCGGCGGAAGAAGTCCTGCATCTCCTCATCGCCTTCGCCGCCCTGGCTAACCTTGGTCTTCTCGGTCGTGCGGATGTTGACGACCGAGGGGCCGACCGCCTCGACCAGGCTGCTGAAGTCGGGCAGGCCACGCACCAGCGGTGCCGGCGCCGCGGCCAGCGGGAGGGCTGCCAGGGGCTGCGGGGCGACCGCGGGACCGGCCTGGGCCTGGGTGGGCAGCGGCGACCAGAGCGCGACGCCCGCCGCGCCTCCGAGGGCAAGCATCGTCACCGCGAACAGGCCGAGCCGGAAGGGTGAGGCGCGACGCGACGCGTCGGCACGAACAGGGGTCGGATCGATGGACATGGTGGCCTCGTGAATGCTGTCGTTCTCTTGGGAAGCGCAGGGCGGCGCGGGCCCGTCGCGACGCAGGGACTCCGGGCGAGCGCCGGAGTTTCCTGGCGGGGAGCTGAAGCCGTGCGTTCACCGCACCACGCCCTCGCCCCGCAGCCGCTCAGCGACGTCGCTCCAAGCCGGCCGCGAAGGCTTGGAGTGTGGCGACAGGAACATCTCCCACGACGGTGATCCACCAATCGCCCTGACGACGGACGAGGGTTTGCGTCGCACCGGTGCTCAACATCAGCTCGCGGCGATGCAGCCGTGCCTCGAAGGGCTCGATGAAGAGGGAGACATGCGTCAGGCCGTCGGAGTAGATGGCCTGCAGCACCTCGACCCCTTGGGGCGCCTCGGCCCGGCCGGACGGCGCGGCAGGAGCCAGCGGCCGTTCGATGGGTCGCCGCACCGAGCTGAGGTGGCGGAAGCCCGGCGGCAGGGCCGGCAGCATCCAGCCGGCCTCGTCGAGCGCCACCGGATCGAGCCGGCTGCGCTGGACGCGGTAGCCGTCGAGCTGGCGCATCGGCCCGAGCACCAGCTCGGGCTGAGGCTTCACGCCGAGCTGCAGTTCGGAGAAGGCCACCGATTCGAGGACGGTGCCATCCTCGCCCAGCACCTCGGTGCGCAGCAGCAGACCGGTCCGTCGTTCGATCCACAGGCGATGGGCGAAACGCAGGCGGTCACGCGGACGCAGCTCAAGCACCCGGGCCTCGTGGCCCGCGACGCGATCGCTGCCGACCTCGCGGACCTGGTAGAGCTTGTCGAGCCGCTCGCTGCCGCCTTCGATCAAGGCCGGGAAGGCCGCCAGCGGCCGGCGCTCCTCGATCAGGGCCTTGCCGAGACCGGGCCAGACGGTGTGCACCTGATCGTTGTGGCGGAACACCTCGCAGCGCAGGCCGTCGAGGGTTTCGACACGCTGGTACTGCTGGTTGCCCACATTGAAGTGACTGATGCGCGTGCTGCGGGCCTGCCCGCCGGCGGTGACGACGAAGGTCCCCTGGAAGTTCTTGCGACGCAGGGCCTCCTGCATGCGCTCCAGCGTCTCCAGGGCCTCGGGCGCACTCGCCGGCGGCTCGGCCACCGGCGCGGCCAGCGCCCCGACCATCAGGCCCGCCAGGCCGAGGCCGACCAGACGGCGCCGGGCCAGGCCGGCGAGGCGGCCCGACTCAGCGCTCCGTGTCCGCATGGGCGGCACTGCGAAGGAAGGGCGAAGGCTCGCCCGAACCCAGGCGGTCGGCGAACTGCTTGTGGGCTGCCAGGTAGTGATCGAGGCCTGCATCGCGCAGCACGACCCCGGTCTCGGCCTGAGAGACCGCCGCCGTGGCCAGGGCCTTGGGCGCGGCCGGCCCGACCAGCACCGGCCGCAGCTCGGCCGGCGCCGCCGCGAGCTGCGGACCGGCCGCCGGCTCGCCCGGACCGCGGGTGACGAGCAACGCACCCAGCACGAGCACGCAGGCTGCGGCCACCGCGGCCGAGGCCGCCCAGCGTCCGGGCCGCAGCCGCCGCACCGGCGGCGACGCCGCAGCCGGGGCCAGCACCACCGGCTCCTGGGCCAGGCGCTCGCGGAAGCGCTGGAGGAAGGCGGCGTCATGCGCGGGCTCGGCTGCGAGCTCGTCGGAACGCAGCACGTCACCGATCAGGTGGTAGTCGTGCCAGCGCTTGCGCAGCGCCGGCTCGGTGCGCCAGCCCGCCAGCAACGCACCGAGATCCTCGGCACGGGCTTCACCATCGACCAGGGCGGACAGGTGCTCAGCCTGTCGGGCGTCAGCAGGGGCGGACTGGGGATTCACGACCGGACTCCGGAAACAGCAGACACACAGTGCGGGACAGGACTCACCACCGCTCCCCTTCGCGGGTGTCGAGCAGCGGACGAAGGCGCTCGGCGATGGCTTCCCGTGCCCGAAAGATACGTGAGCGCACCGTGCCGATCGGGCAGTTCATCACGGTGGCGATCTCCTCGTAGCTCAGCCCCTCGATCTCGCGGAGCAGGATCGCTTGGCGGAGATCGTCGGACAGGTGCTCGATGGCGGTGTTGACCGCTGCCGCGACCTGACGGCTGGCCAGCACGTTGTCCGGGGTCTCGCCATCGCTCAGTTCGTTTTCGAGGCGGGAAGTTTCCTCGCCGTCTTCGTCGCGACCGAGACGGGCGGATTCCGTGATCAATGGGTCACGCTTGAGTTCCATCAGGGCCTTCTTGGCCGTGTTCACCGCGATGCGGTAGAGCCAGGTGTAGAAGGCGCTTTCGCCGCGGAACTGCGGGAGAGCCCGGTAGGCGCGGATGAAGGTCTCCTGCGCAATGTCCTGCACCAGATCGACGTCGCGGACCATGCGCGCAATCAGACGCTCGATGCGGCGCTGGTACTTGACGACCAGCAATTCGAAGGCCCGGACGTCGCCGTGCTTCACACGGTCGACCAGCAGGGCATCGGCTTCGGCGTCAGGGGTCGTCACGGCAGGCGGTCGGGCGGCAGGGGCTCGCCCGACGCGGGGGGGCTCCCTTCGGGGCGGGCGGAATATAGCGCAGCGCGCAGGGCGGCCCAGTCGCCCGCAGTGCAGCGGCGCTGAAGGGCCCACCAGCGCGGCATCGGCCGCCGTGCACCGTGACCGTCCAGGCGCAGCAGCAGGGCGTCTCCCAGGTCCAGCATGGGGCGGATGGCGACGGGCCGATCCTCAGGAGGCAGGCGCCACTGGCGCCCGTCCCAGGCCAGGGCGCGCGGACGGTCCGGACCGAGGAGCCGGGCCGGCGCCAGCAGCAGCGGCAGTCCGATGGCGAGCGGCAGGCCCAGCACCAGGGCGAGCGCCTGCCCGTGCGCATGCAGCCAGACCCCGAGGACGAGGGCCGCCAGGCCGGCCACGACGCGCAGCGCAAGGCGCCACCGGGGAGCCGGAGCGACCTGCACCTGCACGGCGCGGGGGGTGGACATCAGGAGGCCTCAGGCTCGGACCGGACGGCAGGCGGACCGCCGGGCCGGGCGGAAACCGAGCCGGCTCAGACCCGCTTGAAGACCAGCGAGCCGTTGGTGCCACCGAAGCCGAAGTTGTTCTTCAGCGCGGCATCGATCTTCATCTCGCGCGCGGTGTTCGCGCAGTAGTCCAGGTCGCACTCGGGATCCTGGTTGAAGATGTTGATCGTCGGCGGGGAGATCTGGTGGTGGATGGCGAGCACCGTGAAGACCGACTCGATGCCGCCCGCGCCGCCCAGCAGGTGGCCGGTCATGGACTTGGTCGAGTTGACGACGAGCTGCTTGGCGTCGGCGCCGAAGGCGGCTTTGATCGCATTCGTCTCGTTCACGTCGCCGAGCGGCGTGGAGGTGCCATGGGCGTTCAGGTACTGCACCTGGTCGGTGTTCAGGCCGGCGTCCTTCAGCGCGAGCTGCATGGAACGCTTGGGGCCGTCCACGTCCGGGGCGGTCATGTGGTACGCGTCGGCGCTCATGCCGAAGCCGGCCAGCTCGGCGTAGATCTTGGCGCCGCGCGCCTTGGCGTGCTCGTACTCCTCGAGCACCATCACGCCGCCGCCCTCGCCCAGCACGAAGCCGTCGCGGTCCTTGTCCCAGGGGCGGGAGGCGGTGGCCGGATCGTCGTTGCGGCTCGACAGCGCGCGGGCCGCGGCGAAGCCGCCGATGCCCAGCGGCGAGACCGTGCTCTCGGCGCCGCCGGCCACCATCACGTCGGCATCGCCGTAGGCAATGAGGCGCGCGGCCTGGCCGATGGAATGCAGGCCGGTGGTGCAGGCGGTGACGATGGCCAGGTTCGGGCCCTTGAAACCGCACTTGATCGAGACATGGCCCGAGATCATGTTGATGATCGAGGCCGGCACGAAGAAGGGCGAGATGCGGCGGGGACCGCGTTCCAGGTAATCGGACTGGGTGGCCTCGATCATCGGCAGGCCGCCGATGCCCGAGCCGACCAGGCAGCCGATGCGCTCGGCCTGCTCCGGCGACAGCGCATCGCCGGTGGGCAGGCCGGCATCCGCCACGGCCTGCAGCGAAGCCGCCAGGCCGTAGTGGATGAAGGTGTCCATGTGGCGGGCTTCCTTCGCAGGGAAGTAATCCTCCACGTTGAAGCCCTTGACCTCTCCGGCGAAACGACAGGCCAGCGCCGAGGCGTCGAACTTGGTGACCGGCCCGATGCCGCTCTTGCCGGCGACGAGGTTGGACCAGGATTCGGCCACCGTGTTGCCCACGGGCGTGATCAGCCCGAGGCCGGTGACGACGACACGACGCTTGCTCATCGCTCCGCTTCCGCTCAGGCCTTGGCGTTGTTCTTGGCGTAGTCGATCGCGAGCTGGACGGTCGTGATCTTCTCGGCCTCTTCGTCCGGGATCTCGATGCCGAACTCGTCTTCGAGGGCCATCACCAGCTCGACGGTGTCGAGGGAGTCCGCGCCCAGGTCGGCCACGAAAGCCTTCTCGTTCGTGACTTCGGCTTCGGCCACGCCGAGTTGCTCGGCAATGATCTTCTTGACGCGGGCTTCGATATCGCTCATGTCTCCTCCTAGGAGAGTGCTGAAAAACAGCGCGGGATTCTATGCGGTCCGTGAGACGGTCCCGGGGCTGCGGGGGCCGGACGGTCGGCTTGACCGTCCGGGGTGAAGAAACGGGAGGCCGGGAGCGGCCTCAGGCCATGAACATGCCGCCGTTCACATGCAGCTCGCTGCCGGTGATGTAGGCGGCGGCCGGCGAGGCCAGGAAGGTGACGGCGGCGGCGATCTCCTCGGCCTGGCCCAGACGGCCCAGGGGAATCTGCTGCATCAGCGCATCCTTCTGCGCCTGGGGGAGCTCATGCGTCATGTCGGTGGCGATGAAACCGGGCGCCACGCAGTTGACGGTGATGTTGCGGCTGCCCAGTTCGCGGGCCAATGCACGGGTCATGCCTGCCACGCCCGCCTTGGCCGCCGCGTAGTTGGCCTGGCCGGCATTGCCGGACGCGCCGACCACCGAGGTGATCGAGATGATGCGGCCCTGGCGCTGCTTCATCATCGGCCGGATGGCCGCACGGCTGGCGCGGAAGACGGCGCGCAGATTGGTGTCGTGCACCGCGTCCCAGTCGGCGTCCTTCATGCGCATGGCCAGGGTGTCGCGGGTGATGCCGGCGTTGTTCACCAGGATGTGCAGGCCGCCATGGGTGCTGACGATGCCCTCGATGGCGGCGTCCAGCGCGGCGTCGTCGGTCACATCCAGCTTCAGGCCCAGGCCGCCCTGCGGAGCCAGGGCCTCGCCGATGGCCGCCGCGCCGCTGTCGCTGGTGGCGGTGCCGATCACCTTGGCGCCTTGTTCGGCCAGGCTCAGCGCGATGGCACGGCCGATGCCGCGGCTGGCGCCGGTGACCAGGGCCACCTGGCCGGCGAGGGAGAGGTTCAGGCTCATCGGATGGGCTTTCTTCGACGTTCGTTCGGGCGGGCTCAGCCCAGCAGCGCGCGGGTGTCGGCCAGGCTGGCCGGGTCGGCGATGCCGGCGGTCGTCATCGCGGGCTCGATGCGCTTGACCAGGCCCTGCAGCACCTTGCCGGGGCCGCACTCGACCACGTGGGTGATGCCGCGTGCGGCCAGGGCCTGCACGGTGCCGACCCAGCGCACCGCGCTGTAGGTCTGGCGCACCAGCGCGTCGCGGATCTGGTCGGGCGTGCCGGCCCAGCTCAGGTCGACGTTGTGGATCAGCGGGATCTGCGGCGCGTTCAGCGGGGTCTGCGCCAGGCGCTCGCGCAGGGCCTCGGCAGCCGGGCGGATCAGGCTGGAGTGGAAGGGCGCGGACACCGCCAGCGGCAGCGCGCGCTTGGCGCCCGCCGCCTTGAGCTTCTCGCAGGCCAGGGCGATGCCGGCGGCGCTGCCGGCGATCACCGTCTGCGCCGGGTCGTTGAAATTGGCGGCCTCGACGACTTCGCCGCTGGCCGCGGCCAGCTCGGCACAAAGCTCGACCACCTTCTCGGCCGGCAGGCCGAGGATGGCGGCCATGCCACCGGTGCCCACCGGCACCGCCGCCTGCATGGCCTGGGCGCGCAAGCGGACCAGCGGCACCGCATCGGCCAGGCTGAGCACGCCGGCAGCGACCAGGGCGCTGTACTCGCCCAGCGAATGGCCGGCCACCGCGGCCGGCAGCGCCCCACCCTCGGCCCGCCAGGCCCGCCAGGCGGCGACCGAGGCGGTCAGCATGACCGGCTGGGTGTTGGTGGTCAGGTCGAGCTGTTCCTTCGGGCCCTGGGCGATCAGCGCGCCCAGGTCCTCGCCCAGCGCGGCCGAGGCCTCGGCCAGCGTGTCGCGCACGGCGGGGTGGTCGCCCCAGGCATCGAGCATGCCCACGGTCTGCGAGCCCTGGCCGGGGAAGACGAAAGCAAGCGGGGTCGTCGTCATGGGAGATCGGGAAACAGGAAGGATGAAAGGGCGCGGCCCGCAGGCCGCCGCGGCGGCGGACTCAGAAGTCCAGCAGCACCGCACCCCAGGTGAAGCCGCCGCCGACGCCTTCGAGCAGCACGGTGTCGCCGCGCTGCACCTGGCCGCTGCGCACGGCCTCGTCCAGCGCCAGGGGCACGGAGGCGGCCGAGGTGTTGCCGTGGCGGTCCACGGTGACGACCAGCTTCTCGGCCGGCAGACGCATCTTGCGGGCCGTCATCTGCATGATGCGGATGTTGGCCTGGTGCGGGATCAGCCAGTCCACGTCCTCGGGCGTGCGGCCGGCCTGGGCCAGCACCTTGCGGGCGGCTTCTTCCAGCACGCCGACGGCCAGCTTGAAGACGGCCTGGCCGTCCATGCGCAGCAGCGGCTCGCCGATCACCCGGCCGCCGGACACGGTGCCGGGCGTGCAGAGGATCTCGACCTGGCGACCGTCCGCATTCAGCGTGCTGGCCAGCAGGCCGGGGGTCTCGCTGGCCTCCAGCACGACGGCGCCGGCACCGTCGCCGAAGAGCACGCAGGTCGTGCGGTCCTTGAAGTCGAGGATGCGCGAGAAGACCTCGGCGCCGATCACCAGCGCGCGCCGCGCGGTGCCGGTGCGGATCAGTGCGTCGGCCACCGTCAGGCCGTAGACAAAGCCCGAGCAGACGGCCTGCACGTCGAAGGCCGCGCCGCCCGGCACGCCGAGCTTGCGCTGCACGATGCAGGCGGTCGAGGGGAAGACCATGTCCGGCGTGGACGTGGCGACCACGATCAGGTCGATGTCGGCCGGGGTGCAGCCGGCGGCCTCCAGCGCGTGGCGGGCGGCTTCCACCGCCAGGTCGCTGGCGCTCACGCCCTCGGCGGCGAAGTGGCGGAAGCGGATGCCGGTGCGCTCGACGATCCAGTCGTCCGAGGTCTCGATGCCGTCGGCCGCCAGGCGATCCACCAGGTCCTGGTTGCTCAGGCGCCGGGGCGGCAGGTGGCTGCCGGTGCCGGCGATGCGCGTGAAGCGCGTCGGGGAAGGAGAGGAGGCCATGCGCGGAATCTCGAAGGGAACGCGGGCGGCCTCAGGCCGCGGCGGGGGTCGGCGCGTCGGCACGGGCCGGCGGCGCGGCCTGCAGGCGATCGTGAACCCGCTGCATCAGACCGCGCCGGGCCGCATCGTGGGCGCGGCTCAGGGCCTGCTCGAAGGCGAAGGCATCGGCCGAGCCGTGGCTCTTGAAGACCAGGCCCCGCAGGCCGAGCAGGGCCGCACCGTTGTAGCGCCGGTGGTCGACCCGCGCCTTGAAGTGCTTGAGCACCGGCAGGGCGACCAGCGCCGCCAGCTTGGCGTAGGGCGTGCGGGTGAATTCCTGCTTGATGAAGTTCGACAGCATGGCCGCCAGGCCCTCGGCCGTCTTCAGCGCGACATTGCCGACGAAGCCATCGCAGACCACGATGTCCGTCGTGCCCTTGAAGATGTCGTTGCCCTCGACGTTGCCGTGGAAGTTCAGGCGACCGGACTCGCCGGCGGCGCGCAGCAGCTCGCCGGCCTGCTTGATGACCTCGCTGCCCTTGATCGCCTCCTCGCCGATGTTCAGCAAACCGACGCTGGGATCGTTCTTGCCGTCGACGGCCGCGACCAGGGCGCTGCCCATCAGCGCGAACTGCAGCAGGTGCTCGGCCGTGCAATCGACATTGGCCCCCAGGTCCAGCACGGTGGTGTAGCCATCGAGCTGGTTGGGCATCACGGTGGCGATGGCCGGCCGGTCGATGCCCTCGACCGTCTTGAGCAGGTAGCGGGCCACCGCCATCAGCGCGCCGGTGTTGCCGGCCGACACGCAGACATCGGCCTGCGCGCGCCCGTCCTCGCCGGCCTTCAGCAGGCCGAGCGCGACACGCATCGAGGAGTCCTTCTTGCGGCGCAGCGCCACCTCGACCGCATCGTCCATGGTCACGACCTCGGTCGCGGCGACGATGCGCGTGCGCGGCCAGCCGGCGGCCTCGGCCAGGGCCTCGGGCCGGCCGACGAGCCGAAGCTCCGCCTCCGAATGCTGTTCGAGGAAACGACGGCAGGCCGGCAGCGTGATGGCCGGACCGTGGTCGCCCCCCATCGCGTCGACCGCCAGCCGGATCGGCAGGGCTGCGCTCATCGCATGCGGGCGCCGGGGCTCAGCGCGACTGCAAAGGAGACGCCCGGCCGCCTGCAGAACAGGGGGCCGGGCGGCAGGGTCGCGCCGTGCGGGGCCGATTGCCGTCCGCGGCGCGAACGGCGACCGGCCGGATCACGCTCAGGCATCGGCCTTGGTCTTCAGCACCTTGCGACCGCGGTAGAAACCGGTCGGGCTGATGTGGTGGCGCAGGTGGATTTCGCCCGTGGTCGGCTCGATCGCGGTGCCCGGCTGGTTCAGGGCGTTGTGCGAGCGGTGCATGCCGCGCTTGGAGGGCGACTTCTTGTTCTGTTGAACGGCCATGGTTGGCTCCAGTAAAGCAAGACGGACGGGGCTCGAAAGCCGCAGTGGCGTCCGAGGTAAAGCCCGCGAGTGTAGCAGGGTGGCGAAGGGCGTCCGGTTTCAGCGTGCCGGCCCACGGCCCTTGCGCCGCGGCGGGCGCGCCGGCTCCGCCGCGCCGGACCCGGCTTCGGACCCGGCCGGCGGACCGCCCAGGCTGGCCCGCAACGCGGCCAGGCCGGCGAAGGGCTGGATCCGCGGCGCCTCCGGTGCCTCGGCCTGCGGCAGATCGGCCCCTTCGACCTCGGGCAGGGCATCCCCCACCCCCAGGGCCTGCGCACCCGGCAGGGGCGCGGGGCAGCGGGCATGGCGCGGCACCAGCGGCAGGTCGAGCAGCAGTTCGTCCTCGACCCAGGCCTGCACATCGAGGCGGCGCGTCATCGCCAGCACATCCTCGTCGCTCAGGGCATCGAGCTCGGCCGCCTGGTGCTCGTCGCGGACGAAGCGCACGCTGCGGTCGATCTGCAGCAGCGTCTCCACCGGGGCCAGGCAGCGCTGGCAGCTCAGGAAGAGGCGGGCCTCGGCCCGGAGGTGCAGACGGACGACGGGGTCGCCGCCGGTCCGCGGGCGATGCTCGCCGCGCAGCGACCACTGCACCAGGTCCTCGGCACCGGGCCGGGCCTCGGGCGCGGCGGACTCGCTCAGGCGCTCCAGCTCGGCCAGCGGCCAGCGGCCGGAGAGGTCCTGGCCGGCCTCGGCAAAGGCAGCGACATCGAGGGCTCGGGGGTTGGCGGGGCGCAGACTCATCCACCACAGTTTAGGCGGCGGCCCCTCACGCCCGGCCGGCCGGGCGCGACGCCGACAATCCCGGCATGACCGCCGCCCCGCTGATTCTCGGCTCCAGCTCGCGCTACCGCGCCGAGCTGCTGGCCCGCCTGCACCTGCCCTTCACCTGCGTCGCGCCCGAGGTCGACGAAAGCCCGCGGCCGGGCGAATCCCCGCAGGCCCTGGCCGAGCGCCTGGCCCGCAGCAAGGCGCTGGAGGTGGCCCGCCGCCACCCCGACGCCTGGGTGATCGGCGCCGACCAGGTGGCCGACCTGGCCGGCGAAGCGCTCGGCAAGCCCGGCGACGCGGCAGGCGCGCGCGCCCAGCTGCAGCGCCTCTCGGGCCGGTCCGTGGTCTTCCACAGCGCCCTGGCCCTGGTCGGGCCGGGCGGCCTGCAGGGCGAACACTGCATCCCCGTGCGGGTGCGCTTCCGCCGCCTGGACGAGGCGGCGATCGCGCGCTACATCGCGCGGGAGCCGGCCTTCGACTGCGCGGGCAGCGCGAAGTGCGAAGGCCTGGGCATTGCGCTGCTGGAAGCGATCGAAAGCGAGGACCCGACGGCCCTGATCGGCCTGCCCCTGATCGCCACCGCCGCCCTGCTGCGTGGCGTCGGTCTGGACCCGCTGGGGGCTGCGGCATGAGCGCCGGCCGCCTGATCCTGGTGCCCAACACCCTGGACCTCGGTGCCCTCGAGGCCGGCGAAGCGCCGCCCGACCTGCGCGAGGTGCTGCCCCAGGCCGTGCTGCGCGAGGCCGCCCGGCTCGGCCACTGGGTGGGAGAGAACGCCAAGACCACCCGCGCCTTCCTGAAACGGGTCGATGCCGTGCAGCCCCTGGCCCAGCCGCTGCAGGCCGTGGCCATCACCGAGCTGCCGCGCCCGGCCAAGGGCCGGCCGCAGGCAGCCGACCGGGTCGCGCTGCTGAAGGCGCACGAGGCCCTGCTCGCGCCGCTGCGCGCGGGGCAGGACCTGGGACTGATCTCGGAAGCCGGCCTGCCCGGGGTGGCGGATCCAGGCGCCGAGCTGGTGGCCGCGGCCCACCGCGAAGGCCTGGCCGTGGAGGTGCTGGCCGGTCCCAGCAGCCTGAGTCTGGCGCTGGCCGCCAGCGGCCTGCAGGGCCAGAGCTTCGCCTTCGCCGGCTACCTGCCGCAGGACGAGGCCGGCCGGGCGCAGCGCCTGCGCGAGCTGGAACAGCGTTCAGCGCGCGAGCAGCAGACCCAGCTCGCGATCGAGACGCCCTACCGCAATGCCGTGCTGATGGAGGCCCTGCTGCGCCATCTGCAGCCCGGCACCCGATTGGCCGTGGCCTGCGGCCTGACGCTGCCGGGCGGCTGGTGCCGCACGCGCAGCGTGTCGGCCTGGCGGACGGAACCGCCCAGCTTCCCGCGCCACCGGCCAGCGGTCTTTGCCTGGCTGGCGGCCTGAGCGGCCGGGGCCGGCGCGCCGGCAATGCGCAAGCCCCGGGGCTTGCGGAGGCGGGGCTTGAGCGCGCCGCTCAGCCCGCCGTGGGCCGTGGCGCCTGGCGCAGCCGCCACGCCGCCCAGCCCCAGGCCAGCAGCAGGCCCAGGGCATCGGCCAGCAGATCGGCCCAGGATGCGCTGCGGGTGGTGGTGAGCAGGCCCTGGCCGATCTCGACCAGCCCGCCATAGGCCAGCAGACCCAGCAGGGGCAGATGCAGCCGATCCGGCCAGGCGCGCTGCGCCATCCAGCCGAAGACCAGGAAGGCTGCGACGTGCTTGACCTTGTCGAAGTGCGGCAGCTCACCCGGCTCGGGGTGGTAGGGCTGCAGCGCGACGACCAGGCCCAGCAGCAGACCGCCGATCAGCAGCCGCCGCCAGGTCGACGGCGCCGCGAGGACCGCGGGCTTCAACCCTTGGGACCGCCCAGCAGGGCGGCAATCCGGCGGCGCGGCTTGATGAAGCGCGACAGGCTGTTGCCCGCCGCGGCAGGCGCCGGGGCACGGTCCCAGGCCGCGGTGGCCTGGTCCTCGGCCGGCGGCTCGTAGGGCCGGTCGAAGAAGGGATCGCTGGCCGGTGCGCGACGCGGCGGCGGGGGCGACGCGCTGCTGCGCCGGGGCGCGGCCGGCCGCTCGTCGCTGAAATCGGTCTCACGGGCGCGCGGCGGCAGGCTGCGGCGCGGACGCTCGTCGCGCAGTTCGTAGGGCTCGACCTCCAGCTTCTTCTTGAGCAGCTTCTCGATCTCGCCGGTCAGGCGGCCGTCGTCGCGATCGACGAAGGTGAAGGCCAGGCCCGAGGCCCCGGCCCGGCCGGTGCGGCCGATGCGGTGGACGTAGTCCTCGGCATGGAAGGGAATGTCGTAATTGAAGACCGCCGGCAGGTCGGCGATGTCCAGGCCGCGGGCGGCCACGTCGGTGGCCACCAGCAGGTCGACCTCGCCCGCCTTGAAGGCGGCCAGGGCCTTCAGGCGCTCGTCCTGCGACTTGTCGCCGTGCAGGGCGCTGGTGCGCAGGCCGTCGCGCTCGAAGGCCCGCGCCAGGCGCGCCGCGCCGAGCTTGCTGTTGACGAAGACGATGCTCTGGGTGATGCCGCGCTCGCGCAGGATCTGCCGCACGGCGGCGCGCTTGTCGTCTTCCTCGACGCGGTAGAAGCGCTGTTCGACGGTGGAGGCGGTGGCATTCGGTCGGGCCACCTCGACCAGCAGCGGGTCCTGCAGGTAGCTCTGGGCGAGCTTCTTGATCTCGGGCGAGAAGGTGGCCGAGAACAGCAGGGTCTGGCGGGTCTTGGGCAGGTAGCTGAGGATGCGCTGCAGGTCCGGCAGGAAGCCGATGTCGAGCATGCGGTCGGCCTCGTCGAGCACCACGTACTCGACCTGCGAGAGGTTGCAGTTCTTGGCCTCGATGTGGTCGAGCAGGCGGCCCGGCGTGGCGATCAGCACCTCCACGCCCTTCTTCAGCTCCAGGGTCTGCGGCTTCATGTCGATGCCGCCGAAGACCACGGTGGAGCGCAGCTGGGTGTGCCTGGCGTAGGTCTTGACGTTGTTGGCGACCTGGTCGGCCAGTTCGCGCGTCGGCGCCAGCACCAGCGCACGCACCGGGTGGCGGGCCGGCGAGACGCTGGCGCTCTCGTGCCGCATCATCTTCTGGAGCAGCGGGATGGAGAAGGCCGCCGTCTTGCCGGTGCCGGTCTGGGCCGCGCCCATCACGTCCCGGCCGGACAGGACCACCGGGATGGCCTTGGCCTGGATCGGCGTCATGGTTTCGTAGCCGGCATCGGCCACGGCCCGCAGGAGCTTGGCGTCCAGCGGCAGGGTGGAGAAACGGGCGGGGGGCGCATCAACCTGCGCCTCGGGGGTGTTTTCTGCTTGCATCGGGGGGGGATTATCGACGCGAAGCGGGAATCGCCCGAAACAGCCGGCCCGGGTTTTGCAAGCCCTGTCGATGCGACCCCGGGATCGCGGCCCCGCGCCTGTGGCGGGACGGCCTCGCCTCCCGGGGGACACGCAAGACTCCGTCGTTATAGTGCGCTCGCCCCTTCGATACCGCCACGCGCGGCACGTCCACCCATGTCCATCGTTCCCGTCATCCTGTCCGGGGGTTCCGGCACCCGCCTGTGGCCGCTGAGCCGCGCGCTGTATCCGAAGCAGTTTCTCGCCCTCGGGGGCGAGCACACCCTTCTGCAACAGGCCGTCCAGCGTTTGCAGGCCCTGGGACATCGGGCCGGCACGATGGGAGCCCCGCTGCTGATCGGCGCCGAGGGACACCGCTTCCTGCTGCTGGACCAATTGCGCGAGATCGGCGTTCAACCCGCTGCCGTCGTGCTGGAGCCTGCGGCGCGCAACACCGCGCCGGCCCTGGCGCTGGCTGCCCTGGCGGCGCTGGAAGACGGCGGCGACCCGGTGCTGCTGGTCAGCCCGGCCGACCAGACGGTGGGCGACACCGCCGCCTTCACGGCCCTGCTGGCCCAGGCCGTCGAGGCCGCGCAGGCCGGCCAGATCGTCACCCTGGGCGTGGCCCCGACCCGCCCCGAGACGGGCTACGGCTACATCAAGAGCACGGCCGCCGCCGACGGTGGCCCGGTGCGCCGCGTGCAGGCCTTCGTCGAGAAACCCGACCGCGCGACCGCCGAGCGCTACCTGGCCGAGGGCGGCTATGCCTGGAACAGCGGCCTCTTCGTGCTGAAGGCCTCGGCCTGGCTGGCGGCGCTGGACCGCTACCGGCCCGACATCGCCGCCGGCGCGCGCGCAGCCTGGGCCGCGCGCAAGCTGGACGCGCCCTTCGTGCGGCCGGACAAGGCCGCCTTCGAGGCCACGCCCTCCGATTCGATCGACTACGCGGTCATGGAACGCCTGCCCGGCGATGCCCAGGCCCCGGCCCCGCTGGTCACGCTGACCCTGGATGCCGGCTGGAGCGATCTCGGCGCCTGGGATGCCGTCTGGCAGGTCGGCGCAGCCGATGCCCAGGGCAATGTGGCCCAGGGCGACGTGCTGTTCGAGGACAGCCAGAACACCCTGGTGCATGCCACGAGCCGGCTGGTGGCCACCGTCGGCGTCGAGGACCTCGTCGTCGTCGAGACCCCCGATGCCGTGCTGGTGGCCGACCGCAGCCGCAGCCAGCAGGTCAAGCAGATCGTCGCGCGCCTGCAGCAATCCGGCCGCGGGGAAGGCGAACTGCACCGCCGCGTGCACCGCCCCTGGGGCTGGTACGACAGCGTGGACGCCGGGCCGCGATTCCAGGTCAAGCGCATCCTGGTGAAGCCCGGGGCCTCGCTGAGCCTGCAGATGCACCATCATCGTGCCGAGCACTGGATCGTCGTCTCCGGCACCGCCGAGGTCACCTGCGGCAGCAGCAAGCGCCTGTTCAGCGAGAACCAGAGCACCTACATCCCGCTGGGCGAGACCCACCGTCTGGCCAACCCCGGCAGCATCCCGCTCGAGATCATCGAGGTGCAGTCCGGCAGCTACCTGGGCGAGGACGACATCGTCCGCTTCGAAGACACCTACGGCCGCAACTCGGCAGACAAGACATGATTCTCGTGACCGGAGGCGCCGGCTTCATCGGCAGCAATTTCGTCCTCGACTGGCTGGCCGATCCGGCCGCCGAGGGCGTCGTCAACCTCGACGCCCTGACCTATGCCGGCAACCTGGCCAATCTGGCCTCGCTGAAGGACGACCCGCGGCATGTCTTCGTGCATGGCGACATCACCGACCGCGCACTGATCGACCGCCTTCTGGCCACCCATCGCCCGCGCGCCCTCGTGCACTTCGCGGCCGAAAGCCATGTGGACCGCTCGATCCACGGTCCGGGCGCCTTCATGCGCACCAACGTCGACGGCACCTTCACGCTGCTGGAGGCCGCACGCGCCTTCTGGGGCACGCTCGAAGGCGCGGAGAAGGCGGCCTTCCGCTTCCACCACGTCAGCACCGACGAGGTCTACGGCTCGCTCAAGCCCAGCGACCCGCCCTTCGCCGAGACCAACCCCTACGAGCCCAACAGCCCCTACTCGGCCAGCAAGGCCGCGTCGGACCACCTGGTGCGGGCCTGGCACCACACCTACGGCCTGCCGGTGGTCACAACCAACTGCTCGAACAACTACGGGCCCTATCACTTCCCCGAGAAGCTGATCCCGCTGATGATCGTCAACGCCCTGGCCGGCAAGCCCCTGCCCGTCTACGGCGATGGTCAGCAGATCCGCGACTGGCTCTATGTGAAGGACCACTGCAGCGCCATCCGCGCCGTGCTGGCCGGCGGCCGCCTCGGCGAGACCTACAACATCGGCGGCTGGAACGAGCAGGCCAACATCGACATCGTCAACATCGTCTGCAGCCTGCTCGACGAGCTGCAGCCCGACCCGGCCGGCCCCTATGCACGCCTGATCACCTACGTGACCGACCGTCCGGGCCACGACCGCCGCTACGCCATCGACGCCCGCAAGATCGAGCGCGAGCTCGGCTGGCGCCCGGCCGAGACCTTTGCCACCGGCATCCGCAAGACGGTGGCCTGGTACCTGGCAAACCGCGAGTGGGTGGCCGAGGTGCAGAGCGGCAGCTACCGCGACTGGCTGGCCCGCAACTATGGCGGCCGCGTCGCGGACCCCGCCTGAGGCCGCCCCGATGAAGATCCTGCTGCTGGGCAAGGGCGGCCAAGTCGGCTGGGAGCTGCAGCGTGCCCTCGCGCCGCTGGGCGAACTGGTCGCGCTGGGCACCCAGAGCCAGGATCTGGCCGCAGACTTCCGCCAGCCCGAGGCCCTGGCCGCCACCGTGCAGGCGGTGCGACCCGACGTGATCGTCAATGCCGCGGCCTACACCGCCGTCGACAAGGCGGAGAGCGAGCCGGCCGTGGCGGCCACCATCAATGCCGTTGCGCCCGGCGTGCTGGCCCGCGAGGCCGCCGCGCTTGGCGCGACCCTGCTGCACTACAGCACCGACTATGTCTTCGACGGCAGCGGCGACACACCGCGCGACGAGGAGGCTGCCACCGGCCCGCTCAGCGTCTACGGCCGGACCAAGCTGGACGGCGAGGAGGCCATCCGGGCCAGCGGCTGCCGCCACCTGATCCTGCGCACCAGCTGGGTCTATGCGGCCCGCGGGGGCAACTTCGCCAAGACCATGCTGCGTCTGGCGGGTGAGCGCGAGCAGCTCACGGTCATCGACGACCAGATCGGCGCACCGACCGGGGCCGACCTGCTGGCCGACCTGAGCGCGCACGCCCTGCGCCGCCTCGCCCAGGAGCCCACCCTGGCGGGCACCTACCACGCGGTGGCCGGCGGTGAGGTGAGCTGGCACGGCTACGCCCGGCACGTCATCGAATGGGCCCGCGCCCGCGGCCACGCCCTGCGCGTAGCCCCCGAGGCCATCCTGCCGATCCCGACCCGCGCCTACCCCACGCCGGCGCAGCGTCCGCTGAATTCCCGCCTCGACACCCGCAAGCTGCGCCGCGCCTTCGACCTAAACCTGCCGCACTGGCAGCCGGGGGTCGACCGCATGCTGAGCGAAGTGCTCGGCGCCTGACGTCCTTTCCCGACTCCACGGTTTCCCATGCAACGCAAAGGCATCATCCTCGCGGGCGGCTCCGGCACCCGACTGCATCCGGCCACCCTGGCCGTCAGCAAACAGCTGCTGCCGGTCTACGACAAGCCGATGGTGTACTACCCGCTGACGACGCTGATGCTGGCCGGGATCCGCGACATCCTCATCATCAGCACGCCGCAGGACACGCCGCGCTTCCAGGCCCTGCTGGGCGACGGTTCGCAATGGGGCCTGAACCTCAGCTACTGCGTGCAGCCCAGCCCGGACGGCCTGGCCCAGGCCTTCATCCTCGGCCGCGACTTCGTCGGCGGCGCACCCAGCGCGCTGGTGCTGGGCGACAACATCTTCTACGGCCACGACTTCCAGGGCCTGCTGCGCAATGCCGCAGCACGGACGGAAGGCGCCAGCGTGTTCGCCTATCACGTGCAGGATCCGGAGCGCTACGGCGTCGTCGAGTTCGACGCCGCGCAGAACGCGATCAGCATCGAGGAGAAGCCGGCCGTCCCCAAGAGCCACTACGCCGTCACCGGCCTGTACTTCTACGACAGCCAGGTCTGCGACATCGCGGCCGACATCCAGCCCTCGGCCCGCGGCGAGCTGGAGATCACCGAAGTCAACGCCCGCTACCTCGCGCAGCAGCAGCTCAGCGTCGAGATCATGGGCCGCGGCTACGCCTGGCTGGACACCGGCACCCACGACAGCCTGCTCGAGGCCGGCCAGTTCATCGCCACCCTGGAGAAGCGCCAGGGCCTGAAGGTGGCCTGCCCGGAGGAGATCGCCTACCGCAGCGGCTGGATCGATGCCGCAACCCTCGAACGCCTGGGTCAGGCGCTGAAGAAAAACGGTTATGGTCAGTACCTGCTGAAGATCCTCACGGAGAAGGTGTTCTGATGCAGATCACGCCCACGCGGCTGCCGGAAGTCCTGGTGATCGAACCGAAGGTTTTCGGCGACGATCGCGGCTTCTTCACCGAAAGCTTCAACCAGCGCGTGTTCGATGCCGCGCTGGGCGGGCCGACGACCTTCGTTCAGGACAACCACTCGCGCTCCGTACGCGGCGTGCTGCGCGGCCTGCACTACCAGCTCGACCCGCATGCCCAGGGCAAGCTGGTGCGCGTCGTGGCCGGCAAGGTCTTCGATGTGGCGGTCGACATGCGCCGCAGCAGCCCCCGCTTCGGCCAATGGGCCGGTTTCGAACTGAGCGCCGAGAACCATCGCATGGCCTGGATCCCGCCGGGCTTCGCGCACGGCTTCCTGGTGCTGAGCGAGGTCGCCGACTTCCTCTACAAGACGACCGACTACTACGCCCCGGCCAGCGAAGGCGCGGTCCGCTGGGACGATCCGACGATCGGGATCGAGTGGCCCGCGCTGGGCGTCGCGCCGACCCTCTCGCCCAAGGACCTCGCCGCCCCGCAGCTGGCCGACGCGAAGCATTTCGCCTGAGCCATCCGGCGGCGGCGGCCGCAGGCGGGGAGGCCGGCGGCGGGATGCGCGAGACTCCGGGCTTCGCTGCCGGGCCACCCTGGCCGGCAGCGTCCCGCCTCCCCCCGCCCCACCGCCTCCACCGATGTCCACGCTCCCGATCGAGATCACCCCGGCGATCACCGTCGCCAACGATGCCCCCTTCGTCCTGTTCGGCGGCATCAATGTGCTGGAGTCGCGCGAGCTGGCCCTGCAGGCGGCCGAAGCCTATGTGCAGGTCTGCGCGAAGCTGAAGATTCCCTATGTCTTCAAGGCCAGCTTCGACAAGGCCAACCGCTCGTCCATCCATTCCTACCGCGGCCCGGGCCTGGACGAAGGCCTGAAGATCCTGCAGGAGGTCAAGCAGACCTTCGGCGTGCCGGTGATCTCCGACGTGCACGAGCCCTGGCAGTGCGCGCCGGCCGCCGAGGTCATCGACGTGCTGCAGCTGCCGGCCTTCCTCGCGCGGCAGACCGATCTCGTCGTCGCCCTCGCCCGCACCGGCCGGGTCGTCAACATCAAGAAGCCGCAGTTCCTCAGCCCGCACCAGGTCGGCAACATCGTCGAGAAGTTCCGCGAGGCCGGCAACGAGAGGATCCTGCTCTGCGACCGCGGCACCTGCTTCGGCTACGACAACCTCGTGGTCGACATGCTGGGCTTCGACGTGATGAAGAAGATCAGCGGCGGCCTGCCGCTGATCTTCGACGTGACCCACGCCCTGCAGCAGCGCGACCCGCTGGGCGCCGCCTCCGGCGGTCGCCGTCAGCAGGTGGCCGAGCTGGCGCGGGCCGGCATCGCCGTCGGCCTGGCCGGGCTGTTCCTGGAGGCCCACCCCGACCCGGCGCGCGCCAAGTGCGACGGCCCCAGCGCCCTGCCGCTGGATCGGCTGGAGCCCTTCCTGCGCCAGATCCAGGCCCTCGACCAGCTGGTCAAGGGCTTCGAGCCGCTGCGCATCGACTGAGCCCGCGGCCGGTGGCCCGGCCAGGCCGGAGCCGCCGGGTCGGCTATCCTGACGGGTTGCGCGCCGCCGCCGGCCGCTTTCCGTGTTCCTGTCCCGTGCTGATCGTCCGATGACTGCCGCCCTGACCCATTTGCAACGCCTCGAAGCCGAAAGCATCCACATCCTGCGCGAAGTGGTGGCCGAGGCGGACAAGCCGGTGATGCTCTATTCCATCGGCAAGGACAGCTCGGTGATGCTGCACCTGGCGAAGAAGGCCTTCTACCCGGCCCCGCCGCCCTTCCCGCTGCTGCATGTGGACACCACCTGGAAGTTCCAGGCCATGTACGCGATGCGCGAACGCATGGCGCGCGAACTGGGCATGGAACTGCTGGTGCACCAGAACCCCGAAGCCAAGGCCCTGGGGGTCAGCCCCTTCAGCCACGGTTCGCAGATCCACACCGACATGTGGAAGACCCAGGGCCTGAAGCAGGCCCTGGACCTGCACGGCTTCGACGCCGCCTTCGGCGGTGCACGGCGCGACGAGGAGAAGAGCCGCGCCAAGGAGCGCATCTTCAGCTTCCGCAGCGCCGAGCACCGCTGGGATCCGAAGAGCCAGCGACCCGAGCTGTGGAAGCTCTACAACGCACGCAAGCACAAGGGCGAGTCGATCCGCGTCTTCCCGATCTCCAACTGGACCGAGCTGGACATCTGGCAATACATCCACCTGGAGAACATCCCCATCGTGCCGCTCTACTACGCGGCCGAGCGGCCGGTGGTCGAACGCGATGGCACCCTCATCATGGTCGACGACGATCGCATGCCCCTGCGCCCCGGCGAGCAGCCGCAGCTGAAGAGCGTGCGCTTCCGGACCCTGGGCTGCTACCCGCTGACCGGGGCGGTGGAATCCACCGCCACCACGCTGCCGCAGATCATCCAGGAGATGCTGCTGACGACCACCTCCGAGCGCCAGGGTCGCATGATCGACCACGACACCGCCGCCTCGATGGAGAAGAAGAAGCAGGAAGGTTATTTCTGACATGGCCCACGTTTCCGACCTCATCGCCCAGGACATCGACGCCTACCTGCAGCAACACGAGCGCAAGAGCCTGCTGCGCTTCATCACCTGCGGCAGCGTGGACGACGGCAAGAGCACGCTGATCGGCCGCCTGCTCTATGAATCGAAGATGCTCTTCGAGGACCAGCTCGCCGCGATCGAGGCTGACTCCAAGAAGTGGGGCACCCAGGGTGAGAACATCGATTTCGCGCTGCTCGTCGACGGCCTGGCGGCCGAGCGCGAGCAGGGCATCACCATCGATGTGGCCTACCGCTTCTTCAGCACCGACCGGCGCAAGTTCATCGTCGCCGACACGCCGGGCCACGAGCAGTACACCCGCAACATGGTCACCGGCGCGTCCACGGCCGATGTCGCCATCCTGCTGATCGATGCCCGCCGTGGCGTGCTGACGCAGACCCGCCGCCACGCCACCCTGGTCTCGCTGCTTGGCATCCGCCACATCGTGCTGGCCATCAACAAGATGGACCTGATGGGCAACGACCAGGCCGTCTTCGACCGCATCGTGGCCGACTTCGGCGCCTTCGCGCAGCAGCTCGGCATGCAGGGCGTGACGCTGCACCCGATCCCGATGTCGGCCCTGGTGGGCGACAACATCACCGAGCGCAGCGCGCGCATGCCCTGGTACACGGGCCCGGCGCTGATGGAGTTCCTGGAGACCGTCGAGATCGACGACACCCGCCTGCAGCGCGGTCCCTTCCGCCTGCCGGTGCAGTGGGTCAACCGGCCCAACCTGGATTTCCGCGGCTTCGCCGGCCAGATCGCCGGCGGCGTGGTGCGCCCCGGCGACCGCGTGCGGGTGCTGCCCTCGGGCAAGGAAAGCACGGTCGCGCGCATCGTCACCGCCGACGGCGACCTGCCCGAGGCCGTGGCGGGCCAGTCCGTCACGCTGACCCTGGCCGACGAGATCGACTGCTCGCGCGGCGACCTGCTCTGCGGCCCGGACCAGCCGGCCGCGGCGGCCAGCCAGTTCGAGACCACCCTGGTCTGGATGCACGAAGAGCCGATGCGCCCGGGTCGTCGCTACCTGATGAAGCTGGGCACGGCCACCGTGCCGGCCACGGTCGGCGCGATCCGTCACCAGCTCAACGTGAACACGCTGGAGAAGCATCCGGCCGAACAGCTGGAGCTCAACGGCATCGCGGTCTGCACGCTGACGCTGGACAAGGCCCTGCCCTTCGATCCCTACGTGGCCAACCGGGACACCGGCGGCTTCATCCTGATCGACCGGCTCAGCAACAACACCGTCGGCGCCGGCATGCTGCTGCAGGCCCTGCAGGGCCCGCAGGCCCGCAGCACGCCGGTGGATGCAGCGGCACGGGCCGCGATCAAGCACCAGCAGGCGGCGGTGCTGGCCTTCGTCGGGGGCGAGGCCGGCGTGCGCGCCAGCCTGCTCGACCAGGCCGAGCGGGCCCTTCACGCCGCGGGTCGCCACACCCTGCGCCTGGAGCGCAGCGCGCTGCCCGCAGGCCTGCAGGCCGAGCTGCCCGCCACCCTGGCGCTGCTGCGCGAGGCCGGGCTGATCGTGCTGATCGGCAACGACACGGCCGAGGGTCTGGGCGAGGGCCTGATCCCGCTGCAGCTGGAGGCCACGGCCGGCGGCCTCAGCCTGAAGGCGGCACAAGCTCAGCCGCTCAGCCTGCCCGAGGGCGAAGACGGCGATCCCGCGCTGCGCGCCTGGCTGCTCGCCCTGCTGGGCTGAGGCCGCGCGGCCTCAGTGCCGCGCCGGCCGGTACTCCGGAATCACGCGGGCCAGCAGGGCCCGCACTTCGGCCGGGCTGGCGCTGTCGCGGGCCTGGATCCAGTCGAGCAGGGCAGGCGCGGCCTCGGCCGGCGGCGCGATCCGCGCCACCAGCAGGCGCTCGATCGCCGTGGGCAGGGTGGCGTCGGCATCGGCCAGCAGCTCCTCGTAGAGCTTCTCGCCGGGTCGCAGGCCGCTGAAGGCGATGGGGATCTCCTCCAGGCTGTGGCCGGCCAGGCGGATCATCTCGCGGGCCAGGTCGACGATCTTCACCGGCTCGCCCATGTCCAGCACGTAGACGCGGCCGCTCTCGCCGAGCACCGCGGCCTGCACCACCAGGCGTGCGGCCTCGGGGATGGTCATGAAGTAGCGGGTGATGTCCGGATGGGTCACCGTCACCGGCCCGCCGCGGGCGATCTGCGCCTTGAACTTCGGGATCACGCTGCCGCTGCTGCCCAGCACATTGCCGAAGCGCACGGCCATGAACTGCGTGCCGGGCTCGGTGGCGGCCAGATGGGCCAGTGCGATCTCGGCCGCGCGCTTGCTGGCGCCCATCACATTGGTGGGGTTCACCGCCTTGTCGGTGCTGATCAGCACGAAACGCTCGACACCCTGCTCGGCCGAGACCCGGCCGGCCTGCCAGGTGCCCAGGGTGTTGTTGCGCAGGGCCTGCCAGGCATTGGCCTCCTCCATCAGCGGCACATGCTTGTAGGCCGCGGCATGGAAGACGATCTGCGGCTGGCGCGCGGCCCACAGGCGGCGCAGGCCGTCGAGGTCGCGCACGTCACCGATCAGGGGCTCCACCGCCAGGTGCGGGAAGCGCTCGGCCAGCTCCTCGCTGATCGCGTAGAGGTTGAACTCGCTGAGCTCCAGCAGCAGCAGGCGGGCCGGGCCGTAGCGGGCCAGCTGGCGGCACAGCTCGCTGCCGATCGAGCCGCCCGCACCCGTGACCAGCACCACCTTGCCGCCCACGCCCTCGGCGATGCCGGCCTCGTCGAGCAGCACCGGCTCGCGGCCCAGCAGGTCCTCGGGCTCGATGTCGCGCACGCGGCTGACGGCGGCCCCTTCGCGCAGCTCGGCCTCGCTCGGCACGGTCAGCACGGGCAGGCCGACGGCCGCGGCCTGCTCGAAGACCTTGCGGCGGATTTCGCGCCGCAGCGAGGGCATGGCCACGATCACATGGCTGGCGCCATGCAGTTCGGCCAGTGCACGCAGGCGGTCGAGCCGGCCGAGGACCGGCACATTGCCGATGCGGCTGCCCTGCTTGGCCGCGTCGTCGTCGAGCAGGCCGACCACGGTCCAGCCCTGGTGCTGGATGCCGGCGATCAGCAGCCGCGCCGCATCGCCGGCGCCGAGCACGATGGCGCGCCGCGCGGCCCCGCCGCGGCCGCTGAGCCGCATCCGCAGGTGCTCGTAGAACATGCGGTAGGCAATGCGCACGCCGGCCAGGCCGAACAGCGTCATCAGCGGATGCAGGGCCAGCACCGCGCGCGGCGTGGCGTAGAGCCCGGCCATCTGCACCGCGCTGGCCGAGACCGCCCCGGCCACCAGGCAGACCAGGGCCAGGCGCTGCACCTCGCCAAAGCCGATGAAGCGCCAGACGGCCCGCGGCACGCCCAGGGCCACGCCCGCCGCGGCATAGACGATGACGATGCCCAGCAGCACCAGCGGGTCGTAGGACGGCCGCAGCGCGAACCAGTCGTCGAAGCCCAGGCGGAACAGGTAGGTGGCCTGCCAGGTGAAGGCCACGACCAGCGCGTCGATCAGCAGCGAAAGCGCGGTGCGGGCTGGCCGCAGCCGGGTGAGCAGCGCCTCGACGCGCAGCAGCCAGCCCCCGGGCGGCTCGGCCGGGGGCGGAACGGAGGGTGGCAGGCGGCTCATCGCTGGGGTCTCAGGAGGTCGGCGGCCGGGGGGCGGTCGCCCCCAGCAGCGCGGCCAGGGTCTGCAGGATCAGGCCGAGATCGGTGCGCAGGCTGGCACGCTCGGCATAGGCCAGGGCCAGGGCCAGCTTGCGCGGCAGCAGCTCCTCGACGTAGAGGCGCTCGGGGTCGGCGTCACCGGCCAGCAGGGCCGCCTCGTCGCGGAAGGCAAGCGAGGCGGGATCGGTGAGGCCCGGCCGCAGTGCCAGCAGGCGGGCCGCATCGGCCGCACCGAGCAGGCGCCCGTAGTGGGCCACGTAGCGGGGCAGTTCGGGCCGCGGACCGACCAGGCTCATCCGGCCCCGCAGCACATCGATCAGCTGCGGCAGCTCGTCGAGCTTGTGGCGCCGCAGCCAGGCGCCGACGCGGGTGATGCGCGTATCCTCGCCCACGGTGATGCCCGGGCCGCGCCGCTCGGCATCCGCCACCATGGTGCGGAACTTGTGGATGCGGAACAGCCGGCCGTGGCGCCCGACGCGCAGCTGGCGGAAGAAGACCGGCCCGGGCGAATCGAGCCGCACGGCCAGGGCGATCGCCACCATCGGCAGGGCCAGCAGCAGCAGGCCCAGGCCGGCGGCCAGCAGGTCGAGAAGGCGCTTGCCCACGGTGCCCCGGGCAGCCCGTTCAGGCCGCCGCACCCCGCAGCGTGTCGCGCACGGCGGCGATCACGCGATCGACCTGCTCGTCGCGCATCGCGCTGAACAGCGGCAGGCTGAGCATGCGCTCGTAGGCGCGCTGGCTGTGGGGGAAGTCGGTGGCGCGCAGGCCGTAGCGCTCGCGCCAGTAGGGGTGCAGGTGCAGGGGGATGTAGTGCACGCTGCAGCCGATGCGGCGGGCGTAGAGCTGCTCGATGAAGGCATCGCGGTCGCCGGTGTCGCCGCCGGCGCCCGGCCGGCCGGCGCCCAGGGCGGGCGCATCGTCGGCCAGGCGCAGCACGTAGAGGTGCCAGGCATGCAGGTCGTCCGGCGCGGTGGCGCCGGCCGCGCCGGGCCGCGGCGGCAGGATCACCGGCAGGTCGGCGAAGGCCGCGTCGTAGCGCGCGGCAATCGCGGCGCGGCGCGCACGGAAGGCTTCGGCCTGGCGGAGCTGCTGCAGGCCCAGGGCCGCGGCGATGTCGGTCAGGTTGACCTTGAAGCCGGGCGCCACGACCTCGTAGTACCAGCTCGGGGCCTGCGCGGTGAAACGGTCGAAGGCATCGCGGCTGATGCCGTGCAGGCGCATCACCTTGGCGCGCTCGGCCAGGGCCGGATCGCGGGTGACGAGCATGCCGCCCTCCCCCGTGGTGATGGTCTTGTTCGCGTAGAAGCTGAAGACGGTCGCGTCGCTGCCCAGCGTGCCCACCAGGGCGCCGCCACAGCTCGTGGGCAGGGCGTGGGCAGCGTCTTCCACCACCTTCAGGCCGTGGCGGCGGGCCAGGGCCAGCAGCGCCTCCATGGGCGCGGCCAGGCCGGCGTAGTGCACCGGCACGATGGCCTTGCTGCGCGGGGTGAGGGCCGCCTCCACCGCCGCCGGGTCGATGCAGAGCGTGGCCGGGTCGATGTCGACCAGCACCACATCGGCCCCCAGGTAGCGCACCACCTCGGCCGTGGCCGTGAAGGTGTGGGTGGTGGTGATCACCTCGTCGCCCGGGCCGATGCCCAGGGCCTCCAGCGCCAGGTGCAGGCCGGCGGTGGCGGAGTTCACCGCAATCGCCTGCAGCGCCGGATCGCCCCCCAGGAAGGCCACGAAGTCCTGCTCGAAGCGACGCGCCTTGGGCCCGGTCGTCACCCAGCCCGAACGCAGGGTGTCGACGACTTCGGCGATCTCGGCCTCGCCGATCTCCGGCAGGGCGAAGGGGACGAAGGGCGGCAGGTCCGCGGCGCGTTCACTCATCGGCAGGCCATGCGGGCTTCAGGCGCGCTTGGGCGCCGGGCGGCCGATGGCGTGGTACTCGATGCCGAGCTGGGCCATGTCGATCGGCTCGAAGAGATTGCGGCCGTCAAAGACCAGCGGCTGCTTGAGCTGGGCGCGGATCGCATCGAAATCCGGGCTGCGGAATTCCTTCCACTCGGTCACGATGAGCAGCGCGTCGGCCCCCGGCAGGGTTTCGGGCGCGCTGGCGGCGTAGCGCAGGCCGGCCTGGCCGGGCATGACGCGCTGGGCCTCCTCCATCGCCACCGGGTCGTAGGCCACGACCTCGGCCCCCCGGGCGATCAGGTCGGCCACGATCACGCGGCTCGGCGCCTCGCGCATGTCGTCGGTGCCGGGCTTGAAGGCCAGGCCCCACATGGCGAAGCGGCGGCCGCTCAGGTCGGCGCCGAAACGCGCCACCACCTTCTCGACCAGCACCTGCTTCTGACGTTCGTTGGCGGCTTCCACGGCCTCCAGCACGCCCAGGTTCAGGCCGACCTCGGCGCCGCTGCGCACCAGGGCCTTGACGTCCTTCGGGAAGCAGGAACCGCCGTAGCCGGCACCGGGGTAGAGGAAGTGGGTGCCGATGCGCGGATCGCTGCCGATGCCCTGGCGCACCCATTCGATGTCGGCGCCCACGCGCTCGGCCAGGCGCGAGAGCTCGTTCATGAAGCTGATCCGGGTGGCCAGCATGGCGTTGGCCGCGTACTTGGTGAACTCGGCGCTGCGCAGGTCCATCACCAGCAGGCGGTCACGGTTGCGCACGAAGGGGGCGTAGATCGAGCGCATCAGCAGGATCGCGCGCTCGTCCTCGGCGCCGACGATGATGCGGTCGGGCCGCATGAAGTCCTCGACCGCCGCGCCTTCCTTGAGGAACTCGGGGTTGGACACCACCGAGAACTCCATCGTCTCGCCCCGCGCGGCCAGGGCCTCGGCCACCGCCGCATGCACCTTGTCGGCCGTGCCGACGGGCACCGTGCTCTTGTCGACGATGACCTTGTAGTCGGTCATGCGCTCGCCGATCGCGCGGGCCGCGGCCAGCACGTACTTCAGGTCGGCCGAGCCATCCTCGTCCGGCGGCGTGCCCACCGCGATGAACTGCACCGTGCCATGGGCCACGGCCGCGTCGACATCGGTCGTGAACTCCAGGCGACCGCCCTTCGCATTGCGCTGCACCACCTCCAGCAGACCCGGCTCGTGGATGGGGATGCCGCCGTTGTTGAGGATTTCAATCTTCCGGGCGTCCAGGTCCAGGCAAACCACATGGTTGCCCATTTCGGCCAGACAGGCCCCAGTAACCAGACCGACATAACCGGTGCCGACGACAGTAATCTTCATGTGGATATCTTTGGGTGGGGGTGGAAGCTGCCGGGCGGGCGCGACAGCGATTGCCCGGGACTGTATCGCCATGCAAGGGCCGGGCCGGTGTCAGCCTGCATCCGCCCCCCGGAAAGGCGGTCGCTCGATCCAGGCCAGGCGATGGGTGCGCAGCAGGGGCAGCGCATTGGCCAGGGCCGGCAGGGCCGGGTGGAGGGCCGCCAGGCGCCGGGCGATCGGGGGGGCCAGCGTCACCCGACGACAGGCAAGACGCCCCTGCGGCCAGAGCTGGCGCAGCCGGGCCACCGGCACGCCGCGCACGTCCGGATTGCGCGGGTTGTCGACGGCGAAGTCGTAGCAGAGCACCGCGCCCCCCGGGCGCAGCCAGCGCCACATGGCATCGGCCAGGCGCTGCTGGAAGGCCGCGTCGAGCAGCGAGCTGAACACGGTGGAGGCCAGCACCAGGTCCTGGCTACCGGGCTCGACGGGCGCGATGCAGGCATCGCCCTCGATCACCGCCAGCCCGGCGGGCAGCAGGTCGCGGGCGCTGGCGGCGCGCTCGGGCAGCAGCTCCAGCCCGGTCAGGTGCTCGGGCAGCAGGCCCAGGCGCAGCCACTCCAGCAGGTTGCCGCCAGCGCCGCAGCCCACCTCGGTCAGCCGCAGGGCGGGCAGCTCGGCCCAGCGCGGATCGCGCCGCGCGGCCGCGCGCAGCAGGCCGGCCAGCGCGCGCTGGCGCTCGTGCACGGCCTGCATCACCTCGGCCCGGAGCATGCTGTAGCGCGCATCCAGCGCAGGCCGGCGGGCATAGCGCTCGACGACACGGGCGGTCTCGTCGGAGGCAGGGGACGGGCTCATGGGGCAGCTCAGCAGAGCGGGGAATGCAGGGGGCTCAGCGCGTCAGGCGGGTGGCCGAGGCCGCCGGGCCGCGACGCAGCAGCACCGTCTCCAGCAGCGCGCGGCCGAAGCCCAGACCGTAGCTCAGGTGCATGCAGGCAAAGGCGCAGGCAATGCCGAGCCAGGCGAGTGGCTCACGCCAGGGCCGGGCGTCGGCGGCCGCAGCGCCCAGCGCCAGCACGGCATAGAGACCGCCCAGGCTGGCGGCCAGGCCGCCGGCCGGCGGCCACCAGGGCGCCAGCAGCCCGCCACCCAGCAGCGTGGCCACGAAGCCGAAGGGCACCAGATGCCGCGGCGCGGCCGGCAGCCGGTGCTTGCGGATCACCGGCACCTTCCAGTAGCCGTACTGGTAGAACTGCCGCGCCAGGGCGCCAAAGCTGGCCCGTGGCGTGTACCAGCTGCGGATCGCCGCGCTCTGCCAGACCATGCCGCCGCTGCGGTGGATGCGCAGGTTCAGCTCGTCGTCCTGGTTGCGGACCAGGGCCGGGTCGAAGCCCCCCAGGCGCAGCAGCTCGTCCCGCCACCAGGCGCCGAGGTAGACCGTGTCGACCGGCCCCGACCAGCCCTCCCGCCGCGACGCCGCACCGCCCGAACCGAAGCGGCTCTCGAAGGCCCGCGCGATCGCCGCCTGCCGCGCACTGCGCGCCGGGCCGGGGCGCCAGGCCCCGCCGACACAGCTCGCGCCAGTGGTCTGCAAGGCCTGCACACAGGCGGCCACATAGTCCTCGGCGTAGACCGTGTGCACGTCCATGCGCACGACGACCTCGCCGCGCGCCTGCGCGATCGCGTGGTTCAGCGCGGTGGGCGTGATGCGCTCGGGGTTGTCGACCACGCGCAGCCGCGGCTCGGCCGCCGCGCGGGCCTCCAGCCGCGCCCGGGTGCCGTCGTCGCTGGCCCCGTCGGCCAGCACGATCTCCAGGGCCAGGCCCGGGGGCAGGCGCTGGGCCAGCACCGAGTCGAGGAAGGCATCGACATGCTCGCGCTCGTTGCGGCAGGGGACGATGAGGGAGACGGTCTGGGCCGACCGTGCGTCGGGCGTGCCCGTCATGGCCGATCCGCTCCCGGCCCGGCCATCAGCGCCTGGTAGAGGCGATCGACCGCGTCCATCTGGACGCGGCGGTCGCCATCCCGGGCGATCCGCTCGGCATTGCGCTGCCCCTCCTCGCGCAGCGCGGCATCGTCTGCCGCCAGCGCCATCAGGCGCTGGCCCAGGCCCGGACCGTCGCCCGCCGGCACCAGCATCCGGGGGGCCAGCCAGCAGCGATTGGCCGGCAGGTCGCTGGCCATCACCGCCAGGCCGCACGCCATGCTTTCGAGCACGGACACCGAGGTGGCGTCGCTCAGCGGCACGGAGATCGACAGCTTGCAGCGCCGCATCACGGCCGCCATGCCAGCGTCGTCGAGCCGGCCATGCAGGGTGACCCGATCGCTCAGCCCCAGGCGTCGGACCTGCTCGCGCAGCTCGGACGCGAGCGATCCCCCCCCGAGCAGGTGCAGGTGCAACGGGGACGCGAGGCCGCCGGGCTGGGCCGCGAGCTGGGCCACGGCCTCCAGGATGAGATCGATGCGGTAGTTGGGCTCCCAGCTGCGCAGGCTGACGATGTCCAGCGCGGGCTTCTCGGCCCAGGGCGCAGGCTGGAAGCGGCTGCGGTCCACGCCCCAGTGGATCAGCGCCCGCGGGGTGGCCGGACACAGCCGCTCCGCCGCGGCGAGCAGGTCGGCCGAATCGCCGGACACCCAGCGGGCCCGGCCCAGGGTCCAGGCCGTCAGCCACCGGAGCCAGGGCGTGCGCCAGGGGCTGACGAGCAGGTCCGTGCCCCAGGCAGTCATCACGCGGCGCGGGTGCGCACAGCGGGCCGCGAGGTAGCCGTAGGACGTGATGTAGTGGGCATGGAGGATATCCGGCCGCAGGGCCGCGACGGCGCGGCGGGCTTCGTCGACGCGGAACAGCCAGTCGCTCGTCCGGCGCACAGGGCGCAGCACGTGCATCTCGACCCCCTCGATCGGCTGGGGCCGGGCGGTGACCAGGCTGAGCGTCCAGCCGCGCTGCTGCATCTCGCGGACCCAGCGCTGGACGTGGACGCTGTTGGCATCGCCCAGCAAAGTGACATGCCCGCGGCTCATCGGCAGCCCCCGGACCGGATCGTCGGCCGTCTGGCGGGGCCCGGATGCCACGGATCGGCCTCGGGCCGGGGACCTTGGCTCAAGGGGGCAGGGGCAGGCAGGGGGCGCGGCGAGGCAGGCCGCCAGCGGGCGCGGAGGGCCGCAGGAGCCAGGCGGGCAAGGAACTCAGGCATCGGCATCCCCGGGGTGGGCCCAGGCGGCATAGCTCGCCTGCCAGGCCGGATCGGCCTCGAGCGCGCGCCGGTCCGCATCGCGGGTGTCGCCCAGCACGCGGGCGGGCTGGCCCCCGACGATCGCGAAATCGGGCACATCGGCATCGACATAGCTGTAAGCGCGGACGAGCACGCCTCGGCCGATCGAGACCCCCGGCATCACCGTGCTGTGCGGGCCGATGAAGGTGTAGGGACCGATGGCGACCGCCCGGCGCACCAGGCCGGGCGGCGCGGCATGCCCCCAATAAGCCCGTCCGGCCAGGCGCAGGGCCTGGTGGCTGGAATGGCTGAGCAGGGCGCAATGGGTGGTGATCTGGCAGCCCTCGCCGATGCGCAGGCCGCCCGAGGCATCGATCAGGTTGAAAGGGCCGATGTAGACGTGATCGCCGAGGTCGAGCTGTTCGGGCCGCTCGATCCGGGTGGCCGTGCTGATGCGGGTGTGGGCCAGCCAGCGGCCCCCGCCCGGACGGCGCCAGCCGTAGACCATGCGCGGCGCCACCAGGGCCCGCCAGACGCGGTTGATCAAGCGCTTCACGAAGCCTTCCTCCAGGGCAGCCAGCGGCCGAGAAGCCCCGCCACCGTCCGCAGATCCTGCCGCAAGGATGCCCCCGGCCACCACAGCGCCGAAAGCGGCAGACCGGCGTGGCGCGCAAAGAGTCCGCCCAGATAGACCACGCCGAGCGCGTAGGACAGCGAGGTCGCCAGCGCCGCGCCACGCATGCCCAGGCCGGGGATCAGCACCAGCGACAGCAGCATATTGAGCCCGAGCGACAGCCCGGCCACCCGGGCTGCCACCTGCGGCCGGCCGGCATGGTTGGTGAAGTAGGCCGACAGCGAGGACGCGCCGCCGAAGAGCAGCACGCCGGGCAGCATCCAGGCCATCACCGCCAGGCTGTCGGCATAGGCCGGACCGAGCACGCGCGGCACCAGCGCCGTCGCCAGCAGGCCCAGCGGCAGCATGCAGACCAGCAGCGCCACCCAGGACAGCTGGGCCGTGCGCACGGTGAGCTGGGCGGCACGCTCACCGTCCGGCGTGCCGATGCGGCCATAGACCGCCTGGGTCAGCGAGGAGGACACGAACCACAGCAGCTCGGCCACCACGATGCCGATCGAGTACACGCCGGCACGGTCCAGGCCGAGCTGCCGCTCGACCAGCAGCAGGCCGGCGCGGTAGTTCAAGAGGCCGACGAGATTGGTCAGACCGATGGTCAGCACGAAGGGCAGCTCGGCCCGCAGACGCGGCAGATCGGGTCGGGCCAGCCCCTCCCCGTGCCACAGCACGCCGACCACGCCCAGGCTGACCAGCACCTTGGCCAGCAGCCAGATCGCCAGCAGCAGGCCCAGGCCGACCTGTTCCGGCCAGCCGAGCGCGGCCAGGCCCAGGCCGGCCAGGGCCAGCAGCGGCGGCAGCAGGGTCTGGGCGGCCAGCGGCGCCATGCGCCCCGCACCCAGCCAGAGCCCCGCCAGGCTGGGCCCCAGCAGCAGCAGCGGTGCGGCCAGCGCCAGCCAGAGGAACATGCCGTAGGCGGCCGGCCCGAACCAGGCCAGCCCAGCCAGCAAGAGCCCTGCGGCCCAGCCCGCCAGCAGGCAGGCGAGCACGGTGGCCCCGGCCAGGGGCGCGGCCTGCCGTGCGCCACCCTGCGAGGTCTGACGGGCCAGGGCGACGCCGAAGCCGGACAGCAGGGCGATCAGCACGCCCTCGGCGCTGGTGAACAGGGCGAAGGCCCCCTGCACCTCGGTGCCCATCCGGGCGCTGAGCGTGGTCAGGCCCAGCAGGGCGGCCACCGACAGGACACGGGTGGAAAAGTTGATCAGGGTCCCACGGGCCACCGGGTCCATGGCGGATCACTTGCCCAGGGTGAGGCGAACGATGTCGCCGCGGTCAAGCAGGCGGGTCAGCAAGAGGCCGGGCCGGCTGCGCCAGAAGCGCCCGTCACCGTAGACGCCCTCGCTGCGCCAGCCGATCACCTTCAGCCCGGCGCGCCGCGCGCTCTCGGCCAGGGTGGCGCGGCTGAAGAAGCTCAGATGCCAGGGCGGCGTCATCAGGTGCCAGTCGGCCCCGCGGGCCTGCGCGTAGTCGCTGCCCCAGTCGCCGGTCGTCAGCACCACGCGTCCGCCGGGACGCAGCACGCGGGCGACCTCCTGCAGCAGCGCGAGCGGCTCGGGCACATGCTCGATCACATCCCAGAGGGTGACGATGTCGAAGTGCTCGCCCGGAAAGGCGGCCTCCTGCAGGGTGCCGGTGCGGACCGGCAGACCGAGCTGCTCGCGGGCGAACTGCGAACTCCATTCGGACAGCTCGACGCCCTGCACCTCGTAATACGCCTGCGCCTCGGCCAGGAAGAAGCCGGCCGCGCAGCCCACGTCGAGCAGGCGCCCGCTGCGCGGCAGCCGCGGCGCGAGGTGGCGCTGGATCGCGAGCTTGCGCCGCGCATGGGCACGGCGCAGGGCCTGCTGGCCCACGTAGTCGGCGAAGACGGCCTCGCTGCCGCCCGTGTAGTAGCTCTCCCCGTAGAGGGCGAAGAAATCGATCGCCGCCGGATCGTCGCCGACGTAGACCATGCCGCAGTGGCTGCATCGCACGATCTGATGGGCGTCCTTCTCGAACACCGGCTCGGGGTTCGGGTGATCGCAGACGACGCAGGGACGCAATCTCATGGGGGTCGAAGAGGCTCGGGGGATGCGGCGGGGGAATGCCGGGACGGGGCACCACGCCGGGCGGACCGGCCACCGTCCGCCCGGGGCGGCGGGATTGTCCGCGCTGCGAGCCGCCGCAGCCGGGGGGCACGGTCGCCGGGTCCGTCCCGCGGGGGCAGGGGTCACCGCGAGGCACCGGCAGGCGACCGGGATGCAGCCAGGAGCTCGGCGCGGCATTGTAGAAATCGTGCGCCCAGGACTCCCTCCTGCCCCGCCCCGGGACAAGCCCCAAGACTTTCTAGAATCGTGGGTTTCGTGCGCCGCCACCCAGGGCCCGCACCCGCAGCCGGACATTCCATGAGCGCCCCCCATCCCTCCTCCGCCACCGCCCCCGTCGACGAGAACCAGCTGATCGCCGAGCGCCGCGAGAAACTGGCGGCGCTGCGCAGCCAGGGCATCGCCTTCCCCAACGATTTCAAGCCCCGCCATGCCGCGGGCGAGCTGCATGCCAGCCAGGCCGAGGTCAGCGGCGAGGCGCTGGAGGCCACACCCTATGCGGTGGCGATCGCCGGCCGGATGATGCTCAAGCGGGTGATGGGCAAGGCCTGCTTCGCGACGCTGCAGGACGGCTCGGCCGGCCCGACCGGTGGCCGCATCCAGATCTACGTGACGCAGGATGCGGTGGGCGCCGAGACCCTCGCCGCCTTCAAGCACTGGGACCTGGGCGACATCCTGGCCTGCGAGGGCACGCTGTTCCGCACCAAGACGGGCGAGCTGACGGTGAAGGCCAGCTCGGTGCGCCTGCTGGTCAAGAGCCTGCGGCCGCTACCGGACAAGTTCCACGGCATGACGGACCAGGAGCAGAAGTACCGCCAGCGCTATGTGGACCTGATCACCGATGCCGAGGCCCGGGCGCGCTTCACCGCACGCAGCAAGGCCGTGTCGGCGATCCGCAGCTTCATGGTGGACCACGCCTTCCTGGAGGTGGAGACGCCGATGCTGCACCCGATCCCGGGCGGCGCCAATGCCAAGCCCTTCGTCACGCACCACAACGCGCTGGACCAGCAGATGTACCTGCGGATCGCGCCGGAGCTGTACCTGAAGCGCCTGATCGTCGGCGGCTTCGAGCGGGTCTTCGAGATCAACCGCAACTTCCGCAACGAGGGGATCAGCGTCCGCCACAACCCCGAGTTCACGATGATGGAGTTCTACGCGGCCTACTGGGACCACCGCGATCTGATGGACTTCACCGAGCAGGTGCTGCGCCATGCCGCGCGCAGCGCGGTGGGCACCGAGGTGCTGAGCTATGCCGGCCGCGAGGTGGACCTGTCGCAGCCCTTCGCGCGGCTGACGATCCGCGAGGCCATCCTGGCCCACACCGACGCGGGCGAGCGCGTGGACGATGCCGACTGGCTGCGCGGCGAGCTGCTGCGCCTGGGCCTGAGCGAGGCCAAGCACCGCCTCTCGGCCAAGAGCCTGGCCGCGCTGCAGGTGGCCTATTTCGAGGAAGGGGTGGAGGACAAGCTCTGGCAGCCGACCTTCATCATGGAGCACCCGACCGAGATCTCGCCCCTGGCCCGCGCCAGCGACACGCGGCCCGAGGTGACCGAGCGCTTCGAGCTCTACATCACCGGCCGCGAGATGGCCAACGGCTTCTCCGAGCTGAACGACGCCGAGGAGCAGGCTGCCCGCTTCCAGGGCCAGGTGGAGGCCAAGGACGCCGGCGACGACGAGGCCATGTTCTTCGACGCCGACTATGTGCGTGCGCTGGAGTACGGCATGCCGCCCACCGGCGGCTGCGGCATCGGCATCGACCGGGTGATGATGCTGCTGACCGACTCCCCGAGCATCCGCGACGTGCTGCTCTTCCCGGCACTGCGCCGGGAACAGGGCTGAGGCCGGCCGCCGCCTCACGGTGAGCAGCGCCGAAGCCGCCGACCAGGCCCAGCCGCCCCGGCTGACCGGGCTGCCGGCCATCGAGGCGGCGATCTGGCAACAGCTGGCCCGCGCCTGCCACGACCGCCACCACGCCTGGCGGACCCCGGCCCTGGCGACGGTGGATGCCGAAGGCCTGCCCGAGGCCCGCACCGTGGTGCTGCGCGAGGTGGATGCGGCGCAGCGGCGGCTGTGGATCTACAGCGATGCCCGCGCCGCCAAGGTGGCGCATCTGGCGCGGCAGCCGCAGGCGGTGCTGCTGGCCTGGTCACCGCGCCTGCATTGGCAGCTGCGGCTGCGGCTGCGGGTGATGCTGCACACCGGCGGCCTGGCGCTGGCCTCGCGCTGGGCACGGGTCAAGCTGTCGCCCAGCGTGGGCGATTACCTCTCGGCCCGCGCCCCGGGCGCGCCCCTGGACGACGGCCCGACGGCGCCGCCGGCCGAGGAACGCGCGCACTTCGCCGCGCTCGAAGCCGAGGTGCTGCAGATCGACTGGCTGGAGCTGCACCGCGATGGCCACCGTCGCGCCCGCTTCGACCGGCACGCCGCCTGCTGGCTGCAACCCTGATCGCCGGCCCGGCTCCAAGGGCCGCCCCCTTGTCCTGACCCGACCCGACCCGATGCCGCCTTCCGCCCCCACCCCGCCTGCCGCGCCCGCCGCGCCGCCGCCCACCCTCTCGGACGATCTGCGCAGCGTGCTGGCCCGGGCGGCCGGCGGGCCGATGACGGTGGCCGGCATCGTCGACGTGCTGAAGGACCGGGGCTTCAACATCCTGATCATCTTCATGGCCCTGCCCTTCTGCCAGCCGGTGACGCCCCCGGGCATGTCCACGCCCTTCGGCCTGGTCATGCTGCTGCTGGGGCTGCGCATCGCGCTGCGCCAGCCGCCCTGGCTGCCGGCGCGGCTGATGCAGGTGGAGGTGGGGTTCGCCACGCTGCAGAAAGTGATCCAGATCGGCCTGAAGGTGGCCGGCTGGCTGGAGAAGCTGGTGCATCCGCGCCTGGGCGGCCTGGTGCGGCCGGCGCTGATGCAGCGGGTCAATGGCCTGGCCATCGTGATCAGCGCGGCGGTGTTCATGCTGCCGCTGCCGATTCCGCTGTCCAACACCTTCCCGGCCTGGGCCATCCTGCTGGTCGCCCTGGGCATGATCGAGGAGGACGGCGCGGCGGTCATCGCCGGCTACCTCGTCTCGCTGGTCGGCATGGTCTACATCGGCGGGGTGTTCTGGCTGGGGGCCGAGGGCCTGAGCCGCCTGTTCGGCTGAGGCGCCGCGGGCCGGGGAGAGGGCCGTCATCGACGCCCCCCTCCCCAGATGCCGCGACTCAACGCTGCACCGTTTCCGCCGGCATCGCGCTCAGCTTGTACTCGGTGGCGACGCCGTGGAAATAGGCACCGTCGCCGAGGCTGGTCCAGCCGTCGGGGTGAACCGGCCGGGCGCGCCAGGCGCGCAGTTCCTCGAGCACGGCCATGCGGCTCTTGCCGGCGCCCGCCGGGGCGTAGTGGCCGACATAGCGCAGGCCGTCGCCGTCCTGGCGCCAACCGTCCTGCAGCACGGGATTGGCGCGGGCGGCCTTCAGCTCGGCGTCGACCTGGGCGCGCGTCTTGCCGACCTCGCCGCCCTGCGGCACGCCGACGAAGACGAGGTGATCGCCCTGGTTGATGTAGCCGTCGTGGCTGAGGCCATGGAGGCCAGCGGCCTGGGCGGCACCGGCCAGGGCGAGCAGGCCGAGGCTGGCGGCGAAGCCACGGAGGGCCTGGCGGGTGGCGGTGGTGCGGGAGGTGCGAGAGGTGCGGGGGGTCATGAGAGGCTCCTGTTTCGGGGGGCTGCACCGACTCCGTGTCGAGTGCATGGAACGTACTGTGGCGATCGGACCCCGTCAGGAATCGGGCGCCCGGATGACCAAGTTGTCATCCACGGCCCTGCGAGTCCTGCCCCATGCGCATCCTGCTGATCGAAGACGAGCCCCGACTGGGCGACTACCTGCACAAGGGCCTGCGCGAGCAGGGCGGCATCGTCGACCGTGCGAACAACGGCATCGACGGCCGCCACCTGGCGCTGGAGGGCGATTACGACCTGATCCTGCTCGACGTGATGCTGCCCGGCCTGGACGGCTTCGGCGTGCTCGCTGCGCTGCGCGAGAAGCGCCAGACGCCGGTGCTGATGCTGACCGCCCGCGATGCGGTGGAAGACCGCGTGCGCGGCCTGCAGGGCGGGGCGGACGACTACCTGGTCAAGCCCTTCGCGTTCTCGGAGCTGCTCGCGCGCATCCAGGCCCTGCTGCGGCGCGGCGGCCCGGGCGGCCCGGGCCGGGCCGCGACCGAGCTGCTGGCCGGCGACCTGCGGCTGGACCTGCTCAAGCGCCGGGCCGAGCGCGGCGGCCAGCGCATCGACCTGACCGCCAAGGAGTTCGCCCTGCTCTCGCTGCTGATGCGGCGCCAGGGCGAGGTGCTTTCGCGCACCCTGCTGGCCGAGCAGGTCTGGGACATGCACTTCGACAGCGACACCAACCTCGTCGACGTGGCCGTGCGGCGCCTGCGCGCCAAGGTGGACGAACCCTTCGGCGAGCCCCTGGTGCACACCGTGCGGGGCATGGGCTATGTGCTGGAGTCGCGCGGCGCGGCGGCCCCGCGATGAAGCGGCCCTCGATGGCGCGCCGGCTCACGCTGACGCTGGGCCTGATCGTGAGCCTGGTGATGCTGGCCATGGGCTGGGCCTTTCAGCACACGCTGGAGACCACGCTGCAGGAGCTGGATCGGGTCGAGCTGGTGGGCCGGGCCGAACTGCTGCGGCAGAAGATCGAGCAGGCACGGGTCCGCGACCCCTACCTGACCGCCCTGGGCGGCGAGCTGGACACCCTGCTGCTGGGCCACGGCCGCCTGCGCATGTGGCTGCTGGACGCAGCCGGCCAGCCCCTGCACGGTGGCCCGGGCCGGCCCGAGCTGGTCGAGACCGGCCAGGCCGACGGGCCCTGCAAGGTGCGCCGCGAGGACGGTACCTTGATGCAGGCCCTGAGGCTGCCGCTGCCCATGCCCATGCCACATACCAACGGCCTGGACCTGGGCCTGAACCCGCGCGATGGCGTCGGCCTGGGGGTGGGCGAGATCGTGGTGGCCCTGGACGGCCGCCCGCGCGAGGCCCTGCTGGCAGGCCACCTGCGGCAGTTGCTGGGCCTGGGCCTGGCCGGGCTGCTGGCCACGGCGCTGCTGGGCGGGCTGGCGTGCTGGCAGGGCCTGCAGCCCTTGCGCCGACTGGCCCGGGCAAGTGCCGCGCTGGCCCCCAGCGCGGAGGGCCAACGCCTGCCCGAACGGCATGGCGATCCCGGTCTCGATGCCCTTGCCCAGGCCTTCAACGGCGTGCTGGCGCGCCGCGAGGCGGCCTACCGCCAGCTCGAGACCTTCAATGCCGACGTGGCCCACGAGCTGCGGACGCCCCTGGCCACCCTGATCAACGGCGGCCAGGTGATGCTGGCCGGCCCCCGCTCGACCGAGGAACTGCGCGAGGCCCTCGGCGCGCAGCTCGAAGTGCTGGAGGGCCTGGGCGGCCTGGTCAAGGACATGCTCTTCCTGGCCCGCGCCGACCGTGGCGACCGGGTGCAGGCTGCGCAGTCTCAGCCCCTGAGCCTGGCGCGGGAGCTGAGCCACTGCACCGATTTCGTCGAAGCCCTGGCCGAGGCCGCCCGGGTGAAGCTGCGCATCGAGGTGGACCCCGCCCTGCAGGGGGCCGATGCGCCGCCGCTGCACGGCCATCCGGCCCTGCTGCGACGGGCCCTGTGCAATCTGCTGAGCAATGGCATCGCGCACAGCGCGCCCGGCAGCGAGGTGCTGCTGCGGGCCCGCTGGCGGGCGGGCCCGGGTCCGCTGGGCCGCCTGCGGCTGGACGTGCTCAACCCCGGCACGCCGCCGCCCGAGGCCCTGCGGGCACGGATGTTCCACCGCTTCGTGCGCGGCGATGCCGCCCGCTCCGAGCGCGAGGGTTACGGCCTGGGCCTGGCCATCGTGCAGGCGGTGGCCCACATGCACGAGGGAACGGTCTTTGCCGAACCCGAAGGGCAGGCGCTCAGCGTGGGGCTGGAGTGGCCCCTCCAAGCTATGCACTCACATGCCTATTTTTCATCCCGGGATGGATGAACGGTGATGCGCCAGTCTGGGCCAGAGCTCGCACACCGCAGCCGCAGACCTCGTCTCATCCAGGAGCACGCCGAACGTTCCGACGGTCCTCAGCGAGGCGATCTGTCGGGAGAGCGGACCCAAAAGGGCGCAAGCCCCCCGGGGGAACCCGCAAGATCGCCGAAGCGTCCCGACTTGGCACGGGCCCTGCGCACTGTACTCAGACGACCGGCAGACCCCACGCTGCATATGCGGTCGACATCACCATCCGTCCGCGATTCGAGGAGACCTCGCATGCTCTACGCCTACCCCAACACCCCCGGCGCCAAGGTCGAATACAAGGCCCAGTACGACAACTTCATCGGCGGCCAGTGGAAGGCCCCGCTGAGCGGCCAGTACTTCGACGTGATCACCCCGATCACCGGCAAGCCCTACACCAAGGTCGCGCGCTCGAACGCCGCCGACGTGGAACTGGCGCTGGACGCCGCCCACGCCGCCGCCGACAAGTGGGGCAAGACCGCCCCGGCCGTGCGCGCCAACATCCTGCTGCAGATCGCCGACCGCATCGACGCGAACCTGGAGAAGCTGGCCTACGCCGAGACCGTCGACAACGGCAAGCCCATCCGTGAGACGCTGAACGCGGACATCCCGCTGTCGGCCGACCACTTCCGCTACTTCGCCGGCTGCCTGCGCGCGCAGGAAGGCTCGATCAGCGAGATCGACGAAACCACGATCGCCTACCACTTCCACGAGCCCCTGGGCGTCGTCGGCCAGATCATCCCCTGGAACTTCCCCATCCTGATGGCGGCGTGGAAGCTGGCCCCGGCCCTGGCCGCCGGCAACTGCGTGGTGCTCAAGCCGGCCGAGTCGACTCCGATCTCGATCCTGATCCTGGCCGAGCTGATCGCCGACCTGCTGCCCCCGGGCACGCTGAACATCGTCAACGGCTACGGCCGCGAAGCCGGCCACCCGCTGGCCACCAGCACCCGCATCGCCAAGATCGCCTTCACCGGCTCGACCTCGACCGGCCGCCTGATCGGCCAGGCCGCGGCGAACAACCTGATCCCGGCGACCCTGGAGCTGGGCGGCAAGTCGCCCAACATCTTCTTCCCGGACGTGGCCTCGGCCGACGACGGCTTCCTGGACAAGGCCATCGAAGGCCTGGTGCTGTTCGCGTTCAACCAGGGCGAGGTCTGCACCTGCCCGTCGCGCGCGCTGATCCACGAATCGATCTATGACGAGTTCATGGCCCGCTGCGTGGACCGCATCAAGGCCATCAAGCAGGGCAACCCGCTGGACACCGACACCATGATCGGCGCCCAGGCCTCGCAGGAGCAGGTCACCAAGATCAGCTCCTACCTGCAACTGGGCCGCGAAGAAGGCGCCGAGCTGCTGGTCGGTGGCAACCGCAAGATCCTGGGTGGCGAGCTCGAAGGCGGCTACTACATCGAGCCGACCGTCTTCAAGGGCCACAACAAGATGCGGATCTTCCAGGAAGAGATCTTCGGCCCGGTGCTGGCCGTGACCACCTTCAAGACCGAAGCCGAAGCCGTCGAGATCGGCAACGACACGCTCTACGGCCTGGGCGCCGGCGTGTGGAGCCGCAACGGCAACGTCGCCTACCGCATGGGCCGTGCCCTGAAGGCGGGTCGCGTGTGGACCAACTGCTACCACGCCTACCCGGCCCACGCGGCCTTCGGCGGCTACAAGCAGTCGGGCATCGGCCGCGAAACCCACAAGATGATGCTGGACCACTACCAGCAGACCAAGAACCTGCTGGTCAGCACCAGCGAAAGCAAGCTCGGCTTCTTCTGATCGACGAAGTAGGCCTCAGCGCTTGACCACGAACGGGGGCCTCCAAGCCCCCGTTCGCATTCCCAGGAGGAAAACATCATGGTCGACAAGGTGATTGCCACCCAGGCGACGATCGAGCTGATCGGCGTGCTCAAGCAGAAGTACGGCCCGAAGCTTATCTTTCACCAGTCGGGCGGCTGCTGCGACAACAGCGCGGCCAACTGCTACCTCGAAGGCGAGGTCATGATCGGCACGGCCGACGTGAAGCTTGGCGAGATCGGCGGTCTGCCTTTCTACATCGGCGCCCAGCAGTACGAGTACTGGAAGCACACCCAGCTCATCATCGACGTGGTCGAAGGCGGCCACGGCGGCACCTTCTCGCTCGAAGGGCCGGAGGGCAAGGCCTTCCTGACCCGCTCGCGCCTCTTCACCGAGGACGAGACGATGGCCCTGAGCCTGGCCGGTCGCCTGTGAGCGACAGCCGCCCCGGACGGGGCGGCTACCATGCGGTCCGCGTCGCCCCGATGGCGAAACAGGCAGACGCAGCGGACTTGAGTCATTGAGCACCCGGCGCGGAAACGGCCGGCGTGAATCCCGTCAAATTCGGCGAACCCCCTGCACGGCCCCGGCCGCTGCGAGGCAACGCCGAGCCAAGCCCCCGCGGCCCGGCCGCGGGTGGAAGGTGTAGAGAGCGGACGGCGGGCACCTGCACCGGCTTGGCGGCCGGCATGGTGAAGGCGCGCTCCAGACCCCGAACCGCGGCCCTGGCCGCGGGCGGCGAAAGCCGTGGAGGTAAGAAAATCCGCCGGACCTTGACCGGTCCGTCCCGGTTCGAACCCGGGTCGGGGCACCAGCCATGCAGACTGGGCGACTGCGGGGCCCGCCCTTCGCGGACCCTGCGCGGTGCCCATGCACCGGCATGGCCCCGGGCGACATCCGCCGCCGGACCGCCCCTCCGGCTTGATGGTCGCTTGATCGGACGGGCACGGGGGATGCACCCCTGCTGCACCTGCCTCCCGCATCCCGCCTTCCGTGAACCTCGCCCTGCCCCGCCCGCTGCTTGACGCGCCCACGACGCGGCCGATGCTGCCCGCTGACCTGGCCGAGGCCCTGGCCCGCGGCGGCCCGGAGATGCCGATGGCCGCCCTGCACCGCCGCGGTCCGCTGCACTGGTGGGACACCGCCTTCGGCGGCTGCTGGCTGCTGAGCAGCCATGCCGAGGTGGAAGCTGCGCTGCGCGATCCCCGCCTGTCGGTCGCGCGGGTGGCCGGTTGGGGGGAGCTGGCCCGGCGCTTGGGCCTGCAGGGCACCGAGGCCCCGGTGGAAGCCGCCCCCCCGCCCCGCTTCCAGCGCCTGCTGGCCCGGGCCCTGCTGTTCGTCGACGACCCCGACCACCGCCGCCTGCGCCCGCTGATGCAGGCCGGCTTCGGACCTGCGGCCCTGCAGGCCCTGCGTCCGGCCATCGAGGGCCGGCTCGGGCGGCTGCTGTCGGCCCTGCCGGCGGACCGGCCCTTCGATTTCATCGATGCCGTCGCGCGGCCGCTGCCGGCTGGGGTGATCGGCAGCATGCTCGGCGTGCCCGAGGCCCGGCTGTCCCGTTTCGCCGCTGGGGCCGGGGATCTGGCCGACCTGCTCGCCACGCTGGATCCGCAAGCCTCGCAGGTGCGCCGCGCGCAGCGGCGCCTGCTGATCCTGGCGGGCCTGTTCGAGCCCCTGATCGCCGCCCGTCGCGCCGCCCCGCGAACCCACGACGATGCGCCGCGCGACCTGATCGACCGCCTGCTGGCCGCCGAGTCTGCCGGCCTGCTGCCCCACGCCGACGAGTTGCTGGCTCAGGCGGTGATGCTGCTCTTTGCCGGCCATGAGACCACCCGCCACCTGCTCGGCAGCCTGCTGCACACGGTGCTGGCCACGCCCGGCCTCTGGAGCCGTCTGCAGGCGGAGCCCGAGGCCGTGCCACGGGTCGTTCGCGAGGTGCTACGCCTGCACAGCCCCGTGCAGTACACGGTTCGGCGTGTGGCCCAGGGCCATGTGCGGGCCGGCCAGCCGCTGGCCCGCGGCCAGTTGCTGATCGCCCTGATCGGCGCGGCCAATCGCGATCCGGTCCGCCACGCCGAGCCGGACCGCTTCGACCCCGACCGTGCCGCGCCCGGCGCACTCGCCTTCGGCAGCGGACCGCACGTCTGCCTGGGCGCGGCGCTGACCCTGATGGAAGCAGAGGTCGTGCTGCGTGAACTGTTGCGGCGCTGGCCACGGCTGCGTCTGGTGGATCGCGTGGCGGACTGGCTGCCCAGCCCGCTCTACCGCGGCCTGCGCCGCCTGCCCCTGCAGACCAGCTGAGGCCCAGACCGGCAGCCGGCCGCGTCACAAGACCCCGCGCAGGGAGCTGCAGTTCGCCGTCGGGCACAGTGCGCCCGACGGAAAGGACGTGGCATGAAGCAACTGCCTGAGGGCTATCGCGCACTGGTGCTGGGGTCCAGCGGCACACTGGGTTCGGCCTGGATGCAGGCCTTGGAGGCCGAGCCGCGCTGCGCGGCCGTGCAGGGCCTGAGCCGACGCAGCCAGCCGCCGCTCGTGCTGGAGGACGAAAGCACGCTGCGCACCGCCGCCGAGGCGCTGCGAGCGGCCGGGCCCTTTGCGCTGATCGTCGATGCCTGCGGCGCCCTCAGCCTGGATGGCCGCGGGCCCGAGAAGCGCCTGGACGATCTCGATCCGCACGCCCTGGCCCGCTGCTTCGAAGTCAATGCCATCGGCCGGGCCCTGGTGCTCAAGCACTTCATCCCGCTGCTGCCGCGACAGGGGCGCAGCGTGTTCGCCGTGCTGTCGGCCCGGGTCGGCAGCATCGGCGACAACCGTGCCGGCGGTTGGTATGGCTACCGCGCAGCCAAAGCCGCCGGCAACATGTTGCTGCAGACCGCCGCCATCGAGTGCACCCGCAGCCGGCCCGAGGCTGTGTTCGCCGCGCTGCAGCCCGGCACGGTGCCCTCGGCCCTGTCCGCGCCCTTCCTGGCCGGCTACCCCACCACAGCTGCAGAGCTTGCCGTCCAGGGCCTGATGCAGGCCCTGGACGCGCTGCCCGCACAGCGCGGTGCGTGGTTCATCGACGCCCGGGGACAGACCATTCCCTGGTGAACCTCCCCTGCCCCGGCCACACCGGCATCCGCCGCGAGGGCAGCAGGCAAGAAAAAAGCCTCGCGAACTTGCGTTCGCGAGGCTTCATCTGGTGGGCGGTGCAGGGTTCGAACCTGCGACCCCTGCCGTGTGAAGGCAGTGCTCTACCGCTGAGCTAACCGCCCGATCGTTCGGGTTTGCTGCTTAAAGGCAGCTTCGCCTGCTGTGTGCATTCAGACTGCCTTTGGCTTGTCTCGATGCACCACCAATCGAGAGGCAAGATTATGCCATGACTGCGGACCACTTGGACAGCCCACCGCAGGCTTTGTCCAGTTCAGCCCGCAGGGCTTCGTGGGCTGCAGCCTCCTCGGCACTGACCTGGATGTCGATCAGGGGGATGCGGCTGAGCTCCAGGGCCGCAGCCGCCTGGGCCGCCGGGTGTGCGACATCGGCGGTGTCGAGTGCGTCGATCACCAGCGAGTCCTGACCCCGCGTCATGCGCAGGTAGACCTCGGCCAGCAGTTCGGCATCGAGCAGCGCGCCGTGCAGCTGGCGGCCGCTGTTGTCCACCTCCAGCCGCTTGCACAGTGCGTCGAGCGAGGCCGATTTGCCGGGCCAGGTCTCGCGCGCGAGGAGCAGGGTGTCGAGCACGCCCTCGACCTGCTGCTTCAGCGGGGGGCGGCCGATGCGCTCGAGCTCGGCATCGAGGAAGCCGAGGTCGAAGGCCGCGTTGTGGATGATCAGCTCGGCGCCTGCGAGGTAGTCGAGCAGGCGCTGGGCCACAGCCGGAAAGCGGGGCTTGTCGGCCAGGAATTCCTCGGTCAGGCCGTGGACCCTCAGCGCGTCCGGATGGCTGGGGCGATCCGGATTCAGGTACAGGTGCAGGTTGCGACCGGTCAGGCGGCGATTCAGCAGCTCGACGCAGCCGATCTCGATCACGCGATCGCCGTCGGCAGCAGAAAGGCCGGTGGTTTCGGTGTCGAGGATGATCTGGCGGCTCATCGCGTGAGACTCCGAAGGCTCAGTGGTTTTCCTTGGCGTGGTTGATCGAGTACTTGGGAATCTCGACCACCAGGTCCTGCTGGGCAATGAAGGCCTGGCAGCTCAGGCGCGAATCGGGCTCCAGGCCCCAGGCGCGGTCGAGCAGGTCCTCCTCGTTCTCGTCCATGTCATTGAGGCTGCGGAAGCCTTCGCGGACGATGACGTGGCAGGTGGTGCAGGCGCAGCTCATGTCGCAGGCATGCTCGATGGCGATGCCGTGCTCGAGCAGGGCTTCGCAGATCGAGCTGCCGGGCTCGGCCTGCAGCTCGGTGCCCTGGGGACAGTACTCGGGGTGCGGCAGGATGCGGATGAGGGGCATGGGAATCCTTGGGGGAAGGGGTGCGGCCGGCAGGTTCAGACCTCGTCGACGCGGCGGCCCGCCAGGGCCTGGCGGATGCCGCGGTTCATGCGGCGGGCGGCGAAGTCCTCGGTCGCATCGGCCAGGGCCTTGACGGCCGCGTCGATGGCGGCGGCATCGGCCTCGGCATCCGGCCGGCGAGCCTGGACCTCGGCAGCCTGGATGGCGGCTTCGACGCGGGCGATCTCGTCCTCGTCGAGCAGGTCGGCATCGGCCGCCAGCGCGGCGCGGGTGGCCAGCACCAGGCGCTCGACCTCGACCCGCGCCTCGCGCAGGGCGCGGTCGCGCATGTCGCCCTCGGCGGTGGCGAAGCCGTCCTGCAGCATCGCGGCGATCTGCTCGTCGGACAGGCCGATGCTGGGCTTGACCGAGATCTGGGCCTCGACGCCCGAGAGCTGCTCGCGTGCGGCCACGCTGAGCAGGCCATCGGCATCGACGGTGAAGGTAACCCGGATGCGCGCCGCACCCGCCACCATGGGCGGGATGCCGCGCAGCTCGAAACGCGCGAGCGAGCGGCAATGCTCGACCTGCTCGCGCTCGCCCTGCACGACATGCAGGGCCAGGGCCGTCTGGCCATCCTTGAAGGTGGTGAAGTCCTGGGCCTGGGCAATCGGCAAGGTGCTGTTGCGCGGCACGATGCGTTCGACCAGACCGCCCATGGTCTCCAGGCCCAGCGAAAGCGGGGTCACGTCCAGCAGCAGCAGGCCGTTGGGCGTGTTGCCGGCGAGCTGCTGGGCCTGGAGGGCGGCGCCCAGGGCGACGACCTCGTCGGGGTTCAGATTGGTCAGCGGGGCAAAGCCGAAATGGGCCTCGACCGCCTCGCGCACAAGCGGCATGCGCGTGGACCCGCCGACCAGCACGACGCCCTGCACGTCCTCGCGGCTGACGCCGGCATCGCGCAGCACGCGCTTGACGGCAACCAGGGTGCGGTCGGTCAGCGCGCGGCTGAGCGTGGCGAAGGTGGCGCGATCCAGGCTCAGGCGCAGCGAGCCGTCGGCGAGCTCGGCGTGCAGCGTGGCCTCGGCGGCGCTGCTGAGGGCTTCCTTGGCGGCGCGGGCCGCGACCAGCAGCGTGCGCTTGTCCTGGGGCGTGCTCACGCGGCGGCCGGTCTGGGCCAGGGCCCAGGCGGCCAGGGCCTGGTCGTAGTCGTCGCCCCCCAGGGCTGAATCGCCGCCCGTGGCCACGACCTCGAACACGCCCTGCTGCAGGCGCAGCAGCGAGATGTCGAAGGTGCCGCCGCCCAGGTCGTAGACCGCATAGAGGCCTTCGCTGCCATGTTCCAGGCCATAGGCGATGGCTGCGGCGGTGGGCTCGTTGATCAGGCGCAGCACGTTCAGCCCGGCCAGCTGGGCGGCGTCCTTGGTGGCCTGGCGCTGGGCGTCATCGAAATAGGCCGGCACGGTGATGACGGCACCAAACAGCTCATCGGTGTCGAAGCTGTCCTCGGCGCGGAAGCGCAGGGTCGCGAGGATCTCGGCCGAGACCTCGACCGGCGACTTCAGCCCGGCCCGGGTGGCGATGGCCACCATGCCGGGGCCGTCCTCGAAGCGGTAGGGCAGCGTGGCGGCCTCATGCAGGTCGGCCAGGCGACGGCCCATGAAGCGCTTGACGGAGACCAGGGTGTGCTCCGGGTCCTCGGCCTGCGCGGCCAGCGCCTCATGGCCGATCACACGGCGACCGCCGTCGAGGTAACGAACGGCCGAGGGCAGCAGCACGCGGCCGGCGTCATCGGGCAGGCATTCGGGCACGCCGGAACGCACGGCGGCGACGAGCGAATGCGTGGTGCCCAGGTCGATGCCCACCGCGATGCGGCGCTGGTGCGGGTCCGGCGACTGGCCGGGTTCGGAGATCTGGAGGAGGGCCATCGGGTGTCGGGAATCAGGGCGTCATTGTCCCAGCGCGTCGAGGCGGTCCTGCACGTCGGCGGCAAAGCGCTTGATGAACATGAGGGCACGCACTTCGCGGGCGGCGGCGGCGGCATCGCGCGGCTGGCCGTCAAGCAGGGTCTCGACGGCGGCCAGGCGGCGGCGCTGTTCGGCCTGCAGTTCGGCGTCGAGCGCCTCGATGGCGGGCAGCACGTCGCCAGCTTCATCCAGGGCCTCGCGCCAGGCCATCTGCTGCATGAGGAAGTCGGCCGGCATCGCGGTGTTGCGCTCGGCCTCGATGGGCGCACCGGCCAGTTCGCACAGCAGCGCGGCGCGTTGCAGCGGGTCCTTGAGACGGCGATGGGCCTCGTTGATGCGCACCGCCCACTGCATGGCCACCCGCTGCGCGGCAGCCCCGGCGGCGGCGTGGCGGTCGGGATGGGCGGCCGCCTGCAGTTCCTTCCAGCGGCGGTCGATCTCGGCACGGTCCTGCGCCTGGCGGGCGGGCAGGCCGAAGAGCTGGAAATCGTCGGCATCGAGGGCGGGCAGGCTCATCGTGGGAAGGCAGCGATGCGGTGGGCGCGGTGCACGCAGGACAGTGAGGAACGACAACGCGGCCCGGGGGCCGCGTCAAGGAGGTGCTGGGCGCCTGCGCGCCGGGCCGGCGGCCGGCACCGGGGGACTCAGACCCGGAAGGACTCGCCGCAGCCGCAGCGATCGCGCTCGCGCGGGTTGTGGAACTTGAAGCCCTCGTTCAGGCCCTCGCGGACAAAGTCCAGCTCGGTGCCGTCGAGATAGGGCAGGCTCTTCGGATCGATCAGCACCTTCACGCCGTGGCCTTCGAAGATCACGTCTTCCGGGGCCACCTCGTCGGCGTACTCGAGCTTGTAGGCCAGGCCCGAGCAGCCCGTGGTCTTGACGCCCAGACGCACGCCCACCCCCTTGCCGCGGCGGGCGAGGTAGCGGGTCACGTGCCGTGCAGCGGCTTCGGTCAGGGTCACGGCCATGGTCGGATCAAGCCTCGGCCTTGCTGGGGTGGCGGGCCTTGTAGTCGTCCACCGCGGCCTTGATCGCATCTTCGGCCAGGATCGAGCAGTGGATCTTGACCGGCGGCAGGGCCAGTTCCTCGGCAATCTGCGTGTTCTTGATGGTCAGCGCCTCGTCCAGGCTTTTGCCCTTGACCCATTCGGTGACCAGCGAGCTCGAGGCGATGGCCGAGCCGCAGCCGTAGGTCTTGAACTTCGCATCCTCGATGCGGCCGGTCTCGGGGTTGACCTTGATCTGCAGCTTCATCACGTCGCCGCAGGCCGGTGCGCCGACCATGCCGGTGCCGACATCCTCGTCGCTCTTGGCGAAGGAGCCGACATTGCGGGGGTTTTCGTAGTGGTCGATGACTTTGTCGCTGTAGGCCATGGTGGTGCTCCTGTCAGTGCGGTGTGGGGGGCTGCGCCGGGCCGGGCCTCAGTGCGCCGCCCACTGGATGGTGCTCAGATCGATGCCATCCTGATGCATTTCCCAAAGCGGCGAGAGATCGCGCAGCTTGCCCACGTTCTCGCGAATGGTGGCCACGGCGTAGTCGATCTCTTCCTCGGTCGAAAAGCGGCCGAGCGTCATGCGCAGGCTGCTGTGGGCCAGCTCATCGCTGCGGCCCAGGGCGCGCAGCACGTAGCTGGGCTCCAGGCTGGCCGAGGTGCAGGCCGAACCGGACGAGACCGCCAGGCCCTTGATGCCCATGATCAGCGACTCGCCCTCGACGAAGTTGAAGCTCATGTTCACGTTGTGCGGCACGCGCTGGGTGGCGTGGCCGTTCAGGAAGGTCTGCTCGATGTCGGCCAAGCCGGTGATCAGGCGCTGCTGCAGGGCGCGGATGCGCGGCAGCTCGGTGGCCATGTCCTCACGGGCGATGCGGAAGGCCTCGCCCATGCCGACGCACTGGTGCGTGGGCAGGGTGCCGGAGCGCATGCCGCGCTCGTGGCCGCCACCGTGCATCTGGGCCTCCAGCCGCACGCGCGGCTTGCGGCGGACGTAGAGCGCGCCGATGCCCTTGGGGCCGTAGGTCTTGTGCGAGGCCAGGCTCATCAGGTCGACGGGCAGCGTCGCCAGGTCGATCGGCGTCTTGCCGGTGGCCTGGGCCGCATCGACATGGAAGATGATCCCGCGCTCGCGGCACAGCGCACCGATGGCCGGAATGTCCTGGATCACGCCGATCTCGTTGTTCACGAACATGACCGAAATCAGGATGGTGTCCGGCCGGATCGCGTCCTTCAGACGGTTCAGGTCGATCAGGCCGTCTTCCTGCACATCCAGGTAGGTCGCATCGAAGCCCTGGCGTTCCAGTTCACGCACCGTGTCGAGCACGGCCTTGTGCTCGGTCTTGACGGTGATGATGTGCTTGCCGCGGCCCTTGTAGAACTGCGCTGCGCCCTTGATGGCGAGGTTGTTCGACTCGGTCGCGCCGGACGTCCAGACGATCTCGCGCGGATCGGCACCGATCAGCTCGGCCACCTGGGTGCGGGCCTTCTCGACGGCCTCCTCGGCCTCCCAGCCCCAGGCGTGGCTGCGCGAGGCTGGGTTGCCGAAATGCTCACGCAGCCAGGGGATCATGGCGTCGACAACGCGCGGATCACAGGGGTTGGTGGCACCGTAGTCGAGGTAGATCGGGAAGTGCGGGGTCATGTCCATGGCGGGCTCGGCCGGAATAGCGCGGCGGGCTGGCGAAACGGGGAAAGGGGGACTCGGCGGGCAGCCGACGGAGCCGCAGACTCCAGCCGGCAGGCGCCCGGACTCACTTGCTGAAGGCGTTGCCGAGCGCGAAGACCGAGTTCGGCGCCGTCACCTTGATGGGCTTGACCACGGGCGCCGAGGAGATCGCCCGCTTGACCGGCGCCTCCTCGATCGAGATGCCCTTGGCGAGCTGGTCCTCGACGAGCTTGCGCAGCGAAATCGAGTCGAGGTACTCGATCATCTTGGTGTTGAGGCTGGTCCAGAGGTCGTGCGTCATGCAGCGGCCGGCGTCCTCGCCCATGCAGTTCTCCTTGCCGCCGCAGCCGGTGGCATCGAGCGCCTCGTCCACCGCGACGATGATGTCGGCCACGGTGATGTCCTCGGCCTTGCGGCCCAGCGAGTAGCCGCCGCCCGGGCCACGGGTGGACTCGACCAGCTCGTGGCGACGGAGCTTGCCGAACAGCTGCTCCAGGTAGGACAGCGAGATTTGCTGGCGCGCACTGATGGCGGCCAGGGCGACCGGTCCGGTGTGCTCGCGAAGCGCCAGGTCGATCATGGCGGTCACGGCAAAACGGCCCTTGGTGGTCAGACGCATGGAATCACTCCTTGGCAGAGGCAAGGCCGGCAGGTTTCCTCTCCACACCCCCCGTCGGTTATTTCCGACTGAATGACTCGATTATAGGCGGAGTCGGCCCGAACCTGTCTCCACCGGGTCGGAACACCCCTGCTGACGTATCAACGTCTTGGACAAAACATGGTCCCCAGCAGAATCGCTCGGGTTCATTGGGAAAAATGACTTTCCGATGAAGGTCAAGAGCGCGGACCCTCAAGCCCTCGAAAGAAGGGGGGATCCGCGCAGACGGCCCGGACTGCGCCGGCTCAACCTCGCGGCAGGGCAGGCAGCGGCAGCACGTTGTCGGTGCCGGTCGCACCGAAAGCCTGTTCCTTGAGCAGCGCGAGCTGGTCGCGCAGGCGGGCCGCCTTCTCGAACTCGAGGTTGCGGGCGTGCTCGAGCATCTGCTTCTCGATCAGCTTGATGCGCTTGCCGAGATCGCGCTCGTCGATCGCGGCCATGGCCGCGGCGGCCTCGGCCTTCTGATCGTCCTTGGCCTGGGCGCTGTAGACGCCGTCGATCATCTCCTTGACCTGCTTGCGGATGCCCTGCGGCACGATGCCGTGCAGGGTGTTGTGCGCGAGCTGCTTGGCGCGGCGCCGCTCGGTCTCGTCGATGGCCTTGCGCATCGAGTCGGTGATCTTGTCCGCGTAGAGGATGGCGCGGCCGTTGACGTTGCGCGCCGCGCGGCCGATGGTCTGGATCAGGCTGCGCTCGGCGCGCAGGAAGCCTTCCTTGTCGGCGTCGAGGATGGCCACGAGTGAAACCTCCGGAATGTCCAGGCCCTCGCGCAGCAGGTTGATCCCGACCAGCACATCGAAGTGGCCCAGCCGCAGGTCGCGCAGGATTTCGACCCGCTCGACGGTGTCGATGTCGCTGTGCAGGTAGCGCACCTTCACGCCGTTGTCGCCGAGGTAGTCGGTGAGCTGCTCGGCCATGCGCTTGGTCAGCGTGGTGATCAGCACGCGCTCGTTCTTGTCGACCCGGATGCGGATCTCCTGCAGCACGTCGTCGACCTGGTGGGTGGCGGGGCGCACCTCGACCTGCGGGTCGACGAGCCCGGTCGGGCGCACGACCTGCTCGACCACCTTGCCGGCATGCTCGTTCTCGTAGGCCGCGGGCGTGGCCGAGACGAAGACGGTCTGCCGCATCTTGCGTTCGAACTCGTCGAACTTCAGCGGGCGGTTGTCCATCGCGCTGGGCAGGCGGAAGCCGAAGTCCACCAGGGTCTGCTTGCGCGCGCGGTCGCCGTTGTACATGCCGCCGAACTGGCCGATCAGCACATGCGACTCGTCGAGGAACATCACCGCATCGGCCGGCAGGTAGTCGATCAGCGTGGGCGGCGGTTCGCCCGGCGCCGCGCCGCTGAGGTGGCGGCTGTAGTTCTCGATGCCCTTGCAGTGGCCGACCTCCTGCAGCATCTCCAGGTCGAAGCGGGTACGCTGCTCCAGGCGCTGGGCCTCGACCAGCTTGCCCGCTTTCACCAGTTCATCGAGCCGCAGGCGCAGCTCCTCCTTGATGGACTCCATCGCCGAGAGCACCTTCTCGCGCGGCGTCACATAGTGGCTGGCGGGGTAGATCACGAAGCGCGGGATCTTCTGCCGCACCCGACCGGTCAGCGGGTCGAACAGCGAGATCGTCTCCAGCTCCTCGTCGAACAGCTCGATGCGGATGGCCAGCTCGGCATGCTCGGAGGGGAAGACATCGACCGTGTCGCCGCGCACGCGGAAGCTGCCACGCGAGAAATCGGTGTCGTTGCGCTTGTACTGCATGCGCACGAGGCGGGCGATCAGGTCACGCTGACCGAGGCGATCACCAACGCGCACGATCAGCCGCATCTCGGTGTAGTCCTCGGGCTTGCCGATGCCGTAGATGGCGCTGACCGAGGCGACGATCACGCAGTCGCGCCGCTCCAGCACGCTCTTCGTGGCGCTCAGGCGCATCTGCTCGATGTGCTCGTTGATCGCGCTGTCCTTCTCGATGAACAGGTCGCGCTGCGGCACATAGGCCTCGGGCTGGTAGTAGTCGTAGTAGCTGACGAAGTACTCGACGGCGTTCTTGGGGAAGAACTCGCGGAACTCGCTGTAGAGCTGGGCGGCCAGCGTCTTGTTGGGCGCGAAGACAATCGCCGGCCGGCCGCTGCGGGCGATGACATTGGCCATGGTGTAGGTCTTGCCCGAGCCGGTCACGCCCAGCAGGGTCTGGTAGACCTCGCCGTCCTCGATGCCCTCGACCAGCCCCGCGATGGCCGTTGGCTGGTCTCCGGCGGGCGGGTAAGGCTGGAAGAGCTGGAAGGGCGAGCCCGGAAACGTGACGAACTGGCCTTCGGGCGAAGCCGCCGAGGCCTCGCCGGACGCACGGGGCGTGTCGGGCGGCACGGAGGGGCGAGACGGGGGATTCATCGGCGGCAAGGGTCAGGTCAGTGTCGGCCGGTAAACTCAGGGTGTTCCCCAGGTCGGCGCCACCCTCCAGCGTAGCCGATGGTCGGGTCAGCCGCCGCTTGCGGCTCTTCCACCCGGAGGGAACACTTCACCCCCTGCAGTCCCCTGCCCTCGCTTGCGAGTTCCTCCGATGTCGTCCTCCAGCCTGTTTGCCGCCGTCGAAATGGCGCCCCGTGACCCGATCCTGGGTCTGAACGAGCAGTTCAACGCCGATCCCAACCCGGCCAAGGTCAACCTCGGCGTCGGCGTCTACACCGACGAGAACGGCAAGCTGCCGCTGCTGAAGGCCGTGGCTGCGGCGGAGAAGCTGCTGCTCGAGGCCCCGAAGGCCAAGGGCTACCTGCCCATCGACGGCATCGCCGCGTACGACAAGGCCGTGCAGGCCCTGGTCTTCGGCGACGACGCCGTGGCCAGCGGCCGCATCGCCACCGTGCAGGCCCTGGGCGGCACCGGCGGTCTGAAGATCGGCGCCGATTTCCTCAAGCGCCTGAACCCGGGTGCGACCGTGCTGATCAGCGACCCGAGCTGGGAGAACCACCGCGCGCTGTTCACCAACGCGGGCTTCACCGTCGGCACCTACCCCTACTTCGACGCCGAGGCCAAGGGCATCGCCTTCGACAAGATGCTGGCCGCGCTCAACGCCGCCGCCGCCGGCACCGTGGTCGTGCTGCACGCCTGCTGCCACAACCCGACCGGCTACGACCTGACGCCCGCGCAGTGGAGCGAAGTCATCGCCGCCGTCAAGGCGCGCGGCCTGGTGGCCTTCCTCGACTCGGCCTACCAGGGCTTCGGCGATGGCATCGCCGAGGACGGTGCGGTCATCCGGGCCTTCCTGGAAGCCGGCCTGAACTTCTTCGTCTCGACCAGCTTCAGCAAGAGCTTCAGCCTCTACGGCGAACGCGTCGGCGCGCTCAGCGCGGTCAGCGGCAGCAAGGAAGAGGCGGGTCGCGTGCTGAGCCAGCTCAAGATCGTCATCCGGACCAACTACTCCAACCCGCCGACCTTCGGCGCCACCCTGGTCGCCACCGTGCTGACCACGCCGGCGCTGCGGGCCCAGTGGGAGGAGGAACTCGCCGGCATGCGGGTGCGCATCAAGGCCATGCGCGGCGCCCTGGTCGCCAAGCTGCAGGCCGCCGGCGTGCAGCAGGACCTGAGCTTCATCACCCGCCAGAAGGGCATGTTCAGCTACTCCGGCCTGAACGCCGCCCAGATGCAGCGCCTGCGCGGCGAATTCGGCATCTACGGGGTCGACTCCGGCCGCATCTGCGTGGCCGCACTCAACGAGAAGAACCTCGACGCCGTCGTCCGCGGCATCGCCGCGGTGCTTTGACGGACCACGACGGCCAGCGGCCGTCGTGAACCGGAACCAGGAGATCTCCGATGCTCTATCAGCTCTACGAAACCCAGCGTGCGCTGCTGAGTCCCTTTTCCGAGTTCGCCTCGGCCACGGCCAAGCTGTACAGCCATCCGCTCTCGCCCTTCACGCATGCGCCGGGTTCGCAACGGCTGTCGGCGGGCTTCGAGCTGATGCACCGGCTGACCAAGGAGTACGAGAAGCCGGCCTTCGACATCAACCGCCTGCAGGTCGACGGCACCGAAGTGGTCGTGCAGGAACTGGTCGCCGAGGAACGGCCCTTCTGCCGCCTGCTGCGCTTCAAGCGCTACACCGACAACGTCGAGCTGCTGAACAAGATGCGCGGCCAGCCGACGGTGCTGGTCGTCGCGCCCCTGTCGGGTCACCACTCCACCCTGCTGCGGCAGACGGTGCAGACCCTGCTGCAGGATCACAAGGTCTACATCACCGACTGGATCGACGCCCGCATGGTGCCGACCGCCGTCGGCCCCTTCCACCTGGCCGACTACGTGCACTACGTGATGGACTTCCTGCGCCTGCTGGGCCCGGACGTCAGCGTGATCTCGGTCTGCCAGCCGACCGTGCCGGTGCTGGCCGCCGTCTCGCTGCTGGCCAGCCGCGGTGAGGTGGCGCCGCGTGCCATGGTGATGATGGGCGGCCCGATCGACGCCCGGAAATCGCCGACCGCGGTGAACAACCTGGCGATGAACAAGAGCATCGCCTGGTTCGAGAACAACGTGATCTACCGCGTGCCGCCGAACTACCCGGGGGCGGGCCGTCTGGTCTACCCGGGCTTCCTGCAGCACACCGGCTTCGTCGCGATGAACCCGGACCGGCACCTCAGCTCGCACTACGACTACTTCCTCGACCTGATCCGTGGGGACGACGACTCGGCCGAGGCCCACCGCCAGTTCTACGACGAGTACAACGCCGTGCTCGACATGCCGGCCGAGTACTACCTGGACACCATCCAGACCGTCTTCCAGGACTTCGCGCTGGTCAACGGCACCTGGACGATCGACGGCGCAGCGGTGCGCCCGCAGGACATCCGCGAGACCGCGCTGCTGACGGTCGAGGGCGAGCTCGACGACATCTCCGGCGCCGGCCAGACCCGGGCCGCGCACGAGCTGTGCAGCAGCATCCCTGCCGCGCGCAAAGCGCACTACGACGTGGTGGGCGCCGGCCACTACGGCATCTTCTCCGGCCGCCGCTGGCGCGAACTGGCCTATCCGGAGATCCGCAGCTTCATCGGCCGGCACAGCGCGAAGGCCGAGTAAGCAGCATGACGGGTGCCGCGCAGGGCCCGGCCCCGGGCGCGGCCGATGCTGCGCAGCGGGCCGCCATCGATCGACTCGATGCGGCCCTGCCGCAGACGCAGTGCACGCGCTGCGGCTACCCGGATTGCCGCAGTTACGCCGAGGCCATCGTCCTCGAGGGTGCGGCCATCAACCGCTGCCCCCCCGGCGGCGCCGAGGGCGTGCAGCGCCTGGCCGCGCTCAGCGGCCAGACGCCGCTTCCGCTGGATCCGGACTGCGGCAGCGAAGGCCCGCTGCGCCTGGCGCGCATCGACGAAGCCTGGTGCATCGGCTGCACGCTGTGCATTGCCGCCTGCCCGGTGGACTGCATCGTCGGCGCCTCCAAGCAGATGCACACCGTGATCGCCGCCGACTGCACCGGCTGCGCGCTCTGCCTGCCCGCCTGTCCGGTGGACTGCATCACGCTCGACCCGCCGGCCGAGCCCGCCACCCGCGGCTGGGCGGCCTGGTCGCCCGCCCGGGCCGAATCGGCCCGCCAGGCCCACGCCGCCACCCGCCAGCGCCGTGCGCAGCGCGAGGCGGCCCACGCCGAACGGCAGGCGGCCCGTGCGCAGGACAAGCTTGCCACCCTCGACCAGGACCCGCGCCTGGCCGCACCCGGCGCAGCCGACCGCAAGCGCGCCGCGATCGAGGCCGCGCTGGCCCGTGCGCGGGCCCGTGCCGCCGGCTGAACCCGAAGCCCCCGCGATGAAGCGCGACGCGATCGAGACCTTCTTCGCCACCCTGGCCGCGGCCAACCCGCATCCGGCCACCGAACTGGTCTACAGCAGCGTCTTCGAGCTGCTGGCGGCCGTGCTGCTGTCGGCCCAGGCCACCGACGTCGGCGTCAACAAGGCCACCCGGCGGCTGTTCGCCCTCGCGCCCACGCCGCAGAAGATGCTGGCCCTGGGGGTCGAGGGCGTGGCCGAGCAGATCAAGACCATCGGCCTCTACCGCAACAAGGCCAAGCACCTGGTCGAGACCTGCCGCATCCTGGTCGAACAGCACGGCGGCGAGGTGCCCGGCACCCGCGAGGCCCTGGAGGCCCTGCCCGGCGTCGGCCGCAAGACGGCCAATGTCGTGCTGAACGTGGCCTTCGGCGAGCCGACCATGGCCGTCGACACCCACATCTTCCGCGTCGGCAACCGCACCGGCCTGGCGCCGGGCACGACGCCGCTGGCCGTCGAGCTCAAGCTGCTCAAGCGCATCCCGCCGGCCTACCGCGTGCATGCGCACCACTGGCTGATCCTGCACGGCCGCTACGTCTGCCAGGCCCGCGCGCCGCGCTGCGGCGCCTGTGCAGTCCGCACGGTCTGCGGCTTCCGCGAGAAGAACGACCGCCCCTGAAGCGGGCGCGGCGCGGCAGGCCGGCCGCCTAGAATCCGCGGCCATCGGAAGCGGGGAGAGCATGTCGAGCATCGAGGACCTGAGCGCGCGCGTGGAGCGGCTGCTGCTGCGCCACGAGGAACTGCAGCGGGCCCATGCGCTCGCGGAGCAGCAACTGCTGGCCGTGTCGGCCGAGCGCGATTCGCTGCGCGGCCGCCTGTCGGCCGCGCGCCAGCGCATCGACGCCCTGCTCGACCGCCTGCAGGTGGAGGCCCCGGCCGCCGCCGTGCCGCCGCCCTCGGGGGACATGCCGTGAAGCAGATCGAAGCGACCATCCTCGGCCAGAGCTACCGCCTGGTCTGCACCGACGAGGGCGAGGCGGCGCTGCACGCGGCCGTCCGTGCGGTCGACCGCGAAATGAGCCTGATCCACGACGCCGGCCGCATCAAGGCGCGCGAGAAGATTGCCGTGCTGGCCGCGCTGAACCTCGCCTCGCAGAAGGTTGAGCGCGAGCAGCAGGCCCCTCCGCCCGCCATCGAGGCCCCCGCCACGGAGGCCGGGGACGGCCCGGCCGATCCGGCGGTCGAAGCCCGCATCCGCAGCCTGATCGAGCGCATCGACAGCGTGCTCGGCGAGGACGGCCACCTGCTCTGAGCGGCAGGCCGCTGCGCCCTTTGCGGCGCCGCAGCCCCTGCGGGATCGTGGGGCGTCGCGCGGCCGCCTCATCGCGGGACAGGGCTCGGCCTACACTGGCCTCGTTCGCTGCGTTCGCGGGGGCTTTTATGTCCTTGAACCGATGCTCTCATGGAGCCTGGGCTTGGAACATGCGAGGCGGGCGTGATCGTCTCGCGTCAGATGAACCCGAAGCCTTGCTGACCTCGCCCACCTGAATCCCCTGGGTTCAGGCCTGCGGTCCCCGGCTCGCGGCGAACACCTTCTTCAGCCCTCCGGGCCCCACGCGGCGCATGGCGCCTCGGGCCGACGCCGCGATGCCCGAACTCCCTGCCCTTCTCCTGCTGCTGGCCCTGGGCAGCGTCAGCGGCTTCCTGGCCGGCCTGCTCGGGGTGGGAGGCGGGCTGATCCTGGTGCCCTTCCTCAGCCAGGGGCTGGCCCATGCGGGCGCGGCCCCGGCGCTGCAGTTGAAGATGGCCGTGGCCACCGCGATGGCCACGATCTGCCTGACCTCGATGTCGGCCGTGCGGGCGCAGCAGGCCCGGGGCGCGATCGCATGGGACATCGTGCGCCGCCTGCTGCCGGGCGTGCTGCTCGGCACCGCCCTGGGCGCGCTGCTGGCCCGACACCTGCCGGCCCTCGGACTCACGCTGCTGTTCGGCCTCTTCGTCGGCCACGCCGGCTTGAAGATGCTGTTCGCGGCGGCACCCGCCCCCCGGGCCGGACAGGGCCTGCCAGGCCGCCCGGGCCTGCTCGCCGCGGGCGCACTGATCGGCGGACTCTCGGCCCTGGTGGGCGCCGGCGGAGCCTTCCTGTCGGTGCCGCTGATGGCGCGCTGGCGGGTGCCGATGCACCGGGCGGTGGCCACCTCCAGCGCGCTCGGCCTGCCGCTGGCGCTGGCGGCGACGCTGGCCTATGTCGTGGTGGGTCGGGGCCTGCCGGGCCGGCCGGATGGCAGCCTGGGCCTGGTGCACCTGCCCTCGTGGCTGCTGCTCGTCAGCACCAGCGTGCTCGCCGCCCCCCTGGGCACGCGGCTCTCGCATGCGACGGACACCCGCCGCCTGCGCCGGCTCTTCGGCCTGATGCTGCTGCTGATTGCCGCGGAGATGCTGCGCCGGGCCGCGCAGGCCGCCTGAGGCCCGGGCCCCGCCGCTCAGGCGGGGAAGGGGATGCGGGCCAGTGCGATCTGGTTGCCGCCACCCGCCCGGGCATCCCGCAGAGCCGCCTCGGCGGCGTCCAGCAGCGACGGGGCTTCTTGATGGCTGGTCGGGTAGGCGGCGATGCCCACCGCGATGCTGAAGCGCAGCACCCGGCCGTCCACCACCACCAGCTCGCCCGCGCACTGGCGGCGGAAGCCTTCCATGCGCTTGTGGGCAGCGGCCAGGCTGCAGCCCGACATCAGCAGCGCATGGCGCTCGTCCGCCAGGCGGCAGGGGGTGTCCATCGCGCGCGTGCTGCCGCGCAGCAGGCGACCGAGCGCGGCCAGCACCCGGGGCCGGTCGGCCGCCGGGATCGACGGCCCCTCCGGAGCTTCGGCATCGATCTCGATCAGCACCAGCGCGAATTCGCGGTGTTCACGGCGCGACAGGTCCAGCTCGCGGCGCAGGTTCGCCTCGAACTGGGCCGGCGGGTAAAGGCCGGGCACCGGCTCCTCGGCCAGCGCGAACGGCTGCACCGCGCGACTGAGCTGCTCATGCGCAGCCTGCAGGGCCTCGATCTGCCCCAGGGCCTGGCGCAGGGCGTCCTCGGCCTGCTGCTGGCTGCGGGCATCGAGCCACAGGCCGATCTCCGCACTGCCGTCGGCCGCCGGAGGATCCAGGCGGATCTGGGCGCCGAGGTAGGGCGCCGGCGTGCCGGGGGGGCCGAGGTCCAGCAGGCGGGGCCGGACCGGGCCGGGCCGGGCCGCCCAGGCCAGGCGTTCGGCCAGGGCCGGTGCAAGCAGCCGGGCATCGTCCAGGCCGCAGGCCGCCTCGGGCGTGGCGAAGCCCAGGGCGCGGGCCCCGGCGGCATTCAGGCGCAGGTAACGGCCCGCGGCGTCCTTGCGCCAGAGCACGACGCCCAGCGCATCGGCCAGGGCCTCAAGCAGGGGCCAGGCCGGGCCGAGGGGGTCGGGAGCAGCAGGCGAGGACATCGGCCGATGCTAGGCCCGCGGGCGCGCGGGCGGCCTGTCGATAATCGGCCGATGGACCGTGCTGATGTCGTCATCGTGGGCGCCGGCGCGGCCGGCCTGTTCTGTGCGGGCGTGGCGGGGCAGCGGGGGCTGTCGGTGCTGCTGATCGACCATGCCGAGAAGGTGGCGGAGAAGATCCGCATCTCCGGCGGCGGGCGCTGCAACTTCACCAACCGCGACGCCGGCCCGGCGAACTTCCTGTCCGAGAACCCGGCCTTTTGCCGCTCGGCCCTGGCGCGCTACACGCCGGCCCGGTTCGTCGCGCTGGTGCAGCGCCACCGCATTGCCTGGCACGAGAAGCACAAGGGCCAGCTCTTCTGCGACGACAGCAGCGAATCCATCATCCAGATGCTGCTGCGCGAGTGCGAGGCCGGCGGCGTGCGGCGCTGGCAGCCCTGCCGCGTCGAGGGGGTGCGGCAGACCGCGGCCGGCGGCTTCGAGCTCGACACCGCGCGCGGCCCCGTGCGCACGCGCCAGCTGGTGGTGGCCACCGGTGGCCTCTCCATTCCCAAGATCGGCGCCAGCGACTGGGGGCATCGCCTGGCGCGGCAGTTCGGTCATCGCATCGTCGAGCCGCGGCCCGGCCTGGTGCCGCTGACCTTCGCCGCGGCCGACTGGGCGCCCTTCGCCGAACTGGCCGGCCTCGCGCTGCCGGTGCGGGTGGCCACCGGCGACAAGCCGGCACGCGGCGAGTTCCTGGAGGATCTGCTTTTCACCCACCGCGGCCTCAGCGGGCCCGCGGTGCTGCAGATCTCCAGCCACTGGCGACCGGGCCAGATGCTGGAGCTGGACCTGCTGCCCGGCATCGACCTGGCCGCCGCCCTGCGCGAGGCCAAGCAGCGCTCGCGCAAGCAACTCGGCAACGAGCTGCTGACCTGGCTGCCAGCCCGGCTGGCCGAGAAGGTCTGCGCGCCACTCGGCGAGCTGGCCCGGCGCACCCTGCCCGAGCAGCGCGACGCGACGCTCATCGGCTTGGCCGACCGCCTGCAGCGCTGGCAGCTGCTGCCCAGCGGCACCGAGGGCTACCGCAAGGCGGAGGTGACGCTGGGCGGGGTCGACACCCGCGAGCTGAGCTCGCAGACGATGGAGAGCCGTCGCGTGCCGGGCCTGCACTTCGTCGGCGAGGTGGTCGACGTGACCGGCTGGCTCGGCGGCTACAACTTCCAGTGGGCCTGGGCCAGCGCGCAGGCCTGCGCGCTGGGCCTGCAGCCGGCCGGGGCCTGAGCGGCGATCCGGTTCGCGCGGGGTCCGGGGTGCTGGCACGGCGCAAAGACTCGCTTATACTCGCGCTCTTTGCCGGCAACAGCGTCTCGATCGACGCCCCGGGCTTTCCGGAAACTGCCCGTTCGTCGACACCGGTCGCACCCACTGGATCCACCCGTTCATGACCACCATTCGCCTCAAGGAAAACGAGCCTTTCGATGTCGCCCTGCGCCGCTTCAAGCGCACCATCGAGAAGCTCGGCCTGCTGACCGACCTGCGCGCTCGCGAGTTCTACGAAAAGCCGACCGCCGAACGCAAGCGCAAGAAGGCCGCGGCCGTGAAGCGTCACTACAAGCGCGTCCGCAGCCAGCAGCTGCCCAAGCGCCTGTACTGATCGCCATCCGGCGCAGGCGGCCTCTCGCAGGCCGCCGCACCCCAAGCCCGCCGCGGGACGCCGTTGCGGGCTTCGTCGTTTCTGGAGACCCGACATGAGCCTGAAAGACCGCATCACCGAGGACATGAAGACCGCGATGCGCGCCAAGGAGGCCGAGCGCCTCGGCACCATCCGCCTGCTGCTGGCCGCCCTGAAGCAGAAGGAAGTCGATGAGCGCATCACGCTGGACGACGCTGCCGTCATCGCCGTGGTCGACAAGCTGATCAAGCAGCGCAAGGACTCGGTGAGCCAGTACAGCGCCGCCGGCCGGCAGGACCTGGCCGACAAGGAACAGGCCGAGATCACCGTGCTGACCGCCTACCTGCCCCAGCGCCTGGATGCCGCCGAGGTGCAGGCCCGCGTCGACGCGCTGGGCGATGCCCTGGCCGCCGAACTGGGCCGTGCGCTCGCCGCCGGCGACATGGGCAAGCTGATGGGCAGCGCCAAGGCCGCGCTGGCCGGCATCGCCGAGATGGCCCAGGTGTCGGCCGCGGTCAAGAGCCGCCTCAGCCGCTGAGCGCGGCGGCCTCAGTCGCGAGCCGCTACAGTCCCCGTCACGTGATCCTGACCACGCCCCGCCCATGAGCCCCTCCGACCTGCCCCTCCAACGCGCCAACGCCGACCTGGCCTTCGCGCCGCAACTCGGCCCCGAGGCCATGGCGGCCGTCGCCGCGGCGGGCTTCCGCAGCGTGATCAACAACCGCCCGGACGGCGAAGGCGGCCCCGAGCAACCCCTCAGCGCGACCGTCCAGGCGGCGGCCCAGGCCGCGGGCCTGCAGTACGCGCACCTGCCGGTACTCGGCAGCATGCAGACGCCCGAGCAGGCCCGCGCGATGGCCGAGCTGCTGGCCACCCTGCCCAAGCCCATCCTGGCGTTCTGCCGCAGCGGTGCACGCAGCGCCCGGCTGTGCGCGCTGGCCAGCGAGTTCGCGCCGCGCTGAGCGGAAGGTCGGCGGGCGCGGGCGGTCTCGCCCGGCCGGTCGCCGGATGCCGCCCCTCGAGCTGAGCGGCCGGCCGTGTCGCGCCGCATCGCCCACCTCGACATGGACGCCTTCTTCGCGTCCGTCGAACTGCTGAGCCGGCCCGAGCTGGCCGGCCTGCCCCTGGTCATCGGCGGCGGCCGCCCGGCCGGGGGCGAAGGCCCGCCGGCCCCCGAGCCCCTGGGACGCTACCGCGGCCGCGGTGTCGTCACCACCGCCACCTACCCGGCACGCGCCCTGGGCGTGCACAGCGGCATGCCGCTGATGCAGGCCGCGCGGCTCGCGCCGCAAGCCCTGCGGCTGCCGCCGGATTTCGAGGCCTACAAAGCCGCATCCCGCGCCTTCAAGGCGGCCGCCGCAAGCCTCGCGCCGACGATCGAGGACCGCGGCATCGACGAGATCTACCTCGACCTGAGCCTCCTGCCCGGCGTGGCCGAGGATGGCGGCCGGGCCTGCGCCGCCGCGCTGCAGGCGGCCGTCCGGGCTGCGACCGGCCTGAGCTGCTCGATCGCCGTCGCCCCCAACAAGCTGCTGGCCAAGCTGGGCTCCGAGCTGGACAAGCCCGGCGGCCTGACCGTGCTGGGCCCCGAGGACCTGGCCCCCCGCATCTGGCCGCTGCCGGCCCGCAAGCTCAATGGCATCGGCCCGCGGGCGGCGGACAAGCTGTCGGCCCTGGGGGTGCAGACCCTGGGCGAGCTGGCCGCGGCCGATCCGGCCTGGCTGATCGTGCACTTCGGCCCGCGCTACGGGGCCTGGCTGCACGAGGCCGCACAGGGCCGCGACGAGCGGCCGGTCGTGACCCATCGCGAGCCCAAGAGCCTGAGCCGCGAGACCACCTTCGAGCGCAACCTGCACCCGCGCAGCGACCGCGCCGCGCTCGGCACCCTCTTCACCCGCCTGTGCGAGCGCCTGGCCGAGGACCTGCGCAAGCGCGGCCTGCGCGCCGGCCGCATCGGCGTGAAGCTGCGCGATGCGAACTTCCGCACCCTCAGCCGCGAGCAGACCCTGGACACCCCGAGCGACGAGGCCGCCACCCTGCGCCGCGCCGCCGGCCTGGGCCTCAAGCGCATGCCGCTGGACCAGCCGCTGCGCCTGCTGGGCGTGCGGGCCAGCAGCCTGCGGGCCGCCGACGCGCCCGAGGCGACCGCGCCGCGTCGCCGCCCTCCCGCCGGGCCGCAGACCGGCGACCTGTTCGCCGACTGACTCGGGCCCCGTCCAGGCCAGGGTTCAGGCCTTGGGCAGCGTCACCCCGACCTGGCCCTGGTACTTGCCGCCACGGTCGGCGTAGCTGGTCTCGCAGACCTCGTCGCTTTCGAAGAACAGCACCTGGGCGCAGCCCTCGCCCGCGTAGATCTTGGCCGGCAGCGGGGTGGTGTTGCTGAACTCCAGGGTCACATAGCCTTCCCACTCGGGCTCGAAGGGGGTCACGTTGACGATGATCCCGCAGCGCGCGTAGGTGCTCTTGCCCAGGCAGATGGTCAGCACATTGCGCGGGATGCGGAAGTACTCGACCGTGCGGGCCAGCGCGAAGCTGTTGGGCGGGATGATGCAGTGGTCGCCGTGGAAGTCGACGAAGCTCTTCTCGTCGAAGTTCTTCGGGTCCACCACGGTACTGTGGATGTTGGTGAAGACCTTGAATTCCGGCGCGCAACGGATGTCGTAGCCGTAGCTGCTGGTCCCGAAGCTGATGACCCGGCGACCCTCGACCTCGCGCACCTGCCTGGGTTCGAACGGGTCGATCAGGCCGTGCTGCTCGGCCATGCGGCGGATCCAGCGGTCGCTCTTGATGCTCATCGGGGGTCCTCGTCGTGAAGACCGGATTCTAGAAAGCGGACCGCCCCCGGCCCGGGGGCCTGTTCCGCTTTTGCTGCATTGCCGCAAAATGCGCGCACGGCGTTCCCGCCGTGTCCACCCCTCCCCTTGCAGGAAGCCGCCATGCCCATCGTCGTGTTCAACCAGAAAGGCGGGGTCGGCAAGTCCACCATCACCTGCAACCTTGCGGCCATCAGCGCGCACGAGGGCCTGAAGACCCTGGTGATCGACCTGGACCAGCAGGCCAATTCCAGTGCCTACCTGCTCGGCCGCGAGGCCGCCGAGCAGGCGCCCGGCGTGGCCGATTTCTTCGAGCAGACGCTGAGCTTCAGCTTCCGCCCGGTGCCACCCAGCGACTTCGTCACCGCCTCGCCCTTCCCGGGCCTCGATGTGATGGTGGCCAGCCCGCGGCTCGACGAACTGCAGACCAAGCTGGAATCGCGCCACAAGATCTACAAGCTGCGCGAGGCCCTGCAGGCCCTGGCAGCCGACTACGACCGCATCTACATCGACACGCCGCCGGCGCTGAACTTCTACACGCGCTCGGCCCTGATGGGCGCCGGCGGCTGCCTGATTCCTTTCGACTGCGACGATTTCTCGCGCCAGGCGCTCTACACCCTGCTGGCCAACGTCGAGGAAATCCGCGCCGACCACAACCCCGAGCTGAAGGTGAAGGGCATCGTGGTCAACCAGTTCCAGCCGCGCGCCAAGCTGCCGCTGCGCCTGGTGCAGGAACTGATCGACGAGGGCCTGCCGGTGCTGCAGCCCTACCTGGGCAGCTCGGTGAAGGTGCGCGAATCGCACCAGCAGGCGCAGCCCATGATCCACCTGGAGCCGCGCCATGCGCTGACGCAGGCCCTGGTTGCCCTGCACGCCCAGCTGGCCTGAGCACGGCCCCGGGCGGCCGCGCTCAATCGCCCGGCAGGGGCCGGCGTTCCAGCGCGGCGGCCGGCTCGGCGTCGAATCGCTCGAAGCCGCTGTAGCAGAGGAAGTGCCGGTTCACGGCCCGGCCGAACAGGGTCATGCCGAGCTGGCCGGCCAGGGCATGGCCCATCTGCGTGATGCCCGAGCGCGAGACAACGATGGGCACCCCCATCTGCGCGGCCTTGATGACCATCTCGCTGGTCAGCCGGCCGGTCGTGTAGAAGACCTTGCCGCGGCTGTCGAGGCCCTGCATCCACATCCAGCCGGCGATGGTGTCGATGGCGTTGTGGCGGCCGACATCCTCGACGAAGTGCAGCAGTTCGGCGGTCTGCACGCCCTGCGTGTCGCGACCGAGCGCGAACAGCGCGCAGCCGTGCACCGAGCCGGAGGACTTGTAGGTGCTCTCCTGCAGCCGCATGGCCTCCAGCAGGGCATAGAGGCCGCGCTGGCTGATGCGGGCCTCGGCCGGCGGTGGCAGCTCGATGCGGTCGATCTCGTCCATCAGGCCGCCGAAGACGGTGCCCTGCCCGCAGCCGGTGGTGACCACCTTCTGCGCGGTGCGCGCCTCCAGGTCGGGCAGGCCGGACACGGTGCGGACCGCGGCGGCGTTGACATCCCAGTCGACGGTGATGGACTCGATGTCGTCCAGCCGCTCCAGCAGGCGCTGGTTGCGCAAGTAGCCCAGCACGAGCAGCTCAGGCGCGGCGCCGAGCGTCATCAAGGTCAGCAGCTCGCGCTTGTCGACGAAGACGGTCAGCGGCCGTTCGGCGGGAATGGCGGTGTTGCGTCGTTCACCGTGCTCGTCGAGCACCTCGATGGCCTGGGTCAGCGGCGCCTGGGCCTGGGTGAGTCGGGGCAGCGGCATCGGGTCGCGTGGGGGCAGGGGTGAGCGGCCATGATGCCAGCGACCGCAGGGGCACGCTGGGCCCCGGCCGGGTTCAGGGCTTGGGCACGGACGCGGCCTCGGGCGGCGTGTAGACGAAGGGGCCGGGGTCGGTGCAGGGTGGGGTGGCCACCGGCGGGCGCGTCTCCTTGCCGGCGGTCTTGGCGGTCGCGTGGTAGTGCGCCGCCGTGCGCTCCATCGACAGGCAGAGCTTGTAGGCGCTGACCTTGTCGCCATGGGCCGTCTTGGCCTTGGTCTCGTCGGCCTTGGCCTTGGCCTCGGGGCTGGGCGGCGGCAGCTTGGCAGCGACGGGGGCGAGCAGGCTCAGGACCAGGGCGCCCAGCGTGGCGGCATGGCGGAGGGGGTGGGCTTGCATGGCGTCTCCCTGCAGGGGCTCGTCGTCGAAACTCAGGCCGGGCGGCCGAGGATGGCCGGATCACCCCCCGGCTGCGGGCTGCGCTGGGCCGGGATGCGGCCGGCCTGGATGTCGTCATGCCAGAGCGCGTGGTGCTCGCGGGCCCAGGCCTCGTCCACATAGCCGCTGCGCATGGCCTGGTAGGCGCCCTGCATGCCGATCGTGCCCATGTAGATGTGGCCGAGGAACATGGCCATCATCAGCAGCGTAGCCACGGCGTGGACCATGTTCGCGATCTGCATCTGGCCGCGCGTCTCGCCCAGGCCCGGCACCAGCTTGTCGAGCACCAGGCCCGAGGCCACCACGATCAGCCCCAGACCGAAGACGCCGCCCCAGAACACGATCTTCTCGCCGGCGTTGAAGCGATGCGAGGGCACGTGGGCCCCGCTGAACAGGCCGCCGCCCTGGACGATCCAGGCCCAGTCCTCGCGGCGGGGCAGGTTGTCGCGCACGAAGGTGAGGAAGACCACCAGCAGCGAGACCGCGAACACCGGCCCGGCAAAGTTGTGCACGTTCTTCAGCGCGTAGGTCAGCCAGCCGAACAGGGTCGGGCCGATCAAGGGCAGCAGCAGGAATTTGCCGAAGGCCATGACCCCGCCCGAGACCGCCAAGAGCACGAAGGCGATGGCGTTGCTCCAGTGCGCAGCCCGCTCGAAATGGGTGAAGCGCTCGATGCGGCGGCCGGTCTCGGGCGCATGCAGCTTCATCGTGCCCCGGGCCTTGTAGAACAGGCCCAGGGCCAGCACGACGATCAGCAGCAGCGCGCCGCCATAGGGCAGGATCCACTGGTTGCGGACCTGGCGCCAGGCTTCGCCGGCCGTCGTCCAGCGCGAGCCGGGGTATTGCACGAAGGGCTGGATCAGCACGCCCTTCTCGGCCCCGGGCAGGGTGGTGAAACCGGCCTGGTGACCGGACTCCCGCACCGCGCGCCAGAACGGCGCGTTGTTGCCGGGCTGGCTCTTGGCACGCTCGGCATTGCTCTCGTCGGCACGCGGCGCGGCCGGGGCGGCGGACGCCGCGGCCGATGCGTCCGCCGGGCCCTGGGCGTGGGCGCTCAGGCCGGCCAGGGCCAGCACGCAGGCGGCCAGGAGGGCACGGCAGGTGGCTCGGATGCTCATGGTTCGACCTCGGGCTGGAGGAAGTCAGGACGCGGCCCGCGCACCGCGGGCCGGCCGCTCATTGCGCGATGCGGGCGTACTCGTTCTGGCGCTGGTTGCGCGTGCGGATCTGCTGCTCCCAGCTCGCACGGTCGTTCGCCTGCCAGCCGGGTACGGCGAAGCCGCTCGCCTCGCCCTGCCAGCTCGGGGCGTCGGGACGCTTCTGACCGGCGGCCAGCTCCTGCGGCCTGTCTCCGCAGGCGGCCAGGCCGAGCAGCATCGTCAGGGCGAGCCCGCCTGCACGAAAACCGGCGCGGCGGCTCACGAACGGCCCCCGGTCGGCGTCTTGGCCTCGCCCGGCTTGCCGTAGGCCGTGCCCCAGCCCCAGACCTCGCTGCCCTTGCCACGCGTCAGCACGCGGGTGCGGAAGATGTCCGCCACCACATCGCCATCGCCACCCAGCAGGGCCTTGGTCGAGCACATCTCGGCGCAGGCCGGCAGCTTGCCTTCCGACAGGCGGTTGCTGCCGTACTTCTCGAACTCGGCCTCGCTGCCGTGCTTCTCGGGGCCGCCGGCGCAGAAGGTGCACTTGTCCATCTTGCCGCGCAGGCCGAAGGTGCCGTTGGTCGGGAACTGCGGCGCGCCGAAGGGGCAGGCGTAGCTGCAGTAGCCGCAGCCGATGCAGACGTCCTTGTCGTGCAGCACCACGCCCTCGTCGGTGCGGTAGAAGCAGTCGACCGGGCAGACGGCCATGCAGGGCGCATCGCTGCAATGCATGCAGGCGACCGAGATGCTCTTCTCGCCGGGCAGGCCGTCGTTGAGGGTGACGACGCGCCGGCGGTTCACGCCCCAGGGCACCTCGTGCTCCGCCTTGCAGGCGGTGACGCAGCCGTTGCACTCGATGCAACGCTCGGCGTCGCAGATGAACTTCATGCGGGCCATGTGGACTCCTTCTTAGGCCGAGGCCTTCTCGATCTGGCAGAGCGTGGTCTTCGTCTCCTGCATCATCGTCACGCTGTCGTAGCCGTAGGTCGTGGCGGTGTTGATCGCCTCGCCGCGGACCACGGGCATGGCGCCCTGCGGGTAGTAGGGCGCCAGGTCGACGCCCCCCCAGCGGCCGGAGAAGTGGAAGGGCAGGAAGACGGTCTCCGCGTCGACCCGCTCGGTGACCAGGGCCTTGACCTTGATGCCGGGGAAGCCCGGCACCTGCTGCATCGGCGGGGTCTTGACCCAGACCATGTCGCCGTTGCGGATGCCGCGGTCGTTGGCCGCGCGCGGGTTGAGCTCGACGAACATGTCCTGCTGCAGCTCGGCCAGGTAGGGGTTGGAGCGGGTCTCCTCGCCACCCCCCTCGTACTCGACCAGCCGGCCGCTGGTCATGATCAGCGGGAACTGCTTGCCGATGTCGACATTGGCGTCCTGCACGGTCTTGTAGAGCGTGGGCAGGCGCCAGAAGGCCTTCTTGTCGTCATGGGTCGGGTACTTGGCGATCAGGTCCGGCCGGTTGCTGTAGAGCGGCTCGCGGTGCTTGGGAATGGGGTCGGGGAAGTTCCAGACCACCGCCCGCGCCTTGGCGTTGCCGAAGGGGTGGCAGCCATGGTTCTGCATGGCCACGCGGATGATGCCGCCCGAGGCGTCGGTCTTCCAGTTCTTGCCCTCGGCGGCCTTCTTCTCATCGTCGCTGAGTTCGTCCCACCAGCCCAGCTTCTTGAGCAGGATGTGATCGAACTCCGGGTAGCCCGTGGTCAGGTCGGCACCCTTGCTGTGCGAACCGTCGGCGGCCAGCAGGGAGACGCCGTCCTTCTCGACGCCGAAGTTCGCGCGGAAATTGCCGCCCCCCTCCATCACGTGCTTGGAGGTGTCGTAGAGGTTGGGCGAGCCGGGATGCTTGAGCTCCGGCGTGCCGTAGCAGGGCCAGGGCAGGCCGAAGTAGTCGCCGTCGAGCTTGTAGCCGGTGGCCTGGTCGATGCCCCCCTTGGCCCGGAGCGTGTTCACGTCGAAGACGTGCATGTTGCGCATGTGGGCCTTCAGGCGCTCGGGGCTCTGGCCGGTGTAGCCGATGGTCCAGACCGCGCGGTTGATCTCGCGCAGGATGGATTCGGTCTCGGGCTCCATGCCGCCCTTGCCCTGCACCATGGTGTAGTTCTTGACCAGCTCCTTGCCGAAGCCGAGCTTGTCGGCCAGCTGGCACATGATCATGTGGTCGGTGCGGCTCTCCCACAGCGGCTCGATGACCTTCTCGCGCCACTGGATCGAGCGGTTCGACGCGGTGCAGGAGCCGCTGGTCTCGAACTGCGTGGTGGTCGGCAGCAGGTAGACGGCGCGCTTGGGGTTCTGGTCCTCGGGCTTGCCGGGCATGGCCGCCATCGCGGCGGTGGCGCTGGGGAAAGGGTCGACAACGACCAGCAGGTCCAGCTTGTCCATGGCCCGCTTCATCTCCAGGCCGCGGGTCTGCGAGTTGGGTGCATGGCCCCAGAAGAAGAGCGCGCGCAGGTTGCTGTCCTGGTCGATCAGCTCGTTCTTCTCCAGCACGCCATCGACCCAGCGCGAGACGGTCATGCCGGACTTGCTCATCATGCCCGGCGCGTACTGGGCCTTGATCCAGTCGAAGTCCACGCCCCAGACCTTGGCGTAGTGTTTCCACGAGCCCTCGGCCAGGCCGTAGTAGCCGGGCAGGCTGTCCGGGTTGGGGCCGACGTCGGTCGCGCCCTGCACGTTGTCGTGGCCGCGGAAGATGTTGGTGCCGCCCCCGCTCACGCCCACATTGCCCAGCGCCAGCTGGAGCAGGCAGGAGGCACGCACGATGGCGTTGCCGATGGTGTGCTGCGTCTGGCCCATGCACCAGACGATGGTGCCGGGCCGGTTCTCGGCCAGGATCTTGGCCACCTTGAAGGTGGTGGCCTCGTCGACGCCGCAGGCCTCCTGCACCTTGTCCGGCGTCCAGTTCGCGAGCACCTCCTCGCGCACCTTCTCCATGCCGTAAACACGGTCGGCGAGGTACTTCTGGTCCTCCCAGCCGTTCTTGAAGATGTGCCACATCACGCCGAAGAGGAAAGGGATGTCGGACCCCGAGCGGATCCGCACGTACTCGTCGGCCTTGGCCGCCGTCCGCGTGAAGCGCGGATCGACGACGATCATCTTGCAGCCCTTCTCCTTGGCATGCAGCATGTGCAGCATCGAGACGGGATGGGCCTCCGCCGCATTGCTGCCGATGTAGATCGCCGCCCGGGCGTTCTGCATGTCGTTGTAGGAGTTGGTCATCGCCCCGTAGCCCCAGGTGTTGGCGACACCCGCGACCGTGGTGGAGTGGCAGATGCGCGCCTGGTGGTCGGTGTTGTTGCTGCCCCAGAAGCTGATCCACTTGCGCAGCAGGTAGGCCTGCTCGTTGTTGTGCTTGCTGGAGCCGACCACGAAGAGCGCATCCGGGCCGCTCTCCTTCTTGATGGCAAGCAGGCGCTCGCTGATCTCGGCATAGGCCTGGTCCCAGCTGATGCGCTGGTACTTGCCGTCGACCAGCTTCATCGGGTACTTGAGGCGGAATTCGCCGTGGCCGTGCTCGCGCAGGGCCGCCCCCTTGGCGCAGTGCGCGCCGAGGTTGATCGGCGAATCGAAGACCGGCTCCTGCCGGACCCAGACGCCATTCTCGACCACGGCATCGACCGCGCAGCCCACCGAGCAGTGGCCGCAGACGGTGCGCTTGACCTCGATCTTGCGGGCCCCTTCCGCCGCGCTGGCCTTGGCGCCATCGGCCGCCTCGGCCTTGCGGATCATCGTGAGCTGCGGCAGGGCCAGGCCGGCCCCCAGGCCCAGGCCGGAGCGGCGCAGGAAGCCGCGGCGGTCGACGGTGGGCAGCGCACGGGACACGCCGCGCTGCAGGCTGGCAAGCATCGACGGCGTCGCAGTCGCATCGACCGAAGACGAACGGCGCGTAAGCAACATGGGGAACTCCTCGGGGCGGCGGCCGCGGCGGGCCGTGCAAGGGATGGCGCGCGGGGACACGGCCGGGCCCGTGGGCCCGGCAGGCCCTCAGACGCGGGCCGTCTGGTAGTAGCGCAGCACGTGCGCGCTGGCGCGGTAGCCGGGCGCGGCCTCGGCCGGCGCCGCCTCGGCCTGCGGCCGCTCAGGGGCTTCGGCCGGCGCGCGCGGCATCACGGCGGCCACGGCCGCGATGGCTCCGGCGGTGCCCGCGCCGGCAAACAGGCGGCGGCGGGACAGGGCTTCCTTCGAACCTTCAGCCTCGGACATGACAGTCTCCTCGTGCCGGGCGCGCAGGCCGGTGAGCCATGCACCCTTGTTCATAAGCGTGCACCATTGTGGCCGGCACCCTCCCTGGCGGTCTGCCGGGAAAAGCCCGCAAAGCGCCGCGCTCGGGAATGAAGATCTGCGGCGACCGAGGCCGGTGCCGATGCAGGAAAGCTGATGACGTCCGGCTCAGGCTTCGAGCAGGTCGAAGCCCTGGGTCTCGACCTGCACGAAAGCCCGGGTGTAGGCCGCCAACGCGGCATAGAGCCGGGCCTGCGGATGCGCCTGCAGCGCATCGCACAGGCGCTCGACCCAGGACTGCACATGGGCCCGGAAAAAGCGCCGCTGCTGTTCGAGGTTGCAGACGGCGGCATCGTCGCCGGCGATGAGATAGCGCATCACCTCGAAGACCGCGCTGACATGGTCCTCGGTCTCGCCGCGCTCGCGGTCGCCCTGCAGGCCGAGGGCGGCCAGGTCGCTGCGCAGCTGCACGAGCGGCTTCTCGTTGAGGAAGCCGCTGAGATGGTGGCTGGCGTACAGAAAGATCTCCGGCCGGCCAACCCCCAGGAAAAGCGCCTCGTACTCCGCCGCGGCCGCCTCGGGGCTGCTGGCGCGCAGGGCCGCCACCAGGTCCTGCCAGGGCGCCTCCAGGAAGGCGCCGGGCTCGGGCGCCTCGGTCACGACCACCGCGAAGGCGGCCTGCAGAGCGGCATCCGGCGGCGCCAGGAAGAGCCGGGCCAGCAGGCCGTAGATCTCGGCGCGGGCGATTTCCTCGGCCTGGTCGGCGGAGGCGAAGGACAGGGCGCGCAGCTCGGCAGGGTTCATCGGCGGCTCGGCAGGCAGGCAGTCGTCGGGGCGGGCGGATCGGCGCGGTGCGCGCGCCGGGCGGCTCAGAGGTCGGTGATGCGGACTTCGCGCGGGTCGCTGTAGAGATCGACCACCCGGCAGTCGCCGCACATCTTCAGCCGCTCGGCCGCCGCGCCCTGGAAGGCGGCGTGGCCGGCCAGCTTGGCGACCATGTTCTCGATGGCCTTGAGCGTGCCGAAGGGCTTGCTGCAGCGCACGCAGCGGAAGGGCTCCTGGGCATGCAGCACGCGCGGCTCGCGGCGTGCGCGACCGGCCTCGGCCAGCAGCAGGCGCGGCTGCAGGGCCAGGGCCTGCTCGGGGCAGGTGCCGACGCACAGGCCGCACTGCACGCAGTTCTTCTCGATGAAGCGCAGCTCGGGCCGTTCCGGGTTGTCGACCAGGGCCGAGGCCGGGCAGGCCCCGACGCAGGCCATGCAGAGCGTGCAGCGGCCGGTGTCGATCGCCACCGCGCCCCAGGGCGAGGCCGAGCCCGGCACCGAGGGCAGGGGCAGCGCCGCCGGCAGCGCGGCGGCCTGCGGCGCCTGGGCCAGCAGATGGTCGAGCACCAGCTCAAGCTGGGCGCGCTTGTCGCTGCCGGCCGCGAAGGCGGCGGGCGCCAGCGCGGGGCGCAAGCCCTCGGCCAGGGCGGCCTGGAGGCCGGCCTCCAGCGCGGCCTCGGGCAGGTCGGCGCCGGCCAGGTCGATCAGTCGCAGCGGCGTGCCGGACCAGCCCAGGCCCTGCAGCAAGGCCTGGCCCAGCGCGGCCTGGGCGGCCAGGGCCCGGCGGTAGTCCGGCGCCTCCTCGCCGCTGAGCAGGACGACCACGCCGCGCGCGCCCCAGGCCAGGGCCGAGAGCCACAGCTCCAGCCCGACCGAAGCGCTGTGCCACAGCGCCAGCGGCAGCACCGCCAGCGGCAGGCCGCGGCGGCGCGCCATGGCCCCGGGCCGCGGTGCCGGGGCCGGGCCGCCGAAGGCTTGCGGCCCGGCCTGGGCCGCGCGGCCCAGGGCTTCGATCGCCTGCCGACCGCCCTGCTGGCTGTGCAGCAGCAGCAGCGGCCGGCCGGCCGCGGCCTCGCCGCCGGCCTTCAGGTAGGCGCCGATCAAGGTGCGCATGCGGCCGCCCAGCTCATCGGGGCCGGGGTAGCGGTAGGACAGCGCGCCGCTCGGGCAGACCGTCGTGCAGGCACCGCAGCCCACGCAGAGATGGGGCTCGACCCGGATGCCGCCGCGGTCCGGCCCCTCGACCGTCGCGCGGCTCTGGATGGCCTGGGCGGAGCAGACGTCGATGCAGGCCCGGCAACCCTCGCGCTCGTTGCGGCTGTGCGCGCAGAGCTTGACGCGGTAGTCGAAGAACTTCGGCTTGTCGAACACGCCGACCGAGCCGCGCAGCGCGACCACGGCGGCGCTCAGCCGGGCCGCGCCGTCGGCGGCGCGCAGGGGCACGTGGTGGTAGCCCTGGGGCGGCTGGTGCAGGTCCAGCAGGGGCCGGGCGCCGAGGTCCAGCACCAGGTCGAAGCCCTGCTCGCGCGCCGCGGACTCGCGCTCGAAATCGATCGCGCCAGCGACGCCGCAGGCGCTCAGGCAGGCACGCTGGCGGTCGCAGCGCGCCAGGTCGATGCGGTAGTCCAGGCCGATCGCGCCTTCGGGGCAGGCCGAGACACAGGCATTGCAGCGGGTGCAGAGGTCCAGGTCGATCGGCGCCTCGTCGCGCCAGCGCAGGGTGAAGGCACCGAGCCAGCCCTGCAGGGCCTCGATGCGGCCGCCGAGCACCGGCACCAGGCGATCCTGCGGCAGCGGCGCGGCCGGGCCGTCCAGGAAAAGCGTGAGGTCCAGCGCATCGCCCAGCAGGGGCAGCACGCCGGCCAGGTCGGCCGGGGCGCCGATCACCAGGCAGCGGCCGGCCGAGCGGTAGCTGACCTGGGCGACGGGCGGCGGGTCGGGCCGCTGGGCCTCGGCGATCAGCGCGGCCAGCTTGGGCGGCAGGGCGGCCGGCCGCTCGCGCGCCTCGGCCGACCAGCCGGCCGTCTCGCGCAGGTTGAGGAAGCGGATCGGCCGCTCGGCCAGCGGCGGCGTCCCCTCGGTCTGCGCATGCAGCTCGCTGAAGAGGCGGGCCTCCTGCGTGCAGGCGACCAGCAGCGCGTCCTGGCCCTGGGCGGCTTGCTGGAAGGCGCCGGCCTCGCGGCGGCAGAGCAGGCGGTGGCCGACCGACAGGCCCTCGGCCGCGTCCTCGCCGGCGGCCAGGCGCAGGGCCTCGCGCAGGGCCGGCGGGTCGATCGGCAGGGTGTCGTTGCAGGAACAGACCAGGGTCTTCATGGCGAGGCGGGCGGCGGGGTCGTCGGGGGCGACGCAGCCTCGCATGGCCCTTGCGCGGTGACCAGCGGGTCGGGCCCGGGGGCGGCCAGGCCGGATTCGCCTGCCGGGGCGTCGGTCGGGGCGTCGGAGTCGGCATCACCGTCGGCGTCGGGCCGTTCACGCGGCGCGTCGGGCCGTTCACGCGGCGCGCCGGGCCCGGCATCTGGCAGCGCGCCCGGCCCGGGCGGCGCTCCGGCGGCGCTGCGGGCAGCCGCGGCGCGGGCCTCGGCCTCGCGCTCCTCGCGGAACAGGCCCAGGGCCTCGCCCTGCTGCAACTGCCGCAGCATGGCCGGCGGGATGGGGTCCGGCTGGCTGTAGTCGTCGATGTAGATGTCGAGCCCGTCCATCACGTTGAAGTGCGGATCGGCGAACAGCGTCTTCAGCGCGGCGCGCTTGACGGCCTCGTCCACGCCCGCGCGCACGAAACGGTCGACGGCTTCGCCGGGCCGCAGGCGGGCGGCATCCTCCAGCGTCGGCGGTGGCGGTTCGGCCGCAGGGGGCGGCTCGGCGCGGGCCGGCGCTGTCGGGTGGGCCGGCTCAGCCGTCGGGGCCGGAGGGGCCGGGGACAAGCCGGCCGCCGGCCGGGCGGCGGGCTCCGCCGGCGCTGCGCTCGCGGACCCGAGAGCCAGGCCCTTGCGACGCGACCAGCGCGCGAAGAAGCCCTCCTCGGCGTCGGCACCCATGGTGTCTGCTCAGCCGCGCGCCCCGGGCGGCAGGAAGGACTGCGGCCGGCGGCGCTTGCGCGGCTCGGGCTGGTGATGCAGCTCGGTGTAGGCCTGCAGCCACTCACGCCAGTCGGGGGGCAGCGGGCAGTTGTCGACCCGCTCCTGCGCATCCAGCCAGCGTCCGGCCTCGTGGTAGGACAGGCTCACCGCCTCGGGCCAGGCCCGCGAGGGATCGGCCTCGTCGATACGCCACATCACGAAGACGACCGGCGCGCCGCTGCTCAGGTTCAGGTGATAGCCCTCGGCCTCGTCGCGGAAGAGCTCGATGCGCAGGCCCGGGTGCAGGAAGCGCGCGACCTTGCCGTCGTCGTGCAGGCAGCGGGCCGCGCGGCCGAAGGCCGGCTGCATGGCCAGCACCTCGACGAGGTGGAAGCGCCAGTCCTCCCAGCGGTTGGGCGCCGCCTCGCGCGCCATCACCACGGCGACTTCGATCGCCGGGCGCTCGCGGGCGGCCGGCGCGTCCATCAGGTGCCCTTGCTGACGGAGATGGTTGGGAACTTGGCCGAGTAGTCCTTGGACTTCTCGGCGATCTTCACCGCCACCTGGCGGGCCACACCCTTGTAGAGCGCGGCGATCTCGCCATCGGGTTCGCTGATCAGCGTCGGCCGGCCGGCATCGGCCTGCTCGCGGATGCTGCGGTTCAGCGGCAGGCTGCCGAGGTGGGCCACGCCGTACTCGGCGGCCATGTGCTTGCCGCCGTCCGCACCGAAGATGGCCTCGGTGTGGCCGCAATTCGGGCAGCAGTAGACGGCCATGTTCTCGACCACGCCGAGGATGGGCACGCCGACCTTCTCGAACATCTTCAGGCCCTTGCGGGCGTCGAGCAGGGCGATGTCCTGCGGCGTGGTCACGATGACCGCGCCGGTCACCGGCACGCGCTGGCTGAGCGTGAGCTGGATGTCGCCGGTGCCGGGCGGCATGTCGACGATCAGGTAGTCCAGCTCCTGCCAGTTGGTCTGGCGCAGCATCTGCTCCAGGGCCTGGGTGGCCATGGGGCCGCGCCAGACCATGGGGTTGTCGGCCTCGACCAGGAAGCCGATCGACATGAGCTGCAGGCCGTGGTTGGCCAGCGGCTCCATGGTCTTGCCATCGGCCGATTCGGGCCGCGCCGTCAGGCCCATCATCATCGGCAGGCTGGGGCCGTAGATGTCGGCATCCAGCAGACCGACGCGGGCGCCTTCGGCAGCCAGGGCCAGGGCCAGGTTGACGGCGGTGGTGCTCTTGCCCACGCCGCCCTTGCCCGAGGCCACCGCGACGATGTTCTTCACCCCCGGCAGCAGCTGCACGCCGCGCTGCACGGCGTGCGCGGTGATGCGGCTGCTCAGGTTCACGCTGACGTTCTCCACGCCCGGCAGGGTGCGCACCGCGGCGATCAGGGCCTTGCGCAGTGCGGGAATCTGGCTCTTGGCCGGGTAGCCCAGCTCCACGTCGAAGGCGATGTCGCCGCCATCCACCTTCAGGTTCTTCACCGCGCGGGTGCTGACGAAATCCTTGCCGGTGTTCGGGTCGGCGACGGTCTGGAGCGCCGCAAGGACGGCGGCATCGGTGAGCGACATGGCGGGCAATCAGGCTAGGAACGGGCGTGCCGAAGCAGGGGCGCCGAGTCTAGCCTGGGGCCTGCGCCCCGGCAGGGGCCGGGGCGGCCGGGCGGCGAGCCGCCGCCGCCTAAACTCGCGGGCTTGCCCGCAGCCCCGGCCGGCGCCCCTCAGCGCCCGCACACCATGCCCCGCCAGCTCTTCGTCACGACCGCCCTGCCCTATGCCAACGGGCATTTCCACGTCGGCCACATCATGGAGTACATCCAGGCCGACATCTGGGTGCGCTTCCAGCGCATGCAGGGCCACGAAGTGCACTTCGTGTGCGCCGACGACGCCCACGGCGCGCCGATCATGATCGCCGCCGAGAAGGCCGGCCTGACGCCGCAGGCCTTCGTGGCCAACATCGCCGCCGGCCGCAAGCCCTACCTCGACGGCTTCCACATCGCCTTCGACCACTGGCACAGCACCGACGCGCCGGAGAACCATGCCCTGGCCCAGTCCATCTACCGCGCACTGCGCGAGACCGGCCTGATCGAGACCCGGACGATCGAGCAGTTCTTCGACCCCGAGAAGGGCATGTTCCTGCCCGACCGCTTCATCAAGGGGGAGTGCCCCAAGTGCGGCGCGGCCGACCAGTACGGCGACAACTGCGAGGCCTGCGGCGCGGTCTACGCGCCGACCGAGCTGAAGAAGCCCTACTCGGCCCTGTCGGGCGCGACGCCGGTGCTGCGCAGCAGCGAGCACTTCTTCTTCAAGCTCTCCGATCCGCGCTGCGTCGCCTTCCTCGAAAGCTGGACGCAGGACGGCCGCCTGCAGCCCGAGGTGGCCAACAAGGTGAAGGAATGGTTCAAGCGCGACGAGGACGGCCAGGTCGGCCTGGGCGACTGGGACATCAGCCGCGACGCGCCCTACTTCGGCATCGAGATCCCCGACGCCCCGGGCAAGTATTTCTACGTGTGGCTCGACGCCCCGGTGGGCTACCTCGCCTCGCTGCAGGCTCATCTGGCGAGCCTGGGCCGCGACCTGGAAAGCTACCTCGCCCAGCCCGAGCTGGAGCAGGTGCATTTCATCGGCAAGGACATCGTCACCTTCCACACCCTGTTCTGGCCGGCCATGCTGAAGTTCAGCGGCCGCAAGGTGCCTGACGCCGTGCATGTGCACGGCTTCCTCACCGTCAACAACGGCGAGAAGATGAGCAAGAGCCGCGGCACCGGCCTGGACCCGCTCAAGTACCTCCAGCTCGGCCTGAACCCCGAATGGCTGCGCTACTACCTGGCCGCCAAGCTCAGCGGCCGGGTGGAGGATGTGGACTTCAACCGCGAGGACTTCGTCGCCCGCGTCAACAGCGACCTGGTCGGCAAGTACATCAACATCGCGAGCCGGGCGGCGGGCTTCCTCGTCAAGCGCTTCGACGGCCGTCTGGCCGACACGCTCGATGCCGAGGGCGCGGCCGTGGTGGCCGCCCTGCGGGAGGCTGCGCCCGAGTTGGGCCGCCTCTACGACGGCCGCGACACCGGCAAGGCCCTGCGCGAGGTCATGCTGCTGGCCGACCGCGTGAACGCCTACGTCGACGCCAACAAGCCCTGGGAGCTGGCCAAGCAGGACGGCCAGGACGCGCGCCTGCATGCCGTCTGCTCGACCTGCATCGAGGCCTTCCGCCTGCTGAGCCTCTACCTGAAGCCGGTGCTGCCGGCCCTGGCGGCGCAGGTCGAGGCCTTCCTGCAGATCGGGCCGCTGCAGTGGGCGCAGGCCGGCCAGTCGCTGGCCGGCCACCGCATCGGCAGCTACAGCCACCTGATGCAGCGCGTCGACCCCAAGCTGCTCGACGCGCTGTTCGAGGCCCCGCCGGCTGCTGCCGAGCCGGCCGCCGCCCCGGCAGCGGCCGTGGCGGATCCCGGCCGCCCCGGCGGCGAGGCGATGGCCGAAACCATCACGATCGAGGACTTCGCCAAGATCGACCTGCGCATCGCGAAGATCGTCGACGCGCAGGCCGTGGCCGGCAGCAAGAAGCTGCTGCAGCTCACCCTCGACGTGGGCGAGGGCCGCACCCGCAATGTCTTCAGCGGCATCGCCAGCGCGCACAAGCCCGAGGACCTCGTCGGCCGCCTGACGGTGATGGTGGCCAACCTCGCGCCGCGGCAGATGAAATTCGGCCTGAGCGAAGGCATGGTGCTGGCCGCCAGCCATGCGGACGAGAAGGCCCATCCCGGCATCCACCTGCTGTCGCCCGACAGCGGCGCCACGCCGGGCCTGCGCATTCACTGAGTCCGCCTGACGCGGCGCCGGCCTCGGGCGCGGGCTGCGGCCCGGGCCTTGCATGCGGCTCCGGACCCCAGACTGCCGGCCGCATGCCTTCCGACGCCCCACCCCCTGAAACCGCCCTGCGGCCGCCGCCACGCCGGCGGCTGGCGCGTTTCCGGCCCCGGCTGCTCGACACCCTGCCCGGCTACACCCGCCGCCAGGCCCTGGGCGACCTGGGCGCGGGCCTCACCGTCGGCGTGATGGCCCTGCCGCTGGCCCTGGCCTTCGCGATCGCCTCGGGCGTCAGCCCGGAAGCGGGGCTGTTCACCGCCATCGTCGGCGGCCTGCTGATCTCGGCCCTGGGCGGCTCGAACGTGCAGGTCGGCGGGCCCGCCGGGGCCTTCATCGTCATCGTCTACGGCATCGTCGAGCGCTACGGCCTGGCCAATCTGCTGGTCTCCACCCTGCTGGCCGGCGGGCTGATGCTGCTGATGGGCCTGCTGCGCCTGGGCGGCCTGGTGCGCTACATCCCGATCAGCATCGTGATCGGCTTCACCAATGGCATCGCGGTGCTGATCGCGCTGTCGCAGCTCAAGGATCTGCTGGGCCTGCAGCTGGGCCGCCTGCCGGCCGACGCCTTCTCGCAGCTGCGCGGGCTGATCGGCGGCCTGGGCGACACCGATCCGACCACCCTGGCCCTGGGCCTGGCCTGCCTGGGCCTGATCCTGGGCTGGCCCCGCGTGGTGGCCCTCGTCCGGCGCGGCCAGCCCCGGCTCGGCAACGGCCTGGGCCTGGTGCCGGCGCAGATGGTCGCGCTGCTGCTCGGCAGCCTGGCCGCAGCCGGTCTGGCCCTGCCGGTGGAGACCATCGGCAGCCGCTTCGGCGGCATCCCCGACCATCTGCCCGCCCTGCACTGGCCGGCGCTGAGCTGGGCCGGCGCGCGCGACCTGGTCATCCCCACGCTCACGCTGGCCCTGCTCGGCGCGGTGGAGGCCCTGCTCTGCGCGCGCATCGCCGACCAGCTCGCCACCGAGCTGCCGCGCCACGACCCCAACCAGGAGCTGATGGCCCAGGGCGTGGCCAATCTGGTGGTGCCGCTGGTCGGCGGCCTGCCGGCCACCGGCACCATCGCCCGCACGATGACGAATGTGCGGGCCGGCGCGACGACCCCGGTCGCCGGCATCGTCCACGCCCTGGCCCTGCTGATCGTGGTGCTGGTGGCCGCACCGCTGGCCGAGGACGTGCCGCTGGCGGTGCTGGCGGCCATCACCTTCATGACGGCGATCCGCCTGGGCGAATGGCACGAGTTCGCGCGGCTGCGGCAGTTCGCGCCGAGCTACCGGGTGATCCTGCTCGGCACCTTCGTGCTGACGGTGGTCTTCGACCTGATGGTGGCGGTGGAAGTCGGCCTGGTGCTGGCCTGCGTGTTCTTCATCTGGCGCATGGCCGCGCTGTTCGAGGTGCAGCTCGCGCCCGAACCCGCACCGGGCGTGGCGCTGCGGCGGCTCTACGGCGCCCTGTTCTTCGGCGCCAGCGGCAAGCTGGAAGGCCTGCCGGACCAGCTGCCGCCGGGCTGCCGGGTGCTGGTGCTGGACCTGCAGCGCCTGATCGCGCTGGACAGCAGCGGCCTGGCCGTCCTGCTCCAGCTCGGCCGCGACCTGACGCGGCGCGGCATCGCCCTGTGGCTGGTCGAGGCCCATCCGCAGCCGGCCTCGCTGATGCGGCGCGGCGGCCTGCTGGACGCCCTGGGCTCCGAGCGCCTGCAGCCCGATCTGGCCGCCGTGCTGGCCCGGCTGGCCGCGGCCGCGTCGGACGCCGCGGCCCCATCCGGCCGCTGAACCTCAGGCCCAGGGCGGCGGCGCCTTGCGGAAGCGCTGCAGGCAGCGCCCCGCCTCGGCCAGCACCTGCGCGCGCCGCGGCTGCAGCCAGCCCAGCGCGAACCAGCCCTCGGCCTGGCCGGCCTCGGCCGCTGCGCGGGCATGGGCGGTGGCGACGCAGACATCGTTGAAGGCGCCCAGCGCCTCCTGCGCGGCGCGCAGCGGCTTGAGGTAGGCGGCCAGCGGCTTGCGGCCGTACAGACCGGCACACAGCTCCACACAGTAGCGCTGGCGCTTGAGCGCCTTGCGCAGGGCATGGCGGGCCTCGTCGTCGAGCCGGTCGAAGGCCTGGACCTCGCGCACGAGGCGGCGCTGCCAGCGCGCGAGTCGGGCGCTGGCCTGCGCGCGGGCGCTGGGATCAGGCGCGGGGGTGAGGTCGGCCGGTGCAGGCGGCTGGGACGGTGCGGCGGGGGCGGCCGGCGCGGGGTCGGCCCGATCGGCCGGGGCCGCGGGACGGGCCCGCTCGCGGGTCCAGTCCGCCAGCATGGGCGCGATGCGCTCGGCCGGCAGCGCGCTCTGCGCCAGCAGCAGCAGCAGGGCCTGCTGGGCCGGGGCGGCGCGCAGCTCGGCGACGGGATCGGGGACGGCCTCGGCCGGCGCCGCACGGGCCAGGAAGCCCGCGGGCGGCCCGGCCAGGCCCTGGGCCTGCGCCCAGGCGGCGGCCAGCTCGGCGCCCAGGCCCTCGCCCAGGGCATCGGCATCGCGGGCCGCGCCCAGGCGGCGGAAGAGCGCGGCCAGGGCCGGCCCGGCGGCGATCGGCGCGACCCCGGGCCAGCCAGCGCGCAGCCGGTCGAGCGAGCGCAGCCGGCGCAGGCCGACGCGCAGCTGGTGCAGGGATTCGGCGCCGGCCGCGCCGCCGCAGAGCTCGCCGGCATTGCGCAGCACCTGCGCCGCGACGTTGTCGAGCGCGGCTCCGGCCAGGGTGGAGACCTCGGCCCCGCGCGGCAGCTTCAGCGGCTGCGCGCCGAAGGCCGGGCCGGGCTGCCCGGGGCCGCCGCCGCGCCGCAGGCGCTCGCCGCGCTCGGCCTTGCTGCGCGGCTCCAGCCACAGGCCGCGGGCCGTCCAGCGGCGGGCGGCCTCGAAGACAGCGCGGGGCGAGCCGCCGAGCAGCTCGATCTCCAGCTCGCAGACCGGCCAGATGCGCCAGCCGCCGGCGCCGTCGGGGGCGCGCAGCTCGCCCTCGTCGAGGCTGAACTCGACGGTGCCGTGGCGCAGGCGCTGGCGGCGGCTGCGGCGCTGGATGTCGGTCACGAAGCCTTCGACCAAGCCCACGGCCGCCGGGCCCTGGTGGCGCGCGGCAGCGTCCAGCAGGGCCAGCAACTGGTCGCCGACGGCCTGGCCGGCATGGCGCTGCGGATCCACCGGCGGCTGGCCGCCGCCCGGCACGGCCGGCAGCGGCACGTTGTGCTCGCCCCGGACCAGGGCATGGGCGGCGCCGCACTTGAGCGTCTGCACCCATTGCCGACCTTCCTTGCGCAGGCGCAGGGCCATGGCATGGCGGGCCAGCAGGCGGTCCGGGGTGTCGAGGTAGACCGCCTTCAGGCTCTGGGCGCTGCCCCCGTCCTCGCGCAGGAAGGCCCGCACCGCCTCGCGGGCGGCCGGGGGAATCTGCAGGCGCAGCTCGATCTCGACCGGTGCCGCCGCAGGCCGGGCGCGGCGCCCGGGGCGCGCGGACGGCACCCCGGGCGCCGACGGGGCGGCGGGCGTCAGGGCAGGCGTCAGAGCAGGCGAGGGGGCGGCGGACGGTCGGGGCATGGATGGAATCTTCCCATCGCCGGGCAGCCCCACGGCGGGGACGGGTCGGCCAGCCTAAAATTCGGGTTGACCCGAGGCCTGACCCTTTCCTCCCCAGGCCATCGCAAGGAGTTTGGAATGCCGCTCTTCTGGAAGCCCTACCAGTCCGACACCACCCAGTTCATCAGCGCGCTGAAGAAGGCCGACCCGGCGCTGGAAAGCCGCCAGCGCGAAGGCCGCGCGCTGCTGTGGGAGCAGCCGGTGGACCGCGCCGCCCAGGCCGAGTGGCGTGCCGCCCGCGTGCCGCAGCAGGCCTACGTCTATCACAACAAGGCCTGAGCCTGGCATGAACACGGCCGGCGGCCTCGCCGAGCCGGGGCCGGCCCTGCCGCCGGACTCCGTGCCGCAGACCGTCGACCAGGTCGCCGCGGTCGCCCGGCTGTATGGCGAGCCGCTGTTCGCGCTGCCGACCGACCTCTACATCCCGCCGGATGCGCTGGAGGTCTTCCTCGAAGCCTTCCAGGGCCCGCTGGATCTGCTGCTCTACCTGATCCGGCGGCAGAACTTCAACATCCTCGACATCCCGATGGCGGATGTCACGCGGCAGTACCTCGGCTACGTGGAGGCGATCCGCAAGCGCAACCTCGAACTCGCCGCCGAGTACCTGCTGATGGCGGCGATGCTGATCGAGATCAAGTCGCGCATGCTGCTGCCGCCGCGCAAGGTCGAAGGCCAGGTCGAGGCCGAGGACCCGCGGGCCGAGCTGGTCCGCCGCCTGCTGGAGTACGAGCAGATGAAGCTGGCCGCCGCCGAGCTCGGCCGCCTGCCGCTGCTGGGCCGCGACTTCTGGCGCGCGCAGGCGCACATCGACACCACGGTCGAGCTGCGCCAGCCCGAGGTGCGGCCCGAGGACCTGCGCGAGGCCTGGACCGAGATCCTCAAGCGCGCCCGCCTGAACCAGCACCACAAGATCAGCCGCGAGCAGCTCTCGGTGCGCGAGCACATGAGCATCGTGCTCAAGCGCCTGCAGGGCCAGCGCTATGTCGAGTTCGAACGCCTGTTCGAGGTCGAGCGCGGTCCGGCGGTGCTGGTCGTGACCTTCATCGCCATGCTCGAGCTCGCCCGCGAGCGCCTGATCGAGCTGACCCAGGCCGAGGCCTACGCACCGATCTACGTGCGCCTGGCCTACCAGCCGGTCTGAACGCGTCTACCCGGCGGCGCCGTCCCGGCGCGCTTCCTAGAATCCGCCCCCCGGTGCCGACGGCGCCGCGCCCCCTCCCATGAGCAGCCACCCCAGCCCCACCGCCGCCGCCCCACGCCCCGCGCTGACCCTGCCGAGGCTGCGCGACATGGCCGTGCGCGGCGAGAAGATCGCGATGCTGACCTGCTACGACGCCAGCTTCGCCGGCCTGCTCGACGCGGCCGGCGTCGACTGCCTGCTGGTCGGCGACTCGCTGGGCATGGTCCTGCAGGGCCACGACAGCACGGCGCCGGTCACGCTCGACGAGGTCGCGTACCACACCCGCTGCGTGGCCCGCGGCCGGCGCAGCGCCTTCCTGATCGCCGACCTGCCCTTCGGCAGCTACCACGAGGGCCCGGAGCAGGCCATGCGCAGCGCCGCCGCGCTGATGCAGGCCGGCGCACAGATGGTCAAGCTCGAAGGCGGGGGCTGGACGGCCGAGACCGTGCGCTTCCTGGTCGATCGCGGGGTGCCCGTCTGCGGCCACCTCGGCCTGACGCCGCAGAGCGTTCACGCGCTGGGCGGCTACCGCATCCAGGGCCGCGACGAGGCGGGTGCCGCCACGCTCTGCCGCCATGCCCGCGAGCTGGCCGAGGCCGGGGCCGCGATGCTGGTGCTGGAGCTGATGCCCTCGGCCACCGCACGCAGCGTGGTGGCCGCCTGCCCGGACCTGATCACCATCGGCATTGGCGCGGGCGTCGACACCGCCGGTCAGGTGCTGGTGCTGCACGACATGCTGCAGATCAGCCGCGGCCGCCTGCCCCGCTTCGTGCGCAACTTCATGGCCGGCAGCGACTCGATCGAGCACGCGCTGCGCCGCTACGTGGCCGCCGTGCGCGACGGCAGCTTCCCCGACGAAGCCCAGCACGGCTACTGAGCCCGCCCCCTGCCTGAACCGCCGATGTCCGACTTCCCGCTGCCCCTGCTGGGCACCCTGCCCGCGCTGCGCGCGGCCCTGGCCGGCCCGCTGCGGCCGGTCTTCGTGCCGACCATGGGCAATCTGCACGAGGGCCATCTGGCCCTGATCCGCCAGGCCCGCGAGGCCGCCGCGGACCAGGGCCGGGCCGTGGTCGCCAGCATCTTCGTGAACCGCCTGCAGTTCGGGCCGAACGAGGATTTCGACCGCTACCCGCGCACGCTGGAACGCGACGTCGAGCTGCTGGCCGGTGCCGGCTGCGACCTGGTCTTCGCGCCCGACGAAGCCGCGCTCTACCCGGAGCCCCAGGTCTACACCGTGCAGCCGCCGGCCGCGCTGGCCGACATCCTGGAAGGTGCCTTCCGGCCCGGCTTCTTCACCGGCGTGGCCACGGTGGTGATGAAGCTCTTCCAGTGCGTGCAGCCGCATGCCGCCGTCTTCGGCCAGAAGGACTACCAGCAACTGCGCGTGCTGCAGGGCCTGGTGCGGCAGTTCGCGCTGCCGATCGAGGTGCTGGCCGGGCCCACGGTGCGGGCCGCCGACGGCCTGGCGCTCAGCTCGCGCAATGGCTACCTGGATGAGGCCGAGCGCGCCGAGGCCCCGCAGCTCCAGGCCGCGCTGCAGGCCCTGGCCGCCGCCTGGCGTGCCGGCCCGCGCACGGCCGCCCACCGCGAGCAGCTGGAGGCCGAGGCCGCCGCCGCGCTGCGCGCCCGCGGCTGGCAGCCCGACTACCTCAGCCTGCGGCGCCGCGAGGACCTGCAGCCCGTCGAAGGCGACACGCCGGCCGTGGCCCTGGCCGCCGCGCGGCTCGGCCGCACCCGGCTGATCGACAACCTGGAAGTCTGAGCCGCCCGCTCAGCCGGCTGAGGGTGGCCGGTGCGCGTGGGCCTCGACATCGGCCGGCAGCAGCTGGATGCTGGCGCGCAGGCCGGGCACGGCCTCCATCAGCGCGCGCTCGACGGCATCGCGCAAGTCGGCGGCACGGGCCAGGCTCCAGTCGGGCGGCAGGTGCAGGTGCAGGTCGACATGCCCGCTGCGACCGGCCCGGCGGCTGTGCAGGTGATCGAAGCGCAGCGGCTCGCGGGCCGCGAAGCCGGCCAGCACGCGCTCCACGGCGGCCTGGTCCGGCGGGTCGAGGGCATGGTCCATCAGGCCATCGGCGCTGCGGCGCAGCAGGGTCAGGCCCTCGCGCCCGATCAGGCCGGCCAGGGCCAGAGCCATCGCGGCATCGAGCCAGAGCCAGCCGGTCAGGGCCACGGCGCCCAGGCCGGCCAGCACGCCGACCGTGGTCCAGACATCGACCATCAGATGCCGGGCCTCGGCGGCCAGGGCCTCGCTGCGCTCGCGCCGGGCCGCACGCTGCATCGCGCGGGCCAGGCCCAGATTCAGCAGGGTGCCGGCCACCGAGAGGCCGAGGCCCCAGCCCAGGCCCTCGGCCGCCAGCGGCTCGGGGTGGATCAGCCGCGGCAGGGCGGCCCAGGCGATGCCGAGGGCGGCGGCCAGGATCAGCACGCCCTCGAAGCCGGTGGAGAAATCCTCCGCCTTGTCATGCCCCCAGGGATGGCGGGCATCCGCCGGCCGGGCCGCCAGCATGACCATGGCCAGACCGAAGACCGCGCCGGCCAGGTTGACCAGCGACTCCAGCGCATCCGACAGCAGGCTGACCGCACCGCTGGACCACCAGGCGCCGGCCTTCAGCGCAATGGTGGCCAGGGCCACGGCAATCGAGAGCTTCAGGTAGTCGGCGGCGCGCATGGGCGCCGATGGTAGGGGCCCGGCCGCTCAGGCCGGCCGGCGGCGGCGGGCCTGCAGCGCGGCCAGGGCCCAGGCGGCGCCGATCAGCAGCGGCAGCAGGGCGGCGCTGGCGGCATGGGCCTCGGCGGCGGCTTCGATCAGGCCGGCTGCGATCCAGGGATCCAGCCCGGCCGGCAGGCCGCCGTCGCGCCAGCCGCCGGGCGCCAGGGCCGTGCCGCTGCCGGCCAGCAGCAGGGTGTCGAGCAGGGCCAGGGCGGCCAGGCCGCGGGGCCCGCCCCGCAGGCGCAGCAAGGCCGCGCCCAGGCCCAGCAGCAGGGCCAGGGCCAGGCCGGCGCCGAGGGCCGCGTGCCAGGGCCCGAGCGGCAGGGCCTGCGGCCACCACGCAGGCACAGCCCAGGCGCCGGGCCAGGCCGGCAGGCCCTCGTCGAGCAGGACGCCGAGGCTGGCCACCCCGGCCGCGAACAGTCCGCCAAGCCCGAGCAGGACGCCGATCCAGGCCCGGCGGGGCGAGGGCAGCGCGGCCATCAGTGGGCCCAGCCCTTGCGCTCGAGGGTCAGCGGGTGGAAGTAGGCCTCGTGATAGCGGCCGTCCTTGTCGACGCCCTTGACTTCGTAGCAGCCGTCGTCGATCTCGACCGAACGCAGGCGCCAGCCCTCGGCGGCCAGCTTGGCGACGAGTTCGGCCAGCGGCTTCCAGCCGGTCTCGGGACCGGCCTGGCAGCGGTCGGCGCCGGCAAAGGCGGGGGCGGCAAGGCCCAGGGCGGCGGCCAGGGCGAGGGCCTTCAGACGGGGCAGGCGAGGGGACATGGCGAACTCCTTGGCGGGGTGGGGAAGGACTTGCGGGGCGAGGGCCGCGCCGGGCTGCCCCGGGCGCCGGGCCTGGACGGCATGGTCCGCCGCAGGCTTGAACCGGATCTGAACGGCAGCGGCCGGCGCCGACCGGCGGTTCAGAATCGGTTCAGTCGCGGCCGGCACCCTCGCCCGCCCTGCCCTCGCCCCGCCCCCATGCACCTGCTGCTGCTCGAAGACGACATCGACCTCGGCCAGGCCGTGGTCGACCACCTGGAAGCGGCCGGCCATGCCGTGCAGTGGATGAAGCGGGTGGCCCAGGCCGAGGCCTGGCTGACCGGTGAGGCGGCGATCGAGCTGGCCCTCTTCGACCTGCAGCTGCCCGACGGCGACGCGACCGAGCTGCTGCGCCGCCGCCGCGCGGTCGGCGACCGTCGGCCCGTGCTGGTGCTGACCGCGCGGGACCAGATCAGCGACCGCATTCGCGGCCTGCAGGCCGGCGCCGACGACTACCTGGTCAAGCCCTTCGACCTCGACGAACTGCTGGCCCGCATCGAGGCCGTGGCCCGCCGCAGCGGCAGCGTCGCGCCCCCGACGCTGCAGGCCGATGCGCTGAAGCTGGATTTCGCCGCCTGCCGGGCCTGGCGCAGCGGCGAGGAGGTGCTGCTGACGGCGATGGAATGGGCCCTGCTCGCCCGCCTGGCCAGCCGGCCCGGCCAGCTCTGGAGCCGCAGCGCGCTGGAGCAGGCCGTCTACACCCAGGCCGGCCGCGGCGAGGCCGACAGCAACACCGTCGAGGTGCTGATCAGCCGCCTGCGGCGCAAGCTCGGCGCCGGGACCATCCGCACCCAGCGCGGCCTGGGCTACCGCTTCGAGGCCGGGGCATGAGCGGTGCCCCGCCGAGCGCCGCCGCAGCGCCACCCGCCCGGGCCTGGAGCCTGCAGGCCCGGCTGCGGCGCCGCCTGCTGGCGCTGTTGGCGGGCACCTGGCTGCTGGCGGCCGGCAGCGCCCTGGTCGGCAGCCAGATCGAGCTGCAGGGCCTGCTCGACGAGGCGCTGGAGGACCAGGCCCGCCGCCTGCTGAGCCTGCCGCTGGACTGGCACCGCCCGGCCCCCGCGCAGGAGGATGAGCAGGAGGGCGAGACCCTGCTGCAGCTCTTCAGCCCGCAAGGCCGTCTGCTGTGGCGCTCCGAGGAGGCACCGGCCCGGCCCCTGGCCGCGCTGGACCGCGAGGGCCTGCGCATCGAGGGCCGCTGGCGGGTCCATGTCGAGCAGGCGCGGGATGGCCGCATCGCCGTGGCCGCCGAGGCCCTGGCCGACCGCGCCGCGGTGATCGGCCCGGCCCTGGCCTGGATGCTGGGGCCGCTGCTGGCCCTGCTGCCGCTGGTCGCGCTGGGCCAGCATCTGCTGCTGCGACGCGGCTTTGCCGCGCTGGCGCCGGCCCGGGCGGCGCTGGCCCGGCGCGACGGGCGCGACCTGTCGCCGCTCGGCGAGGACCCGGCGCTGCGCGGGCCGGCGGGCGAAGCCGCGCTGCCGCAGGAACTGCAGCCGCTGGTCGAGGCCCTGGACGCGCTGCTGGGCCGGCTCGGCCGCCTGCTCGGCGCCGAGCGCCAGTTCGCCGCCGCCAGCGCGCACGAGCTGCGCACGCCGCTGGCGGCGGCCCAGGCCCAGCTCCAGCGCCTGCAGGCCGAACTGGCCGCCGCGCTGCCGGCCGGCCATGCCAGCCAGGCCCGCGCCGCCACGCTGGCGCGCCAGCTCCAGCGCCTGGGCGAGCTGAGCGCGAAGCTGCTGCAGCTGGCGCGGGTGGATGCCGGGGTCGGCCTGGCGCGCGAGCCGCTCGCGCTCGACGAGCTGGCCCTGCTCGTGCTCGACGAGTTCGTGCAGGCCGGCCTGCTGCCGGCCGGCCCGGCGGAGGGGGCCACGGACGCCCCCGCCGCCCCGCCCGGCTGGACCCTGGCGCTGCAGCCGCTGACGGTGCACGGCGACCTGGATGCCCTCGGCATCGCACTGCGCAACCTGATCGAGAACAGCCTGCGCCACGGCGGGCCGGGCGTGGCGCGGCGGCTCAGCCTGCAGCGGCAGGACGGCCGGGTCGCGCTGGTGCTGGAGGACGAGGGCCCGGGCGTGCCGGGTGAGATGCTGGCGCGCCTGCGCCGTCCCTTCGAGCGCGCCGACCGCCAGGCCGAAGGCAGCGGCCTGGGCCTGGCCATCGTCGAGGCGGTGGCGCGGCAGTCGGGCGGCGAGCTCCTGCTGGCCTCGCCGCTGGCACCGGGCCGGCCGGGCTTTCGCGCGACGCTGCGCTTGCCAGCGGGCGCCTGCGCCGCTCAGACCTTGTAGAAGCCGCGGTACCAGTCGACGAAGCGCTGCACGCCCTCGCGCAGCGGGGTGGCCGGCGCATAGCCGACGTCGGCCTGCAGGCCGGTGGTGTCGGCCGCCGTGTCGGGCACGTCGCCGGGCTGCAGGGGGGCCAGCTCGCGGATGGCCGGCTTGCCGATCGCGGCCTCCAGCGCGTCGATGAAGTCGACCAGGGCGACCGGTGCGCTCGCGCCGAGGTTGTAGACCCGCCAGGGCGCGTTGCTGCGGGCGGGATCGGGCGCGGCGCTGGTCCAGGCCGGATCCGGCGCGGCCGGGCGGTCGCTGGCGCGCAGCACGCCTTCGACGATGTCGCCGACGTAGGTGAAGTCGCGGCTGTGGCGGCCGTGGTTGAAGAGCTGGATCGGCCGGCCTTCCAGGATCGCGCGGGTGAACAGGAAGGGCGCCATGTCCGGCCGGCCCCAGGGGCCGTAGACGGTGAAGAAGCGCAGGCCGGTGGTCGGCAAGCGGTAGAGGTGGCTGTAGGCATGCGCCATCAGCTCGTTGGCACGCTTGGTGGCGGCGTAGAACTGCAGCGGATGGTCGGCGGCGACATGCTCGCTGTAGGGCAGCGCGGTGCTGGCGCCGTAGACCGAGCTGGTCGAGGCGTAGCTGAGGTGGCCCACCCCGTGGTGGCGGCAGGCCTCGAGCAGGTTCACGAAGCCGCTGATGTTGCTTTCGACGTAGGCGCGCGGGTTCTGCAGCGAATAGCGCACACCGGCCTGGGCGGCCAGGTTGATGACCCGCTCGATGCGGTGCTGCGCGAAGACGGCGTCCACCGCCGCCGCATCGGCCAGGTTGGCGCGCACATCGCGGTAGAAGCCGCCGGTCCGCGTGGCCAGGGCCTGCAGCGCGGCCAGGCGGGCCTGCTTGAGCGCCGGGTCGTAGTAGTCGTTGAGGTTGTCCAGGCCGATCACGCCGTCGCCGCGTTCGAGCAGGCGGCAGGCGGTGTGGAAGCCGATGAAGCCGGCATGGCCGGTGACGAGATGCAGCATGGCCTGGGGATTCGGAGGGGGAGGACGGGGAGAACTGGAAGAGTCAATTTCTGGACTCGAGTATCGCCGGCCTTCAGCCGGCCCCCGGCCGGGCCCGCCGCTCGGCGGCCAGCACGGCCGCGCCGGGCAGGGCCTGGGCCAGCGCGGCCAGGCCGTAGAGCAGGCCGGTGCCCAGCGCGAGCGGCGGGGCCACGCCGAAGGCGCCGAGGGCCAGGACGGCCGCGGCCTCGCGGGTGCCCCAGCCGCCGAAGCTGATCGGCAGCGTCGCCATCACGAAGATCGGCAGCGCGACCAGGGCCCAGGCCCAGGCCGGCAGCATCACGCCCAGGGCCAGGCCGGCACAGGCCAGGGTGCCGACCGAGAAGAGCTGCACGCCGAGCGAGGCCAGCAGCTGCAGGCCGAGCTGGCCGCGCGCCCCCGGCCGCCGGGCCAGGGCCTGCAGGGCCTGGCGGCGCGGGGGCGGCGCGGACGGGACCGCCTCCGGGCCGGCCGCGGCAGGCGATCCCGGACCGGTCGATCCGGCGGCCGGGGAGCGGGCGGTGAGGGCCAGCGGGGCCAGGGTGCAGGCCAGGGCCAGGCCGGCGCAGGCCGCCGCCAGGCCGGCAGTCGGCTGCGCGCGCAGCGCGGCATGCAGACCGGCCGGCAGCAGGCGGGCCAGCGGGTCGAGCAGGGCCTCGGGCGGCGCGGCCACCAGGGCCAGGGCGGCCGCGGCCAGGGCCAGCACGCCGAGCATCCACAGCCCGGCCAGTCGATCGACCAGCACCGAGAGTCCGGCCGCCACCCAGCCCAGGCCCCGGGCGCGCAGGGCCTGCGCGCGGTAGAGGTCGCCCCCGACCACCGCGCCGGGCAGCAGAGCATTCAGCGCGACGCCGCCGGCATAGCGGGCCACCGCCCAGCCCGGCGTGACCCCGGCGCCGAGCCAGCGCGCCATCGCCCACCAGCGCAGGGCCGAGCAGAGGTTGGCCAGCACCGCGCTGCCCAGGCCCAGCAGCAGCCAGTCCGGCCGGGCCGCGGCGAGCTGGCGGCCCAGGGCCGCGGGATCGACCAGGGCCAGCAGCGCCGCCAGCAGGCCCAGCCCCAGGGCCAGGCGCAGCAGGACGGGGCCCTTGCGGCGGGTCGAGCCGCCGGCCGGCGGCCCGGGCGGCGCGGCAGGCGCGGGCCGGCTCACGGCCGCCGGGTCGCGCCATCCACCCGCACATGGGCCTGCGGACGCCCGCCGGCCTCGTGGTAGATGCGGGTCAGCATTTCGCCGACGAGGCCGGCGACGATGAGCTGCACGCCGATCAGGCTGAGCAGCATGCCCGTCATCAGCAGCGGCCGGCCGCCGATGTCCTGCCCCAGCAGCTTGAGCGCCCCCAGGTAGCCCAGCATGCCCAGGCCGGGGGTGAGCAGCCACAAGCCGAGGCCGCCAAAGGCATGCAGCGGCCGCTGGCGGTAGCGCATGAAGAAGACGATCAGCACGAGGTCGAGGATGACGCGGAAGGTGCGGTCGATGCCGTACTTGCTGACGCCGCGGGTGCGCGCATGGTGGCGCACCGGCACCTCGGCGATGCGCGCCCCGGCGTCCTTGGCAAGCGAGGGGATGAAGCGGTGCAGCTCGCCGTAGAGGCGGATGCGGTCGATGATCTCGCGGCGGTAGGCCTTCAGGGCGCAGCCGTAGTCGTGCAGGTGCACGCCGGTCGCGCGCGAGATCAGCGCATTGGCGATGCGGCTCGGCAGCTTGCGCGAAATCTCGGCGTCCTGCCGGTCGCGGCGCCAGCCGGAGAGCATGTCGACGCTGGCATCGGCATCCAGGCGGTCGAGCAGGACCGGGATGTCGAGCGGGTCGTTCTGCAGGTCGCCGTCGAGCGTGACCACGTAGCGGCCGCGGACACGGTCGAAGCCGGCCTGCAGCGCGCTGCTCTGGTCGTAGTTGCGTGCCAGCACGACCGGCACCAGCCAGGGCGTGCGGGCCGCGGCCTCCCGCATCAGCGCGGCGGTGGCGTCGCGCGAACCATCGTCGACCAGGATCAGCTCGAAGGAGCGGCCGGTCGGGACCAGGGCCTCGCCGACGCGGCGGACCAGGTCGGGCAGGTTCTCGGCCTCGTTGTAGACGGGGATGACGATGGAGACCTCGGGCCCGTCCGCGCCGGCGGCGGACGGCGCCGTCGGCGCAGGGGAGACAAGGGGGACGGGCTCGGACATCGCCGGATTGTCTCAGCGCGGCGGCGCCGACAATCCGCGCGCCCGACCGCCGTGCCGACCATGTCCCTGACCCCTGCCCCCGCCTTCGACCGCCCGCCGACCTCCGCTGCCGAGGCACGGCGCGTGCTGCTGCTCCTGGCCACCTACTTCGGCGCACAGCTCGCGATGCGGGTGGCGGTGTCCCCGGCCCTGGAGCTCGACGAGGCCGAGCAGGCGGTCTGGACCCAGGCCTTCGCCTGGGGCTACGGGGCGCAGCCCCCGCTCTACACCTGGCTGCAGATCGCCGTCTTCGCGCTGACGGGGCCTTCGGTCCTCGGCCTCTCGCTGCTGAAGAACCTGCTGCTGGCCACCACCTACTTCAGCCTGTGGCGCGCCGCACGGCGGCTGATGCCGCTGGCCATGGCCCCGGTGGCCGCGGCCACGCCGCTGCTGATGCTGAGCATCGGCTGGGACGCGCAGCGCGATCTGACCCACACCGTGCTGGTCACCACCGCTGCGGCGCTGAGCTTCGCGCTGCTGCTGGGCCTGGTGGCCGAGCCACGCCAGCCCTTGCGCTGGGCCGCCCTGGGCCTGGCGCTGGCCGCCGGCCTGCTGGGCAAGTACAGCTTCGCGGCGGCCGCGGCGGTGATGGGGCTGGGCCTGCTGGCGCTGGCGCCGGTGCGCGCCCGGCTGCGCGAGCCGGCGGTCTGGCTCGGCCTGCTGCTCACGGCGACGGTTGCGGCAGCCGCGTTCGCGCCGCACGGCCTGTGGCTGATCGATCACCTCGACCTGGCCCGCGACCATGCCGCCGGCAAGCTGGCCGCCGGTGACGGCGGCCCGGCGCGGGCGCTGCTGCGGGCGGCGGGCGCCCTGTTGGCCAGCCTCTCGCCGCTGCTGCCGCTGCTGGCCCTGTTGTTCGGCCGCGCGCTGCTGCGGCCACCGGCCGGCGCACCGGCGCCCGAGGCGCGGGCGCGCCTGGCGCGGCGCCTGCTGGCCGCGCTGCTGCTGGCCGTGCTGGCCTTCTTCCTGGTGGCGGTGCTGGCCGGTGGGGCCCGCCATTTCAAGGATCGCTGGATGCAGCCCTTCGTCGTCGCACTGCCCCTGCTGCTGATCGCGCAGGCACCCTGGCTGGCCGAGCACCGCCACTGGCGCTGGCTGCCGCGCGCGCTGGGGGCGGCCGCGCTGCTGTGGTGCCTGGGCATCGGCGGCCGGGTGGTGCTGGCGGGCTGGCGCGGCCAGCCCGACGAGCTGAATCTGCCGGTGGCCGAACTGGCCCAGGCCCTGCGGCAGGCTGGCGTGGTGCCGGAGGGCCCCTTCGCCTTGCTGAGCAACGACCGCCGCCTGGCGGCCGGCTTGCGGCTTCAGCTGGCCGGGGCGCGGGTGCAGGCGGGTCCGGCGGACCGGCTGGCGCTGCCGGCAAGCGGTCCGGTGCTGGCAGTGGTGATCGGCGAGGGCGCCCCGGCCGATGCGGAGCATGCTGCCTGGCAGGCCCGTCTCGGCCAGGCCGTGGTGGGACCGGCCCCCGGGGGGGGCTGGGCCCTGCGGCCGCTCTATGCGCGGCCGAACCACCCGGCCCTGCAGATCCGCGTCAGCCGGCGGCCCTGAGGCCGGGGGCCGGCGCCGCTCAGGCGCCCAGCGTGACGCGCACGAACTTCCGCTTGCCGACCTGCACGACGGCCGAGAAGCCGGCCTCGAACCTCAGGCCCTTGTCACTGACGACCACGCCGTCGAGGCGCACGCCGCCGCCGTCGATCAGGCGATTGGCCTCGCTGCTCGAAGGCGCGAGGCCGGCGGCCTTGAGCAGGGCAGCCAGGCCCAGCGGTGCGCCGCCCAGGCTCAGCTCGGGCACCTCGTCGGGGATGCCGCCGCGCGCGCGATGGTGGAAGTCCTGCAGCGCGGCCTCGGCCGCCGCCGCGCTGTGGAAGCGGGTGGTGATCTCGGTGGCCAGCAGGACCTTGGCGTCCTTGGGGTTGCGGCCGGCCTCGACCTCGGCCTTCAGCGCGGCGATCTCGGCCTCGCTGCGGAAGCTCAGCAGGGTGAAGTACTTCCACATCAGCACATCGCTGATCGAGAGCAGCTTGGCGAACATGGTGTTCGCCGGCTCGGTGATGCCGATGTAGTTGTTCTTGGACTTCGACATCTTGTCGACGCCGTCCAGACCTTCCAGCAGCGGCATGGTCAGGATGCACTGCGGCTCCTGACCATACTCTTGCTGCAGCGCGCGGCCGACGAGCAGGTTGAACTTCTGGTCGGTGCCGCCGAGTTCCAGGTCGCTCTTCAGGGCCACCGAGTCGTAGCCCTGCAGCAGGGGGTAGAGGAACTCGTGCACGCTGATCGGCACGCCGCCCTGGAAGCGCTTGGTGAAGTCGTCGCGCTCCATCATGCGGGCGACGGTGTAGCGGCTGGCCAGCTGGATCAGGCCGCGCGCGCCCAGCGGGTCGCACCACTCGCTGTTGTAGCGAACCTCGGTGCGCGCCGGGTCCAGCACCAGGCTGGCCTGGGCGTAGTAGGTCTCGGCATTGGCGCGGATCTGCTCGGCCGAGAGCGGCGGCCGCGTGCTGTTGCGGCCCGAGGGGTCGCCGATGGCGGCGGTGAAATCACCGATCAGGAAGATGACGGTGTGGCCCAGGTCCTGCAGCTGCCGCAGCTTGTTGAGCACCACGGTGTGGCCGAGGTGGATGTCGGGCGCGGTCGGGTCCAGGCCCAGCTTGATGCGCAGCGGCTGGCCGCTGGCCTCGGCGCGCTGCAGCTTGCTCAGCCACTCCTCGCGCGGCAGCAGCTCCTCGCAGCCGCGCAGGGTGAGGGCCAGGGCCTGCTGCACGGCATCGCTGGGCGGGAGGGTCGCGGCGGCGGGAGAGGAAGCTGACATGGGACGGGACCGGGAAGGACAGGGGATCGGTCTGCGGGTAAACCACAAGCTCCCCCGAAGGGGTGCCGGTACACTCCGACCCCGCGCAAAGCCCGGATTCTAGGCAGGCCCCGCCAGGGTGCTGCCGGCCTTCCGGCCGCGGCCGATCCGGCCCCGCCGCGCCCCCCTTCCGCCCTTCACCTTGCCGACCGCTGGCCGCAGGCCCTTGCCTTGCTTGCGCTCAGCGTCTTGCCCAAGCCGGAAACCTCTTGGTGAACTTCGATCTTCTGCTGATGCGTGCAGGCCGGGCCCTCGAGGCCGCGGTCGGCCGTCACCGCCGCCGGGTCACGGCCGCCGTGATCGCGCTGCTGGCCGGCAGCGCCGTCACGGCTTTCGGGGTCGCCCCGCATGTGCCCGATGCGGCCGACCTGCCCCAACGCCTGATTCAACAGGACCTGCCCGGCGACCCCGCCTTGCAGGAGCAGCTGCTGGCCCTCGACGAGCACAGCCTGGCGCTCTACCGCAGCGACCTGACGCGCAGCGGCGACACCGTCGATTCGCTGCTCAAGCGCCTGGGCGTGGACGACCCGGAGGCGGCGCGCTTCCTGCGCCAGGATCCGGCCGGTCGCGAGGTGCTCGCCGGCCGCCCGGGCAAGATGGTGCAGGTGCTGGCCGAAGGCGGCCGCATGCTCGCGCTGACGCTGCGCGCGCCGTCCCCCCTCGACGAGCGGGCGGCCACCCACTTCCACCGGCTCGAGATCAAGCGCCTGGCGCGCGGCGGCTTCTCGGCCCGCACCGCCGAGGTGCCTTATGCGGTGCAGACCCGCCTCAGCTCGGGCACGATCGTCAGCTCGCTCTACGCAGCGGCCGACGATGCCAAGCTGCCCGACAGCGTCACCAACCAGCTGGCGGAGCTCTTCGGTGCCGACATCGACTTCCGCCGCGAACTGCGCCGTGGCGACACCTTCTCGGTGCTCTACGAAGGCCTGATGGCCGACGGCGAACCGGTGGCCTGGGCCCAGGGCGCCGGCCGCGTGCTGGCCGCCCGCTTCGACAATGGCGGTGCGGTGCACGAGGCCATCTGGTTCCAGGAGCCCGGCAAGCGCGGCGCCTACTTCGACCTGAAGGGCCGCAGCAAGAACCGCATGTTCCTCGGCTCGCCGCTGGCCTTCTCGCGCGTGACCTCGGGCTTCGCGATGCGCATGCACCCGATCAGCGGCCGCTGGAGCCAGCACAAGGGGGTGGACTACGGGGCGCCGACCGGCACGCCGGTGCGTTCGGTCGGTGAAGGCGTCGTGACCTTCGCCGGTCGCCAGAACGGCTACGGCAACATCGTGATGGTCCGCCATGCCGGCGGCCACGAAACCCGCTATGCGCACCTCAGCCGCATCGCCGTCCGCCAGGGTGCCCGCATCGAACAGGGCCAGCTGATCGGCGCCGTGGGGGCCACCGGCTGGGCCACCGGCCCGCACCTGCACTTCGAATTCCTCGTCGGCGGTGCGCAGGTCGATCCGGTCCGCATGGCCCGCGCCTCCGCGCCGGTCACCCTTTCAGAGGCCGCCCGCGCCAGCTTCGCGCAGAGCGCGCGCTCGGCCAGCCTGCAGCTCAGTGCCGCGGCCGGTGCGGCCAATCTGGGCGAGCGCTTCGAGTAAGCCCGATGCCGACGGCCCCACGGACCGTCGGCCCTTCGTCGGCGCAAGCGGCTGCCCGGCCGCTCCCACCCCCTCTGCCATGCTGACCCTCGGCCTGATGTCCGGCACCTCGACCGACGGCGTCGACGGGGTGCTGGTCGATTGGTCGCCCGCTCCAGGCGCCGGCTGGGGACGGGTGCTGGCGAGCAAGCACCTGCCGATGCCCGAGGCGCTGCGCGAGGAGCTGCTGGCGCTCAACCATCCAGGCCCCGACGAACTGCATCGCGCGAGCCTGGCGGCACGGGCGCTGATGGTGGTGCATGCCGACGTCGTCCAGGCCTTGCTGGCCGAGGCCCGGAAGCCGCCCTCGGCCCTCGCCGCGCTGGGCATCCACGGCCAGACCGTTCGGCACCGGCCCGACCCGGCCGACGGCGGCTACACCTTGCAGCTCGCCGCCCCCGCCTGGCTGGCCGAGCGCTGCGGCATCCCGGTGATCGCCGACTTCCGCAGCCGCGACGTGGCCGCCGGCGGCCAGGGCGCCCCGCTCGTGCCGGCCTTCCACCAGGCCTTGTGGGCCCAGCCAGACCGCGATGTCGCGGTGCTGAACCTCGGCGGCATCGCCAACCTCAGCCTGCTGCCTGCCCAGGGTCCGGTGACGGGCTTCGACACCGGCCCTGCCAATGCGCTGATGGACTTGTGGATCGCCCGCCACCAGGGGGCGGCCTATGACCGTGATGGCGCATGGGCTGCCGGTGGCCGGGTGCTGCCGGACCTGCTGGCGCGTGGCCTGGCCGATCCCTACTTCGCCCGGCCCGCCCCCAAGAGCACCGGGCGCGATGCCTTCGACGCGGCCTGGCTGGACCGCTGGCTGGACGGCGCCCCGCAGGCCGACCCGCGCGATGTCCAGGCCACCCTGCTGGCGCTGACCGTGGAGTCGGTGGCTGCGAGCCTGCGGTGCTGGCCCCCCGCGGTGGCCAGCACCGCCGTGTTGCCGCTGATCGTCTGCGGCGGCGGCGTCTTCAACCATGCGCTGATGCATGGCCTGCAAAAGGCGCTTCCCGGCTGGCGGGTGAGCTCCAGCGCCGAGCACGGCCTGCCTCCACTGGCGGTCGAAGCCACGGCCTTCGCCTGGCTGGCACGCGCCCATCTGCTGGACCAGCCGGGCAATCTGCCGGCCGTCACCGGGGCACGCGGGCCGCGCATCCTCGGCGCCTACCACCCGGCCTGAACGAGCCGGATGTCCGGCCACAAAAAAGCGCCTCGGACGACGTCCTGAGGCGCTTGGCGGGGGGCGGCGATCGGGACCAAGCCGATCGCGGCCGCTACAGCCGCTACTGCCGCTTCAGACCGAGAAAGACGAGCCGCAGCCGCAGGTGGTGGTCGCGTTCGGGTTCTTGATCACGAACTGCGCACCTTCCAGATCGTCCTTGTAGTCGATCTCGGCGCCGGCGAGGTACTGCAGGCTCATCGCGTCGATCAGCAGGGTCACGCCGTTCTTCTCCATCGAGGTGTCGTCCTCATTGACGATCTCGTCGAAGGTGAAGCCGTACTGGAAGCCCGAGCAGCCGCCGCCCTGCACGAAGACGCGCAGCTTCAGATCGGGGTTGCCTTCCTCGTCGACCAGCTGCTTGACCTTGTCGGCCGCGCTGTCGGTGAAGACGATCGGCGCCGGGGGGGCGCTGGGCAGGGTGCTGGGGCTGGTTTCGGCCAGGGCGCTCATGGGAATCCTCCTCGGGAAGCGGGGTTGCGGACCAGGCCGCGAAGGGCTGCATTGTCGCCCCAGAAACGGACAAGCCGCCCGGGGGCGGCTTGTCGTGGGGACGGGGATGAGGACTTGGCCGGGCCGGGTCCTCCACCCATCGGCCGGGATCAGCGCTTGCTGAACTGCTTGGCGCGGCGGGCGCCGTGCAGACCGACCTTCTTCCGCTCGACCTCGCGGGCGTCGCGGGTGACGAAGCCGGCGCGGCTGAGTTCGGGCTTCAGGGCCGCGTCGTAGTCGATCAGGGCACGGGTCAGGCCGTGGCGCACCGCGCCGGCCTGGCCGGACTCGCCGCCGCCATGGACGTTGACCTTGATGTCGAAGGCTTCGCCGTTGTTCGTCAGCAGCAGGGGCTGCTTGACGATCATGATCGAGGTCTGGCGGCCGAAGTACTGCTCGACCGGCTTGCCATTGACCGTGATCTGGCCGGTGCCCTTCTTGATGAAGACCCGCGCCACCGAGGACTTGCGACGGCCGGTGCCGTAATTCCAATTGCCGATCATCGCCGCTCCTTAGATCTCAAGCGTCTTGGGCTGCTGGGCGGTGTGCGGGTGCGTGGCACCGGCGTACACCTTCAGCTTCTTGACCATCGCGTAGCCGAGCGGACCCTTGGGCAGCATGCCCTTGACGGCCTTCTCGAGCGCGCGGCCCGGATGCTTGGCCTGCATGTCCTTGAACTTCGTGGCGTAGATGCCGCCGGGGAAGCCCGAATGACGGTAGTAGATCTTGTCGTCGGCCTTGCTGCCGGTCACCCGGAGCTTGTCGGCGTTGACGACGACGATGAAATCGCCGGTATCGACGTGAGGCGTGTAGATGGGCTTGTGCTTGCCACGCAGGCGGAGAGCGACTTCGCTGGCCACTCGTCCGAGCACCTTGTCGGTGGCATCGATCACAAACCACTCGTGCGTCACATCAGCCGGTTTGGCGCTGAAGGTCTTCATGACGAATCCAGGAGTGGAGAACTGGGCTGGGATCCGGCGCGGTCGGTGCCCCTTGTGGTGCCGCGAATGCAGCGGGGGCCTCTTAGGCGCCGCGCGCCCCTTGCTGCAAGGCTTGGGGCACGGCTTCCTGCAGCCGAAAAACAGGAAGCCCGCGAGTGTAGCCGAGAAACGCAGCGCCCAGAGAGCCGAGACAGGCCCCGACGCCCCGCCCCTCCTCGCAGCACGATTCCGGGTTTACCCTTAGTATCGTGCCCATGAACCTCGATCGATCGCCCCCGTCCGACCCCAGCGCCGCCGAGCCGACGCCGGCACGGGTCGTCCCGGCGCGCCGCGCCGAGGCGCTGCGCCGCTGGGTGCCGATCCGTTCCCTGGGCCCCAGCGACCGCGGGGCGATCGCCCAGCACCTGCTGGCTCTCGCGGAGCCCGATCGCTACCTGCGCTTCGGCCAGGCCCTGTCGGACGAGCAGGTCCTGCACTACGTCGAGGGCATCGACTTCTCGCGCGATGAGCTCTTCGGCATCGTCAACCGCCGGCTGCAGCTGATCGCCACCGCCCACCTGGCCTATGCCCCCGGAACCGAGCGGCAGGGCCGCACGACCATGGCCGAGTTCGGCGTGTCGGTGCTGCCGCAGGTTCGCGGCCGCGGCTACGGCGAGCGACTGTTCGACCATGCCGTGATGCACGCGCGCAACCGCGGCATCGCCACCCTCTACATCCACGCCCTCAGCGAGAACGGCGCGATGCTGCACATCGCCCGCAAGGCCGGCGCGACGCTGGAGCGCGAGGGCAGCGAGTCCGAAGCCTGGCTGCGCCTGCCGCCCGACACCCTGGCCACCCAGTTCGAGGAACTGATGGAAACGCACGCCGCCGAGTTCGACTACCGGCTCAAGCAGCAGGTCCAGCGGGTCGGCGACCTGATCGAGGTCGTCGGCGAGGTGCGCGAGCAGCTGCTGCGCCAGGGCGGGGGCAGCGCCCGCCAGTGAGGCCCGGGCTGCGCCCTGCGCGCATGCGACCATCGCCCGATGGCCGCTGACGCATCCCCCGACCCCGAGGCCCCCTATGCGGCGCTGACGCCGCACTGCATCCTGGACCGCCTGGAAGACCTCGGCCTGTTCGGCGACGGCCGCCTGCTGCAGCTCAACAGCTACGAGAACCGCGTGGTCCAGGCCGGGCTGGAGGATGGCGGCTTCGTCGTGCTGAAGTTCTACCGCCCGGGCCGCTGGACCGAGGCGCAGATCCTGGAAGAACACGCCTTCGCGGCCGAGTTGGCCGCGGCCGAGGTGCCGGTGATCGCGCCGCTGACCCTGCATCCGGTGGACGGCGCACGGCGGCGCGACGAAGCGCCCCCGCTCGAACACCTCGGCACGCCGCCCACCCTGGCGCGGCGCGGCAGCTTGCGCTGGGCCGTCAGCCCGCGCGCCGGCGGCCGCGCGCCGGAACTGGACGACCCCGAGGTCCTGCTGCGCATCGGCCACTGCCTGGGCCGCCTGCATGCCGTCGGCCGGCGCCAGCCCTTCCTGCACCGTCCGCGGCTGGACCTGGCGCGGCTGGGCGAGCAGGCCCGCGCGACCGTGCTGGCCAGCCCGCACCTGCCCCTGGACCTGGCCGGCCGCTGGCGCGACACGGTCGATGCGCTGCTCGACCGCGTGCGCGAACGCTTCGCCGCCCAGCCCGGCCTGCGCTGGCTGCGCACGCACGGCGACTGCCATCCCGGCAACCTGCTGTGGACGGAGGCCGGCGGCCCGCACTTCGTCGACCTCGACGACTGCGGCACCGCCCCGGCCGTGCAAGACCTGTGGATGCTGCTGCCCGGCGACGAAGCCGGCAGCCGCCAGGCCCTGGCCGCCCTGCTGGAAGGCTACGAGGCCTTCTGCGACTTCGACCCCGCCGAGCGGCGCCTGATCGAGCCGCTGCGCAGCCTGCGCCTGATCCATCACAGCGCCTGGCTGGCCCAGCGCTGGGCCGACCCGGCCTTCCCGGCCGCCTTCCCCTGGTTCGACAGCCCGAGCTACTGGGCGCAGCAGACGGTACAGCTGCAGGAACAGATCGAGCGGCTCGACGAAGGCCGCTGAGCGGCACGCGCCCGGCCCGGCGGCCGGCCGCGTACCGCCGCCTCAGGCGCTCAGCAGCGCATTGACCCGACGCACATAGGCCGCCGGGTCCTCGAGCTGGCCGCCCTCGGCCAGCCAAGCCTGGTCGAAGAGGATCTGGGCCAGGTCGCCGAAGCGGCCCCCGTCCTCGCGCAGGGTGTCGAGCTTCTTCAGCAGCGCATGCTCGGGATTGACCTCCAGCACCGGGCGGAAGGGCGGCGCGTCCTGGCCGGCCTGCTTGAGCAGGCGGGCCAGGTGGCCGCTCATGTCGCCCTCTTCGCTGACCAGGCAGGCCGGCGACTCGACCAGGCGGGTGGTCACGCGCACATCCTTGGCCCGCTCGGCCAGCGTGGCCTTGAGCTGCTCGACCAGCGGCCGGGCGGCCTCGGCCGCCGCCTCGGCCTGCTGCTTCTCGGCCTCGTCGGCGAGCTTGCCCAGATCCACCGCGCCCTTGGCCACGCTCTGCAGCGGCTTGCCGTCGAATTCATGCAGGTGGCTGAGCAGCCACTCGTCGACGCGGTCGGTCAGCAGCAGCACCTCGATGCCCTTCTTGCGGAAGACTTCGAGCTGCGGGCTGCCCTGGGCCGCCGCCAGGCTGTCGGCGGTCAGCACATAGATGGCGTCCTGGCCCTCCTTCATGCGGGCCACGTAGTCGGCCAGGGACACGCCTTCCTCCGCCTGGGTCGAGGCAAAGCGCAGCAGCTTGGCCAGGCGCTCCTGGTTGGCGTAGTCCTCGCCGAGGCCTTCCTTGAGCACCGCGCCGAAGTCCTTCCAGAAGGCAGCGTACTTGGCGCGCTCGGCCGGGTCCTCGCTGTGGGCCAGCGACTCCAGCATCGAGAGCACGCGCTTGGTCGAGCCCTCGCGGATGGCCTTCACGTCGCGGCTCTCCTGCAGCAGCTCGCGGCTCACGTTCAGCGGCAGGTCGGCCGAGTCGATCACGCCCTTGACGAAGCGCAGGTAGACCGGCATCAGCGCCTCGGCGTCGTCCATGATGAAGACACGCTTCACATAGAGCTTCACGCCGCCGCGCTTCTCGCGGTTCCACAGATCGAAGGGGGCCTTGGCCGGGATGTAGAGCAGCTGGGTGTACTCGCTGCGGCCCTCGACGCGGTTGTGCGTGTAGGCCAGCGGGGGCGTGCTGTCGTGGCTGATCTGTTCGTAGAAGGCGTGGTAATCGGCCTCGCCCAGCTCGGCCTTGGGCCGCGCCCACAGGGCGGCGGCCTTGTTGACGGTCTCCCATTCGTCGGTGACGGTCTGCGCACCCTTCTCGGCATCCCAGATCTCCTTGCGCATCTGGATGGGCAGGGAGATGTGGTCCGAATACTTGCCGACGATGGCCGCCAACTTCCAGCGCGAGAGGAACTCGCCCGCGTCCTCGCGCAGGTGCAGGATCACGTCGGTGCCGCGCTGCGCGCGCTCGATGGCCTCGACCTCGAAATCGCCCGTGCCCGCGCTGCTCCAGCGCACGCCCTGCGCGGCCGGCAGGCCGGCCCGGCGCGATTCCACGGTGATGCGGTCGGCCACGATGAAGCCCGAATAGAAGCCCACGCCGAACTGGCCGATCAGGCTGGCGTCCTTCTTCCGGTCGGCATCGAGCGCGGCCATGAACTCGCGGGTGCCGCTCTTGGCGATGGTGCCGAGGTGGGCAATGGCCTCCTCCTCGCTCAGGCCGATGCCGTTGTCGCTGATCGTGATCGTCCGGGCCTCGGCGTCGAAGGCGATGCGCAGGCGCAGCTCGCGGTCCTCGCCCCACTTGCTGTCGTCGGCCAGGGCCTCGAAGCGCAGCTTGTCGCAGGCGTCGGAGGCATTGGAGACCAGCTCGCGCAGGAAGATCTCCTTGTTGGAATAGAGGGCGTGGGTGACCAGGTGCAGCAGCTGCTGCACCTCGGCCTGGAAGGCATGGGTGTGCTTGCTCATGGGGAAGGGAAAAGGCTCTCGACAGATCTCGACCCCGGCCGGCCCGCGGGGCTGCCGGGTCGCGCCGCCCGGTCGGCGGCACGCGTGGCGGGCAGATGGGGCCGGGTGGCAGGCTTTCAAGGGCCGGGGAACCGGGCGGCCCGGCCGGGGCTCCACCTCCGGGCAAGCCGAGCCCAGAAGAACACGAGGAGATGCCCATGCCCCTGCCCGACCCCGCCCCGATCGCCGCGTCCGCCCCGCTGGATGCGGGCGAAGCCGCCGCCCTGCCCGGCGTCCTGCCGGCGCCGGAGGCCGCCACCGCATCGGAATCGGCACTCGGCAGCGCCGTGGCCGTGCCCGCCGAGGCCGCCCGCTGGACGCTGGACACCCTGCGCGACCTGGATCCGGTGCTCGGCCTGGCCGGCCTGGTCCTCGTCGCCGTGCTGGCGGGCGATGCGGTGCAGCGCCTGCTGAAGCTGCCGCGCCTGCTGGGCTGGATGGCCATCGGCCTGCTGGCCGGGCCGCCAGCCCTGCGCCTGCTGGCGCCGGCCGACCTGGACCCCTGGAAGCCCCTGATCGACCTGGCCATGGGCGTGCTGCTCTTCGAGCTGGGCAGCCGACTGCGGCCACGCTGGCTGGTCGACAACCCCGGCCTGGCGCTGCAGATCGGCGCCAGCAGCCTGGCCGCGGGCGGCCTGGTCGGCTTCAGCCTCGTCGCCCTGGGCGCGCCGGCCGGCGCGTCGGCCCTGGTGGCGGCGGTGGCCATGAGCAGCTCGCCGCTCGTCGCCATGGCCCTGCTGCATGCCAGCCAGCCACGCGGCCAGGTGACCGAGCGCCTGCTGATGGCCAGCGCCTGCAGCAGCGTGCTGGCCGTGCTGGCACTGCAGGCCCTGACCGTGCTGGTGCCGCCCCTGGTGGCGGGCGCGGATGCGGTGGCTGCCGAGACCGGCTGGCTGCACGCCCTGCTGCGGGCCGGCCTGGTGCTCTGCGGCAGCGTGCTGCTGGGGCTGGGCGCCGCCCTGGCCCTGGACGCACTGAGCCGCCCGGTGCGCGATCCGGGCACGCAGGCCGTGCTGCAGCTCGCGCTGCTGGTGGCGACGGCCCTGCTGGCCGGCGGCTGGGGCCTGTCGCCGATGCTGACCCTGCTGGTGCTGGGCATGGCTGCCCGCGCCCGCATGGGTCACCGGCTCAGCGTGGCGCCGCAGCTTGGCAGCGCCGGCACGGCCCTGGGCGTGCTGCTCTTCGTCTGCCTGGGCCTGCTGTCGACCCTGGAGGGCCTGGCCACGCTCTGGCCCTGGGTGCTTGCCATCGTGCTGGCCCGCGCGCTGGGCCTGGGGCTGGGCGTACTCGGCACGGCCCGCTTGAGCGGCCTGGGCTGGCGCCAGGCCGGCGCGCTGGCGATGGCGCTGCAGTCGATGACGCCCACCGCGCTGCTGATCGGCCTGGGCAGCTACGGCCACAGCCTGGGCCAGGAGGACGCCGAGCGCAGCCTCTGGCAGGCCCTGCTGATCGCAACCACGCTGCTGCAGCTGCTCGGCCCGGTGCTGGGCCGCTATGCCCTGGGGCAGCTGGCCGGCGAGATCTGCCCGCCGCCGCGCGCCACCGGCCTGCGCGGCGGCCCGCCGGCCAGCCCGGCCGTCGCCGGAATCCCTGCGGCCCCCGGGCCCCGGCCGGTCGAGCCCCCGCCGACCCGCGCCTGAACGCACCCACCCGGAGCCCCCGATGCCGCTGCAAGCCTTCACCCCCTCGGAACCGCTGACGCTGGGCGTCGAGCTGGAACTGCAGATCGTCGCGACCCATGACTTCGACCTGGTCGCCCAGGCCGACGACCTGCTGCGCGAGACCGCCCGCCACACCGGCGCCTGGGACATCAAGCCCGAGATCACCCGCTCGATGATCGAGATCGGCAGCTCGATCCAGACCCGCCACGCCAGCCTGCGCGACGAGCTGCGCGACCTGCGCGGCCAGATCAGCGCCGCCGCGCGCAAGCTCAACGTGGCCATCGCCGGCGGCGGCACCCACCCCTTCCAGCACTGGAGCCAGCAGCAGATCACCGCCAGCGAGCGCTACCGCTACCTCTCGGACCTCTACGGCTACCTGGCCCAGCAGTTCACCGTCTTCGGCCAGCATGTGCACCTGGGCTGCCGCGACGGCGACCAGGCCCTGTGGCTGCTGCATGCCCTGAGCCGCTACGTGCCGCACTTCATCGCGCTCTCGGCCAGCTCGCCCTTCGTGCAGGGCGTGGACACCGGCTTCGATTCCGCGCGGCTGAATTCCGTCTTTGCCTTCCCGCTCTCGGGCCGGGCGCCCTTCGTGCGCAGCTGGGACGAGTTCGGCAGCTACTTCGACAAGATGACCGCCACCGGCGTCGTCCAGTCCATGAAGGACTTCTACTGGGACCTGCGGCCCAAGCCCGAATTCGGCACCATCGAGCTGCGCGTCTGCGACACGCCGCTGACGGTCGACAAAGCCGCCGCCCTCGCCTGCTACCTGCAGTGCATCGGCCGCCAGCTGCTGGAGGAGCGGCCCTTCGAGCCAAGCGAGGACGACTACCTCGTCTACACCTTCAACCGTTTCCAGGCCTGCCGCTTCGGCCTGCGCGGCGAGTTCGTGGACCCCAGGACCAAGCAGCGCATGCGCCTGCGCGACGACATCCTGCGCACCCTCGTGCGGCTCGACGAGCATGCGCTCGACCTGCAGGCCCTGGAGGCCACCCAGCTGCTGCGCGACAGCCTCTTCGAAGGCAACGATGCCGACCGCCTGCGCGCCCTGCATGCCAGCGGCCAGCCGCTGCCGGCCGTGGTGGAAGCCGCGGCGCAGCGCTGGATGCAGGCCTGAGGCCGGGCCCGTGGCCGGCCCGCGGCGGACTCAGCCGGCCTCGGGCGCGAGCTTCAGGCCGACCCGGCCCAGCACCCCGAAATCCACCTCGACCCGGTCACCGGGCGCGATGGCCAGCGGCTTCATGCAGGTGCCGGTGCTCACCAGGCTGCGCCGGGCCAGGCCCAGGCCCAGGGCCGAGAGTTCATTGGCCAGCCAGGTCAGGGCCAGGCAGGGGTCGTCCAGCACGTTGGCGCCCAGGCCCTCGCGGTCCAGCACGTCGGTCTCGGTGCCGTCGAGCCTGCGGAAGACCTGGCCGCGCACGCGGTGGGCGGCCAGGTCCAGGCTGCGCCAATCGACGCCGCTGGCATCGCCCAGGGCATAGCGGCCGGCGCAGGCGTTGTCGGCCAGGAGCTGGGCCTCGCCGACCACGGTGAAATCGGCAAAGCGCGAATCGGGCAGCTCGATCGAGGGATGCACGCTGGCCACGGCGGCCCGCACCTCGTCGACCGTGTAGGCCGCGGCGCGGGGCGGCAGGGCCTGACCGATGTGGAAGGTGAACTCGGGCTCGGCCACGCGCATGCGGTTGCCGGCCAGGGGGAAGGTGTCGCCATCGCGGCCGACCTGGCCGCCGAGCAGGCGACCGGCCAGCGGGCCGCCGACGTGGATGTGGCGCTGCCCCTCCACGCTGGTCGCAGCGATCTTCCAGCCCAGCGGCACGCGGCCAGCCACCTCGGGCAGCAGGGCCTGCGCCTCGTAGCCCTCGGCCCGGCTGGCGGGGCGCTGGCCGGGGGGCAGGTGGTCCAGCACAGTGCCGGCCTGCCAGTGGGCCCAGACGCTGCGGGCGGCGGCGCGGGGGTCGAAGCTCATGCGCCGAGCCCGTCGGCGGGGTCGGTCGCGGCCGCCGTCCAGGCCTGGGCGGCCCCCTCGGGCTTGGGCGTGCGGCCGAGCCCGTGCAACCGCACTGGGGCCGGCTCGCCCGTCGCGGCGGGGCTGGCACAGCCCTCCTCGTCCTCGTCGAAGGCCTTGTCGCCGGCGGCATCGGGCAGGCCGGTGGCCTGCAGGGTGGTGAAGGGGTAGAGCGCGCGGTCCTGCAGGTGCGAGGGCACGATGTTGCCGAGCGCGCGGGCCATGTTCTCCAGCCGGCCGGGGTGCTCGCGCTCCCAGGCCTTGAGCATGTGGCCGACCTGCTTGCGCTGCAGGTTCTCCTGGCTGCCGCACAGGGTGCAGGGGATGATGGGGAAATCGCGGTGCCGGGCCCAGGCGATCAGGTCATGCTCAGGCACATAGGCCAGCGGGCGGATCACCACATGCCGGCCGTCGTCGCTGACCAGCTTGGGCGGCATGCCCTTGAGCTTGGCGCCGAAGAACATGTTGAGGAAGAAGGTCGCCAGCATGTCGTCGCGGTGGTGGCCCAGCGCGATCTTGGTGGCGCCCAGCTCGTCGGCTACGCGGTAGAGGATGCCGCGGCGCAGCCGCGAGCACAGGCTGCACAGGGTCTTGCCCTCGGGCACCAGGCGCTTGACGATGCTGTAGGTGTCCTGCTCCTCGATGTGGAAGTCCACGCCGCGCGATTTGAGGTAGGCCGGCAGCACATCCTCCGGGAAGCCGGGCTGCTTCTGGTCGAGGTTGACGGCGACCAGGCTGAAATCCACCGGGGCGCGCTTTTGCAGGTTGATCAGGATGTCGAGCAGGGCATAGCTGTCCTTGCCGCCCGAGACGCAGACCATGACCTTGTCGCCGGCCTCGATCATGTTGAAGTCGCCGATGGCCTGGCCGACCAGGCGGTGCAGGCGCTTGCTGAGCTTGTTGGCCTCGAAGTTCAGCTTGCGGCCCTCGGCCGTGCGCAGCACGGCTTCGGCGGCGGCGGCCGTGTCCTCGGGGGACAGGGAAAGTTCGGCGCTCATCGGCGGTCCTGGGTCGAACGGGAAGACGGGGGCTGCGGGAGGCCGGGCCTCAGGCCGCATCCTTGAACAGCATGATCTCGACGCCGACGGCGCGGCTGTCGGCGTAGACATCGGGCTTGGCGGTGGACAGAGCCACCGCCCGCACCTGCGGATGGGCCAGCAGGCGGCGGGCGAGGTCGTCGCAGAGCGTCTCCTGCAGGCCGATGCGGCCCGCGGCGAGGCGCTCGGCGATCACCGCGCGGATGAAATCGTAGTCGACCACCTCGTCGAGGCGATCGGCCTGCGGCGTGCTGGCGGCCAGCGGCACGAAGAGATCGACATGGAAGACCAGGCGCTGCGGCGCATGCTGCTCGAAGTCGTGGATGCCGATCTCGACCGCGCGCACATGCTCGCAGAGGAAGAGCCGGCGGCAGCCGGCCAGGCGTGGATCGCGCGCCCAGCCGGCCACGGCCGCGTTGCCGGGGTGGATGGGCGGCGGGGAGGAGACGGCGCTCATGCGTCCACCTCGTCGCCCATGGGCGTGGCGGGCGGGTGGGGATCGGCCTCGCCACGCACCAGGAAGATCACGTCGCGCGGCTGCGCGCTCAGGTGCTGGCCGCCGTCGACCAGCAGGGTGGTGCCGGTCACGGCGCGGGCGCGCACCAGGTAGACCACGGCCTCAGCAATGTCCTCGGCGGCCGAGGAGCGGCCCAGCGGCGTCATGCGGTGGGCCTGCTCGAACTCGCCCAGGGTCATGGGGCCCGAGGGCAGGGTGACACCCGGCGCCACGCCGACCACGCGCAGCTCCGGCGCCAGGGCCTGGGCCAGCACCGTGGTGGCGGCCTCCAGCGCGGCCTTGCTGAGGGTGTAGCTGAGGTGGTCGGGGTTGGGGTTCCAGAGCTTCTGGTCCAGCAGGTGGACCATGCAGCCGCGCGGCGGCGGCGCGGCCGGCTCGGTCGAGCGCAGCCGCTCGGCGCGCTGGCGCAGGTGGGCGTGCAGGCCGCGCGCCAGCACGATGGCCGCGCCGGTGTTGACGCGGGCATGGCCTTCCAGCTCGGCGTAGCCGAAGGTCGCCACCGTGTCGTGGCGGAAGCGCGAAGCGTTGTGCACGACCACGTCGATGCGGCCCAGGCGGTCGATCACCCGCGGCAGCAGGGCCACGGTGGCGGCCTCGTCATGCAGCTCGGCAATGAAGGCCTCGGCGCGCACGCCGAGCGCGCGCAGCTCGGCCAGCGCCTCCTCGGCGGCGGCCGGGTCAGGGCCGCGGTGGTGCAGCGCGATGTCGTGGCCGGCGCGGGCCAGGGCGAGCGCGATGCTGCGTCCCAGGCGGCGGGCGCCGCCGGTGATCAGCGCGACCGGGCGCTCGGCGGCCAGCTGCTGGGTGTGGAGGGTGGCGGCGAAGGGATGCATGGTCGACGGCAGGACGGCACGGGCGGGGCCGGCGGCCCGCCGACAATGCCGCCATGCAGACCCCGCCCCGAACGCCCGGCAGTGTACGGAGCCCCTCCGCGCCAGCCGCCGACCCCTCGGCAAACCCCCGCGGCACGGCCCGTGCCGACGCGCCGCCGCCGCCCAGCCCGGCCAGCCAGGCCCTGGCCCGGCAGATCGCCGAGGCCGTGCAGGCGGCCGGCGGCTGGATGGGCTTCGAGGACTACATGGCCCGTGCGCTCTACACCCCCGGCCTGGGCTACTACAGCCGCGGCGATCGCCAGTTCGGCACGCTCGCCACCGACGGGAGCGACTTCGTCACCGCGCCCGAGCTGAGCCCGCACTTCGGCCGCGCCCTGGCCGCCCAGGTGGCCGAGGCCCTGGCCGCCACCGGGGTCGACGAGGTCTGGGAATTCGGCGCAGGCTCCGGCGCCCTGGCCGCCGAGCTGCTGAACGGTCTGGCGGCCCTGGGTGCGGCGCCACGCCGCTACACCATCGTCGACCTGTCCGGCACGCTGCGGGCCAAGCAGCAGGCCACCCTGCAGGCGCGCGCCCCGGCCCTGGCGGACCGCGTGGTCTGGGCCGACGCGCTGCCGGCAGCGATGCAGGGCGTGGTGGTGGGCAACGAGCTGCTCGATGCCCTGCCGGTCGCCCTGCTGCACTGGGACGGCGCGCAGTGGCTGGAGCGTGGCGTGGCCCTGGCCGCCAAGTCCCGGCCGGCCGAACCGGGCGCGTCCGCGGCCGCTTCACCGGCCGCGGACGCGACGCCGGGCTTCGTCTGGGCCGACCGCCCGACCACGCTGCGCCCGCCGCTCGACCCCGGCTTTCCGCCCGGCGCCACCGTCGAGCTGGCCCGCCAGGCCACGGCCTGGCTCGCCAGCCTGGGCGAGCGCCTGCAGCGCGGTGCGGCCTTCCTGATCGACTACGGCTTCCCCGAAGCCGAGTTCTTCCACCCCCAGCGCCACGCCGGCACGCTGATGTGCCACCGGGCCCACCGCGCCGACCCGGACCCGCTCGACGCCCCGGGCGACAAGGACATCACCGCGCACGTGGACTTCACCGCCGTGGCCGTGGCCGCGCAGGACGCCGGCTTCGAGGTGCTGGGCTACACCAGCCAGGCGCGCTTCCTGATCAACTGCGGCCTGCTCGACCTGCTGCCGCAGGGCGCCGACCTGCCCGCTCTGGCCGCCCGCGCCGCCGCGGCCCGGCTGGTCAACGAACACGAGATGGGCGAGCTGTTCAAGGTCATCGGCCTGGTCAAGGCTCCGCCGGGGCCGGTGTTCGACGCGCGCGGCTTCCGCGCCGGCGACCGCAGCCACCGGCTGTGAAGCCGGCCCGAAAGGTGCGCCCATGCTGCGCTGGCTGATCGTCACCGTGCTGGCCCTGCTGCTCTTCCAGGGCCTGCAGCCCTGGCTGCGCAAGCTGGGCCTGGGCCGCCTGCCCGGCGACCTGCACTGGCGCTGGAAGGGCAAGGTCTGGAGCCTGCCGCTGGCCAGTTGTGCGCTGCTGAGCCTGATCGCCATGGGCCTGGGCAAACTGCTCTGAGCCGCCGGGCACACGCCAGTCCCTGTGGCGCCCCACCCACGCCGAGCCCGGGCCTTGCGCACCCGGCTGAAGATCTGGCTAGAATGCGCGGCTTTGGCGCTTTAGCTCAGTCGGTTAGAGCGACGGAATCATAATCCGCAGGTCCGGGGTTCGAGTCCCTGAAGCGCCACCAGATCGATCCCAAGCCCCTGGCCGGTTTCACCGCCCAGGGGCTTGTGCTTTGGGGCGACGCACGCTCCTCCACCGCCCATCGCCATGGCCTCCAAGCCGCTGATCCCCCTGCACGAACGCGCCGGCTTCGACACCCTGATCGACGCGCGCTCGCCCTCGGAATTCGCCCTCGACCACCTGCCGGGCGCGATCAACTGCCCGGTGCTCGACGATGCCGAGCGGGCGCGGGTCGGCACGCTCTATGTGCAGGCGTCGGCCTTCGAGGCCCGCAAGGTGGGCGCGGCACTGGTCGCGCGGCGCCTTGCCGGATGGGTCGACGCGCTCTGGTCGCAACAGGGCAAGGACTGGCGGCCGCTGGTCTATTGCTGGCGCGGCGGCATGCGCAGCGGCAGCGCGGTGACGGTGATGCGCATGATCGGCTGGGACGCCGGCCAGCTCCAGGGCGGCTACAAGGCCTGGCGCGCGCATGTCATCCGCGTGCTCGCCGAGCAGGTGCCGCGGCTGCGCCTGCAGCTGCTCTCGGGCCCCACGGGCAGCGGCAAGACGCGGCTGCTCGGTGCGCTGGCGGCGCAGGGCGCGCAGGTGATCGACCTGGAGGGCCTGGCCGGCCACCGCGGTTCGGTGCTGGGCGGCCTGCCCGACCAGGACCAGCCCAGCCAGAAAGCCTTCGAGACGCGGCTGGCCGACGCCGTCGAGCGCCTGGATCCGGCCCGGCCGGTCTTTGCCGAAGCCGAGAGCCGGCGCATCGGCCGCATCGCCCTGCCCGATGCGGTGCTGGAGGCGCTGCGGGCGGCGCCGGTCACCGAGCTGCGCGTCGACCTCGCGCAGCGCCGCACGCTGCTGCTGCAGGACTACGCCTGGCTGATCGCCGACGCGCCGCAATTGCAGGCGCGGCTGGCCCAGCTGCAGGGCCTGCTGCCCAATGCCCTGCTCGCGCGCTGGCAGCAGCTGGCCGCCGAAGGTCCGGCCGCCGAACTGGCCGAAGAGCTGCTGGCCCTGCACTACGACCCGCTCTACGCGCAGTCGCAGAGACGCCATCTGCGCGGCCTGCCCGCCGCTGCCGAGCTGGCCCTGGACCCCTGCAAGCCGCAGGACCTCGCCGAAGCCGCCGCCACACTGCGCCGCCGCTGCGGCGACTGAACGGCCGGCTCAGCCGGCCATGCGCCGTCGAAGCAGATGGCTGAGGGCGTCGACCAGACCGACCATCAGCAGCATGGCGCCGATCAGGGTGGCCGTCTTGCCCATCTGGAACAGGCCCATGTGGAAGGCCAGCAGCTGGCCCAGGCCACCGGCCCCGACCACGCCCAGCACGGCCGCCGCGCGGATGTTGTTCTCCCAGCGGTAAAGCGTGTAGCTCATGAGCTGAGGCAGCACCTGGGGCAGGGTGGCATAGAGGAAGACGCGCAGCGTGCCCACGCCCTGGGCGCGCAGGGCATCGCCGGGGCCGGAAGGCGCGTTCTCGATCGCCTCGGCGAACAGCCGGCCCAGCACGCCGCTGGTGTGGAAGGCCAGGGCCAGGGTGCCGGCGAAGGGGCCCAGGCCGGCCGAGATCAGCAGCAGCGCGGCCCAGACCAGCTCCGGTATGGCGCGCAGCGCATTCAGCAGCCAGCGGGTGGGGCGCCGCGCCCAGGCCGCATCACCACCGTGCAGGCGGCTGCCCGGCAGGGCCAGCAGCAGGCCGGCCGCGGCCGCCAGCAAGGTGCCCAGGGCCGACATGGCCAGGGTCTCCCAGGCACCGAGCGCCACCTTCTTCAGGAAGGCCGGCGAGGTGTCGGGCGGAAAGAACTCCCCGAGGAAACGCCCCATGCTGGCCGCCGCCTCGCGCGAAAAGAAGGCCCCCCACTGCAGGTCCAGGCTGAGGAAGCTGGCCAGCACCAGCAGCAGCAGGGCCAGGCTGAACCAGCAGGCGCGGCAGCGGGCGTTGAAAAGCCGCGGCGGCAGTTTGTCGGGCGGATGGGCGGCCGCGGGCTGGGGCGGATGCAGGCTCATGCGGGTTGCTTCACAACTTCTCAGCCGAGGCTGCGCCGCAGGCCGGCACTGACGCGGTCGGCCCCGGCCACCAGCAGCACGAAGACGATCAGCAGGGTCAGCACCTCGCCGCCCTTGAACATCTTCATGGAGTTGTCGAGCTGCTGGCCCAAGCCGCCCGCGCCGACGAAGCCGAGGATGACCGAGGAGCGGATCGCGCACTCCCAGCGGTAGACGGTGTAGCTGCTCAGCTCGGCCGCGTTCTGCGGCAGCAGGCCGTAGAAGAAGGCCTGCAGGCGCCCGCTGCCATTGCGCAGCAGGCTCTGGGTGGCATGGGCTTCGCCGCTTTCCAGGATCTCGCCATAGACCTTGCCGAGCATGCCGCCGTAGGTGAGCGCGATCGCCAGCACGCCGGCCGTGGGCCCCAGGCCCGCCACCCGCACGAAGACCAGGGCCCAGACCAGCTCGGGCACGGAACGCAGCACGATCAGCAGCCAGCGCGCGGCCTGTCGCAGCAGGGCCGGCCCCCGTGCCATGCGACCGGGAAGCGCCGAGATCGACAGCACCCGGGTGGACAGCAGGGTGAGGGGCAGGGCCAGCGCCAGGGCCAGGGTGACGCCGACGGTGGCGATGGCGACGGTGCGCCAGGTCTCGCGCAGCACCAGGGCCAGGAACTCGCCCCCAGTGGCCGGCGGCACGAAGCTGCGCAGGAAGGCCAGGGTGGGCTTGAGGTTGTCGGGCTCGACCAGGATCCAGGGCTTGAACTCGGTGGCCACCAGCATCGGCCCCAGCACCAAGGCCAGCAGCAGCAGGCCCGTGACGCGGCCGCGCCAGGCCGGGTCGCGGCGCGGCGGAGCTGGCCGGCGGGCCGCGGCGGGCAGGGACGTCAGGCTCATGCCTTGAGCTTCAGGCGCGGCGGCTTCAGCGGCAATGCATCACCACCGGCTGCGGCGCGAGCGGCGCGGGCTCGGGCAGGCCGGCCGGCGCGCTGCCGCGCAGCTCATGCTCATGCTGGGCATAGAGGCGCGCCAGGCAGGCGGCATCGACCTGGGCGGCCGGCAGGTCGAAGGCCAGCCGGCCCTCGCGCAGGCCGACGATGCGAGGGAAATGGGCCAGGGCCACATCGACCTGGTGCAGGGTCGCGACCAGGGTGACGCCCCGTGTGCGGGCGGTGCCGGTGAGCGTGGCCATGGCCTGGAGGGCACGGGTCGGGTCCAGGGCCGAGAGCGGCTCGTCGATCAGCCACAGGCTGGCCGGGGCCAACAGGGCGCGGGCCAGGCCGACGCGCTGGCGCTCGCCGCCGGACAGGCGGTCGACCCGCTCGAAGAGCTTGTCGCCGAGGTCGAAGCATTCCAGCGCCGCGTGTGCGCCGGGAATGTCGTCGGGATAGAACAGCGCGCGCAGGCTGCGCAGCAGGCTCAGGGCCGGCAGGCGGGCGGCCAGCACCGAGGTGACGACCCGCTGCCGCGGCGGCAGCGGCGGCACCTGCGGCGCCAGGAAGAGCCGGCCGCGCAGCGCCTGCCGCGCGGCCTGGCCCAGCGCCCAGGGGTCCTGCCCGCCCAGGCGAAGCCGGCCGGCGGCAGGCTGCATCGCGCAGGCCAGCACCTGGAGCAGGCTGGTCTTGCCCGCCCCCGAGGGGCCGATCACCGCCAGCTGCTCGCCCGCCTCCACCTTCAGGTCCAGGCCGCGCAGGGCCGCCGGGCTGCCCGGCTGGGCGGCAGGATGACGGGCCACCAGCCCGTCGAGGTCAAGCTGCATCGGGAGCGGTCCTCAGGCCGGGCTCAGCGTCGTTCATGCCCACTCAGAGCAGGCCGGCGCTGCGGCCTGCAGCCTCCAGGCCCTTGTAGTTCTCGGGCTTGGTTTCGATGTAGCGGCTGGCGCGGTTGAGCTTGAGGATCTCGGCGCCTTCGGGCGTGCTGTCATCCAGGGCCAGCAGGGCGGCCTTGATCTTCTCGCGCAGCTCGGCCGGCAGGTCGGCATGCACCGACCAGTTGTAGTTGAAGAAGGGCGGGGTGGTGAAGAAGACGTTGACGGCCTGGGTGTCGACCTTGCCTTCGGCGACGAACTTCTTCCACACCGTCACGTCCAGGGCCGCCGCATCGACCTTGCCGCTGACGACCGAGGCAATGGTCGCGTCATGCGCGCCGCTGTAGGCAATGCGCTTGAAGTCCCTCTCCGGGTCCAGGCCGGCGGCGAGCAGGTTGCTGCGCGGCATCAGGTGGCCCGAAGTGCTGCTCTGCGAGCCGAAGGAAACCTGCTTGCCCTTGAGGTCCGCCAGGGTCTTGATGCCCGAATCGGTCTTGGCGATGAAGACCGAGGTGAACTTGGTGTCCTCCACGCGCTGGGCGATGGGGATGATCTTGCCGCCCGAGCGGATCTGCGCCTGCACATGGGTGAAGCCGCCGAACCAGACCAGCTCGACCTTCTTGTTGACCAGGGCCTCCACCGCCGCCGGGTAGTCGCTGACCGGCGTGAACTCGACCTTCATGCCCAGCTTCTTCTCCAGGTACTGGGCCAGGGGGGTGAACTTGCGCACCTGTTCGGTGGCGGCTTCCTCGGGGATGGTGGTCACGCGCAGGGTGGTCTGGGCCAGGGCGGTACCGAGCGGGCCGAGGGCCAGGGCAGCGCCCAGCAACAGGGCCTTGAGGGTGCGCGAGGGCAGGCGATCAAGCATGGCGGTCTCCGAAGGGTGCGAAAGGGGCGGGGAGGATGGGTTCTCGACGGTGCGTCAGACGCCTGGACCGGCGCATTACACCCGAGGGTCGATGACCGCACGCCGGGCTCAGGGCGCGCAGCTGCGGAAACCGGCGATCACGTCCTGGCGGCCCGGACGGTAGAAGTTACGCATGCGCCGGTCGCGCAGACGCCGCGGCGTGGTCCAGGCTGCACCACGCAGCACGCGGTGGTCGCCGAACCAGGGCTGCGAGTAGTCGCGGTAGGGATGGGGCCGGAAGCCCTCGAAGGGGCTGAAGGGCTCGGCCGTCCACTCCCAGACCTCGCCCCAGGTGAAGCCCGCCGCGGGCGGCAGGCGGGCGGCGGCCAGCCACTCGGCCTCGGTCGGCAGGCGGCGGCCGGCCCAGCGGCACCAGGCCTCGGCCTCGAAGGCGCTGACCTGCTGCAGGGCGGCCTCGGGCTCGGCCGGCAGCCAGCGGGCGAAGACGCGCCGCTCGGCCCCCGCGGGGGCCCTCGGAGCCCGCGCCCCGTCCGGGCCGGGCACGCGCAGCGCGCGCGGCAGGGCCTCGCCCTCGGCCGCGCGGGCCTGGCGCCAGGCCCAGCCGGCGGGCGACCAGAGCCGCGGGTCCTCGTAGCCGCCGTCCTCGACGAAGGCCAGGAAATCGCGCTGGCGCAGCGGCCGGGCGTCGATGCGGAAGGGCGCCAGCTCGACCCGGCGCCGGCCGCATTCGTTGTCGAAGTGGAAGGCGTCGGCCTCGCCGTGCTCGCCCAGCTCGAGGGGGCCGCCGGGCAGGCTCAGCTCGGGCCGCGCGGGCGGGGCCGCCGGCGGGCGCGGCGCCTGCGGGCCCGGGTCCAGGCCGAGCTGCTGGGCCAGCATCAAGCCGGCCTCCTGGTGCATGTCCTCATGGGCCAGCACCAGGCGGTAGAAGTAGAGACCGGCGGCATCGCCCGGGGCGTGCGCCAGCAGGGCCAGGGTCTCGTCCAGGCCCTGGCGCAGGCGCTCGCGGGTGGCTTGCAGCCCGGGCAGGGGCAGTTGCCAGCGGCTGGCATGGGGGACGTGGCTGGAGTCGTGCAGGCGGTCGTCGTCCAGCGGGCTGGCCACCGGGGCCGGCGGCAGGCGCGGGGCCAGGGGGTCGGCCTCGGCGCCGCGGTGGCGCTGTTCGGCCGGCAGGCGGGCGATCCACCAGGCCTGGAACCAGGCGATGTGGCCGGCTTCCCACAGCGGCAGGTTCAGGCTGTCGCGCTGCGGCACGCGCAGGGCCGGGCCGAGCTGGGCGGCCAGCGCGTCCAGCAGCTCCAGCGTGGCCTGCCGACTGGCCCGCAGCATGGCCGCGAGCTGGGGCGCAGCGGCGGTGCGGAAGCTGGCGTCGACGTCCATGGCGCGGCGCATGGTAGGCCGACCGGTTCAGGCCCGGCCCAAGGCCAGCGAAGGCGGCGGGTCGCCGGCCCCTGGAGGCACAGCGGCCGGCCTGCTGTGCTACACCGCCGGCCATGCCGCGTCCGCTCATCCACCTTGTCACGCCGGCCCGGGCGGCCGACAACAACGGCAACTGGCAGACTGCCGCCCGCTGGGCGCGCCTGCTGCGCGGACAGGCCGATTGCCGCGTCGCCGGGGACTGGACCGGCAGCGAGCCCGGGCCCCTGCCCGACGGCCTGATCGCCCTGCATGCGCGGCGCTCGGCCGGTGCGGTGGCACGCTGGCGCGCAGCCCATCCCGACCGGCCGCTGGGCCTGGTGCTGACGGGCACCGACCTGTACAAGGACCTGCCCGCCGGCGATCCGCTGGCCCTGCGCTCGCTGGACCTGGCCGACCAACTGCTGCTGCTGCAGCCCGAGGCCCTGCAGGCCCTGCCGGCCGCGCACCGGGCGCGCGCCGACGTCTGCTGGCAATCGACCACGCCGCGCCGCACCCTGCCCAAGACCGACCGCCACCTGCGCGCCCTCGTCGTCGGCCACCTGCGGGCCGAGAAGGCGCCGGAGCTGATCTTTGCGCTCGCGGACGCGCTCGCCGAACGGCAGGACCTCTACATCGACCACCTCGGCGCCGCGCTGGACCCGGCCCTGGGCGAGCAGGCCCGGGCCCTGGCCGCGCGTTGCCCGCGCTACCGCTGGCTGGGCGCCCGGCCGCACGGCGAGACCCGCCAGCGCATCCAGCGCGCCCACCTGCTCCTCCATCCCAGCCACATGGAGGGCGGTGCGCATGTGGTGATGGAGGCTGTCTGCAGCGGCACGCCGGTGCTGGCCTCGCGGGTGCCCGGCAATGTCGGCATGCTGGGCGAGGACTGGCCCGGCTACTTCGCCCCCGGCGACACCGACAGCCTGCGCCTGGCCCTGCTCGCGCTGCGCGACGAGCCCACCCGGCTCGCCGACCTGCAGGCCCGTGCCGAGGCGCTGGCGCCGCGCTTCCTGCCCGGCCATGAGCAGGCCTGCCTGCGCAACTGGCTGGGCCGGCTCGGTCTGGCCGAAGCGGGCGGCTGCGCCTGAAGACCAAGCCTGTCAGGCTGCGCTGACCCCCGCGACCCTGTCCTTGCCCCTGCGCCCGCCCTTTTGTGCCGCACGCTACGCCGCGGCGGGCCACGCGCCCTACCCCGCCCCACGGAGCCCCCGATGAACAGCCCCAGCCCTGCAACCTGCCCCGCTCCCGCACCCGTGCCGCGCCTGACCTCGCTCTCCCACGGCGGCGGCTGCGGCTGCAAGATCGCCCCGGGCGTGCTGTCCGAAATCCTCAAGGGCACGGCCGCCATGCCGATTCCGCCCGAGCTGCTGGTGGGCATCGAGACCGCCGACGACGCCGCCGTCTACCAGCTCAACGAGGAGCAGGCCCTGATCGCGACGACGGACTTCTTCATGCCCATCGTCGACGACCCCTACGACTTCGGCCGCATCGCCGCCACCAATGCCCTCAGCGATGTCTACGCCATGGGCGGCCGGCCCATCCTGGCCCTGGCCCTGGTCGGCATGCCCATCAACGTGCTGCCGGTCGAGGTCATCGGTCGCATCCTGGACGGCGGCCAGTCGGTCTGCCGCGCGGCCGGCATCCCCATCGCCGGCGGCCACACCATCGACTCGGTCGAGGCCATCTACGGCCTGGTGGCCCTGGGCCTGGTCCATCCCAAGCGGGTCAAGCGCAATGCCGATGCGAAGGTGGGCGACCGGCTCATCCTCGGCAAGCCACTGGGCGTGGGCGTGCTCTCGGCGGCGCTCAAGAAGGAGCAGCTCGGCGCCGAGGGCTATGCCCAGATGATCGCCAGCACCACCAAGCTCAACACCCCCGGCCCGGACCTGGCCGCGATCGACGGCGTGCACGCCCTGACCGATGTGACCGGCTTCGGCCTGGCCGGCCACGGCCTGGAGCTGGCCCGCGGCGCCGGCGCCAGCCTGCGCATCGACTGGGCCCGCGTACCCCTGCTGGCCGGCGTGCGCGGCCTGGCTGAACAGGGCTTCGTGACCGGCGCCTCCGGCCGCAACTGGACCGGCTACGGGGCCCAGGTGGCCCTTGGCAGCCGGCGCGACGCGATCGACCAGGCCCTGCTGACCGACCCGCAGACCAGCGGCGGCCTGCTGGTGAGCTGCACGCCCGAGGCCGTCGAGGCCGTGCTGGCCGTCTTCCGCGTCCACGGCTTTGCCGCCGCAGCCGAGATCGGCGAGATCGTCGCCGCCGGCCACGAAGGGCCGCGGCTGATCGTCGACTGAGGCGGGGCCCGGCGCCGGGTCGGCCGGCAACCCTCGGGCGGGCGGCTTGCCGCAGGAGGGTCTGCGCCCCAGACTCGATCGGCCATGAAGACACCACGCCTCGTTGTCACCATCCACGGCATCCGCACGCGTGGCAGCTGGCAGAAGGATCTGACGCCGCATCTGGCTCGCATGGGGCTGGTGCCGATCCACCTTGACTACGGCTGGTTCGGCGCGCTGCGCTTCGCATGGCCGTTCACCCGACAAGCGCAGATCGAGCGGGTGCGGCATCGGCTGCTTGAGCTGGTGGAGACCACCGGCTGCCGCAAGCCCTGCATCGTCGCGCACAGCTTCGGCACGCTCCAGGTGATGGAGGCGCTGCGGCTGGAGAACGGCAACCTGCGCTTTGACCGCGTCGTGCTCAGCGGCAGCATCCTGCCGCTGGATTGGCCCTGGGCGACGCTGTTGTCGCAGGGCTGGGTGGGTGTGGTGCGCAACGAGCGCGCGCTTGGCGACCGGGCCGTGGGCCTGGCCGGCTGGGTGGCCCGCCATCTGCCCACGTTCACGCAGCTCAAGGCCGGGCCGTCCGGCCGACAGCCCTTCCCCGACCCGCCCGAATCGCTGTTGGACTGGGCTGTCGAAGGCGGTCACAGCGAAGTGCACAACGTCACCAAATACGGGCAGTGGGCGCGCTTCCTGGCCTATCCGGTGCTTGACGAGCGCCTGCTCGACAAGGTGCAGCGGGAACTGGCGCAGATGCGCCAGGTGCTGTCCAGCCTGCTCGGCATCGACGCCGCCACGGTGCGCGCGAACCTGATGGCACCGCGCGGCGGCACCCTGCGGATGGTGCCCGGCGCCAGTGACAACATGCTGCATGCTCCGGAGTTCGACCTCAGCCTGGAGCCGGGCCACGGCTGTGCCGGCCAGGCTTTCGAATCCGGCGAGGTGCAGTCGGCCCGGCTGGTCGGCGCGCACTGGAGTGCCGGGCTGATGCCGCAGGAAGAGCTGGCCAAGCTGCATCCGGATCTGTGCTGGGTGCTCTCCTTCCCGGTACGGAGCGCGCAGCGCAAGCGGGTGGTGGCGGTCATGACCCTGGACGGTCTGGCCGAGATGCCAGGCCTGCTGCGCGATCCCGCCGCCGCACCGGCCCAGCAGATCGTTGCTACGATCAAGGTCTTGCTGGAGCGACGCCTGTCGCCCTTGCTGGACCTGGGTTTCCGCGGCGAACTGCCGCCCGAACTGGACCCTTGAGATGTCGATTACCGTCAAGCGCATCACCCCGCCCGGCGAAGTGTCGGTGGAGACCTACAGCTACCACTTCGAGGGCCGGATGGACCCGAAGGATGGGGTCCTGCTCGGCGCACGCCAGCGCTTGCAGCAGGCCGGCTTCCCGGAGTTGGTTCAGGACCTGGACGACTGGATCCGGGCGCAGCAGCCAGCGGAGCCGCAGGGCGTGGTGAAGTAAGGTCTTCCTCAGGCGGAGCGCGAGGGCGGTCGGCCGAGGACGAGGAGACACGATGCGACCGGAGGACCCGGCAGACGAGGGGCGGACCCTGCTGCAAGCCGCCTACGCCATCCAAGCCCGGGCCCATGCGCCCTACTCCGGCTTTCGCGTCGGTGCCGCCCTGCTGGACGAGCAGGGCCGTCTGCACGTCGGCGTGAACGTGGAGAACGCGTCCTACGGGCTGACCCTCTGCGCCGAGCGGGTGGCTGTATTCAACGCGATCGCCGCAGGCGCCCGGAGGATCCGGGCGCTGGGCGTGGTCGGCCACAGCGGCCGGCCGCTGCCGCCTTGCGGCGCATGCCGCCAGGTGCTGGCCGAATTGGCCGATCCGGACTGCAGCATCTGGCTCGACGGCGGCACCGCAGGCCCGCAGCGCCACACCCTGTCCGCCCTGCTGCCGCTGGCCTTCCAGGCCGCCGAGCTGATGGACCCGTCGTCCCTGCCCTGAGCCGCCGCGGCGGCGGGCTCAGTCGCCCGCGCCGCCGCGCCGCGCGGCCTTGCGCTCGCCCTGCTGGCGCTTGGCGTCGAGACGGCGGCGCACCGAGGCGCGGGTCGGCCGGGTGGCACGGCGCGGCACGGGCGGCTGGGTGGCGGCATCGACCAGAGCCTGCAGGCGCGCCAGGGCCTCGGCCTGGTTGCGCAGCAGGCTGCGTTCGGTCTGAGCCTTGATCACGAGCACGCCCTCGCGGCTCAGGCGCTGGTCGGCCCGCGCGAGCAGCCGGGCCTTGACCGCCTCGGGCAGGCTGGAGGCCGCCACGTCGAAGCGCAGCTGGACCGCATTCGAGACCTTGTTGACGTTCTGCCCCCCCGGGCCCTGGGCGCGGAGGGCCGTCCACACCAGCTCGGCGGGATCGACCAGGATGCGGCTCATCGTCGCAGCAGCCCGGGCCTCAGGCGCCGCCGGTGGACGAGGGCTGGCGGGTCTCGTCGAAGCGGCGCTGCAGTTCCTGGCGCAGCTGGCGGCGCACCTTGGCGGCCTCGAAGCGGCGCAGGGCCTCGGGCGATTCGAGGGTCAGGGGCGGCACCTTCTGCGGCTTGCCCGCGTCATCGAGCGCCACCATGGTGAAGAAGCAGCTGTTCACATGCCGGACGGTCTCGGTGCGGATGGCCTCGGCCACCACCTTGATGCCGACCTCCATCGAGCTGGTGCCGGTGTGGTTGACCGAGGCAAGGAAGGTCACGAGCTCGCCGACGTGGATGGGCTCGCGGAAGATGACCTGGTCGACCGAGAGCGTGACCACATAGCTGCCGGCGTAGCGGCTCGCGCAGGCGTAGGCGACCTGGTCGAGCAGGCGCAGGATCTGGCCGCCGTGCACCTTGCCGGAGAAGTTCGCCATGTCGGGCGTCATCAGCACGGTCATCGAGAGGTGGGGCGAGCTCATCGGCGGGTCTCCGTTCGAGGGGGTGCAGACGGGAAGCAAGCGCCGATCCCGGCGCCGGTCGCCCCCGACGGCGGCGCGGATTGTCGGCCGGTCGCTCGCGCCGGCGCACCTGCGGGTGCCGGCACACTCAGCCCGCGGTCTCGGCCGCGTCCTGGGTCAGCACCGGCACGCGGGGCGCCACCGCGCACATCAGCTCGTAGCCGATCGTGCCGCAGGCCTGGGCCACCTCGTCGATCGGCAGGCGGCTGCCCTGCGGGCCCTCGCCCCAGAGCGTGACTTCGGCGCCCACCCCGGCCGGCCGGCCGGCCGCGTGCAGCGGGCTCAGATCGACGGCCAGCATGTCCATGGACACGCGGCCGACGGTGCGGGTGCGCAGGCCTTCGACCAGCACCGGGGTGCCGCATTCGGTGTCGCCCGGCGCGTGGCGCGGGTAGCCGTCGGCATAGCCGCAGGCGGCGATGCCGATGCGCATGGCCTGGCGCGCGCGGTAGCGGCTGCCGTAGCCGACGGTGTCGCCGGGCTGCAGGTCCTGCACCGCGATCAGGCGGGTGCGCAGGGTCTGGGCGGGGCGCAGATCCCATTGCGCGGCGGTGCGCCGCGGGTGGTCGGGCGCGCCGCCGTAGAGCATCACGCCCGCACGGATCCAGTCGGCGGCCAGGGGGGTGTCGGCGGCATCGCCGGCCTCCAGGGCCGGGCCGCCCGCCAGGTCGGCCGCATCGCGCAGGCGCGTGCGGGCATGGCGCAGGGTCGCCGCGCTGTTGGCCAGGCTGCGCTCGCCCGGCAGGCCGGCGGTCGCATCCAGCCAGCGCGCGCAGGCCGCGGCGATGCCGCGCGGCGCGCGGCCCGCCGGGTCGGCCGGCCGGCCGCTGTCGAAGGCGCCGCCGGCATCGGCGTCCGCGAAGTGGCTGATCAGCGAGATCTCCTCGACCTGCGGCAGGACATCCAGCCGCGCCCAGGCGCCGCGCAGGGCCTGGGGGGCGAAGCCCAGGCGGTTCATGCCGCTGTTGAGCTTGAGAAAGACGCGCTGCGGCACGTCGGTCTTGTGCGCGGCCAGCCAGTCGATCTGTGCCTCGCGGTGGATCACATGCCACAGGCCCAGGCGCGAGACCGTCTCCAGATCGCGCGGCTCGAAGGCGCCCTCCAGCAGCAGGATGGGCCCGCGCCAGCCCAGGGCGCGCAGGCGCTCGGCCTCGGCCAGATCGAGCAGCGCGAAGCCGTCGGCCCCGCGCAGGGCGGGGTAGACCCGTTCGATCCCGTGGCCGTAGGCATCGGCCTTGACGACGGCCAGCACCCGCGCGTCGGGGGCATGGGCGCGGGCGCGGCCAAGGTTGTGGCGCAGGGCATCGAGGTGGATCAGGGCCTGGATCGGGCGGGGCATGGCAGGGCTTCAGGACGACGGCGACCCCAGCGCGGGGTCGGCGCAGCCGCAAGTGTGGCCCCTGGCACGGCCGGCCCCGCGCCGGCCGGCAGCCCGCCCCCTGCCCGGCGACCGTCAGGGATCGCGTGCTATAACCCGCCGCCCCTGAGAGACACGGCGGGCGCGCGGCCCGCATGAGGGGCCGCTCCCGAGGCTGTCCCACCGACCGAGCAGAACCAAGCGCATGAAGCGCGGCTTCCACACCATCATGTCAGCGCAGTTCTTCAGCTCGCTGGCGGACAACGCGCTTTTCGTCGCCGCCGTCGAGCTGCTGCGCAGCGGGGGCGCCCCCGAGTGGCAGCGGGCGGCCCTGGTGCCGATGTTTGCGCTGTTCTACGTGGTGCTCGCCCCCTTCGTCGGCGCCTTCGCCGACGCGGTGCCCAAGGGCCGGGTGATGTTCGTGTCGAACACGATCAAGGTGGTCGGCTGCCTGGCGATGCTGTTCGGCACGCACCCGCTGGCGGCCTATGCGATCGTCGGCCTGGGCGCGGCGGCCTACTCGCCGGCCAAGTACGGCATCCTCACCGAGCTGCTGCCGCCCTCGCAGCTGGTGCAGGCCAACGGCTGGATCGAGGGCCTGACCATCGCCTCGATCATCCTCGGCGTGGTGCTGGGCGGGCAGCTGATCGGCCCGGTCATCGCACCGCATCTGCTCGGCCTGGGCCTGCCGGGCGTCACCGAGCCGGCGCAGGCGGCCATCGCCACCCTGGTGCTGCTCTATGTGATCGCCGCGGTCTTCAACCTCTTCATCCCGCGCACCGAGGCCCGGCTGCTGCCCATGGCCGGCCCGCTGGCCCTGCTGCGCGACTTCGTGGCCTGCAACGCCCGGCTGTGGAGCGACAAGCTGGGCCAGATCTCCCTGGCCACGACCACGCTGTTCTGGGGCGTCAGCGGCAACCTGCGCTACATCGTGCTGGCCTGGGCCGCGGCGGCGCTGGGCTATGGCACGACCGAGGCCTCGACCCTGGTCGGCGTGGTCGCCATCGGCACAGCCGTCGGTGCGGTGGCGGCCTCGCTGCGCATGCGGCTGGAGGACGCCACCCGCACGCTGCCGCTGGGCATCGGCATGGGCCTGCTGATGATCGTGCTGATCTTCATCCGCGATGCCTGGCTGGCTGCGCCCTTCCTGCTGGTGCTGGGGGCACTGGGCGGCTTCCTGGTCGTGCCGATGAACGCGCTGCTGCAGCACCGCGGCCACAACCTGATGGGGGCCGGACGCTCGATCGCCGTGCAGAACTTCAACGAGCAGGCCTGCATCCTCGGCCTGGGCGCGGCCTACACCGGCATGACGACCCTGGGCCTGTCGGCCTTCGGCGCGATCACGATCTTCGGCCTGGCCGTGGCCGGCACCATGGCCCTGATCCGCCGCTGGCACCAGCGCAACAGCGTGCTGCACCGCGAGGAGCTGGAGCGCCTGCTGCAGATCGCGCGCAGCGACTGCCACTGAGCGGCGGCGCCATGTCGGCAGCCGACTCCGGGCGCGGCTGGGCCGTGGCGGCCCTGGTCTTCAATGCGACGGTCTGGGGCCTGTCCTGGTGGCCGCTGCGGCAGTTGCAGGCTGCCGGCCTGCATGCGCTGTGGGCCACCGGGGCGGTCTTCCTGATCGCGGTGCTGCTGCTGGCCTGGCGCGAGCCGCGGGCCCTGGGACAGGTGCTGCGCAGCCGGCCGCTGCTCGCCCTGCTGCTGGCCGCCGGGCTGACGAACGCCTGCTTCAACTGGGCCGTCAGCATCGGCGACGTGCTGCGCGTGGTGCTGCTCTTCTACCTGATGCCGCTCTGGGCGGTCGGCCTGGGCTGGGCCCTGCTGGGCGAGAAGCCGACCGCGCGCGACCTGCTGCGCGTGCTGCTGGCCCTGGGCGGTGCCGTGCTGGTGCTGCTGCCCGAGGGCGGCGCCGCGCCGGATGCGGCCCCCCCCGCGGCCCTGGGCCTGCCCGAGCTGCTGGGCGTGGCCGGCGGTTTCGGCTTCGCGCTGAACAATGTGCTGTTGCGCCGCGAGGCGGCCGCCACGCCGGGCGCACGCGGCATGGCCATGTTCCTCGGCGGCCTGCTGGTCGGCAGCGGCCTGGCCCTGGCGCTGGGCCTGCTCGGCCAGGTGCCGGCACCGCCGGCGCCCTGGCCGCTGCCGGGCTGGCTGCCGCTGGCCCTGCTGCTGGCCCTGGCCTTCAGCGCGTCGAACATGGCCTTGCAGCATGGCGCCGCGCGGCTGCCGGCCAGTGTCACGGCGGTGATCATGCTCAGCGAGGTGCCGATCGCCGCCCTGTCGGCGGTGGCCCTGGGCGAGCAGGCCCTGAGCCCCGGCCTGCTGGGCGGCGGCGGCCTGATCCTGCTGGCGGCGCTGCTCTCGATCGCACCGACGGCACCGGCCGAGCCGGCGGCCTGAGCCCCCGGCGGGCCGCGCTTCAGCCGCGGCGGGCGGCGTTGAGCGTGTCGCGCGTGGCCAGGGCCTCGCGGCGGGCGGCCTCGGCGAAATCCGGCCCGGCACTGGCGTAGAGCACCGCACGCGAGGAGTTCACGACGATCGGCGCGGTGCTGCCGCCTTCGGGCGTGCCGCGCCAGGCGGCGCGCACCGTGGCCGCGGCATCGCCGCCCTGGGCGCCGACCCCGGGGATCAGCAGCGGCAGCGTCGGCGCCAGCGCGCGCACGCGGGCCAGCTCCTCGGGCCAGGTCGCGCCGACGACAAGGCCGAGCTGGCCGTTGCGGTTCCAGCGGGTCTCGGCCATCGCGGCCAGATGCTCGTAGAGCCGTGGCTGGCCCGGCAGGTCGGCCAGGCGCTGGGCCTGCCAGTCGGCCCCGCCCGGGTTGGAGGTGCGGCAGAGCAGGAAGACGCCCTTGCCGGGCCGGCGCAGGTAGGGCTCGACCGTGTCGAAGCCCATGAAGGGCGAGACGGTGACGGCATCGGCCTGGTAGCGGTCGAAGGCCTCGCGGGCGTACTGCTCGGCGGTGGCGCCGATGTCGCCGCGCTTGGCGTCGAGGATGACCGGCACATCGGGCGCGGTACGCGCCAGGTAGGCCATCAGGCGTTCGAGCTGGTCTTCGGCCCGGTGCGCGGCGAAGTAGGCGATCTGCGGCTTGTAGGCCAGCACCAGATCCTTGGTCGCGTCGACGATGCGGGCGCAGAAATCGAAGATGCGGCCCGCGTCGCCCGTCCACGGGGCAGGGAATTTGGCGGGATCGGGGTCGAGGCCGACGCACAGCAGGCTGTCGGCCCGGCGCTCGGCGGCGCGCAGGCGGTCGAGGAAGGACATGCCGCAATGGTAAGGGGCCCCCGCAGGGGCCCCTTGGATGCGCCCGGCCGGACCCGCGACAGGGGCCCGGCCGGGCGGCTTGCGCCTCGAGTCGGCTTACTTGCCGGCCGCCTCGGTCAGGCGACGGCCCAGCGACACGCCATAGGGCGCGGCGCGGGCGTTGAGTACCGGGTCGGCCGAGGGCGCGATGCCCTTGGGCAGCACGATGGGGTTGAAGGTCATGCGCTCGCAGGCGCCGGCACCGTCGGCCTCGACCTTGTCGATCACGAGCTGGCCGGCCGGCAGCAGCAGGCGGCTGTCGGGCCAGGCTTCGGTCGGGTTGGTCAGGTTGTCGCCGGCCTCGGCAAGCTGCACCTTGAAGTCGAAGACCACCGGGCCGGCGGCCACGCGCTTGCGCAGTTCCTCGGCCAGGAAGTTGTCCGGCAGGGCCTTGAGCTGCTCGTCGTTCAGGCCTTCGAAGCCCTTGACCGGGACGAACTGCCAGCGCACGTGGCGGTTCACGCCCTGGGCGTCGCTGAAGACGAAGGCATTGGTGCTCCAGTAGGGCGTGGCGCCATAGCTGGCCGGCACCGGGTTCCTGGCGAAGTAGGCGCCCTGCTTGGTGGTGTCCGGGTTGGCGTCGTTGAAGGCCTTGAGCTTGGCCGCATCGGGCTTGCCGGTGGCCGGGTCGGCGGTGCGCGCCTCCAGGAAGGGCACGACCTGCTCGGGCCGGCTGACGAAGAAGATCGGCGCCGAGAGATTGGCCATCTGCCACTGCTCGCCATTGGCAAGGTCCAGGGCCACGGCCAGGCCGCGGGCCGACTTGCCCTTGTCGCTGGCGCGCGGGTTGCCGCCGCCGACCGAGAAGCGGATCACCGCCGGCACCTTGTCGCCGTTGAAGACGGCTGCCGTCGACAGCGTGCGGCCGACGGTGTTGCCAACGAAATGGCCGGTGGCGCACAGGCCCTTGGCGAAGGAGCGGCGGGTGCCCGGCTGCTTGCCGGCCAGGCCTTCGAGCGCATTGACCTGGGCTTCGGCGGCCGAGACCTGGGCCTGGGCCGGCAGGGTGGACAGGCCGGCCAGCACGGCGGCGGCAGCCAGGCCGAGGAGGGAGAGGGTCGGATTCATGGAACTTCCTTGAGCGGGACGAGGGGGAGGGAGAAGGCCGGAGACCGTGCGGCCTGCAGGCCCGGGCGGGACGGACCGCCGCCCGGGGGTCGCAGAGGCGATGGATTGTCCCATGCGTCGTCGGTCGGCGCGGCCGCGATCGCCTTACAGTGCCTGCGAAGCGGGCATGGCCCCTGCATCGGCAGCTTGCAGGGCCGGCATGACAGCCGTCATGGTGCGCTGCGATCATGGGGATCCTGGACAGGAGGTGGGCAATGCCGGTCATCGTGGTCGCCAATCCCAAGGGCGGCGTGGGCAAGTCGACGGTGTCGACGAACCTGGCCGGCTACCTGGCCCGCCAGGGCCATGCCGTGATGCTGGGCGATGCCGACCGCCAGCAGTCCTCGTCCGCCTGGCTGGCGCAGCGCCCGCCCGAGCTGCCCACCATCCGGGGCTGGGAGCTGACGGAACACGAATCCATCGTGCGACCGCCCAAGGGCACGACCCACCTGGTGCTCGACACCCCGGCCGGCCTGCACGGCAAGCGGCTCGACGCGGTGATGAAGCTGGCCGACCGGGTGCTGGTGCCGCTGCAGGCCAGCCTCTTCGACATCCGCGCCAGCGCGGCCTTCCTGGCCGAGCTGCAGGCCCGCCGCAAGCATGCGAAGGTGCCACTGGCCGTGCTCGGCAACCGGGTGCGCGAGCACACCCATGCCGCGCAGCAGCTGCAGGACTTCCTGGGCCAGCTCGGCGTGCCGGTGCTCGGCCCCCTGCGCGAGACGCAGCACTACGTCCAGCTCGCAGCCCATGGCCTGACGCTGTGGGACGTGGCGCCCGGCCGGGTCGAGAAAGACCTCGCGCAGTGGCAGACGGTGCTGGACTGGCTGCGGTCCGACTGAGCCGGTGGCCAGCCCCCCGAATCCGGGCCGCTCCCCCTCCAACGAGGGGGAAAGCTCGGCTAGCATCCCGACCATTCGATCCGCACAAGCGGACCCAAAAGTCACAGGGATGGAAGGACAGGACGATGCGGGTGTTGCTGATTGACGACCATCCTCTGGTCTTGTCCGGCATGAAGGCACTCATCGAGAGCCTTCATCCGGGCTCGATCGTGGTCGAGGCCGACAGCGCGGCCGCCGCCCGGAGCCTGCTGTCCGAAGGCGCCGACCATGAGCTGGTGCTGCTCGACCTCCAGCTCGGCGATGCCGATGGCTTCGACCTGCTGGCCGAGCTGCGCGAACAGCATCCTGCGCTGCCGGTGGTCGTGATCTCCGGGGCGAACAGCAACCAGGACGTGATCCGGGCCATCGACCTGGGTGCGATGGGCTTCGTCTCCAAGCGCGCCAGCACCGAAGAGCTGACCGCCGCCCTGCTGCTGGTCATGTCCGGCGGCATCTACGTGCCGCCGATGAGCACCGAAGCCGCCACGGCCGGCGCGGCCGCCAGTCTGGGTGTCTCGCCCCGCGGGGAGGCGATGCCCGCCCAGGTCTCGCTGGCCGAGCTGGGCCTCACACCGCGCCAGACCGACGTGCTGGCGCTGCTGCTGCAAGGCAAGCCGAACAAGGTCATCGCGCGCGAGCTGGGGCTGTCGGTCGAGACCATCAAGGACCATGTCGCCGCGGTGCTGCGCGCACTGGGCGTGAACACGCGCACCCAGGCCGTGCTGGCGGTCGGCCAGATGTCGGTGCAGGGCAGCTTCCTGCCCGGCTGGCAGCGACCGCAGCGCAGCCCGGCGGCGCTGGTCAACGACGTCAAATGAACGCGGCGACCGACGTCGCCGGTCTGCCCCTTCCGAGCCACGACGACGCGTTCCTCAGCGACGCGCGCCTGCTGCCCGACAAGGTCGCCGCGCTGTATGCACAGGTCGCGGTCTCGCTGTTCGGCAATCTGCTGGGGGCCCTGGTCGTCGTCGCGATCTTCCTGCCGACGGCCCCCGCGCGGGCCGTCTGGGGCTGGGGCGCGGTCTTCGCCGGGGTCTGGCTGAGCCGCCTGCTGCTGCGCAAGCGCTACAGCCGCCTGCCGCCCCTCGCACGCGAAGCCGAGGCCGCCCTGTGGCTGCAGCGCTGGAACGCCAGCGTGATGGCCTCGGGCGTCGTCTGGGGGCTGGCCCCGTGGCTGCTCTACGGCCACGGCTCGGCGCTGTCGCAGACCGCCCTGATCGTCATCGTCTACAGCTACGCGGTCGGCTCGATCACCTTGCTGGCGCCCCAGTTCCGCGTCTTCGCCAGCTTCATCGGGCTGGCCCTGCTGCCGCTGATCGCCCGGGTCGCGATCGACCCCAACCATGGCGGCCCGGTGCTGGCCGGGGTGCTGGGCCTGGCCTTCGCGATGACGGCCACCCTGGGCCGGGTCTACCGGGCCACCTTCGAGCGGACGATCCGCCTGAAGGTCCGCACCGAAGGCCTGGCCGAGCAGCTGCAGACCGAGAAGGCCGTGGCCGAGCAGGCCCGCCGCGCCGCCGAAACGGCCAGCCGGGCGAAGACCCAGTTCCTGGCCGCGGCCAGCCACGACCTGCGCCAGCCCCTGCACGCCCTCGGCCTGTTCGCCGAAGCCCTTCGGGCCCGCACGCGCGACCAGCATGAGGTGCTGAGCCTGGTCAACAGCATCAACAGCTCGGTCGAGGCGCTGGAAGCCCTGTTCGGCGAGCTGCTGGACCTCAGCAAGATCGATTCAGGCATCGTCGAGCCCGTGCCGGCCCACCATGCCTGCGCGCAGCTCTTCGCACGCCTGCGGCTGCAGTACGCGCCGATCGCTTTCGAGAAGGGCCTGGAGCTTCGCTTCCGGGGCCTGGAGCAGGCCTTCTTCGCCGACCCGGTGCTGGTCGATCGCATCGTCCGCAACCTGCTGGCCAACGCCATCCGCTACACCCAGGACGGCGGCGTGCTGGTGGCCGCGCGCCGCCGCGGCGGGCAGGTGCGGATCGAAGTCTGGGACAGCGGCGTCGGCATCACGCCCGCCGAGCAGGAGCGGATCTTCGACGAGTTCTACCAGGCGCCGGGCCGGCCTGCGCTGGCGCCGCAGGAGCGCAAGGGCCTGGGGCTGGGCCTGGCCATCGTGCGCCGGCTGGCACGGCTGATGGACGCCCCGGTGACCCTGCGCTCCTGGCCGGGCCGCGGCTCGGTCTTCTGCCTCGCACTGCCGGCCGGCCGGCTGCCCCGCAGCGCGCCGGCCGCGGCGCCGCCCCGCCGCGGGCCCGAGCTGACCCTGGCCGGACGGCGCATCCTGATCGTCGAGGACGAGGCGGCGGTGCGCGACGGCCTGCGCGTGCTGCTGGAAGGCTGGCAGGCCCAGGTCGATGCCGTCGACAGCCTCGGCGCGCTGGAGGCCTGGCTGGCCCTGGGGGCCCCGGCGGGACAGCGGCCGGACCTCGTGCTGGTCGACTACCGGCTGCCTGACGGCAACGGCCTGCAGGCCCTCAAGCGCCTGCGGGCCCAGGCTGGCCTGGCCGAACTGCCCGCCCTGATGATCACCGGCAGCACGCTGGGCGGCCACGAGGACCAGGCCGAGGCGCTCGGCTTCCACCTGCTGACCAAGCCGGTCACGCCCCAGCGCCTGCGGGCCATGATCAGCTTCAAGCTGGGCCGGCGGGGCCTGCCGCCCCGGGTCAACCCCGGGGAACCGACCGGGACCGAGACCCTCCCATCGGACGCATGAGCCGCTTGCCGCACCGTCTCCGTCCGCCTCGCCTCGGGCCCCGCCCGGCGGACCCGCCCGGGCGCCTCCGGACCCGAAGCAGGGGCTGGCTCGCCGCAGCCTGGCTGTTTGCCGCCGCAGCGGTCCAGGCCGAGCCAGGCCTGGCCCTGATCACCAACCAGGGCAGCCACGACGTCTCGGTGATCGACCTCGCCACGCTGCGCGTGCGCGCCACCGTGGCGGTGGGCCAGGGCCCGGCCGGCATCGCCGTCAGCCCGCAGGGGGACCGGGCCTACGTCAGCAACCCCGGCAGCGACGAAGTCGTGGCCCTCGACCTGCGCACCCTGCAGGTGGTCGCCCGGGTCAAGGCCGGTGGCGGCGCCGTCGGCCTCGCCGTCAGCCCCGACGGCCGCAGCGTCTACCTGGCCGATTGGTTCGGGGGCCGACTGCTGGTGCTGGAGGCCTCGACCCTGGCCGAGCGCTGGGCCCTGCCCCTGGGCCGCGCACCGGCCGGCGTGGCGGTGCATCCGGACGGCCACAGCGTCTATGTGGTCGAGCGCGACGAGGACCGTGTCAGCGTGATCGACCCGGTCCGCCGCAGCGTACGTGCGCAGGCGGCGGTCGGCGCCCACCCCTTCGCGCTCACGCACGACCCGCAGCGCGAGCGGCTCTACGTGCTGAACGTGTACGGCGACAGCGTGAGCGTGCTCGATGCACGCAGCCTGGCTCCGCTCGGGACGGTGGCGGTCGGCAAGCGGCCCTACAGCGCCGCGCTGGCCGACGGCGGGCGACGCCTCTATGTGAGCAACCAGGGCAGCGACTCGGTCAGCGTGATCGATCCGGACACGCTGCGCGTGATCGACACCCTGCCCGGCTTCGGCTACCCCGAGGGCGTGGCCACGCTGGGCCGGCAGGTGCTGGTCGTGAATTGGATGGATGACAATGTGACCGTGCTCGACGGTGCGAGCGGCCGGACACTTGCGACGCTGCCGGTCGGCAGCAACCCGCGCGGCTTCGGTGCCTTCACCGGCGTGCCGCGCGCCGGGCCCGATCCGACCCGACCCTGACCCCACGGTGAAGCAAGGCGCCCTTCGAGCGTCATCCCCTTCCCTTCCTTCCCTCCCAGGAGACAAGATGAGGTTTTCCCGCCGCCTGGCCTGCGCCGCTGTCGCGCTGGCCTTCGCGCCCACGATCGCCCTGGCCCACGGCCCGACGCGCCAGAAGGCCACCGAAGTCATCACCATCGACGCCACGCCGGCTGCCGTCTGGGCCCTGATCAAGGACTTCAACGCGCTCAGCAAATGGCACCCCGCCGTGGCCGAGAGCCCGGCGGACAAGGGCAATGAAGTCGGCTCGGTGCGCCAGCTCAAGCTGAAGAACGGTGGCGCGCTGACCGAGACGCTCGAAGGCTACAACGCCGAGAAGATGAGCTACAGCTACCGCGCCAAGGACGGCGGGGCGCTGCCGGTGACGAACTACACCTCCACGATCACCGTGATGGACGAGGGCGGCAAGGCCAAGGTGCAGTGGCGCGGCGCCTTCTACCGCGGCTACCCGAACAACGACCCGCCGCCGGACCAGAACGACGAGGCCGCGGTCAAGGCCATCACCGGCGTCTACCAGTCCGGCCTGCAGAACCTCAAGGCCCTGGCCGAGAAAAAGTGAACCGGGCCTGAGCCGCGGTCATGAAAAAGGCTGCCCGCGGGCAGCCTTTTTACTGGGCGCGCCGGCCGGACGGATCAGAAGATCAGCAGGCTGACGCCATAGAAGATCGCCGCGATCAGGGCCGAGGCCGGGATCGTGAAGATCCAGGCCCAGACGATGGTGCCCGCCAGGCCCCAGCGCACCGCCGACATCCGCCGGGTCGAGCCGACGCCGACGATGGCCCCGGTGATGGTGTGCGTGGTCGAGACCGGGATGCCGAGGAAGGACGCCAGGAAGAGCGTGATCGCCCCCCCGGTCTCGGCACAGAAGCCACCGACCGGCTTGAGCTTGGTCAGGCGCTGGCCCATGGTCTTGACGATGCGCCAGCCGCCGAACATGGTGCCCGCCGCGATCGCGATGTAGCAGGACCAGATCACCCACCAGGGCGGCGCCGCGTCGCTGCTGGCCGCGTAGCCGCTGGCGATCAGCAGCATCCAGATGATGCCGATGGTCTTCTGCGCATCGTTGCCGCCATGGCCCAGGCTGTAGAGACCGGCCGAGACCAGCTGCAGGCGACGGAACCAGCGGTCGATCTTCAGCGGCGTCTTGCCGCGGAAGATCCAGGCCACGGCCACCATCAGCAGCGAGCCGAGCAGGAAGCCCAGGAAGGGCGACACGAAGATGAAGGCCACCGTGCGGCCGATGCCGGTGGCGATCAGCACCGAGGGTCCGGCCTTGGCCAGCGTCGCACCGACGATGCCCCCGATCAGGGCATGCGAGCTCGACGAAGGAATGCCGAAGTACCAGGTGATGACGTTCCAGGCGATCGCGCCGATCAGCGCGCCGAAGACGACATGCTGGTCGATCACCCCGGGCTGCACGATGCCCTTGCCGACCGTCGCCGCCACCGCGAGGTGGAAGATGAAGATGGCGACGAAGTTGAAGAAGGCGGCGAAGACCACCGCGTGCTGCGGCTTCAGCACCCCGGTGGAGACGACGGTGGCGATGGAGTTCGCCGCGTCGTGGAAGCCGTTCATGAAGTCGAAGCCGATGGCCAGCAGGACCAGCAGCGCGACGACCCAGAAGCCGATCTCGACCTCACCCATGGCGTGCCCCGGCCCCGGTCACGAGTTCTCGAGGACGATGCCCTCGATCTGCTTGGCCACGTCCTTGCACAGGTCGGTGATGGTCTCGAGCATCTCGTAGACGGCCTTCATCTTGATCAGCTCGCGCACGTCCTGCTCCTCGCGGAACAGGCGGCTCATCGCGGTGCGCATGACCTTGTCGGCCTCGGATTCGAGCTGGTCGATTTCCTTGCAGGTCTTGCGGGCCGCCTCCACCGCGGTGGGCTGGCTGAGCTTGGGCAGCAGGCTGACCGCATGCTGCACGCGCTCGCAGCAGCGGGCCGAGAGCTGGCCGAGCTGCAGGGCCTCGTCGTTGACGCGGCGCACGTCGTAGAGGCTCATGGTCTCGGCGGCGTCCTGCATCAGGTCGACGATGTCGTCCATCGCATTGATCAGGCCGTGGATCTGGTCACGGTCCAGCGGCGTGATGAAGGTGGTGTGCAGCAGGCGGTTGACCTCGGCGGTCACGCGGTCGGCGTCGTGCTCGGCCTCGTCCACCAGAGCGGCCTGATGCTCGCGTTCCGTCAGGTTGCCGTAACCCTCCAGCATGCGCTGGAAGGCCCGCGCACCGGCCACCACATGGGTGCCGTGTTCGTTGAACAGTTCGAAGAAATTGCCCTCGCGGGGCAGCAGCTTGCCGAAGACCATGGACGCCGTCCGTTCGAGAGGGAGACACGCAAAAACGCCCCGTCGGACGGGGCGGCGCATTGTCACATTTCTGTCATTCGGTGCCGCCGCCCAGGTGGCCTGGCCGCAACTCAGGGCGATCGGAAGATGAAATACACCGCGCCGACCATGCACAGGCCAGCCCACAGGTAGTCGAGCTTCAGCGGCTCGCGCAGGTAGAAGACGGCGAAGGGCACGAAGACCGACAGGGTGATCACCTCCTGCATGATCTTCAGCTGGCCGACGCTGAACTGCGTGGCGCCGATGCGGTTGGCCGGCACCATCAGCAGGTACTCGAAGAGGGCGATGCCCCAGCTGACCCCCACGGCCACGATCCAGGGCTTGCCGCCCAGGGTCTTGAGGTGGCCGTACCAGGCGAAGGTCATGAAGACATTGCTCAGCAGCAGCAGACCGACGGTCTGCCAGGCCACCGGGAGCTGCTGCAGCGAGGCGAGCATGGGGCGGGTCTCCGGCCGGGTCAGACGAGGCGGGCGTGCTGGCCGCGCAGGCGGGCCAGGGTCTCGACGAAGCCGGCCAGGCGGGCACGCTCCTGCTCGACCACCGCGGCCGGCGCGCGGGCCACGAAGCTCTCGTTGCCCAGCTTGGCCTCGGCCTTGACGATCTCGCCTTCGAGACGGGCGATTTCCTTGGCCAGGCGGGCGCGTTCGGCCTCGACATCCACCTCCACGTGCAGCGCGAAGCGCAGGCCGCCACCCGGCTCCACGCCGACCGGCGCGGTGGCGGTGGCCGCCTCGAAGGCGGCCGGCTCGGCGACGAGCTGGACCTCGGCCAGCTTGGCCAGGGCCTTGAGCAGGGGGCCGGCGGCCTCGGCAAAGGCCAGCGCGGCGGCCTCGCCGTGCACCAGCAGGGGCACGCGCTCGGCCGGCGAGAGGTTCATCTCGCTGCGCAGCTGGCGGGCCGCGCCCACCAGGCCCTTGAGCCGGGCGACCCAGGCATCGGCCGCGGCATCGACCTTCTCCAGCTGGGCCCTGGGATAGGCCGCGGTCACGAGGCTGACCTCGGAGCCGGCCACCTTGCGGCCGGCCACCGGGGCCACGGCCTCCCAGAGTTCGGCGGTGATGAAGGGCGTGATCGGGTGCAGCAGGCGCAGCACCGTCTCCAGCACGCGGATCAGGGTGCGGCGGGTGGCGCGCTGCTGGGCGGCATCGCCGACCTGGATCTGCACCTTCGCGATCTCCAGATACCAGTCGCAGTAGGCATCCCAGACGAAGCTGTAGAGCGACTGCGCGACGTTGTCGAGCCGGTAGTCGGCAAAGCCCTGGGCCACCGCGGCCTCGCAGCGCTGCAGCTCGCCGACGATCCAGCGGTCGGCGGCGGAAAAGTCGAGGTAGCCGCCGGGCACGCATTCGTTCGCGCCATGCTCGGCCAGGCCACAGTCCTGACCCTCGCAGTTCATCAGCACGAAGCGGGTCGCGTTCCAGAGCTTGTTGCAGAAGTTGCGGTAGCCCTCGCAGCGCTTGCTGTCGAAATTGACCGAGCGGCCCAGCGTGGCCATGGCCGCGAAGGTGAAGCGCAGCGCATCGGCCCCATAGGCCGGGATGCCCTCGGGGAACTCCTTCTCGGTGGCCTTGCGCACCTTGGGCGCCGTCTCGGGCTTGCGCAGGCCCTGGGTGCGCTTGTCCAGCAGCGGGGCCAGGGCGATGCCGTCGATCAGATCCACCGGGTCCAGCACATTGCCCTCGGACTTGCTCATCTTCTTGCCCTGCGCATCGAGCACCAGGCCGTGGATGTAGACATGCCTGAAGGGCACCCGGCCCTCGGGGCAGTCGGGCGTCCGGGTGAAGTGCTTGGTCATCATGATCATCCGGGCGACCCAGAAGAAGATGATGTCGTAGCCGGTCACCAGCACGCTGCTGGGCAGGAAGAGGTCCTGCTCGATGGTCTTGCCCGGCCAGCCCAGGGTGCTGAAGGGCACCAGGGCCGAGGAGAACCAGGTGTCGAGCACGTCCTCGTCGCGCGTCAGCGGGCCGGTGTAGCCGGCGGCCTCGGCCTGGGCGCGGGCCTCGGCCTCGCTGCGAGCCACGAAAAGCTCACCGCCTGAGCCATACCAGGCCGGGATCTGGTGGCCCCACCAGAGCTGGCGGCTGATGCACCAGTCCTGGATGTTCTTCATCCACTGGTCGTAGGTGTTGACCCAGTTCTCGGGCACGAAGCGCACCTCGCCCGAGGCCACGGCGTCGATGGCGCCCTGGGCGATGCTCTTGCCGGTGTCGGGCGCGGGCTTGCTCATGGCGACGAACCACTGGTCGGTCAGCATGGGCTCGATGACCTGGCCGGTGCGGGCGCAGCGCGGCACCATGAGCTTGTGCTTCTTGGTCTCGACAAGCAGGCCTTCGGCCTCGAGCTGGGCGACGATGGCCTTGCGCGCGGCGAAGCGGTCCAGGCCCTGGAGGGCCGCCGGCACCGCCGCGCCCTCGGCATCGAGGACCCGGGCCTCCAGGTCGAAGATGGTCAGCATGGGCAGGCCATGCCGCAGGCCGACCTGGTAGTCGTTCGGGTCATGCGCGGGCGTGACCTTGACGACGCCGGTGCCGAAGTCCTTGTCCACATAGGCGTCGGCGATCACCGGCACGAGGCGGCCGGTGATCGGCAGCCGCACCTGCTGGCCGAGCAGATGGGCGTAGCGCGGGTCCTCGGGATGCACCATCACCGCGGTGTCGCCCAGCATCGTCTCCGGCCGCGTGGTGGCGACCACCAGCGATTCCGTGCTGCCCTCGACCGGGTAGCGGATGTGCCAGAGGAAACCGTCTTCCTCCTCGCTCTCGACCTCCAGGTCGGAGACGGCGGACTTCAGCACCGGGTCCCAGCTCACCAGGCGCTTGCCGCGGTAGATCAGGCCCTGCTCGTGCAGGCGCACGAAAGCCTCGGTGACGGCCTCGGCGCGGGCCGCGTCCATGGTGAAGTACTCGCGCGACCAGTCCACGCTGGCGCCCATGCGGCGCATCTGCTGGGTGATGGTGGCCCCGCTCTGCGCCTTCCAGTCCCAGACCTTCTCCAGGAAAGCGGCGCGGCCCAGCGCGTGGCGGCTCACGCCCTGAGCCTGAAGCTGGCGCTCCACCACGATCTGGGTGGCGATGCCGGCATGGTCGGTGCCCGGCAGCCACAGGGTGTTGTGCCCCGCCATGCGGTGGAAGCGCGTGAGCGCGTCCATGATGGTCTGGTTGAACGCATGGCCCATGTGCAGCGTGCCGGTCACGTTGGGCGGCGGCAGCTGGATGCTGAAGCTGGGCCGGGCCGGGTCCAGGGTCGGCGCGTAGAGCCGCTGCTGCTCCCAGCGCGGGCCCCAGCGCTGCTCGATGGGGGCGGGTTCGAAGGACTTGGCAAGCTCGGTCATGGGCGAAACGACGGTCGCGAGGACCCTCGGGGCTCTTGGAATGGGAGGCGGGGGAAGACGGGCCCCGCGCAGGGGCCGGCGGCGTCCGGCAGGCAAGGGGGCGGATTTTAGGTGGCGGGGTCGCTCGCCCCGGCGGGGCCGCGGGGGCCTTCCTAGAATCCCGCGATGCCCCCCTTCGAACACGATGCCACCGCGCTGCCGCTGCTGCGCGGCCTGAACCCCGAGCAGCTCGCCGCGGTCACCCAGCCGGCCGAGCCGGCGCTGATCCTGGCCGGTGCCGGCTCCGGCAAGACACGGGTGCTGACCACCCGCATCGCCTGGCTGATCCAGACCGGCCAGGTCTCGCCCGGCGGCATCCTGGCGGTGACCTTCACCAACAAGGCCGCCAAGGAGATGCTGACCCGCCTGGGCACCCTGCTGCCGATCAATCTGCGCGGCATGTGGGTCGGCACCTTCCACGGCCTGTCCAACCGCTTCCTGCGGGCGCACTGGAAGCTGGCCGGCCTGCCGCAGGCCTTCCAGATCCTGGACGCGACCGACTCGGTCTCGGCCGTCAAGCGGGTGGTCAAGGCCCTGGGCATCCCCGAGGAGCGCTGCCCGCCCAAGCCCGCGTCCTGGGCCATCGCCAATGCGAAGGAAGCCGGCCTGCGGCCCGGCCAGCTGCCGATCCACGACGAGCTGAGCCGCTGGCATGCCGAGATCTACGCGGCCTATGAGGACCAGTGCGCGCGCGAGGGCGTGGTCGACTTCGCCGAGCTGCTGCTGCGCACGGTCGAGCTGCTGGAGCGCGAGCCGGCCCTGCGCACGCACTACCAGCAGCGCTTCCGGCATGTGCTGGTCGACGAGTTCCAGGACACCAACACCCTGCAGTACCGCTGGCTGCAGTGCTTCGCGCCGCCGCCCGCGCGCGGCGAGGCACCCGGCCAGGGCGTGTTCGCGGTGGGCGACGACGACCAGAGCATCTATGCCTTCCGCGGCGCGCAGGTCGCCAACATGGCCGACTTCGAGCAGCTCTACCGCGTGCGCCAGGTGGTGAAGCTGGAGCGCAACTACCGCTCGCACGGCAACATCCTCGACGCGGCCAACCACCTGATCGCGAACAACAGCCGGCGCCTGGGCAAGAACCTGCGCACCGAGGCCGGTGCCGGCGAGCCGGTGCGGGTGCAGGAATCGGCGACCGACTTCGCCGAGGCGCAGTGGCTGGTCGACGAAGCCCGGCAACTCCACCGCGAAGGCAGCCCGCGCAAGGAGATCGCCGTGCTCTACCGCAGCAATGCGCAGAGCCGGGTGGTCGAGAGCGCCCTCTTCAATGCCGGCCTGCCCTACAAGGTCTACGGCGGCCTGCGCTTCTTCGAGCGGGCCGAGGTCAAGCATGCCCTGGCCTATCTGCGGCTGATCGAGAACCCGGACGACGACACCAGCTTCCTGCGCGTCGTCAATTTCCCGGCGCGCGGCATCGGCGCGCGCACGCTGGAGCAGCTGGTCGACGCGGCCCGCGCCAGCGGCCGCAGCCTGCACCAGGCCATCGACGCGGTGCCGGGCAAGGGCGGGGCCTCGCTGGGCGCCTTCCGCAAGCTCGTCGAGGGCCTGCGCGAAGCCACGGCCGGCCTGACGCTGCGCGAGATCATCGAGCACGTGGTCGAGGCCAGCGGCCTGGCCGACCACTACCGCGCCGAGAAGGAGGGCGAGGAGCGCCTGGAGAACCTGGGCGAACTGGTCAATGCGGCCGAGGCCTTCGTGACCCAGGAGGGCTTCGGCAAGGACGCCATCGCCCTGCCGGTCGACGAGCTGGGCCCGGCCGCCGCCGGCAGCGCGCCCATCGCACCGGGCACGCTGGCGGCGCCGCGCTCGGCGGACGAGCCGCTCGCGGTGGCGCCCGCCGCCCCCGGCCCGCTGACGCCGGATGCCGAGACGGGCGAGATCATCTCGCCGCTGGCCGCCTTCCTCAGCCATGCCTCGCTGGAGGCCGGCGACAACCAGGCCCAGGCCGGTGAGGACGCGATCCAGCTCATGACCGTGCACGCGGCCAAGGGCCTGGAGTTCGACCAGGTCTTCATCACCGGCCTGGAAGAGGGCCTGTTCCCGCACGAGAACGCGATGAGCGACAGCGACGGCCTGGAGGAGGAGCGCCGGCTGATGTACGTGGCCATCACCCGCGCGCGCAAGCGGCTCTACCTGAGCTTCAGCCAGAGCCGCATGCTGCACGGCCAGGTGCGCTACCACGTGAAGAGCCGCTTCCTCGACGAGCTGCCCGAGGGCGCGCTGAAGTGGCTGAGCCCGCGCCAGGCCGGCTTCGGCCACGGCAGCCCCTACGGCAGCGGCGGCGCCGGCCACTGGCGCGGCGACAGCGGCCGCAGCGGGGGGGACAGCGGGCGGCGCGAGCGCGAGCCCGGCGCGTCCTGGGGCCACCGTGCGTCCGAAGCCCCGGCCACCCCGCCGTCCTGGCTGGGCGCGGCCCAGGCCCAGGCGGCTGCCGCCTCGACCGGCGCGCCGACCCTGCGGCCCGGCCAGGGCGTCTTCCACACCAAGTTCGGCGAAGGCGTGCTGCTGACCCTGGAAGGCAGCGGCGCCGACGCCCGCGCCCAGGTGCGCTTCGGCCGCCACGGCATCAAGTGGCTGGCCCTGAGCGTGGCCAAGCTGACGCCGGTGGACTGAAGGCGGGCGGCGGCAGCCCGGCCCGCCACGCCCGCTTCAGGGTCGGGCCTGGGCCTGGGCCGTCCGGGCGGCCTGGGCCTCGCGGGCTTCCCGCGCTTCCCGGGCGGCCTTCTCGTCCTCGTCCTCGCGGAGTGCATCGACGCCCGCGCCGATGACCTTGCCGCCCACCGTCACGCCCGTGCTGACGACGGCGCCGGCCACCGACACCGCCGCCCCCGCGGCCGCCCCGGCCACGCCGAGCACGGTGCAGCCGGCCAGGCCGAACAGCCCCAGCAGCAGCAGCCCCAGACGCCTTTTCCCCAGGGCTCCGGCCCCCATCCCCTCGCGCATGCCCATCCTGACCCCATGAAAAAACCGCGGCAGCTGCCGCGGTTCGGATGGTAGGGGCGCAGCCGGCCGGACCGGCCGGCGCGCCGGGCTCAGGCCAGGCCGATTTCGCCGCCGTCGCTGCGGGTGATGACCACGGTGGCCGAGCGGGGCCGGGCGGTGGAGGCCGCATCGGTCTGGCTGGCCGGCCAGTGGCTGATCAGGCCGGCGCCGAGGTTGGCACTGCCCTCACCGGGGTGCTGCACGTTCACGAACATGGTCTTGCCGTCCGGGGTGATGGCAAAGCCGGTGATCTCGCAGTCCTTCGGGCCGACCAGGAAGCGACGCAGGGTGTCGGTCGTCGCGTTCGCGCCCTTGATCGTGGCGGTGCCGCCGACCGCGGTGGCCGGGCCGCCGTCCCCCACGCGGCCGGGCAGCGCGGCGAGCATCATGCAGTTCGTGACGTCGGTGTAGGCGCCGTCATCGGTCTGGATCCACAGCAGGCCGCGCGGGTCGAAGCACAGGCCGTCCGGGCTGGAGAAATCGTTGGCCGCCGTCAGGCCCGAGAGGTTCACGTCCGCGGCCGCGTCGTTCTCGGCACCGAAGAGGTAGATGTCCCAGCTGAAGCTGGTGGCGCCGGTTTCCTTCCAGCGGATGATGTGGCCATTGGGGTTGCCGGTGTTGCCCTCGCCGTCGTTGTAGAAGCGCGGGTTGGCGGCGTCCGGGCGGGCCTGGCGGCCGGTGGGGGTGGCCGTCGGGGCGACGCGGTTCGAGGCGTTGTTGTTGGTCAGGGTCATGTAGACCTCGCCATTGTTCGGGTGCACGGCACCCCACTCCGGCCGGTCCATCTTGGTCGCACCCACCGAGTCGGCGGCCAGGCGGCAGTGCACCAGCACATCGGCCTGGTCGGCGAAGGGGTAGAGGGCGTTGGAGGCGTCCAGGCCGTTCACGCCGAAGCTGAGCTCGACCCACTGGCCGCTGCCGTCGGCATTGAACTTGGCGACGTAGAGCTTGCCGTCGTCCAGGTAACGGGCGCCGGCAGCCAGGCCGCCGTTGACGTCGCTGGCGCGCCAGGTGGCGTTGGAGACGTACTTGTAGATGTACTCGTTGCGCGCATCGTCGCCCGAATAGATGACGATGGGCTGGCCGACCACGGCCGGCGCGGGCCACGCACCTTCGTGGTTGAAGCGGCCCAGCGCGCTGCGCTTGACGGGCACCGAGTCGGGCTGGAAGGGATCGATCTCGACGACCCAGCCGAAGGTGTTGATGGTGTTGCGGTAGTCCAGGTCGGCGCTGGCCGCGGTGACCGAGGAGCTGAAGCGCGCATAGCGCGCATCGCTGCTGCTCACGGTGTCCCAGCGGTAGGGGCTGACGCGGTTCTGCGGCAGGCCGTAGCGGTTCAGGCCGCTCACTTCCTTGGCGCTGCGCAGCGCGTTGTCGCCGGCGGCGCGGCTGATGACGTTGAGGTAGTTCTCCTCGCAGGTCAGGTAGGTGCCCCAGGGCGTGTAGCCGTTGGCGCAGTTGTTGTTGGTGCCGCGGGTGTGGGTGCCGGCCGGCGAGTCGGCCGTCTTGACCAGGTCCGAACCGCGCACCGGGCCCCCGAAGGCCATCAGGGTGGCCGAGGTGATGCGGCGGTTGAAGCGCGAGCCGCGCACCATGCTGACCGCGTTGCCGCTGCTGCCGCGGCGGACTTCCACCACGCTGACGCCGTGGGCGGCGATTTCCTTGTCGACCTCGGACGCCACGCGCACCGCACCGGCCGTCATGCCGCTCGGGTGGAGGCCGTAGGGCGCGACCACGTACTCATGGTTCACGCAGAGCAGGCCGCGATCCGAGCGCTCGGCCTGGTAGCTGCCGGTCTCGGACAGGCCGAAGAAGTGCATGCCGTCGTGGCCGTCGCCGATGCGGCGGTTGTAGGAGTCGGCACTCTCGCTGCCGTCGCCGGCCCAGGACGCATCGCCGAAGTGCTGCGGGTCGCCCAACGCGTGGAGGATCGCGACCTGGTAGCCCGCCGGCACGGTCACCAGGTCGTTCTGGTTCTTGTCGACCGCGGTGAAGCCCAGGCGCAGCGTGCGCGCGGCCGGCTCGTCGCTGCCGCCGCCCCCGCCGCAGGCGCTCAGCGCGCTGCTGCCGAACAGGGCTGCGGCCGTCGCGCCGAAGCCGCTGCGCAGCACCTGGCGGCGGCTGAGGCGGGCGGCGACGACCTCGCCGAAATGGACGTTGGCGGAGGGGTTGACGATGGCGTCGTCGTCGTAGGTGTTCGGCGTGTTCGGTTCGAGGCTCATGGCGCGGTCGGTGGGTCGTCAGGACGCCGGCCATTCTTCGGAGCCTTCGTGAAAGCCGGGTGACAGCCCCCGGGGCCGCGGCGTGGCGTGCGCTCAGCCGCCGACCGGCCCGCCGTCCTCGCGCCAGACCGCCACCGTCGCCGAGCGCGGCCGGGACGGCGGCTCGCCGGTCTGCGAGGCAGGCCAGGCCGACATCAGGGTGGGCTCGGCCGCGAGGCGGGCCGGATCGGGGTCGGCCGCCAGCCGCGGATGGCGGCCGGGGCCGCGGGCGATCTCGCCCGGATGCTGGATGTTGACGAACAGGGTGCGGCGGTCAGGCGTCCAGGCCAGGCCGCTGACCTCGCAGCCCGAGGGTCCGACGAGGAAGCGCCGGATCTCGCCGCTGGCGGGATCCGCCGCCAGCATCTGGTTGTTGCCCATCTGCGCGAAATCGCCGCGGTTGCTGCAGTTGCCGTCGGTCTGGATCCACAGGCGGCCGAAGGCATCGAAGGCCAGGCCGTCCGGACTGTTGAACAGGTTGCCGGCGTGCAGATTGGCCGAGGGCGCGCGCGCGCCGCCGATTCCGGGCTGGCCGGCCAGCGCGAAGAGATCCCATTCGAAGTGCAGCGCGGCCGCCCGGCCCCCGGCCTCGCGCCAGCGCAGGATGTGGCCCCAGACGTTGTCGGGGCGCGGATTGGGCCCGTCGACCGGCGGCCGCGCGGCACCGGCTGGGCCGCGGCCGTCGATGGGATTGAGCGTGTCGCCGCCGCGCTGCGGGTTGTGGGTCAGGCTGGCATAGACCTCGCCGGGTACCCGCGGATGGGCGGCCATCCACTCGGGCCGGTCCATCGGCGTCGCGCCGACGCGGTCGGCGGCCTGGCGCGCGCGCACCAGCACCTCGCCCGGGTCGTGGAAGCCGTGGGCCGCCGTCAGGCCGTGCTGGCCATGGACCAGCGGAATCCAGTGGCCTCCCCCGGATTCGAAGCGGGCGACATGCAGGGTGCCGCGCTCCAGCAGGCGGCGGTTGGCCGCACTGCGCGGCGCGCGGGGGTCGAAGCGGCCCTCGGAAATGAATTTGTAGAGGTATTCGTTGCGCTCGTCGCAGCCCATGTAGACGACGACCCGGCCGTCGGGGTCGAGCACGACTTCGGCGTTCTCGTGCTTGAAGCGGCCCAGCGCGGTCTGCTTGCGCGGCAGGGCATCCGGGTCGAAGGGATCGATCTCGACAACCCAGCCGAAGCGGTGGGCCTCGTGCGGATGGAGGTCCAGGTCGAAGCGCGGATCGCAGGCATGCCAGGCCAGGCCGAAGCCCTCGCGGCTCAGGCCATAGCGCGCTTCGAGCGGGGTCGCGGCGCGCCGGCCGGACCAGCCGAAGTAGCCGTGGAAGTTCTCCTCGCAGCTCAGGTAGGTGCCCCAGGGCGTACGCCCGCTGCCGCAGTTGCCGAGCATGCCCAGCACCTGGCGGCCGCCCGGGTCGGCGGCGGTGCGCAGCAGGACATGACCGGCGGCGGGGCCGCACAGGCGCATCGGCGTGTGGGCATGCAGGCGGCGGCTCAGGCGGGCCCCCTCGACCTGCTGCCAGCGACCGTCGGCCTGCCGCCGCACATGGACGACCGAGGCGCCATGGCCGGCCTGGGCCTTGCGGACCCGCTCGCGGGCGAGCGCGTCCGCCGACAGGCCGGGGGGCGGCGGGCCGAAGAAGTACTCGGGGTTGATGTACTCGTGGTTGATCAGCAGCAGGCCTTCGTCGCTGCGCAGGCCCGGGCCTCGGCCGTCGGCGTCGAAGCCGAAGTAGGCCAGGCCGTCGTGGTTGTCGCCGATCTGGCGCAGCTGCTCCTCGGCGGTGTTGCCGGCATCGGGTCGGAAGGGCGGCGCGCGGCCATCGATCGGTGTGCCCCAGGGCAGCAGGGGCTGTGCGCGGTAGCCCTCGGGCACGAGAACCTGGTCACCGGTGGCGCTGGGCACCGGGCGGAAGCCGAGCATGCGCTCGCCGGCCTCGCCAGCGGCCGGCGCCACGACCTGGCCGGCCCCGCCGGCCGCGCAGGCCGGCAGCAGCGCAGCCCCGAGGCCGCCGAGCAGCAGGCGGCGGCGCGGGCCGTCGGCGCCGGCCGCCGCGGCAAGGGCCGCCAGCGAGGGCACGTCGCTCGGGTTGGAGACCTTGTCGTCTTCGTGCAGCCGGCGCGACATGGCGGACAGCGGGCCGGCTTCAGCGCGCGCGCAAGGCGCGGCTCAAGAGGATGACCGGCACCAGACCGACGGCGACGATGGCCAGCGAGGGCAGCGCCGCTTCGGCCAGGCGCTCGTCGCGGGCCAGGTTGTAGGCCACCACGGCGAGGGTGTCGCGGTCGAAGGGGCGCAGCACCAGGGTGGCCGGGAGCTCCTTCATCACGTCGACGAAGACCAGCAGCGCAGCGGCACCGGCCGAGCGGCCGAGCAGCGGCAGATGCACGCCGGCGAAGAGCCGCAGCGGACCGGCCCCGAGCATGCGCGCACTGTCGTCCTGGCTGACCGGAATGCGCGCATAGCCGGCTTCGACCGACTGCAGCGCCACCGCGGTGAAGCGCACCAGGTAGGCATAGATCAGGCCGGTGACGGTGCCGGTGAAGACGCTGGTCAGGGTCTGCGCCAGGGCGCTCCCGGGCGCCAGGGCCTGCAGCGTGGCCAGCGGCAGCAGCAGACCGACGGCGATCACCGCGCCCGGCACCGCATAGCCCAGCGCGGTCAGCCGGATCAGCGGCGGCCCGAGGCGCGCGCCCCAGTCCGGCGGCCCGACCCGCCGGCCCAGCCCGCGCAGCACCGCCGCCAGCAGCAGGGCCAGCAGCACGGCCAGTGCCGCGGCGCTGGCCGACAGGCTCAGGCTGTTGCGGGCCCAGTCGCCGAAACGGTTCCCGGGCAGGCCGCCGAGGCCCTCGGGCCCGCCATGCATCGATTCACGGGCCACCTGGAACAGCAGCACCGCCACCGGCAGCAGAAAGCCCAGCAGCACCGGCAGCGCGCACAGGGCCCAGGCCAGCACGGCGCGGCGGCCCTGCAGGCGCACCGGGCGGGCCTCCTGCGCGGCCGCGGCGCCGCGGCGGCTGCCGGCAAAGCGCAGCCGGGCCTGGGCCCGGCGTTCCAGGGTGAGCAGCAGGGCCACCAGCGCCAGCAGCACGGTCGCGAGCTGGGCTGCGGCGATGCGGTCGTCGGCCACCAGCCAGGCCTTGTAGATGCCGGTGGTGAAGGTGGTCAGGCCGAAGTAGCTGCCGACCCCGTAGTCGGCCAGCGTCTCCATCAGCGCCAGGGCCACGCCCGCGGCCAGGGCCGGCCGGGCCAGCGGCAGGGCCACCGCGGTGATGCGGCGGCCCAGGCCGGCCCCCAGCAGACGGGCCGCCTCCATCAGGTGCACCCCGCGTTCGAGCAAGGCGCCGCGCGTGAGCAGGTAGACGTAGGGATAGAGCGCGAGCGTGAACAGCACGATCGCCCCGGGCAGGCTGCGCACATCGGGCCAGAGCGGGCCCTGGGCGCCGGTCAGCGCGCGCAGCCCGGTCTGCAGCGGACCGCTGAACTGCAGGAAGTCGGTCGCCGCATAGGCCAGCACATAGGCCGGCATGGCCAGCGGCAGCAAGAGCGCCCATTCGAAGACGCGTCGGCCGGGAAATTCGAAAAGGGTGACCGCCGCGGCCGTCATGCCGCCCAGCAGCGCGGTGCCGAGCGCCACGCCCGCGGCCAGCAGCAGGGACTGCAGGGCGTAGGCCGGCAGCACGGTCTGCAGCTGGTGCAGCAGCAGGGCCCAGCTGCCCGCCTGCGGATGGACCCATGCCCCCAGCACCCCGAACAGGGGCAGGGCCAGAAGGGCGCAGGCAAACAGGCTCAGGCCACGCATGGGCAGGGGGCGCCCGCGGCAACCGGCGGGTCAACAAGAATGCGAACGAATGTCATTCGGGGTCCGGTCGCTATGATAGGCGGATGCAAGGACCGGCCTATTCCCGCACGCCGCTGAGCCCGGCCGCCGAGCGCGGCGCCGGCGGTCGGGTGGCGCTGGCCGTCGAGGCGGTCAGCCTGCGCTACGGCCGGGCGCCGCAGGCCCCGGCCGTCGACGCCGTGAGCTTCCTGCTGGCGGCCGGCGAGATCGGCGTGCTGATCGGCCCCTCGGGCTGCGGCAAGACCTCGCTGCTGCGGGCGATCGCCGGCCTGGAGCCGCTGGCCGGCGGCCGCATCGTGCTGGACGAGCGGGTGATCGGCGAGGCCGCGACGGGCCTGCAGCTGCCGCCCGAGCAGCGCCGCATCGGCATGGTCTTCCAGGACTACGCCCTGTTCCCGCACCTGACCGTGGCGCAGAACGTGGCCTTCGGCCTGCACGGCCAGCCCCGCGCGGCGCAGAAGGCCCGCGTGGCCGAGCTGCTGGACCTGGTCGGCCTGGGCCATGCCGCCGAGCGTGCGCCCCACGAGCTCTCCGGCGGCCAGCAGCAGCGCATCGCCCTGGCCCGGGCGCTGGCGCCCCAGCCGGCGCTGCTGCTGCTCGACGAGCCCTTCTCCAGCCTGGACGTGGACCTGCGCGAGCGCCTGGCCCAGGAGCTGCGCGGCATCCTGAAGCAGACCGGCACCACCGCGCTCTTCGTCACCCACGACCAGCTCGAAGCCTTTGCCCTGGGTGATGTGATCGGCGTGATGCACCAGGGCCGCCTGGCGCAATGGGACAGCGCCTACCGGCTCTACCACCGGCCGGCCACCCGTTTCGTGGCCGACTTCATCGGCCACGGGGTCTTCACCCCGGCCCGCGCCGAGGGCGGCCCCGGCTCATGGCAGGTGCACACCGCCCTGGGTCCGCTGCGCGACGCCGCCATCGAAGGGGTGCGCGACGGCGACTGCGACGTGCTGCTGCGGGCGGACGACATCGTCCACGACGACGCGAGCCCGGTGAAGGCCCGCATCGAACGCAAGGCCTTCCGCGGCTCGGAGTTTCTCTACACCCTGCGCCTGGCCAGCGGCGAGCAGGTGCTGGCCCACGTGCCCAGCCACCATGACCACCAGCTCGGCGAGTGGATCGGCATCCGCGCCGAGGTGGACCACGTGGTGACCTTTCCGCGCGAAGCCTGAAATCACGGGATCCGCGCCCCGGGGAAGCCCGCGGGGCGCCGGGCCGACAAAGCGGGGGCGAGGGTCCCCGCTGGCCGGTCGGGCTCTGGACCGGGTCCTATACTGGATCGCAGGATTTCGAGGAGCGTTGGCTCATGGGTGCGACTTTGAAGATGGCGGGTTTCGTGGCGGTCGGCGCCCTGGCGGGCGCACTGACCACCATGCAGTTCCAGGCGGCTGCGCGTGGCCAGCTCTCGCCCTTGCCCCTGGAGGAGTTGCAGCAGCTGGCCGCGGTCTTCAGCCTGGTCAAGTCGGACTACGTCGAGCCGGTGGACGAGAAGAAGCTGATCACCGACGCGATCAGCGGCATGGTCTCCGGCCTCGACCCCCACTCGGTCTTCTTCGACAAGAAGAGCTTCAAGGAATTCCGCGAAGGCACGACGGGCAAGTTCGTCGGCGTCGGCATCGAGATCGGCATGGAAGACGGCCTCGTCAAGGTCGTCTCGCCGATCGAGGGCTCGCCGGCCTTCCGGGCCGGCCTGAAGAGCGGCGACCTGATCACCAAGATCGACGACACCGCGGTCAAGGGCCTCAGCCTGGACCAGGCGGTCAAGAAGATGCGCGGGGAGCCCAACACCAAGGTCATCCTCACCATCTTCCGCAAGGCCGAGAGCAAGACCTTCCCGGTGACGATCACCCGCGAGGAGATCCGCACCCAGAGCGTGCGGGCCAAGCTGATCGAGCCGGGCTACGCCTGGGTCCGCGTCAGCCAGTTCCAGGACCGCACGGTCGAGGATTTCGCCAGCAAGGTGGCCGAGCTCTACAAGCAGGACCCGACGATCAAGGGCTTCGTGCTCGACCTGCGCAACGACCCGGGCGGCCTGCTGGAGGGCGCCGTCGCGATTTCGGCGGCCTTCCTGCCCAAGGACGTGACCGTCGTCTCGACGAACGGCCAGATCGCCGATTCCAAGGCCACCTACAAGGCCAACCCGGGCGACTACTCGCGCCGCGGCGACGACCCGCTGAAGAAGCTGCCGGCGGGTTTGAAGAACGTGCCGATGGTGGTGCTGGTCAACGAAGGCTCGGCCTCGGCCAGCGAGATCGTGGCCGGCGCGCTGCAGGACCACAAGCGCGCAACCGTCATGGGCAGCCAGACCTTCGGCAAGGGCTCGGTGCAGACCGTGCGCCAGATCACGCAGGACACCGCGCTCAAGATCACCACCGCCCGCTACTACACGCCGAGCGGCCGTTCGATCCAGGCCAAGGGCATCGTGCCGGATGTCTGGATCGACGAGACCGCCGAGGGCAATCTGTTCAGCGTGCTGCGCACCCGCGAAGCCGACCTGGAAAAGCACATCACCAGCGGCCAGGGCGAGGAAGCCAAGGATGCCGAGCGCGAGAAGGCCCGCGAGGCGGCGCTGAAGAAGCTGGAGGAAGCCGCCAAGTCCAAGGACGGCCCCAAGCCGCTGCCCGAGTTCGGCACCGCGGAGGACTTTCCGCTGCAGCAGGCGCTCAACCGCCTGAAGGGCAAGCCGGTGGTCGTGTCGAAGACGCAGACCGAGCGCAAGGCCGAGGACGCCAAGGCCAACTGAGGGCGGGGGTCCATGCGACCGCCCCCTCCCCCCCAAGGACCGCGGCGGCGGTCCTTGTCGTTTACAGTCCCCGCGGGCCGTCCCATGCGATGAACGACGAGCAACTGCTGCGCTACAGCCGCCACATCCTGCTGGAGGAACTGGGCATCGAGGGCCAGGAACGCCTGCTGGCCGCCCACGCCCTGGTCATCGGCGCGGGCGGCCTGGGCTCGCCGGTGCTGCTCTACCTGGCCAGCGCGGGCGTGGGCCGCATCACCGTGGTCGATCCCGACGTGGTCGACCTGACCAATCTGCAGCGCCAGATCGCGCACGACCTGGCGCGGGTCGGCCAGCCCAAGGCCCGCTCGGCCGCCCAGTCGATGGCGGCGATCAACCCCGAGGTGCAGGTCGAGGCCCGGGTCGAGCGCGCCGGCCCCGAGCAGCTGGACGCGCTGGTGGCTGGCGCCGACGTGGTGCTGGACTGCAGCGACAACTTCGACACCCGCCATGCGGTCAACCGGGCCTGCGTCGCGCATCGCAAGCCCTTGGTCTCGGGCGCGGCGATCCGCTTCGACGGGCAGATCAGCGTGTTCGACAGCCGCGGCCACGACGGCGACCCCGCGGTGCCGGCCGACGCCCCCTGCTACGCCTGCCTCTTCCCGCCCGAGGCGCCGGCCGATGCCGTGCGCTGCGCCACCATGGGCGTGTTCGCGCCGCTGGTCGGCATCGTCGGCGCCATGCAGGCGGCCGAGGCGATCAAGCTGCTGGCCGGCAGCGGCCGCTCGCTGGCCGGCCGCTTGCAGATGCTCGACGGCCGCAGCATGGAATGGACCGAGATCGGCCTGAAGCGCCGGCCGGGCTGCAGCGTCTGCGACCCGGCCGTGCCCGGGGCCGCGGTCGCCGGCCGTTAAGCTGCGGCGCATGAACGAAGCCCGATCCGTGTCGCCCGAACCCCTGGCCGGCCGCAATTTCCCCAGCGCCCAGCAGGAAGCCACCCTCACCCCGCCCCCTCCCGGACGGCCCCAGCCCGGCAGCAGCTACGAGCTGGCCTTCACCGACCGCGACTTCCTGCTGCGCGAGGAACTGCGCCCGGTGCGCATGCAGCTGGAGCTGCTCAAGCCCGAGCTGATCCAGCAGGAGCACGGCATCGAGGCCACCGTGGTGATCTTCGGCAGCGCCCGGATCGCCGAGCCCGCCGTCGCCCGGCAGCGCCTGGCCGAGGCCGAAGCCGCCCTGGGCGCGGCCGCCGACCGCGCCGAGGCCGAAGCGGCGCTGCAGCGCGCCCGCCAGGGCCTGGCCATGTCGGCCTACTACGAAGAAGCGCGGCGCTTCGCGGCGCTGGCCACCACCGCCTCGCGCACGCTCGCCCAGCCCATCGTCGTCGTGACCGGCGGCGGCCCCGGCATCATGGAAGCCGGCAACCGCGGCGCGGCCGAAGCGGGCGGGCCGAGCATCGGCCTGTCGATCGTGCTGCCGCACGAAGAGGCGCCGAACCCCTACATCACGCCGGCACTCAGCTTCCGCTTCCACTACTTCGCGCTGCGGAAGATGCACTTCCTGATGCGCAGCATCGCCCTGGTCTGCCTGCCCGGCGGCTTCGGCACGCTCGACGAACTGTTCGAAGTGCTGACCCTGCAGCAGACCGGCAAGGTGCGGCGGCGGCCCATCCTGCTGGTCGGCCGCAGCTTCTGGCAAAGGCTGATCGACTTCGACTGGCTGGTCGAGACCGGCATGATCAGCGCCAAGGACCTGGCCCTCTTCCACTTCGTCGAGACCGCCGAGGAAGCCTGGGCGCAGATCGAGGCGCACTACGGTCTCGCGGCCGCCGGAGACCCGGTGAGGGCCTGAAGCCGTCCGCGAGCGCGTCCCCGCAAGCGCTCGCGGATCGACCCGCCTCCCCCCGAAGAAGCGAGGCCCCTTGAGGGCCTCGCTTGCATTAGGGTCTTCACTTTGCACTTCCAGACATGCTTGCATGTCCTTGTTTCTGGCTGATTTTTTCAGCGGCTCCGCGTCGCAAAAATCGCCGATAAGTGCTTGATTTCATTGAAGAAATCACATGTGCGCAGCTTGACCCCGGGCTTGCCCCTCCGCTACAGTGGGAAAAAATGCACTTTAGTGGAGTTGTGTGTCGCTGCTGCACTTTCAGGGGACCTCAGCGCTCGCGCTGGACGGGAAGGGACGGATGACCGTCCCGACCCGCCATCGCGAGCTGCTCGACGCGTCCGCGAAAGGCGAGCTCACCCTCACCAAGCATCCGAGCGGCTGCCTGCGCCTGTATCCGCGCCCGGTCTGGGAGCAGTTCCGCGAGAAGCTGGTGGCGCTGCCGATGAGCGCCGACGGCTGGAAGCGCATCTTTCTGGGCAGCGCCATGGACGTCAGCGTGGATGGCGCCGGCCGCGTGCTGATCTCGCCCGAACTGCGCAGCGCCGGCGGCCTGGTCCGCGACGTGCTGCTGATGGGCATGGGCAGCTACTTCGAGCTGTGGGATCCGGTCCGCTACGCCGCCCAGGAGGCCGAGGTCATCGCCCAGCCGATGCCCGAGTCGCTGGCCAACGCGATCTTCTGAGGTCGGCATGGCAAAGCGCCCTCCCCGGCCCGCCCCCGCGCCGGTCGCCCCGAGCCATGGCGACGGTTCGCCCGCGCACGCCACGGTGCTGCTGAACGAATCGGTCGAGGCCCTGGTGCACAAGCCCGACGGCCTGTACGTGGACGGCACCTACGGCCGCGGCGGCCACAGCCGCGCGATCCTTGAACGCCTCGGCCCGGCGGGCCGGCTGATCGCGATCGACCGCGATCCGGACGCGGTGGCCGACGCCCAGCAGGGCCCGCGCCGCATCGAGGATCCGCGCTTCAGCATCGTGCATGCGCCCTTCAGCGAGCTGGCCACGGTGCTCGAAGCCCGGGGCCTGCCGCAGATCGACGGCCTGCTGCTGGACCTGGGCGTCAGCAGCCCGCAGATCGACACCCCCGAGCGCGGGTTCAGCTTCCGTTTCGACGGCCCGCTGGACATGCGCATGGATCCGACGCGCGGCGAGAGTGCCGCCGATTTCCTGGCCCGCGCCGAGCTGCGCGAAATCACCGAGGTGATCCGTGACTACGGCGAAGAACGGTTTGCTGGCCCGATTGCAAGGGCGCTTGTCGCTAGCCGCGAACGCGGCGAGCCGCTGCAGCGCACCCGCCAGCTCGCCACGGTCGTGGCAAGTGCGGTCCGGACCCGCGAGCCCGGCCAGGACCCGGCGACTCGCACCTTTCAAGCCCTTCGGATTCGCGTCAATGCCGAGCTGGACGAGCTCCGCGAGGCGCTGGCCGCAGCCCTCGCCCGGCTGCGTGCCGGGGGCCGCCTGGCGGTGATCAGCTTCCACTCGCTGGAAGACCGCATCGTCAAGACCTTCATCGCCGGCGAAAGCCGGGCGGTGGTCGACCGCCGCTCGCCCGACTACTGGGCCGGCGGCCGCGGGCCCGCGCTGAAGCTGCGTGCCATCGGGCGGATCAAGCCCGGCGCGGCCGAACTGGCCCGCAACCCGCGCGCACGCTCGGCCGTGCTGCGCGTGGCCGAGCGCCTCGACGGGGAGGCCGTGGCATGAACCTGCGCCTGACGACCGTGCTGCTGCTGGCCCTGCTGGCCAGCAGCCTCTGGCTGGTCCAGGTCAGCTACCGCAGCCGCATGCTGACCCACGCGATCTTCGTGGCCGAGCAGCAGGCCCTGCGCCTGGAGGCCGAGCGCGAGGTGCTGGAGGCCGAGCGCCGCGCCCAGGCCACGCCGATGCGCGTGCAGCAGCTTGCGCGCGAGAAGCTGGCCATGCAGCCCGCCAGCCCCGGCCACACCCTCTACATCGAATTGCCGGCCGGCATCGCGCGCTGGCCGGCCAGCCAGGGCCCGCAGCTGGGCGAGCGGCCGGCGGCGGAGCGGACCGCCCTTTCGCAGCCGGAGGCCGTGGCCTCGGAGGCGCTGCGGTGAGCCGCGCCGAACGCAGCCCGCGCGGCAGCACCGCCGCGCCCTGGCGCCAGACGGCGGCTGCGCATGTGCGCAGCGTGCGCTATTCGAACAGCCCGCTGCTGGCCTCGCGCACGCCGCCCTGGCGCGCCAAGTTCCTGGTCGCGCTGATCGGCCTGGGCTTTCTCGGCCTGGTGGGCCGGGCGGCCTGGATCCAGCTGATCCACAACGACTTCTACCAGCAGAAGGGCGAGCGCAACTACGCCCGCAAGCTGGACCTGCCGGCCAAGCGCGGCCGCATCATGGACCGCAACGGCCTGCTGCTCGCCACCAGCGTCGCAGCGCCCACCGTCTGGGCCATTCCCAAGGACATGGGCCAGCGTGCGGCCGACCGTGCCGCCCGCCGGCCGCTGGCCAAGCTGCTCGGCTACAAGCCCGAGGAGCTGGAGCAGCGCCTGGCCGCCAACGACAAGTTCGTCTACCTGCGCCGGCGCGTCAGCGAAGACACGGCCCGGGCCGTGCAGGGCCTGGCCCTGCCGGGCGTGCACCTGATGCACGAGGACAAGCGCCTCTACCCCGAGGCCGAGGCCGCGGCGCATGTGGTCGGCTTCACCGACGCCGAGGATCGCGGCTTCGAAGGGGTCGAGAAGACCTTCGACGGCAGCCTGTCCGGCCAGGACGGCAGCCGCCGCGTGATCCGCAACCGGCTCGGCGAGGTGGTGGAGGCCGTCGGCGAAACCCTGCCGGCCGTCGATGGCCAGGATCTGCGGCTGTCGATCGACAGCAAGATCCAGTTCTTTGCCTACCAGCGCCTGGCGCAGGCCGTGACCCAGCATGGCGCCAAGGGCGGCAGCGTGGTCGTGCTCGATGTGCAGACCGGCGAGCTGCTGGCCCTGGCCAACCTGCCCAGCTACCGGCCGGACGACCGTGCCCGGCTGAAGGGCGAGCAGCTGCGCAACCGCGCGCTGACCGACACCTTCGAGCCCGGTTCGACGATGAAGCCCTTCATCGCAGGGCTTGCGCTGGAGCGTCACCGCATCCAGCCCGACACGCGCATCGACACCGCCCCGGGCCGCATCAGCATCACCGGTTCGACGATCAGCGACGCGCATCCGCATGGCGTGCTGACGGTGGCGGAGATCGTGCAGAAGTCCAGCAACGTCGGCACGGTGAAGATCGCGCAGACGCTCGAATCGCGCGAGATGTGGGAGCTGTTCACCGCGGTCGGCCTGGGCCAGAAGCCGCGCGTCGAGTTTCCGGCCGCCGCCAGCGGCCGGCTGCGGCCCTACCGCAGCTGGCGGCCGATCGAGAAGGCGACGATGAGCTACGGCTACGGCCTGTCGGCCTCGCTGCTGCAGCTCGCGCGGGCCTACACCGTCTTCGCGCGCGACGGCGAGATCATCCCCGTGACCCTGCAGCGCCGCAGCGAACCGGCCGCCGGCGAGCGCGTGTTCAGCGCCGAGACCGCCCGCGAGGTGCGCCAGATGCTGCAGCTGGCCGCGGGCCCCGGCGGCACCGCACCGCTCGCGCAGACGCAGGCCTACAGCGTGGGCGGCAAGACCGGCACCGCCCACGTGCAGGAAGGCAAGGGCTACGCGGCCAAGCGCTACCGCTCGTGGTTCGTCGGCCTGGCGCCGGTCAGCGCGCCGCGCATCGTCGTCGCGGTGATGGTCGAGGAGCCGAGCAAGGGCCAGTACTTCGGCGGCCTGGTGGCCGCACCGGTCTTCAGCGACGTCGTCCAGCAGAGCCTGCAGACCCTGGGGGTCACGCCGGACCTGGCCGTCGAGCCGCGCATCGTCGCACGGGGCAGCGGCCAGGGCGCGGTGGAGGAGAGCTTCTGATGCCCGCCCCGCAAACCCTCGGCCCGCTCGACGGCGTGGTGCAGCTCGGCAGCGTCGGCGAGGCCCTGGCCTGGCTGCGTGCCAGCGGCTCGAAGGGCCTGTCCAGCGACAGCCGACGCCTGGCGGCGGGCGAGGCCTTCATCGCCTGGCCCGGCCTGGCCCGCGACCCGCGCGCGCACGTGCATGACGCCTTCCTGCACGGCGCGCAGGTGGCCCTGGTCGAGGCCGAAGGCCTGGCCGCCTGGAGCGCCGACTGGCCCCTGCCCATCCGCCAGCGCACCGCCGCCGTGGCGGGACTGAAGGCCGCCGCCGGCCCGCTGGCCGCGGCCTTCTTCGGCCTGCCGGGCATGGCGCTGGACGTCGTCGCCGTCACGGGCACCAACGGCAAGACCTCGTCGAGCTGGTGGATCGCGCAGCTGCTGTCCGCCCTGGAGCGACCGGCCGGCGTGATCGGCACCCTGGGCCTGGGTCCGGTCGGCGGCGGCGCGGCCATGCTGGTGCCGACCGGCTTCACCACGCCCGACCCGGTGCAGCTGCAGCGCGCGCTGCGCGGCATGGTCGACGGCGGGCTGAAGGCGGTGGCGATCGAGGCCTCGTCCATCGGCCTGGTCGAGTCCCGGCTGGACGGCCTGCCGATCCGCGTCGCGATCTACACCAATTTCAGTCAGGACCACCTGGACTTCCACGGCAGCATGGCCGCCTACGCGGCGGCCAAGCGTCGGCTCTTCGACTGGCCCGGCCTGCAGGCCGCGGTGCTGAACGTCGACGACGCCGAGGTCGCCGCGCAGGCGGCCGGGCTGGCCGTCCGCGAAGCCCGTGGCGAGGGCCCGGCCTGCTGGACCACCTCGGCGCGCGGTCAGGCCGGCGCGCGGCTGCGCGCGGTCGACCACCAGCTCGGTCCCGACGGCCTGGCCTTCACCGTGGTCGAGCACGGCCCGGCGGGCGAAACCCGCCTGCCGCTGGCCACCCGCCTGCTCGGCGACTTCCATGTCGACAACCTGCTGGGCGTGATCGGCGCGCTGCGCGCGCTGGGCCACCCGCTGCCGGCCGTGGTCGCGGCCTGCGCGGCACTCGGCCCGGTGCCCGGCCGCATGCAGCGCGTGCAGCTCGGCAGGGCGCCGCAGCCGGCGGTGCTGGTCGACTATGCGCACACCCCCGACGCCCTGGCCCAGGCCCTGGCCACGCTGCGCCCCCTGGCCACGGCCCGCGGCGGCCGGCTGGCCGTGCTCTTCGGCTGCGGCGGCGACCGCGACCGCAGCAAGCGCCCCCGGATGGCGGCCGCCGCCGAGGCCGGCGCCGACCGCGTCTGGCTCAGCAGCGACAACCCGCGCAGCGAGGACCCGCAGGCCCTGCTGGCCGAGGTGGCCGCCGGCCTGCAGCGGCCGCAGCTGGCCATGATCGAGCCCGACCGCCGCGCCGCCATCGCCGCCGCCGTCGCGGCCTGCACGGCGGCCGATGTGCTGCTGATCGCCGGCAAGGGCCACGAAACGACGCAGGAGATCGCCGGCGTCAAGCATCCCCTGTCCGACGTGGCCGAGGCCGAGACCGCCCTGCAGGCCTGGCTGAACGGAGCCCGCGCATGAGCCTGCCCGCCCAAGCCGTCCCCCCCCTGGCCCGGCTGGACCAGCTGGCCGCCCTGCTGCCCGGCAGCCGCCTCGTCGGCGAGGGGGCAACCCCGCTGGCCCGCGTGCACAGCGACACGCGCAGCCTGCAGGCCGGCGACTTCTTCGTGGCCCTGCGCGGCGAACGCTTCGATGCACACGATTTCCTGCCGCAGGCCCGTGCCGCCGGCGCGCTGGCCGCGCTGGTGGACGACGCGGACCGGCTGGCCGCCGCCGGCCTGCCCGGCCTGGTGGTGGCCGACAGCCGCCGTGCGCTCGGCCAGCTCGGTGCGGCCTGGCGCGCGCAGTTCAGCCTGCCGCTGATCGCCGTGACCGGGAGCAATGGCAAGACCACCGTCACCCAGATGCTGGCCGCCATCCTGCGCGCCTGGCAGGGCGAGGCGGCGCTGGCCACCCAGGGCAATTTCAACAACGACATCGGCCTGCCCCTGACCCTGCTGCGGCTGCGGCCGACGCATCGTGCCGCCGTCGTCGAGCTGGGCATGAACCACCCGGGCGAGATCGCCGAGCTGGCGGCCCTCGCCCGGCCGACCGTGGCCCTGGTCAACAACGCCCAGCGCGAGCACCAGGAGTTCATGGCCAGCGTCGAGGCCGTGGCCGAGGAGAACGGCTCGGTCTTCGCCGCCCTGCCGGCGGATGGCACGGCCGTCTACCCGGCCGACGAGCCGCATGCCGCGCGCTGGCAGGCCCTGGCGGCTGGCCGGCCGCAGCTTCGCTTCGCCCTGCCCGAGGACGGCGCCCCCGCGACCGGTGCCGAGGTGCAGGGCCAGGCCCGCTGGGCCGGCGAGGGCTGGGCCGTCGCGCTGCAGACGCCGGCCGGCCCGGCCCATCTGCATCTGGCCCTGGCCGGCCGCCACAACGTGCGCAATGCCCTCGCCGCCACGGCCGCGGCCCTGGCCGCCGGCGTGCCGCTGGCCACCGTGGTGGCCGGGCTGGAAGCCTTCCGCCCGGTGGCCGGCCGCTCGGCCCTGGGCACGGCCATGCTGCACGGCCGCCGCATCGCCCTGGTCGACGACAGCTACAACGCCAACCCCGATTCCGTGCGTGCGGCCATCGAGCTGCTGGCCGGCCTGCCCGGCCCGCGCTGGCTGCTGCTGGGCGACATGGGCGAGGTGGGCGACCAGGGGCCGGCCTTCCATGCCGAGGTCGGCGCCCATGCACGCGAGCAGGGCATCGAGCAGCTCTGGTGCGCCGGCAGCGCCTGCGCCGAAGCGGCGCGCGCCTACGGCCCCGGCGCACGCGCCTTCGCCGACACCGCCGCCCTGGTGGCGGCGCTCGGCGAGGCACCGGCGGCGGCCAGCGTGCTCGTCAAGGGCTCGCGCTTCATGCGCATGGAACGCGCGGTGGCTGCCCTGCGTGCCGCCCCGGAGGCCGGCCATGGCTGAACAGGCCCCCACCCCCTCGACCCGGAGCCGCCCATGCTGGTGACCCTCGCCGCCTGGCTGCAGGCCCTCGATCCGCAGACCTTCGGTTTCCTGCGCGTCGTGCAGTACCTGACCTTCCGCGCCGTGATGGCCGCGATGACGGCCCTGCTGATCGGCATGGCCCTGGGCCCGGCGGTGATCCGTCGCCTGACCGCGCTGAAGATCGGCCAGCCGGTGCGGGCCTACGGCATCCAGGAACACCTGGCCAAGACCGGCACGCCGACCATGGGCGGCGTGCTGATCCTGCTGGCCATCGCGGTCAGCACCCTGCTGTGGTTCGACTGGAGCAACCGCTTCGTCTGGATCGTCATGGTCGTGACCTTCGGCTTCGGCGCGATCGGATGGGCCGACGACTGGCGCAAGGTCGTGCACAAGAACCCCGAGGGCATGTCCTCGCGCGAGAAATACCTCTGGCAGTCGCTGATCGGCGGCCTGGCGGCCTTCTATCTGCTGTTCTCGATTGCCGAGACCTCGAACGCGCGGGTCGCCGAGCTCTTCCTCGAATGGGTGGTCAGCGGCTTCCGCGGCGAACTGCCGGACAAGACCAACCTGCTGCTGCCCTTCTTCAAGCAGGTCAGCTACCCGCTGGGCGTGGCCGGCTTCCTGCTGATGACCTATGTGGTCATCGTGGGCAGCAGCAATGCGGTGAACCTCACCGACGGGCTCGACGGTCTGGCCATCATGCCGGTGGTGATGGTCGGCTCGGCGCTGGGCCTGTTCGCCTACGTGACCGGCAATGCGGTGTTCAGCAACTACCTGCTGCTGCCGCACATCCCGGGGGCCGGCGAGCTGCTGATCTTCTGCGCCGCCATGGCCGGCGCGGGCCTGGCCTTCCTGTGGTTCAACGCCTATCCGGCCCAGGTCTTCATGGGCGATGTCGGCGCCCTGGCCCTGGGCGGGGCGCTCGGCACCATCGCCGTCATCGTGCGGCAGGAGATCGTGCTGGCCATCATGGGCGGCATCTTCGTCGTCGAGGCCCTGTCGGTGATGCTGCAGGTGAGCTGGTTCAAGTGGACCAAGCGCCGCACCGGCACCGGCCAGCGCATCCTTCGGATGGCGCCGCTGCACCACCACTTCGAGAAGGGGGGCTGGAAGGAGACGCAGGTCGTCGTGCGCTTCTGGATCATCACCATGCTGCTCTGCCTGATCGGCCTGAGCAGCCTGAAGCTGCGTTGAGGAGCTTGCGTTGAGCCTGCTGCCCTTCGCCCCCGACCTGCTCGCCGGCCAGCGCCTGCTGGTGCTGGGCTGTGGCGACTCGGGCCTGGCCATGGCGCGCTGGGCGCGGCGCCTCGGCGCGGCGGCGATCACCGTGGCCGACAGCCGCGCCGAGCCGCCCCAGGCCGCGCGCCTGGCCGCCGACGTGCCGGCGGCGCAACGCGTGCAAGGCTTCGACCCGGCCCTGCTGGAGGGCTGCGACCGCGTGCTCAAGAGCCCCGGCCTGGCCCCGAACGATCCGGCCCTGGCGCCGCTGCTGGCCGCCGCGGCCGGGCGCGGGATCAAGGTGGAAGGCGAGCTGGGCCTCTTCGCCAGCGCCCTGGCCACGCTGGAGGCCCGGCTGCGCTATGCGCCCCGGCTGATCGCCATCACCGGCACCAACGGCAAGACCACGACCACCATGCTCTGCGGCCGGCTGGCCGAGCGCGCCGGTCGCCGCGTGGCCGTGGCCGGCAATGTCGGCCCGACCCTGCTGGACACGCTGGCCGCCGCGCTCGATGCCGAACAGCCGGGCTGGGAGGCGCCGGCCGGCGGCCTGTTCGCGCCGGACTGGCTGGCACCGGTCGAGGCCGCCGAGGCCGTCGAAGCGCAGGCCGCCGGGGCCGTGCCCGCCCCGGAGGACCCGGCCGGCGAGGCCGCCGAGGCCCTCGATGCCGATCCGGCCGAGCCCCCCGGCACGCCCGAGGGCGTCGAGGCCGACCCGATCGACCCGCTTCCCGCCGAGGCCGAGGCCGAGCCCGCCGCAGCCGATGCGGGCGCAGCCCTCGCCCTGCCCCCCGCCGCGCCGCGCGCCGCGGTGTTCAACGCCCTGCCCGAGGTCTGGGTGCTGGAGCTTTCGAGCTTCCAGCTCGACGGCGTGGCCCACGGCCCCGGCGGCTTCCGGCCGACGGCCGCCGCCGTGCTGAACCTCAGCCAGGACCACCTGGACTGGCACGGCACGATGGCCGCCTACGCCGAGGCCAAGGGCCGCATCCACGGCAGCTGGGCCAGCGTGCAGGGCCGCGAGACGGTGATGGTCGTCAACCGCGACGACGCGGCCGTCGAGGCCCTGGTGCCCGAGCCCCGCGTGCACAAGCCGGCCGCCCGCGGGCAGCGCAGCCGCATCGAGGCACGCCAGGTGCAGCGCTTCGGCCTGGACGCGCCGCAGGCGCCGGGCGACTGGGGCCTGCAGCGCGAAGGCGGCATCGTCTGGCTGGTGCGCGCGCAGCCGGCCGACGACACCCCGCGCCGCGGCCGCGAACGGGAGGCCGAGCCGCTGCTGCTGCAGCGCCTGATGCCGGCCGATGCCCTGCGCATCCGCGGCCGCCACAACGCCGCCAATGCCCTGGCGGCGCTGGCCCTGTGCAGCGCCGCCGGCCTGCCGCTGGCGCCGATGCTGCACGGCCTGCGCGAGTACCGCGGCGAGCCGCACCGCGTCGAGCCCATCGGCCTGCTCGACGGCATCGAGATCGTCGACGACAGCAAGGGCACCAATGTCGGCGCCACCGTGGCCGCGCTGCGCGGCCTGGGCGAGGACAAGGCCCCCGGTCGCCTGGCCATCGTGCTGGGTGGCGAGGGCAAGGGCCAGGACTTCGCACCGCTGGCCGCACCGCTGGCCGCCCATGCCCGCGCGATCGCCCTGATCGGCCGCGACGCCCCGGCCCTCGAAGCCGCGATCCTGGCCCACCCCGAGGCCGCGGCCCTGCCGCGCGCACGCTTCGCGACGCTGGAGGACGCCACGGCCTGGGCCTTCGCCCAATGCCGCAGCGGCGACGCGCTGCTGCTGAGCCCGGCCTGCGCCAGCCTGGACATGTTCCGCAACTACGCGCACCGCGCCGAGGTCTTCGCCGGCGCGGCACAGGCCCTGGCCGAGGCCCGCGGGAGCTCGCTGGCATGAGCACCCCCGCGACCCCGCTGCACCGGCCCGCCGCCTGGCTCGCGCGCCTGCGCGAGCGCCTGGCCGGCCGCCGCGAGGGCGGCACGCTGCTGCCGGTGCGCGACAGCCTGGCCGGCGGTGGCACGCCGCGGCCGGCCTCCGGGGTCGATGGCGCGCTCGTCGCGGTGGTGCTGGGCCTGATGCTGCTCGGCCTGGTGATGGTCTACAGCGCCAGCATCGCGCTGCCCGACAGCCCGAAGTACGCCGACTACAAGCCCTATCACTTCCTGCTGCGCCACAGCGTGCAGCTGCTGCTGGCCCTGATGGCGGGCCTGCTGGCCGCGCAGGTGCCGCTGAGCGTCTGGGAACGCTGGGCGCCGTGGATCTTCGTCGTCGCGCTGCTGCTGCTGGTGCTGGTGCTGGTGCCGGGCATCGGCAAGGTGGTCAACAAGTCGCGGCGCTGGATTCCGCTGGGGGTGATGAACTTCCAGCCCAGCGAACTGGCCAAGCTCGGCATCGCGCTCTACGCAGCCAGCTACATGACGCGCAAGATGGACGTGAAGGAAAAGTTCTTCCGCGCCGTCTGGCCGATGGCCGTGGCCCTGGCCGTGACCGGCGTGCTGCTGCTGCGCGAGCCGGACATGGGCGCCTTCATGGTGATCGCGGTGATCGCGATGGGCGTGCTCTTCCTCGGGGGCGTGAACGGACGCATGTTCCTGCTGAGCGCGGCCGTGCTGGTGCTGAGCTTCGTCGCGGTGATCGCATCGAGCGAGGAGAAGAGCGCACGGATCTTCGCCTACCTGCGGCCCTGGGAGCCGACGAATGCCGCGGGCAAGGCCTACCAGCTCACCCAGTCGCTGATCGCCTTCGGCCGCGGCGAGCTCTTCGGCCAGGGCCTGGGCGACAGCCTGGAGAAGCAGCACTACCTGCCCGAGCCGCACACCGACTTCCTGCTGGCCGTGATCGGCGAGGAGCTGGGCTTCGTGGGCGTGGTGGCCGTGATGCTGGCCTTCTTCTGGCTGGTGCGGCGCTGCTTCGTGATCGGCCGCGCGTCCATCATGCTCAACCGCGTGTTTGCCGGCCTCTACTGCCAGGGCATCGGCCTGTGGCTGGGCGGCCAGGGCTTCATCAACATGGGCGTGAACCTGGGCGCGCTGCCGACCAAGGGGCTGACCCTGCCGCTGATGAGCTACGGCGGCTCGGCCCTGGTGATGAACGCCATCGCGCTGGCCATCGTGCTGCGGGTCGATGCCGAGAACCGGCAGCTGATGCGGGGGGGCCGGGCATGAGCCGCGCGCGCCACCTCGTCGTGATGGCCGCCGGCACCGGCGGCCACGTGATCCCCGGCCTGGCCGTGGCCCGCGAGATGCAGGCCCGGGGCTGGACGGTGAGCTGGCTGGGCACGCCCAGCGGCCTGGAGCAGAAGCTGGTGCCGCCCAGCGGCCTGCCGATGGACGTGCTGGCCTTCACCGGCCTGCGCGGCAAGGGCTGGCTGCACAGCGCCACCGGCAGCCTGCGGCTGCTCAAGGCCTTCTGGGACAGCCTGCGCATCCTGCGCGCGCGCCGGGCCGATGCGGTGCTGGGCATGGGGGGCTATGTCTGCGTCCCCGGCGGCCTGATGGCCTGGCTGCTGCGCAAGCCGCTGGTGCTGGTCAATGCCGACGCGGCCCTGCTGCTGTCGAACCAGGCCCTGGGCCGCGTGGCCGACCGCATCGCCTTCGGCTTCGACGGCGCCGATGCCCTCCGCGCCGGCCGCCGCGGCCGCGTCACCGGCAACCCGGTGCGGGCCGAGATCGAGGCCCTGCCGGCGCCGGCCGAACGCTATGCCGGCCGCAGCGGCCCGCTGAAGCTGCTGGTGGTCGGCGGCAGCCTGGGCGCCCGCGTGCTCAACGAGACCCTGCCGCGGGCGCTGGCCCTGCTGGCCCCGGCGCAGCGCCCCCGGGTGCTGCATCAAACCGGCGCGCAGAACCGCGATGCCGTGCAGGACGCCTACCGCGCCGCCGGCCTGGACCCGCGGCCCGAGGCCGGCCTCGAGGTGCGGGCCTTCATCGAGGACATGGCCGGCGAACTGGCCGCGGCCGACCTGGTGATCGGCCGGGCCGGCGCCATCACCGTCAGCGAACTCTGCGCGGCCGGCGTGCCCTCGCTGCTGGTGCCCTTCATCGCCCGCACCACCGCGCACCAGCGCGACAACGCCCAGTTCATGGCCCAGCACGGCGCGGCCCTGCACCTGCCGCAGACCGAGCTGAGCCCCGAGCGCCTGGCTGCCACCCTGGCCGGCCTGGACCGCAGCACCCTGCTTCCCATGGCCGAGCGCGCCCGCGCCCTGGCCCGGCCGCGCGCAGCCGCGCGCGTGGCCGACGAGCTCGAAGAACTGACGCAGTCATGAACGCCTTCCATCCGCAGCGGGCCGAGCGCCGGGCCGCTCCCAAGCCGGCCCGGATCCCCTCGGGGGATCGACCGACGTACTCGTCGGGCGAGGGGCAGCCATGAAACACGCGGTCAAGCACATCCACTTCGTGGGCATCGGGGGCGCCGGCATGAGCGGCATCGCCGAGATCCTGCACAACCTCGGCTACGCCATCTCGGGTTCGGACCAGTCGGAGGGCGCGGTCACGAAGCGCCTGGCCGGCCTGGGCATCCGCGTTCACATCGGCCACGACGCAGCACACATCGCCGGCGCCGAGGCGGTGGTGACGAGCACCGCCGTGAAGGGCGACAACCCCGAGGTCATCGCCGCCCGCACGCGCCGCATCCCGGTGGTGCCGCGCGCGGTGATGCTGGCCGAGCTGATGCGGCTCAAGCAGGGCATCGCCATTGCCGGCACGCACGGCAAGACGACGACGACCTCGCTGGTGGCCAGCGTGCTGGCCGAGGCCGGCCTGGACCCGACCTTCGTGATCGGCGGCAAGCTGCTGAGCGCGGGCGCGAACTCGCGCCTGGGCGCCGGCGACTTCATCGTGGTGGAGGCCGACGAGAGCGATGCCTCCTTCCTGAACCTGAACCCGGTGCTCAGCGTCGTGACCAACATCGACGCCGACCACATGGACACCTACGGCCACGACTTCGCGCGGCTCAAGGCAGCCTTCGTCGAGTTCCTGCACCGCATGCCCTTCTACGGCGCGGCCATCCTCTGCGTGGACGACCCGGGCGTGCGCTCGATCCTGCCGATGATCTCGCGGCCGGTGGTCGGCTACGGCTTCGGCGAGGACGCGCAGGTGCGCGCCGTCGAGGTCGAGGCCCTGCCCGGCGGGCAGATGCGCTTCATCGCCCAGCGCCGCAACGGCACGGTGATGCCGGACCTGCCGATCACCCTGAACCTGCCCGGCCGCCACAACGTGCTCAATGCCCTGGCCGCGATCGCGGTGGCCACCGAGCTGGAGCTGCCCGATGCGCCCCTGGTGGCGGCGCTGGCCGCCTTCACCGGCGTGGGCCGGCGCTTCCAGCGCCACGGCGAGCTGGCCACCCGCGACGGCGGCCGCGCGACGCTGATCGACGACTACGGCCACCACCCGGTCGAGATGGCCGCCGTGCTGGCCGCCGCGCGCGGCGCCTTCCCCGGCCGGCGCCTGGTGCTGGCCTTCCAGCCCCATCGCTACACCCGCACGCGCGACTGCTTCGAGGACTTCGTCAAGGTCATGGGTACGGCCGATGCCGTGCTGCTGGCCGAGGTCTATGCGGCCGGCGAGGCGCCCATCGTCGCCGCCGACGGCCGCGCGCTGAGCCGTGCGCTGCGCGTGGCCGGCAAGGTCGAGCCGGTCTTCGTCGACACCATGGAGGCGATGCCCGAAGCCGCCGCCGAGTCGCTGCGCGACGGCGACGTGCTGATCACCATGGGCGCCGGCTCGATCGGCGGCCTGCCCGCCGCGCTACTGGCCGCCCTGCCCCTGCCCCCCTCTTCTGCCCCCCAGGACGCCCCGCGATGAGCGCCGCCCCCCAAGACCCCGTCCGCGCCGATTCGCCGGCTGCCACCTTCCCGCCGCCGCCGGTGGACCCGGCCGCACTCGGCAAGGTCGCCGTGCTCTTCGGCGGCAGCTCGGCCGAACGCGAGATCTCGCTGATGTCGGGCGGCGGCGTGCTCAGCGCGCTGCGCGGCCGCGGCGTCGATGCCCATGGCTTCGATCCGGCCGACCGGCCGCTCGACGAGCTCAAGCGCGCCGGCTACGACCGCGCCTTCATCGCCCTGCACGGCCGCCACGGCGAGGACGGCTGCGTGCAGGGCGCGCTGGAGCTGCTGGGCATTCCCTACACCGGCTCGGGCGTGATGGCCAGCGCGATCGCGATGGACAAGGTGATGACCAAGCGCATCTTCCTGGCCGAGGGCCTGAGCACGCCGGCCCATGTGCACCTGCGCGCCGGCGACCACGGCCCCGCGCGCCTGGCCGAGGTGCTGGCCCAGCTCGGCCTGCCCTTGATCGTGAAACCGCCCCGCGAGGGCTCCTCGATCGGCGTCAGCAAGGTCAGCCGGGCCGAGGACCTGCCGGCCGCCGTGGCCCTGGCCGCGAAGTACGACCCCGATGTGCTGTGCGAGGCCTTCATCGACGGCGAGGAAGTGACCTGCCCGGTGCTCGGCGCCGGCGACTCGGCCCATGCCCTGCCGGTGATCCGCATCGTGCCGCCCGAGGCCGGCTACGACTACAAGAACAAGTACTTCACCGACGAGGTCCGCTACCTCTGCCCGAGCGGCCTGCCGGCCGCCGAGGAGCGCGAGATCCAGCGCCTGGCCCTGGGTGCCTACCGTGCCCTGGGCTGCCGCGGCTGGGGCCGGGCCGACCTGATGGTCCGCCGCAGCGACCGCAAGGTCTTCCTGCTGGAGATGAACACCTCGCCCGGCATGACCGGCCATTCGCTGGTGCCGATGTCGGCCCGCGAGGCGGGGATGAGCTACGAGGCCCTGTGCAGCCACCTGCTGGCCCAGGCCGCCCTGGACGCCTGAGCCCTCCATGCCCGAGCTCCGCCGCCCCCGATCGCCGCAGGCCGCCCGCCCGCTGCCGGGCGACGTGCGCCTGATGCGGCGTGCCGGCACCGCGCTGTTCGCGCTGGCCGGCCTGCTGCTGCTGGTGGCGGGTCTCGGCCTGCTGGTGCAGCGGCCGGCCTTCGCGCTGCAGCGTCTGGTGGTGGAGCAGCCGCTGGAGCGCAGCAGCCCGGAGGCGCTGCGCCGCCAGGCCCTGCCCCGGCTGAAGGGCAACTTCTTCACGCTGGACCTGGAGGATGCGCAAGCCGCCTTCGAGGCCGTGCCCTGGGTGCGCCGTGCCGTGGTGCGGCGGCTCTGGCCGAACCGGCTCGCCGTGGCGCTGGAAGAGCATCAGCCGGCCGCGCTGTGGCGCGGCGACGATGGGGTGGAAGGCCTGGTCAATCAGCAGGGCGAGCTGTTCGAGGCCAATGCCGGCGATGTCGACGAGCAGGCCCTGCCGACCCTGCAGGGCCCGGCGCGGCACGCGGCCGCGATGCTGTCGATGTGGCGCAGCCTGAACCCGCTGTTCGCACCGATGCACACCGAGCTGCGCAGCCTGGCCCTGACGGCACGGGGCTCCTGGCGCGGCGAGCTGGGCGAGGGGGCCGTCGTCGAGTTCGGCCGCGGCAGCCCCGAGGAACTGGCCACCCGCACCCGCGCCTTCGTCACGACCGCGCAGGAGCTGATCCGCAAGCACGACCGCCCGCTGGCCCATGCCGACCTGCGCCACGCCGCCGGCTACGCGCTGCGCCTGCGCGGCCTGGGCACGCTGGCCCCCGGTGAAAAGCCCACGAACTGAGAACGCCCCATGGCCAAGGAAAGCAAAGACCTCGTCGTCGGACTCGACATCGGCACCGCCAAGGTGATGGCGGTGGTGGCCGAGGTCATGCCGGACGGCGACCTGCGGGTGGCCGGGCTCGGCATCGCGCCGTCCAACGGCCTCAAGCGCGGCGTGGTGGTCAACATCGACGCGACGGTGCAGGCCATCCAGCAGGCCTTGAAGGAGGCCGAGATGATGGCCGACTGCAAGATCACCCGCGTGCACACCGGCATCACCGGCAGCCACATCCGCGGCCAGAACTCCACGGGCATGGTGATCGTGCGCGACAAGGAGGTCACGCCCATCGACGTCTCGCGCGTGGTCGAGACGGCCAAGGCCATCAACATTCCGAACGACCAGCGCCTGCTGCTGGTCGAGCCCCAGGAGTTCGTGATCGACGGCCACGAGGTGAAGGAGCCGATCGGCATGTCCGGCGGCCGCCTCGAGGTGAAGGTGCACATCGTGACCGGCGCGCAGAGCGCGGCCGAGAACATCATCAAGTGCGTGCGCCGCTGCGGGCTGGAGGTGGAGATGCTGGTGCTCAACCCCAGCGCCTCCAGCCATGCGGTGCTGACCGAGGACGAGAAGGCCCTGGGCGTGGCCCTGGTCGACATCGGCGCCGGCACGACCGATGTGTCGATCTTCACCGAGGGCTCGGTGCGCCACACCGCCGTCATCCCCATCGCCGGCGACCTGATCACCAGCGACATCGCGATGGCGCTGCGCACGCCGACCAAGGATGCCGAGGAGATCAAGGTCGAGTACGGCATCGCCAAGCAGCTGCTGGCCGACCCGGCCGACCAGGTCGAGGTGCCAGGCCTGGGCGACCGCGCACCGCGCATGCTCAGCCGCCAGGCCCTGGCCGGGGTGATCGAGCCGCGCATCGAGGAGATCTTCTCGCTCGTGCACCAGGTCATCCGCGAAAGCGGCTACGAGGAACTGCTGTCCAGCGGCATCGTGCTGACCGGCGGCTCGGCGGTGATGCCGGGCATGGTCGAGCTGGCCGAGGACATCTTCCTCAAGCCCGTGCGCAAGGGCACCCCGACCTACAGCGGCGCCCTGTTCGACATGGTCGCCAACCCCCGTTCCGCCACCGTGATGGGCCTGCTCGAAGAAGCCCGTCTCGCCCGCAGCCGCGGCTTCAAGGCCGCGCAGCAGGCTGGATCCGTCACCACGCTCTTTGGCCGTCTGAAGGACTGGTTCGTCGGCAACTTCTGAGCCGCGCACCGTCCCGCCCCCTTCCCCCCGCCCCACCCCCGCCAGCCCCCCAGGAGGACCCCGTGAACACCATCGAGATGCTCGAAGACAACCCGATCGACACCCGGATCAAGGTGATCGGCGTCGGCGGCGGCGGCGGCAACGCCGTCGCCCACATGATCGACACCGGGGTCCAGGGCGTGGAGTTCATCTGCGCGAACACCGACCGCCAGGCCCTGAACCGCAGCGCGGCCGACGTGATCATCCAGCTCGGCGCCAACGGCCTGGGCGCCGGGGGCAAGCCCGATGCGGGCCGCGCCGCCGCGCACGAGGCGGAGGAACGCATCCGCAACGCGATCGCGGGCGCCAACATGGTCTTCCTGACCGCGGGCATGGGGGGCGGCACCGGCACGGGGGCCGCCCCGGTCATCGCCCGCATCGCCAAGGAGATGGGCATCCTGACCGTCGGCGTGGTGACCAAGCCCTTCGAGTTCGAGGGCAAGCGCCGCACCAAGCAGGCCGAGGCCGGCCTGGCCGAGCTGGAGGCCAATGTCGACAGCCTGATCGTCGTGCTCAACGAGCGCCTGCTCGAGGTGCTGGGCGACGACATCACCCAGGACGAGGCCTTCCAGGAGGCCAACAACGTGCTGAAGAACGCGGTGGGCGGCATCGCGGACATCATCAATGTCGACGCCTCGATCAACGTCGACTTCGAGGATGTGAAGACGGTGATGAGCGAGCCCGGCAAGGCCATGATGGGCACGGCCACCGCCAGCGGCCCGGACCGCGCCACCAAGGCCGCCGATGCGGCCGTGGCCTGCCCGCTGCTCGAAGGCATCGACCTGTCGGGCGCGCGCGGCGTGCTGGTGCTGATCGCGGCCAGCAAGGCCACGCTGAAGCTGTCCGAGAGCCGCAACGCGATGAACGCCATCCGCAAGTACGCGCACGACGAGGCCCACGTCATCTTCGGCGCCGCCTACGACGAGAGCCTGGGCGACCAGCTGCGCGTGACCGTGATCGCCACCGGCCTGTCGGACGCCAAGCACCAGCAGCAGCTGCCGATCAGCGTGGTGCATTCCGCGCCGGTCGCCCAGCCGGTGGCACGCACCGGCACCGACAACCTCGGCCTGGCGCCGGCGGCTGGCGTGTCCGTGACGATGAGCGGGCCGGCCGGCGCCGGCAGCGCCAGCCAGCCCTACGACCCGAGCTCGGTGCCCAGCGTCTGGCGCAGCGGGCGCACGGCCGCGGCACGGGTCGACGCGCTGTCGAGCAGCGGCGTGGACGACTACGACATCCCCGCCTTCCTGCGCAAGCAGGCGGACTGAGCACGGGGCCGGATGCCCTGGGGGCAGGGCATCCCGGGACGGGGCGGCGCGGCGGGCGCCGCCCCTGACCTACACTGAATCGATCATGCTCGCCAAACGCATCATTCCCTGCCTGGACGTGACCGGTGGTCGCGTCGTCAAGGGCATCAATTTCGTCGAGCTGCGCGATGCCGGCGACCCGGTCGAGATCGCGGCCCGCTACAACGAGCAGGGCGCCGACGAGCTGACCTTCCTCGACATCACCGCCACCAGCGACGGCCGCGACCTGATCCTGCCGATCATCGAATCGGTGGCCTCGCAGGTCTTCATTCCGCTGACGGTCGGCGGCGGCGTGCGCAGCGTCGACGATGTGCGCCGGCTGCTCAATGCCGGGGCCGACAAGGTGAGCTTCAATTCCGCCGCCGTCGCGCGGCCCGAGCTGATCCGCGAGGCCAGCGAGCGCTACGGCGCGCAGTGCATCGTGGTCGCCATCGATGCCAAGCGCCGCACGGGCGAGGACCTGGCGGCCAAGGGCCCGGGCTGGGACGTCTACACCCACGGCGGCCGCAAGAACATGCACCTCGATGCCGTGGCCTGGGCCCGGCAGATGGCCGAGTTCGGCGCCGGCGAGATCCTGCTGACCAGCATGGACCGCGACGGCACGCGCAGCGGCTTCGACCTGGACCTGACCCGCGCGGTCAGCGATGCGGTGCCGGTGCCGGTGATCGCCTCGGGCGGCGTCGGCAAGCTCGACGACCTGGCCGACGGCGTGACCCTCGGCCGCGCCGATGCCGTGCTGGCCGCGAGCATCTTCCACTACGGCGACCACACGGTCGGCGAGGCCAAGGCCCTGATGGCGAGCCGGGGCATCCCGGTGCGGCAATGAGCGCGGGCCCGAGCACGCCGGCCGGCGCCTGGCTGGATGCCGTGCGCTGGGACGCCGACGGCCTGGTGCCGGTGATCGCCCAGGAGCAGGGCAGCGGCGACGTGCTGATGTTCGCGTGGATGAACCGCGAGGCCCTGGCGCTGACCGCCGAGCTGGGCCGCGCCGTCTACTACAGCCGCTCGCGGCAGCGCCTGTGGCGCAAGGGCGAGGAAAGCGGCCATGTGCAGCAGGTCCACGAGATCCGCCTGGACTGCGACCAGGACGTGGTGCTGCTGAAGGTCACCCAGCTCGGGCACGAACCCGGCATCGCCTGCCACACCGGCCGCCACAGCTGCTTCTTCGAGCGGCTCGAAGGGCGGGGCGCCGACGCCCGCTGGCAGGCGGTCGACGCGGTGCTGAAAGACCCCGACACCATCTACGCCCGATGAGTCACGACCTGAACAGCGACGACACCCTGGAGCGCCTGGCCGACGTGATCGCGCAGCGCCGCGGCGGCGACCCCGACAAGAGCTATGTCGCCCGCCTCTTCCACAAGGGCCGCGACAGCATCCTGAAGAAGGTCGGCGAGGAGGCCACCGAGCTGGTGATCGCTGCCAAGGGAGGCGAGCGCCAGCAGGTGGTCTACGAGGCTGCCGACCTGTGGTTCCACGCCCTGATCGCGCTGGCCGATGCCGGGGTGCGGCCCGCCGAGGTGCTGGCGGAACTGCGCCGCCGGGAAGGACTCTCGGGGCTGGAGGAGTTCGCCGCGCGCAAGGCCCAGGCCCGCGAAGCCGGCGAGCGCTGAGCGGCCCTGCCGGACCCGCAAGCCATGATCGTGCTGCCCGAAGACCAGGAACGTGCGCTGCGTACCGTCGGCGTGGTCAGCTACCTGCTGCATGCGGTGGTGGCGGTGGGGGCGGTGATCCCCAGCCTGCAGCCAGGCATCGTGCTGCTGCTGATCGCCATCGTGCTCGACCTGGTCAAGCGCGAGGAAGCCGCCGGCACCTGGCAGGCCAGCCACTTCCGCTGGCGCATCCGCAGCGTGCTCTGGGCCGGCGGGCTCTACCTGCTGACCTTCCCGCTGTGGTTCCTCTTCGTGCTGCCGGGCTGGCTGGCCTGGACCGGCATCTCCGTCTGGTTCCTCGTGCGCATCGTGCGCGGCTGGATCCACCTGAACGACCGTCGGCCGATCGACGAGCCGGCCTGACTGCGAAAGACCCTCCCCATGAGCCAGGACCCGAACTGCATCTTCTGCAAGATCGTCGACGGCAAGATTCCGGCCCGCAAGGTCTTCGAGGACGAGCAGATGCTCGCCTTCCACGACATCGCGCCCTGGGCGCCGGTGCACATCCTGATCATTCCGAAGCAGCACATCGCCTCGATGGCCGAGACCGGCCCCGAGCATGCCGGCCTGCTGGGCCACATGATGACGGTGGGCGTGCGGCTGATGGCCGAACTGGGCGTGACGAACGGCTTCCGCACCATCGTGAACACCGGCGCCGACGGCGGCCAGGAAGTCGGCCACCTGCACCTGCACTTCATGGGCGGTCCGCGCCCCTGGGCCCGCGGCTGAAGCCGTCATCGGCCCTCCCCTAAACTCACCACTTTGGCCCGCTGGCGCGGGCCTTCAGGAGATCTGACATGGGTTCCTTCAGCATCTGGCATTGGCTGATCGTGCTGCTCATCGTGGTGCTGGTCTTCGGCACCAAGAAACTCAAGAACATCGGCAGCGACCTGGGCGGCGCGGTCAAGGGCTTCAAGGACGGCATGAAGGACGGCAGCAGCGGCGCCCCGGCGGGCGAGGCGAATGCTCCGGCCCCCGCGCAGGTCACGGCCCAGCAGGCCGCCGACGCGGCACGCACCGTCGACGTCGACGCGAAGACCCGCGGCTGAACGCCGGCTGCTGACCCGACCGCCCGGCGATGATCGATTTCGGCTTCGACAAGCTCGCGCTGATCGGCGCGGTGGCGCTGATCGTCATCGGCCCCGAGAAGCTGCCCAAGGTGGCCCGCACCGTGGGCCACCTGCTCGGCAAGGCGCAGCGCTACGTCGCCGACGTGAAGGCCGAGGTCAACCGCTCGATGGAGCTCGAAGAGCTGCAGAAGATGCGCCGCGAAGTCGAGACGGCCGCGCGCAACGTCGAGCAGACCGTGCAGCAGGAGCTGCGCGACACCCAGAACGCCCTCGACCCGGGCTGGCAGGCCCTGGACGGCTCGGTGCAGTCCGTCGACACCCCGGCCGGCTACAACGATCCGCTGCGCGAACCGCCCGGCGCCCGCGCGCCCCGCAAGAACTGGCGGGCCAAGCGTGCCGCCGTGCCGCAGTGGTACCGCCACCGCCACGGCGTGCGCGGCCATGTGCAGTCCGGCGCCGCGCGGGTGGCCCGTTTCCGTCCGCCGCGTCCCTCGCGCTGATGCCCGCGGGGCCCTCCGGCCCTGCCCCCAATTGCCGTCCCCGCAAGCGTGAGCACCCCTGAACCCCGCGACGAGCTCGAAGGCAGCGAACAGCCTTTCGTCGCTCACCTGATCGAGCTGCGCGACCGCCTGATCCGCGCGCTGATCGCGGTCGGCATCGCCTTTGCCGTGCTGGCGGTCTGGCCCGGGCCTTCGGGCCTCTACGACCTGCTGGCCGCGCCGCTGGTGGCCCACCTCAAGCCCGGCACGACGCTGATCGCCACCAATGTGATCTCGCCCATCCTGGTGCCGCTGAAGATGACGCTGATGGCCGCCTTCATGGTCGCGCTGCCGGCGGTGCTCTACCAGGTCTGGGCCTTCGTCGCCCCCGGGCTCTACAGCCACGAGAAGAAGCTGGTGCTGCCGCTGGTGGTATCGAGCACGCTGCTGTTCTTCTCGGGCGTGGCCTTCTGCTACTTCATCGTGATCCCGGGCATGTCGCAGTTCATCCAGAACTTCGCGCCCAGCAGCATCTCGGCCGCCCCGGACATCGAGCAGTACTTCAGCTTCGTGATCACGCTCTTCCTGGTCTTCGGCCTGGCCTTCGAGGTGCCGGTGGCGGTGGTGGTGCTGGTGCGCATCGGCGTGGTCTCGGTCGAGCAGCTGCGCAAGTTCCGCAGCTACTTCATCGTCGGCGCCTTCATCCTGTCGGCGGTCGTCACGCCGCCGGACGTGATCTCGCAGCTGGCGCTGGCCATCCCGATGTGCCTGCTCTATGAAGTCGGCATCTGGGCGGCGCAGCTCTTCCTGAAGCACACCCGCGCGCCCGAGGCCGACCACCCCCCGGCCGCCTGAGCCCGCGGGCCGATCCCCGATGCCGGCCTACCGCTACGAAGCCCTCGACGCCGACGGCCGTCCCCGCAAGGGCCTGCTGGAGGCCGACAACGCCCGTGCGCTGCGCGGCCTGCTGCGGGCCCAGGGCCTGGTGCCGATGGCGGTCTCGCCGGTCGCGGCAGGGCCAGCCGCCGAGGCCGGCGGGCGCCGCAGCTTCGGCCTGCGGCGGCGCATCTTCTCGGGCACCGGCCTGGCGCTGTGGACGCGGCAGCTCGCCGGCCTGGTCGGCGCGGGCCTGCCCCTGGAACGTGCGCTGACCGCGCTGGCCGAAGAGGCCGAGGGCGCCCCGCTGCGCGAGCTGCTGGCCGAGCTGCGGGCCGAGGTGAATGGCGGCAGCCCCTTCGCCCGCGCGCTGGGCGCGCACCCGCGGGAGTTCGATGAGGTCTATCGCGCGGTGGTGGCCGCCGGCGAACAGAGCGGCGCGCTCGGCGCCGTGCTCGAACGCCTGGCCGAGGACCTGGAAGCCCGGCAGGCCCTGCGCGCCAAGCTGATCGGGGCGGCGCTCTACCCGGCCATCGTCTCGGGCATCGCGGTGCTGATCGTGGCCTTCCTCGTCAGCTATGTGGTGCCCCAGGTGGCAGGTGTCTTTGCCGGTGGCAAGCGCGCCCTGCCCTTCCTGACGGTGGCGATGCTCGCCGTCAGCGACTTCGTGCGGCAATGGGGCCTGCTCTGCCTGCTGCTGGGCACCGGCGCGGTGCTGGGCCTGCTGCAGGCCCGGCGGCAGGAAGCCTTCCGACTGCGTTTCGACGCGGCCTGGCTGGGCCTGCCGCTGATCGGGCGCCTCGCGCGTGGCTACAACGCGGCCCGCTTCGCAGCCACCCTGGCCCTGCTGGCCGGGGCGGGCGTGCCCATCCTCAAGGCCCTGCAGGCCGCCGCCGAGACGCTGAACAACCGCGCCATGCGGGCCGATGCCCTCGCTGCCCTGGTGCAGGTGCGGGAGGGTGCACCGCTGGCCGCGGCCCTGGCCGGCAAGAAGCGCTTCCCGGGCCTGCTGGCCATGTTCGCCCGGCTGGGCGAGCAGACCGGCCGCCTGGGCGAGATGCTCGACCGCGCGGCCGGCCAGCTCGGCGCCGAGGTGCAGCGGCGCGCGATGGCCGTGGCCACGCTGCTGGAACCGCTGCTCGTCGTCGGCATGGGCGTGGTGGTGATGGTGATCGTGCTGGCCGTGCTGCTGCCGATCATCGAGCTGAACACCTGGGTGCGATGAGCGCCCCGGCGGGCCTGCGCGGCGGCAGCGAATCCGCGGCCCGCCGCCTCGGCCGGGGGCTGGTGGCGCTGCAGTGCCTGCTGATCGCCGGCCTGCTGGCCCAGGCCGCCAGCGGCTGGGTGACGGCGTCCGCCCTGCAGGGCGGGGCGGCGGTCGGCCTGGGCCTGGCCGGGCTGGCGCTGATGGCCGCCGCGGTCGGCGCGCAGGGCCTGGGCAACTTCCGCATCCACCCCGAACCGCAGGCGGGCGGCCGGCTGGTCTGCGGCGGCCCCTACCGCTGGGTGCGCCATCCGATGTACAGCGCCGTGATGCTGTGCGGCGGGGCTGCGACCCTGGTCGCTGCCTCGCCCCTGCTGGCGATCGGACTGTTGGTCCTGCTGGCCGGCGTGCTGCACGGGAAAGCGGCGATGGAGGAGGCCTGGATGGGCCGCGTCCATCCCGGCTACGCGGACTACGCCCGCGGCCGCGGTCGCTTCCTGCCCCGACGGGCCGCCCGCTGAGCGCGCGCGGCCGTTCCCGGGCCGATTTCCCCGTGCCTGTGGCAGCTTGTCACAGCCCTGCCGCCGGCATGCGACACAGGATGTCCCCTTCGTCAGCGGAACGTGGGGTGCTGGCGGTAAGCTCGGGGGAGCTTGCCTGGGATGTCCTCAGGTAGGCCTTCGCCGGGTCACGCAGAAGAATCCCTGCACCTGCCGCAGCCACGAACTGCGCCGACGGGCCACCCGGCCGCCACCGGCCACCCCCTCCGTACCGACGCTGACGCCGCGCCCCACCGGGCCTGCGGCGCGTCGCGCATGGCGCTCCCATGTCTTCGCCGGGGTTTGATGGCCTCGAATCCGGCGCCCCGATTCAGTTTTACTTTTCCCGACCCGGTATGAACAACACCCTTCCTGAATCTGTGGCCGTGCAGGCCCCGGAGTACGTCCGGCACGCCGGCCTGATCGCCTGGGTCGCCCGCATCGCCCGCCTGACCGGCGCCGCGCGCATCCATTGGTGTGACGGGTCGGAGGCGGAGTACCGCGCGCTGTGCGACCAGCTGGTCGCCGCCGGCACGATGATTCCGCTGAACCCGGCCAAGCGCCCGGGCAGCTACCTGGCCCGCAGCGCGCCGAGCGATGTCGCCCGCGTCGAAGACCGCACCTTCATCTGCAGCGCGACCAAGGAAGCCGCCGGCCCGACCAACCACTGGATGGAGCCGGCCACGATGCGCGGCATCCTGGAGACCGGCCAGCCCGACGGCACGCCCGCGCTGTTCAAGGACTGCATGAAGGGCCGCACCCTGTACGTGGTGCCCTTCTCGATGGGCCCGCTGGGCTCGCCGATCGCCCACATCGGCATCGAGCTGAGCGACAGCCCCTATGTGGCCGTCAGCATGCGCACCATGACCCGCATGGGCCGCGCCGTCTATGACGTGCTCGGCGAGACCGGCGACTACGTGCCCTGCGTGCACACCGTCGGCGCACCGCTGGCCGAAGGTCAGGCCGACGTGGCCTGGCCCTGCAACAGCACCAAGTACATCGTGCACTACCCCGAGACCCGCGAGATCTGGTCCTACGGCTCGGGCTACGGCGGCAACGCGCTGCTGGGCAAGAAGTGCTTCGCGCTGCGCATCGCCTCCACCATGGGCCGCGACCAGGGCTGGCTGGCCGAGCACATGCTGGTGCTGGGCGTCACCTCCCCCGCCGGCAAGAAGTACCACGTCGCCGCCGCCTTCCCCAGCGCCTGCGGCAAGACCAACTTCGCGATGCTGGTGCCGCCCAAGGGCTTCGAGGGCTGGAAGGTCACCACCATCGGTGACGACATCGCCTGGATCAAGCCGGGCGCCGATGGCCGCCTGTACGCGATCAACCCCGAAGCCGGCTACTTCGGCGTGGCCCCGGGCACGAACGAGAAGACCAACCCGAACTGCATGACCTCGCTGGCCCGCGATGTCGTGTTCACCAATGTCGCGCTGACCGACGACGGCGACGTGTGGTGGGAAGGCATGACCGACACCGCGCCCGATCACTTGATCGACTGGCAGGGTCAGGACTGGACCCCGGCGATCGCCAAGGAAACCGGCGCCAAGGCCGCACACCCGAACGCGCGCTTCACCGTGGCCGCCACCTGCAACCCGGTGCTCGACGCCGACTGGGACCAGCCGGCCGGCGTGCCCATCGATGCCTTCATCTTCGGCGGCCGCCGCTCGACCACCGTGCCGCTGGTGACCGAGGCCCGCAACTGGACCGAAGGCGTCTACATGGCCGCGACCATGGGCTCGGAGACCACCGCCGCCGCCTTCGGCGCGCAGGGCGTGGTGCGCCGCGATCCCTTCGCGATGCTGCCCTTCGCCGGCTACAACATGGCCGACTACATCCAGCACTGGCTGAACCTGGGCCGCAAGCTGGAAGGCTCGGGCGCGAAGCTGCCCAAGATCTTCTGCGTGAACTGGTTCCGCAAGGGCCCGGACGGCAAGTTCGTCTGGCCCGGCTACGGCGAGAACATGCGCGTGCTGGCCTGGATGCTGGAGCGCGTCGAAGGCCAGGCCCCGGCCGAGGAGCAGCTCTTCGGCCTGAGCCCGCGCTACGAGGACCTGCGCTGGGACGGCCTGGCCTTCTCGCGCGAAGCCTTCGACAGCGTGATGAACCTGGACCGCGCCGCCTGGCAGCAGGAGCTGACGCTGCACAGCGAGCTGTTCACGCTGCTGGCCCAGGGCCTGCCGGCCGAGCTGCCGGCGCACCGCGCCAAGCTGGAAGCCGCGCTGGCCGGCTGATCCATGACACGGTCCGGCGGGGCGCAGGCCCCGCCGGATGCCGGTGCCCCGCAGGGCCCGGGCCTGCCTTCCTTCCGGGGAACGCGGGCCCGGGCCCTCGGTCTTTGGGCGGCGGCATGGCATGTGGCTTGCACAAGCCCGCGCAAGCCAGAAGCCCGGATTCACCCCGCTGTTGCGGGCCTGAAACCCCGGGGCTTCTGCTGGAATGGGCTTGCGTTCTAGGCTACGTGCGTCTGGAGGATTCCGATGTCCGCACCGTCCACCGATCTGGTCACCGTCCCGGCGCCGCACCGCGGCATCCCGATCGCGCAGATGCGACCGGTCTACCGGCTGGGGGATGTCGAGAAGCGCCTCGACAAGCTGCCGCAGAAGGAGCACGAAAGCCTGCGCGCCACCTACGAGCGCATGCTGGAGAAGGGCCCCGAGCGCTTCCAGGTCAAACCCGGCGGCCTGCCGGTGATGGACCCGCTCTACGACGAGCTGCCCAACTTCCACGCCGTGCTCGACGACCTGCGGCGCCAGCTGGCCCTCTGCCATGACAGCCGCGACGCGCTGGAGATCACCCCCATGCTGCTGCTGGGCCCGCCCGGGGTCGGCAAGACGCACTTCGCACGCGAAGTGGCCAAGCTGCTGGCCACCGGCTACGGCTTCATGAGCATGTCCTCGCTGACCGCCGGATGGCTGGTCGGGGGGGCATCCAGCCAGTGGAAGGGCGCGCGGCCCGGCAAGGTCTTCGAGACCCTGGTGGATGGCGAGTATGCGAACCCGGTGATGGTCGTCGACGAGATCGACAAGGCCGGCGGCGAACAGGCCTACGACCCGCTCGGCGCGCTCTACAGCCTGCTCGAACACGACACCGCCCAGGCCTTCACCGACGAGTTCGCCGAGGTGGCCATCGACGCCAGCCAGGTCATCTGGGTGGCCACGGCCAATGACGCGCGCGGCATCCCCGAACCCATCCTGAACCGGATGAATGTCTACGAGGTGGCGATGCCCGAGCCGGAGGCCGCACGGCGCATCGCCCTGCGGCTCTACCAGGCCATCCGCGGCGAGCACCACTGGGGCGAGCGCTTCGTACCCGAGCCCTCGGAGGCGGTGCTGGCCCTGCTGGCCGCCCTGGCCCCGCGCGAGATGCGGCGTGCCTGGATGACCGGCTTCGGCAATGCCAAGCTGGCCGGCCGCGACCACATCCAGCCGGCCGACCTGCCCGAGGCCGGCGGGGGCAAGCGCAAGCCCATCGGTTTCGTTCAGTAGCGTCGTCCATCCTTTGAACTAGGGATCGGAGCTTCAGACCATGCCGTGATATACCCCCTAAGTCGTTCGCGACACATCAGGAGGAGTGAGAAATGACAACCATAAACGTCAAGCTGAGCGCGCTGGCCCTGGCGGCCTGCGCATCGCTGCCCGCCCAAGCCCTGTCCATCGGCAGTGGCTTCGAAACCTTCATTTTTGGTGGCGCCGGAAGCGCCTGGGACAGGACCTTCGACTTCGTCCTGGCCACCGACGCCCTCCTGCAGGTGACGGACGCCTTCCAGGCCGGGGACCGCTTCGAAGTCTTCGACGGCGTCACCTCGCTGGGCCTCACCTCCGTGCCGACCGGCCTGGGTGACCAGATCTTTGACGACTACGAAGCCGCCCTGGCCGACCCGCGCTGGAGCTCCGGCAGCTTCCTGCTGTCGGCCGGCAGCTACAGCATCGGTGGCACGGCGGTGACCTCGCTTTCCGGTATCGGCAGTGCCGCCCTGCGCCTGGTGGCGGCCCCCGTGACGCCCCCCGTGACGCCCCCCGTGACGCCCCCCGTGACGCCCCCCGTGCCGGAGCCCGGCACCTACGCCCTGATGATGGGCGGCCTGGGCCTGCTGGGCTTCCTGGCCCGCCGCCGCGCCAAGCCGCAGGCCTGAGTCCGGCACCGGCTCCACACAAGCCCCGCCGCGGCGGGGCTTTTTCATGTCTGCGACCCACGCGGCGCGGCCCTACCATCCCGCCATGCCCGTGACCCTGGACGATCGTCTGGTCGTCGCCATCTCCTCGCGCGCCCTCTTCGACTTCGAGGAGGAGAACCGGCTCTTCGAGTCGAGCGACGACCGCGCCTACATGCGGGTGCAGCTCGACCGCGTCGAGCAGCCGGCGCCGCCCGGCGTGGCCTTCTCGCTGGTGCGCAAGCTGCTGGCCTTCAACCCGCCCGCCGGGCAGGAGTTCGCCGACCGGCCGGTGGTGGAGGTGGTCATCCTCTCGCGCAACGACCCGGTCTCGGGCCTGCGCGTGTTCCGCTCGGCCAAGCACTACGGCCTGCCGATCGAGCGCGGCGTCTTCACCCGCGGCGCCTCGCCCTGGCGCTACCTGAAGCCGCTGAAGGCCCAGCTCTTCCTCAGCACGCACGAGGCCGATGTGCGCAGCGCGCTGGAAGCGGGCGTGCCCGCCGCCCGCGTGCTGCCGCATGCGGCGCGGGCCTCGGGCGCGCATCCGGACGAGGTGCGGATCGCCTTCGACGGCGACGCGGTGCTCTTCTCCGACGAGGCCGAGCAGGTCTTCCAGCGCGGCGGCCTGCAGGCCTTCCAGACCCATGAGCGCGACCGCGCCGCCACACCGCTGGCCGCCGGCCCCTTCAAGCCCCTGCTGCAGGCCTTGCAGCGTCTGCAGTCGGCGGGTGCGGCGGCGCAGCGCGATGGCCGCCCGGCCATGCGCCTGCGCACCGCCCTGGTCACCGCGCGCAGCGCGCCGGCCCATGAACGGGCCATCCGCACCCTGATGGACTGGCGGATCGAGGTCGACGAGGCGCTCTTCCTGGGCGGACTCGACAAGGGCGCCTTCCTGGCCGAATTCGAGCCCGACTTCTTCTTCGACGACCAGACCCGCCATGTCGAGAACGCCGCACCGCATGTGCCGGCCGGCCACGTGGCCGCCGGCATCGCGGGCGGCTGACCCCGGGGCCCACCCGCCCAAGGCCGACGCGGGAAACTTGCCGGCCGGACGAGGGTCCCTTGCCTTTCCGTTCCACGCCGGCTTCAGCCGGCGAGCCGTCCCGCCGAGGAGTCCACGATGTCACGCTTTCCCCTGCCCGAGGCCGCCTCGGGCGCCCGATCCCGCCGCCTGGCCCTGCTGACGGGCAGCCTGCTGGTGCTGGCGCTGGGTGCGCTGTCCGGCTGTGCCACGCTCAACCAGGTGCAGGTCGAGGTGTCCAGCCACGGCGATTGGCCGGCCGGCCGCACGCCGGGCAGCTATGCCATCGAGCGCCTGCCCTCGCAGCAGACCGACCTGGCCGCCCAGCAGGCCCTGGAGGATGCCGCCCGCCCGGCCCTGAGCCTGGCCGGGTTCAAGGAGGTGCCGGCCGAGCAGGCCGAGCTGCTCGTGCAGCTGGCCTCGCGCAGCCAGAAGGTGGTGACGCCGGACCCCTTCTACCCGGGCTGGGGCGGCCCCTTCTACGGCGGCTACGGCTACCCCTGGTGGCGCGGCCCGGGCGTCTACGTCGGCGGCGCCTACGGGTCCCGCTACTACCGCGGCAGCAGTATCGGACTGGGCTTCGGCCCCGAGCTGACGCAGACCCAGCGCGAGACGGCGGTGCTGATCCGCGACCGCAGCAGCCAGAAGGTGATCTTCGAGACCCGCGCCCGGCTGCTGGGCGGCAGCAGCGACCGGGTCGTCCCCCTGATGTTCGAGGCCGCACTGAAGGACTTCCCGCAGGCTGCCCCCGGCCCGCGCACCCTCACGCTGCAACTGCCGCCGAACTGAGGCCCGGCCCCCGCCCTCGGCGGCCCCGCAGGGCGGCCGAGCGGGGCCGGGATAATCGCGGCAGGAGGTCCGTCCAGCCCGGACGGACAGCGTCTTCCCCGACGCCGAACCCAGGATGTCCCCCCGCATGCTCGACCTCGTCATCATGGCCGCCGGCAAGGGCACGCGCATGCGCTCGGCCCAGCCCAAGGTGCTGCACCGCCTGGCCGGCCGGCCGCTGCTCGGCCATGTGCTGGCCACCGCCGCGGGGCTGGCGGCCCGGCGCCTGATCGTCGTGACCGGCCATGGCGCCGACGCGGTCGAAGCCGCGATGCGCGCCGATTTCCCCGGCCTGCCGCTGGCCTTCGTGCGTCAGGAACCGCAGCTTGGCACCGGCCATGCCGTGCAGCAGGCCCTGCCCGTGCTGGGCGAGGCCGGCACCACCCTGATCCTGAATGGCGACGTGCCGCTGATCGGCGCGGCCACCGCCCGCGCCTTGGTGCAGGCCTGCGGTGGCGAGCGCCTGGCCCTGCTGACCATGCAGCCCGAGGATCCGAGCGGCTACGGCCGCATCGTCCGCGCCGGCGAGGGGCCGGACGCGCCCGTGCAGGCCATCGTCGAGCACAAGGACGCCAGCCCCGCGCAGCGCGCGATCGGCGAGGTCTACACCGGCGTGATGGCCGCGCCCACCGCCGCCCTGCGCCGCTGGCTGGCCGCACTGCGCAATGACAACGCCCAGGGCGAGTACTACCTCACCGACATCGTCGCCATGGCGGTCGCCGAAGGCTGCCCCGTGGTGGCCAGCCGCTGCGCCGACCCCGTGGAGGTCGCTGGCGTGAACAGCCCCAGCCAGCTCGCCGAGCTGGAGCGCCGCCTGCAGCGCCGCCAGGCCGAGGCCCTGATGGACGCCGGCCTGCGCCTGGCCGACCCGGCCCGCTTCGACCTGCGCGGCACGCTGCAGCACGGACCGGATTGCGAGGTCGACATCGGCTGCCTCTTCGAGGGCCGGGTGCAGCTGGGCGCGGAGGTGCGCATCGGCGCGCACTGCGTGATCCGCAACGCGGTGATCGGCGACGGCGCCGTGATCCACCCCTACACCCACATCGACGGCGACACCCTGGGCGTGCAGGTCGGCCCCGGTGCGCTGATCGGCCCCTACGCCCGCCTGCGCCCCGGCGCCGTGCTGGGCGCCGAGGTGCACATCGGCAACTTCGTCGAGGTGAAGAACAGCACCCTGGCCGAAGGCGCCAAGGCCAACCACCTGGCCTACCTGGGCGACGCCAGCGTGGGCGCGCGGGTGAACGTGGGCGCCGGCAGCATCACCGCCAACTACGACGGGGCGAACAAGCACCGCACCGTGATCGGCGACGACGCCCACATCGGCAGCAACTGCGTGCTGGTGGCGCCGATCACCGTGGGCGCGGGCGCCACCGTCGGGGCCGGCAGCACGATCGGCAAGGATGCGCCGGCCGGCCAGCTCACCGTGGCCCGGCCCAAGCAGCTCAGCCTGCCCGGCTGGCAGCGGCCGGTGAAGGTGCCCAAGGGCTGAGACGACCGGCTGAGGCGCCGGGCCCGCGGCTCAGCCGCGTGGGGCGGCCGGCAAGGGCAGCGCGCTGCCGAAACGCGCCCGCTTCACCGCGAAGAAAGCGCGCACGCTGCGCACATTCAGGTCGGCGCTGAACAGGCGCTCGGCCAGTGCGGCATAGGCCGGCATGTCCGGCACCGCCAGCACCAGCACGAAATCCGGTCCGGGCGAGACGCGCCAGCACTGCTGCACGGCCGGCTCGGCCAGGGCGCCGTCTTCGAAGGCCTGCAGGCGCTCGGTGGCCTGCACGTCCAGCGTCACCTCCACCAGGGCCTGCAGCAGCGGCAAGCCGGCGGCGGCCATCGCGGCCGGTGCAAGCTGGGCCACGATGCCCTCGATCAGCCCCTGCGCCTTCAGCCGCCGCACGCGCCGGTGCGCGGTGGCCGGCGAGAGGCCGGCCGCCTCGGCCAGGGCCTGGTTGGAGCGATCGGCATCGGCCTGCAGCAGGGCCAGCAGGCGCAGGTCGGCCGCATCCAGCGGCGGGGGGGCTTCATCCGTGGGCATGTGGCAGATTGTTTCTCATCAAGCATCCGATCGGTTGATTCATTCACTCGAATCTTCACAGGAATGAATCATTCATCAGACTGGCTTGAAGGAAAGCCTATTCCACACCACCTGACCTAGCATCCCCCTTCGGCCCCGGACGGTCCGGGGTGCGGGAGAGGCTTTCATGTGTGGCATCGTCGGCGCGCTCGGCTCGCGCAACATCGTTCCCCTGTTGGTCGAGGGCCTGCGGCGGCTGGAGTACCGCGGCTACGACTCCTGCGGCGTGGCCGTGCACCGCGAAGGCGGCCTGCAGCGCAGCCGCAGCACCGCCCGGGTGGCCGAGCTGGACCAGCAAGTCGCCGACGAGGGCCTGGCCGCCGGCACCGGCATCGCCCACACCCGCTGGGCCACCCACGGCGCGCCCGCCGTGCACAACGCCCACCCGCACTTCAGCCACGGCCCCGGCGGCGAGGCCAGCGGCCGCGCGCCGCGTATCGCCCTGGTCCACAACGGCATCATCGAGAACCACGAAGCCCTGCGCGAACGCCTCAGCGCCCGCGGCTACGTCTTCACCAGCCAGACCGACACCGAGGTCATCGTCCACCTCGTCGATTCGCTCTACCAAGGCGACCTGTTCGATGCCGTCGCCCAGGCCACCGCCCAGCTTGAAGGCGCGTATGCGCTGGCCGTGATCTGCCGCGACGAACCGCAGCGCCTCGTCGGCGCCCGCCAGGGCTCGCCCCTGGTGCTGGGCCTGGGGCCGGCCGACCGGCCCGCGCAGGCTGGCGAGCGCTACCTCGCCTCCGACGCCATGGCCCTGGCCGGCGTGACCGACCAGATCGTCTACCTGGAGGAAGGCGACCTGGTGGACCTGCAAGCCGGCAAGCACTGGGTGCTGGCCCGCCGCAGCCCCGCCGACCGGCCGCAGGCCGTCGACCGCCCCGTGCGCACCGTGCATGCGCACAGCGGCGCGGCCGAGCTGGGCCCCTACCGGCACTACATGCAGAAGGAAATCTTCGAGCAGCCGCGCGCCCTGGCCGACACCCTGGAAGGCGTGGAAGGCTTCGCGCCCAGCCTCTTCGGCCCCGGCGCCGAAGCCACGCTGCGCCAGATCGACCGCGTGCTCATCCTGGCCTGCGGCACCAGCTACTACGCCGGCAGCACCGCCCGCTACTGGCTGGAAGCCCTGGCCGGCGTGCCCACCAGCGTCGAAGTGGCCAGCGAATACCGCTACCGCGACAGCGTGCCCGACCCGCGCACCCTCGTCGTCACCATCAGCCAGAGCGGCGAAACCGCCGACACCCTGGCCGCCCTCAAGCACGCCCGCAGCCTGGGCATGCCGCACAGCCTGACCGTGTGCAACGTGGCCACCAGCGCCATGGTGCGCGAATGCGAACTGGCCTACCTGACCCGCGCGGGCGTGGAGATCGGCGTCGCCTCCACCAAGGCCTTCACCACCCAGCTGGCCGGCCTCTTCCTGCTGACCCTCACCCTGGCCAAGCTGCGCGGCCGCCTGGACGCCCCGGCCGAAGCCGCCCACCTGCGCGCCCTGCGCCACCTGCCCGCCGCCCTGCAAGCCGTGCTGGCCCTGGAGCCCCAGCTCATCGCCTGGGCCGAACAGTTCGCCGCCAAGGAACACGCCCTCTTCCTGGGCCGCGGCCTGCATTACCCCGTCGCCCTGGAAGGCGCGCTCAAGCTCAAGGAAATCAGCTACATCCACGCCGAGGCCTACCCCGCCGGCGAACTCAAGCACGGCCCCCTGGCCCTGGTGACCGCCGCCATGCCCGTGGTGGCCGTCGCCCCGAACGACGCGCTGCTGGAAAAGCTCAAGAGCAATCTGCAGGAAGTACGCGCCCGCGGCGGCGAACTCTTCGTCTGCGCCGATGCCGACACCCAGATCAGCCCCAGCGCCGGCGTCCACATCATCCGCCTGCCCGAACACTACGGCCCGCTCAGCCCCATCCTCCACACCCTGCCGCTGCAGCTGCTGGCGTACCACACCGCCTGCGCGCGGGGGACGGATGTGGATAAGCCGAGGAATTTGGCGAAGAGTGTGACGGTGGAGTGATTGCCGGGACGGCTCAAACCGGTGTTCTTTGCCATTAATGTCTGAGACAACGCATCAAAGTCCGGGACAGTGCATTAATTGCTGAGACACGGTCCGGGGGGGGGGGAAGGTACAGCTTCAGGCGATCTCAGTCGTTCTCGGCTCAGCAGCTGAGTAGCTGTTCCAACCAAATCCAGCCACGCTAGTCGGCAGCCTTGGCAGGCGTCCGAGCAAGCGCTGCAGGGACACCCGGGCTGCCTGAAAGAGCCAATATCGATTCACGAAGCTTAGTCAGTTCACAATTGACTGGTTGCGGCGCCGATGTGTCGTGAATAACACCCAGCTACGAGGGAGGGCTGCCTAAAATCCCGCCGCCGCGCTCTGGAGCACAGGCTCCTGTGCGGTGTAAAAAATTCCAGGTAGCTCACGCACTGAGCCACACAGCTCTTATCCTTATTTCGTCAGGGCTTTGGTCCGACAACATTCGTCCTCGGAGTTCACATGACCACGATTCACGCCGCAGTGCTGCACAAGCTGAGCAAGGATGCGCACAAGCCGGCCACGGTGCAGACTCGCGATGCTGAGCTTGAGCTGACCCCGACCGTGCAGAGTTTGGTGGACCAGATCAATGACCTGTACGGCAATCGCGCCAGCAAAGGATATGGCCGGTTTGAGGACGATGAGCTGACGTATCCCACCGCGCCGGTGCTGCGTGACATGTTTAAGGATCGCAAGACCAGCTTTGTCGACGGGACAAAGCAGCTCATGAAGGTCCTGGCCGGGAAGGCGATGCAGGCTTCGGCGTCCAAGGGCGGCTACGTACTCATGGTTCATGGTCGGTCGAAGACGGGTGATGACTGGCTGCTTGTAGCCATCATCAACAACGTTGCGAGCACCGCGGTCAACGAGAAGACGCTTGAGATCGAAGAGGCCGTGCACATCGACCTTGAGAACGTCCGGGTCGCCGGTCGCGTCAATCTTTCGGCGTGGTTGAGTGGCGATCCTCATACCCGGTACGTGGGTTTCCTTAAGGCACGCGGTGACGTCGCCGAGTACTTCATGTACTTCCTTGGCTGCAGGCTGGTGGTTAAGGACACGGAGGACACTAAGCGCCTTGTCACAGGGCTGAAAGACTTCGCTCATAGTGAAGGCCTCGACCAACAGGCCACCGATGAATTCCTGCGACGCGCTCACGGCTATTGCATTGAGCGCAGCAAGGCACGGGAGCCCGTCAGCCTTGAGGAATTGACGAACTTCGCCTGGCCGGCCGAACCCAAGAAGCTACAACAGGCCTTGGCTAGCGACGAAATCGAGCTCAGCGACGGCTTTGTGCCCGACAGTGGCAGCTTGAGGAAGCTGCTGAAGTTTCATGGGAAGACGCCGTTCTGGACAGTAGCCCTGGACCGTCGCGCGCTCAGCAAAGGACACGCTGAGTACATTGCCGAGCGCGGCGAACTGGTGCTTCGCAATCTCCCCGATGCATTGAAAGCGGAACTGCAAGCCGAGATGAACGATGACTGACCTGGTATGGACGGCGCTCGCGCTCATTGCCAAAGGCTTCGCGCCGGCGATGCCGGGTGCAACTCGCGGCAGCTTTTTTGTGGCGACGGAGGCCGACCGGACTGCTGTCGAGCTGTGCTTGAAGGAGCACGACAGGACCGGCTTGGAAGTCGTGGAGAGCGTCAACGCTGTGGTGATCGGTCGGACCGTAACGCTGTCCTTCGATCCTAAGCCGGGCTGGGCATCGGTAGCCAAGGATTTGGACGAGTTACTGGACGAACCCGGCAACCGCATACGAGCTAAGTCGAGATTCCTTGTCCTGGATACCAAGCAATCCTCCGACGACTTGCTCGATCAAGCGACCGACGTAGGCCGATACATGGTCGTCATTGGCCTCGTGCAGGCGCTGAAGGAAGCCGCGGGATTTCTGGATACGCCTGAGCAGAACCTTGTGTTCATCAGCGGCGGACGCTTCGACCTGCCGGTCAACTACACCGTGACCGATTTGCGCAAGCTGAACCTGGACGATGTGAGGGCGCTCACGACCCTCATCCCTGCCGATACGCACAAGAAGCAGTGCGCCGCAATCTTTGCCTCGGCAATCACTGACTTGGTACGTGCTCAACCGACGCAAAACCGATTCGCCTACCTGCTCGCGCACGCCAAAGAACTGCGTGCTGCCTACGACCAAGGCTACAAAATTTACGCCGCCGGATTTTCCTATGAAAAGCTGAAGGATACGGTTGAGGCGGCGCGCGTCGAGTTCGCCGGAAAGATTCACAAGGTCCTGTCCGATGTTCAGAACCAATTGCTGGGCATCCCGATCGCCACGATCATCGTCGCCACCCAGATGAAACCGTCGGCCGACTTCGGAGCCGAGTTCATAGTGAACACCGCCGTCCTGCTGGGGGCGTGGGTGTTTGTCGGCCTCACACTCCTGCTGCTGTTCAACCAGTTCCAAACGCTTCTGGTGCTGGAGGGCGAGATCAAGCGGCAGAAGTTGCAACTGGAGCGTGAGTACAAGGCGGTCGCCGGCTCGTTGGAGGATGCCTTCACGTCGCTTGTTCGCCGTGTTTTTAGCCAGAAGGTCATCTTGGGCGTAATTAGCATCGTGGTGGTTTGCGGCCTCGCAATGGCACACTGGGCCTATTCGCGATTGACACCGCTTGCCTGGGCCAGTGTGACCGGAATACCTGTCGCCGCCCCTTCGAATCCAGCATCTGGAGTTTCCGCGGCGTCGTCGAACCCCGCGCCTCAATCGCCGGCTTCATCTGTCAAGCCAAGTGCGCCGGTTTCGGCTGCCAATGCCGGCATGGTCACGACGGCAGATACGCAGAGGGATCAGATGTCACCGAAAGCGGCAAGCTCCTCCGCTCGCTGAATCTGCTCTACGTCAGCTCCTCTGCAGCGATCTTTCGCTCAGGTTCCGATGCGAAGGTCTGGCTGCGCGGCTGGCTTGGCCTCACCTCGTTGTAGTCGCGCCGCCAGTTGGCTATCTCCGTACGTGCCTGGCGCAGCGTCTGGAACCAGTGCTCGTTCAGGCACTCGTCGCGGAACCGCCCGTTGAAGCTCTCGATGTAGCCGTTCTGCGTGGGCCGGCCTGACTCGATCAGGATGTGCCGGATGCCGTGGCTCTGTGGCGCACAGCACCACCCGCAACCCCAACCCAACTTCCCGCCAGATCCAGACATCCCCCTGCCAGATCCGGACAGCCTCCGCCGAGGACCGGACCCAAAGTGCCTCCAGGAATCGATGAGCGTCCATCGCGTGCCATGCGACCGCTCGACAACAAGGAAGGAGACACACCATGGCAAGTTACTACTCGCAAGAGGTCCACGGGCCGTACCACATGATCAACATCGGCCGGCTCGAGCTGGCCGAGGGCGGGGTGATCGAGAACTGCGAGCTGGCGGTGGCCACGCGCGGCACGCTGAACGCGGACAAGAGCAACGCGATCCTGATCCCGACCTGGTACTCGGGCACCAGCAAGATCATGGAGCAGGTCTACGTCGGCCCGGACCACGCCCTGGATCCGTCGAAGTACTTCATCGTCATCGTCAACCAGATCGGCAACGGGCTGTCGACCTCGCCGCACAACATCGGCGGCACCCTGGGCGGACCCAACTTCCCGAAGGTGCGGATCAGCGATGACGTCCGCGCACAGCATCGTCTGCTGACCGAGTTCTTCGGCATCACCAGCCTGGCCCTGGTCGTCGGGGGCTCGATGGGAGCGCAACAGACCTACGAGTGGGCCGTGCGCTACCCCGACATGGTGAAGCGGGCCGCCCCGCTCGCAGGCACTGCCTGCAACACCGAGCACGATTTCCTGTTCACCGAGACGCTGGAGGAAGGGATCACGACCGACCCCGGCTTCCGGGACGGCCGCTACGGCACCGCCGTGGACGTGGCTGTCGGCCTGCGGCGCCATGCAGAGATGTGGACGGTGATGGGCTGGAGCACGGAGTTCTTCCGCTTGAACCGCCATCAGGCCCTGGGCTTCGCGAGCGCGGACGCCTTCGTGGAGGGCTTCATGGTCCCGTACTTCGCGCCGATGGACCCCAACAACCTGCTGGCCATGGCGTGGAAGTGGCAGCGGGGTGACGTCAGCCTCCACACCGGGGGCGACAAGGCCGCGGCGCTGGGCCGCATCAAGGCCAAGGTCTTCGTGATGCCCTTCAGCACCGACATGTTCTTCCCCCCGTCGGACTGCCTGGCCGAGCAGGCGTTGATCCCCAACAGCGCGTTCCGGCCGATCACCACCGTCGACGGCCACCTCGGCCTCTTCGGCACCGATGCCGACGCGATCGCCCAGGTCGACCTGAACCTGCGGGAGCTGCTGGCCCTGCCGGCCTGATCCGCGGATCGGCGGTCGCTGGATGCAAGGCCTCTGGGGCCTTGCGCAGCCCTGCGCCGATCGCGCCTGACCTCAAAACCAAGATTGGAGACAAAAAATGGCCACTCCCTACACCCGCCGCAACTTCCTGAAAACCAGCAGCGTCATGGCCGTGTCCGCGGCCGGCGGCCTGCTCACCGTGGGCTGCGGCGGCGGCGATTCGGGCTCCGACGAGCTGCTGCCGCTGGTGAACCCGTACTACACGCAGGCGGTGCACGGCCCCTACGAGCGGATCAGCATCGGCCGCCTGGAGCTGGCCGAGGGCGGCGTCCTGCCGAACTGCGAACTGGCCGTCGCCACCTTCGGCACACTGAATGCGGACAAGAGCAACGCGATCCTGATCCCGACCTGGTACTCGGGCACCAGCAAGATCATGGAGCAGGTCTACGTCGGCCCGGACCATGCCCTGGATCCGTCGAAGTACTTCATCGTCATCGTCAACCAGATCGGCAACGGCCTGTCGACCTCGCCGCACAACATCGGCGGCGCCCTGGGCGGACCCAACTTTCCGAAGGTGCGGATCAGCGATGACGTCCGGGCCCAGCACCGCCTGCTGACCGAGCACTTCGGCATCCGCAGCCTGGCCCTGGTCGTCGGCGGGTCGATGGGGGCGCAGCAGACCTACGAGTGGGCCGTGCGTTACCCCGATATGGTGAAGCGGGCCGCCCCGCTCGCAGGCACTGCCTGCAACACCGAGCACGATTTCCTGTTCACCAAGACCCTGAAGGACGCCCTGAGCAGCGACCCCGGTTTCGACGCCGGGCGCTACGACCTGCCGGAGGACGTGGCCGCGGGCCTGGGCCGCCACGCCAAGATGTGGACGGTGATGGGCTGGAGCACGGAGTTCTTCCGCCTGAACCGCCATCGGGCCCTGGGCTTCGACTCCCTGCGCGCCTTCGTCGACGGCTTCATGATTCCCTACTTCGCGCCGATGGACCCCAACAACCTGCTGGCCATGGCGTGGAAGTGGCAGCGGGGCGACGTCAGCCTCCTCACCGGCGGCGACAAGGCCGCGGCGCTGGGCCGCATCAAGGCCAAGGTCTTCGTGATGCCCTTCAGCACCGACATGTTCTTCCCCCCGTCGGACTGCCTGGCCGAGCAGGTGCTGATCCCCAACAGCGCGTTCCGGCCGATCACCACCGTCGACGGCCACCTCGGCCTCTTCGGCACCGATGCCGACGCGATCGCCCAGGTCGATCTGAACCTGCGGGAGCTGCTGGCCCTGCCGGCCTGATCCGCGGATCGAGGCGGCGACCCGCCCGGCCCCCGGGCCGGGCGGCCGCGCATTAGCATCGCTGGGGCACCACGCATGGGCGCAGCGTCGACGGGGCACGTCCCCGGAGGCGGCGTCGGCGCGGCGCGAGGAGACCGACAACATGGAAGCAATTCGCAACGTCCTGGTGCAGGACGCCAGCGGTGCGCCGAGCACGCGCTACCGCCTGGTGGCCTCGACCGACTGGGACGCCGTGCAGCACTGGTGCCAGCAGGTCTACATGCCATACACGACGACGCCGGTGGGGTGCGTGCGCTCGCCGAACTCGGTGCTTGACGTCATCCGGATCGGGCACTTCACGGTCAGTCGATTCAGCTACGGGGTTCCCGTCCACCTGACGGACTTCTCCGCCGAGGCCGGGACCGGCATGGTACTGACCACCCTGAAAGGCGCGATTCGGCACTGGTCCAGCGGCCGGGAATACCTCGACACCGGCATCGGCGAAGCGTTCCTCGTCGACAACTCCCGAACCTACTACTGCCTCGACGCCGATCCGAACCACCTCCAGCTGAACCTCACCTTCCGGCACGACGCGATGGCCGCCCTGCACGAGCGGTGGTTCGGCCTGCCCGCGGACGAGCGCATGTGGACGAAGACCTTCCGCTTCGGAGGAACCCAGTCGAGCTGGATCGACCTGCTGTCCTTCGTGTGCCGCTGCATCACGGAAATGCCGGAGGCGGTCGAACACGGCCCCCTCGGGCGCCGCCTCGAGGAGATGCTGGGCGTCCACCTGCTGACCCTGTGGCGGAACCAGCTGACCCATCCCCAGCAGCCCACCCAGCACCGCGTGGCACCCAAGCATGTCCTGGCCGCCGAGCAGTACATGCGCGACCACGGACGCGATGCCCCGACGCTGAGCGAACTGGCGCAGAGCGCGCATGTCAGCGTTCGCACCCTGAACGCAGCCTTCCGCGAACACCGCGGCTGCACCCCGATGGAGGCGCTGCGCGAGGTGCGGCTCAGCGGCGTGCGGGCGGAGCTGATGATCGCGCCGGCGGGCACCAGGGTCTGCGACATCGCCGCCACCTGGGGCTACATCAACCTGGGCATGCTCGCGAGCAGCTACCGACGCCGGTTCGGCGAATCCCCCTCGGCCACGCTGGCCCGGCGGTAGCGGACCGGGGCCCGGGCGACCCGGACGCCCCCCGCGTGAGGCAGCAGCTCGCGGGTCGCCCGATCGACAGCCCCCTGCGACCCGGGGACCGGCCGCAGCGCCCCACGTTCTCGCCACGAGCCTTGCACCAAGGGGGCACGCATCACGGACCGCTCCGACTGGAGCCCCGACGATCTGCGCAGTGGAAGCCGGCCGACCATCTACATCGTCGTGCCGCCGAATGCGGTGGAGTCCTACCTTTCGCTGCTGCGCGTGTTCATCGGCCAGCACATCCGCATGCTGACCGGCGACAAGGTGCCGGCGCGCGGCGCGGCACCCATCCTGATCATGCTCGACGAGCTGCCGCGCCTGAAGGACCTGCCGCCGGTCGACAAGGCGCTCAACATCGGCCGCAAGTACGGCCTGCGGCTGTGGATGTTCGCGCAGAGCGTGGGCCCGCTGCGCAACGCGTACAAGAACGCGGACGGCATGCTGGCCGATGCGCATGTGAACCCGAAGGACGTCGAGCGGGAGAACGCGCTGCTCGACGAGATCCGGCGGGTCGACCTGGATCCGGCGCTGGGCCAGACCCTCTCGGCCCTCGATGAGAAGTACGAGCAGAAAAAGCAGGCGCTCGACGACAAGATCGCTGCGCTGCAATCGAAATTCGACGAACGCCATGCCGACAAGGGCGCTGACGAGAAGCAGGGGCGTCAAGGGAAGCTCGACAAGCAGTTCGAAGACTTGCGCGCGCCGCTTGAAAAGGCCCAGGAGCAGGCAGAAGCGCCAGCGCGCGCTGGAGGCCCAGGCCCGTGGGCAGGTCGATCGCGCGAACGCGGTCCGCGACGCGCACGACGACAGCTTCGGGCGCTGATACGCTGCGGTGAACCTGCACCGACCCGCCGGATCGCACCTGCCCGATCCCGTCGACCGAAGCCATGCCGCGTGCCGCCCTGCTGCTTACCCTGATCCTGCCCTGCGCCCTGCTCCCGGCCCAGGCCGCCCCCGGCGCCCACCAGCACGGCGTGGTGACACTGGAGGTGGCGATCGACGGGGCCGAGCTCAGCCTGGGCCTGCGTGCGCCGCTGGACGACCTGATCGGCTTCGAGCGCGCGCCGCGCACGGCGGCCGAGCGCCAGGCCGCGGCCGAGCTGCTGCGCAGCCTGCGTGCGCCGGGCGCGCTGTTCGAGCCCAGCGCCGCAGCCGGCTGCACGCTGGCGGCGGCCACGGTGCAAGCGCCGGTGCTGGAAGGCGGCGCGGCCGGGGCCGACCATGCCGAGCTGGTCGCCGACTACCGCTACCAGTGCGCGCAGCCGCAGGCCCTGCGCGGCCTGAAGCACCGGCTGTTCGCCGACTTCCGGCGCATCGCCCGCATCGACGCGGCCGTGGCCGGCCCGCGCGGCCAGGCCCTGCACAAGCTCAAGCGCCCGGCCGACACGCTGAGCTGGCCGCAATGAGCGAGACGCAGCCGAGCGGCCCGGTGCTGGCGGTGCAGGGCCTGCGCCACCGCTGGCCCGGCGCCGACCAAGACCTGATCGACCTGCCCGCGCTGCGGCTGGCGGCCGGCGATCGCCTGCTGCTGCGCGGCGACAGCGGCAGCGGCAAGACCACCCTGCTCTCGCTGGCCGCCGGCGTGCTGCCGGCCGCGCCGGGCTGCGTGAAGCTGCTGGGGCAGGACTGGGCCGGCCTGTCGGCCGGCGCACGCGACCGGCGCCGCGCCGACCACATCGGCTACATCTTCCAGCGCCTGAACCTGCTGCCTTACTTGAGCGTGATCGAGAACGTGCTGCTGCCCTGCCGCTTCTCGGCCCGCCGGGCGGCGCGCTGCGGCCCGGGCCGCGAGGCGCCGCGCGCCGAGGCCGAGGCCCTGCTGCGCCGGCTGGACCTGGACCCGGCGCTGTGGGCCCGCCCCGCCGCCCGCCTGTCGGTGGGCCAGCAACAACGGGTGGCGGCGGCACGCGCGCTGATCGGCCGGCCCGAGCTGGTGATTGCCGACGAGCCCACCTCGGCCCTGGACGAGCGCCGCCGCGACCTGTTCATGGCCCTGCTGATCGGCGTCTGCGAGGCCGCGCAGGCCGCGCTGCTCTTCGTCAGCCACGATCCGCGCCTGGCGCCGCACTTCCCGCGCGTGCTGGACCTGCAGGCCGCGGCCTTGCCGGAGGCCGGCGCATGAGCGGCGGCGGCCTGCTGCGCCTGGCGCGCGCCAGCGCCTGGCACAGGCGCTTCGGCCTGGGGCTGGTGCTGGCCTCGATCGCGCTGGCCACCTTCCTGCTGCTCGCGGTCGAGCGCGGCCGGGTGGCGCTGCGCGAGGGCTTCACGCAGTCGATCTCGGGCACCGACCTGATCGTCGGCGCGCGCACGGGCAGCGTGCAGTTGCTGCTCTACAGCGTCTTCCACCTCGGCAGCCCGACGAACACCATCCGCTGGCGCAGCGTGCAGGCCCTGGCCGCCGACCCGGCGGTGGCCTGGGTGGTGCCGATCTCGCTGGGCGACAGCCACCGCGGCTTCCCGGTGGTCGGCACCACGCCGGACTATTTCCGCCATGTGCGCCATGGCGAGCAGCGCGCGCTGGAACTGGCCAGCGGCCGGGCCTTCGCCGGCCTGCACGAGGCGGTGCTGGGTGCCGAGGTGGCCGAGCGCCTGCAGGCCGGCCTGGGCCAGGCCCTGGTGCTGCGCCATGGCGCGGGCGAGATCGAGGGCGAGGACCATGCCGACCAGCCGGTGCGCGTGGTCGGCGTGCTGGCCCGCACCGGCACGCCGGTGGACCGCGCGGTGCATGTCAGCCTGGAGACGCTGGAGGCGATGCACGCCGGCGGCCTGCTCGGCTACCGCCTGCCGGGCCGGCCGGCCGCGCCGGCCCGCGCCCTGACGGCGGAGGACTTGCAACCGCGCGCGGTGACGGCGGCCCTGGTCGGCCTGAAATCCCGCAGCGCCGTGTTCGGCATGCAGCGCCGCATCGCCGATTTCCGCGACGAGCCGCTGCTGGCCGTGCTGCCCGGCGTGGCCCTGGACGAGCTGTGGACGGCGGTGGCCGGCGTCGAGCGTGCGCTGGTGGCGATGGGCGCGCTGGTCGCCGCGGTCAGCCTGGCCGGCCTGGTGGCGGTGGTGGCCACCGGCCTGGACGCGCGCCGGCAGGAACTGGCCGTGCTGCGCTCGGTGGGCGCCGGCCCGCCGCAGGTGCTGGCCCTGCTGCTGCTGGAAGGCGCGCTGGTGACCGCCGCCGGCGCGCTGCTGGGCCTGCTGGCCGCGCAGCTCGGCCTGTGGGCCTTCGGGCCGCTGCTCGAAAGCCGGCTGGGCCTGAGCCTGCCGCTGCGCGCGCCCGCGGCGGCCGAGCTGGGCTGGCTGGCCGCCGTACTGCTGGCCGGCACCCTCGCCAGCCTGCTGCCCGGCTGGCGCGCCTACCGTCTCGCCCTGGCCGATGGCCTGTCCCCTGGAGGCTCTGCATGAAGCTGTTGTCCCTGCCCGCGCTCCGCGCGCTGGCCGCCCTGCTGCTGGCCGCCACCCTCGGCCTGGCGGCCTCGCCGCCGGCTGCGGCGGCCGAGAAGGTGACGGCCTGGGAGGCCCTGGTGCCCAAGGACTGGGACCCGGGCAAGCTCTTCGAAGGCCGCGACCTGGGCCTGATCCGCGAAGGCGATGCGCGCGAGCTGGAGCTGATGCGCGAGCTGCGCAGCGCCTGGGACAACGCCCCCACCCGCAGCGAGCTGGACGGTGCGCCGATCCGCCTGCCCGGCTACGTGGTGCCGCTGGAGGTGAGCGGCCGCCAGGTGCGCGAATTCCTGCTGGTGCCCTATTTCGGCGCCTGCATCCACAGCCCGCCGCCGCCGGCCAACCAGATCCTGCACGTGGTGCTGGCCAAGCCGCAGGCCCTGCGCAGCATGGATGCCGTCTGGGTCAGCGGCACGCTGAAGCTGCGCCGCCAGGATTCGGCCCTGGGCGCCAGCGGCTACGGCCTGGAGGCGCCGCGGGTGGAGCCCTACCGCGAGGGCTCGCGTTGAGCCCGGGGCCAGCGCTGCGCTGGCTGGTCTTCAGCCTGAGCGAGGGCAGCGACGGCGTGCTGGGCCTGGAGGCCGAGGCCGCGAGCCGCGACCCGGCCGAGGCCGCCGCCATCGCCACCGAGGCGGCCGGCGTGCTGGCCTGGGCGGCCGAAGCCTTCCCCGAAGGCCCCGGCCCGGTGGAGGACGGTGCCGACTGGGACCAGGCCCTGAGCCAGCGCGAGGAGCCCGGCGGCTGGCAGCACCTGGCGCTGAGCCTGAGCGCCTCGCCGCGCTTCCTCGACGCCTTCGTCGCGCGCTTCGGCGATCCGCAGGCGGACTGAGCCGCCGACGCGCGGTGCGCGCCTCAGGCGCCGTCGCGCCAGGCGCAGGTGGCGTCCCAGTCCGGCGGCACGCAGCCGCGCTGCTGCACGCAGAGGCTGGCGGCCGCCACCGCATGGCGCAGCAGGGCCAGGCCCTCCTCGGCCTGCGGCAGGCGCAGGCCGGCCGGGCCGATCAGGCCCAGGCGCAGGGCCTGGGCGATCAGGCCGGCGAAGAAGCAGTCGCCCGCGCCCACGGTGTCGGCCACCTGCAGCGCACGCGGCTCGCGCCAGCGGGCGATCAGGCCCCCGCGGTCGAGCAGGCAGGCGCCCTCGGGGCCGAGGGTGAGGGCCAGCAGGCGAAGCGCCGGGGCCTGCGCGAAAAGCGCGGCGGCCTGGGCCTGCGGCGTGTCGCCGGGCAGGCCGAGGTGCTGCAAGTCCTCGTCGCTGACTTTGGCCAGGTCGGCGCGGGCCAGCGCGGCCAGGGCCTGGGCGCGGTAGGCGGGCAGGTCGGGCATGACCTGGGGGCGCATGTTCACGTCCAGGGCCACCTGCCGGCCGGCGGCGCGCTGGGCGTCCAGCCAGGGCAGGTAGAGGCGGGCATCGCGCGGGTCCAGGGCCAGGCCGCCGCAGGCGACCAGGGCCAGGCCGGGCAGGCGGGCGCAGGCGGCGATCAGGGCCTCGGCACGGGTGTCGCGATCGGCCACGCCCTCGCGGTAGAAGGCATAGCGCGGCGGGCCGCCGCCGGTGCCCGGGTCGACCACGGCCAGGGCGGTCGGGGCCAGGCGCGGCTGCGGGTCGGCGGCCTGCACGCCGTCGGCGGCGAGCTGCCCGGCCAGCGCGCGGCCGAAGGCATCGGCCGACAGGGGGTTCAGGTAGTGGCTGCGCAGGCCCTGGCGGGCCAGGGTGCGGGCCTGGTTGTAGACCGAGCCGCCGAGACAGGGGGCATAGGCCCCGTCCTCGCGGCGGATGAGGTCGATCAGGGCCTCGCCGGCGAAGGCGACGGCGGGAAACAGGTCGGACACGGCGGGGGCCTCAGGGGGCAGGGTCGAGCGGGGCGGTCGAGGCGCGGGCCTGCAGCGTCGTCTCCAGCACGCGCGAGGCCGGCCGCTGGCCCTGGGCGGCCTGCAGCAGGCAATCGACCATCTCGCGGCCGGCCAGGTCCAGCGGCTGGCGCACGGTGGTCAGCGGCAGGTGGCCGTAGGAGGCGGCTTCGATGTCGTCGTAACCGACCACGCTGACGTCCTGCGGCACGCGCTGGCCCTGGGCCATCAGCACGCCCATGGCGTTGAGGGCGATCAGGTCGCTGGCGGCGAAGAGGCCGTCGATGCGCTTGCGGCGTGCGAGGAACTTGCGCATCGCGAGCTGCGCATCGTCGCCCTTGAAGGAGGTGGGGATGAGCAGGGCGGGGTCGGGCTCCAGGCCGGCGTCGCGCAGGGCGTCGCAATGGCCTTCGTAGCGCTGGGCGGCTTCGGGCATGTGGATGTCACCCATGAAGGCCAGGCGCCGGCGGCCGAGGGCCAGCAGGTGTTCGGTGGCGATGCGGCCGCCGCGGGCGTTGTCGGTGCCCACCGTGCAATAGAGCTGATTGGGCAGGTGCGCACCCCAGACGACGAAGGGCACGCCGCGCACGGCCAGCGCATTCAGCGGATCGTGCTGGTCCCACTGGCCGATCACCGCCACGGCGCTGGCGCGGCCGGTGCTGTAGATCTCGGCCAGGTCCTCCAGCCGCTCGGTGTCGACGCGCGAGAGCAGCATGTCGTGGCCGCGGTCCGTCAACGCATCGGCCAGGGTGCCGAGCATGCCGAGGAAGAAGGGGTCGGAGATGTGCTGGCGCGTCTTGCGCTGGTAGGGGATGACGACCCCGATCGTCTTGTTGTAGCCCTGGCGCAGGCGCTTGGCGCTGGCGTTGATCGAGTAGTTCAGCGAGTTGGCCAGCTCGACGATGCGCTGCCGGGTCTCGGCATTGATCAGCGGGCTGCCATTCAGGGCGCGTGACACGGTGGCGGCGGACACGCCGGCCAGCCGGGCGATGTCCATCATCTGGACGCGGCGCTTCTCGGGATCGGATCGGGCCATGCGGGACGGGGAGGTGTCGATTCATTACATCATGCCCCTCGACGGCCTCAGGAGGCCGGCAGCCGCAGCAGCCAGAGCCGCGCCAGCGTCGCCGGATCGCCACCCACCTTGCCCAGCAGCTCGCGCGCCGCCGCGGCCTGGCCGCTGCGCAGCAGGGCGATGCCCTGGTGCAGGCGGGCTTCTTCCGCATGGCGCGGCGTGCCGGCGGCGAAGGCGCGGGTCCAGGCGGCCTGGGCCTCGCTCCAGCGGCCGGCCGCGAAGTGCAGCAGCGCGAGCTGGGCCCAGCCGTCGGCGTCGCGGGCGGCCTTCTGCAGCTCGGGCAGGGCCTGCTCGTCCTCGCGGCTGCGCTGGCTGGCCTGCTTGAGCAAGGCCGCGGCCGGCGCGTCCAGGGCCAGGCCCTTGGCGCGGGCGCGCTCCAGCACGCTCACGGCCTCGGCCGGCAGGCCGGCCTTCAGGGCCAGGCGGGCCATGTCGAGGTATTCGGGCAGCTCTTCGAGCGTGTCGGTGTCGAGCATCAGGCGGTAGACATCCAGCTCCAGCCGCGGGTTGAAGCCGGGCTGGCCGGGCAGGCGCAGCAGCAGATCGCCCCAGTAGGCGCGGCTGGGTGCGCGGGCCAGCAGGGCCTGCAGGGTCTGGATGTAGCCGGCGTGGTCCTTCAGCGCGGCCTGGCTGGCGCCGATCATGCGCAGCTCGGGCTCGGCCAGGGCGCGCAGGCGGGCCGGCTCGGCCAGCTCGGCGCGGAAGGCCTGCAGCAGCTCGGCATGCTTGCCCTGCACGGCCAGGGCCTGCAGCAGCAGGGGGCGCAGGCGCTCGGGCGGGCAGCCGGCGTCCAGGCAGGCACGGGCCCAGCGCTCGGTGCGCGGCGCATCCTGGGCGCGGGCGCTGGCGCTGCTGAGCGCATCCAGGATGGCCGGGCGGTCGGCGACCGGCAGCTGCGGCATGGCGATCACCCGCTCCAGGGCGCTCAGGGCCTCGCGCGGCTGCTGGGCCTGCAGGGCGGCCACGCCGGCCAGGCGCTCGGTGAGCAGGCGCTCGTCGGGGTTCAGGTCCTCGCGGGTGCGCACCGCGGCCAGCTGCTGCAGGGCCTCGGCCGGGCGCTTGGCGCCGAGCTGTTCCTGCGCGGCCTGGACGGCCTGCAGCACTTCGCGGCGGTAGCTGGGCTCGGCGGCGGCCGCCGGCAGGCCGAGCACGAGCAGGCCCAGCAGCGGCAGCACGCGCTTGCGCCCGACGGCCTGCCGCCGCGCGGCGAGGAAGGACAGGAGAGCTCGCATGCCCGGCCTCAGTTGGCGAACTGCTCGGAGCCCACGATGCCGAGCTTCTTGAGCCCGGCGCGCTGGGCGCTGGTCATCACGCTGACGACGACCTCGTAGGGCGCCTTGGCATGCGAGCGGATGTGCAGCTCGGGCTGCGGCTGCTGGAGGCTTGCGGCCTGCAGGCGGGCCTCCAGCTCGGCGCGGCCGCCGGCCAGCACCTCGCCGTTCCAGCGCACGTTGCGGTCGGCATCGACCTGCAGGCTGACGATCACGGGGTCCAGCTTCTTCGGTGCGTTCGACGGGGTCGGCAGGTTCAGGTCCACGCTGTGGAGCTGGATGGGGATGGTGATGATCAGCATGATCAGCAGCACCAGCATCACGTCGATCAGCGGGGTGGTGTTGATGTCCATCATCACCTCCGGCTCGGCGCCGGGGCCGGATCCGAGGTTCATGCCCATGGGGTTCTCCTTCGGCGCTCAGGGGCCGGTGGGTTCGGTGATGAAGCCGACCTTGACGATGCCGGCGCGCTGCACCGCATACATCACGCGGCCGACGGATTCGAAGTCGCTCTTCGCATCGCCGCGGATCTGCACCTCGGGCTGCGGCTTCTTCGCGGCGAAGACCTTCATGCGGTCGAGCAGGTCGCGGCTGTCCTTGATCGGGGTGTCGTAGAGGTAGATGCCGCCGACCTCGTTGACGGAGATGATCACGTTGTCCGGCTTGGTCTCGCGCACGACATTGGTCTCCTTGGGCAGGTTGACCTTGATCGAGGTGGTGACCACCGGGATGGTGATGAGGAAGATGATCAGCAGCACCAGCATCACGTCGACCAGCGGGGTCGTGTTGATGGCGCTGAGGACCTCGTCCTCGCCGGAATCCGAGCCGACGTTCATGCCCATGGCTGGCCTCTGCGCTGCAAGGAGGGGTTGCGGGAGGCCGTCACTTCTTGGCCGAGGCCAGCAGGACCGAGTGCAGGTCGCTGCCGAAGGCGTTCACCTCTTCCATGGCCGACTTGTTGCGGCGGACCAGCCAGTTGTAGCCCAGCACCGCCGGCACGGCCACGGCCAGGCCGATGGCGGTCATGATCAGCGACTCGCCGACCGGGCCGGCCACCTTGTCGATCGAGGCCTGGCCCGACAGGCCGATCTTCACCAGCGCGTTGTAGATGCCCCAGACCGTACCGAACAGGCCGACGAAGGGCGCGGTGGAGCCGACCGTGGCCAGCACGGCCAGGCCGTCCTGCAGGCGGCTCTGCACATGGCCGATGGCACGCTGGATGCTCATCGTGACCCAGGTGTTGAAGTCCACCGCGCCCAGCAGGCCCTCATGCTTGCTCGCGCCTTCCAGGCCCTTCTCGGCGATGAAGCGGAAGGGGCTGGCGGCGCTGAGCTTCTCGGTGCCCTCGCGGATCGAGGCCGAGTTCCAGAAACCTTCCTGCACCTTGCGGGCATGGCCGCCGACGCGGCCCTGCTCGACCAGCTTGGTGACGATCACATACCAGCTGCCGATGCTCATCAGCGCCAGGATCAGCAGGGTGGTCTTGGCCACCACGTCGGACTGGGCCCACAGGGCCTTGATGCCGTAGGGGTTGTCGCCGCCGTGCGCATCGGCGGCCGGGGCCGGGACGGCCGGGACCGGGGCCAGGGCCGGCGCGGCCTCGACGGCGGCACTCGCCGCGGCGGCAGGGGCCGGGTCGGCCGCCATGGCCGGCACGGTCAGCAGCAGCCCGAGGGCCAGACAGGCCCGCGAGGCCAGGGTGATCAGGGCGTTCTTCATGTCGGTTCACTCCTCGGGAAATCGCCGTGGGGACAGGCGTGGGGATGGGGTGCGGGGCGGGCGCGGGCCGGAATCACTCCAGGCGCCACGTGTACTTCATGCTGGCCCAGGCCTGTTCGGGCTGGCCGTTGAGCGTGCCGGGCTTGAACTGGCAGCGGGACAGGGCGGCCCGGGCGGCCTCGTCCAGGCGCTTGTGGCCGGAGGTCTGCTCGACCTGCGAATCGAGCACCTTGCCGTCGACGCCGACCAGGAAGCGCAGCTGGACCGTGCCCTCCTCCTCGGCGCGCCGCGAAGCGGCCGGATAGGGCGGCTTCTCGCAGTTCTGCGCGGCGTTGATGACGGGCGCGACACGCACGTCCGGCGGCGGGGCCGGCGGAGCGGGCGGCGCCGGCGGGGCAGGCGGCGCGGGGGGCACCGGCGGACCCGGCGGCGGCGCGTCGGCCGGCGGCGGCGTGCTGGTGACCGCGGCGATCGCGTGGGCCGCCGGGGTCGGCGGCGGCGCCACTTCGGGCTGCGGCACGAAGACCGGCGGCGGCGCCACGGCCGGCGGCGGCGGGGCCGCATCGGGCGGCGGCGGGGGAGGCGGCGGTGGCGGCAGGTCCGGCGTCTTCTCCTCGACCAGCTGGGCCTCCACCGGACCCCGGACGATCTTGACGATGTTCTGGGTCAGGCCGGAGTTCACCGCCCAGGCGATCAGCAGGTGCAGCAGGACCACCACGGACAGACCCGCGACGTGGTTTCGCGAGTTGCGCTGGCGGCTGGCGTAGTCGGACATGGGACTGGAGCTCCTCGGCGAGGCGATGGGTCGCCATCGAATTGCAAACGTTTGCAATGCTAGGGACCGGCTCAAGGCATTCGCATCCGTACTTACCCTTCGTTGAAAACGCTTGCATTCCGAGCCCCCCGTCAAGGCAAGCCCCTGGGCCGCCCCCCTGAAACCACTGGTTTTTGCGCTTTTGGCGACATTCAGGGAAAGTCCTTAGGGGAATGAAGCCGTCCGAATGAAGCGCAGCCGGACAGCGCCCCGAACATCGGGCGGCCAGCAGGCTTTCGTCAGCCGGCCAGATTGCAAACGTTTGCAGTTCCAGCCAACATGCCGAGGCCGCAATTGCCAAGGCCCTGCCTGGGCGCTTCGCGGTCCAGCCGTCGCCGCAGGAGCCGACCGGCTTTTCCCCAGCGAATCCGGAGACAAACGTGAAGAAGCCCACCCCCCATTTCGTGCCGAAGAGCATTCCGCTCGCCGCGCTGCTGGCCCTGGTCCAGCTCGGCGCCCTCGCGCAGGACGCGCCGCCGCAGGCGCCCACCGGCACGCTGAACCTCGACGAGGTCGTGGTGACGGCCACCCCCGAGGCGCGGCCGAAGATGCGCCAGTCGCTGTCGGTCAGCTCGATGAGCAGCGACCAGATCCAGGACTCGGGCGCGACCAGCACTGCGGAAATCCTGCGCTCCATCCCCGGCGTGCGGGCCGAGGCCAGCTCGGGCGAAGGCAATGCCAACGTGACGGTGCGCGGTGTGCCGATCTCGGCCGGCGGCTCGCGCTACGTGCAGTTCCAGGAAGACGGCCTGCCGGTGCTGCTGTTCGGCGACTTCAACTTCCTGACGCCCGACATGCTGATCCGTGCCGACTACGGCACCGACGGCCTGGAAGTGGTGCGCGGCGGCTCGGCCTCGACCCTGGCCACCAACGCGGCGGGCGGCGTGATCAACTTCCTCAGCAAGACCGGCGAGACCGAGGGCGGCACGGTCGGCGTGACGACCAACCTCGGGGGCGGCCGCAGCCGCCGCGTGGACTTCGCCTACGCCACCCGCCTGTCGGAGACCACCGGCTTCCAGATCAGCGGCTTCCTGCGCAACGGCGAAGGCCTGCGCGAAACCCAGGGGGCCACGCTGGAGAAGGGCGGCCAGGTCCGCATGGCGATCAGCAAGGACTTCGGCGGGGGCAACAGCGCCAAGCTCTTCCTGAAGTTCCTCGACGACCAGACGCCGACCAACCTGCCGGTGCCGGTGCGCATCGTCAACGGCAAGATCCAGGAAGTCCGCGGCGTCGACCCGCGCGAGTTCTCGCCCTACGACAGCAAGCTGCCCAAGATCGGCAACTACGGCCTGCACGGCGGCCGCGCGGCCGACATCAACGACGGCCTGCGTTCGAAGAGCCTGGCCCTGGGCGGCGAGGTCAACCTCAACCTCGGCGGCGGCTGGACCCTCAACGACAAGTTCCGCCTGTCGCGCAACAGCGGCGAGTTCAACGGCATCCTGCCCAACAGCTACGGCGCGGCCGGCAACAACCCGGCCACCAACAGCCCGACGTCCTACGACGCGCTCTACCTCGGCGCGCGCTTCAACGACGCCAGCCTGGCCGTCAACGACCTGAAGGCCAGCCGGGCCTTCAAGTTCGGCGAGGGCCAGACGCTGACGACCACCGCCGGCCTCTTCCTGGCCAGCCAGAAGCTCGACCTCGACTGGGAGATCGGCGGCTTCGAATCCAGCCTGCCGGTCAACAGCAACACCAGCTACGGCCCCTACAGCAGCTTTTACAAGCGCAACCTGGACCTGAGCTACGAGAGCGTCGCCCCCTACCTGGCCGTCGGCTTCGAAAGCGGCCCCTGGAACCTGGACGCCAGCGTGCGCAAGGACCGCCAGCGCGTGACCGGCAGCTTCGAGGACAACGGCGGCGGCTCGCCGGGCTCGCAGGGCGTGGACTACCGCTCGACGCTGAACTCCTACTCGCTGGGCGTGAACTACCGGCTCAACAAGGACCTGGCCCTGTTCGGCCGCTACAGCCGCGGCGGTGCGCTGCAGAGCGACCGCATCCTCTTCCCCTCGGGCGCGGCGCTGGCCGTCTGCGGCAACAGCTGCTTCAAGGGCATCGACGTCGAGCCGAACCGCGTCAAGCAGCTCGAAGGCGGCGTGAAGTACCGCCAGGGCAACTTCAGCACCTTCATCACCCTGTTCCAGGCCAAGACGGACGAGAGCAACTTCGACCTGACCACCGGCGTGTCCTCGGCGAACAAGTTCGACGCCAAGGGCGTGGAAGTGGAAAGCGGCTGGCGCCTCGGCAACTTCCGCCTGAACGGCAGCATCACCTACACCGATGCCGAAGTCGTGGAGAGCAACAACGCCGCCTACGTCGGCAAGGCGCCGAACCGCCAGGCCAAGGTGATCTTCCAGCTCGCGCCCAGCTACCAGGCCGGGCCCGTCATGGTCGGCGCCTCGGTCGTCGGCACGACCAAGTCGCGCGACGCGCAGACCACCGCGCTGGAAACCGAGCTGCCGGCCTACACCTACGTGAACGCCTTCGCGCGCTACGAGCTCACGCCCTCGACCACGGTGAGCCTGACGGCCAACAACCTGTTCGACAAGATCGGCTACACGGAATCGAACACCGACCGTGCCGCCGCCCGCTCGATCAACGGCCGCACCGTCAGCCTGTCGCTGCGTCACAGCTTCTGAACGGGTCCGACCGCATCCGGGCCGGTCACGAGCTGGCCCGGGTGCGGACCCGGTCTCCGACCCTCCCCACCGTGAAGAGAGATCGCATGAGCTTCGACGGCGCGACGGCGAGTCCGCTCCCGGTCGACCCCTGCTGGCCCGCCGGCGTGCAAGCGGCCCTGGCCGCCATGCCGCCGGCCCGGGCGGCCGCGCTGCGGCCCCGCCTGGCCCGCGAGTTTCCCCGTCTCCACGACCGGCTGCAGCGCCTCTACGGCCGGCAGCCGGGCTTCGACGCCTTCCTCGACGGCGTGCTGTGCCAGGCCCTGCGCTGCGCGGCCGAGCGCGAGCCGGCGCTGTGGCAGCTCGACCTGGACCGCGAGCGGCAGCCCGAATGGCTGCATGCCGGCCTGCTCGGCTACTGCGCCTACGTCGACAAGTTCGCCGGCACGCTGGGCGGTGTCGCGCAACGCGTGCCCTACCTGCAGGAGCTGGGCGTGCGCTACCTGCACCTGCTGCCCTTCCTGAAGGCGGGCAGCCCGCCGAACGACGGCGGCTTCGCCGTCGCGAGCTTCGAGGCCGTCGAGCCCGCGCTCGGCACCCAGGCCGACCTGCCCGCGCTGTGCCGCACCCTACGCGCCGCAGGCATCAGCCTGTGCAGCGACTTCGTGCTCAACCACGTCTCGCACGAACACCCCTGGGCGCAGGCCGCGCTGGCCGGCGACCCTGCCTACCTGGACTATTTCCACTGGCGCGACAGCGCCGAGGCCGTGGCCGCGCAGGAGCGCCATCTTGGCCAGGTCTTCCCCGGCACCGCGCCCGGCAACTTCACCTGGGTGGAGGCACGCCAGGCCTGGGTCTGGACGACCTTCTACCCCTACCAGTGGGACCTGAACTACGCGAACCCGGCGGTCTTCGCCGAGATCGCGGCCGCGCTGCTCAAGCTGGCCAACCAGGGCGTCGAGGCCTTCCGGCTCGACTCCACCGGCTACCTGTGGAAGCGCGAAGGCAGCAACTGCCTGAACCAGCCCGAGATCCACCTGATCCTGCAGGCCCTGCGCGCGCTGTGCGCGCTGGCCGCCCCCGGCGTGGTGCTGAAGGCCGAGGCCATCATGCCGACCCGCGAGCTGCCGCCCTACTTCGGCCTCGGCCCGCAGCCCGGCCCGGAATGCCAGGTGGCTTACCACGCCAGCCTGATGGCGGCCGCCTGGCTGGCCCTGGCCGAGGGCGAGGCCGGCGCGGTGCGCGAGGTGCTGCGCCACACGCCCGACCTGCCCGAAGGCTGCCTGTGGCTGAGCTACGTGCGCTGCCACGACGACATCGGCTGGAACGTGCTGCGGCCCGAGCTGAGCGCGCTCGGCAGCGAGCCCGTCGCGCGCCTGGCCCGGGCCTCGCGCCACTACGCCGGCCGCGGCCCCGACCCACGGCCCCGCGGCCGGGCCTTCCAGGCTGCCGACGAGCATGCCGTGCACGGCACCAATGGCATGACCCTGGCCCTGGCCGGCCTGCCCCCGGACGGCCGCGACCCGGAGCCGGCCCTGGCCCGCATGCAGCTGCTGCATGCCCTGAGCTTCTTCGTCGGCGGCCTGCCGCTGATCTACATGGGCGAGGAACTGGGCCAGGACAACGTCGGGGAAGCCGAGCTGCAGGCGCGCCAGGGCCCGGACGGCCGCGAGCTGCACCGCCCCGCCTTCGACGCCGCCGCCGCCGCACGACGCCACGATCCCCAGCACCTGGCCGGCCGCTGCTTCGCCATGCTCCGCCGCCTGCAGCGGGATCGCCTGGCCCTGCTGCCGCAGGGCAGGCCGGTGCGGCTGCGCCTGCTGCCGGCCGAAGCGCCCGGCCTGCTGGCGCTGGCGCGCGACGGCGTGATCGGCCTGTTCAACTTCGGCGAAACCGCCTGCACGGCGGATTTGCGCACGCTCGCCCAGGGCCCGCTGCAGACCCTGGATGCCGAAGGGCGCATGCTCACGATCGATCCGCAGCAGCCGCTCACCCTGCCGGGCCATGCCGCCCTGTGGCTGCGGCCGCCCGCGGCCTGAGCCCCCCGTCCACCGCGCACGCAGGACCTTGTCCATGACCCGCCGGAAACCTCTGCTCACCCTGTGGCAGCTGCTCAGCATGAACTTCGGATTCTTCGGGATCCAGTACAGCTTCGGGCTGCAGCAGGCCAATATGAGCCCGATCTACAAGTTCCTCGGTGCCGACGAGGCCAGCCTGCCGCTGCTGTGGCTGGCCGGGCCGGTCACCGGCCTGCTGGTGCAGCCGGTCGTCGGCGCGATGAGCGACCGCACCGACAGCCGCTGGGGCCGGCGCACGCCCTACTTCTTGATCGGCGCCCTGGTGTGCAGCCTGGGCCTGCTGCTCATGCCCTTCAGCCCGACGCTGTGGTTCGCGGCCGGCCTGCTGTGGATCCTGGATGCGGCCAACAACGTGACGATGGAGCCCTACCGCGCCTACGTCAGCGACCGGCTGGAGCGCGTGCAGCAGCCTTCGGGCTTCCTGATCCAGAGCGCCTTCACCGGCCTGGCCCAGACCCTCGCCTACCTCACGCCCAGCCTGCTCGTGTGGTGGGGCCTGGACCGCGATGCGACGCTGGACAGCGGCATCCCGCATGCCACGGTGACGGCCTTCATGATCGGCGCGGTCGTGTCCATCGCCAGCGTGCTGTGGTCGGTGCGCAGCACGCCCGAGCTGCCGCTGAGCGAGGCCGAACGCGCCGCCCTGCGCGCGCTGCCGCGCGGGCTCAGGGCCACCTTCGGCGAGATCGTCGCGGCGGTGCGCGAGATGCCGCAGGCCATGCGCCGCCTGTGGTGGATGAAGTTCTTCCAGTGGTACGGCATGCTGTGCTACTGGATCTACATCGTGCCCTCGCTGGCCCTGTCGATGTTCGGCAGTGGCGAGGCCGGCAGCAGCGGCCTGCGCGAGGCCGGCCTGCTCAACGGCCAGATCGGCGGCTTCTACAACTTCGTCGCCTTCCTCGCGGCCTTCGCGCTCATCCCCTTCAGCCGCCGCCACGGTCCGGCCCGCGTGCATGCGGCCTGCCTGGTGCTGGCCGGCCTGGGCATGCTGGCCCTGCCCGGCATCCAGAGCAAGGCCCTGCTCTTCCTGCCCATGGTCGGCATCGGCCTGGCCTGGGCCAGCATCATGGGCAACCCCTACATCATGCTGGCCGACAGCATCCCCAAGGAGCGCGTCGGCGTCTACATGGGCCTGTTCAACACCTTCATCGTGCTGCCGATGATCGTGCAGATGCTGACCCTGCCGCTCTACTACAAGAGCCTGCTCGGCAGCGACCCGCGCCAGGTCATCCAGCTGGCCGGCGTGCTGCTGATCGTCGCGGCCGGCTTCGCGCTGCGCCTGCATGCCCCCCGTTCCCAGGAGAGCCGCCATGCATCCGTCTGAGGCCTCCGTGGCCCGCCCGTCCGCCGCGCTGGAAGCGGCTGTCGCCAGCCCCGAACCGGGCCCCGGCCAGCTCGACATCGTCATCTTCGGCGGCAGCGGCGACCTCGCCTTCCGCAAGCTGCTGCCGGCGCTCTACATGGCCTTCCTGCACGAGCGGCTGGAGCCCGGCACGCGCATCCTCGGCCTGGGCCGCCAGGGCTGGAGCCGGGCCGACTACCTGGCCTTCATCGACGGCCACTCGCGCGCCTTCATCGATCCGGCGGCCTTCAGCGCGCCGGTCTGGCAGCGCTTCCTCGGCATCCTGGGCTACCGCTGCCTGGACGCGACCCGGGCCGAGGACTACGCCGTGCTGCGCGAGCCCGCCGGCAGCGTGCCGCAGCGGGTCTTCTACCTGGCCACCGCACCCAGCCTGTTCTCGCAGATCGGCGCGCAGCTGGATGCAGCCGGCCTGATCGACGCGCGCTCGCGCGTCGTGCTGGAGAAGCCGCTCGGCACCGACCTGGCCTCGGCGCGCGCGATCAATGCCGACATCGGCCGGCACTTCCGCGAGGAGCAGGTCTACCGGATCGACCATTACCTCGGCAAGGAGACGGTGCAGAACCTGATGGTGCTGCGCTTCGGCAACGCCATCTTCGAGCCGCTCTGGCGCGCCCCCTACATCCGCAGCGTGCAGATCACGGTGGCCGAGTCGGTCGGCGTCGGCAGCCGGGCCGGCTTCTACGATGGCGCGGGCGCGCTGCGCGACATGGTGCAGAACCACCTGCTGCAGCTGCTGTGCATCGTGGCGATGGAGCCGCCGATCTCGCTGAACCCCGACGATGTGCGCGACGAGAAGCTGCGCGTGCTGCGCTCGCTGCGCCGCATGGAGCTGGCCGATGTGCGGCGCGACACCGTGCGCGGCCAGTACACCGCCGGCCTCGCCGAAGGCCAGGCGGTGCGCGGCTACCGCGAGGAAGAGAACGTGCCGGCCGACAGCCGCACCGAGACCTTCGTCGCGCTCAAGGCCCACATCAACAATGCGCGCTGGGCGCATGTGCCCTTCTTCCTGCGCACCGGCAAGCGCATGCAGACGCGGCGCTCCGAGATCATCGTGGAGTTCGCGCGCCAGCCCTTCTCGATCTTCCCGAACCAGTCCGGCGGCCGGCCGAACCGGCTCATCATCAGCCTGCAGCCGGAGGAATCGATCCAGCTGGAGATGATGGTCAAGGAACCCGGCTCGGGCATGGTGCCGCGGCCGGTCAAACTGGAGCTGGACCTGCAGTCCGCCTCCGACAAGCGCCGCGCCGAAGCCTACGAACGCCTGCTGATGGACGTGATCAAGGGCCGCCTGACCCACTTCATGCGCCGTGACGAACTGGAGGCCGCCTGGACCTGGGTCGAGCCCATCCTCGACGGCTGGAAGCTGCTCGACGAACGCCCGCGCGACTACGGCGCCGGCACCTGGGGCCCGGCCGCCAGCTCGGCGCTGATGGCGCGCGAGGACCTGGCCTGGTTCGAGGAGTCCTGAGCATGGACGCTGCCGTCCTGGCCCGGCTGGCCCCCGCCCTCCAGGCGCGCTGGCCGCATCTGCGGCTGCGGCAGCCGCCGGCCGAGGACGCCCTGGCGGACCTCGTCGGGACCGTGGCCGGCACGCTGCGCGCGGCCGTGGCCGATCACGGCGCGGCCACGCTCGCGGTCTCGGGCGGACGCTCGCCGGTCGCGCTGTTCGAGGCCCTGCGTACGCAGGCCCTGCCCTGGGCGCAGCTCACCGTGACCCTGGTCGACGAACGCTGGGTGGCCGATGGCCACCCCGACCGCAACGACCGCCTGGTGCGCGAGCACCTGCTGCAGGGCCCGGCCGCCGCCGCACAGTTCGTGCCCCTGATCGCCCCCGGCCCGCTGCCGACCCTGGCCGAGGCCGCCGCCGCCGCCGAAGCGCGCCTCGCCGCGCTGCCCCCCGCCGACCTGGTGCTGCTGGGCATGGGGGCGGATGCGCACACCGCCTCGCTCTTCCCCGGCTCGCCCGACCTGGCCGCCGGCCTGGACCCGCGGCAGCCGGCCCGGGTGCTGGCCATGCGCCTGCCCGATCCCGCCCCGCAGCCCGCGCATCCGCGGCTGAGCTGGACCCTGCCCCAGCTGCTGCGCGCCCGCGCCCTCATGCTGCCGCTGCAGGGCGCCGACAAGCTCGCCACCCTGGCGCGTGTGGTGGCCGATCCCGCGCGGCCCGCATCGCCGGCCTGGCCCATCGCCCACCTGCTGCAGCAGACGGCCGTGCCGTTCACGCTGTGGCTGCCCCACTGACTTCCGGAGGCTCCGCATGAGCACCCCCGCGCCCGCCCCCGCCCTGCACCCTGCCCTGGCGGCCGTGACCGCGCGCATCGAGGTGCGCAGCGCCGCCAGCCGCGCGGCCTACCTGGCGATGATCGACAGCGCACGCCGCCCCGGCGCCCAGCGCGCCGGCCTGGGCTGCGCGAACGCCGCCCATGCCTGGGCCGCGATGCCGCAGGACGACAAGCTGCGGCTGAATGCCGAGCGCCTGCCCAACCTCGGCATCGTCAGCGCCTACAACGACATGCTCTCGGCCCACCAGCCCTACGAGCGCTACCCCGAGCGCCTGCGCGCCGCGGCCCGCGCGGCCGGCGCGACCGCCCAGGTGGCCGGCGGCGTGCCGGCCATGTGCGACGGCATCACCCAGGGCGAGGACGGCATGGAGCTGTCGCTGTTCTCGCGCGACGTGATCGCGCTGGCCACCGCGGTCGCGCTCTCGCACCAGGTCTTCGATGCGGCGCTGTGCCTGGGCGTCTGCGACAAGATCGTGCCCGGCCTCTTCATCGGCGCCCTGCAGTTCGGCGAGTTGCCGACGGTCTTCGTGCCCGCCGGGCCGATGACCAGCGGCCTGTCGAACGAGGCCAAGGCCAAGGTGCGCCAGGAGTACGCGCAAGGCAAGGTCGGCCGCGAGGCCCTGCTGGCCTCCGAGCAGGCGGCCTACCACGGGCCCGGCACCTGCACCTTCTACGGCACGGCCAACTCCAACCAGATGCTGATGGAGATCATGGGCCTGCACCTGCCGGGCGCCTCCTTCGTCAACCCGGGCACGCCGCTGCGCGAGGCCCTGAGCGAGGCCGCCGTGCAGCGCGCCGTCGCCCTGGCCCAGCCCGGCCCGGCGCGGCGCGGCCTGGGCCATCAGATCGACGCGCGGGTGCTGGTCAACGGCCTGGTGGGCCTGCTGGCCACCGGCGGATCGACCAACCACACCCTGCACCTGGTCGCCATGGCCCGGGCCGCCGGCCTGGTGCTGGACTGGGACGACTTCGCCGCCCTCTCGGCCGCCGTGCCGCTGCTGGCCCGCGTCTACCCCAACGGCCAGGCCGACGTGAACCACTTCCATGCCGCCGGCGGCATGGGCTTCCTGATCCGCGAGCTGCTCGACGCCGGCTTGCTGCACGAGGACGTCGACACCGTGATGGGCCGCGGCCTGCGCGCCTACACCCGCGAGCCCTGGCTGGACGGCGGCCGGCTGGCCTGGCGCGATGCGCCGGCCGCCAGCGGCGACCTCGATGTGCTGCGCCCGGCCGCCCAGCCCTTCAGCCCCGATGGCGGCCTGCGCCTGCTGCAGGGCAATCTGGGCCGGGCGGTGGTCAAGGTCTCGGCGGTCAAGCCCGAACACCGCGTGGTGCGCGCGCCGGCCCGCGTCTTCAGCGACCAGAAGCAGCTCGAACAGGCCTTCCGCGCGGGCGAGCTGCGGGGCGACCTGGTCGCCGTGGTGCGCGAGCAGGGCCCGCGAGCGAACGGCATGCCCGAGCTGCACAAGCTGACCCCCGTGCTCGGCCTGCTGCAGGACCGCGGCCAGCGCGTCGCGCTGGTGACCGACGGCCGCATGTCCGGCGCCTCCGGCAAGGTGCCGGCGGCCATCCACCTGAGCCCGGAGGCGCTCGACGGCGGCCCGATCGCGCGCATCGAGGACGGCGACTGGATCACGCTGGACTGCGAGCGCGGCCTGCTGGAGCTGGAGGTCGAAGCGGCCGTGCTGGCGGCCCGCCGCCCCGCGCTGCGCGCGCCGCGCGAGGGCCTGCTCAACCACGGCCGGCAGATCTTCCAGCTCTTCCGCGACCACGCCAGCGCGGCCGAAGCCGGTGCCTCGCCCTTCGGCCTCGGCCAGCCCTGAGCGGGCGTGAACGCCAACCCGGCCCCACCCACCCGAGACCTGCCATGTCCCCCAGCCCCCACCCCGCCACGCCGAGCCTGCCCGCCTTCCGCTCGCGGGTCGTGCCGGTGATCGTGATCGAACAGGTCGACCAGGCCGTGCCGCTGGCCCAGGCCCTGCTGGACGGCGGCATCGACGTGATGGAGATCACCTTGCGCAGCGCGGCCGGCCTGGCCGCCATCGAGGCCGTGGCCCGCGCGGTGCCGGCCATGCAGGTCGGCGCCGGCACCGTGACCCGGCCCGCCGAGCTGATGCAGGTGCGCGATGCCGGCGCGCGCTTCGCGCTCTCGCCCGGCCTGACCGAGCGCCTGGCCGATGCCGCCTGCGCCGCCGGCCTGCCCTTCATTCCCGGCGTGATGACGCCCGGCGAGGTGATGCGCGCCCGCGAGCTGGGCTTCCGCCTGCTCAAGCTCTTCCCGGCCGAGCAGGCCGGCGGCCTGCCCATGCTCAAGGCCCTGGCCGGGCCGCTGGGCGACATGCGCTTCTGCCCGACCGGCGGCGTCACGCCCGAAAGCCTGGGCGCCTACCTGAAGCTGCCGAACGTCGCCCTGGTCGGCGGCTCCTGGCTGACGCCCCCCGCCCGCCTGGCCGCGGGCGACTGGGACGGCATCCGCCAGCTGGCCCGTGCCGCGACCGAGGCCGCGGAAGCCGCCCGCACCTGAGCCCGCCGTCGCCCGCCCGCAACGCCGGACCCCGCCCAGCGACCGCCGCCGTCCACGTCGCCCCCACCCCTCGACCCGCTCCGCACGCCATGCCCCTCCCGCCCTTCGTGCCGGCGCCGCAGCGCCCGGCCTGGCACGCCCTGGCCCGCCTGGCCGCCCAGCCCCAGCCGCATCTGCGCGAGCGCCTGCAGCAACCCGGCCGCGCCGCCGCCTTCCAGGCCGCGGCCGCCGGCCTGCAGCTGGACTACAGCCGCCAGGCCCTGGACCGGCCCGAACTCGACGCCCTGCTGGCCCTGGCCGAGGCCAGCGGCGTGCAGGCCCAGGCCCGCGCGATGGCGGCCGGCGAGCCGATCAATGCCACCGAGGACCGTGCGGTGCTGCACCTGGCCCTGCGGGGCGACCCGGCCGCGCCGCAGCCCCCCTGGGGACGGGCCTGCGCCGAGCAGGTCGAGGCCGAGCTGCAGCGCATGCTGGCCGCCGCCGAAGCCCTGCGCAGCGGTGCGTGGACGGGCCACGACGGCCAGCGCTTCACCGACGTGGTGAACCTCGGCATCGGCGGCTCGGACCTCGGTCCGCGCATGGTCTGCGAGGCCCTGCTGCCCATGCTGCCGGCCGAGGCCCGGCCGCTGCGCCTGCACTTCGTCTCCAACCCCGACGCCTGGGCGCTGCAGGGCGCGCTGGAGGGCCTGGACCCGGCCCGCACCGCCTTCATCCTCCAGAGCAAGACCTTCACCACGCAGGAGACGCTGACCCTGGCCGCCTCGGCCCGGCGCTGGCTGCGCGACGGCGGCTGCCCAGCGGAGCGGCTCGACACGCACCTGCTCGCCGTCACCGCCTACCCCGAGCGCGCGCAGGCGCAGGGCCATGCGCCCGAGCGCACCCTGCGCATCTGGGACTGGGTGGGCGGCCGCTACTCGGTCTGGTCGGCCATCGGCCTGCCGGTGGCCCTGGCCCTGGGCGCCGCGGCCTTCCGGGCGCTGCTGGCCGGCGGGCGGGCGATGGATGCGCACTTCCTCGACGCGCCACCGGCCCGCAACCTGCCGCTGCTGATGGCGCTGTTCGGCGTGTGGAACCGCAACTTCCTGCACTGCCCGACCCAGCTCATCGTGCCCTATGCCAGCCTGCTCGGGCGCTTCGTGCCCTTCGTGCAGCAGATGGACATGGAGTCCAACGGCAAGTCGGTGCAGGTCGACGGCGCGCCGGCCGCGGTCGAGACCGGCCCCATCGTCTGGGGCGGCCTGGGCATCGACGGCCAGCATGCCTACTTCCAGCTCGTGCACCAGGGCCGCCACCGCATCCCGGTGGACTTCATCGGCACGCGCGCCAGCGGCGCCGGCCTGCCGCTGGCGGCCGAGCACGACCGGGTCGTGCGCCTGAACCTGCAGGCCCAGGCCGAGGCCCTGGCCGGCGGCCGCGATGCCACCGACACCGCCGCCAGCCTGCGCGCCGCCGGCCTGGACGAGGCCACGGTGCAGCGCCTGCTGCCGCACCGCAGCTTCCCGGGCGACCGGCCGAGCAGCATCGTCTGGATGGACCGCCTGAACCCCTGGACCCTGGGCGCGCTGATCGCCCTGTACGAGCACAAGGTCTTCTGCCAGGCGGCGATCTGGGGCATCCATGCCTACGACCAGTGGGGCGTGGAGCTGGGCAAGACCATGGTGCAGGCGCTGGAGCAAGCCGATGCATGAGGCCCGCGCCCCCGGCGCCGGCCCGCAGCCGGCGGGGCCGCGCCTGCTCGGCGACATCGGCGGCACCAATGCGCGCTTCGGCTGGCAGGCCGGGCCGCAGGCGGCCATCACGCAGCTGCAGGTGCTGCCCTGCCTGGAACATGCCCGGCTGGAGGACGCGATCCGCGCCTACCTGCACCAGCAGGGCCTGCCGCCGCCGGCTTGCGCGGCCCTGGGCATCGCCAACCCGGTGACGGGCGATGCGGTGAAGATGACCAACCACGCCTGGGCCTTCAGCATCGAAGGCCTGCGCGCCGCCCTGGGCCTGGACCGGCTGCTGATGCTCAACGACTTCAGTGCCCTGGCCCTGGCCCTGCCGGCCCTGCCGCCGCAGGCGCTGCGGGCGGTGGGCGGCGGGACGGCGGCGCCGGATGCGCCACGCGCCCTGATCGGCCCGGGCACCGGCCTGGGCGTGTCGGGCCTGCTGCCGGTGGGTGGCGGGGCCGAGGCCTGGCCGCTGTCGGGCGAGGGCGGCCACGTCACCCTGGCGGCCAGCACCGAGCGTGAGTTCCGCGTCATCCAGGTACTGCAGGCGCGCTACGGCCATGTGTCGGCCGAACGGGTGCTGTCCGGCCCCGGCCTGGTCGACCTGTACCACGCCCTGCTGGCGCTGGAGGGCAAGCGCGGCATCGAGATCGTCTCGCCGGCCCAGGTGCTGGAGCGCGCGGGCGAGCTGCCGGGTTCGACCGCCAACGAGGCGCTGGAGCTGTTCTGCGGCTTCCTCGGCAGCGTGGCCGGTGACCTCGCGCTGACGCTGGGCGCGCGCGGCGGCGTCTATGTGGGTGGCGGCATCGTGCCGCGCCTGGGGGAACGCCTCAAAGCCTCGACGTTCCGCGAACGCTTCGAGGCCAAGGGCCGCTTCCGCGGCTACCTGCAGGCCATCCCGACCTGGGTGATCGACGGGGCGGCGCCCGCGCTGCTCGGCGCGGCGCGGGCGCTGGACCTGCCGGTCCGGCCGGCCGACCCTCAGGCGGCCGCGAGCGCCGGGTAGTCGGTGTAGCCCTCGCGGCCTTCGGCGTAGAAGGTCGCGGGGTTCGGCGCATTCAAGGGTGCGTCGCGCTTCAGGCGCTCGACCAGGTCGGGGTTGGCGATGAAGGCGCGGCCGAAGGCGATCGCATCGGCGCGGCCGGACTGCACCGCCTCCAGGGCCATCGCGCGGGTGTAGCCGTTGTTCAGGATCAGGCTGCCGCGGAAGCTGCGGCGGACGCCGGCATAGTCGAAGCCGCCCAGCTCGCGCGTGCCGCCGGTCGCGCCCTCGACCAGGTGCAGGAAGCCCAGGCCGCGCCGGTCGAGCTGCTCGATCAGCGCGCCGAAGACGGCCTGCGGATTCGAGTCGTGGATGCCGTTGGACGGCGTCAGCGGCGACAGGCGGATGCCGACCCGGCCCGCGCCGATCTCCGCCACCACGGCATCGACCACCTCCAGCGCGAAGCGGCAGCGGTTCTCGATGCTGCCGCCGTAGGCGTCGCGGCGCTGGTTGGCGCCATCGCGCAGGAACTGGTCGATCAGGTAGCCGTTGGCACCATGGATCTCGACGCCATCGAAGCCGGCCGCGAGGGCGTTGGCCGCGCCGCGCCGGAACTGGGCGACGACCTCGGCGATCTCGTCCAGGCTCAGGGCGTGAGGCTGGGGAAGATCCTGCTTGCCGCGCGGCGTGTGCACCTGGCCGGCGGCGGCAACCGCCGAGGGCGCGACCGGCGTGTGGCCGCCGTTCAGGTCGGGGTGGCTGACCCGGCCGACATGCCAGATCTGCGCGACGATCTTCGAGCCGGCCGCATGCACGGCGGCGGTGATCGGCTTCCAGCCCGCGACCTGGGCCGCGCTGTAGATGCCGGGCGTCGCGCGGTAACCCTTGCCGGCCGGCGCGACCTGGGTGCCTTCGCTGATGATCAGGCCGGCGCCGCTGCGCTGGCGGTAGTAGTCGACGTTCATCGGCGAACCCGGCACGTCGCCGGCGGCCTCGTCGGCGCGGCAGCGGGTCAGCGGGGCCATGACGACACGGTTGGCCACCGCGATGGTGCCGAGGCGACCGGGCTGGAACAGCGCGGCCTCGGCCGACGGAAGGGGCGAAGCGGAAGCGGACATCGGACACAGCGAGACCCTGACGGCCCCGGGTAAACACGGAGGCCGCCAGTGTGTCGACCGCGAATAGCCCTTGCCGCGTGGGGGCTTGCCGCCGCCACGGGCCGCTGTGCTTGCGCAGCCTCAGTCGGGGTGGCGGATGAAGCGCTCGCGCGCCGGCAGCTTCAGCGCGGCCAGGCGGGCGGCATCGAGCACGGCGTCCTCGGGCAGCAGGCCGTTGGCATGCAGCAGCCAGGCGCTGAGCGCATAGACGGCCTCGGGCGGCAGGCTGCCCGGCGCCTGCAGCGGCATGGCGCGGCGGATGTAGTCGAACAGGGTGCTGGCCTGCGGCCAGTGGTTGCCGATGGTGCGCTCGGCCCCGGGGCGCAGCGCCAGCGGCGCCCGGCCGACCAGGCGGCCGCCGTTCAGGCCCTGGGCCTGGCCCTCGCCCTCGGCCCCGTGGCAGCTGGCGCAGTGCTGGGCATACAGCACCCGGCCCTCAGCCACGCTGCCGCGGCCGGGCGGCAGGCCGCGGCCATCGGGGTAGACGCTGAGGCTGCCGGCCTGCGCCGGGGGCAGCGGCTGGCCCAGGCGCGGCGGGCCGGCCTCGGCCCCCAGCCCCGGCGAGGCGGCGGCGGCCAGCGGCCCGGCGCCCAGCAGCAGCGCGGCCAGCAGGCCGCGGCGGCGTGCGGAGCGGCGCTCAGAAGGCATCGAAAGCATCCTGGCCGTAGCTGTGCAGCACCGCACCATGCGGGGCGACGGCCCAGCTGACGATGGCGTTGTAGTGATAGAAGCCGCCGCGGCCGCGGGTGGCCAGCAGGGCCTCGCGGCTGGGCTGCACCCGGCCGCGATCGTCGGTGGCGCGGCTCTGCAGCAGGGCCGGCTGGCCGTCCCAGCGCCAGGGCAGGCGGAAGCGGCTCAGGGCATGAGCCTGGGCCGGAGCATCGAGCGGTGCCTCGGTCCAGTGCTTGCCGCCATCGACCGAGACCTCGACCCGGCGGATCGCGCCATGGCCGCTCCAGGCCAGGCCGCGGATCTCGTGCACGCCGGGGCCGGGCAGGGTCTGGCCGTGCGAGGGCGAGGTGATCAGCGACTTCACGTCCATGCGCATCGCGAACTGCCGCACCCGGCCGTCGGGCAGGGGCTCGGTGTAGCGGGCGGTCTCGTTGCGGGCCATGGCCGGCTGATCGGAGGCTTCCAGCGTGCTCAGCCACTTGACCCAGAGCACCCCCTTGAGGCCCGGCAGCACCAGGCGCATGGGGTGGCCGTTCTCGGGCCGCAGGCGTTCGCCGTTCTGGAACAGGCCGATCAGGCCGCGCTCGCGCGCCAGGGCCATGGGCACGCTGACATGCATGGCGCCGGCATCGCCGCCGGTGGCGACCAGCCAGCCGGCCTGCGGATCCACGCCCGCCTCGTCGAGCAGCAGGGCCAGCGGCACGCCGGCCCATTCGGCGCCGGACAGCAGGCCATGGACCAGGCCCGCCGGGCGCTGCACCGGCTCCTCGAACCAGCCGGCGCTGCTGTTGCCCGCGCATTCGAGGAAGGCCTGCTGTGCCCGGCGCGGGTAGCGCAGCAGGGCCTCGACGCTCCATTGCAGCGGCTGGCGCACGCGGCCGATCAGGCGCAGGCGGTGCTGCGCCGGGTCGATGCGGGGCGTGCCGCCGTGGTTGCGGACGAAGTGCAGGCCGTTGGGCGTGATCGTGCCGTCGAGCTGTTCCAGCGGGGTCCAGGCGGCGCCGTTGGTGTCCAGGCCGCGATGGTTCAGGCCGATGCGGCGCTGCACGCCGGCTTCGGCCGGGGCCGGCTGGCCGTAGGGGCTGAAGGGCTGGGCCCCCGCCGCATCCGGGGCGTCGACGGCGGCCGCCGTCGGCCCGGCCGCCGCCATCCAGGCCGCGGCCCCTTGCAGGAAGCGGCGGCGCGGCGCGGGGGCATGCGGCACCGGATCGGCAGGGGGCAGGGCGGAGGGGCGCGGCATCGCCGCAGTTTAGGCAGGGCCGGCGGCCGGTGTCCGGCGTGCGGCTTCGGCCTGCTGCTGGCGCAGCAGCAGGTGCAGGCGGGTGTCGAACTCGATCTGCGCGTAGCCGGGCAGCATGGTCTCGCAGAGCGCGTAGAAGGCCTTGTCGTGCTCGCGCTCCTTGAGGTGCGCGAGCTCGTGCACGACGATCATCTGCAGCATCGCGGCCGGCGCGTCCTTGAAGACGGCGGCGATGCGGATCTCGCGCTTGGCCTGGAGGCGCGCGCCCTGCACGCGCGAGACGGTGCTGAGCGTGCCCAGCGCCCGCTGGTCGAGCAGCAGGCGGCTGTCGTACTCGACCTTGCCGAGCGGCGGCGCGCGGCGCAGGTGGCGCTGCTTGAGGGCCTGCACATGCGCGTAGAGCTGGGCGCTGGTGCGCACGGCATGTGGCTCGGGATGGCGCCGGGCCAGGTACTCGGCCAGGCGGCCGGTGGCCAGCAGCTCGCGGACCTGCGCTTGCAGCCCGGCGGGGTAGCCGGCCAGGAAAGGCAGCGGGGCGGGCGCGGAGCGGCTGGCTTCGTCCACGCCGGCTCAGTAGTGCGGCGGCAGCTCGTCGCGCAGGCTGCGCGGGCCGGCGGGGCTGTCCTGGGCCTGGAGCTGCTGGCGCAGGAGGCGCAGCTCGTGCTGCAGCGCGTCCAGGGTCTGCTGCTGGCGTGCGACGATGGCGTTCAGGTGCTCGACCAGGTCCTCGGTGAAGCTGAGCTTGATCTCCAGATCGGTGAGGCGCGCGTCGCTCGGGTCGGCGGGGTCGTGGTCATCGGCAGGCATGTGGCAGTGTAGGCATCCGGCATCCGGCCGCCCGCGGCCGGCGTAGGCGCCGGGATCCCGCAGCCTTTGCCTTCCACAATGCCCCACGACCCGCCGCGCCCCGCCCGCCGCCACACCCTGCGCCGTTTCGCTGCGCTGGGCCTGGGCAGCCTGCTCGGCGGCTGCACCCTGCCCGAGGACCATGGCGGGCCGGACGCCCCGCGCGAGCTGCCGCTGGCCCGACGCCCGCGGGTGGCCTGGGTCTTCAGCTCGGGCGGGCCGCGCGGCTTCGTGCATGTGGGCGTGCTCAAGGCTCTGGACCGGCTCGGCCTGGTGCCGGACCTGATCGTGGGCGCCTCGGTCGGGGCGCTCATCGGCACGCTGCGGGCCGGCGGCCTGGACGCGGCGCGCATCGAGGCCCTGGCGCTTTCGGTCGGCCTGCACGACTTGATCCGCCTGCAGCCCGGCGGACCGCACTGGCTGGGCGCGGGAGGACTGCCGGAATGGCTGGAGGCGCAACTGCCCGCGCCACGCCTGCAGGATCTGCCCCTGCCGATGGTCTGCGTGGCCCAGCGCCTGGACGACGGCGCCCTGGTCGGCTTCACCGCCGGCGAGGCCGGCCTGGCCGTGCAGGCGGCGGCAGCCGTCGTCGGCGAGCTGGCGCCGGTACGGATCCGCGGCCGGCTGTATGGCGACGCCGACCCGATCAGTCCGCTGCCGGTGCGGCTGGCGCGGGCCCTGGGTGCGCAGCGTGTGCTGGCCGTCGACGCCTCGGCGCACGAGGACCGCGCGCCCGCCGCGGCCGCGCGCTTCCGCGAGGGCGATCTGGCCAAGCGCGCCCGCACCGCCCCCGATGCCGCCGCTGCCGACCTGCTGCTGCATCCCGATTTCGGCTACTGGGTGAACTTGTCGCGGGCCTTCCGCGAACGCGCGATCGCTGCGGGCGAGCAGGCTGCCCTGGCCCAGGCCGAAGCCCTGCGGGCCCTGCACGCCTGAGGCGGAGCGGATCGCGCGTCGCGCCGCGATCCGGCGCCGCACCCTCCCCCGAGGGAAGGATGTCCCGCGATTGATCGAGCGGGGCCGGCCGCCTATCCTGCGCCGGCCTTTCGGCAAGCTTGCAGGCCCGGCCGGGCCGGGCAGCCGGGGGGGGAGGAGACGGCGATGCCCAAGGACAAGCAGCCCCCGCGCCAGCCCCGCCGCGTCGGCGGGGGCCTGATCAAGCCGAGTGCGCTCAAGGACCTTCAGACCGCCCCGCGCGTGACGCCGACGGCAGAGCCGACCCGCCGCATCGTCGGGCCCGAGTCGGTGTCCACGACCGTCGAGCCGTCCCCGGGCCGGCTGAACCTGCCGAAGGTCGAGCGGCTTCCTGGCGGGCTGGCGGTCGAGGACTTCAAGATCCCCGTGCTGCCGCTGCTGCAACCGGAAACCGGCCTGTTCAGCGCCGGCCGCAGGGGCCGGGCCGTCGTCCGCGACACCGACCTGCTCGCCCTGCGGATCGAACTGATCGGCCTGCGCACCGTGCCCCAGGGCGCCGGCAAGCCACCGCGCCTGGAGGCGATCCCGGGCGCCGACCCGGTGGCCCTCGTGCTGCACCTGCCGCCGCAGGCCCAGGGCGAGCAGACCTTCTTCCATGTCCGCGCGGGCGAGCCGAAGGCCGAGGCCGGGGCCGGCAAGCCCGCCGTGGGCGGCGGTGAGGTGCCGCTGCCGCCGCCCGTGAAGGCGCGCAGCGCCGAAGAGTCCCGGCTGGCCTTCCGCGTGCCCGCCGGCTTCCAGTGCGACTACCGGCTCGATGCGCTGCTGAAGGCCGTCCGCACCCTGGAGCCGGCGGTGGTGCCGACCGCCCTGCCGCCAGGCCGGACGGCACGCCCACCGAGCCGCTGGTTCACGGAAACCGTCCGGGTCGATCCGGCCGTCATCAGCAACCGCAGCTTGCGCAACACCGCGCTGAAGGCAGTGCCCGGCGCCAAGGTCGGGGCGCGCGGAGGCAGCGCAGCCGCAGCCGCTGCCGCCGCGCAGGCGAATGCCGCGCAGCTCGCCCGCCAGGCCCGCCGCCAGCAGCAGCTGATGCGCCAGGACGGGGTCGATTCGCCCCTGCTCGCGCGCCGCGAGGACCGGCTGCGCTTCGTCGATGCCGGCGGGCTGCAGAACGAGCCGCTGCTCAAGCCCCTGCTGCCGCCCGCCCCGCGCGAACCGCTGCCGCACGAGACCGCGCTGGAACTGCCCTGGCGACTCATCCTCAGCCCGCATGCCGGCGGACGCTGGCAGCACGCGATCGCGCCGGTGACCTCGGCCCGCACGGGGCGGACCGAGCTCTGGCACAGCCGGCTCGGTGATGCCGTGGGCCCGGACGGGCAGCCCGCCGGGCCGGCAGTTCGGGCCGTCTGGGCGCGGGACGGCCTGGGCGGCGAGCAGCCCCGCAACGCCCAGGGCCAGCCGGCGCCCATGCGCGGCCAGGCGCCCGCCAGCGGCAGCCTGCCGGCCCCGGACGACGAGGGCCTGGCGCCCTTCCGCCTGCCGATGGACGACCACGACCGGCAGCAGATCGTTCACCTGTCCTCGAACTTCCGGATCCCCAAGTACACCCCCGAGGCGATCCAGGCGCGGCGGCTGATGGTCAGCCCGCTGGGCGGCTGGCTGGAATCGCGCGGGGCCTGGAGCCCGCCGGCCGGCCTGTCGGTCGAGGAATGGGCGCACCGTGCCGCGCTGGGCCGGGACCACAAGGTGCGCATCGTCTACCAGGGCCGGCTCTTCCCCTTCGGCCACCGTGCCGCGCTGGTGAAGGTGAGCGAGCGCAGCTTCTACAAGGAAGAGGACGACCCCGGCACGCAGGCCCTGCTCGACGGCAACACGGCCTACCTGCGGCAACGGATGTTCATCGTCGTGCGCGAGCCCGAGCGCAGCTACACCGATGCGAGCCTGAAGACGCCGGAGGGCGCCTCCTTCCTGCGCCGCTTCCCGCTGGCCAGCGTGCGGATCAACACCCAGGTCACGCCCGACCTGATGCCGCCGGTCTCCCTGCCGGGCATCGAGGGCTGCGTCTTCTGGCCCTGCCTCGCCGCCAACACGCCGTTCCGCTTCAGCTGCACCGGCCTCGACCTCGAAGGGCGTGCGATCGACTTCGAGCTGCCGATGATCTTCATCGACGCGATCGCCGGGCGGCCGGTCAGCAAGACCAGCGGCCGGGTCGATCCGGCCATCGCGCGGGCCACGCTCACGACCGTGCAGGGCGCCTGGCGCGCCAAGGCCCAGGCCACGGTCGACAGCGCCCTGAGCCCGGCCCTCGACAAGGACTGGACGGCGGCGCTCACGAACGGCCAGCGACTGAGCCTGGCCCCCGAAGACAAGCCCGGCGACACCAGCGTCGAGGCCCTGTGGCTGCGCTTCGATGCCGAGGTCGACAACGCCGCCCAGACCACCGGCCTGCTGGCCCACGCCGGCAGCGAGCTCACCGAGCCCTACTTCTTTCCGGCCCTGCGCGACCTTCAGGCCCGGGTCGGTGCCACCGCGGTGCTGGCGGGCAGCGGGGGCAGCAACCGCCTGCGGCTGAACGCCGACTACCTGAAGCTCGGCTTCGAGCACCTGGACAACCGCGGCAAGGTCTTCGCCGATGTGCTGGAGCAGCCCGGCATGGCCGCCCTGGACTTCTCCGGCCAGGGCAACCGGTCCGGCGGCTTCGTGATGCCCAACCTGAGCCCGAGCGCGCTGTCGCGCCTGGCGGGCCCGGTGGCCGGCGACGTGAAGCGCTTCGCGACCCAGTTCGGACAGGACGGCGGCATGTTCAGTGGCGGCGGGGTGCCGCTGCCGCTGCTCTTCGGCTGCATCCCGCTGTCGAGCGTGGTCCAGAACCTGGCCGACCTGGGCCAGGTGCCGAAGTTCGTGACCGATGCGGCCGACGTCGTCGGCCAGCTGATCGGCGAGGTCGAGCGTCTGATGGGCGGCACCGACCCCCTGGCCGGCCTGGCGGCGGCGCTGGGCCGCGCGGCGATCGCCGCGCTGAAGTCGACCGTGCAGGACCTGATCGCCCAGGCCCAGCAGCAGGTCGCCGGGCCGATGACCCAGGCTGCGGCCAAGGCCAAGCAGCTCGAGCAGCGCCTGGGCGCGCTGGAGACGGCGCTGACCCAGCTGCTGGGTTCGCCCCTCGGCGACAGCCTGGCCTCGGCCGATCCGGCCGCCGTCTCGGCCGCGCTGGGCACGCTGCAGCAGCGCCTCGATGCGGTCGGCCTCGCCCTCGACGAGCTGCTGACGGCCTTGAACCTTCCGGGCCTGCCGCCCGGCTGGCTGCAGGAGGTGCGCACCGTCATCGGCCAGGCCCGCCGGCTGTTGGAGGATCTGGCACGCATGCCGGTGCTGGTCCAGCAGGGCACGGCGCTGATCGACGCGCTCGGCGAGCTGCTCAAGCAGCTGTCCGAGCTGGACGACAGCAACGAGGCGGCCAAGGTCGCGCTGCTGGCCAGGCTGCAGGCCGTGAATGCGGCCGGCGACGAGCTGCGCGACACCCTGCAGGCCGTCCATCTGCTCGAAGGCGCACCGCGCAAGCTGCTCATCGACGGGCTGAAGGCGCTCGACACGGCCGTGGTGCTGGCCGAGAAGGCCGTCGACCTGCTGTTCGGTGAGGAGCTGACCGTGCGCTTCGACTGGACGCCGAAGATCCAGTCGGTGCCGAGCACGAAGGGCCAGGAAATCTTCCGCGCGAACGATCCGAAGGGCTTCGTCGTCGCGGTGGTCGCCAAGGTCAAGAAGTGCAGCGGCGACGCGTCGATGGAGGTCGTCTGCAGCCTCAAGCACTTCGACCTGGTGCTCATCGGCGCCGCCGGCTTCCTGGAACTGAACTTCGAGAAGATCGAGTTCCGCGCCGACGCCGACCTCAAGACCAACGTCGACGTGAAGTTCAGCGGCATCAAGTTCATCGGCCCGCTGAGCTTTGTCGAGAGCCTGCGCGACCTGATCCCGCTCGACGGCTTCTCCGACCCGCCCTACCTGGACGTCAGCCCCAAGGGCATCGACGCCGGCTTCTCGCTCGCGCTGCCGAGCGTCGCGGTCGGCATGTTCTCGCTCAGCAACCTGAGCCTGGGGGCCGGCTTCACCGTGCCCTTCATCGGCCAGCCGCTGTCGGTGCGCTTCAACTTCTGCACCCGGGAGCAGCCCTTCTGCCTGACGGTGGCCATGCTCGGCGGCGGCGGCTTCTTCGGCATCACCGTCGACCCCAAGGGCGTGCAGCTGCTGGAGGCCGCGCTGGAGTTCGGCGCCTGCCTGTCGCTGAACTTCGGCGTGGCCAGCGGCAGCGTGCATGTGATGGCCGGCCTGTACTTCCGCATGCAGCAGTCGGACTGCACGCTGACCGGCTACCTGCGCATCGGCGGCGAGGTGGACGTGCTGGGGATCATCAGCGCGTCGATCGAGCTCTACATGGCGCTCGAATACCAGTCGCAGACCGGCAAGGTGGTCGGGCGCGCGACGATCACCGTCGAGATCAGCATCTTCTGCTTCTCGGCCAGCGTGAAGGTCAGCGCCGAGCGCAAGTTCGCCGGCTCCAACGGCGACCCCAGCTTCCGCCAATTGATGGGCCCCGCGGTGGCTGTGCTGACGACCACGCCGATCGAGGCCGACCTGCAGGCCCTTGCCGAGGGCGAGACCTGCGCCTGGCATGCCTACGCGGCGGCCTTCGCCTGAACCCCGGACCCGAGGAACACGCCATGAGCGAACACGCGATCGTCTGGACCGTGCTGCCCCACGGATGGGTCGAGCACAAGGGTCAAAGGCGGCCCCGCCTCTCCGTCTTCGTCGCCCCCCGACTGACGCCGAAGTCGGCCCAGGAACAGCATTTGGGGGCCTTTCCCGCCTGGGTGGACTGGCCGGCCACGCTGGCCGGCCTGAAGTTCGGGCTCAGCGTGAACGGCGCAGCGGCGCTGCCGCTGGCCCGGCTGGGCGCCGTCGACGCCAGCCTCTGGCCCCAGGTCTTCCCCGAGCGGACCCCGGTCGCCGGATGGACCTTCACGGACATGGCCCAGATGCGCTGGCACAGCTATCCGACGCGCACCGTGGCCGAGACCCTGCGCTTCCACTATGCCCAGGTCGCACGCAAGCACCTGGACGAGCATCCGACCCTGCTGCCCGGCAGCGAAACCGCGCCCAGCCTCCGCGGCTTGCTTCTGGACCTGGGCCTGTTCCGGGACGCGGGCCTGCGGCCCGGCAAGGACCCGGGCTTCGAGCGGACGATGGCCCCGGAGTTCGACCAACGCGTCGAGTCGGCCAAGCGTGTCGCCATCCAGGTCGTCGACGCCAAGGGCGAGGGCCGCGAAGTCCAGCTGACGGCCTTGCCGGCGCGCTGGTCCGACGCACCCGCCACCGTGCGGGGTCTGTTCCGCAGCGAAGCCGAGTACGCCCTCTACCAGGCCGACCGCTTCTACCGCCGTCGCACGCCCCGTGCGGACGAGAAGGCCCTGCGGCGGCCGGACTTCAAGAACATCCCGCCCTCGCCCAAGGACCCGGAGCTGGACTTCCACGGCATCGTGGCCGCGCTCGGTGACCATCCCGCCCTGATGCGGGCGCTGGGCCTGGTGCTGGACTTCGCGCTGGTGGCCAAGAGCCCGATCGACACCGCGGCGGCCAAGGCTGCGGGCGGCAGCGGCCAGCTCCACCTGGTGGTCGATGGCCTGGGGGGATCGCTGCACCGCCAGCCCTCGACGGCCTGGCGGGTGCGGGGCGCGCGCTTCCTCGCGGATGCGCTCGACAGCGACCTGCGCGACGGCCTGCTGAACCTGGCGGGTGCGGGCGAACCGGTCCGGGGGCAGGCTCAGGACAAGCTCCCCAACCCGCACAGCCTGCTCGGCTTCGATGCCGACGGTGCCGCCCTCAAGACCGTGCAGTACCTGCTCAGCAGCACCAAGCTGCTCAACAAGAGCGTGCTGACCGGCAGCAGCCCAGCCGGCGAAGTGACCTACACCACCGGCGAGCGCCAGCCCCTGGCGGCCCTCCGCTCCGGCTCGATCAGCCTGGGCCGCGAAGGACGGGCCCTGCAGCTGGCGCAGCGGGCGGCACAGGTCGCCCAGAAGAACACGGACCTGGTCGCATCGAGCGTGCAGGGCCGGGACGTGGTCTTCCGGGCCGAGGACCTGCTGCGCGGCTACCGTGTCGACGTGCTCGACCGGGGCCGCTGGCGCCCGCTGCTGGCCCGGATCGGCGATTACCGCCTGCGCGGCGGAGCCCCCCTTCAGCCCTTCGGCCAGCCCCTGCCGCCGGACGAAGGCTATGTGAAGGCTGCCAGCACCAGCAGCCCGGCCGAGCCGGCGACGCCCGGTCCGGACGAGCACTACCTCCACGAGACCCTGTGCCGCTGGGCCGGCTGGAGCCTGGCCGTGCCGCGCCCGGGCCGCGCGATTCGCAACGGCGAGGCCCAGGGCAGCGGCCTCCAGACGGAGACCCCCACCGAGCTGGACGAGACGCGGGACGCCGCCGGACGCGGCAGCCCGGTCCTGGTGAGCTTCCGCGTGCCGCCGGCCAGCCTGCCGCGCCTGCGTTTCGGGCAGACCTATCGCCTGCGGGTGCGACTGGCCGATCTGGCCGGCAACGGCCTGGGCCTCGACGAGGTCGGCAGCGACGACCAGGCGCTCGAAGGCGCCAGCCAGCCCATCCCCTACGGTCGCATGGAGCCGCTGGATCCGCCGGCCCTGGTGCACCGTCATCGCGTCAGCGAGGGCGAATCGCTGGAGCGGATGGTCATCCGCAGCGGCGACAGCCAGGACGGGGTGCCGGCCTACACCGCGCAGGCCATGGGCCGCGTGATGGGCCTGCGCGCCCAGCAGGGGACGCCCCAGGACTTCGACTACCGCGCCGTCTGCGAGCGGCATGTCGTGCCGCCGAAGACCTCCCAGTGGCAGGCCGAGCAGCACGGGGGCTTCGACCGCGCCTTCGATGATGGCCGTGCCGCCGTCCTCAACCAGGCCTATGCCGTGGCGGCCCGCGAGGCCGGCTCGCTCTTCGACCGTTCGGCGGACTCGCAGATCGAGATCGTCACCCCGGCGCGACTGGCCGGCATCGCGACGACAACGGCCCTGCCGGTGCGCCTGCCGCAGCCCGATGCCCCGGCAGGGGACCGTCTGGCCGCGGGCCAGTACCTGATCCACGGCGAGGCGCTGATCGAGACGCCCTACCTCAGCGACCCGGCGGCCGGGGGGCTGGTGCTGCGCGACCTGGAAAGCCTCGGCATCGCGCTCAAGCCCCTGAACTGGCCCGACGGGGCCAGCCTGAACCGGGCGGCCGGCGAGTCCTGGGTGCTGAAGCTGCCCTTCCTGCCCGGTCGGGGCAAGGGGCCGGTCTCGCAGGACCTGATGCGCCAGAGCCTGCGCATCCTGCTGGCGGAACGGGCCATGCGCTACGACCCGACCAGCGCGCTGGAACAGCCCCTGGACGACGGGCTGCCCCAGTGGAATCCGAAGACCCGCGAGCTGACCCTCTTCCTGGCCAAGGGCCGCCAGGCGCGGCTGCGCTACGCCTGCCATGTCGACCCGGCCTACCGGGACCACTTCGCGCTGCCGCGCTGGGCCGAGAGCGCCGCCGCCGATCTCAGCGAGCGAGCCGCCGCCGGCCTGCATCCGATGATCACGCCCTACCGGACGCTGGAGCTGGTGCACGGCACCCAGCGCCCGGTCTTCGCGCCGGCCTTCGAGCGGCTCTCGGTGAGCCGCGCGCCGGGAGCCAGCACCGCGCAGCTGCATTCCCCGATCCGCTGGCACGGGCCGAGCACCGGCCAGCTGGAGATCCTGGCGGACTGGGTGGAATGGGTCGACAAACCGGAGCTGCCCCAGCCCGTGCGGCAGACCGGCACGGCCCGGCTCGCCCGCATCGAGCTGCCGCGCGAGGGCCTGTGCGAGGCCGGGGCCATCACCCAGGCCAGCGATGCCCGCCGCCAGCGCCCGCTGGGCGAGCTGGTCGAGCTTCTCGCCCGGACCGACACGGTCCGCGGCGACCTGCAGGACTTCGGCGACACGCGCTTCCGCCTGGTTCGCTACCGGATGGTGGCCAGCAGCCGCTTCCGGGAGTACCTGCCACCCGAGCTGTGGGAAGACGACGGCGACGCGCTGAAGCTTGAAGGCCCCGCCTGGGAGGAGGCGCACTACGCGATCGGCGCGGCAGACGATCCGGGCGCCCCGGTGCTGCGGGTGCAGGCCGGCCCGCTGCCGGCCGATGGCACGCGGCGGGCGGGCGTCGTGGTGCCGGCCAGCGCCCGGCCGGCCGCACCGGTGCTCGGCCCGGTGCTGCCCACGGTGCGCTGGCTGCCGCCGACCGGCGGCGCCACCCAGGCTCGCACCCGGGAGGGCAACGGCCTGCGCGTCTACCTGGAACGCCCCTGGTTCAGCTCCGGGGACGGCGAACTGCTCGGCGTGGTGCTGGCGGGCGAAGGCGTGGCGTTGGCCCAGGTGGGCACGGCCCAGGCCGAGCGGCTGACCCAGTGGGGCCAGGATCCGCTGTGGCGCAGCCGGCTGCCCAGCCCGAAGGTCAGCGCATCGGCCTTCCCGCTGGCCGTCGGCAGCGAGACGGTCAGCCTGCCGGACGGCGGCGGCACGGTGCTGGTCGTCGGTCACCGGGTGGACTGGGATGCCGAACAGGGACGCTGGTACTGCGACCTGGAGATCCAAGCCGGTCCGGCCTACATGCCCTTCGTGCGCCTGGCCCTGGTGCGCTACCAGCCGCATGCCCTGCCGGAGGCCAAGGTGTCGTCGGTGGTGATGGCCGAGTTCGTGCAACTGCTGCCACGCCGGCGCTGCACGCTGAGCCTGCCGCTCGCCACGGCCAACCCGCCGATCGGCGAATGCGCGGTCTACGGCCGCGTGCCCGAGGCCGGCAGTGCGGCGGCCGAATCGCCCTACAGCGACCTCTCCTTGATGCCGGGCTTCGGCTCCGGCCTGCCCGGCCCGGTCGAGCGCAGCCGCAATCGCATCGAGCTGGTGCTGCAGCGCCGGCCGGCGGGCAGTGCCACCGACCTGGACTGGGACGATGTCCGCGTGCTCGGCAGCGCCACGGCCACGCCGACCGACGTGCCGAAGCTGGCGCCGCAGCCGGTCCGCCAGAGCCGGCCGCTCGGCACGCTGAAGACCGAGAAGCTCGGTCCGCGGCTCGACCTCCCGCTGCCGACGCAGACGGCGCCGACGCCGAGCGCGACCCTCGTGCCGCGCGAGGGGCTGGCCGATGCCCTGCTGCGACCGGACTTGCGGCCGGAGCTTCTGCTGCTGGAAGACCCCTGCTGGACCCTGCGCTTCAGCCTGGCCGCCGGCGAACGCAGCGCCGACCATCGCCTGGTGCTGCGCGAGTTCGAGCGCTTCCACAGCGACCGCTCGATCGCCGTGAGCGTCGAGGGCCGCAGCCGCAGCCAGCGGGTGATCGAGGAGCGGCTGGTCTTCTCGACGAGCTTCGCCACGCAGTGAGGCTGGCGGCCGGCCGTCATGCGACGGCCGGCCGCCCCGCCGCGGGCGGACTCAGTAGGCGTAGAAGCCGCGGCCCGCCTTGCGGCCGAGGTGGCCGGCGGCCACCATCTCCTTGAGAAGCGGGGCCGGGCGGTATTTCGGGTCGCCGAAATCGGCGTGGAAGACATTCATGATGGCCAGCACCGTGTCCAGGCCGATCAGGTCGGCCAGGGCCAGCGGGCCGATCGGATGGTTGCAGCCCAGCTTCATGCCGGCGTCGATGTCGGCCGCGCTGGCAATGCCCTCCTGCAGCACGAAGATGGCCTCGTTGATCATCGGCACCAGGATGCGGTTGACGACGAAGCCCGGCGCGTTCTTCACGGTGACCGGGGTCTTGCCGACCCGGGCCGCGAAGTCCACCGCCAGCGCATGGGTCGCGTCCTCGGTCTGCAGGCCGCGGATCACCTCCATCAGGCCCATCAGGGGCACCGGGTTGAAGAAGTGCATGCCGACGAAGCGGCCCGGCTGCTTCATGACCGCGGCCAGCTGGGTGATGCTGATCGAGGAGGTGTTGGTCGCGATCACCGCGCCTTCGCCGGCGACGGCATCCACCTGGCGCAGGATGCGCAGCTTCAGCTCCAGGTTCTCGGTGGCCGCCTCGATCACCAGCTGGCAGCCGGCCAGGGCCGCGTAGTCGGTGCTGAGCGTCAGACGGGCCAGGGCCGCATCGCGGGCCTCGGCCGTCAGCTTGTCCTTCTTGATCAGCCGGTCCAGGCTGCCGGCCAGGGTGTCGCGGCCGCGCTGCAGGGCGGCGTCGCTGACGTCGATCATCACGACGTCCAGGCCGGCCAGCGCGCTGACCTGCGCAATGCCGTTGCCCATGGTGCCGGCGCCGATGACGCCCACGGTGGTCAAGCTCACGGTGTGGTTCTCCAGACTCGATCGGGGAAAAGGGGTCGCGGCTGGGGACCGGGGCCCGCCAGTGCGGCTGGCATCGATTGTCAGCCGTTTTTTGCACTGCAGCATGGGTCGTGCCGCCCTGTTCCGGGCCGCGACAGGCCCGGGCGGCCCGGCCGGGGATTCAGGCCGCGGGGGCCTGCAGCGCGCGCTCGATGCGGCGGCGTCCCACGGTGGGCCGGGGCACGGGGTGCACCCCCTGCTCCTGGAACCAGCCGCGCACATCGTCCTCCAGCCCCAGGCCGTGCATGTAGTTGTAGAGCGCCTTCTTCAGCGCGCGGCCCAGGGTGTCGTGGTCGGTGCCGGTCGGGTCGATGAAGCCGACGTCGTTTTTCGCGAAGTGGCCCGGCGGCAGCGGCTTGAGCGTGATGCCGTAGTCCTGCGGCCGCTGGCCGACCGGCGAATGCACGGTGCAGGCGAAGCGGTGGAAGAAGCCGCTCTGGATGCAGCCCTGCTGGAAGAGCTGGCGCACGTACTCGAGCGCATCCACCGTGTCCTGCACGGTCTGGGTCGGGAAGCCGTACATCAGGTAGGCATGCACGCGCACGCCGGCCTCGGTGAAGCCGCGCGTCACGCGAGCGACCTGCTCGACGGAGACGCCCTTCTTCATCAGCGCGAGCAGGCGGTCGGAGGCCACCTCCAGCCCGCCGGAGATCGCGATGCAGCCGCTGTCGGCCAGCAGGCCGGCCAGCTCCGGGGTGAAGGTCTTCTCGAAGCGCACATTGCCCCACCAGCTGATGGCCAGCTTGCGGCGCAGGATCTCGGTGGCCAGGGCCTTGAGCACCTTGGGCGGCGCGGCCTCGTCGACGAAATGGAAGCCGGTCTGGCCGGTCTCGGCGACGATGGCCTCGATGCGGTCGCACAGCAGCTCGGCGCCGGCGGCGTCGTAGCGGCTGATGTAGTCCAGGCTCACATCGCAGAAGCTGCACTTCTTCCAGTAGCAGCCATGGGCCACGGTCAACTTGTTCCAGCGGCCGTCGCTCCACAGCCGGTGCATGGGGTTGAGCAGGTCGAGCAGGCTGAGGTAGCGGTCCAGCGGCAGGCCGTCCCAGGTGGGGGTGCCGACCTCGGCGAAGGGGATGTCGGGCTCGGCCCAGTTCGCGTAGCGCACGGTGGGCTGGCCGTCGTCCGCCGGGGCACGGTGGAAGGTGCGGACCAGGCGCTGGCGCGAGCGGCGGCCCTGCAAGTGCTCGACCAGGGCCAGCAGCGGCCGCTCGCCCGCGTCGAGGCAGACGAAATCGACGAAATCGAAGAGCCGCGGCTCGGCCAGCTCGCGCAGCTCGGTGTTGACCCAGCCGCCGCCCAGGGCGATGGCGACCGAGGGGTCCTGCGCCTTGATCGTCTGCGCGATCCGCAGCGCGGCATAGACCGCGCCCGGGAAGGGCACGGACAGCAGCACCAGCCGCGGGCGATGACGCGCCAGCACCGCGGCGCTCAGGCGCTGCAGGCTGCGGTCAACCAGGGTCGGCGGCGCGGCCAGGGCCTCGGCCAGCGGGTCGAAGGAGGCCTGGCTGGCGGCCAGGCTCTCGCCGTAGCGGACGAACTCGAAGCGCGGGTCGACGCCGGCCTGGATGACCTCGGCCAGATCGTTCAGGTAGAGCGTGGCCAGGTGGCGCGCACGGTCCTGCACACCCAGGCTGCCGAAGGCCCAGGCCAGGGGATCCTCGCCGCCGTCCTCACCCAGGGCATGGGCCTCCAGCGTGTCGAAGCGCGGGCCTTCCGGCAGGAAGCTGCGGTTGGCGATGCGGTGGGCCAGGGTCGGGTCGCGGCCCTGCAGGAAGGCCAGGGTGCGCGGCAGGCTCAGGCGGTAGGCCTCGAACTGCGCGAGGAAGGTCTGCACCGCGGGCCGCCCGTGGGCGGCATGGTCGGCGGGCAGGGCCAGGAGCTCGGCCCGGATGGCGTCCAGGCCCGCCGGCGACAGCAGGTCCAGCGCCAGATCCAGCGCGAGGTCGGCCTGCACCGCCTCGAGGCCGCGCGATCGCAGGAAGCCCGTGAGGTAGGCCGTCGACGGGTAGGGCGTGTTGAGCTGCGTCATCGGCGGGATGAGCGACAGCACGCGCAGCGCCGGGCCCGTCGCATCCGGACAGGCTGCAGCCGACGGGACGGGCGCGGGAAGGACAGGGGGAGACGACACGGGAGGAGGCGGGGACGAGGGGGACCGGGCCGAGGCCGTCGCGAAGGACCGGCTGCCGCGCCCGATTGTCCGCGCGCAGGCCGATCCCCCCTGATCAGGCGGGACCGGAAAGCCCAGGCCGACGGTGGCCGGCATGTTGCTTGGCATGCTGCGGGCGAAGATGCCGCGCGACGGCCCGACCTTCTGCCTGCGCCCCCCTGACGACCCGATCTCCCGACCATGAAACCAGCCCTGCGCGTGCTGTTGCTCGCCGATCGGCTGTCCACCGAGGGCGGCGGCGACGCGCTGTCCGCCCACCTGCTGGCCCTGGCGCCGGCGCTGGCCGCCGCGGGCGCGACGGTGGGCCTGGCCCTGCCGCTGACCACCGCCCTGACCCAGCCCGTGCCCGAGGGCGTGACCCTGCTGCCGCTGCCGGCCGTCAGCAGCGAGGCGACGCTGCGCGCGCTGCACCGTTGGGCGCCTGATGTGGTGCATGTGCACCGCTGCGAGCAGCTTCACCTGCTGAGCGAGCTGCAGACCCTGGACGTGCCGCTGGTGCGCAGCGTCCACGACCACAACGTGCTCTGCCTGCGCGACGACCGCCGCCGCTGGCCCGGCGACCAATGCACGCGCAGCCTCGGCCTGGGCTGCCTGGCCTTCGGCTGCTCGCTGGCCGAGCCCCCGACGGTCCCGCAGGGCGGCCTGCCGGGCGGGCTGCGGCGGCTGAACACCAAGCGGGCCGCGCTCGACTTCGAACGTCTGTTCGACCGCGTGCTGGTGCCCAGCGAGTCGATGCGCAAGCTGCTGCTGGCCAATCGCTTCCACCCGGCCCCGCTGCGCGTGATGCCCGGCTGCAGCCGCTTCGACGGCAGCGAAGCGGCCACGGTGCAGCGCCCGCCGGGACGCCCCGGCCAGGAGCGGCCCCTGGCCCTGCTCTACGCCGGCGGCGCGCAGCCGGCAAGCGGCCTGCCGCGGCTGCTGCAGGCCCTCGACCAGCTGCCCGCCTCCTGGCACCTGACCGTGCTGACCACCGAGGCCGAACGTCCGGCCATCTACCGCCTGCTGCCGCGGCTGGACCGGGCCGCCTCGGTCGCCTTGCGCAGCCTGCCGCGGGAAGGCGTGCCCGCCGCGGCCTACCGGGCCGCCGACCTGCTGGTGCTGCCCTCGACGGTCGACGACCCGCGGCCTTCGCCGGCCCTGGACGCGATGGCCCTGGGCACGCCGGTGCTCGCCAGCCCCGTCGGCATGGCGGCGGAGCTGATCCGCGACGGCGTGAACGGCTTCCTGTGCGATGCCGACACCGTCCGCGGCCTGGGCGACGCGCTGCGCCGCACGCTGGAGCGCGGCGAGGACCTGGCCGACATCGGCCGCGCCGCCCAGCATCGCGTGCTGGCCTCGCACAGCCCGTCCCGGCATGCCGAGGCGCTGCTGGCCCTGTACCGCGAAGCCACGGAGCCCTGGGGCACCCTGCATCAGGCCGAGCCGCCCGCCCCCGACTGGCCCGGCCTGCAGACCGTGCGGCCGACCGGCACCGACCGCTGAGGGCCTGCCGCGGGCCTCCGCCGGCGGCTGCGGACCCGGCAATCCCCGAGCTTCAGCCTGGCGGCAGGCTCGGCCCCGAGAATGCAGCGGCCATGTCGCCCCGCGCTGCCCGCCTTCCCTTCGACCCCGATCAGCTGGCGGCGGCCCGGGCAGCCGAGCAAGCACGGTATGCCCGTCTGCGACCGCGCAGCGAAGCCTCCGCCCGGCAGGCCGAGGCTTCGCTGCTCTTCGGCCTGCCGATGCACTGGATGCGCGACTGGGGCCTGCCCTTTCCCCTGCTGATCGAGCACGCCGAGGGCGCCACCGTGCAGGACATCGACGGCCACAGGCTGGACGACTTCTGCCTGGGCGACACCGCCGCCCTCTTCGGCCATGCCCCGCCGGCCGTGGTGGCGGCCGTGCAGCGCCAGATCGCCCGCGGCAGCACGGTCATGCTGCCCAACGAGGACGCGGCCGCCGTCGGCGCCCTGCTGCAGGCCCGCTTCGGCCTGCCGCAGTGGCAGTTCGCGCTGTCGGCCAGCGATGCCAACCGCTTCCTGCTGCGCTGGCTGCGCGCAGCCACGGGGCGGCGGCGCCTGCTGGTCTTCGATGGCTGCTACCACGGCACGGTCGACGACTGCTTCGTCGACCTGGACGGAGCCGGCCGGCCGACCATGCGCCCCAGCCTGCTCGGCCAGGTGCAGGACCTGCGCGGCTCGACCACCGTGCTGCCCTTCAACGACCTGGCCGCCCTGGAGGCCGCGCTGGCCGAAGGGGACGTGGCCTGCCTGCTGGCCGAACCCGCGCTGACCAACTGCGGCATGGTGCTGCCCGAGCCCGGCTTCTGGCCCGCGGCCCGCGGCCCGCGCCCTGCTGGACCGGTACGGGGTGCCGCTGGTCGCCGACGAAACCCACACCCTCAGCGCCGGGCCGGGCGGCTGGTGCCGCGCCCAGGGCCTGCGGCCCGATGCCCTGGTCGTCGGCAAGGCCCTCGGGGGGGGCCTGCCGGGGGCGGCCTACGGCTTCAGCGCACGCTGGGCCGAAGCCGCCACGGCCGCCAAGCAGGCCGCCGCGCCCGGGCATTCCGGCATCGGCACCACGCTGAGCGGCCACCTGGCCGGCCTGGCGGCGATGCGCGCGACGCTGGAAACGCTGATGACCCCGGCCGTCTACGCCGGCATGCTGGCCCGCGGCGCGCGCCTGGCCGACGGGCTGGAGCGGCTGATCGGCATCCGCGGCCTGCCCTGGTCCGTATGCCGGCTCGGTGCGCGCTGTGAACTCCAGTTCAGCCCCGTGCTGCCGCGCAACGGTAAGGAAGCGGCCGCCTGCTTCGACGAGCCTCTGGCGGCCTGGCTGCACCTCGCCCTGCTGAACCGCGGCGTGCTGCTGACGCCCTTCCACATGATGATGCTGGTCAGCCCGGCCACGCAGGACGCGCAGATCCAGCGCCTGCTCGATGCGCTGGCCGATGCCCTCGACTCCCTGGCTGCGGCCTGAACCGCGCCCCCAACCGAACCCGCCCATGAACGCCAGCACCGAATCGGCCCTGCTCCTCGCCGCCGAGCGCCAGGCGCGCTACGCCGCCGTCCGCAGCCACAGCGTCGCCCTGGCCGCGCCGCTCTCGGCCGAGGACCAGTGCATCCAGTCCATGCCGGATGCCAGCCCGACCAAATGGCACCTGGCGCACACCAGCTGGTTCTTCGAGACCCTGCTGCTCAAGCCCCACGGCGCCGGCTACCGGACCCCGGACCCGGCCTACGCGACCCTGTTCAATTCCTACTACGAGCAGCTCGGCCCGCGCCACCCACGGCCGCAGCGCGGCCTGATCACGCGGCCCGACCTGGCCGAGGTGCATGCCTACCGCGCGCATGTCGATGCCGCCATGGAGGCGCTGCTGGCCGCGCCGCTCGAAGCGGAACTCGCCTTCCTCGTCGAGCTGGGCCTGCACCACGAGCAGCAGCACCAGGAGCTGCTGCAGACCGACATCCTGCATGCGATGTCCATGAACCCGCTGCGGCCGGCCGCCCTGCCGCAGGCGCCGCGCGCCACCGAGGCCGGGCAGCCCTTTGCGTGGATCGAGCAAGCCGGCGGCGAGGCCTGGATCGGCCACGCCGGCCCCGGTTTCGCCTACGACAACGAAGGCCCGCGCCATCCGGTGTGGCTGCAGCCTTACCGCCTGGGCAACCGCCTGGTCACCCAGGGCGAGTACCAGGCCTTCATCGCCGACGGCGGCTACCGCCGGGCGGCCTTCTGGCTCAGCGACGGCTGGGCCACGGTGCAGGCCCAGGGCTGGACCGCGCCGGCCTACTGGCTGCCCGAGGGCGCCGACGGCCAGCCCGAGGGCATCTACACCCTGCGCGGCGTCGAAGCCTTCCGGCCCGAAGCCCCGGTGCTGCACCTGAGCTTCTACGAAGCCGCCGCCTATGCCGAATGGGCCGGCGCCCGCCTGCCGACCGAGGCCGAGTGGGAAGCCGCCGCGACCGGCCCGCAGGCCGCCGCCCTGCATCAACTGCACGGCGTGGCCTGGCAGTGGACCCGCTCCAGCTACGACCCCTACCCGGGCTACCGCCCCTGGGCCGGCGCGGTGGGCGAGTACAACGGCAAGTTCATGGTCAGCCAGCTCGTGCTGCGCGGCAGCAGCCTGGCCACCCCGCCCGGCCATGCGCGCGACAGCTACCGCAACTTCTTCCCGCCCGCCGCGCGCTGGCAGTTCAGCGGCCTGCGCCTGGCACAGGACGCCTGAGCGGAGGCGCCTGCCGCGGCCCCGCCGAAGCCGGACCACCCTGGCGCCCGGCCCGGCCTGCATGCGATGCTGGGGGCATGACACGCCCTGCCCCGCCCCGCTCACCGGCGCTGCCGCTGGCCCTGATCGCGCTCGTGCTGGCGGCGCTGATCGCCTCCGGCCTGCGGCCCTTCGACCGCGCGACCTGGTGGATGGAGGTGGCGCCGGTCCTCGTCGCCCTGCCGCTGCTGCTGGCCACCCACCGACGCTTCCCGCTGACCTCCCTGCTGCAGCTGGCCATCGCGGCCCATGCGCTGGTGCTGATCCTGGGCGGGGCCTACACCTACGCCCGCGTGCCGCTCGGCTTCTGGGTGCAGGAGCTGTTCGACCTGTCGCGCAACCCCTACGACCGCTTCGGCCACCTGATGCAGGGCTTCGTGCCGGCCCTGGTCGCGCGCGAGATCCTGATCCGCGGCGCCCATGTGGCCGGCCGGCGCATGCTCGCTTTCCTGGTCGTCTGCTTCGCGCTCGCGCTGAGCGCAAGCTACGAGCTGATCGAATGGGGTGCGGCCCTGGCCCTGGGCCAGGGCGCCGACGACTTCCTCGGCACCCAGGGCGATGCCTGGGACACCCAGGCCGACATGGGCTGCGCCCTGCTGGGGGCGCTGCTCGCCCTGCTGCTGCTGGGGCGCACGCAGGACCGGCAGATCGCGGCGCTGGGCCGGGGGCGCTGAGGGGCCGGGGGCGCTGAGGGCCCGGCGGCTCAGGCCGCCGCGTCGATGAAGCCCCCACCCAGGCAGACCTCGCCGTCGTAGAGCACGGCCGACTGGCCCGGCGTGACGGCCCACTGGGCCTCGGGGAAGGTGAGCGCGAAGCCTTCGCGCGCCGGCCGCTCGCCGGCCCCGGGCAGGGTGGCGGGCTGGAAGCTGCAGGCGGCATCGGCCTGGCGGTAGCGGGTCTTGGCGGCCAGGCGGGCGCCGGGCGCGGGGGGCTCGCCGGCCACCCAGCTGGGCGCGTCGGCCTGCAGGCTGTGCTGCTGCAGCCAGGGATGGGCATGGCCCTGCACGATGACCAGGGTGTTGCGCGCCAGGTCCTTGCGGGCGACGAACCAGGCCTCATGGTCGCCGCCGCCGCGCGGCGCGCCCTTGTCCTTCACGCCGCCGATGCCGATGCCCTTGCGCTGGCCCAGGGTGTAGAAGCTCAGGCCGACATGCTCGCCCAGGCGCCGGCCGCGGTCGTCGACGATGGGGCCGGGCTGGTTGGCCAGGTAGCGGTTGAGGAAGTCGCGGAAGGGCCGCTCGCCGATGAAGCAGATGCCGGTGGAGTCCTTCTTCTTCGCGTTGGGCAGGCCGATCTCGGCGGCGAGGCGGCGCACCTCGGTCTTGGGCAGTTCGCCCACGGGGAAGAGGGTGCGCGCAAGCTGGGCCTGGTTCAGGCGGTGCAGGAAGTAGCTCTGGTCCTTCAGCGGGTCCAGGCCCTTCAGGAGCTCGTGGCGGCCGCTGGCCGGATTGAGGCGCACGCGGGCGTAATGGCCGGTGGCGATGGTCTCGGCGCCCATGGCCAGGGCATGGTCGAGGAAGGCCTTGAACTTGATCTCGGCATTGCAGAGCACGTCGGGGTTGGGCGTGCGGCCGGCGGCGTACTCGCGCAGGAAGTCGGCGAAGACGCGGTCCCTGTAGTCGGCCGCGAAGTTCACGTGCTCGATGTCGATGCCGATCACGTCGGCCACGCTGGCCGCGTCCAGCCAGTCCTGGCGCGAGGTGCAGTGCTCGGAATCGTCGTCGTCCTCCCAGTTCTTCATGAACAGGCCGACGACCTCATGGCCCTGCTGCTTGAGCAGCCAGGCGCTGACGGCGGAATCCACGCCGCCGGACAGGCCGACAACGACGCGGCGCTTGGAACCGGCGTGGCTCATGCGCTGAGCCCGTCACCGGCCGGGGGCAGGGGCGCCATGTAGAGGCTGGCATCGGCCCAGACGGCCTCCAGCGGCAGGTGGCGGCCGGCCAGATGGGCCTCGATGCTCTGCTGCACCATCGGGCTGCGGTGGCGCTCGGGACAGGCGCGCAGCTCGTCGATCGTCATCCACAGGGTGCGGACGATGCCGGTGTCGAGTGCGCGCCCCGGATCGGCCTCGCCAACCCGGCCGACGAAGGAGAAGCGCAAATAGGTCACGTCCTGTCGCCGCGCCGGACGCTGGAAGCGCGCCAGGCAGACCGGCAGGAGCGCGGTGGGGGTGAAGACGCGGGCCGTCTCCTCCAGCACCTCGCGGACCACCGCCTCCTGCAGTGACTCCCCCGGATCCAGGTGGCCGGCCGGGTTGTTCAGGCGCAGGCCCTCGGGCGTGTGCTCCTCGACGAGCAGGAAACGTCCGTCCTGCTCGATCACGGCGGCGACCGTGACGTTGGGACTCCAGCGGGGGGGGGCGACGGCACTCATGCCGGGATTGTCGGTCCCCGGCCGCCGCCGCTGGGACGCCAGGCGAAGTCCGGCCGCGGCGCAAGCGACGGTGCAGGGGACAGCGACAGTCCGCATCGTGCGGGCTTGCAACAAGGGCAGGCGAAGACCCCCCGCGCGCTGCGGGTTCGCCGCCCGCCTCCGAGCCGCGGCGCGGCAAGCCGCCCCGGGTAAGCACGAAGTGCGGGCCCAGGCGTCAGCCGGGACCGGGGGCGGCCCGGAACTTGCCGCCGGCGCAGCGGCCGGAGCGTTCCGAAGACGTTTCGACCCAAAACAGGACACATTGTGTAAGCTGCGCGCCGCCCTGGCCCTGCCCGCCTGCAGGGCTGCACGGTGTGCGGCCTCGCCGAGGTCTGCCACGGTTCTGTTTCCTGTTGTCCCTTGTACGAGGCCGCACACAAGTCGGCCCCTGCCCGGAGGAGTCCCCATGCTGATCGGAGTGCCCGCGGAAACGTCCGCAGGCGAAACCCGGGTTGCCGTCACCCCCGAGACGGCCAAGAAGCTCATTGCCCAGGGTCACCGCATCCGGCTGCAGTCCGG
>NZ_JACIVI010000002.1:236740-418943 GCF_014145335.1 Aquariibacter albus | reverse complement strand
CGCTTCAACCGCAGCTTCCGCCAGGAGGTGCTCGATGCCTGGCTATTCAACGCCGTCAGCGAGGTGCAGACCGCTGCCGACGACTGGCTGACCGACTACAACGAATACCGGCCGCACGACTCCCTGGGCAACGTGCCGCCGGCGGTGTTCAAACCCAGGGTGTTCAACCAGGAAGTCTCTACTTCTGGACTGTCTACTTGACGGGGGAGCTTACGGCCCCAGCAGATCGCCGGCAGACTCAAGCGCATGCATCCCGACGACCCGAACCAACGTGCCAGCCACGAGACCATGGACAGCGGCGTGCACATGCTGCCGCGCGGGGAACTGCGCACACAGATGGTCGAGGCGCTTCGCCAGGCGCACACCAGGCGCATGCCGCGAGCGCGCGGCACCTCGCGCAAGACCAACATCGCCTACCGATCGCCCGCCCGAGGCCGACGACCGCCGCGTGCCCGGCCACTGGGAGGGCGACTTTGTGAAGGGTGCGCGCAACGCCAGCGCCATCGGCACCGCCATCGAGCGCACCAGCCGTTTCGTCCTGCTGACCCAGATGAACGGCTGCACCGCCCAACACGCGCTAGAAGGCTTCAGCCGCCGCTTCGCCGGCGTGATCCCCGAACTGCGCCAGCAGCCTGCCCTACGACCGTGGCTCGCAGATGGCCCGTCACGAGGAGCTGACCGCGGCCACCGGCATGCCGATCTACTTCTGCGACCCGCGCAGCCCTTGGCAGCGCGCGTCTAACGAGAACATCAACGGGCTGCTGCGCCAGTTCCTGCCCAAAGGCATGGACCTGTCGGCCGTCACGCCGCAAAAGCTCGCCTACATCGAGGCGATGATCAACGACCGCCCGCGCGCGGTGTTGGACTATCGAACCCCTCGGGAGGTTTATACCGAGCTGGTCCAAAACGCACTCGCTGCAAGAGTCAAGCAATACCCGCCGGGTGCTGCACTTCAGAGTTGAAACCACCCTATCAGATCATAGACCCAAACCACGGGCCAAGCCCGTTGAAGGCGACCCGTCATCCGATTACTGGCACGAGGGCACAACATACCAGCCCGATCAGATACCCCGCGGCGAGGGCTGGCACCACAGCCCATTCGCGCAGCCCTCTCCCAATACCTAACCCTCGGGCGTAAGCCATCACCAAAAAGGTACTTGGCAAGCGATGCAAGGCCAGAGCCCAGAGCGCAGCTGGGAGCCCACCCCAAGAAAAAGCCTGCGGAAGCCCCAGCAACAAAGTTACGCAGTTGAGAGCCTGAACATGTGTAAGCAAGTCGAACCGCCCACGGGCCATGAACGCACCGCTGGTAACATTTAATCGCACCCCTATGAGTCCGATTGCCAGCGTAGAGAACATTGGCCCTGCTGCAGCGTAGCGATCATCGTAGAACAGGTCGACAAGAGGAACGGCCGCGTGAAAAAACACCCCGGCAATCAGGCCAAGGCCGATGTCTACCGGCAGTTGGATGCGATCCAGGCCCCGACGCAGATCCTGGGGGCGTTCACGCTGGATCTCACTGAAGGCAGGAAAGGAGATCCGCCCGGTCAAGCGTTGAATGATCATTTCGACCACGTTGTACAGCGACAGCGCAATCGCATAACAGCCCAGTAGCGTCGCATCGATGGCTCCGCCCAAGAAGAGTCGGTCGAAATTCATTGCCAGCATGCTGAGCGCCGTGGCTGCGAGGATCCATCGTGTGTTGCCGAGGATCTCGCGGGCTGCGACCGGATCCCATCCAAATCGGACCTTGGGACCGGGCAAGATCAGGTGGGACAATATCGCGGTGACGGAAGCACTGATCCAGGGGCCCGCAACGAGTGACCACGGTGATCGGGTCGACCACGCGATCAGCGCTGTACTTAGCAAACCCGAGAACTGGGCGGTCAGCTCAATCAAGGTCGATTGGCGGATCTGCAGCCTACGGTCAGCCATTTCGAGATTAGGACTGTTGCACCCTGCTGGCAGCATGGACCACGCCATTAATGCCACCATGCCGGGCAGGAGCTCGCTGCGGTAGACAGACCCCGGAGGAAATAGATCGGTTCGTCCCAAAGCCAGCAGGCCGAGAGCCACCGATGAACCGATCACTCCGATCACCAATGCGCGAAGAATCTGTAGCGTGAAGGCCGTGGACAGGAAAGCGGGATCCTCGGCACGCGGACTGCGAATCAAGGCCTGCCGGATTCCGACATCCAGGATTAAACCGATTACCACCATCGCGACTGTGGCGACCGCCATCAATCCGAAGTGTTCAGGCATCAGCAACCGAGTGAGAATCAGATTGCTGGAGAACCGAAGGGCTTGGGACAGGCCAAGGCCCAAGAGGACCCATAAGCCCGATCGCTTAAGTCGGCTGGCTAGACTGGAATTCATGCAGGAAGTCAGGAAAGGACACGAGGTAGTCGTTGCCCGCGCTGCATGGTACCCGGCGGGCTGTGCACGACCTGCGTGCACAGCCCGCATGCCGAGCTCAGTGCTGCAAGATCTTCGAAAGAAATTCCTTGGCCCGCGGGGAGCGGGCCTCGGGCTCGCCGAAGAAGCTTTCCTTCTTGCAGTCCTCGATGATCTTGCCGGCGTCCATGAAGATCACGCGATGACTGACCTTGCGCGCGAAGCCCATCTCATGGGTCACGCACATCATGGTCATGCCCTCGTTCGCGAGCTGGATCATCACGTCGAGCACTTCGCCGACCATCTCCGGGTCCAGGGCCGAGGTCGGCTCGTCGAAGAGCATGACCATGGGATCCATCGACAGTGCGCGGGCGATGGCCACGCGCTGCTGTTGACCGCCGGAGAGCTGGCCGGGGAACTTGTCCTTGTGCTTGATCAGGCCGACGCGGTCGAGCATCTTCAGGCCCCGGGCCAGGGCGTCATCCTTGCCGCGGCCCAGGACCTTGATCTGGGCCAGGGTGAGGTTCTCCGTCACGCTCAGGTGCGGGAAGAGCTCGAAGTGCTGGAAGACCATGCCGACGCGGCTGCGCAGCTTGGGCAGGTCGGTCTTGGGGTCGGCGATGCTGGTGCCGTTGACGACGATGTCGCCCTTCTGGAAGGGCTCGAGCGCATTCACCGTCTTGATCAGCGTGCTCTTGCCCGAGCCCGAGGGTCCGCATACGACGACGACCTCGCCTTTCTGGATGGTGGTCGTGCAATCGGTCAGCACCTGGAAGCTGCCGTACCACTTGCTGACGTTCTGGATCTCGATCATGGAAGGCCTCAGCGGATGATCTGAATCTTCTGCTGCAGGCGACGCACGAGCATCGAGAGGCTGAAGCAGATGATGAAGTAGACGAGTGCGGCGAGCAGGTAGGTCTCGACCGGCCGGTTGAAGTTCTTGCCGGCCACCTCGAAGCCCTTGAGCAGGTCGTAGGCGCCGATGGCATAGACCAGCGAGGTGTCCTGGAACAGGATGATGGTCTGCGTCAGCAGCACCGGCAGCATGTTGCGGAAGGCCTGGGGCAACACGACGAGCTGCATGGTCTGTGCATAGCTCATGCCCACCGCGTAGCCGGCCTGCACCTGGCCGCGGGGCACGCTCTGGATGCCCGCCCGCATGATCTCGGAGTAGTAGGCCGCCTCGAAGATCGTGAAGGTGATGAGGGCCGAGAGCTCGGCCCCCATGGGCCGGCCGATCAGCAGCGGGATGAGCAAGAAGAACCAGAGGATGACCATCACCAGCGGGATGGACCTCAGGGTGTTCACATAGATTGAGGCGGGGATGACCAGCCAGGGCTTGCCGGACAGCCGCATCAGCGCCAGCACCGTGCCCAGGGCGATGCCGCAGACCATGGCGATCAGGGTGAGCTGCACCGAGAAGGCCAGGCCCTTCAGGATGAAGCCGCTGACGACACCCCAGTCGAGGAAGCTGTAGTCGAGGTTCAGCATCTCACTTGCCTCCGACCATGCCGGGCACGCGGACCCGGTCCTCGACGACCAGCATGAAGCGGTTGATCGCGAAGGCCGAGATGAAGTACAGCGCGCTCACCGCCAGGTAGACCTCGATGCCGCGCGAGGTCTCCTCCTGGGCCTGCATCGCGAACATGGTCAGCTCGGCGATGCTGACCGCGAAGGCCACCGAGCTGTTCTTGATGATGTTCATGCTCTCGCTGGTCAAGGGCGGGATGACGATGCGGAAGGCCATCGGCAGCAGCACGAAGCGGTAGGTCTGCGGCAGGGTCAGGCCCATCGCCAGACCGGCGTAGCGCTGGCCCTTGGGCAAGGCCTGGATGCCGGCCTTGACCTGCTCGGCGATCCGCGCCGAGGTGAAGAAGCCCAGGCCCAGCACGACGAGCACGAAGCTCGGCACGCCCTTGAGCACCGGGACAAGTCCGGGGATCACGTGGTACCAGAGGAAGATCTGGACCAGCAGGGGGATGTTGCGGAAGAGCTCGGTCCAGGCGTTGCCGAGGAAGGCCAGGCGCTTGTCGGGCACCGTGCGCAGGATGCCCATCAGCGAGCCGACGGCCAGCGCGACGACCAGGGCCAGCAGGGCCACGGACAGCGTCCAGCCCCAGGCCGAGAGCATCCAGTCGAGGTAGGTGATGTCCCCGCCCTCGCCGAAGCAGGACGGCCGCACCTCGCCGTCGATGGTGTCCTTGCAGAACACCTGCCAATCCCAGTTGCCCACCGGCGCCTCCTCGTCTGCGCTGTTCCTTCGGGCGGGCCGGCGGCGGCTTGCCCCGCGGCCCGGCCCGCTTCACTCACTTGGCCGCGTAGGCTTCCATCGGCTTGTCGTTCGGCGCCGCCCAGGCCGCCTTGGTGTTGTCATTGGGCGGCATGCCGACCTTGGTGTTGGCCGGCGGGATCGGCTGCATGAACCACTTGTCCCAGATCTTGGCGATCTCGCCGCTCTTCATCAGCGCGCTCAGGCTGTCGTCGACGGCCTTCTTGAAGGCCGGGTCATCCTTGCGCATCATGATCGCGATCGGTTCGACGCTCAGCACCTCGCCGACGATCTTGAAGTCCGCAGGATTCTTGGCCTTGGCGATGTTGCCGGCCAGGATGGCGCCATCCATCACGAAGGCATCGGCGCGACCGGATTCGAGCAGCAGGAAGCTGTCGGCGTGGTCCTTGCCGTAGACCTCGTCGAAATTCACGCCGGTCGCACGCTCGTTCTTGCGCAGCGTCTGCACCGAGGTGGTGCCGGTGGTCGTCGCGACCTTCTTGCCATTGAGCTGGCCGATGCTGGTGATGCCGCTGTTGGCCTTGACCGCGATGCGCACCTCTTCCACGAAGGTGGTGACGGCGAAAGCCACATCCTTCTGGCGGGTCGCGTTGTTGGTGGTCGAGCCGCACTCGATGTCGACGGTGCCGTTCTGAACCAGCGGGATGCGGTTCTGCGAGGTCACCGGCTGGTATTTGGTGGTCAGCGAGCTCAGGCCCAGTTGCTTCTGGATCGTCTTCAGCACGCGCTCGCAGAGCTCGACGTACTTGCCGTCACCGAGGGTGTAGCTGAGCGCGCCGGAGGATTCCCGCACGCCCATGGTGACGCTGCCGCTGTCCTTGATCTTCGTGAGGGTGTCGGCCTGGGCGCCGAAGGCGAGACCGGCCAGGGCAAGGGCCAAGAGGGTGTGCTTCATGGGAGGACCCCTGAAAGGGTGGGGACGCCGGAGATTCGATCGGCATGCCTCAGCCCAATCTAACCCAGCCATCCCGCACTGAAATTGTGGGGATCACGTGCTTCCCCCCCGGGGATTCCCCAGGACGGCTGCAGCGAAACGGCCAGCTTGCCGGCTGCCGCGAGGCGACGGATCCCCGGGGGCCGAGCGCAAGCTCCATGCCATCGGCGGCCCCGCACGGGGCCTGGCCCGCGCGCAGGCCTCAGGGTGCGGGATGCAGGCGGTGCGGCAGGATCTCGACCGTCTGCTCGCCGTTGCCCAGCCAGATCTGGCCGTCCTGCACGGTGCACTGCAGCCGCATGCTGCGCGCCACCAGGCCGGCCAGGGCAGCCACCTGCTCGGCGGGCAGCTCCCAGACCTGCAGCCCCGGCAGGCGGCTCAGCGTGCCCTTGTGCTGGGCCCACCAGATCGGCGTCTTGCCGCCCCAGGCATAGACCAGGGTCTCGCGGCTGCGGTGGCTGGCCTTGCGGATCCACTTCTCGTCGGGCAGGCCGACATCGATCCACAGCTCGATCTCGTCGGCGTAGGTCTTGCGCCAGAGGTCGGGCTCGTCCATCTCGGTCATGCCGCGGGCGAAGGCCAGCGGCGGCTGGTCGGCCTCGCCCCGGGTGTTCAGCGCATAGGCCAGCAGGCGCACCATCAGCCGCTCCTCGTTCTCGGACGGGTGCTGGGCCAGGGTGAGCTGCGGGCTGGCATAGACGCCGCGATCCATGTCGGCAATCTGCAGCTCGGCCTTGAAGATGGTGGACTTGAGGGCCATGGGAAGACTCGGGCACGCGCGGGGCGAAGCGAATCAGTCTCGCACAGCGGCCTCACCGCCCTGGGCCTGCAGGGCCCACATGCGCGCGTAGACGCCACCGTGTGCGAGCAGCTCGGCATGGCGGCCGCGCTCGACGATGCGGCCGGCCTCCAGCACCAGGATCTGATCGGCCTCGACCACGGTCGACAGGCGGTGGGCGATGACCAGCGCCGTCTTGCCCCGGGCCGCCGCGCGCAGCTCGGCCTGGATCGCGCGTTCGTTGGCCGAGTCCAGGGCCGAGGTGGCCTCGTCGAAGATCACGATCGGCGGGTCCTTCAGCAGCATGCGGGCGATGGCCACGCGCTGCTTCTCGCCGCCGCTGAGCTTGAGACCGCGCTCGCCGACGCGGGTCGCATAGCCGGCCGGCGTGCCGACGATGAAGTCGTGGATGTGTGCCGCACGGGCCGCCGCCTCGACCTCGGCCTGCGGCGCGCCCGGCCGGCCGTAGGCGATGTTGTAGGCCACGGTGTCGTTGAAGAGCACGGTGTCCTGCGGCACGATGCCGATGGCCCGGCGCAGGCTGGCCTGGGTGAGCTGGCGCAGGTCGCTGCCATCCAGGGTGATGCGGCCGGCCTGCACGTCGTAGAAGCGATAGAGCAGCCGCGCCAGCGTGCTCTTGCCAGCCCCCGAGGAGCCGACCACCGCCACCGTGTGGCCCGCCGGAATCTCGAAACTCAAGCCTTGCAGCACGGGCCGGCCCGGTGCGCCCGGGCGGGCCGGCTCGTAGGCAAAGTGCACGTCCTCGAAACGCAGGGCCGGCGGCGGGCTGCCGGGGGCGCGGCTCAGCTCGACGGCGTCGGGCGCGTCGCGGATCTCGCGCTCGCGTTCGAGCAGCAGGAACATCTTGTCGAGGTCGGTCAGCGCCTGCTTGATCTCGCGGTAGATCACGCCGAGGAAGTTCAGCGGGATGTAGAGCTGGATCATGAAGGCATTGATCATCACCAGGTCGCCCAGGCTGAGCCGGCCCGAGACCACGCCCTCGGTCGCCCGCCACAGCATGGCGATCAGCGCCGCGGCGATCAGCAGCTGCTGCCCCGTGTTCAGGATCGACAGGGTCGACTGCGAGCGCAGCCGTGCGCGCCGCAGATCCTCCAGGCTGGCCTCGTAGCGGCGAGCCTCGTGGGCCTCGTTGCTGAAGACCTTGACCGTCTCGTAGTTCAGCAGCGAATCGATGGCCTGGGTGTGCGCGCTCGAATCCAGCTCATTGAGCTTGCGGCGGTACTTCGTCCGCCACTCGGTCACGAGCACGGTGAAGACGATGTAGGCGACGAGCGCCGCCAGGGTGATCAGCACGAAGCCGGCATCGAACTGCGTCCCCAGAATCGCCAGCACCAGGCCGACCTCGACCAGCGTCGGCACGATGCTGTAGAGCGAGTAGCTGACCAGGGACTGCACGGCGCGGGTGCCGCGCTCGATGTCGCGGGTCATGCCACCCGTCTGGCGCTCCAGGTGGAAGCGCAGGCTCAGCGCATGCAGGTGCTCGAAGACCTGCAGCGCGATCGAGCGGGCCGCGCCCTCGCTGGCCTTGGCGAAGACCAGGTCGCGCAGCTCGGTGAACAGCGAGGTCGACAGCCGCAGCCCGCCATAGGCCAGCAGCAGGCCCAGCGGCACGGCCAGCACGGCCCGCGGATCGCCGGCCGGCATCGACAGGCTGTCGATCAGCTGCTTGAGCAGCAGCGGCACGCCGACGTTGGCGGCCTTCGCAGCGATCAGGCAAGCCAGCGCCAGACCGACGCGGACACGGTACTGCCAGAAGTAGGGCAGCAGGCGGCCGAGGGTGCGCCAGTCGGAACGCGGCGGGTGTGCGGCCGCCAGGCTGCCTGGGGTCGCCACCGGGGGCGCGGGATGTTCATGGGCACGCATGCTCGACAATCAAGGGAAGCCGGGCGCGCAGTGTCGCTGCTGGTCTGCCACCGTTTTCCATGCCCCCGAACACCATGATCGAAGACCCGTCCGCCAAGCGCCCCAAGCCCGTCACCGAGCTGAGCGCCCTGCCGCTGGACCAGACCCCGGTGCTGCGCGTGCTGCCGATGCCGGCCGATGCCAATGGCAACGGCGACATCTTCGGCGGATGGATCATGTCGCAGGTCGACCTGGCCGGGGCCGTGCTCTCGGCCCGGCTCGCACGGGGACGGATCGCGACCATCGCGGTCAAGGAATTCGTCTTCCGCCACGCCGTGTCGGTCGGCGACCTGCTGAGCCTCTATGCAAGCGTGGTGCGGGTCGGCACCAGCTCGGTGACGGTCGATGTCGAGGTCTATGCCGAACGCAATCCCTCCGACCCTTTCGTCGTGAAGGTCACCGAGGCCCAGCTCACCTACGTGGCCATCGACCGCGACGGTCAGCGGCGGCCGATTCCCCGGCCCCTGCCGGCCGACATCCCACTGCCACCCGGCACCGTCTGAGCCCGGCTCAGGCGCTGCGCCTGCGCGCCGGCAGGCCGCGCAGGCGCCAGCCCAGCAGCAGCGCGATCACGGCGGCATAGACAGCCACCTCGGCGAAATCCTGCTTGCCCGCCCGCATCCAGAAGAAATGCAGCAGGGCCAGGCCGGCGATGGCATGGACCGCCCGGTGCAGACGTTTCCAGCGCAGCGCGCCCAGGCGCCGGATCGCGCCATTGAAGGACGTGGCCGCCAGCGGCGTCAGCAGCAGCAGGGCCAGGAAGCCGACCAGGATGAAGGGCCGCTTCAGGATGTCCTGGCCCACGGCCGCCGGATCCAGGCCCATGTCCAGCCAGGCATAGGCACTGAGGTGCAGCAGCGCGTAGAAGTAGACGAACAGGCCCAGGGTGCGGCGGAATCGGGCCAGGGCCGGCAGGCCCAGGGCCTCGCGCAGCGGGGTGACGGCCAGGGTCAGGCAGAGCATGCGCAGCGTCCAGTCGCCGGTCTGGCGGATCAGGGCCTCGGCCGGGTTGGCGCCCAGGGCGTCCGCAGCAATCCGCCAGATCAGCTCGGCCAGCGGCAGCAAGCCCAGCAGCACCAGCAGGGGCTGGGCCAGGGGATGCAGCAGCAGCGGCCGGCGGGGCCGGCGCGGCTCAGTAGAACTTGGCGAGGTCCATGCCGGCATACAGCTGGCCCACCTGGGCTTCGTAACCGTTGAACATCAGCGTCGGCCGGCGGCGTTGCAGCAGGCCATCCTCGCCGATGCGCCGCTCGGTGGCCTGGCTCCAGCGCGGGTGGTCGACCTTGGGGTTAACGTTCGAATAGAAGCCGTACTCCTGCGCAGCCGCCAGGTTCCAGGAGGTGGCCGGCTGCTTCTCGGTGAAGCGGATGCGGACGATGGACTTGCCGCTCTTGAAACCGTACTTCCACGGCACGACCAGGCGCAGCGGCGCGCCGTTCTGCTTGGGCAGCACTTCGCCGTAGAGGCCGAAGGCCATCATCGTCAGCGGGTGCATGGCCTCGTCGAGCCGCAGACCTTCGACATACGGCCAGTCCAGCACGCGCGATCGCAGGCCGGGCATCTGTGCCGGATCGGCCAGGGTGGTGAACTCGACGAACTTCGCATTGCCGGTGGGCTCGACCTTGCGGATCAGCTCGGCCAGCGACCAGCCGATCCAGGGGATGACCATGGACCAGCCCTCGACGCAGCGCATGCGGTAGATGCGTTCCTCCATCGGCGCGAGCTTGAGGAGCGCATCCAGGTCGAGCTTCAGGGGCTTGCGCAGCTCGCCCTCGATGGACACCGTCCAGGGCTCGGTCTTCAGGGTGTGGGCGCGGCGGGCCGGGTCGGCCTTGTCGGTGCCGAACTCGTAGAAGTTGTTGTAGCTGGTGACCAGCTCATGGGGCGTGGGCTTGTCCGCCCCTTGGGCGCCAGCCAGCGTGCTGCGGACGGCCTTGAGGGCCGGCAACTTGCCGGGCGGAGCCATCTGGGCCCGCGCATCGCGGGCGGCCCAGCCGGCCAGCACGGTCCCGGCACCGCCTGCGGCCAGGGCCTGCAGCAGGCTGCGGCGCTGCTCGAAGATCGCGCGCGGCGTGATGTCGCAGGCCGTGGGGTGGTTGAAGCCGTTGCGGCGTTCACGCGGGGACATCATGGCGAGGCTCCTGGCAGGCTGGGACGGGATGGCCATGGGTCGCTTCCCGTCCTGCCACCTTACAGCCCGCTGCGGCGGCCGGCCGGCGTGCGGGCTTGTGGCCCGCTCCGCCGGGCCACCGCCGGGCTCACAGCTCGCCGTAGCTGTGCAGGCCGCTGAGGAACATGTTCACACCGAGGAAGGCGAAGGTCGTGATGACCAGGCCGACCAGGGCCCACCACGCGGCCACCGTGCCGCGCAGGCCCTTCATCAGGCGCATGTGCAGCCAGGCGGCGTAGTTCAGCCAGACGATCAGGGCCCAGGTTTCCTTCGGGTCCCAGGACCAGTAGCCGCCCCAGGCCTCGGCCGCCCACAGCGCACCGAGCACGGTGGCGATGGTGAAGAAGGCAAAGCCGACGGCGATGGCCTTGTACATCACGTCGTCGAGCAGCTCGAGGCTGGGCAGCTTGGCCACGATCAGCCCGCGCAGGGCCAGCGTGAGGCCACAGAACAGGCCGACCCCCACCACCATGCGCAGGCTCTTGCCCAGCGCCGTCTCGACCTGCGGCGACACGCCGCCGAGCTGCTGGAAGCCCAGCAGCACCAGCGTCAGGCCGATGGGGACGTAGACGAAGGCCGTGCGCAGCGAGGCGGGCGACGCGCTCTTGAGCAGGTAGGCCCAGGCCACCATGGCCGACAGCGCGAAGGTGCCGTAGCCGACGAAGTTGGCCGGCACATGCACCTTCATCCACCAGCTCTGCAGGGCCGGCACCAGGGGCTGGATCTGCTGGGCCTCGCGGCTGACCGTGTACCAGAGCAGGAAACCGACCGCCGCACTGACGATCAGCATGACGAAGGCGCCGAGCGAGCGCACCGAAGACTCGCCGTGCACCGTGCCCCCTTCGCGCGCGCGCTGCAGGTAGAGCGACTCGAAGTACAGATGGAAGGCGGCGGTCAGCCAGGCGAACAGCACGAAGACCTCGTAGAGGTTGCTCACCGGGATGTGGCCGACATCGGGTGCGATCTGGTGGCTTTCGTACCAGCGCACCATCGTGCCGATCAGGGCCATGGCCACGCCTCCCCAGGCGAAGACGCTGCCCAGTCGCTCGGCGGTCTGCGCGCGGCCGCGGCCAAGCAGGCCGATCCAATAGAACAGGGTGCTGAGCCAGAACAGCACGCCCATCCACAGGATCGCGCTCTGGCTGGCCAGGAAGTACTTCAGCAGCAGCTTGTTCTGGCCGGCATCGAGGTCGGCCCCGAAACCGTCGCCGACCTGGGCGTACAGACCGATCCCCAGCAGGCTGGCCGCTCCGACGCCGAGCATCAGCGTGCGCAGCGGCCCCCAGAACCAGCCCAGCGCGATCGCCGACGGCACGGCGCCCAGCAGGATGCCGCGCTCGTAGCCGTCCATGCTGGCGCCGTAGCGCTGCCAGGCGTAAGCGGCCCCGAGCACGATCAGCAGGGCAAAGACCCAGTCGTAGGGCGTGCGCCGGGCCAGCAGGCCAGGCGATTCGAGACGCATCGTCGTCGTGTTCATGCAGGGCGCTCCTCGGTGCGCGGGCCCGCCAGCAGGGCGGTGCGCAGCTGTTCGAATTCTCGGTCGGTGTCCAGGGTCTGGCGGGTCGAAGACAGGGCCGTCGCGAGGCGGGTGCGGCCTTCGCCGGCATCCTCCAGCCAGACCCAGAGCCGGCGCTCGCGGATGTAGAGCATCGCGAACACGCCGAGGATCAGCAAGGCGCAACCCAGGTAGACCAGGGTCTTGCCCGGCGCCCGGGTGACCTGGAAGACGCTGGCCTGCACCTGCTCGAAGTTCTGCAGCGTCAGCAGCAGCGGCGCCGGGAAGAAGGCCACGTCGGACAGGGCGATCAGCGACTGGCTCATGAAGCCCTGCAGCGTCTCGTCCAGCGCGAGCGGCTTCAGGCCGTCAGCCTCGCGGGCCTGCTGCAGCAGCTCGAGCAGGCTGCCGTTGAGGATGCGCAGCAGCACTTCCGAGGTGCGCTCCCGCTCGGTCTCCGGCACGTTGCGCTCGAGAAAGGCGGAAATCGCCATCAGCCCGGCGGGCGGCGGCCCGGCCGGTGCGGTGCTGCCCGGCGGGTCGATGCGCTCGGCCCCCGCAAAGATGCCCAGCGTGCGCAGGGCCGAGGCGCGCAGGGCCTCGCGCATCTCCGGACGCTCATCGGGCGTGGCCCGTTCCACATAGCGCGCGGCCGCGGCCTGTCGACGTGCGGGATCGCGCAGCGCGTTCTGCAAGCGCATCCAGTCTCCGACGCTGCCCTCGGCATCCACCGGGATGCGCAGGTAGCGGAAGCTCTCGTTCGGGTTGTCGCGCATCCCGGCCAGGAAGACGCGCTGGCCATCGAGTTCGACCGGCAGCATGTAGTTGTTGAACTCGCGAGCCTGACCGGCCGCGTCGCGCAGCTTGTAGCTGAAGGACGGCCCGATGTTGCGCAGCGTGCGCTCGGTCGGCGCCTGCGCGCCGGAACCGAGGTGGCGCTGCACGCTGTCGACCAGATCCACCTTGCGCACATCGACCGCAGTGCCCTCGCCCGCCCCGGGGCGGGCGACGTTCTCGACATTGATCGTCCGCAGGCCGGTGAACTCCAGACCGAGCTTCTCGCCGGAGCCGGACTCGCTGAGCTGGGTGCGGCCGCCGACCGCGCCCTCGACCTCGAAGGCCGGACCGCCCTTCAGGGGCCAGGCCTTGAACTTCAGGCGCGAGCCCCCGTCCTCGAAGCTGGACTGGTAGATCGCGATGCCGTGGCTCTCGGCCGGGTGGTTCACGCGGATCGTTTCCTCGCGCACCTCGCCGGTCTCGCGGTCGCGGATCAGCACCTGGCTCGAGAACAGCTTGGGCATGCCGGTCTCGTAGTAGTCGACGACGAACTTCTTCAGCTCGATCTCGAAGGGCAGCGGCTGCAGCACGATGCCATCCGCCAGGTTCAGCACGGCCACACCGGAGCGCTGGCCCTCGCCGACGAACAGCGAACCGCGGTAGGTCGGGTTCGAGGGGCTGAGCACATGCTCGGGCGGCACCGTGCTGAGCGCGCCATCCCCGCGGTAGGCCTGCTTGCCGCCCAGGGCCATCTGGGCCTGCACGATCAGGTCGCCGTCGAACAGGCCGCCGATGCAGATCAGCACGATGGCGCCATGCGCAGCCAGGTAGCCAAGCTTGTTGACCGCCCCCTGGCGGGCCGCGACCATCACGCCCCCGGGCTGGCCGGGCCGGGCTTCGCGCAGGTCGAGCTTGTAGCGCCAGCCACGGCCACCGAGCAGACCGGTCACCCGCTGCAGGGCGGCCTCGCGGGTCTCGGCCAGTTCGCCCTCGCCGCGATGCGGGAAGGCCTTCAGGGCGTTGGCGCGAACCTGCTCCTTGAAGCTGCGCAGGTCGACCAGGATCTTCGGCGCATTGCGGGCGATGCACAGGCTGGTGGAGATCACCAGGAAGGCCAGGATCAGCAGGAACCACCAGGCGCTGTAGACGTTGTAGAGCCCGATGCGCTCGAACAGCGCCGCCCAGAAGGGCCCGAACTGGTTCACATAGTTCGCGCTCGGCTCCCGCTGCGTGACCACGGTGCCGATCACCGACGCGATGCAGATCACCGTGAGCAACGCGATCGCGAAGCGCATCGAGGACAGCACCTCGACCGCCTCGCGCAGCGGGCGCGAGCGGGAGTTCAGGGTCAGGCCGGTGGTGCTGGCGGACATGGCTCGGGGACGGAGGACGGCGGGCGGCGAGATCCGCCCCGGGACGACACGGTCCGCGGGGTCGGTGGCAGAGCCCGCACCGCGGGGAAAGTTCAGTGAAAGCCGTGCAGCGTATCAGCGACGGCTTAAGCCCATCTGAGACCTCGGGATGCGCGCCACCGGCCCCGCCACGGCGGGGTTCGGCTCAGACGGATCGACCCGGTGACGCACAGCGGCGGCACCGGGTCGAAGGGGCGCATCCAACAGTGAGCCGCCGGGCCGGGCCCGGCCCGGCTTCACTGCAGACCGGCGATGTAGTCGGCGACGGCCTGGATCTCGCCGTCGTTCATCCGCTTGGCGATGGCGCTCATCTGCGCGTTGTTCTTGCGGACGCCCTCGCGGAAGGCCAGCAGCTGGGCGCCGGTGTAGTCGCCATGCTGACCCGCCAGACGCGGATAGACCGAGGGGATGCCGGCGCCGCTCGGGCTGTGGCAGCCCGCGCAGGCCGGGACCGACTTGGCCGGGAGGCCACCGCGGTAGATGGACTCGCCCAGGGCCACGGTGCCCTTCTTCTTGGCCGCGCCGGGCTTGGCCGACTTGCTGGCGTAGAAGGCCGCGACATTGCGCATGTCCTCGTCGCTCAGGGCCGAGGCAAAGCCCTGCATGACGGCATTGGCACGCTGGCCCGACTTGAAGCCCTGGAGCTGGCGCACCAGGTATTCCGGGTGCTGGCCCTGCAGGATGGGATAGGCGGGGGCGCCGCGTCCCCCGTCGGCGGCGTGGCAGGCCACGCAGGTCTGGGCGATGGCCTCGCCCTTCTTCAGGTCGGCCTTGACCGGCGCCTGGGGGGTCTCGGCAAGGGCGGGCGCAGCCAGGGCGGCCGCCAGCAGCAGGGTCAGGACGGACTTCATGGGTGGAGGCTGGAGTGGACAGGAAGAACGGGGAAACCGCGACACCGAGCCGCCCCGCCCCACCATGGGCCATGATGGGAGCGACTCGGGAAAACACTCGATTTTACAATGCCGGATGACCGAGCCCCTGACACCTGTTGCATCCCCCCCGGCGAACGGCCTTCGCACGGCCCTGGCGTGGACGCACACCGCGCGATTTCTGACCACCGCGGCCCGCCTGGACCAGCTGCCGACCAGCCTGCTGCCGGAGATTGCCTTCGTGGGCCGCAGCAACGCGGGGAAGTCCACGGCGATCAACACCCTGGCCCAGCAGCGCCGCCTGGCCTTCGCATCGAAGACGCCCGGCCGCACCCAGCACATCAACCTGTTTTCGGTCGGCCCCAAGGACGCGCCCGAGGCCCTGTTCGCCGACCTGCCCGGCTACGGCTACGCGGCCGTCGAGCGCCAGGCCAAGCTGCGCTGGCAGCAGGTGATGGCCGACTACCTGGCGCAGCGTCGCAACCTGGCCGGGGTGGTGCTGCTGGTCGATCCGCGCCTGGGCCTGACCGACCTCGACCAGCGCCTGCTGGACTTCGTGCGGCCACGCATCGCAGTCGGCGAGGTCAAGCTGATGGTCGTGCTGACCAAGACGGACAAGCTCAACCGCGCCGAATCCACCCGCGCGCTGGCCGCGGCCCAGGAGGCCCTGGCCGACCATGTGACCGAGGATGCGGACGTCGGCCTGCTGCTGTTCTCCGCGCTGAAACGCATCGGTGTGGACGACCTCGCCGCAAGCCTGCGCGAATGGGCGGACGATTGCCGGGCCCGCTGGACGGCGGCCGTGGCCCCCGCCGCGGAGCTTGCCGCGGAGGCTGGGACCGCCCGCGCGGACGCCGCACCGACCGACGCAGCCGACCCCGCAACGCCCCCCCTGCCGCCCACCGACCCCGCCGTGCCGCAGCCCTGAGCGGCCGCGCTCAGGGCGCGCCGAGCTGCAGCACCAGGCCGGTGTCGCCGCGCGGCGCATGCACCAGCCCGAGGTAGAGCGGCCCCAAGCCGGTGTCGGCGCCCAGGAAGATCGAGAAGCCGCTGCGCAGCTCGCCGAGGCGAATGTCGCCGCGCTCGCGCCAGGCGTTGCCCAGTTCGGCCGAGGCGCCGGCAAACAGGCCGCGCGTCAGCGCCGGCGGGCTCAGGCGCGCGTAGTAGACCGCCCGGCCGAAGAGGATCTGGTTGCCATCGATCTGCCTCGGCTTGTAGCCCGAGAGTTGCTGGAAACCGCCCAGCGCATCCAGTCCCTGGCCGCTGTTGCGCCCGTGGCCGCTGGCGAGCAGGCGTCCCGACAGGGCCAGCACATGGCGGTTGTCCAGCGTCCAGGCCTGGGTGGCCTCGGCCTCGACACGGGTGAAGGGCTGGCTGCGGTCGGTGCGGGCCTGGTCTTCCAGGCGGCCGCCGGCCAGCTCGACGCGGGCCCGCCAGCCGGCTTGCGGGAAGCTCGCGAAATCCAGCCGGTCGAAGGCCAGGCGCAGCCTCAGGCCCTGCTCGCGCCGGGTGATGCCGCCGCGCAGGCCGTCGAAGGCATCGCTGGCGACGACGACGCGGTCGCGCCAGCGCTCGCTGTAGGCCCCCAGCCGGAGCTCGCCCAGGCTGCCGAGCGGCTGACCGAGGTCCAGCCCCAGGCGGCTGCGGGTGCGGCGGATGCGGCCGGTCTCTTCGCCTTCCGGGCCGTCGTAGGTCAGCACCTCCTCCCGGCCGAGCTCGCCGCCCAGGGCGGCAAACCAGCCGCTCAGCGGCGAACTCTGCTCGCCCAGGGGGCGCAACAACTCGCTGGACCAGGCCGGCTGGGTGCCGATCTGCACGAGATTGCGCCAGCTCAGGCCGGCCTCGTCCAGCCAGGGGCGATGGTGCAGCAGCTTCACGTTGAAGCCACCGCGGCCGCTGAAATCGGTGCGGAAGTCCAGGCCGACGCGGAAGTAGTCCGGGCCCCAGGCCTTCTCCTCGACGGTGAAGATCAGGCTGTCGCCATCGGCGCCGCGCAGCAGCTGGTAGTCCACCCGGGTGTAGTCGCCAGCCGCCGCCAGGCGGCGCACATCGCGCTCGGCGGCCGCCACGTCAAAGCCCTGGCCGGCCTGGCTTTCCAGCAGTCCGGCATAGCGCTCGGGCCGGGTCTGCTCGGAGCCGCTGAAACCGACCCGGGCCAGCGCAGTGCGCGGCAGATCGCGATCGCCCCGGGCCTGGCGCCAGGCGGCGTAATCGGCCTCGGGCAGGGCCAGCGGGCGCAGCGCGTCGAATTGCTGCGCGGCCTGCTCCTCGCCGAGGGCGACGAAGGCCCGCGCCTCCTGGAAATCCGCGGCCGTCAGCCGCCCCAGATCGGGGGCGATCAGCAGGTCGCGCCGTGGATCCAGCAGCGCCAGGCTGCGCTGCACGTTCTGCTCGGTGAGGATGTTGATCATCTGCGCCGTCACCCCGAGCAGGGTGTCGAGCGACTCGCGCGGCTGCAACGGGGTGCCGATGTTGACGGCGATGATCCGCTCGGCCCCCAGGCTGCGGGCCACGGCCACCGGCAGGTTGTCGACCAGGCCGCCATCGCCCAGCAGCCGGCCGGCCACCTCGGTCGGCGCGAACACCCCCGGCACGCTCATGCTCGACCGCATCGCCAGGGCCAGGTCGCCATGGGCCAGGATCTCGGGGCGGCCGGTCTCCATGTCGGTGGCCACTGCGCGGAAGGCAATCGGCAGGCGGTCGAAATCACGCAGCTCGGCCACGGGCAGGGTGTAGCGGCGCAGCAGGGATTCCAGGCCGCGGGTCGAGACGGTGCCCAGCGGCACCCGGAACTCGCCGTCGCGCAGGCCGACCTCCAGCGCCGGGGTCACGGCGAAGTCGTCCTCCTTCTGGCGCATCGGCAGCTCCGGCCGTGCGACCCGGCTGGCGAACAGGCCCTCCCAGTCGAGGCGGCGGATCTCGGCCTCGATGACCGAGGCCTCCATGCCACTGGCGTAGAGCCCGCCGATGATCGCGCCCATCGAGGTGCCGACGATCAGATCGACCGGCACCCGGGCCCGCTCCAGCACCTTCAGCACGCCGATGTGGGCCAGGCCGCGTGCGCCGCCGCCGGAGAGCACCAGGGCCACGCGCGGGCGCGCGGGACGGGACGTCGCAACCCAGGCAACCGGCTCTGCCGCGACAGCCGGGGCGGCGGACGCTGCACGCCCATGCAGACTGTGCTGGGTTGTCAGGAGCCCAGCCAGGACGGCGACGCAGGCCCGCAATCGGCTAGTCGGACTCGTCAAGCAGTCCATCCACCGCACGCTCGAGCAGGCTGCGACGCTCGTAGGGTCCGGCCAGTCCGGCGCGGATCATGCGGTCCAGGGCCCGCCGAGTGAAGGCATGGCAGCGGTCCAGCAAGGCCTCGCTGAACAGCCAGGGCTCGCCTGCGTCCCCCGCCTCGACCAAGCGCATGACACGCCAGCGGCCTTCAACCGGCAGGCGACACCAGTCTCCTGGCTGGAGCGTTTGCAGCCAACCACGCGGGGCACGACTTGCAGCCTTGGGATGGGGCTCATCCAGCGGGTGACCGAGGTCGAAGAATGAGGCCAGGGGCGGATCGACGGAGGCTCCACCCGGGGGAGGGTCAGCAGGCTCCGCTGCCAGCCCCTCCAGACGCGGCGGAGACCGCCGGATGCTCTCGAATACAGCTTCGCGCTGCGACTCTGACACGCCGGCTTCGACACAGCCCTGTCGCAGCACCTCGAGCAGGATCGGGAGGTCCCGCTGCAACTGATCGGCCTTCTTGGCGGTGGATGCGCCCTTGATGCGGTCGATCAATGGGTCGAGGGCCGCCTGTAGCGCATGCAAGCGCAAACTTTGTTCGGTTTCGTCAAGGGTCAGCTGCGCGATGGCACGCGGCAGCGCAGCGAACAGAAAGTTGCGCAGCAAAGGATCAACCCGTACTCCCTCGGTCTGCTGGACTTCGATCAAACGAGCCAAGGTGCGGCGGCGCTGCCGGGCCTGGATGCGCTCCAGTTTCTGCTCTCGGCGCAGTCGCTGTCGATCGGCGCACCGGCTTTCGAGTTCCAGGGCCAGCTCGGCGCGAAAGATACGCGTCAGTGCGTCCAGGGCTGCCTGGAAAGCTCGGGCATCGGCACGCTCATGGGCCGCCAGCCGAGTACAGACATGATCAATGCCCTCGACCGCCCGATGCAGGCGCGGGTCGTCGGCAAGCGTGAATCCGATCGTGTGCCGCCCAATACAGTCGATCAGCAACCAGGCCGGATGGCGATCGCTGTCGAGCAGACGTGGCTCAGCTAGGGCGATACGCAGCACCGGCAGCTGCAATTGCTCGATTGAATGACGCACGGGCAGCGGCAACTGGGCATCGTTGCAGATCACCTCGAAGAGCCGGGCGATCATCTCGACGATCTGGCGATCGGTCTCGTGACGAGCGAAGGCGTGAATCTCGGGCAGACGGGCCAGCACCCGGTTGGAAACTCGACCCGCGTCCTGAGGTCCGAAGGAACGATCCGGCACGTCGACAACGCGACGAAGCATCTGGTCAAGTTCCCGGAGGGATCGCGCAATGACGGGTCCCACGACCTCGCCCTGAGGCTGGATGCGCAGACGCAGGCTGTCGAGGGTACCCGCCCGGTGCAGAGGCACGCCGGAAGGTGGGGCTCCGCCGGGCAGGGCCCATCGCAGTCGGTCTGCTGCTGCCTGCGGCCAGGGCATATTGGGATCGGTTGACAGCGTGGACGACAACTCTCGCTCCAGAAAAGCAAGAGCCGTCCCGACAAGCTCGATCAGCGAACCCGCGGCCGCTTGCAGCAGCGCATAGCGCGACCCCGCTGGCAGGTCCAGCACAGCGCTCGAGCGCCACAGGACCCCAAGCAAACCCTCAGGCTGCACTGGATCCCAGCTTGGATCTCTGCCGCTGTGCGGCCCGGCGAGCAGATGACGAAGGCGTTTGAGTCTGGTCCCCTGCTGGTGCTCGATGGCCTCGGCCAGCCGCATGAGCGCAGCAGAGATCTCGACTTCGGCCTCATCGTGCAGCAGCCGCAGGGCAGGTCGAGGCAGGTAACGCATCGGGCGCTCGGGCCATTCAAGCAGAGCTCGAGCGGCCTCGGCCGCCCAGAGCGCCTCATGACGACGGACCACGGCCTCCAGCTCGACGCAAGTGGCCACCGGAACTCCGTCCTGCGCAAGGCGGGGAAGCGTCTGGATCACGCCGCGGCTCAGCGACTCTATCCAGCCCGGCAGGGCGGGCAGCACGATCAGGTGCAAGTTGTTCGAGCAGTCGGGAGCTTCGGCAGTCATGTGAAAAGCCAGGCCCGTCAGCCTCTGGCTGCTCGATTATTGCCTCACGTGGGAAGCGCCGCCCCGTTCCGTCACAGGTCGAAGCGGAGCTCGGCGTGGAAGGTGCGCTGCGGATAGGGGTGGAAGGCCCAGTACTTTTCGTTGTTGAGATTGTCGATGCCAAAGCTCGCACGCCACTGACGATCGATGCGGTATTGAACGCGGACATCGGTCACGAAGTAGCGCGAGAAGCCCTGGTAGCTGAAACCGTTGGTATCACTGTTGTCGAGCTGGCCGAACTGCTTGCCGCTGAATCGCGCCCCGAAGCTGCCCTGCAGCCTTTCGGTGAAGGCATAGCTGGCCAGCAGGCTGGCCCGCCAATCGGGCACGCGCGGCTGGCGCTTGCCGACGCTGGCCGGGAAGGCCTCGTTCTCCTTGATTTCCGAATCGGCGTAGGTCAGCGAACCCAGCAGGTCCAGGCCGGGCACAAGCACGCGGCGGGCCTGGGCGGCCAGCTCGACGCCGACGGTGTCGATGCGGCCGACGTTCTGCACCGTGTTCACGCCGCTGGCGTTGACCTGGCTGTACAGCGCGTCGCGGCTGCGCTCGGCAAACAGGGTGGCGCGCAGCAGGCCATGGTCGAGCAGGCGCTCGGCGCTCAGCTCGGTGGTAACCGACTTTTCGGGCTTCAGATTGGGGTCGTTGTTGGTGGGCAGACCGGTGCTCGTGTTAACCCCGCCCTGGAAGAGCTCGTTGACGGTCGGGTTGCGCACGGCGCGGCCGACCGAGGCCTTGAAGGTCCAGTCCTCGCTGTAGGTCCAGGCGATGGCGGCCTTCGGCGAGAAGCTGTTCTCGTCCCGCTCGCCATAGCGCACCGTGGTGCTGCCTGCCTGGCGCAGCCCGTCCCGGGCCTGCCAGTTCTCGAAGCGGCCGCCGAGCACGGTGCGCCAGCCCGGCGCGAAACGCCAGGTGTCCTGGGCCCAGAGGCTGGTCAGCTCGGTCTCGCCCTCGAAGCGGGCGCTGGCCGTGGCGGCGGCATCGCGGGTCCAGTCGCTGGTCGTGAACTCGCGGCGACGCAGTCGGAAGGTGTCGCGCTGCAGGCCGAACTCGACGAGATGCGGCCCCTGCAGACCCTCGGGCCGCCAGATGCCCTTGGCCGCCAGCGTCATCCAGCCGGTGCCGCCCTGATCGACCAGGCGCCCCGCCCCGCCCTGCAGGGCCGCAGGCAGGGCGGTGGTGCTGCTGGACACCTTGTCGGTCGCGTAGTCGTAGAGGCTGGCGGTGGCCTCCCAGTCCCAGGTGCCGCGGGTGTGGCTCTTGAGCGAGAAGCCATGCGCAAGGTGTTCGAAGCGACCGCGGCTCTCGCTGAAGGTGGTGTTGCCGAGCGCATAGCTGCGGCCGTCGATGTTGACCGTCCCGCTGAACACCGGCTGGCCGGCCGCATTGCGCAGGAAGCTGTCGGCATGGCGCTCGGCCTCGTTCTGCCACCAGGCCAGGCTGTAGCTGGCGCGCAGGGTCGGCGTCAGGTCGTAGGCCAGCTTGAGCTTGGCATGGTCCTGGCGGGTCTCGGTCTGGGTGGTCGTGCCGTAGTTGATGACCGGACGGCCGAAGTGGTCGCGGTCGGGCACGCCCCCGCGGACCGGCGTGCCGGCGCCGCTGGTGGCGGACGGCACCAGGCCGCGTGCGATGACCAGCGGCTGGCCCTCGTTGTCCAGGCGGTCCAGCGCCAGCCACCACGAGAACCTGCCGGCCCGGTCGCCGAGCGACAGGCTGCCCTGGCCGCCGCGGTAGCGCTCATTCGTGCCGTAGAGCTTGTAGTCCTGGAAGAAGCCCTTGAGCTTCGCATGGGCCTCGAAACGCTCGGGCATGCGCGTCACGTAGTCGACGATCGCGCCGGCCGAGTTGCCGGGATAGGCCGCCGAGAAGGGGCCGTAGAGCACGTCGACGCGCTCGATCTCCTCGGGCGTGACCAGGCCCCAGCGCGGCGTGAACTCGGCGCCGTTGCCCAGCAGGTTCGACAGCAGGATGCCGTCGGCATAGACCAGGGAACGCGCACTGTTGCCGGTGCCCGAGGCCCGCGAGGCCAGCACGGCATGGTCGTAGTCGCCGATGTTGCGCTTGCGCACGGTCAGGCTCGGCAGGTACTTCAGGGCATCCGACGAGTCGGTGGCATTGATGCGCTGCTCGATGAGGTCACGGCTGACGCCTTCCGTGGTCGTCGGGATCTCGATGGGCAGGCTGGTCGGGCGGTCGGCCGTCACGCGGACGCGCTCGAGCTGGGTTTCGCCGGCGGAGGCCTGGGCCTGGGCCTCGGCCCAGGCGGGGCCGGTGGCCAAGCTGGCCAGGCCGAGGCCCAGCAGGGTGCGCGCCAGCGGGCGCAGGACGGGTCGGGCGGGCGACGGGACGCGGTGGGCAAGGGACATGGCAATTCCTTCGGCGCCGGCTCGGGCAGGGCCCGGCCGGCCGCAAACAACATGTGGCGGCACGGGGCACAGGCCGCTGCGGCCTGCGGCACGTGCGGCAGCTCAGTGGGCGTGGACGGTCGCGGACGCAGCGGCCGGGGCGGATGCCGGGGCCGGGCGCAGGTCCAGCCAGGCGGCCGGGGCCTTCAGCGCCCGGCGGTCCTGGCCGGGCGCCGGCACCTCGGCCCAGTCGATCTCGCCAAGCAGGCAGCGCTGGGTCACCCGCCAGTACAGGCGACCCGGGACCTCGGGCAGGCGGACGACCGCCACGAACTCGTCGTAGTGCGCGTCATCGAGGGGCCCGCCGCTCCAGCGGATGCGGCGCACGTCTTCGCGGACGGTGCGGCCGTGCCAGCTGTAGGGCTCGGCGAGCGGTTCCTTCTCCACGGTCAGCGTCCAGCCCGGCTTGGGCATGGGCTTGGCACCCCGCACCCCCTCGGGCACGTGGACGATCAGCTCGCGGATGGCCGAGCCCTCGCAGCCGTGGCCGACCTTGAACACGGCGCGGTAGCCGCTGCCGGCGAGGGCTTCGGGTTCGGCCAGGGTGACATGGGCCCGCACGGGCGGGGCCTGGACGGCGGCCAGCACGGCCAGCAGCCCGAGGGCCGGACGCAGCGCGCGCCGGGCCCGGAAAGAAGCTTGCAGCATGGGGGAAACCTCGTGGGCGCAGTGCCCCCGCCGGGCCCCGCGACTGGCGCGGCCCCGACCGGGGACAACTCACCGGGTCCTGGCGACCCGGCCTCTTTCGAGCGTCAGACGAGGAGGGCCGGCGGGCCGCGCGGTTGTGGGCTGCGCCAGACCGGCGCGGTGCGGGCCGCCTGCAGGAAGCGCGGCGGCGCCAGGGCCAGCCGCGGCAACGCCGCAACCAGGAGACGCGGCGCCGGCGGAAAGCCCGCCAGGCTGTGCCCCAGATGGCACCAGGGACAGTGGGCATGCGAGGGCACGCCTTCGGGCTGGCTCGGCCCGCCCGACAGGCCTGCCAACGGCGTCAGGGCCGAGCAGACCTGGGTCCAGGGCGCGGCATCGGCCGGCCGCAGCCACTGCCCCAGCAGCGAAGCGCAGCTGACCAGCAGCAGCACGGCCGCAAGGCCGGCTGCCACCCATCGCTTCAGACTGGCTTCATGTTTCACGCCGCGGATTATGGCGGCGCGAGGGCGCCTGCTCAGACGGTGACGGCCAGGCCCGCGCGCAGGCGCAGGTGGTTCAGGGCCGCGTCCACCTGGTCGATCAGCACCAGGCAGAGGTCGCCCGGCTGCAGGGCCGCCAGCGCGGCGTCGATGGCCACGAACTCGCCATGGATCTCCAGCACCTCGCGGGTGCGGGCGGCACCGCGCAGGCCCTCGCGCAGCAGGCCCAGCACCTCGCCGTCGGCGCGGCCGCGCTGGCAGGCATCCTGGTAGAGCACGACGGTGTCGAAGGCGCCGCCGAGGATCTCGGTCTGCTCGCGGATGTCCTGGTCGCGGCGGTCGCCCGCGCCGCTGATCACCACGCTGCGTCGCTGGCCGGGCGTCTTCGGCAGGGCCTCGACGGCGGCCACCAGGGCGCGCATCGCATCGGGGTTGTGGCCGTAGTCGGCAATCACGGTGGCCCCGCCGATCTCCATCAGGTTGAAGCGGCCGGGGGCGTTGTCGGCGTCGTTGACGAAGCTGGCCAGGCCGCGGCGGATCGCATCCCAGCTCAGGCCCGCGCCCCAGCCGGCGGCGACGGCGGCCATCACGTTTTCGACCTGGAAGGGAATGCTGCCGTTGCGGGTGATCGGCAGCTCGCGCAGCAGCAGGCGCTCGCGCCAGGACCCCTCGGCCGCGACGATGGCATCGCCCTCGACATAGACCACGCGCCGGCCCTGGGCACGGTGCTGGGCCATCACCGGCAGCTGCCGGTCGGCGGCGAAGAAGATGATGCTGCCGGGGCAGACCTCGGCCATCAGGGCGACGTTCGGATCGGCCGCGTTCAGCACGCCCCAGCCACCCGGAGCGACGTTCTGGACGATCACGCGCTTGAGGACGGCCAGGTCCTCGACCGTGGTGATGTAGTTCAGGCCGAGGTGGTCGCCGCTGCCGATGTTGGTGACGACGGCCACCTGGCAGCGGTCGAAGCCCAGGCCCTCGCGCAGCACGCCGCCCCGGGCGGTCTCGAAGACCGCGGCATCGACGTCGGGATGGGCCAGCACATTGCGTGCGCTCTTCGGGCCGCTGCAGTCGCCGCGGTCGATGGTGCGGCCGTTCACGTAGACGCCGTCGGTGTTCGTCATGCCGACGCGCAGGCCGGCGCTGGCAAAGAGGTGGGCCACCAGGCGGGTCACGGTGGTCTTGCCATTGGTGCCGGTGACGGCGACGACCGGAATGCGGCCGTCCTCGCCGTGCGGGAACGTCAGCTCGACCATGGCCGGGCCGAGCTGGCGCGGCTTGCCGTAGGAGGGGCTGAGGTGCATGCGCAGGCCGGGCGCGGCATTGACCTCGACGATGCCGCCGCCCTGCTCTTCCAGCGGCCGCAGCACGGTCTCGCAGACGATGTCGACGCCACAGATGTCGAGCCCGACCATCTGCGCCGCATCGACCGCGCGGGCGGCGACCTCGGGGTGGACATCGTCGGTCACGTCGGTCGCGCTGCCGCCGGTGCTGAGGTTGGCGTTGTTGCGCAGCACGACGCGCTGGCCGCGCTCGGGCACCGAGGCAGGCGTCAGGCCCTGCACCTGCAGACGGGCCAGCGCGATCGCATCGAGGCGGATCTTGGTCAGCGAGGTGGCATGGCCCTCGCCACGACGCGGGTCGGCATTGACCTGCTCGACCAGCTCGGCCACCGTGTGCACGCCATCGCCCAGGACCTGCGGCGGGTCACGGCGGGCGGCGGCCAGCACCTGGTCGCCCACGACCAGCAGGCGGAAGTCATGGCCGGGCAGGAAGCGCTCGACCATCACGTCGCCGTACTGGGCGGCCGCGTCGTAGGCCTGCTCGAAGTGCGCGCGGGTCTGGATGTTGACCGTCACGCCCTTGCCCTGGTTGCCGTCCTGCGGCTTGACGACGACCGGCAGGCCGATCTCCAGCGCGGCCGTCCAGCCATCCTCGCGGTCGGCCACCGGCCGGCCCAGCGGCACCGGCACACCGGCCGCGCGCAGCAGGGACTTGGTCAGATCCTTGTCCTGGGCGATGGACTCGGCCACCGCGCCGGTCTGGTCGACTTCCGCGGCCTGGATGCGGCGGGCCTTGGACCCCCAGCCCATCTGCACCAGGCTGCCGCGCGTCAGGCGGCGCACGGGAATGCCCCGCGCACGGGCGGCGTCGACGATGGCACCCGTGCTCGGGCCCAGGCGCTCGTCCTCGTCCAGCTCGCGCAGGCGGGCGATCGCCGCCTCGGGGTCGAAGCGACCCTCGGCCTGCAGCGCGGCCTGCACCAGGGCCTCGGCCTCGGCCAGGGCGGCGCGGCCGACGGCCTCCTCCGAATACTCGACCACGACCTGGTAGGTGCCGGCCTCGACGGTGGCCGTCGTGCGGCTGAAGCTGACGGGGCAGCCGGCCTGGGCCTGAAGCTGCAGTGCGGCGGCTTCGAGCACCTGGGCCAGCGGCACCGCCTCGGCCAGACCGGCGCGGGGGCGCAGCGGGCCGATGCCGGGGTAGAGCGCGCGGACGCGGGTTTCCAGGCCGGGCCGGGCGGCGAGATCGCGCTCGTCCGGGCTGCAGTGGACGACGGCCTCGATCGCCGTCTGACGGCTCCACAGGTTCGGGCCGCGCAGGGCCCGGATGCGGGAGACTTCCATGGGATGGGTGGGGGCTGGGAGGCCCGGCGGAGCCGGGCGAAGGGGCGGCGCGGCGGTCTTTCGGGAGACCCGTCGCGCACCGCCCGGACGGGCGTGCCTTCAGTGGGTCGACGGGCGCGGATGCGGGTCGAAGGTCTGCACGCCGGCGGCGATCAGGTCCGGCGAGATGCCGTAGGCCCATGCGGCCCCGACGGCCGCGAGCAGCGGGTCGGCCTGCGGCGCACCGGCCAGGCCGGCCGGCAGGCGGGTCGAGGCCGGCAAGGGCGTTTCCTGGCTGCCGCGGGCCAGCACGACGCGGTCGCCGCGGCGGAAGACGATGCGCCCTCCGGCGGCGCGGTGCGCGGCCAGGCGGGCGGCGGCCGGCGACGCTTCCGCGGATTCGGCCTCGCGCGGGTCGGCCGCGGCATAGAGCAGCACCTCGCCATCGCACAGCGGCGCCAGGCCGGCCACGCGCTCGTCCTCGGCATTCAGCACCGCGGTGCCCTCGGACAGCACGACGTCGACCTGGGTGCGCAGCACGCGCAGCATCTGCTCGCTCTCGCGGATGTCGTGCTCCGCCAGGGCCTCGGCACCGCCAAGGTCGGTGACGATGCCGACGCAGCAGCGGTCGTAGGGCAGGCCGTCGCGCAGGATGGCGGCGGCATCGTTCTCGAACACGGCAGCCTCGACGCGGCGGTTCATCAGCAGGCGCTGTGCGGCATCCCAGCGGGTCGCGTCGACCGGCTCGATGCAGCGGCGGTTCAGGTACAGGCCCTCGCGGCAGGCCAGGCCGACATGCTTGCCGCCCAGGTGCAGCAGCCAGGCCACGAGACGGGCGATGGTGCTGCTGTCGCGCGAGCCGGCCACGCCAACGATGGGCACGCGGCCGGCAGCCTTGCCGTCCTCGGCTTCGCCGAACAGGTGCTCGACGATCGCCTGGCCGACCGGCTGCGGCGCGCCGACGGCCGGCTTCAGGTGCATCAGCAGGCCGGGGCCGGCATTGACTTCGACGATCGCGCCGCCCTGGGCCTGCAGCGGCTGGCCGATGTCCTCGCAGACCAGGTCGATGCCGGCGATGTCCAGGCCGACCACGCGGGCAGCCAGGGCCACCTGCTCGGCCACGTCGGGATGGACCTCGTCGGTGCAGTCGACCGCGAGGTTGCCGTTGCGCTGCACGAGCACGCGGCGACCGGCCTCGGGCACCGACTCGCCGTCCAGGCCCTGGCGGGCCAGCAACAGGCGGGTGGCCGGCTCGCGTTCGAGGATCAGGGTTTCGAGCAGCAGGTCCTCGGTCTCGCCGCGGCGCGGGTCGGTGTTGACCTGGCTGTCGATCAGCTGACGCACGGTGGAGCGACCGTCGCCGGTGATGAAGACGCGCTCGCCGCGGGCGGCGGCGACCACGCGGTCGCCGACGACCAGCAGGCGGTGCTCGTCGCCAGGGATGAAGCGCTCGACCAGGACCTCGCTGCCCTCGGCATCCGCCACGCCCCAGGCGGCCTCGATGTCGGCCTGGGCGCTCAGCTCGATCGACACGCCGCGGCCATGGTTGGCGTCGGAGGGCTTGACGACGACCGGGCCGCCGATGTCCTGCGCGATCGACCAGGCTTCGGCCGGGCTTTCGGCCACCTCCCCCTCGGGCACCGGCACGCCGCAGGCGGCGAGCAGGCGCTTGGTGAGGTCCTTGTCGCTGGCGATGCCTTCGGCAATCGCGCTGGTCTGATCGGTCTCGGCCGTCCAGATGCGGCGCTGGCGCGCGCCATGGCCGAGCTGCACGAGGTTGCCCTCGTTCAGGCGGATGTGCGGAATGCGACGCTCGTTGGCGGCGTCGACGATGGCCGCCGTCGAGGGGCCGAGGTAGCGCTCGTCGATCTTCTGACGCACCGCGGCGACCGCCGGGCTCACGTCGAAGGGCAGGTCGTTCAGGGCCGCGTGCAGCAGGGCATGACCCTGGGCCAGGGCGACGCGCGCCACTTGCTCCTCGCGGGCCCGGAAAACCATGCGGTAGATGCCAGGCTGCGAGGTGCTGCGCGTCTGGCCGAAGCCGGTCGGCATGCCCGCCAGGTTCAGCAGCTCGATCACCACGTGCTCGAGGATGTGGCCGGCCCAGGTGCCTTCTTCGAGGCGCTGCAGGAAGCCGCCGCGCTCGCCGACGCCGCAATGGTGCTCGACCAGGGCCGGCAGCAGGGCCGTCAGCCGCGCGGTGAACCCAGGAATGCGGTTGGACGGCCAATCCTCCAGCACCCCCAGGTCCAGCCAGGCTTCCAGGCAGGCACGGTAGGTCCAGACGTTCGGGCCGCGCAGGTGCCTGACCTTGAGGATCTTGAGTTCAAAGGACGGGGTCATGCTCGATCCACCAGGGGCGCCGCCCGAGGTGGCGGCAGGGCCGCCGATTGTCGCGGCGCCGCCGGCGGTCATCGCAGCCAGGGGGCCGCGCGTTGTGGCGGGGTCCCAGGGGCCGCTTCGGCGAGAATCCGCCGCCCTCCGGATCGGCGCCGGAACGCTCGCCGGGCCCGGCGAGCCCCCCTCAACACCATGCATGATCATCATTCGAGATTGGCCTCCGAGGCGCCGAACCTGCCCGGGTGGGCAGCGTTGCCGGCGCAGCTCGATGCGGGGGATAACGGCAGCGCCAGCCTGACGGTTGACGTCGATGCCGCGGGCCGCTTTACGAACCTCGTGCTTCGCCTGCTGCCTGCGGCGGGCGGGCGACCGGCCCAGCTCATCGTTCAGCCCCCCGACAGCGAAACGCAAGCCCTGCCCCTGGGGCCGGAGGACCGCCTCGAACTCGGCGAGCTCGCCGGCCTGGCCAGCCTGAGCCTGTTCGGGCCGCAGGGCCTGCGCGCCCGCTGGCGCCTGACCCTGGGCCGGCTGCCGCAGGCCCAGGCCTTCCTGCAGGCCTTCGAGACCCGCCATGCCGCCGCCCCGGCCGACGACGCCGCGCCCTGCCCCGCCTGCGGGGCCGCCCTGCCGGCCGGCCGCGAAGACTGCCCGGCCTGCGGCCACGGCACCGAGGACGAGGAGGCCCCGCCCGCCTCCACCTGGGTGCTGCTGCGCCTGGGCCGTTTCGCCCGGCCTTACCGCCGGCAGCTCGCCCTGGGCTTCGGCCTGACCCTGGCCTCGACCGCGGCCACGCTCATCCCGCCCTACCTGACCATTCCGCTGATGGACGAGGTGCTGATCCCGCACCAGAACGGCCAGGCCATCGACCCGGTGCAGGTCGCCCTGCTGCTTGGCGGTCTGCTGCTCAGCGCCCTGGCGGCCTGGGGCCTGGGCTGGGCGCGCACCTATGTGCTGGCCCTGGTGTCCGAGCGCATCGGCGCCGACCTGCGCACGACCACCTTCGAGCACCTGCTGACGCTCAGCCTCGAATACTTCGGCGGCAAGCGCACCGGCGACCTGATGGCCCGCATCGGCTCGGAGACCGACCGCATCAACGTCTTCCTCTCGCTGCACGCCCTCGATTTCGCGACCGACGTGCTGATGATGCTGATGACCGCCAGCATCCTGCTGTCCATCCACCCCGGCCTGGCCCTGGTGACGCTGCTGCCGCTGCCGGCCATCGCCTGGCTGATCCATCGCGTGCGGGAGCGGCTTCGGACCGGCTTCGAGCGCATCGACCGCGTCTGGGGCGAGGTCACCAATGTGCTGGCCGACACCATCCCCGGCATCCGCGTGGTCAAGGCCTTCGCGCAGGAAGGCCGCGAAGCCCAGCGCTTCCACGCGGCCAACGCCCACAACCTGGCCGTCAACGACAAGCTGAACAAGACCTGGAGCCTGTTCTCGCCGAGCGTCGGCCTGATGACCGAAGTCGGCCTGCTGATCGTCTGGGCCTGCGGCATCTGGCTGGTGGCCGGCGACGCGATCACCGTCGGCGTGCTGACCGCCTTCATCGCCTACATCGGCCGCTTCTACGCGCGGCTGGATTCGATGAGCCGCATCGTCTCGGTCACGCAGAAGGCGGCGTCGGGCGCCAAGCGCATCTTCGACATCCTCGACCATGTCTCGAACGTGCCCGATCCGGCCGAGCCCAAGCCCCTCGCCCACCCGGTGCAGGGCCGGCTGACGCTGCGCGGCCTGGGCTTCCGCTACGGCGCGCGGCGGGTGATCCGCAGCCTGGACCTGGACATCCGCCCCGGCGAGATGATCGGCCTGGTCGGCCACAGCGGCTCGGGCAAGAGCACCCTGGTCAACCTGATCTGCCGCTTCTACGACGTGAGCGAAGGCGCGATCGAGCTGGACGGCACCGACATCCGCCAGCACCGCCTGGCCGACTACCGCAGCCAGATCGGCCTGGTGCTGCAGGAGCCCTTCCTCTTCTTCGGCACGGTGGCCGAGAACATCGCCTACGGCCGGCCGGAGGCCACGCGCGCCGAGATCGTCGCCGCGGCCCGTGCCGCCCATGCGCATGACTTCATCCTGCGCCTGCCGCAGGGCTACGACAGCATCGTCGGCGAGCGCGGCCAGGGCCTCTCGGGGGGCGAGCGCCAGCGCATCTCCATCGCCCGTGCCCTGCTGATCGACCCGAAGATCCTGATCCTCGACGAGGCCACCTCGGCGGTCGACACCGAGACCGAGAAGGAAATCCAGAAGGCCCTGGACAACCTCGTGCAGGGCCGCACCACCCTGGCCATCGCCCACCGCCTGTCGACGCTGCGCAAGGCCGATCGCATCGTGGTGATGGACCGCGGCGAGATCGTCGAAGTCGGCCCGCATGCCGAGCTGATCGCCCGGGGCGGTGCCTACTGGCGCCTGCACGAAGCCCAGGCCCGGCGGGAGGAAGCCGGCCTCGACAGCGCCCAGGAGATCCGCGCATGAACCCTGCCGAAACGCCGCCCGGGCTCGACCTGCATCGCGACCCCTTCGGCCGCCTGGTGCTGCAGCCCGCCGGGGAGGGCGAGGCCTGCCCCGTGGTGCCGGTGCGGGCCTTCCCGCTGACCGCGCCGGACGAGGGCCTGTCCCTGGTCGGCCCCGACGGTCACGAAGCCGCCTGGATCGAGCGCCTGGCGGCACTGCCCGAGGGCCCGCGCGCCCTGATCGAGGCCGAGTTGCGCGAACGCGAGTTCCGCCCCGAGCTGACCCGGCTGCTCGCCGTCTCCAGCTTCTCCACCCCCAGCACCTGGACGGTCGAGACCGACCGCGGCCCCAGCAGCCTGGTGCTCAAGGGCGAGGAAGACATCCGCCGCCTGCCCGATGGCAGCCTGCTGATCACCGACAGCCACGGCCTGTGCTTCCGCATTCCCCAGCCGCGCCGGCTGGACCGGGGCTCGCGCCGGCTGCTCGACCGCTTTCTCTGAAGCGGAGCCTGCGTCCGGGCCGGCCTTCAGCCGCTTTGCACGCTGCCGACAAGCCGGCAGCGCCCGGCGGGGGAGGGGCCTGCCTACAGTGGGGGCCTGCCCTCACGGATGCCGACCGCCCATGAACGTCTCGCCTGCCGCCACGACCCAGCCCCTGGCGCGCTACACGCCCACCGCCATCGCGCTGCACTGGCTGCTGGCCGCGGCCATCCTGGGCAGCGCGGCGGTCGGGCTCTACATGACCGAGCTGAAGTTCTCGCCGACCCAGCTCAAGCTCTACAACTGGCACAAGTGGGCCGGGATGACGATCCTGGCGCTTTCGCTGTTGCGCCTCTTGTGGCGCCTGGGGCACCGTCCGCCGCCGCTGCCGGCAGTCATCGTCCGCCGGATGCCGGGCTGGCAGCAGCGTGCGCACCACGCCACCCATGGGCTGATGTACCTGCTGTTCTTCCTGGTGCCGCTGACAGGCTGGGCCTACAGCTCGGCCAAGGGCTTTCCCATCGTGTGGTTCGGCGTGCTGCCGCTGCCGGACTGGGTGCCGGTCAGCGAACCCCTGGCTGCCGCGCTCAAGCCCCTGCACCGGCTCGCGGCCTACGGCCTGCTGGGCCTGGTGGCCGTACACGTCGGCGCCGCGCTGAAGCACCAGTTCATCGACCGTGACGGCCTGCTGAACCGCATGGGCCTGGGCCGGGGCTAAGCCAGCGGCCCGGAACCCCGAGGCGGTCCGCCGCTCCGACCTGCCTTCCCGCGCCGCGGCACGCCGCGGGCTCACCTGACCTTCCCCTCGCCATGAACCGAATCCTCTTCCTGCTGCCCGCCCTGGCCTTGTCGGCTGCCGTGCAGGCCCAGACCCCGCCGGCGGCCACCCTGGAAGCCGCCCAGAGCCAGCTGCAGTTCGTCAGCAAGCAGATGGGCGTGCCCGTCGAGGGCGTGTTCAAGCGCTTCGACGCGCAGATCGCCTTCGACCCGCGCCAGCCGGCCAGCGGCCGCATCGCCTTCAGCGTGGACCTGGGCAGCGCGACGCTGGGCGTTCCGGAAACCGACGCCGAGCTGCGCAAGCCCGAATGGTTCGACATCGGCAAGTTCCCGCAGGCCCGCTTCACGTCCAGCGCCATCAAGGCCCTGGGCGGCGGCCGCTTCGAGGTGGCCGGCCAGCTCAGCCTCAAGGGCAAGGCCCAGGCGCTGACCGTGCCGGTCACGCTCAGCCAGGCCGGTGGCCTGAGCACCGCCAGCGGGCAATTCGCGATCAAGCGCCTGGCCTTCCAGATCGGCAGTGGCGAGTGGGGCGACACCTCGCTCGTGGCCGACGAAGTGCAGGTGCGCTTCAAGTTCGCGCTGCGTGGGGTGCCGGCGCTCTGAGCAAGCGCCGGTGGCGCCACCGCCCACAGCCCTTTCGGCTTCCTTCCCCTTCCCTCCCCCCGACCCAAGGACCTTCCATGCGCTTTTCCCGCACCCTGGCCGCCGCCGCCCTGCTCGCCCTGGCCGGCACCGCCGCCCAGGCCGAACCCGTCAGCTACGCGATCGAGGGCAGCCACACCTTCGTCACCTTCGAGGCCCTGCACTTCGGCACCTCGACCAACCGCGGCCGCTTCGACAAGAAGGAAGGCACGGTGACGATCGACCGGGCCGCCAAGACCGGCACGCTCGACGTCACGATCGAGACCGGCTCGATCAGCACCGGCACCGCGCCCTTCGACAAGCACCTGCGCGGCAAGGACTTCTTCAACAGCGAGGCCTTCCCGACCGCGCGCTTCGTCTCCGACAAATTCGTCTTCGACGGCGACAAGGTCACCGAGGTGAGCGGCCAGCTCACCCTGCTGGGCAAGACCCTGCCGGTCACCGTCAAGGGCCAGCGCTTCAACTGCTACCCCAACCCCATGCTCAAGCGCGAGGTCTGCGGCGGCGACTTCGAGACCACCATCCAGCGCAGCCAGTGGGGCATGGTCTACGGCCTGCCGGGCATCCCGGACAGCATCAAGCTGATCATCCAGGTCGAAGCGGTCAAGCAGTGAGGGACGGGGGCCGACGCCCCCGGGCCATGGCCCCGCAGGCGAGCCGCCGGGAGGCGGCCGCCACAATCCGGGTATGACTGCGCCCTTCTCTGCCTTGCTGGCCCCGCGGCTGGCCGCCCTCGAAGCCGGCCTGCTCGAACGCAGCGAGGCCGTGCGACTGGCCCTGCTGGCCGCCCTGGCCGGCGAGCATGTGCTGCTGATCGGCCCGCCCGGCACCGCCAAGAGCGCACTGGCCCGGCGCCTGCACACCGCCTTCGACGGTGCGCGCTACTTCGAACGCCTGCTGACCCGCTTCTCGGTGCCCGAGGAGCTGTTCGGCCCGCTCTCGCTCAAGGCCCTGGAGGCCGACCGCTACGAGCGCCTGGTCGACGGCTACCTGCCGACCGCCGGCCTGGCCTTCCTGGACGAAGTCTTCAAGGCCAACTCGGCGATCCTGAATGCCCTGCTGACCCTGCTCAACGAGCGCGTCTTCGACAACGGCAGCCACCGGGCACCGGTGCCGCTGGTCTGCGTGGTCGCGGCCAGCAACGAGGTGCCGGAGGACGAGGCCCTGCAGGCCTTCCACGACCGCTTCCTGGTGCGGGTGCCGGTCGCGCCGATCGGCGATGCCAGCTTCGCCGCGCTGCTCGAACTCGGCGAGGTCGCGCCGGCGGCCGAAGCCCCGCCCATCACCGTCACCGAACGCGACGCGCTGGCAGCCGCCGCCCGCAGGGTGACGCTGCCGGCCGAGGTGCTGGCCGCACTGCAAGCGGCGCGGGCGCGCTGCACGGCGCGGCAGATCGCCGTGTCCGACCGCCGCTGGCGCCAGACCGCCGGCCTGCTGCGCACCGCGGCGGCCAGCAGCGGCCGTCAGGCCGTGCAGACGCTGGACCTCTGGCTGCTGCCGCACTGCCTGGGCGGCACGCCGGCCCAGGTGGCCGAGCTGCAGGCCTGGGTCGAGGCCGAGCTGCTCGGCGCGCAGCCGGTCGACACCCGGGCCTTCGACCGTGCGGTGCAGGCCTTCGAGGCCCAGCTCCGCATCGAAGAAAGCGCGCCGGCCGAGGCCGGTGACGACGCCGGCCAGGCCGGCAAGATGGCCCTGGCCCGCAACCTGGGCGGCGAAGGGCTGGACCATGCCGACGCGGGCGGCCTGCGCCTCCGCGCCGCGGCGCTGGAAGCCAAGTCCCGCCGCCGCTGGAGCCCCGTGCACGTGCAGGCCCGGCTGGCACAGCTCGATGCCCTCATCGCCCAGGCCGAGGCCGAACAGGCCCCGTTGCAGGCCCGCGCCGCCCGGCTGGAGGCCGAGCTGGCCAGCAGTCCCTGGCTGCCCCCCATGCTGGCCGCCCGTCTGCACGCCGCGCAGGCGGCCAGCGCGGCGGCGGTGGCGGGCTTGCAGGCGCGGCTTGCGGCCTGCCGGGCGGGCTTTGCCGCCCTGCCGATCGATCCGAAACTGATCGGGGAGGCGCCCGAGGCGCCCCCGTGGGCCGACGAGCCCGGCGCAGCCGCCGAGGGCCCGGCCGCCCGGCCCGCGCCACGCGATGCCGTGCAGGCCGCCGTCGCCGGCCTCAGCCAGCGGCCGGGCACGCCGGCCCGCGCCTGAAGGGGCGTGAAGCGCCTCCCGCGCATGCCGGCATGAGCGCCCTGCCCCCGAACGCCCGCCCTGAAGCGCCTGCGCCCGCAGCCGGCGCCGAGGCCCCTCCGGCGGCGCCCGGCTTCGCCGACCGGCCCTGGTCGGACGTGGCCGCGCTGCCGCGCGAGCTGTGGTTGCCGGCCCTGGTCAATTCCAGCGGCCGGCCCGCGCCGCGCCTGGCCGAGCTGCCCGCCTGGCGCGCGGCCCTGCTGGCGGGCGAACTGCCGCCGGCCGAGGCCCTGCTCGGCGATGCCGAGGCGGTGGCGCCGCTGCGCGAGGCCTTCGGCACGCTCGGTCTGCCCGAGGCCGCCCGCGCCCTGCCGGCGGTGGCCGAGCAGGTGCTGCGCACCGCGCTCTGGCATCTCGACACCCTGATCGACCGGCCAGCCGACCAGCCACGCGACGAGGCCATCGCCGCGATGGTCGCGGCCTTCCGCGCCGAGTGGGACACCCTGGGCGCCGACCTGGCCGACCTGCTCGGCCTGCTGAAGGATCTGGGTGAACTCGGCGAGCTCGAATGGGACGGCCTGGCCGGCCAGCTCCGCCGCCGCGAACTGCACGAGGCGCGCGACCTGATGGCCCTGATGCGGCGCCAGACCGAGCTCGCCGCGCTGATCGCCCGCCTCGGCCGGCAGCGTCCGGACAGCAGCCCGCCGCAGCCCCAGCCTCAGGCCGAATCGCCCCGGCGGCGGCGCGGCGCGGCGGTCGACACCCGCCTGCCCGGGGCCCCGGGCGAGATCACCGGCGTGCGCCCCGGGCGCGACCTGGCCCGCATGCTGCCGGCCGAGGCCGCGCAGTTCGGCCATCCGCTGCTGCACCGCCTGTGGCGGGCGCGGCTGGCGGAATCGCGGCTGATGGTCTGGGACGAAGCCGCCGTCTGGCCCGAGCCGCGGCCCGGCGCGCCCGAGCAGTGGGTCGCCGCCGCCGCGCGGGCGGCCGCGCCACCGGCCGCGCGCGGGCCCATGCTGGTCTGCGTCGACACCTCGGGCTCGATGCGCGGCGCGCCCGAGCGCGTGGCCAAGGCCGTCGTGCTGGAAGCCGCCCGGGTAGCCCGCCGCGAAGGCCGCGGCTGCCATGTGCTGGCCTTCGGCGGCGCGGGCGAGGTGCTGGAGCACCGCCTGGGCTTCGACGCCCAGGGCCTGGACGCACTGCTGGACTTCATCGGCCAGTCCTTCGACGGCGGCACCGACCTGGCCCAGCCCATCCGCACCGCCCTGCAGCGCGTGCAGGCCGAAGGCTGGCAGCAGGCCGACCTGCTGGTGGTGAGCGACGGCGAGTTCGGTTGCACCGCCGCCACGCTCGACGCCCTGGACCAGGCGCGGGCCGCGCTGGGCCTGAAAGTCTGCGGCCTGCTCGTCGGCGACCGCGAGACGCTGGGCCTGCTCGAACTCTGCGACGAACTGCACTGGGTGCGCGACTGGCGCCGTCACCATCCCGACCCGGCCGCCCAAGCCGGCGGCCACTCGCCGGTGCACAGCAAGAGCCTGACCGCGCTGTACTTTCCGAATGCGCTCAGCGAACGCGCCAGGCGCGGGCTGGCCGCCCAGGGCGGGGCGGACGAGCCGGGCTCGCCCACCCGCCCGCCGCCACGCGGCTGAATCGCTGAGGCTGCCCCGGACCGGGGCAGCCTCAGGGGGCCGCGGGCGCGCCGCCGGGCGGCGGCTTGCGGGCACGGCTGCGCACGTACTGCTCGAAACGGCTGTTCTGCGCCTCGAACTCCTGCGCCAGTGCCGCGCAGGCGCTGGCCGGCGCCTCGCAGATCGTCGCCATCTCGACGCGTGCCGGCTCGCCCGGCGGACGCACGATGCTGCGGCGGACGAGGCTGGGATAGGCCCCGTGGCTGCCGGGCACGAAGCTCCACTGCAGACCTTCCAGCGGTTCGGTCACGGTGATCCAGCCATCGGCCTCGGTCTTGATCGCACCGTCCTTGGCCGAAAGCGCGGCGAGGGCCTCGGACACGGTCTTGTAGGGCATGGGAGACGCAGCCCGGGCGGGCGCCAGGCTGGTCATCAAGGCGGCAGCGGTCAGCAAGCGCAGCAGCATGGGCGGCATCCAATGTTGGGAAACATGCCCAAGTTTAGAAACGGCACCCCGCGGCCGCAGGCTGCGGGCTTTCCCGTGAAAGCCTTGGTGCCCTGAAGCGCCCGGGCTGGCTACCCTCTCCGAGATGCGCTGACCCGGGACACGGCGCAAGGGAAGGGACATGCACATCAAATCAGCCAATGATCGACAGGCGGATCTGTCGACACTTCAGCACCTGCTGGCGCACCCGCAAGCCAGCGAACGCCAGCGGAGCCAGATCGAACTCGAGATCCGCATGCTGCGGGCCGGGCTGCGGGGCGAAGCCGAGACCGCGTACGAGCTCGATTTCCATCTGCGTGACAGCAAGAACTGGGCGGTGCTGCACGACCTGCGGCTGGAACACGCGGGCCGTGTCGCGCAGATCGACCACCTGCTGATCAACCGTTTCCTGGACTGCTGGGTCTGCGAGTCCAAGCACTTCAGCGAGGGCGTGGCCGTGAACGCCCAAGGCGAGTTCACGGCCTTTTTCAACGGCCGGCCGCGTGGTGTGCCCTCGCCGCTCGCGCAGAACGAAAAGCACATCGATGTGCTGGAAGCGCTGATGAACAGCCCGTCCTTCCCCTTGCCGACGCGCCTGGGGTTGACGCTGCGGCCCAGCTTCCTCTCCCTGGTCGTGGTCAGCAAGGGGGCCCGGATCCAACGCCCGAAGCCCGTCCCGACGGCGTTCCAGGGCATCGTCAAGGCGGATCAGGTCTGGCAGCACATCCAGCGCGACGCGGAACAGATCGGCTTCGGCGGCGCGGTCAGCAGCCTGTCCAAGCTGATCGGCAGCGACACGCTGCGGGAACTGGCCGAGCGATTGGCCTCGCACCACCGGCCCATCCGCATCGACTGGGCGTCGAAGTTCGGCCTGGAGGTCAGGCCGCCACGGGGGGAGCCCCCGGCACCCGTTGAGGCCGCCCATCCCGCAGACCCGCCGGCCGAGGACGACCCGCACAAGGGCCGCCTGTCGACCTCGCGCCTGGCCAATCGCCTGGGCGTACGCGGCGGATTGACGGAGACCCTGAAACTCCTGCGCGCGGCGGGTTACTTGCGGCCGGAGGGGGATCGGGACGTGCTGACGCCCAAAGCACTTGCGGCGGGCGCTTGCCATATCGAGAAGAGCCGCTTCGGCCCCTACTTCCTCTGGCCGGAGAACCTGCAGCTCTGACCGCACAGGCATCGTTCGGCTCAGCGCCGCTGCACCTCGACCCCGCGCGCCGTGCCGCCCAGCCAGGGCGCCAGGCCGGAGGCGCTGAGGCGGGTCCGGGCTTCGGCATCGGCGAAGAGTTGCTCGCGCAGGTAGAGCAGGCTGGCCGCGCGGACCAGGGGCTGCACGGCGTCGCGGCCGCGGGCGAGGGGACCGGGCGCGCTCGGCGGGCGCCCGGCCTCGCGGCGCAGATGGCGGCGTGGCGGGGCCGGCAGGGCATCGTCATCGGCGAAGTCGAGGTGGGCCGCGCCTTCGATCCAGACCAGGCCGTGGCGGCCGCCCGCGGCGGGCCAGCGCGCGAAGGCAGCGCGGCGATCCTCGGGGCCGCTCCCGCCCTGGCTGGCGTCGCGGCTGCCGCTCAGGCCCAGCACCGGGCAGCGCAGGCTGGCGAAGCTGCCGGGACGGAAGAAGGGCGGCGCCTCGGCCTGCGGCGACAGGGCGATCACCGCGCGCAGCCGCGGCTCGAAGGCATCCGGACCGAGCCCCGGCGCGCCGGGGGGCGGGGGCTGCAGGCCGTCGAGCGCGACCCGCGCGCCGGCCAGCATCAGCACGGTGGCCGCGCCGAAGCTGTGGCCGAGCGCGGCGATCCGCGTCGGGTCGATGCGCGGCGCGGCGCCGGGCACGCCCAGGGTGCCAGCAAGCAGGCGGTCCAGCACGAGGCGCAGGTCCCGCGGCCGGCCGAGCACCTCCTCGGCGTCGCGCGTCATGGCGGCCAGATTGGCCCGCAGGCGGCCGCCCTGGCGCAGTCGGGCCGGGCCGCTGGCCGGGTGCTCGACGCAGGCGACGACGAAGCCATGCGAGGCCAGGTGTTCGGCCTGCGCACGGTGGCTGTCGCGGTCGCCGCCCGCACCGTGGGAGACGAGCAGCAGCGGCCGCAAGCCGGGCGGCGCATCCAGCGGCTGGTGCAGGGCCAGGGCCAGCGGGCGACCGCCTGTTGCGGGTTCGGCCAGCCCGTCCAGATCGACGCGGCCAGGGGCCCAAGGGCCGGGGCCGCCGGGGTCGGCGGGTATCGGATCGATGGCCTCTGCGGCGGCAGGCCGGCCCCATGCGGCCAGCGGCAGGGCCAGGCTCAGGCGGCGGCGAAGGGCGTCCATGCCGGGATCCGGTTCAGCCCTGGGCGGCGGCCAGGGCCTGCAGCGCGCCGGTCAGGCGGTCGACATCGTCCAGGCCATGGGCGGCGCTGAGGGTGATGCGCAGCCGCGCGCTGCCCTCGGGCACGGTCGGCGGACGGATGGCCGGCACCCAGAGGCCCCGCGCCTCCAGCGCGGCCGACAGGGCCAGGGCGGCGGTGCTGTCGCCGACGATGAGGGGCTGGATGGCCGTTTCCGATGGCGCCAGCGGCCAGGGCAGGCCCCGCAAACCGGCGCGCAGGCGCTCGCGCAGCCGGGCCAGCTGGGTGCGGCGCTGCGGCTCGTCGGCGATCAGGCGCAGGGCCACGCGCAGTGCGGCGCAGGTGGCCGGCGGCGCGGCGGTGGCGAACATGTAGGTGCGCGAGCGCTGCAGCAGCCACTCGATCACGGTCTCGCTGCCGGCGATCACGCCGCCCGCCCCGCCCGCGGCCTTGCCCAGGGTGGCCATGTGGATGAGCCGCTCCAGGCCGGGCACACCGTCCAGGCCCCAGTGCGCCACGCTGCCCTGGCCGCGCGGGCCGAGCACGCCCAGGCCATGCGCATCGTCGATGTAGAGCCAGGCGTCATGCGCCTCGCACAGGGCCAGCAGGGCGGGCAGATCGGCCAGGTCACCATCCATGCTGAAGACCGCGTCGACGACCACCAGCCGCCGCCGCGCACTGCTCCCTGCGGCCAGTGCGGCCTCCACCGCCGCCAGGTCGGCATGCGGCACGCGCCGCACGGTGGCGCCGGAAAGCCGCGCGCCGTCGATCAGGCAGGCATGGTTCAGGCGGTCGGAGACGATCAGGTCGCCACGCCCGACGAGAGCCGGCAGCGCGCCGAGATTGGCCGCATAGCCGGCATAGAAATAGAGCGCGCGTGGCCGGCCGAGGAAGGCGGCCAGCTCGTCTTCCAGCGCGGCCTGCTCCTCGCTGTGGCCGCAGACCATGGGCGAGGCCGTCGCGCCTGCCCCGAAGCGGGCGGTGGCCGCCTGTGCAGCAGCCACCAGTGCGGGATGCAGGGCCAGGCCGAGGTAGTCGTTGCTGCAGAAGGCCAGACGCTCGATGCCGTCGACCGCCAGGCGCACGCCGCCTGATCCGGGCACCGGCCGCACCGCCCGGCGGCGGCGCTGCAGGCCCTGGGCGATCCAGTCGTCCAGCTCGGGGGCGAGCGCAGCGTCGGGGGTGGGCATGGGGGCGGCGACCTGGTCGGCAAAGCCCTCATTGTCGAGCCGACCATGAAAAAGCCCCGCCGAGGCGGGGCGGGGCGGACGGCCGCGGCCGTCCGAGGACGCGACGCGGCCTTGGGCGGGCTGCCGTCTCAGGCGCGGCGGACGCCGCGGCGACGCAGGGCCACCAGGAGACCCACGCCCCCCAGCATCAGGGCGTAGGTCCCGGGCTCGGGCACGGGGCTCAGCACCGCCGCCTTGGCGTAGACCAGGTTGTCGAGCAGGAAAGGCACATGGGGCACGAGCAGGTTGCCGTCACTCAGGAACTCGACCTTCGAGAAGGCCGTGGTCGAGGTGAAGCCGAAGAACTGGATGTCGCTGGGCTGGCCGGCGGTCGAGGGCGGCTGGGACGAGACATCCACGCCGTCGATCTGGATCTTCACCCCCGAGCCAAGCAGGGAGTTGATGCCCGCCAGGTTCGCGCCGAAGGCCACCAGCGGCGAATCGAACTCGAACACGACCTTGGACGTGGTCGTGAGCGGAAACGGCGACTTGACCAGCAGGTTCAGGTGCGTGGTGTTGAAGACCGGCAGCGTGCCCAGGATGTTGACCGGGGTGAAGGCCGGCGCGTCGAGGTAGTTGCGGGGGGCGCCGCTGTCGGCCTGCTGCCCGTCGCCCACCCCCCGGACCGAGAAGTCGCCGAAGTCGTAGGCACTGCTGCGGAAGTCGATGTCGCTGGTGTAGCTGTTGAAGTCCTGCAGGGTGACGACGCCGGCCGCGGCCTCAAGAGCGGTGCGGCTGCTGTACGTGGTGGTGGCGGCCTGAGCCGAGGTGAAGGCCGAAAGTCCCAGCAAAGCGACCAAAAACAAACGGACATGTGTCATGGGCAGGCTCGGTGAGGTGGTGTGATGTGTGGAAGGTCGAGGCGTGCTTTCCGATCAAAACAGCACTGCGACTCGACAGTAATCTTTACTTTTACACAGCTGGTTACGGTCAAGGCCCGCGGATGGAGGCAGAGCACCCCCGGTTCCGGGGGGCTGTCGGATTCGCGCCTCAGGACCGCGACCTGAACAACCCGCGAGCGCCCACAGCTAGGAGGCCGAGCAGCAGGAAGCCGATCGATTCGCCGCCCTCTTCGGGCGAGGAGGGCCCTTCAGCCGCGCTGGCATGCGTCGGCGGGGCGGCCGGCTCCGCGCGGCGGGAAGACGGTGCAGCGACCAGCAGAAGGGTCAGGATGAGGGCGTGGAAGGTGGTTTGCATGCCATGGTGCCAGGGCTGCTGCGGCCCCTGCGGATTCAGGAATGGGCCAGGCGCCGCATCGCCGCCAGCGCACAGCGGGCGTAGAGCGCCTGGAAACCCGGACTGCGGTAGAGATCGGCCTCCAGCGGCTCGCAGGCCATGTGCCGGTCGGCCAGCCCGGTGTCGTGCGGCAGGCAGGGGTCGAGCAGACGGGGGCCCAGCATCTCCGCCAGGGCCTGCCGCACGCTGCGGTGCGCACGCAGCCCGGGATCGAAGCCGTTGAGCACGAAGAGCGCGGGCGCCCCCGCCGCCTCCACCGCGCGCAGCAAGCGGTCGGCCGCCTGCAGGGCGAACAGATCGGGCCGCAGGGGCAGCACGGCCAGATCGACCTGCCCGAGCAGCGCAGGCCAGCGGGCGTGGCCGGCTGCCGGCAGGTCGGCCACCAGGAAGCTGCGGTCGCTGGGGTCGCCGAACAGGTCCATGCATTGCCGGGCCTGTTCATCGAGGTCGATCTCGCGGCCGGCGGGGGGGCACATCACGCCGAGCCGGCGACCGAAGCGTCGACCGTCGAGCCAGGCGGCCTCCGCATTCGGCAAGGCCTCGATCTCCTGGAAGTAGAAGCTGACCTGGTTCTGCCGCCCCAGGTCCAGCAGGCGGGACTGCAGGCCGGCGCGGGCGAACTGGCAGGCCAGGCCGACGGCCAGCGTGCTCGAACCCACGCCCCCCTGCAGGCTGTGGAGCAGCACGCGGGGCACGCGCTCGCCATCCGCGGCCGGGGCGGCGGGATGCGGCGGATCGAGCCGGGCCGTGAACGGCCGGCCGACGAGGCCGGCCTCACCCAGCCCCAGCCGGCGATACAAGGCGATCCGGTCGGCCTGCATGACTTTGTCCATGGCGCCTGCTCCTTGAAGGCGGACAGCCGGCGGCTGCCCTCGATCACTCAAACGGGATCCTGGGAGGGAAACCGACAGCCACCCCCAAAGTAGGGGGCCGCTAGACTGTTGCGTCCAGGGCCACGCCCCGGACGTTGTCCCTCCCATGGCCGCCGACCTCACCCTGCTGCTTCGCGAAGCGCGCGAAGGCGACCCCGCCGCCGCCGAGCGGCTCTACGCCCAGCTCTACGCCGAACTGCGCCAGCTCGCCCGCCACCGGGTGCGCGACGCGGGGGCCATGACGCTGTTGAACACCACGGCCCTGGTGCACGAATCCTTCCTGCGCGTGCAGGCCCAGGGCACGCCCGAGTTCAGCGATCGCAAGCAGTTCTTTGCCTACGCGGCCCGGGCCATGCGCAGCGTGGTCGTCGACCTGGTCCGCAGCCGGGCCACGCAACGCCGCGGCGGGGATGTCGAGCATCTGCCCCTCGACACCCAGCTTGCCGATCAGCTGCGGGCCGAGGACGAGGAACTGCTGCGCGTGCACGAGGCCCTGGACAGCCTGGCTGCGCTCGACCCGCGCCAGGCCCAGGTCGTCGAGCTGCGCTATTTCGGCGGCCTGACCGAGGCCGAGGTCGCCGCCGGCCTCGGGGTGACCGAGCGCACCGTGCAGCGCGACTGGCAGAAGGCACGGCTCTTCCTCGCGATGTCGCTGCGCGCTTGAACCCGCCCCGCCCGGATCCCGCGCGCTGGGCCGAGCTCTCGGCGCAGCTCGACCCGCTGCTGGACCTCGATCCGGCCGCGCAGGCCGCCCACCTGGACGTGCTGCGACAGCGGGGCGAGGCTGCGCTGGCCGAGGAGCTCCTCGGCATGCTGGACGCGCTGGCCAGGCTGGAGGCCGACGGCTTCCTCGAACGCCCGGCCCTCGGCGGCAGCGGCCCGCAGCCCGGCCAGATCCTGGGCGCCTACACACTCGAGCACGCACTGGGCGAAGGCGGCATGGGCAGCGTCTGGCAGGCCCGCCGCACCGATGGCCGCTACGAGGGCCGCGTCGCGATCAAGCGCCTGCGCACCGGCCTGCGCAGCCGCGGCGAGGCCGAGCGCTTCGCCCGCGAGGGTCAGCTGCTGGCCCGGCTGGACCATCCCCACATCGCGCGGCTGATCGACGCAGGCGTCGGTCCGGACGGCCAGCCCTATCTGGTGCTCGACCACGTCGAGGGGCGGCCGATCGACCAGCACTGCGAGCAGCTCGGGCTCGACCTGCCGGCACGGCTGCGGCTGTTCCTCGACGTGCTCAGTGCGGTGGCCCATGCGCACAGCCGTCTGATCCTGCACCGCGATCTCAAGCCCTCGAACATCCTCGTCAGTGCGCAGGGGCAGGTGAAGCTGCTGGACTTCGGCATCGGCAAGCTGATGGCCGATGCCGAGACCCCCGCGCAGGCCACCGAGCTGACACGCGAGGCCGGCAGCGCCTTCACCCCGCAGTACGCGGCGCCGGAGCAGCTGCAGGGCGGCGAAGTCACCACCGCCACCGACGTCTACGCGCTCGGCGTGCTGCTCTACACCCTGCTGAGCGGCGAGCACCCGACGCCTGCGCCCACCGCCACGACCCTGGACCGGCTGCGCGCGGTGGTCGAGCACACGCCGCGGCGCCTGTCCGACACCGTGCTGCGCCAGGGCGGGGTGGCCGCGGCCCGGCGCGCGCGACTGCTGCGTGGCGACCTGGAAACCGTCGTCGCCAAGGCCTTGAAGAAGGCCCCGGCCGAACGTTATGCAAGCGCTGCCGAGTTCGCCGACGACCTGCGTCGCTGGATGAACCTGGAGCCGGTGCGCGCCCGCCCCGACCGCGCGGCCTACCGCCTGCACAAATTCGTGCAGCGCAACCGCTGGGCGGTGCTGGCCGGCAGCGTCGCCAGCCTGCTGCTCATCGCCAGCGCCGGCCTGGCCCTGCGCCAGGCCGAAGAGGCCGACCGCCAGCGCCAGCAGGCCGAGAGCCTGCTGGAGTTCATGCTGGGCGACCTGCGGGAGCGGCTGGAAGGCGTCGGCCGGCTCGACGTGCTCGATGCCGTGGGCAGCAAGGTGCTGGCCTACTACGCCAACCAGCCGACGCGTCGCCAGCGTGACGAGGACCTGCTGCGCCAGGCCACCGTGCTGCAGATGCTCGGCGACCTGGCCGAGGACCGGGGCCGGCTCGACGAGGCCGAGCGCAGCCGCCGTGCGGCCGCCGAGACGACCGGCATGCTGCTCGAGCACGCCCCCGAAGCGCCGGAGCGCGTGGCGGCCCACAGTTTCAGCATCGACCGTCTGGGCTGGCTGGCCTCGCAGCGTGGCGACCTGGCCCGCTGGGCGGCCACCATCGAGCAGGCGCTGCGGCTCGCCCAGGACGGCTTGAAGCTGCATCCGGACCACCTGGGCCTGCGCGATGCGGCGGTCAGCTCGCTGGCCAACCGCAGCATCGTGCTGATGGAGCAGCACGCACTGCCCGCGGCGCTGGCTTCGCACGAGGAGGCCCAACAGATGCTGCTGAAGCTGGCCGAGGACCTGCCCCAGCAGTGGCTTTACGTCGCCCACAGCCGGGGCTGGTTCAGCCGCGCCCGGGCCGCCAGCGGCGACCTCCGCGGCGCGCTGGCCCTGGCCCGCAGCATCCCCGAACTGAGCCGGCGGCAGCCGCAGGCCGAGCGTGACCTGCGCATCGGCTACCTCGAAGCCAGCGCCGATGCCATCGCCGCGCAGTACCTGAGCGAGCTGGGCGAGCTGCCCGCGGCCCGCGACGCGCTGGATCGCGGCATCGCACGGCTGCGCAGCCTGATTGCCGCCGAGACCGCGAGCCTCTACAACACTTGGCAACTCGCCGTTGCCCTGATCCATGACGCGCGGCTGCTGCGCCTGAACGGCGCCCCCGGCCCGGCCGAAGCGCGGCTCGACGAGGTCGAGGCCATCCTGGCGCGCGGCCAGGGCGCCACCGACCCGCAGGACGTGGAATGGCGACGCCTGCTGCCCGGCCTGCTGCGGACCGAGCGCCTGCTGCTGCACCCCGAGCGTCCCGCCGGCCGGCAGGCGGTGCGCGACTTCCTGGACGGCCTGCCCCGCGATACGCCGGACCGCCAGCGGCTCTTCGCCTCGCACCAGCGCATGGCGGCCGAGGCCGCCGCCGCCCTGGGCCGTGCCTGCACCCTGCAAGGCCGGGCCGAGGACGCTCGCCAGGCCTGGGCCGACGGCCTGCGCCTGGCGGAGGACGGTGCGCGCGCCGGCAACCCCGCATTGATCGCGGTCCGGCTGCGGGCGCTCATGGGCCTGGGGCGAACGGCCGAGGCGGCGGTGCTGCGTCAGGCCTTGCAGGCCTCGCCCTGGCGCCACCCGGACGATCTCGACCTGCTGGCCACGCCCCCGCAGCCGCCAGGCCCCGCCGCAGCGCCCTGAGCCGGCGGGCGTGCAGCGCTCAGGCCGAGGGGCGTGGCCACCCCGCCCCCGACTGCAGCAGCGGCCGCACGTCCGGCGCGGGCGGCGGCGTGCCCGGCGCCCAGGGCCAGTGGGCCAGCAGCGGCGCCGGCAGGCGGGCCTGGAGGTGCTCGACATTGGCCGCGGCGGCCAGCATGCCGGGCTCGATGACATTGGCGACCCAGCCCGCCAGGTGCAGGCCGCGGGCGGCCAGGGCCTCGGCCGTCAGCAGGGCGTGGTTGAGGCAGCCCAGGCGCAGTCCGACGACCAGGATCACCGGCAGGCCCAGGGCCTGGGCCAGGTCGCCGCCGTCGAGGGTGTCGGACAGCGGCACGCGCAGGCCCCCGGCACCTTCCACCACCACGGCATCGGCCTGGGCCTGCAGAGCGCGGCAGGCGTCGACGATCGGCGGCAGCGTGATGCTCACGCCCGCGGCCGCCGCCGCGGCATGCGGCGAGGCCGGCATCGGCAGCACCACCGGGTTGTCCAGCGCGGCCGGCACGGCCAGGGTGGAGGCCGCGCGCAGCGCGGCCACGTCCTCGTTCAGCCAGGACCCATCGGCCTGCCGCTCGGCCCCGGCGGCCACCGGTTTCATGCCAACCACCCGCGCATGGCCGGCCTGGTGCAGGGCCTGCAGCAGGGCGACGCTGAAACGGCTCTTGCCGACGCCGGTGTCGGTGCCGGTGACGAAGCAGGCGAAGGGCGGCGGCGCGGCGCGCAGGGGCAGCGAGGCGGTTTCGTTCATGCCGTTTCAGGGCAGCGGGGCATGCGGGGCCGCCCGGGGGTCGGGCGCGCGCGCACCGGCCAGCGTGGCCTCCAGCGCGGCCAGCGTGCCCTCGGCCAGGTGGGCGATCTCGGCCGCGCCCAGCCCATAGGGCGGCATCAGGTAGAGCGTGGGGCCGATGGGCCGCAGCAGCAGGCCGCGGGCGCGCGCCGCGCGGTGGAAGGCGCCGGCGAAGCCGCCCGGCTCATGCGCGAGCGCGGCGGCCCATTCGGGCGCCAGGTCCCAGGCCCAGACCATGCCCAGGCGGCGCGCATGGCGCAGGGCCGGGTGGGTGTGCAGGGGTGCCAGCGCGGCGTCCAGCGCCGCGGCGGTGGCGGCATTGCGGGCCAGCACATCGTCCTGCTCGAACAGGTCCAGCACCGTCAGCGCGGCGCGGCAGGCCAGGGGGTTGCCGGTGTAGCTGTGGCTGTGCAGGAAGCCGCGCGCGGGCTCCCGGTCGTAGAAGGCGGCGTAGACGGCGTCGGTGGTCAGCACGGCCGACAGGGGCAGCACGCCGCCGGTCAGGCCCTTGGAGAGGCAGAGGAAGTCCGGCCGCAGGGCTTGGTCCGGGGTCGCCGCCTGCTGGTGCGCGAACAGCGTGCCGGTGCGGCCGAAGCCGACCGCGATCTCGTCGAGCACCAGATGCACCTGGTGCCGCGTGCAGCTGGCGCGCACGCGGCGCAGGAATTCGGCGTCGTGCATGGCGAAGCCGCCGGCGCACTGGATCAGCGGCTCCAGGATGAGGGCCGCGGTGGTGTGCGCGTTCGCGGCCAGCCAGGCGTCGATCTCGGCGGCCACGCGCAGGGCCACGGCGCGCGCGTCCTCGCCGGCCTGCGCGCCGCGTGCGTCCGGGCTGGGCAGAGTGGCGGCCAGGCGGATCAGCGGCGCGTAGGCAGCGCGGAAGAGCGGGATGTCGGTGACGGCCAGCGCGCCCACGGTCTCGCCGTGGTAGCCGCCGGCCAGTCCGGCGAAGCGCTGCTTGCCCGGCTGGCCGGCGTTCGCCCAGGCATGGGCGCTCATCTTCAGCGCGATCTCGGTGGCCGAGGAACCGTCGCTCGCATAGAAGGCATGGCCCAGGCCGGTGGCCGCGCCCAGGCGCTCGGACAGCTCGACGACCGGGCCGTGGGTCAGGCCGGCCAGCATCACGTGGTCCAGGGTTCGCAGCTGGGCGCTCAGCGCCTCGACCATGCGCGGGTGGCCGTGGCCGAAGAGATTGGTCCACCAGGAGCTGATCGCATCCAGATGCCGGCCGCCCTGTTCGTCGATCAGCCAGGGCCCCTCGGCGCGGGCAATCGCAAGCAGGGGCTCGGCCTCGTGCCGCTGCATCTGCGTGCAGGGGTGCCAGACGGCGCGGCGGCTGCGCTCGGCCAGGTCCATGGACGCGGGGGGTCCGGGACGGACGCTCAAGGCCGGTAGGTGCAGCGGTCGCCGCTGCGCTCGCGCCAGACGCTGACTTCCACCGCCTGCGGCAGCTCGGCCTTCAGCGCATCGAAGATGAAGACGCAGAGCCGCTCCAGCGTCGGCAGACCCAGGCCGGGCACTTCGTCGAGCAGGTGGTGGTCCAGGCGCTCGCGCAGGCGGGCGACCGCGGCCCGCACGATGGCCAGGTCCACCAGCATGCCGCTCTCGGCATCCGGCGTGCCGGCCAGCACCACCTCGGCCTGGTAGGTGTGGCCGTGGATGCGGCGGCTGCCGGCCTCCTCGGCGGCATCGCCGACACGGCGCCGCAGGGTGTGGGCGGACTCGAAGTAGAAGGACTGGCTGAGTTCGAACATGGGGACGGGGCGGCCGGCAGGCGCCGGCGAGGCGCGGATTGTCCGGCAGGCGGCCGGCCGCTGCCGGCACCGGGCTGGCGGCGTCTCAGCGGATGCCCAGCACCTTGTGGGTCTGCACGCTGAGCGACCAGGCCGGATGCTCCAGGCACCAGCGCAGCGCCCAGTCCGCGGCGGCGCGGCGGGCGGCCGGGTCGGCGCTGTCCATGGGCTGCACGCGGCGGCTGGCGAAGGGCAGGGCCTCCAGCGCGGCCAGGTCCAGGCCGGGCTGGGGCACGACGACCTTCAGCTCGTCGCCGGCCTGCTGCAGCAGCGGGGCACCGGCCTTGGGGCTGACGCAGAGCCAGTCGATGCCGGGCGGCGCGGCGAGCGTGCCATTGGTCTCCACCGCGATCTCGAAGCCTTGGGCATGCAGGGCCTCGATCAGCGGTCCGTCCACCTGCAGCAGCGGCTCGCCACCGGTCAGCACGCAGAAACGGTGGCCGCCGGGCGCGGCCGGCCAGAAGCCGGCGACATGCGCGGCCAGCGCGGCCGCATCGGCGAACTTGCCGCCGCCCAGGCCATCGTGGCCGACGAAGTCGGTGTCGCAGAAGCGGCAGACGGCCTCGGCGCGGTCGGCCTCGCGGCCGCTCCAGAGGTTGCAGCCGGCGAAGCGGCAGAAGACAGCCGGCCGGCCCGCATGCGTGCCCTCGCCCTGCAGGGTGTAGAAAGTTTCCTTGACGGTGTAGGCCACGGGCCGGTCCTTCAGCAGGCTTGCGCGGGTTCAGCGACCGGCGCGAAAACCGGCAGCGTAGAGGGCCAGCGCGGCCGCGGCCACGCTGGCGGCATGGGCCGCCATGCTGCCGTCGCGGCCGAGCAGGACCAGGCCGAGCACGGTGGCCGCGGCGGCGGCGGCACCGCTCCAGGCGGCCAGGCGGCGCCAGGGCCGGTCGGCCAGCTCGCGGCGCCAGATCAGCTTGGCCGCCGCGGCAGTCAGCGCCCCCAGCAGCAGACCGGGCAACAGCAGGTTGAGGAGGTGGAGCAGGGCCAGGCCGGGGCTCATCGCGAAGGGGGCAGGGGCGGCAGGGGGGGGACGACAGGGGCGGGGCACGATGCCGGGGGGCGGCGGCCTGCGCGCGGCCCGGGGCGGTGGCACGGGTCGCTGCGCGGGGGGCGGATGCAGGGGCGCCCGCAGCATGCCCATCCGAGGCACGATCAAATTCTAGAATCCGCCCCGTGAGCGTCTTTGCCCTGGGCCTGAACCACACCACCGCGCCGGTCGACCTGCGCGGCCGTTTCGCGTTCACGCTCGATCAACTGGGCCCGACGCTGCAGGCCTTCCGCGAGCGTCTGGGCAGCGAAAAGCGCGATGCCCGCCCGGCCGAAGCCGCGCTGCTCTCGACCTGCAACCGCACCGAGCTGTACTGCTCAGCAGAGCCGGCGCTGGTCCGGCCGGCCCTGGACTGGCTCGCCAGCGTGGGCGGCATCCAGGGCGAGGCGCTGCGCCCGCACAGCTACCTGCTGCAGGGCGATGCGGCCGCACGGCATGCCTTCCGCGTGGCCAGCGGGCTCGATTCCATGGTGCTGGGCGAGCCGCAGATCCTCGGCCAGATGAAGCAGGCCGTGCGCGAAGCCGACAGCGCTGGCACGCTGGGCAGCACGCTGCACCAGCTCTTCCAGCGCAGCTTCGCGGTGGCCAAGGAGGTGCGCACGGCCACCGAGATCGGCGCGCACTCGATCAGCATGGCTGCCGCCGCGGTGCGCCTGGCGGCCCAGCTCTTCGAGGACCTGCAGCAGACGCGGGTGCTCTTCGTCGGGGCCGGCGAGATGATCGAGCTGGCCGCCACCCACTTCGCCGCGCGCCAGCCGGCGCGCCTGGCCATCGCCAACCGCACGCTGGAACGCGGCGAGAAGCTGGCGCTGCGCTTCGGCGCCGAGGCCCTGCGGCTGGCCGACCTGCCCGCCCGGCTGCACGAATTCGACATCGTCGTCTCCTGCACGGCCAGCAGCCTGCCGCTGATCGGCCTGGGCGCGGTCGAGCGGGCGCTGAAGCTGCGCCGCCACCGGCCGGTCTTCATGGTCGACCTGGCGGTGCCACGCGACATCGAGCCCGAGGTGGCGCGGCTGGACGACGTCTACCTCTACACCGTCGACGACCTCTCGGCCATCGTGCAGAGCGCCGGCGAGAAGCGCCAGGCCGCCGTGGCCCAGGCCGAGGCCATCATCGAGACCGGCGTGCAGAGCTTCGTGCACTGGCTGGACCAGCGCGCCACCGTGCCGCCGCTGATCCGCGCCCTGCATGCGCAGACCGATGTCTGGCGCGAGGCCGAGATCGCCCGTGCCCGCCGCCTGCTGGCCCGCGGCGAGCCGGTCGAGGCCGTGCTCGAGGCCCTGAGCCGCGGCCTCACGCAGAAGCTGCTGCACGGCACGATGGCCGAGCTGCATGGTGCCGACCCGGTGCAGCGGCAGGAGATGGTGGGCACCGTCTCGCGGCTCTTCCTGCGCGGCCCGCGCGGCAGCGAGCCGGCCGAGGGCGACGGGGCCTAGCGCCGCGTCGCGGCCGGCCCGGCGCGCGCGGGGATCCGCCCGGGCCCCGCCTGCACCGCCGGCCGCCGACCCGGGCCGCCCCGCCGCCCGGGTGCCGGCGGGGTGCCCCGCCCTCCCCCGCTGTGCCCCGCCCCTGGCCTCGCCCGGCCCTGTCCACCGCCCCGCAGGGCCTCCCGACGCCCCCGCCTCCTCCGTCGCCGGTTCCCATGAAACCCTCGCTGCGCCAGCACCTGCAGCGCCAGGCCGAACGCCTGGCCGACCTGGACCGCCTGCTCGCCGACCCCGCGCTGATGCGCGACGCCGCGGCCTTCCGCCGCCTGAGCCGCGAGCACACCGAGCTGCAGGGCCAGGTCGAGCGCGCCCAACGCCATGCCCGGCGCAGCGCCGACCGCGCCGCCGCCGAGGCCCTGCGCCGCGAGGCCGGCGAGGACGAGGCCATGCGCGCGATGGCCGAGGAGGAGATCGCGGCCGCCGAGGCCGAGCTGGCGCGCCTGGAAGCCGAGCTGGAGCGCCTGATGCTGCCGCGCGATCCGGACGATGCACGCGACGCCTACCTGGAGATCCGCGCCGGCACCGGCGGCGACGAATCGGCCCTGTTCGCCGGCGACCTGCTGCGCATGTACCTGCGCCATGCCGAGCGCCAGGGCTGGCAGGCCGAGATCCTGTCGGCCAGTGCCAGCGAGCTGGGCGGCTACAAGGAGGTCATCGTCCGCCTGGCGGGCGAAGGCGTCTACGGCCGGATGCGCTTCGAGTCCGGCGGCCACCGCGTGCAGCGCGTGCCGGCCACCGAATCGCAGGGCCGCATCCACACCAGCGCCTGCACGGTGGCGGTGCTGGCCGAGCCCGACGAGGCCGAGGCCCTCACCCTGAACCCGGCCGAGCTGCGCATCGACACCTTCCGCGCCAGCGGCGCCGGCGGCCAGCACATCAACAAGACCGACTCGGCCGTGCGCGTGACCCACCTGCCGACCGGCCTGGTCGCCGAATGCCAGGACGACCGCAGCCAGCACCGCAACAAGGCCCGGGCCCTGGCCGTGCTGGCTGCGCGGCTGCGCGACAAGGACAAGCTCGAACGCGAGGCGCGGGAGGCCGCCACCCGCCGCGCGCTCATCGGCAGCGGCGAGCGCAGCGACCGCATCCGCACCTACAACGTGCCGCAGGGCCGGCTCACGGATCACCGCATCCACCTCACGCTCTACCAGCTGGGCGCCATCCTCGATGGCGACCTGGCGCCGGTGAGCGACGCGCTGATCGCCGCGCGCGAAGCCGCCCAGCTCGCCGCACTGGCCGAGGCCGTGGCATGAGCCCGCCCACCGGGACCACCGTCGGCCAGGCCCTGGCCGCGGCCCGTGCGGCGGGCGTCGAGCGCCTGGACGCGCTGGCCCTGCTCGGCGCCCTCTTGCAGCGCCCGCGAAGCTGGCTGATGGCGCACGACGAGGCCCCGCTCGGCGCCGCTGCGCCGGCCTGGGCCGCGCAGCTCGCACGGCGCGCGGCCGGCGAGCCGCTGGCCTACCTGCTCGGCACGAAGGATTTCCATGGCCTCGAACTGGCCGTCGGCCCTGCCGTGCTGGTGCCGCGGCCCGACACCGAAACCCTGGTCGACTGGGCCTTGGACCTGGTGCCGCCCGGGGCCCCCTGGCGGGTGGCCGACCTCGGCACCGGCAGCGGCGCCATCGCCCTGGCCGTGGCCGTCGCCCGGCCGGCCGCCCGCCTGGTGGCGGTGGACGCCAGCGCCGCCGCCCTGGCCGTGGCCGCGGCCAACGCCCGCCACCTGGGCCTGGACCGGGATGCCGGGGGGCCGAGCGGCCCCGAAGCCGCCGCCCCCTCAGGGCCCACCCCGCCCCCCGCCCACCCGCGCTTCGAGGCCCGCCTCGGCAGCTGGTGGGCGCCACTGGCCGGCGAGCGCTTCGAGCTGGTGCTGAGCAACCCGCCCTACATCGCCGAGGGCGATCCCCACCTGGCCGCGCTGCGGCACGAGCCCGCGATGGCCCTGAGCTCCGGCCCCGACGGCCTGGACGCGATCCGGCAGATCACCGCCGGCGCCGCCGCCCACCTGCAGCCCGGCGGCTGGCTGCTCTTCGAACATGGCTGGGACCAGGCCGAGGCCGTGGCCGCGCTGCTTCGGACCGCCGGCTTCCAGCAGGTGCAGCACCGCCTCGACCTGGCCGGGCACCGGCGCTGCACGGGCGGCTGCCGGACCTGAGGACCGCCCGACACAGCCCGGGCGTTTTCCAGGCCCCGGCGTCGCAGGGCGAGACGTAGCATCGATGCCCAGGGGCCGCCTTCCGGACCCGGTGCACGCCAGGAGGTCACCATGCGTTCCTCTCGACCGCGGCTCCATCCCCCAGCCCTCGCGGTGGCTGCGGCCCTGGTGGCCGCACTGCCGGGCGGCCGCGTACAAGCCCAGCCGGACGGTGGTCTACGCTGGCCCGGTCCGGTCCCGGCACGGCTCGCCGAGGCCGGGGAAGAAGGCCCGCGCTGGTCCATCCGCCTTGGCCTGGCGGGCGCGGACACGCTGGAGCCCAGCCTGAGACGCGGGCGCGGCCTGGGACTGATGGCCGATCACGACCTGGATGGCCAGGCCGGGGGCCTGCGCCTGAGCGGCGGCCTGCTGCTGGGCGATGCCGAGGCGGCCTGGCGCGGCCTGCGCACCCCGGGCCCGGCGGGGGTGGGTCGGGCGACTGCGCGGTCCGCCTGGCCGGGCCCGGACCGCGAGGATCTGCCGTCGGCCGGAGCCGGCTACCTCGGCCTCGGCTACAGCCTGGCATCGCGCGCGGCCGGCTGGGGCTTCCAGGCCGACCTCGGCCTGATGACCCGCCCGCCGGGCCTGCGCCTGGGCGACGCCCCGCTGCGCTCGCCCAGCCCGGCCGAGCTGATCCGCGAGCTGCGCCTGAACCCGGTGCTGCAGCTCGGCGTGTCCTACGCCTTCTGAAGCCGGCGCGAGCAGGGCGCGGGGACGGGCGGCGATACTCGTGGCCTTGCGTTTTTTCTTGCAGCGGGAAGCCCCATGAGCGACGTTCTCCAGACCATCGACCAACTCGTCAAGTCGCACCGTGTCGTGCTGTTCATGAAGGGCAGCGCCCGGTTCCCGATGTGCGGCTTCTCCGGCCGCGCGGTGCAGGTGCTGAAGGCCTGCGGCGTGACCGACCTGCACACCGTCAACGTGCTGGAGGATGAATCCATCCGCCAGGGCATCAAGGACTACGCACAGTGGCCGACCATCCCCCAGCTCTACATCAAGGGCGAATTCGTCGGGGGCTCGGACATCATGATGGAGATGTACCAGGCTGGCGAGCTGCAGCAGCTGCTGGCGGCCTGATCCACCGGTCCGGCCGATGCGCCCTCGCCTCGTCGTCGGCCTGACCGGCGCCACCGGCGCGGTCTACGCCACCCGGCTGCTCGGCCGGGCGCGCGCACTGGGCGTCGAGACCCATCTGGTCGCCACGCCGGCCGGCGTGCTGAACGCGCACCACGAGCTGGGCCTGGACCGCAAGGGCCTGGAAGCCCTGGCCGACCAGGCGCATGCGCCCGGCGATGTCGGGGCCTGCATCGCCAGCGGCAGCTTCGCGACGGCGGCCATGGTCGTGGCGCCCTGCTCGATGAAGACGCTGGCGGCCATCGCCCACGGCCTGGGCGACAACCTGCTGACCCGCGCCGCCGACGTCACGCTCAAGGAGCGCCGCCGCCTGCTGCTGATGGTGCGCGAGACGCCCTTCAACCTGGCCCATCTGCGCAACATGACGGCTGTCACGGAGATGGGCGGCATCGTCTTCCCGCCGCTGCCGGCCTTCTACCTGAAGCCGGCCTCGATCGACGAACTGGTCGACGAAACGGTGGAACGGGTGCTGGCCCTGCTGCAACTGCAGGGCGCGAAGCCCCAGGCCTGGACCGGGCTCTGAGCCGGGCGTCGGCTCAGCCTGCCGGCGCGTCGGCCGGCAGGTCCCAGCGCTTGCGTGCGGCAAGCACCGCGTTCGGATAGGCCGCCTGGCCGCGGCTGCCGTTGTAGCGGCCCAGGGCCAGGAAGAGGTTGCCGCGCTCGGTGTCCAGGTAGTGGCGCAGGATCACGCAGCCGAAGCGCAGATTGGTCTGCAGGTGGAAGAGCCGGGCGGCATCGCCGTCGCCGATCAGGCGCACCCAGAAGGGCATGACCTGCATCAGGCCGCGTGCCCCGGCGCTGCTGATCGCGTACTTGCGGAAGCCGCTCTCGACCTCGATCAGGCCCAGCACCAGCGCAGGCTCGAGCCCGGCACGCGCGCTCTCGTACCAGAGGGTGTCGAGGAAAGCCTCGCGCAGCGCGGCCTCCGGCATGCGGCGCTGCAGGCGCGGGCCGACCCGCGCCCGCCAGCGCTGGTGGGCGCTGTGCGCCTGCGGGCTGTCGAAGGTCAGCCGCGGCGGGGCTGCGCGGTGGATGGCGGCGCTGAGCGCGGTGCGCACGGCATCGGCCAGCGGCTCCTCGACCTGGCGGCCAGCCCGGGCCGGCCGGGGGGCCAGCAGCGAGACGCCGAGCCAGACGGCGGCGCAGCGCAGCGAAGTGCCCAGGGCGCCCCGCCGGCCGGGGGCCGGAGGGTGCGCCCGCAGGCTCACGCGACGAGCCTTGCGCGGAGCTGCGCGGCCGCCTCGGCCACGGGGCAGCTCGTGGCCGCGGCCTCGCGGCGCCCCTGCAGCTCGACCTGGCCTTCCTTGAGGCCGCGGTCCGACAGCACGACGCGCTGCGGCACGCCGATCAGCTCCCAGTCGGCGAACATGGCGCCAGGGCGCTCGCCGCGGTCGTCGAGGATGGCATCGACACCGGCCGCCAGCAGCTCGGCATGCAGGGCGTCGGCCGCCGCCTTGACGGCTTCGGAGCGGTCGTAACCGATGGGGCAGACGGCCACCTGGAAGGGGGCGATGGAGGCCGGCCAGACGATGCCGCGGCCGTCGTGGTTCTGCTCGATCGCAGCACCGAGGATGCGGGTCACGCCGATGCCGTAGCAGCCCATCTCGAAGAGCCTGGGCTTGCCGGTCTCGTCGAGGAAGGTGGCGTTCATCGCCTTCGAGTACTTGGTGCCGAGGTAGAAGACATGCCCCACCTCGATGCCGCGCTGGATGGCCAGCACGCCCTTGCCGTCCGGCGAGGGGTCGCCGGCGACGACATTGCGCAGGTCGGCCACCGCATCGGGCTCGGGCAGGTCGCGGCCCCAGTTCACGCCGCGCAGATGGGCCTCGGGCACGTTGGCGCCGCAGACGAAATCGCTCATCCGCGCGACCGTGCGGTCGGCGACGACCTTCACGCCCTTCACGCCCACCGGGCCGAGGGAGCCCGGCTTGCTGCCGAAGGCGGCCTCGATCTCGGCGGCGGTGGCGAAGCGGAAGCCGGCCTTCAGACCACTGCCGTCGGGCAGCTCGACCTTGCCCGCCTTGACCTCGTTGAGTTCGTGGTCGCCGCGGACCAGCAGCAGCCAGAGCTGGGTCTTCACGGGGTGGCCGGTCTCGTCCAGCGTGTCGCTGGCCAGCACCAGGCTCTTGACCGTGCGCTCGATGGGCAGGCCGAGCAGCGCGGCCACGTCGGCGCAGCTGCTGGTCGAGGGCGTGGCGACCTGGGCCAGGGCCTCGGCGGGCGCGGCGCGCTCGGGGCCCAGGGGCAGGGCCTCGGCCAGCTCGATGTTGGCCGCATAGTCGCTGGTGGGGCAGTAGACGATCGCGTCCTCGCCGGTCTCGGCGATGACCTGGAACTCGTGCGAGCGGTCGCCCCCGATGGCGCCGGTGTCGGCCGCCACCGCGCGGTACTGCAGGCCCAGGCGGTCGAAGATCTTCAGGTAGGCCGCGAACATCTGCTCGTAGCTGCGGCCGGCGGCCTCGGCGTCGCGGTCGAAGGAGTAGGCGTCCTTCATCGTGAACTCGCGGCCGCGCATCACGCCGAAGCGCGGGCGGCGCTCGTCACGGAACTTGGTCTGGATGTGGAAGAAGTTCTTCGGCAGCTGCTTGTAACTGCGCAGCTCCTGGCGGGCGATGTCGGTCACCACCTCTTCGCTGGTCGGCTGGATGATGAAGTCGCGCTCGTGGCGATCCTTCACGCGCATCAGCTCGGGGCCCATCTTCTCGAAGCGGCCGGTCTCCTGCCACAGCTCGGCGGGCTGGACCACCGGCATCAGCAGCTCGACCGCGCCGGCTCGGACCATCTCCTCGCGGAGGATGGCCTCGACCTTGCGGATCACCCGCAGGCCCATGGGCATGTAATTGTAGATGCCGGCGCCCAGGCGCTTGATCATGCCGGCACGCATCATCAGCTGGTGGCTGACGACCTCGGCATCGGCCGGCGCTTCCTTGAGGGTCGCGATGAAGAACTGGCTGGCTTTCATGGGGGGCGGGTGCTGCTTGCCGCGGACCGGCGGGTGACCCTGCCCTGGGAGACCGACCCCGCCTTGCGCGGGGCCGGCAGGCCGTCGGCGATTGGCATCGCTCGGGCCCGCTGCAATAATGAAATCAATCCGTTATCGAGGTTTCATTATGCTCGACCGTGAAGGCTTCCGGCCCAACGTCGGCATCGTCCTGCTGAACCAGCGCAACCAGGTCTTCTGGGGGAAGCGGATCCGCACGCACTCCTGGCAATTTCCTCAAGGCGGCATCAAGCACGGCGAGACGCCTGAACAGGCCATGTTCCGCGAGCTGCACGAAGAGGTGGGCTTGCACCCCGAGCATGTCCGCATCGTCGGCCGCACGCGCGACTGGCTGCGCTACGAGGTGCCGGACCACTTCATCCGGCGCGATGCCCGCGGCCACTACAAGGGCCAGAAGCAGATCTGGTTCCTGCTGCAGCTGACCGGCCGCGACAGCGACATGAACCTGCGCGCGACCAGCCACCCCGAGTTCGACGCCTGGCGCTGGAACGACTACTGGGTGCCGCTGGAGGTCGTGATCGAGTTCAAGCGCGACGTCTACCAGCTGGCGCTGACCGAGCTGGCGCGCTACCTGCCGCGCCCGCAGGGCAGCGGCACGCGCTTCCTGCGCGGCGGCCTGCGCCAGCCGCGGCGGCTCGACGAGAACGGCGCCCTGCCCGCCGGCGAAGGCTACCTGGGCGAGCTGCCCCCGGATGCCGAGCCGCCCCCGATGGCCGGCCCTGGCACCCTCGGCAGCCGGCAGCACTGAAACCGGGCCGCTGAGGCTCGGGGCTCAGCGCCCCTGCAGCAGGGCCTCGGCAAACTCGCGGGCCTGGAAGCGTTCCAGGTCCTCCAGCTTCTCGCCCACGCCGATGAAGTAGACCGGCACCGGCCCGGCCGCCCGCTGCCGGGCCCACAGGGCGATGGCCGCCAGCACGCCGCCCTTGGCCGTGCCGTCGAGCTTGGTCACCACCAGGCCTGTCAGGCCCAGCGCGGCGTCGAAGGCCTGCACCTGGCTCAGCGCGTTCTGGCCGGTGTTGCCGTCGATCACCAGCAGCACCTCGTGCGGCGCGCCGTCCATGGCCTTGCCCAGGGTGCGCTGGATCTTCTTCAGCTCCTCCATCAGGTGCAGCTGGGTCGGCAGGCGGCCGGCGGTGTCGGCAATCACCGCCGCGCAGCCGCGGGCCTGGCCGGCCTTGACCGCATCGAAGCAGACCGCAGCCGGATCGCCGCTTTCCTGGCTGACGATCTCGACCAGCTTGTCGGTCTGCGGCGCGGCACCGGCCCGGTCGGCCCAGACGGCGAGCTGCTCGCGGGCCGCAGCGCGGAAGGTGTCGGCCGCGGCCAGCAGCACCTTGTGGCCGCCATCGGCCAGATGGCGGGTGAGCTTGCCGATGGTCGTCGTCTTGCCGGCGCCGTTCACGCCCGCCACCATCAGCACGGTGGGTTCGACGGCCCCCAGCTGCAGCGGACGCTCCAGCGGCTGCAGCAGCTCGGTGATGGCCTCGATCAGCAGGCCCTTCACGGCCGCCGGGTCGGTGGCCTTGGCCGCCTTCACGCGGCGGCGCAGGTCCTCCAGCAAATGGCGCGTGGCCCCGACGCCGGCATCGGCCATCAGCAGCGCCGCCTCCAGCTCCTCGTAGAGCGTCTCGTCGATCTGCGTGCCGGTGAAGACCTGGGCGATGGAGCTGCCGGTCTTCTTCAGGCCGGCGCTGAGCCGGGCGAGCCAGGAGGCACGCGGCGCGGGTGCGGCGACAGGCGCAGGCACGGGCGCCGGCGAGGGAGGCGCCGCGACGGCCGGGGGCGACAGCGGGGGCGGGCTCGCGGCAGCCGGGGGATCGGCCGGCACCGGCGTCTTCTTGCGAAAGAAACTGAACATCCGCTGAGGATACCCGCCGCCCTGACCTGGACCGGACGGGTCGGCCCGCGGCGTCCGCCTTCCTAGAATCGCCGCCGTGAAGGCCCGCCCCCCTGCCCCCTCCCGCCCCGCGGCGCCCGCCGCGCGCCGCGGCCCGGGCGAGCTGCGCCTGATCGGCGGCCGCTGGAAGCGCCGCAAGCTGCCGGTGCCCGATGCGCCCGGCCTGCGGCCGACCCCCGACCGCGTGCGCGAAACCCTCTTCAACTGGCTGGGCCAGACCCTGGACGGCTGGCGTGTGCTCGACGCCTTCGCCGGCAGTGGTGCACTCGGTTTCGAGGCCGCCTCGCGCGGCGCCGCCGAGGTGCGGCTGCTGGAACAGGACCCGCGCCTCGTGCGCGGCCTGCAGGCCAGCGCCCGCCTGCTCGACCCCAGCCCCGGCAACCCGCTGCGCATCGAGGCGGCCGACGCCTGCGCGTGGATGCGCACGGCCGCGCCGGCCAGCCGCGAACTCGTGCTGCTCGACCCTCCCTTCCACCAGGGCCTGGACCGCGCCGCCCTGGCGCTGGCGCGGCCGCTGCTGGCGCCGCAGGGCTGGATCTATCTGGAATCGGAGCGCGCCTGGCCCGACGCCGAGCTGGCCGCGCTCGGCCTGCGCCTGCACCGTCAGCTGCGGGCCGGGGCCGTCCATGCCCATCTGCTACAGGCCGTGGAGCCCGGGGGCCCGGGCCCTACACTGCCCGCATGACCTTCGCAGCGGTCACGCCATGACCTCCAGCACCCGCCTGACGGCCATCTACCCCGGCACCTTCGACCCCATCACCCTCGGCCACGAGGACCTGATGCGGCGCGGCAGCCGGCTGTTCGAACGCCTGATCCTGGCCGTGGCCGCCGGCCACCACAAGCGCACGATGTTCTCGATCGCCGAGCGCCTGGAGATGGCGCGCGAGGTCGCGTCCACCCTGCCGAATGTCGAGGTCATCGCCTTCCGCGGCCTGCTGCGCGACTTCGTGGTCGAGCATGGCGGCAAGGTCGTGCTGCGCGGCCTGCGCGCGGTCAGCGACTTCGAGTACGAGTTCCAGATGGCCGGCATGAACCGCCAGCTGATGCCCGAGGTCGAGACCCTGTTCCTCACGCCCAGCGACCAGTACCAGTTCATCAGCGGCACCTTCGTCCGCGAGATTGCGCTGCTCGGCGGCGACGTCTCCAAGTTCGTCGCCCCCAGCGTGCTGGCCCGGCTGCACGAGAAGGTCGGCGACAAGCCGGCCCAAGCCTGAGGAGCCCGACCATGGCGCTGAGGATCACGGACACGCGCCGCGGATCCAGGCCCGGCATGCCGGGCCCCGCGGCGCGCGCCCTCGGCCTGCAGGCCGAGGGCGGGCTCGTCCGTCCCCGCAGGAGCTCGACATGGCTTTGATGATCACGGACGAGTGCATCAACTGCGACGTCTGCGAGCCCGAGTGCCCGAACCAGGCGATCTCCATGGGCCCCGAGGTCTATGTGATCGACCCGAAGCGCTGCACCGAATGCGTCGGCCACTTCGACGAGCCGCAGTGCGTGGCCCTGTGCCCGGTGGCCTGCATTCCGGTGAACCCGGCCCATGTCGAGAGCCGGGAGCAGCTCTGGCACAAGTTCCGCGTGCTGTGCGCACCGGCCGAGACCGAGCAGCCCGTCACACCCGGGCCCGCCCCCAGCGCGAACTGAGCCGCCACGGCGCCGGAACAACGCCCGCGCCCGCCTGCTGTTCCGGCGATGCGCGGCGCGCCAGGACGCGCATCCTTGATGTCCGGGCAGGAGGGCCACGCAGGGGCGTGCGCCGCGCCCGGGTGTTGGCGGAGCTCCGATGCAATTCCTGCAGAACCTGAAGATCGGGCAGAAGTTTCTGCTGCTCGGCATCCTGGCCCTGGTCATGGCCGGCATCCCGACGGTGGCCGGCCTGCGCCAGGCCCTGGCCCTGCGTGATGCGGCCCAGGCCGAGGCGGACGGACTGGCCCCGGCACGTGCGGCGCTGGCGGTGATCCGCCTGGCCCAGCAGCACCGGGGCCTGACGCAGGCCGCACTGAGCGGCGAAGGCGACTTCGAACGCCGCCGCAGCGTGGTGAACACCGAACTGCTGCAGGCCCTGGCCACCTGGCAGGACCGCCTGGCGATCTACCCCGCGCGGGCCGAGGCCCTGCAGGCCCAGCGGCGCGCGTGGCAGGCCCTGAGCGCGGAGGTGGCCGCGCGGCGCCTGAGCCCGGCGGACAGCTTCCCGCGCCACACCGCGCTGATTGCCGACGCCCTGCAGCTGCTGGACGGCGTGGTCGACGACTCGACCATGGCACTCGACCCGGAAGCCGCCAGCTACTACATGATCCTGGGCGGCCTCGGTCACCTGCCCCAGCTCAGCGAAGCGCTGGGCCAGGTGCGCGCCCAGGGCACCGCTGCGCTGCTGCGCGGCAAGCTCGAACCCGAGGTCCGCAGCCGCCTGCTGGTGGCCGAAGGCCTGCTGCGCAGCCGGGCCCACGATGCCGACATCGCGCTCGACAAGGCCGCCCGGGCCGACACCGCCGTCGGCGAGGCCCTCAAGCCGGCCCGCGAGGCGGCGGCGGCCCGCCTCAGCGCCACCCTGGGCCTGCTCGACCGCACGCTGGCCCAGAGCGATGCGCCGCAGCTCGACCCCGACAGCTTCTTCCAGCGCAGCACCCAGGCCATCGACAGCCAGTTCGCGCTGATCGACACCACGCTGGCCACGCTGGACGACATCCTGCGCCAGCGGGTCGACAGCGCCAACCGCGGCGTGTGGACCGTGCTCGGCCTGGCCGGCGCCATGCTGCTGCTCGGCAGCCTGCTCGTCTGGACGGTGACGCGGCAGACGGCCTCCGCAGTGCAGCGCACGCTTGATGCCGCCGCGGCCATGGCGCGCGGCGACCTCAGCCGCCGCATCGGCCTGAGCAGCCGCGACGAACTGGGCCAGATCGCCCGGGCTCTCGATGCCGTGATGGACCATGTCGGCGCGGTGATCGCCGAAGTGCGCCAGGGCGTCGACGCGGTGCAGACCGCCTCGACCCAGATCGCTGCGGGCAACCAGGACCTCTCGGCCCGCACCGAGCAGCAGGCCAGCAGCCTGCAGGAAACCGCGGCCTCGATGGAGCAGATGAACGGCAGCGTGCGCTCGCATGCCGACCATGCCCGCCATGCCCGCGAGCTGGCCAGCACCGCCTCCGGCGTGGCCCGCGAGGGCGGCGCCGTCGTGCAGCAGGTGGTTCAGACGATGGAAGACATCCGCGGCAGCAGCAGCCGCATCGGCGAGATCACCGGCGTCATCGATGGCCTGGCCTTCCAGACCAACATCCTCGCGCTCAACGCCGCGGTGGAAGCCGCGCGGGCCGGCGAGCAGGGCCGGGGCTTCGCGGTGGTGGCCGGCGAAGTCCGCACCCTGGCCCAGCGCAGCGCGCAGGCCGCACGCGAGATCCGCGGCCTGATCGCCGACGCCACCGGCAAGGTCGCCTCCGGCAGCGAGCTGGTCGGCCAGGCCGGGGCCACCATGGCCTCGGTGGTCGCCCAGGTGCAGCAGGTCGCCGACCTGATGCACGAGATGAGCACCGCCAACGAGGAGCAGAGCCGCGGCATCGAGCAGGTCAACACCGCCGTGGCCCTGCTCGACCAGTCGACCCAGCAGAACGCCGCCCTCGTCGAAGAAAGCGCCGCGGCGGCGGAAAGCCTGCGCCAGCAGGCCGTGCGCCTGTCGGAGGCCGCCGCGCGCTTCGTGCTGGCACCGGGATGGGCCGGCGCCCGCAGCTGAGGCCGCTCCCCGCAACGCCCCGGCAGGCGGCCGCGGCGCGGCCCCCTGCCTCCCGGCTCACAGCGTGAAGCCGTAGTCCACCGTCAGCGGCGCATGGTCGGAGAAGCGCTGGGCCTTGTAGACGCTGACGGCCTGCGCGGTGGCCGCCACCCGCGGGGTGGCGAGCTGGTAGTCGATGCGCCAGCCCACGTTCTTGGCCCAGGCCTGGCCGCGGTTGCTCCACCAGGTGTAGGCCTCGCCGCCATCCTCGGGCCGCAGCATGCGGTGCACGTCGACCAGGCCGCCGCCGCCTTCGGTCGCGGGGCGCAGCAGGGCATCCATCCAGGCACGTTCCTCGGGCAGGAAGCCGCTGTTCTTCAGGTTGCCCTTCCAGTTCTTCAGGTCAATCTCGCGGTGGGCGATGTTCACATCGCCGACCAGGATGAACTCGCGCTCGGCAGCCAGCGCGCGCAGCAGCGGCGCCATGCGGTCGAGGAAGCGGAACTTGGCCTGCTGGCGTTCCTCGCTGCTGGATCCGCTGGGGAAGTAGCAGCTGATGATGCTGAGCTTGCCGAAACCATGGGCCTGGCCCGCGCCGTCGAAGCGCAGCTCGACCCAGCGGCCCTCGGCATCGAATTCGCCCGAGGGGTCGGCGGCCCCCAGGCCGATGCGCACCTCGCTGGGCGCGACGCGGCTGTAGAGGCCGACGCCCGAATAGCCCTTCTTTTCGGCGCAGTGGAAGTGGCCCTGCAGGCCGGCCACGGTCTCGAAGCGGCCGGCGAGGTCGGGCGCCTGGGCCTTGAGCTCCTGCACGCCCATCAGATCGGGCGCGGTGGCCGCGGCCCAATCCATCCAGCCCTTGGAGGCGGCCGAACGCACGCCATTAAGATTCAAAGAAACCAGCCGCACGCCGAGCCCCCATGTCCGATGCATCCCTTCCCCAGACCTCGACCGGCGACACGCTGGCCCAGGATTTCGTGGCCTTCGCCGTCGAGGCCGGCGTGCTTCGCTTCGGGGAGTTCAAGACCAAGGCCGGCCGCCTGAGCCCCTACTTCTTCAACGCCGGCCTGTTCGACGACGGCCTCAAGCTGGGGCGGCTCGCTTCATTCTATGCACGGCGTCTGGCGGCCTCGGGCCTGGGCTTCGACATGATCTTCGGCCCGGCCTACAAGGGCATCACCCTGGCCGCGGCGGTGTCGATCGAGCTGGCGCGCCTGGGTCACAACAAGCCCTTTGCCTACAACCGCAAGGAAGCCAAGGACCATGGCGAGGGCGGCACCCTGGTGGGTGCGCCGATGCAGGGTCGGGTGCTGATCATCGACGACGTGATCTCGGCCGGCACCTCGGTGCGCGAGTCGATCGCGATGATCACGGCCGCGGGCGCGACGCCGGTCGGCGTGGCGATCGCGCTGGACCGCCAGGAGCGCGGCACGGCCCCGGCCGCCGATGGCAGCGTGCAGGACACCTCGCACTCGGCCGTGCAGGAGGTGCAGGCCCGCCATGGCCTGGTGGTGCAGCCGATCGCGACCCTGGCCGACCTGCTCGACTACCTGCAGGCCAGTGCCGACCCGGCCCTGGCCGAGCACCGCCCGCGGGTGCTGGCCTACCGCGAGCGCTACGGCGTCTGAGCGGCTGCGGGCCGCCCGAGGGGCGGCCCGACCCCTCAGGCTCAGCCGGCGAGCTTCTTCTTCAGCAGCTCGTTGACCAGGCCGGGATTGGCCTTGCCCTTGGTGGCCTTCATGGCCTGGCCGACCAGGGCGTTGAAGGCCTTGTCCTTGCCGGCGCGGAATTCCTCCACCGACTTGGCGTTCGCGGCCAGCACGGCGTCGAGGATGGCCTCCAGCTCGCCCGTGTCGCTCATCTGCTTGAGGCCCTTGGCCTCGATGAGCGCATCCACCTCGGCGCCCTCGCCGCCCCACAGGGCGTCGAAGACCTGCTTGCCGGCGTTGTTGGAGATCGTGCCGTCGGCGATGCGGGCGATCAGCGCGGCCAGCTGGGCCGGGCTCACCGGGCTGGCCTCGATGCCGCGCTCCTCGGTGTTCAGGCGCTTGCTGAGCTCGCCCATCAGCCAGTTGGCCACCAGCTTGGGCACGCCGGTCGCATCGCGGCCGGCCGCCAGGGCCTTGCAGGCGTCCCGCGCGGCTTCGTAGTAGCGGGCGAAGGGCAGGCTCTGCGTGACCATGGCCGCGTCGTAGGCCGGCAGGCCGTCCTCGCGCTGGAAGCGCGCGGCCATCACGCCGGGCAGCTCGGGCATGGCGGCCTTCACGCGCTCGACCCACTCGGGCGCGATCACCAGGGGCGGCAGGTCGGGGTCGGGGAAGTAGCGGTAGTCGTGCGCGTCTTCCTTGGTCCGCATGCTGCGGGTCTCGCCGCGGCCGCCGTTGGCGTCCGGGTCGAAGAGCACGGTGGCCTGCTGGATGGGCAGGCCGTCCTCCAGGCGCTCGATCTGCCACTGCACCTCGGCCTCGATGGCCAGCTGCAGGAAGCGGAAGCTGTTGAGGTTCTTGATCTCGCGCCGCGTGCCGAAGGGCGCACCGGGACGGCGGATCGACACATTGGCATCGCAGCGGAAGCTGCCTTCCTGCATGTTGCCGTCGCAGAGACCCAGCCACACCACCAGGGTGTGCAGGGCCTTGGCATAGGCCACGGCCTCGGCGGCCGAGCGCATCTCGGGCTCGGAGACGATCTCCAGCAGCGGCGTGCCGGCGCGGTTCAGGTCGATGCCGCTGGCGCCTTCCACCGCGCCGTGCACGGACTTGCCGGCGTCCTCTTCCAGGTGGGCGCGGGTCAGCCGCACGCTGCGGGCCTGGCCGTCGAGCAGGAAGTCGATCGCCCCGCCCTGCACGACCGGGTTCTCGTACTGGCTGATCTGGTAGCCCTTGGGCAGGTCGGGGTAGAAGTAGTTCTTGCGCGCGAAGATGGACCGCGGCGCCACCGTCGCCCCCACGGCCAGGCCGAACTGGATCGCGCGCTCGACCGCGCCGCGGTTCATCACCGGCAGGGTGCCGGGCAGGGCCAGGTCCACCGGTGCAGCCTGGGTGTTGGGCGCGGCCCCGAAGGCGGTGGGCGCGCCGGAGAAGATCTTGGACGTGGTGGAGAGCTGGGCGTGGGTTTCCAGGCCGATGACGACTTCGTAACCGCGGATCAGGGGGGCATGCATCTCAATAGCCCTCCGGCGTGCGGAGGTGGAAGTCGCTGGCCTGCTGGAAGGCCTCGGCGGCGTGCAGCAGGGTGGCCTCCTGCCAGACATTGCCGATCAGCTGCAGGCCGACCGGCAGGCCGCCCTCGCCGAAGCCCGTGGGCACGCTCATGCCCGGCAGGCCGGCCAGGCTGGCGGGCAGGGTGAAGATGTCGGCGAGGTACTCGGCCACCGGGTCGCTGCCGGCGCCCAGGGGGCGGGCCACGGTGGGGGTGACCGGGCCGGCGATGAGGTCGCAGGCCTGGAAGGCGGCCTGGAAGTCGTCGGCGATCATGCGGCGCAGCTTCTGCGCCTGAAGGTAGTAGGCGTCGTAGTAGCCATGGCTCAGCACATAGGTGCCGATCATGATGCGGCGCTTGACCTCGGCCCCGAAGCCCTCGCTGCGGCTCTTGCGGTAGAGCTCCAGCAGGTCCTTGGCACCCTCCGCGCGGTGGCCGTAGCGCACGCCGTCGTAGCGGCTCAGGTTGGAGCTGGCCTCGGCCGGCGCGATGATGTAGTAGACGGGGATGGCCAGCTCGGTGCGCGGCAGGCTGACGTCCACCAGCGTGGCGCCGAGCGCGCGCAGCTGCTCCAGGCCCTGCTGCACGGCCGCGCGCACCGTGTCGGCCAGGCCTTCGCCGAAGAACTCGCGCGGCAGGCCGATGCGCAGGCCGGCCAGCGGACGGGCGGGGTCGGTCGCCGCGGCGCGGCGGGCCGCCAGCTGGGCGCCGATCAGGCCGGGTCGGTTGGGCTCGGCGCCGGCGAACTCGGCACTGGTCGCGTCCAGCGGGTCGAAGCCGGCCATGGCGTCGATCAGCAGCGCGCAGTCGGCCGCGCTGCGGGCCAGCACGCCGGCCTGGTCCAGGCTGGAGGCGAAGGCGATCATGCCGTGGCGCGAGCAGCGGCCGTAGGTGGGCTTGAGGCCGGTCACGCCGCAGAGCGCGGCGGGCTGGCGCACCGAACCGCCGGTGTCGGTGCCGGTGGCCGCCGGCAGCAGGCGTGCCGCCACGGCGACGGCCGAGCCGCCGGAGGAGCCCCCCGGGATGCGCGTCGCGTCCCAGGGGTTCTTCGCCGCGCCGAAGGCGGAATGCTCGTTGGCGCCGCCCATGGCGAACTCGTCGCAGTTCAGCTTGCCCAGGCTGACCGCGCCGGCGGCCTTGAGCTGCGCGACCACGGTGGCATCGAAGGGCGAGCGGTAGGGGCCTTGCGCACCCACCAGCATCCGGGAGGCTGCGGTGGTCGGGAAATCGGTGGTGACGAAGACGTCCTTGTGCGCCAGCGGCACGCCGTCGAGCGGGCCCAGGGCCTGGCCGGCGGCGCGGCGCGCATCGCTGGCCCGGGCGGCGGCATGGAAAGCCTCGGTCTCGGCGGCCTCGTCAAGCGGCAGAAAGGCGTTCAGGTCGGCGTGCGCCCGGGCGCGCGCCCGCAGGGCTTCGCCCAGTTCCAGGCTGGAGAAGCGCCGGGCGGCCAGGCCTTCGGCGATCGCCGCCAGGCCCAGGGTGTGGAGTTCGCTCATGGTCTCGGGCCCTGCCTCACTCGATCACGCGGGGCACGAGGAAGAGCCCCCCGTCCACCGCCGGGGCGCTGCGCTGGTTGGCCGTGCGGGCGTCCTCGGAACGCGGCACGCTGACGGCGTCTTCGCGCAGGCGCAGGGCCACGTCCTGCACGGCCGACAGCGGGGTGTGGAGGGGCTCGACGCCGGTGGTGTCGACGGCGCGCATGCGCTCGACGATGTCGAAGAAGCCGTTGAGCTGGGTCAGCAGGGTGTCGGATTCGGCCGGGCTCAGTTCGAGCCGGGCGAGCATCGCGATGCGCTGCACGTCGTGGGAGGTCAGGGCCATGGTCTCGGGGGGTTGCGCCGGGGTCGCGCCGGGCCCGAGGCGCTCGGGACCGGCCCGCCTTCACGGTCCGCAGGCTGCGGCGGAGGTCGCGGAGGGAGAGGCGTCGGGTATTATCCGCCGCTGACCCCCGGTCCTTCCGGAGCCGGTCTGGGCGATGGCGCCAGGGTGGAATCCCCAGGGCTGCAACACCCGCCGGCCCGTCCAGGCGCCGGGCATCCCCTTCCGTTCCGCCCCCACCTCCGCGTCCGGTTCCCCCCCTGGCTCCAGGCCTCGTGCCGCCGGCCCCGCCGCCGATGCGCCGCCGCTTGCGTCCGCCGCCTGCTGCCACGACCCGCTTCCCCCATGTACGGATCCCTGCGCCGTTACCTCTCCACCGATCTGGCGATCGACCTCGGCACCGCGAACACGCTGATCTACGTGCGGGGCAAGGGCATCGTCCTTGACGAGCCCTCCGTCGTCGCGATCCGCCAGGAAGGCGGCCCGAGCGGCAAGAAGACCATCCAGGCCGTCGGCAAGGAAGCCAAGGCGATGCTCGGCAAGGTGCCGGGCAACATCGAGGCCATCCGGCCGATGAAGGACGGCGTGATCGCCGACTTCACGGTCACCGAGCAGATGCTCAAGCAGTTCATCAAGATGGTTCACCCGCGCTCGGTGCTCAAGCCCAGCCCGCGGATCATCATCTGCGTGCCCTGCGGCTCCACCCAGGTCGAGCGCCGCGCGATCCGCGAATCGGCCCTCGGCGCCGGCGCGAGCGAGGTCTACCTGATCGAGGAACCCATGGCCGCCGCGATCGGCGCCGGCCTGCCGGTGTCGGAAGCCTCGGGCTCGATGGTCGTCGACATCGGCGGCGGCACGACGGAAGTCGGTGTCATCAGCCTCGGCGGCATGGTCTACAAGGGCAGCGTGCGGGTCGGCGGCGACAAGTTCGATGAATCGATCATCAACTACATCCGCCGCAACTACGGCATGCTGATTGGCGAACCGACGGCCGAGTCCATCAAGAAGACCATCGGCAGCGCCTTCCCCGGCTCCGAGGTGAAGGAGATGGAGGTCAAGGGCCGCAACCTCAGCGAGGGCGTGCCGCGCTCCTTCACGATCAGCAGCAACGAGATCCTCGAAGCCCTGACCGATCCGCTGAACAACATCGTCAGCTCGGTCAAGAACGCGCTCGAACAGACCCCGCCCGAGCTGGGCGCGGACATCGCCGAGCGCGGCATGATGCTGACCGGCGGTGGCGCGCTGCTGCGCGACCTGGACCGCCTGCTGGCCGAGGAAACCGGCCTGCCGGTGCTGGTGGCCGAGGATCCGCTGACCTGCGTGGTGCGCGGCTGCGGCATGGCCCTGGAGCGCATGGAGCGCCTCGGCGCCATCTTCACCTCGGAGTAAAGCCGCCGCCCTTCCGGCTGCCGGCTGCGCGCCGTGCGGCCGGCCACCGCGAGCGCCAACGCCATGCCGCTGGGCACCCTGGACCGCAGCCCGCCGCCCTTCTTCAAGCAAGGGCCCTCGGGCCTGTCCCAGCTGCTTTTCTTCGCAGCCCTGTCCTTCTTCCTGATGGTGGCCGACACCCGCTTCAAGGTGACGGGCCCGCTGCGCGACACCTTGGCGACCGTGCTGCACCCCTTCCAGAGCGGCCTGGTGGTGCCGGTCCATCTTTGGGAAGAGCTGGCCGAACGCCTCGACGGCCTGGACAGCGCGGAGGCCCGCGAGCGCCAGGCCCAGGCCACGCTGCTGCGCCAGGCCGAGCGCCAGGCCCGCATGGACGAACTGGCCGAGGAGAACGCCCACCTGCGCCGCCTGCTGGAGCTGCGCGAGGCCCTGAGCATCCACAGCGTGGCGGCCGAGGTGATGTACGAGGCGACCGATCCCTTCTCCCGCAAGCTCATGATCGACCGCGGCCGGCTGCACGGGGTCCAGGCGGCCTCGCCGGTGCTGGATGCCGAAGGAGTGGTCGGCCAGGTGACGCGCGTCCTGCCGCTGATGTCGGAGGTCACGCTGCTGACCGACCGGGATGCCGCCATCCCGGTGCTGAACCAGCGGACGAAGTCCCGCGCGGCAGCCTTCGGCGATCCGTCCACGGCCACCACCGGCGGCGGGATGGAGCTGCGCTTCATGCCGGCCAATGCCGACGTGCAGGCGGGTGACCTGCTGCAGACCTCCGGCATCGACGGGATCTATCCCGCGGGATTGCCGGTGGCCCGCATCGCGTCGGTGGACCGGCGGGCCGGCTCGACCTTTGCGAAGGTCACGCTGGCGCCGGTCACGCAACCCGACGCGGTCCGCCACGTGCTGGTGATCGCCCCGGTCCGCAAGCCGCTGCCGCGGCCCGGATCGGCCGAGGAGGCCGCCTGCCCCACGGCCGAGGACGCTCCGGCCGCAAGCCCGCCGCGGGCCGCGGCCTCGGGAGCGTCGCGATGATCATGCCGCGCGCCGCCGACCAGCTGCTGCTGCCGGCCAAGCCCTGGTTCATCGGCTTCTCGCTCGGGGTGGCCCTGCTGCTGAACATGCTGCCGCTCGGCCGCGAGCCGATGCGGCCGGACATGCTGGCCCTGGTGCTGGTCTTCTGGAACGTCCATCAGCCGCGGCGGGTGGGCATGGGCTGGGCCTTCGTCTTCGGGCTGCTGACCGATGTGCACCAGACCGCGCTGCTCGGCCAGCACGCACTGGCCTATTCGCTGCTGAGCTTCTTCGCGATCACCATTCACCGCCGCCTGCTGTGGTTCTCGACGCCGACGCAGGCCCTGCACGTGCTGCCGCTGTTCGCGGCGGCCCAGGGCATGGCGCTGCTGGTTCGGATGGTGGCCGGCGGCAGCTTCCCCGGCTGGTCGCTGATGGCCGCACCGCTGATCGAGGCCGCGCTCTGGCCGCTGGTCGTGCACCTGCTGCTCGCGCCGCAGCGCCGGGCCCCGGACCCGGACGAGAACCGCCCGCTGTGAGCCCCCGTCTGCGTCGATGAGCACGCGCCACCCCATCGAGCTGCGCGACACCCAGGGCGAGTTGCGGCGCTTTCATCGCCGGGTGGTGGTGGCCGGGCTGGCCGTGCTGTTCGGCTTCAGCCTGCTCGGCCTGCGCCTGCACTGGCTGCAGGTGGTGCGCCACGAGGACCTGGCGACCCAGGCCGAGGCCAACCGCATCTCGGTGCTGCCGATCGTGCCCAACCGGGGCCTGATCGTCGACCGCAACGGCGTGGTGCTGGCGAACAACTACGCGGCGCACACGCTGGAGATCACGCCGAACAAGATCAAGGATCTGGAAGCGACGATCGACGCGCTGGCCGAGCTGGTCGAGATCACGCCCGTCCACCGCCGCCGATTCAAGCGGCTGATGGCCGACGGCAAGCGCTTCGAGTCGCTGCCGATCCGCAGCAAGCTCAGCGACGAGGAGGTTGCACGCTTCACCGCGCAGCGCTTCCGTTTCCCGGGCGTCGACATCAAGGCGCGGCTGTTCCGCCACTACCCCTACGGCGAGCTGGCCAGCCATGTGCTGGGCTACATCGGCCGCATCAACCGCAATGAACAGGCCGCCATCGAGGACAGCGAGGACGCGGCCAACTACCAGGGCACGGAGTACATCGGCAAGCTCGGCGTCGAGCAGCGCTACGAGCGCGAGCTGCACGGCCTGACCGGCTTCGAGCAGGTCGAGACCAGCGCCAGCGGCCGGCCGGTGCGGCGCCTGTCCGCCAGCCCACCCACCCCGGGTCAGACGATCCGCCTGTCGATCGACATCAAGCTGCAGGCCCTGGTCGAGCAGATGTTCGGCGAGCGGCGCGGCGCGCTGGTGGCCATCGATCCGCGCAATGGCGAGGTGCTGGCCTTCGTCAGCAAGCCGACCTTCGACCCCAATCTTTTCGTCGACGGCATCGATGTCGAGAACTGGAAGGCGCTCAACGAAAGCATCGACAAGCCCCTGCTCAACCGTGCGCTGCGCGGCACCTACCCGCCCGGCTCGACCTTCAAGCCCTTCATGGCCATGGCGGCGCTCAATACCGGCAAGCGCACCCCCGGCCAGATCACGATGGACAACGGCTCCTTCGTGTTCGGCAACCACGTCTTCCGCAGCCACGGCGACCATGGCCTGGGCGCCGTGGACCTCTACCGATCCATCGTCAAGTCCAGCAACGTCTACTACTACCAGCTGGCCAACGACATGGGCGTGGACCTGATGCACGCCCAGCTGGAACCCTTCGGCTTCGGCCGCAAGACCGGCATCGACCTGCAGGGCGAGGTCACCGGCGTGCTGCCCTCGACGGCCTGGAAGCGCGCGACCTACAAGCGCCCCGAGCACCAGCGCTGGTACGCGGGCGAAACGATCTCGCTGGGCATCGGCCAGGGCTACAACAACTTCACGATGCTGCAGCTGGCCTACGCCATGTCGACCCTGGTCTCGGGGGGCCAGCGCCACGAGCCGCGCATCGTCCGCGAGATCGAGGACCCGGTGCACCACCGCCGGGTCAGCGTCCCGGGCACCGAACTGCCCGCGCTGCCCCTGCGCACCGAGCATGTCGCCGCCGTGCTGCGCGGCCTGCAGGGCGTCACGCTGGAAGGCACGGCCACCCGGGTCTTCGCGGGCGCGACCTACACCAGCGGCGGCAAGACCGGCACGGCCCAGGCCGTGGGCATCCGCCAGAACGAGAAGTACAACAAGGCGCGCATCGACGAGTACCTGCGTGACCACTCGCTCTACACCGCCTTCGCCCCCGTCGAGGCCCCGCAGGTCGCGCTGGCGGTGATCGTCGAGAACGCCGGCTTCGGCGCCGAGGCTGCGGCTCCGATCGCGCGGCGCGTCCTGGACTACCTGCTGACCGGGCAGTACCCGAGCGAGGACGACCTGGCCCTGGTCCGCGAAGGCCGGGTGGCCGCGCCGATCGGCACGCCGCGCCAGGCGGCCGAGGTGCCCCTGCCCGCCCTGGGGCCGGCCCCGGAGCAATCAGTGGCCGGCGGCCCCACGGCCGAGGCCCCGGCAGCCAGCGCCACGGCAGGGCCTTCGCCCGCCGGCGCCAGCGCGGTCGATGCCGTGCCCGCAGTCCCGCCCGTTGCCCCGCCGGCCTCCGCCGCAGCCTCAAGCCCTGCCCGTGCGCCCCTGCCGGCATCGCGCCCCGCGGCGCCCGGCCCCTTCCCGACCGCGCCTGCCAGCGCGCCGCGCCGATGAGCACGATCATCGAACAGCCCTCCTTGCTGCACCGCCTGCGGCCCTTCTTCAGCGGCTTCGACGGCCTGCTGCTGCTGGCCGTGCTGATGCTCGCGGCCATGGGCCTGGTGGTGATGTATTCGGCGGGCTACGACCACGGCACGCGCTTCGTCGACCACGGCCGCAACATGCTGCTGGCCGCCACGGTGATGTTCCTGATCGCCCAGGTGCCGCCGCAGCAGCTGATGCGGCTGGCGCTGCCGATCTACGCGCTGGGCGTGGTGCTGCTGGTCGGCGTCGCGCTCTTCGGCATCACCCGCAAGGGGGCGACACGCTGGCTGGACCTGGGCCTGATCGTGGCCCAGCCCAGCGAGATCATGAAGATCGCGATGCCCTTGATGCTGGCCTGGTGGTTCCAGCGCCGCGAAGGGCAGCTCCGGGCGCTGGACTTCCTCGTCGCCGGGCTGCTGCTGGCCGTGCCGGTCGGGCTGATCATGAAGCAGCCCGACCTCGGCACCTCCTTGCTGGTCCTGGCCGGCGGGCTCTACGTGATGTTCTTCGCCGGCCTGAGCTGGAAGCTGATCCTTCCCGTGGTGCTCGCCGGCTCGATCGGCGTGGTCGCCCTGATCGTCCTGGGCGACACGCTCTGCGAACCGGGCATGGACTGGGTGGTGCTGCACGACTACCAGAAGCAGCGTGTCTGCACGCTGCTCGACCCGACGCGCGATCCCCTGGGCAAGGGCTTCCACATCCTGCAGGGCATGATCGCCATCGGCTCCGGCGGGCTCGGCGGCAAGGGCTTCATGAACGGCACCCAGACCCATCTGGAGTTCATTCCCGAGCGCACGACCGACTTCATCTTCGCCGCCGTGGGGGAGGAGTTCGGCTTCCTCGGCGGGCTCATGCTGCTGGGCTGCTTCAGCTTCCTGATCCTGCGCGGCCTGGTGATCGCGGCCGAGGCGCCCATGCTGTTCTCGCGCCTGCTGGCCGGCGCGATCACCCTGGGCTTCTTCACCTACGCGATGGTCAACATAGGCATGGTCAGCGGCATCCTGCCGGTGGTCGGCATCCCGCTGCCCTTCATCAGCTACGGCGGCACGGCCATGGTCACCCTGGGCCTGGGCCTGGGCATGCTGATGTCGATCGCGCGCAGCCGCGGCCTGATGCAGCGCTGAGGCGCGGAAACCTTGCGCTGCGACCGGCCGCAGCTCAGGGATGCACCTCGCTGGCGTCGTCCGGATCGATGGCCGGGGGTTCGGCCGGTCCGGCTTCCGGCACCAGGCAGGGCAGCGCAAGCGTGACCCGCAGTCCGGGGCTCAGCCCCTCGGGCAGCGGCTCGGCATGCAGGGCGTCGAGGCTCAGGTGGCCCTCGTGCTGACGCGCGATCTCGGCCACGATGGCCAGGCCCAGGCCGGAACCATCCACCTCGGTGCCGAGGGATCGGTAGAAGGGCTGGAAGACCAGCTCACGCTCGGCCGGTGCGATGCCGGGCCCGGAGTCCTCGACCTGCAGCAGCACCTCGTCCGGCTCGGCCACGACACGCACGGTGACCGTGCCCCCGGCCGGCGTGTAGCGCAGGGCGTTGTCGACCAGGTTGCGGATCAGCTCGCCGAGCAAGAGCGGATGGGCCAGCACCCGGGCCGGGCGGTCGACCGGCGGCGGCTCGAAGCCGAGGTCGATCCTGCGCTCCAGGGCCTGGGGCACGAAATCGCGGGTGACCTCGGTCGAGAGCTGGACCAGATCGACCGCCTCCCGCGGCAGCAGTTGCTGCCTTTGCTCGGCACGGGCCATGGCCAGCAGCTGGTTCACCATGTGGGCCGCGCGCTGGCTGGAGCGCGCGATCTGCTGCAGCGAACGCTTGAGCATGTCGGGATCGGTCTCCCCGCGATCGATGTCGCGCTGAACCAGTTCGGCCTGGGTGCGCAGGCCCGCCAGCGGGGTCTTGAGCTGGTGCGCGGCATCGGCCAGGAATCGCTTCTGGGTGGTGAGCGAGCGGTCCAGCCGGGCCAGCAGGTCGTTGATCGCCTGCACCAGGGGCGCGACCTCCTCCGGGGCCGCCCGCTCGTCGATGGGGCTGAGATCGTCGGCCTCCCGGCGACGAATGCGGCGCTGCAGTTCGTTGAGCGGCGCGATGCCGCGCGCCAGCGCGAACCACACCAGCAGGACCGCGACGGGCAGGATCACGAACTGCGGCAGGATCACGCCCTTGATGATCTCGTTGGCCAGGCGCGAGCGCTTGCCGAGCGTCTCCGCCACCTGAACGAGCGCCGGGGTCGTCGCCCCGGCCTCGGTCGGGGCCACCCACAGGAAGGCGACGCGGACCGGCTCGCCATGCAGCAGATCGTCGCGGAAGCGCAGCTCGCCCAGCGGTGCACGGCCCTCCTCCTCCAGGGGAACATGCAGGTCGCGCACGCCGCCGAGCAGTTCGCCATGGCTGCCCAGCACCTGGAAGTGCAGCTCGTCCGCCGCATCGGAGCGCAGGATCTCGACCGCCGCCGGGGGCAGCTCGAAGCGCAGCCGCGGCTGCCCCTGGCGCCCCCCCGGAAGCACCTGCAGCTGCTGCGCCAGCGCCCTTGCCGTTTCGCCCAGCGCGCGGTCGTAGGGATGGTGTGCGATGTCCTGCGCGACCAGCCAGGTCAGCGCGACGCTCATCGGCCACAGCAGCAGCAGGGGGGCGAGCATCCAGTCCAGGATCTCGCCGAACAGGGAGCGCTGCTCGCGCAGGTGTGACGCCATGCGGGCAGGATAGCCGCCCGCTTCACCCCCCCAGCCGGGGTGTCTCCAGGGTGCCCATAGCGCCCACCCGTTCAAGGGGTTCACCCTCATAGCCTCTGTCGAATCGCCGACACTAGGGCTGTGCGTGTCATACGGGCCGCACGCCCATCATGATGACGGAGAGCTCCATGAATTCCCTTAAGAAACTGATCGCTGTCGCTGGTCTGAGTCTGGGTGCTGCCACCGCGGCCCAAGCCCAAGTCGTCTTCTTCGACGACTTTGATTCGTACACCACCGGCCTGAACAAGAGCAGCTTTGGCCCGTGGACGGTCGTGGGCGGCAATGTCGACCTGCTTCCGGCCAGTGGCATCAACTTCGGTGTCACCACCGAAGGCAACTTCGTTGACCTCATCGGCAACGACCCGGGCGAACTGACCCGCTCCGTGAACCTGACCGGCGGCCAGCTGTACAAGGCGACGTTCGAGATCGGCGGCGCTCGCACTGGCGCGAACACGGACACCGTGACCTTCGAACTGGGCACGACCAGCTTCAGCAAGACGTTCGCAACGTTCGATCCGAAGCAAACCGTGGAAATCTTCTTCCTGGCCGGCAGCACCGGTTCGTTTGACGTCAGCCTGACGAACTCGTCGGAAGATTTCCTGAACGGCGCCAAGCTGTACAGCGTGCAAGTTGCCGCCGTGCCGGAACCTCGCACCGTGGCCCTCATGCTGGCCGGCCTGGGTGTTGTGGGTGCCGTGGCACGCCGCCGCCAAACTCGCGCCTGAGGACAAGTAGCCGTTCACGGCTGCAACGTCTGATGCACAAAAGCCCGCGCAAGCGGGCTTTTTTTCGATGGAAGTCCAGTAGCTCCTTGTCCTCGGGCCTCAATTACTGATTTTTTCGAGACAGTAGCCCAGGCCCCGCACCGTCGCGATGCGAACCGGGCCCTGCTCGATCTTCTTGCGCAGGCGGTGGATGTAGACCTCGATCGCGTTGCTGCTGACCTCCTCGCCCCATTCACAGAGCTTCTCGATCAGCTGGTCCTTGCTGACCAGGCGGCCGGCGCGCTGCAGCAAGACCTCGAGCAAGCTCAGCTCGCGGGCCGACAGCTCGATCATCTGCTCGTTCAGATAGGCCACCCGGCCCGTTGCATCGAAGCTGAGCGGACCATGCTTGATCAAGCTCGACGCGGTGCCCAGACCGCGACGGGTCAAGGCGCGGACCCGCGCCTCCAGCTCGGCCAGGGCGAAGGGCTTGGCCATGTAGTCGTCGGCGCCGAGATCCAGCCCCTTCACGCGCTGCTCGACGCTGTCGGCCGCCGTCAGGATCAGCACCGGAAGGCTGTTGCCGCGCGAACGCAGCTTGCGCAGCACCTCCAGGCCATGCATCTTCGGCAGGCCCAGGTCAAGGATCAGCAGGTCGAAATCCTGACCCGCGAGGGCCGCGTCGGCCTGGGAACCCGAACTGACCTGGTCGACCGCATAGCCCCCCTGCCTGAGCGTGCGGAGCAGGCCGTCGGCCAGCACCTGATCGTCCTCTGCGATGAGTATCCTCATGGCCCGTCTCCTGGACTGCGGTCCTGTTTTCGCTGTTGTGCCGTCATTGTAGGGAGCCGTGTGCGGCCTCCCCCCGAAAAAGCTGTACAAACAAACAGCCTTCGGGATAATCCGGGTCCACCGCCTGCGATGCATGGAGACTGTCATGGACACCCCGAACCCCACCGTGAACCCCGAAAAAACCAAGGCCCTTCAAGCCGCGCTGGCCCAGATCGAAAAGCAGTTCGGCAAGGGGACGATCATGCGTCTCGGTGCGGGCGAGGCGGTGGAAGACATCCAGGTGGTCTCGACCGGCTCGCTGGGCCTGGACACCGCACTGGGGGTGGGCGGCCTGCCCCGCGGCCGGGTGATCGAGATCTACGGCCCGGAGTCCTCGGGCAAGACCACGCTGACGCTGCAGGTCATCGCCGAGATGCAGAAGGCCGCGGGCACCTGCGCCTTCATCGATGCGGAGCATGCGCTTGACGCGCAGTACGCCCAGAAACTCGGCGTGAACCTGCAGGAGCTGCTGATCAGCCAGCCGGATACCGGCGAGCAGGCCCTCGAAATCGTCGACGCGCTGGTGCGCTCGGGCTCGGTGGATCTCATCGTCATCGACTCGGTTGCTGCCCTCACGCCCAAGGCCGAGCTCGAGGGCGAGATGGGCGACAGCCTCCCCGGCCTGCAGGCCCGCCTGATGAGCCAGGCCCTGCGCAAGCTGACGGCGACGATCAAGAAGACCAACTGCATGGTCATCTTCATCAACCAGATCCGCATGAAGATCGGCGTGATGTTCGGCAGCCCGGAAACGACCACCGGCGGCAATGCGCTGAAGTTCTATGCCTCGGTGCGACTGGACATCCGCCGCGTCGGCAGCATCAAGCGCGGCGACGAGGTCATCGGCAGCGAGACCAAGGTCAAGGTGGTCAAGAACAAGGTCAGCCCGCCCTTCAAGACCGCCGATTTCGACATCCTCTACGGCGAAGGCATCAGCCGCGAGGGCGAGATCATCGACATGGGAGTGACCGCCAAGGTCATCGAGAAGTCCGGCGCCTGGTATGCCTACAACGGCGAGAAGATCGGCCAGGGCAAGGACAACGCCCGCGAGTTCCTGCGCGAGAACCGTGATCTGGCCCGCGAGATCGAGAACAAGGTGCGCGCGTCGCTGGGCGTCCCGCTGCTTCCCGGGGTCGACGGGCCGGCGAATCCGCCTCCGGCCAAAAGCGGCCGCAAGGGCGGCGGCGCCTCCGGCGCCACCGCCGCAGACGGCGTCTGAGCGCCCCGCCGCAGGGCAGGATGCGGCCCCGTGAGTCCGCAGACCCCGCCGAGGCGCTGATGGCCGGCCTCCCCCCAACGGCCGGTGCCCCGACGGCGGCGGACGCCCTCCCCGACGACCGGCTCCGCCGGCTCAAGGCCCGGGCCCTCAGCCTGCTGGCCCGGCGGGAGCACAGCCCCGAGGAAATGCGCCAGAAGCTGCGGGCCAGCCTGCGGCGCGGGTCACGGCCGGAGCTGCAGGACGCCGAGGAGACAGCGGCTGCGCAGGCCTTGATCGAACCGCTGATCGCCTGGCTGGAAGGCCTCGACCTGCTGAACGCCCGACGCTTCGTCGAAGGCCGCATCCAGGCCCGCAGTGGCCGCCACGGCAGCCCGCGCATCCGCCAGGAACTCGCGCGCCACGGGCTGGCGCCGGACGAAGACCAGGCGGCCCTGCTGCGCGCGGCCGACCGGGGTCATGCCCAGGCCCTGTGGTTGCGCCGTTACGGCGAAGTCAGCAGCGATCCGGGCGAAAGGGCCCGCCAGATGCGCTTCCTGGCGGGCCGCGGCTTCCCGCCCGAGGTCGTGCGGGCGGTGGTGAACGGTCGCGGCGACAGCGACAACGACTGAAGCCCTGGGCATGGACCGCAGACTGCGGTCCGACCGCCGGTCCGGTGCCCGGCCTCAGACGCCCAACATGCGCCGCAGGTTCTGCACCGCCGCGCCCGAAGCCCCCTTGCCGAGGTTGTCCAGTCGGGCCACCAGCAGGGCATGCCCCCGGGTGGCGTTGCCATAGACCCGCAGTTCCAGCCGGTTGCTGTCGTTCAGGGCTTCGGGCTCAAGCTTGGCCCCCTCGGCCGCCAGGGCCTCGGGCGACAGCACCTGAACCCACTCGCTGCCTGCGTAATGCGAGGCCAGCGCCGCCTGCAGGACCTCGGGGGTGGGTCGGCCCGGCAGCAGGTCAAGGTGCAAGGCGATCTGCACCAACATGCCCTGCTTGAATCGGCCGACGCTGGGCACGAAGATCGGCCGGCGGCCGAGCCCGCCGTAGGCCATGATCTCGGCGACGTGCTTGTGCTCCAGCGCGAGACCGTAGAGCTCGAAGGCCGGGGCGGTGCTGTCGGGCGCCTCGTAGGCCTCGATCATCCCCCGACCGCCGCCAGAGTAGCCGCTGACCGCGTGGATGGCGACCGGGTGGTCGGCCACCAGCAGACCGGCCTCGATGAGCGGCCGCAGCAATGCGATGGCACCCGTCGGGTAGCAACCGGGGTTGGCAACCCGGCGCGACGACGCCACGGCAGCGTCCTGCGCGGCCGAGAGCTCGGGGAAACCGTAGGTCCAGCCCGGTGCGACGCGATGGGCGGTGCTGGCATCGACGATCTTCGGGCCGCCCCCCGGCAACGCATCGCAAAGCGCGACGGACTCGCGGGCTGCATCGTCGTGCAGGCACAGCACGACCAGGTCGACGCCGGCCATGAGGGCCTGCTTGGCTTGCGGATCCTTGCGCTGGGCCGGATCGATGGACACCAGCTCCACGCCGGACAGGCCCTGGAGGCGTTCGCGGATGCCCAGGCCGGTGGTGCCGGCTTCACCGTCGATGAAGATGCGCGCGGGTCGGGAGGTCATGGCAGGGCGAGACGTCAGGGAAGGAGGGGATCGGGCCGAGCGGCGGCACGGGGGCAAGGCCTGCGTCAGCGTGGGGGCTTGAAATTCTCCGCGGATCCGATGACGGGGCCGAGACATCCGGCCTCGTCGTCCGCCCGCCGGGGTCCTGGCCCTCCCGCAAGACGCCGCATCCACCGGCCCTCGGACCGGAAGATGCTGCAACGCACCATGATAGAGTGAAGTGCTCCATGGACGGCACCGCGTGTCCGCCCGGGGGTTCTTCGCTCACCCGCGATGTCCACCGCCCCCGACGCCGTCCTCGACCCTGTCCTCGCCCCCTGTGGTGGCTTTGCCACCGCCTCGGGCCGGAAGGGTTCGGACGCGACCGGTCGAGACCCGGCGCCGATCGGCCGGGCCATCGACTTCCCGACCGCTGCACCCGCACCCGTGGTGCAGCACCCATGACCTCGAAGAGGCTCCGCAGATGAAGATCCACGAATACCAAGGCAAGGACATCCTGCGCCAGTTCGGCGTACCGGTCCCGCGCGGCATCCCCGCGTTCACCGTGCAGGAGGCCGTCGAGGCCGCGCAGCAGCTGGGCGGCCCGGTCTGGGTCGTGAAGGCCCAGATCCACGCCGGCGGCCGCGGCAAGGGCGGCGGCGTGAAGGTCACCAAGAGCCTCGACGGCGTCAAGGAATTGGCCAGCCAGATCCTCGGCATGCAGCTGATCACGCATCAGACCGGAGCCGAAGGCCAGAAGGTCCGCCGCCTCTACATCGAGGAAGGCGCGGACATCAAGAAGGAGTACTACGTCTCGCTGGTCACCGACCGCGCGACGCAGAAGGTGGCCTTCATCGCCTCCAGCGAAGGCGGCATGGACATCGAGGAAGTCGCCCACAGCACGCCCGAGAAGATCATCACCGAGGTGATCGATCCGCTGACCGGTCTGGGTGACGCGCAGGCCAAGAAGATCGCCGCGGCGATCGGCCTGCCGGAGGGTTCGCATGCCCAGGCGGTCGAGCTCTTCCAGAACCTGTACCGCTGCTACATGGAGACGGACGCCTCGCTGGTCGAGATCAATCCGCTGAACTGCGACAGCCAGGGCAAGCTGATCGCGCTCGACGCGAAGTTCAACTTCGACGCGAACGCGCTGTTCCGTCACCCGGAGATCGTCGCCTACCGCGACCTCGACGAGGAAGACCCGGCGGAGATCGAGGCCAGCAAGTTCGATCTGGCCTACATCCAGCTCGACGGCAACATCGGCTGCCTGGTCAACGGCGCCGGCCTGGCCATGGCCACCATGGACACCATCAAGCTCTTCGGCGGCGAGCCGGCGAACTTCCTGGACGTGGGCGGCGGCGCGACCGCCGAGAAGGTCACCGAGGCCTTCAAGATCATGCTGAAGAACCCCGACGTGAAGGCCATCCTGGTCAACATCTTCGGCGGCATCATGCGCTGCGACACCATCGCCGAGGGCGTGGTCACCGCCTCGCGCGCGGTGGGCCTGTCGGTGCCGCTGGTGGTGCGCATGAAGGGCACCAACGAGGACCTGGGCAAGAAGATCCTGGCCGAATCCGGCCTGCCGATCATCAGCGCCGACACCATGGCCGACGCGGCCACCAAGGTCGTCGCCGCCGCCGCTGCCGCCTGACCCGGAAGGACCCCACCATGAGCATCCTGATCAACAAGGACACCCGGGTCATCACCCAGGGCATCACCGGCAAGACCGGCCAGTTCCACACCCTGGGCTGCCAGGCCTACGCGAACGGCAAGAACGCCTTCGTCGCCGGCGTGAATCCGAAGAAGGCGGGCGAGAAGTTCTCGGACATCCCCATCTACGCGACCGTCAAGGAAGCCGCCCAGGCCCAGGGCGCGACCGTCTCGGTGATCTACGTGCCGCCGGCAGGCGCCGCCGCGGCGATCTGGGAAGCGGTCGAGGCCGATCTGGACCTGGTCATCTGCATCACCGAAGGCATTCCCGTGAAGGACATGCTGGTCGTGCGCAACAAGATGAAGGCCAAGGAAGCCGCCGGCGGCAAGAAGACCCTGCTGCTGGGCCCCAACTGCCCGGGCCTGATCACGCCCGAGGAAATCAAGATCGGCATCATGCCGGGCCACATCCACCGCAAGGGCCGCATCGGCGTGGTCAGCCGCTCCGGCACGCTGACCTATGAAGCCGTCGCGCAGCTCACCGAGCTGGGCCTGGGCCAGTCGAGCGCGGTCGGCATCGGCGGCGACCCGATCAACGGCCTCAAGCACATCGACGTGATGCAGGCCTTCAACGACGATCCGGACACCGATGCGGTGATCATGATCGGCGAGATCGGCGGTCCGGACGAGGCGGAAGCCGCGCGCTGGTGCAAGGCGAACATGAAGAAGCCGGTGGTCGGCTTCATCGCCGGCGTCACCGCCCCCCCGGGCAAGCGCATGGGCCATGCCGGCGCGCTGATCTCGGGCGGCGCCGACACCGCCGATGCCAAGCTGGCCATCATGGAGGAATGCGGCTTCACCGTGACCCGCAACCCCTCGGAAATGGCCCGCCTGCTCAAGGCCAAGCTGTGAGCTGAGGCGGCCCGCGCCGCCCAGCCTCTCCCTGCAACGGGGCCCTTCGGGGCCCCGTTTTGCTTGCGGCGGCGCCGGCTGACGCGATGCGTATCTCTACGCACAGGCAGGTCACGGCAGGCCCCTACACTCCCGCGCTGTTGCCTTCCCGGCCCGCCACCGCGGACCGGGAGGCCCCGAAACCACGCCGAGAGGATCTCCGATGGAAGCCCTGATGACCCCCGAGTTCTGGATTGCCGTCGGGCAGATCATCATGATCGACATCCTGCTCGGTGGCGACAACGCGGTGGTCATCGCGCTGGCCTGCCGCAAGCTGCCGCCGGCCCAGCGCCGCCTGGGCATCCTGTGGGGCACGGCCGGCGCGATCGGCCTGCGCGTGATCCTGATCTTCTTCGCGCTGACCCTGCTGCAGATCCCGCTGCTGAAGATCGTCGGCGCCGTGCTGCTGGTCTGGATCGGCGTGAAGCTGCTGATGCCCGAGCACGAGGACGAGCACGCCAACATCCAGGCCTCCGACAAGCTCTGGGCCGCGGTGAAGACGGTGATCGTCGCCGACCTGGTGATGAGCATCGACAACGTGATCGCCATCGCCGGTGCAGCCGAGAGCGCGGGCGACCACCAGATGCCGCTGGTGATCTTCGGCCTGCTGGTCAGCATTCCGATCATCGTCTGGGGCTCGCAGCTGGTCATCAAGCTGATGGACCGCTTCCCGATGATCATCACGGTCGGCGGCATGCTGCTGGGCTGGATCGCCGGCACCATGGCCGTGACCGACCCCGCGCTGATCAACCCCGACGTCATGGCCTCCATGCCGAAGCTTCAGGAAAGCGACGCGCTGAAGTACGGGGCCGGCATCGCCGGGGCGCTGCTGGTGCTGGGCATCGGCAAGCTGCTGGGCCGCAGGACGGCCACCCACTGACCGGAACGGGCCCGCCCGCATGGGCCCTGTGCGGCGCCCCGGCGTCATGCCCGTCCCCGCAGTGCCGCCTCCGGCCTGGGAGGGCCTGCGCGTCCCGGAGCGTCGGCTGCGGCCGGTCCCCGCCAGCCTGCCGGCGATGCTCGGGCCCTACCGGATCGACGGCTGGATCGGGGCAGGGGGCAGTGCCGAGGTGCTGGCCGCGCGCGACAGCCGGGACGGCCGCCGGGTGGCCCTGAAGCGGCTGCGGCCTGCGGAGGGCCCGGACGCCGCGGACCGAAGGCGTCGCTTCCTCCAGGAAGCCACGATCGCGGCGCGCCTGCTGCACCCGGATCTGCTGCGTGTGCACGAGGCGGGCCGGGCAGCCGACGGCAGCGACTACCTTGCAATGGACGACATCGCCGGGGGCGATCTGGGCAAGGCCCTGCCGCCGGGCCGGCCGCTGCCGCTGCCGACGGTGCTGCACCTGGGCGCACGCATCGCCCGCGCGCTGGACCATGCCCACCGGCATGGCGTGCTGCACCGCGATCTGAAACCGGCCAACCTGCTGATCGATCCGGCCCGCAACCTGCTTAAGCTGGCTGATTTCGGCCTGGCGCGGCTCGACGGCGCGGACACGACCCGCACCGGCACCGCGCTCGGCAGCCTCGACACCCAGGCGCCGGAGTTGCTGGCCGGGGCCCCGGTCGATGCCCGCAGCGACCTCTACAGCCTCGGGGCCCTGCTCTTCCTGATGCTCGACGGCGCGCTGCCGCATGCCGGCCTGCCGCTGCCGGAGCGCCTGCGCGCCCGGGCCGGCGGCCCGCCGCCCCGGCTGCGCTCTCCGCAGCCGGGGTGCCCACAGGCCCTGGAAACGCTGGTCCGCCACTGCCTGGCGCCGCAGCCCGACGACCGCCCCGATCACGCCGCGGCCGTGGCCGAGGCGCTGGAGAGGCTGCAGCCGGGCCGCGCCCCCGAGCGATGATGCCGCTTGCCCCGCCGCCGAATCGCCCCGTGACGTCCGCCCTCCGCTACGACTACGCCAGCGCCAGCGACACCGGCCGCATGCGGCAGAACAACGAGGACGCGCTCGGCGTCGACGCCGCCACCGGCCTGGTGGTGCTGGCCGACGGGATGGGCGGCTACAACGCCGGGGAAGTGGCCAGCCAGCTCGCTGTCGACGGCCTGATGCAGCGTCTGGCCCCCTGGCTGGCCGGCGCCGGCCGGCAGGCCGAGCCGGCCACGCTCGGCCCGCGGCTGCAGAGCGCGATCGGCGAGACCAACCAGCAGATCCTCGATGCCGCGCGCCGTCATCCGGCCTGGGCCGGCATGGGGACCACGCTGGTGCTTGCGGTGCTGCAGGCGCAGGGCGTGCAGCTGGCGCACATCGGCGATTCGCGGGCCTACCGCTGGGGGCCCCGGGGCCTGCAGCAGCTCAGCCGCGACCACTCGCTGCTGCAAGAGCAGATCGACGCCGGCTTGATCGCAGCGGCCCAGGCGCATGCAGCCGCTCACCGCCATCTGGTGACCCGGGCCCTGGGCGTCGAGCCCGGCGTGCAAGCGGAACTGGCCTGGCATCCGCTGCAGGCCGGCGACGGGCTGCTGCTCTGCTCGGACGGGCTGAGCGACATGCTCGACGAGGCCGGGCTGTCCCGGCTGCTGGACCCGGACGCCCCGCTGCAGCCGACTGCACAGGCGCTGGTCGAGGCCGCCAACCAGGCGGGTGGGCGCGATAACATTTCCCTGGTGTTGATCCGCGCCCTCGGACCGGCCGTGCCGGCCCGTCGGTGGTGGTCGCGACGGCGCGGCTGAGCGGATCAGCCCCCCACCAGGGTCCACCCGGGCGACAGGGAGCGTCGACGACCCGGGATCACAAGGTTGTGTCCATGAACAAGCTGATCGTGTCGCTCGACGGGCTCGTCATCAAGGAGGTTGCGCTCACCAAGGACCGCACCCGCCTGGGACGACGCCCGCACAACGACATCGTGATCGACAACCTCGCCGTCAGCGGCGAGCACGCGGTGCTGCAGCAGACCGGCGAGGGCTTCGTCATCGAGGACCTCAACTCCACCAACGGCACCTACATCAACGGCAAGGCCATCCGGCGCCAGGTCCTGATCCATGGCGATGTGGTGGAGATCGGCAAGTACCGGCTGCGCTTTCTGGCGGCCGAGGCGATCGACTACGAGACCACCGTCACGCTGCGCGGCCAGCCCTACACCCGAAGCGGCGAAGGCCTGCCGGCACTGACCGTGCCAGGGCAGGCCACCGCCGTCGGGGTGCTGCAGGCCAGCATCCGGGTGCTGAACGGTGCGTCGGCCGGGCGCGAGGTCGCGCTCAGCAAGGTCGTCACCACCCTGGGCAAGCCGGGGGTGCAGGTGGCCTCCATCACCAAGCGACCCGGCGGCTACCTGCTCGCGCACATCGAGGGCGCCGCCCGGCCGAAGGTCAATGGCGAAGCCGTCTGGGGCGAGCCGGTCCACCTCAGCAGCGGCGACCTGATCGAGCTGGGGGGCACCCAGATGCAGTTCCTGCTGGAGGGCTGAGGGCGGCCCTCGCCCGGCGTGGCTCAGGGCCCGGTCGGCGCGTCACGCTGGGCGCGCCGCCAGCGCCAGGCCATCACCAGCATGGCCAGGGTCAGCAGCAGGCTGACCGCATTGGCCAGGATCAGCGGCCAGGAGCCGAGCGCCAGGCCGTAGAGCAGCCACAGCGCGATGCCCAGGGCCAGGGCCGCATACATGCCCATCGACACGCCGGCCAGGTTGCCGCTGCGCCAGCTCAGCCAGACCTGCGGCACGAAGGCCGCGGTGGTCAGGGTGGCCGCGAGCAGGCCGACGGCCTCCCACAGCGGGCCGGGGCTGCTCATCGCGCGGCCTCGCGCGACGGGGCCGCCGGGCGGGCGGCGGTCTCGGGGGCGTCCTCGGCCGTCCAGCGGACCAGGGCATCGAGCACCGGCCGACCCTTGCCGGCGTCCGCATGGTTGAGCAGCGCGGCAAAGGCATAGCGCTGGCCCGAGCGGCCCTGCACCACGCCGGCCAGGCCCAGGCTGTCGCGCAGCGAACCGGTCTTCAGCCAGGCCCGGCCGCGGGCCGGGCCCCAATCGCGATCGCGGCGGCGGGCGGTGCCGTCGACCCCGGCCACCGGCAGCGAGGCCAGCAGCTCCGGCATGGCCGGGCCGAACCAGAGCGCAGCCACCCAGCCGGCCAGGCAGTGCATGGTGCTGCGGCCCTCGCGCGAGAGGCCGGCGCCGTTGTCGACCCGTAGCGCCTCGGCCGGGCAGGCGCCCGCACTGCGCTCGCGCACCCAGGCCTCGATCAGCAGTCGCGCGGCCTCGGGCGTGGCCGGCGGCGGCAGGGCCAGGGGGTCGGGTTCGGGCCCTTCGATCGGCGCGCGGGGCGGCTGGCCCGCCTCCAGGGCCAGCGTCAGCGCGAGCTGCCGGGCCATGGGGTTGTTGCTGAACTTGTTGATGTCGCGCACCACATGGGCCAGGGGCGGCGATTCGGCATGGAACCACAGGCGCGCGCCGGCGGGCATCGGCGCCTCGCGCACACGGCCCTGCAGGCGGCCCCCCAGCTCGGCCCACAGCGCGGGCAACAGGCGGGCGGCATAGCGGGCGGGCTCGGGATCGGCGAAGGCCCAGAGGCGCTCGCCGCAGGCGGCCGGATAGCGCCCCGCCAGGCGCAGCGGCTGGCCGGGCTGCAGCCGCGGCGTGAGCGCGGCACGCCAGTCGCCACAGGGCGTGCCGGGGGCGGCCAAGGGCAGGAAATCGGCGCCCGGCGCGGCCTCGTCGGGCGGCTCGCGGCTGATCCGCACGCGGCCGGCCTCGGGCTCGGGCACCAGGCGCAGGCGCAGCACCTGCTGGTTCAGCAGCAGGGCGTCGGGGCCGACGTTGTAGGGCCGCAGGGCCTCGCCGTCGAAGGCAGCGGGGTCGTGCGGGGGCAGCGCGAAGGCGCGGCGGTCGAGCAGCAGGTCGCCACGGATCTCGCGCAGGCCGCGTTCGCGCAGCTCGCGCAGCAGCAGCCAGACGCGCTCCAGCACGAGGCTGGGGTCGCCGCGCCCCTGGATCACCAGATCGCCGTGCAGCACGCCCTCGGCGTCGAGCCGGCCGTGGAGCGCGACGGGCGTGCGCCAGGTCCAGGACGGCCCCAGCTGCTCCAGCGCCACGCCGGTGGTGAACAGCTTCATCAGCGAAGCCGGGTTCAGCGCTTCGGTCTCGCGCCAGGCCAGGCGAGCAGCCGCGTCGGCCCGGGCCAGCGGGCGCACCTCGACGGCCAGGGCGTCGGGGGGCAGGCCGACGGCGCGCAAGGCCTGAAGCACCTCGCCGGGCAGCGTCTCGGCCGGGGCTGCACGGACCGGCCCGAGCGCCCCCCCGGCCAGCAGCAGGAAGGGCAGCAGGGCCCGCAGCCGGCCACGCTCGCCAAGCCGCCAGCCGGACAGGATGCGCGACAGGCGCAGGACGGACACAGGCATGCGGCCGATCATAGACAGGCCGGCCGCCTAAACTGGACGGCCATGCCCGCCCTGAATGCCCTGCCGCGGCTGCTCGTGATCGATGCCGCCACCGACACCCTGCACCTGGCCCTGCAGGCAGGGTCGCACACGGCCCAGCGGGCCCTGCCCGGCGGCGCCCAGGCGTCCGCCCAGCTGCTGCCGGCGCTGCAGGGCCTGCTGGACGAAGCCGGCCTTGCGGCCGCCGACCTGGACGCGATCGGCTTCGGCCGGGGCCCCGGGGCTTTCACCGGCGTGCGCACCGCCTGCGCAGTGGCCCAGGGCCTGGCCTTCGGCCTGGACAAGCCGGTGCTGGCCCTCGACAGCCTGCTGGCCGTGGCGGTGGCGGCCTGGCCGGCCGGCCAGGGCCCGGCGCCGGGCGAGACCGCCTGGGTGGCCGTCGATGCCCGCATGAACGAGTGCTACGCCGCCGCCTACCGCCGGGCCGCGGACGGCGGCTGGACCCCGGTCGAGCCCCCCGGCCTGCAAGCCCCCGCGGCCCTGGCCGCCCGCTGCGCCGCCGACGGTCCGGTCTGGATCGCCGGCAACAGCCTGGACGTCCACGCCGAAGCCTGGGGCGCCCTGGCCGCGGGCCCGCGCGCCGCGCCGCAGGCCCGCCTCGACGGTGCCGCGCTGCTGCACCTGGCGGGCGCGGCCTGGGCGGCCGGCCAGGCCGTGGACGCCTCCCAGGCCCTGCCGCTCTATGGGCGCGACAAGGTCGCGCAGACCACGGCCGAGCGCGAGGCCGCCCGCGCCGCCCAGGCGGCATCCGCCGCATGAGCCGACCGCCGGCCCAGCATGGCGCGACCTGGCTGCGGCCCATGGGCGCTGGCGACCTCGATGCCGTGATGGCCCTCGAACAGCAGGCCTACGCCTTCCCCTGGAGCCGCGGCAATTTCCAGGATTCCCTGCTGAGTGGCCACCCCATCACCCTGTTGTTCGCCGTCGAGGACGAGCGCCTGCTGGGCTACTCGGTCGGCATGGTCGGGGTCGAGGAGATGCACCTGCTCAACCTCACCGTCCACCCCGAGGCCCAGGGCCGCGGCCATGGTCGCACCCTGCTGGACGCGCTGTGCGTGCTGGGCCGCGGCCTGGGCTGCGCCAAGCTCTGGCTCGAAGTGCGTGCTTCGAATGCCGGCGCCCAGCGCCTCTACCGCCGCTACGGCTTTGTCGAGCAGGGCCGGCGCAAGGGCTATTACCCCGCCGGCCGAGGCCAGCGCGAGGATGCGATCGTGATGGCCCTGCCGCTCGACGCCGCCGGAGACGCCCGTGCTTGACGCCCGCCGCCACGCGATGCTGGCCGAGCTGGGCGTGCAGCTGCCGGCCCCGCGGCCGGCCGCGGCCGAGCCGGCGCCCGGGATCGATCCGCCCCCCGCCGCCGCCCGGCCCCCGGCCCGGCCGCCCGCCGCCCCCGCGCTCCGTCCGCGGTCTGACGCCGCGCCGACGGATGCGGCTCCGGCCCAGGCCCAGGCTCCGGCCCCGGCGCCTGCCGGCGGCACGGCCGTCGCCGGCCTGCGGCCCGCCGGCCCGGGCGCCCTGCCCGCCGGGCCGGTCGCGGGCATGGACTGGCCGACCCTGGCCACCGCCGTGTCCGGCTGCCAGGCCTGCGGCCTGTGCGCCCAGCGCCGTCAGGCCGTGCTGGACGCCGGCCCGCGCGATGCCGACTGGATGGTCGTCGGCGAGGCGCCGGGCGAGCAGGAGGACCGCGAGGGCCTGCCCTTCGTCGGCAAGTCCGGCCAGCTGCTCGACCGCATGCTGGCGGCGATCGGCGTGTCGCGTGCGGGACGCGGCCGCGGCGGGGCGCCGGCTGCGGCCCCGCAGCACGAGGGGGCCTACATCGCCAACACCCTGAAATGCCGTCCGCCCGGCAACCGCAATCCGAGCGCCGAGGAGCTGGCCGCCTGCGCGCCCTTCCTGCAGCGCCAGCTGGACCTGGTGCAGCCGCGCGTGATGCTGCTGATGGGCCGCTATGCGGTGCAGAGCCTGCTCGGCAGCGACGCGCCGCTCGGTCGCCTGCGCGGCCAGGTGCACCAGGTGCTCGGCCGGCCGGCGATCGTCAGCTACCACCCCAGCTACCTGCTGCGCAGCCCGATGGAGAAGGCCAAGGCCTGGGACGACCTCTGCCTGGCCCGCGCCACGCTCGACCGTCTGCGCGCCGCCGACCGCGGCTGAGCCGCCGGCCCCGCCGGCGCTTCAGCGCTGGCCGCTGCGACCGAGGTAGCGCTTGCGGCGGAAGTAGATCAGCAGGCCCAGGCCGGTGCCGGCCATCAGCGCCGTGGTGGCCCAGACGCCGGTGCTGCTGTGGATGAAGGGCAGGAAATCGAAGTTCATGCCGAAGAAGCCGGTGATCAGGTTCAAGGGCATGAAGACGGCGGTCAGCACCGTCAGCGTGCGCATGATGTCGTTCGTCCGGTTGCTCTGGGCCGAGAAGTGCATCTGCACGGCGCTCTCGACCGAGCCCTCTAGCCGTCGCACATGGCCCAGCACGCGCTCGATGTGCTCGAGCACGTCGCGCGAGCGCACCCGCAGCAGCTCGCGCTCGCGGGCGGCCTGGGGTTCATGCTCGACCGGCCATTCGTCCAGCGCATCGATCCATTCCTGCACGGCGCTGCGCTGGTCTTCGCAGGTGTCCTCCAGCGCATGCAGGGTGTTGCGGCTGTCGAGCAGGGCCTGCCAGTTGTCGAAGCGGCTGCGCGGGCTCAGCAGCTCGGCCTGCAGGTAGCCGAGCTGGCGGGTCAGCAGGCGGCGCAGGTCGAGGTAGCCGTCGACCATGTGGTTGACGATGCGCAGCATCAGGTCGGCCGGGCCGGCTGGCAGGCGGCCGGCCGCGGGCCGGGCCTCGCTGCCGCTGATGCTGACCGGCGGTCCGCCGGCCATCTGCGCCAGGCGGGCGATGAAGAAGTCGCGCACGGCGCAGTCGGTCGGGTGCACGGTGATCAGCACGCGGTCGAAGACGGCGAAGCCGACCGGGCTGGTGTCGATCGAGGCCAGGGCCTGGCGCGCCGTCTGGGCGGTGCCGTGCTGCTCGTCGAGGAAGAGCGCGCTGGTGCCGCTGCCGACCGCGAGGCGGCGGAAGACCAGCAAGTCGTACCAGCTCGTGTAGTCGTACTGCGAGGGCAGCTGCAGGTTCAGCAGATCGGAGACATGCAGATCGACCAGGCCACCGCCGCCCCATCGGGCGAGCGCAGCCTGGGTTTCCGGCAGCCCGACCTCGAAGGCGCGGCGGCCGCTGGCCAACCAGAGGAAGCCGCTGGTCGGCAGCCCCTCGGGCAGGACCTGCAGCTCGTGGAAGCCTTCGCTGACGTGGAAGATGCGCATCGCGGATGGGTGGCCGCTGGCCGGCTGGGCGGGGACCGCGGGACCGCTCAATCCAGCGGGTGCTCGCGCAGCCAGCGGGCGGCGTCGAGCGCGAAGTAGCTCAGGATGCCGTCGGCCCCGGCGCGCCTGAATGCCAGCAGGCTTTCCATCATCACGGCGTCGTGGGCCAGCCAGCCGTTCGCGGCGGCGGCCTTGAGCATGGCGTACTCGCCACTCACCTGATAGGCGAAGGTCGGCACGCCGAACTCGTCCTTCACGCGGCGCACGATGTCCAGGTAGGGCAGGCCGGGCTTGACCATGACCATGTCGGCGCCTTCGGCAAGGTCCAGCGCCACCTCGCGCAGCGCCTCGTCGCTGTTGCCCGGGTCCATCTGGTAGACCTTCTTGTCGGCCTTGCCCAGCTTGCCGGCGCTGCCCACCGCGTCGCGGAAGGGGCCATAGAAGGCGCTGGCGTACTTGGCGCTGTAGGCCATGATCCGCGTGTGGATGTGGCCGTGGGCCTCCAGGGCCTCGCGGATGGCGCCGATGCGGCCGTCCATCATGTCGCTGGGCGCGACCATGTCGACGCCGGCCTCGGCCTGCACCAGGGCCTGGCCGACCAGCACCTCCACCGTCTCGTCGTTCAGGATGTAGCCGCTGGGGTCGAGCAGGCCGTCCTGGCCGTGGGCGGTGTAGGGGTCGAGCGCGACATCGGTCATCAGCGCCAGCTGCGGGAAACGCGCCTTCAGCGTCCGCACGACCTGCGGCACCAGGCCCTCGGGGTTCAGGGCCTCGCGGCCGTCGTCGGACTTGCGCGCATCGTCGATCACCGGGAACAGGGCCATGGCCGGCACGCCGAGCGTGACGCACTGCTCGGCCAGGGGCAGCAGCCGGTCCAGGCTCAGGCGCTGCACGCCCGGCATGGAGGCCACGTCCTCCGTGCGGCCCGCCCCTTCGAGCACGAAGACCGGCAGGATCAGGTCGCTCGGGTGCAGGCGGTGCTCGCGCACCATGGCGCGGACGGCCGCGTCGCGGCGCAGGCGGCGCGGGCGGGTGGCGGGGAAGCGTTGCAGGAAGGTGCTCACGGTCGCAGGGCCGCGCCGGGGCGGCCGTTCGGCGCCCGGCAAGGCCGGGCCAAGTGCGCATTGTCGCGGAGGGCTTCACGGGCCCCGGGACCGGGGAGAAGCCGTCCGAACAGCCCGGCTTCAGCTTCCGATAAGATACGTAACGGTGCTTGCGCTTGCGCGATCACCCCTGCTTTCCTCCCTGAGCAGGAACCTGAACGTGTGACAGCGAACAGGTTTTCCAGCCCCGGCCCTGCCGGGGCTTTTTTCTGCCCGCGTGATGCGCGCGCGGCGGGCGCGAGGCCTCAGCCTGTGCGCTTGTGCACACGGGCTGGACACGGGGGTGAAGCGGGCCGGGAAGGCGCCGCTTTTCAAGCGAGTGCGCGCGAGGCCGGCTGCCTATCGTGGAGGCCATGGTTCCTCCGACGAAGGCCGCGATGCCCGACAGGCTGCAGGCCGGTTCGCCGGGGTCCTTCCACCCAGCCCGGACCCCTCGCATGCGCCCCCTCCTCCCCCTCCTGCGCCCCTTGCTGCTGGCCCTCACTGTGGGCCTGTGCGGCGGGGCCGCGCGGGCCGAAGACGCCCCCGCCCCGGAATCCGCCCCGTCGGGCGGCACGACCCTGCCGGGCCTGAGCACGCGCCAGGCCGCCGTGCTCGACAGCCTCAGCACCCACCTGGCCGTCAGCGCGGGCGGGGTCGAGACCAACCCGCTGGTCACCCCCACGCCGATCGGCCTGCTCGCATTGATCGGCTTCAAGCTGGGCCTGATCCAGTACGCCGACACCCTGCCCGACGACAAGAAGCAGCGCTTCAACCAGACCAGCTCGGCCTTCTGGGGCGGGGCCTCGGTGAACAACCTGCTGGTGGCCGCCTCGGCGCACCCGCTGGTGGCGGTGGGCGCGGGCATCCTCTCGGGCAGCTACCTCTGGCAGCGGGCCGGCGCGTCGGCCAAGCCGGCCGCCGATCCGGAGACGGTGATCGGCCTCTACCGCGGCGCCAACGGCACGCCAGGCGAACTGGTGCTGGCACGCGACGGCAGCTTCGGCATCGGCGGCGAGCCGATCGCCGGCCTGGGCCGCGGCGGCCACTGGCGCACGACCTCGCGCGGCGTCGAGCTGCAGGGCGACGCCGGCACGATGCTGGCCTCGCCGGACTCGGGCGCGATGATCCTGCGCGGCGCGCAAGGCCAGTCCTTCTTCGTGCGCTGAGCCCGGCGGATACCCGGCCTGGCCGCGCCGGCCGGGGGCGGCTCGCATAATGAGCCCATGCTCTGGGTCAAAGCCTTTCACATCGTCTTCGTGGCCAGCTGGTTTGCGGGCCTCTTCTACCTGCCGCGCATCTTCGTCAACCTGGCGATGGTGCCGGCCGACAGCCATGCCGAGCGCGAGCGCCTGCTGCTGATGGCGCGCAAGCTGCACCGCTTCGCGGGGCTGCTGATGATCCCGGCCCTGGTGCTCGGCATGCTGCTGTGGCTGCACTTCGGCATCGGCCGCGGCCCGGGCAATGGCTGGCTGCATGCCAAGCTGCTGCTGGTCGTCGGCATCATCGGCTACCACCACGTCTGCAAGCGCCTGCTGCGCGACTTCGAGGGCTTCGCCAACCGACGCAGCCACCGCTGGTTCCGGGTCTTCAACGAGGTCTCGGTGCTGCTCTTCATCGCGGCGGTGGTGCTGGTCGTCGTCAAGCCCTTCTGAGCGGCAGGCGATGGCGGTGGAGCGCAGCTCGGCCTGGACCCTGGCCGCCGTCTGCGCCGGCCTGATCGTCTACGCCAGCCTGCACCCCTTCAGTGGCTGGACCAGTCCGCGGGAAGGCTGGCTGCAGCTGGGCGAGCTGCCCTGGCCGCACTACCAGACGGGCTTCGACACCCTGGTCAACGTGCTGGGCTATGCACCGCTCGGCGCCTTCCTGACCACCGCGCAGCTGCGCGGCGGGCAAGGCCGCGGAGGGGCGCTGCTGCGGTCCGTGCTGGCCGGCGCCCTGCTCAGCCAGGGCCTGGAGTCGGCCCAGCACCTCCTGCCCGTGCGGGTGCCCTCGCGGCTGGACTGGCTCTGCAACACGGCCGGTGCCGGGCTGGGGGCGATCTTCACGCTGTCGCTGCATGCGCTGGGGGCGCTGGGCCGCTGGTCCAGCGTGCGTCGGCGATGGTTTCTGCCCGGTGCGGACTTCGGCCTCGCCCTGCTGTGGCTGTGGCCGCTGGGCCTGCTCTACCCGCCGGCCCTGCCCTTCGCGCCGGGCCAGGTGCTGCCGCGCCTGCTGGCCCTGGCCTCGGAGGCCCTGGCCGACACCCGCTGGGCACCCGCCGCCGAGCGCTGGCCGGGCGCGCTGCCCGGCCTGGGACCGCTGGGCGAGCTGCTGGCGATCGGCCTGGGTGCGCTGGCGCCTTGCCTGGTCGCCGCCTCCATCACCGCACCCGGCCTGCGCCGCGCCCTGCTGCTGGCGGGCGCGCTGGGGATCGCGCTGGGCGCGACGACGCTGTCGACCGCGCTGAACTTCGGTCCCGAACATGCCCTGGCCTGGTGGACGGATCCGGTGGGCCCCGCCCTGGCCTTGACGGCCGGACTGGCCCTGCTGCTCGTGCCCCTGCCGGCACGGCGGGTCGCGCAGCTCGGCCTGCCACTGCTGGCGGCCGGCCTGCTGCTGGCCAATCTGGCGCCCGCCGACCCCTACCTGGAAGCCAGCCTGCAAGGCTGGGAGCAGGGGCGCTTCATCCGCTTTCACGGCATCTCGCAGTGGGTGGGCTGGCTGTGGCCGGGGGCCGCGCTGATCGGCCTGATCGGACGCCTGGCCGCCCTGCGGCGCTGAGCCGGCGACTGTCGCCCCCCGCCAGCCTCGTCCGCAGCCCAGGGCGCCTGTTGCCGACGCTGCCGACGGTGGCGCCGGCAACAGGCGCCCTGGGCGCTGTTCGCCTTCCGGCGCCATGCCGACTGGATCGGCATCGCGCCCTTCGCGCGCGGCTGAGGCCGCGCGGGCTTCGCAGGCTCAGTAGACCAGTTCGGCCTGGTTGCACTGCAGGCGGATCTGGTTCACGTCGGCATAGCCGATGTCGAGACCCAGCAGGGCCAGGACACCGTCGAGCAACGGCGTGATGGCCGCCAGGGTGGTGCTGAGCAGCCCTTCGACCAGGGGGATCAGGGTCGAAAGCAGCGGGTTGACGATGATGGCCACGAGCCCCAGGACACCGGAGGTGTCGAGGCTCAGCTGCAGGGATCCGGGCCGCAGCGCATGGGCCAGCGCCCCGCCGAGCGAAGTGCCGATGCGGTAGCTGCCGTCGGTCACCGGCTGGGCCGCGCCGCTGCCATAGCTCAGCGGCGTCGCACTGGGATTGATGGCCTGCAGGTTGATGTAGCCCAGCAGTCCGACATTGACCAGGCCCAGCACATTGATGTTGGCGAGGGTGGCCGGCTGGGCGTTACTGGCGCAGGTCTCGGGCGAGTTCAGCGTCCCGGCGGCCGTCCGGCTCAGACAGACGCTGGCCAGGCCCGTCTGCGCGGCCAGCTGGACCCGCGACTCGGCAAAGGTCCGGCCGCACTGCAGGGCTGACACCGTGGCCCGGGCCGGCGCCACCTCCAGGGCCAGCGGCAGCTGGATCACGGTGCTGGCCACGCCGAGGTTCAGGTTCAGCAGCGAGAGATTCAGGCGCAGCCGCGTCTGCGCGGTCTTGGCGCTGGTGCCGACCCCGCCCACCGCGATCTGCGGCGGCTCGATGATGCGCAGGCCGAGGCTCAGGCTGGCCAGCGGACCGAGGTTCAGGCCGGTGTTCAGCGCGATGAAGTTGTTGCGGTTGGCCACCTGCGCGCCGACGGTCAGCAGCTCCAGCACATTGATGCGCGCCTCGGCCGCGGCGGCATCGGTCGGTGCACTCACATTGAGCAGCTGCGCCACCGGCACGTTCAGTGTCTGGGCCTGCAGGGCCAGGCTGTTCAGCACATTGACGGCCAGGGCCTGGCTGGGCCCCAGGGCATTGGCCGAGGCCAGCAGCAGATTGCCCAGGGTGACGTTGCTGGCGAGCAGTTCGTCGACGGTGCCCAGGCGGATCGGGTCGGCCCGCACCAGGTCCAGCAGCCGCACCCGCGCACTGGCCAGGCCCTGGTAGCTGGCCAGGCTGAGGTTCACGCTGCTGCGCAAGAGGCCCGACAGCAGCGCGTTCAGCGGGCTGGCGTCCGTCAGGGCCGCAACGCCGGAACCGATCGACAGCGTCGTCACCGGCGTGATGGCCGCCGTGGCTTCGGCGGTCACCGTGCGGCCGGCGCTGCCGCCGAGCAGTCCGAAGAAATACGGCACGGGACGCGACAAGCGCACCCGCACCGCGTTGAAGGGCGCGGCACCGGCGCTGAAGTAGGTCGGTGCGGCCACGGCCTGCGGGTCCCAGCGGCCGCAGGTCGCGGTGGTCGTGGCACCACTGCTCGGCAGGCCGTTCTGCTGGGCCACCGAGCGGGCGGTGGGCGTGGCCGTCGCGCAGGTCGGCTCGACGAACTGGGTCGCCGCCAGTGCGGCGGCGTCGGCCGCCTTCTGCAGGATGCGGCGCTGGGAGAAGACATGGGCGACGTCCAGCACCATCAGGGCCGCCATCGCCAGGCCGAGCGCGGCCACGCCGATCAGCATGGCCGCACCGCGCTGGCGCGGCCGGGGTCGAAGGGCCGGGCGGGGCATGTCAGCGGGTCCCGCTGCTGCCGGACGTCTCGCCGCGTGCGGCATTGCCGGACCGACCCGAGCCGCCGGTGACGGCGCTCGGCGGCGGCGAGCCGGCCACGCTGGCCGAGAGGCGGAAGCTGTCGACATGCCGCTGCCAGATGGCCGCGGCCACCTCGCCGGGCACCGGATGGCTGCGGCCGGCCTGCGCATTGCTGCGTTGCAGCTCCAGCCAAGCGCGGGTGCTGCTGCCGACGGCCGACTCGGCGGCTGCGTCCTGCGCATGCGGCGCGGACGCGGCCACCAGGCCGAGCAGCAGGGCTGCAGGCAGCCGGAGGAACAGGGCGGACGGACGGGAGATTCGGGCGCTCATCGGGAGGCTCCAGGCGGCGGGACGGTGGCAGAGGAAGGCGGCGTGGCCGCCACCGGCTTGCGAGGCTGCGGCAGCCGGTAGTCGAACTGCAGGTTCAGGGCTTCGGCGCTCGGCGGCTCGGGACTGCGCGGGGCGGGTGCGGCCGGCGGAGCCAGCATGCCGCGGATGATCTGGCGCGAGGCCTCGCTGATGCCGGGCCGGGCCAGCACGGATTCGGCGGCCGTGCGGTCTCCGACGCTGGCGTGGTACAGCGCGAGATTGGCCAGGATGCGCGGATCGTTGGGCGCCAGCTGGGCGGCGGTGAAGATGGGCCCGCGGGCCTCGCCCAGGCGCTGCCCGGCGATCAGCGCATAGCCGAGATCGCTTTGCAGCACGGGATTGGTCGGCTCCAGCGCGACCGCCCGGCCCAGCAGGGTGGCCGCCTGCGTCATGTCGCCGCGCGCGCCAGCCAGCAGGCCCAGGCCGTGGTGTCCGGCCGCGGCACGCGGCGTGGTCAGCAGGCGGGTGTAGACCCGGCCGGCCGCCTCGCCCTGGCCCGTCGCGCGCAGGGCGTCGGCGCGCAGCATCAGGGTGTCGGGGCTCTCGCCGAACTCGGCCTCGAAGCTCTGCAGATGCGCCAGCACCGCGTAGTGCTGGCCGGTGGCGCGCAGCTCGCCGAGCACGGCCAGGTAGGCGCTGCGCGGGTCGGTGGCCGGACGGTCCACGCCGGGCTCGGCCCCGTCGCTGCGCCCCGTGCCGGGGCCGATGCCGGGCGCCGCCAGCACCGGCGCGGCGGCCAGCAGCAGGCCGGCCAGCAGGCGCCGCGACAGGGGAAAGGCAAGGGGGGGATGCAAGGCTCAGATCCGGGTCAGGGAACGCACGATGGCCAGGAAGCCCGGGCCGGCGACGACGATCAGCAGGGCCGGCAGCAGGGTCACGACCATCACGCCCGTCATCTTCACGTTGAGGCGGCCGACGTGTTCGCGCAGCGCGGCGCGGCGCTTCTCGCGGATGCGCTCGCCGAACTGGCGCAGCGGCTCCTGCACCGCCCCGCCATGGCGATCGATCTGGCCGAGCAAGGTCACGAGATTGGCCAGGTCCTCGCTCTGGTAGACGCGGGCCAGGCGGCGCAGCGTGTCGTTGCGGTTGCGGCCGGCGGCGAACTGGCGGTTGGCGGCCTCGAGCTCGGCCCCGAGCACCGGCAGGACCTGGCGGAAGTCGCTGGCGATGATCTGCAGGGTCTGGTCCAGGCTGATGCCGGTCCCCTGCAGCAGCTTGAGCAGATCGATCAGCAGCGGCGTTTCCTCGTGGGCCCGCTGCAGCCGGCGCGCCGCGAGGCCGCGCAGCACGATCTTCGGCAGCATCAGCCCGAGCACCAGACCGCTCAGCCACAGCAGCAGGACGCGCATCGCGGCCTCGGGCTGCGGCAGCAGCACCATCGCCCCGAGGGTCGCAAGGCCCAGGGTCAGCAGCCGTGCGATCAGGTAGAGGCCACGGTGGTGACGGGCATGGAAGCCCGCCTGATCGAGCAGGGTGCGGTCCTCCTGGGCAACCAATGCGCGGCCGAGGCTCTGGTCGAGCAGGGTGAAGAGCGGCTGCAGGAAGGCCAGCTGGGGCGGCGGCGCCCCGAGGGTGGACAAGTCGGTGTCGTCGAGCAGGTCGCTGGCCTCCTGGCGGCGCAAGGCGACGGCCCGCTCCAGATGCTCCTGGCTGCGCTGGCGCGCACGGCGGCGCTGCAGCACGGCGAGCCCCAGCAGCAGCACGGCCAGCACCAGCGCAAGGGCCGCCGCCAGCAGCACGAGGGGAAGGGGGCTGAGGTTCGGAGTCATGTCAGCGCAGCCGGGCCAGGCGGTACATCAGGAAGCTGCCGAAGAGCTGCAGGCCGAAGGCGGCCATCAGCAAGGTCTGGCCGGTCGGATCCACCCACATGCCCGACAGGTAGGCCGCGTTGAAGAACAGGATGCTCAGGCCGACCGCCGCCGGCAGCAGGGCAAGGATCCAGGCGGACAGGCGGGTCTCGGCGGACAGGGCCACCAGCTCCTGCTGCGCCTGCTCGCGGTCGCGCATGAAGACGGCCACGCGCTCCAGCACCTGGTCGACCCGCCCGCCGTACTGGATGCTCATCCTCACCACGGCGCCGAACAGCATCAGCGGGGCGAAGCCATAGACCTCGCCGGCCTGCTCGAGCGCGCGGTCCAGGTCGGCCCCGGCACGCACGCGCTGGGCGACCGCATCCAGGCAGGCCCGCAGCGGGCCGCGCGTCGTGCCGACCGCGGCCAGAAAGGCCGCCGGGATGCTCTGGCCCACGGCCAGCAGCCGCACCATGGTGTCGATGAAGGGCGGCAGGGCATGGGTCATGTCCTGGTGCTGGCGCTGCATGCGCAGGCCCAGCACCAGGGCGGCGAGGGCTGCGCCGAGGGCCAGGCCGAGCAGGCCGACCGCGGGGGTGGATTGCAGACCGACCAGCAGGCCCAGGCCCAGCGGCGGCAGGAGCACCATGAGACTGGCGGCCGGGCCCGGCCGCAGGCCGGCGCGATGCAGCATGCGCGACCAGGGGTTGCCGCCCCGCGCGCTGAGCGACACGCGGCGCGGGCCGCCGGTCGGCGGGGGCTCGCCAGGCGACGCTGCGGGCTCGCTGGCGGCCTGGCGGACCGCCGCAAGCCGCGCATCGAGAAACTGCGCGGCACGGCGCGATTCGCCGCGCTGGCGGTGGGTGGCCCACAGCCCCAGGCCGAGGGCCAGCAGCAGCAAGGCGGCGGCGAGGAGGACAAGGACCTGGCTAGACACCGAATGCATCCCCCAGGCTGGGCGAGGCCGGCGGAGCGGCCACCGCGGACAGGCGCGGCGAGTGCGCGCGGATGCCGGTCCAGACCCAGCGCTCGGTGTCGGCGCCCTCGCCGGGGTCGAGGCGGCAGAGCTCCTGGGTGGCGATGATGGCGTCGCCGACCCCGGTCACCTCGGTCAGCGAGAGCACGCGGCGCCGGCCGTCGGGCAGGCGGCCGACCTGGATGATGAAGTCGATCGCATTGGCGATCTGGCGCCGCAGGCTGGCCTCGCTGCCCTGGTAGCCACCGAAGCCGGCCAGCATCTCCAGGCGGTACAGGCATTCGCGCGGCGAGCTGGCGTGGATGGTGCCCATCGAGCCGTCGTGGCCGGTGTTCATGGCCTGCAGCATCTCCAGCACCTCGGCGCCGCGCACTTCGCCGACGATGATGCGGTCCGGCCGCATCCGCAGCGTGTTGCGCAGCAGCTCGCGCGGGCCGACGGCGCCGCCGCCGTCGTAGCTGCCGGGCCGCGTCTCCAGCCGCACCACATGCGGGTGGTTCAGCGAGAGCTCGGCGGTGTCCTCGATCGTCACCACCCGCTCGCTGGGCGTGGCGAAGGAGGCCAGGGCATTGAGCAGCGAGGTCTTGCCCGAGCTGGTGCCGCCGCTGACCAGGATGTTGCAGCGCGCCTTGACCGCCTGTTCGAGCAGGTCGTGCATGCGCTGGTCGAAGCTGCCGAGCGCGACCAGGTCCGAGGGCTTGAGCGGGTCCTTGCGGAACTTCCGGATCGAGACCACCGGGCCGTCGATCGACAGCGGCTCGATGATCGCGTTGATCCGGCCGCCGTCGACCAGGCGCGCATCGACCATGGGACTGGATTCGTCGAGCCGCCGGCCGATCGGCGCCAGGATGCGGCGCACGATGCGCAGCAGGTGCGCGTTGTCGGCGAAGCGCACGGCCACCTTCTGCAGCTTGCCGCCGCGCGAGACGTAGACCGAGTTGCAGCCGTTGATCAGGATGTCCTCGACCGCCGGATCCTGCAGCAGGTCCTCGATCGGACCGAAGCCGGTCAGCTCCTTGGTCAGCGAATCGCTGACGGTGCGCAGCTCTTCCTGGTTCAGCGGCAGGTTGTTGCCGAGCACGAAGCGCTCGACCTCGGTGCTGACCAGGCGCTGCACGGCCGGACGCGACAGGCGGGTGAACTCGCTGCCCAGCTCCTCGATGCGGCTGAGCAGATGCTCGTAGGCCCGCGCCTTGATGTCCATGAACTCGCGCGTCGTGGTGAAGGCGCTGCCCCCATCGTCGGCGAAGGAAATGAAATTGCTGTGCATCTTGGCGTTCCTCAGGCCCCGCTGCGGCCGCCGCCCTTGCGGAGGCTGCCGATCCACTGGCGCAGGCCGGCCGCCGGGCCGGACCCCGGGGCCGACGCGGCCGGCACCGCAGCTTCGCCCTCGGGCAGCAGGCGTGCGAGCAACTGCCGGACCAGCTTGACATAGGGGTCGCCCGGGGCAACCTGGCTCAGCAGACGGCCCGTGTTCATGGCCTGCAGCAGCGCCGTCGAGCGGTTGGGCAGGGCCATCAGCAGCGGCAGCTCCAGCCGCTCGGCGATCTGAGCCGGCGAGGGATCGACGCTGTCGTCGGCCTTGGTCACCACCAGCTGGGGGCGCAGGCCGCGCGCACGCAGGGTGCGGGTGAGCTCCAGGGCCGAGATGACCGAGGGCGCGCCCTGGTCGCAGACCATCAGGCAGTGGTCGCTGATGGCCGCGACCTGGGCGATGAACTCCTGGTTGGCGAAACCGCCCAGGTCGATCAGCTGCAGGTCGACGAAGGACCGCAGGCGTTGCGTGACCGACACCGCCGAGGCATGCGAGAGCTCACGCAGCTCGGCCACATTGGCCGGCAGCGAGAGCACGGCCAGGCCGCTCGCATGGCGCGGCAGGGCCGACTGCACGAAGGTGGCGTCGATGCGGTGCTGGCTGCGCGCGGCTTCGGCGAAGCTGAAGCTGCCGCGGGTCTCGAGCAGCACCTGGCTGTCGCCAACCGGAATGCCCAGGTCCAGCAGGGCCGCGCCGCGCTGCTCGCGCTTCAGATGCTCCTGCAGCATGACGGCCAGGTGCGCGGCCAGGGTGCTGGTGCCGACCCCGGGCCGGGCCCCGACCAGCGACACCACCGTGCCCTGGATGACCCGGGGCGCGGCCGGCGCCTGGACCAGGCGGGCCAGCACGGCCAGGGCATCGGCCGGCGGGGCCTCGGTGTCGATGAACTCGCGCACACCCGCGCGCAGCGCCGCCAGGGCGGCGGCAGCGTCGGCCGCACGGCCCAGGGCGACGATCGCGGACTGCGGCAGGGCCAGTGCGGCCCGCTGGGCCAGTTCGGCCGCCGGCACGCGCTGCGGCTCGCTGAAGTCGATCACGACCAGGCTGCCACGCTCGGTGCCCAGGCGCTCTGCCAGTCGATCGGGCTCGACGCCACAGACCCGCAGGCTGCCGGCGGCACCCAGGGCCTCGCGCAGCCAGCGGGTCGAGGCCTCGCTGTCGCTGACCAGGGTCAGCAGGCCGAGCGAAAGCCCGGGCAGCGGGCCGTCCACGGGAGGGTTGGTGCTCATGGCGGGTTCGCGGCTCAGCGCGAGAAGCCCGGCACGACCTCGCCGCTGAGGGCCGGGCCGAGCAGGTGGTGACGGAAGGCCGCACCGTCCTCGCGGCTGCGGGACTGGCCCGGCAGGCCCGGCACGTCGGCGCCGCGGGCGATCGGACGCACCAGGCGCGGCGTGACGATGATGAGCAGCTCGCGCTCGTCCTTGCTGTAGCGCGTGTTCTTGAAGAAGCTGCCGAGGATGGGCAGATCCCCCAGGACGGGCAGCTTCTCGACGTTGGAGGTGGTCGTCGTGTTGACCAGGCCGCCGATCACGAAGCTCTCGCCATCGCCCAGCTCCACCGTGGTGTCCGCCCGGCGGGTGATGATGGCCGGCACCAGCGCGCCGTTGATCTGCAGGCCGTTGCCGAAGTCCAGGTCGCTGGCTTCGGGGGCCACCTTCAGCACGATGCGGTCGTCGCTGAGCACCGTCGGCGAGACCTGCAGGCCGATGCCGAAGGACTTGTACTCGATGGCCACCGAACCCAGGCCCTGCGGCACCGGCACCGGGATCTCGCCGCCGGCCAGGAAGCTTGCGCTCTGGCCCGAGAGCGCGGTCAGGCTGGGCTCGGCCAGCACCCGGGCCAGGCCATTCGACTCCAGCAGGCTCAGATTGGCCACCAGGCCGCGGCGGCCGATGATCAGATTGAAGGCGTCGGTGAAGGGCGCCCGGCTGCCGGTGAAGGTGACCCGTGCGGCCGAGCCGTTCGTCACGCCATTGCCGAGCGCCGGCCCCGGGGTGACCGTGCCGAGCGTGGAGGGGCTGAACACGCCCCAGGAGAAGCCGGTGCGGTTGCTGAACAGGTTCAGGCCGACTTCCTTCAGCACGCTGCGGCTGAACTCGACCACCTTCACGTCGACCTGCACGGTCGACGGGGTGGCGTGCACGACCGAGGCATCGATGAGCGCGTCCTTCGAACCGCTCGCCCGCTGCAGCGCACTGCGGCCCTGGGCATGCTCGATCAGCGAAGGGGCACCGCCTTCGAGCACGGCCGCACCGGATTCACCCGGCTTGAGCTCCAGGCCCCCGAGGCGCGCCGCGACCTCGATCGTGTGGCTCACCGGCTGAGCCGAACCCTGGCGCCAGATCAGCACCTCGGTGCGGCCGACGCCGCGTGCGCGGACCAGGACGCTGTCGCCACGCTTGGCATCGCGCAGCGGGGTCACGTCGGCCACGGTCTCCTGTCCGACCGACACCCGCAGCAGCTTGCCGCCGACTGGCAGCAGCAGCTGCTGACCCGGCTGCAGGCTCTGGGTGCTCGGCTCGGGCAAGGCCGGTTCGGGGGCCGGACGGATGGCCCCCGGACGACGCGCAGGGGTCGGGGCCGTCTGCGCCAGGGCCTGCGCGGCCAGCAGGCTGCCGAGCAGCAGGCCCAGGGCCGGACGCCAGGGGGCGGCGCGGCGGGCGGGCAGGAAACAGGAAGCGTGAGCGGTCATGCGGCCGTCCTCGGCAAGGGTCTCGGGGATGCGGAAATCGGGCGATGGAGCGGCAGGGGGCTCAGTAGGCCACCTGCTCGCGCTGGCCGCCGCGGATCACCTCGACCGAGCCGCTGTCGCCGGCCGCGCGGCGCTTCGGCGCGGCACCGGCTGCACCGGGCAGGGCCGCGGCCGGGAAGGCCGGCACAGCCGCGCCACGCCGGGCCTCGGGACGGCGATCCATCGGCAGCTCGCCCGCCAGGCCGGACAGGGAAAGGCCCGCCAGGGCGAGATCGGCGGCGCTGCGCGGGCCCGAGGCCGGGGCCAGCGCCAGGGCCGGGGCCGGCTCGATCAGCGGCTTGGCCGTCGGCAGCGTCGGGTCGTCGGGATGGCGAAGCGCCAGCGAGAGCAGGCCGCTCTGCTGGCCGAGCACGAGCTGCGGGACCTGGTCGACCGGGACGGCCAGCACCACGGTGCGCGCGGGCTCGGGCCGCACGCCCGGCGGCGGCGGCTCGCTGGACGCGGTCGCGCCCGGCGGGGGCCCATCGACCGAATCGCTGCCGTAGGCCAGCACGCGCAACTTGGACAGCAGCAGCCGGGCCTCGCTGTCGACCAGCTCCTGGCTGTCACGGCGCACGGTCACGAAGACATCCACCAGATCCCCCGGCCGCACGCGGTGGCCGATGCCGATCTGCTCGTCGACCCGCAAGGCCATCGCGCGCTCGCCCTCGCCCACCTTCAGTGCCAGGCCGGACATCAGCTGCGACTCGACGACCGGCGAACCCGCGGCCAGCGGCACGGCCAGGCGGCGACCGACCAGGACCGAGGGCTCGCTGACCGCGCCGGCCATCGGAAACCCGATGCGCTCGGTGCGCAGCATGGCGGCGGTGATCGCCTGCCCTGCGGCCAGCGATTGGGTCAACACGACCACCGGGAAGGTCGGGGCGGCGGGCGCGCTGGCGCCGGCCATGCCGTCGACACCCGGCGTGGCGGCGCGACGCGACAGCGTCCAGGCAAAGGCGGCCAGCGCGATCGCGATGACGATCAGCGCGATGGCAAGCGCCTTGATCACTCCGTTCATGGGGAGACTCCGGGTCGAGGCAAGAAGAAGGCGACAAGCTCAGCCGAGCGGCCGCGGCGCCAGCGGCGCGCGGGTCAGCGAAAGCGGATTGAGCTGCACGGTGGCCAGGCCCAGCATGGTCACCGGCGACAGGTTGTTCATGTACGGCAGGGCCGGGATCAGCGGCCGGCTGCGATAGGGATAGCTCAATCGCACCTGCAGGCACTGCAGTGCGGCATCGTGCGCGCAGGCGGTCAGCACCGTCGTGCAGCTGACGCTGTTGCCGGTGCGGGCCTGGATCGTGCCGACCAGGGCCATCGCGCTCGTGCAGGCCCGGTTGCGACGCAGCCCGAGTGCCGTGGCCACGTCGGGGGCCGGCTGGTACTGCAGCGCGGCGCGCGCACCCTCCGAAGCCGCCAGCGTCATCAGTTGCTGGGCCCCGAACTGCACCGCGAAGTGGATGATGGCAAACAGGATCGTCAGGAAGAGCGGCAGGATCAGCGCAAACTCCAGCGCCGCCACACCGCGCACCGCGGCACGGACGGAGGGCGAGGGACGGCGGAGGCGGTGAGGCATCACTTCGGAGGTCATGCTTGCAAGGCCCGAGCCGCCAGCACCAGCAGGCCGGCCGCGCCGAGATGGGTTCCAAAAGGCAGTCGCTCGCGACCCGGGAGCGGCCGGGCACGCCGCAGCACGCGGATCAGGGCATGCACGCCCTGGCTCAGGGTGCCAATCAGCCAGACCGGGAGCAGCAGCGGCCCGATCCAGGCGCCGAGCACGGCCAGCATCTTCACATCCCCGGCACCCATGCGGCCGAGCAGATGGAAGGGTAACGAAACCGCGAGGCCCCCGGCTGCCCAGGCAAGCGCCTGCAGCGGGTCCCGCGGGCCGCCCCATCCGGCAAGGGCCGGCGAGGGCAGGATGGAAAACGCCGCCGCGAAGGCACCGACAAGCATCAGCGCATTCGGCAGGCGGCGCCAGCCGGCGTCCCAGACGGCCGCGGCCAGGAGCCAGCATGCCAGCGCCTCGACCACGGCCCGGACCGGGGCGTGTCGCTCAGGTGAGCGCGTTGACGACGCTGGTGAAGGTGGCGACGAGCGCGGTGCGGACACCGTCCAGCGAGGCCACCAGACCGACCGCGATCAGCGCGGCGATCAGCGCGTACTCAATGGCGGTGGCGCCCGATTCGTCCTTGATGAAACGCTTGATGAAGTTTTGCATGATGTGACTCCGTAACAAGAAGAGAACCGCTGAAACCCAGCGAAGGACCGAGGGGGGAATGCCCTCGGCGTTGGAGGCTCGGCGGTCCATGAAACCCGTTGCCCAGCGCGAACCTGTGAGGAAAGCATAAGGGCTGCACCCCGGGCGGAAAGCGAAAAACTGCACACCTTCTGCGGCTCTTACCGACGGACTTTGTGACGTCGTGAATCCGCCGCCAGGCTGAATGGGTAGGCGCTCCCGCGCCTGGGGCACCGGCGCCCCGCAGCGGGGCCTCAGCCGGCCGTCGGGTCGTCGCCGGCGGGTGCGCAGGACAGGCCGAGACGGCGCAGCGCCTCCGCGGTCGAGACTTCGGGGTGGGCGCAGATGAACTGGCCGAGGCGAGCCCAGTATTCAAGCTGGCCGGTGATCGTGCGGAACTCGCGCTGGGCCTGGGCTTTCGCGTCGGCATACAGCCCGTCACTGATGCGGACCGGCACCCCACGGTGCTTGGGAAGGGCTGAGCTCATGGCGGATGGATCGGAAAACGCTCGGCGTGAGGTCGGGAGGACGGTGGATCCCGCGGTGCCCGGGCCCACCTTTGAAACAATTTGCTTATGAGACGATACCGGAGCCCCAGGTACCCGAGCGTCACACAGGGCGCAACGAGCTGACAAACCCCTGACTCGCGGGGCCCGGAACCCAGGCTCAGCCGACGTGCTCCGGCGTCCAGACCACGATGCGGTCGCGGCCGCCACGCTTGGCCGCGTAGAGCGCCAGGTCGGCACGGCGCATCAGCTCGGCCGGGCCGCCGCCGTCGGCCGCCTCGGCCACGCCGATCGAGACCGTGACCGGCGGCAGCTCGCGCCCGGCGTGATGCACGGGGCTGGCGGCGATCTGGCCGCGCAGCGCCTCCAGCCGGCTGCGGGCCTCCGCGGCCGCGATGCGCGGCATCAGGATGCAAAGCTCCTCGCCACCGACCCGGCAACGGCTGTCGTAGGGCCGGCCGAAGTCGGCCAGATGGCGGGCGACGCAACGGATCACCTCGTCGCCGGCCTCGTGGCCGAAGCGGTCGTTGAAGGTCTTGAAGTGGTCGATGTCGAGCATGGCCAGCGCCAGGGGCTCGGCCGCGCGCAGCGCGCGGTTGAGCTCGCGCGGCAGCAGTTCCTCGAAATGCCGGCGGTTGTAGAGGCCGGTCATCCAGTCGCGGGTGGCTTGCTCCTGCAGGGACAGGCGCAGCTGCAGGTTCGACAAGGACAGGCGCAGGGTCTCGGCCAGGGCGGCGGCACGGGCCTCGGCCTGGCGCAGGCGATCGGCGTCCAGCGGGTCGGCATACGTCAGCTGCAGCACGCCCGCCCCGCCCTGCAGACCGGGAATCGGCAGGCAGAGGCTGTGCGCGGGTCGGCCCTCGACATGGGCACAGGCGCCGGCACCGTGCAGGGCTGCATGCGGCTTGCTCAGGCGCAGCGCCCAGCATTCGGCGCTGCCCTGCACGGCCGCGGCCGGCACCGGGCCCCAGGCCGCGCGGCGCTCGACCTGACCGGCCAGGCCGCCGAGCATCAGGGCGGCCGACCAGCCGGGCAGCAGCTGCGGCCCGCGGGCCGCGAGCAGCTCGTGGGCTTCGGCTTCCGAGGCTGCGAACTGGATCATCTCGGAGAGTTCGCGCAGCCGCTCGGCATAGCCCTGGCTGAGCGTGAGGTGCTCGACGGCGACCTGCAGCTCGCCCGCCTGGCGGGCCGCCTCGCGTTCGGCCTGCTTGAGCCGCTCCACGTCGAGCAGGTAGGCCCGCACGGTCTGGCCCTCGGAGCCGGCGATGACGGCATGCAGGCTGTGCCAGTGGCTGCCGCCGTCGGCCAGGCGCAGCCTGACCTCGCGTTGGAAGCTGGCCCCGGGCTGCCCCAGCACGGCGCCCAGGTCCTCGAGCACCGGCGGCAGGTCTTCGGGCAGCAGCAGCTCGTCGAGGCGGCGCCCCACCAGCTTGCTGCCCCGCGGATGGCCCAGGGCCTCGGCCGCCGAGGCCGAGACCGAGCGCAGCCGGTAGGGCGGCTGCGCGTCGAGGCTGGCCACGATGACCGGGCCGCTGTCGAACAGTCGGCGGTCGGAAGCCAGGGTCTCCTCGGCCAGCTTCTGGGCATGCAGGTCGTAGAAGTGGCCGACGATGCGGTCGGGCACCTCGGCCCCGGGCGGGGTGACCGCCTTGCCCTGCCAGTGCATCCAGTGCCAGTGGCCGAGCGCGTGTTGCAGGCGCAGCTCACGGTCGAAGACCGGCTGGCGGTGCTGCAGATGGGCATTGAGGGCCTCGTCGAAACCGTCGAGGTCGGCCGGGTGGATGCGCAGACGCAGCGCGTCCATCGAGGCGGGTCGGTCCTCGGCCCCGCCGCCGATCATCGGCGTCCAGTGCGGCGAGAGCTCCAGCCGGTCCGGCCCCAGGCTCCAGAGGAAGTGGCCGACCCGGGGGTTCAGGGCCAGCACCTCGTCGTAGGCCTGCAATTCGTCGCGCCGGCGCAGGGCCTCGGCCCGCTGGGCCTCGAGCCGGGCCCGTTCCTCGGCCTGCGCGGCCTGCAGCGCCCCGAGCCGGCGCCGCTGCGCCCGTCCCAGGAGCCCGGCGCCCACCCCGGCCAGCAGGCCGAAGCCGGCGCCGAAGGCGCCGATCCAGAGACCGGGGGAGAGATCGCTCGTCATGAACTGCAGGGGCCGCGACAGGGTGTGAAGCCAGTATCCGCGAGCCCGGCCGCCCGCAGCGGCACCCGGGGCTCAGTCCTTGAGACCTTCCGCACGCCGGGCCGCGCGCACAGCGGGGCGGTCCTGCACCCGGGCCACGTAGGCCCGCAGGGCCGGGAAGGGCTGGTCGTCGACGCCGGCCATCGGATTCCAGCTCAGCACGTTGTAGAGGTAGGCATCGGCGACGGTGAAGCCCTGCGGCAGCAGCCAGGGCTGGCCGGCGGCGTCGCGGCGGGCGATCTCGGCGTCGACCCAGGCCAGCTTGCCCGCCAGCTGGGCGCGCGCGAAAGCCTGGGTGGCCGGATCGACCCCGGGCTTGAACAGGGGGCCGTAGCTCTTGTGCAGCTCGGTCGCCGTGAAGTTCAACCACTCCAGCGCGCGGAGGCGCGCGAGCGTGCCCGGCGGGGCCAGCAGCGTGCCGGCCGGCGAAAGATCGGCCAGCACCTGCAGGATGACGGCGACCTCGGTGATGCGTTCGCCGTCGTCGCGCTCGAGCACCGGCACCTGGCCCTTGGGGTTGATCGCCAGGAAATCGCTGCCGTCCTTGAGCTTCTTGCTGCGCGGGCTGGCGTAGATCAGTTCCAGCGCAAGGCCCAGCTCGAGGCCGATGAGATGCGGGGCCAGCGAGCAGGCGCCCGGGGCGTAATAGAGCTTCATCAGAGGGTCTCCAGAGAACGAGGCCGCATCCTGCCTCAGGCGCGGGCGCGCCGGGAATCGGTGTCGCCCTTCCTAGAATCGGTCGCATGCCTTCCGATGCCGCCGTGCCCCGCCCGGCCCACCGCCGCAAGCTGTTCTGGGTCGCGCTGCTCTATTTCGGCGAAGGCCTGCCGCTGGGCGTCTTCTACGACCTCTTCCCGGTCCACTTCCGCCAGCAGGGCGTGAACCTGGCCGAGATCGGCCTGCTCTCGCTGCTGGGCCTGGCCTGGACCATCAAGTTCCTCTGGGCGCCGCTGATCGACTGGACCCGCCACCACCGCCGCTGGATCGCCGCGGCCCATGCCGGCATGGCGGCCGTGCTGCTGGGCTTCGGCCTGTTCGGCGGGGCCGAGTCTGGCGGCGGCGTGGCCGGCGGGGTGTGGATCGCGATCGGCCTGTTCACGCTGCTGTCGGCCACCAACGACATCGCGACCGATGGCCACACCATCGAGATGCTCGACCGCAAGACCTACGGCCTGGCCAACGGCCTGCGGATCGGCTTCTACCGCGCCGGCATGCTGATGGCCGGCGGCCTGCTGGTCGTCTCGGGCACGCTGGGCTGGACGGCGGCCTGGCTGCTCGGCGCGGCCGTCTTCGGCCTGAACGCGCTGATGGCCCTGGCCGCGCCGCGCGAGATCGCGCGCACCGGTCCGCCGCCCCAGACCGGCGGCCTGCGCCGCGAGCTGGCGCGGCTGCGCGCGCAACCGCGCTGGCTGCTGGCCCTGGGCCTGGTGCTGGCCGGACTGCTGTGGCCGGTGCTCGGCCCGCTGGCCCGTGCGATGGGCTGGGATGCGATCACCGCCGTGGCCGGCAGTGCCTGGTTCCGCGGCGCGCTGCCGGTCGGTCTGATGCTGGCCGGCGCCACCTTGCTGGTGCGCGCCGCCCGCCATCCGGACGCGGCGGCGCTGGCCCAGGGCCCGGCCTTCGGCGCCTGGATCGGCCTGCTGACGCGGCCCGGCATGGTGGCGGTGCTGCTCTTCATCCTCAGCTTCAAGCTCGGCGATGCGGCCATGGGCTTCATGGTCAAGCCCTACTGGGTGGATGCCGGCTTCAGCAGTGCGCAGATCGGCCTGGTCAGCGTGAACCTGGGCCTGGGCCTGTCGATCGCCGGCGGCCTGATCGGCGGCTGGTACGTGGACCGCGTCGGGCTGTTCCGCGGGCTCTGGGTGCTGGGCCTGTGGCAGGCCCTGTCGAACCTGGGCTACGCCCTGGTCGCCAGTCTGGTGCCGGCCGGCAGCGCCGCCCAGCCGGCCCTGCCGCCCGATCTGGCGGCGCAGGCCCTGGTCTACAGCGCCAGCGCGCTGGAGAGCCTGACCGGCGGCCTGGGCACCGGCGCCTTCCTGGCCTTCCTGATGGGCATCACCGGCCGGGCACGGGCGACCACGGAATACGCCATCCTCTCCAGCGTCTTCGCCTTCAGCCGCGCGGTGGCGGGCTGGGCCGGCGGCCTGGGCGCCGAAGCCATGGGCTACCCGGCCTACTTCTTCCTGACCTTCTGGCTGGCCTTTCCGGCCTATGCGCTGCTGCCGGCAGTCAAGCGCATGGTGGAACGCCCGGCCGACGACCCTGTCTGAGACGGCATGAGCGACCCGGCCTTTCCCCCCTCGTCCCCCGCCCCGATGGGCGAACGCGCGCACTGCGGCTGGTGTGCCGCCCTCGGCGCGCTGAACGCCTTCGGCGGCGGCCACGCCGGCTTCTCGGCCCGCGCGCTGCGGGCGGCCGAGGCGGCGCAGCCCCCGCGCAATCCTGCGCGGCGGCGCCATGCCGCCGCACTGGCCGTGGCCGGGGGGACGCTGGCCCTGCCGGCCTGGGCACGCGAAGGCGTGGACGTGGGCAAGAAGAGCTGGGCCGTTGGCCTGGTGCCGGCCGAGGAAGTCGAGACCGCCGCCGCGCAGCAGTACGCGCAGATGCTGGCCCAGGCCAAGCAGAAGAACGCGCTGGCCGGGCCGGACCACCCGCAGTCGCGCCGCCTGCGCGCGATCGCCCAGCGCATCGTGCCCTTCGCGGGCGAGTGGAACCCGCGCTCGAAGAACTGGCGCTGGGAGGTCAATCTGCTGGGCTCCAACCAGATCAATGCCTTCTGCATGCCCGGCGGCAAGATCGCCTTCTACAGCGGCATCCTGCAGCAGCTGCAGCTCGACGACGACGAGGTCGCGACCATCATGGGCCACGAGGTCGCCCACGCCCTGCGCGAACACGCGCGCGAACGCATGGGCAAGAGCTCGGCGACCAGCCTGGGCCTGAAGCTGGGCGCGCAGCTGCTCGGCCTGGGCGCGGTCGGCGATGCAGCCGCCAACCTCGGCACCCAGCTGCTGACCATGAAGTTCGGCCGCGAGGACGAGACCGAGGCCGACCTGATCGGCATGGAGCTGGCCGCCCGTTCCGGCTACGACCCGGCGGCCGGCATCAGCCTGTGGCAGAAGATGGGCCAGGCCTCCAAGGGCGCGCCACCGCAGTTCCTGTCGACCCACCCCTCGCACAGCACCCGCATCGAGGACATTCGCCGCAGCCTGCCCCAGGTCGAGGGCCTCTACGCCCGCGCACCGCGGCCCACCGAGCGCTTTGCGCCCATGGCCGCCAGCGCCAGCAAGCCGGCCGCCCCGGCGCGCGACAGCGCCCGCTGACCGGCCGCGCCCGGCCTGAACCCGCGCTGAAGCCCCGCTGAACCGGGGCCGCGGGCCCTTGTCGACCCGGCGAATCCCGGGCCGGAAACGGGGACGGCGCTCGCTAGGATGGGGAAATGCTCCCGAATCCGCCCCCGATCCTGCGCACGCGACCGTCTCCGGACCGGCCCCGCCGTGCCCGGGCCGGCCGGATCGTGGCCCTGGTCGCGCTGCTGCTGGCGGCCTGCGCCGCCCCGCAGCAGCCGGCCGAACCGCTGGATCTGGCCGCCCAGCAGGCGCAGTGGCAGGCCCTGGAGCCGGACAGCCCCGCCCTGCGCGATCTGCTTGAGGCTCAGGGGCTGAGCCCAGCGCGCTGGCCGCTGCCGCAGTGGGACCTTGCCGCGCTGACGGTGCTGGCCCTGACCCGCCAGCCGGCGCTGGCCGAGGCCCGCGCGCGGCAGGCGGCCGCCGAAGCCGTGCGGACCGTCGCGCGGCCCCGGCCCAGCCTGGCCCTGGACCTGGCCTCGCACAGCGAGACCGGCGGCGCGAGCGACTCGCCCTGGAGCCTGGGCATCGCCGTCGAAAGCCTGCCGCTGGGCCGCAGCGGCGCAGCCCGCCGGGCCGCGGAAACCGAAGCGCGGCGCGCCCAGGTGGATGAAGCCGGACTCGCCCTCGCCCAGACCGCCTGGGAGATCCGCCGCACCCTGCGCGAGCGCCACCGCGACTGGTGGGCGCGGCGCGCCGAGGCCGCGCTGCAAGCCGAGCGCCTGACGCTCGCGAGCGCCCGCGAACAGGCCCTGCGCCGGCAGCAGGCCCAAGGCGCCGCCGACGGGCCGGCCCTGCGCCTGGCGCAGCGCGAGGCGGCGGCAGCCCGGGCCGCCAGCGCGGCGGCCCGCAGCGCGGAAGCCCAGGCCCGCCTCGCGCTGGGGGCCGCGGCCGGCCTGACCCCCGAACTCGCGGTGCGGTTGCCCCTGGACGAGCAGCTGCCCACCCCCCCGGCGCTGGAGCGCGGGGCCCTGCAATCGGCCGCCCTGCTGAACCGGCTGGACCTGCGTGCCGCACTGGCCCGACATGCCGCAGCCGAGGCCCGGCAACGGGTCGAGCTGGCCCGCCGCTGGCCCGAGTTCAGTTTCGCGCCCGGCCTGAGCTGGGACCAGGGCGACCGGCTCTGGACCCTGGGCCTGAAGGTCACCGGACCGCCGGCGGCCGGCAACCTGCCCGCGCTGGCGCGCGCCCGCGCCGAGCGCGAGGAAGCAGCCGCGACCTGCCTGCGCCTGCAGGCCGAGGCCCTGGTCGAGCTGGCCCAGGCCCGGCTGGCGGTCGAGGCCGGGGACGCTGCCCGCACCGCCGCCGAGACCGAGCTTGCGCAGGCCGAGCGCAGCCTGGCCCGCGTGCGGACCGGCCTGGCCGCCGGCCAGTTCGACCGTCTGAGCCTGCTCGACGCCCAGGTCCTGCAGCTCGACGCCCGGGGCCGCCTGCTGGCCGCCCGCCAGCAGCAGGCCCAGGCCCGGGCTGCGCTGGAAGACGTGCTGCAGCTGCCCCTGGAACGCCTGCCGGCACCCGCCCCCGCCCTGCCCTCCACCCCATGAGCCCACGCCTCGCCCAGCGCCTGCTGATCGCCCAGACCCTGCTGCTCGTGCTGGTGCTGTGGGGGGGCGTGTATTTCGCCCGCGACGAGTACCAGCTCGCCACCGAAGCGGAGGAGGAGGCCATCCCGACGGCCGACCACCTGCGCGATGCCGACGCCGCCGTGCCGCAGGTGGTGCTGAGCGAGACCGCGCAGCGTCAGGTCGACCTGCAAGTGGCCCGGCCGCAGGCCGGCCACCGGGAGCGCGCGCATGAGCTTCGGCTGCAGGTGCTGGACCCGCAAGGCCTGCTCGGCCCGCGCCAGGCCTGGCGGGAGGCGCGCGCTGCCCGCGCGGAGGCCCTGCTGGAGCAGGCGGCCGCCCAGCGCGAGGCGGCCCGGATGCAGGCCCTGCACGAGGACGAGCAGCAGGTCTCGACCCGCGCCCTGGAAGCGGCCCAGGCCGCGCAGGCCCGTGCTGCCCTGCGGCTGGAGGCCGCCGAGGCGGCGCTGCGCGCGGCGGTCGAAGGCGCGCGGGCGGCCTGGGGGCCCCAGGTCGGCGCCTGGCTGGTGGCCCCCGAAGGCCAGGCCGGCGCGCAGGCCGTGGCGCGGCTGCTCGACGGCCGCGACGTGCTGCTGCGCGCGGCCTGGCCGGCCGCCGCGGAGCTGCCGGCCGGCGCCAGCCTGCTGCTGCGCGGCCCGGTATCACTGGACACGCCCGAGCAGCCCCGCCCGACGCGCCGTGCCGAGGCGCTCGGCGCGGCGCCGGCGGCCGCGGTGGGGACGCCGCCCCCCGGCCTGCGGCCGCTGCTGTTCCGGGCCGAGGGCCGCGGCCTGTCGGTCCACCAGCAGCTCAGCGGGCGACTGGTGCGGGCCGGGGCCGCGGTGGCCGGGGCCTGGGTGCCGGCCAGCGCGCTGATCTGGCATGCCGGCCAGCCCTGGGTCTATGTCGTCGAAGCGCTGGCCGAAGACCCGGCGGCCTCGGCCGAGGCCGCCGACGAAGCCGCCCCCTCCGCCGGAGCCGGCCCGCTGCACGCCTTCCGGCGCCAGGCGCTGCCGGGCGCGGAGCGGGAATCCGGGGCCGACGGTCGCTGGTTCCTGCCCGGTTTCGACGCCCGCCGGCAGGTGGTCGTGCGGGGGGCTCAGCTGCTGCTGTCGGAGGAGCAGAAGGCCCTGCTCAAGAACGAGAACGAGGACTGATGATCGCCGCCCTCGTCCGCTTTTCGGTCCGCCGCGCGGGCCTGGTGGTTGCGCTTGCCCTGGCGCTGCTGGGCCTGGCGCTGGCCCAGCTCGGGGAGGCCCGGCTCGACGTCTTCCCCGAGTTCGCGCCCGCCCAGGTCGTGATCCAGACCGAGGCCCCGGGCCTGGGCACCGGCGCGGTCGAGACGCGGGTCTCGCAGCCGATCGAACAGGCCGTCTCGGGCCTGGTCGGCCTGCGGTCGCTGCGTTCGCAGTCCATCCCGGGGCTGTCGGTGGTCACGCTGATCTTCGACGAGCGCAGCGAGCTCTACCGCAACCGCCAGCAGGTGGCCGAGCGTCTGGCCCAGGCCCGCGGCCTGCCGGAGGGCGTGGTGCCGCACATCACGCCGCTGACGTCCTCGGCCTCGACGGTGCTGGGGGTCGGGCTCAGCTCGAAGTCGCTGGACGGCATCGCGCTGCGCAGCCTGGTCGACGGCGTGCTGCGGCCGCAGCTGCTGGCCGTGTCCGGCGTGGCCGATGTGAACGTCTTCGGCGGCCTGCAGCGCCAGTGGCAGGTGCAGGTGGATCCGGCCGAGCTGGCGCGGCTGGGCTTCAGCCTGGGCGACCTGGCCGAGGCGCTGCGCGCGGCCGGTGGCACGCGGCCGGCCGGCTTCATCGAGACGGCCAATCAGCGCGTGCCGCTGAACCTGCAGCTGGGGGGCGAGACGGCCGCCGCGCTGGAATCGGCCGTGATCGGTCACCAGGGCGGCGTGCCGGTGCGGGTGCGCGAAGTGGCCCGCGTGCGCGAGGCCGGGGCCCCGCCCTTCAACGGCGCGCTGATCAATGGCGAGTCGGGCGTGCTGCTGATGATCCAGGGCCAGCTCGGCGCCAACACGCGGCAGCTGACCGAGCGCCTCGATGCCGCGCTGGCCGGCATCGAGCCGGCCCTGCGCAGCGAGGGCGCGGAGCTGCACCGGGACCTGTTCCGCCCAGCCCGCTTCATCGCCACCGCGGTCGGGCATGTGCAGCGCGACGTGCTGATCGGCTCGGCGCTGGTGATCGCGGTGCTCTTTCTCTTCCTCTACAACGTGCGCACCGCGATCGTGTCGGTGGTCGCGATCCCCCTGTCGCTGATGGCGGCGATCACCGCCCTGACCGGGGCCGGCATGAGCCTGAACATCATGGTGCTCGGCGGGCTGGCGATCGCGCTGGGCGAGGTGGTCGACGACGCGATCATCGACAGCGAGAACATCTTCCGCCGCCTGCGCGAGCACCGCGCCACCCCCGACGGCCGGCCGCTCTGGCAGGTGGTCTACGACGCGTCGATGGAGGTCCGGGCGTCGGTGGTCTACGCCACCTTCATCGTCGCCCTGGTCTTCGTGCCGCTGCTGACGCTGTCGGGCGTGGCCGGCAAGCTCTTCGCGCCGCTGGGCCTGGCCTACATCGCGGCCATCCTGGCCTCGCTGGCGGTGGCCCTGACGGTGACCCCGGCGCTCTCGCTGCTGCTGCTGGGCGGCCGGCCGCTGCCGGCGGCCGACCCGCCGCTGGTCGCCTGGCTCAAGCCGCGCTACGGCCGCCTGCTGCTGGCCGTGGAAGGCCATGCCGCGCTGGTGCTCGGCGCCACCGGCCTGCTGATGGTGCTGGGCCTGGCCACGCTGCCGCTGCTGGCCGGGCGCTTCATCCCACCGCTCAAGGAGGGCCACTACATCGTGCACATGGCCGCGATCCCGGGCACCTCGCTGGGCGAATCGCTGCGCCTGGGCAGGCAGGTCAGCCAGGCGCTGCTCGCCATCGACGGGGTCGAGTCGGTCGCGCAGTGGGTCGGCCGCGCGCAGGACGGGGCCGACACCTTCGGCCCGCACTACAGCGAGATCGAGGTCGAGATCGGCCAGAAGTCCGGCCCCGAGCAGGCGCGCATCCTGGCCGACATCCGCCGCACCCTGTCGGGCGACGATGGTGACGACGAGCGCGGCGACGAAGCCGCCGCCGGCAGCACCGGCTTCCCCGGCCTGCAGTTCGGCGTGAACACCTTCCTGACCGAGCGGATCGGCGAAACCGTCAGCGGCTACCCGGCCGATGTCGTCGTGCAGCTCTACGGCCCCTCCCTGGACGCGCTGGACCGCGGCAGCCGGGCCGTGGCGGCGGTGCTGGCCACCCAGCGCGGGGTGCGCGACGTGCAGCAGCTCGCGCCGCCGGGCACGCCGGAGCTGGGCATCCGCCTGCGACCCGAGGCCCTGGCCCGCCACGGCCTGTCGGCCGGCGAAGTGATGCAGGCGGTGCAGATGGCCTACGACGGCCTGACGCTGGGCGAAGTCGCGGGCAGCGACCGCTTCGGTGGCCGTCCCACCCCGCTGGTGCTGACCCTGCCGCCCGAGGCCCGCGACGACCTGGGCGAAGTCCGCCAGCTGCCGCTGCGCGCCGGCGACGGTCACCTGCTGCGACTGGGTGAAGTGGCCGACGTCGACCTCGGCCAGGGCCGCTACAAGATCCTGCGGGAAGGCGGCCGCCGGGTGCAGACGGTGATCGCCAACATCGACCCGCGACGCGACCCCGAGCGCTTCGTCGAGCGCCTGCGCGAGGACCTTGCGACCCAGGTGCAGCTGGCCCCGGGGCACCACATCGAGGTCACCGGCGCCGCCCTGGCCCAGCGCGCAGCCCGTCGCGAACTGGTGGGCGCCGCGCTGCTGGCGGGACTGGGCGTCGCCGCCCTGCTCTACATGGCCTTCGGCTCGATGCGCAACCTGGGCCTGACCTTCGCCAACCTGCCCTTCGCGCTGATCGGCGGGGTGGCCGCGGTGCTGGCCGGCGGCGGCTGGCTGAGCCTGGGCTCGGTGGTCGGCTTCGTCACGCTGTTCGGCATCACCCTGCGCAACTCGATCATGCTGGTCTCGCACTACCAGCAGCTGGTGGAGGTCGACGGTCTGCCCTGGACCCTGGCCACCGCAGTGCGCGGTGCGCAGGAGCGCCTGCCCTCGATCCTGATGACCGCCCTGGTCACCGGCCTGGGCCTGGCCCCGCTCGCCCTGGGCAGCGCCGAGCCGGGGCGCGAGATCGAGGGCCCCATGGCCACCCTGATCGTCGGCGGTCTGATCAGCTCCACCCTGCTGAATCTGCTGGTGCTGCCGACGGTGCTGCTGAAGTTCGGGCGCTTCCGCGCCCCCGCGACCGCAGCCCGCGCCTGAATCGCCCCATGCCGGCCCCGGAATGAACCGGGACGGGGCGGCTTCAGCCTTTTGACAGTGCGCATCGCACCGATGTGGAACGCGAGTTGCAAGCCAGGCCGCGCGCTCGCACGGAGCCGAGACAAGGCGCACCCGAATGGCGCCCACAACACCAATCAAGTGCAGACGAGGTCGGCATGGACGAACTGAAAGCGGGCAGCGACACGCTGTTCATCCTTCTTGGCGCCATCATGGTGCTGGCGATGCATGCGGGCTTCGCCTTCCTGGAGCTCGGCACCGTCCGGCACAAGAACCAGGTGAATGCGCTGGTGAAGATCCTGGTCGACTTCGCCGTCTCGACCCTGGCGTACTTCTTCATCGGCTACGGCGTGGCCTACGGCGTGGGCTTCCTGGTGCCGGCCGCCGAGCTGGGCGCGCGCAACGGCTTCGAGCTGGTGAAGTTCTTCTTCCTGCTCACCTTCGCGGCCGCCATCCCGGCCATCATCTCCGGCGGCATCGCCGAGCGGGCCCGCTTCAATCCGCAGCTGGCCGCGACCTTCGCGATCGTCGGCGGCATCTACCCGCTGTTCGAGGGCATGGTCTGGGGCGGCCGCTTCGGCCTGCAGGAGCTGCTGACGGCCGGGTTCGGCCAGCCCTTCCACGATTTCGCCGGCTCGGTCGTCGTGCATGCGGTCGGCGGCTGGATCGCCCTGCCGGCGGTCATCCTGCTCGGTGCGCGCAGCGGCCGCTACGGCCGCGACGGCCGGGTCAGCGCCGCGCACCCGCCCTCGAACATCCCTTTCCTGGCCCTGGGCGCCTGGATCCTCACCGTCGGCTGGTTCGGCTTCAATGTGATGAGCGCGCAGACCGTCGACAAGGTCAGCGGCCTGGTCGCGGTGAACTCGCTGATGGCCATGGTCGGCGGCACGCTCGTCGCCTGGGCCCTGGGCCGCAACGACCCGGGCTTTGCCTACAACGGCCCGCTGGCCGGCCTGGTCGCCGTCTGCGCCGGCTCGGACCTGATGCATCCGCTGGGCGCCCTGATCACCGGCGGCGTGGCCGGCGCGCTGTTCGTGAAGATGTTCGTCATCACGCAGAACAAGCTGAAGATCGACGACGTGCTGGGCGTCTGGCCGCTGCACGGCCTGTGCGGCGCCTGGGGCGGCCTGGCGGCCGGCCTGTTCGGCAGCACGGCGCTCGGCGGCCTGGGCGGGGTGAGCTTCGGCGCACAACTGGTCGGCACGCTGGCCGGGGTGCTGATCGCCGGGCTGGGCGGCACCCTGGTCTACGGCCTGATCAAGGCCGTGGTCGGTCTGCGGCTGGATGCGGAGGAGGAATACCTCGGCGCCGACCTGGCGATCCACAAGATCCGCGCCACGCCCGAGAGCGAAGGCTGAAACCGGCCGCGGGCGGCCCCGCCGCCTGTCCGGCCTGCGGGCCTCAGACCCCCGTCGAGCCGAAGCCGCCCGCGCCGCGCGCGCTGCCGGCGCTGAACTGCTCGACCACCCGCAGCGCCGGCCGCAGCACCGGCACGAAGACCAGCTGCGCGATGCGCTCGCCCGGCTGCACGGTGAGGGCGGAGCCGCTGCCGGCCGGGTTGCGGTTCCAGGCGCTGATGTAGAGCTGGGCGGTGTAGTCCGCATCGATCAGGCCCACCCCATTGCCCAGCACCAGGCCCTTCTTGTGGCCCAGGCCGGAACGGGGCAGCACCATCGCGCAAAGGCCCTCGGCATTCATGTGCAGGGCCAGGCCGCTGGGGATGAGCACGGCCGGGGCCTGCGGCTCCAGCGTCAGCGGGGCATCGAGGCAGGCGATCAGGTCGAGACCAGCCGCCAGCGCGGTCTGGTAGCGCGGCAGACCCCAGTCGTTCAGACGTGCATCGAGCACGCGGATCTCGATCTCGTTGGGCAGGGACATCGGGGCGGGTCGCGACAGAAGGCCAGGGGTGGTAGGCCGGGTGGGACTCGAACCCACTGTCGAACGATTATGAGTCGCTTGCTTATACCGCTTAAGCTTCCGGCCCCCAGGGCAAGCCGCACATTGTGGCGCGGCGCCGGGGCGGCCTCCCGCCCTATTTCTGGCTGAGCGCCTGGCCGACCAGGCGCGAGGTGATGTCCACGATCTGGATCATGCGCTCGTAGGCCATGCGGGTCGGGCCGATCACGCCCAGGGTGCCGACGACCTGGCCGTCGACCGTGTAGGGCGCGGAGACGACCGACAGCTCCTCGTAGGGCACGAACTGGCTCTCGCCGCCGATGTAGATGCGCACGCCCTCGGCGCGGCTGGAGACCTCCAGCAGGCGCATGAGCTGGGTCTTCTGCTCGAAGAGCTCGAACATCTTGCGCAGGCTGCCGAGGTCGCTGGAGAAGTCCTGCACGGTCAGCAGATTGCGCTCGCCGCTGACGACGAGCTGCTCGGCCGGCTCGCCCGCGGCGGCGCTGCCCATCTGCACGGCGGCCTGCATGAGCTGGGCGATCTCGCCGCGCAGGGCGTCCACCTCGGTGTGCAGCTTCTCGCGCACCGCGTCCAGCGTCAGGCCGGCGTAGTGCGCGTTGATGAAGTTGGTGGCCTCGATGAGCTGGGCGGCGGTGAAGTCCTGCGCCGTGACGATCAGGCGGTTCTGCACATCGCCGTCCGGCGCGACCAGGATGACCAGCACGCGCCGCTCGCCCAGGCGCAGGAACTCGATGTGGTGGAAGACGCCGGCCTTGCGCGGTGCGGTGATCACGCCGACGAAACTCGACAGGCTCGACAGCATCTGCGCCGCATGGGCGATCACGCGCTGCGGCTGGTCCGGCGCCAGCGGCGCGGCCCCCTCGGGGGGCAGCACCTGGGCGGCATCGAGCGGCCGCGCGGTGAGCATGGTGTCGACGAAGAGCCGGTAGCCGCGGGCGGTGGGCACGCGGCCGGCGCTGGTGTGCGGGCTGGCGATCAGGCCGAGATCTTCCAGATCGGCCATCACGTTGCGGATGGTCGCGGGGCTCAGTTCCAGGCCCGAGGCCCGCGACAGGGTGCGCGAGCCGACTGGCTGCCCGTCGGCGATGTAGCGCTCGACCAGGGTCTTCAGCAGGGTCTTGGCGCGGTCGTCCAGCATGGCGCGGATTCTAGGAGGGCGCTCCTGACCCCTGGCCCCGGGGGGCGCACCGGGACCGTGCGGGCAGCGGGTTCCCCCCAGGCTGCCGCGGCCGGCGGGCGCAGGGGGCTGTGGTGTAATTTTTCGACACCCTCTCCTGCATTCCTCATGCCCGCGCGCTTCAAACATGCGGCCCTCGTGGGCAAGTACCAGGCCCCCGGCAGCCGCCGGGTGTTGGCCCAGGTGGCCGACTTCCTGCTGAGCCAGGGCCTGGAGGTCTCGCTGGACGAGGCCACCGCGCTGAACACCGGACTGGGCGAGCACCCGGTGCTGCCGCCCGAGCAGATCGGCCGTCACTGCGACCTGGCCGTGGTCGTCGGGGGCGACGGCACGATGCTGGCGGTGGCCCGCCAGCTCGCACCGCAGAACGTGCCGCTGGTGGGCATCAACCAGGGCCGGCTCGGCTTCATCACCGACATCCCGCTGGAAGCCCTGCGCGAGACCCTGGCGCCGATGATCGCCGGCGACTACGAGGAAGAGCAGCGCACCATGCTGGCCGGCTGCGTGACCCGCGATGAAGGCGGCAGCCTGCGCCGCACCATCTTCGAGGGCCATGCCGTCAACGATGTGGTCGTCACCCGCGGCGGCATCTCCGGCATGGTCGAGATGCGCGTGGAGGTGCAGGGCGATTTCGTCGCCAACTTCCGCGCCGACGGCCTGATCATCGCCTCGCCGACCGGCTCCACGGCCTATGCGCTCTCGGCCGGCGGGCCGCTGCTGCATCCGGGCATCGCCGGCTGGGTGTTGGTGCCGATCGCGCCACACTCGCTGTCGAACCGGCCGATCGTGCTGCCGGATTCGGGCGAGGTCGCGATCGAGATCGTCGCCGGCCGCGACTGCAGCCTGAATTTCGACCACCAGGGCCTGGCCAGCCTGCTGCACGGCGACCGCATCCTGGTGCGGCGCAGCGCGCACCGGGTGCGCTTCCTGCATCCGCGCGGCTGGAGCTACTACGCCACGCTGCGCCGCAAGCTGCGCTGGAACGAAGGCAGCAGCGGCCCGGGCAGCGGCGACTGAGGGCCGCGGGCCCCATCGCCACACGGTCAGCAGCCCCTGCGCACAATCCACGCTTCCGATCCGGCCCCCACCGAGCCCCTTGCCATGCTGCGCCGACTGAGCCTGCGTGACTTCGTCATCGTGCCCGCCCTCGAACTGGAGTTCGGGCCGGGCTACACCGCGCTGACCGGCGAGACCGGGGCCGGCAAGTCCATCCTGATCGATGCCCTGCAACTGGCCCTGGGCCAGCGGGCCGACAGCGGTGTCGTGCGCGAGGGCGCGGCACGGGCGGAGATCGCCGCCGAGTTCGACACGCCCGAGGGCCTGGCCGGCTGGCTGTCCGACGGGGGCTTCGATTCCGCCGCCGACCCCGACGGCCTCGGCGGCGGCAGCCTGCTGCTGCGCCGCACCGTCGACAGCCAGGGCAAGAGCCGCGCCTGGATCAATGGCGCGCCCGCCACCGTCAGCCAGCTGCGCGAGCTCGGCGAGTGGCTGGTCGACATCCACGGCCAGCACGCCTGGCAGGGCCTGACCCGCCCCGAGCCGGTGCGCGCACTGCTCGACAGCCGGGCCGGCGTGGACACCGGCGCACTGGCCGCGGCCCACGCCACCTGGAAGCAGGCCCGCGAGCGTCTGGACGCCGCGCGCAGCCGCCAGGCCGAACGCGAGACCGAACGCGAGCGCCTGGTCTGGCAGATCGGCGAGGTCGAGCGCCTGAACCCCGCGGACGGTGAATGGGCCGAGCTGGAGGCCGAGCACCGCCGCCTCAGCCATGCCCAGGCCATCCTCGATGCCCTGGCCGCCGCGGGGGCGGCGCTGAACGGCGGGGACGCCGCCGAAGGCCCGGGCGCGGCCGGCTGCGTCGACGCGGCCGTGGACCGGCTGGAAGCCGTCTGGGTGCACGACAACAGCCTGAGCGGCCCGATCGACACCCTGCGCCAGGTGCAGGCCCTGATCGAGGACAGCAGCCGCGAGCTCGCCCATCGCCTGCATGGCGAAGGCCTGGACCCGCAGCGCCTGGGCGAGCTCGACGAGCGCCTGGGCAGCTGGCTGGCCCTGGCGCGGCGCTTCCGCCAGCCGCCCGAGGCCCTGCCGACGCTGCTGGCGCAGTGGCAGGCCGAGCGCGCACGGCTCGACGCCGAGAGCGACCTCCCCGCCCTGGAGGCGGCGGTCGACCAGGCCTGGGCGGCCTACCGCCACCAGGCCGAGGCCGCGCGGCGCGCACGGCTGAAGGCCGCGCCGCGCCTGGCCGGTGAAGTCAGCACGGCCCTGCAGCAGCTCGGCATGGCCGGCAGCGTGTTCGAGGTGGCGGTCGAGCCGCTGCCCGAGCCGCAGCGCCACGGCCAGGACCTGATCGAGTTCCGCGTCGCCGGCCATGCCGGCGCGACGCCGCGGGCGCTGGCCCGGGTGGCCTCGGGCGGCGAGCTGTCTCGCATCGCGCTGGCCATCGCCGTCAGCACCTGCAGCAGCCCGCGGCCGGGCACCGACCCGCTGCCGGGGGTGGACACGCTGATCTTCGACGAGATCGATGCGGGCGTCGGCGGCGCGGTGGCCGATGCCGTGGGCGCGCTGATGCACCGCCTGGGCCGCGAGCGTCAGGTCTTCGCCGTCACCCACCTGCCGCAGGTGGCGGCCTCCGCCAACCATCACTACGTGGTGCGCAAGCAGACCGTGGCCGGCCGCACGCACAGCGCCGTCGAGGCCCTGGATCAGGCCGCCCGGGTGGACGAGCTCGCCCGCATGCTCGGTGGCGAGGCGGCCACCAGCCGCGCCCATGCGCGCAGCCTGCTGGCCGCCGAGACCAGCCGTCGGCCGCCGGCCCCGGTCACGCCGCTCAAAACCGCACGCTGAGGGCCGCAGGGCACAGCCTGCGGTGCGCAGGGGCCGGCGCGGGTTTGTTAGGCTGCGCCGCATGCCGGATGCCCTGACTTTCCCGCCGCCGCCGAGCCATCCCGAGCTGGTGCTGATCACCGGCATTTCGGGTTCGGGCAAATCGGTGGCCCTGCGAGCGCTGGAGGATGCCGGCTTCTACTGCGTCGACAACCTGCCGCCCGAGCTGCTCGGCGCCTTCGTCGCGCTGGAAACCGAACCCGGCAGCCCGCCGCGCCGCGTGGCCATCGCCATGGACGTGCGCGCCGCGCACTCGCTCTGCCACCTCGGCCCCGGCCTGGCCGCCCTGCGCAGCCGTGGCACGCCAGTGCAGGTCATCTTTCTCGACGCCCGCACCGAGGCGCTGGTGCGCCGCTATGCTGAGACGCGCCGCCGCCACCCGCTGAGCCGGCCGGCCGACCCCGCCGCGGAGGATGCCGACACCGCCCACCGCGCCCTGGTCGATGCGATCGAGCTGGAGCGCGAGCTGCTGGCCGAGCTGCGCGAATCCGCCACCGTGATCGACACCAGCCTGCTCGCGGCCAGCCAGTTGCGCGCGCGCCTGCGGCAGCTCGTCGATGCGCCGCCGGGTGCGCTCAGCCTGGCCTTCGAGTCCTTTGCCTTCAAGGCCGGCGTGCCGCTGGATGCCGACCTCGTCTTCGACCTGCGCGTGCTGCCCAACCCGCACTACGAGGCCGGGCTGCGCGCGCTGACCGGCCGCGATGCGCCCGTCGCCGACTGGCTGCAGGCCCAGCCCGAGGTGCTGGAGATGCACGAGCGCATCGCCGACTTCCTGCGCCGCTGGCTGCCCGACTACGCGCGCGACCAGCGCGCCTCGCTGACCGTGGCCATCGGCTGCACCGGCGGCCAGCACCGCTCGGTGCATGCCGCCGAGCAGCTTGCCGCGCGCTTCCGCGCGGCCCGCGCGGCCGGCGATCCGGCCTGCGCCCACCTCGGCGCGGTGCTGCTGCGCCACCGCGAACTCGACCGGCGCTGAGCGCCGGCCGGACGCCCCGCCCGTCACGCCCCTCGAGCGCTCCGGCCTCGCAGCGCCCGCCCCCGCCCCTTCGCCCGGCCCTGTCATGCGCCCACCGACCGCCCCCTCCCTGGCGCCTTTCGAACTGCCGATCTTCCCGCTGCGCCTCGTGCTCTTCCCCGGCGGCCGGCTGCCGCTGCAGATCTTCGAGCCCCGCTACCTGGCCATGGTCTCGGACTGCCTGCGCGACGGCACGCCCTTCGGCATCGTCATGCTGCGGCGCGGCAGCGAGGTGCAGGCCGCCGCGGGTGCCGAGGAGGTCGCGGACGAGGCGCGCCCGACCGGCCGCCGCACGGCCGGCCTGCCCTTTGCCGGCGTCGGCTGCCTGGCCGGCATCGAGGACTGGGACCGCGCCCCCGACGGCGTGCTGCGCATCGCCTGCCGTGGCGGCTCGCGCTTCCGCGTGCTCGGCGGTCGCGGCAGCGTCGGGGTCGAGCCGCAGGACCGCGCCGCGCCGCCGCGCCAGCGCGAGGACGGCCTCTGGCTCGCCACCGTGCGCGCCCTGCCCGACGACCCGCCGCGCGCCCTGCCGGCTGAACCCGGCGCCCGGCCGCAGACCCATGCCGAAGCCCTCGCCGAAGACCTCGGCGACCGGCCGCTCGGCCCCGGCCCCGGCTCGGCCCTGGCCGCCGTGCTGCACCGCCTGGCCGCGCGCGGTCAGGCCCCGGTCACGCCGCCCCTGCGGCTGGACGACGCCGGCTGGGTCGCCAACCGCTGGGCCGAGCTGCTGCCGCTGCCGCTGACCCGCAAGCAGCGCCTGATGGCCGAGGCCGATCCGCTCGCGCGCCTCGCCGAAGTCACCACCCAGCTGCGCGGCCAGGGCCTGGTCGGCTGAGCAGGTGTGAACGGGCATGAGCCGGACGACGGCCCCGCCGCCGGGTAACGGGCAGGCCGTGGACCCTCCCGCCCGGGCCTGGGCAGCGGCCGGGCAGGCCCTGCTCGCCACCCTGGCCGCGCGGCTGCGGGATCCCCTGGCCGGCGGCGCGGCCGGCCCGGCCGCCGCTGCCCCGGGCCGGGCCTGGCCGGCCCCCGAGCCCTGCCGACTCGAGCTGCATGCCCCGCTGCCACAAGCCGGCCGGCCGGCGGACGCCGTGCTCGCCCAGGCCCTGCCGCTGCTGCTCGAGGGCCTGCCGCCACCGGACCACCCCCGCGCCCTGGCCTACATCACCGCGCCCGTGGACCCGTTCGCCGTGCTCGGCAGCCTGCTGGCGGCCGGCCTGCAGGCCAACCTCGGCCTGCGGCGCATGGCCGGGCTGGCCTGCGCGATCGAGGCCCAGACCCTGGCTTGGCTGGCCGAGCTGGTCGGCGCGCCCGCCCTGCGCGGCGGCCTGCTGCTGGGCGGCGGCAGCGCGGCCGGGCAGACCGCCGTCTGGGCCGCCCTGGCCCGCGCCTGCCCGGGCTGGCACGAGGAAGGCCTGGGCGCGCGCGGCCCGCAGCTCGTGGCCTATGCCTCGGCCGCCAGCCACCACTGGCTGGACCGCGCCCTGCGCCTGGCCGGCCTGGGCGCGCGCGGCCTGCGCCGCCTGCCGGTCGATGCCGAGCAGCGCCTGCAGCCCGAGACCCTGGCCCGCGCCCTGGCCGCCGACCGCCGCGCCGGCCGCATCCCCTGGCTGCTGGTGGCCCATGCCGGCACGGTGGGCAGCGGTGCGGTCGATCCGCTGGCGGCGCTGGCCGCGCTCGCCCGACGCGAGGACCTGTGGCTGCACATCGACGGCGCCTATGGGGCCCCCTATGCCGCGCTGCAGGCCGAGCCGGGTGGCAGCGACCGGCTGGCCGCCTGCGGCGCCAGCGCCCTGGCCGATCCGGCCGGACTGAACCAGGCCGACTCCCTGGCCCTGGACCCGCACAAGGCCCTGCACCAGCCCCTGGGCTGCGGCGCGCTGCTGCTGCGCCGGCCCGAGACGCTGCCCGCCGCCTTTGCCGACGCCCCGCCCTATTACGCGGAGGCCGAGCCGGCGGCGGACCCGGCCCCCGACCCCTCGCAATGCGGCCCCGAGAACAGCCGGCCCTTCCGCGCCCTGCCGCTCTGGCTGAGCCTGCAGGCCGCCGGGGCCCAGGGCCTGCGCGCCAGCCTGCGGGCCGAGCTGGACGGTGCGGCCGCCCTGCGCGCCGCGCTGCAGGCCAGCCCGGCCTTCGTCGGCGGCCCCGGGGCGCTGGGGGTGCAGACCTTCCGCCCGCGCGCCGGCGGCGATGCGGCGGTCGGCCAGCTGCTGGCCCGGCTGCGCGCCGACGGCCATGCCGCGCTCAGCGCGGTGCGCCTGGCGGGGCCGGACGAGACCGCCCCGGCCGCCGGTGCACCGCGTTGGCTGCGCGCCTGCGTCGTGCAGGGCCTGGGCAGCGCGCCCGAAGGGCTGGCCCGCCTGCCGGGCGAGCTGGCCGCCCGGCTCGATCCCGGGGCCGTGGGAGACTGAGACCCCGCCCGGCCCCCGAAGCCGGCCCGACGGTCGCAGGAACCCGGCGGCCCCTCCGATCTTCCGACCCTCCCCCGACGATGCCGATGGACCCGCTGCCGCGTCGCCCCATCCCCAGCCCGGTCGGTCCGGCCCCCGCGCCGGCCCCTGCCCCCGCAGCGGACGCGGCAGCGCCCGCCGTGCGCCGCCAGGGGGGCATGACGATCACCCGCGCCGCGCCCCGGCCGGCCGCGGGCGCCGCCCCTGCCACCCCAACCGCCGCGGCCACGGTGCCCCCGCCGGCCGCGCCCGCCGCGGCGACGCGCCCGGCCCTGCAGATGCCGGCCCTGCCCCAGCTCGGCCTGCCCGCCGCCAGGCCACGCATCGGCCTGTGCATGATCGTGAAGGACGAGGCCACGGTGATCGGCCGCTGCCTGCGCAGCGTGGCCCCGCTGATCGACCGCTACACCCTCGTCGACACCGGCTCCAGCGACGGCACGCAGGACGTGGTCCGTGCGGTGGCCGCCGAGCTCGGCCTGCCCGGCGAGCTGCACGAGCGGCCCTGGCGCGATTTCGGCCACAACCGCAGCGAGGCCCTGGACCTGGCCCGGCCGCACAGCGACTACCTGCTGGTGATCGATGCGGACGAAATCCTCGCGCTGCCTCCCGGCTGGACGCTGCCACAGCCGCTGAACGCGCCGGCCTACAGCCTGCGCATGCACGACGGCACGCTGCGCTACCTGCGCACCAGCCTGGTCGATGCCCGGCTGCCCTGGCGCTACATCGGCGTGCTGCACGAGTACATCGACTGCGGCAAGGCCATCCACCCGGTCGAGCTCGACGGGCCGCATGTCATCTACACCCGCGACGGCGCGCGGGCGCGCAACCCGAACAAGTCGCGCGAGGATGCGCAGGTGCTGGAGGCCGCGCTGCGCAGCGAACCTGGCAACACCCGCTACCAGTTCTACCTGGCGCAGAGCTGGATGGGCGCGGGCGAGCTGGAACGCGCACTGGACGCCTACGAGGCCCGCGTCGCGATGGGCGGCTGGGACCAGGAGGTCTGGTGCGCCATGTACCTTGCCGCCCGCCTGCGCGAGCGCCTGGCGCGGCCCGCGGCCGAGGTGATCGACGCCTACCTGCGCGCCTACGACTTCCGCCCCAGCCGGGCCGAGGTGCCGGTGGCCCTGGCCGGCTACCTGCGGCGGGCCGGGCGCTGGGCCTCGGCCCGGGCGGTGATCGTCGATGCCATGCGGCTCAAGCCCGGCGGCGACCACCTCTTCGTCGAGAGCGACTGCTACGGCTGGCGCCGCCTCGACGAGCTGAGCCTGATCCTGATGCAGACCGGCGAGAAGCCGGCCGCGCGCACCCTGCTGCTGCGCGCGCTCAACGAGGGCAGCGTGCCGGCCGGGCAGGTCGAGGCGGTCAAGGCACGCCTCGCCGCCTGCGGCTGAGGCCCGGGGCCGGGCGGATTCAGGCCGAACGCAGGGCGCGCAGGCGCTCGACCGCGCGGCGCACGGCGGCGTTCGGCGCGCCGGCCCAGCTGTAGTCGGCCGGGTCGGGTGCGGCGCGCGCGGGCGGCGCTTCGGCCAGCGCGGCCTCCAGGCGCTCGCGCAGCGGCAGGCGGTGCAGCGCCCAGCGCGGCGGCCGCGGGCCGAAGCCCAGGGCGTAGCGCTCGGCGTTGTCGAACTGGTCGTAGGCCGAGGGCAGCAGCACCTGGGGCAGGCCGGCGGCCAGGCCCTGGGCGGTGGCGCCGATGCCGCCGTGGTGCACGAAGAGCGCGGCGCCGGCCAGGGCCTGGGGCAGCGCCGTCCAGGGCGTGTCGCGCAGGCCGGCGGGACGCGGGCGGCCGGCCCAGGCGGGCGGCGGCGCGCCGATCCAGACCAGCGGCCGGCCGGCGGCGGCCAGGGCCCAGGCGGCTTCGGCCAGTGCATCCTGGCTGCGGGTGGGCACCGAGCCGGGGTAGACGACGATGCGGCCCGGCGGACCGTCCGGCTCGACGGCGGCGGGCCGCGGGCCGGGCTCGTCCCGCGGAAAACCCAGGGCCTCGACCGGCCAGGCGCGGCCGGGCTCGGGCGGCGGACCGAAATCGGCCGGGTAGAGGCCGAGCACGCCGCGCGGGCTGGGCAGCCAGTCGCCGAAGATGCCGCGGCCCAGCGGCGGCAGGCCGGCCTCGGCCCGCCAGCGGTTCAGCGCCGGCGCGGCCAGGGGGTCGAGCTTCCAGCGGTCCAGCCCGGCCCACAGCAGGCGGCGCAGCGCCCGCGGCACGGCGCGCGGCACCGTCCAGGCGCCGAGGCAGAGCGGATCGCCCAGCGAGCGCAAGGCCATGGGTGCGGTGACCCCGGTCAGCAGCCGCAGGCCGGGATCGAGCTCGGCCAGCAGGCGTGCGCCCAGCACCAGCGGCCCGGCCAGCACCGGCAGCGGGGCCTGCGGATGGGCGGCGCGCAGCGCGCGCAGCGCCTCGACCGTCGGCGCCAGCGCCGGCAGCAGCAGGTGGCGCCAGAACACGCCGAGGCCGTCGATCGGATGCCAGACCTTGGGATGGGCGAAGCAGCGCGTGCTCGCGCGCAGCTCGGCGATGGGCGTGAAGGGCAGGCCGCGCGCCTCGACAGCGGCACGGTGCGCGGCCTGGCTCAGCACGCGGACCGGTTCGCCGGCTTCCTGCAGCGCGCGGGCGATGGCCAGGAAGGGATGCAGGTCGCCCGCCGTGCCCAGCGTGGCGAGGACGATGGGCGGCCGGGCCCCGCTCACCGGCGCGGCCCGCCCAGGCACTGGAAGCGGCGGAAGTCGCGCACGCCGGGCCGGCCGGCATGGCGGGCGGCCAGGGTCTGCGGGCCGGCGGTGATCGCGAAGTAGTCGTAGCCGTCCGCGGCCGGCGGCCGGCCACCGGCCATCAGGTACTGGAAGTGCATGCGGAACTTGTCGCGCCGCAGCGCGGCATAGGCCGGCGGGTCGAAGGCCTCCGCGAAGCGCGGGTTGAAGAGACGCGGCGCCCCGGGGCCGGGCTGCAGCGGCCGGGCATGGCGGCTGGGGTCGGCCAGCGCGAAGCAGCAGCCGTCGGGCGGGGCGGCATAGTCGATCCAGCACAGGCCGGGCGTGGCGCGCAGCCGGGCCAGCTCGGCGCGGTAGGCCACGGCGGCGGGATGGGCGCCCAGCAGCGGGCTGCAATGGCCCAGGGTCAGCAGGGCCAGGGCCGGGCGCGGACGGGCGCCCGGGACCTGGGCCAGGCGCTGGAGCGCGCGGGCCAGGAGGATGGCGGCCATCATCGCGCCCGAGCTGTGGCCGACGACCAGCCACTCGTCCTCGTCGGCAGCGAGCAGCTCGTCGGCCAGGCGCTCGGCCTGGGCGTCGAGCCGGGCCTCCAGATCGGGCGTGCGGCCGCAGGCCTGGCGATCCAGGCAGGCCAGGCTGCGCATCAGCCAGGCCATGTGGCTGCGTGCCTCGGCCCAGACGGCCAGGCGCCACAGCGCCGGCCCGCCGAGACCGAGCAGGGCCAGGGCCGCCAGCCCCTGCCCGCCGGCCAGCAGCCCGCCGGCGGCGGCCAGCAGGCCCAGGCCCAGCAGCGCGCCGAGCAGCAGCAGCGCGGCCGGCAGGGCGATGGCCAGGAACATCGGCCAGGCGCTGCGCAGGGTCTCCAGCATCACGCCCCGGCGCCACATGGCCCAGCTGCCGCGCAGCGTGGTGGCGAAGAGCGCGGCCCGGCCGCGCGGCCAGTGATTGCGGACGACATCGTCCCAGCGCAGGAAATCGAAGCGGGTGTGCACGGTCTGCACGGGCTCGGCCGGCGGGTCGGGCGGGCCCTCGGAAGCGTCCGGCGGGGCGGCGGGCCGCACGGCCGGAAAGCGGCCGGTGAGCGACCAGCTGGCCAGCAGCTCCCCCCCCTTGCGGCGCGGGCCCACCTCGATCGCGTAGCCGCCGAGGGCTGCGGCCGCGGCAGCCTGCTCGCGGTAGAGCTGGTGGTAGTGGGCGGGGCCCTGCGGGTCGAAGCCGCACAGGAAGGCGACGCGGCGGCGACGCACCGGGGCGTGGGGCGGCGCAGCCGGATCGGCCGGGGGGGCAGCGGACATCGGGACCTCGTTCACCGTGGCTCAGAACACCGTCTGCTTGTGCAGGCCCTTGGCCAGCATCAGGTCGACCAGCGGCTGCTCGCGCTTGTTCGCGCGGCGGCAGTGGTCCTTCTGCACGCGGTCGGTCAGCCAGATGATGACGCGCGCCCAGCGCCGGTCGCGGGCGCGCCAGGCATGGGAGGAGACCGACTCCCAGGCATAGCCGTTGAACAGGGTGGCGTTGACGAAATGGTCCATCGCCCGCACGCCGGCGCGGCCGCGCTCGGTGCGGCCGAAGAAGCCGATCCAGACCAGCAGCAGGTAGCCGAGCACGGCCAGCGGCACGATCGCGGTCATCACCAGGAATCCGGCCAGGCGTTCCTTCATGCGGCCTCCTGCGCGGCAGGGGCAGGCCGGCGGCGGATGCGCAGGCGGATGCCGTTGTCGGACCGGATGGTCAGGCGCCCGACCGGCTCGGGCACATGGCCCTCGACCGGCTCGAAGACGAACTCGCGCGCCAGCGTGGCCAGCACGAGCGCGCCCTCCTGCCAGGCGAAGGCCGCGCCGATGCAGACCCGCGGCCCCAGGCCGAAGGGCAGGTAGGCACGGCGCAGGGACTCGCGGGCGCTGGGCAGGGCCGGGCCTTCGGCCTCGGTGGCGGCGGCTTCGGCGACCTCGGGCGCGGGCTCGTCCTCGGCGCCGTAGCGGTCGGGGTCGAAGACGTCCGGGTCGGCCCAGAGGCCGCGGTGGCGGTGGATCAGCCAGGGCGAGACCAGCACCGAGGCGCCGGCCGGCAGCTTCTTGTCGCGCATCGGGCAGGCCTGGGCCGCTTCCCGGGCCAGGAAGCCGACCGGCGGGAAGAGCCGCAGCGTCTCGCGGAAGACATTGCGTGCCAGCACCAGGCCCTTGACCGCGCCGACCTCGTCGGGCATCGGACCGGGCCCGAGCTGGCGCAGCGCCTCCTCGTGCAGACGCTGCTGCACCTCGGGCGCATGGGCCAGCAGGTGCAGGGCCCAGGACAGCGCGCTGGCCGAGGTCTCGTGGCCGGCCAGGAAGAGCATGGCGACCTGGTCGACCAGTTCCTCGAAACGGAAGCCCTCGCCGGTGGCCGGGTCGCGCACCTGCAGCAGGGTGGCGAGGATGTCGTCGCCGCCCTCGTCCGCCCTCGCGTCGGCCGCCCGGGCGGCGTGGAAGGCGGCATGGCGCGGCTGGATCAGCGCGCTCAGCAGGCTGCGGATGGCCTCGGCGGCCTGGCGGCTGCGCCGCACCTGCCACCAGGGCCGCAGCCAGCGCAGGCCGAAGAAGGCCGGCATCATCAGCCGCGGCGCCAGGGCCTGGTAGCGCTCGAAGGCCTCGAAGATGCGGCGCGCATCGCCGCCGTCGAGCGGCTGCGAGAGGATGGTCCGCAGGATGATGTCCGCGGCCACATGGGTCATCTCGGTTTCGAGATCGTGCTCGCTGCCGTCGGGCACGGCCCGCAGCCGCGCGAGCATGGCCTCGGCCGCATCGCGCATGCGGCCGTAGACATGGCGCACGCGGGTGGCCTCGAAGGACGGGTTCATCAGGCTGCGCTGCCGCTGCCAGACCGCGCCATTGGTGGTGAAGATGCTGTCGCCCAGCAGCGGCCGCAGGGCGTCGCCGAGCATGGCGTGCTTGGGGAAGGCGGCCGCCTCGTCGACGAGCACGCGGCGCACCAGGGCCGGCTCGTTGACCATGTAGAGGTCCACCCCGGGCAGGTGGACCTCGCCCATCTTCATCGTGTAGCTGCGCGCGTACAGGCTGTCGAGCCAGGAGCGCCGCTTGCTGAAGAACATCGTCCACAGCGAGGGACGGCGGGCGGCGGGCGGCGGGTAGTGCGGACAGAAACGGCTCATGCAGGAGGCTGCCAGGGCGAGGGCCAGCGCAGACGCTCGGCCAGCGGATGCGGGCCGGCGAACAGCTCGAAGGGATCGTAGCCGTCCGCCCGCTCGGGCGATCGCAGGTATTGCAGGTGCAGGGCCTGGCGGTCCTTCAAGAGGCGGGCGTAGGCGGCCGGCGTCAGGGCCTTGTGGAACTGCGGCGAGACCTGGCGGCGGCGCATCGGGCCGTCCTCGCCGTACCAGGGACCGCTGCGCGGGAAGCCGGCCCAGTCGGTCGGCGCGCTGACGTCCAGCCAGTCCAGCGCCGCGCAGGCGCGCAGCGTGGCCAGCTCGGCCCGGAAGGCGCTGGCCTCCGGCAGTTCGGCCAGGATGGGCGTGCAGTGGCCCAGGCTCAGCATCGCCAGGGCCGGGCCCTGCCGACCCAGCCCGGGCGCACGCCGCAGCGCGCGGGCCAGGGCCGAAACGGCCAGCAGGCTGCCGGTGCTGTGGCCGACCAGCAGCAGCTCGCCGCGCGGCGCGCCGGCCGGCGTGGCGGCGGCCAGGGCCTCGGCCGCCTCGATCAGGGCCGTGGCCCAGGCCTCGATCCGCGCCTCCAGCGCGGGCGTGCGGCCCAGGGCCTGCGCGCGGGTATGGCCGTAGAGCCGCAGCAGCCAGTCGGCATGCAGGCGCCGGCCGAGGGTGTGGGCCAGCACGGCCCCGCCCAGCCCGCCCGCGGCCGCAGCCGCCAGCAGCGGCGCGGCGCCCGCCCCGGCCAGCGCGGCCCCGCCTGCGGCCAGGGCCACGCCGCCCAGCGGCCCGCCCAGGCCCAGGGCCAGCGGCAACACCGCCATGGCATGGGCCGGCCGAGCCAGGCGGCGGATGCGGCCCAGCACGCCCTGGCGCAGCAGGGCCGGGTAGACGAAGGCCGCGTCGCGCAGCGCGCGGCCGGGGCCCGCCACCCAGGCCGGGCGCACGCAGTCGTCCCAGGCCAGCAGGCTGAAGCGGACGGCCGGACGGCCGGACGGCCCGTTCAGGGTCCAGTCGGCGCGACCGGCATCGACCGGCTGCAGCGGCCCCAGGTGCAGGGCCGGCCGGCCTGCCGGCCGCTCGCGCAGGGTGCGACGCATCGCGCGGTGGACATGGCGTGGCGGGTGCGGATCGAAGCCGCCGACCAGCAGCACATGGCGTGGCCCGGCCTCAGCCATGCCCGGCTGCCGGCTTGCCGCGGGCCAGCACCGGCGCCAGCGCGACGCCGGTGTGGCTGCCGCCGGCCACCACCTGCTCGGGCGTGCCGGCGGCCACCAGGCGGCCGCCGCCGGAGCCGCCCTCGGGGCCGAGGTCCAGCACCCAGTCGGCCTCGGCGACCACATCGAGGTCGTGCTCGATCACGACCACGCTGTGGCCGGCATCGACCAGGCGGTGCAGCACGCGGATCAGCCGCGCGACATCGGCCATGTGCAGGCCGACCGTCGGCTCGTCCAGCACGTAGAGCGTGCGCGGCGGCGGCGGGCCGCGGCGCGGGGCCTTGGCGGGCGGATCCGCCGGCGCGGCTCCGGACGCATCCTCCGGCGGGATCTCCTCGCGCACCTTGCTCAGCTCGGTGACCAGTTTGATGCGCTGGGCCTCGCCGCCCGAGAGCGTCGGCGAGGGCTGGCCCAGGGTCAGGTAGCCCAGGCCGACGTCGCGCAAGAGGCGCAGCGGCCGGGCGATGGAGGGCATGGTGGCGAAGAAGTCCACCGCCTCGTCGACCGGCATCTGCAGCACCTCGCCGATGCTGCGGCCGCGCCAGCGCACGGCCAGGGTCTCGGCGTTGAAGCGGGCGCCGTGGCAGCGGTCGCAGGGCAGCTTCACATCGGGCAGGAAGGCCATCTCGATGGTGAGCACGCCCTGGCCCTCGCAGGCCGGGCAGCGGCCCTCGCCGGTGTTGAAGCTGAAGCGGCCCGGGCCGTAGCCCCGCGCCCGCGCTTCCAGGGTGTCGGCGTAGACCTTGCGGATCGTGTCCCAGAAGCCGATGTAGGTGGCCGGGCAGGAGCGCGGCGTCTTGCCGATCGGCGTCTGGTCGACCTCCAGCACGCGGTCGAGCGCACCGAAGCCCTCCAGCCGCTCGCAGCCCACCCAGGCCGGCCGATGGCCCGCGGCCAGCCGGGCGCGGCCCGCCGCCGTGCTGCTGAGCGCCACCGCGGCCTGCACATTGGCCAGCAGCACCTCGCGCGCCAGCGTGCTCTTGCCCGAGCCGCTGACGCCGGTGACGGCCACCAGGCGCCCCAGCGGCACGCGCAGGTCCACGCCCTGCAGGTTGTGCAGGCGGGCGCCGTGCAGGGCGAGCATCGGCCCGTCGGCGGCCACCGGCCGGCGCGGCCGGGTGGGGTGGCGCATGGGCTCGGCCAGGCAGCGGCCGGTGAGGGATTCGGGCGTGTCGATCAGCGTCTGCACCGTGCCCTCGGCGATCAGGCGCCCGCCCAGGCGACCGGCGCCGGGGCCGATGTCGATCACATGGTCGGCGCGGCGGATGGTGTCCTCGTCATGCTCGACGACGACCAGGGTGTTGCCCTCGGCGCCCAGGCGGGCCAGGGCGTCGAGCAGGATGCGGTTGTCGCGCGGGTGCAGGCCGATGGTGGGCTCGTCGAGCACGTAGCACACGCCCTGCAGCCGGCTGCCGAGCTGGGCGGCCAGGCGGATGCGCTGGGCCTCGCCGCCGCTCAGGGTGGGCGCGGCGCGGTCCAGCGTCAGGTAGCCGAGGCCGACGTCTTCCAGGAAGCTGAGCCGGCTCTTGATCTCGGTGGCCACGTCGCGGGCGATGGCGGCCTCGCGGCCGTCGAGCTTGAGCTTCTCGATCCAGCGCCGCGCCTCGGCCACCGGCAGCGCGGCCAGCTCGGCGAGGTTGCGGTCGCGGAAGCGCACGGCCAGGGCCACGGGGTTGAGGCGGGCGCCGTGGCAGCTGCCGCAGGGCGTGTCGGCCAGGTCCTCGACCTCGGGCTCGGCAAAGCTCTTCTCGCGGCCGCGGTCCTCGTCGGGCTTGCTGTCGTCCAGGACCTTGCGCTGCTCGCGGCTCAGGGCCAGGCCGGTGCCGACGCAGTCGGTGCACCAGCCGTGCTTGCTGTTGTAGGAGAAGAGCCTCGGGTCCGGCTCGGGGAAGCTGCTGCCGCACTGCGGGCAGGCGCGCTTGGTCGAGAAGACCTTGAGCTTGCCGATGCGCGCGGTGGGCGCGCCACTGGCCAGCGCGGCATGCAGGCCGTCGAGCGGCGCCAGCACGTGGACCACGCCCTTGCCGTGTTCCAGGGCCTGGGCCAGCAGCTCGCGCAGGCGGGCTTCCTGGGCCGGGTCGACCACCAGGTCGCCGACCGGCAGCTCCAGGGTGTGCTCCTTGAAGCGGTCCAGCCGTGGCCAGGGCGCGGTCGGCAGGAAGTGGCCGTCCACCCGCAGGTGGCTGTGGCCGCGCTGGGCGGCCCACTTGGCCAGGTCGGTGTAGAGGCCCTTGCGGTTCACCACCAGCGGCGCGAGCAGGCCGATGTGCTGGCCGCGGTGCTCGCGCAGCAGCTGGGCGGCGATGGCCTCGGCCGTCTGCGGCGTCACCGCGATGCGCGGCGGCGCCTCGCCGCCCTCGGACCGCGCCTGGGCCTCGGCCTGGGCCGCGCAGTGCGGGCAGTGCTGGGTGCCCAGCTTGACGTAGAGCAGGCGCAGGAAGTGCCAGACCTCGGTGGTCGTGGCCACCGTGCTCTTGCGGCCGCCGCGCGAGAGGCGCTGCTCGATGGCCACCGTCGGCGGGATGCCCCAGACCGCATCGACCTCCGGCCGCCCGGCCGGCTGCACGATGCTGCGCGCGTAGGCATTGAGCGATTCGAGGTAGCGGCGCTGGCCCTCGTTGAACAGGATGTCGAAGGCCAGGGTGCTCTTGCCCGAGCCGCTGACGCCGGTGATGACATTGAAGCGGCCGCGCGGGATGTCCACGCTCAGGCCCTTCAGGTTGTGCTCGCGGGCGTGGACGATCTGGATCGCGCCCGCGTCGTCGCGCGTGAGCGTGCCGGCGCGCGCGGCGCGGGCCACGGTCTGCAGCGGCAGGCCCTCGTCCTCGGCGGCGGCGGGCCGTGCGGCGGCATAGGGGCTGCGCGACTCGGCCGCCTGAAGCCGGGGCGCCGCGTCGTTCGCCGCCTCGGCCACCGGCGTCTCCCGTCCCAGCGCTTCCTCGTAGGAGCGCAGCGCCGCGCCGGTGTGCGAGTCGGGATGCCGCGCCACCGCGGCCGGCGGCCCCTCGGCCACCAGCAGGCCGCCGCCCTCGCCGCCTTCGGGGCCGAGGTCGAGCAGCCAGTCGGCGCTGCGGATCACGTCGAGGTTGTGCTCGATCACGATCAGCGAATGCCCGGCCTCCAGCAGGCGCCGGAAGGCGCGCATGAGCTTGGCGATGTCGTCGAAGTGCAGGCCGGTGGTCGGTTCGTCGAAGAGGAAGAGCGTGCCCTTCTTGGCCAGCTTCTGGCGGCTGGCCGGCGTGGCCTTGGCGGCCTCGGCCAGGAAGCCGGCCAGCTTCAGGCGCTGGGCCTCGCCGCCGCTGAGGGTGGGCACGGGCTGGCCGAGCTTGACGTAGTCCAGGCCGACTTCGGCGATGGGCGCGAGCGTGCGCACGACCTCGCGGTCCTCGGCGAAGAGGCGCAGGGCGTCGGCGACGGTCAGCTCCAGCACGTCGGCGATGCTGAGCGCGCGGCCGCCGCGCTCGATGGTGACCTCGCGCAGCTCGGCGCGGAAGCGCGTGCCCTCGCAGTCGCCGCAGCGCAGGTAGACGTCGCTGAGGAACTGCATCTCCACATGCTCGAAGCCCGAGCCGCCGCAGCCCGGGCAGCGGCCCTCGCCGGCGTTGAAGCTGAACATGCCCGCGCCGTAGCCGCGCTGCTGGGCCAGCGGCGCCGCGGCGAAGAGGGCCCGCACGGCGTCGAAGGCGCCGACGTAGCTGGCCGGGTTGGAGCGCGCGGTCTTGCCGATCGGGCTCTGGTCGACGAAGACGGCATCCGCCAGCCAGTCCGCGCCCATCAGCCGCTCGTGCGCGCCGGGCGTCTCGCTGGCCTGGCCGAAGTGGCGGGCCAGGGCGGGGAAGAGCACGTCCTGGATCAGCGTGCTCTTGCCCGAGCCGCTGACGCCGGTGACGACGACCAGGCGCTGCAGCGGGAACTCGGCGCTCACGCCCTTCAGGTTGTGCTCCCGCGCGCCCTCCAGGATCAGGCGCGGCGTGCTGTCGGTCACCGGCCGGGCCAGGCCCAGGCCGATGCGGCGGCGCGCGCCGAGGTAGGCGCCGGTCAGGGTGGCGGCGGCCTTCAGGTCCTCGGGCGGCCCGTCGAAGACGATGCGCCCGCCCTGGCTGCCCGGACCGGGGCCGAGGTCGATCACGCGGTCGGCGGCCAGCATCACGGCCGGGTCGTGCTCGACGACGACCAGGGTGTTGCCGGCGTCGCGCAGGCGGTGCATGGCGCGGACGATGCGGTCCATGTCGCGCGGGTGGAGGCCGATGCTGGGCTCGTCCAGCACGAAGAGGGTGTTGACCAGGGAGGTGCCCAGGGCCGTGGTCAGGTTGATGCGCTGCACCTCGCCGCCGCTGAGGGTGCGGCTCTGGCGGTCGAGGTTGAGGTAGCCCAGGCCCACGTCGCAGAGGTACTTCAGGCGCTTGCGGACCTCGTCGAGCAGCAGGGCCAGGGCCTCGTCGAGCAGGCTGCTGGGCAGGCTGAGGCCGTCGAAGAACTGGCGCAGCCGGTCCAGCGGCAGCAGCATCAGGTCGTGCAGGCCCAGGCCCGGCAGGGCTTCGAGCTGGGTGCGCGACCAGGCCACGCCCTGCGGCAGGAAGCGCTGGCCGGCGGGCAACAGGGCCTCGCTGCCCGGGGCGCCAAGGCGCCACAGCAGCGACTCCGTCTTGAGCCGCGCCCCGCCGCAGGCCGGGCAGCCGGTGTAGCTGCGGTACTTGGACAAGAGCACGCGGATGTGCATCTTGTAGGCCTTGCTCTCCAGGTAGTCGAAGAAGCGCTTCAGGCCGTACCACTGCTTGCCCCAGACGCCCTGGTAGGCCGGGTCGCCGTCGATCACCCAGGCCTGCTGGGCCGGGCTCATCTGCACCCAGGCGGTGTCGCGGGGGATGCCGGCCTCCCCGGCCAGGCGCATCAGGTCGTCCTGGCATTCGGACCAGGCCGGCGTCTGCAGCGGCTTGACGGCGCCGCCGCGCAGGGTCTTGCGGCCATCGGGCACAACCAGGCCCCAGTCCACGCCGATCACGCGGCCGAAGCCACGGCAGGTCTCGCAAGCCCCGGCCGGGCTGTTGAAGGAGAACAGTGCCGGGCTGGGCGCGGTGTAGCGCAGGCCGCTGTCGGGGCAGTGCAGGCCGCGGCTGAAGCGCCAGAGCGGGGGCTCGGAAGCCTCTCCCCCGTCCGCCAGCGGCAGGGCATGCACATGCAGGCGGCCGGCGCCGCGGCGGAAGCCGGTTTCCAGGGCCTCGATCACGCGGGCGGCCTCGACGGCCGGCTGGCCGTCCTCGTCGCGCAGCTTGAAGCGATCGGCGACCACGTCGAGCTGCTTCATCGGCGTGCCGGCGCCGGGGGCGGGCGGGGCTTCGCGCTCGGCCTGCACGCGGGTGTAGCCGCTGGCCGAGAGCCACTGCTCGACCTCCTCGGCGCTGACGCTGGCGGGCAGCTCGACCGGGAAGCAGACGATCAGGCGCTGGCCCGGCCGCGCGCGGGCGAGCAGCTCGGCGTGCACGCTCTGCGGGTCGTCCTCGCGCACCGGCTGGGCGGTCTCGCGGTCGAAGAGCCGGGCGGCGCGCGCGAAGAGCAGCTTCAGGTGGTCGTTCAGCTCGGTCATCGTGCCGACCGTGCTGCGGCTGCTGCGCACCGGGTTGGTCTGGTCGATGGCGATGGCGGGCGGCACGCCGTCGACGCTGTCGACCGCCGGGCGGTCCATGCGGTCGAGGAACTGGCGCGCATAGGCCGAGAAGGTCTCGACGTAGCGGCGCTGGCCCTCGGCATACAGGGTGTCGAAGACCAGGCTGGACTTGCCCGAGCCGCTGGGGCCGGTGACGACGGTCAGCTCGCCGGTGCGCAGGTCCAGGTCGAGGTTCTTGAGGTTGTGCTGCCGCGCACCGCGGATGCGGATCCGACCCTGCGTCATGGGAGGCCTGTGGAAAAGGGGACCGGTGAGTTTAGGAAGGCGGCGCCGGTCGCGGGCCCGCAGGGTCAGGGGGGCGTGGCGACCCGGGCCGGCAGGCGGGCCCAGAGGGCACGCTGCTCGGCCGGACTGGCCTGCGGCCAGGCGGCGATCTCGTCCAGGCTGCGCAGGCAGCCGATGCAGAGACCGCGCACCGGGTCGATGCGGCAGACCTGGATGCAAGGGCTGGGCGCGGCCTGGTCGGCCGGCAGCGCCGCCAGGGCAGCGGCCCGGGCACGCAGGGGCGCCGGGAGACGATGGATGTCGCGCATGGCCACGGATTCTGCGCCCCGGCGCCCATGCCCCCGCATCGGCCGCCGGGCCGCGGGACTGCGCAGAATGCGGCGCAAATCCCGGTCCCGATGACGCCGCCCTGCCCCGCCCCGCCCCCGCCGGGCTGCCATGCCGAACTGGCCGCCCGCGAGCGGGCCGGCATCGACTACCGCATCGTCTGCCGGCCGGTGGCGGGCGCGCGGCTGCTGGTGCTCGCGCCGCATGCCGGACGCATCGAGCGCGGCTGCTCGGGCCTGGCACGGGCGATTGCCGGCGAGGAGGCTTCGCTCTACCTCTTCGAGGGCCTGCGCGAAACGCTGAACTTCGAACGCCTGCACCTGCCGAGCAGCCGCTTCGACGAGCCCCAGGCCCTGGCGATGGCGGCCAGCGCCGAGCGCGTGCTGACCGTGCACGGCTGCGAGGGGCGGGACGATGCCCGCGTGCTGCTGGGCGGCCTGGACCGGCCACGGGTGGCGCGGCTGGCGGCCGCGCTGGAGGCCGCCGGCATCCCGGCCGAGACCGAGGGGCACCGCTTCCCCGGGCGGCATCCGCAGAACATCTGCAACCGCGCCCCGGCCGGGCTCGGTCTGCAGCTGGAATTCACCGGCCCGCTGCGCGAGGGGCCGAAAGAGGCGACGGCGGTGGCTGCGATCCGGGCCGCCCTGGCAGCCGAGGGCCTGCTCGGCCCGGCGCCGCGGCTCAGCCGATGAGCGATTCGTGCACGATGCGCCAGCGCTGGCCGTCATGCGTCCAGTACTGGCGGCGGACGACGCCGGTGCGGGCCCCGCGGCCGACGTCGCCGAAGGTGACGACGGCATGGTCGAGCTGGTCGCGCCAGGTGAAGATGCTCAGGTCCTTCGGCGACTGGAAGCGCTGCGGGCTGTCCGGTACCGTGCGGGCCGACACGCGGCGCAGCGTGGGCGCCTCGGCCAGCGGGCTGGCCGAGGCCGCGTAGAAGGCGGCCAGGCGCGAGGCGTCGCCCAGGTCGCGGGCCTGCCACCAGGCGCGCAGGGCCTCGCCGAAGCCGCGGTTGCTGCGCTCGGCCGCTTCGGGCAGGACCCAGTCCAGCTTGTGCGCGACGACGACCGGGGTGCCCTGGGGCGCAACGGTCTGCATCAGCCGCTGCATGTCGGGGTTGGACAGCACGATGCAGCCATCGGTGCTGAGCGGTGCCCGCGCATAGTTCGCCGCCGGCGTGCCATGCAGCCAGATGCCGCTGCCGGTGCGCCCCTTCAGCCGGTCGACCTCGTTGGGGTAGTTCAGCGTCAGGGCGCCGGTGCCGTACAGGTCGGCAAGCTGCTTGCCGTCGAGGCGGCTGGTGGTGAAGTAGACGCCGACGGGGGTGCGCTGATCGCCCTCGACGCGCTTGTCGACGCCGGACTTGCCGAGCGAGACATAGTGGTCGGCGACCAGGCGCAGGCCACGCTCGGAACGCTCGAAGAGGTAGAGCCGATGGCGCGAGGCATCGACGGCCACCGCATGCCGCACCGTCGCCGGCAAGGCGAGGAAGGCGCTGGGCAGCCGGCCGGCCGGCGGCCGATCCTGCAGGGCCAGCAGGCGCTGGCGGGCCTCGTCGCGGAGCTGCAGCAGGGCCTCGCCCTGGGCGGCATTCAGGCGGGACGGCAGCACGCTGCTGGCACCGAAGCGCCCGGCCTGGGCACTCAGCAGGTCGCCGAGCAGCATGTGGCCCAGCTGGAACTGCGGGTAGTCGCGGACCAGGCGCTCGGCCTGGGCGCGGGCTTCCGCCATGCGGCCCTCACCGATCAGCCGGTGGATCGCGAGCAAGCGGGCCTCGGCCTGCGCACTGCCGGCCGAAGCGGCCGAACCGGGACCGGCCGCCAGCGTCGCCCCGGCAAGCCCGACCGACCCGGCCGCGGCGAGGGGGGCCGCGCGGGCGACCGGGGACGGACGGCGGGCCTGGGCTGGAGCTCGCAGGCCTCGGCCACCCTCGCGGGCCGCCGCCGCCTTCGCCGCCTCGCCGCGCCGGGCCTCACGGGCCTCGGCCGGGGCCTCGACGGCCAGGGCAGCCGACAGCAGCATGAGGCAGGCCAGGCGCCCGCACAGCCCCCGCATGCTCAAGACCCGGTGCTCTCGCGTTCGATGCGCCACTGACCGCCCTGCTGCACGAGCTTGAGGGTCTTGCGCGAATTGGCCGAGAAGGTGTCGGCCCGGTAATCCTGGCGGAAGGACACCGTGGCCTGCTTGCCGCGGATGTCGATGCGCCAGTCGTCCAGGCTGACGCGGATCGTCTTCTTGCTGGTGATGCGCTCGCGGCGGCTGTCTTCCCAGGCGGCGCGCTTCATGCCGTCGGCGGCGTAGTCGGGGGTGTAGGCCGCGAAGTAGGCCTTGAGGTCCTTGCGGCTCCAGGCCTCGGCCCAGGCCTCGACGGCGCGGCGGACCTCGGTCTGGGCCTCGCTGGCCGGCGCCGTCGTGGCCCCGCCGGAGACCGGCTTGTCGGCCTCGGCCGAGATGATCGCCGGCTGGGCCGGCAGGGCGACCGGTGCCGCCGGGGTGGCCGCGACGGAAGGCACCGGAGCCACCTCCGGATCACGCGGCGCCGCCCCGGGAGCCTGCGGGCCCTTCAGCGAAATCAGCTCGCGGATCATGGCCAGCTTGGGGGCGGCCCGGGCATTGCCGGCATCGAGCTGCAGCGCCTTGCTGTAGGCCTGGCTGGCCAGCTTGGCATAGAGATCGCCGAGGTTCTCGTGCGCGGTCGCGTAGCTGGGGTTGGTGCGGATCGCCGTCTCCAGCGCACTGCGGGCCCGGTCGAACTGCCCCTGGTTCGCGTAGAGGACGGCCAGGTTGTTGTAGGGCTCGGGCAGTTCGGGATGGTCCTGCACCAGCTTGTTGAAGACCGCGATGGCTTCGCTGGCGCGGTTCTGCTCGGCCAGGGCCACGCCGCGCAGGAAGCGCAGCTGGACGTCGTCGGGACGCTTGGCCAGCCTTTGATCGACCAGCCGCAGGGCCTCGACCGCCCGGCCGGACTGCAGCAGCTGGGCCACCTCGTCGGCCTCGTCGGCCCGCACAGGCCCGACGGAGGCCAGCATCAGCACGAGCAGCGCGGCCGGCGCCGCGACAGAACGCAGTCGGTGGAAAGGGGACGGCAAGACGGACTCCAGCGGTGATCGCGGGATTCTAGGCGGCCCCCTCGCCGCAGCCCGACCGGCCGAGGCGTCGGGACGACATCCTGCACGGACTCGACGAGGGTCCGGCTCGACCGCATGAAAAACGGCCTCTTGCGAGGCCGTTGGGTGCTGCGGCCGCCGGCCTGGGCCGGCGGTTGACCTCAGCCGCCGAGGGTGCCCGGCAGGTTACCCAGGTCCAGCGGCAGCTCGGTCAGCAGGGACGGGGTGGCCGGCAGGGCAGCCGGCAGATCACTCACCGCACCGGTCACGGTGTCGAGCAGCCCCCCGCCCAGCAGGCCATCCGTGCCGCCGAGAAGACCGTCTGCACCGCCGAGCAGGCCACCGGTGCCCCCCGGCAGCAGCGAGCCGACGGTGTCGAGCACGGTCTCCACCAGGCCGCTGGTGGCCCCGCCGCCCAGCAGGTCACCCGTGCCCGGCAGGGCGGAGCTCACGGTGTCCACCAGATTGCCGACCAGGCCGCCCGCGTCTGCACCGCCGAGCAGGTTGCCGCCCAGGAGGTCGCCGGTGCCCGGCAGCGCCGAGGTGACGGTGTCGAGCAGCCCCCCGACCAGGCCCACCGGGCCGGCCGCGGCGCCTTGACCCGCCACGCCCAGCAGACCGTCGAGCAGCCCGCCCACCGGATCGGCGCCCGAGGCCGAGCCGAGCAGCCCCCCCAGCAGGCCGCCATCGACATTGAGCGCGTCGGTCAGCAGCAGGTCGCCGACCGCATCGGTCACGGTATCCACCGTGCCGTTGACGGCATCGGACAGGCCCGCATTGCCCGTCACCACATTCAGGACCGGGCTGACCTCGGCGACGGTGGCGTCGACCACGTCGAGCAGGCCGCCGCCCGCCAGGTTGTCCCCGAGGGCGAGCTGGTCGACGAGATCGGTCGTGTCATCCACCAACTGGTCCAGGCCGGAGGTCAGCCCGCCGGTGTCGCCCAGCAGACCGCTGGTCAGGCCGGTGCCGAGCAAGCCGCCCAGCAGGTTGTCGACGACGTCGGTGACCGTGTCGACCACGCGATCCACGCCATCGGTCAGGGTGGGATCGGCAGGCCCGGTGGGGCCCGTCGGCTCGGTCGGGCCCGTGGGACCCGTCGGGCCGGTCGGACCCGTGGGGCCGGTCGGCGTGGTCGGGCCAGTCGGGCCCGTGGGGCCGGTCGGCTCGGTGGGACCCGTCGGGCCGGTGGGGCCGGTGGGACCCGTCGGCGTGGTCGGACCCGTCGGGCCGGTGGGGCCCGTGGGACCCGTCGGCGTGGTGGGACCGGTCGGGCCCGTGGGACCGGTGGGCGTGGTCGGACCGGTGGGGCCCGTGGGGCCGGTCGGCGTGGTCGGACCCGTGGGGCCGTTGTTGTCATCGTCCCCGTTGTTGGCCGCGGCCAGGCCGGCCGCGAGGAGCGCACCGCCCGCCAGCCAGGGCAGCAGGCCGGCACCGCCGGCCGCCTCTTCGCCGCCGGCTGCCGCACCCACCGCAGCAGCGCTCTTCTTGACGAGGGTGATCGGCTGGGCGTCAACGATCTCGACGAACTCGGCATCGCCGGCAACCACGAGCAGGTCCCCGCTGGCCGCTGCCGGATCGACCTTGGCCGGCTGGATGACGACTTCGGAGTTCGGGGCAACCTTGACCAGGGCCTGGCGGCTGCCGTCGCCGTTCGGGACCACGACCTCGACGGCCTGGTTGCCCGTCACGACGCGGTCACCGGCCACCAGCGCCTCGCGCGGGCCCACGGTGACCGGCTGACCGGCACGCAGGACGACGAGGCCCTGGGAGGCAGTGGCTTGGGCTGCGGTCGCCGCGGCAGGCGCTTCGGTCGCGAGGTTCACGGCGGCGACGCTGCCACCTGCATTGGTGTTTTCCATGGGGGTCGTCCTTGTCAAAACGTTGTCCGGCGATCGCAGATGTATCGGCTGTGTCGTGAATATACCGAACGCCCCCCGGAAACGATTCGTGGCAGAACGCACATTCCGCGGCCTGGCGGTCGGCGGCCCCCTCAGCCACGGGCCGGGAGGGAGCCGCAGGCAGGCCGGTCTCGGCGACACGGTTTTCCTGTTGCACACTTCGGGCCTTGCGTGGGGAGCCCTTCGTCACCGTGATGGATCCGTATCCTGGGTCTGCCCCACCTGCCCGCCGTCCCTGAGCCCCCCTGGAGTGATTTCCATGAAGACCACCCCCCGCCTGTTGACGCTGCTGCTTGCGGCCTCCCTCGGCCTCGCCGGCTGCGCCACCAAGGGCACGGAGGGCGCCAAGGAAGCGCCCCCGGCCACCTCGTCCAGCAGCGAGCAGAAGGTCGTGATCGAGTCGAACCTCGGCCGCGCCATCAGCCAGCCCGAGGCCCTGAGCATCGTCAAGGCGACCGAGGCCGACGGTGACAACCTGAAGACGCGCGACATCGTCTATTTCGACTTCGACAAGTACGACGTGAAGCCGGAGTACCGCGGCATCGTCGAGGCGCATGCCCGCACGCTGCGCTCGAGCCCCGAGTCCAAGGCCCGCATCGAAGGGCACACCGACTCGATCGGTTCGAGCGAGTACAACCTCGCGCTGGGCCAGCGCCGCTCGGAGGCGGTCCGCAAGATGATGGTGATCCTCGGCGTGCCGGAATCGCAGGTCGAAGCGGTCAGCTTCGGTCTCGAGCGCCCCGCCGTGCCGGGCAGCGACGCCGCCAGCCGGGCCAAGAACCGCCGGGCCGAGATCCGCTACTGACCTTCCGTCCGCCCGCGCAGCCTGCGCGGGTGACAGAACCCAAGGCAGGCAAGCCCCGCCAACCGATCCGGTTGACGGGGCTTGCGCTCTTTCAAGGCCGGGCGACGGGGCCCGAGCCCACGCCTCAGGGCGTTCCGCCAGCCGACAACAGCTTGTCGAGCAGGCCGGTCTCCAGCACCGGGCTGAGCGGGACCGTCAGGCCATCGACCAGCGGCAGGTCGCTGCTCAGGGACCCGACCGTGTCGAGCACGGCCTGCACCGGGGCAGCGAGCAAGTCTCCAGCCGGCAGGCCGGTGGCGACGCCGAGCAGACTGTCCAGACCGAGGTCGCTGCTGCCGGCCAGGCCGGCCAGCAGGTCCTGGACCGGCGCCAGGAGGTCGCCGACGACCGGCAGGCCCTCGAGCAGGGCCAGCGGGTCGCCGAGGCCGCCCCCCAGCAGGTCGCCCAGCAGGGGCAGACCGTCGGCCAGGCCGCCGCCACCCGCACCGGGCAGGGCAAGCCCGGCACCGGCCAGCAGATCGCCGACGGGGGCCAACAGGTCGCCCAGCAGCGGCAGATCCTCCAGCACCGTCAAGGGATCGCCCAGCCCGGCCCCGAGCAGGCCGCCGAGCAGCGGGAGATCCCCCCCGGCGAGCAGACCGTCCACCTGATCAAGCGCCGGGGCCAGGACCTCGAGCGCGCCGTCCATGATCAGCACGAGGTCGTCGAGCAGCACCCCCACGGCGTCCAGGACAGGGGCCACCGTGTTGTCCAGGCCGGTGACGGTCTCCGACGCGAAATCCAGAACCTGGCCGGCCTGGCCGAGCGCCGGCGCCAGCACGGGCAGCGCCTCGCCCAGCGGGTTGAGCAGGTCGCCGACCAGGGCGTGGACCTGATCGATCGCCCCTCCGGCCAGGTCGAGGCCCGGACCGAGGGCTTCGGTGGCCACGAGGCCGGCCACGGCCTGCACGGTGTCGACGGTCTGGCCCACAAGGTCGTGGGTCAGCACGCCCAGCGCGGCCAGATTGCCGGCATCGAGTGCGGTCTGCAGATCCGTGACGATGTCCTGAAGCAGATCGACCCCCGCGCCGACCAGCGGCACCAGGGTGTTGCCGAGAATCTGCTGGATGGCTTGCACGGTCTCGTCGAGCGGCAGGTCGTCCAGCACCGCGGGCAGGGGCAGATCGTTACCGAGCAGGCTTTCCAGCTGGTCGATGACCTGTCCGATCACCAGCTCGACCTGGCCCAGCGCGCTGCCCAGCGTGTCGCCGGGCCGCAGGCCGAGCCCACCGCCGAGCGGGGACGGCAGGGTGCCGACTGCGGCATTCCATCCGGAGAGGTCGCCGGTCAGCACGTCGCCGAGCAGGCCGTCCAGCCCCTCGGCCAGGCCGAGTGCGCTCGGGAGCCCGTCCTCGACCAGGCCCAGCAGACCGTCGACCGTCTCCACGGTGCCCTGGAGCAGCGGCAGCACCAGGTCGTCCAGCACGCCGCCCAAGTCCAGCACATCGCCGCTGAGGCTGCCGAGCAGGCCGAAGCCCGCCAGGCCGCTCGAGCCGCCGAAGGGGCCGAGATCCAGCAGCGGAAGGGCGACCCCGGCCACCGTGCCGCTGAGCAGCTCGGTCAGGGCCACGGTGCCGAGCAGGCCGTCGGGCAGCACCGGCAGCGTGTCCGCCAGCGGGCCGGCCTCCGTGAGGGGCTGGGCGGTTTGCAGGCCCAGGGCCTCGCCGAGGCTCAGGCTGAGCAGGGCGTGTTCAAGATCCAGCGTATCCATGCGAACTCCAGGTCAGCGTCCGGGCCCGATAGGGCGGAGGGCCGGACGTGGCATCAACCGGTCCGTCACGAACCGATCCTGCGCGTCTGCTGGAGTTACCGACCAGTCAGCGTCAGGGATTCGAGCGATCGCGCGGCAATTGAATCCGTGTGTTTCAGGGCTGCAGCCGCGATCAATGCCGCACCGGGTCCATCCGCAGCGACAGGCCTTGCGCCCAGGCCCCCAGCCGGGCCGGAGCCGCCTGGGACGGCTTGCGTTCGGCGCTGAGCACGGCGGGTTCGGGGGCGGCATTGCGCAACAGCTCGCGGACGCCGGAGCGGAAGTCCTCATCGGTGAACAGCGCCCGGGCCCAATCGGCCTCTCCGCCCTCCGGCGGCAGCAGCTTGCCCACTTCCTTGGCCAGCTTGAGTTCGTTGAGGCGCTGGTCGAAGACCGCATTGACCCAGTCGATCAGCACATTGTTGGCCTCCACCTGCGAATCCAGCATGGCCAGGGTGGTGGCACGGCCGGTCGCATTGAGGCGCTTGCGGGCCCGGAAGACGGCCACCGACTCGTTGGCTGCGGTCTGCAGCAGGGTCTCGCGCTGGCCGCCGAGGTTCGCCCGGCGCCATGCCGCGCTGACGGCCTGGGTCACATCACGCAGCAGGGCCTGCCGGCGCTGGTCCTGGCTGCCGACCTCCGCCTCGGCCCGCTGCACCTTGGCGGCACTCTCGAAGAAGGTGCCGGAGCCCAGGGCCATGCGGAAGCCGTAGGTCGGCTTCTCCGTGAAGCCACCGGGAAACTCGTAACGTTTGCTCACCGTCAGGTCCACGGCGGGGAAGCGGCCGGCCCGCTCGGCCTCCAGCCGATCCTGGGCCTGCTCCAGCTTGGCCGAGGCTTCGCGGAGGTCCGGATTCAGCAGCATGGCGATGCGCACGGACTCATCGAAGCCGGCGCTCAGCCAGCCGCCCGGAACACGCACCACCGGCAGCTGGTCCAGGCGCGGCGCCACGCCGAACAGGGCGGCGAAGCGGGCGCTGGCCTCCTCCAGGTTCAGGCGGTACTGAAGCACGCGATTGGCCGACAGGGCCATGCGGGAGGACGCGAGCCGCGCATCGGTCAGGCCGGCCCCGCCCAGCTCGGCCTTGCGCTCCTCGAGCTGCATCAGCTCGCGCAGGGCCGCCTCGGACGAGCTGCCGACTTCGGCCAGCAGGCTGAAGCGCAGCACCTGCAGATAGGCCGTCAGGGTGTCGAGGACGACCGTCTCGGCCGCCTTGCGGCCGAAGGCCTCCGACGCCGCCACCCCCTTGCGGGCCGCACGGATGCGTGCACTGGCCTTGCCGGCGTCGAAGACGGTGTAGGCCAGATTCGGCACCAGGCGCACGTCGGTGCGGCGGTCGCGGTCGTTGCCGAGGTCGGTCACGACATTGCCAAAGACGGTGTCGACCCCGAAGCGCGGATAGCGGGCCACTTCGGCCGCCCGCACCTCGGCCTGGCTGGCCGCGATCTCGGCCTGGGCCTGTTGCACCTCGGGCGCACTGCGCACCAGGGTGGCCAGGCGCTGGGCCATCTCCTCGGCCTGCGGGGAGACGGCCGCGGCGGGGCCGGCCCAGGCGATCAGGATGGCCAGCGCCATGGGGCGGCCAGGGAAACGGGGCATCGTTATCGGTCGCGGCATCTCAGGGCTCGCGGAAGGCTTCGGCGCTGACCTTGAGCACGGGGCGCAGCAGGAACCAGATGAAGGGCTGGTGACCGATGATCACGTCGACATCGGCCTGCATGCCGGGGGTGACCGGCTGCTTGGTCTTGCCGAGCGCCGTGCCTTCGGTCTCCACGACCATCTTGAAGTAGCTCTCCTGGCTCTCGGGCGCCTTGTCGGCGTCGGCGGCAATGCGCAGCACCTTGCCCTCGAGCGCACCGTAGCGCAGGAAGTCGTAGGCCGAGACCTTGATCTTCACCGGCATGCCGGCGGTGACGAGGCCGCGGTCGGCCGGCTTCAGGCGGGCCTCGACCTCGATCAGCGCATCCGTCGGCACGATCTCCAGCACCTGCTCGCCCGGCTTGACGACCCAGCCCGGCTGGCCCGAGCGCAGGCCCTTGACGATGCCGGTGGCCGGCGCGGTGATGCTGGTGCGCTCGCGCTGGCTGCGCGCACGGCGCAGGTCTTCGCTGGCGGTGGAGAGATTGCGCTCGGTGGTCAGCAGCTCCTCGGCAGCGCGGCGGCGGAAACGGCCCTCGGCCTCGGCCAGCTTGCCGCGCGCTTCGTCGGCGGCGGCCTGGGCCGACACCAGGCCCTGGCGGGTGCTGCTGAGCTCGGCCCGGGCCGTCTCGTACTCCTTGCGCAGCTGCAGGGCCTCCAGCTCGGCGACGAGCTTCTCGCGCGCGAGCTGGGCCGTCAGCTCGTACTCGCTCTTCAGGATCTCGACGCGAATCTTCAGACCTTCGATCTTGGCCTGCACCTCCTGGCCGCGGCTGGCGTGGATCTGCACCTGCGACCGGGCCGCCATCTCCTGGCCCTCCTGCTCCAGCAATCGGGCCCGGTAGGCCTGCAGCTCGGCATCCCGCACTTCCGGCGGAATGTCCTCGGGAAAAGCGGAGGCCGAGAGCGTGGCGCCGGTGGACTCGGCCGTCAGCCGCAGCTGGGCTGCACGCAAGGCGGCCACCTTGGCGGTGATCTCCTCGAGGTTCAGGCCGGCCGCGCCGAGGTCGATGCGCAGCAACTCGTCGCCGGCCTTGACCTGCTGCCCTTCCTTGACGAGCACCTCGCCGACGATGCCGCCCTCCAGATGCTGGACGGTCTTGGTGCGTGCGGACGGCACGATCTGCCCGGAGGCCGTGATCGTCGATTCGACGGGGATGAAGAGTGCGACCGCGAGGGCCGTCAGCACGGTGGCGACACCGGCTTTGGGGCCCCAGGCGCGCCAGCCCCGGGGGGCTGGCTCGTCGTGCTTGCGCTTAAGGCGTTCGAGGAACTGCTCGGCGTTGGATCCTGACACGCGGTCTCCGTGGACTTCGGGAATCGGGACGCGCTCAGGCGGCCCGTGCGCCGCCGGTCGGCAAGGTCACCGTGACCGGCGCGGCGCCGGTGACGGGAGCGGCCGGGGGGGTGTTGCGGGCGGCCGCATTGGCGACGTTGGAGAAATAGGTGGCGAGCGCTTCCTCGGTGCTGATCTTGAGCACCGTGCCGTCGCCGATCACCGAGAGCGCCGCATCGGCATTGGCCACCATGCGGGCCGAATGGGTCACGACCAGCACGGTGCGGATGCGAGCGATGGACTTGAGCGCCGCGATCAGCTGCAGCTCGCTTTCGTGGTCCAGGTCATTCGTCGGCTCGTCGAGCACCAGCACCACCGGATTGCGCAGCAGCACCTGGGCCAGCGCGATCTTGCGGCGCTCGCCGGCCGAAAGCGCCCGGCCGCCCTCGCGCAGCTGCGTGTTGTAGCCGCGCGGCAGCTTGGCGATGAAGGCGTGGGCCCCGGCCAGCTGGCAGGCGCGAACGATCTGGTCGTCGGTCGCGTCCGGTGCCACGCGGCGCAGCTGGTCGGCGATCGAGCCATCGAGGAAGTACACGTTCTGCGACAAGGTCCCGATCCAGCTCGCCGTCTCCTCGCGGGAGAACTGCTGCAGGTCGTAGTCGCCGAGCAGCAGTCGGCCCTGCTCCGGCCGGTAGAGGCCCGACAGCAGCTTCAGCAGCGTGGACTTGCCGGCCCCGTTGCGACCCACGATGGCATAGAACTGCCGCGGCTCCAGGCTCAAGGAGACCTCGTTGATGATGGGATCCAGCTCGGGGGAGAAGCGGAAGGTCACCCGGTCGAGGACCACGCGGCCGTTGGGGCGCGGCACCTCCAGCTCGCCACGGCCGGGCTCGACCTCGGCTTCGAAGACCCCCCGCAGGCGGTTGGCGGCCTCGATCGAATGCGCGAGCTGGCGCCAGGCACCGGCCAGGTTGGAGATCGGCGAGATCGCCTTCAGCGCCAGCATGTTGGCGGCGATCAGGCCGCCGATCGTCATCCACTGATTGACGACGGCCAGCGCGCCGAAGGCGGTGATGGCCACCGAGGTGATGATCAGCATCGAGTGCGACAGCTCGCGCGACTCCTCGATCTCGCCGCTCTTGGTGTAGCTCTCGGCCAGCCAGCTCTCGTAGTTGTCGCGCCACTGCTTGATGACGGCCGTCTGCTGCGCGAGTGACTTGACCGACTCGCGGGCACGGCAGACCTCGGCCGTCAGCATGTCGAGGTTGCGGGCCCGTTGCAGCTCCAGCACCTTGCCCGACTTGACCTCGTCGGCCAGCCACCAGGCCATCACGCTGAAGACCAGCAGGGCCAGCAGCACCACCGGCAGCACCGGCAGGGCGACGATGCCGATGATGACCAGCGCGAACAGGGCCACGGGCAGGTCGAAGACAGACTGCACGATCACCCCGGTCAGCAGCACCCGGACCGCACTGGCATCGCGGAACAGCGCCATCCAGGCCGCCGCGGTGCGCTCCTCCAGCGCGCGCAGCGGCTGGTTCAGCATGCGTTCGAGCAGGGCGCCCTGCAGCGACCAGTCGATCGAGGCCCCGGCCTCGCGCAGGCGCCGCGAGCGGCCGCGGCGCAGCATCCACTCGATGGCCACGGCCACCGCCACCCCGGCCAGCAGCGCGATGAGCGTCGACATGCCGTGGCGGTAGATCACGCGGTCGTAGACCTCCAGCGTGAACACCGAAGGCAGCAGGGCGAGCAGACCGATTGGCGCCGACAGCAGGGCCGAGACTTTCAGCAGCTTGCGGGCGTCGGAGAAGCCACGGGCCAGGCTGCCGCCGACCGCGGCATCCACCAGACCCCCCTTGGCGCGCAGGCGCTCGGGAAGAAGAAACTCAATCACGGCGAGGCATCCTCGTTGCGAAAACCGGACGGCAGGCCGCCCCGAGGCCCGCCCGGTGCGGCAGGGCGGCCGCTTGCGGGGGTCTCCAGCGCCAGGCGCTGGGCCTGACGAACTTCGCGCAGCCGCCGCAGCAGCAGGCGCAGCAGGGCGACGAGGCGCAGGGCCTCGTCGCGGAACTCAGGGTAGCGCTGCATCAGCAGCAGGCGCTGCTCGGCCTCGCGGCCGAGCTGGGCCTCGAGGCGTGACCAGGCATCGTCGCCCTGGCCCTCGGCCTCCAGCCCGGCATCCTGAACGGCACGCTGCCAGGCGTCGAGACGACCCCGCATTTCAGGCAGGCCGCTGAGCAGGGGTTCGACCGCGCGGACCTCGTCGGGCTGCAGCACGCCCAGGGCGAGCAGTCCGGCGATGACCTCGGAGGTCGGCAGGGGCTGGCTCATTCCGCCGCTCCGGCCACGGGATCCAGCTGGACGCGAAGCGTCGCCCGCAACTGGATCAGGCCGCGGCGCAGCCAAGTCTTGACCGTGCCCACCGGCAGGCCGAGCTGGGCCGCGATCTCGGGATTGGACAGGTCGTGATGGAACCGCAAGAACAGCACCTGACGGTAATGGGAGGGCAGGGCGCGCAAGGCCTGGGCAAAGGCTTCACTGCGGGCACTGACGCGGTCGAAGAGGCGATCCCGGCCGTCTTCGTGGCCGTCCTGCCAGGCCGTGATATCGGTCGACTCGCCGTCTTCTTGATCGAGCTGGGTGATGCGGGCGCGCTGAACCGCGTGGTTCATCGCCTGATTCCGGGCGATCTGGAACAGCCAGGCTTCGGGCCGACCGACCTTCTCGGGATCGTAGGACGAAGCGTAGCGCCAGACCCGCAGGAAAACGTCGTGTGCGACGTCCTCGGCCGCGTGCTCGTCGTGCAACACACGCATCGCATAGTTACGAATGCGGGCGCTGTAGCCGACGTAGAGCTCGCGCAGGGCCTGGCGGTCACGCTCCTGGATGCGGCGGATCAGCTGCACCATGCGGTCCGGCTCCGCGACAGGCACGGTCACGCGCAAGGAGGCGGCAACCGATTCGAGGCCCGTCGGCAGCACCAGGGTATTCATGGCCGGCCCCCTGCAAGCACGAAGCCTGCCCTCGCCCCGGGCCGGGACGCGCGTGCGGTGGAAGGAGGCGGGCAGAGCGACATCCGGGCCCCGGACAGGAAGACAGGCGACGAGACGACGTCCTCCGGGCCGGGCCGTCCCCGGGGCGACCGGCGGATCTGGCCGGGCACCTCGGGCACAGCGGTCAAACGGTCGCAACCGTTTCGAACCGCGGGACGAAACTTACGCGGCCACGACTTGACTGAAACCTGTCACGACCGAGCGTCGCAATATACCGGCAATGGCATGCGGGCCGGCAGCCTCCCGGCGGCGGCAGATCAGCGGTCCGCGCAGGATCCGATGAATCCTGCGCGGACCGGGCCGACTTACTTGTAGAGCACCTGCGGCAACCACAGGCCGATGCCCGGGAAGAGGTAGAGCAGCACGATCGCGACGATCTGGATGCCCATGAAGGGCAGCATGCCGGCGAAGATCTGGTTCAGCGTCACGTGCTTGGGGGCCACGCCCTTCAGGTAGAAGGCGCTCATGGCCACCGGCGGGCTCAGGAAGGCGGTCTGCAGGTTCAGCGCCACGAGCAGGCCGAAGAACAGCGGATCGACCCCGAAGTTGTCCAGCAGCGGAATGAAGATGGGCATGAAGATCACGATGATCTCGGTCCACTCCAGCGGCCAACCCAGCACGAAGATGATGACCTGGCTCAGGATCAGGAACTCGGTCTTCGTCAGGTTCATGCCGAGCACCCACCGCTCGACCAGTTCCTGCCCACCCAGCAGCGCGAAGGCAGCCGAGAAGATCGCCGAGCCGACGAAGAGCCAGCAGACCATGGCCGAGGTCTTGGCCGTCAGGAAGACGGATTCCTTGACCACGTTGAAGTTGAGCTGCTTGTAGGCCGCCGCCAGCAGGAAGCCGCCGAAGGCTCCGACGGCTGCGGCCTCGGTGGGCGTGGCCAGGCCGAACACGATGGAGCCGAGCACCGCCAGGATCATGATCAGCAGCGGGAAGAAGCTCGACAGCAGCATCTTGAAGATCTCGAAGCGCGTGGCGCTCAGGATCCCGTAGTACGCCAGCAGCGCAAGACCGGCCACGCCGACCCCGATCCAGTAGTTCTGCGAGGGGCCGACTGCCGCCGCCGGTGCCTCGGGCGCACCGGGCTCGGCCAGGCCGGGTTCGGCCAGGCCGCCGCGTGGCGCCGCGGCCGGCGCGGCCCCCGGCGGTTCGCTCAGGCTGCCGGCCGCACCCGGCGGCTCGCTCAAGCCGCCCGACGCACCCGGCGGTTCGCTCAAACCCTCCGAGGCGCCGGGTGGCTCGCTCAAGCCGCCCGAGGCCCCGGGCGGCTCGGCCAGCCCGCCGCCGCCGGCGCGGCGCTCGCTGGCCGCGCCGATCTCCTGCAGGACCGGTTCGTCGGCCGCCGGCAGGTCGGCCGAGGGGGCCCTCGGATAGGCCGCCAGCGCGACCAGCAGCACCAGCAGGGCCGGCAGCAGCGCGATCAGCAGCTGCTTGAGCAGGTAGCCCGTCGGCACCTCGGCATTGCGGCGACCCTTCAGGGCGCCAAGCAGCAGGGGCAGCACGCGGCGCTCGGGCGTCGCCCCGAGGGCCTTCAGCGGCCCGGGCAGGGGCACGGCCCGCTCGGCTGCGCTCAGCGGCGGGGCGAGCTCGGGCTTCACCTTGGCCAGGACGATCACGTACACGATGTACAGACCGGCCAGCATGATGCCGGGGAAGAAGGCCCCGGCGTAGAGCTTGACGACCGACACGCCGGCCGTCGCGCCATAGACGATCAGGAGCACCGAGGGCGGGATCAGGATGCCCAGGCAGCCCCCGGCCGTGATGGCCCCGGCCGAAACCGGCACGCTGTAGCCCGCGCGCAGCATGGCCGGCAGGGCCAGCAGGCCCATCAGCGTGACCACGGCACCGACGATGCCCGTGGCGGTGGCAAAGACCGCACAGGTCACCAGCGTGGCCACGGCCAGCGAGCCGGGCACCCGCGCCAGCGAGAGGTGCAAGCTCTTGAACAGCTTCTCGATCAGATTGGCCCGCTCGACCAGATAGCCCATGAACACGAAGAGCGGGATCGAGATGAGCACGTCATTGCTCATCACCTTGTAGGCCGACTGGACCATCAGGTCCAGGGTCTTGGTGGTGTTCTCCTCGTAGGCGATCCAGGTGAAGAGCATGCCCATGCCCATCAGCGTGAAGGCCGTGGGGAAGCCCAGCATGATGGCCACGACCACCAGCGACAGCATCAGCAGGCCGATGTGGCCGTTGGTGAGGGTGTCCACGCTGATCAGCATGGCCCCGGCCGCGGCGATGATGATCGCCATCAGCGAGAAGCCGAACCACAGTTCCTTGCGGAGTTTCATGCGCGGCCTCCGTTCTTGGCGCCCAGCGCGTCGAGGGCAGCGATGTCTTCGTCCTTCACGTGGACCATCTCCTTGAGCTTGTCGACGTCGACTTCCTCGACGTCCTGATCTCGCGACGGCCATTCGCCCTCACGCAGACACATCACGCAGCGCACGATCTCGACCAGACCCTGCAGCAGCAGGACCGCCCCGGCCACCGGGATCACGAACTTGAAGGGATAGAGCGGCAGCGCATCGGCGGAGAAGGTCTGTTCGCGGATCGCAAGCGACTCCTGCGCGAAGCCCCAGCCGGCCCAGGTCAGCGCCACGATGCCCGGCAGAAAGAACAGGATGTAGAGCACCAGGTCGATCGCAGCCTGGGTCCGCGGCCTGAAGAAGCCGTAGAGCACGTCACCGCGCACGTGGCCGTTCTTGCTGAGCGTGTAGGCCCCGGCTGTCATGAACAGGGTGCCGTACAGCATGATCTGGGCGTCCAGCACCCAGGCATGTGGCGTGTTCAGCGCGTAGCGGGAGAAGACCTCCCAGGAAATCAGCGCGGTGAGCAGCACCACCGTCCAGGCGCAGAGCTTGCCGAAGCCTGTGGACAGGCGATCGACGGCGAGCAGCAACTTTTGCATCGCGAATCCTTCGTTCTTCTGGACCGGCCGAGAAAGCGACAGGGGCGCCATCGCGGCGCCCCCGGGTCGTGTCAGCCCGTCATGCGGGCCGGTCTCAGCCCTTGCGGCCGAAGTAGTGGTTGAAGGCCATCGTGAAATCGACCAGGTAGTCGTTCTGCCACTGGCCGCAGCGCTGGGCGAAGGCGCGCTGGGAATCCAGCACCTTCTTGAACAGCGGGTTCTCGGCGGACTTCTTCTCGATAGTCTTGTCCCAGGCCTCAAGCTGGGCGCGCAGGATCGCGTCCGGGGTCTTGTAGAACTTGACGCCCGACTTCTTCATCTCCGCATAGTCGGTCGAGTTGCGGTGGATGGCCTTCCAGCTCATGTCGGCGCTGGAGGCCTGCACGGCGTAGTCGATCATCGCGCGCAGCTCGGCGGGCAGGCTGCGGTACTTCGGGCCGTTGAACAGGATCTCGAACTGCTCGCCGCTCTGGTGGAAGCTCTGCAGCATGCAGTTCTTGACCACGTCGGGGAAGCCGAGGATGCGGTCCGACGTCGCGTTGTTGAACTCCGCCGCGTCGATCAGGCCGCGGTCCAGCGCCGGGACGATCTCGCCGCCCGGCAGCGGATTGACCGCGGCGCCCATCTCAGTGAACACATCGACGGCCAGGCCGACGGTGCGGAACTTCAGCCCCTTCATGTCCTCGACCTTGGCGATCGGCTTCTTGAACCAGCCCAGCGGCTGGCTGGGCATGGGGCCGTACATGAAGCTGTTGACGTCGAGGTTCAGCGACTTGTAGATCTCGGCCACGAGATCCTTGCCGCCGCCGTAGTTGTGCCAGGCCAGGACCATGTTGGGGTCCATGCCGAAGGCCGGACCCGAGCCCCACAGGGCCAGGGCCGAGTTCTTGCCGTACCAGTAGGCGATCACGCCATGGCCCCCGTCGAGGGTGCCCTTGTGCACGGCGTCCAGCATCTGGAAGGCCGGCACCACCGAGCCGGCGGGCAGCACCTCGATCTTGAGGCGGCCGCCGGCCATGTCGTTGACCTTCTTCGCGAAGTCCAGCGCGTACTCGTGGAAGATGTCCTTGGCCGGCCAAGTGCTCTGGAAGCGCAGGGTGACGGTCTCCGCCTTGGAGATCATCGGCGCGGCCAGGGCGGTCGCGCCGACCGCGCCGGCGGAGGCCTTCTTCAGGAAGCGGCGGCGCGGTGCGCCCGGGCTCTTCTTGGCTTGGGTGTCGCTCATGGTGTCTCCTCAGGTCGGTCGGGTCGGCGCACTGCACGCATGCGCCGTGGATGGATGCCCAGCGGCGGATGCTAGGCAGCCCTCCCGAAAGGGGTCCTGCGGGAACCACGTACAGGCCCCCCCGAGCTTTCCCGGGCAGACCGCGCGACTCAGAGCGGGTTGTAGCCGTTGTCGACCGCGCCCGGCGGCAGCACGGGCAGCGGCTCATCGACGCTGGAGAAGGGCTGGCCGACCCGGTGCCGGAAGCGCCGCCGCTGCTCGTAGGGGAAGACATCGTGCACATGGCCGCCACCGATGCGGTCCTTGTGCGATTGCCAGAAGTCCACGTCGAGCAGGTCGGCGTGGTACTTCATGAAGATCTCGCGCACGCCTGGGTGGCCGAGCAGGAAGGGCCCGAAGGTCTCCGGGAACACGTCCTTGGGCCCGACGGCGTACCAGATCTCGCCCGACATCTCGTCTTCCTCGTTGCGCGGCGCGGGCACGCGGCGGAAGTTGCAGTCGGTGATGTACTCGATCTCGTCGTAGTCGTAGAACACCACCTTGCCGTGGCGGGTCACGCCGAAGTTCTTCCACAGCATGTCGCCGGGGAAGATGTTGGCGGCCACCAGATCCTTGATCGCGTTGCCGTACTCGAGGACGGCATGCTCCATCTGGTCCGGCCGGGCATCCTGCAGGTAGATGTTCAGCGGCACCATGCGGCGCTCGATGTAGAGGTGCCGGATGATCAGGCTGTCGCCGTCCTCCTCCAGCACGCTGGGGCAGAAGTGCTTGAGCTCGGCGACCAGTTCGTCCTCGAAGCGCGCGCGCGGGAAGGCCACGTTGCTGTATTCCAGCGTGTCGGCCATGCGGCCGACCCGGTCGTGCTGCTTGACCAGCAGGTACTTGCTCTGGATCAGCTCGCGGGTGGTGTCCTTCTGCGGCGGGTAGAAGTCCTTGATGACCTTGAAGACGAAGGGGAAGGACGGCAGGTCGAACACCAGCATCACCATGCCCTTGATGCCCGGGGCGATGCGGAACTTGTCGGTCGAGTGCCGCAGGTGGTACTGGAAGTCGCGGTAGAACAGGTTCTTGCCGTGCTTCTGCAGGCCCAGGGCGTTGTACAGCTCGGCCTTGGGCTTGCGCGGCATCAGCGAGCGCAGGAACTGCACGGTGGCGCTCGGGATGGCCATGTCGACCATGAAGTAGGCCCGCGCGAAGCTGAAGAGCAGCAGCATGTCGTCGACGCCGAAGAGGGCCGCGTCGATGTAGAGCTGGTTGTTCCGGTTGTGCAGGATGGGCAGCGCGAAGGGCGTCTCGACGAAGCCGTTCACGATCTTGCCGACCAGGTAGGCGCCCTTGTTCCGGTAGAACAGGCTGGAGAGGACCTGGATCTGGAAGTTGGTCTTCAGGCGGCCGTCGCCCAGGCGTTCGAGCACCGCTTCCAGGATGTGCGAGACGTCGTTGTCGAGATCGACGAAGGGCAGGGTCAGCCCGAAGTGCTCGACGATCTGCCGCACCGTCTCGCGCAGGGTGCTGCGCGTCGGGTAGTAGGAGCGGTAGGTCGGCTGCTCGGCCGGCTCCAGGTTCTCGATGTACTCGGTGCTCAGCGCCGGCCGCACGAACAGGATATCGTTGCGGAAGTAGCTGCGGTGCAGGATCTTGGTCGTGACCGAGTTGAAGAAGGTCTCGGCCAGCTCGGGCTGCATGTGGTCGGTCAGCAGGCCGATGTAGTGCAGCTTGATCTGCTGCCAGACCCCGGTGCTGAGCCGACTGGCCCCGAATTCGGATTCGAGCCGCTCCACGGCTTCGGCCACCCGGCGGTCGTAATACTCGATCCGCTCCCGCTGGGCACGCTGCTGGCCATGCCAGTCGGCCGCCTCGAAACGCTGTTTCGCCTCGGCGCTGGTCTGGCGGAAGAGGCGGTAGTGGCGGTTGAAGCCTTCGACCAGGGCCTGGGCGATGTCGAAGGCGTGTGTGTCGTCGAGAGCGGACGGAAACATCGGCGGCGGGGCGGTGGTCGGTCGGGAAGCGCCTCAGCGCGGGGGGGTGCCTGCCGCAGCGATGCGCTGGGCGTAGCGCGCCTTCAGGGCCGCCAGCGCGTCCTGGTAGCCCCGCGCCAGCGAATCGGCGTCGGTGGCGGAGAAGCTCAGGTCGTCGAGGAAGCCGTTCTTCAGCCCGTAGACCAAAGCATGAATCGTGACCGACTGCCCCCGCATCCAGGCGTCCTGCATGACAGTGGTCTGGCCGAGGTTGTTGACCTGCTCCAGGACATTGAGCTCGCACATGGCCTCGTGGCCGATCTCGACATCGGGCAGGCCGTAAAGCCAGTCGGCATGCTTCTGGCGCACGTCCTGCACATGGCGCAGCCAGTTGTCGGCCAGGCCGACCCGGGCCCCCAGCATGGCCGCCTTCACGCCGCTGCAGCCGTAGTGCCCGACGACCATCACGTGCTTGACCTTCAGCAGGTCCACCGCGAACTGCACGACGGACAGGCAGTTCAGGTCCGAATGGGCGACGACATTCGCCACATTGCGGTGCACGAACAGCTCGCCCGGGGCGAGATCGACGATCTCGTTGGCGGGCACACGGCTGTCGGCGCAACCGATCCAGAGGTACTCGGGCGCCTGCTGGTTCTGCAGACGCTTGAAGAAGCCGGGATCGGCCGCTTCGGTACGGGCCGCCCACGCACGGTTGCGCGTGAAGAGCGGGCTCAGCTCAGAGGGGTGTTGGGTGTCGCTCATGCCGCAAGTGTGCCAAGGCTTGTGCCGGCGCGGCACCCTGGGGGCAGGCAGGGGGCGCCGCCGCCGTGTACAACCCAGGTCCTGCCCCGTGTTGTCCCCCATGCCCTTTCTTCCCCACCACCCGCTTGGCGAGGCCCGGCCCGCCCCCGGCTCGCTCCAGCCGGTCGCGCCCGGCCTGCAGTGGCTGCGCATGCCCCTGCCCTTCGCGCTGGACCACATCAACCTGTGGCTGATCGACGACAGCCCGGCCCCCGGCGCATCCGGATGGACCCTGGTGGACACGGGCATCGACAGTGCCGAGACCCGCGCCCACTGGCAGGCCCTGCTCGACGGCCCGCTGGCCGGCCGGCCGCTGCGGCGGGTGATCGCGACCCACATGCACCCCGACCATCTCGGCCTCGCGCACTGGCTGTGCGCGCAGCACGGCGTGCCGCTGGCCATCAGCGCGGGGGACTGGCTCAGCGCGCAGCGCGCCTGCGGCGCCGCCGCCCCCGACAACCGCGCGCTGGCCGCCCACTACGCGCGCCACGGCGTGACGGACGAGGCCGTGCTTGACGGCATCCGCGCCCGCAGCGGCCTCTACGCCCGCCTGGTGCCGGCCGTGCCGGCCAGCTACCAGCGCCTGCTCGACGGCCGGCCCCTGACGATCGGCGGCCGGGCCTGGACGCCGATCGCCGGCTACGGCCACGCGCCCGAGCACATGGCCCTGTTCCGCCCCGCGCAGGACGGCAGCCCGCCGCTGCTGATCGGCGGCGACATGATGCTGCCGCGCATCTCCACCAACGTCGGCGTGTCCGAGACCGAGCCGGAGGCCGACGCCCTGGGCCTCTTCCTCGACTCGATCGAGCGCTTCCGCGCCCTGCCGGCCGACACCCTGGTGCTGCCCTCGCACGGCCTGCCCTTCGGCCGCGTGGCCGGGGCGCCGGCCGGGGCCGGCGGCCTGCACGAGCGCATCGACGCGCTGCAGGCCCACCATGCGGAGCGCCTGGCCGAGGTCGAGGCCGCCTGCCGCAGCGCGCCCCGCACCGCCTACCAGTTGCTGCCCCTGCTCTTCCGCCGGCCGCTGGACCTGCACCAGACCAGCTTCGCGATGGGTGAATCCATCGCCCACCTGCACCGCCTCTGGCACGCCGGCCGCTTGCAGCGCGAGGCCGATGCCGACGGCGTCTGGCACTTCCGCGCCGCCTGAGGGGCCGCCGCCGCTGCCCGAGAATCCGCGCCATGAGCTATTACCAGCGTCACATCTTCTTCTGCCTGAACCAGCGCGAGGGCGAGGCCGCCTGCGCCGACCACGACGCCCAGGCCGCCTTCGACCGCTGCAAGCAGCGCGTCAAGGCGGCCGGCCTGGCCGGCCCCGGCGGGGTGCGGGTCAACAAGGCCGGCTGCCTGGACCGCTGTGCCGGTGGCCCGGTCGCCGTCGTCTACCCCGAGGGCGTCTGGTACAGCTTCGTCGACGCCAGCGACATCGACGAGATCGTCGAGCAGCACCTCGGCCAGGGCCAGGTCGTCGAGCGCCTGGTGCTGCCGCCCGAGGTCGGCCGTTGAGCGCCGCGGCCAAGACCCGGGTCGGCCAGCGGCCCGGCCCGGCCGGTGCGCTGGCCTGTGCCTACGACGAGCCCCTGGACGTGGCCGAGGGCCGGGCCGCGCCGGCCGGCACCCTGATCTGCTGCCACCCGCACCCGCAGCACGGCGGCACCATGGAGAACAAGGTCGTGCAGACCTTCGTGCGGGCCGGCCTGATGCTGGGCTGGCGCGTGGTCCGCTTCAACTACCGCGGCGTCGCCTCGCCGCTGGGTGCCTCCGAGGGCGCCTGGGGCGAGGGTCGCGGCGAGCTGGACGACACCCTGGCCGTGCTGGCCGCCGAACGCCCGGCCCAGGGGCCCTGGGCCCTGGCCGGCTTCAGCTTCGGGGGCTGGATGGCCGCCGAAGCCGCGCTGCGCCTGCCCGAGGCCCACTGGCCGCAGCACCTCGGCCTGGTCGGCCCCTCCACCGCCCGCCAGCCGGTGCCCGCCCTGCCCGAAGGCCTGCGCGCGCGCACCCTGGTCGTGCACGGCGAGGCCGACGAGGTCGTGCCCCTGGCCGCCACCCTCGACTGGGCCCGCCCGCAGCAGATCCCGGTGACCGTGATGCCGGGTGTGGGACACTTTTTCCACGGCCAGCTGACCGGTCTGAAGCACCTGCTCGTGCAGGCCTGGCGGCCCTGAAGCCGCCGGCCCGTCCGGCCGGGGCCACCCCGACCGGAAGCCGCGCCCCCTCGGCGACCCTGCCCCCTCCCTCTGCCCTGACCGGTGTCCGGCGCCGCCTGCGGCGGCCCCGCACCTGCCCTCCCGATGACTGCCCCGTCCCCCACGCCCTCCCTCTTCCGCTCGGCCGGCCGCCTGCTCGGCGCCTTGCTGCTGCTCGGCGGCCTGCTGGCCGCACCGCTGGCCCGGGCCCAGGCCCCGCAGCCGCCGGAAGTGGCTGCGCGCTCCTGGCTGCTGCTCGATGTGTCGACCGGCCAGGTGCTGGCCGCCAAGGATGCCGACACGCCGACCGAGCCGGCCTCGCTGACCAAGCTCATGACCGCCTACCTGGTCTTCCAGGCCCTGAAGGACGGCAAGCTGAAGATCGACCAGACCCTGCCGATCTCCGAGCGCGCCTGGCGCACCGGCATGACCGGCGCCTCGCGCAGCTTCCTGCCGCTCAACAGCCAGGTGCGGGTCGACGACCTGCTCAAGGGCATGATCGTGCAGAGCGGCAACGACGCGACCGTGGCCCTGGCCGAAGGGGTGGGCGGCACGCTCGAAGGCTTCATCGACATGATGAACCGCCAGGCCGCGGCCCTCGGCCTGAAGCAGACCGCCTTCAAGAACCCCGAGGGCCTGAGCGCCCCCGGCCACCAGAGCACGGCCCGCGAGCTGAGCGTGATCGCCAGCCGCCTGGTGCTGGACTTCCCCGACTCGCTGCCCTACTACTCCATCAAGGAGTACACCTACAACGGCATCAAGCAGGGCAACCGCAACCTGCTGCTCTACCGCGACCCGACCGTCGACGGCCTCAAGACCGGCTACACCGACAAGGCCGGCTACTGCCTGATCGCCACCGCCAAGCGCGCGCTGCCCAATGGTGAGCGCCGCCTGCTGAGCGTGGTGCTGGGCGCCGACTCGATGAACAGCCGCGCCAACGAGAGCCAGAAACTGCTGAACTGGGGCTATGCCGCCTTCGACGCGGTCAAGCTCTTCGACGCGAACCAGGCCGCCGCCACCGTGCCCGTGTGGAAGGGCACGGCGCCGACCGTCAAGCTGGGCTCCACCCAGGCGGTGCGGGTCAATGTGCCGCGCGGCCAGGGCGAGAAGCTGGTCACCAAGATCGAGCGCAGCGACCCGCTGGTGGCCCCTCTCTCGGCCGGCCAGCGCGTCGGCACGATCAAGGTCAGCACGCCCGCGGGCACGCCGGTGGCCGAACTGCCGCTGGTCGTGCTGGAGCCGGTGCCGCTGTCGGGCCTGTTCGGCCGCGCCTGGGACGCGCTGCGTCTGTGGATCCAGTGAAGCCGGACGGAGCCGTGCGATGAGCGATGACCTGCCCCGCCCCGCCCCGCGCCCGGTCGGCGCACCGGAAGAGCGCTCGCTGATCGACTACCCCTGCGCCTTCCCCTTGAAGGTCATGGGGGCGAACGTGCCGGGCTACCGCGAGGCGGTGGTCCACGTCGCGCGTCAGTTCGACCCGGGCTTCGACCCGGCGACCGTCGAGGAACGCCCGAGCAAGGGCGGCAACTACCTGGGCCTGACCGTGACGATCACGGCCACCAGCCGCGAGCAGCTCGACGAGATCTACCGCACGCTCAGCAGCCACCCGATGGTGCGGGTGGTGCTCTAGGCGCCCGGGGCGCCTCCGGCCGAGGACGCGGTTGCGCTCAGGCTGCCGGCCGCAGCGCCGACACCGGCCACCACGGCAACAAGCGGCCCAGCGGCAGCACCCGGCCGGCCCCGGCGGCGGACACCCCGGGCAACCCGGCCAGCGCCGCGGCCCAGGCGGGGCTGGCCAGCAGGGCCTGCAGGCGCAGCGGCGCGGGGCGCTCCAGCGCGGCGCGCGGCAGCAGCAGCAAGCTGTGCTCCCGGGCCAGCGGCAGGAAGTCCAGGCCTGCGGCGCGGGCCGCCGTCTCCGGCCCGAAGGCCAGTGCGACGCGGCCCGCGACCACCTGCTCGGCCAGGGCCTCGGGGCTGGGCTCGATCTCGCCCGCGGGTGGCGGCGGCAGGCCGGCCTCGGCGCGCAGCTCGGCCAGGGCCAGTTCCTCGGCGCTGCCGTCGACGGCGCGCAGGCTGGGCAGACGGTCCAGATCGGCCAGGCCGGCCACCCGGTCCGGGTTGCCCGGTGGCAGCATCAGGCCCAGGCTGCGCTGGCCCAGCAACAGCAGCTTCTGCGCACCGGGCTTCAGCGCCGCGCGCCAGGCGCGGGCGGTCGGCCCCTCGCGGCGCAGGCCCTCGCGCAGGTGCATCGCCACGGCCTCGCAGCAGCCGCGGGCCAGGGCCTGCAGCGCCTCGGCCGGCGTGGCGGGCAGGCGCTGCAGGGCCAGGCCCTCGCGCCGCCCCAGGGCCAGCAGGCGGGCCAGGGCCGGGTCGGCGACCCCGGCCAGCCGCAGCGGCACGGCCTCGGGCGTGGCGGCGGTGTCGAACACGGCGTCCAACGCGTCCTGCAGCTGCTCGATCTGCGGCGCCAGCCGCGCCCGCGCCAGGCGCTCGGCCTGCAGCAGCGCGCCGCCGTAGGGCGTCAGCACCGCGCGCTGACCACGGGCCCAGTGCACCAGGGCCTGGCCCAGGCGCTGCTCCCAGCGCCGCAGCTCGCCCCAGCAATGGCGGTAGGACAGGCCGAGGCCGCGCGCGGCCTGCTGGATCGAACCCTGCGCGGCCAGGGCGGCGAGCAGCGCGAACAGCGGGTGCTGCAGCGCGGGCGGCACGGCGGCGCGGTCCGCGGCGGATTCGCCGAAGTGCAGGCGCAGCTCGACCCGGGGCGGGGCGGGCAGGCTCATGCCATCCCCCCCGACGCCGCGGTGGCGATCAGCGCCTGGCCAGGGGCCAGCGGATGCGCGAGGCAGGCCGCACGCACGCCGAAGCCGCGCGCGATCGGCCCGGGCTGCAGCACCGCGTCCGGCGGCCCTTCGGCCAGGCGGTGGCCGCCGGCCAGCAGCAGCACGCGGTCGGCATACTGCGCGGCCAGGTTCAGGTCGTGGACGATGGCCACCACGCCCAGGCGCCGCGAGGCCGCGAAGGCGCGCACCGTGGCCAGCAGACGGTGCTGCTGGGCCAGGTCCAGCGCGGCGGTCGGTTCGTCGAGCAGCAGCAGGCGGGGCTGCGGATCGTCGGCGGCCCAGAGCTGGGCCAGGGCCGCGGCCAGGAAGACGCGCGCCCGCTCACCGCCCGAAAGCTCGCGCAGGCCGCGCAGCGCGAAATCCGAGGCGCCCGTCAACGCCAGCGCCTGGGCCGCAATCGCGCGGGCCTCGGCCGGACTGTCGCCATGCGGGTGGCGGGCCAGCGCGACCAGCTCGGCCGCGTTGAAGTCGAAGGCCAGGTCGGTGTGCTGCGGCAGCACCGCGCGCAGCCGGGCCTGCTCGCGCGCCGACCAGTCAGCCAGCGGCCGGCCGGCCAGACAGAGCTCGCCGCACGGGCGCAGGCCCGACGCGGGCACCTCGCCGGCCAGCAGGCGCAGCAGGCTGGTCTTGCCGGCCCCGTTCTCGCCGAGCACGGCCAGCAGTTCGCCGGGCGCCAGGCGCAGGTCCAGCGGCTCCAGCACCACCCGGCCGTCGGCCTGGCGCAGGCCCAGGCCGTGCGCGGCCAGGACCAGCGCGTCGGCGCCCGGCGGACTGCGGCGCGCGGCCGTCCGGCGGAAACGGGCCAGGGGGGTCAGCAGGGGCATGGGACGACAGCCAAGGGTCAGAGCGGGCCGCGCCGGTGGCGCAGCAGGGCGATAAAGAAGGGCCCGCCGATCAGCGCGGTGACCAGGCCGATCGGCAGCTCGGCCGGCGCGACCAGGGTCCGCGCGACCAGGTCCGCACCCAGCACCAGCAGCGCACCCATCAGGATGGCGCCGGGCAGCAGCACGCGGTGGTCGGGCCCGGCGATCAGCCGCACCAGGTGGGGCGCGACCAGGCCGATGAAGCCGATCACCCCGGTGAAGGCCACCACGCTGCCGGTGGCCAGGGCCGCGGCCAGCACCGCGCCGGCCTTGGCCCGGCCGACGGCGATGCCGAGGTGGCCGGCACGCGCCTCACCCAGGGCCAGCGCGTTCAGCGCCGGCACCAGCGCCCAGGCGCCGAGCAGGGCCAGGCCGACCGCCGGGCCGACCGCCGCCAGCACCGGGCCGCTGGCGCCCGACAGGGCGCCGAGGTTCCAGAACGTCAGGGTGCGCAGCTGTTCGTCGCTGGCCAGATAGGCCATCAGGCCGACCCCCGCCATCCCCAGGGCATTGACCGCGATGCCGGCCAGCAGCACGCCGGCCAGCGAGAAGCCGCTCGGCCCGCTGCCACGGCCGATCAGCACGACCAGGCCGGTCGCCACCGCGCTGCCAAGGAAGGCCGCCAGCGGCAGCGCCGCCGGGCCGAGCGTGGCCAGCGCGGCCAGGGCGCCGCCGCCGGCCGTCGGGCCCAGCAGCACGATCACCGCCGCCGCGGCCAGCGCGGCGCCGGCCGCGCTGCCGATCAGCGTCGGGTCGGCCAGCGGATTGCGGAACAGGCCCTGCATCAGCACCCCGGCCGTGGCCAGGCCGGCCCCGGTGAGCATGGCCAGGCCGACGCGCGGCAGGCGGATGGCCTGCAGCACCGCGGCCTGCTGCGCGTCCACCGGCCCCAGGTCCAGGCCCAGGGCCTGCGCGAGGATGCGCAGCACCGCGCCGGGCGGAATTTCGTAGGCTCCGAGGCCGACGGCCAGCAGCGCGACCAGCAGCAGCGCGGCGGCCAGGGTCGGCAGCAGCAGCTGCGCGGGCACGCGGCCGGGTCGGCGCCCGGCCTCCGCAGCAGCGCTTGCGGCGCGGCCGGTCCCGTCCGCGGCCCCCGCCGCGGCAGGGTCACCGTCCCCCGGCCTGTCCGGCTCCAGGGCGGCCGCCGCGTTCAGCGCACTCATGCCAGCGTGCCCAGGCCGCGGGCAAGCTGCTCGACGGCCTGCGGCAGCCGCGGCCCGTTGCCCAGCATCAGCAGCGCGTCGAAGGCCAGCACCCGGCCAGCGCGACCGGCCGGCGTCAGCGCCAGGCCCGGGCGGGCCAGCAGCGCCGGCACGCCCCCGAGCGCGGCCAGGCCCTCGGTGGTGCCGAGGATCCAGTCCGGCGCCGCCGCCACCGCGGCCTCGGCCGACAGCGGCCGGTAGCCCTGCACGCCCTGCAGTGCATTGCGTGCGCCGGCCAGCTCGATCAGGGCCTGCGCGGCGGTGCCGGCACCGGCCACCTGCACATTGCCAGCCGCGTGCGACAGCACGAAGAGCACCCGCGGCGCCGTGGCCGCGGGCAGGATGGCCGCGGCCAGGCGGGCACGCCCGGCCTCGACCTCGGCGGCCAGCTGGCGGCCCTCGGCCTCGCGGCCCAGGGCGCGGGCAAGCAGCGCGATCTGCGTCTGCAGCACCTCGAAGCCATGGCCCGGCACGCCGCGCAGCACGCGCAGGCCGGCCGACTCCACCTGGGCCAGCACGTTCGGCGGGCCGGCGTCGGCGGCGGCCAGCAGCAGGTCGGCGCGCAAGGCCAGCAGGCCTTCGGCCGAGAGCGTGCGGTGGTAGCCCAGCTTGGGCAGGCGCCGCGCGTCGGCGGGGAAGAGGCTGGTGCTGTCGGCGGCGACCAGCTGGCCGCCCGCACCCAGGCGGTAGACCAGCTCGGTGACCGAGCCGCCCGCGCTGAGCAGGCGCAGCGCGCCCGGTGCGGGCTCGGCCCGGGCGAGGCCGGCCCAGGCCAGCCCGGCGCCGAGCGTGCCGCCAAGCCAGGCTCGGCGCGGCAGGCCGGACGAGGCCGCAGTACGCAGCGGCCGGCGCGCAGACCGCTCAGCCATGGATGGCCTCACGCGGCAGCGCCCCCAGCAGTGCCCGCCAGGCCGGCAGCTCGGCGCGGCCGGGCTTGCGTTCGCCGAAGACCATGACCAGGGTCTCGCCGGCCGCGTCGAACAGCTCCAGTGAACTGACCACGCCATCGGCCGTGGGCTTGCGGACGATCCAGGCGCGGGAGACCAGGTCCTCGCGCAGGTGCAGGTTGAAACCCGGGTCCAGCACGTTCAGCCAGGGGCCCATCACCTTGATGTTCTGCACCGGGCCGGTGTGGATCTGGATCATCCCCGGGTTGCCGACGAAGACCATGATCGGCAGGCCCTCGGCCGCGACCGACTCCAGCAGGATGCGCAGCACGCCGGGCGAGACTGACTCGGCGTGGCCGGCCGGCGCCAGGCGCAGGGCCTGGGTGCGCGACAGGCCGAAGCGCCGCACGAGACCGAAGAATTCGTGCGTGTCGGCCATCGCCAGCCAGGCGGCCTGGAAGGCCGCGACGTCCACCGCCGCATCGTCCGGTGGCGGCGGCGCGGGCTCGGCCGGCTCGGGCTGCAGGCCGGGCTCCTGGTCGGGGTGCGCGAAGTCGCTGACCAGGCGCTCCCAGGCCGGCAGGTCGGCGCCGGGCCTGAGGATGACCTTGTGGATGGCCACGCCGTGCGCGTCGAAGACCTGCAGGCTGCGCTGCAGCGTGCCGTCCTCGGCCTGCTCGGTCACCGCGAAGGCATGGGCCCAGGCGACGTAGAAGATGCGCAGGTCGATGTCCTGCCCGAGGGCCAGGCCGACGCCGGCCCGGTGCGACATGTCGGCGTAGACGCCGATCTTCTCGTGCACCACGGCCTCGTTGCGCGTCAGCGCCATCACGCGGCCCAGGCTCGGCACGCGCTCGAAGAGCCGCGGCCACGGCGGCGCCAGCCGCACCGCGCTGAAGGGCGGCGGTGCGGCCACGGCGGCCGCCACGGCCTCACCCTCGCTCACGCCGAGGCGGGCGGCTGCATCGCGGTGGCGCAGCCGGGCCTCGCGGCGCAGCGCGAGGAAGGCATCGAGCAGTTCGCCAGGGGCCGTGACCGGCATGGCGCGGCGGGCGGGGGTGTCGAGCAGGGCCATGGTCGGAAGCTCCGCAGGGGCTCAGTAACTGATCCGGGCGCGCAGCGCGAAGCTGCGGCCGGGCTGGGTGTAGGCGTCCAGGCCGGTGGTGTTGGCCGCCAGGCCCACCACGTCAGCCCAGTGCCAGTAGGTCTTGTCGGTGAGATTGAACAGGCCGGCGCCCAGTTCCAGATGGCGGTTCACACGCCAGTTCGCGCTCAGGTCCAGCGTGGTGTAGGACGGGGTCGCGAAGGGTTCGGCCCCCGCCGTCAATGCGCTGGCGTCGATGCGGCTGCGCGACTTGGCGCGCACGTGGTTCACGGCCGCGCTGAGGCTCAGGCCCGGCGCGGGCAGCCACTGCGCGCGCAGGTTGAGCTTGGGCGGGTCGATGCTGTTGAGCGGCTGGTCGCTGCCGTCCGCGCTTTCGCCGCGCGCCTGGGCGTAGGCCGCCTCCAGCGTCCATTCCGGCCGCGGCTGCCAGGCCAGGCGGGCCTCCAGGCCGCGGATGCGCGCCTCGTCCAGGTTCACGAACTGGAAGGTCTGCGGATCGGCCTGGCTGCCGCTGCCGCTGACGACCGTGCGCTCGATGAAGTCCTTGTAGCGGCCCTCGAACACCACCGCCACCCAGCGCAGCGTGCCCTGGCGGCCGTTCAGGCCCAGCTCCACCGTGCGACTGTGCTCGGGCTTGAGGTCCGGGTTGGCGATCGAGCGGTAGGCGAAGAAAGGCGAGCTGAGGTTGGTGAAGCCGTTGTTGACCTGGTCCGGCGTCGGGGCGCGGTAGCCCTGGGCCAGGTTCACGTAGGCCGAGAGAGCGTCGCTCGCCACCCAGCGCAGCGCCAGCTTGGGCGTCAGGCGGCCGTCGCTGATGCCGACCGAATCGACGCCGAGCACGTCCTCGCGCGGGTCGAGCTTGAAACGGTCGTAGCGCAGCGCCGGGGTCAGGAACCAGCGCTCGGCCAGCTGCAGCTCGTCCTGCAGGAAGGCGCCCAGCGTCGTGTAGTCGGTCGCCGGGAAGGCCTTGGTCGGGAAGGTCTCGCCGCTGGGCGGCACGGTGCCGTCGCGCAGGTTGTCGATGCGGGCCTGCGCCAGGTCCAGGCCGTAGACGAGGCGGTGCTGCAGCCCACCCCAGGCGGCCTGCTTGTCGAGCTGCAGGTTCAGGCCTATCAGTCGCTCCTCGTAGCGGTTGTCGCGGGCGCGGTCGGCCAGGGTCGTGCGGTCCTCCGCGCTGAACTGGCGGGTCTCCGCCTCCTGGCCGTAGACGGCGAACTGCAGGCGGTCGGCCAGCGCCCAGCCCAGCCCGTCGAAGCGGGCATCGACCGACAGGCGGTCGCGGTCGATGTCGTCCCGGGCCTGCAGGCTGGCCACGCTGGCGCTGCGGCCGCTGCGCACGTCCGTCTCGATATCGGCCCGGCTGTGGTCCAGCGTCACGCGCCACTGCTGGCTCGCGTCCGGGCGGTGCACCCACTTCAGCAACAGGCTCTGGCTATCGCGGCCCTGCGGATTGGGCTCGGTGCGGACGCTGCCGTTGCCGCCCTCACCACCCTGGCTGTCCAGCGCGTGGCCCTGGCGCCGGTCGACGATGGCCAGCAGCTCGGTGCCGGCCTGCGCATCGCCGGCCAGCCGCACGGCACCGCGTAGATTCAGGCCGAAGCCGCGGTCCTCCTGCGCCCAGGACAGGCCCACGCTGCCATGGCGCGCACCGGGGCGCGCGTCCAGCAGGTCGGCCGGATCGAAGGTGTAGAAGCTGACCACGCCCGCCAGGCCGTCCGAGCCGTAGAGCGTGGACGCCGGGCCGCGCAGGATCTCCACGCTGCGCAGGCTGCCGAGGTCGACGAAGTCGCCGCGCCCGAAGCTGGACGCGCCGAAGCTGAAAGCCGCCGGCACGCGGATGCCGTCTACCTGGATCAGCACCCGGTTGCCGTCCAGGCCGCGGATGTTGAAACCGGCATTGCCCTCGCGGCCGGTCGTGCCCTGGGCCAGGCCGAAGCGCGTCGGCGCGCGGCGCACGCTGACCCCCGGCTCGTTGCGCACCAGGTCGCGCACGTCCTTCACGAAGCCCTGCTCGATGGCCTCGGCATCGATCACCGTGACCGTCGAGGCCGTCTCATCCACGTTGCGCCGCTCCCGCGTCGCGCTCACGCTGACCTGCGGCAGCCGCCCGACGCTCAGCGTGGCCGGCGCGTCGGGCGCCTCCTGCGCACGCAGCTCCGTCGCGACGAGGCCCATCAGGGCCAGACCGCCCACGGCCAGCGGCCACAGACGACGCACACGGCGCCCACGCGCCGAACGGGAAGAGGAAACAGGCATGACGTCAGCCGGCAGCGCCGGGGCAGCGACTCGGCGGGCAGGCGACGAAGGACTCTTCGTGCGCCGTTCAGCTGGCTGAGGTCGGGGGGGAGGGGATCGGACCGCAGCGCGGCCGACCAAGATAATGAGAATTATTCTTAATTAGAAGCGTCTGTCAAGGGAAGCCCGGACGGACAGCAGGCCCGGCGCCCCGGCCGGTGGGCGCCGGGGCGACACGGGCCTCAGTCCCAGCGCAGCGTCGCCGTCAGCCGCAGGCTGCGCGGCTCGACCGGATGGAAATGCCGGCCTTCCACCCCGGCCGCCGGCTCGCCGGGCAGGCGCGAGGTGTAGACGTAGTCGATGTCGCTGGCCTTGCGGTCGAAGAGGTTGAAGACGTCCAGGCCCAGGCGCAGCGCGCGGTGGGCTTGCCAGCCCAGGCGCAGGCTGCCCAGGGTGGTCGAGGCCGAGCGCTGGCGGCCGTCCTCCGTCAGGTCGCGCGGGCCGATGTGGCGCAGCTGGAACTGGGCCTGCCAGGGCCCGCCCTCGGGCGCCCAGCCCAGGCCGAAGGAGGCCACCCGGTTGGCCGCGCCCGGCACATGGTCGGCGCCGGCCGGCGCGCGCTCGAAGCGGGCACGGCTCCAGGCCAGGTCCAGGTCGATCAGCCAGTCGCGGCCCGGTGTGCCGAGGATCGTCCAGCCTTCGAGCCGGCCGTGGTGGTTCAGCTCCAGGCCGCGGCGGCGGCTGGCGCCCAGGGCCTCGGTGGTGCCGGCGTCGCCGATGTAGACCAGTTCGGAATCTAGCCTGAGGGTCCAGAGCACCAGGGCCGTCTGCTGGCCCGCCAGGGGCTGGCCGCGCCAGCCGATCTCGGTCCCCCGGCTGGCCACCAGGCCGGGCACGCGTTCGACGGGGTCGCCGCTGACGGGGTCGATCCGGGCCACGGTGCCGCGCGCATCGTTGCTGTGGAAGCCGCGCCCGGCGTTCAGGAAGAGCTCGCTGTCGGCCAGGCCGGCCCAGGGCCCCCAGATCAGCGCGAGCTTGGGGCTGGTCTGCTGGTCGCGGGCGCGACCGGTGTTCTCGGGCACGCTGCTGCGCGCCACGTCGAACTGCGCGCGGTCGTGGCGCAGGCCGAGCACGCTGCGAAAGCGCGGGCTCCAGACGGTGGCCAGCTCGGCATGCAGGCCGCCGATCGTCTGGTCAAGCTCGCTCTCGGCCGTGGTCCTCAGGCGCTGGCGTTCCACCGTGCGGTAGAGGCCGACCGGGTCGAGCCGGTCGTGGCGGATCTGGCCGCCCAGGCTCAGGCGCTGCGCCCGGCCACCGGCCGTGAAGGCCCAGCTGCGGCGGGCCTCGCCGCCCAGGGTCTGGCGGCGCTCGGCCTGCTCGAACTGATCGCCGGCCGTGGGGGCATCCAGCGCGTAGGTGAAGTTCGACCACAGGTTCAGGCGCGAGCGGATCCAGTAGGCGCTGAGCTGCCAGTCGCCGTCGGCGGTCTCGCCGTCGAGACCGGCATTCAGGCTGAAGCGCTCGGTGCGGCCGCCGCTGCTGGGATCCAGGCTGTCGAAGCGGCCGAGCCGGCCCTCGGCCACTGCGCGGGCGGGGATCTGGTCGGTCGCCGTCCAGCGGTTGTCGTAGTGCATCAGGCCGAGGCGCCAGCCCAGGCCCGGCGTGCCGCCGCGATGGCGCAGCAGCAGGCTGGACTTGCGCAGACGCTGGGGCACCGTCCAGGGCCCATCGGTCATGAAGCCTTCGGCGGCGGCCAGCCAGTGGCCGCCCGGGCCTTCGACGCTGTCGGCCGCCAGCAGGCGGCGGTAGCCGTCCGGGCCCAGGGTGACGCTGGCGAAGCCGTGGTCCAGGCGGTCGAGCAGCACGATGCGGGCGCTGCCGGCGCTGGCGAAGTCGCCATCCTCGGCGGCATAGGGGCCCTTGCGGTAGTCGATGCGGCGGACCAGCTCGGGGATCAGGAAGTTCAGGTCGGTGTAGCCCTGGCCATGGGCATGGCTGACGGCATTGACCGGCATGCCATCGACGAAGGTCGCGAAGTCGGTGCCGTGGTCGAGGTTGAAGCCGCGCAGGAAGTACTGGTTGGCCTTGCCGTCGCCCGAATGCTGGGTGACGACCAGGCCCGGCACGAACTCCAGCACCTCGGCCGGCCGCTGCACCGGCCGGTTCGCGATCAGGCGCCGGGTGACGGTGCCGGCGCTGGCGGCATCGCCCTGGCCGGTGGTGGCTTCGTAGTGGCCCTCCAGCTGCACGGCCGGCAGGCTGGCCGAGGCGGCCGGCGGAGGCGGGACCTGGGCCGCGACGGGCCCAGGCAGCAAGGCGGCGAGCAGGATGCCGAGGCAGGCGGAACGCGCCGGACCGGCGGGGGGCCGGGCCACGGACGGCCGGAGGCCGCCACGGCACGGGGCCGGGCGAAGACGAGGGACGGAACAGGACATGGCGGGCATTCCCCGGCCGGGCAGGGCCGGCCGACAGCAGCAGCGATCTCCGGGCCGGCCCGCCTCACGGCGAGACCTCGGCCCGGACGAAGGAGCCGCCGCATCGTGCGGCGGCGGCACTCAGGCCGGCGCGCGTGGGGGACGCTGCGGCGGCGCCTGCCGCCAGTCGGCCCAGGCTTCCGCTGGGGACGGCCCGCGGCGCAGCGCCACCCCGGGCGCGGCCGCAAGCGGGCCGGGTCCGGCCTGCGGGGGATGCCAGACGGGGCTGGTCGAGCGGCCGTCCTCGCCGCTGTCCGAACCCAGTCCCAGCCAGTCGCGCTGCTGCAGCGCGTGGCGGTGGTCGGCCAGGCCCTGGGCGTGGGCCTGGGCATGGGCCTGGGTCTGGTCGTCGCCGATCTCGCGGGCGAGCGCCGGGCGGTCCGGGCCGGGCGGCCAGCTCAGGCTGGGCAGGGGCAGCTCGCCCGCCCCGGCCTGGGCCGGGACGGAGGCCGGATCGGGAGGCTGTTCCAGAGGCAGGTGCAGGTGCAGGCCATGCAGCGCACCGTGCCGGCTGGCCAGCCCCAGGGCCTGCAGGACGATCGCGACCAGCAGCAGGGCCAGGAGCGGCAGCAGGCAGCTGGGGCGGGCGCGGCGCGACGGATTCATCCCAGCTCGAAGGCCCGTTCGATGAACCAGTAGGCCGCCAGGGCCGCGATCAGCAGCGAGCCGCCGCCCACCACGCCGCGCCGGTAGACGGCCCGGCCCCGCAGCGCCCAGGCCAGCGGCAGCAACAGGGCCACGCCCAGCAGCTGGCCGAGCTCGACCCCGAGGTTGAAGCCGAACAGCGGGGCCAGCAGCTCGCCCTGGCGCAGGCCCAAGTCCTGCAGCACGTTGGCAAAGCCGAAGCCATGGACCAGGCCGAAGGCCGCGACCAGCATCCAGCGCCGCGGCCCCTGCACCAGCGGCCGCAGATTGTTCAGCGCCGCCAGCAGCACGCTGGCGGCGATGCCGGCCTCGACCCAGCGGCTCGGCGGGGCCAGCACGCCGGTGGCCGCCAGGCTCAGGGTGATCGAGTGCGCGACGGTGAAGGCGGTGACGATGCGCAGGACCTCGGCCACGGCCGCGCGGGGCGCGGTCGCCGGCTGCCAGGCCCGGCCGTCCCAGCGCAGCACGCAGACCAACAGCAGCGCGACGAGGAAGAGGATGTGGTCGAAGCCGATCGCGATGTGCCAGATGCCCTCGACCACGAAGGCCGCAAAGCCCGGGGCATGGCCGGCCGCCAGCGCGAAGTCGCGGGCCGGCTCGCGCGGGTTGAGCACGGCCGACAGGGCGTGTTCCGCATCGGCGCCCTGCAGGCGCAGCAGGCCGCGGTGGCGCGGGTCGCTGCCGGCGAACAGGGTGTAGGCGATCTGCAGGCGCTCCGGCGGCCGGCCGCAGTCCAGCTGCGCGCGCAGCGCGACATGCGGCCCGGACCCGTGCTCGATCAGCTGCGGCCTGAGGCCGCGCAGGCCGGTGCAGGCTTCGCCGCCGGACGGGCCCACGCGCAGGCCGGCGGCGGCCAGGGCCTCGATGTCGGGCCAGCGGGCCAGCACCTCGCGCCAGCGCAGCTGGCCGTCCTCGTCGGCATCGAGGTCCAGCTCGGCGTCGAGGTCCTTCAGCGCGATGTCCCAGGCCAGCTCGATCCGCTCGCCCTGCACACGCAGTTCGAGCAGGCTGTCGCTGGGCTGGTGGGCCGTGGCCGGACCCCAGCTGCCCAGCGCGAGCAGCAGCGCGGCCAGTGCGCGCAGCAGGCGGCCGGCGCTCATCGACGGGCCTCCGGGGTCGCCGAGGCGGCCGGGGGGGCCGCCGCGCGGCGGTGCTCGGCCGCGTCCAGCGCGGCCAGGGCGACGAGCAGGCGCCGGTCCTGCAGGCCGGTCTCGCGCAGGAAGCGGCGCACCGGCTCGGCGGCGGCCGGGCGGGCGGCCGCGGTGGCCGCCTCGATCAGCAGGCGGGCATCGATCGGCTCGCGCTGCTGGCGCCAGTTCTGCTCGGCCAGGGCCAGGGCCGCGGCGGGGTCGCGCAGCAGGTGCAGGGCATGCCAGGCGGCCTCGCGGGCGTGGCCCCGGTCCTCGCGCAGGGCCTGGGCGTCGAGGGTGGCGCGCAGCCGCGCCAGGGTCTCGCGGGCCTCGGGGCGGCGCAGCTGCTGCTCGGCACGGGCGCGGCGCAGCAGCAGGGCCTCGGCCGCGGGCGCGTCGGCGAGCAGGGCCAGCACCTCGTCCCAGCGGCCCCGGTCGATCAGGGCATCGGCCAGCGCCACGCGGACGTAGACCTCGGGCTGGGTGGCCAGCGCACGACGGTAAAGGCGCAGGGCCTCGTCGACCTCGCCCGCCCGCTCGGCCGCCTCGGCCCGCAGCAGAGCCAGCCAGGCCGGGCCGCGCTCCCCGGCATCGAGCCGGGCCAGCACCTCGCGGCCGGGACCGGGCGGGCCCGTGAGGGTGGACAGCTCGGCCAGGCAGGCCGCCCCGGCCAGACCGGCCTCGCTGCCCGGCCGGGCCAGGCCGGGATCGAGCAGGGCCTCGCAATGCGGAGCGGCGTCGAGGTAGCGGCCCTGCACCTGAAGCACGGCGGCCTGCTGCAGCTCGGCGACGGCGCGCAGGGCCGGCGGCAGCTCGCGGGCGGCGGGGCCGGTCAGGTGCGCGAGATCGTCGAGCGCGCCCACGAAATCATGCTGGGCCTGGCGCACGGTGGCCCGCCAGAGGCGGATTTCGGGGGGCGGTGCGGCGGCCACGGCCCAGGGGCCGAGGGCGGCCTCGGCTTCGCCGAGATGGCGCGGGTCCCCATCGCGCCGGGCCTGTTGCAGCGCCGCCTGCACGAAGGCCAGCACGGCGCGCGGGTCCTCCGGCGCCCGGCGCCAGCCCTGGCGCAGGCCGCGCAGGCCGGGCCGTCCCGCCTCGGCCCGCGTGCTCTGCACCCGGGCGACGACCTGCTCGGGGTCGGCCGGCACGAAAGGCCGGGCCCGGGCCTCGGCCGCCGCGGCATGCGGGGGCAGCAGCAGGCAGGCGAGCAGCAGCAGCGGAAGGCGGATCAGGTGCATCGACGAGGGGGGCAGACCGGGAAGGCCCACGGTAGCAGGCCCTCTTGCAGGAGCCGGGCCAGCGGAGGGCCCGCAGCGAAGGCGCCCCGGGGCCGGCCACCCGGCAGGGTGAGCGGCCCCGGGGCAGGGACGCACGGGCTCAGAGCTCGCGCGGTTCCTCGGTCTCGCTGGTCGGCGGCAGCTCATCGACCACGCTGTCCAGCGACAGCGGCTCGGTGCTCTCCGGGCTGCGCTCGGCCTCGTCGGCGACGAAGGCCGTGAACACGGTCGGGCTGCCGCTGCGGACGGCCTCGGCCACGCTGAGATCGCCCCCGCCGCCGCCGCCGCAGGCCGCGAGCATCAGGACCAGGAGCGGCGCCGCAAGGCGCAGGGAGGAGGAGGTGGAGTGCATGGTCGTCCCTCCTCAGCGGGCCCGGGCGGCCGTGGGGGCCGCGACCGTTTCCGGCGAACGCGCACCCGGCAGCGGGGTGTTCAGGTAGGGGAAGGCCGACTTGAAGTCCGTGGCCGAGGCCCGCACCGCATCGACGAAGGGCACGGCACCGGCCGGTGCGTCCGAGGGCCGGCAGCCGACACCCAGCGCGTCCATGTCGCCGGTGGCGACGCACAGCGCACCCATGGCCACGCGCAGCGAGGCATCGACCACGTCGTCGCCCAGGCGGCGGCCGTTGGGGAAGCCCGCAGCATCACCGGCGAGCACACCCAGCGGGTTCTGCGAGGCGACGGGGGTGGCCGGGGTCGTGGTGTTCAGCCGCAGCATCTCGGTCAGCGGCCGGGCCGTCGTCGCGCTGTTGTTCGGCCGGTTGATGCCGGGCAGGCCGGTCAGGAAGGCGGTGACGAGGTCGGTGCGCGGGAAGTTGGTCGGCGCCGGAGCGCTGAACAGGGCTTCGATCAAGGCCGGCAGCGTCGGGTGCGTCACGTAGTCGGCGAAGCGGCTGGCATCGTCGATCGGCTTGGTGGCGTTGAACTTGTCCTTGTCGCGCAGGCCGATGACCACTTCATTGACCAGGGGCATGCCCAGGCGCGAGACCTGCACCCAGGCGCCGCCGATCTTCTCGCTGGCCTGCAGGCCCGAGGCCGGACGGCCGTTGAGCAGGCGGGCCTGGCGCAGGCTGGCGGTGGTCCAGGCGCCGATGACCGGCTCGCTGCCCTGGGTCAGGCAGGCGATCGGCACTTCGATGGCGATGGAGGTGACGTTCTTGTCCTCCAGCTCGCCGAACTTGCCCAGGGCCGAGGCATTGTTCTCGTCGGTGATGACCGCGGCCGGCGCATTCACCAAGTCGAAGATGGTGCCGAGGTTGACCGAGAAGGCCTCCTTGCGCTGGCCGACGAAGACCTTGGCCTGGTTGGCATTCGGCGCGCTGCAGCCCGGCACGGTGAAGCTGCGGACGAAGCCGTTGGCGTAGCTCTCGTAGGCTTCGGCGTTCCCGAGGGTCTTCTCGCCGATGTAGTCGACCGGCTTCGGGAAGGTGTTGCCGCCATTGACGGCCTGGCGGGTGCCGCTGCGACGGTCGCCGCGCACCAGGGTCATGGTGTAGCCCTCGGTGTAGCTGAGGGTGCCGCCCTGGGCATCCACGCCGCCGATCTGGCGCAGCGGGATCGACACCGTGCGGCCGTTGGCCCCTTCGCCCCCGATGCGCAGGGTCTGGCCGGCGCCGGCATTGGCCAGCGGGGTGCTGAAGCGGAACTGGAAGCTCAGGTCCTCGCGGCCGTCACCGTTGTTGTCGACATGGATCTCGTAGAGCGCGTTCGGATCCAGCGAGAAGTAGTTCGGGCCGCCGTAGGGATCCTGCAGCGGCAGGTAGTTGGCGATGAGCGTGACGAAGCCTTCGCGACCCGGCTCGTAGCTGCGGAACATGTAGAAGTCCGTGCCATCGACCTTGGGCGAGGTCGTGATGAAGGGCGCTTCCCGGTGGCTGGACGCCAGGCTGAGGCCGGCGGCCCCCAGCAGGGCGGCACCGAGCAGGGCCAGACGGCCCGCTGAGAAGAACTGGGTCATGGTCGTGTCTCCTGGAGGATGCGCAGCTCGTCGACTGCAGCCCGCCGGCATACGCCGGGGACCGGCCGCCGGATGTCCGAAGGCCTTGTGCGACGTACGGTCTTGGCCCGGCACGGGCGGGGTCCCACCCGGCCAAGCGCCGGCTGGCGACAATCGGCGGCTCATGGACACCGCCCTGCCCGCCCTGCCCGCCGCCGTGGCGAGCCCGACCTCCCCCGCCGGCCACCGCTGGCAGCTGCGCGACTGGGGCCGCGTGCCCTGGCCGCACACCGCCGAGGCCATGCAGGCCTTCACCGCCGCACGCACGCCCGACACGCCCGACGAACTCTGGCTGGTCGAGCACGAGCCCGTCTTCACCCAGGGCACGGCGGGCCGGGCCGAGCATGTGCTGGCCGCCGGCGACATCCCGGTGGTGGCCAGCAACCGCGGCGGCCAGGTGACCTACCACGGGCCCGGGCAGGTGGTGGCGTATCCGCTGGTCGACCTGCGGCGGCGCGGCTACTTCGTGAAGGAGTTCGTCCACCGCATCGAGGAGGCCGTGCTGCGTACGCTGGCCGAGTTGGGCGTGACGGCGCACCGCGTGGTCGGCGCCCCGGGCCTCTATGTGCGGCTGGCCGATCCCTTCGGCCATGCCCGCCTTCAGCCGGTCGCGCCGGGCGAGGACCCCTTCCGCGGCCTGGGCAAGATCGCCGCCCTGGGCCTGAAGATCAGCCGCCAGGGCAGCTACCACGGCGTCGCGCTGAATGTGGCCCTGGACCTCGAGCCCTTCGGCCGCATCGATCCGTGCGGCTACGTAGGCCTCAAGACAGTCGACCTTGCTAGCCTCGGCGTCACGGCCGATCCCGCCGCCGTCGCCCGGAGCCTGGCCACCCACCTGATCCGGCAGCTCGACTGAGCCCCCCGCCCCCACCCGGAGCCTTTCCCGATGAACACCCTCCTGCCCGAGACCCCCGAGCAGCCGGCCTACGACCCGACGGCCAAGCAGAAGTCCCAGGCCAAGACCGCCCGCATCCCCATCAAGGTCGTCCCGGCCGAGGTGCTCAAGAAGCCCGACTGGATCCGCGTCAAGGCCGGCTCGCCCAGCACCCGCTTCTACGAGATC
>NZ_JACIVI010000002.1:0-236642 GCF_014145335.1 Aquariibacter albus | reverse complement strand
CCAAGCAGAAGTCCCAGGCCAAGACCGCCCGCATCCCCATCAAGGTCGTCCCGGCCGAGGTGCTCAAGAAGCCCGACTGGATCCGCGTCAAGGCCGGCTCGCCCAGCACCCGCTTCTACGAGATCAAGCAGATCCTGCGCGAGCACAAGCTCCACACCGTCTGCGAGGAAGCCTCCTGCCCCAACATCGGCGAGTGCTTCGGCAAGGGCACGGCCACCTTCATGATCATGGGCGACAAGTGCACCCGGCGCTGCCCCTTCTGCGACGTCGGCCACGGCCGCCCCGATCCGCTCGATGCCGACGAGCCCGCCAACCTCGCCAAGACCATCGCCGCGCTGAAGCTCAAGTACGTCGTCATCACCAGCGTCGACCGCGATGACCTGCGCGACGGCGGCGCCGCCCACTTCGTCGACTGCATCCGCCAGACCCGCGCCCTCTCCCCGGCCACCACCATCGAGATCCTCACCCCGGACTTCCGCGGCCGCGACGACCGCGCCCTGGGCATCCTCACCCAGGCCCCGCCGGACGTGATGAACCACAACCTGGAGACGGTGCCGCGCCTGTACAAGGAGGTGCGTCCGGGCAGCGACTACGCCTTCAGCCTGAACCTGCTCAAGAAGTTCAAGGCCCTGCACCCCAAGGTGCCGACCAAGAGCGGGATCATGGTCGGGCTGGGCGAGACGGACGAGGAGATCCTGGAGGTCATGCGCGACCTGCGCGCGCACGATGTGGACATGCTGACCCTGGGCCAGTACCTGGCCCCCAGCGGCCACCACCTGCCGGTCAAGCGCTACGTGCACCCGGACACCTTCAAGCGCTTCGAGGACGCGGCCTACGCCATGGGCTTTTCCCACGCCGCCGTCGGCGCCATGGTGCGCAGCAGCTACCACGCCGACCAGCAGGCCCATGCCGCCGGGGTCGGCGAGGTGCTGCGCGGCTGAGCGGGAACGAGCCCGGCGGGGCGACGCCGGGAGGCGGCGCCCCACGATCGGGAGCTGACCTGATCCGCGCTTCACCAGGCTCAGACCATGAGCCTGGTGAAGCGCCTCGAAACACGCGGCGGTTGACGCGGGCTCTGAGGGCCCGCAGAATCGGCCCCGCTCCGGGGTGCCTGCGTCGACGCAGGCTGAGACGGTTGGAACCGAACCCGCGAACTTGATCCGGCTCGTACCGGCGTAAGAAGAGCTGCACTGCCCAGGCAGGTGCGCCCATGGATGGGCGCGACCGTGTCCGGCGTGGCGCACGGAGCACCTTCGATGTCTTTCAAGGAGCTCCGATGAACGCCCCCGACAAGCTGGCCCAGCTGCTCACGCTGACGCGCGAACCCTTTCCCGCCTCGCGCAAGATCCACCTCGAAGGCTCCCGGCCCGACCTGCGCGTGCCGCAGCGCGAGGTGCTGCTGACGAACGGCGAGCGCATCGCGCTCTACGACACCTCCGGCCCCTACACCGACCCCGAGGCCCCCATCGACGTGCGCCGCGGCCTGCCGACCGTGCGCACGCCCTGGATCCTCGAACGTGGCGACACCGAGGTCTATGCCGGCCGCGACCGCCTGCCGCTCGACGACGGCGACAGGAGCGACCTTCAGGCCTCGGAGCGCATTGCCCGCCTGCGGGCCGAGGCCGCCGCGCTGCAGCGCCTGCCGCGCCGCGCCCGGGCCGGCGGCAACGTGAGCCAGATGCACTACGCGCGCCGCGGCATCGTGACGCCGGAGATGGAGTACGTCGCCCTGCGCGAGAACGGCCGCCGCGAGTGGATGGCCGAGTACCTGGCGCAGCCCGAGCGCGAACAGCGCCTGCGGGGCAACGCCATGGGCGCCGCGCTGCCGCAAGGCCCGATCACCCCCGAGTTCGTGCGCGACGAAGTGGCCCGCGGCCGGGCCATCATCCCGGCCAACATCAACCATCCCGAAGTGGAGCCGATGGCCATCGGCCGCAACTTCCTGGTCAAGGTCAACGCGAACATCGGCAATTCGGCCGTCACCTCAAGCATCGAGGAGGAGGTGGAGAAGCTCGTGTGGGCGATCCGCTGGGGCGCCGACAACGTGATGGACCTGTCCACCGGGAAGAACATCCACACCACGCGCGACTGGATCGTGCGCAACAGCCCGGTGCCCATCGGCACCGTGCCGATCTACCAGGCGCTGGAGAAGGTGGGGGGCGTGGCCGAGGACCTCAGCTGGGCCATCTACCGCGACACCCTGATCGAGCAGGCCGAGCAAGGGGTGGACTACTTCACCATCCACGCCGGCCTGCGCCTGCCCTTCATCCACCTCACGGCCGGGCGGCGCACCGGCATCGTCTCGCGCGGCGGCTCGATCATGGCCAAGTGGTGCATCACCCACCACCGGGAGAGCTTCCTGTACACGCACTTCGACGAGATCTGCGAGATCATGAAGGCCTATGACGTGAGCTTCAGCCTCGGCGACGGCCTGCGGCCCGGCAGCGGCGCCGACGCGAACGACGAGGCCCAGTTCGCCGAGCTGCGCACCCTGGGCGAGCTCACGCAGCGAGCCTGGAAGCACGAGGTGCAGACCATGATCGAGGGCCCGGGCCATGTGCCGATGCACATGATCCAGGCCAATATGGACGAGCAGCTCAAGCACTGCCACGAGGCGCCCTTCTACACGCTGGGCCCGCTGACCATCGACATCGCGCCGGGCTACGACCACATCGCCAGCGCGATCGGCGCGGCCATGATCGGCTGGATGGGCACGGCCATGCTCTGCTACGTGACGCCCAAGGAACACCTCGGCCTGCCGGACCGGGAGGATGTGAAGCAGGGCCTGATCGCCTACAAGATCGCCGCCCATGCGGCCAATGTGGCCAAGGGCCATCCGGGCGTGCGGGCACGCGACGAGGCGCTCAGCAAGGCGCGCTTCGAGTTCCGCTGGAGCGACCAGTTCAACCTCGGCCTGGATCCGGACACCGCACGCGACTTCCACGACGAGACCCTGCCCAAGGACAGCAGCAAGGTGGCGCACTTCTGCTCGATGTGCGGGCCGAAGTTCTGCTCGATGAAGATCACCCAGGAGGTGCGCGACTACGCCGCGCAGCAGGGCCTGGGCGAGGGCGAGGTGCTGCGCGAAGGCCTGGCCGCCAAGTCGGCGGAGTTCAAGGCCGCCGGCGGCGAGCTCTACATCCCGATCCAGCCGGCGGCCTGAGCCATGGCCGCCGACATCGGCATTGCCGGCGCCGGCCTGCTCGGCCGCCTGCTGGCCTGGACGCTGGCGCGGGCCGGGCACCGGGTCGAGGTCTTCGATCCGGCCCCCGGCCCCGCGCCGGCCTTCGACGGCCAGGGCGCCGCCGCCTTCAGCGCAGCCGGCATGCTCTGCCCACTGGCCGAGCGCGAGCATGCGCCGCCCGAGGTGGTCGCGCTCGGCTGGCGTGCACTGCCGCGCTGGCGGGCGCTGGTCGAGCAGCTCGGCGCGCCCCGCCCGCGCTTCAGCCAGCAGGGCAGCCTGCTGCTCGCGCATCGCGGCGACCTCGGCAGCGCGCAGCGCGCGCTGGCGCGCATCGATCCGCCGGAGGCCCCCGCCGGCAGCCCGCGGCCGCAGCGCCTGACGGCCGCCGAACTGGCCGCGCTGGAACCCAGCCTGGCCCCGGTGGCCGCCGCCTGGCTGCTGCCGGAGGAGGGCCTGATCGACCCGCTCGCCACCCTGGCCGCGCTGCAGGCCCGGGCGCCCGGCGTGGCCTGGCACTGGGGCCGGCCGGTGCGGCAGGTCGAGCCGGGCTGCCTGCACTTCGACGACGGCCCCCGACGCTATGCGACCGTCTTCGACGTGCGCGGCCTGGGCGCACGCCCGCCGGCCGAGGGCCGCGCAGTGGCCGACTGGCCCGGCCGCCTGCGCGGCGTGCGCGGCGAGACCGTCTGGCTGCAGGCCCCGGGCCACGGCCTGCAGCGGCCGCTGCGGCTGCTGCATCCGCGCCACCGCGTCTACCTGGTGCCGCGCGGGCCGGACGGCCTGCTGCTGGGTGCGACCGAGATCGAGAGCGAGGACCGCAGCCCCGTCTCGCTGAAGAGCGCGGTCGAGCTGATGAGCGCCGCGCACAGCGTGATGCCGGGCCTGGCCGAAGCCCGCATCCTGCGGCTGGACCGCAACCTGCGCCCGGCCCTGCCGGACCATCGCCCGCGGATCGAGGCCGAGCCCGGCCGCGTGCGGATCAACGGCCTCTTCCGCCACGGCTGGCTGATGGCACCGGCCCTGGTCGACGATGCCCTGGCCGCCTGGGCCGGCATGCCGGAACCCGAGGAGATGGCATGAGCCCCCTGCCCGAAGCCGCCCTCGTCCTGCTCGACGGCGAACCCCGCCCGCTGGTGCCCGGCACCACCCTGGCCGCGCTGCTGGAGGCCGAGGGCCCGCCGGCCACCGCCATCGCCACGGCCGTCAACGGCCGCTTCGTGCCGCGCACCGCCCGTGCCGGCCTGCTGCTGCAGCCAGGTGATGTCGTGCTGCGCTTCCAGGCCATCGTCGGCGGCTGAGCCGCCCCCCCTCCCGCCCGTCCCAGGAAGCTTCCCGATGCCCTCCCTTGCCCCCGCCCCCACCGACGACGCGGACAGCTGGTCCGTCGCCGGCACCCGGCTGCACAGCCGCTTTCTGCTGGGCAGCGCCGGCTACCCCTCGCCGCAGCTGCTGGGCCAGGCCCTGGCGGCCAGCGGCAGCCAAGTGATCACCGTCGGCCTCAAGCGCGCGCTGGCCGGCGGCGCCGGCGACAACGGCTTCGTCGCCACCGTGCGCGAGGCCGTGCAGCAGCGTGGCGCCCGCCTGCTGCCCAACACCGCCGGCTGCCGCAGCGCGCGCGAGGCGGTGCAGCTGGCCCGGCTGGCGCGCGAGCTCTACGACACGCCCTGGCTGAAGCTGGAGGTGGTCGGCGACGAGCAGCTGCTGCAGCCCGACCCCTTCGAGCTGCTGGCCGCCGCCACCGAGCTGGTGCGCGAAGGCTTCGTCGTCTGGCCCTACTGCACCGACGACCTGGTGCTCGGCCGCCGCCTGCTGGACGCCGGCTGCGCGGTGCTGATGCCCTGGGGCGCGCCGATCGGCTCCGGCCAGGGCCTGCTGAACCCGCGGGCCCTGCGCACGCTGCGCGAGCGCCTGCCGGATGCGACGCTGATCGTCGATGCCGGCCTGGGCGCGCCCTCGCATGCCGCGCAGGCACTGGAGATGGGCTACGACGCGGTGCTGCTGAACTCGGCCGTCGCGCAGGCACGCGACCCGGTGCGGATGGCCGGCGCCTTCCGCGATGCCGTGGCCGCCGGCCGCGCCGCCTACCGGGCCGGCGTGATGGCGCCGCAGGACCATGCCGTACCGAGCACCCCGGTCGGCAGCGAAGCCCTGCTGCTCGGATGAGCACGCCCGCCCCCCCGCTGCCGCGCGCCCACCTGGCCCAGCTGCGCCGCGAGCAGGCCGCCGGACGCTTCCCCCGCCCCAGCCTGCGCCCCCCCTGGGGCTGCGCGGACGAGCTGCCGGACACGGCCGCGCCGCGCGCCGTCTGGTGCCTGGGCGGCGTCGACCCCAGCGGCGGCGCCGGGCTGGCGGCCGACCAGCGCGCCGTCGAGGCCTTCCCCGGCCTGCACGCCTGCCTGTTGCCCCTCGCGCTGACGGCGCAAAGCTCAGAAGCGGTCACTCACATTCATGCCCTGGACCCGGCCTGGATCGATGCCCAGCTCGCCGCGCTGGAGACCGACATGCCGCCCGCCGCGCTCAAGCTGGGCCTGCTCGGCGGCGTGGCGCAGGTGCGGGCCGTCGCGCGCTGGATCGACCGCCTGCGCGAACGCCATCCGGCCCTGCCGGTGGTCGTCGACCCGGTGCTGGCCGCGACCACCGGCGCCCGCTTCGCCGACGCCGACACCCTGGCCGCCGTCCGGGCCGAGCTGCTGCCGCGCGCGACCCTGATCACCCCCAACCGCCGCGAGGCCGCCGCCCTGCTCGGCCAGGCCGAGGCCGATGCGACCGGCGTGCCGGCCCAGGCCCGCGCCCTGCACGCCCTGGGCACCACGGCCGTGCTGCTGACCGGCGGCGACGCGCCCGAGGAGGCCGCCGGCCTGGCCCTGGACTGGCTGGACAGCGCCGAGGCCTGCGGCTGGCTGGCCGCGCCCCGCCAGGCGGTGGACGGCAGCCACGGCAGCGGCTGCTGCTTGGCCGCCAGCGCGGCCGCCGCCCTGGCCCTGGGCTTCGTGCCGGCCGATGCCGGCGTGCTGGCCAAGATGGCCACGGCCCAGGCCCTGCGGAACGGCCACCGCGCCGGCCGCGGCGCCGGCCAGGTGCAGGCCGGCCCGGGCTTCGCGGCCGATCCCAGCCTGCTGCCGGCGCTGAGCTGGGGCGAGGCGCCGCACTTCCCCGGCCTGGCCGACCGGCCGGCGGCCCGGGCCCCGATCGGGCTCTATGCGGTGGTCGACCGGCCGGAGCGCGTGGGGCCGCTGCTGGAGGCCGGCCTGCGCACCGTGCAGCTGCGGATCAAGGCCCCGGCCGAGGCCGAGGCCGACTGGGTCGACCGGCTGGAGGCCGGGCTGCGCGAGGCCCTGGCGACCTGCCGGGCGGCCGGCGCCCACCTGGTGGTGAACGACCACCTGGCGCTGGCGCGACGACTCGGCGCACCCGGCCTGCACCTGGGCCAGGAGGACGTGCTGGCCCTGGGCGAGGCGGGCCGCGCCGCGCTGCGCGACTGGATGGCGGGCGGCGGCCGGCTCGGCCTCAGCAGCCACAGCCTGTGGGAGCTGGCCCGCGCCCGGGCGCTGGGTCCCGACCATGTGGCCTGCGGCCCGGTCTGGGCCACGCAGACCAAGGCCATGCCCTGGCGGCCGCAGGGCCTGGGCAATCTGCAGTGGTGGCAGCGCATGGCCGGGCGGCCGGTGCTGGCCATCGGCGGCATCCTGGACCTGGCCCAGGCCCGGGCCGCCGCAGCCACCGGGGTCGACGGCATCTGCCTGGTGCGGATGCTGGCCGAGGATCCGGCGGCCACCGTCGCCGCGCTGCGGGCCGACGCGCCCCCCGGCGCCTGAGGCCAGGGCCGAGCGCCTCCGGAGCCCGGCGCATGCACCGAGCCCTGCGCCGTGCCGGCCCGGCGCGCTGCGGCGCGGGCTGGCGTGGCCGGCTCAGCGCAAGCGGGCCTGGACCGCGTCGAGGCCGGCCTGCGCGCAGCGCTCGTCCTCGTCAGGCGTGCCGCCGCTGACGCCGATCCCCCCCACCTGCACGCCCTCGACCGTCACCGGCAGGCCGCCCGCGAAGGTGATGGCCCCCGGAATGTCCTGCAGGCCCGGCACCTTGGGCGCCTGGCCCCCGGCGCCATGGGCCAGCTCGCCCGCGAAGCGGGTGCTGAAGGGGAAGCGGGCCGAGAAGCGGGCCTTGTCCAGCGCCACCTCGACGCTGCCCAGGAAGGCGCGATCCATGCGCTCGAAGCTCAGCAGGCCTGCACCGGCATCGGCCACCGCCACATTCATCCGCCAGCCCTGCTGCTCGGCCAGGCGCACGCAGGCCTGCACCATGGTGCGGGCGACCTCCAGGTTCAGCACGGGCTGGCGCGGCAGGGCGGCCGGCGGCGGGGCGGCGGCTTCGGTGCCCAGGGGCAGCGCAAGGGCCAGCGCACGCAGGAGGGGACGGATCGGGGGCATGGCAAGGCACTCCAGGGAAGGGGTCGAAGGCATCGGGACGGCGCGACGCAGGGGACGGGGCAGGCCGCTCACCAGGGCACGAAATCGGCATCGGCCGCCTTGCGCTCGGCAGCCTGCACGCGGCGCGACTCGGCACGCAGGAAGGCGACCACGGTGCGGATCTCCTCGTCGCTCAGGGCGCCGCCGAAGCCGCCCATCTGCGTGCCGGGCCGGCCCTTGCGGATGATCTCGACCATGACCTCGTCGCCGTTCGCGCCGCCGGGCCCCCAGGCGCCCCGGACCAGCTGCGGGCCCTTGCCGCCCTTGCCGCGCGAGTTGTGGCAGAGCTGGCAGTTGCGACCGAAGAGCTCCTCGCCCAGGCGCTCGCGCTCGGGGCTGAGCGGCGGGGCGGCGGCCGGCGGCGCGGCCGTCGGGGCGGGCGCCCCCTCGGGCGCGGGGCCGAAGGCCGCGGCGGCCAGCGGCAGGGCCAGCAGCAGCGGGCCGATCAGGGAAGGCAGGGCAGTCATCGGTCGGGCGTCGGTTCAGGGACGGAAGGGGGAAGGGGCGTGTCGGGCAGCCGGTGCGCGCGGCGCAGGGCCTCGAGGGTGCCGTCGGCACGCAGTGCGTCGAGGGCTGGCGCCAGGGCCTCGGCCAGGGCGCGGTCCTGCGCGCGCAGGGCGAGACCGAGGCCGACCCGCAGCGACGCGTCGTCGCCGAGATCAACCCGGCTCGACGCCAGCCCCCGGGCCGCCGGGCGGCTGAGCGCCGGCGACCAGATCAGCGCCAGGTCCAGCGTGCCGGCGTGCAGGCCGGCCAGCAGCGCATCGGCGTCGCCGTGCGGCAGCCGGGGCAGCTGCCGGCGATGCAGATGGAGGTCGGCCGGCGTGGCCGAGACCACGCCGATGCGGCGGGCCCGGGCCACCTGCTCGGCCGTCGGGGCCGGCTGCCCGGGTCCGGCCAGCCAGTGGTAGCCCAGGCCCAGGTAGGCCGGGCTCAGCTGCAGGCCGAGGCCGGCCAGCTCGGCGCGCAGGGCCGGCTCCAGCGGCAGGCCGAACCAGAGCTCGCAGCGGCCGGCCAGCAGCTGGGTCCGCAAGGCCTTGCTCAGCCCGCCGCGGTTCGGCACCTCGACCCAGACCGGCTGCAGCGGCCGGCCGAGCCGGGCCGCCAGGGCCCGGGCCAGGTCCAGGTGCAGGCCATGGGCCGCCGCGGCCGGCGTGTCGGCCTGGCTGAAGGGCGGATCGTCGGCGTCGAGGCAGGCCCGCAGCGCCGGCGCCGGCTCGGCGGCCGCGCCCCCCAGCGCGGCCGCCAGGGCGACCGCGGCGGCGACGCGGCCGGCGCGCAGGGCAAGGCGCATCGCCACGGTCCTGGCGCGGCAGCCCGGGCTCACTCGGCGAGCCCGAAGACCATCATCCCGCCGCCGCGGTTGTTGCGCTTGAACAGCTCGTCGTAGACCAGCGGCCACAGGCTGCCGCCCCCCGGGCCGTAGACGATGGCCACGTACTGCTTGCCGTCGACGGTGAAGGTGGTGGGGTTGCCGTGGATGCCGGAGCCGACGTTGAAGCGCCACAGCTCCTCGCCGCTGTCGTCCTTCAGGGCGCTGAACCAGCCTTCCGCGTCGCCGCTGAAGACCAGCTTGCCGGCGGTGGCCAGCAGGCCGCTGGTGGCCGGCGTGCTCTGCGGGCGCGACCACACCTGCTCGCCGGTGGTCGCGTTGAAGGCCTTCACGCCCCCGGTGTAGGGGTTGGCCTTGAGCACGCGCGAGGAGAGGAACCATTCGCCCTTCTTCCATTCCGTTTTCTTGGCCTGGATGTCCATCGAGCTGTCGATGAAGGGCACGTAGACGAGCTTGGTGCGCGGGCTGTAGGCCGCGGGATGCCACTCCTTGCCGCCGTCCAGGATGGGGGCGATGTCGGTCACCACCTTGTCGTAGCGCGGCACCTTGTCCGGGTTCACGATCGGCCGGCAGTTCTCGCCGAAGCCGGTCACCCAGTTCACCCGGGCGATGGGCACCGCCCAGTGGCACTTGCCGCTGGTCCGGTCGATGGAGTACAGGTGGCCGTTGCGGTCGCCGTGCAGCCAGACCTTGCGGCCCTTCTCGTCGTTGACGAGGATGACCTCGTTGTTGCCGTCGTAGTCCCAGGCGTCGTTGGGCGTGTACTGGAAGTGGAACTTGATCCTGCCGGTGGCCGGGTCCAGGGCCAGGGTCGAGTTGCTGTAGAGGTTGTCGCCCTTGCGCACGCTGGCGTCGAAGTCCGGCGTCGGATTGCCGACGCCCCACAGGATGGAGTCCGTCGTCGGGTCGTAGGTGCCGGTCAGCCAGGCCGAGGCACCGCCGGTCTTCCAGGACTCGTTGGCCCAGGTCTTGGCCTGCGGGTGGTCGGCGCGGGTCGGGCGGGTCAGGGTCTCCCAGACGACGTTGCCGGTGGCCGGATCCAGCGCAGTGATGCGGCCGGCATTGGCGCCGACGTCCCCGCCCGAGCTGCCGACGATGATCAGGCCCTTGGCAGCCAGCGGCATCGAGGTGTAGATCAGGCCGGTCTGGTAGTCGCCGAGCTTCTTCTCCCAGACGACCTGGCCGGTGGTGTTGTTCAGCGCGACGACATGCGCATCGAGCGTGGCCATGTAGACCATGTCGCGGTAGACCGCCACGCCGCGGTTAACAGCATCGCAGCAGAGCTTGGGCCCGAGGTCGCTGGGCAGCGAGCGCTCGTACTTCCAGAGCATCTTGCCCGTCAGCCCGTCGACCGAGAAGACGCGGTTCTGGCTGGACGTCACATAGACCCGGCCGTTGACCACCGTGGTCTGGCTGACCTGGGCCTCGTTCACGCCGAAGGACAGATTCCACTTCGGCACCAGCTTCTTCACGTTGTCGGTCGTGATCTGGCCGAGTGCGCTGAAGCGCGTGCCCTGGTAGTCCTTGCCGTAGTGCAGCCAGTTGTTGGCGTCCTTGTCGGCGTGGATCAGCATGTCGTCGCTGACGTAGTTGGGCCGCCACTTGAAGGTGGCCTCCAGCACATTGACGCCCAGGGGCGGCTCGGCGGCCTCCTGGGCCCGGGCACCGGCCAGCGCGGCCAGCACAGCAGCCAGCAGCAGCGGCGTGCGGAATGAAACGCTCATCGTGGACTCCTCGTGGGGACGGTGCCCGGCTTCGGCCCCGCCCGCGGCGGGCGGGGCCGGCGGGACTCAGAAGTTGTGATGGATGCCGAAGTTGAAGAAGCTCGTCGTCGAGCCGGCGCGGAAGCTGGCGTCGTTGACGATGCTGGTCCGCAGCGCCTGCGTGCCGGTGGCCCCGGTGTCGGCATCGACCACGGCCAGGGTCGCGTACAGCGTGGTCCGCTTCGACAGGTAGGTCTCGTTGCCGATCACCAGGTTCTTGGTGTGGTTCGAGCGGTTCTCCTTGTCGCGGGCGTCGTAGTAGGCGACGGTGACCATGTTGTTCGGGTTCCACTTCCAGTCCACGCCCAGGCCCAGCACATCGACCTTGGACACGCGGCTGCCGTCCTCGGCGCTGTTGTCCGAGCGGTGGAAGTTGCCCTTGAAGGCCCAGTCGCCCAGGCTCACCGCGGCGCCCAGGCCCGTGTGCTCGACCACCTTCTCGCCGGTGTTGGCGTCCTTCATGTACTCGTGCGAGAAGGACAGCGTGACCGGACCGGTGTAGGTGAGGCCCAGCGCCAGGATGCTGTTGGCCGAGGTGTCGCCGGCCTGCTCGCCGAGCGCATAGAGGATGCCGCCGGTCACCGGGCCGTAGCTGCCGCGGTACTGGATGGCGTTCTTCATGAAGATGCCGACGTCGTCGTTGGTGTTGTTCGCACCGCCGCCGTTGATCGACTCGAGCTGGTTGTAGGCCCAGGTGTAGAGGCTGGAGAACTGCTCCTTGAACGCACGCGGCTCGGTGGCCACATGGGCGAGCAGGGCCGGGCCGTACTGGCGGCCCAGCGTGATCGAGCCCCAGCTTCCCGACAGGCCGACATTGGCCTGGCGCCGGAACAGCGGAGACTCGCCCTGGCCATCGCCGAACAGGCCGCCGGTGTCGACGGCGATGTGCGACTCCAGGTTGAAGAAGGCCTTCAGCCCGTTGCCGAGGTCCTCGCTGCCGCGCAGGCCCCACACGCTCTGGCGCAGGTTCGAGGTGTTCATGCTGACCCGGCCGTCGTTGGAGCCTGCGGTCTTGTTCTGCACCTGGATGCCGGTGTCGACGATGCCGTAGATCTGCACCGTCGTCTCGGCCTGGGCGGCCATCGCGGTGGCGAGCAGGCCGGTGGCCAGGACGCGTGGATGACAGGCGGCCGAAAGGTGCTTGGCGATGGGTTTCATGGTGTCTCCTCCAGTTTGTAGGTCGATGCACGGGCCTCTTGCGACCCGTGCGCTGCTGCGCGGCGACCTGGATGGCCTCGCAGAGGCGCTGGCGCAGCATCCGTGCCAAGCCCGGAAGAACGACTTACGCTCATCGGCAGATAGGACCAGGGCGTGAATGCGACAGTTCACGCGGCAGATGACGCGTCGCAAATGTCGCAACTGCGACACGCCGGCACCCGGTCTGAAGTCGCTCAGGAAATGCCCACCAAGTAAGAAGGGCTCACGGCGTGAGTCTGCCGTGAGCCCTTGGGGGACTGGTGATCCGGGCCAAGTGCCCGGGCGGAATCACTCTGGCTTCAGAGTGCCCAGATGCTTGATGTAGGCCACGAGCTCCCAGATCTCCTCGCGGGTGAAGACGTCCCCCCAGGGCGGCATGGGCGTCGCACCGCCCCCGCCATCGGTGATCGTCTTGAACGCATGTTCAGGCGCGAGATCCTTGCGCCCGATGAACAGCGGCGGCGCATGGCCATGGCAGAAGGCGGCACAGGTCGAGTCGAAGCGCTTGCGTCCGGCATCGATCCGCACGGGATCGCTCAGGTCGAAGGGGGCGAAGCCAGGGCCGCTCTCGGTATCGGGCGGCGGCGAGCCACCGGCCATCGCCTGGGCCAGCAGCAGCACCGAGCTGATCAAAAGTCCGGCGCGAACGAGATTGGATTTCATGCTGTCGGGGGAGGGGTTGGGAGCTTGCAGCCCGGCTGCGGTGACCCAGCGTGCTGGAAGCCGCAGCCGAGCCAGACCTCAATTGACCTGCACGGCCACCAGCTCGGCTGGCAGGCCAGCACCGCCGATCGGTGCCACGACGTACTGCTTGCCGCCCGCGGAGTAAGTCATGAGGTTGCCGAAGACCCCGCCGGGGAGGCGAAGCTCCGCCAGCAAGGCGCCCGTCTTCGCATCATGGGCGTAGAGGAAAGGCTCCGGCTCGTCCTTGGTGGCCTGCGTGATCAGCGCATTGCCGCGGGCCGACAAGCCGATCACGCTGTTTGTGCCCTCGGGCGCGACGAAGAGCACCTGCTCGGTCAGCGCGATATGGCTCTGGCGCGGCACGCCGAGTCGATCGAGCTTCAGGTCCTTGAGGGCCGGGTGGTCGACGGGCCCACGGCCAGCCGGAATGGCCCACAGGTGTTCGCCGGTGTTCATGTCGATCGCAGTCACCTTGCCAAAGGGCGGCTTGAACAGCGGCAAGCCATCGGGGCCGCCCACCCCGGCCCAGGTGCCGGTGTAGTCATACACCCCGGTCGAGCCCTTCTTCAGCTTGATACCGAAGGGGATGGTGAAGGAAGGAACGTAGAGGATGTTGGTCTTGGGGTTGTGCGCCGCACCGATCCAGCTCGCACCGCCGAGGACGCCCGGAACCTGCAGGGTGCCGGCCTTGTCCAGGGTCGGCGGGAAATACAGTGGGCCATGGTTGTAGCGACCGGCGATCTTCAGGGCGTCCTCGCGGAGCTTGGGCGTGAAGTCGATCAGCTCGTCAAGATTCACCCCCTGGCGCTCGAAGGGCCGCGGCTTGGTCGGAAAGGGCTGGGTCGGCGAGGATCTCTCGCCCGGCACCGTGGACTGCGGCACGGCACGCTCCTCGATCGGCCAGATCGGCTTGCCGTTCGTGCGATCGAAGGCGAAGACGAAGCCCTGCTTGGTCACCTGCACAGCGGCCTTGATCTTGCGGCCATCAACCGTCAGGTCCATCAGGTTAGGCGCGGCCGGTAAGTCGTAGTCCCAGAGGCCGTGGTGCGCCACCTGGAAGTACCAGACGACCTTGCCGGTCTTGGCATTCAGGGCCACCAGGGATTCGCCGAACAGGCCGTCGCCCTTGCGGTGACCGCCGTAGAAGTCATTGGCCGGCGTGGACAAGGGCAGGTAGACGAGACCGAGCTCGTCGTCGCAGCTGGCGCGCGTCCACATGTTGCCGCCGCCGGTCGACTTGGCCGAGCCGCCCTCCCAGGTTTCATGGCCCAGTTCGCCTTCTTGCGGCGGCACGTGGAAGGTCCAGTTCGGCTTGCCGGTCTTGACATCGAAGCCTCGCACGTCGCCCGGCGGGTGGAACTTCAGCGGATCACGGCCGATGGCGAAGGAATCGAGGATGGCCAGACTCGGAATCACCTGCCCGCCGCAAATGATCGGCGGAGTGGTCGGGCTGACCAGGGAGCGATCGATCGGCCGGCGCAGACCCTTGGTCAGGTCCACCCGACCCTTGTCACCCCAGCTCTCGACAGGCTTGCCCGTCTTGGCATCCAGCGCGACCATGTAGGCGTCGGGCGTGCCGACGAAGAGCCGCTTGTCTTTGCCGTCCGACCAGTAGCTGACGCCGCGGCTGATGAAGCCCAGGTTCGGCGGGGTACCGTCGACCCAGCCGCCACCGTCCCAGGTCCAGAGGGTCTTGCCGGTCGTACCGTCGAGCGCCGTGACGATGCCGAGCGGCGAGCTGGAGTACAGCACGCCGTCGATCGCCAACGGCGTCGACTGGTTGACCCAGGTCCGCAGCTCCGGGTTGTCTGCGGAGATCTGGTTGCCAGGCAACGGAATGCGCCAAGCCACCTTCATGTTCTTGACGCTCTGCGCGGTGACGCCAAGACCTGGCTCAAAACGCGAGCCTGACTTGTCGCCGTTGTACTCACGCCAGTTGCCGTTGTCGGCGGCACTGGCTGCGATTCCAGCTGCCAGCGCAGCCACAGCAAGGGCGGTCTTCTGAAGAATCATTGCTTGCTCCTCGGGGTTCTGAACAGCCGGCCTGCGACCAGGGGCTGCTTTTGTCTCCACATCCGTGCATTGCTCTACACGGTCTCGCACGATGAGCCTAGGCTCTCGAGCTGTGCGTGTTCCGCAAGACATATGCCACTGCCAATCGCGCAGCATGGACACCTTGCCAAGGACTCTCCGCCATGAGCGATTTCTCCGCTCCCCGGGCTGAACCGAAGGAAATCAACCCCTTGGACCGAGGCCGCAGCGGATATCTCCGTGGCTGGGGCCTTGCACAACACACTCCCCAATAGCCTGACGCCGGGATGTCCGGGCCGTCGCACCGTGTGCGACAGATGTCACCGTCCAAATGTCGCCTTCGGCGTGACGGACGTCGCATCGCGCGAGGACCGTGGAACGCATCTAGCCAACAGCCGGCGGCGCGCCAGCCGCCCCGCTCTCAGGCCAGCGGCCCGGCCGCCTCGGCCGCCTGGCGCAGGGCCTGGCCGACGGCGCGCAGCGCAGCGGCCCGCGCGGCCGCATCGGCCTGCACGGCCGGCGGCAGCAGGTTGTCCAGGGTGTCCAGGCGGTACTGGCGGTCGCTGCCGAGGTGGGCCTCGAAGCGGTTGGCCTGGTCGACCAGGCCGGGCAGGTCGGCCGCCACCAGCAGGCAGGCGTGGGCCAGCACCAGCGAGCGGCCATCGGCCAGGCGGCGCCAGCCCTGGGCCGTGCCGGCGATCTTGCGGCCGGCGATGGCCAGGTTGAAGCGGCCGTCGCAGAAGGAGCCTTCCACCGGCTGCAGGCCGGCACGCCGGCCCCAGGGGGCCACGGCCTGCTGTAGCACCGCGCCCAGCCGCAGATAGACCGACTCCATCACCGTGCCCAGCTCGGCCGCGGTCGGCCAGGCCAGGCTGAGGTTCAGCACGCCCGGGCCCTGCGGCACCAGGCCGCCGCCACTGCGGCGCACGGCCACGGGCCAGCCCGCGGCCGCGAAGCGGGCGCCCAGGGCCTCGAAGCGCTCGTAGCGCTGGTAGCTGGCCGGCACGACCAGCGAGCAGGGCGGCTCCCAGACGCCCACGACCAGGCCCCCGGCCGCCTGCGCCCGCTCCAGCAGGCGCGCTTCGACGGCGGGGGCCAGCCCGGCCTCCGCCGCGTCGGCCGGGGGACCGGCGTGATCGTGCGAAGGCCCCGTCCCGGGGCCTTCCTCCGCACGGGCTTCAGCCGCCCACATGCTGGCGGATCAGGCGATTGACCTCGTTCGCCTTCTCCATCATCACCATGTGCCCGGTGGCGGGGAAGATCTCCACCGTCGCACCGGCCGGCACATGGGCCGCGTGGGCGGCGGGCACGATGCGGTCGTCCGCGCCCCAGACCACCAGCAAGGGCTTGCCGGCCAGGGCCCGGCCCGGCAGCGCGGCCTGCGTGCCGCCGGGGAAGAGGCCCTCGTTCAGCGCGACCAGCAGGTCCTCGATGCCGTCGAGCCGCTTGTACTTCAGCACGTCGTCGATCATCTGCCGGCTGACCAGGCCCGGATCCTGGAAGAGCTGTTCGAGCAGGGGCTTGAGCTCGCGCTTGCTGCTGGCCCGCGCGAAGCCGCCGGTGTAGCCGACGTTGATCTCCGGGCCGAAGCCGGCCGGCGCCATCAGGCTGAGGCTGCGCACCGCGGCCGGATGGTCGAGCGCGAGCTGCGCGGCGATGGCCCCGCCCATCGAGTGGCCGACGACATGCACCGGCCCGAGATCGAGCTGCGCGAGGAAGGCCGCCACCACGCCGGCCAGCGCCGCCAGGCCGGTGCCCGGCAGGCGCGGGCTGGACTGGCCGTGGCCCGGCAGGTCCAGGGCGAGGACGGGATGGGCCTCGCCGAGGGCGTCGAGGTTGAACAGCCAGTTGTCGAGGTCGCCGCCGAAGCCGTGCAGGAAGAGCACCGGCGTGCCGGTCTCGGCGCCGCGCCGGGCGTAGCGCAGCTTGAAGCCCTGGACCTCGGCCCAGAGGTACTGCGGGCCGGCGTCGGCCCCCTCGTCCTCGGCGGCCGGCAGCACATAGCTGGCGATGTATTCGTCGATCTCGGCCTCGCTGACCGAGGCATCGGCCATCACGCCGAGCAGGGCCTTGACCGGGTAGACCTCGCCCTCGACCGCCAGGCGGCGGCGCAGCAGGCCGGGGTCCGGGGCCTCGACGGCATTGGCGATCTTGTCGGTCTCGACATCAAGGATGGGCAGGCCGACCTCGATGTCCGCGCCGTCCTCGACCAGCCAGGCCATCACGCGGCCCTCGCTCATGGAGAGGCCCCACTTGGGCATGACGATGGGGGTGATGGCGGACATCAGCGCTTGCCTCCGGCGTTCGTGCGGCGCACGGCCTCGACGATCTGGGCCGCGCTGGGGATGTAGAGGTCCTCCAGCGTCGGCGAGAAGGGCACCGGCACATGCGGCGGGGCGACCTGCTGGATCGGGCCCTTGAGCGCGCCGAAGATCTGCATCGCGACCTGGGCGGCCACGTCGGTGCCGATGTTGCAGCGCGGGCTGGCCTCGTCCACGCAGACCAGGCGGCCGGTGCGTTCGACGCTCTCCAGCACGGTGTCCCAGTCGATCGGCGACAGACTGCGAAGGTCGATGATCTCGACCTCGATGCCTTCCTTGGCCAGGGTGGCCGCAGCCTCCAGCGAGCGGTGCACCATCAGGCCGTAGGTGACGAGGGTGGCGTGCTTGCCATCGCGCACGACGTTGGCCTCGCCGAAGGGCACGGTGTAGCTGCCCTCCGGCACCTCGCACTCGGCGCCGTAGAGGGCCTTGTGCTCGCAGAAGATGACCGGATCGTTGTCGCGGATGGCCTGGATGAGCATGCCCTTGGTGTCGTAGGCATTGCTGGGGCAGACCACCTTCAGGCCCGGGATGTGGGTGAAGACCGGGGTCAGCATCTGGCTGTGCTGGGCCGCGGCGCGGAAGCCGGCACCGACCATCGCGCGGATCACCACCGGCGTCTCCGCCTTGCCGCCGAACATGTACTTGAACTTGGCCGCCTGGTTGAAGATCTGGTCGAAGCAGACGCCCATGAAGTCGATGAACATCAGTTCGGCGATCGGGCGCAGGCCGCAGCTGGCCGCACCGATGGCCGCGCCGACGTAGGCGCTCTCCGACAGCGGGGTGTCCATCAGGCGGTTGCCGTGCTTGGCATACAGGCCCTTGGTGACGCCGAGCACGCCGCCCCAGGCGTCCATCTCGCCTTCGCCACCGGCGCCGCCGACGATGTCCTCACCCAGCATGATGACGCGCGGGTCGCGCGTCATCTCCAGGTCGATGGCCTCGTTGATGGCCTGCTTCATGCTGATTTTTCGTGCCATGGAAGTCTCCTCAGATGGGGTTCGGGGTGCGGGTCTCAGTAGGAGACATAGACATCGGTGAGCAGGTCGGCGGCGCTCGGCAGCGGCGCGGCCTTGGCCTGGACGACGGCGTCCTCGATCAGGCCGAGGACCTCCCGGTCGATGGCCTCCAGCTCGGCGGCCTTGACGAGGCCGCTGCCGGTCACGGCGGCGCCGAAGAGCTTCAGGCAGTCCTTGTGCGCACGGTTGTGCTCGTTCTCGCCGGGGGCGCGGTAGGTCTGCGCATCGCCCTCGAAATGGCCGAAGAAGCGGACCATCTTGCATTCCAGCAGCGAGGGGCCGCCGCCTTCGCGGGCGCGGCGGATGATTTCGCCGGCCGCCTCGTGCACCGCGAAGAAGTCGGTGCCGTCCACCGTGATGCCGGGGATGCCGAAGCCGGCGGCGCGGTCCACATAGCTGTCGACCGCCGTGCCGTAGTCGCGCGAGGTGGATTCGGCGTAGCCGTTGTTCTCCACCACGAAGATCGCCGGCAGGTTCCACACCGCCGCGAGGTTCAGGCTCTCCAGGAAGGTGCCCTGGTTGGACGCGCCGTCGCCGACGAAGCAGATGGCCACTTCCTTCGTGCCCTTGACCTTGGCGGCCAGCGCCGCGCCGCAGACCAGCGGCGCGCCGGCACCCAGGATGCCGTTGGCGCCCATCATCCCCTTGGACAGGTCGGCGATGTGCATGGAGCCACCCTTGCCGTTGCCGCAGCCGCCCTTCCTGCCGTAGATCTCCTTCATCATGTCCACCACGTCCACGCCCTTGGCGATGCAGTGGCCGTGGCCGCGGTGGGTGGAGGCGATGCGGTCGCCATCGCCCAGGTGGCTCATGATGCCGACGGCCGTGGCTTCCTCGCCGGCATAGAGGTGGACGAAGCCGGGGATGTCGCCGCGGCTGAAGTCGACGTGCAGCCGCTCCTCGAACTCGCGGATGGTCCGCATGCGGCGGTAGCAGGCGAGCAGGTCCTCGCGGCTCAGGGGCAGGGGGGCTTGGGCCATGGTGGTGTCTCCTCTTGGATGGCTCAGGGGGCGTGATGGAAGAGCCCGCGGCGCGCAGCAAGCTGCAGGCAACGGGACACGTCCACGGTGAAAAAGGCTTGCTCGCGCACGGTGATCTGCACGCGCTCGCCGCGCTCGAAGGGCAGCTCGCGCTCGCCGTCGAGGGCGACGATGCCGGCGTCCAGCGCCACGGTGCTCGGCATGCCGGGGGGCATGGCCTGCCAGCTCGCGACCGGCAGGCTGTGCATGAGGCCGGGGGCGATCGGGGCGCTCAGGTGGAGCGTCGGCCGGGCCGCCTCGGGCGCCAGCTCGATGGCCAGGCCGAAGGGCATGCGGCGGCCGACCGGCTCCAGCAGCCCGCCGATGGCCGAGAAGCCGATGGCCTCGGGATCGGCGAAGGCCAGGTAGACGGCATGCAGGCTCTCCGGCGTCCACAGCGCACGGGCCCCGACGGTGCGGCTGCTGGAGATGACGGCATCGACCAGGGCGATGTCGTGCCGCGGCGGCCGGCTGCCGCCGTCGACGGTGATCTCCAGCAGCTTGTTGGGCATCAGCGCGTCGTCGGGGCCGAGCCGGCCGGTGGCGTAGAGGGCCACGGCCATGGCGCTGAGCGTCGGCTCGCGCATCTCAGGAAAGGCGTTGTTCGTGCCGGTGGACAGGCCGGCGATGGGCAGCGCGGTGCTGGTCCGCACGACGGCGCGGTGGGTGCCGTCGCCGCCCAGCACGATGAGCGCCTTGACGCCAGCGTCGACCATGCGGCGCGTGGCCTCGTGCGTGTCCTCCACGGTGGACTGCGGGTCCATGTCGAGGAAGTCCAGCTGCGGGAAGGCGCGCTGGATGCGGCGCTCCGCGTCCAGCTTGCGGCTGAGCATGGCGCGGATGCCGGCCTTGTCCGGCATCATCAGCACGCGACCGACGCCGCAGGCGCCCAGCGTGCTGAGCAGGCGCATCACGATGTTGACCCGCTCGGCGATCTGCAGGTTGCCGGCGTTCGCGATGATGCGGCGGATGTCCCGGGCGGACACCGGGTTCGCGATGATCCCGACACAGACATCGGCGGGATCGGGGGCGGCATGCATGCAGGGTCTCCGTTCAGGTTCTGAAGCCTGAAGGGCAAAGCCCGTGCCACCGATCTCACGGCCTGAGCCTGGGGCTCCGGCCCGCCTCAACGCCTGGAAGGCGTGCTTTGCTCCGGAGAAACCCGCGATCAGGCCGCGACAGATGCGACATCCGTCGATGCGACGACCGTCGCTCGCGTCGCGTCGCATCGACCCGCCGCGGTCCGATGCGGCCGGGCGCCGGCCGGGAGGATCTGCGCCTCGGCCGCACGCTGCAGCAGGCCCAGCTGCGGCAGCTCGCTGAGCTCGCGCACCAGCTCGCTGGCGCGCAGGCGATGCCCGGCATCCAGCACGAACAGACCCTGGGCCGGCAGGCCCTTCAGCGGGCCGCTGACCAGGTCCAGGCCCAGGCTTCGGGCCCAGCCGGGATGGCGGAAGCAGGAACGCAGATGCAGCCTCGCGTCGTCGGCGGCGGCCAGGCGCGCCAGGGCGAAGGGCAGGTCGGCCGAGATCGCCACCATCTGCCAGCCCGGCTGCGCGGCGACGGCCGCCCAGACCGCGCGGTGCGCGGCCTGGCAGCTCGGCAGCTCCAGGCTCGGCAGCACATGAAGCACGGTGGGCACGGCGGGCAGCGCGTCGAGCGGGTGCTCGAGCAGGTCCCGTCCGCAAAGCTCCAGGCGCGGCAGGCGCCGGCCCAGCGGCGGCAGGCTGCCCTCGGTGTAGACCGGGGCTCCGTGCAGGGTCAATCGGGTCATCGCAGATCCTCGCAAGCCAGGCCACCGTCGCGGGGGCCGATGGCCCGAGGGTGCAAAGCGCATGCCGCGACCGCGCGGCCACCCCGGTCAGCTGAGGTGGGTCTGCCAGCGGCTCAAGGCTTCGTCGACCAGGCCGGGCGCATGACGCCAGCCTTCGGCCCCCAGGCCGTTGATGCGGACACGCCGGGTCTCGACCTCGATCCACGGCAGGCCCTGGCGACCGTCGGCGCTCAGGACATGCGAGGTCTGCCGCAGGCTCGCATGCTTCAGGCTGGGCATCAGCGCGCAGGCGGCGTCGAGGTGATGTCGCAGGGCCAGGAGGGGCAGCGGCGCGCCGTCATCCTTCGGGGTTTCACGGCTGCTGACGAGAACGAGCTGGTCCGGGCCCTGCGGCAGCAGCACCCGGACCGGCGCCCAGGGCACGAGGGGATCCATCTCCGCGGCGCACCAGCGCACCGGCCGCCGCAGGCCATGGGACGGCAGGTCCAGCGTCATCATGTCGTGGCGGAGCAGGCGCAGGCCGAGCTCATCGCGTGCGCCGACGCCGCGGCTGTCGAAGACGGCGTCGAAGTGCCGCCAGCCGCGGCGGCTGCCGCTGAGGGCCAGCGCCCCGGGCTCGACGGCCAGGGCCTCGCAGCCCCAGTGCCATTGCACCCCGGTGCCGAGACGATGCAGCGCACGCAGGGTGGCCGGGGCATCGACCACCGCCTCGTCGGTGACCAGCCAGGCGTCCTCGCGCCGGCCGATCCGGGGCTCGAGCCGGACCAGCTGGGCCGGGCTCAGCGGCACCGCCTCGTCGATCGGCCCGCCGCGGCTTCCCGGCGGCGGCCGCTCGCCGAGCGCGAGGGTGCCGCGGGCCCGCAGGCAGGGCGCGCCCTGGAGTTCGCCGTCAAGCCGGCGCCAGTCGATCAGCACCTGGCTGCGCGCATGCGGCGAGCCGCTGCGCCCCTGCCGGCCGACGAAGCCCGGCGCGGCGAAGGAGGCTGCGGCGCGTGCGCTGGCCGGCGGCTCGGGGCCGGAGGAGCGGGCGAAGACGCTGACCCGGTGCCCGGCCCGGCTCAGGCCATGAGCCAGCAGGCGGCCGACCAGGCCGGCGCCGGCGATGCCGAGGTGCAGCACGGGCGGTTTCATGCGACCCGGCACGCCGGCACGGGGCGGGAGAGTTCATCGGACATGGCCGCCATGCAGCAAGAACAGTGCTTGCGCGGCAGGCGAGCGCCAGCCCCGCGGCCTGCGACAGGTGTCGCATGCGGAACAGGCTCTTTGCGACAACTGTTGCGCAACGCCGGCCCGGAACCGCGGGTTGCTCCGGAGGCCAGGCCCCGGAAAACGCAGCTCGACCGGCCTTTCGGCCTGGCACGGACCTCGCAGCCAGACTGCAAGCCTGCGTCGACCGGAACCGCAGGGCTGGAGACGGCGCCCGCCGCGTCGTGTTCCAGGAGCCCGACCAGGTTCCGGCGCTAGGAGGGCAAACGCGGAGCCGGGCCGGGCCAGGGACTCCGCAAGATCGCAGGCTCAGGCCGGACCATGATCCGGACCATGGCAGACGGTCGCCTTGAAGCGACCGCGACGAGGAGACACGTGATGCCCAATCTGGTCAGTCAGCACATCGACCATGTGTTGTCCGTCGGCATGCTGGGCGGCCCTGCCGCCGGGGCCGAGACCCTGTTCCAGAAGTCCTGGTCGCGCTGCATGAAGCAGCACGGCCTGGACCCCGCCCGGCCGAGCCCGGCGCGCATCCTGCCGTCCACCCAGCTGCGCGAGCACCAGCAGCGCATGGAAGGCTTCCTGCGCGTGGCCCGGGCCGGCATGGAGGAGATGTACCGGCGCGTGGCCGACCTCGGCTACATGCTGCTGCTGACCGATGCCGACGGCGTGACGGTGGACTACATCGGCAACCCCGCCACCGAACCGCTGCTGAAGGCCGCCGGCCTCTACCTGGGCGCCGACTGGAACGAGGCCCATGCCGGCACCTGCGGCGTCGGCACCTGCCTGATCGAGCAGACGCCGATCACCTGCCACCAGACCGAGCATTTCGATGCCACGCACATCGCGCTGACCTGCACCTCGGCCCCCTTGTTCGCGCCCGATGGCCAGCTGCTGGGCGCGCTGGACGTCTCGGCCCTGCGCTCGCCCGAGGCGCGCGAGAGCCAGCACCTGATCCTGCAGATGACGAAGATGTATGCGCAGACCATCGAGGATGCGAACTTCGTGCGTCACTTCGCCCGGCACTGGATCCTGCGGCTGGGGAAGTCGGCCGGCCTGGTCGACGTGTCGAGCGAGGTGATGCTCGCGCTGGAGGAGGACGGCACCATCATCGGCGCGAACACCGGCGCGCGGCGCCGCCTGGGCCACGGTGGCGCGCTGCGCGCGACCGACAGCCAGCTGGTCGGCCTGAACCTCTCCGAGGTGCTGGACACGCCGGTCGACGCGGTCTGGGCCCTGGCCCGCAGCGGGGCGGGCGAGCTGCGCAGCGTCTGGTCGCATCAGCAGGAGCACTTCTATCCGGCGCTGGTGCCGCCGCGCGGCCGCACGGCCGGCGGGCCCGAGGCCATCGTGCTGCCGCAGCGCCCGCGCCGGCCGGCGCGGGCTGGCGACACGCGCCCGATCGACGGTCCGCTGGACGGCCTGGCCGGCAGCGACCCGGCCATGCAGCGCCTGATCGGCCAGGCCAAGCGCCTGGTGGACCGCAACGTGAACCTGCTGATCCAGGGCGAGACCGGCTCGGGCAAGGAGGTGCTGGCCCGGGCGCTGCACGGCCACAGCCAGCGTGCGGCCAAGCCCTTCGTGGCGGTCAACTGCGCGTCCATCCCGGAATCGCTGATCGAGAGCGAGCTCTTCGGCTACACGCCCGGCACCTTCACCGGCGGCCGCAGCAAGGGCATGAAGGGCCTGATCGCGCAGTCGGACGAAGGCACGCTCTTCCTCGACGAGATCGGCGACATGCCGCTGCACCTTCAGACCCGGCTGCTGCGCGTGCTGGCCGAATCCGAGGTGCTGCCGCTGGGCGCGGACCAGCCCATCCCGGTCAAGCTCAACGTGATCGCGGCATCGCACCGCGACCTGCGCCGCAGCGTCGAGCAGGGCCATTTCCGCGAGGATCTCTTCTTCCGCCTGGCCGGCACCACGCTGCGGCTGCCCCCGCTGCGCGAGCGCGAGGACAAGCTCTTCCTGATCGAGACCCTCTTCGACGAGGAAGCCCGGGCGCAGGGCCTGGAGGCCGCCGAGCTCAGCCCCGAGGCCGTGGCCGCCCTGCTGCGCCATCGCTGGCCCGGCAATGTGCGCGAGCTGCGCAACGCCCTGCGCTTCGCGGTGGCCCTGAGCGGCGATGCGCCGGTGACGCTGGACGACCTGCCTGGCGAAGTGCGCGAGGCGGACCGGACCGCCCCCCCGCCCATCGCCCTCGCTGGAGCGACGGCGGCAAGCGAACAGCCGGCCGAGGCCGCCGGCCTGTCGGACGGCGGCCAGTTGCTGCTGCAGGCCCTGCGCCGGCACAAATGGTGCGTGACCTCGGCCGCGCAGGAGCTTGGCATCTGCCGCGCCACCGTCTACCGGCAGATGAAGCGCCACGGCATCACGCCCCCGAACCTGCTCTGAACCCGAGACTTTCGTGCCCGAATCGATCCTTCCCCCGGCCTACGACCCGACGGTCAAGCAGAAGTCCCAGGCCAAGACCGCCCGCATCCCCATCAAGGTCGTCCCGGCCGAGGTGCTCAAGAAGCCCGACTGGATCCGCGTCAAGGCCGGCTCGCCCAGCACCCGCTTCTACGAGATCAAGCAGATCCTGCGCGAGCACAAGCTCCACACCGTCTGCGAGGAAGCCTCCTGCCCCAACATCGGCGAGTGCTTCGGCAAGGGCACGGCCACCTTCATGATCATGGGCGACAAGTGCACCCGGCGCTGCCCCTTCTGCGACGTCGGCCACGGCCGCCCCGATCCGCTCGACGCCGACGAGCCCGCCAACCTCGCCAAGACCATCGCCGCGCTGAAGCTCAAGTACGTCGTCATCACCAGCGTCGACCGCGATGACCTGCGCGACGGCGGCGCCGCCCACTTCGTCGACTGCATCCGCCAGACCCGCGCCCTCTCCCCGGCCACGACCATCGAGATCCTCACCCCGGACTTCCGCGGCCGCGACGACCGCGCCCTGGGCATCCTCACCCAGGCCCCGCCGGACGTGATGAACCACAACCTGGAGACGGTGCCGCGCCTGTACAAGGAGGTGCGTCCGGGCAGCGACTACGCCTTCAGCCTGAACCTGCTCAAGAAGTTCAAGGCCCTGCACCCCAAGGTGCCGACCAAGAGCGGGATCATGGTCGGGCTGGGCGAGACGGACGAGGAGATCCTGGAGGTCATGCGCGACCTGCGCGCGCACGATGTGGACATGCTGACCCTGGGCCAGTACCTGGCCCCCAGCGGCCACCACCTGCCGGTCCGGCGTTACGTGCACCCGGACACCTTCAAGCGCTTCGAGGACGCGGCCTACGCCATGGGCTTTTCCCACGCCGCCGTCGGCGCCATGGTGCGCAGCAGCTACCACGCCGACCAGCAGGCCCATGCCGCCGGGGTCGGCGAGAGCCTGCACGGCTGATCGGTCTGCGGGCTCGCAGGCCCAGGGGAGCGGTCGCGGTGTAGGCTGACCAGCCTGCCGCTGACCCCCGCTTCCGGATGTCCGACCGCCTGATCACCCTGTGGGCTCTGCTGCGCCCGGCGCCGCAAGCCGTGGACCGGCGCGAGCAGCTGCGCGCCGCGCTCGGGGCAGCCGTCGGCCTCGGCCTGACCGGCCTGCTCTGCAGCATGCTGGCCGGGGCCGGCCCCTGGGGCCAGGGGCCGGGGCTATGGCTGGTCGCGCCGCTGGGGGCCAGCGCGGTGCTGGTCTTCGCCTTGCCGTCCAGCGCACTGGCCCAGCCCTGGGCCGTGGTCGGCGGCAACACGGTGTCGGCCTTGGTCGGCATCGCGGCGGTCCATGCCCTCGATGCACCAGTGCCCGCCGCGGCCCTGGGTGTCGGGACGGCCATCGGGCTGATGCTGCTGCTGCGCTGCCTGCATCCACCGGGCGGGGCCATGGCCTTGCTGATGGTGCTGATCGGGATGCGGGATCCGGCCTTCGCCTGGATGCCGGCAGCCCTGAACTCCTTGCTGCTGGTGCTGGCCGGCGTGGCCTGGAACCACGCCACCGGCAAGCGCTACCCGCATCCGCAGGGTGGCGCGGCGCGGCCCGCGGCGGGGGCCGCAAGCAGCCCAGATGCGCTGGACGCTGCCGAGCTGGAGGCGCTGCTGGCCCGCCACAACGAGGTGCTCGACGCCCCCCGCGACCTGCTGCTGGATCTGCTGCGCAGCGCGCGCTGGCAGGCTCACCGCCGGCGGCTGGGCGCGCTGCGCTGTGGCGACCTGATGCGCCGGCCGCCGATCACCGTGGGCTTGAACACGCCGCTGGATGCAGCCTGGGGACTGCTGCGGCAGCACCGCATCAAGGCCCTGCCGGTGGTGGACGCGGGCGGGACGCTGGTCGGCATCGTCACGCTGGCCGACCTGGTCCGCGATGCCGAGATCCGCGGGACGCCGCTTCCGCGGGCCGGCGAACCCTGGCGGCCCGTGCGGGAGGTGATGAGCCGCCAGGTGCGGGTGGCCAGTGCAGACCGGCCGCTGACCGAGCTCTTGCCGCTGTTCGCGCAGGGCGGCCACCATCACCTGCCGATCGTCGGGCCGGGCAGCCGGCTGCTCGGCATCCTCACGCAGTCCGACGTGGTCGCGGCGCTCGCCGACGCCGGCCCCGACGGAACGCCCCCTCGGCCCGGGCGCTGAGCCGCGCGTGCGGCCTCAGGCCGTCAGCAGCTTCTCGACCAGTGCGTTCAGCTCGTCGAAGTTCGGCGGGCCGACATAGCGCTTGACGATGCGGCCCTGCTTGTCGATCAGTACCGAGGTCGGCGTGAGCTGGATGTCGCCGAAGCGCCTGGCCAGTTCGCCATCGTGGTCCAGCGCGACCTTGAAGGGCAGGGCGCGGCTCTTGGCGAAGTTCAGCACGTACGCGGGTGGGTCGTAGGCCATGGCCACGGCCACGGTGTCGTAGCCGCGGGCCGCGTACTTGCCGTAGGTGGCGGCGAGATCGGGCATCTCCTTCACGCAGCTTGCGCAGCTGGTGGCCCAGAAATTCACCAGCACGACCTTGCCGCGCAAAGCGCTGAGCTGTTCCTGGCGACCATCGATCAAGGTGTAGCCGACCTCGGGAGCCAACTGCGGGCTGCAGGCCGGCAGGACGGTGGCGGCAAGGCCCAGGGCCAACAGAACGGCGGCGAAGCGGGGGCGGAGGGACATGGTCGCGGGCTTTGTGTAGGCTGGGCGCTTTCGGGTCGGGCGCTGCGCCGGATCCACCGGGCAGGCTGCCCTCAGAACCAGGAGACCACCATGCGTTCCATCGACCCGAGCGACGTGTTGCGCCGGCAGTGTATGAGCCGGGGGGCGGCGCTTGCGCTGCTGGGCCTCTGGGCGGCGCAGGCGCGTGCGCTGTCCTTCAGCGACGCCGACGCCAGCGCCGGCCTGAAGGCTGCGCTGGAGCGGGGGGCCGAAGTCGCGGTCGGCCTGCTGGGCAAGACCGACGGCTTCCTCGGCAACCCGAAGGTGCGCATCCCGCTGCCGGGCGCGCTGGAAAGCGGGGCCAAGCTGCTGAAGAAGCTGGGCCAGGGCGAGCGGGTCGAGGGCCTGGTCACCGCCATGAACCGCGCGGCCGAGAGCGCCGTGCCGGAATCGGTCACCCTGCTGAAGCAGGCCGTGCGCGACATGAGCGTGGCCGACGCGAAGAAGATCCTGAGCGGCGGCGACACCTCGGTCACCGCCTTCTTCGCCGACAAGACGCGCACGCCGCTGAACGGCCGCTTCCTGCCCATCGTCAGCCGCGAGACCGAGAAGGTCGACCTGGCCGCCAAGTACAACGCGGTGGCGGCCAAGGCCTCGGGCTTCGGCCTGGTCAAGAAGGAGGACGCCAACATCGAGCAGTACGTGACCGGCAAGGCGCTGGACGGCCTCTACTTCATGATCGGCGAAGAGGAGAAGAAGATCCGCAAGGACCCGGTGGCCACCGGCAGCGCGATCCTGAAGAAGGTCTTCGGCGGGCTCTGAGCCGGGGCGCGCAGGCGCCCTGCCCGGGGCAGGGTCATGCATAAGATGAGAATGGTTCGCATTAGCATGGTGACCCACCCCCTGCCGGAGCGCGTGCCATGCCTGCCTGCCTCTCCCCCGATGTCGCCCTCGCCGAGGACCGCCTGCCCGCCGTCGAGCCGCTGATGGCCGGCACGCTGGCCCTGATGACCGCCGTGGCCGAGCGTTGCGCGCTGGGCCACCCGCCGGCCTGCCATGCCCAGAGCCGGCTGATGCTCGGCAAGCTGCGGCACAACCTCGATCAGCTCTGCGCCCACCCCGCACTGAGCCCGACCTTCCGCCTGAGCCTGGCGCGCATCCGCGGCCACTGGCAGCGCCTGCTGAGCGAGGGCGCCCGCGGCGCCCCGGCCGAGGCCGCCCCCTGCGCCCCGCGCCCGCCGCTGCACTGAGTCGGCGCCTGCGCCGCGCTCAGCCGCCCAGGGCGGCGGCGATGGCCTCGCCGACTTCGCGGGTCGAGGCATGGCCGCCCAGGTCGCGCGTGCGCGGCCCCGTGCGCAGCACCTGCTCGATGGCTGCGACGATGGCGTCGTGCGCCGCCCGGCCGGCTGCCGCATCGGCGCCGGGCGCCTGGCCGAGGAAGTCCAGCATCAGCGCAGCCGACCAGATCTGCGCGATCGGGTTGGCGATGCCCTGGCCGGCGATGTCCGGCGCCGAGCCATGCACGGGCTCGAAGAGGCTGGGGTAGCGCCGGTCGGGGTTCAGGTTGGCCGAGGGCGCCATGCCCAGGGTGCCGGTGCAGGCCGGGCCCAGGTCGCTGAGGATGTCGCCGAAGAGGTTGCTGGCCACGACCACGTCGAAGCGCTCGGGTTGCAGCACGAAGCGCGCGGCCAGGATGTCGACATGCTGGCGGTCCCACTGCACATCGGGAAACTCGGCGGCGATGGCCTCGACCCGCTCGTCCCAGTAGGGCATGGAGATCGCGATGCCATTGCTCTTGGTCGCGGCCGTCAGGCGCTTGCGCGGCCGCTGCTGTGCGAGGCGGAAGGCGTGGCGCAGGATGCGGTCGACGCCGTGGCGGGTGAAGACCGCCTCCTGCAGCACCAGTTCGCGCTCGCTGCCCTCGAACATGCGGCCGCCGACGCTGCTGTACTCGCCCTCGGTGTTCTCGCGGACGACGAGGAAGTCGATGTCGCCCGGCTGCTTGCCCGCCAGCGGGCCGCGCACGCCGGGCAGCAGGCGCACCGGGCGCAGGTTGGCGTACTGGTCGAAGTCGCGCCGGAACTTGAGCAGCGAGCCCCACAGCGAGACGTGATCCGGCACCACCGCCGGCCAGCCGACCGCGCCGAAGTAGATCGCGTCGAAGCCGCGCAGGGTCTCGAACCAGTCCTCCGGCAACATGCGGCCGTGGCGCAGCCAGTGGTCGGCGCAGGCCCAGTCGAAGGCCTGCAGTTCCAGCGGCAGGCCGTGGCGCGCGGCGGCCAGCTTCAGCACGCGCAGGCCCTCGGGCATCACCTCGGTGCCGATGCCGTCGCCGGGCAGGACGGCAATGCGGAAGGGTCGGTTCATGGCAGGTCTCGGCGCATTGGGGGCCCCGATGCTAGGCAGACCGGCCGACGACCGGCCTGCGGGGATTGCGTAGGCCGCCAGCATGCCCGCCCCCGCACGACGCCGTCCGACCCCGTGCGCCGCAGGGCACCGGGCGCGCGGCCAGCCCGCCCCCGCGCGCGCAGGCATCATCCGCACCTGGCCTTCTCCCGTCTCCGCAGGTCCGCCCTGCCCCGCACGCCGCCCGCATGTCCGCCCCCGCCCCGCTTTCCCTGGCCCTCGTCGGCGCCGGCCCGGTCGGCCTGAGCCTGGCCCTGCAGCTCGCCGCGGCGCTGCCGCAGGCTGCGATCACCGTCTTCGATGCGCGACCGCCCGGCGCCGACCCGGGCCGCGACCCGCGCACGCTTGCGCTTTCGCTCGGCAGCGTGCAGGTGCTGGAGGCCCTGGGCCTGGGCGCGGCGATGGCCGCGCACGGCACGCCGATCCGCAGCGTGCATGTCTCGCAGCAGACGCCGACCCTGGGCCCCGGCCTGCTGCCGCGACCGCTGGCCGCGCTGCTGCTGCCCGAGGGCGAGCCGGTGGTGCGCATCGCCGCCGAGGAGCTGGGCGTGCCCGCACTCGGCACGGTGATGCGGCACGGCGCCCTGGTCGCGCCGCTGCAGGCCCTGTGGGAGGCCGCCTGCGCACGCGAACCGCAGCGCCTGACGCTGCGACTGGGCACGCCGGTGGCGGCGGTGCGCGAGCAGGCCGACGGGGTCGAGCTGGACTGCGGCATCGTCGAGCGCCACGACCTGGCGGTGATCGCCGAGGGCGGCGTCTTCGCCGAGCAGGCCCGCAAGGCCCTGCGCCACGACTACGGCCAGACGGCCTGGGTCGGCACCGTCACCCTGGCCCGGCCGCTGGACGGCATGGCGGTGGAGCGCTTCACCGCCAGCGGCCCGGCGGCGCTGCTGCCGCTGCCGCCCGGGGTGGCCGGCGGCGCCACCCCCTCGGCCGACGACGGCCAGCCGCGCGCCGCCCTGGTCTGGTGTGTGCCAAGTGCCGAGGATCCGGTGGCGCCGCTGGACAGCGCCAGCCGCCTGGCCCTGCTGAACACCCTCTTCCCGGAGGCCGTCGGCCCGCTGACCGGCCTGAGCCCGCTGAAAAGCTTCGCGCTCGGCCTGAATGCCGAGCGCAGCCTGGTGGCCGGCCGGCAGATCCGCATCGGCAATGCCGCGCAGACCCTGCACCCGGTGGCCGGCCAGGGCCTGAACCTGGGCCTGCGCGATGCCCAGGCCCTGGTGGCTGCCCTGGTCGCGGCCGAGGAGCGGGCCCACCGCAGCGGCAGCCCGCTGGACCTGAAGGCCGCGCTGCGTCGCATCGAGTGGCAGCGTGCGCCCGACCGCTGGAGCCTGATCGCGACGACCGACCTGCTGGCGCGGGGCTTCACCTGGCCCGGTCCGGCGCTGTCGACGCTGCGGGGGCTGGGCCTGGCCGCCGTCGGCCAGTTCGCGCCGGTGCGGCGGGCGCTGGCGCGGCAGATGATGTACGGCTGGCGCTGAGGCGCGCCGACCGCCCGGCTCAGATCATCTGGCCGGGGCTGCGGCTGAGCTGGCAGCCCTGGATGCGCCAGGTGCGGTCGGGCTGGCGCTCCAGGGTGTAGAGCGCGACCCAGACCGCGCCGTCGGCGTCCACCAGACGGACCTGCTGGACCACCTCGCTGCCCACCCGCATCGGCGCCATGAAATGGGCCGAGGCCGGTCGGTAGACGGCCGGGTAGGCCTCACGCACGGTGAACAGGAAGCGCTCGGCGCTGCCGAAGCGCTGCTGGATCGCGGGGGTCGCGAAGCTGAAGGCGGCCTCGGCATCGTCGGCCGCGAAGGCGTCGAGCTGGGCCTGGATGACCGCACGGACCGCCCCCGCCTCGGCACCGGCCAGGGCCTCGGGCGGGGTCTCGCGGACGCGGGATGCCGCCTCCAGCGCAGGCACCGCCAGCAAGGGCAGCAGACCGGCCACGAGCAGGGCGGGAAGATGTCGCATAGAGCCTCCGGCGCCACCCGGGGCGGTGGCTTGTGCGGCCAATATGACAGCAAAGCGCGGCCGAGGAGCGGCCTGGGTCACCCGTGGACCGGGGGCTCCCCCTCCGCATGCCACAGCAGCCGGCCCTGGCCGAGGGCATCGAGCTGGGCACGCAGGGCGGGTAGGCGCTCGTCGGGCAGTTCGAAACGGCAATCGACCATCACGCTGCCGTGCTGCACCTGCAGGCCGCGCGCCCCCGCGGCGGCCAGCTCGCGACGCAGCCGGCCCTCCAGGGCATAGGGCAGGCTGCAGCCCAGCGGCAGCCAGCGCAGCCGCGGCACCTTCACGGCTCGCAGCAGGGCCTGGGCGACCGCGTCGGTGTAGGCCCGCACCAGGCCGCCCGCCCCGAGCTTGACCCCGCCGTAGTAGCGGACGACGGTGGCGAGCACGCCGTCCAGATCCTGGTGGCGCAGCACCTCCAGCATCGGCCGGCCGGCGGTGCCGCCGGGCTCGCCGTCATCGACCGCGGCCGACTGGCCGCCGGCCAGGAGGGCCCAGCAGACATGGCTGGCGCCGGGATGCTCGGCCCAGCGTGCAGCCACCCGGACCTGGGCCTCCCGGCGGTCGGTCACCGGCTCGACGCAGCCGAGGAAGCGGCTCTTCTGGATCAGCAATTCGCTGTGGACGGCGGCAGACAGGCTGAGCGGCATGGCCCGAGCTTATGCGGGCGGGCTCGCGCGGCGAGCCCGTCAATCTTGCTGAAGGCCTGCGCTAGCTTTCCTGATCCCTGAATCGGCGGCCTTTCGCTATAAACCTGACCTCAGGGTCGCGGGAACGCCCGCCACCCGACTCGTCGTGCATCGGCCGCCCCGGGCGACACACGACGGACCCCGTCCCCGGCACCGAGACCCGCGTGCTGCGCGGCGGGAGGGCGCGATCCGCCCCAGCCCCGCACCGGCCCGACCGCCGGCCCGCGGGGCGCCAGATGAGCAGACCGCCCTCGCGGCGGTCCAGGTTCTGTGTCCGAGGAGGCTGACCGCTGGGCCATCCTTTCCGCGCACTTCCACGGGATGACCATGCAAACGACCTTGAAGTCGCTTCTCGCGACCGGCGCCGACACCGCCCCCGCCCTCTCCGCCCCCGGCCGGCCGCCGCTGAGCTTCGGCGGGCTGCGCAGCCTGATCGATGCGACGATCGCCCGTCTCAACGGCCTGGGCATCGGCCGCAACGACCGCGTCGCCATCGTGCTGGCCAATGGCCCCGAGATGGCCGCCTGCTACATGGCCTGCGCCCGTGGCGTGACCAGCGCGCCGCTGAACCCGGCCTACCGCGCCGATGAGTTCGAGTTCTATCTCTCCGACCTCAAGGCCAAGGCGCTGATCGTCGAGCAGGGCAGCAGCTCCCCGGCCATCGAGGTGGCCCTGAAGCTCGGCGTGCGCGTGCTGGACCTGATCGCCGGCGAGGCCGCCGGCAGCTTCACCCTGCAGCCGCGCGACGGCGTGGAAGGCGGCCCCCCGGCCGCCCACGGTGGCGACGCCGAGCCCGACGATGTCTCGATGGTGCTGCACACCTCGGGCACCACCTCGCGGCCGAAGATCGTGCCGCTGTCGCAGCGCAACCTGGCGGCCTCGGCGCAGAACATCCGCGCCACCCTGCAGTTCACCGCCACCGACTGCGGCCTGAACATCATGCCGCTCTTCCACATCCACGGCCTGATCGCCGGGGTGCTGGCGCCGCTGTCGGCCGGCTCGCAGGTCTTCTGCACCCCGGGCTTCAACGCCCTGAAGTTCTTCGCCTGGATGGACGAGGCCAAGCCCACCTGGTACACGGCCGTGCCGACCATGCACCAGGCCATCCTGACCCGGGCCGGCAAGAACGCCGACGTGATCGCGCGCCACCCGCTGCGTTTCCTGCGCTCGTCCTCGTCCTCGATGCCGCCGCAGGTCATCACCGAGCTGGAGGCCGTCTTCAAGGCCCCGCTGATCGAGGCCTACGGCATGACCGAGGCCACCCACCAGATGGCCAGCAACCCGCTGCCGCCCGGGGTGCGCAAGCCCGGTGCGGTGGGCCTGCCCGGCGGTCCGGAGGTGGAGATCATGGACGAGGAAGGCCGCATCCTGCCGGCCAACACCGTGGGCGAAATCGTCATCCGCGGCCCCAACGTGACCGCCGGTTACGAAAGCAACCCCAAGGCGAACGCCGAGGCCTACACCAACGGCTGGTTCCGCACCGGCGACCAGGGCATCAAGGACAGCGACGGCTACATCAGCCTGACCGGCCGCCTCAAGGAGATCATTAACCGCGGCGGCGAGAAGATCAGCCCGCGCGAGGTCGACGAAATCATGATGGACCACCCGGCCGTGGCCCAGGTCGTGACCTTCGCCATGCCCCACCCCAAGCTGGGCGAGGAGGTGGCCGCCTGCGTGGTGCTGCGCGAGGGCGCCGCCCTCAGCGAGCGCGAGCTGCAGGACTTCATCGGCCAGCGCGCCGCCGACTTCAAGGTGCCCAAGAAGATCCTGTTCATGGACGAGATCCCCAAGGGGGCCACCGGCAAGCTGCAGCGCATCGGCCTGGCCGCCAAGCTGGGCCTGACGGGCTGAGCACCGGATTTCAGCGTACGCGAGAAGGCGGCACAGACCGCCCATCCATCCACCATCCCCCGAGGAGACAAGACCATGTTCAAGCACGCACTTCCGCTGCGTTCCGCGATCGCGGCTGCCTGCGCCCTGCTGGGTCTGGCGGCCAGCCCGGCGGCCCAGGCCTGGGAACCGGCCAAGCCCGTCGAATTCATCGTGCCGGCCGGCACCGGTGGCGGCGCCGACCAGATGGCCCGCTTCATCCAGGGCGTGGTGGCCAAGCACAGCCTGATGAAGCAGCCGCTGGTGGTGGTCAACAAGTCCGGCGGCGCAGGGGCCGAGGGCTTCCTGGCCGTCAAGGGCGACAAGGGCGATCCGCACAAGATCATCATCACCCTGTCCAACCTGTTCACCACCCCGCTGGCCACCGGCGTGCCCTTCAACTGGCGCGACCTGACGCCGGTGCAGATGCTGGCGCTCGACCAGTTCGTGCTGTGGGTCAATGCCGAGGCGCCCTACAAGACCGCCAAGGAGTACTTCGAGGCGGTCAAGAAGGGCGACAACAACGCCTTCAAGATGGCCGGCACCGGCTCCAAGCAGGAAGACCAGATCATCACCGTGATGTTCGAGAAGGCCGCGGGCAAGAAGGTCACCTATGTGCCCTTCAAGGGCGGCGGCGACGTGGCGGTGCAGCTGGTGGGCGGCCACGTGAACTCGACGGTCAACAACCCGATCGAGGCCGAGAGCCACTGGAAGGGCGGCAAGCTGCGGCCGCTGTGCGTGATGGACAAGCAGGCCCTGCCCTACGAGGGCTGGAAAGCCATCCCGACCTGCTCCTCGGCCGGGGTGCCGATCGAGTACGTGATGCTGCGCGGCATCTTCATGCCGCCGGGCGTGAAGCCCGACGAAGTCGCCTACTACCTGGACCTGTTCAAGCGGATCCGCGAGACGGCCGAGTGGAAGGAATTCATGGAGAAGGGCGCCTTCAACCAGACCGCGCTGACCGGCGAGGCCTTCTTCGACTGGCTCGGCAAGAACGAGCAGATGCACCGCGTGCTGATGAAGGAGGCCGGCTTCCTCGCGAAGTAAGGCCCGCGGGGCCGGCGGCTGCAGGTGCGCGGCCGGGCCGGCTCCTCCCTTCGATCGATCATGCCCTGCCCGGGGGGCCCCAGGCCCCTTGGCAGGACCTTTCCTGGAGAGATGCTCATGTCCGACGCGTCCCCTCAAGCCGACCGGGTGGTCGGCACCCGCTGGCCCGAACTGATCGTGGCCGCCTTCCTCGTGCTGTTGTCGCTGATCGTGATCGGCGACAGCCTGCGCGTCGGCATCGGCTGGGCCGATGACGGCCCCGAATCGGGCTATTTCCCCTTCTACATCGGCGTCGCGCTGTTCCTGTCGAGCGGCTCGGTGCTGCTGCGCCAGATCCGGCGCTGGGCCACGCAGAACGGCGATTTCGCCGAGCACGGCCAGCTTCGCAGCGTGATGCAGATGGCCGTGCCCATGGTGATCTACGTCGGCTTCGTCTGGGTCCTCGGGCTCTACGTGGCCTCGATCGGCCTGATCGGCTACTTCATGCGCCGCCACGGCCGCTACGGCTGGCCGCTGACCACGGCGGTGTCGGTCGGCGTGCCGCTGTTCTTCTTCCTGGTCTTCGAACGCTGGTTCCTGGTGCCGCTGCACAAGGGCCCGATCGAGCAGCTGCTCGGCTTCTGAGCCTCCGACCCCTTCCCGACACGAGAACATCATGGAAGAACTCGGCAACCTGATGGGCGGCTTCAGCGTTGCGCTGACCGGGCCCAACCTGCTCTACATGCTGATCGGCATCGTGCTGGGCGTGCTGATCGGCGTGCTGCCCGGCCTGGGCGGCGCCAATGGCGTGGCGATCCTGCTGCCGCTGACCTTCAGCATGAACCCGACCTCGGCCATCATCATGCTGAGCTGCATCTACTGGGGTGCGCTGTTCGGCGGGGCGATCACCTCCATCCTCTTCAACATCCCGGGCGAGCCCTGGAGCGTGGCCACCACCTTCGACGGCTTCCCCATGGCCCAGCAGGGCAAGGCGGCGCAGGCCCTGACGGCGGCCTTCACCTCCAGCTTCGTCGGCGCGCTGTTCGCGGTGGTGGTGATCACCTTCCTCGCCCCGCTGCTGGCCAAGTTCGCGCTCAAGTTCGGGCCGGCGGAGTTCTTCGCCGTGCAGCTGCTGACCTTCTGCAGCTTCGTCGGCATGAGCAAGGAGCCTCCGGCCAAGACCATCGCCGCGATGATGCTGGGCTTCGCCCTGGCCGCGGTCGGCCTGGATGCGGTGACAGGTACGCTGCGCATGACCTTCGGCGTGACGGACCTGATGCGCGGCTTCGACTTCCTGATCGCGGTGATCGGCCTCTTCGGCATCGGCGAGATCCTGCTGACCATGGAGGAGGGCCTGGCCTTCAAGGGCAAGAGCGCGAAGATCAGCCCGCGGGTCGTGTTCCAGACCTGGGGCCTGCTGTTCAAGCACTGGAAGACTTTCCTGCGCTCCACCGCCATCGGCTGCTGGATGGGCATCACCCCGGGTGGCGCCACCCCGGCCAGCTTCATGAGCTATGGCATGGCCCGCCGCATCTCGAAGAACCCGCAGAACTTCGGCAAGGGCGAGCTGGAAGGCGTGGTCGCCCCCGAGACCGCGGCCCATGCCGCCGGCACCGCGGCCCTGCTGCCGATGCTGACCCTCGGCATCCCGGGCTCGCCCACCGCGGCCGTGCTGCTGGGCGGCCTGCTGATCTGGGGCCTGCAGCCCGGCCCGATGCTGTTCATCGAGCAGAAGGATTTCGTCTGGGGCCTGATCGCCTCGATGTACCTCGGCAACATCGTCGGCCTGATCGTCGTGCTGTCGACCGTGCCCTGGTGGGCGGCCATCCTGCGCATCCCGTTTGCCGTGATCGCGCCGGTGATCATCGTGATCTGCGCGATCGGCGCCTACACCGTGCACAGCTCGATGTTCGATGTCGCGCTGATGATGGTCTTCGGCGTGATGGGCTATCTGTTCAAGAAGCTCAAGTACCCGCTGGCGCCGCTGGTGCTGGCCCTGGTGCTGGGCGACATGGCCGAGTCCAGCTTCCGCCAGGCCATGCTGCTCTCGCAGGGCTCGCTGTCCATCTTCTGGGCCAATCCGCTGGTCGGCTCCATCTTCAGCCTCGCGCTGCTGATGCTGGTCTGGCCGCTGTTCGGTGCGGTGAAATCGCGCCTGGCCGCCCGGGCCGTGCAACCCAAGGAAGCCTGAGACATGAAGATCACCGTGGTCGGGGCCGGCGCCATCGGGGGCTACCTCGGCGCCCAGCTCTCGCGGGCGGGCGAAGAGGTCACCTTCATCGCCCGCAACAAGAACCTGGAGGTCATCCGCCGCGAGGGCTTCCGCCTGACGCTGGAGCAGGGCGAGACCGTCCATGCCCCGGACGTGAAGGCCGTGCAGGACCCGGCCGAGGCCGGCCCGCAGGATGCCGTGCTGCTGACGGTCAAGGCCCATCAGGTGGCCGACCTGCTGCCGGGCCTGCGCAGCCTGTTCGGACCGGACACCCTGGTCGTCAGCATGATCAACGGCGTGCCCTGGTGGTACTTCCACAAGCTCGGCGGCGCGCACGAGGGCCGCGGCCTGGAGAGCGTGGACCCGGGCGGCGTGATCGCCCGCCACATCGAGCCCGAGCGCGTGATCGGCAGCGTGGTCTATCCGGCCGCCGAGCTGCTGGCCCCGGGCCATGTGAAGGTGATCGAGGGCAACCGCTTCACCCTGGGCGAGCCCGACGGCTCGCGCAGCGAGCGCATCGAGACCCTGTCCAAGGCCATGATCGGCGCCGGCTTCAAGAGTCCGGTCAGCAAGGACATCCGCGGCGAGATCTGGGTCAAGCTCTGGGGCAACGCCACCTTCAACCCGATCAGCGCGCTGACCCATGCCACCCTGGAGCAGATCTGCCGCCACCCCGCCGGCCGCGAGCTGGCCCGCGCCATGATGGCCGAGGCCCAGGCCGTGGCCGAAGCCCTGGGCGTGAAGTTCAAGATCACGCTGGAGCAGCGCCTGGCCGGCGCCGAGGCGGTGGGGGCGCACAAGACCTCCATGCTGCAGGACCTCGAGGCCGGCCGCGCCCTGGAGCTGGAGGCCCTGGTCGGCAGCGTCGTCGAGCTGGGCCGCATCACCGGCACGCCCACGCCCCGGCTGGACGCCATCTACGGCGCGGCGCGCCTGCTGAGCGACACCGTCACCAGCCAGCGCGGCCGCGTGGCGGTGCAGCCCCTCTGAGCGCCGCGCGATGAAGTGGCTGCGCTACACCCATGCCGGGATCGAGGGCTTCGGCACCCTGGACGGCGAGACCATCCACGTCCACACCGGCGAGCTCTTCGACACGCCCACGCCCACCGGCACCACGCTCCGGCTGGACGAGGTCTGCCTGGGCCTGCCCTGCCGCGTGGGCAAGGTGCTGGCCCTGTGGAACAACTTCCGCGCCGCGGCCGAGAAGAACGGCTGGGCCCCGCCGACCGAGCCGCTCTACTTCCTCAAGAGCCCCAACAGCCTGGCGCCCCACGGCAGCGTGACGCCGGCGGTGGCGCCGGAAATCGGCCGGGTGGCCTTCGAGGGCGAGCTGGCCGTGGTCATCGGCCGGCGGGCCCACCGGGTGAGCCTGGCGCAGGCCCCGGACCACATCCTGGGCTACACCTGCGCCGACGATGTGACGGCGATCGAGCTGCTGCACCGCGACCCGGCCTTCCCGCAATGGACACGCGCCAAGGGCTTCGACGGCTTCGGCGTGCTGGGGCCGGTGATCGAGACCTCGCTGGACCTGTCCACCGCCATGCTGCGCACCCGCGTCGGGGGCCGCGAACGTCAGGCCTACCCCCTGGCCGACATGTTCTTTCCGCCGGCCGAGCTGGTGGCGCGGATCTCCCAGGACCTGCCGCTGGAGCCCGGCGACGTGATCCTCTGCGGCACCTCGCTGGGCGTGCTGCCGATGAAGCCGGGCAGCGAGGTCGAGGTGACGATCGACGGCCTCGGCACCCTGGTCCACCGCTACGGCTGAAGCCCGCCCGGGCCGTCAGCGCTTCTTTGGTTTCGGATCAGAAAATGCATCGGCCGCCTCGTGGGGGGCTTCCTAGAATTTTCACTCGGGTCCGGCCTGCTGCAGGCCCCGCCCTTCCACCCCGACGCCCCTGCCCATGACTGCTGCCGACCGCCGCGCCCTGCTCCGCTCGATGTTCGATGCCGCCGTCGCGGCGGCCGATCCGATGCGGGTGCTGGGCCCCCACCTGCCGGAGCCGCCCAGAGGCCGCACGATCGTCATCGGCGCCGGCAAGGCCAGCGGCGCGATGGCGGCCGCGGTGGAGGCGCACTGGACCGGCGGACCGCTCAGCGGCCTGGTCGTCACCCGCTACGGCCACGGGGCGCCGACGAAGCAGATCGAGATCGTCGAGGCCGCCCACCCCGTGCCCGACGCCGCCGGCGCCGAAGCGGCGATCCGCATCGCCCGCATGGTGCAGGGCCTGACGCAAGACGACCTGGTGCTCTGCCTGATCTCGGGCGGCGGCTCCTCCCTGCTGGCCGCGCCGGCCGAGGGCCTGAGCCTGGCCGACAAGCAGGCCCTGAACAAGGCCCTGCTCAAGAGCGGCGCCAACATCACCGAGATGAACTGCGTGCGCAAGCACCTGAGCGCGCTCAAGGGCGGTCGCCTGGCCGCCCTGTGCGCGCCGGCCCGGGTGGTGACGCTGACGATCTCCGACGTGCCCGGTGACGACCCCTCGGTCATCGCCTCCGGCCCCACCGTGCCCGATGCCAGCACCTGCGCCGACGCCCTGGCCATCCTGGAGAAGTACCGCATCACCGAGCCCAAGGTGGCGGTGGACTACATCCGCCGCGGCCACGACGAGACGCCCAAGCCCGGCGACCCGCGCCTGGCCCGGGCCGAGACGCACATGGTCGCCACGCCGCAGATGTCGCTGGAAGCTGCGGCCGACGTGGCCCGTGCGGCCGGCTACACCCCGCTGATCCTGGGCAACGCCCTGGAGGGCGAGGCCCGCGACATGGCCCTGATGCATGCCGGCATCGCCCGCCAGGTGCTGCAGCACGGCCAGCCGGCGCCGGCACCCTGCGTGCTGCTCTCGGGCGGCGAGGCCACCGTCACCGTGCGCGGCGCAGGCCGCGGCGGGCGCTGTGCCGAATTCCTGCTGGCCCTGGCCGTGGCCCTGGACGGTGCGCCCGGCGTGCACGCCATTGCCTGCGACACCGACGGCATCGACGGCACCGAGGACAACGCCGGCGCCGTGCTGAGCCCCGACAGCCTGGCCCGCGCCGCCGCCCGCGGCCTGAGCGCCAAGGCGCATCTGGCGAACAACGACGGCTACAGCTTCTTCGCCGGCGTGGACGACCTGGTCTTCACCGGGCCCACGCTGACCAATGTCAACGACTTCCGCGCGATCCTGATCGGCTGACCCGCCGCCGGCCGCGCCCCGGCCGCCGCTCCCCAGGCCCGCCACCCGCGGGCGGGACGGCCGCCCTGCCCCACCCCTTTCTTGCGATTCCCCAGGAGACAACACCATGGCGTCCGACATCGACATTGCCCAAGCGGCCACGCTCCAGCGCATCACCCAGGTCGCGAGCGAGAAGCTCGGCATCGCCGACGAGCACCTGGAGCCCTACGGCCACTACAAGGCCAAGATTTCGCTGAAGTACCTCGACAGCCTGAAGGACCGCCCCAACGGCAAGCTGATCCTGGTGACCGCCATCAGCCCCACGCCGGCCGGCGAGGGCAAGACCACCACCACCGTCGGCCTGGGCGATGCGCTGAACCGCATCGGCAAGAAGGCCCTGGTCTGCCTGCGCGAGCCCTCGCTGGGCCCGGTCTTCGGCGTCAAGGGCGGCGCCGCGGGCGGCGGCTACGCGCAGGTCGTGCCCATGGAGGACATCAACCTCCACTTCACCGGCGACTTCAACGCCATCCAGCTCGCCAACAACCTGCTGGCGGCGGTCATCGACAACCACATCCACCACGGCAACGCACTGGACATCGATGTGCGCCGCGTGACCTGGAAGCGCGTGCTCGACATGAACGACCGCGCCCTGCGCGACATCACCATCGCCCTGGGCGGCACGGCCAACGGCTACCCGCGCCAGGACGGCTTCGACATCGTCGTGGCCTCCGAGGTGATGGCCATCTTCTGCCTGGCCACCTCGCTCGACGACCTGAAGCAGCGCCTGGGCAACATCGTCTGCGCCTACACCCGCGCCGGCAAGCCGGTCACGGCCCGCGAGCTGAACGCCCACGGCGCGATGACCGTGCTGCTCAAGGACGCGATCCAGCCCAACCTCGTGCAGACGCTGGAGAACAACCCCGCCATCCTGCACGGCGGCCCCTTCGCCAACATCGCCCACGGCTGCAATTCCGTCATCGCCACCCAGGCCAGCCTGAAGCTGGCCGACTACGTGGTGACGGAGGCCGGCTTCGGCGCCGACCTGGGCGCCGAGAAGTTCATCGACATCAAGTGCCGCAAGTCGGGCCTGCGTCCGGATGCGGTGGTGATCGTCGCGACCATCCGCGCGCTCAAGTTCCACGGCGGCGTGAAGAAGGAAGACCTCAACACCGAGAACCTCGACGCGCTGGCCAAGGGCATCGCCAACATCGAGAAGCATGTGCAGAACGTGCGCGAGCACTACGGCCTGCCCTGCGTGGTCTCGATCAACAACTTCACCGCCGACACCCCGGCCGAGCTGAAGCTTCTGCAGGAGCGCATGGCCGCCCTGGGCGCGCCGGTGGTGGTGGCCCGCCACTGGGCCGAAGGCGGCAAGGGCGCCGAGGACGTGGCGCACGAAGTGGTCCGCATCATCGAGGCGAACGAAGGCCGGAGCGGCTTCAAGTTCGTCTACGAGGAGGCCGCCCCGCTGATGGAGAAAGTCACCGCCATCGCGACCAAGATCTACGGCGCGGCCGGCGTCAGCGCCGATGCCAAGGTCAGGAAACAGATCGCCGAGCTGCAGGAAGCCGGCTACGGCCACTACCCGGTCTGCGTGGCCAAGACGCAGTACAGCTTCTCCACCGATGCCAATGCCAAGGGTGCGCCGACCGGCCACACCCTGAACATCCGCGAGGTGCGGCTGGCCGCGGGCGCCGAATTCATCGTCATGGTCTGCGGCGACGTGATGACCATGCCCGGCCTGCCCAAGGTACCCTCGGCCGAGAAGATCGACCTGGTCGACGGCAAGGTCGTCGGCCTGTTCTGACCGGCCGGCACGGCGGCCCCGGGAGCACGGCATGGTCCAGCCGGATTGCATGGATGCGGCGCTGGGTTCTCCGCCCCGGCCGGACGATCTGGCCGCCTGGCTCGCCTGGGCCGAGCGCCTGAATCCCCAGCCCATCGAGATGGGCCTGGACCGCGTGCGCGCGGTGCATCAGGCCCTGGGCCTGGTGCCGCGGGTGCCGGTGATCACGGTCGGCGGCACGAACGGCAAGGGTTCGACCTGCGCCATGCTCTCGGCCCTGCTGCAGTCGGGCGGCTACCGGGTCGGCTGCTACACCTCGCCGCATCTGCTGCACCCGACCGAACGGGTCCGCATCGACGGCGTGCCGGTGGCCGAGGAACGCCTCGCCGCAGCCTGCGCGCGGGTCGAGTCGGCCCGCGGCACGCTGCCGCTGACGCCCTTCGAGTTCGGCACCCTGGCCGCGCTCTGCGTGTTCGACGAGACGCCACTCGACGCGCTGGTGCTGGAAGTCGGCCTGGGAGGCCGGCTCGATGCGGTCAATGTCGTCGACGCCGACGTGTCGGTGGTCACGAGCATCGGCATCGATCACATCGAGTTCCTGGGCAACACCCGCGATGCCATCGGTTTCGAGAAGGCCGGCATCTTCCGACCCGGCCGGCCGGCCCTCTGTGGCGACCCGCATCCGCCTCTGGGCCTGCTGCAGCAGGCCCAGGCCCTGGGGGCACCGCTGTGGTCGCAGGGTGCGGGCTATGGCTGGTCGGCCTGCCCCTGCGCCGACGGCACACCGGGCTGGCGCTTCTGGCGGGTGGATGCCGGGCTGCCGGACGCCTGCCGCGTGATCGAGCCGCTGCCGCTGCCGGCCCTGGAGGGCGAGATCCAGCTCGACAACGCGGCCACCGCCCTGATGGCGCTGGACCGCCTGCGCGATCGCCTGCCGCTGCCCGACGAAGCCCTGCGTGCCGGCCTGCGCCGCGTGCAGCTGGCCGGGCGCTTCCAGCGCCTGGGCACGCGACCCGACATCATCCTCGACGTGGCCCACAACCCGCATGCCGCGCAGCGCCTGGCCGCCACCCTGGCCGGCCAGCCGCTTGCCGGCCGCACGCTGGCCGTGCTAGCCATGCTGCGGGACAAGGACATGCGAGGCGTCGTGCAGGCCCTCGCCGCGCAAGTGCAGGGCTGGTGCATCGCGCCGATCACCGAGCGCCGCGGCGCCTCGATCGAGGAGCTCAGCGCCGCGCTGCAAGCCGGGGGTGCCCAGGGGCCGGTGACCGCCTGCACCGACATTGCAGCCGCCCTGGCTGCTGCCCGCGCCGACGCCGGGCCGGAGGACCGCGTGATCGTCTGCGGCTCCTTCGTGACCGTCGGAACCGCGCTGCAGCAGCTGATTGCCGAAGCCGCCGTCGGGACGATGGCCGCCGCGGCAGGCGAGCGTCGCGCTGCGGATAAGGCGATCTTTGTCTGAGCGTCAGAAAGTCCAACCCACGCCGCAGGGGCTGCGTCCTAGACTGGATTCATCGGATCGCAGCACGCTGACCAAGCCCGCGATCCCCAGTGCGGCTTCACACGCCGCACGGCACTGAACCCCCTGCGCGCAGGCCCGCTCCGGCCCTTCAGGCTCATCCCCTGATCCTCCGAGCCGCCTGCACGTTTGGACCGCGCCAGGGCGCCGCAGATCGCGCGCCCCAGGCCTCGCGGTGTCTTGTTCTGGCCCGACGCGGCCAGCCTGGCAGCCGTTGATCCGGTCCCTCACGCCCCGTCGCCCCAGCGCACGGCAGCCTGTCGGCCGCCGGCTTGGGGGCTTCATCCCGATCCGCCTCTGAGGAGACACACCATGGCCGGCCGCAATTTCCTGTTCGTCCCGGGTCCCACCAACATTCCCGACCGCGTGCTGCGTTCGATGGCGGTGCAGTCGGAAGACCATCGCTCCCCGGTCTTCTCGCAGCTCACCTTCGACTGCATCCAGGGCTTGAAGGACATTTTCAAAACCACCACCGGCACGCCGATCATCTTCCCGTCCAGCGGCACCGGCTGCTGGGAGGCCGCGCTGACGAACTGCCTGAACCCCGGCGACACGGTGCTGGCCTCGCGCTTCGGCCAGTTCAGCCACCTGTGGATCGACATGTGCCAGCGCCTGGGCTTCAACGTCGAGGCCGTGGACTGCGAATGGGGCACCGGCGTGCCGCTGGAGCGCTATGCCGAGATCCTGGCCGCCGACAAGGGCCACAAGATCAAGGCCGTGCTGGCCACCCAGAACGAGACCGCCACCGGCGTGAACAGCGACATCGCCGGCGTGCGCAAGGCCCTGGACGCCTGCGGCCACCCGGCCCTGCTCTTCGTCGATTCGGTCAGCGCGCTGGCCAGCGTGGACTTCCGCATGGACGAGTGGGGCGTGGACGTCTGCGTCAGCGGCTCGCAGAAGGGCCTGATGCTGCCCGCCGGCCTGGGCATCACCTGCGTGAGCGAGAAGGCGCTCGAAGCGCGCAAGACGGCCAAGGCGCCGCGCTGCTACTTCGACTACCTCGACATGGTCAACGCCAACAAGACCGGCTACTTCCCCTACACCCCCTCGCTGCCGCTGCTCTACGGCCTGCGCGAGGCGATCGCCACGCTGAAGGAGGAGGGCCTGGAGAACGTGTTCGCCCGCCATGCCTACCTGGGCGGCGCCACCCGCGCCGCGGTGCAGCAGGGCTGGAAGCTCGACGTCTGCGCGAAGGCGCCGAAGTGGTACTCGAACACGGTCAGCGCGGTCGTCGTGCCCGAGGGCTTCAACGGCGCCGACGTGATCGCCCGGGCCTTCCGACGCTACAACCTGGCGCTGGGTGCCGGCCTGTCGAAGGTGGCGGGCAAGGTCTTCCGCATCGGCCACATCGGCGACATGAACGAGTGCATGCTGCTGGGTGCCATCGCGGGGGCCGAGGCCGCCATGCTGGATGTGGGCATCAAGGTCGAGCCCGGCAGCGGCGTCGCCGCGGCCAGCAACTTCCTGCGCGATCCGGACCAGGTGCCGGCGCACATGGCCCAGTGGATCGCCGGGAGGAACGCAGCATGAGCGCCCACCACGTCGTCTTCCTGGACCGCGCCTCGCTGAAGGCCAAGGTCCGCACGCCATCCTTCGGCGGTCGCTACGTCGAACACGCCAAGACCGCGCCGGAGCAGGTCGTCGAACGCCTCAAGGGCGCCACCGTGGCCATCACCAACAAGGTGCCACTGCGCGAGGAGGTGCTGGCCCAGCTGCCCGACCTCAAGATGATCGCCGTGGCCGCCACCGGCTACGACGTGATCGACGTGCCGGCCTGCCGCGCCCGCGGCATCGCCGTGGCCAACATCCGCAACTACGCGGTGCACACGGTGCCGGAGCATGCCTTCGCGCTGATCCTGGCCCTGCGGCGGAACATCCTGGCCTACCGCCAGGATGTGGAGGCGGGCGTGTGGCAGAAGTCGGACCAGTTCTGCTTCTTCACCCACGACATCGGCGACCTGCACGGCGCGACGCTGGGCATCATCGGCGAAGGCGCCCTGGGCCAGGGCACGGCCAAGATCGCGCGCGGCTTCGGCATGGAGGTGCTGTTCGCCGACCACGAGCCGCCCAAGATGCCGGGGGTCGAGTTCACCCCGCTCGACGAGGTGCTGGCCCGCTCGGACGTCATCAGCCTGCACTGCCCGCTGACGCCCAGCACGCGCAACCTGATCGGCCTCGCGGAGTTCCGCAAGATGAAGCGCAACGCGCTATTGATCAACACCGCACGTGGTGGTCTGGTCGACGAAGCGGCGCTGATCACCGCGCTGGACGAAGGCCTGATCGCCGGGGCGGGCTTCGACGTGCTGACGGTGGAGCCCCCGCGCAACGGCCATCCGCTGCTGGACGTCCGCCGCCCGAATTTCATCCTGACGCCGCACGTGGCCTGGGCCTCGGACGGCGCGATGCAGTTCCTGGCCGACCAGCTGATCGACAACGTCGAGCTCTGGGCCGCCGGCACGCCGCAGCACCTGGTCACCTGAGCGATCCCATCCCTGGCCACGCCCCCGCGGGGGCGTGAACGCGGGGCCTTCGGGCTCCGCGGCGGGCAAACTCGCGGCTGCGATCTCGCAGACCCCTTGCCCGACTCCCGGAGAAAGAGCATGAAGAAACTGCTGTACCAGTTCGACACCGACCCGATGCCCTCGGTCTTCGACAACGTCGTGGGCTACGACGGTGGCGCCGACCACATCACCGCCTACGGCGGCGTGACCCCCGCCAACGTCGGCGGCCTGGTCGACGGGGCCATCTTCACCCGCGCGCCCAAGGACAAGAAGCTGACCGCCATCTTCGTCGGCGGCGGCAACATGGTCGAGGGCGAGGCCCTGTTCAAGGCCGTGCGCAAGAAGTTCTTCGCCGGCTTCCGGGTCTCGGTCATGCTCGACAGCAACGGCTCCAACACCACCGCCGCGGCCGGCGTGGCCTGGCTGGCCCATGCGGCGGCCAAGCGCGGCGGCAGCCTGGCCGGCAAGAAGGCCGTGGTGCTGGCCGGCAGCGGCCCGGTCGGCCAGCGCGCCGCGGTGATGCTGGCCCGCGAAGGCGCGGAGGTCACGATCACCTCGCGCGACGCCACCAAGGGCGGTGCCGCCGCCGAGGCCATCCAGACCCGCTTCGGCCTGAGCGTGAAGGCCGTGGTGGCCCGCGACCCGGCCGGCTTCGGTGCCGCCATCGAGGGCGCGCAGATCGTCTTCTCGGCCGGCGCGGCCAGCGCCCAGCTGCTGAGCGAGGCGCAGTGGAAGGATTCCCCGACGCTCGAACTGCTGGCCGACGCGAACGCGACGCCGCCGCTGGGCATCGAGGGCATCGACATGATGGACAAGGGGGTCGAGCGCCACGGCAAGATCGTCTTCGGCGCGCTCGGCTTCGGCGCGCTGAAGATCGCCCTGCACCGCGCCTGCGTGGGCCGGATGTTCGAGCAGAACGATCTCGTGCTCGACGCCGACGAGATCTTCGCGATCGCCAAGACGATGGTGGGCTGAACCCCGCCCGCCCGGGCTGCGGCGGCCTGCCGCCGCAGCCCCTCCCCCCCCCCCGACTGATGAACAGCCGGTCCGGATGCCTGCATCCGCGACCCCGGCCGGAGGCTTGTCCGCCATGAGCAACGAACGCATCGAATCCCTGCCCGTCCAGACCTTCCTGGACGAACTCGCCAGCGCCGCGCCCACCCCGGGCGGCGGGGGCGCCGCCGCCGTGATGGGCGCCATGGGCGCAGCCCTGGTCGCCATGGTCTGCAACCTGACCGTCGGCAAGAAGAACTACGAAGCCGTCGAAGACGAGATGAAGGCCGTGCTGGCCGCCTCCGAGGACGTGCGCAGCCGCCTGACCCGCATGATCGAGGACGACAAGACCGCCTTCGACGCGCTGATGGCCAGCTACAAGCTGCCCAAGGCCAGCGACGAGGAGAAGGCCGCGCGCAGCGCCGCGATCCAGGCCGGCCTGAAGGGCGCGACCGTCGTGCCGCTGGACTGCGCCAAGGCCTGCGCCGAGGTCGTGCGCCTGTCGGCCCGCGCCGCGGCGGTCGGCAACCTCAACGTGATCAGCGATGCCGGCGTCGGCGTGCTGGCCGCCTGGGCGGCGCTGCGCAGCGCGGCGCTGAACGTGCACATCAACGCCCCGCAGCTCAAGGACCGCGCCTTCGCCGACGCGAAGCTGGCCGAGCTGCAGGCCCTGCTCGATGAATGCGGGCCGCTCGCCGAGCAGGTCCACGACACGGTCAAGGCCAAGCTGGGCTGAGTCCCACCGCGGCCTGGCCGCGCGATTTCCAGACGATTCCAAGCTCGGACACACGAGCGACTCTTGGTCTCCCGGAGCGGCGCGATCCGCCGCCCGGGCCCTGGCGGCGGCCCACCACGCCGAGTTCCACGCATTCGGAAGCAAGAGAGAAGGAGATATCCCATGGACATCCACGAGTACCAGGCCAAGGAGCTGCTTGCCGGCTTCGGCGTGCCCGTGCCGCGCGGCAGCGTGGCCTACAGCCCCGACCAGGCGGTCTACGTCGCCACGGAACTGGGCGGCTGGCACTGGGCGGTGAAGGCCCAGATCCACTCCGGCGGCCGCGGCAAGGCGGGCGGCGTGAAGCTCTGCCGCACCTATGGCGAGGTGGCCGCGGCCGCCAAGGCCATGCTGGGGGCGACGCTGGTGACGAACCAGACGGGCCCCAAGGGCAAGGTGGTCAACCGCCTCTACGTGGAACAGGCCACGGCCTTCGTCCGCGAGATCTACCTGGGCTTCGTGCTCGACCGCAAGGCCGAACGGGTGCGGGTGATCGCCTCCGCCGAAGGCGGCATGGAGATCGAGGAGATCGCCCATGACAAGCCCGAATCCATCCTGCAGATCGAGGTCGAGCCGGCCGTCGGCCTGCAGCCCTTCCAGGCCCGCGAGCTGGCCTTCGGCCTGGGCCTGAACATCAAGCAGGTCAGCCAGGCGGTCACCACCATCCTCGGCTGCTACCGCGCCTTCCGCGACCTCGACGCGACCATGGTCGAGATCAATCCGCTCGTCGTGACCCAGGACGACCGCGTGCTGGCGCTGGACGCGAAGATGAGCTTCGACGACAACGCCCTCTTCCGCCGCCCGCAGATCGCCGAGATGCGCGACGTGGCCGAGGAGGACCCGCGCGAGGCCCAGGCCGGCAAGCACGGCCTGAACTATGTCGGCCTGCAGGGCGACATCGGCTGCATCATCAATGGCGCCGGCCTGGCCATGGCGACCATGGACATGATCAAGTACGCGGGCGGCGAGCCGGCGAACTTCCTCGACGTCGGCGGCGGCGCCTCGCCCGAGCGCGTCGGCCAGGCCTTCAACCTCGTCCTCTCGGACCCGGGGGTGAAGGCCATCCTGGTCAACATCTTCGCCGGCATCAACCGCTGCGACTGGGTGGCCCAGGGCGTGGTGCAGGCCGCCAAGGGCCTGCGCGTGCCGCTGATCGTCCGCCTGGCCGGGACCAATGTGGACGAGGGCATGAAGATCGTCCGCGACTCCGGCCTGCCCATCATCCTGGCCGATGACCTGGCGAGTGCTGCCCACAAGGCCGTGGCCGCCGCCCGTGGCGAACTCAGCGCCTGAGCAGGAGAGAGAACATGAGCATCCTCATCGACGAAACCACCCGCGTCATCGTCCAGGGCTACACCGGCGACAAGGCGACCTTCCATGCCAAGGAGATGATCGCCTACGGCACGAACGTGGTCGGCGGCGTGACGCCCGGCAAGGGCGGCCAGAAGCATCTGGACCGCCCGGTCTTCAACACCGTCAAGGACGCGGTGCATGCGACCGGCGCCGAAGCCAGCCTGGCCTTCGTGCCGCCGCCCTACGCCGCCGATGCGCTGATGGAGGCGGCCGACGCCGGCCTCAAGCTGGTCTGCATCATCACCGACGGCATCCCGGCCCAGGACATGATGCGCGTCAAGCGCTACCTGCGCCGCTATCCCAAGGACCAGCGCACGACCATCGTCGGCCCCAACTGCGCCGGCATCATCAGCGCGGGCAAGGCCATGCTGGGCATCATGCCGAGCCACATCTACCAGCGCGGCAACGTCGGCATCGTCTCGCGCTCGGGCACCCTGGGCTACGAGGCCGCGGCGCAGATGAAGGCCCTGGGCATCGGCGTGACGACCAGCGTGGGCATCGGCGGCGATCCGATCAACGGCTCCTCCTTCCTGGATCACCTCGAACGCTTCGAGCAGGACCCGGAGACCAAGGCCGTGATCATGATCGGCGAGATCGGCGGCCCGCAGGAGGCCGAGGCCTCGGCCTGGGTCCAGGCCCACATGAGCAAGCCGGTGGTCGGCTACGTGGCCGGCCTGACCGCGCCCAAGGGCCGCCGCATGGGCCATGCCGGCGCCATCGTCTCGGCCGCTGGCGACACCGCGGCCGAGAAGGCCGAGATCATGGCCTCCTACGGCCTGCATGTGGCGCCCAGCGCCGCACAGCTCGGCGAGACCGTCGCCCTGGCCTTGTCGCGCGTGCTGTAAGCCCCCGAGGCGCGCGGCCCGGCGGGCCGCGCGCCTCCTGCCTCGATCCTGAAGCGACCGCGGTGCCCAGCCCCGCGGTCGGCGTCCGGCCGCCCCTGCGGGGGCGGCCCACCGAACCGGTCCGTCCACCTGCGGGAGCCACCATGAGCCCAGTCATCACCGCCGAAGCTGCGGAGCTCGTCTCCGAGGAAGGGGCCAACGACGGCTTCTCCCGCGCCGACCTGCTGCGCGAAGCCATGCTGGGCGTACTGGACCGGCACGAGCCCGAGGTCGCGGCCCTGCTGCGCCGCGAGGGCCTGTCCGGCGAGGGCCTGAGCCCGCGTCTGCTGGCCCGCACCATCCAGGCCCAGGCCATGTGGTTCCAGCTGCTGGCCATCGCCGAGCAGAACCGCGACATGCGGCGGCGCCGCAATGTCGAGCGTGAGCGCGGCTACGCACAGCTGCTCGGCACCTTCGCGCACGTGATCGGCAGCGCGGCGGCCGGTGGCATCCCGGCCGGCGAGATCCGTGAGGCCCTGGCCAGCATCAAGATCCGGCCGGTCATCACCGCCCACCCGACCGAGTCCAAGCGCATCACCGTGCTGGAGCGGCACCGCCGCATCTACCTGCGCCTGGTCGACCTGGAGTCGCCGCGCTGGACCGAGCGCGAGCGCGAGGAGCTGCTGCGCGCGATCAGCGACGAGATCGAACTGCTCTGGCTGACCGGCGAGCTGAAGCTGGAGAAGCCCACGGTGGAGCAGGAGGTCAACTGGGGCCTCTACTTCTTCAACGAGAACCTGTTCGACACGGTGCCGGCGCTCTACGCGAAGGTCGAGGCGGCCTTCGCACGCCAGTTCCCGGAGGAGGCCCCGCTGGAGCTGCCGCCCTTCTTCACCTTCGGCTCCTGGGTGGGCGGCGACCGCGACGGCAACCCCTACGTGACCAGCGAGGTCACCCGCCGCACCCTGTGGCAGAACCGCGTGGCCTGCCTGCGGCGCTACCGCAGCCGCATCGTCGAGCTGATCCGCAACCTCAGCATCGCCGAGCACGCGCTGGACTTCCCCGCCGCCTTCAAGCGTGCGGTGCAGGCCGCCCTGGACCAGATCCCCGACGGGGCGCAGATCGCCGCCCGCAACCCGGGCGAGCTCTGCCGCCAGTACCTGGCCGTGATGCTGGCCCGGCTGGACGTCACCCTGGCCCGCAGCGAGGAGCAGGAGCCCGCCACCACCGCGGGCGGCTACCAGCATGCCGACCAGATGCTGGTCGACCTGGATCTGGTGCAGGCCGCGCTGGTGGAGGCTGGCGCGGCGCGCCTCGCGCAGTCGCTCATCAAGCCGATGTGGCGCGAGGTCAGCATCTTCCGCTTCAGCACCCTGCGGCTGGACGTGCGGGAGAACACGATCCGCATCAACGCCACCCTGGGGGAGATGTACCGCAGCCTGCGCGGCGAGGAGCCGCCGCCGATCGAGAGCCCGGCCTGGAAGGCCTGGCTGCTGGCCGAGCTGGGCAGCCCGCGGGCCCAGCCCTACGACTACCCCGAGCTGTCGGCCGAGGCCGCCGAGACCCTGGCCACCTTCCGCACCATCGGCGAGATGCGCATGCAGATCGACCGCGAGGCCTTCGGGGCGCTGATCCTCAGCATGACCCACAGCGCGGCCGATGTGCTGGGCGTCTACCTGCTGGCCAAGGAAGCCGGCCTCTTCGCCGACGCGCTGGCGGTGGAGGCCTGCACCCTGCCCATCGTGCCGCTGCTGGAGACCATCCCCGACCTGCGCGGCGCCTCGGCCATCCTCAAGGAACTGATCGCCGTGCCCCTGGTGCAGCGCAGCCTGCGCCGCCAGGGCAATGTGCAGGAGGTGATGGTCGGCTACAGCGACTCGAACAAGGACGGCGGCTACCTGGCCGCCAACTGGGAGCTGTCCAAGGCCCAGGCCCAGCTCACCCGGCTGGGGTCCGAGCTGGGCGTGGCGATCGCCTTCTTCCATGGCCGGGGCGGCTCGGTCAGCCGCGGTGGCGCGCCGACGGGTCGCGCCATCGCCGCGGCACCGGCCGGCTCCATCCGTGGCCAGTTCCGCATCACCGAGCAGGGCGAAGTCGTCTCGCTGAAGTACGCCAACAAGGGCACGGCGGCCTACCAGGTCGAGCTGCTGAGCGCCTCGGTCATCGAGCACATGCTCAAGTCCGAGCGCGAGACCGCGCTGATCCCGCGGCATGAATACGACGAGGCCCTGGAAGCCCTGTCGGGCACCTCCTGGACGGCCTACCGCCGCCTGATGGAATCGCCCAGCATGCTGGCCTATCTGCAGGCGGCCAGCCCGCTGGAGGAGCTGGCCCTGCTGAACCTGGGCTCCCGGCCCGCACGCCGCACGCAGGCCAGGACGCTGGCCGACCTGCGTGCCATCCCCTGGGTCTTCGCCTGGGCGCAGAACCGCCACATGTTGACCGGCTGGTACGGCGTGGGGAGCGGCATCAAGGCCTTCCTCGACGTGCGCAAGGCCCGCGGCCTGGAGCTGCTGCAGCGCATGTTCCAGGAATCGCGGCTGTTCCGCCTGGTGATGGACGAGGTCGAGAAGACCCTGCTGATGGTCGACCTGGACATCGCACGCGCGTTCGCCGGCCTGTGCGAGGACGCCGAGATCCGCGAACCCATCTTCGGCGCCATCGCGGCCGAGCATGCCCTCACCCGCGAGATGGTCTGCACGATCTCCGGCGATCCCGTGCTGGCCCAGCGCTTCCCGCAATACCGCCGCCGCCTGGCCCGTCGCCTCAGGACCATGAACCAGGTCAGCCTGGAGCAGGTGCAGCTGCTGCGCGCCTGGCGCGCCAGCGGCGCCGAGGACGTGCGCCATGCCCTGCTGCTGTCCATCAACTGCGCCTCCGCCGGCCTGGGCGCCACGGGCTGAGCCCCGGGCCGCTGCCGCCATCCGCTTTCGACCACCCGGTCCGACCCCGGACCCCACCCCCAGCCGGCCACCCCGGAGGAGACCCGACCCATGAGCTTCTACGCCGTTGAACAAGCCACCCCGCGCCTGCACCGTTCCGAGCTCGCCGTGCCCGGCTCCAACCCCAGCATGTTCGAGAAAGCCGCCAGGAGCGCGGCCGACATCGTCTTCCTCGACTGCGAGGACGCCGTCGCGCCCGACGACAAGGAGCAGGCCCGCAAGAACATCGTCGAGGCCCTCAACGACATCGACTGGGGCAGCAAGACGATGATGGTCCGCATCAACGGCCTGGACACGCACTACATGGTGCGCGACGTGGTCGACATCGTCGAAGCCTGCCCGCGCCTGGACATGATCCTGATCCCCAAGGTCGGCGTGCCGCAGGACGTGTATGCGCTGGACATGATGGTCACGCAGCTGGAGAACTCGAAGAAGCGGACCAAGCGCATCGGCTTCGAGGTGCTGATCGAGACCGCCCTGGGCATGGCCAATGTCGAGGCCATCGCCCAGGCCAGCAAGCGCCTGGAGGCCATGAGCTTCGGCGTGGCCGACTACGCCGCCTCCACCCGCGCCCGCACCACCGTGATCGGCGGCGTGAACAAGGACAGCGTGGTGCTCAGCGACAAGGATGCCGACGGCCAGCGCCAGGCCTTCTGGACCGACCCCTGGCATGCCGCCCAGACCCGCATGATGGTGGCCTGCCGCGCCTACGGCCTGCGCCCCATCGACGGCCCCTTCGGCGACTTCAGCGACCCGGACGGCTACCTCAGCGCCGCCAACCGCTGCGCCGTGCTGGGCTACGAGGGCAAGTGGGCCATCCACCCCTCGCAGATCGAGCTGGCCAACCAGGTGTTCACGCCCTCGGACGCCGAAGTCACCAAGGCCCGCCGCATCCTCGACGCCATGGCCCAGGCGGCCCGGGAGGGCAAGGGCGCCGTCTCGCTCGACGGCCGCCTGATCGACATCGCCTCCATCCGCATGGCCGAGGCCCTGCTGGCCAAGGCCGACCAGATCGCCGCGGCGCGCTGAAGCGCGCGTCCGGCCCCAGGTTCCGCGGCGCGCATCGCGCCACGGCCTCGGGGTGGGAGCCCATCGCCCCCGCCTCCGGCGCGGCGCCGCACCCGGCCCGCCCGACCCGCCCCCGTCCACGACCGTGGCCGGGGGCTTTTTCTCGGCCGCCGCTCAGGGCGGCGGCGCGCAGGGCTGGTCGGCGGCGACGAAGTGCAGGTCGGCAAAGCCGGCCTCGGCCGATTCGCCGGTGTTGTCGGTGTCGACGGCCAGGGCGATCTGCACCGGCCGGGCGCTGGGGCCGAAGTGGCGGCGCGCATCGGCCGCGATGTCGCGGCGCTCCTGCACCCAGGCGCCGGCCTGGGCGGCGCCGCTGCGCTGCACGATCATCATGGCCCGGTCGGTGTAGGCATTGGGCTGGGCGGTGCCGACCGCGGCCTGGCCGTCCCAGACATAGTTCAGCGCGGCATCGGGCAGCTCGGGGCCGAAGATCGAACGGCCCAGGGCCAGCTTGGCGCGCAGGGCGAAGCCCTGGTCCTCGGGCGGGATGGCCAGGCTGATGTAGAGCCGGGCGGCATAGTCGTCGCCGGCCTTGTCGCCGAGCCGGGCGGTCTTCAGCGGCGCGTCGATGCGCCAGGCCCAGCAGAGCACGGGCGTGGCGGCCAGGTCCATCGCCAGGGGCCGGGCGAGCAGGGAGAAGCTCTTGGCCGAGCGGATCTCGACCGCCGCGCGGCCGTCCCAGGCGCGCAGGCGGTGGCGGTTGGGCGTGAGGCCGGGCTTGAGCGCCTGCTCGCGCCAGGGCGCGAGGCCGGCGTCGAAGCGGCCGACCCAGACCGGCTCGGCCGCCGCCACCGGGCCGGCCAGCGCCCCTGGCGCGAGCAGCCCGAGCAACGCGAGCGCTGGGGCAAGCGTCTGCCGGGCGGCCGCCTCCGGGCCGAGGTTCATGCCTGCAGCACGGCCAGCCAGGCGCGCTGGGCGGCGTCGAGCCGGTCGGGCGGGGTGATCAGGGCGCTGGCCAGGGCCTGGCGGGACTCGGGCTCGATCTCCGGCTGCGGCAGGCTCAGCAGGGTGTGAAGCAGCTGCCGGGCCTGGGCCAGGGTGGCGCCGTAGCGGGCGAAGACCTCGGCCACGCTGACATGGTGGGCGGGGTCGTCCATCCAGCAGTCGTAGTCGGTGACCAGGCCGACGGTGGCATAGCCCATCTGCGCCTCGCGGGCCAGGAAGACCTCCGGCACATTGCTCATGCCGACCAGCTGGCCGCCGAGCTGGCGCAGCATGAAGCTCTCGGCCCGGGTGCCCAGGCGCGGGCCTTCGACGCAGGCGTAGGTCAGGTCGCGATGCAGGGGCAGGCCGAGCCGGGCGGCGCCGGCCGCGATCCAGTCGACCATGGCCGCGCTCACCGGCCGCGCGGTGGAGACATGCGCGGCCACCCCGCCGCCGAAGAAGCTGCGCTCGCGCCCGCCGCGGGTCCAGTCGATGTACTGCCCGGGCACGGCCAGCTGGCCCGGCGCGACCGGCTCGACCAGGCTGCCGACCGCCGAGAAGCCCAGCAGGTGGGTGGCGCCCGCGGCCTTCAGCGCAAAGACGTTGGCACGGTAGTTCACCTCATGCGGCAGCAGGCGGTGACCGTCGCCGTGGCGGGCCAGGAAGAGCAGCTCGCGCCCGCCGAAGCGGCCGTGCAGCACCGGGCCGGAAGGGCGGCCGAAGGGCGTGTCGCCCTCGTGGCGGGTGATCAGCTCGAAGTCCTCGAGCCCGTAGAGGCCGGTGCCTCCGACGACGGCAAGCATGGGGTGTTCTCCCGAAGGGTTCAGGCGTCCAGGGGGGCGGGACGCGGCGCGCCGGCGACACGGTAACGCTGCAGGAAGGCCCGGTCGATGTGGCGCTTCCAGGCCAGCACCCAGCGGCCCTCGGCGGCCAGGCCGCCGCGCGCGGCGATGGCGCGGCCGTCGGCCGTGGCCAGCAGGGCCAGCACGCGGGCCTGGGGTTCGTGCTCGCGCCAGACGCCGGCGCCGCAGGCGGCGCGCAGGTTATCCGACAGCACCGGGCCCATGCGCACGGCATGCACGCCGGCCTTGGGCAGGGCGGGTGACCAGGCGGCGCAATCGCCCACCGCGAAGAGCTGCGGATGCGAGACCGAGCGGAGCCGGCGGTCGATGGCCAGGAAGCCGCCCTCGTCGACCGCCAGGCCGCCGCGGCGGGCCGGGTCGCGCTGCCAGGCCTGGGCGCGGGCGCCGGTGGCCCAGAGCATCACATCGGTGCCGGCGGCCTCGGCCTCGGTCCAGCTGCGGCCGAGCTGCAGCTCGATGCCGGCCCGTACCAGGGCCCGCGCCGCCGCCCGCCGCGCGCCGGGCGCCAGGCCGGGCAGCAGCGGGCCGCGGCTGAGCAGCCTGGCCTGCAGGTGCAGGCCGGGCCGCTCGCGGCGCAGCCGGGCGCTGACGGCCAGCACGGTCTCGAAGCCGGCCGCGCCGCCGCCCACGGCGGCCAGGCGCAGCGGACGGTCCAGCGGCCAGACGGCCAACTCGGCGCGCAACGCCTGCCAGGCGGCGCGCAGGGCGCCCAGCGGGCGCATCGACAGCACGCGCACGCCGGCCGGGGCCGGCGGCTCCAGCGTGGAGCCGACGTTCAGCGAGAGATGCCGCCAGCCCAGCCGCGCGCCGCTGGCCAGGGTGAGCTGGCGCGCCACCGGATCCAGGGCCTGCACGCTGTCGAGGTGCAGGGTGGCGCCGGCCGCGCGGGCCAGGGCGGCCATGTCGATGCTGATGGAGGCGCTGCTTTCCTCGCCCGCCAGCCAGGCCGGCACGCTGCCGGAATAGGGCGCCAGCGGCTCGGGCGTGACCAGGTGCAGGGCCACGCCCGGCAGCGGCGCCAGGGCCCAGCGGCGCAGCACCTCGGCATGGGCATGGCCGCCGCCGACGAGGACGAGATCGCTCATGCGCCCACCTCCCGGCCCGCCGGCAGCCAGCCGGGCGGCAGGTGGACGAGGTCGGCCGGCTCGTCGATGTCGTGCAGCGGCGCCAGCTCGGCCAGGCGCAGGCCGGCCGCGGCGGCGCGGGCGCGGGTGGCGGCCAGCACGCCGGCCGTGCTCCAGGCCATGCCCTCGAAGAGCGCGGGCGCCGGCCGGCGCAGGCCGATCAGGGCATAGCCGCCGTCGTGCGCGGGCACGGTCACCGCATCGGCCTGGGCCAGGGCCTGGGCGGCGGCGCGCAGCCGGGCGGCGTCCAGGGCCGGCGCGTCGGTGCCGATCAGCAGGGCCCCGGCCGCGCCGCCGGCCAGGGCGCGGTCCAGCGCGCGGGCCATGCGGGCCCCGAGATCGCCCTCGCCCTGTAGGCTCAGGCGCAGGCCGGGCCGGGCGGCCTGGCGCTGCACGGCGGGGTGGTCGGCGTCGGGGGTGACGCAGAGCTCGACCGTGTCGAAGCCGGCGGCCAGGGCCTGGTCCAGGGCCAGGTCGAGCAGGCGCTCGGCCAGCGCGGCGGCGCCGTCCGCACCCAGCGCCGGGATGAGGCGGGTCTTGGCCCGGCCCGGCACGGGGGCCTTGGCGAGCACGGTCAGGTGGAAGCGGGGGGGCATGGGGTCGGGAAGGGGCTCGGGCTCAGCGGTAGGCGCGGGCCAGGGCCTCGGGCGAGGCGCCGCGCCAGTAGCGCCAGCGCAGCCGCCACATCAGCAGGATGGTCGGCCAGGCGCCGCGCTCGTCCCAGCGCCGGCCGGCGGTCTGCACCTTCAGGCGCAGGCAGGCCGGGCGCAGGCCACGGCGCAGCAGGCGGCGGCTGAGCTCGATGTCCTCCATCAGCGGCTGCTCGGGGAAGCCGCCGAGTTCGCGGAAGGTCTCGGCGCGCAGGAAGATGCCCTGGTCGCCGGTGGCGATGCCGGTCCAGCGCGAGCGCCGGTTCATCAGCGCGGCGACCACCGGCAGCCAGCGCGAGCGGCCTTCGATGCGCACGTCGAAGCGGCCCCAGTGCGCGCCCGCGTCGAGCGCGGCCCCCAGGGCCTCGGCCCCGCCGGGCGGCAGGCGGGTGTCGGCATGCAGGAAGAGCAGGTGCTCGCCCCGCGCGCAGGACGCGCCGGCATTCATCTGCCGGGCGCGGCCGCGCGGGCCTTCGAGCACGCGGTCGGCCAGCGGTCGGGCGCGGGCCAGGCTGTCGTCCTGGCTGCCGCCGTCGACGACGATCAGCTCCTGCCCGGCCGCCCGCAGCGGCGCCAGCGCGCGCAGCGTGGCCTCGATGCCTGCGGCCTCATTCAGCATGGGCAGGACGATGGACAGGCGCGGCCGGGCCGCGGCGGCCTCGGCGGGGCTCAAGCTCATGCCGGCACGTCGTTCAGCGCCCAGTCGTAGTCGAGGAAGTCGATCGGCACCGTGCCGGCGCGCAGCCGGGCCTGGTCGGTCGGGGCCTCGGTCAGGCGCTCGGCGTGGCTGGCGAAGAAGCCGGCCAGGCTGCGGATGCCGCGGTGGCCGAGGCGGAAGTCCTCGCCATACCAGTCGAAGATCTTCGAGACCTTGAGCCGGCCGCTGGCCGCGTCGTAGCGGTTGCGGCTGCGGTCGGCCAGGAAGCGGGCGGTCTGCTCGTCGAGCTGGGCGTCGAGGCGCTCGGGCAGGAAGGCCTCCTCGCGCAGCATGGGGCAGCCGACCGAGGCGCAGTTGACCGCGAAGTGGATGCGCGGGTCGTCGTAGCGGCCGCGGGCGCGCAGGCGGCCGTGCTCGATGGCGTCGAGCGAGAGGGTCTCGCCGAGCAGCGGGATCCAGGCCGGCTTCCAGGGGCTGCTGAGCAGGCTGCCCAGGTCCTTGATCGAGGCCAGGCGTGGGTAGCGGCCGAGGATGAGCTCGACCGTCCAGGCGTTGTAGGCATTGATCAGGAAGGCCATCTGCGCGGCCGGCGTCCAGGCCTCGAAGCGCGCGCGCGGCAGGGCCGACAGGCTGGCCAGATAGGCCTTGAGCGCCGGCCGGTCGGTCGCGAAGCCGGCATAGCGGACCTGCGAGGCCTGGCCGCCGCGCAGCAGCACGACATGGCGCTTGAGCAGCGCCGTCCAGGGCCCGTGGTCGAAGGCCTCGGCGGCCGCGGCCGGGCCGGCGGCCAGCGGCCCCAGGCCGGCCAGGGCCAGGCCACCGATCGCGCCACCCAGCAGGCGGCGGCGGGCCGGGCTCAGGGCCTGAGCCTGGACCGCAGGGCGCGGCGGGTGGGCGAGGACGGAAAGGTCGGGCTTCATGCGCCGCGCTCCCAGGCGTGGTACTTCGCCACCCAGGCCAGCAGGCCCTGCGGGGCATGGGCCCGCTTCCATTCGCCGGCCGCGTACTTGTTGGCCTCCGACAGGGTGGGGTAGGTGTGGATGGTGCCGAGGATCTTGTTGAGCCCCAGGCCGTGCTTCATCGCCAGCACGAATTCGGCGAGCAGGTCGCCGGCATGCTCGCCGACGATCGTCACGCCGAGGATGCGGTCCTTGCCCGGCACGGTCAGCACCTTGACGTAACCGTGGGCGGTGCCGTCGGCGATGGCGCGGTCGAGATCGTCCAGGCCATAGCGCGTCAGCTCGTAGGCCACGCCCTGGGCGCGGGCCTCGTCCTCCGACAGGCCGACCCGCGCGACCTCGGGGTCGGTGAAGGTGGTCCAGGGCATCACGCGGTAGTCGGCGGTGAAGGTCTTGAAGCGACCGAACAGGGCGTTGACCGCGGCATACCAGGCCTGGTGGGCCGCAGCATGGGTGAACTGGTAGGGCCCGGCCACATCGCCCACGGCGTAGATGTTCGGGTACTTGGTTTGCAGCAGGCCGTTGGTGACGATGGTCTTGCGCGGCGTCAGCGGGATGCCCAGCTCCTCCAGGCCATAGCCCTCGACCCGCGGCGTGCGGCCGACGGCGCAGAGCAGCTGGTCGAAGGGCAGCGCGATCTCCTGCCCGCCCTGCCGCACGATCAGGCGCTTGCCCTGGGCATCCTGCTCGCAGCGCAGGGCCTGGTGGCCGGTCAGCACGCGCACGCCGTCGGCCTGCAGCGAGGCGGTGACCAGCGCGGCGGCGTCGGCATCCTCGCGCGCCATCAGGCGCTCGCCCTGCTCGACCTGGGTCACCTCGGCGCCGAGGCGGGCGAAGCTCTGCGCCAGCTCGCAGCCGATCGGCCCGCCGCCCAGCACCAGCAGCCGGGCCGGCAGCTCGCGCAGGCTCCAGACGGTGTCGGAATTGAGCGCGCCGACCTCGGCCAGGCCGGGGATGGGCGGCATGAAGGGCCGCGCGCCCGCGGCGATCACGATGCTGCGGGTGCTCAGCACCTGGGTGCGGCCATCGGCCCCGCGCACCTCGACCGTCCAGGGCGTGAGCATGCGGGCATGGCCCTGCAGCACCTCGACGCCCAGCTTGGTGTAGCGCTCGACCGAATCATGCGGCTCGACCTCGCGCACGACGCCGGCCACCCGCTCCATCACCGCCGCGAAGTCCACCCGGCCCTGCACGCCACGCAGGCCCAGGGCCTCGGCCTTGCGCAGGGCCTGGGCGGCCTTGGCCGAACGGATCAGGGCCTTGCTCGGCACGCAGCCGAAGTTCAGGCAGTCGCCGCCCATCTTGTGGCCTTCGACCAGGGTGACCTTGGCCTTGACCGCCGCGGCGATGTAGGCGCTCACCAGGCCGCCGGCCCCGGCGCCAATCACGACCAGGTTGCGGTCGAAGCGGCGCGGCCGCGTCCAGCCCGCATAGACCTTGCGCCGCTGCAGCCCCGCCACGAGGGCCTTGGCCAGCAGGGGGAAGCAGCCCAGCAGCACGAAGGAGCCGAGCAGGCCCGGCGACAGCACATCGCCCGGCGCGCTGATGCTCGCAAGCTGGGTGCCGGCGTTCACGAAGACGGCCGTGCCCGCCAGCATGCCGAGCTGGCTGACCCCGTAGAAGCGGCCGGCGCCGATCGGCGTCAGGCCGGCCAGCAGATTGACCAGGAAGAAGGGGAAGACGGGCACCAGCCTCAGGGTCAGCAGGTAGAGCACGCCATCGCGGCGCATGCCCTCGTTGATCGGCGCAAGCTGCGCGCCGAAGCGCGACTGCACCAGGTCGCGCAGCAGGTAGCGCGCGACCAGGAAGGCCAGCAGCGCGCCCAGGCTGGAGGCGAAGGACACCAGCAGCAGGCCCCAGCCCAGGCCGAACATCGCGCCGCCGGCCAGGGTCAGCACGGCCGCGCCCGGGAAGGACAGGGCGGTGACGAGGACGTAGACGCCGAAATACACCGCCGCCGTGGCCAGCGGCCGTTCGGCGACCAGGGCGTCCAGCTCGGCCCGGCGGGCCTTGAGGGCGTCGAGCGTGAGCAGCTCGGCCAGGCCGAAATGCTGCCAGGCCCAGAGCGCCAGGCCGGCCACCAGGGCCAGGCCGATGAGCAAGGGCAGGCGGCGGTGCGGCGCAGCGGCTGGCGGCGGGGTGGGGCCAGGCACGGGGGCGGGCGCGCTCATGCGAGGGCTCCGCCGCAGCTGCTGCCCTGGCCGGCGGTGCAGCCGTAGCAGTGGTCGGCAATGTGGACGGCCTCGCCGTCCGGGTCCTCGCCCAGCAGATCGGCCAGCTGCGGTCGTTCACGCCCCTTCAACCGGGCGCGCAGGCCGAGCATCTGGTTGAAGTCGCAGTCGTAGAGGTCGCCCTGCCAGTCCACGCTGACCGTGCTGCGGCACATCAGGGTGTCGAGGTTCTCGGCCTGGTAGGCGCCGCGCAGCAGGGCCATGTAGCTGGCGAAGCTGCCCTTGGAGACCAGGGTGCTGCCGAAACGCTGGATCGGCATGTTGGTCAGGGCATAGAGCCGGTTGAAGACGATGCCGAAGTGCGCGGCCAGCTCGCGCTTGTAGTCGGCCTCCAGCTTCTGCTGCGGCGGCGGCAGCACGGGGCCCTGCGGGTTGTAGACCAGGTTGAGCCCCAGGCCGCTGCCGTCCTGGCCGTAGCCCAGGGCATTGAGCCGCTTGAGCCCGGCGATGCTGGCCTCGAAGACGCCGTCGCCGCGCTGGCGGTCGACATTGGCCGGCGAGTAGCAGGGCAGCGAGGCCACCACCTCCACGCCCTGCGCGGCCAGGAACTCGGCCAGATCCTCCTGCCCGGGCTCGGACAGGATGGTGAGGTTGCAGCGGTCGATCACCTTCACGCCCAGGGCGCGGGCGCCGGCCACCAGGCGGCGGAAGTGCGGGTTCAGCTCGGGCGCGCCGCCGGTCAGGTCCAGGGTCTCGACGCGGCGGGCCTTGAGCACGGCCAGCACCTGGTCGACGGTGGCCGCCTCCATCATCTCGCTGCGGTTCGGGCCGGCATTGACATGGCAGTGCAGGCAGCTCTGGTTGCAGCGGTAGCCCAGATTGACCTGCAGGGTCTGCAGCGCAGCGCGGCGCACCGGCGGGAAATCGGTGGCGACGAGGAGCGGGAGGGTGGCGTGCATCGGGCGGGTCTTTCGGGCAAGGCGAGGCCGGAACGAGGGCCACGGGGGCTCCGTCGGAGAAGTCGTCGCATCGTTACACGCGGCATGCGAAATCGGATGCAGCCCCCCATCCGGCCGACCGGGTCGGGCCGGCGTGAGGAACTTGGCAGCCCGCCGCAGCCGCCCCCCTCGGGGTCGGCGGCGCGTGAAGACGATCACGCCCAGCGGCTGATCTGCGGCGCGCGACGGCCGATATCCCGGGCATGCGAGGGGCGGGGCCTCGGGCCCGCAGCCCCGCGCGTCGCCCTCCACGACCGCCGCCTGACCATGAAACCCTCTCCCAAGCCCCCGGGCCCCCGCTTGCTGGCCGCCGCCTTGCTGGCCGGGGCGGCCCAGGGGGCAAGCGCGACCACGATGCCGCCGGAGTCCGAGCTGCCCGCGCCGCGTCCAGGCGGTCCCTGGACCGCTTCGGCCTCCAGCCCCCCGAAGCCGGGGGGTGGGTCTCGCCCCGGCGCCCACCTGGACCTGCCCGCCGGGCAGGGGCTGGCCGTGGCCGCACGCGGCACGCCCGCTCCGGCACGCCCGGCCCCTGCGCCCGCCGGCCTGGGCACGCCCGTGCCCGAGCCCAGCACCACGGCCCTGACCCTGCTGGGCGGGGTGGCCCTGCTGGCCTGGCGGCGGCTCACGCGAGCCCGCGACCGGGACTGAGGCGAGCCGCCTTCACGCCATGCGCGGCGGCTAGAGTCGGGTTTCATCCCCCTCTGCCCGAAAGGCCCCCGATGACCCGGATCGCCCTCTCCCGCCCCGCCCTGGCCGGCCTGCTGGCCGCCGCCCTGTTCAGCGGGGGGGCCCAGGCCGCCCCGAGCTGCGCCGACCAGGCCAGCGAGAAGAAGCTGGCCGGTGCCGCCAAGACCAGCTTCCTCAAGAAGTGCGAACGCGAAGCCGGCCCCAGCGCCTGTGCCGCCCAGGCGGCCGAGAAGAAGCTGGCCGGCGCCGCCAAGACCAGCTTCCTCAAGAAGTGCGAGGCCGAGGCCGGCGCCGCCCCGGCGCCGGCCCCCGAAGCCGCCTGCCAGGCGCAGGCCGAGGGCAAGAAGCTGGCGGGCGCCGCGCGCAGCAGCTTCGTGAAGAAGTGCGTGGCCGACGCGGCCGCGAAGTGATCCGGCGCGGCCGGGCTCAGGCCGCCAGCGCCTGGGCCACGGCCGCTTCGCGCGCGGCCGCGATGGCCGCGCCGACGGCCGGCCCGCGGGCCCCGCGGGCCGCGGCATCCGCGGCCACCGCGGCGGTGTCGACCGCCTGGGCCGCGGCCAGCGCCGCGGCCAGGCGTTCGGCCTGCGGATAGGGCGCCTCGGCCCGGCCGAGGCGGCCACGTGCATCGCAGGTGCAGGCCTGCAGGAGTTCGGCGAAGGCCGCGGGCTTGCGGAAGGCGTCGCAGCGCTCCAGCAGGCGCAGCAGGGCCGCGGCGCCGAAGCCGCCGCTGGCGTGGACGTTGCCGTGCTCGCGGGCCACGCGCTCGGCCAGCTCGGCACAGTCCCGGGGCACGCGCAGGCGGGCGTGCACGGCGCGCAGCAGCTCGACGCTGCGGCCTTCGTGGCCCAGGTGGCGCGGCAGAATGTCGGGCGGCGTCGTGCCCTTGCCCAGGTCGTGGCCCAGGGCCGCCCAGCGCACGGTCAGCGGCACGCCCAGGCCGGCGGCATGGTCGATCACCATCATCACGTGCACGCCGGTGTCGACCTCGGGGTGGTGCTCGGCCCGCTGCGGCACGCCCCAGAGCCGGTCCAGCTCGGGCAGCAGGCGGGCCAGGGCACCGGCCTCGCGCAGCACGGTGAACATGCGCGAGGGCCGGGCTTCCATCAGGCCGCGGGCCAGTTCCTGCCAGACGCGCTCGGGCACCAGGGCATCGACCTCGCCCGCGGCGACCATGGCCTGCATCAGCGCCAGGGTCTCGGGGGCGACGCTGAAATCGTCGAAGCGGGCCGCGAAGCGGGCCAGGCGCAGGATGCGCACCGGGTCTTCCGCAAAGGCCGGCGAGACATGGCGCAGCACCTTGGCCGCCAGGTCGCGCTGGCCGCCGTGGGGGTCGATCAGGGTGCCGTCGGCCGCGCGGGCCATGGCGTTGATGGTCAGGTCGCGGCGCAGCAGGTCCTCGTCCAGCGTCACGTCCGGCGCGGCATGCACGAGGAAGCCGTGGTAGCCGGGCGCGGTCTTGCGCTCGGTGCGGGCCAGGGCCACTTCCTCGCGCGTCTGCGGATCGAGGAAGACCGGGAAGTCGCGGCCGACCGGGGTGTAGCCGGCCGCCAGGAGCTGCTCGGGCGTGGCGCCCACCACCACCCAGTCGCGGTCGTGTACCGGCCGGCCGAGCAGGGCGTCGCGGACCGCGCCGCCGACCTCGTAGCGCTGCATCGCCACGCGGCCGCTCAGCGACGCGCCAGGGAGCGCCAGGCGTCGAGCCGGCTGGCCGAGGCGCCGCCGCCGAGGTAGCCCGGCGCCACCGCCTCCAGCGCGGTCGGCGCGAGGCCCAGGCGCGCCAGGCCCGGCAGCCGGCCGCTGGCGATGTTGGGCGCCTTCATGGAATCGAGGTTGTCGGCGCTCATCAGCGGTTCGCCGGGCAGCAGGCCCATGACGGCGGCCTGCAGGCGACCGACCGGGTCGGGCATGGGCAGCACCGGGCGCGGCACGCCGGCCAGGCGGCCGGCCAGTCGCACCAGCTCGGCCAGGGTCCAGACGCGCGGGCCGGCGGCCTCGATCGTCTCGCCGGCGGTGCTGGCGTCGTCCAGGCAACGCACGAGCGCCTCGGCCACGTCCTGCACCCAGACCGGCTGGAACTGCGCGTCGGCGCCGGCCAGCGGCAGCAGCGGCGCCACGGTCTGGAGGGCGGCGAAGGTGTTCAGGAAGCGGTCGCCCGCCCCGAAGATGACCGAGGGCCGCAGGACGGTCAGCCCGGGGGCGCCGGCCTCGCGCAGCGCGGCCTCGCCGGCCGCCTTGCTGCGCAGGTAGTGCGAGGGCGCATCGGCCGCCACGCCCAGGGCGCTGACATGCAGGAGCCGGCCCACGCCGGCCGCCCGCGCCGCCCGCCCGACCTTGGCCGGCAGTTCGACATGCACGCGCTGGAAGTCCGCCGGGCGGCCGTGCAGGATGGCGACGAGGTGGATGACCGCCTCGCAGCCCTGCATCAGCCGGACGAGCTGGGCCTCGTCGTGGACATCGGCCGCGAGCAGCTCGACCGAGGGCAGGGTGCCGATGCGGCCCTTCGCGCGCTCGGGCCGGCGGCTGGGCACGCGCAGCACGGTCGCCGGGCCGTGGCGGCGCAGCAGGGCTTCGCAGAGGGCGGTACCGACGAAGCCGGTGCCCCCGAGGATCAGCAGCTTGGGCATGGCAGCTTCCAGGTCAGGGATGGGGCGGGGACAGGCCGCGGGGCGGTCTGCGCGGGCAGGGCGGAGGGGTGCACAGCGACTCAGGGCAGCTCGGCCTCGCCGGGCTTCTCGGCCGACACGCGCGGGCCGATGGTCAGGCCCAGGCGGCTGCGCAGCGACTGCGGCTGGCCGCTGAGCAGCGCGGCATAGGCGGTGGTGTTGGACAGCACCTTCTTCACGTAGTCGCGGGTCTCGCTGAAGGGGATGTTCTCTGTCCAGACGGCGGCATCGAGGGGCGGGCCCTCGCGCCACTTGCGCGGCCGGCTCGGGCCGGCGTTGTAGCCGGCAGCCGCCATGGGGTGCGAGCCCTCGAAGCTGTCGAGCACCAGCTTCAGGTAGCCGGTGCCCAGGCGCAGGTTGAGGCTGCGGTCGGTGAGGGCCTGCGGATCGAGGTTCAGGCCCAGCTTGCGGGCGGTCCACTTGGCGGTGGCCGGCATGATCTGCATCAGGCCCGAGGCGCCGACGCTGGAGCGCGCGTCCAGGATGAAGCGCGATTCCTGCCGGATCAGGCCGTAGACATAGGCCGGGTCCAGGCCCTGCTCGCGCGCCCGGGCCACGACCTCCCCGCGGAAGGGCATGGGGAAGCGCTGCTGCATGTCGACCTCGACCCGCGTGCGCTCGCTGGTGTTGATGCAACGGTCCCAGATCTCGCGATCGCAGGCCAGCTGGGCGGCCGCGAGCAGCTCGCGGTCGTCCAGGCCGCGGATGCTGTAGTTCCACTCGCGCACGCCTTCGCTGCGCAGGCCGATCTCGATCAGGCCCAGCGCACGCTGCAGGCCGGGGCGGGCCGCGGCGGCCTGGCGCTCGGCGGGGGTCAGCGGCTGCGGCGCGGGCGGCAGCACGGTCGGCCGGCCGAGGGCCTCCAGCGCGAGCTTGCCGTGGTAGTTCAGCGGGCTGGCGATGCTGGCGTAGAGGCGGCGGGCCTCGGCGTCGAGCATGGCGCCATCCTGGCTGTCGGGCGCGATGGCCTGCAGGCCGCGGGCCTTCCAGTAGACCCAGGTCGGATCGTTCTGGTCCTCGGCCGGCAGGGCCTGGATGGCCTGCAGCACCTGCTGCCAGCGGCCCTTGCCGCCGTTGGCGCGCAGCGCCGCGCGCGCCTGCCAGGCATAGGTGTCGTCGGCGGTGCCGTGCGGGCCCACCCCCAGGCGCTGGGCGCGCTGGTAGTGGTCGGGCGCCTCGGGCGAAAGCTTCAGCGCAGCCTGCTTGCCGAGGCTGGCCCAGACCCAGCCGGCGGTGGCCGGCGGCAGGTCCTCGGTCCAGCGGGCGTGCATGGCGCGCACGGCCTCGTCGACGTCGCGGGCACCGAGGCGGATGAGCGCCAGGGCGGCGAGCTCCTGCCCGCGCGGACCGACCGGGCCGGCGTGGCGGGCCAGGTAGCGGGCCGGGTTGTCGAAGAGGGCCTCCAGCGCGGCCTCGGCGTCCAGCAGACCGGCCGCCTGCACGGCGGCCGCGCGACGGTTGGCCTCGGTGCTCAGGCGCAGCTTGTGCCAGATCGCGCTGTCGGGCAGCTGGCCGGCCTCGCGCAGGCCGCGGGCCAGGGCGTGGCAGGCCTCGTCGGCGTCTTTCTGCGCCCACCAGGTGCGCAGGGGGTCGCCGGATGCAGGCGCGCCGGTCTGCAGCCGGGCCAGGGCCACGTGGCAGTGCACGCGGCGGTCGTCGTCGAGCACGAAGCGCGGGTATTCGGCCAGCAGGGCCGGCCAGGCGCGGCGACGGCCCAGTTCCAGCAGCCAGTCGTTGCGCAAGCGGTCTTCGAGGTAGCTGCCGGGCCAGCGCGCGTAGAAGGCATCCAGGTCGGCCTGGCTGGCGCTGTCGAGACGGTTGGCGAGTTCCCAGTAGTCGGGCCAGATGGCCAGCGGATGGCCGGTGGCCGCCGCGCTGCCGCGCAGCGCAAGCAGACGGGCCCGATCCCGGCGGCGGGCGGCCTCGCGGGCCTCGGTGACGAGGTTGGCGACATCCTGCGGCACAGGGGCCACGCGCGTCGCCGCCGGCGGCGCGGCGGGGGGGCTGAGGGGGGCCCCGGCCGCCCCCAGGCTGAGGGTCAGCAGCAGACCGGACAGGCCGACCGACCCCAGCCGGCCAAGGGCCAGCGGCCAGGAAAGAAGGACGTTCGGGAGCATGCGGAACACCGGATCGCGACAGGGCGGCACGGCAGGCGCCCCCCAGTGCGGATCACTGTACCCGAGGCCCTCCGGCGACAGGTGGGCGGGGGGTGGGCCGGCCGGCCGGTCGCGGCCCTGTGGACAATGCCGATTTCACGGACGCACCCCCGGTGCAGCCGCCCCGACCTTGCCGAGGATGCCGATGCCGCCCCTGCCCTTCGACCCGCTGTCCCTGCCGCGCGACAAGAAGCAGCTGCGCCGCCTGCTGCAGGCCGAGCGCCAGGCCCTGCCCGACCGCCTGGAGCGCGCGGTGCAGCTGCAGAGCGTGCTGCGGATCTGGCTGGCCACCCGCCCGGACCACACCATCGGCGCCTACTGGCCGATCAAGGGCGAGTTCGACCCCCTGCCCGCCCTGCACCGCTGGACGGAGGGCAGCGGCCATGGCACCGGCGACGGGCCGCCGCGCCGCATCGGCCTGCCGGTGATGAACCGCGAGACCAAGCAACTGCGCTTCCTGCAGTGGTACCCGGGCTGCCCGATGGAGCACGACGCCTACGACATCCCGAAGCCGCAGGGGACCGACCTGGTCACGCCGACGCTGCTGATCGTGCCCTGCGTGGGCTACGGCCCTGGCGGCCTGCGCCTGGGCTATGGCGGCGGCTTCTACGACCGCACCCTCGCCGCGCTGAGCCCGCGGCCCTACACCGTCGGCATCGGCTATGCGCACGGCCACATCCCCTGGCTGGAGGCCGAGCCGCACGACATTCCCCTCGACACCCTGCTGACCGAGGAAGGCGTGATCTGGCAGCGGGACGGCGCGTGAAGGCCGACGCCGCCTGGACGGTGCGCGGCCCGCTGCGCCTGGCCGACCACGACCCCGGCGCCCGGCCCGCACGCAGCAGCAGCCGCGAGGCCGACCAGGCCCGGCTCGAGGCCCTGGCACTGGAAATCGACCGCCTCCAGACCCTGATGTGGGCCCAGGGCCAGGCGCCGGGCCCGCAGGCCGCGCGTGCGCCGCGCCTGCTGCTGGTGCTGCAGGGCATGGACACCAGCGGCAAGGACGGCACGGCACGGGCCGTCTTCGGCCGCTGCAGCCCGCTGGGCGTGCGGGTGGCGGCCTTCAAGGCCCCGACGGAGGAAGAGCGCGCCCGCGACTTCCTCTGGCGCGTGCACGCCCAGGTGCCGCGCGCCGGCGAGCTGGTGATCTTCAACCGCAGCCACTACGAGGACGTGCTGGTGCCGGTGGTGGAAGGCGGCATCGACGCGGCCGAGCGCGACCGCCGCCTGGCGCAGATCAAGGCCTTCGAGCGCCTGCTGGTGGAAAGCGGCACGACGCTGCTCAAGTGCTTCCTGCACCTGTCCAAGGCCGAGCAGGCCAGGCGCCTGCAGGCGCGGCTAGACGACCCCGACAAGCGCTGGAAATTCCAGGCCAGCGACCTGGCCACCCGCGCGAAGTGGGATGCCTACCAAGCCGCCTACGAAACCGCGCTGGCCGCCACGTCCACCGCCCAGGCGCCCTGGCAGCTGATCCCGGCCGACAGCAAGAGCAACCGCAACCTCATGGTGGCCGAGCGGGTGGTCGAGGCCCTGCGCGCGCTGAAGCTGCAGGCACCGCCGACCGACCCGGCCCTGGCCGGGCTGCGGATCGACGGCGACTGAAGGCCCGCGTTCAGAAGCGGTAGCCGAGACCGACGCTCCACAGCGTCGGGTCCACATTCAGCGTGCCGAGGCGGGCACCGCCGGCCGAGACCTCGGTGTCGAGCCAGACCTTCTTCACGTCCAGGTTCAGCAGCCAGCCCCCGCCGAGCGGCAGGTCCACGCCCGCGCCCAGGGCCGGGCCGACACTGCTGCGGTCGATCTTCACGCCGGCCGGCAGCTCGACGCTGGAGAAGCGGGTGAAGTTGAGACCGGCACTGACATAGGGCCGCCAGCCGTCCAGGCCGCTCACGTGGTACTGCAGGCTCAGCACCGGCGGCAGGTGGCGCAGGCTGCCGATGTCGCTGCCGGCCGAGCGCAGATGCTGCTTCTGCGGCGTGGTCAGCACCAGTTCGACCGCCCAGTTGGGCGTGAGGAAGCGGGTGACGTCCAGCTCGGGCAGCCAGCGCGCGTTGATCGACAGGTCAAGGCCGGTGGTGTCGTGGTTGCGCGGGTCGAGCCGGGTGGCGCGGCCCCGGACGATCCAGTCGCCGGTGTCGGCCGGGGCGGCTGCGGCAGGCAGGGCGGCCAGGCCGGCACAGGCGGCGAGCAGCAGGGGGGCCAGGGCCTGGGCGGGGGTGCGGGTCATGGTGAACTCTCCTTGGAAACCATCGCTGGGATGGATCCATTGGAGAGCCCGGGCCCGCGGCGGGCCTTGCGCCGCATCAAGCGCGGCATGCGGCGGGTTTGTCGCAGATCAAGGGCCGTGCACGCCGGCTGCCCGGCGCGCACGGCAGGGCCTCAGCGCATCAGGCGCTTGCAGATCTCCAGCGACAGGGCCGACTGGTTCAGCGTGTAGAAGTGAAGGGCCGGCACCCCGTGCGAGAGCAGGCGCTCGCACAGCCGGGTCACCACCTCCAGGCCGAAGCTGCGGATGGAGGCCACGTCGTCCATGTAGCCCTCCATCTTCAGCTGCACCCAGCGCGGGATCTCGATGCCGTCGCGCTGCGCGAACTGCGCGATCCGCGCGTAGTTGTGGAAGGGCATGATGCCGGGGACGATCGGCACGTCCACGCCACGGGCGCGCGCTTCCTCGACGAAATGGAAGTAGGCGTCGGCGTTGTAGAAGAACTGCGTGATGGCCGCGGTCGCACCGGCCTTCACCTTCTGCGCGAAGTAGTCGATGTCGCGGCGCGCGTAGCGCTGCTGCGGGTGGTACTCGGGGTAGGCGGCCACCTCGATCTTCAGCTCGGGGCCCTCGCTCTCGCGGATGAACTCGATCAGCTCGCTCGCGTAGCGGAACTCGCCGGCCGTGCCCGTGCCGCTGGGCAGGTCGCCGCGCAGCGCCACGATGCGCCGGATGCCCTGCTTGCGGTAGGTCGCCAGGATCTCGGCGATGTTCTCGCGGGTCGAGCCGATGCACGACAGGTGCGGCGCGGCCTCGTAGCCGAGCGCGGCGATGTCGGCCACGGTCGAGAGCGTGCGCTCGCGGGTCGAGCCGCCGGCGCCGTAGGTGACGCTGAAGAACTCGGGCGAGACAGGGGCCAGCTCGCGCACCACGGTCTTGAGCTTCTCGGCGCCGGCCTCGGTGTTGGGCGGGAAGAACTCGAAACTGACCGGCAGCGGCAGGCTGCGGCCTTCGGAAGGGGGGGAACTCATGAAGGGGACTCCTCGGGCGGCGAGGCCACCGCCCAGACGAAAAATTCCTGATTGCCATCGCCCCCGGCCAGGGCGCTGGGAAAGTAGTCACGCACGGTCCAGGCCAGGGCCTGGCAGGCCTCGCGCACGGCCTGCTCCAGCAGCGGGTAGCGGCTGGCGTCCTTGACCAGGCCGCCGCGGCCGACATGCTCCGGCCCCAGCTCGAACTGCGGCTTGATGAGCAGCAGGGCCTGGCCGCCCGGACGCAGCCAGGGCGCAAGGTCGACCAGCGAGCGGCTCATCGGGATGAAGGACAGGTCGCCGACCAGCAGGTCGAAGCCGCCGGCCGGCGCCGCATCCGCCAGGGCCGATCCGACCAGCTGCCGCACATGCAGGCCTTCGAGCGCGAGCAGACGCGGGTGCCCGGCCAGCCGCGGATGCAGCTGGCCATGGCCGACGTCGAAACCGACCACCCGCGCCGCGCCGCGCGTCAGCAGCACCTCGCTGAAGCCCCCGGTGCTCTGGCCGGCATCCAGGGCCTGCAGCCCGGCCGGATCCAGCCCGGTGTGGGCCAGCGCCGCCTCGAGCTTCAGCCCGCCGCGCGAGACCCAGCGGGTCTCGGCATCGTCGGTGACCTGCAGCTCGCAGTCCTCCGCCAGCGCCTCGCCGGCCTTGCGCGGGAGCTGCCAGGACAGGTCGGGCGCCAGCCGCCAGCGCACCGCGCCATGCTCGATCAGCCGCTGCGCAGCCGAGCGGCTCGGGGCCAGCCCGCGCTGCACGAGCAACTGATCAATTCGCGGCATGACGCATGAAGGACGACTCAGACTCCGGCACGATTCCAGCGGACGCCTCGGAGCCGGCAACAAAGCACGCTTACCCCAGCAAGCCCCCAGCAGACGCGGTGGATCCGGCTCCGCCGGTCCACCCGCGTCGCCCCCTCGAGGGGGCGGCCGAAGGCCGTAGGGGGGGAGCTCAATACCGGTAGGTGTTGGCCTTGTACGGGCCTTCCTTCTTCACGCCGATGTAGGCGGCCTGCTCGTCGGTCAGCTCGGTCAGCTGGGCACCGACCTTCTTCAGGTGCAGGCGGGCGACCTTCTCGTCGAGGTGCTTGGGCAGCACATAGACCTTGCCCACCTCGTAGGCCTCGGGCTTGGTGAACAGCTCGATCTGGGCGATCGTCTGGTTCGCGAAGCTCGACGACATCACGAAGCTCGGGTGGCCGGTGGCGCAGCCCAGGTTGACCAGGCGGCCCTTGGCCAGCAGGGTGATCTTCTTGCCGTCCGGGAAGGTGATGTGGTCGACCTGCGGCTTGATCTCGTCCCAGACCAGGCCTTCGAGCGAAGCCACGTCGATCTCGTTGTCGAAGTGGCCGATGTTGCAGACGATGGCCTCGTCCTTCATGACGGCCATGTGCTCGTAGCGCAGCACGCTCTTGTTGCCGGTGGCGGTCACGAAGATGTCGGCCTTGTCGGCGGCGTACTCCATCGTGACGACCTTGTAGCCTTCCATCGCGGCCTGCAGGGCGTTGATCGGGTCGATCTCGGTCACCCAGACCTGGGCCGACAGCGCACGCAGGGCCTGGGCCGAGCCCTTGCCCACGTCGCCGTAGCCGGCCACCACGGCGACCTTGCCGGCGATCATCACGTCGGTCGCGCGCTTGATCGAGTCGACCAGCGATTCGCGGCAGCCGTAGAGGTTGTCGAACTTGCTCTTGGTGACGCTGTCGTTGACGTTGATCGCGCGGAACATCAGCGAACCCTTCGCCGACATTTCGTTCAGGCGCAGCACGCCGGTGGTGGTCTCTTCGGTCACGCCGAGGATCTGGGCGCTCTTGCGCGAGTACCAGGTCGGATCCTGGGCCAGCTTGGCCTTGATCGCGGTGAACAGGCAGATCTCTTCCTCGCTGCCCGGGTTGGCCAGCACCGACAGGTCCTTCTCGGCCTTCTTGCCCAGGTGCATCAGCAGGGTCGCGTCGCCCCCGTCGTCGAGGATCATGTTCGGGCCTTCGCCCTCGGTGCCGGCGGCGCCGAAATCGAAGATGCGATGGGTGTAGTCCCAGTAGTCGGCCAGGGTCTCGCCCTTGTAGGCGAAGACCGGGGTACCGGCGGCGACCAGCGCGGCGGCGGCGTGGTCCTGGGTCGAGAAGATGTTGCACGAGGCCCAGCGAACCTGGGCACCCAGGGCCTGCAGGGTCTCGACCAGCACGGCCGTCTGGATGGTCATGTGCAGCGAGCCGGTGATGCGCGCGCCCTTGAGCGGCTGGCTCTTCGCGAACTCTTCGCGGATGGCCATCAGACCGGGCATCTCGGTCTCGGCGATCTTGATTTCCTTGCGGCCCCAGTCGGCCAGCGACAGGTCGGCGACGTGGAAATCCTTCTGGAGGATGGCGGTGTTGACGGGTGCGTTCATGGGGAGCTCCGGTGGAATTCACCGCGACAGCTGCCCTCGGGGCCCGACCCGCAGCATGCGGGACCGACACTCACCAGGCAGGGGTCTGCGGGTGAGCGCCGTTGCCTTGAAGAAGGATCCGAGCCTGGCCGCCGCTCGCCTGGATGGCGGGGGGACGGTTGCAACGCTCCTCGGACGACGCGGATTCTAGGGGCCTCGGCGCCGGCCTGGGTGAAATCCCGAATGTCCCCGCGGCGGGCCGGCCGGCTTCGTGTCAGCTTGCACGCGCGGCAGGCCGGCTGGCTCAGCGGGCGGCGGCGTAGGGGTCGGGCCAGCCCAGGGCCGCCAGGATGGCGGTCTCTCGCGCCTCCATGGCCTCGGCCTCGGCCTCGACTTCGTGGTCCCAGCCCTGGGCATGCAGGGCGCCATGGACGAGCAGGTGCGCGTAGTGCGCAAGCAGTGGCCGGCCGGCGGCGGCGGCCTCGGCTTCGACGACCGGCGCACAGAGGATCAGGTCGGCGCTCAGGGCCGGGCCGTCCGGATCCACCTCGTCCTCGCCATAGGCGAAGGTCAGGACGTTGGTCGCGTAGTCCTTGCCGCGGTAGTCGCGGTTCAGGGCCTGGCCCTCCTCGGCATCCACGATGCGCACCGTCAGCGCGGCGGGCGCCTCCAACGCCGCGCGCAGGCAGCGCTGCACCAGGTGGCGCGGCAGCAGCGCGCGGTGACGGGCATCGGCGAACTGCAGCGAGAGCTGCAGCGGCGGGCGGGCAGGCGGACGGGGCATGGGGGGCAATGCTCAGACGGCAGGGCCGAGCCGGCCCTCGGATTCATAGGCCTCGACGATGCGCGCGACCAGGGGGTGGCGCACGACATCGGCCGAGCCGAAGCGGGTGAAGGCCAGGCCGCGCACGCGACGCAGCACGCGCTCGGCCTCGATCAGGCCGCTCTCGGTGCCCTTGGGCAGGTCGATCTGGCTGACGTCGCCGGTGACCACGGCCTTGCTGCCGAAGCCCAGCCGGGTCAGGAACATCTTCATCTGCTCGGGCGTGGTGTTCTGCGCCTCGTCGAGGATGACGAAGGCATGGTTGAGCGTGCGGCCGCGCATGAAGGCCAGCGGGGCGATCTCGATCGTGCCCTTCTCGAAGGCCTTGCTCACCCGCTCGAAGCCCATCAGGTCGTAGAGCGCGTCGTAGAGCGGCCGCAGGTAGGGATCGACCTTCTGCGCGAGATCGCCCGGCAGGAAGCCCAGGCGCTCGCCGGCCTCGACGGCCGGGCGGGTCAGCACGATGCGCTGGACCTGGTTGCGCTCCAGCGCATCGACCGCGCAGGCCACCGCCAGGAAGGTCTTGCCGGTGCCAGCCGGGCCGATGCCGAAGCTGAGGTCGTGCGCCAGGATGTTGCGCAAGTAGAGGATCTGGTTGGGCGTGCGGCCGGCCAGATCGCTGCGGCGGGTGCGCAGCACCAGGGCGTCCGGATCCTCGGCCGGGTCGGGCGCGGCCTCGCCGCGCTGGGCCGAGACCAGGGCCAGCTGCAGCGCCTCCGGGGGAATCGGGCGGGCCGCGCGCGGGTAGAAGCTCTGCAGCAGGGCCACCGCCGATTCGGCCGCCGCACGCGGGCCTTCGACGCGGAAGCTCTCGTTGCGCCGGCTGATCCGCACGCCCAGCGCGGACTCGATGCGGCGCAGATGCTCGTCGAGCGGGCCGCAGAGGTGGGCCAGCCGGGTGTTGTCCGGGGGGATGAAGGCGTGGCGCAGGATCACGGGGGGGTATGAACGGAAACGGAAGCCAATTGTCGGCGTCCGGCAGTACGGGCGGTGGGCACAATGTGGTGATGTCCGTGCGTCTTCCTTCCGGCCCCAGGTGCCCGCTGCGGCATGCCGCCTGCGGGACGCGCCGAGGACTTGCAGGGCTGGCGATGGTCCTGTTACTCACCCTCGCACAGCTTGCACACGCAGCCCCTGGGGGCGGGAGCCGGCCAGGGACATTCCGATCCGAACCCCTAATTTCCTTGAAGGCGGCCGAATCGCTGACCGTGCCCCATGGCCCCGGGGAGGGCGTGCGCTGGCCGGGTAACTCGCCGCCCCCCGCCGAGGCTCGTTACGCGGCCGTCGAGCTGCCTGACGAATGGGCCGGCAGCCGTCCCGGGCACAGCGGCACGGCGTGGTACCGGATCGACCTGCCCTCGCTGGCTGGCATCCTGCCGAAGCTACCCGCTGTTTACATCCCTCGGGTGTGCTCGACCTACTCCATCTGGCTGAACGGCACGCTGCTTCATCAGGGAGGCGACCTGCAAGAACCCTACACGATGCTGTGCTATCGCGCGCAGCTGGTCAGCCTGCCGCCTGCCTTGCTACGCGAGCGCGGCAACCGGCTGGACATCGCGGTCGCTGGCTACGCGCTGGGCGAGGTAACGGCGCGTCAGCGCGCGGGGGGCCTGTCGGAGATGTACCTCGGCCCGCAGAATCTGATGGCAGAGCTGCGGGATCGCCAGATGTTCTGGAACGTCACGCTGGGCCAGTCCGTCGCGCTGATGTTATTGCTCACGGGGGTTTTCCTCTTCGGTGTGGGCTGGGCCCAGCGCCTGCCCGCAGCCACGTACCTCGGCTTGGTCGGGATTGGGGCGGCTGTGGTGAGCGCGCGACCGGGCTGGACCGAGTCCGGAATGCCGCTGCTGTGGTCCGAAACTGCCTGGACCTGCGCCTACGTACCGGTGGGCGTCTGCGGCGTGCAGTTTCTTCTGCGCCACGCCGGCATCGGACCGTCTCGACGCGACGGCCTGCTGTGGCTGCAGGTACTGCTGGTCCCCATCGCCTTCGCGATTGCCGGACCCCAGCATCGATTTGCGGTGGCCGCCGCCGCATATGCGCTGCTGGTCGCAGAGGTGATCGGGGCGGCAGTGATCTGCCTGCGGGCCAGCTGGCTGGTGCAGGGACGGGATTTCCTCGGCCTGGCCCTGGGCCTGGGGACACTGGTCGCCGCGCTGCTGATCGAGGTCGGCATCCAGGACCGGGTCTTGAGCGTGCCCACCGTGCAACCGGTGCACTTGGCGTTGCCGCCGCTGCTGCTGGCCCTGGTCATGCACGGGACCACCAACTTCTTGACCGTCGTGCGCGCACTGGACGAGACCCGCCGGAGCGTTGAACAACGTATCCGTGAGGCGGTCGTTGATGCCGAGCGACAGCATGCGATCGAGGCGGACCAGCGCGCCGAGCAGATGGCCCAGCGCGAGCGCAAGCGCATCGCCGGCGACCTGCACGACGACCTGGGGGCCAAGCTGCTGACCATCGTCCACACCAGCGGCGACGAGCGCATCTCCACACTCGCACGCGAAGCCCTGGAGGAAATGCGGCTCTCGGTGCGGGGCCTGGCCGGCAAGCCGGTGCAGCTCGGCGATGCGCTGGCCGACTGGCGCTCCGAGACGGTCGGCCGGCTCGGCGAGGCCGGCATCGAGATGGACTGGGTCGGCGACGAGCCCGAGCTGCCGCGTACGCTGTCGGCCCGGACCTATGTGCAGACCACCCGCATCCTGCGCGAGGCGGTCAGCAACATCATCAAGCACAGCGGTGCCTCGCTGTGCAAGGTGCGCTGCAGCCTGGATGCGGACCTGCACATCGTCATCCATGACAACGGCCGCGGCATGCCGGCCGAGATGGATGGCCCCCTCGACCGCGGCCACGGCATCAGCAGCATGAAGAACCGCGCCAAGCAGATGCAGGGGCAGTGCCTGTTCGAGACCGGGCCGGGCTACGGCACCGCGATCCGTCTCACCATCCCCCTGTGAGATGCACGGGGCGGCCGCGGCGCCGGCCCCGGCTGCTAGAGTCAGGCGCATGGACACCGTGCACCGCATCCTGCTGCTTGAAGACCTGCCGGAGATCCGTGCCTGGATGAAGGCGCTGGTCGCCCAGGTCTACCCCGACGCGGTCATCAGCGAGGCCGCCCGCGTGCATGACGCGCGCATGCTCATCGGCACGCACCGGTTCGAGCTGGCACTGATCGACCTGGGCCTGCCCGATGGCTCGGGCACGGACGTGGTCGGCGTGCTGCGCGACGTGCAGCCCGACGCGCGCTCGGTGGTCGTCACCATCCACGACGACGACGAGCACCTCTTTCCCGCCCTGCAGGCCGGCGCCTTCGGCTACATCCTGAAGGAGCAGTCCCGCCAGCAGATCGCCGAACAGCTGCAGCGCATCGCCCAGGGCGAGCCGCCCCTGTCGCCGTCGATTGCCCGGCGGGTGATCCAGTACTTCACCAAGCAGGCCCAGAGCGCGGTCACGCAGGCGGCCAACCCGATGCCGAATGTGTCCTTGACCGAGCGCGAGACCGAGGTGCTGCTGCGCGTGGCCAAGGGCTTCACGCTGCCCGAGATCGGCGTGCAGCTGGGCCTGTCGCGCCACACCATCGCCGACTACGTGAAGCAGATCTACCGCAAGCTCAACGTGAGTTCGCGCGCCGAGGCCGCGCTGGAGGCGCAGCGCCTGGGCCTGTTCCGCCGCTGATGCGCGCGGCCCCTGTCCGCCGCCGGCCGCCTGCCGGGGGAGTGTCCTCATGATCGGCCAGCTCCGCGGCCTGCTGCTGGCCAAGACGCCGCCGCAGGTGCTCGTCGAGGTGCAGGGCGTCGGCTACGAGGTCGACGTGCCCATGTCCAGCTTCTACCTGCTGCCCGGCCTGGGCGAGCCGGTGACGCTGCGCACCCATTTCATCGTCCGCGAGGACGCGCAGCTGCTGTTCGGCTTCCTCAGCGAAGCCGAGCGCAGCAGCTTCCGCCAGCTGATCCGAATCAGCGGCGTCGGGCCGAAGATGGCGCTGGCGCTGCTCTCGGGCCTGTCGGTCGAGGACCTGGCCCAGGCCGTGGCCCGCCAGGATGCGAGCCGCCTGGTCAAGGTGCCGGGCATCGGCAAGAAGACGGCGGAGCGCCTGCTGCTGGAGCTCAAGGGCAAGATCGCCCCGGCGCTGGACCTGCCCGCAGGCAGCCCGGCCGCAAGCGGCGACGGCTCGGCCGAGGCCCAGGCCGACATCCTGCAGGCCCTGATCGCGCTGGGCTACAGCGAGCGCGAAGCCCAGGCCGCCGTGAAGGCCCTGCCCGCGGGCAGCAGCGTGGCCGACGGCATCCGCCGCGCACTGCGCAGCCTGGCCGGCTGAGGCCGGGCTCAGGCACCGAGCAGCTTCTTCAGGGGGGCCGGCAGGGCCAGGCCGGCCCAGGCCGAAGGCGGCTGCCAGCGGCCGGGCAGCAGGCCTTCTGGCAGGGCCGCCGGCCGGGCCGGCAGCAGCAGGCGGCGCGGATGCAGCACCCAATCGAAATGGGTCAGCGCATGCTGCAGCGTGGGTTGCAGCTCGACCTGCAGATCGAGGCCCAGGCCTGCCGCCAGGGCCTCGATCTGCTGCTGAAGCCCCATTTCGCCCTCGATGAGCGGCAGGGTCCAGAGCCCCGCCCACACCCCCGCGGCAGGGCGCTGCTGCATCCAGACCGCGCCGTCGGGTGCAACAAGCCACAGCCAGTGGTGCTCGCGGCGACCGCGCTGCAGGCGTGGGCCGCGCAGGGGATAAGCCTCGGGCCGGCCCTCGGCACGGGCCACGCAGCGATCGGCCAGCGGGCAGAGAACGCAGGCCGGCGAGCGTGGCGTGCAGACGGTGGCGCCCAGATCCATCAGGCCCTGGGTGTAGGCCGGCATGTCCTCCGCGGCGTCCGGCAGCAGGGCCTCCGCGCGGGCCCAGAGCCGGCGTTCAGCCGCGGCCCCCTGCAGCGGCTCGCCCAGGCCGAAGGCGCGCGCCAGCACGCGCTTGACATTGCCATCCAGGATGGCGGCCCGCTCGCCGAAACAGAAGGCGGCAATGGCCGCGGCCGTCGAACGGCCGATGCCCGGCAGGGCCTGCAGGCCCGCGGCGGTGGCGGGAAAGCAGCCCCCATGCTCGGCGACCACGGCCTGCGCGCCAGCATGCAGCAGGCGCGCACGGCGGTAGTAGCCCAGGCCGGCCCAGGCGGCCAGCACCTCGTCGAGCGGCGCGGCGGCCAGGGCCTGCACGTCCGGGAAACGCTGCAGGAAACGGCCGTAGTAGGCCAGCACGGTCTTGACCTGGGTCTGCTGCAGCATGACTTCCGACAGCCAGACGCGGTAGGGATCGCGCGTGGCCTGCCAGGGCAGGGCATGGCGGCCGTGGCGGCGCTGCCAGGCGACGACGGTGGCCGGCCAGTCCGCCCTGACGGTCGGCTCGAAGGGAGCGGCGGCTTCGCGCAGGCGGCCGACGGCGGGGCGGTCTTTGGACATGGACAGGCTCGGGCCGGGCGGCGCGCGGCTCAGGGCCGCTGGCAGCCGCGGCAGAAGTAGGTGGCCCGCTGGCCCTGCACGATGCGCAGCACGCGCCGGGCCGGGCCGCAGCGGGTGCAGGGCTGGCCCTCGCGGCCGTAGACCTGGGCCTCGTCCTGGAAAGCGCCGTCCATGCCGTGCGCGTCCTTGAAATCGCGTAGCGTGCTGCCGCCCAGGTCCAGCGCGCGGCCGAGCACGGCCCGCACCGCGCCGGCCAGGCGCTCGCAGCGCAGCGGGCCGAGGCGGCCGGCGGGCGTGCGCGGGTCGATGCCGGCGGCGAACAGGGCCTCGCTTGCATAGATGTTGCCCACGCCGACGACCGCATCGCCGGCCAGCAGGGCCTGCTTGACGGCGACCCGCTTGTCCTTCCAGCGCGCGCGCAGCAGCGCACCGCCGAAGCCGGGGTCGAAGGGCTCGATGCCCAGGTCGGCCAGGCGCTCGCCGGCCAGGCCCCGGTCGATCGCCGGCGACCAGCAGACCGAGCCGAAGCGGCGCGGGTCGGTCAGGCGCAGCAGGCCGCGGTCGGTGGCGATCTCGACATGGTCCCAGGGCCCGGAGGGCGGCAGCGCGCCGAAGGCCAGTGAACCGGACATGCCGAGATGGATCAACAAGCCGTCCTCCACCGCGCCGGGGGGGACGGCCAGCGGCAGCCAGAGGTACTTGCCGCGCCGCCGCACGTCCAGCAGCCTGCGACCGACCAGTTCCTGTGCCGCGCAGCCCAGCGGCCAGCGCAGGGGCAGGCCCAGGCGGACAGCCTCGATCCGGGCCCCGGGCAGGGCGCCGAGCAGGCTTCGGCGGGTGGTCTCGACCTCGGGCAACTCGGGCATCGGGGGATTATCCCGGCCCACCTAGAATCGATTTGGAACCCTTGGAGTCCCCATGCAGAAGCTGCGCCGTCCCGTCCTTGCCTTGCTGATGGCCGGTGCCACGCTGGGGGTGGGGGCCGCGTCCGGGCTGATGCCGGCCTGGGCTGGCACAAGCACCAAGCCGTCCACCGCCCAGAACTCGGCGCTCAGCGGCGAGCTCTTCCACCTGATCCTGATCGGCGAGCTCGAGCTGCGGGCCCAGAACCCCGGGGCGGCCTACCAGCTGCTGCTCGACGCCGCACGGCGCAGCAAGGAGGAGGCCCTGTTCCGCCGCGCCACCGACATCGCCGTGGAAGCACGGGCGGGCGACCAGGCGCTCAGCGCCGTCCAGGCCTGGCGGGTTGCGGCGCCGAAGTCGCTCGATGCACTCCGCTACGAGGTGCAGTTGCTGATTGCGCTGAACCGGGTGGGCGACACCGTCGAGCCGCTGAAGACCCTGCTGGGCCTGATCCCGCCGGCGGACCGCGCCGGGGGCCTGCTCGCCCTGCCCCGCACGCTCGGCCGCGGTGCGAAGCCGGAGGCCATCGTCGGGGTGGTCGAGCGCGTCGTCGCGCCTTATCAGAAGGACGCCGATCCGGCCGTCGCGGCCGCGGCCTGGGTCGCGCTGGCTCGCGCTCGCCTGGCTGCCGAGCGGGTCGACGAGAGCCTGGCTGCCCTGCAATCGGCCCAGCAAGTCCAACCCCAGAGCGAGGCGGCCGTGCTGCTGGCCCTCGAGCTGATGAGCAAGGCCCAGCCGGTGGCCGAGCCGATGGTGCAGCGCTACCTCAAGGCCCAGGGCCCGGCCGGCGGCTCGACCCTGAACGCGGTTCGGCTCATCTACGCCCGCGGCCTCGCGGGCCAGGAACGTCATGGCGAAGCCCTGGGCCTGCTGCAGACCGTGACCCGTGAGGCGCCCGACCTCACCGAGGCCTGGCTGACCCTGGGTGCGCTGCAGTTCGAGCTGCGCCAGTACACGGAATCCGAGCAGACGCTGGGGGAGTTCCTCGTTCGCAGCGAGCGCGCAGGGGCGCTTGCCAGCGGCCATCCGGACACCGTCGAGGCCGACGACGCCGACCGCCCCGACGGCCGGCCCGATCCCCAGAGCGAGCTGCGCCGGCAGCGAAGCCAGGCCATGATGGTGCTGTCGCAGGCCGCCGAGAAGCGCGGCGACCTCCGCGCCGCGGAGGCTTGGCTGGACCGCATCGAGGAGGCGCCGGCCCTGCTGCTGCAGAGCCGGCGCGCGACGCTGATGGCCCAGCGCGGCGACGTCGACGGCGCACGCCGGCTGCTCCAGGATCTGCCGGCCGACACGCCGGAGGCCGCTCGCGGCAAGCTGATGGCCGAGGCCACCCTGCTGCGCGAGGCCAAGCGCTGGGGGCAGGCCGACGCGGTGCTGCAAGGGGCCGAGGAACTGTTCCCGAACGATGTCGACGTGCTCTACGAGCGCGCCATGCTGGCGGAGAAGCGCCAGCGCTACGAGGAGATGGAGGTCCTGCTGCGCAAGGTCATCCAGCTCCAACCCCAGCATCACCATGCCTACAACGCGCTGGGCTACACGCTGGCCGATCGCAATGTGCGGCTGCCCGAGGCCCGTGCCCTGATCCAGCGGGCGCTGGAACTGGCCCCCGGCGAGCCCTACCTGCTCGACAGCCTGGGCTGGGTGGCCTACCGCATGGGCCGCCATCAGGAGGCGCTGGAAGCGCTGCAGACGGCCTACGCCTCGCGGCCCGATCCCGAGATCGGCGCCCACCTGGGTGAAGTGCTGTGGGTGATGGGCAGGAAGGACGAGGCCGCGCGCGTCTGGCGGGAGGTGCAGCAGCGCGATGCCGCCAACGAAGTGCTGCAGGAGACCCTGCAGCGCCTGAAGATCCGCCTGTGAGGCCCCGACGCGATGTGCGGGGCCATGGCCCCCGGCGGCGCCTGCTCGCCCTGCTGGCCGCCACGGCCCTGGCCGGCTGTGCGAGCCCGCCACGGCTGACCGCCCCGCAGAGCCTGAGCGGCCGCTTCGCGCTGCTCAGCGAAGGGGAGCCGCCTCAGTCCCTGAGCGCCAGCTTTGCGCTGGAGGGCGGCTCGGACCAGGGCCTCTTCATCCTGAACAGCCCGCTGGGCAGCCGCCTGGCCGAGGCACGCTGGCGACCGGGCCGTGTCTGGCTGCGCGATGCCCAGGGCGAGCACGACTACGACGACCTCGACGACCTCGCGCGGCATGCGCTGGGCGAGTCGGTGCCGCTGGAGGCCTTGCCCGACTGGCTGCGTGGCCGGCCGAGCCGGCTCGGCCTCAGCGAGCCGGTGCCCGGCGGATTCCGGCAGCTGGGCTGGCGCATCGACCTGAGCCGCCAGGCCGAGGGCCGGATCGAACTGCAACGCATCGACCCGCCGCTGCTGCGTCTGCGCGTGCGGCTGGACACCGACACCGCCCCGTGAGCCTGCGCACCCTCCTGGACCTCCCGGCTCCGGCCAAGCTCAACCTGTTCCTGCACGTGACGGGCCGGCGCGAGGACGGCTACCACCTGCTCCAGTCGGTCTTTGCACTGGTGGACTGGTGCGACCTGCTGCATCTGGAGACCCGCGACGATGGCCGCCTGCAGCGCCATGACCTCGGCCCGGCCCTCCCGGCCGACGACCTCTGCCTGCGTGCCGCGCGGGCCCTGCAGCAGGCCAGCGGCACGCGGCGCGGCGTCGACATCACGATCGAGAAGCACGTGCCCTGGGGCGCCGGCCTCGGTGGCGGCAGCTCCGATGCCGCCACCGTGCTGCTGGGCCTGAACCAGCTCTGGGGCCTGCACTGGCCGCGCGCAAGGCTGGCCAGGCTGGCCCTGGGACTCGGCGCGGATGTGCCCTTCTTCATCGGCGGCCGCAACGCCTGGGTCGAAGGCATTGGTGAGGCGCTGCAGCCGGTCGACCTGCGACCCCAGCGCTGGCTGTTGCTTAAACCCCCCATCGCCGTGCCGACCGCCGCAATTTTTGCGAGCCCCCTCTTGGGCCGAGACACGAAACCGGCTACACTCTTGGACTTTCTTGCAGACCCCGACGGGTTCAAGCACAACGATCTGCAGCAGCCGGCGACGGCCTACAGCCCTCAAGTGCAGGAAGCCGTGGCGCTTGCAGCCCGGTGCGGTGATCACAGCCGCATGACAGGTTCAGGCAGCGCGGTGTTTGCGGAAATCGGTTCAGAAGCCCAGGCAATCCAGGCCCGGCAGCAGCTCAGATCGCTGCCGGAGGGGTGGACAGGGTGGCTGGGCCGGGGACTGGAGCGTCATCCCTTGTCCGACTTCGCGGTGTAAGCCGCCGGTCGCACGGGACAGGTTCCAGGCCGGCGACAGTTTCAGGTTCACGCGCAAGCGCGGACCGGTGTAGGGGAGTCGCCAAGTTGGTCAAGGCATCGGATTTTGATTCCGACATGCGAGGGTTCGAGTCCTTCCTCCCCTGCCAGAGTTCATCCGACACGGCGCCCTTCGGGGCGCTTTGTCGTTGCTGAGGGCCTAGATGTGGTCTCACCCGCACCGATCGGAGAAGCGATGCTCTCGAACACCGTGATCTTCACCGGCAACGCGAATCCGGCGCTCGCGCAGGAGATCGCTCGCCACCTGGGCCTGGAGCTGGGCCGGGCGGCGGTCGGCCATTTCTCCGACGGCGAAGTCACGGTCGAGATCCAGCAGAACGTGCGTGGCCGCGAGGTCTTCGTCGTGCAGCCCACCTGCGCGCCGACCAATGAGCACCTGATGGAGCTTTGCATCATGGTCGATGCGCTCAAGCGCGCCTCGGCGGGCCGGATCACCGCGGTGATTCCCTACTACGGCTACGCTCGCCAGGATCGGCGCCCGCGCTCGACCCGCGTGCCGATCAGCGCGAAGGTCGTCGCCAACATGCTCGAAGTCGTCGGCGTGAACCGCGTGCTGACGATGGACCTGCACGCCGACCAGATCCAGGGCTTCTTCGACATCCCCGTCGACAACATCTACGCCTCGCCGGTCCTGCTGTCCGACCTGCGCAGCCGGCAGTACGAGAACCTGATCGTCGTCTCGCCGGACGTCGGCGGCGTGGTGCGTGCCCGTGCGCTGGCCAAGCAGCTCGAAACCGATCTCGCCATCATCGACAAGCGCCGGCCGGCCGCCAATGTGTCCGAAGTCATGCATGTGATCGGTGACATCCAGGGCCGCAACTGCGTGATCATGGACGACATGATCGACACGGCCGGCACGCTGGTGAAGGCCGCCGAGGTGCTGAAGAGCCGTGGCGCCAAGAGCGTGCTGGCCTATTGCACGCACCCGGTCTTCTCGGGCGCGGCCATCGAGCGCATCAAGGGGTCGCAGCTCGACGAGGTGGTGATCACCAACACCATCCCGCTGCGTCCCGAGGCCCTGGGCACGACCAAGATCCGCCAGCTCTCGGTGGCCTTCCTCTTCGCCGAGACCATCCGCCGCATCACCGACGGCGAGTCGGTGACCTCCCTTTTCTCGGAACAGAACAACAACTTCTGATCCGGCTGCATCCGCGACGGCACGGCAGCCTGCCGCGCCGTCGCATCACCCGGGGGACCTGGTCGCGGGCCCCCTTCCACACTGGAGCATCACCATGAACTTCGTTGCCTTCGCGCGCGAGAAGCAGGGGACCGGAGCGAGCCGCCGCCTGCGCAACACCGGCCGCACCCCCGGCATCGTCTACGGTGCCGGCGAGCCCGCCACCATCGAGCTGGACCACAACGCGCTGTTCCACGCGCTGAAGAGGGAATCCTTCCACTCGTCCATCCTGGACATGGAACTGGCCGGCGCCACCACCAAGGTGCTGCTGCGCAACGTGCAGTACCACCCCTTCAAGCCGCTGATCCTGCACGTGGACTTCCAGCGCGTCGATGCGACCACCCGCCTCAAGAAGAAGGTGCCGCTGCACTTCGTCGGTGGCGAGAACTCGCCGGCCGTGAAGCTGGACAAGTGCACGCTGAACCCCATCGTCCACGAGCTCCAGATCGAGTGCCTGGCCGAGAAGCTGCCCGAGTTCCTGGAAGTCGATGTGTCGAACGTGGTCAAGGGCCAGACCCTGCACGTCGAGGACGTCAAGCTGCCGGCCGATGCCAAGGTCCTGACCCACGGCAAGAAGAACCCCCCGATCCTGTCGGTGGTCGAGCCGGTCGAGGAAGTCATCGTCGTGGCCGCCGCCCCGGCCCCGGAGAAGAAGAAGGGCAAGAAGTAATCGACAGCGGCCTGCGGGCCCTTGCGATCCTTCGCCCCACCAGAAGCCCCGGCCCGCCGGGGCTTCTTGCTTTGCGGCCCACCGCCCTCCCCTGAAAGGTCCTCCGATGACGATCCGCCTGCTGGTCGGCCTGGGCAACCCCGGCCCCGAGTACGAGGCCACCCGCCACAACGCCGGCTTCTGGTGGCTGGACGCGGTGGCGCGCGAGCTCAAGGCCCACTTGGTGCCCGAGCGCGGCTACTTCGGCAATGTCGCGCGGGTGGCCCGGCCGCTGCCGGGCCTCGAAGGCCCGGTCTGGCTGCTCGCGCCGATGACCTTCATGAACCTCTCGGGCAAGTCGGTCGGCGCGCTGGCTCGCTTCTTCAAGATCGCCCCGGCCGAGATCCTGGTGGCCCACGACGAGCTGGACCTGCCGCCCGGCGAGCTCAAGCTCAAGTTCGGCGGCGGCCATGCCGGGCACAACGGCCTGCGCGACCTCCACGCCCAGCTGGGCACGGGCGACTACTGGCGGCTGCGCATCGGCATCGGCCACCCCGGCGACAAGGCCGCGGTGGCGGGCTATGTGCTCGGCAAGCCGCCCTCGCCGCAGCGCGAGGCCATCGAAGCCTCGGTGATCCGCGCGACCCTGGCCCTGCCGGCCCTGCTCGGGGGGGACATGGCCAAGGCCACCCAGCTGCTGCACACCAGCAAGCCGCCCCGGCCCAAGCCGCCGCGGCCGGCCGCCGGCAAGGGCCCTGAGGCCGGCGAGGGCCCGGCGGGCTGAGTCGCGCGGGCTCGCTATGCTCGGGCCCATGTACGCGCGCCATTTCGGGCTTGAGCACCCGCCCTTCTCGATCGCCCCCGATCCGCGCTTCCTCTACCTCAGCGACCACCACCGCGAGGCCCTGGCCCACCTGCTCTACGGCCTGGACAGCGGCGGCGGCGTCGTGCTGCTCAGCGGGGAGATCGGCGCGGGCAAGACCACCGTCTGCCGCGCCTTCCTCGAACAGATGCCGGCGCACTGCCGGGTCGCCTACATCTTCAACCCCAAGCTCAGCGTCGTCGAACTGCTGACCACGGTCTGCGAGGAATTCGGCCTGCCGCATCCGCCCGCGGGCGAGGCCACGGTCAAGGGCTGCGTCGACCCGCTGAATGCCTTCCTGCTCGAAGGCCATGCCGCCGGCCGCCAGGCCGTGCTGGTGATCGACGAGGCCCAGAACCTCGACGCCGCGGTGCTGGAACAGCTGCGGCTGCTCACCAATCTGGAGACGCGCGAACGCAAGCTCCTGCAGATCGTGCTGATCGGCCAGCCCGAGCTGCGCGAGCTGCTGGCGCGGCCCGAGCTGGAGCAGCTCGCGCAGCGCGTGATCGCCCGCTACCACCTCGGCCCGCTGACCGAGGCCGAGACGCGGCACTACATCGCCCACCGCCTGGCCATCGCCGGCGCACGCGGCGGCAGCCCCTTCGACGCCGAGGCCCTGCGGCTGATCCACCGCCGCAGTGGCGGCGTGCCACGCCGCATCAACCTGCTGGCCGACCGCGCGCTGCTGGCCGCCTACGCGGCGGACCGGTCGCGGGTCGATCGTCGGACCGTGGCGCAAGCGGCCGAGGAGGCGCTGGCCCGCCCCGCACGCCGCCCGAGCCGGCGGCGGCTGCTCACCGGGCTCGGCCTGCTGCTGACGCTGGCCCTGGGCTGGGGCCTGGGCCGCAGCTTCGGGCCGGCCGACCCTGTCGCCGCCCCCGTGGCCGCCCCGCCCCCGCCCGTTGCCGCCCGCGAGGCTCCCACCACCCCGGCGGGGACCTCGGCGCCGCAGGCCCCCGATTCGGCCCCGGCCGCCGCGCCCGGCGAAGCGAGCGCAGCCGCCAGGGCGGCCTCCGCCCCCGCCGCGGTGTCGCCCCAAGATGCGCTGTGGGCCGCCCTCGCCCGGCGCTGGGGTCTGCCTGCCAAAAGCCTGGTCGGACCCGAGCCCTGCGAGGCCGCAGCCGCCCACGGCCTGCGCTGCCAGCGCCTGGAACTGCGGGCCGACACCCTGCGCCGCCTGGACCGACCGGGCCTGCTCGACTGGCGCGACGCCGAGGGCCGCAGCAGCCAGCCCGTGCTGCTGCGCGGCTGGTCGCCCGCCGGGGCCGACGTCGAGGATGCCGCCGGTCCCCGCATCCTGCCCGCCCCCCGCCTGGCCTCGGCCGGCCGCCTGGTCTTCCTGACCCTGTGGCGACCGACCCCAGGCTACCGCGGGCCCGGCCGGGCGGTCGACGAAGCCTTGCTGGAGCGCGCCTTCGCCCGGCTGGGCCCTGCGCAGGGCGGCGGCCTGCCGGCGGGCAGCAGCCTGCGGGAGCGGATCCGCGCCTTCCAGCGCCAGCACGGCCTGCCGGTCGATGGCCTGGTCGGCCCGCTGACCCTGATGCACCTGAACCGCGCCCTGGGCGCCCCCGAGCCCCGGCTCGACCGCCGCCCCGGCGCCTGAGGCCGGAGCCCCTCGACATGTCCACCATCCTCGATGCCCTGCGCCGCGCCGATGCCGAACGCCAGCGCGGCCAGGCCCCCAGCCGAGAGGCCGTGACCCGCCTCGCCCCGCCGCCCGCGGCCGGGGACGAGCGGGGGCGCCGCCCCCTTCTGCTGCTGGCCAGTCTGGGCGGTGCCCTGCTGGCCGGTGCGCTCGCCTGGGCCCTCTGGCCCGCGCCGAGCCCCGCCCCGCAGCAGGCCGCGTCCCCGCCGCCGCCAGCCCCGTCGCCCGGCGTGGCCCGGCCCGCCCCAGCGGAAACCCTCGAGCCGCCCGCCCGCCCGCCCGGCACCGTGGCCGGGGCCGGCGTCGGCTTCCAGGCCCTGCCCTTCGAGCTGCCCCCCGCGCCACCGCCAGCCGTGCCGCGCGCCGCCCCCCCCATCCGGCCCCCCGGCGAGGTGGCCGATGCCCCGCCCCGGCTGGCCAACCGACCGAGTCCGCGCCCGCCCGCCTCCCGCCCCCGGGGTGCTGAAGCGGACGAACCGGCCGCCCGCCCGGGGGCCCGTGCCGCCGTGCCGCCGGCCCCGGTGGCCGACAGCGCCCCCGCCCCGAGCCCGGTCCCCCGGCCCTTGCGCGAGCAGCCCGCCGGCCTGCAGGCGGCCCTGCAGGGCCAGCGCATCGATGGCGTGGTGCATGCGGAGGATCCGGCCAGCCGCCTGCTGATCGTCAACGGCCAGATCCGGCACGAAGGCGAGCCGGTGGCCGAAGGCGTGCGCATCGAGCGCATCGAGCCCGGCGCCGTGCTGCTGCGCTGGCAGGGCGGCGTGCATGCGCTGCGGCCCTGAGACACTGCAGTCTCGCCACCCGGAACCCTCGTGAGCATCCACACCGACGACTTTGCGCCGGCCCCGGCCGGGCGCCTGATCACGCCGGCCCCGGCCTCGCGGCAGGAGGAAGCGCTGGAGCGCGCGCTGCGCCCGCGCCTGCTTCAGGACTATGTGGGCCAGGCCAAGGCCCGCGAGCAGCTGGAGATCTTCATCGACGCCGCCCGCAAGCGCGGCGAGGCCCTGGACCATGTGCTGCTGTTCGGCCCCCCGGGCCTGGGCAAGACCACGCTGAGCCACATCATCGCGGCCGAGCTGGGGGTGAAGCTGCGCCAGACCAGCGGCCCGGTGCTCGAGAAGCCCAAGGACCTGGCGGCCATCCTGACCAATCTGGAGGCCAACGACGTCCTGTTCATCGACGAAATCCACCGCCTGAGCCCGGTGGTCGAGGAAATCCTCTACCCGGCGCTGGAGGACTACCAGATCGACATCATGATCGGCGAGGGCCCGGCCGCACGCAGCATCAAGCTCGACCTGCAGCCCTTCACCCTGGTGGGCGCCACCACCCGCGCCGGCATGCTGACCAACCCGCTGCGCGACCGCTTCGGCATCGTCGCGCGGCTGGAGTTCTACACGCCCAAGGAGCTCGCGCGCATCGTCACCCGCTCGGCCGGCCTGCTGAATGCGCCGATCGATGCGGCTGGCGCGCAGGAGATCGCGCGCCGCAGCCGCGGCACGCCGCGCATCGCCAACCGCCTGCTGCGCCGGGTGCGGGACTACGCCGAGGTCAAGGGCGACGGCCGGATCGACGCGCCGCTGGCCGACAAGGCCCTGGCCATGCTCGACGTGGACCCGCAGGGCTTCGACCTGATGGACCGCAAGCTGCTGGAGGCAGTGATCCACCGCTTCGACGGCGGGCCGGTCGGCCTGGACAACGTGGCCGCGGCCATCGGCGAGGAGAGCGGCACGATCGAGGATGTGATCGAGCCCTACCTGATCCAGCAGGGCTATCTGCAGCGCACGCCGCGTGGCCGGGTGGCCACGCTCGCGGCCTGGCGCCACCTGGGCCTGACGCCGCCGGCCGCGACCGGTGGCCTGTTCGCCGAGGGCGGCGGCGCCTGAGACCGGCGCCGCCCGCGCGGCCTCAGGCCGCGGGGCCGACCGTCGCGTCGTCCGCGCCGACCTGGTCGTCGAGGTGGCGGGTGTCGGCCCAGCCGACCAGGGCCAGGCCCTCCGGGCTGTGCAGCAGGCGGCCGACCCCGGTGTTGGGCAGGGTCCAGCTGCGTGGCGCCTCCAGCGCCACCCGGGCGGCAGCGCGGTAGAGGCAGTCCAGCACGCCGCCGTGGGCCACCAGGGCCACGGTCTGTCCCGGGTGCCGGGCCAGCAGGCGCTCGGCCACGCCGACCACGCGCGCATAGAAGCTGTTCAAGGTCTCGCCGTCCTGGGGGCCGAAGGCCGGGTCGCGGGCCTTCCAGCGGCGGTGCGCCTCGGGATGCTGCTGGGCGATCTCGTCCCAGGCCAGGCCCTGAAAGACGCCGAAATGGCGCTCGCGCAGGCCGGGCTCGGCCTGCGGCAGGGGCTGGCCGACGGCGGCCAGGGCCTCGGCCGTGTGCCAGGCACGCTGCAGGTCGCTGGCGTAGATCGCGTCGAGGGGCTCGTCGGCCAGGGCCTCGGCCAGCCGGGCCGCCTGCCAGCGGCCCTGTGCATTCAGACCGATGTCGAGCTGGCCCTGGATGCGGTTGCCGACATTCCAGTCGGTCTCGCCATGGCGGATGACGAGCACCCGGCAGGCCTCGCCAGGCACCGGAGGGCGCGGCTTGCGCTCGGTCTCGCAGCGTTCACGGGCGCTCATGCTCAGACCCCCCACACCAGCGGCTTGCCCGCCGCGGCGGCCCGTTCGAGCGCCTGGCGCAGCGGCCAGGCGCGCTGGCGCAGCATGACCGCGGGGCGTGTCGGCAGCGGCCTGTCCTCGGCCCGGGCCGCGTCTTCCAGCGCGGCGAAGGCGGCTTCCTCGCCGAGGATCGCGGCATCCAGCGCCGCCAGGGCCGCCGGCACCTGCTCGGGCAGCACGATGCCCTGGGGAGCGGGCTCGCGGCCTAGGGCGCGCAGCACCCCCTCGCCATGGGCCTGGGTCATCCGCAGGTCAGCGGTCGCGGCGGATTTGAAGACATAGAGCATGCGGGCTCCTCGGCGGTCCGGAAACCGTCGATTGTGCGGCGCAGCGCCGCCCGCTTCGGGACGGCCATCAGCGCGACCAGGCCCAGCAGCATCAGGGCCCAGCGGCCCGGCTCGGGCACCGGCGCGGCAGGTGCCTGGAAGCCCAGCAGGGCCAGCTTGGCCGTCAGGCTCAGGCCGGGCGTGGCCGACTGGACGAAGACCGAGGCATCGACCTGGTAGTCGGTCCCGGCGAGCTGGCCGAACAGGGCCGGCAGCTCGATGCGCAGCGGCAGGCTGAGCGTGCCCAGCGGCGCCAGGTCGACGAAATCGGTCTGCACGGTGCTGCCCTGGGTGGCCACGGTGAAGACATTGGCCGAGGTGAAGGCCGGGGCGCCGGGGAAGGCGGACACGGTGTAGGCGAAGCTGCTGAAGTAGGTCTCGGGGGCCATCGGGTCGGTCGTCTGCAGCGCGGCCGAGATCGAGACGGTGAAGTTGGCCTGGTCGCTGTCGATCAGGGCCTGGGCATCGGGCGTGGCGCTCAGCGAGAGGTCCAGGTCGAGGGCGAACACGTCCAGATTGCGGTCGCCGGGGCTGCCCGGCGCCTGGATGATCAGGCTGCCGAAGGGAATCTCGTCGATGGTCGACAGGTTGCAGCCCGCAGCCAGGGCCGGGCAGTCGCTGGTGGCCGAGAGGCTGGCGATCGGCGCTGCCTGGACCTGCAGGGCCAGGGCCGCCAGGCTCAGGCCCAGGGCGGCGAGCAGGGCGCGGCCCGGCAGGGGCTGGACGCGTCGGCCGGCGCGTGCGGGCGTCTTGGAAAGGATCAGGGGCATGATGGACTCCGGGACGGGATGCCCCGATGTCGCAAGATGCAGGCGCACGGCCCGGGCCGCCCCCGGCTGCGGCATCGGCCCAGGGCCGCGGCGGGCGCCCAGGGGACCGGCCCCGCCGACCGGGCGGCGGCCGCGCTGTCCGCGGGTCGCGCCGGGGGAGTCGGCTGGGGCATTTACCCCAGCCCTGGGGCCAATGCCCCGGGTCCTGTCCCCCGGGACGGGCCGCTCAGGCCGCCAGGCGGAAGACGGCGACGGTGCCGGTGAGCTTCTGGGCCTGCTCGCGCAGGGAGCCGGCGGCCGCCGCGGCCTGCTCGACCAGCGCGGCGTTCTGCTGGGTCACGCCGTCCATCTGGTCGATGGCCTGGTTGATCTGCTGGATGCCGGCCGACTGCTCCTCGCTGGCATGGCGGATCTCGCCCATGATCGCGGTGACCTTCTGCACGCTGCGCAGGATCTCCTGCATGGTCGCGCCGGCCTCGTCGACCTGGCGGGCGCCGTCGCTGGCGCGGTCGACCGAGTCGCCGATCAGGGTCTTGATCTCCTTGGCCGCCTGCGCGCTGCGCTGGGCCAGGTTGCGCACCTCGCCAGCGACAACCGCGAAGCCACGGCCCTGCTCGCCGGCCCGGGCCGCCTCCACCGCGGCGTTGAGCGCCAGGATGTTGGTCTGGAAGGCGATGCCGTCGATCACGCCGATGATGTCGTTGATCTTCTGCGCGCTGCCATTGATGGCCTGCATGGTGGCGACGACCTGGCTCATGACCTGGCCGCCGCGGCTGGCCACGTCGCTGGCGGCCATCACCAGCTCATTGGCCTGGCGGGCGCTGTCGGCGTTCTGCTTGACGGTGCCGGTGAGCTGCATCATCGAGCTGGCGGTCTGCTGCAGGCTGCCGGCCTGGGTCTCGGTGCGGGCCGAGAGGTCGTTGTTGCCCGAGGCGATCTCGCTGGACGCGGCCTCGACCTGCTCGGCGGAGCTGCGCACCTCGCTGAGCGCCTGCTGCAGTTTCTTGCGCATCGCGTTCAACTCGTGGTTGAGCCAGGCGAACTCGTCGCGGCCCTGGGCCTCGATGCGGCTGGCCAGGTCGCCGCCGGCGATGCGGCTGACGACCTGCACCACCCGCTCCACCGGACGGCTGAAGCTGACATGGGTCGCCCAGGCCATGCCCAGGGCGGTCAGCATGGCCAGCGCCAGCACGCCCGCGATCAGCGGCCGCAGCGTGGCGGCCAGCTCGACGCCCGCGGCCGTCTGGCCGGCCAGCAAGGCCGCCTCCATGCGGCCGAGGGCCAGCAGGCCCAGGCCGCCGAGCAGGGCGAAAAGCAGGGTCAGGATCAGGAAGCCCGAACCGATGCGGACGGTCAGGCGGTAGTGATGCAGATGAAACATGGCGGGGCTCCCCCTGCCGCGGCGGCAGTCCGGATGGTGAAGACGACGGACCTGCCCCCCCGGAACGCATCGGCCGCAGGGGGACGGGGACGCGTGAAGCGTAGGCGGCTCATCGACCGGACCATCGGCAGACTTGAGCCGCGCAGCCCGCGCAGATGTCGTCTTCAGGGGTTTGCCCGGGGGCGGACGGGCGCGTGCGGCCCACCCACCCCGGCCCCGGGTTCAGCGGGCAGCCGCCACCGGCTGCACCTGCACCGCCGTCACCTTGAAGCCCGGGATCTTGGCGACGGCATCCAGCGCGTCGCCGGTCAGGCGGTTGGCGGCGGCCTCCCAGTAGGCGAAGGCCATGAAGACCTGGCCGCGCTGCACCTCGGGCGTGAGCACGGCCACGGCCTGCACCTCGCCGTGGCGGGTGGCCATGCGGATGGCTGCGCCGTCGGCGATGCCCAGCGGCTCGGCATCCAGCGGGTGCATCTGCACCAGCGGCGCCGGGGCGATGGCCTCCAGCATGCTGGCGTGGCGGGTCATCGCGCCGGTGTGCCAGTGCTCCAGCACGCGGCCGGTGGTCAGCACCAGGGGGTAGTCGGCGTCGCGGGTCTCGGGGCCGGCGGCGAAGGTGGTGGGCACCAGGTGGGCCCGGCCGTCGTCGGTCGGGAAGCGGTCGATGAAGACGATGGCCTCGCCGGGCGCATCCTCGCGCGCGGCCGGGGTCATGACCGCGTTCTCGCGCACCAGACGGCTCCATGGCACACCGGCCAGCGGCTCCATGGCCTGGCGCATTTCCTCGTAGACGCGGGCCACCGGGGCCTCGGCCGCGGCCTGGCCATCGCCATCGGCGGCGGTCCAGTAGGCCCAGGGCAGGCCCAGGCGGCGGCCGATCTGCTCGATGGCCCAGAGGTCCTGGCGGGCCTCGCCGGGCGGCCGGGTGGCCGGACGGCCGGGCTGGATCAGGCGGTCGGTGTTGGTGTAGCTGCCCCACTTCTCGGCATGGGCCGAGGCGGGCAGGATCACGTCGGCCAGGAGGGCGGTCTCGGTCGCGAAGATGTCCTGCACCACCAGGTGCTGCAGGCTGGCCAGGGCCGCGCGCGCATGGTTGAGATCCGGGTCGGACATCGCCGGGTTCTCGCCCTCCACGTAGATGCCGCGGATCCTGCCCGCGCTGGCGGCATGCATGATCTCGACCACGGTCAGGCCGGGCTCGGCCTCCAGCCGCGGCAGCAGGCCCTCGCCCCAGAGCTGCTCGAAGCTGGCGCGCACGCCGGCTTCGGCCACGCGCTGGTAGTTGGGCAGCATCATGGGGATCAGGCCCGCATCCGAGGCACCCTGCACATTGTTCTGGCCGCGCAGGGGATGCAGGCCGGTGCCGGGCCGGCCGATCTGGCCGGTGATCATCGAGAGGGCGATCAGGCCGCGCGCGTTGTCGGTGCCGTGCACATGCTGGCTGACCCCCATGCCCCACAGGATCATGGAGCCCTTGCTGGTGGCGAAGGCGCGGGCCACGGCGCGGATCGTGTCGGCATCGATGCCGCAGATCTCGGCCATGCGCTCGGGCGTGGCTTCGGCCACCGCGGCCTGCAGCGCCTCGTAGCCGCGCACGCGCTCGGCGATGAAGCCGGCGTCGACCAGGCCCTCGGCGATGATCACGTGCAGCAGGCCGTTGAGCAGGGCCACGTCGGTGTCCGGGCGGAAGGCCAGGTGCCAGGTGGCGCGGCGGCTGAGGGCATTGCGGCGCGGATCGGCGATGACCAGCTTGGCCCCGCGGTCGACCGCGTTCTTGATCCAGGTCGCGGCCACCGGGTGGTTGACCACCGGGTTGGCGCCGATCAGGAAGATCAGCCCGGCCTGCTCGACATCGGCCACCGGATTGCTGACCGCGCCCGAGCCCACGCCTTCCAGCAGCGCCGCCACCGAACTGGCGTGGCAGAGCCGGGTGCAGTGGTCGACGTTGTTGGTCGCGAAGCCCTGGCGGACCAGCTTCTGGAAGAGGTAGGCCTCCTCGTTGCTGCCCTTGGCCGAGCCGAAGCCGGCCAGGGGGATGGCGCGGCCACGCAGGCCGGCGGCCAGGGCCTCGTCGCGGATCGCCTTCAGGCCGCCGGCGGCGAAGTCCAGCGCCTCATCCCAGCTCGCGGGGCGGAACAGGGCCTCCAGCGCCACCTCGCCGGACTTGACGCGGTCGATGTCGGCCGGGTCCTTCTTCACGCCCTCGCGGCGGATCAGCGGGGTGCTTAGGCGGCGCGGATGGTGGATGTAGTCGAAACCGTAGCGGCCCTTCACGCACAGGCGGCCGTGGTTGGCCGGGCCGTCCAGGCCGGTCACGTAGTGCACCTTCTGCGGCCCCTCGGGCGCGCTCTCCTGGGCCGGGCCCACGTGCAGGCGCAGCTGGCAGCCGACGCCGCAGAAGGGGCAGACCGAATCGACCTCCTTCGTGATGGTGGCCAGGCCGGCGCCGCGCGCCGGCATCAGCGCGCCGGTGGGGCAGGCCTGCACGCATTCGCCGCAGGCGACGCAGGACGATTCGCCCAGCGGCGCATCGGCATCGAAGCTGATCTTGGCGTGCGGGCCGCGCAGGGCCAGGCCGATCACGTCATTGCCCTGGATGTCGCGGCAGGCGCGCAGGCAGCGGGTGCACTGGATGCAGGCATCCAGGTTCACGGCGATGGCGGCGTGGCTGAGGTCGGGCGCCGCATAGTGCGGGTTGCGGGCCGGGAAGCGGCTTTCCGTCACGCCGACCCTGGCGGCCCAGGCGCTCAGCTCGGAGGCCTGGGTGTGCACATCGGTCGTGGCGCCGGCATCGCTGAGCAGCAGCTCCAGCACCAGGGCGCGCGACTTGAGCGCACGCGGGCTCTCGGTCTCGACCTTCATGCCGGGCGCCACGGCGCGGCAGCAGGACGCGGCCAGGGTGCGTTCGCCCGCCACCTCCACCACGCAGGCGCGGCAGTTGCCGGCGGGGGCCAGGCCTTCCTTGTGGCAGAGGTGCGGGATGGTCACGCCCTGGGCCTGGGCGACGGCCCAGATCGTCTGGCCTTCCTTGGCCTGCACGGTCTGGCCGTTCAGGCTGAACTCGACCGTGGGCAGGGCTTCGCTCAGCACGGTGTCGGGGGTGCGGGCGTTCATGCGGACAGCTCCTGCGGGAAGTACTTGATGACGCAGTCCACCGGGTTGGGCGCGGCCTGGCCCAGGCCGCAGATGGAGGCGTCGCGCATGACCTGGGACAGGTCGGCGATCAGCTCGCGGTCCCAGACGGGCTGGGCGATCAGCTCGCGCACCTTGGCCGTGCCGGCGCGACAGGGGGTGCACTGGCCGCAGCTCTCGTGCTCGAAGAAGGCCATCAGATTGCGTGCGGCATCGGTCACGCGGTCCTGGTCGGACAGCACCATCACCGCGGCCGAGCCGATGAAGCAGCCGTGCGGCTGCAGGGTGTCGAAGTCCAGCGGGATGTCGGCCATCGAGGCCGGCAGGATGCCGCCCGAGGCGCCGCCCGGCAGGTAGGCGTAGAGCGTGTGGCCGGGCAGCATGCCGCCGCAGTACTCGTCGACCAGCTCCTGCAGGGTGATACCGGCCGGCGCCAGGTGCACGCCGGGCTTCGCGACCCGGCCGCTGACCGAGAAGCTGCGCAGACCCTTGCGGCCGTGGCGGCCCTGGCCGGCAAACCACGCGGCGCCGCGCTGCAGCAGCGTGGGCACCCAGTAGAGCGTCTCGAAGTTGTGCTCCAGCGTGGGCCGGCCGAAGAGGCCCACCTGCGCCACATAGGGCGGCCGCAGCCGCGGCATGCCGCGCTTGCCCTCGATGGATTCGATCATCGCGGACTCTTCGCCGCAGATGTAGGCCCCGGCCCCGCGGCGCAATTCGATCGCCGGCAGGGCATGGCCTTCCGGCAGCGGCGGCGCGGCCTTCAGCGCGGCCAGTTCGCGTTCGAGCAGGGCGCGGCAGCCGTGGTATTCGTCGCGCAGGTAGATGTAGCAGGCCTCGATGCCGACCGCCCAGGCGGCGATCAGCAGGCCTTCGAGGAAGAGGTGCGGATGCTGCTCCAGGTAGGTCCGGTCCTTGAAGGTGCCGGGCTCGCCCTCGTCGATGTTGACCGCCATCAGGCGCGGGCCGGGCGCGCCGCGCACGATGCGCCACTTGCGGCCGGCCGGGAAGCCCGCGCCGCCCAGGCCGCGCAGGCCGGAATGTTCGAGGGTCTGGAGGACGGATTCGACGTCGCGCACGCCCGTCAGGCATTCGGCCAGCAAGGTGTAGCCGCCGGCGGCACGGTAGGCGGCCAGGTCCTGGTAGGGCGCGGGCTCGTGGGTGGTGGCCCCCGCCTGCACAGCCGCCTGCACCGATTCGACCGTGGCCTTCGCGATGGGATGCTGGTGCACGGCCACGGCCGGGGCCTGCTCGCAACGGCCGATGCAGGGCGCGGCGATCACGCGCACCTCGCGGCCGAGGATCTCGGGCAAGCGGGCCAGCAGCTCCTGCGCGCCAGCCATCTCGCAGGCCAGGCCGTCGCAGACGCGCACGGTGAGCGCGGCAGCCACCGGGTAGTGGCCGTCGGCGCCGGGACGCACGACCTCGAAGTGGTGATAGAAGCTCGCGACCTCGTGCACCTCGGTCACCGACAAGCGCATCAGCTCGGCCAGGGCGGCGAGGTGGTCGCTGCGCAGCTGGCGGTGGCGGTCGTTGATGGCATGCAGATGCTCGATCAGCAGGTCGCGGCGGCCCAGATCGGCGTCAGGGCCCAGGGCCTCGCGAACGTCGGCCAGGGCCTGGGCCGGGACCGGCCGGGGGCCGGAGCTGCGTGGCGCACGGGCCTTGCCGACCGGCAGGATGGGAATGACGGGGGCGTTCATCGACGGTCTCCGCGCAGGCTTCAGCAGAAGCTGCCGCCAGCATGCGCTTGATTCAACATATTTGATGCGGGACGGCTTGCCCCTGCGAACCCTGAAAGATTAGCCATCCAGGGCCTGCAAAATATGCAAGGCACTTCCACATCGAAGGACAGGCATGCGCGTTCACATCCGGCCCCAGTGGTCGATCAGCCCCGGCGGCAACGGCAGCGGCGAGGACCTGGCCGGCCTGGACATCGCCAGCCTGCTGGCCCTGCTGGCGGCCGTGCAGGAAACCGGCGCGATCGCCCAGGCCGCACGCAGCCTGGGCGTGTCCTACCGCCACGCCTGGGGCCAGGTGAAGGCCGCCGAGGCCCTGTTCGGCCATCCGCTGATCGACGCCGGCCGCGGCCGCGGCTCCACCCTCAGTCCCCTGGCCGAGAAGCTGATCTGGGCCCAGCGCCGCGTGCAGGCCCGGCTGACGCCGCTGCTCGACAGCCTGGCCTCCGAGCTGGAGACCGAGATCGAGCGCAGCCTGCCGCGCGCACCGCAGCCGCTGCGCCTGCATGCCAGCCACGGCTTCGCGGTGGCGGCGCTGGTCGAGCAGCTCGAAGCCGTGCCGCAGTCGGTCGAGCTGCGCTACCGCCACAGCATCGAGGCCGTCGCCGCCCTGTCACGCGGCGAATGCGACCTGGCCGGCTTCCACGTGCCGATCGGCGACTTCGAGGCCCGCGCCGCCCAGCGCTACCGCGCCTGGCTGCGCGACGAGGAGCACCGCCTCGTGCATCTGGCCGTGCGCTGGCAGGGCCTGTTCGTCGCGCCCGGCAACCCCAAGCGCGTGCGTGGCGTCGAGGACCTGGGCCGCGAGGACCTGCGCTTCGTCAACCGGCCCCAGGGCTCCGGCACCCGCATGCTGACCGAGCTGCTGATCGACAAGCACGGCCTCACACCGGCCGCGCTGCGCGGTTGGGAGAGCACGGAATTCACGCATGCGGCCGTGGCCGCCTTCATCGCCAGCGGCATGGCCGATGTCGGCCTGGGGGTGCAGACCGCGGCCCAGCGCTTCGGCCTGACCTTCCTGCCGCTGCTGCGCGAGCGCTACTTCTTCGCGGTGCGCGCCGAGGCCCTGGAGCAGCCCGCGATGCGCAGCCTGCTGGCCCTGCTCGGCAGCCCGGCCTACCGGGCCACCGTGGCGGCCATGGCGGGCTACGAAGCAGCCGAGACCGGCCGGGTGCTGCGCGTCGACGAGGCCTTCGGCGGACGCTGAGCCGGGCGCGCCGCAGCGGCCGGCTCAGCCCTTCGCTCACACCCGCTCAGTCCAGCCGCGCGCGCAGCCAAGCCAGGCAGGCCGGGTGATGGACCAGCGCGATGTGCGCGGTGGCCGGCAGGTGCAGGGTCTCGGCGCCGGCCAGCACGGCGGAGGCCGGGGGGAAAACGACGTTGTCGGCCGTGCCCAGCACGCAGCAGCAGCGCGCACCCGGCGGCTCGGGCAGGCGGGCCTCGGCGGCGGCCAGCGCCTGCAGCCAGTCGCTGCCGGGCCGCATGTCGCGGGCATTGCGGCTGAGGCCCAGCCGGGCCAGCCAGGTGCCGTGGTGCGGCGTGCCGATCGTCATCACCCCGGCCAGCCGCGCGGCATTGCCGGGCGCGGCCACGCGCCACGCGCGCCACACCAGGCCCCCCATGCTGTGCGCGACCAGCAGCGGCGGGCGGCCGGTGGCGGCCTCCAACCGGGCCACCGCGGCTTCGAGGCAGGGCACGCCGGCCTCGACACCGGCCAGGGGCGGCTCCAGCGTGACGGCCAGCACCGGCCGGCCCTCGGCCGCGAGGCGCGCGAGCCAGCGGTTCCAGAAGCCGCGGTTGCAGACATGGCCGTGCACCAGCACCACGCCGCGCTGGCCGGCCAGGCCGGGGCGGTCGGGCCAGGCCGCAGCGCGGAAGGCCTGGTGCCAGAGAAAGGTCGGCAGGGCGAGGCCCAGCTCGCCCAGGACGGCCCGCAGTCGGTCGATGGCACGCGGGCGCGGCCAGGGATCGTCGCCGTGGACGGCCGCGGCCAGCATCATCTCCAGCCCATAGGCCCCGAGCCCGAGCAGAAGCAGGCCCAGGGGCAGGGCCAGGGCCGCCACCAGCCCGGCCAGCGGCCGCCCCGCGGCCAGGCCGCCGAGGGCGAGCGCCAGCATGGCCAGCAGCAGCAGGGCCAGGGCAAGACGCAGCAGACGGGCGATCACGGAAGCCCCCTCGGACGGCCCGACCCAGCCCGCCGACGCCTCAGGCCGCGGGCGGGGCGGCGGTCTCGGCCCCCTCGCCTGCCGGCTCCAGCCGCCAGCGGCTGACCCGGCCCTTCTCCAGCGCCACACGCAGACGGTGGCCGGAGGCATCGGTCCACAGGTAGACACCGGCGCCGGGCGGCAGCGGGCCCTCCGGCCCGGCCGACTCGCCGGCGGCGACCGGCCAGTCGGCCTTGGCGCCCAGGCTGCGGGTGCGCAGCAGCAGGTCGGCCAGCGGCAGGCCGGGGCGCAGGCGCGGCAGCAGCTCGGTGGCGCTGACGATGCGACCCACCGGCCGGCCGGACGCCACCTTCAGCGCCCGCACGGTGCGGCTGAACTGCAGCAGCAGCCAGAACACGACCAGGGTGGTCGCGAAGACCGCGCCCTGCCAGCCGAACTGGACGATGGCGAGCACGCTGAACAGGGCGGCCAGCAGCCAGCCGATGCGGGGGTTCATGGAAACGGGGCTCCTGGAAACATGAGGAAGGAGGACTGGCGACCCGGCCGCTCAGCCCAGGCTGCGCGCCAGCTCGATGGCCTGCTCGACACGCTCGACGCCGTGCACGCTCAGGCCCTCGATGGGTTGGCGCGGCACATTGGCCTGCGGCACGACGGCGGCGGTGAAGCCGAGCTTGGCCGCCTCGCGCAGCCGGTCCTGGCCACGCGGCGCGGGCCGCACCTCGCCGGCCAGGCCGACTTCGCCGAAGGCGATCAGGCCGCGCGGCAGGGCCTTGCCGCGCAGGCTGCCCTGGATGGCGAGCAGCACGGCCAGGTCGGCCGCCGGCTCGGCGATGCGCACGCCGCCGACGGCGTTGACGAACACGTCCTGGTCCATGCAGGCCACGCCGGCATGGCGGTGCAGCACGGCCAGCAGCATGGCCAGGCGGTCACGGTCCAGGCCCACGCTCAGGCGCCGCGGGCTGGGGCCGCCGCTGTCGACCAGGGCCTGGATCTCGACCAGCAGCGGCCGCGTGCCCTCCAGCGTGACCAGCACGCAGGCGCCGGGCACCGGCTCGCCCTGGGTCGAGAGGAAGATGGCGCTCGGGTTGCTGACGCCCTTGAGACCTTTGTCCGTCATCGCGAAGACGCCGATCTCGTTGACCGCGCCGAAGCGGTTCTTGATCGCGCGGATCAGGCGGAAGCTGCTGTGCGTGTCGCCCTCGAAATACAGCACGGTGTCGACCATGTGCTCCAGCACGCGCGGGCCGGCCAGCGCGCCTTCCTTGGTCACGTGGCCGACCAGCACGATGGCGCAGCCGCTGGCCTTGGCCGCGCGGGTGAGCTGGGCCGCGCATTCGCGCACCTGGGCGACCGAGCCGGGCGCCGAACTGAGCGCGTCGGAGAACACGGTCTGGATCGAGTCGATCACGCAGAAGCGCGGCTGCAGCTGCTCCAGCGTCGCGAGGATCTTCTCCAGCTGGATCTCGGCCAGCACCTGCACCGCCGTGCCGGCCAGGCCGAGGCGGCGGGCGCGCAGGGCGACCTGGGCGCCGGATTCCTCGCCGCTCACGTAGAGCACCGGCCAGCCGGCCGAAAGCGCGTCGACGGCCTGCAGCAGCAGGGTGCTCTTGCCGATGCCCGGGTCGCCGCCGATCAGCACCACGCCGCCTTCGACGATGCCCCCGCCGAGGACACGGTCCAGCTCGCCCAGGCCGGTCGGACGGCGATCGACCTCGCTGGCCTCGATCTCGGCCAGGGCACGCACCGGCTGGGCTGCGGCCAGGCCCTGGTAGCGGTTGCGCGGGGCGCCGGCGGCCGGCTCGGCCGGGCCCTCGTCCAGGGTGTTCCAGGCCTTGCAGTGTGGGCACTGGCCGAGCCACTTCGGGCTCTGGCCGCCGCATTCGCGGCAGGTGTAGACGGTCTTGTCGCGGGCCATGCGCGCCATTGTCGGCCCGGGGACCCCCGGGGCAGCGGCCGGACCGGGACTCAGCAGCGGCTGAAGTCGGGCTTGCGCTTTTCGAGGAAGGCGGTGAAGGCCTCCTTCGCGGCCGGCTCCTTGAGCATGCGGCCGAAGACGGCGATCTCTTCGGCCAGGCGCTGCTGCACCGCCGGCGCGTCGGCGGCCTTCAGCAGACTCTTGGTCTCGACCAGCGAGGCCAGGGGCTTGGCGGCCAGCTTGCGCGCCATCACGGCGGCGAAGGCATTCAGCTCATTGGGCGGCACGATGCGGTTGACCAGGCCGCGCTCGAAGGCCTGCTCGGCGCCGAAGGGTTCGGCCAGCAGCAGGGCCTCGGCGGCGCGCGGGTGGCCCCAGAGCCGCGGCAGCAGCAGGCTGGAGGCCGCCTCCGGGCAGAGGCCCAGGTTGACGAAGGGCAGGCTGAAGACGGCGTTGTCGCCGGCGTAGACCAGGTCGCAGTGCAGCAGCATCGTCGTGCCCACGCCCACCGCCGGGCCGGCCACCGCAGCGATCAGCGGCTTGGGGAAGGTGGCGAGGGCGTGCAGGAAGCGCAGCACCGGCGTGTCGCTGCCGATCTCGGGCGATTGCAGGAAGTCGGACAGGTCGTTGCCGGCGCAGAAGACCTGCTCATGCCCCTGGATCAGCACGACGCGGGTGTCGGCCGCAGCGGCCGCTTCGTCCAGCGCGTCGGCCAGGGCGGCATAGAGGGCCGCATTCAGCGCGTTCTTCTTGTCGAGTCGGTTCAGCGTCAGGGTGAGGACGCCGTCTTCGGTGTGGCGCAGCAGCTCGCTCATGGAGGGTCCTTGGGCCCGGGCCGGGCGGAAACGGAAAGCCCGCGCGGGGCGGGCTGGGGGGGACGGAGTGTCGCCCGGCCGGGCCGGGCGCCGGGGTTCAGACGCGCTCGAAGATGCCCGCCGCCCCCTGGCCGGTGCCGATGCACATGGTCACCATGCCGTACTTGAGCTGATGGCGGCGCAGGGCGTGGATGACGGTGGCCGCGCGGATCGCGCCGGTGGCGCCCAGCGGGTGGCCCAGGGCGATGGCGCCGCCCAGGGGGTTGACCTTGGCCGGGTCGAGCTTGAGCGTGTCCAGCACCGCCAGGGACTGCGCGGCGAAGGCCTCGTTCAGTTCGATCCAGTCGAGCTGGTCCTGCGTCAGGCCGGCGCGCTGGAGCACCGCGGGGATGGCCTCGATGGGGCCGATGCCCATGATCTCCGGCGGCACGCCCTTGTTGGCGTAGCCGACGAAGCGGGCCAGCGGGGTCAGGCCGTGGGTCTTGATCGCGGCCTCGCTGGCCAGGATCAGGGCGCCGGCGCCGTCGCTGGTCTGCGAGCTGTTGCCGGCCGTGACGCTGCCCAGGCCGGTGGCCTGACCGCTCGGGTCCTTGGGCGCAGCAAAGGCCGGCTTGAGCTTGGCCAGGCCGGCCAGCGTGGTGTCGGCGCGCGGGCCTTCGTCCAGGCTCACGCTGCGGGTGCGCACGGTGACGCTGCCCTCGGCCAGATTGGGCAGGCGCTCGACCACCTCGATGGGCGTGATCTCGTCGGCGAACTCGCCAGCGGCCTGGGCCTTCAGCGCCTTCTCGTGGCTGGCCAGGGCGAAGGCGTCCTGCGCCTCGCGGCTGACCTTCCACTGCTGGGCCACCTTCTCGGCCGTCATGCCCATGCCGTAGGCCAGGCCGAGGTTCTCGTCCTTCTCGAACACGGCCGGATTGAAGGAGGGCTTGTGGCCGCTCATGGGCACCAGGCTCATGCTCTCGGCGCCGCCGGCGATCATCAGGTCGGCCTCGCCGACGCGGATGCGGTCGGCGGCCATCTGGATGGCGGTCAGGCCGCTGGCGCAGAAGCGGTTGACGGTGACGCCGCCGACCGAGTGCGGCAGGCCGGCCAGCATCACCGCCAGGCGGGCCATGTTGAGGCCCTGCTCGGCCTCGGGCATGGCGCAGCCGATCACGGCGTCCTCGATGGCCTTCGGGTCCAGCGTCGGCACCTGGCGCAGGGCGCCCTGCAGCGCGGCGACCAGCAGGTCGTCGGGCCGCATGCTGCGGAAGGCGCCGCGGCCGGCCTTGCCGATCGGGGTGCGGGTGGCGGCGACGATGTAGGCGTCTTGCAGTTGTTTCATCGTGAGCTCCTCGCCGGGGCTTCAACCCGGCTGTGCATCTCGCGGAAAAGGGCTTCCAGCGGCCGCGGCGGATCCGGCTCCGCCGGTCCGCCCGCGGCGCCCCCTTGGAGGGGGAGCGCCGCAGGCGCTTCGGGGGTGGGTCAGTTCCGGACCGGCTTGCCGGTGCTCAGCATGCCCATGATCCGTTCCTGGGTCTTGGGATGGTCCAGCAGCTTGCAGAAGCGCTGGCGCTCCAGGGTCAGCAGGTAGGCCTCGGTGACAAGGCTGCCCGGGTCCACGTCGCCACCGCACAGCACCTCGGCGATCAGGGTGGCGATGTGCTGGTCGTGGGCGCTGATCATCCCGCCGTCGCGCAGGTTGGCCAGCTGGCCGCGGATCGTGGCCAGGGTGCTGCGGCCGGCCACCGGGAAGGGCTGGGCCACCGGCGGGCGGTAGCCGGCCGAGGCCAGGGCGCGCACCTGCTGGCTGGCCACGAAGAGCAGCTCGTCCTTGTGCGGCACGATCAGGTCGCTGTCCAGCAGGTAGCCCAGCTCGCGGCTTTCCAGCGCGCTGGTGCCGACCTTGGCCATGGCCGCGGCCTCGAAACCGGTCTTCAGGAAGGGCAGCAGGTCGGTGCCCGGGGTGACGCTGCCGTGCACGGCCAACGCCCGCTCGGCCGCGCGGCGGGCGATGTAGGTGAGTCCGCCCGCGCCGGGCAGCAGGCCCACGCCGACCTCGACCAGGCCGATGTAGCTCTCCATCGCCGCCACGCGCCGGGCGCAGTGCACCAGCAGTTCGCAGCCGCCGCCCAGGGCGATGCCGCGGATCGCGGCCACCACCGGCACCTGGGCGTAGCGCAGGCGCAGCATCAGGTCCTGCAGCTTCTTCTCCTCCGGATCGATGCCCTTGCTGCCGTGCTTCATGAAGACGGGCATCAGGGCTTCGAGGTTGGCGCCGGCCGAGAACATCTCGTCGGGCGACCAGATCACCAGGCCCTGGAATTCGCGCTCGGCGATCTCGACCGCCTGCATCAGGCCGGCGGTGACGGTGGGGCTGATGAGGTGCAGCTTGGCGGTGATGCTGGCGATCAGCACCTCGCCGTCCAGCGTCCAGACGCGCAGCTCCTCGTTCTTGAAGACCTCGGTGCCGCTCTGGAGCGCCGGGAGGAAACCGCTGCCGGCCACCGTCTCGGGGAAAGCCTGGCGGTCGTAGACGGGCAGGCTGCGCGGCGGCACGAAGGCGCCGGCGCTGGGGCTCCAGGAGCCCTCGGGCTGGTGCACGCCACCGCGCTCGGCGACCGGGCCACTCGTCACCCAGGCCGGCAGCGGGGCCTTGGACAGGGCCAGGCCGGCCTCGATGTCGGCCGCCACCCAGGCCGCCACCTGGGTCCAGCCAGCCTGCTGCCAGAGCTCGAAGGGGCCTTGCTGGTGGCCGAAGCCCCAGCGCAGGGCGAAGTCCACGTCGCGCGCGGTCTCGGCGATGGTGCCCAGGTGCACGGCGGCGTAGTGGAAGCCGTCGCGGAGCAGCGCCCACAGGAACTGGGCCTGCGGGTTCTTGCTTTCGCGCAGCAGCTTCAGGCGCTCGGCCGGAGCCTTCTTGAGGATGCGGGCGACCAGCTCGTCGGCCTTGCCGCCGGCCGGCACGTAGCTGGCCTGGGCCGGGTCCAGGCGCAGGATGGCCTTGCCGTCCTTCTTGTAGAAGCCGGCGCCGCTCTTCTGGCCCAGGGCCCCCTGGGCGATCAGGCCGGCCACGACCTCGGGGGTGGCGTAGCTCGGGTGGAAGGGGTCGTCGGCCAGGTTGTCCTGCAGCGTCTTGATGACGTGGGCCAAGGTGTCCAGGCCCACCACGTCGGCGGTGCGGAAGGTGCCGCTGCTGGCACGACCGAGCTTCTTGCCGGTCAGGTCGTCGACCACGTCATACGTCAGGCCGTAGGTCTCGGCTTCCTTGATCGTGGCCAGCATGCCGGCCACGCCGACGCGATTGGCGATGAAGTTGGGCGTGTCCCTGGCGCGCAGCACGCTCTTGCCGAGGAAGGTGGTGGCGAAGCTCTCCAGCGCGTCCAGCACCTCGGGCTGGGTGCCGGCGGTGGGGATCAGCTCCAGCAGCGCCATGTAGCGCGGCGGGTTGAAGAAGTGCACGCCGCAGAAACGCGGGCGCAGCGCCTCGGGCAGGGCCTGCGCCAGCGCATTGATCGACAGGCCCGAGGTGTTGCTGGCCAGGATGGCGTGCGGCGCGACGTGGTCGGCGATGCGCGCGTAAAGGTCGCGCTTCCAGTCCATGCGCTCGGCGATGGCCTCGATCACCAGATCGCATTGGCCGAGCAGGGCAAGGTCGTCCTCGTAGTTGGCCGCGCGGATGCGGCCGGCCTCGGCCGCCAGGCCCAGCGGCGCGGGCTTGAGCTTCTTGAGCTTCTCGATGGCGCCCAGGGCGATGCCCGACTTCGGGCCCTCCTTGGCCGGCAGGTCGAAGAGCACGACCGGCACGCGGACATTGACCAGATGGGCGGCGATCTGCGCGCCCATCACGCCGGCGCCGAGCACGGCCACCTGGCGGATGGGGAATCGGGGCATGGCTTGCTCCAGCGGAAAAGGGGATGGGACGGCGCTCACTCGACGCGCAGCCAGGTCTGGGTGCGGCCGAGCAGGGAGAAGCCGATGAAGCCGCGCACCTCCAGCTTGCTGCCCCCCTCGACCGGGGTCAGCTTGACCTGGTAAGTCTTGCCCTCCTCGGGGTCGAGGATCTGGCCACCGGTCCAGACCTTGCCGTCGCCGGCGGCCTGCACGCCACGGATGACCTCCAGGCCGTCCATGGGCTTGTCCTTGCGGTCGTCGCTGCACTTGCCGCAGACCGCATCGGGCTTGGCGGTCGGGTCCAGGCGCTTCTCGATGCGGCCGACCAGATGGCCGCCGGTCTCGGCGATGCGCACCAGCGAGCGCTCCTTGCCGGTCTTGTCGTCGACCGACTTCCACAGGCCGACGGGGGTGGACTGGGCGGCGGCAAGGCCGCTGCACGCGAGCAGCGCGAGGCTGATCATCAGGGGGCGGATCATGGACTGTCTCCTCTCGGGGGGCCGTCGTGCGGCGGGACTCAGAACAGGGCTTCGTCCAGCGCCATCAGCGAGGCGCTGCCGGCACGGGCACTGCGGATCAGGCTGGCCGTCTCGGGCAGCAGCTTGGCGAAGTAGAAGCGGGCGGTGGCCAGCTTGGCGGTGTAGAAGGGGTCGCCGGCGGTGGCGGGGTCGGCCTGCTTGGCCAGCGCGACCTTGGCCATGCGCGCGAAGAAGTAGGCAAAGACCAGGTGGCCGCAGACCCGCAGGTAGTCGACCGCCGCGGCGCCGACCTCGTCCGCATTGCCCATGCCCTTGAAGCCCAGCTCGGTGCTGAGCTTGGTGACCTTGTCGCCCAGATCGGCCAGCGGGTTCACGAATTCCTGCATGGCCTCGTCGACGCCCTCGTCCTCGACGAAGGCGGCCACCTTGCGGCCGAAGGCCTTGAGCTTCTTGCCGCCATCGCCCAGCACCTTGCGGCCCAGCAGGTCCAGGCTCTGGATGGTGTTGGTGCCCTCGTAGATCATGTTGATGCGCGCGTCGCGCACGAACTGCTCCATGCCCCACTCGCGGATGTAGCCGTGACCGCCGTAGACCTGCAGGCAGTGGCTGGTGGCCAGCCAGGCGTTGTCGGTCAGGAAGGCCTTGACGATGGGGGTCAGCAGGGCGACTTCGTCGGCGGCGGCGCGGCGCACGTCTTCGTCGGGATGGCTCAGCTCATGGTCGAGCTGAAGCGCGGTGTAGACGGCCAGCGCACGGCCACCCTCGGCATAGGCGCGCGCCGTCAGCAGCATCTTGCGCACGTCCGGGTGCACGATGATCGGGTCGGCCGGCTTGTCGGCCGCCTTGGCGCCCGTCAGGCTGCGCATCTGCAGGCGGTCCTTGGCGTAGGCGACGGCGTTCTGGTAGGCGACCTCGGTCAGGCCCAGCGACTGCATGCCCACGCCCAGGCGGGCAGCATTCATCATCACGAACATCGCGGCCAGGCCCTTGTTCGGCTCACCCACCAGGGTGCCGAGCGCGCCGTCGAGCGCCATCTGGCAGGTGGCGTTGCCGTGGATGCCCATCTTGTGTTCGAGGCCGGTGCAGACGATGGCGTTGCGGGCGCCCAGCGAGCCATCCGCATGCACCAGGAACTTGGGCACGACGAAAAGGCTGATGCCCTTGCTGCCGGCCGGCGCGTCGGGCAGGCGGGCCAGCACAAGGTGGATGATGTTCTCGGCCAGCTCGTGGTCGCCGGCGCTGATGAAGATCTTCTGTCCGGTGATGCGGTAGCTGCCGTCGGCCAGCGGCTCGGCCTTGCTGCGCAGCAGGCCGAGGTCGGTGCCGCAGTGCGGCTCGGTCAGGCACATGGTGCCGGTCCAGTGGCCGCTGGTGAGCTTGGGCAGGTACAGGGCCTGCTGCTCCGGCGTGCCGTGGGCATGCAGGCACTCATAGGCACCGTGGGTCAGACCGGGGTACATGGTCCAGGCCTGGTTGGCGCTGTTGAGCATCTCGTAGAGGCACTGGTTGAGCGTCACCGGCAGGCCCTGGCCCCCGTAGGCCGGGTCGCAGCTCAGGGCCGGCCAGCCGCCAGCCACGTACTGCGCATAGGCTTCCTTGAAACCCTGCGGCGCATGCACGGTGTGGGTGGCCTTGTCGAGCGTGCAGCCCTCGGCATCGCCCGGGGCATTGAGCGGCTGGATCACGCCGGCAGCGAACTTGCCGCCTTCTTCCAGCACGGCATTGACCGTGTCGGCGTCGATCTCGGCATGGGCCGGCATGGCCTGCAGGGCCGCGGTGACATCCAGCACCTCGTGCAGGACGAACTGCATGTCGCGCAGCGGGGGGGTGTAGGTCGGCATGACAGGCCTCCGTGGGGGCGGGTTGGAACAGGCGGGAAGAAGCAGGCCACCGGCTCAGGCCGCGGCATGCGAAGCGATGAGACGGGCGAAACCGCGCCGGGCGCGCTCGACCGAGCCCGGGCTGTGCAGGAGCCGGGCGTCGTGGTGCAGGGCGAGAATCAAGCCGTGCAGCTCGAACAGCAGCTGCTCGGGCTCGGTGTCGGCGCGGAGATGGCCTTCCGCGATGGCCAGGCGTGCGGCGCGGATCAGGGCCTCGTGCCAGGTGCGGACCATGCCGACCAGGGCCTCGCGGACCGGGCCGGGCCGGTCGTCGAACTCGACAGCCGCGCTGATGTAGATGCAGCCCGAATCGACCTCGACGGCCACCCGCTGCACCCAGCGGTCGAAGAGCGCGCGCAGCCGGGGCAGGCCGCGCGGCTCGCGCAAGGCCGGCTGGAAGATCTCCTCGGCGAAGCGGCGGTGGTACTCCCGGATCACCGAAATCTGCAGCTCCTCGCGTGAACCGAAGTGCGCGAAGACGCCGGACTTGCTCATCTGCGTGACCTCGGCCAAGGCGCCGATCGACAAGCCCTCCAGACCGATCTGGGAGGCGAGGCCGAGCGCCGCCTCCAGGATGACCAGGCGGGTCTGCTGGCCCTTGGGCGGACCGTAGGCACGGCTGGCGGCAGAGATCGGGCTGCTGGAGGACATGGCGAGGACGGGCCGCAATAAAACGAACGATCGTTCTATTTTTACCCGAGTCCAGCCGATCTGTCGCTGAAATTTCTTGCCGCCCCTGATTTGCGGGGCCGGGCCCACCCGGAGCGCTCGGGCTTGACCCCGGCGCTTGAGGCCGTCACGGTGCTTCGTCTATCCTCCAAGGGATTGGAGTGCTCCCGATGGATGTGCTACAGCTCGATGTGTCCGGTCGGCCCCAGGCCTGGATCAATGTGCGAGAGGCGGCCACGCTCTACGCCAGCGATGCCGTCGCCTGGACACTGGGGCCGGCGGTGCTGGCGCTGCGCGGCGGCATCCAGCGCAGCAGTGGCCGGCAATCGCGGATCGAGGTGCATGCCATCGTCGCCGTGCGCGGCGCGGTGCCCAGTCGGGCCTGGCGCAACACCCCGGCGCTCTCCAATCCCAAGCTCTTCCTGCGCGACCGGCAAATCTGCGCCTACTGCGGCGGCCACTTCAGCCTGGACGACCTGACCCGCGAGCACATCGTGCCGACCTCCCGCGGCGGCGCCGACAGCTGGATGAACTGCATCACCGCCTGCAAGGCCTGCAACGGCCGCAAGGGCAATCGGATGCCGGAGGAGGCCCGCATGAGCCTGCTCTACCTGCCTTACGTGCCCAGCCTGCACGAGGACATGATCCTGCGCGGCCGCCGCATCCTGAGCGACCAGATGGAGTTCCTGCTCGCCAGCGTGCCCCGCAACAGCCGGCTGCATGGCTGAGCGGCCGACGCGGCGGCTTTCACACTTCTTTGCGCTTCGATCCGTCGCGCCGCCGGTCCGACGGACGGAAACTTCGCCGATCGACCCGGGTCGCACCCGGGTCTCGCAACGCGCACCGTCAGCCGACCCGGCCCGCATCGCGTTGAACGGCTGTCCAGAACACCCACGATCGGAACCTGTCATGCGTCACCCCCTCCTGCTCGCCTCCGTGCTGGCCCTCAGCCTGGCCGCCTGCTCGACCACCAGCCCGGACGTGGTCCAGCGCGGCGATGCGCAACGCCTGTCCTCGGTGCAGGACGCCACGATCATCAGCAGCCGACCGGTGACGGTGGAGGGCAGCCAGTCGGGCGTCGGCGCCGCCACCGGGGCGGTGATCGGCGGCGTGGCCGGCAGCTCGGTCGGCGGACGGCGTGAATCGGTGGCCGTCGGCGTGCTGGGGGCGGTCGTCGGTGCCGTGGCCGGCAATGCGGCCGAACGCTTCGGCACCCGCGAGACCGCCGTCGAGCTGATCGTGCAGCTGAAGAACGGCGAGCGCCGCGCGATCGTGCAGGCCCAGGGCGAAGAGAACTTCAAGCCCGGCGACCGGGTGGTGCTGGTGAGCAGCGGCGGCACGACCCGCGTGTCGCGCACGCCGAACTGAGCCCCCTGCCGCGTGGCGCCCCCGCCCACGCGGCAGCCCCCTCAAGCCTCCGGCGGGGCGGCCGATAGCCAGGAACCCCCTGAGCTTGCGCACCGCCCATGCCCCCCCTCCCCACGCCTTCTGTCCGCAGCCTGCGCCGCCCCGGCGCGGCCGGCCTCGCGCTGCTCGGCGCGAGCCTGCTGCTGGGGGGCTGCCAGTGGCTGGGCATCGAATCGCCCGAACAGCAGCATCAGGCCAAGGCGGCCGACGGCCAGGCCATCGGCAGCGCCTGCCGGCATGCCGGCCGGGCGCTGGAGGACTGCTTCGTGCTGAACCCCAAGGCCCAGCGGGCGGCCGTCTTTGCCGGCTGGCGCGAGATGGACGAGTACATGCGCGAGAACAAGATCGAGGCCGTCGCACCGACCCTGCCGCGCCCGGGCAGCCGACAGGCCGAGACAGCGCGGGCCGAGCCCGGCGCTGCGGGCGAAGGGCCGGCGGCGCCGGACGAGCGCCCGGACGCCCAGGGCAGCAAGGCCAGCCGTCACGCGTCCTGAACCGCCGCAGGGCAGCCCCTCGACGCCCGCCCCTTCCGCCCGGGCGCGGCGGAAGGCGGGCGGGCCCGATGGGACAATGACGGGATGCCGCCGCACGCCGCCCCTCCCGTCGCGACCGGGTCGCTGCCCTGGGCCGGGGGATGGCGCCACCCGGCCTTGCGCGCCGGCATCCGCGACATGGTGACCCCGCAACTCGGCATCGCCGCCTGGGCGCTGGTCACCGGGGTGGCGATGGTCAAGGGCGGCCTGGGCGTGCCGCTGGCCCTGCTGATGAGCCTGACCGTCTTTGCCGGCAGCGCGCAGCTCGCAGCCCTGCCGCTGCTGGCGGCCGGTGCGCCGCTGGGGGTGCTTTGGGCCACCGCGCTGTGCGTGAACCTGCGCTTCGTGATCTTCAGCGCCGGCTGGCGGCCGATCTTTCTCGGCCTGCCCTTGCGCCTCCGGCTGCTGGCGGCCTACCTCGCCGGCGACGTGAACTACGTGCTGTGCATGCAGCAGCTCGAACGCCGGCCGATCCGGCCCGAGGATCCGGCCGCGCGGGACGAAGCCCGCGCCTACTTCGCCGGCACCGCGCTCACCAACTACCTGTTCTGGCAGGGCGCGTCGATCACCGGCATCCTGCTGGCCGACCGCATCCCGTCCGAATGGGGCCTGGGATTCGCCGGGACGCTGGCCCTGTTCGGTCTCCTGATGGGCCTGGTGCGCGACTGGGCCACCGGCCTGGCCGCCGGGGCCGCGGGCCTGGCGGCCGTCGCGGCCCATGCCCTGCCCTTCCGGCTGAACATCGTCACGGCCATCTTCGCGGCCGTGGCCCTGGGCCTGCTGGCCGAGCGTCTGGTATCCCGCCCCGCCGGGCCGGGGCCGCAATGACTCGGACATGAACAGCTCCGTGCATCTGCTGAGCCTGGGCGAGGCCCTGCTGGCCTTCGGGGGCCTGACGCTGATCACGGTGATCACGCGCGGCTTCTTCTTTCTCTCCGAGCGCGAGCTGCGTCTGCCCGACCGCGTGCAGCGCGGCCTGCGCTATGCGCCGGTGGCCGCGCTGGCCGCGGTGGTGCTGCCCGAAGTGCTGATGCGCCAGGGGCAGTGGGTCGCCGAGCCCTGGCGCGAGCCCCAGCTCTGGGCGGCGCTGGCTGCGGCCCTGTGGTTCCTGCTGCGCGGCGGCCTGCTCGGCACCATCGTGGTCGGCATGGCCGTGATGCTGCTGCTGCGCCTGGGTTTCGGCCTCGGCAGCTAGCCGCCCCTTCCCTTTTCTTCCCTCCATCCCTTCCATCCAATCGAAAGAGGTTCTCCGATGAATGTGCTTCGCTTCACCGACCTGATCGCCGAAGGCCGCGTGGCCGGCCGCCGTGTCTTCATCCGCGCCGACCTGAACGTGCCGCAGGACGAGGCCGGCCGCATCACCGAGGACACCCGCATCCGCGCCAGCGTGCCCTGCATCCAGCAGGCGCTGGATGCCGGTGCCGCGGTGATGGTGACCAGCCACCTCGGCCGCCCGACCGAGGGCGAGTTCAAGCCCGAGGATTCGCTCGCCCCGGTGGCCGAGCGGCTGGCCGAGCTGCTGGGCCGTCCGGTGCCGCTGGTGGCCAAGTGGATCGACGGCGTCGAGGTCAAGCCCGGCGAGGTCGTGCTGCTGGAGAACTGCCGCCTGAACAAGGGCGAGAAGAAGAACAACGAGGAGCTGGCCCGCAAGATGGCCGCGCTCTGCGACATCTTCGTGCACGACGCCTTCGGCACCGCGCACCGCGCCGAGGGCAGCACCTACGGCATCGCCCAGTACGCGCCGGTGGCCTGCGCCGGACCGCTGCTGGCCGCCGAGATCGATGCGATCAACAAGGCCCTGGCCGAGCCCGCCCGGCCGCTGGTGGCCATCGTCGCCGGCAGCAAGGTGTCGACCAAGCTGTCGATCCTGAAGTCGCTGGCCGGCAAGGTCGACCAGCTGATCGTGGGGGGCGGCATTGCCAACACCTTCCTGCTCGCCGCGGGCCACCCGATCGGCAAGAGCCTGGCCGAGCCCGACCTGGTCGAGGACGCCAAGGCCATCATCGCGATGATGAGCGAGCGCGGCGCCGCGGTGCCGATCCCGGTCGACGTGGTGGTGGCCGACGAGTTCTCGGCGCTGGCGCGCGCGAACAAGGTGGCCGCCGACGCGGTGCAGCCCAGCGACCTGATCCTCGACATCGGCCCCAAGACGGCGGCCGAGCTGGCGGGCATCATCGCCCGCGCCGGCACGGTGGTCTGGAACGGCCCGGTCGGCGTGTTCGAGTACGACCAGTTCAGCGGCGGCACGCGCACCCTGGCCGCGGCCATCGCCCACTCCTCGGCCTTCAGCATCGCCGGCGGCGGCGACACGCTGGCGGCCATCGCCAAGTACGGCATCGAGCGCGACATCGGCTACATCTCGACCGGCGGCGGCGCCTTCCTGGAGGTGCTGGAGGGCAAGACCCTGCCGGCCTTCGAGATCCTGGAGAAGCGCGCGGCCGGCTGAAGCCATGCGCATGTCCTCCGGCCCGCCGCGGGCCGGCCGGAGGATCGATCGCCCCCCTGGCCCGCGGACAGAACATCGAAGAACGGAGACAAGCCCCATGACCCGCGCCACCAAGATCGTCGCCACCCTCGGCCCTGCCTCGTCCTCGCCCGAAGTGCTTGAGAGCATGTTGCGCGGGGGGGTGGACATCGTGCGGCTGAACTTCTCGCACGGCACGGCGCAGGATCACATCGACCGGGCCCGCCTGGTGCGCGAAGCCGCGCAGCGCGTCGGCAAGGAGGTGGCCATCATGGCAGACCTGCAGGGGCCGAAGATCCGTGTCGGCAAGTTCGCCGAGGGCAAGGTCATGCTGGAGCGGGGCGCCGCCTTCGTGCTGGACGCCGGCCGCAAGGTGCCGGGCGATGTGCAGGCCGTGGGCCTGGACTACAAGAACCTGCCGCGCGACGTGAAGGCCGGCGACACCCTGCTGCTGAACGACGGCCTGATCGTGCTGGGGGTCGAGCGGGTGGTCGGCGAGGCCGTGCACACGGTGGTGAAGGTCGGCGGCGAGCTGTCGAACAACAAGGGCATCAACAAGCTCGGCGGTGGCCTGACCGCGCCGGCCCTGACGGCCAAGGACATGGAGGACCTGAAGACGGCGGTGGCGATCCGCTGCGACTACCTGGCGGTCAGCTTTCCCAAGAGCGCCTCCGACATGATCCTGGCCCGCCAGCTCGCCGACGTGGCCGGCGAACCCATCGACCACCGCGTGGCCCTGATCGCGAAGATCGAGCGCAGCGAGGCGATTCCGCTGCTCGACGAGATCCTCAAGGCCAGCGACGGGATCATGGTCGCCCGCGGCGACCTGGCGGTCGAGGTCGGCAACGCGGCCGTGCCGGCCCTGCAGAAGAAGATGATCAAGCGCGCCCGCGCGCTGGACAAGCTGGTCATCACCGCGACGCAGATGATGGAGTCGATGATCGTCAACCCGGTGCCGACGCGGGCTGAGGTCAGCGACGTGGCCAATGCCGTGCTCGACGGCACCGACGCGGTCATGCTGAGCGCCGAGACGGCGGCCGGCAAGTTCCCGCTCGAGACCATCGAGCAGATGGCCGCCATCGCCGCCGAGGCCGAGCGCGCCGAGGAGGCGCAGCTCGACACCGACTTCAGCCAGCGCCACTACACCCGCATCGACCAGAGCATCGCCATGGGCGCGCTGTTCACCGCCGAGCACCTGGACTGCCGGGCCATCGTCGCGCTGACCGAATCCGGCTCGACCGCGCTCTGGATGAGCCGGCACAAGATCAAGGTGCCGATCGTCGCGCTGACCTCGCAGCTCGCCAGCCAGCGCCGCATGGCGCTCTTCCGCAATGTGCAGCCCATCCTGATGGAAGCCTGCACCGACCGCGACCAGGCCCTGGCCCAGGCCGAGCAGATCCTGGTCGAGCGCGGGCTGCTGAGCTCGGGCGACACCTACGCCATCACCATCGGCGAACCCATGGGCCGCCCCGGCGGCACCAACATGCTCAAGGTGATGCGGGTGGCCTGAGGCCGGTCCCCGGGGTTCAGCGGCCGGGCGGCGTGGCCGGCCAGACCGGGCCCTCGCCGCGGCATTCGGCCGGCGCCTGGCGCAGCGCCAGACCGGGGCCAGGCACGCAGAACCAGCGCAGGCCCTGGGCGGTGCGAAGGCGCGGCTCCAGCAGCAGCACGCCGTCGGGGGTGCGGAGGGTCAGCACCAGGCTGACGGCATCGAGCTCGATCCGGCCCAGGCCGCCCGGCAGCTCCGCGGGCAGGCCCAGCGTGCCCAGGCCGGCGGGCCCCTGGCCATGGCGGCGGTGGTAGGCACTGACGGCCGCCGCCACCGGCTTGGCCGCCTCGTGCGCGACCGCCAGGCGCTGGCGCACGCCCCGGTCCTCAAGCACCGGCTGCGCGGCCGCCAGCAGCAGCAAGGCGGCCGCGCCGACGGCCAGACTGGCCCAGGCCGGTGCCCGGCCCGGATGCGGCGTGAACAGGGCCAGGGCCCAGGCCAGCGGCTGGACTGCGGCAGGCACGAGCTCCTCATCCTGCTGCAAAGCCGCCACGCGGGCGCTCAGCGGGCGGCCGGGCGCGCGCAGGGCCTGGTAGGCCGCGAGCAAGCCCGGCGCCGGCCCGGAGGCGCCGGGCCGGACCACGGCGGGCGCCGTCGCGCCCAGCACCGGCCGCAGCAGGGCGCGCGCAGCGGCCGCAGGGTCGCCGCCGGCCGCGCGCAGGCCGGCACGGTCGGCGGCGGCTTCGCGCTCGCGGTCGAGGGCCGGGCCGAGGAGCGGCAAGACACGCGCCGGCAGGCGCAGCAGCTCGGCCCAGGGAGACGCGTGGCGAAGGCAGGCGAGCGCCCGGCCGAGCTGGAAATCGAGGGCCTGTGGATCGTCGGCGAGCACCTCGAGCAGGGCGCGCGGCAGGAGCACCGCACCGCCGTCGGGCCCCCGCAGCACCTGGGCTGCGGGGCAGGTGGCCCCGGGCTCGGGCGCCACGGCCGGCAGCAGCCAGAGGGCCGGCTGCGGCCGGCGCAGACTGCCGGGACCGGCCAGGGCCTGCCAGCGTGCATGCAGGGCCGGCAGGGTGTGCGCATCGACCCGCAGCCCCTCGCGGGCCGCACGGTCCAGCCGCGCACTGCGGCGCAGGGCCACGATCAGCAGGCCCAGGGCCAGGGGCAGCAGCACGCCACCGGCCGTGCCCAGCAAGAGCAGGCCCCAGAGGCCGGCGCCCAGGCGCAGGGCCCAGCGGTCCAGCCGGTGGACGGCAGCCTGCGGCGCTTCATCGCCAAGCGCAGGGGGTGGGGGGGCGAAAGGGCCGGGCGCACGCCAGGCCTCGAGGGGGTCGGGCAGCGCCGGGGCGGATACATCGTTCACAGCGGGGCTCCTTAGAAGCGAGGACAGAGGTCAGGAGCGGACCGAGGCGCGGCGGGTTCCCGGACCCGACCTTTTGGGGGGGCCGTCAGGCCCTCCTCAGCGGCGCCGGTTGGAATGTGGGCAGGGGCTCTCCCCCGGGACGGGTGGCCGTCGTCGCCCCCGCCCCGGCGGGGCCCGTGAGCCGGGGGCGGGCCGCCTAAAATCCCGCGGATCCCCGTCTCCGTCCAATTCCCTTTCGTTTTCTTTCGACTTCCGGAGTCCTCATGCCTCTCGTCTCGATGCGCCAGCTGCTGGACCATGCCGCCGAAAACGGCTATGGCATCCCGGCCTTCAACGTGAACAACCTGGAACAAGTCCAGGCCGTGATGGCCGCGGCCGCCGAAGTCGGCGCGCCGGTGATCCTGCAGGCCAGCGCCGGCGCACGGAAGTACGCGGGTGAGCCCTTCATCAAGCACCTGATCCAGGCCGCCGTCGAGGCCTATCCGGAGATCCCGCTGGTCATGCACCAGGACCACGGCACCTCGCCGAAGGTCTGTGCCGGCGCGATCGATCTGGGCTTCGGCTCGGTGATGATGGACGGCTCGCTGCAGGAAGACGGCAAGACCCCGGCCTCTTTCGACTACAACGTCGAGGTGACCCGCAAGGTCGTCGAGATGGCGCACAAGGTCGGTGTCACCGTGGAAGGCGAACTGGGTTGCCTGGGCAACCTGGAAACCGGCGAGGCCGGCGAGGAAGACGGCATCGGCGCCGAAGGCAAGCTGGACCACAGCCAGATGCTGACCGACCCGGAAGAGGCCGCCCAGTTCGTGAAGGCCACCCAGCTCGACGCGCTGGCCATCGCCATCGGCACCAGCCACGGCGCCTACAAGTTCAGCCGCCCGCCCACCGGCGACATCCTGGCGATCAGCCGCGTGAAGGAAATCCACGCCCGCATCCCCAACACCCACCTGGTGATGCACGGCTCGTCCAGCGTGCCGCAGGAGCTGCTGGCCATCATCAACCAGTACGGCGGCAAGATGAAGCAGACCTACGGCGTGCCGGTGGCCGAGATCCAGGAAGCCATCAAGCACGGCGTGCGCAAGATCAACATCGACACCGACATCCGCATGGCGATGACCGGCGCGGTGCGCAAGTTCATGGCCGAGTACCCGGACAAGTTCGACGCCCGTGAATGGCTGAAGCCGGCCCGCGAAGCGGCCAAGGCCGTCTGCAAGGCGCGCTACCTGGAGTTCGGCTGCGAAGGCCAGGCCGGCAAGATCAAGGCTCGCAGCCTGGTCGACATCGCCGCCGCCTACGCCCGCGGCGAGCTGGCCCAGGTCGTTGCCTGACCGGAGCGCTGCGCGTGAGCCTGTCCGACTCGACCACCGTCCACGCCTCCACCCTGCATTCGCTGCCGCTGCTGGCGCGCGGCAAGGTGCGTGACAACTACGCGGTCGGCAACGACCGCATCCTGATGGTGGCGAGCGACCGGCTCAGCGCCTTCGACGTGATCCTCGACCAGCCCATTCCGGGCAAGGGCGCGCTGCTCACGCAGATGGCCCTGTTCTGGTTCGACAAGCTCGGCCATGTCGTGCCCAACCACCTGACCGGCGAAGCGCCGGAAGCGGTGGTGGCGGCCGACGAGGTGGCCCAGGTGCGCGGCCGCTCGATGCTGGTCAAGCGCCTGAAGCCGCTGCCGGTCGAGGCCGTGGTGCGCGGCTACCTGGCCGGCTCGGGCTGGAAGGAATACCAGCAGGGCGGCGCCGTGTGCGGCGTGAAGCTGCCGGCCGGCCTGCGCAACGCCAGCAAGCTGCCCGAGCCCATCTTCACCCCGGCGACCAAGGCGGCGGTGGGCGACCACGACGAGAACATCGACTTCGACACCATGGCCGGCCTGATCGGCCGCGAGCGGGCCGAGGAAGTGCGGCGTGTCGCCATCCAGCTCTACCGCGAGGCGGCCGACTACGCGCTGACCCGCGGCATCATCATTGCCGACACCAAGTTCGAGTTCGGCCTGGACGAGCACGGCACCCTGACCCTGATGGACGAGGTGCTGACGCCCGACTCCTCGCGCTTCTGGCCCCTGGCCAGCTACGCCGAGGGCAGCAACCCGCCGAGCTACGACAAGCAGGGTGTGCGCGACTGGCTCGAATCGGTGCGCATCGACGGCCAGCCCTGGAACAAGCGCGCCCCGGCGCCCGCGCTTCCGGCAGCGGTGGCCGAAGCCACGGCGGCCACCTACCGCGAGGCCCTGGAACGGCTGACCGGTCCGCGCTGAGCGAGGCACGATGACGGCCCCGACCTCGCGGCTGCAGCAGCGGCTGGAGACCGAGATCCTCCAGGCCCGGGACCCGGTGACCTGCGCGATGCTGCGGGCCGAGCGGGCCTGCCTGCTGGCCCGTCACGGGGACCTGGAGGGCGCCGCCGCGGAACGCGAGGCGCTCGGGGCCGAGGCCCTGCGTCATCCGGCCCCTGGCCTGGCCGTCTGGTTGAAGCTGCTGGAGGGCACGCTGGGCTACTACCGCGGCGCCGACACCAGCCACCGCGCGGCCTTTTCCCAGGCCATGGACCTCGCGCACCAGGCCCGGCTGCGGCCGCTGATCGCGCTGAGCGCGATCTGGCTGGCACAGATGGCCTTCGTGGACGACGAGATCGAGCCGATGGTGCGCCTGCTCAGCCAGGCCCTGCAGGAGTCCAGCCCGCAACAGCACAGCGTGCGGGCGCGGGTGGCCATGCTGATCGCGCTGAACTACCACTACGCCTTCCGCGTCGACCTGGCCCAGCCCTGGTACCAGCGGGCCCAGCAGCACGCGAGCGCGGACGGCGACGTGCAGACCCTGAGCGCGCTGATGTATGCGCGCGCCTGGACCAGCGGCAATCAGTGCCGCATGGCCTCGATCTTCGGCACGCCCATGCCGGAAAGCTCGGACGCGATCCGCCAGGCGGTGCTGAGCGCCCAGTCCAGCGAGCACTTCGACCGCCGCACCGGCGCCCAGGCCCTGCAGCAGCTCACGCCGCTGCTGGAAGCCCAGCTGCTGACGACCCAGGGGCGCTGGGCCGAGGCCGATGCCCTGTTCTCCGCCCACCTGGAGGTCGAGAACAGCCTGGACGGCGTGCAGCGCTACCTGGCCCTGCTGCTGGGCGACTGGGCCTGGTGCCGGCTGCAGCTGGGCGATGCCGGGGACGCGCGCCGCCTGGCGACGCGCTCGGCCACCGCGCTCGCCGAGCATGACTGCGCGCAGGACGACCGCACCGTGGTGCTCGGCCGCCTGGCCCGACTGCGCGCCATCCTGGGCGAGGTCGAACTCGCGCAGCAGCACGAGGCCGAGGCGCAAATGGAGCTGGCCCGCTTCGGCGAGAACCAGGCCCGGGTGCTCAAGGCCCTGGATGCCGCGCTGCGACAGACGGTGATGTGAGGCACGGCCGGCCTGGCCGGCCGGCGGGTCAGAACAGGGCCATCGACAGCTTGCGGCGGTATTGGTCGAGCAAGGGATCGGCCGGCGTCACGGCCGCACGGCCGGCGATCTCCAGCGCGCCGGCCGCCGGCGCCGCAGCCGTCGGCGCGGGTGCCGGCTTGCTCAGCAGCTCCAGGATGGCGACATAGCTGCGACGCGCCAGTTCACCGTTCCAGGTCTTGTCGCGCAGCAGGATCTCGAGCAGTTCGTCCATCGCCGCGGTCGGCCGACCGGCCGCCCAATGAAACTGGGCCAGCGCATGGCGTGCGGCGAAGTCGCGGCGGTTGGCGGCGATGGCCGCGGCCAGGGCCTCGGGGTCAGCGGCGGGCGCGGCCTCATGCGCCTCCAGGCAGAGGGCCAGGGCGGCAGCACGCGCATCGAAGGCCAGCTTGGGCTGCAGCGGCGCCAGGGCCTGGCGGGCCTCGGCCAGGCGACCGGCCTCGATCAGCTTGAAGACCCAGTCGGCGCGCAGCTTGTCGTTGCCGGGCTCGGCAGCCACCGCGACGGACAGCCGATCGGCCTCGGCCGCGGGGCCGGGCTCGTCGTCGAGCAGGGCCTCGGCCGTGGTCGGCCGCGCGTCCTCGACCGTCGCGGGGCCGGGCGGCACATGCTTGTCGAGGAATTCACGGATCTGCGCCTCGGGCAGTGCCCCCACGAAGCCGTCGACCGGCTGGCCGCCGACGAACATCACGCAGAAGGGAATCGAGCGCACGCCGAAGGCCTGGCTGAGCTGGCCGGCGATCTCGGGCTCCTGGTCGCTGTCGAGCTTGCCCAGGGTGAAGCGGCCGGCGTAGTCGCGTTCCAGCTTTTCGAGCACCGGGCCCAGGGCCTTGCAGGGGGCGCACCAGGGCGCCCAGATGTCGAGCAGCACGGGGGTGGCGAGCGAGGCCTCGATCAGCTCGGCCTGGAAATTCTCGAGGGTGATGTCGATCATGGTGTCCGGGGTGAGGCGGGGTCGGCGCGGGGTGGGGCGGAGGCCCGACCCGCCGGGAAAGGGGCGCTCCCTACAATCGCGGGTCGGTCGGGCGCGCTGGGCGCCGGGCCGCTGCTGATGCCGGGCCCTCGCCCGGTCGCGTCGAGGAGTCTCCGAGCCATGGTCCCGTCCGCCGTCTCCCCCATCCCGCCCGCCGCCGATCCTGCGGTGACGGTGGGCGTGGTCATGGGCTCCAGCAGCGATTGGGACGTGATGCAGCACGCGGTCGCGATTCTCACCGAGTTCGGCGTGGCCCATGAGGCACGCGTCGTCTCGGCCCACCGCATGCCCGACACGCTCTTCAGCTATGCCGAATCGGCCCGCCCGCGCGGCCTGAAGGCCATCATCGCCGGGGCCGGCGGCGCTGCCCACCTGCCGGGCATGCTGGCGGCCAAGACCCCGGTGCCGGTGCTCGGCGTGCCGGTGCCGAGCAAGCACCTGCAGGGCGTCGACTCGCTGCACAGCATCGTGCAGATGCCCAAGGGCGTGCCGGTGGCCACCTTCGCGATCGGCGTGGCCGGCGCGGCCAATGCCGCGCTGTTCGCCGTCGCGATGCTGGCCAGCGAGGACCCGGAGCTGGCCGCCCGGCTGGACGCCTTCCGCACCCGCCAGACCGCCGCCGCCGAGGCCATGACCCTGCCGCCGGCCTGAATCCGCCCCCCTGCGCCCCCGGGGTCCGCGCGACACGCCGGCCCCGCAGATCCCGATTGCGAGTCCCCGAATGCCGATTTCCAAGACCCTCCTGCCTGCGGCCGCCGATGTCGGCGCGCAGTCGAGCACCCTGGGCGTGATGGGCGGCGGCCAGCTCGGCCGCATGTTCGCGCACGCCGCGCAGCGCCTGGGCTACTTCACCGCGGTGATGGATCCGGACGTGGCCAGCCCGGCCGGCCTGGTCTCGCACGTGCATGTGCAGGCCGACTACCTGGACGAGCAGGGCCTGGCCCAGATGCTCAAGCGCTGTGCGGCGATCACCACCGAGTTCGAGAACGTGCCGGCCGGCGCGCTCTACACCCTGGGTGCCCACCTGCCGACCGCACCGGATGCCGAGGCGGTGGCCGTGTGCCAGGACCGCGCCAAGGAGAAGGCCCACATCGTGCGCTGCGGCGTGCCCTGTGCGCCGCACGCCCTGATCGAGACGCCCGCCCAGCTCGCCGCCGTGCCCGACGGCCTGCTGCCCGGCATCCTCAAGACCGCCCGCCTGGGCTACGACGGCAAGGGCCAGATCCGCGTGCGCGACCGCGCCGAGCTGGAGGCCGCCTGGGCCACGCTGAAGGGCGTGCCCTGCGTGCTCGAACAGATGCTCGCGCTGGACTTCGAGATCAGCGTGGTGCTGGCCCGCGACGCGCACGGCCGCGTCGTGCACCTGCCGGTGCAGCGCAACCTGCACCGGGACGGCATCCTGGCCGTGACCGAGGTGCCGGCGCCCGGCGTTTCCGCCGCCCTGGCCGAGGAGGCGGTGGCCGCCGCGGCCAAGATCGCCGACGGGCTGCGCTACGTCGGCGTGCTGTGCGTCGAGTTCTTCGTGCTCCAGGGCGGCCAGCTGGTGGCCAACGAGATGGCGCCGCGGCCGCACAACTCCGGCCACCACAGCATCGACAGCTGCGACGTGTCGCAGTTCGAGCTGCAGGTGCGCTGCATGACCGGCCTGCCGCTGGTCGCGCCGCGCCTGCACTCGCCGGCCGTGATGCTGAACCTGCTCGGCGACCTCTGGTTCGATGCCGAGGGCCGCGAACGTACGCCCGACTGGGCCGGCGTGCTGGCCCTGCCGGGCGCGCACCTGCACCTCTACGGCAAGTCCAGCGCCCGCAAGGGCCGCAAGATGGGCCACCTGACCTTCACCGCCGCCACCGCGGCCGAGGCCCGCGCCGCCGCGCAGCAGGCGGCGACGCTGCTGGGCCTGCCGGCCTTCTGAGCCGTCCCGCCCCCGCCCTGTCGCCTGCCGTGAACGCCGCTGCCCCCGGCCCCCTGCTGCGCGCCGGCGCGTCCGCCGAGGCCGTGGCCGAAGCGGCCGCGCGCCTGGCCGCCGGCGGCCTGGTCGCCTTCCCGACCGAGACCGTCTATGGCCTGGGCGCGCGGGCCGACGATGCCGCAGCCGTCGCCGCCATCTATGCGGCCAAGGGCCGGCCCGCCGACCATCCGCTGATCGTCCATGTGGCCGAACCGGAGGAGGCCGCGGCCTTCACCCGCGACTGGCCGCCGCTCGCGCAGCGCCTGGCCAAGGCCTTCTGGCCCGGCCCGCTGACCCTGATCCTGCCGCGTCGCCCCGGACTGGCCGAGGCCGCAGCGGGCGGCCAGGACAGCCTGGGTCTGCGCTGCCCCGACCATCCGGTGGCCCGCGCGCTGCTGCGCGCCGCGGCCGCACGCGGCGTGCCGGGCGTGGCCGCGCCCAGCGCGAACCGCTTCGGCCGCATCAGCCCGACCCGCGCAGCCCACGTGCTGGACGAATTCGCCGGCCTCGGTCCGGAGGCCCTGCTGGTCCTGGACGGCGGGGACTGCGCGGTCGGCATCGAGTCGACCATCATCGATCTGTCGCGCGGCCGGCCGGTGCTGCTGCGCCCCGGCATGCTGGGGGCCGACGCCGTGGCCGCCGTCGCCGGCGAGGCCGTGCAGCCCCCGGATGCCGCCGCGCCGCGCGCTTCCGGCACGCTGGAGCAGCACTACGCCCCGCGCGCCCGTGTCCAGCTGATGTCGCGCGCCCAGCTGCAAGCCGCGCTCGACGCCCTGTCCCCGGGCGGACCGGCGCCCGCGGTTTATGCTCGCGCCGGTCTCGCCCTGCCCGCGGAACTTCCCGGGCTGCGGATGCCGGCCGAAGCGGCTGCGGCCGCCCAGGCCCTGTTCGCCGACCTGCGCCGCCTGGACGCAGGCCACCCGCCGGCGATCTGGGTCGAAACCCCACCAGACCACGCTGAATGGGCGGGCGTGCGCGACCGCCTGCGGCGCGCCGCCGCCTGACCCCAAACGCCCCCCCCGCCCCGGCCCCCCTTTTTCCGCTGGAGACCCCCATGCAAGCCAACACCCCCCTGCGCCGCGCGCGCACCGGGCTCGTCGCCACCCTTGCCACGGCCGGTGCGGCACTGCTGGTCGCCTGTGGCGGCGGCGGCAGCCTGGTGGAGCGCTTCGACGCCCAGCGGCTGTTCGTCTTCGGCGACGAGACCAATGTCATCGTCACCGGCTCGAGCAGCAGCCGCAACGGCCTGCGCTACACCGTCAACACGCGCAACACCGACGGCGTGACCGTCAACTGCCTCGACAACCCGATCTGGATCCAGCAGCTCGGCCGCGAGCTGGGCATCGGCTTCAGCGGCTGCCCGCTGCCGGTCGCCGAGGAAGCCAGCCCGCGTGGCGTCATCCTCGCCACGGCCAACAGCGGCGTGGCGGACCTTGAAGCCAAGGTCAACACCTTCCTGGCCGGCACCACGGTCGCAACGGGCGACCTGGCCACGGTCTACACCGGCCAGAACGACCTGATCGCGCTCTACGGCACGCTGAGCACGGCGGCCCAGGCCACCGCCGCCGAGGCCACCGCCCGCGAACTCGGCAACCGGGTGGCCCGCCAGATCAACCGCCTCGCCACGGCCGACGTGCGCGTGCTGTTCGGCACCCTGCCGAACCTGGACCTGACGCCCTGGGGCCGCAGCCGCACGTCCTCGGCCTTCAACCCGCAGACCGTGCTGCGCAGCCTCACCGAAGCCTTCAACACCGGCCTGCGCGCGACGGTGATCAACGACGGCCGCCTGATCGGCCTGGTCGACATCGGCGACCGCGTCGGCCTGCTGGCCGACCGCCCCGGCAACCTCGGCAGCGGCGGCAACGCCACCGTGGCCGCCTGCACGCCGGCGCTGCCCGATTGCTACAACACCACGCTGATCGGCGGCGCGACCGAGACCAACCATCTCTGGGCCAGCGACCGCCACTTCGGCGTGACGGCGCATGACATCGTCGGCCTGCGCGCGATCAACCGCGTGCGCACCAACCCCTTCTGACCTTCCCCGCCCCCCGGCTGCCGGCTGCCCCAGGGGCGGGACGGCCGGGCGCGTCTGACCGATGAGCGTTCCTCCGCCCTCCGCCTCCCCCGCCCCGTCGCTGCCCGGCTGGTCTTTCGATGCCGTCGAGCGCCGCGCGCTGCGGATGGACCGCGCCCGCACCGAGCTCCAGCACGGCCGGCCGCTGGCCCTCCGGGCCGGCCCGGGCCAGCCCGGCCTGCTGATCGCCGCGGTCGAAACCCTGGGGGCGGCGGGCTGGTCGCGCTGGCAGAGCGGCCGCGGGGCCCTGCGTCTGCTGCTGAGTGCCGAACGGCTGCAGGCCCTGAGCCAGCGCGGCGATGCCGAGGCCGCCCACCTGCCGGTGCCGACGGAACTGGACCTCGCCGGCCTGCAGGCCCTGGCGGCCGTGCAGGCCCGGCCCGACCAGGCCCCCGGGGGCGCCTGGGGCCTGGACTGGCCGGCCGAGCGCCGGCGCGCCTTCCTGGCCAGCGCCCAGCCCGCCGACGCCGCGGAGCAGGCCGCCCTGCGCCTGGCCAAGCTCGGCCCGCTGAGCCCGGCCCTGCTGCGCCTGGCCCTGCCCGCCGACACGCTGGACGCCGCCGTGGCGGACGGCCTGGTCGAGATCGCCCCGCAGGACATCGAAGCCGCACGCGGTGCGCCCCGTGCGCTGCTGCGCCGGCTGAGCGATGCCCATGTGCCGATCACCGCGCACGAGGACTGCACCCTGGTGCTGTTCCGGGAACTGCACGGCGAGACCGAGCATCTCGCCCTGGTCGTCGGCCAGCCCGATCGCAGCCAGCCGGTGCCGGTGCGGCTGCACTCCTCCTGCTTCACCGGCGACCTGCTCGGCAGCCTGCGCTGCGACTGCGGCGACCAGCTGCAGGGTGCGATCGAGCGCCTGGCCGAAGACGGCGGCGTGCTGCTCTACCTGGCCCAGGAGGGCCGCGGCACCGGCCTGGCCAGCAAGCTCAGGGCCTACCGCCTGCAGGACACCGGCCTGGACACGCTGGATGCCGACCGCTACCTCGGCTTCCGCGCCGACGAGCGCGACTTCCAGGCCGCCGCGGCCATGCTCGACGCGCTGGGCATCGCCCGCATCCGGCTGCTGACCAACAACCCGGCCAAGATCGAGGCCCTGCGCGCCGCCGGCATCGACGTGGTCGACCGGCTGCCCCTGGTCGTGCCCAGCAATCCGCACAACGCCCGCTACCTCGCCACCAAGCGCGACCGCGCCGGCCACCTGCGCGACGACGAGCAGGCCTGAGCGGCGCCGCCGGCCGGCGGCGGCCGCGCCCGCAGGCCCCGGGGGCCGCGCCACGCGGGACGCAGGGCGGAAGACCCCCTCTTGAAAGCCCGGGACCCGTCCCTATAATCCATTTGCTAGCACTCATCCAGCATGAGTGCTAACGCTGCCGGGGGCCCCCGAGCCGCCGCAGCCTCTCTTGCCTTGCGGTGGTCCGTTCATCGCGCCGCCGCGTCCACCACGACTTCCGTAGAGGAGCCACCATGAAGCTTCGTCCCCTGCACGACCGCGTGATCGTCAAGCGCCTCGAACAAGAAACCAAGACCGCCTCGGGCATCTTCATCCCCGACAACGCGGCCGAGAAGCCGGACCAGGGCGAAGTCCTGGCCGTCGGCCCGGGCAAGCGCAATGACAAGGGCGATTTCGTCGCCCTGAACATCAAGGTCGGCGACCGCGTGCTGTTCGGCAAGTACTCGGGCCAGACCGTCAAGGTCGATGGCGAAGAACTGCTGGTGATGCGCGAAGAGGACCTCTTCGCCGTCGTCGAAAAGTAAGCCGCGCCGCAAGCCTTCCGCTTCCGCGCCGCTCACGACCCATCCCACACACTGAATTCGGAGATCCAACATGGCAGCTAAAGACGTCATCTTCGGCGGCGACGCCCGCGCCCGCATGGTCGAAGGCGTGAACATCCTGGCCAACGCGGTCAAGGTCACCCTGGGCCCCAAGGGCCGCAACGTGGTCCTGGAGCGCTCCTTCGGCGCCCCCACCGTCACCAAGGACGGTGTCTCGGTGGCCAAGGAGATCGAGCTCAAGGACAAGCTCCAGAACATGGGCGCCCAGATGGTCAAGGAAGTCGCTTCCAAGACCTCGGACAACGCCGGTGACGGCACCACCACCGCCACCGTGCTGGCCCAGGCCATCGTGCGCGAAGGCATGAAGTACGTGGCCGCCGGCATGAACCCGATGGACCTGAAGCGCGGCATCGACAAGGCCGTCCAGGCCCTGGTCGCCGAGCTGAAGAAGGCTTCGAAGGCCACCACGACCAGCAAGGAAATCGCCCAGGTCGGCACCATCTCGGCCAACAGCGACAGCGACGTCGGCCAGATCATCGCCAGCGCGATGGACAAGGTCGGCAAGGAAGGCGTGATCACCGTCGAGGACGGCAAGAGCCTGAACAACGAGCTGGACGTCGTCGAAGGCATGCAGTTCGACCGCGGCTACCTGTCGCCCTACTTCATCAACAACCCCGAGAAGCAGGCCGCGATCCTCGACAACCCCTTCGTCCTGCTCTTCGACAAGAAGATCAGCAACATCCGTGACCTGCTGCCGACGCTGGAACAGGTCGCCAAGGCCGGCCGTCCGCTGCTGATCATTGCGGAAGAAGTGGACGGTGAAGCGCTGGCCACCCTGGTGGTCAACACCATCCGCGGCATCCTGAAGGTCGTCGCCGTCAAGGCCCCGGGCTTCGGCGACCGCCGCAAGGCCATGCTGGAAGACATTGCCATCCTGACCGGCGGCAAGGTCATCGCCGAGGAAGTCGGCCTGACGCTGGAGAAGGTCACGCTGGCCGACCTGGGCCAGGCCAAGCGCGTCGAAGTGGGCAAGGAAAACACCACCATCATCGACGGCGCCGGCGCTGCCGCGGACATCGAAGCCCGCGTCAAGCAGATCCGCATCCAGATCGAGGAAGCCACCAGCGACTACGACCGCGAGAAGCTGCAAGAGCGCGTGGCCAAGCTGGCCGGCGGCGTGGCCGTCATCAAGGTCGGTGCCGCCACCGAAGTCGAGATGAAGGAAAAGAAGGCCCGCGTCGAAGACGCGCTGCACGCCACCCGTGCCGCCGTGGAAGAAGGCATCGTCGCCGGTGGCGGCGTCGCCCTGCTGCGTGCCAAGCAAGCTGCCGGCAAGATCGAAGGCGCCAACGCCGACCAGGACGCCGGCATCAAGCTGGTCCTGAAGGCCATCGAAGCCCCGCTGCGCGAGATCGTCTACAACGCCGGTGGCGAACCCAGCGTGGTCGTCAACGCCGTGCTGAACGGCTCGGGCAACTACGGTTTCAATGCCGCCAACGACACCTACGGCGACATGATCGAGATGGGCATCCTGGATCCCACCAAGGTCACCCGCACCGCGCTGCAGAACGCCGCCTCGGTCGCCAGCCTGATGCTGACCACCGAATGCATGGTCGCCGAAGCCCCGAAGGACGAGGCCCCGGCCGGCGGCGCTCCGGGCATGGGCGGCATGGGCGGCATGGGCATGGACATGTAAGTCGGACACGGAGTGCCCGGCCCGCGCCGGGCACCGTGCCGACTTGCACCCCGGGGCCCTGTCCCGGGTGGATGTCGCTTCAGAAGGGCTCCCCTCGGGGAGCCCTTTCCTTTTCCGCCGCCGCCACCGACCATCGCGGCATGAAGCTCTCCCCCCGCTCAGACCGCCCCGTGCTGCTGGTGACCGGCGGCTCGCGCGGCATCGGGGCCGCCGTGGTCCGCGGCGCGGTCGCGCGGGGCTGGGCCGTGGCCTTCAGCTGGCGCGAGCGCGAAGCGGCGGCCCGGGCGCTGGTCGACGAGCTGAGCGCCGCCGGGGCCGAGGTCTTCGCCCAGCAGGCCGATGTCGCAGTCGAGGCCGAGGTGCTGGCCCTGTTCGCGGCCGTCGATGCGCACTTCGGCCGGCTCGACGGCCTGGTCAACAACGCGGGCCTGCTCGAACGCCAGGCCCGGGTCGAGCAGATGGACGCGGCGCGCCTTCAGCGGGTGCTGGGCGCGAATGTGGTCGGCAGTTTCCTGTGCGCGCGCGAAGCGGTGCGGCGCCTCTCGACCCGCCACGGCGGGCGCGGCGGGGCCATCGTCAACCTGTCCTCGCGCGCAGCCCGGCTGGGCGCCGCGAACGAGTACGTGGACTACGCGGCGGCCAAGGCCGCGGTGGACACGCTGACCCTGGGCCTGGCGCGCGAGGTCGGCGCCGAGGGCATCCGCGTGAATGCCGTGGCCCCGGGCCTCATCGACACCGAGATCCATGCCAGCGGCGGCGAGCCCGGCCGCATCGCCCGCCTGCAGTCCGCCGTGCCCCTGGGCCGCGGCGGCCAGCCCGAGGAGGTGGCCGAAGCGGTGCTGTGGCTGCTGTCCGAAGCGGCTTCCTACGTGACCGGCAGCGTGCTCGACGTGGCGGGGGGCCGCTGAGTCGCCCCCCGGCCTGAACACGCCCCCTCCCACCCGATTTCCCGTGCTCCCGATGCCCGCCTCGATGCCGTCCTTCCCCCTTCCCCTGTCGCGCGGCTTGGGGACCCGCCTGCTGATCCTCGCCCTGCTGGCGCCCGCCGGCCTGCGGGCCGACGAGGGTGCCGCGGCGGAGCCCCCCCGGCCGCAGGTGATCGATCCGGCCGCCCTGCCGGCCTTCTCGCCGCCGGGCCAGCCGGCCATCCGCGCGCGCTGGGTGAGCGGGGCCGAGGCCGCGCCCGGCCTGTATGCCCTGCGCGTCGAACTGGAGGCCGGCGCCCGCCTGCCGCCGCACACCCATCCCGATGCGCGCCTGACCACGGTGCTGGAGGGCACGCTCTGGGTGGGCTTCGGCGCGACGGCGGATCCGGCACAGGCCGTGGCCGTGCCGGCCGGCTCTTCCCTGCTCGCGCCGGCCGGCGTGCCGCACTGGGTGTGGGCGCGCGAAGGCGCCGTGCGCTACCAGGAACACGGCGCCGGGCCGACGGCCACGCGCTTCCTGGCACCGCCGCCGGCCGCCGCCGCGGCGCGCTGAAGATCCAGGCCGCCGCCGCGGCTCAGCCGAGCCGGCGGTGGTCCAGGGCCGGTAATTGCCGCCGGACCTCGGCGATGCGCTCGGCCGACAGCTCGGCCAGCAGCAGGCCCTCGCCCTCGGCCCCGAGCGAGCCCAGCACGTCGCCCCAGGGGTCGACCGCCAGGCTGTGGCCCCAGGTGCTGCGGCCGTTCTCGTGGCGGCCGGCCTGGGCGGGGGCGAGCACGTAGCACTGGTTCTCGACCGCGCGGGCGCGCAGCAGCAACTCCCAATGCGCGCGGCCGGTGGGCACGGTGAAGGCCGCCGGCACGAGCAACAGATCGCAGGGGGCGGGCTGCATCAGCGCTCGGTAGTGCTCGGGGAAGCGCAGGTCGTAGCAGATCGACAGGCCGATGCGCCAGGCCCGGCCGCGCCGGTCGGTGGCGGTGAAGGCCACCGGTGCGTCGCCGGACTCCAGGGTGGCCGACTCGTCGTAGCGGCGCTCGCCGTCGTCGAAGCGGAAGAGGTGGACCTTGTCATAGCGCGCCACCTGCCGGCCGTCGGGGCCGTGGACCAGGGTGGTGTTGCGGGCACGGCGCGGCGGCTCGCCGGGTGCAGCCGGCAGCCCCTCGCGCAGGGGCAGGCTGCCGCCGACCAGCCACAGGCCGTGCGTGCGCGCGGCCTCGGCCAGCATGGCCTGGATCGGTCCCTCGCCGGGGGGCTCGGCGATGTCGAGCTTGTCCTGGTCGCGCCAGCCCATCAGGCAGAAATACTCGGGCAGGGCGACCAGTTCGGCGCCGGCCGCGGCGGCCTCGGCAATCAGGGCCCGGGCGCGGGCGAGGTTCTCGTCCCGGCGCGGGCCGGCGCAGAGCTGCAGGGCGGCGATCTTCATGGCGTGCTCCGCGACGTAGGGGGGTCCGACGCACCGGCCTGCGGCGTGGGCGGGGCCTGTTCAAGGCGTTCGACCTGCGGATCGGCCCAGCCGCCGGTCACGTGGAAGGCGCGGGTGCCGGCCTCGGCCAGTGGCCGGCGCAGGAACCACTGGGCCAGGAAGGACCCGAGGCCGACCGCCGGGTTGATCGCCGCATAGGCCAGCGAGGCCGCGCCGGCATTGAACTCGGGCACCACCCAGACGCGCAGGTCCTGGGTCTCGCGGGCCAGGTCGGCCTCGCCCTCGGTCAGCACCAGGGCCTGCGGGCCCCGGGTGCGCAGGTTGCGCGTGCTGGCGATGCCCTGGCGGATGCTGACGTGGCCGTCCATCGCATCGAAGCTGAAACCCTCGGCGAAGACATCGCGAAAGTCGAGCAGCAGGCGGCGCGGCAGCGACTGCAGGCTGAGCACGCCGAGCAGGCGACCGACGCCGGGCTCGGCGCGCAGGAACTGGCCGCGGCCGACGGTGAGCTTGAGCTCGCCGTCGAGGCTGGCGTGGTCGAAATCCAGCGGCGAGCCCCGCCAGCCGAGCCGGCCGACCAGCTTCGCGCTGCCGCCACGCAGCACCTCGCCCTGGCCGAGGCGGGCCAGCAGGCGGCCGCCGTCGCGCGCGTCCAGATCGAGCTGCAGCTCGGTGCGGCGGCCGCCACCGCCGGGCCGGGCCAGGCTCCATTCGCCCTGGGCCTCCAGACGCGCCTCGGGCGTGGCCAGGCTCAGGCGGTCGAGCCGCCAGCTGCTCTCGGCCGCACGCTGCGAGGCCTGGATCTCCAGGCGCCCCAGCGGCTTGCCGCGCAGCACGAAGTCCTCGGCGACCAGATCGACCGCGGGCAAGGCCTCGCGCCCCTCGGCCGGCGCGTCGCCAAGCAGCTCGCTGACGGCCTGGGCCTCGGCCTGCGGCAGCAGCAGGCGCTCGAAGCGGGCCTGCAGCCGGCCGGTCGGGCCCTGCTCGGGCCGCCAGGCCAGGCTGCCGCTGGCCTGGTCGGCGTCGATGCGTGCGCGCCAGCCACTGTCCTCACCTGCCCCGGCGCCCTGGCTCATCGAAAGCTTGAGGCCGCTGAGCCGGCGCGCGCCCCAGGCGAGTTCGCCGGCGCGCAGCTCGATCTGGGCCGGGGGACGATCCAGGCCCGACAGGCCGGCGGCCGGGGCCGGCCCGGCCCCCATCGGCTTGCCGGGCGGCGCCTCCAGCGGCGGCAGGGCCTGGGCCGGCAGCAGGCCGCCCGCGACCTGCACGGTCTCCGTGCCGCTGAGCAGGCGCTGCACGGCCTGCCATTCGTCAAGCACCAGGCGGTCGATACGCAGCTCGGCGATGCCCCGGGGGCGCGGCTCGGGGGCCGCCCCCCCCAGGCCGAAGGCGCTGCGACGCAGCTCGCTGCGGCCCTGGGCATCGGTCTCGCGCAGCAGCCGGGCCTGCAGCCGGGGCGGGGCCCCGGCGGGTCCCAGGTCCACGCTGAGCCAGTCCTGCGCGGGGCTCACGCCCTCCAGCGGCCGGCTGCGCACGCGCAGCGGCCAGACCTGGTCGGCCCGCTTGTCCAGCGGGGCCGGCAGCTGGGCGGCGAGGCCGAGCAGATTGCTCTGGATCTCCCAGTCCAGGCCGGCCGGACCCCAGGCCAGCTGGGTGCGCCAGGCGGTCTGGCCGTCGAGGCGGCTGGCCAGGCGCGACCAGACGCCCAGCTCGGGCGCCCGGCGCAGGCCCTCGGCCGTGGCACTGCCCTGCAGCACGATGCGCGCGCGACCGCCGGGCGGCAGGCCGCCTTCCGCACTGAGCTCACCGCCCAGGGCGCGGCCGGCCGCGCCCTGCAGGGTGAAGCCCTGCTCGGTGAAGCCCAGGCCGCCACGCAGGGCCTGGAGCATCGGCAACTCGGGTCGCAGGCGCAGGCTGCCGCCGGCGAACTGAAGCTGGCCGCGCACGCTGGCCTGGGCCACGTCGTGCAGCGGGAGCTGAAGGGCGAAGTCGCCGCCCAGCTCGCCACCGGCCGTGGCCTCGGCCAGGCTGCCGCCGAGCCAGTCGCCGATCGGGGTGGCCGCCACGAAGCGCAGCCACTCCGCCGCCGGGCCGCGGACCTTGGCCTTCACGCCCAGCCGGGACTCGGGGCCGAGCCGGGGGATCTCGATCTCCCCGCCCTCCAGCGCGATCTGGCCCAGGGCCGGATCGGCCAGCCGCGCGCGCGCCTTGCGTACGCTGAACTGCCGCCCGTCGACGCGCAGCTCGCCGTCGATCGCCGCCAGCGCCGGCCAGCGCCGCTTCGGCCCCAGACCGGGGCCGGCGCCCATCCACAGGTCCCAGGGCACGTAATCGAAACGGGCCTCGCGCAGGGTGGCGCTGACGCGGAACTCGCCGCCCGCCGGCTTGCCCTCGGCGTCGGTGAAGGGAAAGTGCAGCAGCGGCCCGGCCAGGCGCAGGCGGACGTTCTCGCCCTGGCCGCCGAGCATGGCGTCCTGCAGGTAGCGGCGCAGCTCGGGCAGCAGCACCAGCGGCAGGTAGCGGGGCACGCGCTCGATGGCGACCTTGTCGATGCGCCCATCGAGTTCGAGATGGCCGGGACCGGTCTCGACGTCGGCCCGGTGCCAGCGGCCATTGAAGCGACCCTGCCAGTCGGGCGTGGCGAGATCGACTTCCCCGAAATCCACCCGCCAGCCGGCCGGTTCGCGCTGCCAGTCGAGACGGGCCTCCAGCTGGGGCAGGGGCAGCACAGGCTCGGGGAAGACCCCGGGCAGCTCGATCCGGCCCTCGCGCATCGACAGCCGGGCCTGCCCGCCTCGCTCGGTGGCCTTGAACTGGCCGCGCAGGCCGCGCAGGCCGGGGCGGCCGAGCCAGTGGCCTTCGGCGAGCAGGGCACGGCCGATCGGGTCGGTGGGCAGCGCGCGGGCGGCCAAGGCCAGCCCCTCGACGCTGCCCTCGACCTGCAGGTGCTCGGGGGCCGCGAGGCGACCGTCCCAGCGCAGGTCCAGGCCCCGCAGCTGGCCTTCGGGCGCCAGCTCGGCCAACAAGGCCTGCCAGTTCGCCGGCAGCGGCAGGCGCTCGGCCAGGCCGCGCAGCTGGGCCAGGTCGACCTGGCTCAGCGTGAGGCTGCCGCCGGCGAGCGGGCGCTGGCCGAAGAACAGCAGATCCGGCGCCGGGGCCGATGCCGCACCCTCCGCCGCCGCGGCGGAAGCCGCTGCCACCGGCGTAGCCGCGGCATAGCGCCAGTCCAGGGCGGTGGTGCTGGCCGGCCAGGCCTCGCCTTCGGCGGTGTCGAAGGCGAAGTCCTCCAGGCGCAGGCGGCCGCCGGTCGGACCATCGACCGCGCGCAGGCGGCCGCGGACGCGCCGCAGGTCCAGCGCGGCCCGATCGGGTGCGAGGCGCAGGGTGACGGCATCGAGGGCGAGGTCGAGCGTCAGGTCCTCCGCCCGGCCGTCGGCGAAATCGAGCCAGGCGCGCAGCGCGCCATCGCCGCGCTGCAGGTCCACGGGCAGGCTGAGATGGCGCGAGAGCTGCTGCACATCGGCCCGCGGCAACTCGGCGTAGAGGCTGCCGCGCCAGTGACGCCAGTCGGCCGGCGAGGCGAGCAGGCGGCCGGACTCGCCGACATGGCCCAGCGGCAGCAGCAGGGGGCGGGTCCAGTCGGCACGCAGGCTGAAGCGCTCGCCCCAGTCGGCCGGCGGGCTGGCATCGATGCGCAGCGCATGGTGGCGCACGCCGTTGTGCCACTGCAGGTCGACCCGGTCGAGGCTGAGCGGCGGGGCGGCGCGCAGCTCGTCCAGCCAGCGCAGCTGGCCCCCGACGATGCGCAGCAGGGGCTGGCGCAGCAGCCAGTCGGCCAGACGGTCGTCGGCCGGTGCGGCGGGGGCCGGGCGGGCGTCGCTCAGGGCGAGACCGCCGATCCACAGGCGGCCGGCGCGGTCGCGGCGGACGTCGAGCCGCGGCGCCTCCAGCTCCAGCGAGCTCAGCCGCGGCGGCCAGTGCAGCAGGGACGTGGGCGAGACGGTCGCGCGCAGCGCCGGCAGTTCCAGCGCCACCTGGCCCTGCGCGTCGAAGAGCTGCAGGCGCTCGATGCGCAGCTCCTGGTGCCAGGCGCGGCCACCCTGGGTGCTGATCGCGCCGATGCGCAGCGGCCGGCCGAGGGCCTCGGTGGCGCGCTGCTCCACCCAGGGTCGCCAATGGTCGATCCGGGGCAGAATGCCCCACTGGAGCACAAGCCAGAGCAGGCCCAGCACACTGGCGACGAGGATGAGGAGCCCCAGCAGCCAGCGCCCCAGTCGGGCCGGCCCGGTGCGAAACCGGACCTTCGGCGGCTTCTTTTCGGGCGAATCGGCAGGGACAGTCGGAGCGGAAGGCATGACGGAGAGAGGGCGCCTCAGGCAGTGGGCAGATCACCGGGGCCATCCGGCCGCCCAGCGGCCTGAATCCTGCTGGGCTCGGGCCGAGGCGCCGGCCCGGGGCCGGCCCGCCCTGCCCCGTCCTGCGGGCCGCCGGGTCCGCCCGACGGCGGTCTCCCTGAGCCCAATCACCCTAGCACAGAGCTGAACGCCCCATGGGCTTCACCCACCCTGCCGCCGAGCCCCTTGCACGTGACGGCCTGGCCCTGCACTCGCGCTTCGTGCAGCGCATCCATCGCCGCTACGAGGCGCTGCGGCACCAGCTTCCGCCGGGCTGGCCCGAGGCCGAGACCCTGCATGCCCTGATCGACCGGCTCCTGGCGGCCGGTCATGGCCTGGCCGCCGCACTGCGCATCACCCGCCAGCTGGTGCTCGAACGCCTGGTGGTGCTGGACACCGAGCAGGACGCCCCGCTGCAGGCCGTGACCCAGACCATGAGCACGCTGGCCGAGGTCGCGCTGCAGCGTGCGCTGGCCCGGGCCCTGGCCGACCACGACGCACGCCATGGCGCACCGCGCCGTGCCGACGGCAGCCGCTCGGCCTTCTGGGTGATCGGCATGGGCAAGCTCGGCGGCCGCGAGCTGAACGTCTCCAGCGACATCGACCTCATCTACGTCTACGACGAGGACGGCCAGACCGCCGGCCGCGCCGACGGGGGGGGCGTGCTGAGCCACCACGAGTACTACGCCTCGGTGGCGCGCCAGCTCTACACCCTGATCGGCGAGACGACCGAGGACGGCTTCGTGTTCCGCGTCGACCTCGCGCTGCGGCCCAACGGCAACTCGGGCCCGGCCGTCGTCAGCCTGGCGATGCTGGAGGAGTACTTCCTCGTGCAGGGTCGCGAATGGGAGCGCTTCGCCTGGCTGAAGAGCCGGGTGGTCGCGCCGGCCGTGGCCGACTGCGGCGATGGTCCGCTCGCCCTGCGCGAGGTCGTCGTGCCCTTCGTCTTCCGGCGCTACCTGGACTACGGCGTGTTCGAAGGCCTGCGGCAGCTGCACCGCAAGGTGCGCGACGAGGCCGCGCGCCGTGCCGCCGGGCGGCCCCAGCGGGCCAACGATGTGAAGCTCTCGCGCGGCGGCATCCGCGAGATCGAGTTCATCGTGCAGCTGCTGCAGGTCGTGCGCGGCGGGCAGTTTCCCGAGCTGCGCACGCGCAGCACGCTCAGTGCGCTGGAGCGCCTCGTCACCGTCGGCCTGATGCCGGCCGAGACCGCGCGCCGCCTGGGCGAGGCCTACACCTTCCTGCGCCGCGTCGAGCACCGCATCCAGTACCTGGACGACCAGCAGACCCAGCTGCTGCCGACCGTGGACGAGGACCTGGCCTGGATCGGCCGCAGCATGGGCCTGCGCTGCACGGCGGACGCCTGCGAGCTGCTGGAAGGCCTGGTCGCGCACCGCGAGTTCGTCGCCAACGAATTCGACGCCCTGCTGCACGACGGCCGTAGCCCCGCTGCGGGCGGCAGTGCAGGCGGCTGCCGCAACTGCGGCGGGCCGCCGCTGCCGGTCGACGCGCCGGGCTTCGCCGAGAAGCTGCCGACGGCGCTGGCCGAACGCGTGCGCAGCTTTGCCGCCAGCCCGCGCGTGGCCCTGCTGCGCGACGAAAGCAAGCTGCGCCTGGCCACGCTGATCGCGCGGGCGGCGCGCTGCGTCGGCAGCAGCGGCACGGCCGAGATCTGCCCCAGCGTCAGCGGCCCGGAACCCGCAGCGGTCCGCGAGACCGAGGCCACCGAGGGCGAGCGCGCCACCCTGGTGGCGACGCCGCAGGCCACCATCCCCGAGTCGGCGGTGCTGCGCTTCGTCGACTGGATCGAGCCGCTGCTGCGCCGCGAAAGCTACCTCGCCCTGCTGTCCGAACGGCCCGAGGTGCTGACCCGGTTGCTGCGCCTGCTGGGCCTGGCGCGCTGGCCGATGCGCTACCTGATGAAGCATCCGGGCGTGATCGACGAACTGGCCGACCCGCGCCTGATGGCCGGCCGCTTCGACCGCGGCGCCTTCCTGCGCGAGATGCAGGACCGCCACGAGGCCTGGACGCGCGGGGGCGAGGCCAGCGAGGAGGCCCTGCTCGACACCCTGCGGCGCGCCCACCATGCCGAGGTCTTCCGCACCCTGGTGCGCGATGTCGAGGGCCTGCTGAGCATCGAGCAGGTCGCCGACGACCTCTCCGCCCTGGCCGACGCGACGCTGGATGTGGCCATCCGCTGGAGCTGGCAGATCTTCAAGCCGCGGCTGCGGCTGGCCCGGCCCGAGCGCCCGCGCTTCGCGGTGGTCGCCTACGGCAAGCTCGGCGGCAAGGAGCTGGGCTACGGCAGCGACCTCGACGTCGTCTTCCTGTTCGACCCGGCGGACGAACCCGATGCCGACACCGCCGCCGAGGTCTATGCCGCCTTCGTCCGCAAGCTCATCACCTGGCTGACGCTGCGCACGGCCGAGGGCGAGCTCTTCGACATCGACACCGCGCTGCGGCCCAACGGCAACTCCGGTCTGCTGGTGACCTCGGTCGAAGCCTTCGAGCGCTACCAGACCCAGCGCGGCAGCAACACCGCCTGGACCTGGGAGCACCAGGCCATCACCCGCGCCCGCTGGTGTGCGGGCGACCCGGGCCTGGCCGCGCGGGTCGAAGCCGTCCGGCGCAGCGTGATCACCGCGCCGCGTGATGCGCAGGCCCTGGCCGGCGAGATCACCGCGATGCGCGACCGCGTGCAGGCCGCCCACCCGGTGCCGACGGGGCGCTACGACCTCAAGCACAGCCCGGGCGGCATGATGGACGTGGAGTTCGCGGTGCAGTACCTGGTGCTTGCGCACAGCGCGCGGCATGGGCCGCTGCAGGACGACGCCGGCAACATCGCCCTGCTGCATCGCGCCGAGGCCGCCGGCCTGCTGCCGCGCGGGGTGGGCGAGGCGGCCGCAGCCGCCTACCGCCGGCTGCGGCAGGTGCAGCACCGGGCCCGGCTTGACGAAGCCCCGACCCGCTTCGAGGCCCGCGATCTGGCCGGCGAACAGCAGGCCGTCCGCGCCCTCGTCCGCGCGGTGTTCGACCCCGCGCCCGGGACCGCCTCCGCATGAGCCCGCCGGTCCCTGCCCCGGCCCGGCGCCGGGGCGCCGGCATCACCGCGCATTTCCGGCCGCGCACGGCGGGCCCGGCGTCCCAGGAGCCGCTGCCGCGGCGCGATGGCGGCGCGCGGGCGGCGCTGACGCTGTGGCTGATGATGTCCGCGCTGCTGCTGCTGCCGGCGCTGCTGATCGGCGGCTCGCCGCGGCTGGACCGGCTGTCCGACGCCACCCTGGCCTGGCAGGCTCCGGTCGTGCTGGCCGAGCCCTGGCGCCTGTGGAGCGCGGCCTGGGTGCACCTGACCCCGGACCACCTCAGCGCCAACCTGATCGGGGGCCTGATGGTCGCCGCCCTCGGCTGGGCCGGACGGGTGAACCGCGGTGCGGTGGTGGCCTGGAGCCTGGCCTGGCCGGCCACGCACCTGGCCCTGCTGGTGCACGCGCCGCTGCTGCAGCACTACGCGGGCTTGTCCGGGGTGCTGCACGCGGGCGTGGCGGTGATGGCGGTGCGCATGATCACCGGCCTGGAACAGCCTCGCGCACTGCGCCGCATCGGCCTCGCGCTGGCCGTGGGACTGCTGCTGAAGATCGGGCTGGAAATGCCGTGGCGCGGCCCGATGAGCGACAGCAGCGAGTGGGACTTCCCGGTCGTCGTTGCCGCCCACGCCTGGGGCGCGGGCCTGGGCGCGGTGCTGGCCCTGCTGCTGGCGACGATGCGGCGCTGAGCACGCCGCGCGCCAGGCTCAGCCGCGGATGCGGCGGATCAGCGAGGTGGTCGAGCGGCCTTCGAGGAAGGGCAGGGCCCGGGCTTCGCCCCCCCAGCTGCGGACCAGGGCGGTCTCGGCCAGGGTCTCGATGTCGTAGTCGCCCCCCTTGACGTAGAGGTCGGGGCGGACGACGGCCAGCAGCGCCAGCGGCGTCGGCTCGTCGAACAGGGTGACGAGGCTGATGCTCTCGAGCGCGGCCAGCACGGTGGCGCGATCGGCCTCGCCGTTGATCGGCCGGTCCGGGCCCTTGCCCAGCAGGCGGGCCGACGCATCGCTGTTGAGGCCCATCACCAGGCTGGCGCCGAGCGCCCGGGCCTGGGCCAGGTACTGCACATGGCCGCGGTGCAGGATGTCGAAGACGCCGTTGGTGAAGACGACCGGCCGCGGCAGGGCCGCGAGCCGCGCGGGCAGCTCCTCGCGCGGGCAGAGCTTGTCGAGGAAATCGGGCGGCGGGGCGGCAAGGTCAGGCATGCCGCGGATTGTGTCCCGCCCGTCGCTTCAGGCGGTCGGCTGGGCCGCACCCGGCGTCGCGGCGGCGACACGCTGGCTCATTTCCTTGCGGAAGCGGTTGAGCTCCTGCACGGTCGAGAAGCTGCGCTCCATCAGCAGGCTGAGGTTGTGCAGGATGCGCTCGACGACCTTGTTCTCCCAGACCGCATCGAACTGGATCTGCTTGTCCAGCCACTGCTCCAGCCATTCCGGGTCGGGCAGGCGGCTCTGGATGGTGTCGCGCGGGAAGAGCTTTTCGCTGACGTGCAGATTGGTCGGGTGCAGGGCCTGGGCCGTGCGCCGCGCGCTGGCCATCAGCACGCCCACCTTGGCAAAGGCCGCCTTGGCCTCGTCGCCGAACTTCTGCATGGCGCGCCTCATGTAGCGCAGGTAGGCGCCGCCGTGGCGCGCTTCGTCGCGGGCCAGGGTTTCGTAGATGGCCTTGATCACCGGTTCGGTGTGCCACTCGGCCGCGCGGCGGTACCAGTGGTTCAGGCGGATCTCGCCGCAGAAGTGCAGCATCAGGGTCTCGAGCGCCGGCGCGGGGTCGAAGTCGAAGCGCACATCGTGCAGCTCCTGCTCGGTCGGCACCAGGTCGGGCCGGAAGCGCTTCAGGTACTCCATCAGCACCAGCGAGTGCTTCTGCTCTTCGAAGAACCAGACCGACATGAAGGCACTGAAGTCGCTGTCGTCCTTGTTGTCGCGCAGGAACATCTCGGTGGCCGGCAGCGCCGCCCACTCGGTGATCGCGTTCATCTTGATGGTCTGGGCCTGCTCGTCGCTGAGCTGGCTGGCATCGAAGCGGTCCCAGGGGATGTCGGTGTCCATGTTCCAGCGGACGGCTTCGAGCTGCTTGAAAAGTTCGGGGTAGAGCATGACGTGTCCTTCGCGGCTGCCTGAATTTTAGGCGGGCCGCATGACAGACCGGCCACAAAGCCCCGCCGCCCCGGCCGGGAAGCCTAGAGCTCGTCGAGCCGGGCCAGCACGCCCTCGGCCGATGCGCGCAGGTCCGCCCGCTGGGCAGCGTCCAGGCGCTGCAGGTTCTTGACCATGAGCGCCGTCCGGGCGTTGCCGGCCAGCGCGGCTTCGTGCCGGTCGAGGAAGGCCCAGTACAGCACGGTGTAGGGGCAGGCGTCCGGTCCGGTCTTGCGCTCGGGGCGGTAGCGGCAGCCGGTGCAGTGGTTGCTCTGGCGCTGGATGTAGGCGCCCGAAGCCAGGTAGGGCTTGCTGGTGAAGCGGCCGCCGTCGGCGAACAGGGCCATGCCGGCCACGTTCGGCAGTTCGACCCATTCGACCGCATCCACATAGACCGCCAGGTACCAGGCCGCGACGGCCTGGGGGTCCAGCCCGGCCAGCAGGCCGAAGAGGCCGGTGACCATCAGGCGCTGGATGTGGTGGGCGTAGCCGTGGTCCAGGGTCTGGCGGATCACGTCGCGCGCGCAGGCCATCTGCGTGTCGCCGGTCCACCACCAGCGCGGCAGCGGCCGATGGTGGGCGAAGTGGTTGGCCTCGGCGAGCTCCGGCATGAAGCGCCAGTAGACGCCGCGGATGAACTCGCGCCAGCCCAGGATCTGGCGGATGAAACCTTCCACCCCGGCCAGCGGCGCGCGGCCGGCGCGGTAGGCGGCCTCGGCCGCGGCGATCACCTCGCGCGGGTCGAGCAGCTTGAGGTTCAGGCTGGTCGACAGCAGGGAATGCCAGCCGAAGGGCGTGGCCTCCCACATGGCGTCCTGGTAGGGCCCGAAATGGGCGAGCCGATGCGCGATGAAGCGATCCAGCGCCTCCAGCGCCTGCTCGCGGGTGACCGGCCAGGCGAAGTGCTCGAGGCGGCCGGGGTGCCCGGGGAAGACGCGCTCGACCAGGTCGAAGACCTCGCGCGTCAGGGCATCGGGCGCGAAGCCGGCCGGCGGCGGAATCGTACCCGGGCCGCTCTTGGGGTAGGCGCTGCGGTTGTCGGCATCGAAGTTCCAGGCCCCGCCCTCGGGCTGGCCCTCGGCATCGAGCAGCACCCGATGGCGGCGGCGTTGCTCGCGGTAGAAGAACTCCATCCGCAGGCTGCCCTTCATGGGCTGGGCCCAGCGGGCGAAGTCGGCCCGGCTGCAGAGGAAGTGGCGGTCGGGCCGCGGCCGCAGCGGCACCCCGGCCGCGGCGGCCACGGACTCGATGGCCCGGGCCAGTCGCCATTCGCCGGGCTCGACGACGAGCAGGCCCTCGGGCGGCTGCTCGGCCAGCACCGCGGCCAGGCGGGCGGCCAGCGGGGTCTCGTCGGCCGCGCCGACGGCCTCGTCGAGCCGCAGGTAGCGCAGCGGCCAGCCGCGGGCGCGGATCGCTTCGGCGGTGTGGCGCATCGCGCTCAGGAAGAGCGCGATGCGCGCCTTGTGGCTCCAGCAGACGCCGTCGGCCTCGCCGCGGGCTTCGATCATGAGCACGCGATCCTGGGCGGGATCGAAGCCCTCGAAGGCCGCGCTGTCCAGGTTGAGCTGGTCGCCGAGGACCAGCACGAGATGGCGCAGGCTCACGGCCGGACCCCGGGTGCGCGACGGGCCTCGCCGCGGCAGCGCTCGGAGCAGTACTTCACCTCGTCCCAGTTCTTCGCCCAGGCCTTGCGCCAGCTCATCGGCCGCTTGCAGTGCTGGCAGGGTTTGCTCGGCAGCGCGGCTTTGTTGCCGCGGAATCCGGCGCTCACAGCCAGGTGCGGCGCCAGCGGCGCAGCTCGGGGGCGATGTCGCTCAGCGCGGCCAGGGCCTGCACCCCGGGGGTCGGCCGCCGGTGCAGCACGGGTGCCGCGCCGCCGGCCCAGATCTCCGTCGACTTGGGCAACTTCTCGCGCAGCTCGGCCAGGCCGTCGACAACGACATTCGGGTTCTGCGCGGCCGTGAAACTCAAGGCGACGATGTCGGCGCGGTGGGCGGTGGCCGCCAGCACGATGTCCCAGATCGGGGTCTGGGTGCCCAGGCTGACGCAGCGCGCGCCGTCCAGCAGGAAGAGGGCCTCGGCCATCAGCAGGCCGAGGCTGTGCGGTTCATTGGGCACCGTGGTCAGCAGCACGCGCGGGCGGGCACTGCCAGCCTCAGGCTGCGGCACGCTGGCGATGCCCTGGCGCAGCACCACGTGCACGGACTCGGTGTAGAGGTGCTCCTCGAAGATCTCCAGGTGACCGCGCATCCAGGTGTCGCCCACCAGGGTGTTGAGCGGGGCCAGGAGCTCCAGCACGAAACTGCCCAGGCCGAGCCGGGCCTGGGCCTGCGAGAGCTGGCGGCGCAGACGGTCCACGTCGTGACCGCGAATCAGCTCGACATAGGGCCGCAGATCCGGCGCAAGGTGCAGTTCACCGGGCCGCTGGGGGCTGCCGGAACCACTGTCGGCCAGCAGCTGCAGATCCTCGATCGGCAGGGGCACGATGCGACCGGGCCGGTGGCCGGCGTCCATGAGACGCTTGATCACGCGCAGCTTCTCGACCTGGTCCAGGGGGTAGGCACGCTCGCCGGTGCCGTCGCGCGCGGGCACGGGAAACCCATAGCGCCGCTCCCAGACGCGCAGGGTGTCCTTGGACAGGCCGGTGTCGCGCTCGACCGCCGCGATCGACAGGCTCAAGGGCGGGATGTCGCCGCGCTCAGCCATGACGGGCACCCTGGCTCGCCCGGATCGGGTGATGCCCTGTTGAAATCCGGGATGCTTGCATTGTCCTGACCTGGACAAAGACTTGAAAGAGCGTTGGAGACGCATAGTAGCGGCCACTTTCCCACCTTTGCCCAAGACAAATGACCGACCTTGCTGTCAACACGGGAACCCCATCCCGGCCGGAGACCCCCTTGCGGCGTCGCGGTCGAGGCCTGCTTGCCGGCCTGGCCCTGCTGGCCAGCGGGGCGGCCCTCGCCGCCCCGGCCGCCTGTCCGGCCCTGCTGGACCGCAAGCTGCCGCGGCTGCAGGACGAACAGCCGCAGGACCTTTGCCGGTACGCCGGCAAGGTGCTGCTGGTCGTGAACACCGCCAGCCGCTGCGGCTACACGCCGCAGTTCGAGCAGCTCGAAGCCCTGCAACAGCGCTACGCAAGCCGCGGCCTCGTGGTGATCGGGGTTCCCTCGCATGACTTCCGGCAGGAGCTGGCCAGTCGCGAGGCCATCGCCAGCTTTTGCCAGAGCACCTACGGCGTGCGCTTCCCGATGCTGGGGCCGCTGTCGGTCCGCGGCTCGCAGGCCGATCCCTTCTACCAGGAGCTGGCCCGGCGCGGCGGCGGCGCGCCGTCCTGGAACTTCCACAAGTACCTGATCGCCCGGGACGGCAGCACGGTGCAGGGGGTGTCGACGCGCGTCGAGCCGATGGATCCGGGCTTTGTGACCCAATTGGAAAAACTACTTGATGCAAAACGAGACTGATTGGTTATAGTAAGACCAACAAGTCACAGCAACCCCTGACGCCGTGAGCCTTTACCGCATGTCCTCGCCCTGCCCCCGCACCGCGCGACCCCTTGCCCGGGCGGACGAGGAACTTTTCCGGAGCCCGTCCGAACGAAGCGGGCACTCCGATGCGGTCGGCACGGTGCCGAGTCCGCTGATTCGTTTTCCGTCGCGAAGCCCGGGGGCCGTCAGGGCTCCTGCCTGTTCCGAGCGTTTCTCCTCCTCCCTCCTCCCTCCCTCCTTCGCTCGGAGCTGCTTCGCGGCACTTTCCTTCCCGCTTGCCGGAGCCCGCGCTTGAGGCCCGCCCGGCGCATCGCCGTCATCGGCTCCGGCATCGCCGGTCTGTCGGCCGCCTGGACGCTGGCCGAGCCAGGCCGCTCGGCCGAGACACGGGTCACGCTGTTCGAAGCCGGCGACTACTTCGGCGGCCACACCCACACCGTCGACGTCCGCCTGCCGGACGCCCGGGGCCAGATGGTCAGCCATGGGGTCGACACCGGCTTCCTGGTCTACAACGAGCGGACCTACCCGAACCTCATCCAGTTGTTCGCGCAGCTGGACGTGGCGACCGCAGCGTCGGACATGTCCTTCTCCGTGCGCGTGCCGGATGCCTTCGGGCCCGGCCGCGCGCTCGAGTGGAACGGCAGCGACCTCGACACCGTCTTTGCCCAGCGCAGCAACCTGGTGCGGCCTGCCTTCTGGCGCATGCTGCGCGAGATCCTGCGTTTCAACCAGCTCTGCACGGCCCTGGCCGAGCGCGGTGAGGATGCCGAGATGGCGCGGCCTATCGGCGACTTCCTCGACAGCGAGGGCTTCGACGCGCCGTTCCGCGACTGGTATTTCCTGCCGATGATCGGCTGCATCTGGTCCTGCCCGACCGACCAGATGCTGCGCTTCCCCATCGGCACGATGATCCGCTTCTGCCACAACCACGGCTTGATCCAGGTGACGAAGCGGCCGCAATGGTTCACCGTCCGCGGCGGTGCCAAGCACTATGTCCAGCGCATGCTGGCCCGCCTGCCGGACGCCCGGCTCGGCACCCCTGTCGAGAAGGTCGCCCGCGTGCCCGGCGGCGTTCGGCTCTGGACGCAGCAGGGCAGCGAAGACTTCGACCATGTCGTGATGGCCTGTCACAGCGACCAGGCCCTGGCCCTGCTGGCCGACCCGAGCGCCGAGGAGCGCCGCGTGCTCGGGGCCATCCGCTACCACCGCAACCGTGCCGTGCTGCACACCGACACGGCGGTGCTGCCGGAGCGGCGCAAGGCCTGGGCGGCGTGGAACTACGAGCGCGCCCGCAGCCGCCCGCGCGAGCAGGCTGCGGTCTGCCTGCACTACCTGCTGAACAAGCTGCAACCGCTGCCCTTCGCGCAGCCGGTGATCGTCTCCCTGAACCCGGTGCGCGAGCCGCTGCAGGTGATCGGGGAGTACGACTACGCCCACCCGGTCTTCGACCTTGCCGCCGTGCAGGCCCAGGGCCAGCTGCCGGCCCTGCAGGGGCGGCGCAACACCTGGTACTGCGGCGCCTGGACCGGCTACGGCTTCCACGAAGACGGCTTGAAGTCCGGCCTGGCCGTTGCCCGACAGCTGCTCGACCCTGCCGGCCTCGCGGCGACCGAGCCTCCCCGCGAAGTGCAAGCCGCCTGACATGGACGCGGGCACGCCCTCGACCGCCCGGCCGCAGATCGCCTTCGGCTGGGTCAAGCACCGTCGGCTGCGGCCGCAGGCGCACGCCTTCAGCTACCCCACCTACAGCCTGGTGCTGCCGCTGCGCAGCCTGCGTGCGCAGCCCGATGCCGCGCTGGCGCGCAACCGCTTGGCGCCGATCAGCTTCCACGACGCCGACCACGGCGTGGGTGGCCCTGACGCCTTGGCCTGGTTCGAAGGCCTGCTGGCCGAAGCCGGCCTCGACGCGGTCGATGGCGAGGTCTGGCTGCAGACCTACCCGCGCGTGCTCGGCTACGTCTTCAAGCCGGTGAGCTTCTGGTACGCGCACCGGGCCGACGGCAGCCTGGCTGCCGTGCTCGCCGAGGTCAACAACACCTTCGGCGAGCGTCACGCCTACCTGCTGCACGGGCCCGAACTCGGCTGGGGCCGCGAGCTGCAGGCGGCCAAGGTCTTCCATGTCTCGCCCTTCTGCAAGGTCGAGGGACGCTACCGCTTCCGCTTCCTGCGCACCGGCCGGGCGGCGCAGCGCCAGGGCGCCGAGCATCTGATCGCCTGCGTCGACCATGACGATGCCGAAGGCCCCCTGCTCGAAACCTGCCTCAGCGGCCGCCTGCAGCCCCTGGATGCGTCCAGCCTGCGCCGGGCCTTCTGGGGCCATCCGCTGATGACGCTGGGCGTGATGGCGCGCATCCACTGGCAAGCCCTCAAGCTGTGGCGCAAGCGCGTGCCCTTCTTCCGCAAGCCCGAGGCGCCGGCCCGCTTCCTCAGCCAGGGCCGCGCCCTGGAGGACACCCGGCCCGCGGCCGCGGCCCAGGCCGCCCCGCTGCATTCCTGAGCGCCCACCCGATCCGGACCCTGCCGATGAGCATCCTCCACGACCCCTCCGCCACCGCCCCGGCCTTCGGAAGCCTCAGCGCCCTCCCGGCGGGCGCGCCCGCCGCGGCCCGCGTCGTCTTCGGCCTGCTGCAGAAGCTCCAGCACGGCACGCTCGACGTGCAGCTGCCCGATGGCAGCCTGCTGCGCTTCGGCGAGCCGCATCCCAGCACCCGCGAGCGCCACGGCGCGCTGCGCCTGCTGGATTGGTCGGCCTGCGGCGCCGCGCTGAAGTCGGGCGACATCGGCTTCGCCGAGGCCTACATCGACGGCCGCTGGACCACGCCCGACCTGGCCGCGCTGCTCAAGGTCTTCATCGCCAACCGGGATGCGATCGAGTCGGTGGTCTACGGCTCCTGGTGGGGCGCGCTGCTCTATCGCCTCAAGCACCTGCTGAACCGCAACACCAAGGCCGGCAGCGAGAAGAACATCCACGCCCACTATGACCTGGGCAATGGCTTCTACAGCCTGTGGCTGGACGAAACCATGAGCTACTCCAGCGCGCTGTTCGAAGGCGATCTGGACCGGCCCCTGGCTGAGGCCCAGCGCGCCAAGGTGCGGCGCGCGCTGCGCGAGGTGCAGGCCGGGCCGCAGCGCCGCGTGCTGGAGATCGGCTGCGGCTGGGGCGGCCTGGCCGAGGTGGCCGCCACCGAATTCGGCGCCACGCTGCACGGCGTGACCATCTCGCGCGAGCAGCTCGCCTGGGGCCAGGCCCGCATGCAGGCCGCCGGCCTGGGCGAACGTGCCCGGCTGCGCTACCAGGACTACCGCGACATCGACGACGGGCCCTACGACGCGGTGGTCTCGATCGAGATGTTCGAAGCCGTCGGCCGCGAGTACTGGGACAGCTACTTCGACACCGTGCAGCGCCAGCTCAAGCCGGGCGGACGGGCCTGCATCCAGACCATCACCATCCGCGACGACCTCTTCGACCGCTACGTCAAGAGCACGGACTTCATCCAGCAGTACATCTTCCCCGGCGGCCTGCTGCCGAGCATCAGCCAGTTCGAGGCGATGGCGGGCAAGCACGGCCTGCAGGTCGAGCGCCGGCTCGCCTTCGGGCCCGACTACGCCGAGACGCTCCGGCGCTGGCGCGAAGCCTTCCTCGGCCAGGACGGCCGGGTGCGGCGCCTGGGCTTCGACACCCGCTTCATGCGGATCTGGGAGTTCTACCTGGCCTACTGCGAGGCGGCCTTCGCGATGGGCAACACCGACGTCGTGCAGTTCACGCTGCGCAAGCCGAGCTGAGGCCATGGCGCCCACCCACCGCCTCCGCGCATCCGGCACGACGCATCGCCGCGCCTTGCTGCGGGCGCTGGGCGGGCTCGTGCTGTCCGGCCCGCTGGGGCTGCAGGCCGCTGGCGCGGCACCGCCCGAGGTGGCGGGCGAAGTGCCGGAGGCCCGGCTCGTCGGCCAGGGGCGGCTGCGCTACTTCGGCCTGCACATCTACGACGCCGAGCTGTGGGCCGGCCCCAGCCTGGCGGCGGGCGACACCGACTACGCCCGCCAGCCGCTGGCCCTGGTGCTGCGCTACGCGCGCAGTCTGGACGGGGCGAAGATCGCCGAGCGCTCGATCGAGGAAATGCGCCGCATCGGCGCCTTCAGCGCCGAGCAGTCCGCCACCTGGCTGCGCTTCATGAACGAGGCCTTCCCCGACGTGCAGGACGGCGATCGCCTGACCGGCCTGTACCGCCCGGGCGAGGCGGCCGCCTTCGCCTTCAACGGCAAGCCGCGCGCCACGCTGCGCGACGCGGAGTTCGCCCGGCTGTTCTTCGGCATCTGGCTCGCACCCACCACCTCCCAGCCCGGCTTGAGGGCCAGGCTGCTCGGGCTCAAGGCCTGAGCCTGGCACGATCCGCCTTGCGGCGGCTTGCCCCGGGGGCGGCTCATCCTGCCCCGCCTGCACGGGCCCGCTCGCCCTGACTTCAGCGCCCACCCGCCACACCGTCCACGCCACCCGATCCGCCATGAGCGCCCCCGCCCGCACCCCTGCGCTGTCCGACCGCCCTCCGGCGCGGACGGCGGCCGTGCCGGCCGGAGGCGCCGCCCTGCACGGCGCGGCCGCCGGTCTGCGCTACGGCCTGCTCGGCCTGCCGCTGGCCTTCGTCGCGCTGCCGCTCTACGTGCTGCTGCCCAACCACTACGCGGCGGCCTTCGGCATGCCGCTGGGCCTGCTGGGGGGCTTGCTGCTGGCGACCCGGCTGGTCGATGCCCTGGCCGACCCCTGGATCGGCCGCGCGGCGGACCGCCTGTTCGCGCAGTCGCCCCGGCGGGCCTGGACCGTCGCGGCCCTGGCGGCCTTCGTCCTGGGCGCGGCCTTCACCGGGCTCTTCTTTCCGCCGGTCCAGGGCCGGAGCGCGCTGCTGGCCTGGGCCGCGGCCATGCTGGTGCTGGCCTACCTGGGCTACAGCACGGTCGGCGTGATCCACAACGCCTGGGGTGCCCGCCTGGGCGGCGACGCGCCGGGCCGCGCACGGGTGGTGGCCTGGCGCGAGGGCGCCGCCCTGATCGGCGTGGTGGTCGCCAGTGTGCTGCCCAGCCTGGCCGGCCTGCAGGCCATGACGGCCGTTTTCCTGCTGGCCCTGGCCCTGGGCATCGGGCTGCTGGCACGCGCACCGCAGCCGCAGGCACGGCGCGCCGCTTCGACGCAGATGGTGCCGCTGGGCCTGCCCTGGCGGGTGCCGGCCTTCCGGCGCCTGATGCAGGTCTTCGTGCTCAATGGCATCGCCAGTGCCCTGCCGGCCACGCTGGTGCTCTTCTTCATCCGCGACCGGCTGCAGGCCCCGGCCTGGGAGCCGGCCTTCCTGGCGGCCTACTTCCTGGCCGGCGCGCTGAGCATCCCGGCCTGGGTGCGGGCCGTTGCCCGTCTCGGCCTGGCGCGGGCCTGGCAGCTCAGCATGGGGCTGGCGATCGCCGCCTTCTCGGGTGCGGCCCTGCTGGGCGCGGGCGACACCACGGCCTTCCTGATCGTCTGCCTGGCCAGCGGCCTGGCCCTGGGGGCCGACCTGACCCTGCCCGCCGCCCTGCTGGCCGGCCTGATCCAGCGCGCCGGCCACGGCGACCGGGCCGAAGGCGCCTACTTCGGCTGGTGGGCCTTCGCAACCAAGCTGAACCTGGCCCTGGCGGCCGGCCTGGCCCTGCCGCTGCTGGGGCTGCTGGGCTATGCGCCCGGCGCCCGCGAGCCCGCCGCCCTGGGCGCCTTGACCCTGGCCTATTGCCTGCTCCCCTGCCTGCTGAAGCTGCTGGCCGCGGCCGCGCTGCAGCGCCTGATCCGACTCGACGAGAAGCGTCCCGCCCCATGAACCGCACGCTGCCCCCTGCGCCCGACCGGCGCGCCACCCTGCGATGCCTGGGCAGCCTGGGCCTGATCGGCCTGGGCAGCCTGGCCGGCTGCGCGAGTGCGCCGAGCCCGGCGGACCACGCCGCCGAGACCCCGGTGCTCGACCTGAAGCGCTACTTCGACGGCCGGGTGCTGGCCCACGGCGTGTTCACCGACCGCGGCGGCAAGGTCAAGCGCCGCTTCGTGGTGACGATGGACTGCCGCTGGGACGGCCCGCGCGGCACGCTGGACGAGCGCTTCGCCTACAGCGACGGCAGCACCGAACGCCGCGTCTGGACCGTGATCGACCACGGCGGCGGCCGCTACACCGGCACCGCCGCCGACGTGAAGGGCGAGGCCGAGGGCCGCGCCGCAGGCAATGCCCTGCAGTGGCGCTACACGCTCAAGCTGCCGGTCGACGGCACGGTCTACGAGGTTCAGTTCGACGACTGGATGTACCTGATCGACGACCAGGTCATGCTGAACAAGGCGGTGATGAGCAAGTTCGGCATCCGCCTCGGCGAGGTCACCCTCGCCTTCCACAAGCCGGCTGCGCGCTGAGCCTGCCCCCCGTCCCCCGGCCTTTCGCATCGAACCCGATCGCCGTACCCCGGAGCCTTCGATGAGCCTGAATCCCTGCCTGAGCGACTGGAGCGACCGCCTCGTCTGGCTGGTCGGTGCCTCCAGCGGCATCGGCCGCGCCACGGCCAGCGCGCTGCATGCGCGCGGCGCGCGCGTCGTGGTCTCCGCACGCCGCCACGAGGCGCTGGACGAGTTCGTCCGCCAGCATCCCGGCGCGGTCGCGCTGCCCTTCGACGCCACCGACCGCGCGGCCATGGCCATGGCCGCACAGGCCCTCAGGCGCCTGGCGGCCTCCGGACCGCGCGGCACGCTGGACCTGGCGATGTACTGCGCCGGCCACTACAAGCCGCAGCGCGCGACGGCCTTCGACCTCGACGAGATGCTCAAGCACCAGCAGATCAACGTGACGGGGGCGCTGCACATGATCGATGCGCTGCTCCCCACGCTGCTGGCCCAGGGCAGCGGCCATCTCAGCCTGGTGGCCAGCGTGGCCGGCTACCGCGGCCTGCCCAAGGCCCTGGCCTACGGGCCGACCAAGGCGGCGCTGATCAACCTGGCGCAGGTGCTCTACCTGGACCTGCATGCGCGCGGCCTGGGCGTCTCGCTGGTGAATCCGGGCTTCGTCGAAACGCCGCTGACGGCGCAGAACACCTTCGCGATGCCCGCGCTGCTGACCCCCGAGCAGGCCGCCGAGGCCATCCTGCACGGCTGGGCCCGGGGCCGCTTCGAAATCCACTTCCCCAAGCGCTTCACCCGCGTGCTGAAGGTCCTGGGCCTGCTGGGCGACGGCGCCTATTTCGCGGCCGTGCGCCGCGCCACCGGAGGCTGAAGCCATGCCCGTCGCCGATTGCGCGGATCCACGCGTGCACCGCGTGATCGCGGCCTTCGAAGCCCTGCAGCCGGGCGATGTCGAGCGCCTCGACGCGCTCTACGCGCCCGATGCGGTCTTCAAGGACCCCTTCAACCAGGTGCAGGGCCAAGCCGCCATCCGCGCGATCTTCACGCACATGTTCGTCGCGCTGCGCGAACCGCGCTTCATCGTGCGCGAAGCCATCGTCCAGGGCGACCAGTGCTTCCTGGTCTGGGATTTCCTCTTCCACTTCCGCCGCTTCAGCCCGGCGCTTCAGACCGTGCATGGCGGCAGCCACCTGCGGTTCGCGCCGGACGGCCGCATCGCGCTGCACCGCGACTACTGGGACGCGGCCGAAGAGCTCTACGAGAAGCTGCCCGGCGTCGGCGCGCTGATGCGCTGGCTCAAGCGCCAGGCCAATCGCTGAAGGATCGCGGCCCATGACGCCCCAGACGATCGCCGTGGTCGGTGCCGGCCTGGCCGGCCTGCAGGTCGCAGCCCGCCTGCTGGACGCCGGCCTGCAGGTCACCCTGCTCGAGAAGAGCCGCGGCCCCGGCGGCCGCTGCGCGACGCGGCGCAGCCCGGTGGGCCCCTTCGACCATGGGGCGGCGGCCTTCCAGGCCCGCACGCCGGCCTTCCGGGCCGCCGTGGCGGAGGCCGCGGCCCAAGGCCTGCTGCAGGCGGCGCCGGCCGGCCAGCGCCTGCTCGACCCCGAGCCCTCCGGCCGACCCGCCTGGCGCGGCGCCCCCTTCATGAACGCCTGGCCCCAGGCCCTGCGCGAGCGACTCGTCGGCCGCGGCCTGCGGCTGCTGACCGAAGCCACCGTGCGCGGCCTGCAGCGCGAGGCCGCGGGCTGGCAGCTCGTGCTTGCCGAAGAGACCGCGCGCGCCGCGCTGGGCGACGCCCGCTTCGAGGCCGTGCTGCTGGCCGTGCCGGCCGAGCAGGCCGTGCCCCTGCTGCAGCCGCACGACCCGGCCCAGGCCGCGGCGCTCGCCGCCTGCCCGAGCGCCGCCTGCATCACCCTGATGGCGGCCTGGCCCGCCGCCCAGCCCGGCGGGCCACGCCTGCTGCGACCCGCCGCGGGTCCGCTGGCCCTGGCCTTCCGCCAGGACGCCTTCGACGCAGGCGCCGTCGGCTGCGCTCCGACGCGCTGGACCGCCCACGCCCGGGCCGACTGGAGTCTGAGCGCCATCGACACGCCGGCCGAGGCCCTGCTCGCGCCCATGCTGCAGGCCCTGAGGGAGGCCCTGGGCGATGCGGCCCCGGACGCGACGCCGGTGCATGCCGTCGTCCACCGCTGGCGCTACGCCCAGATGCTGCAGCCCGCCGCGGGACCTTGCGGCTGGTCGGCCGCGCGCGGCCTGGGCAGTTGCGGCGACGGCTGGCAGGGCACCTCCCTGGCCGACCTGCCGCTCGACGGCCTGGAGCGGGCCTGGCTCAGCGCCCAGGCCCTGGCCGATCGCGTGCTGGGGCGCTGAGGGGATCGTCCCGGTCTGTCGCGCGCTCAGCCCGCCGGACCGTCCCCCGCGGCCGCCGGCCGCTCCCGCCAGGCGAGCACGGCCACGCTGAGGGCGAGGAGGCAGAGGCCACTGGCCAGGCCGGGCAGGCCGGCCCGGTCGAGCAGGCTGCCGCTGATCAGCGGGCCGACCGCGCCGCCGACCGTGTAGCCCCCGATCACCGCCGCCGTGCCGGCCAGGGCCGACTGGCGGGCAAAGGCCTGGGCGGTGCGGATCATGGTCAGGGTGTAGAGCGCACCGCCGACCCCGCCCCAGGCCGCCACCGCCGGCCACAGCCAGGGCTCGGCCGGGGCGCCCAAGGCCAGCGGCAGGGTCGCCAGCAGCAGCAGCGCGGCGGCACCGGCCAGCAGGGGCCGGGCGCCGAAGCGATCGGCCGCATGCCCGGCCGGGTACTGCAGCAGGAAACTGCCCATGCCCAGCACCCCGGCAAGCGCCGTGGCCGCGCCCAGCGTCCAGCCCAGGGCCGCGCCCTGGGCCGCCGAGAGCGCGGCCAGGCCAGCTTCGAAGACCCCGCCCACCAGCGCACACCAGACCAGGCCCGGCCGCTGCCGGAGTGCCCAGCCACTGCCATGCGCCGGCGCGCCAGGCGGGCCGGCCTCCAGGGCATCGACGGCGGGGCCCAGGCAGATGAGCACCGCCCCCATCTGCCCCGCCAGGGCCAGGCCCAGCGCGCCCTGCGTGCCCAGGCCGAGCAGGCCGGGCAGAAAGGGGCCGAGCGCCAGGGCGCCGCCCAGGGCCGTCTGGTACAGCCCGGTCCAGCGGCCGCGGGCGGCCGGCGGCGCATGGTGGGCGATCAGGGCTTCGGTGCCGTTCCAGGCCGCCGCTGCGCCCAGGCCGCAGAGCACGCCGGCGGCGCAGACCCAGCGGAAGTCGGGGCTGAGCAGATAGAGCCCGGTGGCCAGGGTCTCCAGGGCCAGGCCGGCGCGCAGCATCGGGCCCAGGCCGAAGCGGGCAAAGAACCGGGGCAGCAGCGGCAGCGCGCAGGCCACGGTCGCGAAAGGCAGCATCAGCACGAAGCCGATGGCCGCTGCGCTGTGGCCCTGCGCCTGCAAACGCACCGCCAGCACTGGGCCGACCAGGCTGAACATCAGCACCAGCAGCAGCACCGCGGCCACCACGCGCAGCACGGTGCGCTGCGTGCGGGGCGGCGCGAGGGGCGGGCGTGGGCTCACGACCGGGAGGCCGCGGGGGCGGGGGGGAAGGGCACGCGGCCGAGCGGCACGGCCCGGCTCGGCTCACGCTCGTCGAAGTGGCACTCACCCTCGGCCCAGCGGGCGCCCTGCGCCAGGCAGAGGCTCTCGGCATGGCGCAGCCAGAGCAGGAAGACGCACAGCACGATCAGGGCGGCGGCGGCGAGGAGGCGGAGTTGGGTGCGGAGGGGCATGGGCCGGGTCGGGATTGGAGGCCGGAGTCCAGGGGCCGGGGTCGAGTCTGGCGGGACCGGCGGGGAGCGATGCGCACCCCAGGCCCGGGCGGGACGCCCGGGCCCACCCCACGCCCTCGCAGCGCTCGGGCGGTTCGGCCCGTCCAAGCCGGCACCAGCCGGCTTGGAGCCGCGGGCCTCACCCCAACCACCCGCGCTTCTTGAAGTAGAGGAAGGGGGCGATGGCGCTCGCGACCATCAGGCCCAGGGCCCAGGGGTAGCCGAGCGACCAGTCCAGCTCGGGCAGCACCTTGAAGTTCATGCCGTAGATGCTGGCGATCAGGGTCGGCGGCAGGAAGGCGACGCTGGCCACCGAGAAGATCTTGATGATCTTGTTCTGATTGATGTTGATGAAGCCGACGGTGGCATCCATCAGGAAGTTGATCTTGTCGAAGAGGAAGGCGGTGTGGCTGTCGAGGCTGTCGATGTCGCGAAGGATCTGGCGGGCTTCCTCGAACTGCTCGGCGCCCAGCATGCGGCTGCGCATCATGAAGCTGATCGCGCGGCGGGTGTCCATCACATTGCGGCGGATGCGCGAGTTCAGGTCTTCCTGGCGGGCGATGGCGGCCAGGGCCTCGGCCGCGGCCTCGTCGTTGACGGCGGAGCGCAGCACGCGCTGCGAGACCTGCTCCAGCGCGTCGTAGACGCCCTCGAGCGCATCGGCCGAGTACTCGGTGTCGGCGTCGTAGAGCTTGAGCAGCACATCTTTCGCGTCCTCGATCAGCGCCGGGATGCGTCGCGCGCGCAGGCGCAGCAGCCGGAAGACCGGCAGGTCCTCCGCATGGACGGAGAACAGCACCTTGCGGTGCAGGATGAAGGCGACGCGGACGTTGCGCGAGCCGCGCTCTTCGTCGTCGTCGAGCAGGAAGTCCGTCCGCAGGTGCAGCTGGCCTTCGTCGTCCTCGTAGAAGCGCGCCGATTCCTCGAGGTCGTCGTCGACGATGTTCTCGGGGATGACGAGACCGAAGCGGCCGGCGATCCAGCCCTTTTCCTCGGGGCTGGGGTTCTCCAGGTCCACCCACACGGGCTCGACATGGGCCAGCGCCTCGGCGCTCTCGATCTCTTCCTGGAACAGCCGGCCGTGGGCCAGCGTGAAGACATTCAGCATGGGGGAGCTCCGACCAAACGGATGGAACGGGCACGGCCGGCGGGCGAAGCCCGGCGGGGGCCGGTCAGGGGGCGACCGCGCGCTCCCTGGGCCATGTGCCTGCGGTCGGAGCGGCGGTCACCGAGGATGCGAGGGAAGATCCAAGGTGACTCCGTAGCGTCGGAACAGCGTGCAGTATCGCACCGGGTCCCGTGCGGCGGCGGGGCGTCCACCGGCGGCGGCTGGACATCGGCTTGTCAGGCGAGAGCCGCAGGCGTAGTCTGGGCTCAAGCCTGCAGACATCCGGTCTTGCAGGCCCCGGGGGCCGATCAGCCTCCGTCCTTCCCGTGAAAGGAGTTCCCATGAATCTGACGATCAGCGGACACCATCTCGAGGTGACTCCGTCCTTGCGTGAGTACGTGATGACCAAGCTGGACCGGATCACCCGCCACTTCGACCAGGTGGTCGATGTCACCGTGGTTCTGAGCGTGGAGAAGCTGAAGGAGAAGGAGCGCCGCCAGAAGGCCGAGGTCAATCTGCATGTCAAGGGACGCGACATCTATGTCGAATCCGCCCATGCCGACCTGTACGCCGCGATCGACGAGCTGATGGACAAGCTGGACCGCCAGGTGATCCGCCACAAGGATCGCCTGCAGGACCATCACCACGAATCGATCAAGAAGCAGCAGCTTTCCGGCGTGGCCTGATCGCCGCCGCGCCGCGCCCTCCGACGGGCCGGCGCACCGAACAGCACGGCCCCTGCGGGGGCCGTTTTCGTGTCCGAAGCCCGCTGCACGCGCCGTTGCCGGAGCGCAACCGACACGCGGCCGGCAGGATGTCGGCGCGTTTCTATAATCGTTTCCACTTTTTGCAGCAGCGTCGGCCCAGCTTCAGCGTCAAAACCGCCGCGTCGTTTCGATGAACCGTCTCTCGACCATCCTGCCCATCAGCAATGTGCTGGTGGATGTGGACGCCACCAGCAAGAAGCGCGTCTTCGAGCAGGCCGGACTGCTGTTCGAGAACCGCCACGCGATCGCCCGCGCGACCGTGACGGACAACCTCTTCGCCCGCGAGCGTCTCGGGTCCACCGGCCTCGGCCATGGGGTGGCCATCCCGCACGGTCGCATTAAGGGCCTGAAGAACCCGCTCGCGGCGGTGCTGCGCACACGCCAGCCCATCCCCTTCGACGCGCCGGACGACGAGCCCGTCACCCTGCTGATCTTCCTGCTGGTGCCGGAGGCCGCGACCCAGCGGCACCTGGAGATCCTCTCGGAGATTGCCGAGCTGCTGTCCGACCGCGAGCTGCGTGAGCGCCTGAAAACCGAAGCCGAGGCCGTCGCGGTGCATGCCCTCATCGACGGCTGGGCGCCGCTGAAGACGGTGGCCTGAGCGGCCGGCCCCGCTAGGATCGGGGCCATGAAAGCCGATGTCATCAGCGCGGAGGCGCTGTTCGAGACGCACCGGGCCTCGCTTCGCTGGGAATGGATCGCCGGCCATGCCCATCCCGAGCGCCGCTTCGACGAGATCGCGGTGCGCGATGCGCAGTCGGCGGCGGACCTGGTCGGCTACCTGAACTACCTGCATCCCTACCGGGTGCAGATCGTCGGCCTGCGCGAAGCCCGCTACCTCGGCCACAGCAGCGCGGAAGACCAGGAGCGGCGCATCTCGCGCATCGTCACGCTGGAGCCGCCGGTGCTGATCGTGGCCGACGGCGTCACGCCGCCCGACCGCCTGGTGGCCATGTGCGAGCGCGCGGAGATCCCGCTGTTCGTGACGGCGGAATCCGCCGGCCACGTGATCGACGTGCTGCGCACCTTCCTGGCCCAGCACTTCGCCGAGCGCACGACGCGCCACGGTGTCTTCCTCGACATCCTGGGCCTGGGCGTGATGCTGACCGGCGAGTCCGGCCTGGGCAAGAGCGAACTGGGCCTGGAGCTGATCTCACGCGGCCACGGCCTGGTGGCCGATGACGCGGTCGACCTGTTCCGCATCTCCCAGACTGCCATCGAGGGCCGCTGCCCGCCCCTGCTGATGAACCTGCTGGAGGTGCGCGGCATCGGCCTGCTCGACATCAAGGCCATCTTCGGCGAGACGGCGGTGCGCCGGAAGATGCGGCTCAAGCTGATCGTCCACCTGGTGCGGCTGGAGACCATGGACCGCGAGTTCGAGCGGCTGCCCAACGAGCCGCTCTACGAGACGGTGCTGGGCGTGCCGGTGCGCAAGGTGGTGATCGCGGTGGATGCGGGCCGCAACCTGGCGGTGCTGGTCGAGGCCGCCGTGCGCAACACCGTGCTGCAGCTGCGCGGCATCGACACCTACCGCGAGTTCATCGCCCGCCACCAGGCGGCCATGGAACGCGGGCTCTGAACCCGCGCGCGCTTCAGCGGCCGCCGCGCTCGCGGCGCCGGGCGCAGTCGCTCTTGTCGCAATGGGCGTAGAGGGCCAGGGCATGTTCCTGGAGGCGGAAACCGCGCGACTCGGCCACCTCGCGCTGGCGCAGCTCGATCTGCGCGTCGTAGAACTCCTCGACCGCGCCGCAGTCCAGGCAGACCAGATGGTCGTGGTGCTGACCTTCGTTGAGCTCGAAGACCGCCTTGCCGCTCTCGAAGTGGTTGCGCGAGAGCAGGCCGGCCTGCTCGAACTGCATCAGCACGCGGTAGACCGTGGCCAGGCCGATGTCGGCGCCCTCGTTCAGCAGGGCCTTGTAGACATCCTCGGCCGTCAGGTGGCGCACCGGCGAGGTCTGGAAGACCTCCAGGATCTTGATGCGGGGCAGCGTGGCCTTGAGCCCGCTGCTCTTGAGTTCGTCGGCGTGATTCATCGGGGCCTCCATGACGCCCCGGGGGGCTCCTCTAGAATGAATCGATGATATCGGGCCGCCCCCTGGGTGGCGCCGTGGCTTGCGGATCCTGCCCTGCGGCGGCGACCGTCTCCCTGGCCTGCGGGCCCTCCTGCGATGAGCAATCCCCGACTCCGAGCCTGCGGGCAGACGCTGATGCTGGCCGGCCTCGGCCTGGTGCTGACCGGCTGCGGCCTGACCCCCACCGGGCCGCGGATGAGCGACCGTGTGCTCGGCGTGATCACGCCCTACCGGATCGACGTGGTGCAGGGCAATGTCGTGACCCGCGAGATGGTCGAGCGCGTACGCACCGGCATGAGCCGCAGCCAGGTGCGTGAACTGCTGGGCTCGCCGCTGATCGCCGACGCCTTCCACGAGAACCGCTGGGACTATGTGTTCACCATCCGCCGCGCCGGCACCGCCTACCAGCAGCGCCGGGTGACCGCGATCTTCCGCGGCGATGCGCTGGAGAGCCTCGAATCCGACGAGCTGCCGAGCGAGCGCGACTTCGTCGAGAGCATCGACACCGGCAAGGTCTCCGGCAAGCCGCCGGTGCTGGAGCTGAGCGAGGCCCAGCTGCGGGCCCTGCCCGCGCCGAAGGCCGCCGCGCCGGCCGCCGCCGCCACGCTGGCGCCGGCCAAGCCCGCCAGCGGCCCGACCCGTACCTTCCCCCCGCTGGAACAGCCCTGAATCCCCGATGAGCCAAGGTCCCCACCGCATCGCCATTGCCGGCGCCTCCGGCCGCATGGGTCGCATGCTGATCGAAGCCGTGCTGGCGGCTGACGACTGCCTGCTGGCCGGCGCCCTCGACGTCGCGGGCAGCCCGGCCCTCGGCCAGGACGCGACGGCCTTCCTCGGCCAGACCAGCGGCGTGACCATCACCGCCGACCTCGATGCCGCGCTGGCCGGGGCCGACGCGCTGATCGACTTCACCCGCCCCGCCGGGACACTGGTCCATCTGCAGGCCTGCCGCCGCCATGGCGTCGCCCTGGTGATCGGCACCACGGGCTTCGACGAGGCCGGCAAGGCCGAGATTGCCGCGGCCGCGCGGGAGATCGCCATCGTCATGGCGCCGAACATGAGCGTCGGCGTGAACGTCGTGCTCAAGCTGCTGCAGCAGGCCGCCAAGGCCCTGAGCCAGGGCTACGACATCGAGATCGTCGAAGCCCACCATCGCCACAAGGTCGATGCGCCCAGCGGCACCGCGCTGAAGATGGGCGAAGTCATCGCCGAGGCGCTGGGCCGCGACCTGAAGACCTGCGCCATCTACGGCCGCGAAGGCGTGACCGGCGAGCGCGACCCGTCCACCCTCGGCTTCGCCACCGTGCGCGGCGGCGACGTCGTTGGCGATCACACCGTCATGTTCCTCGGCACCGGCGAGCGCATCGAGATCAGCCACAAGTCCAGCAGCCGGGCCACCTACGCCCAGGGCAGCCTGCGCGCGGTGCGCTTCCTGGCCGGTCGCGACGCCGGCCTGTTCGACATGGAGGCCGTGCTCGGCCTCGGCTGAGCCGTCCGGGCGCGACCATGAACAGCCTGAGCGGCCTGTGGCAGGAGGGCGATCCCGTCGGCCAGGCGGTGGCCCTGATGCTGCTCGCGATGTCGGTCGCCTCCTGGGTGCTGATCCTCTGGCGCGGTCGCGTGCTGGGCCGCGTGCGGCGCGACCTGGCGCAGGCCCTGCCGGCCTTCTGGGCGGCCACCGATCTCGCCCAGGCCCGCCAGCGGCTGCAGGCGCTGGACCGCGAGGCCCTGCTGCCCGCGCTGCTCGAGGCGGCCCTGCTTGACGAAGGCCCCGGCAGCCTGGCGGCCGAGGCGCCCGCCGAAGACCGCCTGACCCGCCGCCTGCGCGACACGCTGCACGCCGTCCTGGGCCGTCTGCAGACCGGCCAGGTCGTGCTGGCCTCGATCGGCGCCACGGCCCCCTTCGTCGGCCTGTTCGGCACCGTCTGGGGCGTGACCAAGGCCCTGCTGGGCCTGGCCGGCAGCGAGGTGCAGGGCATCGATGCCGTCGCCGGGCCGGTCGGGGAAGCCCTGGTGATGACCGCCGCGGGCCTGGCCGTGGCCATCCCGGCCGTGCTGGCCTACAACATCTTCGGCCAGCGCCTGGCCGCCTGCGAGGCCGAGCTGGAAGGCTGGGCCCACGACCTGCGCGCCTGGCGCCTCGGTCGCCCCGGCGCACGCGACCTCGCGGCGGGGCCGGGCGGCGCCGCGCAGGCCTGAGCCGCGCCGTCCCATGCCCTTCGGCCGCCTCGAACGCCGCGCACCGGCCCGGCCGATGAGCGACATCAACATGACGCCGCTGATCGACGTCATGCTGGTGCTGCTGGTCATCTTCCTCGTGAGCGCGCCCTTGCTCACCGGACGCCTGGGCCTGCGGCTGCCGCAGGCCGATGCCCCGGCCGCGCCGCCGCAGGCCGGGGCGCTGAAGCTGCGGCTGGACGCCGCCGGCGTGCTGCGCATCGGCGAAGAGACCGTCGCCCCCGCCCTGCTCGGTGCGCGCCTGCGGGCCGTGGCCGCGCGCGACCCCGCGACCGAGGTGCATCTGCAGGCCGACCGCGAGGTGGCCTACGGCGAGGTGGCCCGCCTGATCGCCGCGCTGCAGGCCGCCGGCCTCAGCCGCATCGCCTTCATCACCCAGGCCCAGCCCTGAGGGGATCGGGCGGCCGCGGACCCGCCACCTAGAATCCGCGACCGCTTTCCCCCGCGGTTTCCCCGCTGTTCCCCCGTTTCCTCGAGGGCGCGTCCGCGCCCCCTGCCGCATGAGCGCCGTCCCGCAAGCCCCCGCCGATTCCGCTGCCGACGGCAGCCGCTACGACCCGCAGGCCGTCGAGGCCGCCGCCCGCGCACACTGGGCCGCGCGCGATGCCTACCGCGTCACCGAGGACACGGCCAAGCCGAAGTTCTACGCCTGCTCCATGCTGCCCTACCCCAGCGGCAAGCTGCACATGGGGCATGTGCGCAACTACACCATCAACGACATGCTCGCCCGCCAGCTGCGGATGAAGGGCATGAACGTGCTGATGCCCATGGGCTGGGACGCCTTCGGCCTGCCGGCCGAGAACGCGGCCATGAAGAACAAGGTGCCGCCGGCCGCCTGGACCTACGCCAACATCGCCCACATGAAGGGCCAGATGCAGGCCATGGGCCTGGCCATCGACTGGTCGCGCGAGCTCGCCACCTGCCAGCCGTCCTACTACCGGTGGAACCAGTGGCTCTTCCTGAAGATGCTGGAGGCCGGCATCTGCGAGCGCCGCACCCAGGTCGTCAACTGGGACCCGGTCGACCAGACCGTGCTGGCCAATGAGCAGGTCATCGACGGCCGCGGCTGGCGCAGCGGCGCGCTGGTCGAGAAGCGCGAGATCCCCGGTTACTACCTGAAGATCACCGACTACGCCGAGGAGCTGCTCTCGGCCGTCACCGACCCCGAAGATCCCAATTACCTGAGCGGCTGGCCCGAGCGCGTGCGGCTGATGCAGGAGAACTGGATCGGCAAGAGCAGCGGCGTGCGCTTCGCCTTCCCGCACACCCTCGCCGGCGCCGACGGCGCGCCGATCGGCGGCGGGCGGCTCTACGTGTTCACGACGCGCGCCGACACGATCATGGGCGTCAGCTTCTGCGCCGTCGCGCCCGAGCATCCGCTGGCCCTGCATGCCGCGCAGGGCCGCCCCGAGGTGGCCGCCTTCATCGCCGAATGCAAGGCCGGGGGCACCACCGAGGCCGAACTCGCCACGCAGGAGAAGAAGGGCGTGCCGACCGGCCTGGTCGTCACCCACCCGCTGACCGGCGCCGAGGTGCCGGTCTGGGTCGGCAACTACGTGCTGATGGGCTATGGCGACGGCGCGGTGATGGGCGTGCCCGCGCATGACGAGCGGGACTTCGCGTTTGCCAAGAAGTACGGGCTGGGCATCAAGCAGGTCGTCGCCGTGCCGGGCGAGACCTTCAGCGACGCCGCCTGGGCCGAGGGGTATGGCGACAAGCAGCGCGGCGTCTGCGTGAACTCGGGCGAGCTGGACGGCCTGGATCACAAGGCCGCCGTCGACCGCGTCGCCGAACTGCTCGCCGCGAAAGGCCTGGGCGAGAAGAAGATCACCTGGCGCCTGCGCGACTGGGGCATCAGCCGCCAGCGCTACTGGGGCACGCCCATCCCCATCATCCACTGCCCCGAGCACGGCGCGGTGCCGGTGCCCGAGCAGGACCTGCCCGTCGTGCTGCCGGAGGACTGCATCCCCGACGGCAGCGGCAACCCGCTGCACAAGCACGAGGGCTTCCACGCCGGCGTCACCTGCCCGGTGTGCGGCGCCGCGGCGCGGCGCGAGACGGACACGATGGACACCTTCGTCGATTCGTCCTGGTACTTCATGCGGTACTGCGATCCGGCGAACGACCAGGCCATGGTCGGCGCCGGCGCGCAGCACTGGATGCCGATGGACCAGTACATCGGCGGCATCGAGCACGCGATCCTGCACCTGCTCTACGCGCGCTTCTGGACCAAGGTGATGCGCGACCTGAAGCTGGTGCGCGTGAGCGAGCCCTTCAGGAAGCTGCTCACCCAGGGCATGGTGCTCAACCACATCTACTCGCGCCGCACCGAGCAGGGCGGCATCGAGTACTTCTGGCCGCACGAGGTCGAGCCTGTGCAGGACGCCGGCGGCAAGGTGGTCGGCGCGCGGCTCAAGGCCGACAAGGACGGCCTGCCCGCCGGCACCGCCATCGACTACCAGGGCGTCGGCACGATGTCCAAGTCGAAGAACAACGGCGTGGACCCGCAGGAGCTGATCGACCGCTATGGCGCCGACACCGCCCGCCTCTTCGTGATGTTCGCGGCACCGCCCGAGCAGACGCTGGAGTGGAACGAGTCGGCGGTCGAGGGCGCGCACCGCTTCCTCAAGCGCGTCTGGTCCTACGCGCAGAAGCAGGCCGCCACGCTGGTCCGCGCGACGGCCTCGGACCTGTCCGCCGCGCCGCTGCGCGCCGAGGCCAAGGCCCTGCGCCGCGAGCTGCACCTGGTGCTGCGCCAGGTCAGCCACGACTACGAGCGCATGCAGTACAACACCGTGGTCTCGGGCTGCATGAAGCTGCTGAATGCGCTCGACGCCTATGCGCCGGACGCATCCGACGGCGATGCCGCCGTGCTGTGCGAGGCCGTCTCCGTGCTGCTGCGCGCGCTCTACCCGGCCTGCCCCCACCTCACGCACGCGCTGTGGCAGCAGCTGGGCTACGCGGCGGCGATCGGCGAGCTGCTCGACGCCCCCTGGCCGGCCGTCGACGAAGCCGCGCTGGTGCAGGACGAGATCGAGCTGGTGCTGCAGGTCAATGGCAAGCTGCGCGGCGCGATCCGCGTGCCGGCCGGCGCCGACAAGGCCGCCATCGAGGCCGCCGCCCTGGCCTCGCCCGACGCGCTGAAGTTCACCGAGGGCAAGCCGCCGAAGAAGGTGGTCGTCGTGCCCGGCCGCCTCGTCAACCTGGTCGTCTGAAGTCGAAGGCCCCACGATGTCCGCAGCTGCCCCCGCCCCCCTCACCCGCCGCCGCCTGCTGCGCGCCGGCCCGGCTGCCGCCCTGGCCCTGCTGGCCTCGGCCTGCGGCTTCCAGCTGCGCGGGGCAGCCACCGGCCTGCCCTTCGAGCGGATCGCGCTGGAGGGTTTCCGCGAGCGCGGCACGCAGCTGGCGCTGACCCTCAAGCGCGACATCGAAGCCGACGGCCGCAGCCGCATCGTGGACGCGGCCAGCCAGGCGCAGGTGGTGATCGAGGTGCTGCTCGCCCAGCGCGAGCGGGTGGTCGCGGCGCAGACCTCGTCCGGCCAGGTGCGCGAGTTCACGCTGCGCAGCCGGCTGGCCTTCCGCCTGCGCACGCCGGACGGCCGCCTGCTGGCCCCCGATGCCGAGCTGGTGCAGACCCGCGACATGAGCTTCAACGAGAGCAGCGCGCTGGCCAAGGAGCAGGAAGAGAGCCTGCTCTACCGCGCGATGGAGGACGACATCTCGGCCCAGGTGCTGCGCCGTCTGGCGGTGCTGCGCCTGCCGGCACCGCCGGCCTCCGCGGCGCGCTGAGGCGCGCGGCTTCAGGCCCCGGCCATGCAGGTCCGCGCCGATCAGCTGGCCGCGCATCTGCAGCGCGGCCTGGCACCGCTCTACACCGTGCACGGCGACGAGCCGCTGCTGGCCCTGGAGGCCGCCGACGCGATCCGGGCCGCGGCCCGCGCGGCCGGCCACACCGAGCGCGAGGTGCACACCGTGGCCGGCGCGCATGTCGACTGGTCCGGCATCCTCGGCGGGGCGCAGGCCATGAGCCTGTTCGCGGACAAGCGCCTGATCGAGATCCGCATCCCCTCGGGCAAGCCCGGCAAGGACGGCAGCGCCGCGCTGCAGGCCCATGCCGCGCGGCTGCCGGAGGACACGCTGACCCTCGTCAGCCTGCCGCGCCTGGACCGCATGCAGATGAACAGCGCCTGGTTCGGCGCGCTGGAGGCGGCAGGGGTGGTGGTGAAGGTCGAGCCGGTCGGCCGCGCCGCGCTGCCGGCCTGGCTGGCGCGGCGCCTGGCCGCGCAGGGCCAGCATGTCGCGCCCGGCCCCGAGGGCGAGCAGGCCCTGGCCCGCTTCGCCGACCGGGTGGAGGGCCATCTGCTGGCCGCCGCGCAGGAGATCCGCAAGCTCGCGCTGCTGCATCCGCCCGGCACCCTGTCGGCCGCGCAGATCGAGGCCGCGGTGCTGCCGGTCGCGCGCTACGACATCTTCAAGCTCGGCGAGGCCCTGCTCGGCGGCCAGATCGCACGCCTGCGCCGCATGCTGGCCGGGCTGGAGGCCGAGGGCGAGGCGGCCGTGCTGGTGCACTGGGCGATCGCCGACGACATCCGTGCGCTGCGCCGCTGCCGACTGGCCCTGGATGCCGGCCAGCCGCTGGCGGCGGTGCTGCGCGAGCAGCGCATCTGGGGCCCGAAGGAGGCGCTCTACGAGCGCGCCCTGCCGCGGCTGGACGCGGCCCGGCTCGACGCCGCCCTGGCCGATGCGCACCGCTGCGACGGCATCGTCAAGGGCCTGCCGCAGCCGGGCTGGCCCGCCTCGCCCTGGGCCGCGCTGGAGCAACTGGCGCTGAGCCTGGCCCTGCCGCTGGCCGCGCCGGCACGGGCTGCCGCGCCGCGGCGCGGCTGAGCGGCCGGCCGCCGCGGCGCCTCAGTAGCCGCGGTCGCGGTCCACCCGGTGGGCCAGCGGCCGGCCTTCGGCCAGGGCCTGGGCATTGGCGGCGGCGATCCGGGCCGCGCTGCGCGGGTCGGTCAGCGCAGCGACATGCGGGAGCACGGTCACGCGCGGATGCCGCCAGAAGGGATGGTCGCCCGGCAGCGGTTCGGTCGCGAAGACATCGAGCACGGCGTGGCGCAGGCGGCCGGTGTCGAGGGCCGCCAGCAGGTCCGGCTCGACCAGCTGGGCCCCGCGCGCCAGGTGGATCAGGGCGGCGCCGGGCCGCATCTGCGCCAGGCGGGCCGCGTCGAAGAAGCCCTGGGTGGCGGGCGTCAGCGGCAGCAGATTGAGGACGAGGTCCGCCTCGGCCAGGGCGGCGCGCAGGCCGGCTTCGCCCGGCTGCAGCCGCAGGCCCGGCGGCAGGCCGGCTGGCCGCGGCGCCTCGGCGCTGCGCCGCCAGCCCAGCAGGCGGTGGCCGAGCGGGGCGAGGGCGCAGGCCACGGCCCGGCCCATCTGGCCCAGGCCGAGCAGAAGCACCGTGGTCTCGTCGGCCCGCCGCTGCGGCAGCGGCCGCCACTGCGCGGCACGCTGCTGGGCCGCGTAGTCGAAGAAGCCGCGCTGCAGGGCCAGCACGGCCCAGAGCGCCGTCTCGGCCATGGCGGCGCTCATCGCCGGATCGACCATGCGTGCCAGCGGCAGGCCGGCGGGCAGGCTGGGATCGGCGAGCAGCCGGTCCACCCCGGCCCACAGCGACTGCACCGCCGCCAGCGCCGGCAGGCCGGCCAGCACACCCGGCGGCGGATTGGCGACGAAGGCCAGGCGGATCGCCTCGGCCGGGCCCTGGGCCGGATCGCTCACCAGGCGCCAGGGCGGGTCGAGCGTGGCCAGCTCGGCCTGCAGGGCCTCGGCCCAGACGGCCTGCTCGACGGCGGTGAAGCGCCCGGCCAGCAGGGCCACGGGGGCTTCGGGGCGTGGCACGACGGCGGTGGCATGGGCCGGCGCGGTACCGCCCCCCTCGCCGGACGGCCGCGGCTGTGCATGGGCCCAGTCCAGCGCACGGACCAGGGCCTCCTGCCGCGTGGCTTCGCGCACGGCACGGCGGTCGCCGGGCAGCTGCAGGCGCAGGGCGGCGCTGCACGGCGTGCCGGCGACGCGCCAGGCCCAGGCCAGCCAGACGGTGCCGACCGGCTTGCCGGGGCGCGCACCGCCGGGGCCGGCGATGCCGGTGACGGCCAGGGCCAGGTCGGCGGCGCTGCGCTGCAGCACGCCTTCGGCCATGGCGCGGGCCACCGGCTCGCTGACGGCGCCCTCGGCCTCGATCAGGTCCGCCGGCACGCCGAGGAGCTCGGTCTTGGCGGCATTGCTGTACGAGACCACCCCGCGATCGAACCAGTCGCTGGAGCCGGGCTGCTCGGTGCAGGCGGCGGCGATCAGGCCACCGGTGCAGCTCTCGGCCGTGCTCAGGCGCAGGCCGCGCGCGCGCAGGGCCTCGGCCAGCGCATCGAGCAGGGCGGGCCGGCCCGGGTCCGGGGCGTCCATGGGCTCAGACCCCGGCGAAGCGCAGCAGCGCCAGCACGACCAGGGTGCAGAGCGCGGCCACCAGGTCGTCGAAGACGATGCCGAAACCCTGGGCCCAGCCGATGCGGGGCGCCTGGCCGCCGGCGCCCAGGCCGCGGCGCTTGAACAGGCCGTCGGCCCAGCGCACCGGACCGGGCTTGGCGGCATCGAAGAAGCGGAACAGGGCGAAGGCCAGGGTCTGTTCCAGCAGGCCGGCCGGCGTCAGCAGCCACAGCACGATCCAGAAGGCGATGACCTCGTCCCAGACGATGGCGCCCGGGTCGGCCGTGCCGAGGTGCTGCGCACAGCGGGTGCAGGCCCACCAGCCGCCCCCCAGGCCGGCGGCGATCAGCAGGCCCCAGGCCGCCTCGTCGAGCCAGACATCCAGCACCAGGAAGCTGAGCCAGGCCCAGAGCGTGCCGACCGTGCCCGGCGCGAGCGGGCTGAGCCCCGCGCCGAAGCCCAGCGCGATCCAGCGCGCCGGATGGCCGCGCAGGAAGCGGGCGTCGGCACGGCGCGGTGCGATCGGGGGCAGGGAAGCATCAGACATGGGAACAAGGGGGCAGGACGTCGAGATCGCGGGCCGGGAGGAGCCGCTGCGCAGCGCGCGGCTCAGAAGCTGCGGCCGTAGGCCAGGCCCAGCGAGAGCTGGCGCATGCGGATCGTCTCCTCGCCGCCGATGCCGGGCACCCCGAAGGCCTGGTCGAAGAAGGAGGTGCCGCGCACCGATTCGCGCGGCGCGACCATGAAGGTGCCGGTCAGCTCGCTGGCCGCGTCCAGGCGCTGGGTGAAGCCCAGGGTGAAGTGCTTGCGGACCACGCCGGGGGCGAGGATGTTGAAGGTCACGTCGGCGCTGCGGATCGGGTTGTCGCCGACGTTCACCCCTGCGCGCAGCACCAGGTCGGGCGTGGCCTGCCAGGCCAGGCCGAGCTTGATCACCTCGACGTCGCGCCAGCCGAAGCCAGGCCCGCCGGCCTCGCCGAGCAGGGCCGGCGCGGCGCTGGGGTTGCCGACCGAGCGGACTTCGCTGAAGCGGATGCGGTTCACGTCCAGGGCCAGCGTCCAGCGCGGGGCGAACTTGTAGGCCAGGCCCAGGCTCCAGTTCGACGGGATGTCGAAATCGCCCTGCTCGGCGAACAGGCCCTCGTACTTCGTGAAGCGGCTCATCCGCGTGCGGGTGGCATAGGACGCGCCAAAGCTCAGGCGCTCGTCGAAGAAGCGGCCGAGGTAGCCCACGCGCAGGCCGGCGCCGTAGCTGCGGTCCTTGCCGCGGTTGGTGACCTTGCCCTTGCGGCTGGTGAAGTCGAAGAGCGGAATGGTGTTGTCGAAGGCCTGCAGGCCCTGGGCCTGGAACTGCTGCGCCGTCAGCAGCAGCGAAACCCCGAAGGCCTGCTGCTCGGCGAATCGCCAGGCCAGCGAGGGCGCGACGACGAGCTGGATCAGGTCCACCCCCAGGCCACCCTGGCCGCAGAGCTGGTTGTTCGAGAAGCCGGTCAGCACGCAGCTGTAGCGGCCCTGCGCGTAGGTGGTGTTCAGGCCGCCATTGCCGTAGACGCTGAGGCCGAAGGCCAGCCGGTCGTTGATCGGCCGGCTCAGGCCGAACTCGGGGATCAGGAAGGTCTCGCGGCGGCTGCGGCTCGCGCCGTCGAGCTGGAAGAGCCCGAGGGGCAGGCCGACCGCCCCTTCGCGCTCGGCATCGCGCACCGGACGGAAGACATCGCCACCGACATCGAAGCGCGCGCCGACGAAGGCGAAGGAGGCCGGGTTGTTCGCGCCGCCGAAGGCGTCCTGCGCAAGCGCGGTGGCCGTGCCGCCCATGCCCTTGGCCTTCAGGCCGTAGCCATGGGCGAAGTAGCCGTTGGTGGCGGCGGCGGGCAGCGCGGCCAGGGCCAGCGCGAGCAGGCCGGGGGAGAGGCGGGCACGGAGGGACATGGCGGGGATCGGAGGGTGCGGGCGGCCTCAGCCGCGGAAATGGTCGAAGGCGAGGTAATCGGCCGCGACCGGGCGGCCCGCGGCGTCGACGCAGCGCAGGCCGGTCTCGTCCTCGATGCGGCCGACCGGGGTGACGCTCACGCCCGCCTGAGCCGCGGCCTCGCGCACGGCCGCCTCGGCGCCGGCCGGGGCGGTGAAGGCCAGCTCGTAGTCGTCCCCGCCGGCCAGGGTGCACAGACGCTGCAGGGCCAGGGGCTGGGCGGCCAGCTCGGCGCTGCGCGGCAGCGCGTCGGCATCCAGCCGCAGGCCCAGCGGCTGCGGCCGGCCCAGGGCCTCGGCGCTGCGGGCCAGCAGGTGGCGCACGTCACCCAGCAGGCCGTCGGACAGGTCCAGCGCCGCGCTGGCCACGCCGCGCAGGGCCTGGCCCAGGGCCACCCGCGGCTCGGGCCGCTCCATGGCCAAGCGGACCCGGTCGAAGACCTCGCCCGGCAGCCTGACCGTGCCGCGGAAGCCTTCCAGCGCCAGCCGCGCATCGCCGAGCCGGCCGCTGACCCACAAGGTGTCGCCGGGCCGCGCGCCGTGGCGCAGCAGGGCCTGGCCGGTGGGCACCTCGCCGATGACGGTGAGGCTGAGGTTCAGCGGGCCGGCCGTCATGTCCCCGCCGGCCAGGGCGATGCCGTGGCGGTCGGCCAGGGCATAGAGGCCGTCGGCGAAGCGGCCCAACCAGTCGGCGTCGCCGCGCGGCATGGCGATCGCCAGGGTGCAGGCCAGGGGGGTGGCGCCGCAGGCCGCCAGGTCGCTGAGGTTGACGGCCAGGGCCTTGTGGCCCAGGGCCTCGGGCGCGACGGTGGAGAGGAAATGCCGGCCCTCGACCAGCATGTCGGTGGACACGGCCAGCTGCATGCCGGGCCGCGGCGCGAGCAGCGCGCAGTCGTCACCCGGCCCCAGCGGCACGCCGGGACGCGGCGCACGGTGGCGGTGGAAGCAGCGCGCGATCAGGTCGAATTCGCCGGGCGGCGGCGAGGGGACGGCAGCAGACATGGGCGGATTGTCGGCCGCCGCAGGCCGGCCCTCAGCCCGCGGCCGACTCGCGCAGCATGTTGGCCAGTTCGACGGCCGAGCGGACGCCGAGCTTCTCGAAGACGCGGGCGCGGTGCACCTCCACCGTCCGCACGCTGATGGCCAGGGCATCGGCGATCAGCTTGTTCGGCCGGCCGTCGACGACCAGGCGCATGACCTCGCGCTCGCGCTCGGTCAGCTCGGCCTCCCGGGCGGCCCAGTGCACGCGGCGCTGGCGGGCTTCGAGCGCGCTGCGGCTGGCCTCCAGGGCGCGTTCGATGCGATCGACCAGGGCGTTGTCGGAGAAGGGCTTTTCGACGAAGTCGAAGGCGCCGCGCTGGATGGCGGCCACCGCGGTCGGCACGTCGCCGTGGCCGGTCAGGAAGATCACCGGCATCAGCGGCAGCACGCCGCGCGCGACCAGGCGATCGAAGAGCTCGATGCCGCTGAGCCCCGGCATGCGGATGTCCAGCAGCAGGCAGGCCGGATCGGCGTAGGCGCGGTCGCCGCGGCTCAGCAGCATGCGCTCGAAGGCCTCGGCCGAGGGGTGGGCCTCGCTCAGCAGGCGACGGGTGCGCAGCAGCCAGCCCAGGGCCTCGCGGACCACGGGTTCGTCGTCGACCAGATGGACCACCGGCAGGCCGGTGATCGGCGCCGCCGCGGCGGGCGAAGGGGAGCGCATGGCGGAGGGGGACGCGACGTTCATGGCGTGGAGGATTCCGGCGCCGCGACGCGCGGCAGGGTGAACGAGAAACAGCTGCCACGCAAGCCCGGGACGGCCCGCGGTCCGGCGCCGGCCACCGGGGCCGGGGCATGGCGCAGCGTGCCACCGTGCTGCTCGATGACGGTGCGGCAGAAGTTCAGGCCCAGGCCCATGCCCTCGGCCTTGGTGGTGAAGAAGGGGGTGAAGAGCTGGGCCGCCACCTCGTCGGGGATGCCGGGGCCGCGGTCGATGACCTCGAAGCGCACGGCGGCGGCCTCCTCGCGCACGCGCAGGGTCAGTTCACGCTGCTCGGGCGGGGTGGCCGCCTCCATGGCATGCACGGCATTGCGGGTCAGGTTCAGCAGCACCTGCTCGATCATCGTCCGGTCGCAGCGCACCTCGGGCAGGCGGCGCGGCAGGTCGAGCGCGATCCGGGTGCCGCTCTTGCGGGCCTGCAGGTGGATCAGGGGCAGCACGGCCTCGAACAGGCCGGCCGCGGGCAGGGCCTCGCGCGGCTGCTCGCGGCGACGGACGACGTCATGCACGCTCTTGATCACGCGGCCGGCGCGCTCGGCCTGCTCGGCGATGCGCTGCACGGCCTCGCGGATCATCCCGAAGGTCGGGGCATCGGGCGGGGTCGCGGCATCGGCCGCCTCGGGGGGGCCGGCGGGCGGCGGGCCGCCCAGCAGGTTCAGCGAGCCGGTCGCGTAGCTGGCAATGGCCGCCAGCGGCTGGTTCAGCTCGTGGCTGAGCAGGGTGGCGATCTCGCCGACGGTGGCCAGGCGGGCGGCCGTCTGCAGCTTGTCCTGCTGCTGGCGGGCCAGCTCCTCGGCGCGGCGCTGGGCCGAGACGTCGAGCACGGCACTCATCCAGCCGGCCTGGCGGCCTTGGGCATCGACCAGCGGCGCCTCGAAGACCAGCACGGGGAAGCGCTCGCCGTCGGCGCGCATGAAGAGGGTCTCGAAACCCTCGCGCGGCGGCAGCTGGCCGGTCAGGCGCTCGCTCCAGCGGGCCTGGTAGAGGCTGCGCTGCTCGGGCGGCCAGTAGGGCGGGTGCAGCTGGCCGACCAGTTCGTGGGCGGGGAAGCCGACCATCGCGCAGAAGGCCGGGTTCACGTAGGTGATGCGCCCCTGCAGGTCGCGCGCCCGCAGGCCGGTGACGAGCGAGTCCTCCATGGCGCGACGCAGCGCGAGCTCCTCGGCCAGGCGCTGCTCGGCCGCCGCGCGGCGTCGCACATCGCGCACCAGCAGGGCGACGACGGCGGCCAGCGCCAGCGACAGGCCGATCACCAGGCCGGTCGACAGGTTGGGAATCAGGGGCGGGCCGCGGCGGTCGGTGTCGACCCGCAGCGCCAGACCCAGGCCCGGCAGATCGAGCAGGCGCTCGGCCAGGTAGACCCCGGCGCCGCGCGGGCCGCCCACGCGCACGAGACGGGTGCCATCGCCCTCCACCAGGGCCAGCTCGTGGGTGCGCAGCGTGGCCGGCGGCACCGCCTCCTCGATGGCCAGGCCGAGCGCGACGGTGGCGATCACGTAGCCGCCGGGGTCGTCGTCGCGGCCGACCAGCGGCAGGCAGAGATCGATCACCTCCAGGCCCAGGCCACCAGGCTGCGGCACGAAGTAGCTGCGCGACCAGCGCGGCAGCATCAGGCGGCGCGCGCTGGTGCAAGCCAGCTGCAGTTCCAGGTCGAGCTGGGCGCGCGGCAGCAGGCCGTCGGTCATGCGCTCGCTGCCGGCGGGCGCGAACAGCACGCCGCGGAAGGGGCTGTCGAGCACCTGCCGCAGCGCGAGGCGGGCATCGCGCTGCTCGATGCGCAGCATGTCGCGACGATCGCGCAGCAGGGCGCGGGGCGAGCCGGGGCCGTCGTCCGGCGCAAGGGTCTCGGACCAGGACAGGGCCTGCAAGGCCTGCTGATGGCGACCGAAGCGCAGCCGCAGGTCGGCCGCGACGGCGACCGCGGTGCGCTCGGATTCCTCCTGCAGGCGGGTGCTCTCGGCCTGCAGGCTCAGCACGATCAGCAGGGTCTGGGCAATGCCGAGCAGGGTGACGAGCACGACCCAGGGCAGGGCCCGGCGCCAGGCGCGCGGCCGGGCCGCGGCAAGGCCGGGGCCGGTGGGCCAGGGCGCGGCCGGAGGCGGGCCATCGGTCGGGGGGGTGAAGGGCCGGGCGCGGGTCATGGTCAGGGCCCCAGTATTCGGACCCCCAACGCAAAAGTGCTACGCAGTTTCGCGCATGAGCTTGCCCCCCGCGCTGGGAAACACTGCGGGCACGCTGCCTGCCCCGTCCGGGCGGGCCTCGGCCCGGGCGGACAATGCCCGGTCTGCGGCAAGAGGGCGACCCGCCCTGCCCAAGCCTTTCCGCCCGCCAGCCCGCCCGCCCGCGCGATCCCGACCGGAGACCTTCCCCATGTCCAGCCCCCAAGACGAGAAGCGCGACCAGCTGCGCCAGGCCGCCCTCGAATACCACGAGTTCCCGGTGCCGGGGAAGCTCGCCATCGCCGCGACCAAGCAGCTCGTCAACCAGCGCGACCTGGCCCTGGCCTACTCGCCCGGGGTGGCCTTCGCCTGCGAGGAGATCGCCGCCGACCCGGCCACCGCCTTCCGCTACACCGCCCGGGGCAACTTGGTGGCGGTGGTCACCAACGGCACCGCGGTGCTGGGCCTGGGCGACATCGGCCCGCTGGCCGCCAAGCCGGTGATGGAGGGCAAGGCCGTCCTGTTCAAGAAGTTCGCCGGCATCGACGTCTTCGACCTGGAGCTGGCCGAGAAGGACAACCTCGACAAGCTGGTCGATGCGATCGCCGCGCTGGAGCCGACCTTCGGCGGCATCAACCTGGAAGACATCAAGGCGCCGGACTGCTTCTACGTCGAGCGCAAGCTGCGCGAGCGGATGAAGATCCCCGTCTTCCACGACGACCAGCACGGCACGGCCATCGTGGTGGGCGCGGCGATGATCAACGGCCTGAAGGTCGTCGGCAAGGACATCCGCAAGGTCAAACTGGTCGCCTCGGGCGCCGGCGCCGCGGCCCTGGCCTGCCTCAACCTGCTGGTCAAGCTGGGCCTGCCGCGCGAGAACATCTGGGTGACCGACTTGAAGGGCGTGGTGTTCGAGGGTCGCACCGAGCTGATGGATCCGGACAAGGCCGAATTCGCCCAGCCCACCGAGCTGCGCACCCTGGGCGAGGTGATCGAGGGCGCCGACATCTTCCTGGGCCTGTCGGCCGGCGGCGTGCTCAAGCAGGACATGGTCGCCAAGATGGCCGCCAAGCCGCTGATCTTCGCCCTGGCCAACCCCAACCCGGAGATCTCGCCCGAGGACGTGAAGGCGGTTCGCGACGATGCGGTGATGGCCACCGGCCGCACCGACTACCCGAACCAGGTCAACAACGTCCTGTGCTTCCCCTACATCTTCCGCGGCGCGCTCGACAGCGGCGCGACGACGATCACGGTGGAGATGGAGATCGCGGCGGTCCATGCCATCGCCGAGCTGGCCCAGGCGGAGCAGAGCGAGGTGGTGGCCGCGGCCTACGCCGGCGCGAACCTGAGCTTCGGGCCCGAGTACCTCATCCCCAAGCCCTTCGACCCGCGGCTGATGATGAAGATCGCGCCGGCCGTGGCCCAGGCCGCAGCCGACAGCGGCGTGGCGGCCCGGCCGATCGCCGACCTGGAGGCCTACCGCGAGAAGCTGCAGACCTTCGTCTATGCGTCCGGCACGGCGATGAAGCCGATCTTCAACCTGGCCAAGCGCGCGCAGCACAAGCGCGTGGCCTACGCCGAGGGCGAGGAGGAGCGCATCCTGCGCGCCGCCCAGGTGGTGGTCGACGAGGGCATCGCCCGGCCGACGCTGATCGGCCGGCCGGCGGTCATTGCCCAGCGCGTCGAGCGTTTCGGCCTGCGGCTGGAAGCGGGCCGCGATTACGACATCGTCAACACCGAACACGACGAGCGCTACCGCGACTACTGGCAGACCTACCACCGCATGCAGGCCCGCCACGGCGTGACGGCGCAGTTCGCGAAGATCGAGATGCGCCGCCGCCTGACCCTGATCGGCGCGATGCTGCTGCACAAGGGCGAGGTCGACGGGATGATCTGCGGCACCTGGGGCAGCACCGCCATGCACCTGCAGTTCATCGATCAAGTGATCGGCAAGCGGGCGGGCGTGAACACCTACGCGTGCATGAACGGCTTGATCCTGCCGAACCGGCAGATCTTCCTGGTCGACACCCATGTCAACCTGGACCCGAGCGCCGAGGAGCTCAGCGAGATCACCGTGATGGCCGCCGAGGAGATGCGGCGCTTCGGCCTGCTGCCCAAGGCCGCGCTGCTGAGCCACTCCAACTTCGGCTCCAGCAATGCCCCGTCGGCCCTGAAGATGCGCGAGACGCTGGGCCTGGTGCGTGCCCGCGCCCCCTGGCTGGAAATCGACGGCGAGATGCATGGCGACGCCGCGCTCGACGCCTCCTGCCGCGACGAGCTGGTGCCCGACAGCCGCCTGAGCGGCGAGGCCAACCTGCTGGTGCTGCCGAACATCGATGCGGCCAACATCAGCTACAACCTGCTGAAGTCGGCGGCCGGCGGCGGCATCGCCATCGGCCCGGTCCTGCTGGGTGCAGCCAAGCCGGTGCATGTGCTGACCCCCTCGGCGACCGTGCGGCGCATCGTCAACATGACGGCCCTCACCGTGGCCGACGCCAACGCCGCGCGCTGAGGTCCCGTCCTGCCTCGCCCGGGAGGGCGAGGCAGCGGGTTCCAGGCCGTAAAGGCCTTCTCGAACTGCCTCCATTTGATGCAGTCGACTTGAGCTTTCGGGGCCGATTCGATACCATGCGCGCCTTTCGTTCTCAGGGATAACCCGTGCTGATCTCCGGCCCTCCCGGCCGTCGCTCCGGTCGCTCCACCCGCCTCAGCGGCTGGATGCGTGTCGCAGCGACCGTGGCGATCGGTGCAGGCGCCCTGTGGGGCGGCCTCTCCGGGCACCCGGCCCTCGGCCGGGGGGATTCAGCCTCGACGACCCAGACGGCTCCGGCCGGCACGGTCCTGCTGGCCCAGCTCCCGCCCGAGGCGCGCCAGACCCACCGGCTGATCCTGGCCGGCGGACCCTTCCCCTACGACAAGGACGGCAGCGTCTTCGGCAACCGCGAGCGCCTGCTGCCGGACCGCCCGCGCGGTCACTATCGCGAATACACGGTACGCACCCCGGGATCCCGCGATCGCGGGGCCCGACGCCTGGTGTGCGGTGGTCGCCCCCCGACCCTGCCCGAGGCTTGCTACTACACCGACGACCACTACGCGAGCTTCCGCCTCGTCGCGCAGTGAGCCCAGGCATCCGCCGCCACCGAGGGGGAACGTGACCATGCTCTTGCAAACCGTCCGACCCAATATCGTCCAGGCGATCCGCGCCTTCCGCGTGGACGAGCTGATGCAGGCTGCCCAGGACCTGGGCCAGCATTTCCTCTACGCCAACCTCGCGCAGGCCCAGAGCAAGCAGGAGGTGCTGGAGACGCTGGCGACCTCCTTCCTCTTCCCGGTGCATTTCGGGAAGAACCTGGACGCGCTCTACGACTGCATGACCGACATCGTGCACAAGGCCGGCACACAGCCGGGCTTCGTGGTGGTGCTCGACCAGCTGCCCGACCATGCCCGCTTCGACCGCGAAGCCCGCGAGCAGCTGCTCGACGTGTTCCGCGAGGCGGCCGATTTCTGGGCCGAGCGCAAGATTGCCTTCCGCTGCTTCTACTCCTTCGCGGTCACCCGGCAGGACAGCGCGCCGGTCGGCGAACGTGCGATCGAAGTGCCCGCGCCGGAGGCCAAGCCGACCAAGGCGCCGGGCAAGTCGAACGCGAACAACTTCGGCATGAACATGCCGCTGATGAGCAGCGCCTTCGACACCGCCTGCTGGCTGGACGCCGCCTGAGGACCCGGGCGCGCGTCGCGCCCGGCCGCCGTGCACGACGGGCCCTGCGGGGCCCGTCGGCCTTTCAATCGGCCGCGGGCGGCAGGGCCGCCGCCAGGGCCAGGTACTCGGCCACCGGAACCTCCTCGGCGCGGCGCTGCAGGTCGAAGTCGCCCGGGTAGGCCTGGGTCTCCAGCCAGCGGCCCAGGCTGTGGCGCAGCAGCTTGCGGCGCTGGGAGAAGGCCGCGGTGACCAGTGCGCCCAGGCGGCGGGCATCCACCCCGGCCGGGGCGCTCAGCGGTTGCATGCGGACCACGGCGGAGTCGACCCGCGGCGGCGGGTCGAAGGCCTCGGGCGGCACGTCCAGCACGGACTCGATCGCGTAGCGCCACTGCAGCATCACGCTGAGCCGGCCGTAGTCCTTGCTGCCGGGCGCGGCAGCCATGCGGTCGACGACCTCCTTCTGCAGCATGAAGTGCTGGTCGACGACCACCTCCACGGCATCCAGCAGGTGGAAGAGGATGGGCGTGGAGATGTTGTACGGCAGGTTGCCGACGATGCGCAGCCGGCGGCCGGCGGCCAGGGCGGCCACATCGACCTTCAGCACGTCGGACTCGACCACCTCCAGCTCGGGCCGGCGGCGCAGGCGGGCGGCCAGGTCGCGGTCCAGCTCGATCACGGTCAGCCGGCCGCAGCGTGCGACCAGCGGATCGGTCATTGCACCGAGGCCTGGGCCGATCTCGACCAGATGCTCGCCGGGCTGTGGGTCGATGGCCTCGACGATGGCGTGCAGCACGCCGAAGTCGGCCAGGAAATGCTGGCCGAAGCGCTTGCGCGGAATGTGCTTCATCGGGGCGACGGGCAGCCTCAGCGCGGCGGCTCGCGCATCTCGACGTAGGCGCGGGCGCGGATGTCGCGGGCCCACTCCTCGTAGGCCGGCTCGTACTTCTGCTCGCGCGCCGCATTGCGGGCCGCCTCGCGCAACTGGCGACGGTCCACCGGCACGCGGCGACGCTCGACCACCTCGATCAGGTGCACGCCGAAGCGCGAGACCACCGGATCGGACACCGCGCCGATCGGCAGGCGATCCATCACCTGCTCGAACTCGGGCACGAACTGGCCGGGCGAGGCCCAGCCGAGGTCGCCGCCCTGCGGGGCGCTGCTGTCCTCGGACACCTCGCGCGCAGCCTGGGCGAAGGGCAGGCGGCCGGATTCGATCTGCCCCTTCAGCTCGCGCAGGCGGGCCACGGCCTTGTCGCGACCGAGCTGCGGGCTGGTGCGCAGCAGGATGTGGCGGGCATGGCTCTGCTGCACGCTGAGCCCCCCCTCGCTGCGTTCGACCAGCTTCAGCACATGGAAGCCGGCCCCGGAGCGCAGCACGGCCGGGACCAGGGCGCCACTGCGCAGGGGCTTGACGGCCTCGACGAAGAGGTCGGGCAGGCGATCGGCCGTGCGCAGGCCGCCCAGGGAACCGCCATTGGCCTTGCTGCCGCCGGAGTACTCGTCGACCAGGGTCGCGAAAGGCTCGCCGGCCTTGGCACGGGCCAGCGCACGCTCGGCGACGGCGCGACGCTGCGCGATCTCGGACTCGGATGCCCCCTCAGGCACCGGGACCAGGATCTGGGCGATGTGGTACTCCGGCACCGACTCGGCCTGGCGCTGCTCGAGGTAGCGGTCGATCTCGGCGTCGCTGACCCGGATGCGGCCCTGAACCTCGCGCTCGCGCACGCGCTCGACCAGCATCTGGTCGCGCAGCTGGCTGCGGAAGCGGAGGGGGTCGGTGCCTTCCTGCTGCAGGCGCTCGCGCAGCTGCTGCGGGCTGAGGCGGTTGGAGGCCGCGATATTGGCCAGCGCGCGGTCGAGTTCCTCGTCGCTGACGCGCACGCCGCTCTCGCGGGCATGGGCGAGCTGGGCGCGCTCCTGGATCATCTGCTCGAGCACCTGGCTGCGCAGTTCTGCGGCCGGCGGCAGGGCCTGGCCCGCGCGCTGGGCTTCGCGCTCGAGGGCGACGACCCGGCGCTGGATCTCGGCATTCGTCACCAGCTCGCGGCCGACCACGGCCACGATGTAGTCGCTCAGCTGGGGGGCGGGCGCGGTCTGGGCGGCCGCGAGGCCGGCCAGCAGCACACCGGCCGCGCCGGCACCGGCGCGCCGCAGCGCACGCAGGGAAGGAAGGCGAAAGATGGACACGATGGACGCCGGACGGAAAGGGGTCATTGCGTGAGCGGCAGGCTGCCGATGGAAGCGCCTTCGTCGCGCAGCGGCCGGTAGCCCGGAATGTTGTTGCGCAGCACGTAGAGGGGGTTGGAGCCCAGGCGGGACAGGCCGACCAGTTCGAGCTGAAGCAGCAGGCGGGTGGTGGCCTCGGTGCGGCCGGTCGACAGGCGTTCGGCCACGATGCGGGCGATCCAGCAGCCCGAGTCGTACTCGAAGCCGACGATGGCGTCGGTCAGGCGGTCGTCGCGCCGGCTGTACTTCAGGTTGCCGACGGTGTACCAGGCGCCTGCGCATCCCGCGCCGCTGCGGCCGGTGCCGAAGCGCGACAGGCCGATCGGCTCCCCCCGCTCGGCCGCATCGCGCTCGCGGTCCAGCAGGATCTGCGCATGCTCGCGGCCCGGCGCGTTCAGCGGCCACTGCCAGCCGACCTCGAGCTGGTCGGTCGCGTCGCGGGTGAAGCGGTAGGCCGCATTGATCGTGCGCAGCGGACCCGGCGAATAGCGCACGCCGAGGACCTGGCGCTGCACCCGGTCGTTCTGGGTGCTGTACTGCAGGTTGCCGTCCAGCCACCAGCGCGGCACGAGGCTGGTGCTGCCCAGCAGCAGGACGTCCGACAGGCGCTGGGTGATGGGATTGCCATCGGGCGTGACGCGCTGGTCCGAGAACAGCACGCGCTGGACGACGCCCAGGCGCAGGGCCTCGGCCCCGGTGGCGGGGTCGAGGAAACGGCTGGTCACGCCAGCGGTGAGCTGGTTCGCATCGCTGACCCGGTCGATGCCCGAGAAGCTGCTCTCGGCAAAGATCGACGTGATGTTGAAGTCGTTGGCTGCGCTGTCGAAGTTCGGCAGCTGGTCCTGGCGCCGGTAGGGGGTGCGGACGTAGAGCAGGCGCGGCTCAAGGGTCTGCAGGAAGGCGCGGCCGAAGTAGCTGGCCTCGCGCTCGAAGACCCAGGCGCTGTCGAGCGAGGCCGTCGGCAGGGTGCGGGAGGCACTGCTGCGGCCATTGGCCAGCGGATCGTCCAGGTTGTAGCTGGCGCTGTTGAGCGTCAGCCGCGGCGTCACCGTCCAGCCGCTCACGCCGAGGGGCCGGAAGGGCCGGGCCAGGCTGCCGAGCAGGTGCACGCGGTTGCCGGCCACGAGGCTGCGGTCTTCGTGGGTGAAGCGGTTGGCCTCGGTCTCCCAGCGCCACTCGAAGCCCTGGGCGGCGCCCACCTGGCGCAGGCCGACCTGGGGCTCGCGGCGGTAGGGCGCCACGATGCGGGAGCTCAGGTCGGCCTCCTGCAGCACCTGGTAGCGCTGCACCCGGGCATAGACGGTGGTCAGCCCCCAGTCGGCGGCCCGGCGGTGCTCGGCCTGGAAACTGGTCGGCAGCAGGCGCGGGGTCAGCGTGGGCAGCAGGCTGCGGGGGAAGTCCTTCCAGTAGGCATCGTCGGAGACCCGCTGCATCGTGAAGCGGTAGTCCAGCAGGGCCGATTCGTCCTTGCGGAAGACCGGCGGCCGCGGATCGAGGCCGCCGTCGTGGCGCAGGAACAGCATCCAGCGGTCGCGGCCGGCCACCTGGTCGCCCGGCAGCGCAGTGGCTTCGAGCGTGCCACGGTCGCTGGGGGTCAGGTAGCGGTACTCGGCGGTCGCTCCGGCCCCCCGGCGGCTGTAGGCCCGCGGGGTGAAGGTGAGATCGCGGTCCGGCGCGATGTTCCAGTAGTAGGGCACGGCCACATCCAGGCCGCTCTTGCTGTCGAGATTGATGTTGGGCGGCAGCCAACCGGACTTGCGGGCCTCGGTCAGCGGGAAGCTCAGCCGGGGCGCGGCCAGGATCGGCACCCCCATGAAGCGCAGGACCGCGCCCTCCGCCACGCCCTCGTTGGCGGCGAAGTCCAGGGTCACCCGGTCGCTGCGCATGACCCAGTCCTGATCGGCCGGCGGGCAGCTGCTGTAGGTCGCATCGGTCGCCCGGCCGCGGTTCTCGCCGAGGAACTCGAAGCGGGCGGCACTGCCCCCGGCCTGGGTGCGGGCAAAGAAGTAGCTGGGCTCGACGAACTCGCCCTCGTAGCGGCCGAGCTTGAGCGACAGCGACTTGCCGCGAAAGACGTTGCCCTCGCGGGTGATGATCACCCCGCCATCGGCCTGGGCCAGGTCCTCCGGCGGCTTGTAGCCGATGCGGTCGGCCCGCAAGGTGATCGGTCCGCGGCTCAGGATGGCCGAACCCTCGGCCACCGAGTCGACCCCGGGCGTGCCGCTGAGGCGGTCGGCCTCGACACGGACCGGCAGCTCGGCATCGCGGCCGACGGGGACACGGCCTTCCAGGCGGTCGCGCGATCCAGCCGGCGGTTCCGGCGGCAGCAGGGCACCGAGCTCGGCGCCCGCGCCCCAGGTGGCAGGGGCCGGGCACAGACCGCTGCCTCCGGTGGCGGGCCCCGGGGCCGCGGAGGGCGCCGGCTTGCGCGGCGCGGCCTCGGCCCAGCCCGACAGCATCAGGCTGGCCAGCAGGGGCAGCAGGCGCATCCGGGGCGCCACGAGGCAGGTAGGGACCGGACGGGACAGGGGGGAAGGGCGGGCAGCGCGCACGGTCTGGGCAGGCGACGAAGGGAGCTCGCGGTCGGGTCACCGCCGGAGTGAGGACCCGGGGCGGGGCCCGCAGGGCGCCGCGGGCGTGCGCTGGGGCCGGCGGCCCCCGCTGGCAAAATTCGCGCGATTATCCACGCCGCCCCCGGCGCACGGCGCGCCCTCACCGGCGCCCGCGACCCCAGCCGCTCCGCCCTTGCGCATGCCCGCAGCCGGTGCGGCCGTCCCGACTCCTGCCCGCCCTCCCCCGCCCATGTCCCACGCCCCCATCGCCTGGACCGACGCCCTGCGCCAGGCCCGCTTCGCCGAATGGCTGCAGGCCGCCGCCGCCCGCCATGGCCTGCAGGCCGACAGCTTGCGCCCGGCCAGTGCCGACGCCAGCTTCCGTCGCTATTTCCGTGTCGACGGCAGCCAGGGCCCGCGCATCGTGATGGACGCCCCGCCGGCGCAGGAGGACTGCAAACCCTTCGTCGCCGTCGCCGCGCTGCTGCGCGAGGGCGGCGTGCGTGCGCCGGCCGTGCTGGACTGGGACGAAGCCCAGGGTTTCATGCTGCTCGAGGACCTGGGCGATCGCACCCTGCTGCAGGCCCTGGCAGGCCTGGACGCCGCCGCCGCCGCACCGCTGTACCGCCAGGCCCTGGGCGCGCTGGTGCAGCTGCAGCGCATCCCGGCCGAGGGCCAGGTGCCGGCCTACGACCGCGCGCTGCTGCAGCGCGAGCTGGACCTGTTCAAGCCCTGGTACATCGAACGCCACTGCGGCGTGCACCTGGAGGCGAAGGAGGCCGAGCAGCTGGACATCTGCCTGGCGCGCATCCTCGACGTCTGCGCGGTCCAGCCCGCGGTGCTCGTGCATCGCGACTTCCACAGCCGCAACCTGATGGTCGACCGGACGGACGCGGCCACCCCGCCGGGCGTGCTGGACTTCCAGGACGCCGTCTGGGGGCCGATCAGCTACGACCTCGTCTCCCTGCTGCGCGACGCCTACGTGACGTGGGACGAGGAGGTGCAGCTCGACTGGGCGATCCGCTGGTGGGAGCAGGCCCGCAAGGCCGGCCTGCCGGTCGATGCCGACTTCGGCGGCTTCTGGCGCGACTTCGAATGGATGGGCCTGCAGCGCCACCTGAAGGTGCTGGGCATCTTCGCGCGCCTGCACCACCGCGATGGCAAGGACGCCTACCTGGCCGACCTCCCGCGCGTCTGGCAATACGCCCACAAGGTCGCTGCGCGCTACCAAGGCCTGGGCCCGCTGGCCCATCTGCTGGAGCGGCTGGCCGGCGTGCAGCGGCTCGACGCCGCCACCTTCTGAAGCGGGCGCTGCCGGCCATGGCCGCCCCGCCGCGTTGCCATGTCGACCGTCCGCTGCAGGGCGGCGACGTCCTTGAGCTGCCCTCCGGCGCGGCACGCCATGTCCAGGTGCTGCGGCTGCAGCCGGGCGATCGCCTGAGGCTCTTCGACGGCCGGGGCCATCCCGGCCAGCCTGGCGGGCTGGACTGGTCGGCCGAGATCCTGCAGATGGGCCGCAGCAGCGTGCAGGTGCGCATTGACTCGGCCGAGCCGGTGAACCGGGAGCTGCCTCGTCCGGTGAGCCTGGCCCTGGGCATGCCGGCCAATGAACGGATGGACTGGCTGGTCGAGAAGGCCGGCGAGCTGGGTGCCACCGTCATCGAGCCCCTGGTCTGCGCCCGCTCCGTGCTGCGCATGCAGGGCGAGCGGGCCGAGAAGCGGCTGGCGCACTGGCAGGGGATCGCGGTGGCCGCCTCGGAGCAATGCGGGCGGGCAAGAGTCTGCGAACTGCAGGCCGTGCGCAGCTTCCGGGACTGGCTGCGCAGCCCGGCCGAGACCGATCCGGCCGCTGCGCGCTACATGCTGAGCTTCCGACCCGAAGCCCTCGGCCTGCCTGCGGCCCTGGCAGCCCTCGCCCCGGGCCAGGGCCTGCGGCTGCTGAGCGGCCCCGAAGGCGGTCTGAGCCCCGAAGAAGAGGCCGAGGCCCTGGCCGCGGGCTGGCGACCGCTGAGCCTGGGCCCGCGCGTGCTCCGCGCCGAGACCGCGCCCCTGATGGTGCTCGCCGCCGTCGCGGCCCAGGGCTGAGCACCGCAGCAGCCCTCAGGATCGTGCCGGGCCGCGGTGTGCCACCAGCACAATCCATTCACCCCAGCCCAGACCCAGCAGCAGGCCGAGTTTTTCAAGCTGCGCGAGGACGGCGATCCCTAGGCCCATTGCGGGTTCAGGCTGACCAAGCCGCCTCGCACGGATCGTCCGGCTGGCCTGGAGAATCGAGACGGTGTTCGCTCCTCCCGCGCTACTGAAAACATGGGGCTGCGAAAAGCCGGCCTGGACCGCAGCGGAAGCCAGGCTCCCCGCCGTGAAGACCTGCAGATGCCGTGGGATCTCAAGGCCGCGCCAGTCGCTGCCGTAGCAGCGCCGGCCGAGCGATGCAAAGTTGGGCGTCAACACGACCAGCCTTCCGCCTGGACGCAGCATCCGATGGCAAGTCGCCAGAACTTGCACGGCGTCGGGCACATGCTCAATCACGTTGTTCATCAGCACCGCGTCAAAGCTGGCTTCTGGCGCGTCCAGGGTGGCGGGATCCCCCACCCTGGCCTGAACTCCTGGCCGCCGTTTGGCCACCTCGATGGCTTTCGGATCGAAATCAAGGCCCAAAGCGTCCCAGCCGCTGGCTGCCGCCTCGGCAAGAAAATGGCCATGGCCGCAGCCAATCTCAAGCAGACGACCGGGCGGTAAGTCCTCTAGGTGATGAAGGGCTGACAGCAGGGCATATCGTCTTCCAGGCAGCCATCGGGCGAGCCAGCGCTTGACGCCCCGGGTAGGGGCTGGCGCAGGCACAGGAGGAAGCGGGGCCAGGGCTTGGGCCGCATCGTCCTGCTCGATGTGGGTGTAGTAGTCGCGATAGAAGAGGGCGACGTCCTCAGGTACCGGCATGGGCGCCAGCCACGCCTGCGCACAAGCCGCCGCGGTACACCGCAACAGACCCCAGCGACCCGGCGCGCCGAACAGTTGATCGCGCAGTCCGCTGCTCCCCCAGATCCGGCCGGGTGCACCGCAAACTGCGCAAAAGGGTTGCAGACGACAGCGCACGCCTTCGTTGTCGAGCAAGGATTCGGACGGCATCGTGACTCCTGCATCACGTGAAAACGCCCTCGGCACCGGACGGTGGCGAGGGCGTTCGGCGGAGCCCGGACCGCCGGGCTCTGCGGAGCTTACTTGCGGCGGAACTTGCGCAGCGCGGCGATCTGGGCGGCCATCGCAGCGAACTCGCCCTGGGCCTTGGCGAAATCGATGTCGCTCTTCGCGTTCTTCATCGCTTCCTCGGCCAGCTTCTTGGCCTCGGTGGCCTTGGCCTCGTCGAGGTCATGGCCGCGGATCGCGGTGTCGGCCAGCACGGTCACGCGGTCCGGCTGCACTTCGAGGATGCCGCCGGCGACGAAGACGAATTCCTCTTCGCCGTTGTCGGCCCGCTCGATGCGCACGGCACCGGGCTTGATGCGGCTGATCAGCGGGGTGTGCTTGGGCAGGATGCCGAGCTCACCGCTTTCGCCGGGCAGGGCGACGAACTTGGCTTCGCCCGAGAAGATCAGCTCTTCGGCCGAGACGACGTCAACGTGGATGGTGGCCATGGGGAACCTTGATGTCAGGGTGGGAAGCGGGCAGCAGGACCGGGCGGTCGGCTGGGCCGCGGCGCATCACCGCCGGGGGGCGGCAGGCGCTGCGGCCGGAGGCCGGACCGCAGCGGGCCTTACTGCATCTTCTTGGCCTTCTCGAAGGCTTCGTCGATGGTGCCGACCATGTAGAAGGCCTGCTCGGGCAGCGAATCGCATTCGCCGGCCACGATCATCTTGAAGCCGCGGATGGTTTCCTTCAGCGGCACGTACTTGCCCGGCGAGCCGGTGAAGACTTCGGCCACGTGGAAGGGCTGCGACAGGAAGCGCTGGATCTTCCGGGCGCGGGCCACGGTCAGCTTGTCTTCCGGCGCGAGTTCGTCCATGCCCAGGATGGCGATGATGTCGCGCAGTTCCTTGTAGCGCTGCAGGATGCCCTGGACGGCGCGGGTGGTCGAGTAGTGCTCGTCACCGATCACGTTCGGGTCGATCTGGCGCGAGGTCGAGTCGAGCGGGTCGACCGCGGGGTAGATACCCAGCGAGGCGATGTCACGCGACAGCACGACGGTGGCGTCCAGGTGGGCGAAGGTGGTCGCCGGCGACGGGTCGGTCAGGTCGTCCGCGGGGACGTACACGGCCTGGATCGAGGTGATCGAGCCGACCTTGGTCGACGTGATCCGCTCTTGCAGGCGGCCCATTTCCTCGGCCAGCGTCGGCTGGTAGCCCACGGCGGAGGGCATACGACCCAGCAGCGCGGACACTTCGGTGCCGGCCAGGGTGTAGCGGTAGATGTTGTCCACGAAGAACAGCACGTCACGGCCTTCGTCGCGGAAGGATTCCGCGATGGTCAGACCGGTCAGGGCCACGCGCAGACGGTTGCCCGGGGGCTCGTTCATCTGGCCGTAGACCATCGACACCTTGGACTCGCCCAGGTTCTCGAGGTTGACGACGCCCGAATCGGCCATCTCGTGATAGAAGTCGTTGCCCTCACGGGTCCGCTCGCCCACACCCGCGAACACCGACAGACCGCTGTGGGCCTTGGCGATGTTGTTGATGAGCTCCATCATGTTCACGGTCTTGCCGACGCCGGCGCCGCCGAACAGACCCACCTTGCCGCCCTTGGCGAAGGGGCAGATCAGGTCGATCACCTTGATGCCGGTTTCGAGCAGTTCCTGCGACGGCGACAGCTCGTCGTAGCTGGGAGCCTTGCGGTGGATCGAGGCGGTCAGGGTCTGGTCGACCGGACCCCGCTCGTCGATGGGCGTGCCCAGCACGTCCATGATGCGGCCCAGGGTGGCCGGGCCCACCGGCACGGTGATGGCCGCGCCGGTGTTGGTCACGGTCAGGCCGCGACGCAGGCCGTCGGACGAGCCCAGGGCGATGGTGCGGACCACGCCGTCACCGAGCTGCTGCTGGACTTCCAGCGTGAGGGCCGAGCCCTCCATCTTCAGCGCGTCGTAGACCTTGGGCATGCGGTCGCGCGGAAACTCCACGTCCACGACCGCGCCGATGCACTGGACGATCTTGCCGACCGCGGCTTGAGTGTTCGACATCTTGCGTTCCTTCAATCAGGTTCTTTGCTGCTGCGAGCAGGGCGCGGCGTCAGCCGCTGATGGCGGCGGCGCCGCTGACGATCTCGGAGAGTTCCTTGGTGATGCCGGCCTGACGGGTCTTGTTGTAGACCAGCTTCAGGTCGTTGATCACCGTGCCGGCGTTGTCGGTCGCGGCCTTCATGGCCACCATGCGCGCCGATTGCTCGGACGCCATGTTCTCGGCAACCGCCTGGTAGACCAGCGCCTCGATGTAGCGCAGCAGCAGGTCGTCGATGACCGACTTCGCGTCGGGCTCGTAGATGTAGTCCCAGCTGTGGCCACCCTGGTCCGCCTGGAGCTTGTCCGCCGCCAGCGGCAGCAGCTGCTCGACGACCGACTCCTGCTTCATCGTGTTGATGAACTTCGTGTAGCAGAGGTAGACCGCGTTCAGCTTGCCTTCGGCGTAGGCGTCCAGCAGGGCCTTGACCGGGCCGATCAGGCGGTCAAGGTGCGGGGTGTCGCCCAGACCGACGGCCTGCGCAACCACCTGCACGCCGATCCGGTTGAGGAAGCCCAGACCCTTGTTGCCGATGGCCACGGCCTCGGCGCCCACACCCTGGCCGTCCAGCTCGCGCAGCTTGGTGGTCACCGCACGCAGCAGGTTGGTGTTCAGACCACCGCAGAGACCCTTGTCCGTCGTCACCACGACGAAGCCGGCCTTGGAAGCCGCCTCGGCGTTGGTCGCGATGAAGGGATGGGTGTACTCCGGATTGGCCTTGGCGAGATTGGCCGTGATGTTGCGGATCTTGTCCGCGTAAGGCCGGGCCGCACGCATGCGGTCCTGCGCCTTGCGCATCTTCGACGCCGCGACCATCTCCATGGCCTTGGTGATCTTCTTCGTGTTCTCGACGCTCTTGATCTTGCCGCGAATTTCCTTGCCGGCCGCCATGACGGAGCTCCTTTCTCTCGGGGGTCGTCAGACGGGGATCAGGCGAAGCTCTTCTTGAAGGCTTCGATCGCGCCCTTCAGCTCGGCCTCGGCGTCCTTGTCGAGGGCCTTGTCGGTCTCGAGCTTGGTCACCAGGGCGGCGTGGCTGGTCTTCAGGTGCTGATGCAGACCCGATTCGAAAGCCAGCACCTGCTTGACGGCGATGTCGTCCAGGTAGCCCTTGTTGGCGGCGTAGAGCGTGGCGGCCATCAGGCTGATCGGCAGCGGCTGGTACTGGGCCTGCTTGAGCAGCTCGGTCACGCGGGCACCGCGGTCCAGCTGCTTCTTGGTCGAAGCGTCCAGGTCCGAGGCGAACTGCGCGAAGGCGGCCAGTTCACGGTACTGCGCCAGGTCGGTACGGATACCGCCGGACAGGCCCTTGACCAGCTTGGTCTGCGCCGCGCCACCGACGCGGGACACCGAGATACCGGCGTTGATCGCGGGGCGGATGCCGGCGTTGAACAGCGAGGTCTCCAGGAAGATCTGGCCGTCGGTGATCGAGATCACGTTGGTCGGCACGAAGGCCGACACGTCGCCGGCTTGCGTTTCGATGACCGGCAGGGCGGTCAGCGAGCCGGTCTTGCCCTTGACTTCACCCTTGGTGAAGGCTTCGACGTAGTCGGCGTTCACGCGGGCGGCGCGCTCGAGCAGGCGGCTGTGGAGATAGAACACGTCGCCGGGGAAGGCTTCGCGGCCCGGCGGGCGGCGCAGCAGCAGCGAGACCTGGCGGTAGGCGACGGCCTGCTTGGACAGGTCGTCATAGACGATCAGGGCGTCCTGGCCGCGGTCGCGGAAGTACTCGCCCATCGTGCAGCCGGAGTAGGCCGACACGTACTGCATCGCCGCCGATTCCGAGGCCGAGGCCGCGACGACGATGGTGTATTCCATCGCGCCAGCTTGTTCCAGAGCGCGCACCACGTTCTTGATCGACGAAGCCTTCTGGCCGATCGCGACGTAGACGCAGGTCATGTTCTGACCCTTCTGGTTGATGATCGCGTCGATCGCCACGGCGGTCTTGCCGGTCTGGCGGTCACCGATGATCAGCTCGCGCTGGCCACGGCCGACGGGCACCATCGAGTCGATCGACTTCAGGCCGGTCTGCACCGGCTGGTCCACCGACTTCCGCGCGATCACGCCCGGGGCGACCTTCTCGATGACGTCGGTCATCTTGGCGTTGATCGGGCCCTTGCCGTCGATGGGCTGACCGAGGGCGTTCACGACGCGGCCGATCAGCTCGGGGCCGACGGGCACTTCCAGGATGCGGCCCGTGCACTTCACGGTGTCGCCTTCGGAGATGTGCTCGTACTCGCCCAGGATCACGGCGCCGACGGAGTCGCGCTCGAGGTTCAGCGCCAGGCCGTAGGTCGGCTGGCCGTCCTTGGTCGCGGGGAACTCCAGCATTTCGCCGGCCATCGCGTCGGACAGACCGTGGACACGGACGATACCGTCGGTGACCGACAGCACGGTGCCCTGGTTGCGCACGTCCGCGGAGGCGCCGAGGCCCTCGATGCGGCTCTTGATCAGTTCGGAAATTTCAGCGGGATTGAGTTGCATCGTGTGCTCCCAGTCGGGTCCAGCGGCTCGTCGGCCTGGGCTGTGCGGCGCTGTCCAGGGGTGATTCGGTGCCGTCGCGCTCGCCGCCTCAGGCGGTGAGCGTGACCTTCATGCGTTCGAGGCGGGCGCGCACCGAGGTGTCGAGCACCTGGTCGCCGACGACGACGCGAACGCCGCCGATCAGCTCCGGGTCCAGGACCACGGACGCGTTGAGCTTGCGGCCGAAACGCTGTTCGAGCGTCGCGACCAGATCCGCCAGTTGCCCATCGTCGATCGCGAAGGCGCTGTGGATCACGGCATCGGCCGCGCCACTGGACGCATTGACCAGGGCTCGGAACTGCGCCGCGACCTCAGGCAGGGCGGCCAGGCGGCCGTTGTCGAGCAGCACGCGCAGGAAATTGCGCACACCGTCGTCGACGCCCTGACCGCTGGCAGCAAGCAACACCTCTTCGACCTGCGACACGGTCACCTTGGGGTTTTCGGCGAAGGCCCGGAGATCGGCGTCGACCGCAACCGCGGCCAGCGCATCGATCTGTCGACCCCAGGCCGCCACGTCGCCCTGGCGGGCGACTTGGAACAGCGCGTCGGCATACGGCCGGGCGAGGGTGGCAAGCTCGGCCATGGTCAGAGCTCCGTCTTCAGGCGGGTCAGCAGGTCGGCGTGAACGCCGGCGTTGACCTCGCGACGCAGGATCTGCTCGGCGCCCTTGACGGCCAGCGCGGCAACCTGCTCGCGCAGGGCCTCGCGGGCACGGACGACCTGCTGGTCGGCCTCGGCCTTGGCATCGGAGACGATCTTGGCAGCCTCTTCGACGGCGCGACGCTTGGCGTCCTCGACGATCGCCAGGGCGCGCTTGTCGGCGTCGGCGATGCGCTTGGTCGTTTCCTCGCGGGTCGCGACCAGCTGCTCTTCCACGCGCTTGTTGGCGGTGGCGAGCTCGGACTTGGCGCGATCCGCGGCGGCGAGACCGTCGGCGATCTTCTGCGCGCGCTCATCGAGGGCCTTCGCAAGCGGCGGCCAGATGAAGCGCATCGTGAACCAGACAAGGATCGCGAAAACGATCGCTTGCAGGATCAGGGTGGCATTGATATTCACGACTCGATCCTTTCGTTCGTGAAAGGCTCGTCAGCGATCAGGCGGCCAGTTGGAAGGGGTTCGCGAAGGCGAAGAGCAGGGCGATGGCGACGCCGATCAGGAAGGCCGCGTCGATCAGGCCGGCCAGGATGAACATCTTGGTCTGCAGTTCGTTGATCAGCTCGGGCTGGCGGGCCGAAGCTTCGAGGAACTTGCCACCCATCAGGGCAATACCGATCGACGCGCCGATGGCGCCCAGACCGACGATCAGACCGCAAGCCAGCGCGACGAGGCCGAGGATGTTTTCCATGATGACTCCTAGTGAGTTTTGGTGAGGGAACAGAGAAAGAGATCAGTGTGCGTCGTGCGCCTGACCGACGTAGATCAGCGTCAGCATCATGAAGATGAATGCCTGCAGCGTGATCACAAGGATGTGGAACAAGGTCCACACAGTACCCGCGACGAGATGGCCGATGGCCAGCCCGACACCGGTAACCGACAGCGTGAACGCACCGCCCATCAGCGCGATCAGCATGAACACGAGTTCGCCGGCGAACATGTTGCCGAACAGCCGCATGCCGTGCGAGACGGTCTTGGCCAGGAACTCGATCATCTGCATCAGGAAGTTGATCGGGTAGAGCACGACCTTGTCGCCGAACGGCGCCGCGACCAGCTCATGCGCCCAACCTCCGAGACCCTTGATCTTGATGTTGTAGACGAGGCAGACCACCAGGACGCTGCACGACAGACCCAGGGTCGTCGACAGGTCGGCGGTCGGGACCACGCGCAGGTAGTCCTTGAAACCCAGCGCCGGACCCGCCGAGTGCCAGAAGGCGGGCAGCAGGTCGACGGGCAGCATGTCCATGAAGTTCATCAGGAAGATCCAGACGAACACGGTCAGCGCCAGCGGCGAGACCAGCTTGCGGCTCTTCTCGTTGTGGATCACGCCCTTCGCCTGGTTCTCGACCATCTCGAAGAGGATTTCAACGAAGGCCTGGAACCGACCCGGCACCCCGGAGGTCGCATGACGGGCGGCACGCCAGAGCGTGAAGCAGCCGATCAGGCCGAGCACCACCGAGAAGAAGACCGAGTCCAGGTTGAACACGCTGAAGTCGACGATCGAGGTCTGCTTGACGCTCTCGAAGTCGAAATTCTTCTGCAGGTGCTGGAGGTGGTGAACGATGTATTCGCCGGCGGTCGGGCCGTGTCCTTCGCTTGCCATGTCTTGCGTCTCTCTCGATCGTCCGTTCATCGACCCCGCCGAAGCAGGGCCACCCATCCAGCCTTCAGGCTCACCACCAGGGTGACGACCAGCGCCACCCACTCGACCCCCGGATGCAGCCAGGCGACCAGCGCCAGACCGATCAGCATGGCCGCGACCTTGACCCCTTCGAGCACGAAGAAGCCCATCAGCCGCCATGGCGCCGGAGTGCCTTCGAGCCGTCGCAGACCGAGAGCCATCAGCAGCGCCGGAAGCACCACGATGGCCGCGCCGATGCACGCCGCCTCCAAGGCCGATAAGCGCCCCGAAACCCCGCCCCAGACCAGCGCACACAAACCGCCCGCGAGGGCCTGCATCGCGACCAGGCGAAGCGGCGACCCGAGCGAGGGCTGCGTGGCGCGCCAGGCCTCGGCCTCGGCGCGGGTCCAGGGAGTCCCCGGGGGCTCGTCAACAAGCCCGTTGTCCGCCGGCTCGTCCGTCGACCACGTGGCACGATGACGCTCAAGCATCCTCTGCGCTTCTTCGGTCGACGCCCGCGACGACTCCGGTTTCGCAGGCGCCGCGCGGGCTGAAAGGTCCACGCTGGCGTCGCTCATCGGGGGTCATCTCCGGCAAACCCATCGAGTGTACGTGATTACCCTCACGATTGACCAGCCCCTCGGACACATGCCGTCAGGAATCCCAGCGCGCCAAGGTCGCGGCATCCCCGTTCTGGCGCTTTGCCTGCTGCTCGGCGCCTGCCTGCATGCCCCCGCCCCGACCGCGGCGGCCGGAACGCCCAGCCCGGCCCACCACGGGCCCGAGGGCTTCCGCAACAGCGGCACGCCGATCGAGGACAAGGGCCTGCTGACCCTGCTGAAGTGGCGCTGGCAGGCCTGGCGCGAGACCCTGCCGCCGCCGCCCCAGGCCCCGGTGCCGACCCAGGCGCCGGACCTGTCTTTCCTGCACCACAACGCCCGCGCCGGCACGGCGATGCAGCCCGCCATCACCTGGATCGGCCACGCCAGCGTGCTGGTGCAGGTGGCCGGCCTGAACCTGCTGCTCGACCCGATCTTCAGCGACAGGGCCTCGCCGCTCAGCTGGATCGGTCCGAAGCGCGCGCAGCCCCCCGCGCTGACGCCGGCGACGCTGCCGCACATCGATGCGGTGCTGATCTCGCACAACCACTACGACCACCTCGACCTGCCCAGCCTGCAGGCCCTGGCCCGCCAGCCCGGCGGGCCGCCGCGCTGGATCGTGCCGCTCGGCATCGGCCGCCTGCTGGCCGACGAGGCCCTGCCGGGCGCCGAGCACACGGTCGAACTCGACTGGTGGCAGGAAACCCTGCTGCCGGGCGCGGCCGGCCCGGTGCCGGTCGCGCTGACGCCGGCGCAGCATTGGTCGCGGCGCGGTCTGAACGACCGCAACCGCACGCTCTGGGGCGGCTTCGCGGTGTTCGCGCCCGAGCTGCACCTGCTCTACACCGGCGACACCGGCTATTCGGCCGATTTCCAGGCCATCCGCGCGCGCTACGCAGGACGCCAGGCGACGGCGGCAGGAGGGGGCTTCGATCTGGCCCTGATCCCCATCGGCGCCTACGAGCCGCGCTGGTTCATGCGCGCGCAGCACATCAATCCGGACGAAGCCGTGCAGGTCCATCAGGACCTCGGCGCGAAGCAGTCGATCGGCGTGCACTGGGGCAGCTTCGAACTCAGCTTCGAGCCGCTGGACCAGCCGCCACGCGACCTGGCCCTCGCGCGCCTTGCCCGCGGCCTGCCGGAGGACGCCTTCCGCACCCTGGCGATCGGCGAGACGCTGAAGCTGCCGCGTCGGGCCGCGGCCGCCGCCGGCACTCAGTAGGCCGCGCGCGCGCCCTCGGCCCCCGGCCGCAGGTCGACGCGCAGGTAGTGCGCGCCGGGCAGGGGGTTGAAGTAGAAGGGCGGCACTTCGACAAAGCCCAGCGAGGCGTAAAGCCCCCGGGCGGCCTCCATGTCATCGAGGGTGTCGAGCAGCAGGGCCGAGTAGCCGGCCTGCATGGCCCCGTCGATCAGGGCCTGGGCCAGGCGCCGCCCCAGGCCGAAGCGGCGGAAGGCGGGGCGCACGTAGAGCCGCTTCATCTCGCAGGCATTGGGCTCGTCGGCATCGGGCCGGGGCCGGAAGGCGCCGCAGCCGGCCAGCTCACCGGCGCACCAGGCCAGCAGCAGCTGGCCGCCGGGCTCGGCATAGTCGCCGGGCAGAGCGGCCAGCTCGGCCTCGAAACCCTGGAAGGCCAGGTCGACCCCAAGCGCCAGCGCGTACTCGCGGAACAGCGCGCGGGCCGCGTCGAGCTCGGCCGGATTGCGGGGCGTCAGCAGCAGGACCTCGGGGGCAGCCATCGTGGGTCGACTTTAGCCGCCCGCGCGACGCCCCTTCCCTGGCCTCAGTCGTACTTGACCGAGCAGCCGTAGGGCGCGGTCACCGCGGGACGAACCGGCTGGCCCGCGGCGAGCTGGGCCAGCACCCCCGGCACATGCTGGGTGGCCCGGGCGATGTCCTCGGGCCTGGCGCTGGCGATGCTGTCGACCGCGCCGACATAGGCCAGCCGGCCCTGGGGCTGGATCACGACCAGCTGCGGCGTCGTCTTCGCCCCGTAGCTCCGCCCGACCAGGCCGTCGGGGTCGAGCAGCGTGGCGGTGGGCGCCGCGCCCTGCGCAGTCATCCAGTCGCCCAGGTCTGCCGGAGCCATGTGGTCGCCATGTCGGGGCGAGGTGGAGTTCACCGTCAGCCAGACCACCCCCGCCGCCGTGGCCGCCTTCTGCTGGGCCGGCAGGTTGCCGCTGGCGTAGTGCTTGCGGACGAAGGGGCAGCCGGGGTTGGTCCATTCCAGCACCACGGTCTTGCCGGCAAAGTCGGCCAGCTGCACGAGGCGGCCGGCGGTGTCCTTCAGGCTGAACGGGGGGGCGGGCTGGCCGACCGAGACCGGCGCGGCCGGGGCCGGCAGGCTCCAGGCCAGGGCCGAGGCGGAGATCACGGCCAGGGCCGTGGGGAGATGGCGACGTTGCATGGGGGTCCTCCGGCAGGGTGGCGGGGCGGGCGCCCCCGGCCGAAGCCGGATTCAGAGCGCCGCCAGGGCTTGCAGGACCTCCTCCCGGCTCGGCAGTTCACTCAAAAGCCGAGGCTGCGCCTCCGGACGACCCGGGAAAAACACATAAACCGGCACCCCGCTGCGGCCGAGGCGGCCGAGCTCGGCGGTGATCGCGGCATCGCGCATCGTCCAGTCGGCGCGCAGCTTGAGCACGCGCTGGCCGTCCATCGCGGCCAGCACCGCGGCATCGGCCAGCACGGTGCGCTTGTTGTACTGGCAGGTCACGCACCAGGCGGCGGTGAAGTCGACGAAGACCGGCTGGCCCGCGGCCCGGGCCGCGACGACCTTCTCGGCCGACCAGGGCTGCCAGTCGGCCGAGGCCGAGGGCTGCGCCGCCGCCGTGGGGGCCGCCACCGACCCGGCACCGGCCTGCCAGCCCGGCCAGGCCCAGCCCAGGCTGACCGCCAGCAGCAGCAGGCCCAGGCCGCGCCAGGCCGTGCGGGCCAGCCCGCCCGCCCAGGGCGTGGCCCAGGCCCAGGCGGCGAAGGCCAGGGCCAGCAGCACGCCCAGCAGGCCGACCAGGCCCTCCACCCCCGTCTGCAGGCCCAGCACCCAGCCCAGCCAGACCACGGTGGCGAACATCGGGAAGGCCATCAGCCCCTTGAACCGCACCATCCAGAGCCCTGGCCGCGGCAGGCGCCGGGCCAGGCCAGGCATCGCGCTCAGCAGCAGGTAGGGCAAGGCCATGCCCAGGCCCAGCAGCGCGAAGACGAGCAGGGCCTGCGCCGCGGGCAGGGCCACCGCCGCGCCCAGGGCCGCGCCCATGAAGGGTGCGGTGCAGGGCGAAGCCACCGCCACCGCCAGCACGCCCGAGAGCGCATCGTCGACCCGCGGATGGCGGGCCCGCAGCCCGCCCAGGCCGGCCGGCAGCAGGCCGCCGATCTCGAAGACGCCCGCCAGGTTCAGGCCGATCAGGGTGAAGAGGACGGCCATGCCGGCGATGAAGGCCGGGCTCTGCAGCTGAAAACCCCAGCCGAGCTGCTCGCCCGCCGCGCGCAGCGCCAGCAGGACACCGGCCAGCAGCAGGAAGCTGAGGATCACGCCCGCCGTGTAGGCCAGGCCGCCGCCGAGCAGGGCGCGCCGGTCCTCGCCATGCTGGGCCAGGGCCAGGGCCTTGAGCGAAAGCACCGGGAAGACGCAGGGCATCAGGTTGAGGAGGGCGCCGCCGAGCAGCGCGCCCAGCAGCAAGGCCAGGCTCAGCGCGACCGGCTCGGCCGGCGGCGGCACGGCCGCCGCTCCCGCCAGCGCGGCCTGCAGGGCCGGCGGCAGCTCGACCGCCTCGACCGGCGGCAGGCCGCTGAGCGCGGCCTCCACGCGCAGCAGCCGCGCCTCGCCGCCCGCCGGGCCGGGCAGCACGCGCAGCACCACCGGCAGGCTGGCCGGGCTGCTGCTGCGCTGCGGCGAGAGCGGCCAGGCGGCCTCCAGCACCCCGCCCGTCCAGCGCAGGGCCGGCTCGGCGGCATGGTCGATCAGGGCCTCGGTCTCGCTGTAGAGCTCGACCGGCCGCCCCTGCAGCGCGGCCGGCAAGCCCTCGATGCGCAGCGCCAGCGCGCCGGGATCCAGGGGCGCCGCCCGCGGGCCGTGGCCGTCGTCGACCGGCACCGAGGCCGCGCCCGCTGGCGCCGGCTGGTGGCGGGCCGTGGCCTGCGCGCCGACCACGGCCTGCGGCCGCTGCGACCAACTCGCCTCGAAAGCCGCGCGGTGCGCGGCCAAGGCGCCCTGGGCCGGCAGGCGGATCTGGAAATCACCGCCGTCGGGAATGCACTCCTCCTTGCAGACCAGCCAGTCCGCGCGCAGCGAGACTTCCAGCGTCTCGCCGCGCCAGTCGGCCGGCAGGCTCAGCGCGACGGGCAGCAGCAGCTCGCCCTCGAAGCCGTAGTTCACCAGCGGGCCCACCCGCAGGCGATGCGGCACCGGCCAGTCGATGGGGCCGGCCTCCACGCCCGGCGGCAGCGTCCAGGCCAGCCGGGTCGGCAGGCCGGAATCGCCCGGGTTCTTCCAGTAGGTGTGCCAGTGCGGCTGGTGCTGCAGCTTCAAGCCCAGCCACATCGGCTTGCCGGGGCCCAGGCCTTCGGGCGCATGGGCGACCAGCTCGGCGCGCAGCTGGGGGGTCTCCACCACCGCGCCGGGCCCGGCCGGGTCGGCCGGCGCCGTGCCCAGGGCACGGGCCAGTGGGCCGGCGGCCTGGGCGGCCAGGGCCGCGGCCATCAGGGCGGCCATCAGGGCGGCCGCAACCAGGCCGCGGCGCAGGGCGGCGGGCAATCGATCCAGGCAGAAGGCGGCAGACACGGCAGGGGCTTGGGCAGAGGAGGGAGCAGGTACGGTCGGAGGGGATTGGAACGGATCGCCGCCCGAGGTTCCCGAGGCTCCCGCGAAGGGCCCGGTGCGGGCGGGGCCGGGCCGTCGGGCCCTCAATGCCGCAGCATCCACAGCGCCGTCAACGCCAGCAGGACGGCCGAGGCACGGTTGAAGCGCCGCATCCGGCGCCCGGGCACCGGGCCGCCGGCCAGCCAGCCGCGCAGGGCTGCGCCGAGGGCGGCGTAACTGAAGTTGCTGGCGAAACCGTAGACGGCCATCACCCCCAGCACGGTCAGCAGACGCGGCAGGGCGGTGTCCAGCTCGCCCGGCCGCGGCAGGGCCCAGCCGGCGCTGAGGGTGAGCGCAAACATCCAGGCCTTCACGTTCAGAAACTGCAGCAGCACGCCCTCGCGGTAGCCCAGGGGCCGTTCCCGGGCGGCCGCGGCGGCCGGCCCGCCGTCGGCCCGGGCCAGGCGCCAGGCCAGGCTCAGCAGATAGGCCAGGCCGAGCAGCTTCAGTGCCCCGCGCAAGGCCGGCTCGGCCGCCACCAGCGCGCCCACGCCCCCGGCCACCGCCGCCATCAGCAGCAGCCAGCCGCTGGGCACGGCCAGGCAGAAGGGCAGGGCCGCGCGCAGGCCGTGGCGGGCGGCCAGGGCCGTGACCAGCACGGTGTTCGGGCCGGGCGTGAAGGTCATGGTCGTTGCGAGCAGCAACAGGGCCAGCAGATCGTCCAGGGGCATCCGCACAGTGTCGCGTGCGCTCCGGCGCGCTGCAGGCGCTTCGGCTGGATACACCTCGACGGGCCGCGGCCGATAGAGTGCGGGGATGGATGAACCGACCGTGCCGATGGGCGAACCCGAGCTGTGGCGCGCCAGCGACTACCGCCGCGGCCTGACGCCGGCTGCGGGGGCCCCGCCGGTCGACCCGCGGCTGCGCGGGATCAGCCCCTCGCTTTATGCCGACCTGGCCCACGGTGGCGACGAAGGCCGCCCGGCCGACCTGCTCGAAGCCCTGGCCGCCTGTCTGCGCCATGGCTGCGCCGCCACGCTGCAGCTGGAGTGGGACGACCACGTGCTGCCCCTGACCCTGTTCCCGCGGGAACGCCTGGTGCACGCCCCCCTCAGCGCGGCGCAGCTCTGGGGCCTGCCCTTCGAGCGCCTGCGCCTGATCGAGGTCGAGCCCGCTGCGCTGCGCCCGCCCGGCCGGCCGGGCCGCAACAGCGAAGCGTCGTCCCCGGAGGCCCCGGAGCGGCGGCATCCGCCGGCCCGCGGGAACGGCCCGCTGCTGACCGGGCCGCTGGGCCCCGATCTGCTGCCGCTGAATCCCCTGGACGTGGACTTCGAGCTGAACCTGCCCCTGCTGCCCGATGCCGCGCCCGAGCAGCCCCCGGAAGCCGAGCCGCAGGCCGCCGGCGCGGATTGCCAGCCGCTGGCTCGCCTGGCCTGGACCCTGGCCCGGCTTGGCGGCCGTGAAGCCCTGCTGCCCGGCATCGCCGGGCCCGCGCTGTACCGCTGCACCCCCGACAGCCAGCTGCCGGGCGACGCGCCACCGGCCTGGCGCGAGGCCCTGCGGCGCCTGCGCGACCAGCCGGTCAGCGTGGAGACGGTGGCCGCCTGGCCCGGCATGGAGCCGGCCCAGGCGCGCCGGCTGCTGAACGGGCTCTACCTGCAGTCGGGCCTGATCGTGACGCGCTCCCATGTCGCGCTGACCTGGAGCGCCTGGTTCGGCGCCCTGCTGGGCCCGGAGCGCTGAGCCCAGCGCACGCGCCGCGGCGGCCTCAGCCGCCCAGCGCCTCCCAGCGTTCGAGGGCGGCCAGCAGTTCCTCGTCCAGCGCCGCATGGCGGGCCTGCAGGGCCGCGTACTCGGTGCTGCCGACGGCGGCATACAGGCCGGGATCGGCCAGCCGCAGCTCCAGCGCCTTCTGCTCGGCCTCCAGCGCGGCCAGGCGATCGGGCAGTGCATCCAGCTCGCGCTGCTCCTTGTAGCTGAGCTTGCGCCGGGCCACGGCCGGCGCAGCGGCCGGCGGCGGGGACGCGGGGGCGAGGGCGGGGCCTCCCGGCGCCGGCGCAGGCAGCCCGCGCGCGGCCTTGGCCGCCGTGGCCTGCAGCGCCGCCGCGCGGCGCGACTGGGCCAGCCAGTCCTCGATGCCGCCTTCGTATTCCTTCCAGCGGCCCTCCCCGTCGGCGCCCTCGGCGACCAGCACGCTGGTCACCACCGCGTCGACGAAGCGCCGATCGTGGCTGACCAGGAAGACGGTGCCGGGGTAGCTGGACAGCAGTTCCTCCAGCAGCTCCAGGGTCTCGATGTCGAGATCGTTGGTCGGCTCGTCCAGCACCAGCACATTGGCCGGCTGCGCGAAGAGCCGGGCCAGCAGCAGGCGGTTGCGCTCGCCGCCCGACAGGGTGCGGACCGGCGCATTGGCACGCTGCGGCGGGAACAGGAAATCGCCGAGGTAGCCGATCACGTGCTTGCGCGTGCCGCCGATCTCGACCCAGTCGCTGCCCGGGCTGATGGTCTCGGCCAGGGTCTTCTCGGGGTCCAGCACCTCGCGCAGCTGGTCGAAGTAGGCCACCGTGCGCTTGGTGCCGGTGCGGACGACGCCCTCGTCGGGCGACAGGTTGCCGAGGATGAGCTTGAGCAGCGTGGTCTTGCCCGCGCCGTTGGGGCCGACGATGCCGAGGCGGTCGCCGCGCAGCACGGTCAGGTCCAGCCCGCGCACCACCTGGCGCAGGCTGCCGTCGGGCCGCGGCCAGGCCTTGCTGACGCCTTCGAGCACGGCCACCAGCTGGCCGCTGCGCTCGCCGGCGTCCAGGTCCAGCTTGACGCGGCCCACCTGCTCGCGCCGGGCAGCGCGCGCCGCGCGCAGGCCTTCGAGCCGGCCGATGCGGGCCACGCTGCGCGTGCGGCGGGCCTCGACGCCCTGGCGCACCCAGACCTCCTCCTGCGCCAGCAGCTTGTCGGCACGCGCGTTGAGCAGGGCCTCGGCCTCCAGCTCGCGCTGCTTGGTGGCCTCGTAGGCGCTGTAGCGGCCGGGGTAGCTGCGCAGGATGCCGCGGTCCAGCTCGACGATGCGGGTCGCCACCGCGTCGAGGAAGCTGCGGTCGTGGGTCACCACGATCAGCGCGCCACGCCATTCGGCCAGCAGCTCCTGCAGCCAGACGATGGCCTCCAGGTCCAGGTGGTTGGTCGGCTCGTCGAGGAAGAGCACGTCGGGCTGGGCCACCAGGGCCTGGGCCAGGGCCACGCGCTTCTTCAGCCCGCCGGACAGGCTGTCGACCCGGCGCGCCGGATCCAGCGCCAGGCGCTGCAGGGTGGCGTCGACCCGCTGCTCCCAGGTCCAGCCGTCCAGGGCTTCGATGCGGGTCTGGAGGGCGTCGAGGTCGTCGCCGTCCTGGTGGGCCTCGTAGCGCGCGCGCAGGGCCTTGGCCTCGGCCACGCCCTCGGACACCGCGTCGAAGATGGTGGCCTCGGGCGCGAAGCTCGGCTCCTGCGGCAGGTAGTGGCGGCGCAGGCCCTGCTGCTGCTGGAGCAGGCCGTCGTCGAGCTTCTCCAGCCCCGCCAGCACCTTGAGCAGCGAGGACTTGCCGGTGCCGTTGCGGCCGATCAGGCCCAGCCGTTCACCCGCCTCCAGGCTGAGGCTGGCGCGGTCGAGCAGGGCCCAGTGGCCGTAGGCGAGTTGAGCGTCGGTGAGCGAAAGCAGGGCCATGGGATCCGTTCCAGTGAAGCCGGATTGTCCCTGGCCCGGCCGCATCGGCCCGCCCGTCGCGGCAAGGCCGGGATGGGCGGGGCGGCGAGGGGACTCAGCGCGCAGCCCGGGCGGCCTGCACCCGACGCTCGACGGCGTCGATGAACAGCCCGCCCACGTCCAGGCCGCTGGCCTTCGTGATTTCCTGGAAGCCGGTCGGGCTGGTGACGTTGATCTCGGTCAGGCGCTCGCCGATCACGTCCAGGCCCACCAGCGTGAGGCCGCGCGCGGCCAGCACCGGGCCCAGGGTCTCGGCGATGTGCCGGTCGGTGTCGGTCAGCGGCTGCACCACGCCCTTGCCACCGGCCGCCAGGTTGCCGCGCACCTCGCCGCCCTGCGGAATGCGCGCCAGGGCCCAGGGCACGGCCACGCCCTCGATCAGCAGGATGCGCTTGTCGCCCTGGGCGATGGCCGGCTCGAAGCGCTGCACCATCACCGTCTGCGCGCCGTGGCGGTTCAGGGTCTCGACGATGCTGCCGAGGTTCAGGCCGTCCTCGCGCACGCGGAAGATGCCCATGCCACCCATGCCGTCCAGGGGCTTGAGGATGAGGTCGCCGTGCGCGGCGTGGAAGCGCCGGATGTCGGCCGCGTCGCGCGTCACCAGGGTCGGCGGGATGAGCTGCGGAAACTCGAGGATCGCGAGCTTCTCCGGGTGGTCGCGCAGCGCACGCGGGCGGTTCAGCACGAGGGCGCCTTCGCGCTCGGCCTGCTCCAGCAGGTGGGTGGCGTAGAGGTACTCGGCGTCGAAGGGCGGGTCCTTGCGCATGATCACCGCGTCGACCTCGGCCAGCGGCTGCGGCCGCTCGTCGGGCGCCTGCTGGGCGGCCTGGAACCACGGGGCCTCGGTGCCGGTGAGGCTGAGGTCGCGCACGTAGGCGGTGACCGGGCCGCCGGACTGCCACATCAGGTCGCGCGGCGTGCAGGCCATCAGGCGGTGGCCGCGGGCGGCGGCGGCACGCATCATGGCGAAGGTCGAGTCCTTCGCGATCTTGAAGCTTTCCAGCGGGTCGGCGACGAAGAGCAGGTCCAAGCAGGTCTCCCAGGGTCAGGGCCGGCACCCTACACCGGGCGCGAAGGCCCCGCGCGGCGGCGGGCGGCGGCTCAGATCTCGATCTTGGAGCCCAGCTCGACGATGCGGTTGGTCGGCAGGTTCAGGAAGTCCGCCGCGGCCGCGGCATTGCGATGCATGCTGGCGAAGAGCTTCTCGCGCCACAGCGCCATGCCCGAGCCGACCGAGGGGATCACGATGTCGCGGCTCAGGAAGTAGCTGGTCTCCATGTCGTCGAGCTGGCAGCCGCGGCCGACGAGCTGCTGCAGGGCCTCGGGCACGTCGGGGTCGTTCTTGAAGCCGAAGTGCAGCGTGACCTGCCAGCAGTCGTGGCCCAGCGGCTCGACCTGCACGCGGCGGTCGAAACCGATCCACGGCACCTCGTGGTGCTGCACCGTCACGAACAGGTTCTGCTCGTGCAGCACCTTGTTGTGCTTGAGGTTGTGCAGCAGGGCATTGGGCGTCACGTCCTTCTCGGCGCTGAGGAAGACGGCCGTGCCGGGCACGCGCAGCGGCGGGCTGAGGAAGACGGATTCCAGGAAGCCGCGCAGGTCGATCGAATCGTCGCGCAGGCGGTCGGCCATCAGGGCCCGGCCCCGCTTCCAGGTCATCATCAGCGTGAACATGAAGCCGCCGATCAGCAGCGGAAACCAGCCGCCGTCGAGGATCTTCACGGCATTGGCGGCAAAGAAGAGCGCGTCGACGACGAAGAAGAAGACCGTCGCCAGCACGCACAGCAGCCAGGGGTAGCCCCAGGCGTGGCGGATCACGAAGAAGGTCATCACGGTGGTGATGAGCATGTCGGTGGTCACCGCGATGCCATAGGCCGCGGCCAGCTTGGTGCTTGAGCCGAAGGTCACCACCGCCAGCACGATGCCGGCATACAGGCCCCAGTTCACGAAGGGGATGTAGATCTGGCCGGTGGACTTGACCGAGGTGTGCAGGATGCGCAGCCGCGGCAGGTAGCCGAGCTGGATGGCCTGCTTGGTCACCGAGAAGGCCGCGGTGATCAGGGCCTGCGAGGCGATCACGGTGGCCACCGTGGCCATGCCGATCAGCGGATAGAGCGCCCAGGTCGGCGCCATCTCGTAGAAGGGGTTCTTGATGTTCTCGGGATGGGCCAGCAGCATCGCGCCCTGGCCGAAGTAGTTCAGCACCAGGGCCGGCATCACCCAGAAGAACCAGGCCATGCGGATGGGCCGCTTGCCGAAGTGGCCCATGTCGGCATACAGGGCCTCGGCGCCGGTCACGCACAGCACGATGGCGCCAAGCGCGAAGAAGGCCGTGCCGGGATGGCGCAGGATGAAGCCGATCGCATGGTGCGGGCTCAGCGCGGTCAGCACGGCCGGGTTCTGCACGATGTGCATCAGGCCGAGCAGGGCCAGCACGGCGAACCACACGGCGGTGAAGGGCCCGAAGTAGCGGCCCACCGCCGCGGTGCCGAAGCGCTGCGCGGCGAACAGCACGGTCAGCACCAGCAGGGTCAGCGGCAGCACCCAGCGGTGCAGGCCGGGCGCGGCCACCTCCAGGCCCTCGACGGCGGAGAGCACCGAGATGGCCGGCGTGATCACCCCGTCGCCGTAGAAGATGGCGGTGCCGAAGATGCCGAGCATCAGCAGCACATTGCGCAGGCGGGGCTTGTCCTTCACCGCGGTGGAGGCCAGCGCGAGCATCGCGATCAGCCCGCCTTCCCCGTTGTTGTCGGCGCGCAGGATCAGCGCGACGTACTTGAAGGAGACGATGACGGTCAGCGTCCAGAACACGAGGGAGAGCACGCCCAGCATGTTCTCGGGCGTGAACTCGACATGCCCATGGTTGAAGACCTCCTTGAGCGCGTACAGCGGACTGGTGCCGATGTCGCCGTACACCACGCCGATGGCGGCGAGGGCGGCCGCCGCGAGCGAGGCGCGGCTGGCCTGGGGGTCATGGTTTGCGGACACAGGGCAGACGGATCAGCCAGGGAAGGCGCATTGTGCGCCGAGCCACCGCGGGCGGACCGGACTTTGCGGCAATGCAGCAAAAGCGTTCACGCAGCCCCCCGGATCAGGCGGGTGCGAGGTCGAAGGCGATGCAGATGCGCTCGACCTCGCCATCGAAGGGCAGGGTGCGGTGGAAGAGCGAGGACGGGAAGAAGACCACGTCGCCTGCCCGGGGCTGCAGCACGGTCTCGGGCCAGTCGGCACGCTGGCGCGGGTAGCCGTTGCCGTCCAGGCCGAAGGCGATGGCGCCGTCCTGGCGGCCCGGCGGCGGCTCGGGCACCTGCAGGTAGACCACGCCGGACAGCCAGCCCTCCTCGTGGATGTGCGCGCTCAGGTGGCCGCCGCGGCGCATGGCCACCGACCAGGCGCCGCTGAAGACGGGCTCGGCGGGAAAGTCGCGGGCGTAGACGCCGAGCGCCGGGTCCAGGCCGGCGCGGTAGGCCTGCAAGGCGCCGCGCAGCAGCTCGGCCAGGGTGCGGAAGGAGGCCTCGGGCCGCTTGAACAGATGGCCGGCGGACTGCACGCCGTGGTGGAGCCGGCCCTGCTTGCGCTCGGCCATGCGCGCCTCGCGCAGGTCGCGCAGCAGGGCCGCGCGCAGCGGGCTGTCGGCCTCGGCCAGCGGGGCCAGGCGGCCGTGGTGGAGGGCGCGGAAGGGTTCGGGGCAGAAGCCGCAGGCATCGGGCAGGCCGTGCTCGTGGGCGTGGTGGGCCGAGAGCGTGGCCACCCAGGGCGCGCGGTGCGGGCCCGCCGCCAGCTGCTGCGCCAGCTGCGTGCGGAAGGCTTCGCGGCGGCCGAGCCGGTACAGCAGATCCAGGCGGCGCTGGGCGGCGTCGTGCAGCGAGGTCTGCTCGAAGCAGGCCAGCGCGGCGTCCAACTGGCCGCCGTCGAAGGCGACCACGCCGAGGGCGTAGTGCGCAGCGGCATGCGCGGGGTCGATGGCCAGCGCGGCGCGGTAGGCGGCCACGGCCTCGTCCACCCGGCCCTGGTCCCAGCGGGTCTCGCCCAGGCGGGTGTGGGTGTCGGCGGCCAGGGCCGGCTCGGGGGCGCCGCGCAGGGCGGCCTCGAAGGCCTCGACCGCCTCGTCCAGCCGGCCCTGGCTGCGCAGCGCGGTGCCCAGGTTGTGGCGCAGGCGCGGCAGCTCGCGGCGGCGCAGGGCCTCGCGGTAGTGCTCGATGGCCTCGTCCAGGCGGCCCCGGGCCTGCAGCACGGCGCCGAGGTTGCCCAGGGTCTCGACGGCCTCCGGGGCCTGCACCAGGGCGGCACGGAAGGCGGCCTCGGCTTCCTCCAGCCGCCCCAGGCGCTGCAGGGTGGTGCCCAGGTTGTAGTGCGCCACCGTCAGCTCCGGCCGCGCCGCCAGCACCGCGCGGTAGCTGGCCACCGCCTCGGCCAGCTGGCCGGCGGCGGCCTGGGCCACGGCCAGGTTGAAGCGCAGCTCGGGCGCCTGCGGCGCCAGCTGCACCGCGCGCTGGAAGCTGTGGACGGCGGCCGCATGGCGGCCCTGCTCGTTCAGCGCGCTGCCCAGCAGGTTGTGCAGCAGCAGGGCCTCGGGATGCTTGCCCAGGGCCTTGCGGGCCTGGGCTTCGAGCTGCGGCCAGCGGCCGGCCTGGGCCAGGGCGATCAGATCCTGCGCCAGCGGGGACGGCAGGGGAACGGGGGCACGGGGCGGCATGGGCAGGGCGGGCTCGCAAATCGACAGGCGGCCGCTTGTAGCACCGCCCCCCGCGGCGCGGCAGGGGCGAAACGCGGGGCCGGCGCGCCCCCGGCCCGGCGTTTTCCGCAGGGCCGACGCCTGACGCATCTGCTTACAGTGCTTCGGCCGACCGACGCCTTCCGGATCCGCCATGGCCCGCCTGCCCTTCAGCCCGTCCCCGTCCCGACCCGTCGATCGGGCCACCCGCCCGCCCGGGCTCCCGGCGTCGCGGCTGCGGCGGCCGGGGGCGGCCCTGGTCCTCGGGCTGGGCCTGAGCCTGGGGGCGGGCGCCCTGGCCCCCGGCGCGGCGGAGGCCGCGGGCTTCGGCGCCGGAGTGCGCCTGACGGGCGCCCAGCGCCCGGACCTGCTGCTGCAGCGCGACGCCAGCTCGGCCGCCCTGCCCGCCTGCGCGCGGCTGCAGGGCCTGGCGGGCGGACGCCACCACCGCGTGCAGCTCACCTCCGCCCAGAGCGGCCAGCCCATCGTCTTCGAGCTGATCGAGCCCAAGGTCTTCGACTGCCAGCGCGGCCACCCCCTGGTGCTGCACGGCCACGGCTTCGGCGGCTCGCGGACGGTGGACCCGGCCGGCACCTTCCTGGAGCGCCTGCAGGCCCAGGGCCATGTGGTGATCAGCCTCGACCTGCGCGGCTTCGGCGAGAGCGGCGGCACGGTGCGCGTGATGGACCCCAACACCGACGGCCGCGACCTGCTGCAGGTGCTGGACTGGGCCGAGACCCACCTCGACTTCCTGGCCCACGACCCCCAGCCCGGCGGCGGCCACAACCTGGTGGCCGGCGCCACCGGGGGCAGCTACGGCGGCATGTTCCAGCTGCTGCTGCACAACCTGGATGCGAAGCGCCGCCTGGACGCGCTGACGCCCGACATCACCCCGCACGACCTGCGCGACAGCCTGAACCCCAACGGCGTCATCAAGACCGCCTGGGTCGCGCTGCTGGTGGCCCTGGGCGAGAGCGGCGCCAGCCAGAAGCTGATCGGCGGCCTGGACCCGCTGATCCGCGAGACCCTGGTGCGCGGCGTGGCGACCAACACCTTCCCGGCCGGCGCCCTGCCCTTCTTCTACTACCACTCGGCCAAGTACTTCCTCGACGGCCTGCCGGCCGCGCAGCAGACGCCGATGCGCTTCCTGGGCGCCGGCCTGTCGGGCAGCCTGGGCTACGACTTTCCGGCCGTGCCGCCGCCGCCCGTCAGCATCCTGTTCAGCCAGGGCGTGCGCGACACGCTCTTCAACTTCAACGCCGGCTTCGCCAACTTCCAGGGCTACCGCGCCCGCGGCGGCGACGTGCGGCTGCTGAGCCACGAGGGCGGCCACATCCTGCCCGGCAGCGCCACCGTGCTGGACGCCCTGGGCCCGCTGAGCCCGGCCAGCGCCGCCCTGCAGGCCCGTCTGGCCGCCCTGGGCCTGCGCCTGCCCGACACCCAGGCCCCGGCCGGCCCCGAGCGCTGCGGCCGGCTCGACCGCCTGGATGCCACCCTGGCCTTCCTCAACGAGAAGCTGCAGCCGCCCGCCGCCACCGCGCCGAGCGCGGCCGTGGCCGCCGACCTGGCCCGGCTGCGCAGCGAGGTCTGCCTCTCCCTCGCGCCCGACCAGGCCCTGTGGCTGAGCCCCGCCCGCCTGGCCGGCGCCAACCTCGTGACCGCCAGCCTGCCGGCGCGCAGCGTGCCGCTGGCCCAGGGCCTGACGGGCGCGGGCAGCCTGGTCGCGCCGGTCTTCGTGCCCCTGAGCGGCCTGCCGGCCGACCGCCGCATCCTGGCCGGCATCGGCCAGCTCGACCTGAGCCTTAGCGCCCCGCTGGCCGCGCTGACGCCCTGCGTGCGCGCCCGGCTCGGCGCCGCCGCCGACCCGCTGCTGGACCTGCAGCTGGGCTGCGACCCCATCGTGCTGGTCGGCTGGGGCGCGCGCCGCGGCAGCGAGGCGCCACGCCTGATCGACGAACAGCTCACCCCGCTGCGTGGCCTGAAGCGCCACACCCTGCCCATGGTCGGCGTGGCCGAACGCCTGGCCCCGGACGAGACCCTGGGCCTGCTGCTGCACGGCGCCCACCTGCAGTACGCGAGCAGCCTGTCGCGCGACCTGCTGCTGCCGGCTGTGACCGTGCAGGGCACGGTCAAGGTGCCGCTGGAGCGCTGAGCCGGCGGGCCGGGTGGGCCGGCGCCCGTGCCATTCGCCGGTCCGCCGGCCCCGGGTCGCGGGGCCGGACCGACCCGCCCCGCGGGTTCAGGCCGCCGGCGCGGCCAACACGCGCAGGAGGAAGGCCTCGATGGCCTCGATCTCCTCCGGGCTCACCGAGTGAGGCATGGGGTAGCGCTGCCACTCGACCGCGTAGCCCAGGGCTGCGAGCTGGTCGCGCGAGGCCTCGGCCCGTGCGATCGGGATGATCGGATCCCAGTCGCCATGGGCCAGGAAGACCGGCGTGGCCGCATTGGCCGCATGGCGCTCGGCCGCCGTGGTCGCCGCCAGCGGCAGGTAGCCCGACAGCCCCACCAGGCCGGCCAGGCGGTTGGGCTGGCGCAGGCCGGCCATCAGCGTCATCGCGCAGCCCTGCGAGAAGCCCATCAGCACGATGCGCTCGGCGGGCACGCCGCGCGCGATCTCGGCCGCGATCAGCGCATCCACCAGCGCCTGCGATTCGCGCAGGCTGGCCTCGTCCTCGCGGCGCAGCAGATCGGCCTCGCGGATGTCGTACCAGGCCCGCATCACGTAGCCGCCGTTGATCGTCACCGGCCGCTTGGGCGCGTGCGGCAGCACATAGCGCACCGCGCCGAGGGCCGAGAGATCCAGCTCGCGGCAGACCGGCACGAAGTCATGCCCATCGGCCCCCAGGCCGTGCAGCACGATCACGGTGGCGACAGGGGCGGCGCCGGCCGGGCCGGCGAGGAGTTCAACGGTGTCGAGGGTCATGGCAAGGTGGGCGGCAGCTCGAAAAGCCCGCAAGATACCGCCCTTCCAGAATGGAGGCCTTGCACCATGACCCCGCTACAGATCGTCCCCGTGGGCGCAGAACTTGGCCTCGTCCTGCCCGACGAGGTGCTGAGGCGCCTCGATCTGTCCGCGGGCGACCCCGTGGTGCTGACGGCCACGGCGGACCGGCTGATGCTGACGCGCCCGGGTGGCCAGGCTGCTCCGTTACCCGAGGATTTGGCGGCAGGCAGCCCACCTGCCGCGGAATCCACCTGAATTCGCCCTCGTTCACGGCTTGAGCGCCGGACCGCGTTGCGGCAGTCGATGCGCTTCCGCTGGACGCGGGCGTGCGGCGCGCACGACCTCAGCGAATGCGGCCAAGGCCTTGCCTTTGCGGCGATCGCGGCGTTTAATCACCGCGTGAAAAGCGGTGAAAAAACCTACATCTGGGAAGCGGAAGACTGGCCGCGGTGGCGCTACGACCTCGGCGCGCTCAGCGGGCGGCTGGCCGAGGTCAGCCGTGCGCAGGGCCTGCTGCTGGGGCGGCTGGCCGATGTCGGTCTGGCCCTGCGTGCGCAGGCCAGCCTGGATGCGCTGAGCGAGGACGTGGTCAAGACCAGCGAGATCGAAGGGGAGGCGCTGGACCTGCTTTCGGTGCGCTCTTCCCTGGCGCGCCGCATGGGCGTGGACCTGGGCGCCGTGGCGCCGGTGGATCGGCATGTGGAAGGCGTGGTGGAGATGGTGCTCGACGCCACCACCCGAGCCGCCGCGCCCCTGACGGCCGAGCGCTTGTTCGGCTGGCACGCAGCCTTGTTTCCGACCGGCTACTCCGGCATGAGCCGCATCGCCGTCGGGCAGTGGCGCCGCGACGTCGACGGGCCCATGCAGGTGGTTTCCGGTCCGCCGGGGCGGCGTACGGTCCATTTCCAGGCACCACCGGCCGAGGCGCTGGCGGCCGAGACCGCGCGCTTCCTGACCTGGGCCGAGGCCGATACGGGCGAGCCCATGCTGATCAAGGCGGGACTGGCGCACCTGTGGTTCGTGACGCTGCATCCCTTCGACGATGGCAATGGCCGCATCGCCCGGGCCGTGGGGGATCTGTTCCTGGCCCGGGCTGACGGCAGCCCTCAGCGCTTCTACAGCCTCTCGGCCCAGATCCAGCGCGAGCGCAAGGACTACTACGCCGTGCTCGAACGCAGCCAGAAGGGCAGCCTGGAAGTGAGCGCGTGGCTGGCCTGGTTCCTGGACACGCTGGGCCGGGCACTGGCCCATGCCCAGGGCGTCCTGGATGCGGTGCTGCGCAAGGCGCGCTGCTGGCAAGGCTGGGCAGGGCTGCCGCTGAACGGGCGGCAGGTGAAGCTGCTGAACCGGCTGCTCGATGGCTTCGAGGGCAAGCTGAGCAGCGGCAAGTGGGCGGCGATCGCGAAGTGTTCGAACGACACGGCGCTGCGCGACATCACGCAGCTGCTGGCGCTTGGCGTGCTGCGCAAGGCCCCAGGGGGAGGCCGCAGCACCGCCTATGAGCTGGTGGCGGATGCGGCCTGTCCCGTCGTGCAGGGCGCCGGGGCGGGCCGGGGCTGAAGGCCGGGCGCCGCGGGCGGCTCCTCACACCCCCCGCCCCCGATCCGCCGCAAAGCTCGCCCGCCATGCCGCGAACTGCCCGGCCTCGATCGCCGCGCGCATTTCGCGGGTGAGCTGCTGGTAGTAGTGCAGGTTGTGGATGCTGGCGAGCATGGGGCCGAGCATTTCGCCGCAGCGGTCGAGGTGGTGCAGGTAGGCGCGGCTGAAGCCGCCGGGGCCGCCCTGCGCCACCGGCACGCCGCTGGGGCCGGCGCAGGCATAGCAGGCGCAGCTCGGGTCCACCGGGCCGGGGTCGCTGCGGTGGCGGGCGTTGCGCAGCTTGAGGTCGCCGTAGCGGGTGAAGAGGTGGCCGTTGCGGGCGTTGCGGGTGGGCATGACGCAGTCGAACATGTCGATGCCCATGGACACGCCCTCGACCAGGTCCTCCGGCGTGCCCACGCCCATCAGGTAGTGCGGCTTGTGCGCCGGCAGGCGCGGGCCGAGGTGGGCCAGGATGCGGCGCATCTCGGCCTTGGGCTCGCCGACGCTGAGGCCGCCCACGGCGATGCCGGGCAGGTCCAGGGCTTCCAGGCCGGCCAGGCTTTCCTCGCGCAGGGCCTCGAACATGCCGCCCTGGACGATGCCGAAGAGGGCGTTGGGGTTCTCGAAGCGGCCCATGGCCTCCTGGCAGCGCCGGGCCCAGCGCAGGCTCAGTTCCATGGAGCTGCGGGCCTCGGCCTCGGTGGTGATGTGGCCGGCGGCCTCCTGCGGGCTCAGGCCCTTGACGCTGGCGGCGCTGCTGCCGGGCTTCCAGTAGGGCGTGCACTCGTCGAACTGCATGACGATGTCGCTGTTCAGCACGGTCTGGATGCGGATGCTTTCCTCGGGCGTGAGCAGCAGCTTGTCGCCGTTGACGGGGGAGGCGAAGCGCACGCCCTCCTCGCTGATCTTGCGCATCTCGCCGAGGGACCAGACCTGGAAGCCGCCGCTGTCGGTGAGGATGGGCTTGTCCCAGCCCTCGAAGGCATGCAGGCCGCCGAAGGCGCCGATCACGTCCAGCCCCGGCCGCAGCCAGAGGTGGAAGGTGTTGCCCAGGATGATGGGCGCGCCGATGGCATGCAGGTCGCGCGGCGTCATGCCCTTGACCGTGCCGTAGGTGCCGACGGGCATGAAGACCGGCGTCTCGACGACGCCATGGGCCAGGGTGAGGCGGCCGCGGCGGGCATGGCCCTCCGTGGCGAGCAGGTCGAAATGCAGCATGGGGCGATTGTCGGGCCGGGGCCGGGGCCGGGGCCGGGGCCGGGGCAGGACGGCAGGGCGGCGGGTGGCAGGGCGGCGGGCGGCAAGGGAAGGGCGGGGGACGCGGAGCGGCTGTGGCGAGCTTCTGACAACTTTGCCAACGCGAATCATTCTCAAATACACTCGCGAATGATTCGCAACACGATCCGCGGCGCCTGATGCGCGGCCTGCCACCGGATCGGCCTGCGTCCCTGGCGCGGGCCCGCCCCCACCCCGTCGTCCTCCCGCCGCCCCACACGATGTCCGCCGCCCAGGCCTCCGCCCTTCACGCCGCCCATGCCGCCCCGCTGTCGCGCCCGGCGGTTTCCGGCCTGACGCTGGCCGTGCTGCTGGCCCACGGCCTGCTGGGCCTGGGCTTGATCCTGGGGCTGGATGCGCCGGAGGCCCCGCCGCTGCGGCCGGTGGTCGAGGCGGTGCTGCTCGCCCCGCCGACGGTGCCGGCTGCCACCGCACGCGCCCTGCCGGAGCCGCCCCGGCCGGCGCCCCGCCCGGTGACCCGGCCCCAGCCCCAGCCGCCGGCACCCCTGGCCACACCGGAGCCCGCACCCCTGGCCGAGCAGGAGCACGTGGCCCCGCCGCCCTTGCCCCAGGCAGTCGCCGAGCCCGCACCGGCAGCGCCGGCCCGCCCGGTCGCCGCGGCCGAGACCCGGCCCGGCCCGGTGCCTGCCGACACGTCGCCGCGCCCGGCCCCGCCCCCCGCACCGGCCCAGGAGGCCACGCCGCTGCCGCCCGGCGCCCTGCGCTATCGCCAGGCCCCCGCGCCGTCCTACCCGCTGCTGTCGCGCCGCCAGCAGGAGGCCGGCACGGTGATGCTGCGCATCCTGGTCGATGCCCTGGGCCGGCCGCGCGAATGGCGGATCGAGACCAGCTCGGGCCACCCGCGCCTGGATGCCGCCGCGCTGGCCGCGGCCGCGCAGACCCTGTTCGAGCCGCCGCCGCAGGCCCCGGCCCGCGGCGTGTGGGTGCTGGCGCCGATCGACTTCGTGCTGGGCCGCTGAGGCGCGCCCGCCCTTCCCTTCCTGCTTCGCCCCGTTCGCTTTCCGGAGCCTCCCCATGACCGAATCCAACCCCCTGGGCCTGGCCCACCTGCTGGCCAGCACCGATGCGGTGGGCCGCACGCTCTTCGTCGTCCTGCTGCTGATGTCGGTGGCCTCGTGGACGGTGATGGCCGTGCAGGCCCTGGCCCGCTGGCGCGGCCGCCAGCGCGGCAGCGCCTTCCTGGCGCGCTTCTGGGCGGCGCCCTCGCTGGCTGCCGCCGGGCGCGAGCTGGCCGAGACGGCCCCGCAAGAGGCCTTCGGCCGCCTGGCCCTGCGCGCGCTGGAGGCCCGCGCCCATCACGACACCCACGGCGCGGGCGATGCCAGGCGCCTGGCCGAGGCCGGCGGCCTGCACGACTTCGTGGAGCGTGCGATCAAGCAGGGTCTGGACGAGGAGGCGCTGCGCGCCGAGCACGGGCTGACCCTGCTGGCCACCGTCGGCGCCACCGCGCCCTTCGTCGGCCTCTTCGGCACGGTCTGGGGCGTCTACCACGCCCTGATCGGCATCGGTTCGGCCGGCAGCCTGGGCACGCTGGACCAGGTCGCCGGCCCGGTCGGCGAGGCCCTGGTGATGACCGGCCTGGGCCTGGCCGTCGCGATCCCTGCGGTGATCGCCTACAACGTGCTGGTGCGCGGCAACCGCCTGCTGGCCGGCCGGCTCGACGGCTTTGCGCATCAGCTGATGAGCCTGGTGGCCACCGGCGCGGCACTGGGCCGCGGCCCGGCCGAGGCACCCTCGCAGGCCCCGCTCCGCGTCGCCCGCTCGGCCCAGCCGGCCTGAGTCCGACCCCCGCAAGGAGCCCCCGATGGCCTTCGGCAATTTCGACCGCTCGCGCAGCGGTGCCCCACTGGCGGAGATCAACATGGTCCCGCTGATCGATGTGATGCTGGTGCTGCTGGTGATCTTCATCCTGGCCGCCCCGCTGGCCGCCCACCAGGTGGCGCTGCAGCTGCCCAAGGTCAGCGCCGAGCCGCTCAAGGCCGAGCCCGAGCGCATCGACTTTGCGATCGACGCCGAGGGCCAGCGCCTGTGGAACGGCCAGGCCCTGAGCCGCGAGGCCGCCGCCGCCCGCTTCGCCGAGGCCGCCCAGCGCCAGCCGCAGCCGCTGCTGCAGCTGCGCGCCGACGAGGCGGTGGCCTATCGGCTGGTGGCCGAGACCCTGGGCGACGCCTCGCGCGCCGGCCTGGCCCGCATCGGCTTTGTCAGCCAGCCCGCGCCCTGAGCCACCGCGGGCCGCCGGCTTCGCCCCCCACCCCTCTTCCCTGATCCCCGGATCCGTTCCCCGCCAGCCCGCGGGCGCCCCAGGCGCCCCAGCCCCCCCCCCGACAGACCGGGGCGGGACACGCCAGCCACCGAGCCCCGGACCCCTGCAAACCTTCCTCGGAGACTGGCCATGAACACCCCTTCCCTGCACCCGCTGACCCGGGCCCTGCGGCACGCACTGCGCGCGCTGCCCACACCGGCACGCCCCGCGACCCGGACACGGGCCACGCGCCGCCTGCTGCCGCTGGGGGCGATGGCCGCCGGCTTCGGCCTGGCCGGCTTCGGCCTGCCGGCCAGCGCGCAGACCGCAGCGGAAAGCACCCAGAGCGCCGCGGCGGAACCGCCGCGCATGCCCTCGGTGCAGGTGCGGGCCGAGGCCGAGGGCCCGCCGCCGAGCAAGACCCGCTACCAGGCCGTGAACACCACCGCCGGCAAGGGCAACCAAGAGCTGCGCGACATCCCGCAATCGGTGACGGTGATCCCCGAGAAGCTGATGGACGACCGCAACCTCGACACGCTCAAGAGCGCGCTGCACGGCGCGGTCGGCATCGCCTTCGAGGCCGGCGAGGGTGGCGCGATCGGCGACCTGATCCGCCTGCGCGGCTTCTCGACCCGGGGCGACATCTTCCTCGACGGCATGCGCGACATCGCGCAGTACAACCGCGACACCTTCAACCTCGACCGGGTGGAGCTGCTGCGCGGTTCATCCTCGATGCTCTACGGCCGCGGCTCGACCGGCGGCATCATCAACCAGGCCAGCAAGCAGCCCTTCGGCCTGACCCAGCACGAGGCCGACCTGACCCTGGGCAGCCACGACTACCGCCGCGTGACCGGCGACTTCAACTGGCGCCTCGGCGAGGACGCCGCCCTGCGGCTGAACGTGATGAAGACCGATGCGGAGAGCTTCCGCAACGGCCCCGAGACCCACCGCGAAGGCTTCGCGCCGACGCTGCGCTGGGGCATCGGCCAGCGCAACGAGTTCAGCGTCGGCGCCTACCACCTCAGCTACCAGGACGTGCCGGACTTCGGCTTCCGCTGGCTGAACGGCCGGCCGGTGGCCAGGGCCGCCGAGCGCTGGTACGGCAGCGATTCCGACTACCAGAACGACTCGGCCAACAGCGTGTTCTTCACCTGGCTGCACCGCTTCGACAACGGCGGAGAACTCAAGACGAGCTTCCGCGACGGCCGCTACAAGCGCGATCTGTGGGCGACCACCGCCGGCCTGACGGGCGTGACGAGCGAGGACGCCATCACCGACGCCTCGCGCATCAGCCGCGGCAACCAGACCCGCGCCGGCCAGGACCGCCACCGCTTCCTGCAGACCGACTACAGCGGCCGCGCCAGCTGGTTCGGCCTGAAGCACGAGCTGCTGGCCGGCGCCGAATTCGCGCACGAGGACACCACCACCTTCGCCTACACCGGCACGCCGGCCAAGGGCACCATCACCTGGGCCGACACCGGCGGCACGGCGGCCCTGGTGGACACCCGGGTGAAGGTGCGCAACACCCAGTTCAAGGCCAACACCTTCGGCGTCTATGCACAGGACACCGTGCAGATCGCACCGCAGTGGAAGCTGATGCTCGGCGCGCGCCACGACCGCTTCAGCGCCGACTACGAGCGCCGCACCGGCGGCCCGCTCGAACGCAAGGACGCGATGTGGAGCCACCGCGAGGGCCTGCTGTGGCAGCCCGACGCGGCGTCGAGCTACTACGTCTCGCACGGCACCTCCTTCAATGCCTCGGGCGACCTCTACCAGTTCGACGACCGCAGCGCGAACACCGCCCCCGAGAAGAGCCGCAACCTCGAGATCGGCGCGAAGTGGGACCTGCTCGACGGCGACCTGTCGCTGCGCACTGCGCTGTTCCGCACCGAGAAGTACAACGAGCGCAACACCGACGTCGACCAGGCCGCCGACGCCTACCTGCTCAACGGCAAGCGGCACACCGACGGCGTCGAGTTCGAGCTGGCCGGCCGGCCGCACCCGACGGTGGAGATCTTCGGCGGCATCGCCTACATGCGCGGCAAGATCGACGAGGCCGGCAGCTCGGCCACCTCGCAGGCCACCGTCGGCAAGGACAGCGGCCTGACTCCGCGCTGGACCGGCAACGTCTTCGTCACCTGGGCCTTCGCGCCGAAGTGGCGGGTCGGCCTCGGCGCCGACGGCATGAGCGACCGCGTGCCGGCGCAGGCCGAGGCCGGCGTGAACCGTGCGCCGGGCTATGTGAAGGCCGATGCCCTGCTCGAATACAACGCCGGCCCCTGGCGCGCCAAGCTGCTGGTCAGCAACCTGACCGACAAGGTCTATGCCGACGGCATCTACCGCGGCTTCACCGTGCCCGGCCCGACCCGCAGCGCCCTGCTGACCCTGGGGCTCAAGTTCTGAGCCCGAACCCGGCCCGGCATACGCCGGGCCGGGCCCCGATCCGCCCCCTTTCCGGAGCCTTCCGCCATGCTGCTGCACATCCCCGCCGTCCTGCAGGGCACACGCCTCGCCCAGGCACAGGCCCTGCTGCGCGAGGCCCGCTGGATCGATGGCCGGGCGACGGCCGGGCCGCAGTCCGGGGCGGTCAAGTCCAATCTGCAGATCGCCGAGGACGACCCGGCCGGTGCCGCGCTGCGCGATCTGGTGCTCGACGGCCTGGCCGAGAACGCGCTGTTCTTCAGCGCCGCGCTGCCGCGCAAGATCTACCCGCCGCTGTTCAACCGCTACGGCGGCGCCATGAACCGCTTCGGCAAGCACATCGACAACGGCGTGCGCCTGATCCGCCACGGCCCGCTGCGGGGCCAGTCGGTGCGCACCGACCTGTCGGCCACGCTCTTCCTGGCCGCGCCCGAAAGCTACGACGGCGGCGAGCTGGTGATCGAGCACAGCTTCGGCGAGCAGCGTGTGAAGCTGCCGGCCGGCGACCTGCTGCTCTACCCCGGCACCAGCGTGCATGCCGTCGAGCCGGTGACGCGCGGCGAGCGCCTGGCCAGCTTCTTCTGGGTCGAGAGCATGGTGCGGGGGGAAGACCAGCGGCGCCTGCTCTTCGACCTGGATCGCCACCTGATGGGCCTGCGCGAGCAGCTCGGCGAGACCGAGGCCACCGTCGGCCTGACCGGCGTGTATCACAACCTGCTGCGGCAGTGGGCCGAGGCCTGAACGCCGGCGAGGAGGGGCGCTGTCACCACGCTGTCACGCGCGGCCACCAAGCTCGGGTGCTTTGCCACATGCCTTGCCGGGACTGCCGATGCGCCGTACGCCCCCCTCCCTTCGTCTGCTGCCCCTGACCCTCGCGGGCCTGGGCGCGGCCCTGCTGATGACAGCCGCCCAGGCCCAGGGCCTGCGTGCCCAGCGCGTCTGGCAGTACGACCACGCGGCCACCGGCGTGGCCGGCCAGAAGGCCGAGATCGTGGCCTACGACGCGCTGACCGACACCCTCTGGGTGGCCGGCGTGAAGGGCGTGGACGTGCTCAGCCGCAGCACCGGCAGCCTGCTGCAGCACATCGACGTGAGCGGCTTCGGCACGATCAACAGCGTGGCCATCCACGGCGGCAAGGCGGCCTTCGCGATCGAGAACAGCAGCAGCCGCACCAGCCCCGGCAGCGTCGTCTTCTACGACACCGCGACCCGCACGCAGAGCGGGGCCGCGCTCACCGTGGGCGCCCTGCCCGACATGCTGACCTTCACCCCCGACGGCAGCCGCGTGCTGGTGGCCAACGAGGCCACGCCGACCGGCGCGGTCGACCCGGTCGGGGGCGTCAGCATCATCGACGTGGCCAGCCGCACGGTGAACACCGTGAACCTCGACCCGGCCCTGCCCGGCTGGAGCAGCCTGCGCCAGTTCCCGACCAGCGGCAGCACCGCGACGCGACCGAACTTCAGCCCGATGGGCCCCGAACCCGAATACATCGCCGTCGACAAGACCGGCACCCGGGCCTACGTCACGCTGCAGGAAGCCAATGGCCTGGCGGTGCTGAACCTGCAGACGCAGAGCTTCGAGAAGGTCGTCGGCCTGGGCTTGAAGGACTTCAGCCTGCCCGGCAACGCCATCGACCCGAACGACCAGGATGGCCGCATCGAGTTGCGCAGCGCGAACGTGAAGGGCCTCTACCAGCCCGACGGCATCGCCGCCTACGAGGCCGGCGGCAAGACCTTCCTGGTGATGGCCAACGAAGGCGATTCGCGCGAGGACGGCACGGACGAGCGCCGCGGCTCGGCCGGCAATGCCTCGGTCGAGCTGGTGCCCGAGGGCAGCGAGCTGTCGCGCCTGACCCTGTCGAACGTGGAATCGGTGCGTGGCGACCTGCTCACCTTCGGCGGCCGCAGCTTCTCGATCCGCGACACCAACGGCCAGCTGGTCTACGACAGCGGCAACCTGCTCGATGCGGAGGCCATCGCTCGCGGCCTCTACGATGACGGCCGCAGCGACAACAAGGGCGTCGAACCCGAGGGCGTGACCCTGCTCGACATCGAGGGCCGCACCTTCGCCTTCATCGGCCTGGAGCGCACGACCACCTCGGCCGTCGCCGTCTTCGACATCACCGACCCGACCCAGGTCAGCTTCCTCGACTTCATCGTCGGCCAGGGCGACCTGGCCCCCGAGGGCCTGAGCGGCTTCAAGATCGGCCCGAACTACTACCTGGCCGTGGCCAACGAGGCCGTCGACGGCGTGGCCGGCACGACCTCGCTGTTCCAGCTCAGCCCGGTGCCGGAGCCCTCGACCTACGCCCTGATGGCCGGGGGCCTGCTGGCCCTGGGCGCCTTCGCGCGGCGCCGGACGCTGGACACAGCTCGTACCTGAACCCGCACGCGGGCCGCTGTTGCGGCCCAAGGGCTCACACCCCTCATCGGCGCAGGCGGTGCCGCAGTCGACGGAGCAGGCTGACCAAGGTACGCACCCCGGGAGTCAGGTCAAACCAGCGCAGATCGTGTATGTCGGTCCGTGAGGGTCGCTGGTCTGCCAGCGGGGGCACCGCCGCCACGGTGCGCAGGTCCGGGTGATCCGTGCGCAGCCAGGTGTAGGCACCGTCCACGTGCATGGGGCCACCGCGGGGGTCACCCGGCTTGCGAGCCATCATGGTTTCGAGATGGACCACGGCTCGCTCGATGCCCCGGGCGCTGAAGGCCAAGCAATGCGTGGTCTGCACAGGAGCTCGGGAATCCACTGCCTGCCAGCGGTCGGCAACCGGTGGCAGATGCAGCGCTTGATGGCCGCCATAGGCGATGTCCCAGCCCATGCCTTCGGCCGATGACCAAGCGGTCCGCCAGGTGGCTGCATCGAGTCCCCGAACCCAGTCGCAATCGTCTTCCAGAATCAGCAGGCGCCGTACGCCCGCCTCACGAGCCTCGCGCAGCACGCCGAGATGACTGAGGAAACAACCGCGGGCCCCCCGGGATGGGAAGTCGCCGGCATCGTCAGGCCGCACCGCCGCGAACAGCTTCACCACCCCCTGACCGAGCCGCAGGTCGATGCGCTGGAGCTGGGCATCGATTTCACGCCGCCGGTCAGCTCGATCAGGCAGGTTGATGACGACGATACGGTCGAACAGATCACTGGTCATGGTTCGCGTGGCAAGAGCGGAATCGGGGGATCAGAGCGACCTGCGACCGGCTTCGGTCGCAGGTCGCGTTACTCCTCCAGCAGGCTGCGCAGCATCCAGGCGGTCTGCTCGTGCACGGTCAGGCGCTGGGTGAGCAAGTCGGCGCTGGGCTCGTCGCCGGCCTTGTCGACCAGCGGGAAGAGGCTGCGCGCGGTGCGGGCCACGGCCTCGTGGCCCTCGACCAGGATGCGCACCATCTCCAGGGCCTTGGGCGGCTCGGTCGGCGCATCGGACAGGCTGCTGAGCTGGCCGAAGGCAGCGTAGCTGCCGGGCGCCGGATGGCCGAGCGAGCGGATGCGCTCGGCCACCGGGTCCACCGCATTCCACAGCTCGGTGTACTGGGCCATGAACATGGTGTGGAGCGTGTTGAACATCGGCCCCGTCACGTTCCAGTGGAAGTTGTGCGTGGTCAGGTAGAGCGTGTAGGTGTCGGCCAGCAGCTTGGACAGGCCGGCGGCGATGGCCGCGCGGTCCTTGTCGCTGATGCCGATGTTGATCTGGGGGGCGGCGCCGGCCGGGCGCTTGGACTTGGACACGATCGACTCCTCGCGGGGGAAAAGGGCCACGGCGCCGGGGCCGGCACCGCATCGTCGAAGGATCGTAGCAGCGGCGCCCGGCGCAGCCGCTGCGCGGGGCTGACGCCCGCTCAGGCGGCTTCGACGATGGCCGGCGCGACCGCCGGGGCCAGCGTCCGGCTCTGGCTGCCGCCGGACGGGCTGCTGGCCGAACCGCCCTGGGTCGGCGGCAGGCTGGCGAGCAGCCGGGCCCACTCGGCCCGCACCTCGCGCAGCGCGGCCTGCTTGACCGGGCCGTAGCCGCGGATGCGCTCGGGCAGGCGGGCCAGGGCCAGCAGGGTGTCGAGCTCGGCACCGCAGGCCAGGGCCTGTTCGAGGCTCTGGCGGTAGTCGACGATGAGCTGGCGCTCCTCGCGCCGCTCGGCCGTGTGGCCGAAGGGGTCGAGGACGGTGCCGCGCAGCCGGCGCAGCCGGGCCAGGCCGCGCATCGCCCCCTCGACCCAGCCGCCGAAGCGGATCTTGCGCGGCCGTCCGTCCGGGCCGGCGCGCGCGAAAAGCGGCGGGGCCAGGTGGAAGCTCAGGCGCGGCCGCCCCTCGAAGGTCTCGGCCAGGCGGGCGCGGAAATCGGGGTGGCTGTAGAGCCGGGCGACCTCGTACTCGTCCTTGTAGGCCATCAGCTTGAACAGGCCTTCGGCCACGGCCCGGAGCAGGCGGTCGAGGTCGGCCGCGCCGGCTCGCTCGCGGCCCACCTGGGCCACGCCGTCCACGAAGGCGCGGTAGCTGGCGGCGTAGGCGGCGTCCTGGTAGGCGGTGAGGAAGGCCTCGCGCTCCTTGAGCAGGGCCGCGAGGCTGGGCGGACGGTGCAGCACCATGGGCTGCACCGGCAGGGCCGCCCGCTGCACGGCGGCCAGGTCGACCGCCGCCCGCCGGCCCCAGTGGAAGGCCGCCTTGCTGGCGCTGACGGCCACGCCGTTGAGCTCGATCGCGCGCAGCAGGCTGGCCACCGGCAGCGGCAGGCCGCCCTGCTGCACGGCGAAGCCGAGCAGGAAGAGGTTGGCGCCGATCGCATCGCCGAAGAGCTTCTGCGCGAGCGTGGTCGCGTCGATCCAGTCCAGCCGGCCCCCGACGGCCTCGCCGAGGAGGCGCCGCACGGTCTCGGCGGGGAAGCGCCACTCGGCGTCCTGCGCGAACTTGCCGGTGACCTGCTCGAAGCTGTTGAGCACGGCCCGCGTGCGGCCGGGCTGCAGGCAGCGCAGGCTGTCGGGCGCGGCGGCGGTCAGCACATCGCAGCCGATCAGCAGGTCGGCCTGCCCGGGCGAGATGCGCGGCGCGCGGATCTCCGCCCCGTGGCCGGCGATGCGCACATGCGAGCTGACCGCGCCGTTCTTCTGCGACATGCCGGTCATGTCGAGCACCGACACGCGCCGGCCTTCGAGGTGCGCGGCCAGGCCGATGACCTTGCCCACGGTGATGACGCCGGTGCCGCCGATGCCGGTGATCAGCACATTGAAGACGCCGTCGGCCGCGGCCGGCTGCGGCTCGGGCAGGCTGGCCGGATCGAAGGCCGCCGGCTCGGCGGCACGCGCGGGCTTGCGGCGCGGGGTGACGCCTTCGACGGTGACGAAGCTCGGGCAGAAGCCCTGCACGCAGCTCAGGTCGGTGTTGCAGGCCGACTGGTCGACCTGGCGCTTGCTGCCCAGCGAGGTGCGCAGCGGGCTGAGGGCCACGCAGTTGGACTGCACGCCGCAGTCACCGCAGCCCTCGCAGACGGCCTCGTTGATGAAGGCGCGGGTGGGCAGCTTGGCCGGCGGGGTCTTCTTGCTGCGGCGGCGCTTCTCGGCGGCGCAGACCTGGTCGTAGATCAGGACCGAGGGGCCGTCGAAGTCGCGCAGCGTGCGCTGCACGGCGTCGAGCTGCTCGCGGCCGTGGATGCTGAGCTGCACCTGCGCCCGGCGCGGCTTCAGCACCGGGTTGCCGAGCCAGCGGCTGGCGTCGTCGGCCACCACGGCGATGCGGGTGACGCCCTCGGCGACCAGCTGCTCGACGATCTCGGGCACGCCGATCGGGCCGTCGACCGGCTGGCCGCCGGTCATCGCGACGGCATCGTTGTAGAGGATCTTGTAGGTCATCCGCGCCTTGGCGGCGACCGCGGCACGGATGGCAAGCGAGCCCGAGTGGAAGTAGGTGCCGTCGCCGAGGTTGACGAAGACGTGCTCGCGCTTGGAGAAGGGCGCCTGGCCGAGCCAGGGCATGCCCTCGCCGCCCATGTGGGTCAGGGAGAGGTTCTCCTTCGGATAGATCAGCGTGGCCATGGCATGGCAGCCGATGCCGGCCAGGGCCAGGCTGCCTTCGGGCACGCGGGTGGAGGTGTTGTGCGGGCAGCCCGCGCAGTACCAGGGCGGCCGCGCCGGCACCGGCACCAGGCTGGCGACGCGGGCCTCGGCCGCATCCAGCCAGGCCAGGCGCTGCTGCAGCGGGGCCGGGTCGGTGAAGGCGCCGAGGCGGCCGGCCAGGATGCGGGCGATGGCCGAGACCGAGAGCACGACGATGGGCGAGACCAGCCAGTCCGGGTTGGCGAGCGGCGCAGCCGGCTGCTCGGCGAACTTGCCGACGACGCGCGGGCGGCGGCCGTCGGGCCGCTCGTAGAGCAGCTCCTTGATCTGCGGCTCGATGACCGCGCGCTTCTCCTCGATCACGAGGATCTCGTCGAGGCCCTCGGCGAAGTCGAGCAGGCTGGTCGGCTCCAGCGGCCAGGGCATGGCCACCTTGAACAGGCGCACCGGGCAGGCGTCCTCGCCGGCATCGAGCAGGCCGAGCAGCTCCAGGGCCTCCAGCGTCTCGGTGTAGGCCTTGCCGGAAGCGACCACGCCCAGCCGCGCGCGCGGCGCGGCCACGGCCACGTGGTTGAGGCGGTTGCGGCGCGCATAGGCCATCACGGCCTGCAGGCGCACGCGCTGCATCAGGGATTCCTGGTCGCGCGCCTGCTGGGTGATGGTGGCGGCGCTGCGGATGTGCACGCCGCCGGGCGGGATCACGAAGTCCTCCGGCACCGCGGTGACGACGGCGGCCGGGTCGGCATCGATCGAGGCCGAGGCCTCGACCGTGTCGGCCAGGGCCTTGAAGCCGATCGGCACGCCGGCGAAGCGCGACATGGCGTAGCCGTGCAGGCCCAGCTCGACGTACTCGCCGACGCCGGCCGGATAGAGGATGGGAATGGACGAGGCGATGAAGAGCTGCTCGCTCTGCCCGGGCAGCGAGGACGAGGACGCCGCATGGTCGTCGCCGGCGATCAGCAGCACGCCACCGCGCGGGGCCGTGCCGGCGTGGGCCATGTGCTTGAAGACATCGCCGCAGCGGTCGACGCCGGGCGACTTGCCGTACCAGAGGCCGAAGACGCCGACGAAGTCGCTCTCGCCCGTCAGGTGCAGCTGCTGCGAGCCCCAGATCGCGGTGGCGGCCAGGTCCTCGTTCACACCGGGCTGGAAATGGATGTCCTCGCGGGCCAGCCGGTCCTGCACGGCCCACAGGGCCTCGTCGAGTCCGCCCAGCGGCGAACCCCGGTAGCCCGAGACGAAGCCGCCGGTGCGCAGGCCGGCCGCCCGGTCGCGCCAGCGCTGCACGAAGAGCAGGCGGACGATGGCCTCGATGCCGCTCACATAGACGCGCCCGCTCATGGGGAGCAGCGCATCGTCGGCGGACAGGTCGTGGGGCATGGCGGACAGCTCGGGAAAACGATCAGGGGGCGGGCGGCCGCAAGGTAGCAGAGCGACTTTGCAAGCACGCGGCTTGTAATGGCCTGTAGCAATAAAGCCGCCCGGAAGCGCGCCAAGACGTCAACTTCCTTGCACAGGCGTGAGATTCGGAAACCTCTGCTCACGCCTCTTTCAAGCTCACACCGCAGGCCCAGGAAACGGCGTGGAAACACCGCCTCCGCGTGATCGATGTCACGCAAAGCGCATGCCGCGCGGACGCCTCAGCGCGGAGGACGGACCGGGCCCGGCTTGACGAAGCCCAGCTCGGCGATGCGCGTGGCGTCGATCTCGCCCGGCCGGTAGAGGCCGGCATCGACCATCTGCGCCAGAAAGTCGCGGATGCGCTCCAGCCGCATCGCGCCCAGGCCCAGGGCCGGTGCATCGCCGCCCTCGACCAGGCCGAGGCGGCGGATCAGCGCGACCGAGGCCTCCAGCTCGGCCTCGCCGAGCTCCGGGTTGTCCGCGCGCATGCGGGCGTGGGCGGCGCGGCGGTCGCCCTCCAGGTAGCGGCGCCAGCCGGCCAGCGAGGCCTCGACGAAGCGCCGCACCGTGTCGGGCCGCTGCTTCACCGTGTCGGCATGGGCCTCGATCAGGGTGCTGTAGGTGGAGAAGCCGTGGTCGGCCAGCAGGTGCACGACCGGCTCGAAGCCGCCCTGCTGCTTCACATAGATCGGCTCGGCCACGGCATAGCCCTGCTGGATCGCACGCTTGTTGGCCAGGAAGGGGCCGAGGTTGTAGGTGTAGGGCCGCAGCTGCTCGTCGCGGAAGCCGTGGCGCGACTTCAGCCAGGCCCACCAGGTGTACTGCGCGTCCTTGGCGATCAGCGCCACCGGCGCATCCTTCAGCGCGGCAAAGCGCTCGTGGCCCTGGCCGGGGTGGGCGATCAGGGCCTGCGGGTCCTTCTGGAACACGGCGGCCACCACCACCGTGGGCACGCCGTTGCGCTGGTTGTCGAAGCTGTGCAGCAGGTTGCCGCTCATCAGGAAGTCGATGCGCTTGGCCGGCAGCAGCGGCCGGTTGTTCACCTGCGGGCCGCCCTGGAGGATGCTGACGTCCAGCCCGGCGCGCGCATAGCCGCCGTCGACCAGGGCCTGGTAGAAGCCGCCGTGCGCGGCCTGCGCGCGCCAGTTGGTCGCGAAGCGGACCGGCTCCAGGCCCCCCGGCTGCGCGCGCAGGGGTCCGGCCGCCCCCAGGCCCAGGGCGACGAGCTGGCCCAGGTGACGGCGGCGGTCGGTAGCGGACAGGGACATGGCGTGTCGGGGTTTCAGTCGCGGGCGGCGGGGCCCAGCAGGCGGCGGGCCAGGGCCTCGAAGCCGGCATGCAGGGCCCAGCCGATCAGCACCAGCAGCAGCAGGGCGGCGAACATCTTCGGCGTCTCGGTGCGGAAGCTGGCCTCCAGGATGCGCGAGGCCAGGCCGGTCTCCCGGCCGGCCGCACCGGCCACCATCTCGGCGCTGACCGCGCCGATCAGGCTCAGGCCGCTGGCGATCTTCAGGCCGGCCAGCAGGTGCGGCAGCGCCGTCGGCAGGCGCAGCAGGCACAGGCGCTGCCAGGCGCTGGCGCGTTGCAGGCGGAAGAGGTCGAGCAGCAGCGGATCGACCGCCCGCAGCCCGGCCAGGGTGTTGACCAGGAGGGGGAAGAAGGCCACCAGCCAGGCGCAGAGCAGCAGCGCGGCCGTCGTGCTTTCCAGGTAGATCAGGATCAGCGGCGCGATCGCCACCAGCGGCGTGACCTGCAGCGCCACGGCCAGCGGCCACAGCGCCCGCTCGACCACCGGCAGGGTGACGAAGACCGCCGCCAGCAGCACGCCGCCGGCCGCCGCCAGGGCCAGCGCGCCGCCGGTCACCTTGAGCGTGAACCAGGCGCTGGCGGCCAGCGGGCCGGCCTGCTCGAACAGGGTCAGGGCGATGCGGCTGGGCGCGGGCAGGGTGTAGGCCGGCAGCTCGGCCCATCGCACCAGCAGCTCCCAGGCGCCGGCCAGGACCAGCAGGGCCAGGACGGGCAGCGGATCGGGCCCGCGGCGCGGGCGGCGGGCAGGGGTCGACGTGCTCATGCCGGCTGGGGCGCCGCCTGGGCCGCGGCGAGGGCGGCCGACAGGGCCCGGGCATGGGCGGCGGCGGCATCGCTGTGGCGGAAATCGGCGGCGCGCGGCGGCGGCGGATCGATGCGGTGCTCGGCCACGATGCAGCCCGGGCTGCGGCCCATCACCGCCACGCGCTGGCTCAGCACCACCGCCTCGGCCACGTTGTGGGTGACGAAGAGCACCGCGCAGCCACTGGCCTGCCAGCCGGCCAGCAGCTCGGCCTGCAGGGCCTGGCGGCTGAGCTCGTCGAGCGCGGCGAAGGGCTCGTCCATCAGCAGCAGGCGCGGCCGCTGCACCAGGGCGCGGGCGATCGCCACCCGCATCGCCATGCCGCCGGAAAGCTCGGCCGGCCGGGCCGCCTCCCAGCCCGCCAGACCGACCTGGGCGAGCTGCGCGCGCGCCGCCGCGCGGGCCTCGGCCTGCGGCCGGCCGCGCAGGCGCAGCGGCAGCATCACATTGGCCTCGACGCTGGCCCAGGGCATCAGGGCCGGGCTTTGAAAGACCATGGCCGTGCCGCCCTCGCGGCCGGGCGCCAGGGCCGGCGACTGCACGTGGCCGCTGCTGGCCGCGATCAGGCCGGCGGCCAGGCGCAGCAGCGTGCTCTTGCCGCAGCCCGAGGGGCCGAGCAGGGCGAGGAATTCGCCCGGGGCCAGCTGCAGCGAACAATCCTGCAGCGCCTGGCGGCCGCCGGGATGGCGCAGGCCGACGCGGTCGAAGACCAGCAGGGGCGGCGCGGCGGGCGTGGGCATGGCGGCGAGTGTGCCGTGTCAGGCGCAGCCCGCGCCGCCACGGGGGCGGGCCCGGGCATCGACCTGCCGGAGGGCACGGATGCGCCGGGCCCGGCGGCGCAAGGCCCAGGCCCAGCCGCCCTGCACCAGGGCATAGGCCATGAGCGCGGCCAGCACGGCGAAGACCAGCGAGCCGCTGAGCAGGGCCAGGGCCCGTTCGCCCCAGGCCGGCCCGCCGGAGACGCCGGCCGCGGCGGCCTCGGCCTCGGCCGCGCTGGGGTTGAGGCCCAGCAGCCAGGCGCCGAGCAGGTAAGCCGCGTAATAGACCGGGCCGAAGGTCAGCGGCGAGTTGACGAAGGTGGCCAGCGCCGCCGTCGGCAGGTGCAGCCGGAACAGCAGGGCACAGAGCAGGGCCGCCGGGATCTGCGCCACCGGCGTCGCGAAGGCGAAGAAGGCGCCGATGGCCGCACCACGTGCCACCGGCTCGCGCCGCCATTGCCACAAGGCCGGCCGACCCAGGGGTGCGGCCAGGCGGCCGATCAGCGGCAGGCGGGCCAGGTCCTCCCGGCGCAGGCGGGGCAGGCGGGGCAGGCGGGCGCGCAGGGCGGCCCCGAGGCGCTGGCGAAGGGAGGCAGGCGGGATGGGATCGGGCATGGCCGAAGGCAGTCTGGACGTGGCCCTCAGAGCCGGCCAAGCCGCGCAGGTTCACCGGCCCGCGCAACCGGCACCCCGCGCCACGGCAGCGGACAAAAGCCTTATCGCCGCGATTGCCGAAGTTTCATTGCCCGGCCCGGGGGCCACTTCTAGACTGCCTTCGCACTGTCCGACCCCCACAACATGCTGCAGGAGAGATCGATGTCCAACGAAGCCAAGTGCCCCTACGCAAGCGGCGCCCTCGCGCCCAGCCTGTCCACCCGGGCACGCACGCCGCGCGACTGGTGGCCCGAGCAACTGAACCTGTCCATCCTGCATCAGCAGTCGGCCCGGGCGAACCCGATGGGCGAGGCCTTCGACTACGCCGAGGCCTTCAGGCAGCTGGACCTGGATGCCGTCGTCGCCGACCTGAAGGCGCTGATGACCGACTCCAAGGACTGGTGGCCGGCCGACTACGGCCACTACGGTCCTTTCTTCGTGCGCATGACCTGGCATGCCGCCGGCACCTACCGCATCCATGACGGCCGCGGCGGCGCGGGCACCGGCGCGCAGCGCTTCGCCCCCACCAACAGCTGGCCCGACAACGGCAACCTCGACAAGGCCCGCCGCCTGCTGTGGCCCATCAAGCAGAAGTACGGCAAGCACCTGTCCTGGGCCGACCTCATCGTGCTGGCCGGCAATGTGGCCATGGAGTCCATGGGCTTCAAGACCTTCGGCTTCGCCGGCGGCCGCCCCGACATCTACGAGCCCGAGATCGACATCAACTGGGGCCCCGAGGCCGAATGGCTGGCCACCAGCGACAAGCCGGGCAGCCGCTACAGCGGCAAGCGCGACCTGGCCAACCCCCTGGCCGCCGTGCAGATGGGCCTGATCTACGTGAACCCCGAAGGCCCGGACGGCAAGCCCGACCCGCTGCTCTCCGCGCATGACATCCGCGAGACCTTCGCCCGCATGGCCATGAACGACGAGGAGACCGTGGCCCTGGTGGCCGGCGGCCACACCTTCGGCAAGGCCCACGGCGCCGCCCCGGCCTCCAACGTCGGCCCCGAACCCGAAGGCGCGCCGCTGGAGCAGATGGGCTTCGGCTGGGCCAACCGCCACGGCAGCGGCAAGGGCGGCGACACCATCACCAGCGGCATCGAGGGCGCCTGGAAGCCCCACCCCACCACCTGGGACCACGGCTACCTGGAGACCCTCTTCAAGTACGAGTGGGAGCTGTCCAAGAGCCCGGCCGGCGCCCACCAGTGGCATCCCAAGGGTGGCGCGGGCGCCGACGATGTGGTCGACGCCCACGACCCGTCCAAGCGCCACGCGCCGATGATGACCACCGCCGACCTGGCGCTGCGCATGGATCCCGCCTACGAGAAGATCTCGCGCCGCTTCCTGGCCGACCCGGCCGCCTTCGCCGACGCCTTCGCCCGCGCCTGGTTCAAGCTCACCCACCGCGACATGGGCCCGCGCAGCCGCTACCTCGGCAAGCTCGTGCCGCAGGAAAGCCTGATCTGGCAGGACCCGGTACCAGCGGTCGACCATGCCCTGGTCGATGCCGCCGACGTGGCCGCGCTCAAGGCCAAGGTGCTGGCCTCCGGCCTGTCGATCGCCCAGCTCGTGCGCACGGCCTGGGCCTCGGCCTCGAGCTTCCGGGGCAGCGACAAGCGCGGCGGCGCCAACGGCGCCCGCATCCGCCTGGCGCCGCAGAAGGCATGGGCCGTCAACCAGCCGGCGGAACTGGGCAAGGTGCTCGCCCTCCTGGAAGGCATCCAGAAGGACTTCAACGCCAGCGCCTCGGGCGGCAAGAAGATCTCCCTGGCCGATCTCATCGTGCTGGCCGGCGGCGCCGCGGTGGAAGCCGCCGCGCAGAAGGCGGGCCACACCGTGAGCGTGCGCTTCACCCCCGGCCGCACGGATGCAAGCCAGGATCAGACCGATGTCGAGTCCTTCGCCGTGCTGCAGCCGCTGGCCGATGGCTTCCGCAACTATGTGCACCAGGGCCTGGAGGACGTGGCCGCCGAGCTGCTGGTCGACAAGGCCCAGCTGCTGGGCCTGAGCGCGCCCGAGATGACGGTGCTGGTGGGCGGCCTGCGGGCGATGAATGCCAATTTCGACGGCTCGCGCCACGGCATCTTCACCCAGCGGCCGGAAACCCTGAGCAAGGACTTCTTCGTCAACCTGCTCGACATGGACACCGAGTGGAGCCGCTCGGCCAGCCAGGCCGGCGTGCTCGAAGGCCGTTGCCGCAAGACGGGTGCGTTGAAGTGGACGGCGACCGTCGTCGACCTGGTCTTCGGCTCCAACTCGCAACTGCGCGCGCTGGCCGAGGTCTATGCCGAAGCCGGCGGCGAAGCCAAGCTGGTGCAGGACTTCGCCCAGGCCTGGGCCAAGGTGATGGAGCTGGACCGCTACGACCTGCGCTGACGCCCCGAGCTTCCTCGAAGCGATCGGCCGCCACCCCTTGCAGCCCGACGCCCGGCCCGGTGATCCCGGGCCCCGCTGAAGCCCACGCGCCCCGCCGCCTGCGATCCAGGCCGCGGGGCGCGCCTTCTTCAGACCAGGCTCAGGCCGTGAGCCGCTTCACGCCGGGCAGCGCGCAGGCGTAGATCGCATTGCGAAGCGCGGCGATGGCCTCGTAGCGGGTGAAGGTGCGGCGCCAGACCAGCACCACGCGGCGCGTGGGCACCGGATCGCTGAAGGGGATGTAGCGCAGGTGCGGATTGGCCGGCGCCTGCCCGGCCTCGGGGATGCTGAGCTGCGGCACCACCGTCACGCCCATGCCGGACGCGACCATGTGCTTGATCGTCTCCAGCGAGCTGCCCTCGAAGCTCTTGCGGATGCCCTCGGCATCGCTGGAGAAGCGGGCGAACTCGGGGCAGACCTCCAGCACGTGGTCGCGGAAGCAGTGGCCGTTGCCGAGCAGCAGCATGGTTTCCTGCTTCAGCTCCTCGGCGCTGACGGATGCGCGCCGGGCCAGGGCATGCGTGGCCGGTGCGGCCACCATGAAGGGCTCGTCGTAGAGCGGCGCAACGGCCAGGCCGGTGTCCGGAAAAGGCTCGGCCAGGATGGCCGCATCCAGCTCACCGGTGCGCAGCATGTCGAGCAGCTTGACCGTGAAGTTCTCCTGCAGCATCAGCGGCATCTGCGGCACACGGTCGATCGCGTTCCGGACCAGCTCCGGCAAGAGGTAGGGCCCGATCGTGTAGATGATGCCCAGGCGAAGCGGGCCGGCCAGCGGGTCCTTGCCGCGCTTGGCGATCTCCTTGATCGCGGCCGCCTGCTCGATCACCGACTGCGCCTGGCGGACGATCTCGTCGCCCAGCGGCGTGACCGAGACCTCGCTGCTGCCGCGCTCGAAGATCTTGCAGTCCAGCTCGTCCTCCAGCTTCTTGATGGCCACGCTGAGCGTGGGCTGCGAGACGAAGCAGGCCTCGGCCGCGCGGCCGAAATGCCGCTCGCGCGCGACGGCGACGATGTAGCGGAGTTCGGTGAGGGTCATTCAGCAATCCTACAAGCTTCTGTAAGCCAACTCACCAAAACAAACATTGTTTGTAGTTGATCTCGCACCGACCTCCAAGCACCAATCGGTGTGTGTTGCTGCAACACCTGAGACCAATAACGATGACAACGCACCATATCAATCCGGGAGGAATCCATGAGAGTCATCTATGTTTTCGCAGCCATCACGGGAGCCTTGGCATCAGCTGGCTGCACAACCCTCAATGACGCAGTAAAAAGCACCAAGTACAGTTCGGAAGACCCTTTTGGCGACACCATACCGATTGGCGAAGTTGACCTCATTGAGCTAATCAAGCCGGGAGCAAGAAAAGGCGGGAAGGCCAACACGCAAACTGATAAAGCACTTCTGGAACAGGTTCTAGCAGAGAAGGCGTCTCCTTTCCCATCCGCTGAACGCAATCGCATTCAAGACCGCATCATCATGGCCTCAAACAGTCGATGCGAAGAGTACAAGACCATCTTGAAGAGAAAGCAGTCCAATCTCAACTTTTGGTACGGGTCTGCCGCAACCTTTTTCGGGGCAGCAGGGGCCGTAACCACTGGGGGCGCGGCGTCTTATCTTTCAGCCCTTTCAGGAACGGCCAGCGGCGTTCGGGCTGAAGCGAATCACTCTTTTTACGCCGACGTTGCCGCACAAGTCATCGTCAAAGGGATCAGCAAGCGACGCAGCGACATCATGGAGAAAATATTTGAGGCACGCAAAGACGCCAAAGGAGACTACACCCTTGAAGGCGCCATCGCTGACGCCATCACATACCACGGCGCATGCAGCTTGATTGGCGGGCTAGAGCAAGCGGATGGCGCTCTCGGAAAATATGTCGAAAATACGGGACTGGATGCACTTTTTGCGAATAAAGCTTTTGCAATAGAACTTGAGAGGAAGGCGACCAACAAGGCCAAGCAAGCCGCACCGGAAGGAGCGGCAAATAAGTGAGTCGCTCAGGCCTTCATGAACTCCTGCCGCGAGCCCAGCCAGCGGTCGATCTGGGCCTGGGCGATGCGCGGGTCGCGCTGGGCCAGGCGGGGGGCGAGCTCGCGGGCCTGCTGCAGCAGGGCGCTGTCCTCCTCCAGGTCGGCGAAGCGCAACAGGGCGACGCCGCTCTGGCGGGCGCCGAGGAATTCGCCGGGGCCGCGGATCTGCAGGTCGCGGCGGGCGATCTCGAAGCCGTCGGTGGTCTCGGCCATGGCCTTGAGGCGCTCGCGGCCGGTGGGCGAGAGCGGCGGGCTGTAGATCAGCACGCAGACGCTGGCCACCGAGCCCCGCCCCACCCGGCCGCGCAGCTGGTGAAGCTGGGCCAGGCCGAAGCGCTCGGCATGCTCGATGACCATGAGGCTGGCCTTGGGCACATCCACGCCCACTTCGATGACCGTGGTGGCCACCAGCAGGCGGGTGCGGCCGGCGGCGAAGTCGGCCATGACGGCGGCTTTCTCGGCGGCGGGCAGGCGGCCGTGGATGAGGCCGACGAGGGGCGCGGGCGCAGCCGACGTCCCCGCGGGCGAGGACGCAGCCACCCCTTGGGGCACCGCATCGACCGTCGACCCGGGCAGGGCAGGCGACGCCTCGGCCGAGGCCGGCCCCGCCGGCACGCGGCCTCCCAGGGCTTCGCACAGCTCGGCATGGGTGGCGATCACGTCGCGCAGCTCGGGCGGCTCGCCGCCGGCGGCGGCCGCGCCCCGGCGGGCGCGGGGGCGGGGCGGGGGCTCGACGGCGGGAAGCTCGGCCCCGGCCCCTGCCTCGCCTTCGGCGGTTTCGCCGATCAGGGGGCAGACCCAGTAGACCTGCCGGCCCTGGGCCACCTCGTCGCGGATGCGCTCGATCACGGCCTCGCGCTTGGCCTCGGCCAGCACCTTGGTGACGATGGGGGTGCGGCCGGGCGGCAGCTCGTCGAGCGTGCTCAGGTCCAGGTCGGCAAACAGCGTCATCGCCAGGGTGCGGGGGATGGGCGTGGCGCTCATCATCAGCAGGTGCGGCTCCAGGTGGGGCTCAGACGCTGAGCCCGATGGCCTGGCGACCTCGGCCCCCGGAAGGGCGTCGGCGCCGGCCAGCTTGCGCCGCAGGGCCAGGCGCTGGGCCACGCCGAAGCGGTGCTGCTCGTCGACGATGGCCAGGCCCAGGCGGGCGAAGCGCACCTCGTCCTGGATCACGGCATGGGTGCCGACGACGAGCTGGGCCGCGCCGCTGGCCACCCGGGCCAGCTCGGCCTGGCGCGCCTTGCCTTTGCGGCTGCCGCTGAGCCAGGCCACGCCCACGCCCAGCGGCACCAGCCAGTCGACCAGCTTGCGCGCATGCTGCTCGGCCAGGATCTCGGTGGGCGCCATCAGCGCGCACTGCCAGCCGGCATCCAGCGCGATGGCGGCGGCCAGCGCAGCCACCACCGTCTTGCCCGAGCCGACGTCGCCCTGCAGCAGGCGGTGCATGGGACTGGGACCGGCCGGCGGCGGGGTGTCGGCGCCAGCCGGCGCCAGGCCGGCCAGGTCGGCGGCGATCTCTTCCGCGCAGCGGCGCTGCGCGCCGGTCAGGGCGAAGGGCAGGGTGGCGAGCAAGCGCTCATGCAGGCCGCCGGGCCGGCCGCGCAGCACGGGCGCGCGCTGGCGGGCGCGCTCGCGGCGGGCCTGCAGCTGCGCGAGCTGCTGGGCCAGCAGCTCCTCGAACTTCAGGCGCTGCCAGGCCGGATGGCTGTGATCCTCCAGCGTGGCCAGGGCCACCTCGGGGGCCGGATGGTGCAGGAAGCGCAGGGCCTCGCGCAGCGTCGGCAGGCCGGCCGGCACCACGCCCGGCGGCAGGATCTCGTCCAGCGGCGCCCGCGCCAGTCCGGCCGCCACGGCCTTGCGCAGATAGGCCTGCGGCAGCTGCGCGCTGGCCGGGTAGACCGGCGTCAGCGCAGCGGCCAGCGGGGTGTCGTCCGTCACCGCCTTGACGGTGGGGTGGACCATCTCCGGCCCGAAGAAACCACCGCGCAGCTCGCCGCGCACCCGCAGCCGGGCGCCGGGCGCCATCAGCTTCTGCTGCGCCGGGTAGAAGTGCAGGAAGCGCAGCATCAGGCTGCCGCTGGCGTCCGCCAGCCGCACGACGAGCTGGCGGCGGCCGCGCAGCTCGACCTGCGCCTCGCGCACCGTGCCTTCCACCTGCACGGTCTCGCCGGGCCGGGCGGCGGCGATGGCGGTGAGGCGGGTCTCGTCCTCGTAGCGCAGGGGCAGGTGCAGGGCCAGATCGATCGGCCGGGTCAGGCCCAGGCGCTCCATCGCCCGCTGCGGGGCCGACAGGGGCTTGAGTGCGGACTTGGCGGCCGGCCGGGCCTCGACCGTCGCCGGGGCCGCGCGACGACCGCGCGGAGCAGCGGGCGGCGGGGCGGAGGCGGCAGGCATCGCGGCATTCTGCCGAGGCCGGCCCGACCGGGCGCGCCGCTCAGCCGTCAGGCCAAGCGCCGCAGGGCCTGACGGCGTCCGGCTCAGGCCGGCGGCATCATCGCGGCTGCGGCGCGCGGGGCCTCCGCCCCTCCCGCCCCCTTCCCCCCTGTTCTCTCTCCGACCCGGCCGGTCCAGCCGGGCCCCTGCATGAGCGCCACCCCCCAAGCCTCCCCCGAGCTGCGCCTCGCCGATTTCGACTACACCCTGCCGCCCGAGCTGATCGCCCAGCATCCGGCGGCCGAGCGCAGCGCCTCGCGCCTGCTCGACGGCCGGGCCGAGCCCTTCGCCGACCGCGTCTTCCGCGAGCTCCCCGCGCTGCTGAATCCGGGCGACTTGCTGGTCTTCAACGACACCCAGGTCATCCCCGCCCGCCTGCATGGCGCCAAGGCCAGCGGCGGCCGGGTCGAGGCCCTGGTCGAGCGCGTGCTGCCCGCACCGGCCACGCCGGAGGGGGTGCATGAGGTCTGGGCCCATCTGCGCGCCAGCAAATCGCCCAAGGCCGGGCAGGCGGTGGATTTCGATGGCCGCGACGGCGCCCCCGGCTTCCGCGCCGAGGTGCTGGGCCGCTGCGGGCCGGAGGACAGCCTCTTCCGCCTGGCCTTCCCCGGCGAGGCCCTGGCCCTGCTGGCCCGCTGCGGCCACGTGCCGCTGCCGCCCTACATCACCCATGCCGACGATGCCGAGGACGCGCGCCGCTACCAGACCGTCTTCGCGCGCGCGCCCGGTGCCGTGGCCGCGCCGACCGCCTCGCTGCACTTCGACGAAGGCGTGCTGGCCGCCCTGGACGCGCGCGGCGTGCAGCGCGCCGCCGTCACCCTGCATGTGGGCGCCGGCACCTTCCAGCCGGTGCGGGCCGAGCGCCTGAGCGAGCACCGCATGCACAGCGAATGCTTCGAGGTGCCGGCCGCCACCGTCGACGCCATCGCCCGCACCCGCGCGGCCGGCGGCCGCATCGTCGCGGTCGGCACCACCACGCTGCGCGCGCTCGAATCCGCCGCCCGCAACACCCCCGACGGCCTGCCCGCCCCCGGCGCGCAGGAGACCGACATCTTCATCACCCCCGGCTTCCGCTTCCGCGTGGTCGAGCGCCTCGTCACCAACTTCCACCTGCCCAAGAGCACGCTGCTGATGCTGGTCAGCGCCTTCACCGGCCACGCCCGCATGCAGGCCCTCTACGCCCACGCGGTGGCGCAGCGCTACCGCTTCTTCAGCTATGGGGATGCGATGCTGCTGGATCGGGTGGGGTGAGGCTCAGGGCCCACGCAAGGCGGACGGCAGAATCCATGGGCATCGCCGGCCCCAGACCGGCGCCCAGGGAGCGTCGTGAGCAAGAAGAGATTCCGGGCGACGAGATCGAGAAGTACCGACTCGAAGCCGGCGACCTGCTGATCACCGAGGGAGGCGATTGGGACAAGGTTGGCCGCACTGCGATGTGGGCCGACGATCTGCCGCTGTGCCTGCATCAGAGCTATGTCTTCCGTGCGCGGCCGTGTTCGGATGAACTCGACCTGCAGTGGGTTGAGCTGTATCTCAACAGCCCGGTGGCACGCGACTACTTCACTGGCGCATCCAAGCAGACGACGAACCTCGCGTCGATCAACATCACGCCGTTGCGTGCGTGCGCGTTTCCCGTTCAGCCCCTAGCCAAGCAACGTCGCATCGTCGCCAGCGTCACCGAACTCCTCGCCCTCTGCGACCCGCTCAAAGCCCGCATTGCCGCCGCCCGCATCAAGCACGCGCGTAAGCTCCCCCGCTGAGTAGACAACCTGAAAGTGGAGACTTCCGCATCTTCGAGGAAGAGCGATGAGGAAGTCGAGAATCACAGAGAGCCAGATCCTGGCGATCCTGAGCGAGGGCGAGACGGGGCTGGCCGTGGCGGAGGTCTGCCGCAAGCACGGCATCAGCTCGGCGACGTACTACCAGTGGAAGAGCAAGTTCGCGGGCATGTCCGTCAACGAGCTCAAGCGCGTCAAGGAGCTCGAGGCGGAGAACGCGCGGCTCAAACGCATGTATGCCGACCTGGCACTGGAGAACGCCGCGATCAAGGACGTGCTGTCGCGAAAATTGTGACGCCGATCGCCAGGCGAGCTGCGGTGCAGATCATGGTCGACGAACACCATCTGTCCCGAGTGCGCGCCTGCTAGGCCGTGGGGCTACCGCGGTCGGCGTTGTACAAGCCCACGACGGACCAGGCGGCCAAGGATGCGCCGGTCATCCAGGCGATCAACGGCATGCTGGAAAAGCGCCCACGCTGGGGGTTCTGGAAGTGCTTCGACCGGCTGCGTCAGGACGGGCACGGCTGGAACCACAAGCGTGTGTACCGGGTGTACTGCGCGATGCGCCTGAACCTCAAGCGCAAGGTGCGGCGCCGC
>NZ_JACIVI010000011.1 GCF_014145335.1 Aquariibacter albus | reverse complement strand
CCGCCGCCCTCGGGCGTCACCCACACGATGTTCTGCGTCGGATCCTTGATGTCGCAGGTCTTGCAGTGCACGCAGTTCTGCGCGTTGATCTGCAGGCGCTGGGCCCCGTCGTCCGCGGGCACGAACTCATAGACCCCCGCCGGGCAGTAGCGCGCCTCGGGCCCGCCGTAGACCGCCAGATTGATCCGCGTGGGCACCCCCGCGTCCCGCAGCGTCAGATGCGCCGGCTGATCCTCCGCATGGTTCGTGTTGCTCAGGAACACGCTGGAGAGCCGGTCAAAGCTCAGCACCCCGTCGGGCTTGGGGTAGTCGATGCGCGGGCAGTCGGCCGCCGGCCTGAGCGCGGCATGGTCGGGCTGCGTGCGGTGGATCGTCCACGGCGGCTCCTGCACCCCCAGCTTGGGCAGCAGCCACTGCTCCAGGCCCGTCATCAGCGTGCCCACCGCGCGGCCCTTCTTGAACCACTGCTTGAAGTTCTTCGCCCGGCGCAGCTCCGCATGCAGCCACGAGGCCTCGAAGGCCGCCGGGTAATCGAGCAGCTCATCGTGCTGGCGACCGGCCTGGAGCGCGGCAAAGGCCGACTCGGCCGCCAGCATCCCCGTCTTGATCGCCGCATGGCTGCCCTTGATCCGGCTGGCATTGAGCGTGCCCGCCTCGCAGCCCACCAGCACCCCGCCCGGAAAGCACAACCGGGGCAGCGACAGGATCCCCCCGGCCGTGATCGCCCGGGCCCCGTAGGCGATGCGCTTGCCGCCCGCCAGATGCCCCCGGATCGCCGGATGCGTCTTCCAGCGCTGGAACTCCTCGAAGGGACTCAGCCAGGGGTTCGCATAGTCCAGGCCCACCACGAAGCCCAGGGCGATCGTGTTGCCCTCGCCGTGGTACAGGAAGCTGCCGCCATAAGTCTGACCATCGAGCGGCCAGCCGGCGGTATGCACCACCAGCCCCGGGCGGTGCTGCGCAGCAGGCACCTCCCAGACCTCCTTGATGCCCAGGCCGTAGCTCTGCGGATCGCGGCCCGCATCCAGGCCGAAGTGGGCAATCGCCTGCTTGCCCAGATGGCCGCGCGAGCCCTCGGCCAGCACCGTGTACTTCGCGCGCAGCTCCATGCCCAGGGCGAAGCCAGCGGTGGGCGATCCATCCTTGCCCAGGCCCTGGTGGCCGGTGGCGGCACCGACGACGGCGCCAGACGCATCGAAGAGCAGCTCGGAGGCGGCAAAGCCCGGGAAGACATCCACCCCCAGGGCCTCGGCCTGCTGGCCCAGCCAGCGCACCAGGGCGCCGAGCGAGAGGATGCGGTGGCCGTGGTTCTGGAAGCACTCGGGCAGCAGGGCCTCAGGCGTGGCGCGGGCGCCGGACTCGGAGAGGAAGAGGAACTCGTCTGCAGCCACCGGCAGGCCCAGGGGGGCACCCTGGGCCTTGGCCTCGGGCAGGAGCTCATGCAGGGCGCGCAGGTCCATGATGGCGCCCGAGAGGGTGTGGGCGCCGGGCTCGGAGCCTTTTTCGAGCACGCAGACGGAGAGCTCGGTGCCCGCGGCGGCGGCGAGCTGCTTGAGGCGGATGGCCGTGGCCAGGCCGGCCGGGCCGGCGCCGACGATGAGGACGTCGACGTCGAGGGTGTCGCGCGGGCCGTGG
>NZ_JACIVI010000010.1 GCF_014145335.1 Aquariibacter albus | reverse complement strand
TGAACCTCGTGATCTTCGTGCTGGCCATCTACGTGGGCTACCACGTGGTCTGGACCGTCACGCCCGCCCTGCACACGCCGCTGATGGCCGTGACCAACGCCATCTCGGCCATCGTCATCGTCGGCGCCATGCTCGCCGCCGCCCTCACCGAGACCGTCCTCGGACAGACCATGGGCGTGCTCGCCGTGGCCCTGGCCGCCGTCAACGTCTTCGGCGGCTTCCTCGTCACCCGCCGCATGCTTGAGATGTTCAAGAAGAAAGAGCGCCCCGCCAAGGCCGCCGAAGGAAAGCACTGACATGAGCCTGAACCTCGTCGTTTTCCTCTACCTGGTCGCCAGCGTCTGCTTCATCCAGGCCCTCAAGGGCCTGTCGCATCCGACGACCTCCATCCGCGGCAACCTCTTCGGCATGGCCGGCATGACCATCGCCGTGCTCACCACCGCCGCGCTCATCGCCCAGCAGCTCGGCGCCAACAGCAGCGCCGGCGGCCTGCCCTATGTGCTGGCGGCCCTGGTCGTCGGCGGTGGCGCGGGGGCCGTGATGGCCAAGCGCGTGGAGATGACCAAGATGCCCGAGCTGGTGGCCTTCATGCACAGCATGATCGGCCTGGCCGCGGTCTTCATCGCCGTGGCTGCCGTGGCCGAGCCCTGGGCCTTCGGCATCGCCGCCAAGGGCGTGGCGATTCCCTTCGGCAACAAGATCGAGCTCTTCCTGGGCGCGGCCATCGGCGCCATCACCTTCAGCGGCTCGGTCATCGCCTTCGGCAAGCTCAGCGGCAAGTACAAGTTCCGCCTCTTCCAGGGCGCGCCGGTCACCTTCGGCGGCCAGCACCTGCTCAATCTGGTGCTGGGCCTGGCCACGGTGGGCCTGGGCATCGCCTTCGCGCTGACGGAGAACTGGACGGCCTTCTTCCTGATGCTGGCCCTGAGCTTCGTGCTGGGCGTGCTGATCATCATCCCGATCGGCGGGGCGGACATGCCGGTGGTGGTGTCCATGCTCAACAGCTATTCGGGCTGGGCGGCCGCGGGCATCGGCTTCTCGCTGAACAACTCGATGCTGATCATCGCCGGCAGCCTGGTCGGCTCCTCGGGCGCCATCCTCTCGTACATCATGTGCAAGGCGATGAACCGCTCTTTCTTCAATGTGATCCTGGGCGGCTTCGGCGGGGATGCGACGGCGGCCGTGGCCGGCGCGCAGCAGCAGCGCAGCGTCAAGAGCGGCAGCGCCGACGATGCGGCCTTCATCATGGGCAATGCGGAGACGGTGATCATCGTGCCGGGCTACGGCCTGGCGGTGGCGCGCGCGCAGCACGCGGTCAAGGAGCTGGCGCACAAGCTCACCGAGAAGGGCGTGACGGTGAAGTACGCCATCCACCCGGTGGCCGGACGGATGCCGGGGCACATGAACGTGCTGCTGGCCGAGGCCGAGGTGCCCTACGACCAGGTCTTCGAGATGGAGGACATCAACGGCGAGTTCGGCCAGGCCGACGTGGCCATCATCCTGGGGGCCAACGACGTGGTGAACCCCGCGGCGCTGCAGAAGGGCACGCCGATCTACGGCATGCCCATCCTGGAGGCCTACAAGGCCAAGACCATCATCGTCAACAAGCGCTCCATGGCCGCCGGCTACGCCGGCCTGGACAACGAGCTCTTCTACATGGACAAGACCATGATGGTCTTCGGCGACGCCAAGAAGGTCGTCGAGGACATGGTCAAGGCGGTGGAGTGAGGCGG
>NZ_JACIVI010000001.1 GCF_014145335.1 Aquariibacter albus | reverse complement strand
CAGACGGAGAGCTCGGTGCCCGCGGCGGCGGCGAGCTGCTTGAGGCGGATGGCCGTGGCCAGGCCGGCCGGGCCGGCGCCGACGATGAGGACGTCGACGTCGAGGGTGTCGCGCGGGCCGTGGCTGGCGAGCAGATCGGGGGGCGTTTGCATGGCGGGGCTCCAGAGCTGTGTGGGATTCTAGGCAGGGATGGGGCTGTAAATCGAACGATCGTTCGATTTTTGGGGGGTGGCCCTGCGCCGGGCCGGCCCCCCAGCCGATCCCCGCGGCCGGGGCGGTGCAGGGGGGCGTGCTAGGCTCGTTTCACCCTGTCCTGCATCCCGTCCCAACCATGAGCTACACCCTCGACCTGTCCGGCCGCGTGGCCCTGATCACCGGGGCCTCGGGCGATCTCGGTGCGCAGTTCGCCCGCACGCTGGCCCGGGCCGGCGCGGCCGTGGTGCTGGCCGGCCGGCAGATCGAGACGCTGAAGACCCTGCGCTCGGAGATCGAGGGCGCGGGGGGCGATGCCCACGTGGTCGGCCTGGAGGTGGACGACCCCGACAGCATCGCGGCGGCCGTGGCCCATGCCGAAACCGAGGTCGGCCCGATCGACATCCTGGTCAACAACGCCGGCCTCAGCCGTTCGCAGAAGCTGCTGGATGTGCAGCCCGAGGACTTCGACGCGCTCTTCGCCGTCAACACCCGCGGCGCCTTCTTCGTGGCCCAGGCCGTGGCCAAGCGCATGCTGGCGCGGGCCCAGGGCCTGGCGCCCGGCACTTTCGCCGGGGGCCGCATCGTCAATGTGGCCTCGATGGCCGGCCTGCGCGTGATCGGACGCCTCGGGGTCTATGCCATGAGCAAGGCGGCCGTCATCCACATGACCCGCGCGATGGCGCTGGAGTGGGGGCCCAAGGGCATCAATGTCAATGCGATCTGCCCCGGCTACATCGACACCGACCTGAACCGCCACTACTGGTCGACCGAGCCCGGCCGCGAGCTGCTCGACGTGCTGCCGCGCAAGCGCCTGGGCCAGCCGCAGGATCTGGACAGCCTGATCGTCATGCTCTGCGCCCGCGAGAGCCACTACCTCAACGGCGCCATCATCCAGGCCGACGACGGCTTCGGCGTCTAGGCCGCCCCGCCGGCCGGGCGCTTGCCGACCGGCCGCGCGGCCGCCCCCCGCAGGCTCGGCGGGATGGGCGCCAGCGCCTGCAGGAACTGCGCGCTGGCCGCCGCCCAGCTGTGACGCTCGGCGTGGGCGCGGGCCCCGCGGCGGGGCCGCTCCAGGGCCTGCAGGCAGGCGCTGCGCAGGTCCTCGTGCAGGACGCCGCCCGGGCCGTCGCCGATCACGTCCAGGGGGCCGGGCACCGGGTAGGCCGCCACCGGCGTGCCGCAGGCCATGGCCTCCAGCATCACCAGGCCGAAGGTGTCGGTGCGGCTGGGGAAGACCATCACGTCCGCGCTGCGGTAGAGCGTCGCGAGGGAGGCGCCATCGAGCACGCCGAACCAGCGCGCCTCGGGGTGGGCGGCTTCCAGCCGCGCCCGCGCCGGGCCGTCGCCCGCCACCCATTTCTCGCCCGGCAGGTCCAGGGTCAGGAAGGCCTCGACGTTCTTCTCCACGGCCAGGCGGCCGACGTAGAGGAAGACCGGCGAAGCCTGGCGTTCGAGCCGCAGGCCTTCGTCGTGGAAGGTGCCCAGGTCCACGCCGCGGCTCCACAGCCGGGCCTGACTGAAGCCGCGCGCCTGCAGGTCGCGGACGATGGCCGGCGTGGGCACCAGGGTTGCGCGGCCGGCGTTGTGGAAGCGGCGCAGCAGCGCATACATCCAGGGCAGGGGCATGCGGCAGCGCGCGTGCACGTACTCGGGGAAGCGGCTGTGATAAGCCGTGGTGAAGGGCCAGCCGCGCTCAAGGGCCACCGCCCGCGCGGCCCAGCCCAGCGGGCCTTCGGTGGCGAGGTGCAGGCAGTCGGGTGCCTCGGCGTCGATCGCCCGCGCCACCGCGCGGCGGCTGGCCAGGCTGAGGCGGATCTCCGGATAGGTCGGGCAGGGCAGGGAGCGGAAGGCCGCCGGCGTCAGCAGCGCGACCTCATGGCCCAGGGCCTGCAGCTCGCGGCGGGTCATCTTCAGCGTGCGGACCACGCCATTGACCTGGGGGTCCCAGGCTTCGGTGACGATCAGGATCTTCATCGGCGCGGGTCCGGGGGGGCATGAAAAGAGGATGGGCTCCCCGGCCGCCGGAGGCGGCCAGGGGCTGGGCAGGGGGCGGGTTTCATCCGCGGGCTCCGGGACCGACCGGCCGTGCGGCCGGCTGCCGCATCAGGACCAGCAGGCCGCTCAGCACCAGCAGCGCCAGACCGAGGGCCAGTCCCGCCACCGAGGCCCCGAGCGCGGCTGCGGCGCTGTAGCCGCCGAGCATCAGCAACATGCCGAGGTTCTCGCCGAAGTTCTGCACGGCCACCGTGCGGCCCGCGCTCAGCAGCAGCTGGCCGCGGGCCTGCAGCAGGGCATTCATCGGCACGACCAGGACCCCGGCCAGCAGGCCCACCGCCAGCAGCAGCGGCAGACCGGCCCACGGCTGTTCGATCCAGCACAGCGCCGGCAGCAGGCCGGCCAGCAGCAGGCCGGCCGGCAGCACGCGGGTGCTGCGCTCCAGCGGAATGCAGCGTCCGGCCAGCACGGCCCCGGCGACCACGCCAAGCGCGACCACGCCCTGCAGGCCGGCCGCGGCGTCCAGGCCCAGGTCCAGCTGCTCCTGGCCCCAGCGCAGCACGAGGAACTGCAGCGCGGCGCCCACGGCCCAGCTCAAGGCCGTCGCGCCCAGGGCCAGGCGGGCCTCGGGGTCGCGCCAGAGTCGCTGGCCGTCGCAGGCGAAGCCGCGCAGCAGCTGGGCGCTGCGCCGCCGGCGCGGCCGGCCCGCGCCCGGCATCGGCTGTGGCAGCCCGCAATGGGCCAGGCCCGCGCCCGCGTAGAGCAGCAGCAGCAGGCCCAGGGCCGGCCACAACAGGCTGGCCGCCGGATCCGCGCAGCTTGCGCCGCAGCCCGGCAGCAGGCCGGCCAGCCGCTCGCCGAGGGCCTGCAGCAGGGGCGCCTGGCCCGGCCCCTGCGGTGAGATCAGCAAGCCGCCCAGACCGGCGCCCAGCAGGGCGGCGCAGACGGTGCTGGCTTCCAGCCAGCCATTGGCCCGCACCAGGCCGGCCGGCGCCACGCTCTCGGCGACCAGGCCGTACTTGGCGGGCGAATACAGGGCCGCGCCCAGGCCGGCCAGGGCGTAGGCGAGCAAGGGCCCCCAGGCGCTGGTGCCGGCCAGCAGCAGGGCCGCCCCCAGCGCCTTCAGGGCATGGCTGCCGGCCATCAGCCGCGCCTTGGGCAGGGCATCGGCCAGCACGCCGACCAGCGGGGCCAGCAGCACATAGGCTGCGGTGAAGCCCAGCTTGAGCAGCGGCGGCGCCCAGGCCGGTGCCGCCAGCTCCAGCATCCGCGCGATCGCGAGGATCAGCAGCGCGTGGTCGGCCAGGGCGGACAGGGCCTGGGCCAGCACCAGGCGGCGGAAGCCGCGCGGCAGGGCGGGGGCAGGGGCGGGGACGGGCAGAGACGGCACAGGCCGCCATCACACCCGCGGCCGGTGTCAGGGCTGTGAAACGGTCGCCGGGCCCGCCCCGCCCTCAGCCTGCGGCCAGCAGCTTCTGCACCAGTTCCGGCGTGCTGGAGGCGCCGAGCTTGCGCAGCAGCCGGCCGCGGTAGACATCCACCGTGCGCGGGCTCAGGCCGAGCTGGCGGCCGATCTGCTTGCTGCGCTGGCCCTCGATCAGCAGGGCCGCCACCTCGCGCTCGCGCGCGGTCAGCGCGCCGCGGCCGTCGGCGGCCAGCGGCGCGACGGCGCGCTTGTCCGACAGGTCCTCGAAGCTCCACAGCCCGGCCTCGTGCGGCGCGGCCGGGTTCAGGGCCTGGCCGGCCACATGGCACCAGAACAGCTCGCCACGCGGGTCGCTGGGGCTGCGCTTCATCACGCGGTCGTCGGCGTAGTGGCCCTCGGCGTCGAGCCGCGCGACGATGCGCGCGCCGGTGCGCTCGAACTCCTCGTGGCTGGGGTAGAGCAGGGCGAAGCTCTGGCCGATCAGCAGCTCGCGGTGGGTGCGGAAGATGCGGCAGAAGGCCTGGTTGCAGTCGACCATGCGCCGCTCGCGCGAGATCACCAGGCCCACCGGCGCCAGCGCGAAGGCGGTGCGGTAGTCGGTGTCGCAGGCGCCCGGGGGCAGCGGGGGGGCGGGGGATCGGGGCATGGTCGGCGGGCGGCACCCTGGGGTTTGCCTTAGGCGATTTTACGTAGGCTCATACGCATCAAACTGACGGGGTGGCTGCGGTCGTCCGCGCCTCCCTCCTCCCCGCACGCCCCTCCCCTCCGAAGAGGTCCGCATGAACAAGCTCTACCCCCATGCCGCTGCCGCCCTGGACGGCCTGGTCCGCGATGGCCAGCTGCTCGCCGTCGGGGGCTTCGGCCTCTGCGGCATCCCCGAGGCCCTGATCGACGCGCTCAAGGACAGCGGCGTCAAGGACCTGACGGTCATCTCCAACAACGCCGGCGTCGATGGCTTCGGCCTGGGCAAGCTGCTGGAGACGCGGCAGATCAAGAAGATGATCTCCAGCTACGTCGGCGAGAACAAGGAGTTCGAGCGCCAGTACCTGGCCGGCGAGCTGGAGCTGGAGTTCACCCCCCAGGGCACCCTGGCCGAGAAGCTGCGCGCCGGCGGCGCCGGCATTCCGGCCTTCTTCACCAAGACCGGTGTCGGCACCCTGGTGGCCGAGGGCAAGGAAACCCGCGAGTTCGACGGCGAGGTCTACCTGATGGAGCGCTCGCTGCGCCCGGCCGTGTCCCTGGTCAAGGCCCATGTGGCCGACAAGGCCGGCAACCTGCGCTTCCGCCTGACCGCGCGCAACTTCAATCCGGCCGCGGCCATGGCCGGCCAGGTCTGCGTGGTCGAGGTCGAGGAGGTGGTCGAGGTCGGCGAGCTGGGCCCGGACGAGATCCACCTGCCCGGCATCTACGTGCACCGCATCGTGCACAACGCCAAGCCCGAGAAGCGCATCGAGAAGCGCACGATCACCGAGCGCCCGAGCGGCGTCTGAGCCCCCCACCGCGAACAGGAGAACCCATCATGGCCTGGACCCACGACCAGATGGCCGCCCGCGCGGCCCAGGAGCTGCAGGACGGCTTCTATGTGAACCTCGGCATCGGCCTGCCCACGCTGGTGGCCAACCACGTCCGCTCGGACATCGAGGTCTGGCTGCAGAGCGAGAACGGCATGCTCGGCATCGGCCCCTTCCCGACCGAGGACGCCGTCGACGCCGACCTCATCAACGCCGGCAAGCAGACCGTGACCACGCTGCCCGGCTCGGCCATCTTCGGCAGCCACGACAGCTTCGCGATGATCCGCGGCGGCAAGATCAACCTCAGCATCCTGGGCGCCATGCAGGTCAGCGAGCATGGCGACCTGGCCAACTGGATGATCCCCGGCAAGATGGTCAAGGGCATGGGCGGCGCCATGGACCTGGTGGCCGGCGTCGGCCGTGTCATCGTGCTGATGGAGCATGTGGCCAAGAAGCGCGACGGCACGACCGACCTGAAGCTGCTGCCCCGGTGCACCCTGCCGCTCACCGGCGTGGGCGTGGTCGACCGCATCATCACCGACCTCGCCGTGCTCGACGTGACCCCCGAGGGCCTCAAGCTCGTCGAGCTGGCCGAGGGCGTCAGCCGCGAGGAGCTGCAGGCGGCCACGGGCGTGCCGATCCGCTGAAGCGCACCGGGCTCAGGCCCTGAGCCTGGCGGGCGCGGAGCTGGCCGCAGCCGGCATCCACGTCCTGCCCGGCCGAATCGCGCAGCTTGACCAGGATGCCGTGCCGGCCCAGGGTGGCGGCCAGGGCCTCGGCCCGGGCACGGGCCGGGCGGCGGAAGGCCAGCTCGGGCACGGTGTTCCAGGGGATGAGGTTGAGCATCACCCGCTTGCCGCGCAGCAGGTCGATGAAGCCTTCCACCTCATCGTCCCCGTCGTTCACGCCGTCCAGCAGCGTCCACTGCGCCATCCAGGGGTGGGCGCTGGCCTGGCTGTAGGCCTCGGCGGCCTCGACCAGCTCCTGCGGGCTGAGCCGTGGCGCGCGCGGCAGCAGCTCGGCGCGCCGCGCCGGGTCGGTGCTGTGCAGCGAGACGGCCAGCGTCGGCTTCACCGGCGATCGGCCCAGGGCTTCGAAGGCCCGCCGGTCGCCCACGGTGGAGAAGGTCATCTGCTTGTGGCCCAGGCCGCCATGGGTGCCCAGCAGCTGCAGCGCCTCCAGCACCGCCTCCAGGTTGTGGGCGGGTTCGCCCATGCCCATGAAGACCAGCTTGCGCACCGGCCCCGCGGCGCGGGCGGCGGCCACCTGGGCGACGATCTCCAGGCTGTCGAGCTGGCGCTTGAGGCCCTCGCGCCCGGTCATGCAGAAGCCGCAGCCCACCGCGCAGCCGACCTGGCTGGACACGCACAGGCCCTCGTCGGGCAGGCGCACCGTCTCCACCGTCTGGCCGTCGGCCAGGGCCATCAGCCAGCGCTCGCTGCCGTCGCCGGCGGGGTGGGCGGACACGCGCCGCAGCAGCCCGTCGAGCTGCGCCTGCAGCGCCGGCAGGGCGGCGACCAGACGGTCGGGGAAGCGCGCCCGCCGGCCGCCGGCGTCCAGGCGCTGGCCGCGGCTCCACAGGCGCAGCACGCGGGCGGCATGCACCGGGGCTGCGCCAAGCGCGTGCAGTTGCTGCTCCAGGGTGGCGATCGGCATGGGCGGGGGGCGGAAGGCGGGCCCGCATTGTCGGCCGGCCCGGCCGCGCAAGCAGGTGACAGCCCCAGGCTGACCGGCGGCGGGGCGATCGGCGATCATGCCGGGCTGTTTTCCCACCCTCCTGCGGCCCGGCCGTTCAAGGACCCAGCATGACCTTCCTCCGGCCCGCCCTTGCCGCCCTCATCCTGTCGACGCCCTTCCTGCCGGCCCAGGCCGGCTGGACCGAACTGGGCGGCAACGAGCAAGTCACCTTCTACGCCGATTTCGACGGCGTCAACAAGTCCAAGGACGCGGTCGCGATCTGGACCCTGGTCGATTCCAAGAAGCCGCGCACCTACGAGGGCAAAGTGTTCAGCTCGGTCCGCACGCAGTTCGAGTTCCAGTGCGCCGGCCCCAAGGTTCGTGAGCGCGAGACCCGCTTCCACGCCGGGGCGATGGCCGCCGGCGAGCTGGTCGCCAGCTACAAGGTCGAGGAGCCGGCCTGGGAGCCGGTGACCGGCGGCACCGTCAAGGACGCCCTGGCGCAGGAGCTCTGCAAGCCCGCTGCCGCCAAGTGAGGCGGTGCGCCGGCTCGGCGCCTCAGCCTGGGTCGGCCCCGCCGGGCAGCCACTGCCCCTCGCGCAGCAGCTCGTGCGGCCGGAAGCGGGCCTTGTAGGCCATCTTCGGGCTCTCGCCGATCCAGTAGCCCAGGTAGAGGTGGGGCAGGCCCAGCTGCCGCGTCTGCGCGATCTGCCACAGCACGTTGTAGGTGCCGTAGCTGGCCTCGGCCTCGGGCTCGTAGAAGGTGTAGACGGCCGAGAGGCCGTCGTTCAGCACGTCGAGGATGGAGACCATCTTCAGCGCGCCCGGCGTGCCGTCGGACGCGGCCGGCGCGCGGAACTCCACCAGCCGCGAATTCACCCGGCTTTGCAGCAGGAACTGCGTGTACTGGTCGATGGAATCGTGGTCCATGCCCCCGCCGGCATGGCGGCCAGCCTGGTAGCGCAGGTAGAGCTGGTAGTGCTCGGGCACGAAGCACAGCCGCAGCACCCGGGCTTCCAGCCCCGCATGCTGCTTCCAGGCGCGGCGCTGGCTGCGGCTGGGCTGGAAATCGTCCACCGGCACGCGCAGCGGCAGGCAGGCCTGGCAGCCGTCGCAGTAGGGTCGGTAGGTGAACATGCCACTGCGCCGGAAGCCGCTGGCGACCAGGCCCGAGTAAGCGTCGGCGTGGATCAGGTGGCTCGGCGTGGCCACCTGCGACCGGGCCTGGCGTCCCGGCAGGTAGCTGCAGGGATAGGGCGCCGTCGCATAGAACTGGAGCGATGCGAGGGGCAGCTCTTTCGGGAAGGTCACGGCAGGCTCGGCGGTGCGGCGGGGGGGCTCGACACGGCGTCCGGGGCGGCAAGGCCCAGGCTCGACCAGTGCGCCGGATCATAGGTCCAGGCACCGGCCGTCCCGGCCTGCGGGGCCTTGGGATCGGGCGCAGCGTCAAGCAGTTCGCGCAGATGGGCCTCGAAGGCCCGCCGCGTCCACTCCACCCCGCCCAGCGAAGCCAGGTGCCGGGTGTTCTGCTGGCAGTCGATCAGCGGCCGGCCGCTCGCGCGGCAGAAGGCCACCAGCGCGGCCAGCGCGATCTTCGAGGCGTCGCTGCGTCGCGCGAACATCGATTCGCCGAACACCATGCGCCCCAGGCCGACGCAGTAGAGGCCGCCGACCAGCTCGCCGTCGATCCAGGTCTCGATGCTGTGCACGCGGCCCTGGCGGTGCCAGTCCAGGTAGGCGCGGCGCAGGCTGGGCACGATCCAGGTGCCTTGCTGACCGGCGCGCGGCGTGCTGGCGCAGGCGGCGATGACGGCGGCGAAGTCATGGTCGAAGCGCAGTTCGCAGCGCGGGTCGGCCAGGAAGCGGCGGATCGTCTTGCGCAGGGAATGCGAGAGCCTGAAGTCCTCCACCCGCAGCACCATGCGCGGGTCGGGGCTCCACCACAGCGGCGGCTGGCCGGGGCTGAACCAGGGGAAGATGCCGCGCCGGTAGGCCGCTTCCAGCCGCGCCGGGGTGAGCCGGCCGCCCGCGCACAGCAGGCCCGGCGCGGGGCTGTCCGGGCCCAGAGCCTGGTCGGTGGGGGGGAAGTCCGCCTCGCCCAGCGGCGAGTCGTCCAGCCAGGGGATCACGGCCGCCGCTCAGGCCGAGGCCGGCTGCGGCCGCTGGCGGTAGAAGCGGATCGGCACGCCGGCCGCCTCGCTGGCCTTGATCTCGCGCTGCTGCGCGGCCATCACCTGCGGCTTCATGCGGCCCACCACATGCATCTCGCAGGGCTTGCAGTCGAAGCGCAGGGTCATCAGCTCGTCGCCGTAGCGGATCTGCAGCGGCTCGGCCTTCACCTGGCCCTGCACCCCGGTCACGCCCTTGGCCTGCTTGGGGCACAGGCTCAGCGAGAAGCGCACGCAGTGCTTGGTGATCATCAGGCTGACCTCGCCCGGCTCGGTGTGGCTCTCGTAGGCCGCCTCGATGATCTGCACGCCGTGGCGCGCATAGAAATCGCGCGCCTTGTGGTTGTGGACGTTGGCCAGGTAGCTCAGGTGCTCGCCGGGGTAGGGCGCCGGAGGCTCGACCGGCGCGGCCCGTTCCAGCCGGCGGAAGGCGGCGGCGCGGGCGGCCTCCAGGGCCGCCACGCCCTCGCGCCGCAGGCCGTTGAGCGCGCTGGCTGGCACGAAGGGCAGGGTGCCGCCGCGCGGCAGGCTCAGCTGCCGCAGGCTGAAGATCGTGCCGCCCAGCTTGCCGAGCTGCTGGCGCAGCGTGGCCTCGGCCTGGGCCGCCTGCTCGGCGCGCGGCAGGGCGCCGTCCAGGCGCACGCAGGCCTCGTGGCCGTCCTCGTCCCGCAGGCTCAGGCTCAGGCCGGCGGCGTCCCAGCCCAGGGCCAGGTCCACGGCGATGCGGCGCTCGGCCGAGGGCTTGTCCAGCAGCCGGTCCCAGGCGCGGTCGCGGTTGCGGTGCAGGGCGGTGCCGGCGCGCAGGTCCTTGAAATCGGCGCAGGGCTGCGGCGGCCAGACCCGCCAGCGGTTAGCGCCCGGCTCGCCCAGGGCCGCGGCGCGGCGCTTGCCGTCGGCTGGCGCGGCCTCGGCCGCCAGGCGCTCGGCGCGGTTCACCGGCAGGCCGACCAGCTCGGTCTGCAGGTCGAAATAGCTCAGGCCGTCGCCATTGCTCAGGGCCGCGTCCGGGGCCAGGGCCACGTCGAAGGCCTCGGCGCCCACGGCCAGCACCTCGCCCAGCGGCAGGCCGGCATGCTTGGGCGTGTCGAAGGCGCCGATGTCGATCTTGCGGCCGGTCGCGAAGTAGTCGGTCGCGCCGCGGTTGAAGTTGCGCTGCGGGTCCGGCGTGAAGCTGAAGCGGCAGCGGCCCGAGGACGCGCGCCGGAGCGCGCCACTGCCTTCCTCCAGCAGCCCATCGAGCAACTGCCGGTAGTGCGCCGTCAGGTTCTTCACATAGCCCAGGTCCTTGTAGCGGCCCTCGATCTTGAAGCTGCGCACCCCGGCGTCCACCAGCGCCGCAAGGTTGGCCGACTGGTCGTTGTCCTTGAGCGAAAGCACATGCTTGTCGTGCGCGACGATGCCGCCGGCCGCATCCGTCACCGTGTAGGGCAGGCGGCATTCCTGCGAGCAATTGCCGCGGTTGGCGCTGCGCCCGGTGTGGGCATGGCTGATGAAGCACTGGCCGCTGTAGGCCACGCAGAGCGCGCCGTGCACGAAGAACTCCACCGCCGCATGGTCCATCGCCTGCGCGCAGGCGGCGATCTGCGGCAGCGTCAGCTCGCGCGCCAGCACCAGCTGCGAGAAGCCTGCGTCCTGCAGGAAGCGCGCCTTCTCCGGCGTGCGGATGTCGCACTGCGTGCTGGCATGCAGCTGGATGGGCGGCAGGTCCAGTTCCAGCAGGCCCATGTCCTGCACGATCAGCGCATCCACCCCCGCATCCCAGGCCTGCCAGACCATGCGCCGCGCATCCTCCAGCTCGTCGTCGCGCAGGATGGTGTTGATCGTCAGGAAGATGCGGCTGCCGTAGCGGTGCGCATGGCTGCACAGCCGCGCGATGTCGGCCATGGCATTGCCTGCCTTGTCCCGCGCGCCGAAGGCCGGCCCGCCGATGTAGACCGCATCGGCCCCGTGGTTCACGGCTTCGATGCCGATGTCGGCATCGCGCGCCGGGGCGAGCAGTTCGAGGTCGGGGCGCAGGGGCATGGCGGGGGTGGGGCGAGGACGGTCTCCCAGTTTAGGAGCCCTGTCTGCCGCCCACTGCTGTCCCGCTGCCGCCGCGGGTCGCTCCCCGCCGCGTCGCCCCCACCTTCCTCGCCCGCCGCTTGTCCCGCCAGCGCCGCCAGCCCGTCCAGGCCAGCAGCAGGGGCAGCAGGCCGGCGGCGGCGACCCCGGCGCGGCCGGGCAGGCCGAAGGCTTCGCCCATGTGCAGGGGATGCATCCATTGCCAGAACACATCGCCGGCGGTGAAGGCCCGCGGGTCGCGGGCGGCGACGATCTCGCCGCTGGCGTCGTCGATCCAGACCAGGGTGGCGGGGAAGCGCACACCGGGTTCATCGGGCTGGCGCAGGCGCACGCGCCAGGGGCTGCCCGCCTCGGCCGGGGGGTCGACCCAGCGGGCGCGGGCGCCGGGCCAGGCGGCTTCGGCGACGGCCACGGCCTGGTCCACGCTCAGGCGGCGTGGCTCGGGGAAGCCTTGCGGGACGGACGGCAGCGGCGTCAGGGGGCTGAAGGCGGCGATCACCGGCTGCGTCCAGTGCGGCAGGGCGAGCAGCAGGCCGCTGAAGGCCAGCATGCCCAGCAGGGGCAGGGCCAGCCAGCCGCCGAGCTTGTGCAGGTCGTGATGGCGCCGGGCCGGCGCGGCGCCGCGCAGCTTGAGCCGCCAGGCCGCCCGCCAGCCACCGCCGCGCGGCCACCACAGCCACAGGCCGCTGAGCAGCGAGACCATCATCAGCCCGCCGCCGATCCCCACCGCCGTCACGCCGTGCTTGCCCAGCAGCAGGCTGTAGTGCAGGTCGTAGACCCAGGTGGTGAGGTGCTGGCCCCAGAAGCGGTTGAGCACCACCTGCCGGGTGGCCGGGTCCACGGTGGCCAGCAGGGGCGCGAAGCCCTGGCCGCGCGTTTCCGCCGGGCGGAGGTAGCGGGCGGTCAGGGGCTCGCCCGGGGCCTGCGGGATCTCCAGCCGCCAGCCCGGCCCGCGCTGGGGGTGGGCCGCCTGCAGGGCGGCGTAGGCCTGTTCCAGCGTCATCGGCGGCGCGCCCTCGCGCCGCGCCAGGCGGGTGTCGAGCAGGGCATCCAGCTCGGGATAGAAGGCCAGCACGCTGCCCGTCAGGCCGACCAGCACGAACCACAGGGCCAGGCCCAGGCCCAGCCAGCGGTGCAGCCGCAGCCAGAGGCGGCGGGCGCGGCTCATGCCGGGGCCGGCCCGGCGGGCCGGGCGCAGGGTGTGGCGGCACGGCGTGCCGGGTGCAGGACGGGAGGCACGTGGTCCGTCAGCAGGGGACGCTTGCACTTGGCTTGGGCCGGAGGCTGGGCAGGCCTGCTGCTGCGTGTCCCCCGGCCGCTTGGCGGCCTCCTCCTTGACCTTCGCAGCAGGCCTGCCCAGCCTCCTGCGCGCGGCCCAGGGTGCAGGCCAGAAGCCCCACGGGTGGCCCTGCGACCCAGGGCGCGGGCCGGAACGCCGACGGTGGCCTTGCGACCCAGGGCGCGGGCCGGAACACCGAGGGTGGCATCGCGGGGCCGTGCCGGCGCGCAAGGGCGCAGGTCAAGGAGGAGGGCCGCGCAGCGGCCCGGGGGACACGAAGCCCTTGCGCGCCGGCGCGGCCCCGCGCCGCTCAAGCCCGACCCCGCGCCGCTCCACCGCGGCCTCGTGCCGCTCCCCCCCGACCCCGCGCCGCTCCACCCCGACCCAAGCCTCGCCAAGGGCATCGTCAGCCCAGGCGCCCAAGGCCCCAGGGCCAGGATGACAAGACGCCTCACGCCGACTCTCCGGGCCGGGGCTCAGTAGCGCGCGCTGATCGCCAGCCAGACGCTGCGCGGCGCGCCCGGCGAGAGCAGCGGGGCATTGGCCGTGGTGTCGAAGTAGGCGTAGGCGTATTCGCGATTCATCAGGTTCAGCACCTGAGCTTCCAGCTTCAGGTTGGCATTCAGGGCCTTGCTGAGGCCGAGGTTGAGCAGGGTGAAGCCGCCGAAGCGGCCGGCGTCATTGTTGCGGGTCAGCTCGTAGTCGCCCTGGTGCTGGGCCCAGGCCTTGAGCGCCCAGCCCTCGCCGGGCAGCCAGTCCAGGCCGGCGGAGACGATCTGGCGCGGCACATGGTCCAGCTCCTTGCCGCGGGTGGGGTCGGCGGGGCCGGCGCCTTCGGTGATGCGCGCGCGCTGGAAGGCGGCGGCCATCCAGGCCTGCAGCGGGCCGGCGGGGCGCCAGGCCAGTTGCAGGTCCAGGCCACGGCGGCGGGTGCCGCCAATGTTGTCGGAATCGCCGCTCGGGTCGCCCAGGCGGCGCAGCACCTCGTTGCTGGCCTTCTGCTGCCAGACGGCGAGGCGGCCGTCCAGGTCGAAGCCGGGCTTGAACTTCAGGCCCAGCTCGGCGCCGTCGTTGATCGAGGGGGCCAGGTCGCGCACGCGGGCGCCGGTCTTGAAAGTCGCGGCCTCGGTGCCGACCTGCCAGGTGCGACCCCAGTTGGCGTAGAGGGTGGTGGCTTCGCTGGGCGTCCACACCGCGCTGATCTTGGGCTGACGGATCGTGCCGTAGTCGTTGATCTCGCCGATGCGGTCGGCCGCCACGGCGGCCAGGGGGTTGCGCAGCTCGCCGCTCAGGCGGTCGAAGCGCAGGGCCGGCACCAGCTTGAAGGCCGCGGTGGGCTGCAGCACGGCCTGCACGAAGGCGCCGTGCACGTTCAGCGCGTAGTCCAGGTCGCGGGTCTGGGCCTGGCGCACGCGGTCCACGGTGCGGAAGCGCTGGTTGAGGTTGTCCTGGCGTTCGGTGTCCACCCCGCCTTCCAGCGCGAAGGCCTGCAGGCCCGGCACGGTCGGCCGCCAGACGGCCGTGGCGCGGGCGCCGGTGTGGGTTTCATCGGCCCGCCGCTCCTGCTGCGCACCGGCCGCCGAGAAGCGCACCCAGCGCTGGTCCTCGAAGCGGTTGCGGTAGAGCCGGAAGGAGACATCGAGCCGCTCGCCGGCCTGGGCGTCCCCATGGATCGCGGCCTGGCTCATGCGGCGATCCCCGCCGTCGGTGGCGTTGTAGGCGTTCGTCTGCTTGCGGTCGGCACGTACCTGGGCTTCGGTCAGGTAGCCCGGTTCCTGGGCCGTGCTCTCGTAGGCGCGCAGCACCAGGCCGGCCGTCCAGCGCCCGCCCTTGTAGAACCACTGGCCCGAGAGCGCGGTCTTGTCGGCCTCGGAGTGCTCGCGCCAGCCGTCCGTGCGCTTGTGGCCGATGAAGTAGTTCTGCGTCCAGCGCTCGGTCTCGATGCCCTTGGCCAGCTGCAGGTCCACGCTGTTGAAGCTGCCGACGGCGGCGCGGGCGAGGGTTTCGTTGCCGCCGCGGCGCGGCACCAGGTTGACCGTGCCGGCGATGTTGTGCAGGCCGTAGCGCGCGTCGTTGGTGCCGCGCACCACCTCCACGGCCTGCAGCTCCAGCGGGAAGACCATGTCCAGGTAGGGCATGTTGCCGTTGTTGCTGTTGGCCGGGATGCCGTCGATCAGCAGCTTGACGGCATTGACCTCGCCCTCGCCATTGAAGCCGCGGAAGGAGACCTTGCCATTCGTCGTGCCCTGGTTGAAGCCGGTCAGCATCACGCCCGGCAGCTGGTCGAAGAGCTCGAAGTTGGAGAAGGCATTGCGCTCGGCCAGGCGCTCTTCATTGAGCACGTCGACCGAGGTCAGCAGGCGCCGCGTGCCCAGCGGGCCGCGGCTGCCGGCGTGGATGGTGACGCGGCCGATGTCGAAGCTGGCATCGGCCTCGGCGGCGGCCCCGTTCTGGGCCTGCAGCGGCAGGCTGGCGAAGGCCAGCAGCAGGGCGGCGGCCAGGGGATGGGGGTGGGGCAGGGTGGTCATCGTGTGTCTCGTGGTTCAGGCTTGTGCGGGGCAGGGTGGGGCGGCGGCGCGCCGGGGCCACAGGCCCAGGGGCAGGAGTCCGGCGGCCAGCAGCATCAGCAGGCCGGTGTGCTGCTGGTCGTCGATCAGGTAGGCATTGCAGTAGCGCAGCTCGGCGTCGAGCATCAGCAGGCCGCCGACGGCCAGCATCCAGGCCACGTTGCCGATCAGGAAGGCCTGCATGACCGTGCCGGCCGCCACGCGGTGCACGGCCAGCAGCACGCCACCCAGGGGCAGCGCGACCAGCTTGGCGGCCTCCAGGGCCGGCTCGGCCAGCACCGCGTCGATCACCCGCGGCAGCATGGCCAGGCTGGCCAGGGTCAGCAGCAGCAGCGCGCTGTTCAGGCCCTGGGGGTTCCAGGGCGCGAGCGCGCGGGCCAGGCCATGGCGGGCGGGCCAGGCGATCAGCAGGCCGGCCGCCAGCAGGGCCGGCAGCTGCAGGCCCAGGTGCAGGCTCATGCGCGCGCTGAGCAGCTCGCGCATCAGCGGATGCAGCAGCAGGCCCAGCAGGGCCAGGCCGGCCGCCGGACAGGCCAGGCGCTTCATGCCGCAGCGGGCCGCGCCAGGCGGCTGGCCTGGAGCAGGGCTTTGTCGGCGCGGTTGAGCGGCAGGATGGCGCGCAGCCTGGCCTGGGCGTCGACCAGGTGGAAGGCGGCGTTGTGCTCGAACTCGCCGCCCGGCAGCGGCAGCAGCTGCAGGCCGACGGTGCGCAGCAGGGGCTGCAGCGCCGCCGCGTTCTCGGGCACGGCCAGGCGCCAGCCGGGGCCGCTGAAGCCGAAGCGCCGGGCATGCCGGGCCAGCACGGGCGGCCGGTCTTCCAGCGGGTCGAAGCTGATGAGCAGCAGCTGCACCGGCCCGGCCCAGCCGCTGGCCTGCAGGCTGCGCTGCATGCCGCGCAACTGCGTGCTCAGTACGCTGCACAGGCTGCGGCAGCGGGTGTAGAGGAAGGCCAGGATCCAGGCCGAGCCGCTGGCCTGCACGGTCTGCACCAGCTCGAAGTCGGAGCCCGCGTGGTCGCGCAGCGCCAGGCGCGGCAGCGCAGGCGGCCGCTGCGCGACCGCCCAAGCCCGCGCGCCCTCGGCGGTGAAGACGCGCAGGCCCTCGGTGGCCGCCCACAGGCTGCCGCCGCAGGCGCCGAGCGTCAGCGCGGTTGCGCAGAGCCCGCGCCGGTTCACAGGCCCAGCTCCGCCTTCAGGCCGGCCTCGCCCTCATAGGGCGCGCTGCGCTCGGCCGTGGCTTCGCGCTCGGCCTTCACCCGCTCGGGCTGGACCGGCCCGGCGCTGTTGCCCCACTGGCTGCGCAGATGGCTCATCAGCGCGGCCAGCTCGGCGTCGCTCAGGCTCTTGAAGCTGGGCATCGCGCCCTTGTAGACAGTGCCCAGCACGCTCAGCTCGCCGCTGATGCCGTGCAGCAGGATGCGGGCGAGCACCTTGGGGTCGCCGATCACCCATTCGGAATTCACCAGGGGCGGAAACACCCCCGGCACGCCGGCCCCGCTGGCCTGATGGCAAGCGGCGCACTTGGCACCGAACAGTCCGGCGCCATCCACCTTGGCGGCGCCGGACGGGTCCTCGGCCTTGGGCATCAGGGCCTCGAGGCTGCGCTGGTCACCGAGCAGGCTGTCGCCGCCCGAGGGGGTCTCGACGATGTAGTAGGCCCCCCACATCACCATGGCGCCGATGAACATCGGCAGGAACCAGGGCAGCGGCCGGTCGGCCTCGTCGGGGTCGACCTGCTCGCGGGTGTGGGCCGAGCTGGCGCGGAAGGGCCATTTCATCGGGCACCTCCTGCGGCAGCTTGCGATTCGGCGGCCGAAGCCGCCGGAGCGGGCCGCGGCACCACCGGATAGGTCCGGTCCAGGGCCAGCAGGTAGGCCACCAGGTCCAGCGCCTCGGGCGTGGCCACCACCTTGGACGCGCCGGGCGCGAAGGCCGGCGGCAGGTTCAGCACCACATCGTCCGGCGCCACTTCCTCGGGCCGCTTCAGGCGGAAGAGGAAGGGGTAGGCCGGCATGATCGAGCCGTCCACGTAGGCGCGTGGCTGGTAGAGGTGGCCGAGCTGCCAGTCGCGGCTGGGCTGGCGGGCGCCGATGTTCATCAGGTCCGGGCCGGTGCGCATGGTGCCGAGCAGGTGCGGGCTGTCGTAGTAGTAGTCCAGCGCCACCGAAGGCCGGCCCCAGCCGCGCGCCACGTCCGGGCCGAGGCCCGGATCGCGCGGCTGCTGCGAATGGCAGTAGACGCAGCCGTTGGCGATGTATTGCTGGCGGCCGCGCAGCTCCTGCAGCGTGTAGGGCTTGAGGCCGGTGCCCACCGGGTGGGCCTTGTCGGTCAGCAGCCAGGGCACGATGACCATCAGCGAGGTGGCGCCGGCCAGGATGGCCATGGCGCCGGCAGCGAGCCGAAGCTCGGTCAGTGAGCCTTTCATGCCTTCACTCCTTGCAGCTTGCCGGTCCAGCGCAGATCGGCCAGGGCCGCCGCGCCGATCCGGCGCGGGCCGAAGCGCAGCACCATCGCGGCGAAGTGCCCGGCGAAGACGAGATGGCCCAGCGTCATCAGGCCGCCGCCCAGGCTGCGGGCCTTCAGGTAGGGCAGGGTCACGGCCACCGAGTCCATGAAGGGCCGGGCCGCATCGAGCATGGCCACGCCCTGCAGCCAGCCGCCGATGGAAAGCCAGACCGCATAGATGCCGAAGCCGATCGTGACCAGCCAGAAATGCAGCTCGATCAGGCGCGGGAAGGGCCACTCCCAGCCGGTGATGCGCGGCATCACGAAATAGATCGCGCCGAACATCACGAAGCTGAAGAAGCCGTAGAGCCCGATGTGCGCATGCGCGACCGTGTAGTGCGTGAAGTGCGTCACCGCATTCACGCTGCGCAGGCTCTCCAGCGAGCCCTGCACCGAGGCCAGGGTGTAGAGCATGGTGCCCAGCACGATGAAGCGCAGCGTGGGCGAATGGCGCAGGGCCTGGAAGTTGCCCCAGACCGTCATGTGCTGGTTGACCGCCACCGCGAGCACCGGGATCACCATCATCATGCTCTGCACGATGCTCATCGTGACGAACCAGCTCGGCACCGGCCCGCCGATCAGGTGATGGCCGCCGACCTGGCTGTAGAAGAAGGCCAGGCCCCAGAAGCCGATCAGCGAGAGGTTGTAGGAGTGGATCGGCTTGCCCACCACCTTGGGGATGAAGTAATAGGCCGCGGCCAGGCCCAGCGGCGTGAACCACAGGCCCAGCGCGTTGTGGCCGTACCACCAGTTCATCGTCGCCTGCTGCACGCCCACATGCAGGCCGGGGATGTTGGCCACCGCGAACAGCACGGGGAACCACAGCAGCCCGGCGGCCAGGTACCAGACCGAGACATACAGGTGATGCACCTTGCGCTGCAGCAGCGTCAGCGCCAGCGGCACGCCCATCAGGCCGCCGCCGAGGAAGAGCAGGATGTCGACCGGCCAGGGGAATTCCAGCCACTCCATGCCGTCGGACCAACCGGCCAGCAGGGCCGCCACGCCCAGCGTGACGCCGGCATGCCAGAGGCCTGCGCCCCACAGCGCGTAGCGCGCCCCGACCAGCCGCGTCTTCAGCAGCCGCGGGATCAGCCACAGCGCGATGCCGACGCCGGCGAAGGAACACCAGCCGTAGCCGACGATGTTCAGGTGCGCCGGCCGGATGCGGCCGAAGGTCAGCCAGGCCTGCGAGACCAGCCAGTCCGGCAGATGCAGCTTCAGCGAAGCCAGCAGGCCGAAGACCGAGCCCCAGACCAGCCAGACCATGGCCAGCGTCAGGCAGACCAGGGCCGGGGTGGCGCTGGAGCGGTCGGCATCGAGGCGTGTGGCCAGCTCCTCGGCATCGGCCGCGGCGGGCGCCGCGCCCATCGCATCCTGCAGGCGGCGCCGGCCCAGGGCATCGAGGGCCGGATCCTCGACGTGGCCGCGCTCACCGGGCGCGAAGATCGTGCCGGCGCCGGTTTCACCGGAGCCGAAGAAACCGCGCGACATCGACCAGACGAAGATCATCAGCGCGGACAGGGAGACCAGGAAGGTCAGCAGCAGGAGGACGACGGCCTGATCCATCAGGGGGTCCTCCGGGCGGGTGGGTTCAGCAAGGGCATGGGAAGGCAGGGACAAAAGCGGGGCGGGGCCGGACGCAGTCGTCCGGCCGGGCAGGGCGGCGGGGGAGCCCAGGCTCATCCCGCGAGCCTGGGCGAGAGAAGGCTCAGGCGACCGGCGGACCGCGTCCCGGCGGATGCCACAGGCGCCGCAGCGCCCGGTCCGGCACCGGCGCCTGCCAGGGCATCGCGTGCGCCGCCGGGGCCGCGATCGGCACCGGCATGTCGGCCCGCAGCAGCGGCAGGCGGTGAAAGAGCTTGCAGTAGCCGCAGGCCTCGCCCTCGGGTCCGGCCCGGTCCGCGGGGCGGGCCTCGCCCGCCGCCGGGCTGTGGCAGACCTCCGCCCATGGCGTGCCGGCCGCGCGCTGCGGCGGCGCCAGCAGGCGCGAGACCAGCGGGGCAATCGCCGCCGCCCACAGCAGCAGCATCGCCAGGGCGAGCGCCAGCCCGCGCCGAACGCGGTACGCGCGGCCTCGCACAGGCGAAAGGGCGGCCCGGGGATTCATGGTTTCAGCGGCCCGGTACGCCGAAGTGATGCGGCGACAGCTCCGCCGGCCGGGCCCAGTCGGGCGAGGCCTCGCCGCCCATCGGCGCGCGCGTCGCCGCGGCGACGTCTGCGGCCGGCGGTGGCGCGGCCCGCGCCCCGGAGGCCGCAGCGGCCAGGCGCGGCCGGGCCGGCACGGCCTCGAAGGGCGCCGCCGCCTGGCCCAGGGTCCAGGCCATCAGGCCGATGAAGAGGGCGGCGCCGAGGTTGGCCACGGCCAGCAGCAGCCAGCCCCAGCCGGCGTGGCGGGGTTTCACGGGCTTGGCCATCGGCCTCAGTGCCCTGCGTGCCCGGCATGCGGATCGGCCGGGGCGGCGCCCTCGGCCGCCTCCACCCAGACCTCGACCTGCACGCTGCCCGCCCGGGCAAAGCGCAGGGTCAGCGGGAAGCGTTCGCCGGCCCGCAGCGGCTGCTTCAGGCCGATCAGCATCAGGTGGTGGCCGGCTTCGCCGTCGCGCAGGCGCACGCTGCCCTGGGCGGGCACCACCAGGCGCTCCACCTGGCGCATCTGCATGCGGTCCTGGTTCAGGCGCATTGCGTGGATCTCGACCGACTCGGCGCGCGGCGTGCTGCCGCCGAGCAGCTCGTCGTCCTGCTCGCCGTTGTTGTGGATGGCCTTCAGGTAGACGGCGCCGGTGCGCAGCCCGCCCGGGGTCGGTCGGGCGTAGGGATGGGCCAGGCGCAGGCTGCCGACGCGGGCGTCGTGGGCCTGCACGGCCGGCGGCAGGTTGCCCAGCAGGGGCAGCAGCAGCCCCGTGCTCAGCAGCCGGCGGCGCCCGAGGGCGAAACGATGGGACATGGTGCGATTCCGTTCAGGGGTGGGAAGCCGCAGGGCCCTGCGGTCCAGGATGACCGTGCTGCTGCGGCTGTGGGGGATGCGGGTGCGGCGGGGCTGCATGCGGATCGGCCGCATGGCCCTCAGCCGATGCCGGGCTGGCGACCGCGCCCGCGTGATGCGCGGCCAGCGCGGCGCCCTGCACCAGGGTCGGGAAGCGGTCGAGCTCGGCGCTCAGCCGGGGCGAGAGCTGGCGTTCGGCGGTCGTCATCCGCCGGGCCAGGGCCCGCGCCTCGGCAGCGTCCATGCCGGCGGCCTGCAGCACGGCCGGATCGCGCAGGGCGCGGCCGGCGCAGGCCACGAGGGTCCAGCCCGCGGGATCGCGCCGCAGCAGGGCCCGGCCGCCCCGGCCGTCCTGGCGCCAGCCGACCAGGCCCCAGCGGCCGGCCGCCAGCACCGGGTCGAGCTGCATCGGGCGGTCCGGCTGCTCGAAGCTGGCGCGAAGCACCTGGGTCAGCGCGGCCGGGCTTGGGGTCTCGGCCCGGAGGGGCAGGGCGGCGCCGAGCCACAGGGCCAGCGCGCTGCCGCCTCCCAGCAAGGCGTGGCGGACGGACGAAGGGATGCGAGCGTGCATGGGCAGCTTCGGGGGGGGGGGGGAGAGGCATGGGGACGCGATCTGCGCCCCCGGGTCCGGCAGCGGCCGCGCCCCTTCGGGCGCTGCCGTCACCGATCGGGCCGGTGCCGCGGGCTCAGCCCGCCCGGTGCGGCGGGGTGCCTGGGCCCAGCTCGGCCTGGCGCAGGCCGGGGGCTTCCACCGGCCAGGCCGTGGTCGGCGGCCGGCTGACATGGGCCAGGCTGGCGGCGACCAGCTGGACCAGCAGGGCCAGGCACAGGCCGTGGTGGGCCCAGGCCAGGCGGCGCATCAGGGGCTGCAGCAGGTCCGCCGTGGCGCGGGCGCGCAGGCCGACGGTTTGCCAGGATGGCGTGCCCGGGGCCGCGCCGGAGGATGCGCCGGCAGCGGCCGGCGAGGAGAAGTCATGCATGGGAACTCCCGGGGGCGGCCGCTCGGACCGACCGGTGGTCGACGGACCCGCCGCGGCCAAAGGCCGGGCAGGACGCTTGCGTCAGGCCAGGGGAGTCGTGGGGGGGGCGTGGGCCGGCGGCTGCTGCCAGTGCGGCGGGCCGCGCGGGCTGGCGCCCTCGAGCCAGGATGCCGGCGCATGGGCCGGCAGGGCCAGGGCGGGCAGGCTGGGGCCGGCCTCGGCCGGCGGCAGGGCCGGCAGGTCACGCTGCAGATGGCAGAGCGCACAGGCCTCGCCATGGCCGGCCAGCGGATGGCCGGGCGCTTCGGACGGTGCCTGGGGGCTGCGGCACACGGAGGACTGCGCCCACAGCGGCACCCCGTCCCAGGCCTGCATCGCCCGCGAGATCGCGGGCGCCAGGCTCGCCAACAGCAGCAGCGCCAGCAGCAGGCTGGCGGCGCGGGGCCGGGGCGACTTGGGGTGAACCATGAGGAGAAAGTGTAGCCAGCCCGTGGAACGCGGCCGCCGCACTCAGCCTTTGAGCCTGCCCCGCCGCCGGCCGGGCCTGGGCTTGCTGCCGCCGGCGCCAGGGAGGGGGTGTCCGAAAAACCGGACAGGCCACCGGTTTCGGCGCGCTTCAGTCTGGAGCGTCGCCCGGCCCGGGGCCGTGAGGACCCGGGCCTGCGCGTGGGCCGGCTTCGCCCTATGCTGCGCAGCCTCGTCCTGCCTGCGGTCGCCTCCTGCGATCGCCTGCGGTCCTGCCGATCGTCATCCTGCCCCGCCGCCATGCGCTACCACGCCTACACCGCCACCAACGACCTCGACAGCCTGAGCCTGCACGAGGCGCCCACCCCCGAGCCCGGCCCCGGCCAGGTGCGGGTGCGGATGGGGGCGGCCAGCCTCAATTACCGCGATCTGCTGATCGTCACCGGCCGCTACCCGGGCATGGTCTCCAAGGGCCTGATCCCGGGTTCGGACGGCGCCGGCACGGTCGAGGCCGTCGGCCCCGGCGTCAGCCGCTGGCAGGTCGGTGACCGCGTGACCGGCACCTTCTTCGAAACCTGGCTGGGCGGCCCGATGGTGCCGGCCCACTTCGAGCACTCGCTCGGCGGCACCGCGCCCGGCGTCTTCACCGAGCAGCGCCTCTTCCCGGCCGAGGCCCTGGTGGCCACGCCTGCCCACCTCAGCGACGAGGAAGCGGCCACCCTGCCCTGCGCCGCGCTGACCGCCTGGAATGCGCTGTTCGAAGGCCCGGTGCCGCTCAAGCCCGGCGACACCGTGCTGGTGCTCGGCACCGGCGGCGTGTCGATGTTCGCGCTGCAGTTCGCCAAGGCCGCGGGCGCCGAAGTCATCCTCACCTCGTCGAGCGATGCCAAGCTCGAGCGTGGCCGCGCGCTGGGCGCCGACCACCTCATCAACTACGCGAAGCAGCCCGACTGGGACCAGGCCGTGCTGGCGGCCACCGGCGGCCGCGGTGTCGACCATGTGGTGGAAGTCGGCGGCCCCGGCACCTTGCAGCGCTCGATCAGCGCGGCCCGCCATGGCGGCCAGGTCCACCTGATCGGCGTGCTGACCGGCGGCACCCTGGAGCCGCTGCCCATCCTGTTCAAGACGGTCACCGTGCGCGGCGTCTTCGTCGGTTCGCGGACCATGTTCGAGGCCATGAACCGCCTGATCACCCAGCGCGGCCTCAAGCCGGTGATCGACCGCGTCTTCCCCTTCGCCGAAGCCCGGGACGCGCTCAAGCACCAGATCGGCGCCAGCCATTTCGGCAAGCTGGTGGTGAAGATCGGCTGAGCGTCCTCGGCCCATGCCCCCGCCGGTCCGGCTTCCGATGCGCCTGCCGCGGCTCGACGCGCTGCGCGGTTTCGCGCTGCTGTGGATGATCGCCTTCCACTTCGCCTTCGACCTGGCCCACCTGCGCCTGATCGAGGCGGACTTCTACCGCGACCCGGTCTGGACCGGGCAGCGCATCGCCATCCTCAGCCTCTTCCTGCTCTGCGCCGGCCTGGGCCAGGCCGCCGCGCGGGCCCAGGGCCAGCCGGCGGCCCGCTTCGCCCGGCGCTGGCTGCAGATCGCCGGGGCGGCGCTGCTGGTCTCGGCCGGGTCCTGGCTGATGTTCGGCCCGCGCTACATCCACTTCGGCGTGCTGCACGGCATGGCCCTGATGCTGCCGCTGGCGCGCTGGGCTGCGCCGCTCGGCCACGGCCTGCTGCCGCTGGCGGCGCTGGCCGTGGTGCTGCCGCTGCTCTGGACCGGTCCCGACCTGGCCGGCCGCGCGCTCGACTGGCTGGGCCTGATGGCGCGCAAGCCCGCCACCGAAGACCATGTGCCCCTGCTGCCCTGGCTGGGTCCCATGCTGCTGGGCCTGTGGCTGGGCCAGTGCCTGCTGGCCCGGGCGGCCCGCTGCGGCCGGCCCGGCCTGCTGGGCGGCCCCCTGCCCGCCGCGCTGCAGCCCCTGGCCCGCCTGGGCCGCTGGAGCCTGAGCGTCTACCTGCTGCACCAGCCGCTGCTGATGGGCGGGCTGATGGCGGGGCTGGCGCTCACGCGCGGAAGCTCCGGGTCATGAAAAAAGCGCCCCGCGGGGCGCTTGTGGGACAGCCCGGAACCCTCGGGGTCCCGACGGCAGGTGCTTACTGCGCGCCGCTGAACTTGTAGTCGGTCTTGGCCTTCAGGCGCAGGTCCTCGCGGAACTTGGCCAGCTTCTGCTGGGTGAGCTGCTGGACGATCTGGCCCTTGACCTCCTCGACCGGCGGCAGCTGCGCCTCGCGGGTGTCCTCGAGCAGGATCACGTGCCAGCCGAAGGAGCTCTGCACCGGGGCCTCGGTCAGCTGGCCCTTCTGCAGCGCGGCCATGGCCTTGCCGAATTCGGGCACGAAGCTGCTGGGGCTGGCCCAGCCGAGGTCGCCGCCCTGGGGCGCCGAGCCGCTGTCCTTGCTGCTGGCCTTGGCGACCTCGGTGAAGGCGGCACCGCCCTTGATCTTGGCGATCAGGGCCTTGGCCTCGTCTTCGCTGTCGACCAGGATGTGGCGGGCCCGGAACTCCTTGTCGCCCGCCTGGGCCTTGGCCTTGTTGTACTCGGCCAGCACCTCGGCGTCGCTGACCGGGCTCTTCTTCTGGAAGTCGGTGATCAGCTCGCGGATCAGGATGCTCTGGCGGGCCAGTTCCATCTGTTCCTTGTAGACCGGGCTCTGCACCAGGCCGCGGCGCTCCGCTTCCTGGGTCAGGATCTCGCGCAGCACGGCCTCGTCGCGGACCTGCTGCTCCAGCTCGGGCGTGCGCTGCTGCTGGCCGTTGCGCAGCACCTGGGTCATCAGCGATTCGACGCGGGCCTTGGGCACCGGCTTGCCGTTGACGAGGGTCAGGTTCTGGGCCTCCGCGGCCAGCGGCGCCAGCAGGGCGAGGGACAGGCTCGACAGGGCCGCCAGGCGGGCCGGAAGGGTGAAGGTGTTCATGGAGACTGCCGCACGGCGGCGAAGGGGGGAGGAACGAAGGGAGGGCAGGGGAGCCCCGGAGTTCCGAGGCCTGGGCCGGAGACCCCGTCGTGCAAGGGCGCCGACAGGGTCGACCGGCCTACCGCGACGCCTCGTCAGGCGTCAGGGTTTCGAGGGCCAGCGCATGGATGCCACGCGGCATCCACCGGCTCAAACGATCATACACAAGGCGATGTCGGGCCAGCCGGGGCAGGCCGAGGAAGGCAGGACTCACGATCCGCACATGGAAATGCCGTCCCTCGCGTGCGCCGGCATGGCCGGCATGGAGGTGGCTGTCGTCGCGCACGGCCAGGGCCTGCACGGGCAGGCCCTCGCGCAGGCAGGCTTCGACGGCGGCGGCGTCGGGGGCGTCCACGGGGCAGGCTGGGCTCACGGCTGTTCCGGCGTCTCGGCCTGCTTGATGTGCTTGCCGAGGTAGATCGCCTGCGCGACCGTGAAGGCGATCATCAGCCCCATGCTGCCGAAGAGCTTGAAGTTCACCCAGGCGTCGGTCGAGAAGCTGTAGGCCACGTAGAGGTTGGCCAGGCCCATGAAGGCGAAGAAGGCGATCCACATCAGGTTCAGCTTGCGCCAGACCTGGGCCGGCAGCTGCATCTGCTCGCCCATCACCGACTGCAGCAGGTTCCTGCGCCAGATGGCGTGGCTCAGCCAGAAGACCAGGCCCATCACCCAGTAGAGGACGCTGGGCTTCCACTTGATGAAGGTCTCGTTCTGGAACCAGACCGTCGCGCCACCGAAGACCGTGACCAGCACCAGGCTGATCCAGAGCATCTTGTCGACCTTCCGGCGCAGGGCCAGCAGCACGACGATCTGCAGCAGCGTGGCCAGCATCACCACCAGCGTGGCCAGCAGCACCGGCGCTTGCGCGGCGGCCACCACCCCGCCGGACACGAAGGGCCCGAAATGCTCGGTGGCGAAGGCGGCTGCCGCGTCCGGGCGGCCCTCCGCGACCTTGAAGACCGCGAAGAACAGGACGATGGGCAGGAAGTCGAGGAGGAGTTTCATCGCGCGTCGGGTGGAGCCCCCGGGGCGGCCCCGGGGGGCGACGGACCGTTTCAGTCGCGGGGCGTGAAGTCTAGCGAGGCCGAGTTGATGCAGTAGCGCAGCCCGGTGGGCGCCGGCCCGTCCTCGAAGACATGGCCCAGATGGCTGTCGCAGACCCGGCAGCGCACCTCGGTGCGCACCATGCCGTGGCTGCGGTCCACCCGCTCCTCGATCACCTCGGCCTGCAGGGGCTGGCTGTAGCTGGGCCAGCCGCAGCCGGCGTCGAACTTGGTGGCGGCATCGAACAGCGGGGTGCCGCAGCCGATGCAGCGGTACTGGCCGTCTTCCCAGTGGTCCCAGTAGACGCCGGTGAAGGCGCGTTCCGTGCCGGCCTGGCGCGTGACCGCGTACTGCAGGCGGTCGAGCTGGGCCCGCCATTCGGCATCGGTCTTGACGACCTTGGGCAGGGGCGCCGGGACGGCGTCGGGGGGCGGGGGGGTGTCGTCGCTCATGAGGAACAGCTCACTTCCAGGGGCGGGAGGTCGGCGGGCGGCGGCTCGGCGTAGTGCGCCAGGGCGGCAGCGGGTTCGTCGTAGGGACGGGTCAGAACTTGCGCCAGGCGCTGCAATTCGTCGAGCCCGCCGCGCTCGGCCTCGGCAATCGCGGCCTGGGCCAGGTGGTTGCGCAGCACGATGGCGGGGTTCACGGCCCGCATGCGGGCGGCGCGTTCGGCGTCCACGCTGCCCTCGGCCTGCAGCCGCGCGCGGTAGCGGGCCAGCCAGGCGTCGGCCCGCGGGCGGTCGATCACGTGGTCGCGCAGCCAGCGCTCGCCCGCGGGGTCGGCCGGGTCGGTGCCCTCACCGGGCTGGCTGCGCAGGCGGGCCAGGCGGCGCCAGCTCTGGGTGTGGTCCAGGCGCTCGGCGGCGAGCAGGGCGAGCCAGTCGTCGGCCAGGGCGGCGTCCTCGGGCTGCGTCGTCCGCAGGCCCAGCTTGGCGCGCAGGCGGTGCAGCAGGGCGGTGGGGAAGGTCTGGCGGTAGGTCTCGATCGCGTCGAGCAGGCCCTCGACGGCCGCCTCGCGCTCGGCCTCGCGGGCCGAGGGGCCGCCGCCCACCAGCGGCAGCAGCGCGGTCGCCAGGGCCTGCAGGTTCCAGCCGGCGATGCTCGGCTGGCGCGCGAAGGCGTAGCGGCCCTGGTGGTCGGAGTGGTTGCAGATGTGGCCGGGGTCGAAGCGGTCGAGAAAGCCGTAGGGGCCGTAGTCCAGCGTCAGGCCCAGCAGGCTCATGTTGTCGCTGTTCATCACCCCGTGGCAGAAGCCCACGGCCTGCCAGTCGGCCAGCAGCTCGGCGGTGCGGCGGCTGACCTCCGCCAGCATGGCCAGCACCGGCTGCCCGGCCTCCTGCGCGGCGGGGAAGAAGCGGCGGATCGTCCAGTCCGCCAGCTCGGCCAGCTCGGCATGGTGGCCGTGGTGGCAGAAGTGCTCGAAGTGGCCGAAGCGCAGGAAGCTGGGCGCCACCCGGGTGACGATGGCCGCCGTCTCCAGCGTTTCGCGCCGCACGGGCAGCGCGCTGCCGACCAGGGCCAGGGCGCGCGTCGTCGGGATGCCCAGGGCGTGCAGGGCCTCGCTGGCCAGGTATTCGCGGATCGAGGAGCGCAGCACCGCGCGGCCGTCGCCGCGGCGCGAATAGGGCGTCGGCCCCGCGCCTTTGAGCTGGATCTCCTGCGGGCCGGCGGCCGTGGCCACCTCGCCGAGCAGCAGGGCGCGGCCATCGCCGAGCTGCCCGGCCCAGGCGCCGAACTGGTGGCCGCTGTAGACGGTCGCCTGCGGCGGCGTCTGCGGCCGCCAGGCATTGCCGGCCAGCAGCTCCAGCAGGCCGGGCGCCTCCGGGCCGTGCAGGTCCAGGCCCAGTTCCGCCGCCAGCGGCGCATTGCGCAGCAGCCAGCGGGCCGGGCCGACCGGGTGGGGCGCCACCGGCGCCGCGAAAGCCGGGCCCAGCCCGGCGTAGGCCGCCGCCTGCCAGGGCGGGCGGGGCGGGGGGACGGCCGCGGCGGGCTCGGGCAGGGTCGAGAGGGCCATGGGCCAAGTATCGGGCTTGGCCCCTTCCGCCCCGTCCCCACGGTCTTGGTGGGGCGGGTGGCTCAGGGGCGCCAGGGCTGCCAGGGCCGCTGGCCCAGACGCAGGCGCAGGTCCTCGTGGATGTCTTCCGACCAGGCCAGCAGCGCCCGGCCCTCGGCCATCGGCGGCGGCCGGGCCACCACCGCTTCGGCCCAGCGCTCGCGCCACAGCGCATCCGGCAGGCCCAGCACCCAGTTCCCCAGCCAGCGCTGCCGCTGCATCACCTGCCCGGGCGTGGCGTCATCGTCCTGGCGCTGCGCCCAGGCATGCAGCGCGGTCCAGGCCACGCGGCCCCGGGCCTGCGGGTCGAGGGCGTCCGCATCCAGGCCCGAGCGGGGGTAGCCGAAGCGGTCGAAGCATTCCGGGAAGGCGGCCTCCACCGCCAGCCGCACCCAGTCCGGCACGGGCGGGGCCGGGTCCGGCGCGGCGTTGATCCGGGGCAGCGCCGGCAGCTCGTGGTCCCGGGCGAAGCCGGGCCACCAGCGGTCCAGCGTCTCCAGCGGGACGATCTCCACCGGCCACCCGGCGGCCGGCCCGCTCGCCGGCAGCATGCGGTGCGGCGTGGCGCGGGTCAGCAGGTTGTGGCCCTGCAGCAGATCCCCCAGCAGATCGGCGTCCGCCACCTCGTCCCGCAGGCGATGGCGCCAGACCGGGTCGTGCCGGCGCAGGAAGCGCACGAAGCTCCAGGCCCGCGCCACCGGGTGGCGCACGATGGCAAAGCGGCGGTAGTCCCGCCAGGCCTGCGGGCAGTGCCGGGCCAGCAGCTCCGCCCCCCAGTGCTGCATCGCGTGCTGGTCCGGCGGCAGGCCGCCCAGCGCCCGCTCCACTGACAGCCCGCCGCACTTGGGGATGTGGACGAAGACCAGCCCCCGTGCGTGGTCGATCACCTCAGCCCTTCGGCAGCCCCGGGCCCGAAGCCACCCAGTACTCCACCGGCAGCGTCTTCGTGGGCGACTTCGTCGGGCCGCTGGTCCGCGCGCCGGCCTTCTCGCCCGCGCCGGGGTGCACCTTCAGCAGGTGGTCGACGATGTCCTCGCGCTTCAGCGGGCCGGCACCGCAGAGGGAGCATCGAAAGGTCTGGCTCATGGGGAAGGTCTCCAAAAGGTCGGCCGCAGGCTAAGGGCGGCCGGCTGCGGGCTTCAATCCCGGGCTTGCCCGGCTTGCCCGGCTTGTCGGCCCGGCTTGCGGGCCGGCTTGCGGGCCGGCCCGGGGCGGCGGCCCGCCCTTCGGCGACACTCGACGCCCCGTGGTTGCGGCCCCCGTGCCGAGGCCGCAACCTTTCCCCTGACCCGCCCCAGGCCTGCCGGCTGCGGCCCCCAAGCGCATGTCCCCCGCCCGACTCGACAAGCTCACCTGGCACCTGATCTTCGTGGGCATCACGCTCGTCATCCTGGGCTTCTACCTGGACGCGGGCCTGCCCACGGCCAGCCTGGGCCTGAAGATCGCCGGCGCCGTGCTGGCGGCCGTGGGCTTCGTGATGATCGGCGTGCGCGCCCAGCCCGCCCCGGGCCCCAAGACCCCTGGAGACCGTTCGTGATCGATCACATCGTCCTTTGGCGCCTGAAGGAGCCGGCCGACGCGCCGCGCTTCAAGGCCATCCTCGACACCTGTGCCCAGCTCGTGCCGGGCATCCTGCGCTTCGAAGTCTCGATCCGCGAGGAGGGTCTGGAGGCCAATGCCGACGTGGTGCTCGTCTCGCGCTTCGCCGACGAGGCCGCCCTGGCCGCCTACCAGCAGCACCCCGAGCACCAGAAGGTGCTGCAGCAACTCGGCCCCCTGCGCGTCGAGCGCCACGTGCTCGACGCCCGCGTGCCGGCCTGATCCCCCGCATGCGCCCCGCGCCCGCACCGGCTGCGACCGGCCCGCGCGGCGCGCCGCCCCCGGAGCGCCGGCCGCGCCCCGCGCGGCGGCTGGCCGCGCTGATGCTGGCTGCCGTCCTGCTGCCGGCGGCCCGGCCGGCCGCGGCCATCGAGCCGCCGCGCCTCGCCACCGAGGCCCGCAGCGCCCCCCAGCTCGACTGGGCGGCCATCGAGCACCCCGAGGCCCTGCGTCGCCGCTGCGACCAGGGCGTGCAGGCCCTGGACCGTGAGCGCCAGGCCCTGGTCCGCCGGGTGGCGTCCGGCGAGGCCTCGCCGCTGGCCGGCTATGGCGCCATCACCGAGGGCCACGAAGACCGCCTCCTGCCGCTGGCCTTCCTGGGCCGCGTCCATCCGCAGGACGCCATGCGCCAGGCCGCGCGTGCCTGCGAGCTGCGCCAGCAGGCCGCCCTGCAGCGCCTGCACCAGCAGACCCGGCTGCTCGAGGCGCTGCGCGCCCTGGCCCCCACCGACCCGGTCGAGCAGCGCCTGCGCCAGCTGCTGATCCGGCGTTTCGAGCGGGCCGGCGCCGGCCTGCCGCCGGTCGAGCGCGACCACGCCATGGCCCTGCAGCAGGCCCTGGGTGCCGAGATCCAGGCCTTCGAGCGCGCGCTCAGCGACGACCGCCGCGTGCTCGCCTTCGAGCCGGAGGCCCTGGCCGGCCTGCCCGCCGCCAGCCTGGCCGAGCTGCCGCGCGACGCGCGTGGCCGCTACAGCCTGGGCTTCGACGCCGTCACCGCCGACACCCTGCTGCGCCTGGCCCGCCGCCCCGCCACCCGCGAGCGCTACTGGCGCGCCTGGCTGCGCCAGGGTGGCGAGGCCAATCTGCGCCGCCTCGCCCGCATCGTCGAGCTGCGCCGCGAGCACGCCGCCCTGTTCGGCGCCGCCAGCCCGGCCGAGCTGGAACTGCGCGAGCGCATGGCCGGCGACCCGGCCACCGCCGCCGCCTTCCTCGACCGCCTGGAGGCCCAGATCGCGCCCCTGCAGGCCGCCGAGCTGGCCGAGCTTCAGGCCCTGCTGGATGCCGACCCCGATGCCCCGCCCGGCCGCCGCCTGCAGCGCTGGGACCAGGCCCACTACCTGGAGCGCCTGCGCCAGGCCCGCCACCCGCACGACCCCGAAGCCCTGCGCCGCCACCTGCCGCCGCAGGCCGCGGTCGACCTCGTCATGGCCCTGGCCCAGCGCAGCTTCGGCCTGCGCTTCGAACGCCTGCCCGCCACCCTCTGGCACCCCAGCGCCCAGCGCTGGCGCCTGCTGGACGCACAGGACGGCCGCGTGATCGGCGAGCTGCTGCTCGACCTGCACCCCCGCCCCGGCAAATACGGCCACTTCGCCGTCTTCCCGCTGCGCGGCGCCGCACCGGGCCGCCAGCCCCTGGCGGCGCTGGTCGGCAACTTCGACCGCGAGGGCCTCAGCCTCGTCGAGCTGGAAACCCTGCTGCACGAGTTCGGCCATGCCCTGCACGTGCTGCTGGCCCGGCCGCGCCACGTCGATGCGGCGGCGCTGCAGCAGCCGCTGGACTTCGTCGAAGTGCCGTCCCAGCTGCTGGAGGGCTGGATCGACGACCCCCGCCTGCTCGCGCTGCTGCCCGGCGTCTGCCCGCGCTGCGTGCCGATGCCGCCCGAGCTGGCGCAGGCCGCGCTGGCCGCGCGCCGCGTGGGCCGCGCGCTGCACGTGGGCCGCCAGCTGCTGTTCGCGCGCTACGACCTGCAGCTGCACGGGCCGGACGGCCTGCGCAGCCCGGCCCCGCTCGCCCTGTGGCGCCGGCTGGAAGCCGCCAGCCCGCTCGGCCACGTGCCCGGCAGCCTCTTCCCGGCCAGCTTCGACCACATCGTCGGCGAGTACGCCGCCGGCTACTACGGCTACCTGTGGGCCCAGGTCATCGCCGCCGACCTGCGCACCGCCTTCGCGCCCGATCTCTTCGATCCGGCCACCGGCCGGCGCTGGCGCGAACGCGTGCTGGAGGCCGGCAACGAGCGGCCACCCGAAGCGCTGATCCAGGCCTTCCTCGGCCGCTCCGTGCGCGAAGACGCCTTCCGCCGCTGGCTGCAGGGCCGCTGAGCCCTGCCATCCGGACGCGGCCTCCGCCCCGGCCGGCCCGCGCCGGGGCCCGCGCCGGGGCCCGCGCCGACAATCCCGGGCATGACTGCGCCTTCCCCGTCCCCCGCGGCCGTGCACCTGGTCGGCGGCGGCCCCGCCGGCCTGATGGCGGCTGAAACCCTGGCCGCCGCCGGCCGGCCCGTGGTGCTGCACGACGCCATGCCCAGCGTCGGCCGCAAATTCCTGCTGGCCGGCAAGGGCGGCCTGAACCTGACGCACAGCGAGCCCCGCCCCGGCTTCGACACCCGCTACGGCGAAGCCGCCGCCGCCCTGGCCCCCTGGCTGGACGCCTTCCCCCCGCAAGCCCTGTGCGACTGGGCCGCCGGCCTGGGCGTGGACACCTTCGTCGGCAGCTCGGGCCGCGTCTTCCCGGCCGAAATGAAGGCTGCGCCCCTGCTGCGCGCCTGGGTGCAGCGGCTGCGGCAGCAGGGCGTCGTCTTCCGCATGCGCGAGCGCTGGCTGGGCTTCGAGCGGCCCGCGCCTGCCCCTTCAAGCGATGCGGCCGAGCCGGCCCAGGCCCCGCCGCCACTGCGCCTGCGCTTCGCCGGGCCGCAGGGCGAAAGCACCGTGCCCGCCGCCGCCTGCCTGCTGGCCCTGGGCGGCGCCAGCTGGTCGCGCCTGGGCTCGGACGGCGCCTGGGTGGCGCCGCTGGCGCAAGCCGGCGTGCCCATCGCGCCGCTGCGGCCGGCCAATGTCGGCTTCCATGTCGGCTGGGCCGGGCAGGCAGCGGGCTGGAGCGCGCCGCTGCGCGCCCGCCAGGCCGGCGCGCCCCTCAAGCCCGTGCGCCTGCGCATGGTGGGGCCGGACGGCACCGTCTTCGACCGCGCCGGTGAGTTCGTGCTCAGCGACTACGGCGTCGAAGGCAGCCTGATCTACGCCGCCGGCGCCGCCCTCCGCGAGCAGATCGCCGCCACCGGCGCCTGCACCGTCCACCTGGACTTGCTGCCCGCCTTCAGCCTGGACAAGGTGCGCGCCGACATCGCCCACCCCCGCGGCCCGCGCAGCCTGGCTACCCACCTGAAAAGCCGCCTGGGCCTGGAAGGCGCCAAGGCCGCGCTGCTGCAGGAAGTGCTGCACCGCGGCCTGCCCGACACCCCCGAGCAGCGCCCCGACCCGGCCGATGCCGCCGCCCTGGCCACCCTGCTCAAGGCCTGGCCGCTGCGCCTGGTGGCCCCCCGGCCGATCGACGAAGCCATCAGCACCGCCGGCGGCGTCAGGCTGGACACCCTGAGCCCCGGCCTGATGCTGCCCCCCGGCCCCGCCCTGCCGGCCGGCGTCTTCGTGGCCGGCGAAATGCTGGACTGGGAAGCCCCCACCGGCGGCTACCTGCTGCAAGCCTGCTTTGCCAGCGGCCGGTACGCCGCCCAGGGCCTGCTGCGCTGGCTGCATCACACGGGCGCCTGAGGCGCCCCGGCCCCCGCCCTGCGCGTGGTCCAATCCCGCCCTGCCTTCGAACGACGCTGACGCGATGAGCCTGACCGACGCCCCGACCCCCGCCTGCTCGGCCCCCACCGCCGCCACCGCCCGCCCGGTCACCCTGCACCGCCCGCAGGCCGCCGGCACCCCCCACGCCAGCCAGCCCGGCCGCTGGCCCGTCGAGGCGGTGGAAGCCCTCTTCGAACTGCCTTTCAACGACCTGCTCTGGCGCGCCCAGCAGGTCCACCGCGAGCACTTCGACGCCAACGCCGTCCAGCGCTCCACCCTGCTGTCCATCAAGACCGGCGGCTGCCCCGAAGACTGCGGCTACTGCCCCCAGGCCGCCCGCTATGACACCGGCGTGGAAGCCACCAAGCTCATGTCCGTCGAGCAAGTGCGCGCCGCCGCCCAGGCCGCCAAGGACGTGGGCGCCACCCGCTTCTGCATGGGCGCCGCCTGGCGCGAGCCCAAGGACCGCGACATCGAGAAAGTCAGCGAACTCATCCGCGAGGTGAAAAGCCTCGGCCTGGAAGCCTGCTGCACCCTGGGCATGCTGACCGAACCGCAGGCCCACGCCCTGAAGGACGCCGGCCTGGATTACTACAACCACAACCTCGACACCGCCCCCGAGGCCTACGGCCGCATCATCACCACCCGCGACCAGGCCGAACGCCTGGCCACCCTGGCGCGGGTGCGCGATGCCGGCATGAATGTGTGCTGCGGCGGCATCGTCGGCATGGGCGAATCCCGCCGCGAACGCGCCGGCCTCATCGCCGAACTGGCCAATCTCGACCCCCAGCCCGAATCCGTGCCCATCAACGAACTGGTGCAAGTGGAAGGCACCCCCCTGGCCGGCACCGAGAAACTCGACCCGCTGGAATTCGTCCGCACGATCGCCGTGGCCCGCATCACGATGCCCAAGGCCTATGTGCGCCTCTCCGCCGGCCGCCAGCAAATGGACGACGCCACCCAGGCCCTGTGCTTCCTGGCTGGCGCCAATTCCGTTTTCTACGGGGAAACGCTGCTGACCACGGGGAACCCTGAGGTGGCGCGGGATGAGGCGCTGTTTGCGCGGCTGGGTTTGCGCGCCGAAAGCGCCTGAGCCCGTGCAATGCCTGCGAGACGCAGGCGGGATGAAGCAAAAACGCCGCGGCCTGTGCCGCGGCGTTTTTGCTTTGGGGGGGTGATCGCCGGGAGGCGCATGCACCCGGGCCCGAGGGTGTGCCGCTGCCGTGCTGCCGTTGGGCCGCCTAGCGCGCCGTTGCAAGCCCTCGCAAGAAGGGGTTGTGTGGTCCCTATCCCTGGGAAGCAGGCCGCGGTAGGCTCAAGGTGTCTTGAACATTCGGCGTCATGTGGCAAGTGCTGCTGTGATGCCTAAAGTACGTTAGCCGCCATAGCCATGCAGCTTCGCGCCCGTTGTCTCATTTGCGCCTTCGGCGCTTCCATCGTGGTCAGCGCGTTCGGCGCCGATGAGCGGAGCCAGTCTTACGCTGGGTTCTCGCTCGGCATGTCTAAGAGCGAAGCCAGTGCTATTCGTCCAGAAACGCAATGGAAGTCAGCGATGCTGGCTCCCCCGGAAAAGTTTCTGCGCAAGGAGTTTGAGGGCAACCTCTTCGACCGAACCGCAACGGTCACAGTAGATCTCGATGCGTCAGAAAGCTTTGTCCGCATGATCGGGTTCACTTTCGGAACCCAGACTACTCAGCAATGCATCAGCGATGCCGTCCGAGCGCTTGCAGCGCTTAAGTCCCAGTTCGGCGAGCCGACGGAAGTTTCACACGAGCCTCCTGGCAAGCGGGTGAAGTGGGCCTCCCAGAGTCCGGTCGTTCGTTGGGGAGAGCTTTGTGCAGTCGGCGCCCTGCTCTACTACATCACCTACGCGCAGAATGGCGGCTAACCCCTCCGTCAAGGGGACTGGCCTGCGGCCAGCCCCTTACGTCGAACGTTAGGCCGCAGAACACACGCCAATGATGACCACACCCTTCCGCCTCGGGCGCCGTCAGTCGTATCAGTGGTGGTTCACAGGAACCGCAGTTGCAGCTGGGCTTGGCTTCTACCTTCTGCCCACAGAGAAACAGACGCCGGAGCTTCTGATTTCGCTGCTCGGGAGCATCGCAGCCTTCTTCCACTTCCTCTTCGCTCAGCACAACTCCAACACTGAGCGGTTTGTCGCGCTATTCAAGGAGTTCAACGCGCGCTTCGACGCTCTGAACGACGACCTGAACCGAATCCGAGAGCTACCCGCCAACGCCTTGATGGAACCGAAGGACAAGCAGCGCTTGTACGACTACTTCAACTTGTGCGCAGAGGAGTACTTGTACTTCAAGGGTGGCTACATCGACGCTGAAGTTTGGTCTTCATGGCTGCGCGGCATGGCTTACTTCGCTTCAAGTGACGGCATTCGCCCTATCTGGGACAAAGAGCTCCAACAAGGCTCCTACTATGGTTTCAAGCTTTCTCTGCTGCCGGCTGCGGCCTAACCCCTCGTTCAACCCCCGACCCGCTACGGCAGCCACCGCCTGGCCGCTCCTGGCCATGGTAGAAATTGTCCTTCCGCGGCCAGTCGGCGTCTGCCTCCGCGGTCGGGGTTAACTCGAACGTTAGGCCCCATGATGACGATGTCGGTTACTGAGTCCGTCACCCTTGCAATCGCTGTACTTGGAGCGGTCCTTGGGCTCGTCAATACCTGGCATCAGTTGGATCGCTCGCGCGTGAAGCTCCGGGTCAGGCCAAAGCACGCAATACCGGTTGGTGCTGCAGACCCGAGATTGAACTTCTGCATCGAGGTAACGAATCTCAGCGCCTTCGCTGTCACCATTGAGGAAGCGGGTGTCTTCTATAAAGGCACAGACTCACGCGGCGCGTATACGCAACCAGTCATTTTGGACGGTGGGTCTTGGCCACGCAGGCTCGAGCCGCGTAGCTCTGTCACGGTTTATGGCCAGTCGCCAATTGGCAAGCCCGGCCATCCTCTCAAATGCGCCTACGCTCGCACCGCATGTGGTGTCACTCGCAATGGCAACAGTCCAGCCTTCAAACAGTTGGCAGCGAATGGGGCCTAACCATTCGTTCGAGCCGACAGCCACCGGCAAGCCGGCGTCTGCGGCTCAACTCAAACGTTGGGCACCACACGACTCAGCTCACTCGCAATAAGTCGGAGATTTAAATGAGTAAATACCCTCTCGCGTCACTTGCGATTGCACTCTTGCTTACCGGATGTGCATCAAATCCATCCCCTTCAACAGATCCATATCCCGGTTCCGGAGGGCTTTTTCTCGGGACTCCTAGCCAAGCCGATGTTCAAAGTGGCAGGTCGGTATTCACCCCAGGCAAAATCGATTTTGCAAAGGTCGGAGTTACGTCAAAGCAAGATGTCGTAAAGACATTGGGGCCACCGGCTTGGTGGCAAACCAAGAAAGATGGAACATCAACAATGGGTTATGACTTTGTTGAAGTGTCGGGGTTCATGGGTATGCGAAAGGTAGTGCGTGCTTCGTTTACGTTCAACACGAACCTTGTACTTGCGGCGATTGATAAACCCCAATGAGTGTTGTGCCCAACCCATCATTCCAGCGGATCTCGCGCCTGCGGTGCGGGTCTGCTGAATTCAAACGTTAGGCCACCCAACAAGCCTCCTCAGACTGCGATTGCCAAGATTGGTTGGCTCGCGAATGAAGCTATCTGATTTGATACACTGACCGTGGCCGTGAGCTGGCCAAAAAGTGCTCGCAACATCAACAACTTGAGGGAGCTTTTGATGCGATTCATTGCTGTTCTATCTGTCTGCGCTGCGCTCGCACTTACTGGATGCGCCTCAGTGCAGATGGCCTCGAAGGAAGATTCCGCAAAGGCGAAGGAGTTCAATCCTCCTAGCCAAGGGAAGTCAGGCGTCTACCTTTATCGAAACAGCTTCGTTGGTCAAGCCCTTAAGAAGGACCTTTGGATCGACGGCAAGTGCATCGGTGAAAGTGCGCCGGATGTCTTCTTCTATACCGAGGTAGATGGCGGAACGACTCATAAGGTCGACACCGAATCCGAGTTCTCTCCGAATGCGCTCGAGTTGATGTTTGAAGCTGGGAAGAACTATTTTATTCGGCAATACATCAAGCTTGGCGTCTTTGTTGGTGGCGCTGGCGTTGAGCAGGTTACGGAAGCGCAAGGAAAAGCCGACGTTGTGAAACTTGAGATGGCAAAGCCCGGCAAATGCAGTGCTAGCAAGTGACGCCAGGGAGTTGTTCAAGCTACTTCGTCGTTGACGGGGTGGCCTAACCCTTCGCTCGAGCGGACCCGGAACCTTGTTTCACTTTAGTGGACACTCCAACCTAACAGAAGGAGTGTTTGATGGGAAAGCCGGGGCCGCAGATGGTGGATCGCTACGGAGTTGATTTCAAACCCGCTGCGGTCAAGATGTCGGAATCGCCGGGGGTGTTGATCAAGGACGTTGCAGAGTCCTTGTGTGGCGGATTCAAGCCTTAAGTGCAACACCTTGCCCGACCGGTAAGGTTTGACGATGACGAAGAGATACCTACAGCTGCAGGCGTAAGAGCGGGTGACGCTGGCGAGCCTGCGCCAGCAGGGGCATAGCCTGCGGGCGATTGCCAAAGTGCTGCAGCGCAGCCCCAGCTCGCTCAGCCGTGAGGTGGCGCGCAACAGCACGACCGAGGGCTACGCGTCGCAGGCGGGCCGGCAGTGGACGCAGGCGCGTCCGGCCTCGACGAAGGCATTGCTGAGGCGCAGAGAGCGCTGACGCACCCAATCCCTCAGCCCGACAGGGGTCTCAGTAGTGGTATCGAAGCTGCGCAATCAGGAGGGAGTCCCCCTCGACGCGATACACCATCCGGTGCTCGTCGGTGATGCGGCGAGACCAGAATCCGGCAAGGGCGTGACGCAGTGGCTCGGGTTTCCCCAAGCCCGCGAACGGTTCGCGCCGCACTTCCTGAATGAGCTTGTTGATGCGCTCCACCATCTTTCGATCTTGCTTCTGCCAGTGGACGTAGTCTTCCCAGGCGGCATCCGCGAAGACGAGCTTCATGCGCCTAAGTCCCGCGCCGTGCCGCCACCCTGGGCAAGCTGCTCGATGGCGCCCAGCAGACGCTTGGCGTTGGCCGGTGAGCGCAGGAGGTAGGCGGTTTCCTCCAGCGCCTTGAAATCCTCCAGGGAGAGCATCACCACGGACTGCTCGCCATTGCGTGTGATGATCACAGGCTCATGGTCGTCACACACGCGGTCCATCGTCTTGGCCAGGTTGGCGCGCGCCGAGCTGTAGGTGATGGCGTCCATTCGCAAACTCCTCTTATGTACGTTTTATTGTACAAGTCGTTCGGGCCAGGCCGTCAATGATCTTCCCCAGCCGCTTGCGCAGCGCCGCCCCAGCCCTGCTGCTCACCGCCTGCGCCAGCACCCAGACCACCCTCACCCCGTCGCCGCAGGCGCCGCTGTGCGATGCCTCGGCCTCGGCCCTGGTGATCTGGGCGCCGGCCTGGCGGGCGGATCAGAAGGATGTGCCGGCGCGGGAGGCTGCTGCGGCCGCCGGTTTGCGGGATTTCCTGGCGCAGTCCGGCTGTTTTGCGCAGGCGACGCTGCAGCGGGTGGCTGCGGTGGATGCCGCCCACGCGCAGCGGCAGGCCGCGGCGGCTGCGGCGCCCTTCTCGGTGCTGCTGGGCGTGGAGGTGCAGGAACTGGGGCCGGTGCTGAAGCTTTTGTCCTCGCCCGCGCTGGTGGAAGGCGGCACCGAGGTGAAGCTGCGCCTCCTGGCCTTCGACCCGGCGGGCGCTGCGGCCCGACGGACCTTCACCCTGCACTGGCGCCACGGCGGCGCGGGCGTGGTGAAGGGGGTGGCCAGCCTGCCGGCCGATCTGCAGGCGGCGCTGCGGGTGGCCTTGCAGCCGGGCGGGGCGCCCTAGCTGCCGCAGGCCAGCACCCCGGCCTGCAGCGTGCGGCCGCTGGCCGCGTCCGCCACCACCATCACCACCCGCCGCGCACCCGCACCGGGGCTGGCGGGCGGCGGGGTGTAGCTCAGGCGCAGCGGCTGGCCGGCGTGCAGGGGCGCCAGCAGCTGGGGCGGGATGGGGGTGTAGCCGCGCACCACGGCGGCGTGGCGCAGCAGGCTGCCTTCGTTCTCGCCGGGTTTCACCTGGGTGCTGTGGCCGTCTTCGCTGACGGCCCAGAAGGCTTGCAGCCGCGCGGGCAGGGGGGCGCCGGGGCGGGGGTGCAGTTCCACGTCGACGGCCTGGCCGCGGCCGCTCAGGCTGAGGGCCAGCGGGGCGGCGCTGGTGGCGGGGCGCGGCAGGGCCTGGCCTTGCCACCAGCCGCGCCAGTCGCGGCCTTCCAGCACGGTCTGGGGGGTGTAGAGCTGGCGGGCGCCGAGGCGGTCGCGCACTTCCGTCTGGCGCTGGGTGTGCAGCGGGTCGGCGTAGCGGTCGGGCCAGCCCAGGCGGTCCCAGTAGGTGACGTGGAAGGCGAGCGGCAGCACGTCGCTGCGCCCGCTGAACTGGGCCAGCCAGCGGTCGGCCGGCGGGCAGGAGCTGCAGCCTTCGGAGGTGTAGAGCTCCAGCACCTGCGGCGCGCGGTCCGGCGCCTCGGCCCGGCCCGGGCAGGTGGCGGGCGCCGCGCCCGCCCCCGCAAGCGGCGGTGCGGTTTGCGCAGCCAGCGGGCCGGCCGCCAGGGCGGACAGCGCCAGCCCCCAGGGCTTGACCCGATCCATCAGCGGGCGAGGGGCAGGGCGTGACAGGGCAGGGCGATGCGGCATGGCGGGCTCCCGGCCGGCGGGGGCCGGCGTGTGGCGGTGGGTCGCCCGCGGGGCGGGGGGCTTACGCCGCTTCGGCGGGGCCCGCGCCCCCGCTCAGGCCCTGCGGGTCGGCTCGGCGGCCGGGGGCATGTCGGGCCCCTCCACCAGCAAGGCCAGCAGTTGCAGCGAGTCCTGCCAGCCCAGCATGCAGGATTCCGGCGTCAGCGCGTCGGGCAGGCCGCTTTGCGTCACGCGCAGTTCGGTGCCGCTGGGGGTGGGGCGCAGGTTGACTTCGGTGCGCAGGGTGCCGGGCAGGTCGGGGCTGTCGAAGACTTCCTCGGTGACGATGCGCTCGCCCAGCACCAGCTCCAGGTAGCGGCCCTGCCAGGTATGCACCTCGCCGCTGCCGAGCTGGGTGAAGCCCATGCGGAAGGCGCCGCCGGGCCGGGTGTCGGCCGCATGCACGATGCCGATGAAGCCGTGCGGTGGCATCCACTTCATCAGGGCCTGCGGGTCGGTCCAGGCGCGGTAGATGCGCTCGGCCGGCGCGCGCAGCATGCGGTGCAGGGTGAGGCTGCCGGGGGCGGGGGTGTCGGGCATGGTGGGCTCCGGGGGCGGTGAGGCGGGCAAGCCTCGCGTGCGGCCCGCGCCAGGTCAAGCGCCGCTTGCCTGCCCGTCGGGCGCCGGATCCCACCCCTCTGCCAAACCACTCGCCCGCTGCACGCGCCGGCCCAGGGCATCGAGCAGGGTGGCGCGGCCGCCGGGGGGCAGCAGCAGGGTGAGCCGCTCGCGGGCGCGGGTGAGGCCGGTGTAGACCAGTTCGCGGCCCAGCACGGGGCTGGGGCGGGCGGGCAGCAGCAGGGCGGCGTGGCGGAATTCGGAGCCCTGGGCCTTGTGCACCGTCATGGCGAAGACGGTCTCCACCGCGCGCAGGCGGCCGGGATGCAGCCAGCGCACGCCGCCCGGTGCCTCGGGCGCGGGGACGACGACGCGCAGGCTGCCGGGCCGGCCGGTGGCGGGATCAGGCGCGCTGCGGAGGGTCAGGCCGAGGTCGCCGTTCATCAGGCCGAGCTCGGGGTCGTTGCGGGTGACCATGACGGGCCGGCCCAGGTACCAGCCGCCCGCCGCCGGGCCGAGCAGGCCTTCGGCGCGCAGCAGGGCCTCGATGCGCTCGTTCAGGGTCTCGATGCCCTGCGGCCCGCTGCGCAGCGCGGCCAGCAGCTGGAAGCTCGCCAGCGCCTCCAGCAGCTCGCGCGCCCAGGCGGCGCGGGCCTCGGGCGGGGCGCCGGGCGGTGGCTCCTCGGCCGGCAGGCGGGCCAGCCAGGCGCCGGGGGCCTGCGGATCGACGAGGTGGCCGGCCTCGTCGCGGCCCAGCAGCAGGCGGCGCAGCGGGGCTTCGCGGTCCAGCTCCAGCACGCTGAGGCCGGGGCCGGGGGCATCGAGCTGGGCCTGCAGGGCCGCGCGGTCGCCGCGGCGCACGGCTTCGGCCAGGCGGCCGATGGTGCCGCCGGCCTGGAAGCGGTGGCTGGTGCGCAGCAGGGCCACGGCCTGGTCCAGGCGGCGCGGGGGGGCGGTGTCGGAGGGAGGTGGCGCGGCCGGCTCGCCCGCCACGGCCTGCAGCCAGGCGCGGGTGTCGGCGTCGTAGGCCTCCTCGTCGGCGCGCAGGGCCAGGTCACCGAGCACGGCGCCGGCCTCCACCGAGGCGAGCTGGTCCTTGTCGCCCAGCAGGATCAGCCGCGCGCCGGGCGGCAGGGCCTCGACCAGGGCGGCGGCGGTTTCCAGGTCGAGCATCGAGGCTTCGTCCACCACCAGCGCGTCCAGCGGCAGGGGCTGGCGGGCGTCGTGGCGGAAGGCGCGGGTGTCGGGCCGGGCGCCGAGCAGGCGGTGCACGGTCAGCACCTCGGTGGGCACGGCGGCGCGCAGGCGCTCGGCCTCGGGCAGGCCGTCCAGCGGCAGGCGGGCCACGGCGCCGGCAATCGATTCGCCCAGCCGCGCCGCGGCCTTGCCGGTGGGCGCGGCCAGGCGGATGCGCAGCGGCCGCGCCTGCGGCCCGGCGCTCAGCGCCAGATGCTGCAGGGCCACCAGCAGGCGCAGCACGGTGGTGGTCTTGCCCGTGCCGGGGCCGCCGGTGATGAGTGCGAAGCGGCGCCGCGCGGCCAGGGCGCAGGCGCGCTTCTGGCCGTCGAGGGGCGGGGGGCGGCCCTCCGGCGCGGCGGCGAGGGGCGGAAACAGCACGCCCAGCGCATGGGCCAGCGCGGCGCGGCCGGCGGGGGATTCGGCTTCGGCCACCGGGTCCAGCCGCGCGGCCAGGGCGGCGCGCAGGGTCTGCTCCTGCCGCCAGCAGCGCCGCAGGTAGAGCCGCGGGCCGACGCGCACCAGCGGCGTGTCGCCCGGGTCGGCGGGGGCAGGCTGGCCGGGGCCGGCGGGCGTCAGATCGCTCACCAGGGCGGGGTGGGCCAGGGCCGCATCCCAGGCGGCGCGGCTGAGGCCGGCCAGCAGCTGCGCGGGGCGGGCGGGCGGCCGGGCCGGGGCCGCCGGCTCCGCCGGCAGGCTGGCGCGGAAGCCGGCCGCGGGCGGGCGGCGCGGCCGGCCATCGGGCGGCAGGGCCAGGGCGGTGCCGGCATCGGCCAGGGTGGCGTCCAGGTCCAGGCAGGCATGGCCGCGGCCGAGCTGGTGGCTGGCCAGGGCGGCGGCCAGGATGGCGTGTGGGTGGGCGTCCGGCTGCCGGGCGGCCAGGAAGGCGGCGAACTGGCGGTCGAGCGCGCGCAGCCAGCCTTCGGCCACCCAGCGGTCCAGCTCGGCCAGCAGCGCGGCATGGGCGGCCGGCGGCGGCGCCAGCAGCATGGGGCGGTCGGTGTCGGCGGGGCTCATGCGGCGGGGGGACGGGGGGCAGGCGCAGGGGCCGGGGGGCCGTCTGGGGCGGCGGCTGCCACCGGCTCGCCCGGCCGGCCGGCGAACAGCGCATCCAGGGCCTCGATCAGCGCCCGCGGCGGCTGGATCGCGAGCACGCCGCCGCCGGGCGCCGCATGGCCGCGCAGGAAGAGGACCAGCGCGCCGCCCACGTCGCGCTCGTAGTCGTAGCCCGGCTTGCGGATGCGCAGCAGGCGGTGCAGGGCCAGCAGGTAGAGCAGGGCCTGCAGCTCGTAGCGGCTGTCCAGCGCGGCGGCCTGCAGCGCGGCCGGGCCGTAGGCGGCCTCGTCCTCGCCCAGGGCGTTGGACTTGTGGTCGGCCACGTACCAGCGGCCTTCGTGCTCGAAGACCAGGTCGATGAAACCCTTGAGCATGCCGTCCAGCGCCTGCGGCGCCAGGGCCGGGCGGGGCGCGCCGGGGAAGACCTGGGTGCTGACGAGCCGGTCCAGCGCGGCGGCCTCCACCGCCGTGGCGGCGAACCAGAACTCCAGCTCGACCGCGCTGCTGCCGAAGGCCTGCGGCGCCACCGCCCCCCGGCCCGGCCCCAGCGGCAGCGGCGTGCGCAGCCAGTCCAACAGCCAGGCGTGCAGGGTGTCGGCCAGGGCGGCTTCGCCGAAGCGCGCGGCGCGCGGCGCCAGCCAGGCGCGGGCTTCGGCCTGCAGGGCGGGATCGGCCGCCAGCCGCGCGAAGCCGCGCTGGCCGGCCCATTCCAGCAGGCTGTGCAGGAAGGTGCCGGGTGCGGCGCCACGGGGCAGGCCGTGCAGGCGGCCGGAGCGGGCGGCGGGCGTGGGCTCGGGGGGGGCGGTGTCCAGCCCGGCGAACAGATCGGCGGTGATCCCGCGCGGCGGCAGCGGGCGGGCGGGCGGCGCGTCGTCCGACCAGGGCGAGGGCTGCGGCGCGGGGGCGAGGCCACGGTCCGGGCCTTCGGCATAGGTGGCGGCGCTGGCGCTGCCGGGCGCCTCGGGCGGCAGCGGCTCGCCGGAGGGCTCCGGCCCCTCAAGGCTTCGTGCCGTCGGCCCGGCCTCCGCAGCGTGGCGCAGGGCCGAGTAGCTGGCGATCCACCAGCGCCGCCGCGGCTGCGGCAGGGCCGGGGCAGGCCGCAGGCGGGGCCGGGCGGGCGGCGCGGCGCAGCGCGCCGTCCCCGCGGCCGGCAGGGGCGCGCAGACGATGGACGGGCAGGCCGCCGTCCAGGCGGCCAGGGCCGTGTCCAGGGCCGTGCCCAGCAGGGGCTCGCCGGCGTCCCCGTCCTCGTCCTCGGTGTCGCCGGCCGATCCGCTGCCGGCCGTCTCGCCGCCCACCAGCAGGTGGCCCAGCGCGCTGCGCCGCAGGGCTTTGACGGGCGCCACGCCCAGCCAGGTGGCGTGGCGCGCGCGGGTCAGGGCGACGTAGAGCTTGCGCAGGTCTTCCTGCAGGCGCTCGGCCTCGGCCGCTGCGCGGGCGGCGTCGTCGGCCTGCGTGCTGGCGCGCAGCCGGCCCTCGGCGTCGTGCCAGCGCAGCGGCTGCGCGCCGCCGGGCTTCTCGGCCCGGAAGAAGGCGGCGAAGGGCAGGAAGACCAGCGGGTATTCGAGGCCCTTGGACTTGTGCACGGTGACGACCTGCACCCGGTCGGCATCGCTTTCCAGCCGCAGGCGGCGCGCGTCGGCGTCGCCGCGCGGCGCCTCGCGCTGCCGGCCCAGCCAGCGGATCAGCGCGGCCGGACCGTCGAGCGTGGCCTCGGCGGCCTGCAGCAGCTCGGCCAGATGCATCAGGTCGGTCAGGCCGCGTTCGTCGCCGCCGGCCAGCAGGCGCGGCGCGACGCCGAAGTCCTGCATCAGCCGGTGCAGCATGGGCAGCACGCCGTGGCGGCGCCAGCGCGCCTGCAGGGCCTGGAAGCGGGCGAGTTCGGCCTCCCAGGCGGCTTCGTCCAGGCTGAGCGCTTCGAGCGTGGCCCAGTCCAGGCCCAGCGGCGCGGTGGCCAGGGCGGCGCGCAGCGCGGCGCCGTCCTCGGGCGTGGCGGCGGCCTGGAGCCAGCGCTGCAGCACGCCGGCCTGCGGGCTGTCGAAGACCGAGCCGCGGTCGGACAGGTAGACGCTGCGCACGCCCAGGGCATCGAGCGCGCTGCGTACGGCCTGCGCCTCGGTGCCGGTGTTGACCAGCACGGCCACGTCGCCGGGCCGCAGGGGCTGCAGGCCCGGGGGCGGCTCGCCGGGCCGGCCGCCTGCCGGGGCCTCGGCCGCGGCGTCCGGCACGAAGCCGGCGCGGCCGGCTGCGCCCTCGGCCAGCAGGCGGGCGATCTCGGCGGCGCAGCCGGCGGCCAGGCGCTCGCGGGCCAGGCCGGCACCCAGCGGCTTGTCGCCTTCGGCCGGCAGCGTCCAGGCGGTGAGCGGGACCGGGTCGGGGGCCTCGGCCGTCCACCAGCGCTCGCGCCGGCCCGGCGCGGCCACGGGCGTGAAGGGCAGGGCCTCGCCCAGGCCGAAGGCGCCGCCGGACCGGGCTTCGGCAAGCGCGAAGACGGTGTTGACCGCCGCCACCATGCCCGGGCCGGCGCGGAAGTTGGTGCCCAGGGTGGCGTGGCGGCCGGCGGTGGCCCGGCGCACGTGCAGATAGGTCGGCAGGTCGGCGCCGCGGAAGGCGTAGATGGCCTGCTTGGGGTCGCCGATCATCAGCAGGGCGGTGGCCGGGTCGTCGGCCTCGATGCGGTAGATCGCGTCGACGATGCGCAGCTGCACCGGGTCGGTGTCCTGGAATTCGTCGATCAGCGCGACCGGGTGCTGCGCCCGCAGCCGCGCGGCCAGGGCGGCGCCGCGCGGCCCCTGCAGCGCGGCATCCAGGCGCTGCAGCAGGCCGTCGAAATCCAGCAGCGCGCGGCGCTGGCGTTCGGCCTCGGCCTGGTCCAGGGTCCAGCGCAGGGCCTGGGCCAGGATGGCGTCGCGGCCGTCGGGCAGGGCCGCCAGCGCGGCGCGCAGGCCGGCCAGGGCGGGCCAGAGCGGGTGGCGGTCGCCCTCGGCCAGGCGGGCCTGGGCGAAGGCTTCCAGGGCGGGCCAGGCGGTTTTCCGGGTGAGGTCCGGCTGTTCCCCGGCCGGCCGGTCGGCCGCGCCGTCCTCGTCGGAGGGGAGGGCGCCGGCCCGGTCCCCGTCGGGACCGGCGTCGAGCATGTCCGGCGTCTCCGCCCAGCGGCGCAGGGCCTCGACCCAGGCGGCGCGCTTGCCCATCTTGAGCTGCTTGGCGGCCACCGCGGTATTCAGCGCGTCCAGCAGGGTGTCGGCCCAGCCCTCGCCGCCCTGGGCCGGCGCGCGCCAGGGCTGGCGCAGGCGGGCCAGGGTGGCGCGGCGGGCGCGGTCGGCCTCGGCCAGCGCGGCCTGGGGCGGCAGCCCGGGGCCCAGGGCCTCGGGCTGCATGCGCAGCGGGGCCAGGGCCTCGCCCAGGGCCTCGGGCGTGGGCCACCAGGCGGCCAGGCGGCGGGCCAGCGCCAGGGGCAGGGGCCGGGCATGCAGGCGCCACCAGTCGCGCAGGGCCTCGGCCTGGAGGCGCTCGGGCTCGGGGTCCAGGGCCAGGGCGAAGAGGCTGCCGCTGTCGAAGGCGTGTTCGCGCAGCACGCGGCCGCACCAGCCGTGCAGGGTGTGGATGGCGGCTTCGTCCATCCAGGCGCAGGCCAGGCGCAGGCGCTGGGCGGCGGCGGGCCAGTCGGTGGGGGGCAGGTCCGCGCGCAGGGCGCGCAGCAGGGGCTCGTCCAGCGCGGGCGGGGCCTCGCCGCGGGCCTGGGCATCGGCCGCGGCGGTGAAGGCCTCGCTGGCCTCGCGCAGGCGGGCGCGGATGCGCTCGCGCAGCTCCTCGGTGGCGGCCTCGGTGAAGGTGAGGACGAGGATCTCCGGCGGCAGCAGCGGCCGGGGCGGCCCGGCCTCGCCGCCATGGCCCAGCACCAGGCGCAGCACCAGGGCGGCCAGGGTGTAGGTCTTGCCGGTGCCGGCGCTGGCCTCGATGAGCCGGCTGCCGCGCAGCGGCAGGCGCAGGGGGTCGAGCAGGGGGGCGCTCATGCGATGCGCCTCCGCCGCCCGGCGGCCCGGGGGGCTTGCGGCCGGCGGCCGCCGCGGCTCGGCTGGAGGGGACGGTTCATGCACCCTCGCCCTCGTCGCCGGCCGGGGCGGCGCCGCGCCGCCCGCGGCCCTGGCCTTCGGCACGCTGCACGGCGGCGTCCAGCGGGGCGAGCAGGCGCTGCACCGCGTCGACGAAGCCCCCGCCGGCCCACAGGGCCTCGAAGCTCGGGAAGCAGCGGGCCAGGGCCTCGCTGCCCACGCGCTCGCCCGGGCGCCGATGCGCGCCGGTGCCGGCGACGGGGTCCTCGGCCACCTTGCGCACGGCCTCGCGGCCTTCGGGGAAGGCGGCGGCTGGCGTGTCGGCTGGCCGTCTGGCCTTGCGCAGCGCCTCCAGCCAGGCGAAACCGGCCTTCGGCGCCAGCGGCAGCGGGGCGCAGAGATGCGCTTGCCAGGCCTCGCCCAGGGCCTGCCAGGCGGCCTGGGCTTCGGCCGCCTCCAGGGGGCGCAGGGTGATGTGACCGACGGGGCTGAGGATCCGGCTTTCCATCGGCCGGCCCGCCGCATGCGCGGCCAGGTGGACCAGCCAGGGGCCGAGCAGCTTGTCGAGCCGGTAGTGGCCGTTCGTGACCAGGTCGGTGGGCAGCACGACCCGACGCAGGCGCCGGCCGTCGGCCCGGGCGCGCAGCGCATCGAGCCGGTCCAGCACCTGGGCGCCGCCGGGCAGGGGCAGCTCCAGCACCTCGTCGGGCAGGGGCTGGGGGGCGTCGGCGTCGACTTCGTCGAGCGCTTCCATCAGCGCCTGCAGCGGCCGGGCGGCGCGCTCGCCGGCCAGGATGCCGAAGGCACCGCCGGGCAGCTCGCCCCGCCGGGCGGCGCGGGCGCGCAGGGCATCCAGGCGCTGCGCCGGCGCGGGGCCGCCGTGCTTGCGGTCGTCCAGCAGTTCGGGGATCCAGGCCTCGCGCAGGGCCCAGACGTCGAGGCCGGACAGCGCGAAGGGCTCATGCTCGGCGGCGTCCTCCGCCGCCTCGTGCAGCCCCACCTTCAGGCGCCGGCCGAGGAAGCTGGCCGCCGGGTTCTTCAGCAGGCGCTGCAGCTCGGCCAGACGCAGGCTGGCCTCGGGCGGGACCGGCGCCAGCGCGGCGCCATCCGCGCCGGCCGCCGGGGCCGGGCCCTGCCAGCCGGCCCGCCAGGCGGGTTCGTGGCTGCGCAGGCGCAGCTCGCCGCCGTCCTCGGGCACGGCGAAGTAGGCCGGGTGGAAGGGTTGCAGGCGGTGCTCCACGGTCAGCGCCGCCAGCAGGGCCTGGCCGGCGGCGCGGCGGGCGGCGGGATCGTCCCCGGCCGCTTCGGGCGAGCCGGCCAGGCGCCAGCCGGCGGCCAGGTGCTCGCGCAGCTCGGCCACCAGCACGGAGGCCGGACGCTCGCGCAGCTCGTGCGCGCTGCGGCCGACCCAGGAGACGATCAGCTTCTCGCGGGCCGAGAGCAGGGCTTCGAGGAAGAGGTAGCGGTCGTCCTCGCGGCGCGAGCGGTCGCCGGGCCGGCGGTCGGCGGCCATCAGGTCGAAGTCCAGCGGCGGGCGGCTGCGCGGGTAGGCGCCGTCCTGCATGCCCAGCAGGGCGACCACGCGGAAGGGGATGGCGCGCATCGGCATCAGCGTGGCCACGGTGATGGCGCCGGCGAAGAAGGGCTGGTTCAGCGCCGGCCGGTCGAGCGCGGCCAGCCAGGGCTCGGCGACGCTGGCCAGGGGCAGGGGCTCGTCCAGGCCGGCGGCGGCGCAGGCGTCCAGCCAGGCCTGCAGGGCGGCGTCCAGGCGAAGCAGGGTGTAGCCGTCGGCCTCCTCATCGGCCTGGAAGCAGTCGTCCAGCAGGGCGCGCAGGCGCTCGCCCCAGGTGGCGGGCGGGGCGGGCTCGGCCAGGGCCAGGCGATGGCGTTCCAGCGTCTCCAGCAGGGCGATCAGGGGGCCGAGGCTGGCGGCTTCCAGGCCGCCGACCTCGCCCAGCGGCTCCACCCCCTGCCAGGCCGGGCCCTCGCCCACGGCATGGCCGAGCAGCATGCGTTGCAGGCCGGCGTCCCAGCCGTGTTGGCCGCCCAGGCCGGGCAGGCCCAGGGCCTCGCGCTGGCCGGCATGCAGGCCCCAGCGGATGCGGGCGGCTTCGGCCCAGCGGCGCAGGCGCGGCAGCTCGGCCTCGTCCAGGCCGAAGCGCGCGCGCAGCGCCGGCACGGCCAGGCTGTCGAGCACCTCGGCCACGGTCAGGCGCCGGGTCGGAAGGGCCAGCAGGCCTTCCAGCACGGCCAGCAGGGGATCGTGGCGGCGCTGGCCGCGGTCGGCCAGGCTGAAGGGCAGGTGGCGCGGGTCGCCCGGGGCATGGCGGCCGAAGACGGCCTGCACATGCGGGGCGTAGTCGGCCACCTCGGGGACCATCACGATGACCTCGCGCGGCTGCAGCGTGGGGTCGGCGGCGAAGGCGTCGAGCAGGGCGTCGTGCAGGGCCTCCACCTCGCGCTGCGGGCCGTGGGCGATGTGGAAGCGGATGGACGCATCGTGCGCCGGGTCCACCGCCGGCCAGCGGGCGCGGGTCTCGGCCAGGGGGCGCAGGTCGCGGATGTCGTCCTGCAGCTGGCGCAGCAGGCTGTCCTGCGGGTTGGGGTCGAAGCAGTCGATGCGCTGGCCGATGGCGGCGAAGCGGCCGGCATAGGCCTCGGGCTCGTCGTGCTGGGCCAGCAGGCGCAGGAAGTCGCGCCCCTGCTGGCCCCAGGCGGCCAGCAGGGGCTGGGCGTGCAGGTGCAGGGCGTCCTCGGCGATCGGGCCCTCGCTGCCCGGGCGGCGCGGCCGGCGGCGGCTGGCCAGGCGCAGGGCGTCGCGCGCGGCCACGAGGTGCGACCACTCGTGCTCGCAGGGGTTGTGCACCAGCATCAGCACCTGCACCCAGCGGCCCAGGGCGGCCAGCGCCTCCAGCACCTGCTGCGGCAGGCTGGACAGGCCGAACACCGCCACCCGCCGCGGCAGGCCCGCCGGCCGCGGCGTGCCCGGCGCCTGGGCCGCAGCCAGGAAACGGCGGTGCACGCTGGCCCGGCCGCCCTCGGCCGCGGCCTCGCCCAGCTGGGCCTGCACATCGGCCCGCAGCGCGCGCCACAGCGCGGGCTGCCAGGCCTGCTCGGCCGGCAGGGGCAGGGGCTCGGCCCCGGGCCGGGCGAGCCGGTCGCGGCCCGCGGCCCAGTCGGCCAGCCAGTCGGCCCGGTAGACCTGGTAGCCGTCGAAGAGATCGGCCAGGCGATCGGCCAGCTGCTGGCGCTTGCGGCCGTCGGCATCCTGGGCCAGGAAGCCGGCCAGCGGCGCGAAGGCCGGTGCCGCCAGCAGGCCGGGCAGCAGGCGCATGAGGCGCAGGGCCAGCAGCTCGCGGTCGTAGGGCGAGCTGGCCGGCACCGCCGATTCGCCCAGCACCGCCCGGTAGGCCTGCCACAGGAAGCGCGCCGGCAGCTCGGTGGCCAGCCCGGCGGCCAGGCCCAGGCCGCCTTCGGCCGGATCCGCTGCCAGCGCCAGCTTCAGCCACTGGGCCACGCCGTTGCTGGGCACCAGCAGCCATTCGGTCTCCAGCGGCGCCAGCGGCTGCCGCGCCAGCCAGGCCACCAGCAGCGCCCGCAGGGATTCCGCATGGTTGCCCTGCACGACGAGGAAGCCCGGCGCGATGGCCCCGGCCGCGCCGGGCTCGGCCGGCGGGACGGGGGCAGGGGGCAGCAGCTCGGCCATGGCGGCGCATTCTGGCGGGCGGCGGGCGCATGGGGTGAGCCTGGGGCGCTGGCTTGCGTCGCCCGGCGGCGATCGCGGCCCCGCCTCCCGCCGGCTGGCCCGGGCCCCGCCGCCCCCCGTGCCACACTCCCGCCCCCTGTGAGAAACCGCCCCCCGGCCCGGGGGCCTGAGCCGTGGATTCGAAGATCACCGACCAGATTGCCGCCGAGCTGAAGGTTCGTCCGGCGCAAGTGCGGGCAGCCGTGGAGCTGCTGGACGGCGGGGCGACCGTGCCCTTCATCGCCCGCTACCGCAAGGAGGCCACCGAGGGCCTGGACGACATCCAGCTGCGCGAGCTGGAGGCCCGCCTGGCCTATCTGCGCGAGCTGGAGGAGCGCCGCGCCGCGGTGCTGAAGTCCATCGCCGAGCAGGGCAAGCTGACCCCCGCGCTGGCTGCCGCGATCGCCGCCGCCACCACCAAGCAGGAGCTGGAAGACCTCTACCTGCCCTACAAGCCCAAGCGCCGCACCAAGGGCATGATCGCCCGCGAGGCGGGGATCGAGCCGCTGGCCGACCGGCTCTTCGCCGACCCGGGCCTGGACCCGCTGGCCGAGGCGCAGGCCTTCGTCGCCGCCTACGAGGGCGGGGCCGCCAAGCTGGCCGAGGCCGGCTTTGCCGACGCCCATGCGGTGCTGGACGGTGTGCGCGACCTGCTGAGCGAGCGCTGGGCCGAGGATGCCGAGCTGGTCGGCAGCCTGCGCGAATGGCTGTGGGCCGAGGGCCTGCTGGTCAGCAGCCGGGTGGCCGAGAAGAACGAGCAGGACCCGGAGGTCGCCAAGTTCCGCGACTACTTCGACTACGACGAGCCCATCCACCGGGTGCCCAGCCACCGCGCGCTGGCGGTCTTCCGCGGCCGCACCCTGGGCCTGCTGGACGCCAAGCTGATGCTGCCGGCCGACCGCGAGGCCCTGGCCGCCGGCCTGAGCGGCAGCAAGCTGCCGCCCTCGCTGGCCGAGGGCCGCATCGCCCAGCACCTGGGCTGGCGCGCGCAGGAGCGGCCGGGCGATGCCCTGATCCGCAAGACCGTGGCCTGGACCTGGAAGGTCAAGCTCAGCCTGAGCCTGGAGCGCGACCTCTTCGGCCGCCTGCGCGAGGCGGCCGAGGCCACGGCCATCAAGGTCTTCGCCGAGAACCTGCGCGACCTGCTGCTGGCCGCCCCGGCCGGCAAGCGCGTGGTGATGGGCCTGGACCCGGGCATCCGCACCGGCGTGAAGGTGGCGGTGGTGAGCGACACCGGCCGCGTGCTGGACACCGCCACCGTCTATCCGCACGAGCCGCGCCGCGACTGGGAGGGCTCGCTGCACACCCTGGCCCGCCTGGTGGCCACGCATGGCGTGAACCTGATCGCCATCGGCAACGGCACGGCCAGCCGCGAGACGGACAAGCTGGCCGCCGACCTGATCGCCAGGGTTGCCAAACTTGCCCCGGACGCCCCCGCCATCCAGAAGGTCGTGGTCAGCGAGGCCGGCGCCTCGGTCTATTCCGCCAGCGAATTTGCCAGCAAGGAGCTGCCGGACCTGGACGTGAGCCTGCGCGGCGCCGTCTCCATCGCCCGCCGCCTGCAGGACCCGCTGGCCGAGTTGGTGAAGATCGAGCCCAAGAGCATCGGCGTCGGCCAGTACCAGCACGACGTGAACCAGGGCGAGCTGGCCCGCACCCTGGATGCCGTGGTCGAGGACTGCGTGAACAAGGTCGGCGTGGACCTGAACACCGCCAGTGCGCCCCTGCTGGCCAAGGTCTCGGGCCTGAGCCCGGCGGTGGCCCAGGCCATCGTGCGCTGGCGCGACGCGAAGGGCGCCTTCCGCAACCGCCAGCAGCTGCTGGACGTGACGGGCCTGGGCCCCAAGACCTTCGAGCAGGCGGCCGGCTTCCTGCGCGTGCGCGATGGCGACCAGCCCCTGGACCTGAGCGGCGTCCACCCCGAGACCTACCCCCTGGTGGAGAAGATCCTGGCCGCCACGCAGCGGCCGATCACCGAGCTGATGGGCCGCGCCGACGTGCTCAAGACCCTCAAGCCCGAGGCCCTGGCCGACGCGCGCTTCGGCGCCATCACCGTCAAGGACGTGCTGGCCGAGCTGGAGAAGCCAGGCCGCGACCCGCGCCCGGACTTCAAGGTCGCCCGCTTCAACGAGGGCGTGGAAGACCTGAAGGACTTGCAGCCCGGCATGACGCTGGAGGGCACGGTCAGCAACGTCGCCCAGTTCGGTGCCTTCGTCGACCTGGGCGTGCACCAGGACGGCCTGGTGCACGTGAGCCAGCTCTCGAACAAGTTCGTCAATGACGCGCGCGAGGTGGTGAAGACCGGCGACATCGTCAAGGTGAAGGTGCTGGAGGTGGACCTGGCGCGCGGCCGGGTCTCGCTGACGATGAAGCTCGACGCGGCGCTGCCCGGCGCACGCGGCGAGGGCGCGGACAACCGCTACCGCCCGGCGGCGCGCGACGAACGCGGCCGCGGCGCCGGCCGGCCCGGTGGGGGCGGCCGCCCGGCCGAGGCGGCGGGCGGCAATGCCATGGCCGCGGCCTTCGCCAAGCTGCAGGCTGGCAAGCGCTGAGGGCGGGGCCGTCGATGCCGGCTGCCCTGGCCCCGCTGCGCGTGCAGGCCGGCCCGCTGGCGGCGGCCCACCTGCGCACGCACGGCCTGCGGCCGGAGGACGTGGCCCTGGTCCCGGCCGCGGCGGGCGGGCCCAAGGGCCTGGTGCTGAATCCGCTCGACCGTTTCCTCTTCGGCGACTGGCTGGCGCGCAGCCGGCGGCCGGGGCATGTCGTGCATCTGGCCGGTGCGTCCATCGGCGCCTGGCGCATGGCCTGCGCCTGCGCGCCCGATGCCGACGCCGCCCTGGCCGCGATGGCCGAGGCCTACATCGCCCAGGACTATCCCCATGCGCCGGGCCGCGCGCCGGCGCCGGCCGAGGTCAGCCGGATCTTCGGCGAGACGATCCGCACCCAGTTCGGCCCGCCCGGCGGCGCGCAGGAGGCGGCGCTGCTGGCCCATCCCCAGCGCCGCCTGCACATGGTGACCGCCCAGGGGCGCGGTCTGCTGGCCGGCCGGCCCGGCCGCCTGCGCACCGCCCTCGGCCTGGGCACGGCCTGGGCCGGCAATGCCCTGGCCCGGCCCGGCCTGGGGCTGGGCCTGACGCGCTGCCTGTTCAGCGACCCGCGCGATCCCCTGCCCCTGCCGCTGGCCGACGACGGCCTGCCGACCCGCCGCATCGCCCTGGACGGCCGCAACCTGCAGGCCGCGCTGCGCGCGAGCTGCGCCATTCCCCTCTGGCTCCAAGCCGAACAGGATGTGCCCGGCGCGCCGCCCGGCCCGCACTGGGACGGCGGTCTGGCCGATTACCACTTCCACTGGCCCTATGCGGCCCTGCCCGAGGGCCCGCAGGCGCCGCCGCTGGTGCTCTACCCGCACTTCCAGCCGACGCTGGTGCCGGGCTGGTTCGACAAGCCCTGGCGGCGCCGCCACCGCCCGACGGCCGCGCTGGACCGCCTGGTGCTGCTGAGCCCCGATCCGGCCTGGGTGGCCGGCCTGCCCGGCGGCAAGCTGCCCGACCGCGGCGACTTCCAGCGCTGGGCCGACGAACTGCCCGCCCGCATCCGCGCCTGGCGCAGCGCGCTGGCTGCCAGCCAGGCCCTGGCCGAGACTTTCGCCGACTGGGTCGAGGGCCGGCGGGCGCTGCCCGTGCAGCCGCTCTGAGTCGGCCGTCGCGCGGCCATGAAAAAGGGGCCCGAAGGCCCCCTGGGAATCGGTGCCGGCCGGGGCGGCTGCCCCGGACCGTCCGCGACTCAGTCGCGCTCGCCGCCGAAGATGCCGAGCAGGCTGAGCAGGGACTGGAAGACGTTGTAGACGTCCAGGTAGATGGCCAGGGTGGCGGTGATGTAGTTGGTCTCGCCGCCGTCGACCACGCGCTTGATGTCGTAGAGCATGAAGGCCGAGAAGATCACCACGGCCAGGGCCGAGACGGTGGCGGCCAGCGCCGGCATCTGCAGCCAGATGTTGGCCACGCCGGCCACCAGCAGGCCGATCACGCCGACCATCAGCCACTTGCCCAGGCCGGACAGGTCGCGCTTGATGGTGGTGGCCAGGGTGGCCATGCCGAAGAACACCGCCGCGGTGCCGCCGAAGGCAAAGGCGATCAGCTGGCCGCCGTTGCTGAAGCCCAGCACGGCGCCGATCAGCCGCGACAGCATCAGGCCCATGAAGAAGGTGAAGCCCAGCAGCAGCGCGACGCCGACGCCGGAGTTCTTGAACTTCTCGATCAGGAAGAAGAAGCCGAAGGCGATCGCCATGAAGGCGATGAAGCCGATGAAGGGGCTGCCACCGAAGAAGCTGAAGCCCATGTTCACGCCGACCCAGGCGCCCAGCACGGTGGGCACCAGCGAGAGGGCGAGCAGCCAGTAGGTGTTGCGCAGCACGCGCTGCTGGCCGAGGGCCGAGCGGCCCGCATAGGTCGTCTGGATCGAGGGGTTGAGCATGAAAGTCTCCGAAAGGGAATTCACGAACGCGGTCATGGACCGTTGTGCGCGAGTCTAGTTCCCTCGTCGGCACGAAGCCTGCTGGGTGGATGCGCATCGGCCGCCACCGCGGCCTCTTGCCGCCCCACGAAGGAGATTCAGGATGAAAACCCGAGCCGTGCTTGAACTCGCGGATGTGAAGCGCATCGCTGCAGCCGCCGAGGCCGAGGCCCTGGCGAACGGCTGGGCCGTGACGATCGCCATCGCCGACGAGGGCGGCCACCTGCTCTGGCTGCAGCGCCTGGACGGTGCGCCGGCCGTGTCGGCGCAGATTGCGCCGGCCAAGGCACACACCGCCGCCCTGGGTCGCCGCGAGAGCAAGGTCTACGAGGACGTGATCAACGGCGGCCGGGTGTCCTTCCTCAGCGCGCCCGGCCTGGCCGGGCTGCTGGAGGGCGGTGTGCCCATCCTGGTCGAGGGTCAGTGCATCGGCGCGGTCGGCGTCAGCGGCGTCAAGTCCACCGAGGATGCGCAGATCGCCAAGGCCGGCATCGCCGCGCTCTGAGCCCGGCCCGGAGCCTGGGTGGCCTCACTTGGTGAGGATCAGCTTGCCCAGCTTGGTGGCCCGCAGCAGGTAGGTCGCGCCGTTGTGCTGGATGGGCACGACGCTGCGACCGCGGAAGAGCTGCTCGCTGGCCACTTCCGGCGCCGCGGCGCAGCCGGGCCGGACGTCCATCCCGCTGCGGTCCTGAGGCGACAGCTCGGGGGCCGGTGCCGCGCGACGCGGGGCCAGGCCGGGGGGCAGGGCGGGATTCATGCTCAAGCCCCCACGGCCGCCGGCCACTGGCCGGCGTCCCACAGATGGCAGGCCCCGGCGGCCGGCTTGCAGTGCGTCTCGAAGACGGCCCGGGCGCAGTCGCCACAGCGGCCGCAGCCGGTGGCCACGCCGGTGTCCATCTGCAGGCTGTCGAAGTCCTGCCCGCTGGCGGCGTGCTGGGCGATGGCCCGGTCGGAAACCCGGTGGCAGAGGCAGATGATCATGGCGGCATCGGAAAGGTCGATGCCGCTAATTTAAATGCGAACGATTCGCATTGCAAGGCCTCGCCCCTGGGATGGGTGGGGCAGGGCCTGCCGCCCCGCCGCGGGGCGGGCGCCGGTTCAGTCGCCCGAGGGCGGGCTGGTCATCAGCTGCAGCCAGTTGGCGCGGCCGAGCTGGTCGACGAGGCCAAGCTGGGTTTCGAGGAAGTCGATGTGCTCCTCGGTGTCGTCGAGGATGCCCTGCAGCAGCTCGCGCGACACGTAGTCGCGCACGGTTTCGCAGTGGGCGATGCCCGCCTTGAGGGTGGCCTGGGCGGTCATCTCCATCGCCAGGTCGCTCTTCAGGGCCTCGACCGGCTCCTCGCCGATCATCAGCTTGCCCAGGTCCTGGAAGTTCGGCAGGCCGTCGAGCATCAGGATGCGCTCGGTCAGCTTGTCGGCGTGCTTCATCTCGCCGATCGATTCCTCGTACTCCTTCTTGGCCAGCTTGTCATGGCCCCAGTGCCGCATCAGGCGGGCGTGCAGGAAGTACTGGTTGATGGCAGTCAGCTCGTTCTTGAGCTGTGCATTCAGGTGCGCGATGACTTGGGGGTCGCCTTGCATGGGGTTCTCCGGACAAGCGGCCGGGCGGCCGGGTGGGCACGAGTCTAGGCTGCCCTCCGGGCCGTCCGGGCCCATCCCCCCGCCGCTGCGCTCGTGCTGCGGATGCGTCGCAAAGCGCTTCGCATGCCGGGTGCACGGGACACGCCAGGGGGCGTGCTTGCGCTCGCGGCCTCGGGTGGCGGGCACCGAATCGAGGGGGCTCGGCTATACTCCTCAGGTTTACCCGCATCCACACCTGCCGCCCACGCGAAACGACCGCCGTTTCCTCGCCGCCAGCGCCCCCGCACCCCTTCCGGGTCGGCATGCGCCGCGGGCTGGGCGTGCCTCAACGGAGTCTTTCCCGTGCTGCCCGTCCTGCCCCCCGCACTCCTCGCACTCGCAGACGGCACGGTCTTTCCCGGCATCTCGATCGGCGCCGCCGGTCACACGGTCGGTGAGGTGGTGTTCAACACCTCGCTCACTGGCTACCAAGAGATCCTCACCGACCCGAGCTACTGCCGGCAGATCGTCACCCTGACGTATCCGCACATCGGCAACACCGGCGTCAACGATGAGGATGTCGAAGCCCCGAAGGTCCATGCCGCCGGTCTGGTCATCAAGGACCTGCCGCTGCGCGTCTCCAATTTCCGTGCCCAGCGCAGCCTGTCCGATTACCTGGTCGCCGAAGGCACGGTGGCCATCGCCGGCCTCGACACGCGCCGCCTGACCCGCCACCTGCGCAGCCTCGGTGCGCAGAACGGCTGCATCGTCAGCTTCCCGGTGGGCCATGTCGTGAGCGAGGCCGACCGCGCCGCCGCCATCGCCCGTGCCCAGGCCGCGCCGAGCATGGCCGGCCAGGACCTGGCCAAGGTGGTCAGCACCGGGCAGTCCTACGTCTGGACCGAGTCCGAGTGGGTGCTGGGCCAGGGCTACGGCAGCCAGACCGCGCCCCGCTTCCACGTGGTGGCCTACGACTTCGGCGTCAAGCGCAACATCCTGCGCATGCTGGCCGAGCGCGGCTGCAAGGTGACCGTGGTGCCGGCCCAGACCCCGGCCCGGGACGTGCTGGCGCTGAAGCCCGACGGCGTCTTCCTCAGCAACGGCCCCGGCGACCCGCAGCCCTGCGACTACGCGATCGCCGCGGCGGCGGAGCTGATCGAATCCGGCCTGCCGACCTTCGGCATCTGCCTGGGCCACCAGATCATGGCCCTGGCCTCGGGCGCCAAGACCTTCAAGATGAAGTTCGGCCACCACGGCGGGAACCATCCGGTGAAGGACCTGGACGACGGCCGCGTTGCGATCACCAGCCAGAACCACGGTTTCGCGGTCGACGAGAAGACCCTGCCGGCGAACCTGCGTGCCACGCATGTGAGCCTGTTCGACGGCACGCTGCAGGGCCTGGCCCGCACCGACAAGCCGGCCTTCTGCTTCCAGGGCCACCCCGAAGCCAGCCCCGGCCCGCACGACATCGGCCCGCTGTTCGACCGCTTCACTGCCCTGATGGCCGCCGCCCGCTGAGCGGCGCGCAAGAGACGAGAGAGAACCATGCCCAAGCGCAGCGACCTTCAGAGCATCCTCATCATCGGCGCCGGCCCGATCATCATCGGCCAGGCCTGCGAATTCGATTACTCCGGCGCCCAAGCCTGCAAGGCCCTGCGCCAGGAGGGCTACCGGGTCATCCTGGTCAACAGCAACCCGGCGACGATCATGACCGACCCGGGCATGGCCGACGCGACCTACATCGAGCCCATCACCTGGCAGGTGGTCGAGAAGATCATCGCCAAGGAACGCGCCGCCCATCCGGACGAACGCATGGCCGTGCTGCCCACCATGGGCGGCCAGACCGCGCTGAACTGCGCGCTCGACCTCCACCGCCATGGCGTGCTGGCCAAGTACGGCGTCGAGATGATCGGCGCCAACGAGCACGCGATCGAGAAGGCCGAGGACCGCCTGAAGTTCAAGGACGCGATGACCAAGATCGGCCTGGGCTCGGCCAAGTCCGGCATCGCGCATTCGATGGAAGAGGCCTGGGCGGTGCAGAAGAGCATCCAGGCCGAGATCGGCGGCCCGGGCTTCCCGATGGTCATCCGCCCGAGCTTCACGCTCGGCGGCACCGGCGGCGGCATCGCCTACAACCCGGAGGAGTTCGAGACCATCTGCAAGCGCGGTCTGGACCTGTCGCCGACCAAGGAACTGCTGATCGAGGAATCGCTGATCGGCTGGAAGGAATACGAGATGGAAGTGGTCCGCGACAAGGCGGACAACTGCATCATCGTCTGCTCGATCGAGAACCTCGATCCCATGGGCATCCACACCGGCGACTCGATCACCGTGGCGCCTTCGCAGACGCTGACCGACAAGGAATACCAGCTGCTGCGCAATGCCTCGATCGCGATCCTGCGCGAGATCGGCGTCGACACCGGCGGCTCGAACGTGCAGTTCTCGATCAACCCGAAGGACGGCCGCATGGTCGTCATCGAGATGAACCCGCGCGTCTCGCGCTCCTCGGCGCTGGCCTCGAAGGCCACCGGCTTCCCGATCGCCAAGATCGCGGCCAAGCTGGCGGTGGGCTACACGCTCGACGAGCTGAAGAACGACATCACCGGCGGCGCCACGCCGGCGTCCTTCGAGCCCTCGATCGACTACGTCGTCACCAAGATCCCGCGCTTCGCCTTCGAGAAGTTCCCGGCCGCCGACCCGCACCTGACCACGCAGATGAAGTCGGTCGGCGAGGTCATGGCCATGGGCCGCACCTTCCAGGAAAGCTTCCAGAAGGCGCTGCGCGGCCTGGAGACCGGCATCGACGGCCTGTCCGAACGAAGCACGGATCGCGACGAGATCATCGAGGAGATCGGCGAGCCCGGCCCCGAGCGCATCCTCTTCGTCGGCGACGCCTTCCGCATCGGCATGTCGCTCGACGAGGTGTTTGAAGAGACCGCGATCGATCCCTGGTTCCTTGCGCAGATCGAGGACCTCATCCGCATCGAGGGTCAGCTCAAGGGCCGCGAGCTGGCCGGCCTCTCGGCCGCCGAGCTGCGCTTCCTCAAGCAGAAGGGCTTCTCCGACCGCCGTCTGGCCAAGCTGCTCGGCAGCGACCAGCACGCCGTGCGCGCGGCGCGCCACGCCCTGGGCGTGCGCCCGGTCTACAAGCGGGTCGACACCTGCGCGGCCGAGTTCGCCACCGGCACCGCCTACATGTACTCCTGCTACGAAGGCGTGGACGGCGAGTGCGAGGCCCAGCCGACCGACAAGAAGAAGATCATGGTCCTCGGCGGCGGCCCCAACCGCATCGGCCAGGGCATCGAGTTCGACTACTGCTGCGTCCATGCCGCCCTCGCCATGCGCGAGGACGGCTATGAGACCATCATGGTCAACTGCAACCCGGAGACGGTCTCGACCGACTACGACACCAGCGACCGCCTCTACTTCGAGCCGGTGACGCTGGAGGACGTGCTCGAGATCGTCGCCAAGGAAAAGCCGGTCGGCGTGATCGTGCAGTACGGTGGCCAGACGCCGCTGAAGCTGGCGCTGGACCTGGAGCGCAATGGCGTGCCCATCATCGGCACCACGCCCGACAGCATCGACATCGCCGAGGACCGCGAGCGCTTCCAGCAGCTGCTGCACAGCCTGGGCCTGAAGCAGCCGCCCAACCGCACCGCGCGCACCGAGGAGGCTGCGCTGAAGCTGGCGCAGGAGATCGGCTACCCGCTGGTCGTGCGCCCGAGCTATGTGCTGGGCGGCCGCGCCATGGAGATCGTGCACGGCGACAAGGACCTGGAGCGCTACATGCGCGAGGCCGTGCGCGTGAGCGAGAAGTCGCCCGTGCTGCTGGACCGCTTCCTGGACGACGCCGTCGAGGTGGATGTGGACTGCATCGCCGACGGTTCGGACCGCGAGGACGGCGTGATGATCGGCGGGATCATGGAGCACATCGAGCAGGCGGGGGTGCACTCCGGCGACTCGGCCTGTTCGCTGCCGCCCTACTCGCTGCCCGCCGTCCTGCAGGACGAGCTGCGCCGCCAGACCGCACTGATGGCCCGCGCGCTGAAGGTCAAGGGCCTGATGAACGTGCAGTTCGCCATCCAGGGCGATTTCAGCGCCGACCCCTCGCAGGCCGTGGTCTATGTGCTGGAAGTGAACCCGCGGGCCTCGCGTACCGTGCCCTTCGTCAGCAAGGCCACCGGCCAGCCGCTGGCCAAGATCGCCGCGCGTGCCATGGCCGGCCAGCTGCTCAGCAGCCAGCGCGGCGCCGACGGCCGCACCCCGCGCGAGGTGGTGCCGCCCTACTTCAGCATCAAGGAAGCGGTCTTCCCCTTCAACAAGTTCCCGGGCGTCGATCCGGTGCTTGGCCCCGAGATGCGCTCGACCGGCGAGGTCATGGGCGCGGGCGCCACCTTCGCCGAGGCCATGCTGAAGAGCCAGCTCGGTGCCGGTTCGCGCCTGCCGGATCAGGGCGCGGTCGTCATCTCGGTGAAGAACAGCGACAAGGACCGCGCGGTCAAGGTCGCCTCCGACCTGCACGATCTCGGCTTCAGCATCCTGGCCACCAAGGGCACCGCGGCGGCCATCGCGGCGGCCGGCGTGCCGGTGAAGGTGGTCAACAAGGTCAAGGACGGCCGGCCGCACATCGCCGACATGGTCAAGGCCGGCGAGGTGCAGCTCGTCTTCACCACGGTCGACGAGACCCGCACCGCGATCGCCGACAGCCGCTACATCCGCACCGCGGCCCTGGCCAACCGCGTGACCTACTACACCACCATGGCCGGCTGCGAGGCCGCGACCGAGGCGCTGAAGCACGAAGACGGAATCAGCGTGTTTGCCCTGCAAGAGCTGCACGCCGAACTTCACTAAACTTCGCCGCCTCAGACGGCCGCCCCCGGGATCGGGAAGGCGGCCTTCCTTTTTCCCCCACACGCCGGACCCGGGCTGACCGCCCCGGTCCGGCGTGTCTTTGACCCCCTGATGCGATGAGCACCATCCCCCTGACCAAGCGCGGCGCCGAGAAGCTCAAGGACGAGCTGCAGCGCCTCAAGCATGTCGAACGCCCCGCCGTGATCCAGGCCATCGCCGAAGCCCGGGCCCAGGGCGACCTGTCCGAGAACGCCGAGTACGACGCGGCCAAGGACAAGCAAGGCTTCATCGAAGGCCGCATCAACGAGATCGAGGGCAAGCTGGCCGCCGCCAAGATCATCGACCCGGCCGCGCTGGCGGACAACGCCGCGGGTCGCGTCGTCTTCGGGGCGACGGTCGACCTGGAGGAGGAAGCCAGCGGCGGCGCGGTGACTTACCAGATCGTCGGCGAGGACGAGGCCGACCTGAAGTTCGGCCTGATTTCGATCAGCTCGCCGATCGCCCGTGCGCTGATCGGCAAGGAAGCCGGCGACGTGGCCGAGGTGCAGGCCCCGGGCGGCATCAAGCGCTACGACATCGTCGAAGTCCGCTACCAGTGAAGGGAGCCGCGATGACGCCGCCGCTGCTGCCCCCGCTGCTGGAGCGCCTGCGCCGCAGCCTGCCGGGCGTGTGGCTGGGCCTGCTGCTGGCCCTGGGCCTGATCGCGGCGCCAACGCTGTTCGCCCTGCTGGACCGGCCGCTGGCCGGCCGGGTGGCCGGCCAGCTCTTCGCGATCGAGGCCCGGCTGACGCTGGGCTTCGTCGTCGTGCTGGGCCTGATCGAGCGCACCCGCGGCCAGCGCCGGGCGGAAGCCGGCCTGGGCACCCGCCTCAGCGCCGAGCTGCTGCTCGTGCTGGGCGTGCTCTTCCTGACGGTGGCGGGCTATTTCGCGCTGCAGCCCATGATGGAAGCGGCGCGGGCCGGCCAGGGACGCCTGTCCTTCGGGACGCTGCACGGCCTGTCCTCGGCCGCCTATTTCCTGAAGATGGCCTTGCTGGCCGTGCTGAGCTGGCGGGTCGCGGCGCCGTCGCGGGCCTGAGCCCGGCCGCGCGCCGCGCGGCGATTCACTCGCCGGCCGGCCGCTTGCGGCTGCTCATGCGGGGCTTGGCACGCTTGACGATGCCCCCGGCGGTGACCCGCTCGTTGCCGAAGACGGTCAGCTTCTTGACCTGGGCCCGGTGGTTGCCGCTCTTGGAGAACTTCAGCACCTTGACGATCTTGGGCCCGGACTTGGCGCCCTCGGCCGGCGGGGCCTTCTCCTTGGGCGGAATCGGTCGCCACAGCACCAGCAGCTTGCCGATGTGCTGCACCGGGGCGGCGTTGAGCGTGTCAGCGAGTTGCGCCAGCAGGGCTTCGCGGGCACTGCGGTCGTCGGAGAAGACGCGGAGCTTGATCAGGCCGTGGGCCTTCAGCGCCAGGTCGGCCTCGCGCATCACGGCGGGGGTCAGGCCCTCGGCCCCGATCATGACGACCGGGTCGAGGTGGTGGGCAGCAGCGCGGTGTTCCTTGCGCGCCGCCGGTTTCAGGATCAATGCGGGCATCGGGGGATTATCGTTGCCCCCCGCCCCTTCTCGCGGAAGCTTCCGAGCATGAAGACCAAGACCAAGAGCCGCAAGGTCAACAAGGCCTGGCTGAACGACCACGTCAACGATCCCTACGTCAAGATGGCGAAGAAGGATGGCTACCGGGCCCGCGCTGCCTACAAGCTCAAGGAGATCGACGAGGAACTGAAGCTGGTGCGGCCCGGCCAGACCGTGGTGGACCTGGGCTCCACCCCCGGTGCCTGGAGCCAGTACCTGCGCCGCCGCTTCGCGCCCAAGGAGGCCGGCGTCGGCGGCGCGGCGGTCGGCCAGCTCGACGGCCGCATCGTCGCGCTGGACATCCTGCCGATGGAAGCCATCGAGGGTGTCGAGTTCCTGCAGGGCGACTTCCACGAGGAGGCGGTGCTGGCCGAGCTGAAGGCCCGTCTCGGCGGCCAGCCGGTCGACCTGGTGGTTTCGGACATGGCCCCGAACCTGTCGGGCATCGCCGCCTCGGATTCGGCCCGCGTCGCCGGGCTGGTCGAGCTGGCGATCGACTTTGCCTGCGCCCACCTGCGGCCGGAAGGCGCGCTGGTCTGCAAGGTTTTCCACGGCAGCGGCTACAGCCAGCTGGTCGAGCTGTTCAAGCGGCATTTCCGCGTCGTCAAGCCGATCAAGCCCAAGGCCTCGCGTGATCGATCGTCGGAAACCTTCCTGGTCGGCATGGGTCTGAAAGCGGTGTCCGGGGCGTGACATCCGCCTGCCATCGACCCCGGGCTATGGGCGGACAAGGCAGAAGCGATCGGGCAGGCCCGGGTCGACGCCCTAGAATCAAGTCACTGTCAAGCCCACGCGCGTTTCGCGGCGAGGGCGGGACGATCAAGGAGTCGCGGTGAACAATCAATGGTTCTCGAAGGTTGCGGTGTGGATGGTGATCGCCCTGGTGCTGTTCACCGTCTTCAAGCAGTTCGATCGGGGCATGGTCGGGGCAGGGCAGGTCGGGTACTCCGATTTCCTCGAAGAGGTGCGCCAGCGCCGCATCCAGAGCGTGACGCTGCAGGAAAGCGGCAGCGGCACCACCGAGATCCGCGCGCAGACCACCGACGGCAAGCAGATCCGCTCGACCGCCACCTACATGGACCGTGGCCTGGTCGGTGACCTGATCGCCAACGACGTCAAGTTCGATGTCCGTCCCCGCGAAGAGCCCTCGATGCTGATGAGCATCCTGGTCAGCTGGGGACCCATGCTGCTGCTGATCGGCGTGTGGGTCTATTTCATGCGCCAGATGCAGGGCGGCGGCAAGGGCGGGGCCTTCAGCTTCGGCAAGAGCAAGGCCCGCATGCTCGACGAGAACAACAATTCCGTGACCTTCCAGGACGTCGCCGGCTGCGACGAGGCCAAGGAAGAGGTGAAGGAACTCGTCGACTTCCTCAAGGACCCGCAGAAGTTCCAGAAGCTCGGTGGCCGCATCCCGCGCGGCGTGCTGCTGGTCGGCCCCCCCGGCACCGGCAAGACGCTGCTTGCCAAGGCCATCGCCGGCGAGGCCAAGGTGCCCTTCTTCAGCATCTCCGGCTCGGACTTCGTCGAGATGTTCGTTGGCGTCGGTGCGGCCCGCGTGCGGGACATGTTCGAGCAGGCCAAGAAGAACGCCCCCTGCATCATCTTCGTCGACGAAATCGACGCGGTCGGCCGCCATCGCGGGGCCGGCCTCGGCGGCGGCAACGACGAGCGCGAACAGACGCTGAACCAGATGCTCGTCGAGATGGATGGCTTCGAGACCAATCTCGGCGTGATCGTGATCGCGGCGACCAATCGCCCGGACATCCTCGACCCGGCCCTGCTGCGCCCCGGCCGCTTCGACCGCCAGGTCTACGTGACCCTGCCGGACGTGCGCGGCCGCGAGCAGATCCTGAACGTGCACATGCGCAAGGTGCCGATCGGCGGCGACATCAAGGCCGACATCCTGGCCCGTGGCACGCCCGGCTTCTCCGGCGCCGACCTGGCCAACCTGGTGAACGAGGCTGCCCTCTTCGCCGCCCGCCGCAATGCGCGCGTGGTCGACATGCAGGACTTCGAGAAGGCCAAGGACAAGATCATGATGGGCCCCGAGCGGAAGTCCATGGTCATGCCCGAGGAAGAGCGCAAGAACACCGCCTACCACGAGGCCGGCCACGCCCTGGTCGCGCGCCTGCTGCCCAAGACCGATCCGGTGCACAAGGTCACCATCATCCCGCGCGGCCGCGCGCTGGGCGTGACCATGCAGCTGCCCGAGGGTGATCGCTACAGCATGGACAAGGGCCGCATGCTCAGCACCATCAGCGTGCTGTTCGGCGGCCGGATCGCCGAAGAGGTCTTCATGGACCAGATGACCACCGGCGCCAGCAACGACTTCGAGCGGGCCACTGCCTTGGCCCGCGACATGGTCACCCGCTACGGCATGACCGATGCCCTGGGTCCGATGGTCTACGCCGAGAACGAGGGCGAGGTCTTCCTCGGCCGCAGCGTGACCAAGACCACCTCGATGTCCGAGGAGACCATGCGCAAGGTCGACGCCGAGATCCGCAAGATCATCGACGCGCAGTACGCGCAGGCCCGGCAGCTGATCGAGGAGCATCAGGACAAGATGCATGCGATGGCCAAGGCCCTGCTCGACTGGGAGACCATCGACGCCGAGCAGATCGACGACATCATGTCCGGCAAGGCGCCGCGTCCGCCGAAGGACTGGACCAGCGTCGGCGGCGGCAAGAGCGGCGGCGACGGTCCGGCGGCTCCGGTGGGGGGCAGCCCCGACCAGGCGGCTGCGGTCGCCTGATCCAGGCGCGGGCCACACCGCGGCAGCATGCGACGGGGCTTCGGCCCCGTCGTCGTTTGTGGGCCGGCCGCGCGGTCGGCCTTCCCGTGTTTCCTTCCTCCTGCCCTTGCCATGCCTGCTGAGCTTTCCGACGACCCGCACCGCATCGCGCCTTTCTGGCAGGCGGGCCGCTTCAGGCTGGCGCTGGGGCGGCCGCTGCTCATGGGTATCGTCAATGTCACGCCCGATTCCTTCTCCGACGGCGGCCGCACCACAGCATCGGCCGCCATCGCCCACGCCGAGCAACTCCTGAAGGACGGTGCCGACATCCTGGACATCGGCGGTGAATCCACCCGCCCCGGCTCGGAGCCGGTGCCTGCCGAGCTGGAGCTCGCCCGCGTGCTGCCGGTGCTCCGGGCGGCGGTCGCCTTGGAGGTGCCGGTGTCCATCGACACCCTCAAGCCTGCCGTCATGCAGGCTGCGCTGGACCTGGGCGCCGACATCGTCAACGACGTGCAGGCCCTGCGCCAGCCCGGCGCCCTGGAGGTGGTCGCAGCCCACCCGAGCTGTGGCGTCTGTCTGATGCACATGCTGGGCGATTCGCCCAAGACCATGCAGGCCGCGCCGGTCTACACCGATGTGATCGCCGAGGTGCGCGACTTCCTGCGCGAGCGCGTGGCGGCCCTGGCGGCCCGCGGCGTGGCGGCCGAGCGTCTCAGCGTCGACCCTGGCATCGGCTTCGGCAAGACCGTGGCCCACAACCTCGAACTGCTGGCCCGCCAGCACGAGCTGCTCGACCTGGGCCTGCCGATCCTGGCCGGCTGGTCGCGCAAGAGCACCCTGGGCAGCCTGTGCGACCGCACGGTCGATCAGCGCCTGGCCGCCAGCCTGGCGGCTGCCCTCGCGGCGGTGCAGCGTGGTGCGCGCATCCTGCGCGTGCACGATGTCCGCGAGACGGCCGATGCGCTGAAGGTCTGGGCGGCCGCCGGCCTGCCGGGCTGAGGTCGCCCGCCCGCTCCACGAACGAGGGCCGTCAACGAACGGCCACAATCCCCGCATGAGCAGACAGTATTTCGGCACCGACGGCATCCGCGGCACCGTGGGCCAGGCCCCGATCACGCCCGACTTCGTGCTGCGCCTGGGCCATGCGGTGGGCCGCGTGCTGCAGGCCCAGCGCGGCGGCGGCCGGGGCCGCCCGACCGTGCTGATCGGCAAGGACACGCGCATTTCCGGCTACATGCTCGAATCGGCGCTGGAAGCCGGCTTTGCCTCGGCCGGTGTCGACGTGCTGCTAAGCGGCCCGCTGCCCACGCCCGGCGTGGCCTACCTGACCCGCGCGCTCCGGCTGGACCTGGGCGTGGTGCTCAGTGCCTCGCACAACCCCTATCCGGACAACGGCATCAAGTTCTTCTCGGCCCAGGGCAGCAAGCTGCCCGACGCGTGGGAGCTGGCCGTCGAGGCCGCGCTGGCCGAGCCGCCCGCCTGGGCCGACTCCACCAGCCTGGGCAAGGCCCGGCGTGTCAGCGATGCGCAGGGACGCTACATCGAGTTCTGCAAGGGCACGGTCGACCCCAGCTTCTCCCTGCGCGGGCTGAAAATCGTCGTCGATGCCGCCCACGGCGCGGCCTACCAGGTCGCGCCCGCCGTGCTGCACGAGCTGGGGGCCGAGGTGGTGGCCATCGGCTGCAGTCCCGACGGCCGGAACATCAACGACGGCTTTGGCGCGACCCATCCCGAAGCCCTGGTCGCGGCCGTGCAGCAGCATCGCGCCGACCTCGGCCTGGCCCTCGACGGCGATGCCGATCGGCTGCAGGTCGTCGATGCCGCGGGCCGGCTCTACAACGGCGACGAGCTGCTCTACGCCCTGGTGGTCGACCGGCTCGACCGCGGCCAGGCCCTGGCGGGCGCGGTCGGCACCCTGATGACCAACCTGGCCGTCGAGCAGGCCCTGCGCGCCCGCGGCCTGGACTTTGTCCGCGCCAAGGTGGGCGATCGCTACGTGCTGGAAGAGCTGCTGGCCCGGGGCTGGCTGCTGGGCGGCGAGGGCTCCGGCCACCTGCTGGTGCTGGACCAGCACAGCACCGGCGATGGCCTGGTCAGCGCCCTCCAGGTGCTGCAGGCGGCGGTGCGCGGCGGCCGGGGCCTGGCCGGCCTGCTGGGCGGGCTCACGCTCTTCCCGCAGACCCTGCTGAACGTGCGCCTGCAGCCTGGCCAGGACTGGCGTGCCGATCCGCGCCTGGCGCAGGCCCAGGCCGCGGTGGAGGCCGAGCTGGCCGGCCGCGGCCGGGTGCTGATCCGCGCCTCAGGCACCGAGCCGCTGCTGCGCCTGATGGTCGAGGCGGAGGACGCCGGGCTGGCCCGGCGCAGCGCCGAGCGCCTGGCCGAGGCCGTACGCGGCGCCTGAGCCCGGCGCAGCACGGCCGGGCGCGGCCTGCATCCGCGTGCCGATCCCGGCGGGGGGATGCGCCAGGGGCGTCGGCTCAGGCCGGTCGCGCGCGGCTCGGGTCGGCGGCCGCCCCCAGCTTCGGGTCGGGCGGGGCTGCTGCCGCGGTCGGCGCCAGCAGCCGGGCCAGGCCCCAGCCCAGGCCGGCACCGGCCAGCTGGGCCAGCACGAAGCCCGGCACATCCGCAGGCGCGATGCCGGCAAAACTGTTGCTGAACATGCGGCCGAAGGCCGCGGCCGGGTTGGCAAACGAGGTCGAGGCCGTGAACCAGTAGGCCGCGCCGATGTAGGCCGCCACCCGGGCCGGCGCCTTGTCCCCAGGGCTGCGCAGGATGACCAGCAGCAGGCCGGCGGTGGCCACCGCCTCGGCAAGCCACTGGGCCGGGCCGCTGCGCACCTTGTCCGACCATTGCAGCACGGGCATCTCGAACATCGCATGCACCAGCCAGGCGCCCAGCATGGCGCCGAGCAGCTGCACGGCGAGGTAGCCCAGGGCCAGGCGCCGGGGCAGTTCGCCGCGCAGCGCCATCACCAGGCTGACCGCCGGATTGAAGTGCGCCCCGCTGACCGGCCCCATCAGCTCGATCAGCACCCACAGCCCGAAGACCGTGGCCAGGGTGTTGGCCAGCAGGGCCAGGCCGTCGTTGCCGCCGGACAGGCGCTCGGCCATCACGCCCGAGCCGATCACCACGGCCAGCAGGGCCAGGGTGCCCAGGCCTTCGGCCAGCAGCTTCTGCAGGGTGCAGGGCTTCATGGCAGGTCCCGGCTGCGCCTCAGGCCGAAGGCGCGGGAGCCTGCGCGGCCAGTTCGCGCACGCTGCGCGCCAGCGTCATGCGATCCAGGGCGCTGGCCGGCAGGTTCAGCAGCAGCTCCAGGCGGCGCTGCATGGCGAGCAGGGTCTGGCGGAAGGCGCGCAGCCGCTCCTCCTCGCTGCCTTCGACCGCCGAGGGATCGGGGTAGCCCCAGTGGGCGGTGGCCGGCTGGCCGGGCCAGTAGGGGCAGGTCTCGCCCGCGGCGTTGTCGCAGACGGTGATGACCAGGTCCATCACCGGCGCATCGGCCGCGGCGAAGTCGTCCCAGCTCTTGCTGCGCAGGCCTTCGGTGGCGATGCCGGACTCCGCGAGCACCTTCAGCGCCAGGGGGTTGGGCGCGGTCTTGGGCGAACTGCCGGCCGAATAGGCCTTGAAGCGCCCGCCGCGGGCGGCGCTGAGGTGGTTCAGCAGGCCCTCGGCCAGGATGCTGCGCGCCGAGTTGTGCGTGCAGAGGAAAAGGACGTTCAGCGGACGGTCGGTCGACATGGGACGGCTTGCTCGGGAGGGGGGGAGGGGCTCAGCGCCCCCGCACCGGAATGCGGGCGCCGAGGCGGACGGTGGCGGGTGGGCTGGGCGCGCAGCAGGCGCCGGCCGGCTCGGTGAGGGGGGTGGGGGCGGTGGCAGACGTGGAGGGCGCGCCGCAGCCCACGGCCGGGACGGCCGGTGCCGGCGCACAGCAGGCTGACGCCACCGGGCTGGGGTGGGCGGGGGCGCAGCAGGCCGAGTCGCCTTCCGCCGCCGCTGCCGCCTCGGCCGGGGCCTCCCGGAAGACCGGGATCGAGGCCAGGGAATGGAAGTGCTCCCAGGCGATGCCCTGGGGGTCGGGAATCCAGTGCTTGTCGCTGCGGGCGTAGCAGCAGGTGGTCTCGCCCTCGTCGACCAGGCTGAGGTCGGCGGCTTCGGCGCGGGCCTTCAGCTCGGCAAGCTCCGAAGGGTCGTCGACTTGCAGGCCCAGGTGGTCCAGGCCCGGCGCGGCGCTGCCGCGGGTGGAGATCGCGAAATTCAGCCGCGGGTCCTCCAGCATCCATTTCGCGTAGTCGGCCTCCCGGCGGGTGGGTTCGGCGCCGAACATCGCGCTGTAGAAGGCGATGTTGCGGTCGAGGTCCTCGACATGCAGGTGGACGTGGAAGCGCTTCATGGGATCTCCTCGGGCAGGGGTTCAGCAGCCGCAGCCGCCGGCCGGGGCCACCACACAGGCAGCCCCTTCGCAGCAGTGTTCGGTCAGGTAGGCAATCAGGCTGTCGACCTGGCCGTAGCGGGCGCGGTAGATCAGGTGCCGGCCGTCGCGCGTCGACTCGCACAGCCCGGCGGCCTGCAGCTCCTTCAGGTGGAAGGAGAGCGTGGCGGGCGGCAGCCCGAGCTGGGTGGCCAGCACCCCGGGCGTCAGGCCGGGCGGGCCGGCGACGACCAGGGCGCGGAACACCCGGAGCCGGCTGGCCTGGGCCAGGGCGGCGAAGCTGCGGACGGCGTCTGATTCTTCCATCATTCGATGATAGTCGAATGGTTTGCGCTGAAAAACGCCCGTCATGCGGGCGTCCCCACCGGCTGCGAGGGCTTACTTCTTCGGCACGGGAGGGGTCAGGACCTTGTCGATGACCTGCACCACGCCATTGCTGGCGGGCACATCGGTCTGGGTGACCAGGGCCTCGTCGACGGTGACGAAGGGACCGGCCAGGGCCACCTGCAGCTCGGCACCGTTCAGCGTCTTCAGCTTGCCGGCCTTGATCTGGGCCGCGTTCAGCTGGCCCGGCACCACGTGGTAGGCCAGCAGGGCCTTGAGCGCTTCCTTGTCGCTGGCGAGCTTCTCCAGGGTCTTGGCCGGCAGGGCCTGGAAGGCCTCGTCGCTGGGGGCGAACACGGTGTAGGGCCCGGCGGCGGCCAGGGTTTCGCCAAGGCCGGCGTCCTGGATCAGCTTGGCCAGGGTGCCGAGCCCGGGGGCCGCGGCGGCGGTGGCCGGAATCGGCTGCGGCAGCGGCGTGCTGGCGCAGGCGCCGAGCAGGGCGGCGCAGAGACTCAGGGCAAGCAGGGCGGGGCGAACGGTCATTGGGGGCTCCGGGGTGGGCAGGGGCGGGGGCTGCGGCAGATCGCAGCAGTCCCGCGCATGCTCGGCCGGCTTGATGACAGGCGGGTGAAGCTTGTGTGACAGCGGCGTCAGCGAGACCTGCCGCCTTTGCGGCCGGGGCCTGGCCCGGGGCGGCCGGGGTCGAATGTGTCGATGACATGACAACTGTGACGACACTGTCATGAAGCCGTCACGGCCGCTTTCTAGAGTGCGCCGGTCACCAACACGCCACCCGAAAGGTTGACGCATGTCTCTCACCTGCTTCCGCACCCTCGCCCTCGGCGCCGTCCTCAGCCTCGGCGCCGGCATCAGCTTCGCCCAGGACGTCACGGGCGCCGGCGCCAGCTTCCCCGCCCCGGTCTATGCCAAGTGGGCCGATGCCTACAACAAGGCCACCGGCGTGCGCATCAACTACCAGTCGGTCGGCTCGGGCGCCGGCATCAAGCAGATCAAGGGCAAGACGGTGGACTTCGGCGCCTCCGATGCGCCGCTCAAGGATGAAGAGCTGGCCAAGGACGGCCTGGTCCAGTTCCCCACCGTGATCGGCGGCGTCGTGCCGGTGGTCAACATCAAGGGCATCACCCCGGGCCAGATCAAGCTGACCGGCCAGGTGCTGGGCGACATCTACCTCGGCAAGATCGCCAAGTGGAACGACCCGGCGCTGACCGCGCTGAACCCCGGCGTGCCGCTGCCCGACAGCGCGATCGCCGTGGTGCGCCGCGCCGACGGCTCGGGCACCAGCTTCATCTTCACGAACTATCTGTCGAAGGTGAACGCCGAGTGGAAGGACAAGGTCGGCGAAGGCACGGCCGTGAACTGGCCGACCGGCGCGGGCGGCAAGGGCAACGAGGGCGTCTCGGCCTTCGTGCAGCGCCTGCCCAACTCGATCGGCTACGTCGAGTACGCCTACGCCAAGCAGAACAAGATGTCGCATGTGCTGCTGAAGAACAAGGACGGCCAGTTCGTCGCCCCCGAGGACGACAACTTCAAGGCCGCCGCGGCCGGCGCCGACTGGGCCAAGAGCTTCTACCAGATCCTCACCGAGCAGCCCGGCAAGACCAGCTGGCCGATCACCGGCGCGACCTTCATCCTGATGCACAAGGCCCAGGACAAGCCGGCCAGCGCCAGCACCGCGCTGAAGTTCTTCGACTGGGCCTACACCCAGGGCGACGCGATGGCCGCCGGCCTCGAGTACGTGCCGCTGCCGCCGGCCGTGAAGGACCTGGTCCGGGCCCAGTGGGCTGCCCAGCTCAAGGACGGCGCCGGCAAGCCCATCGCCTTCAAGTGATCCCCGACCCCGCCGCCCGGTCCCTTCGGGGCCGGGCGGCGGGGCGGTCCTCCCGGCCCACCGGACGCGCAGTCGGTGGCTCTTCGTAAGATCGCCGAGGTCACCTTGTCTGCAACCCTCCCCGCGACCGCCCTTCCCGGCGGGTCCTCGATGGCGTCCACCCAGTCTCCTTCGCAGCCTCCCGCCCGGCGCAGCAACCTGCCCTGGGCGGACGGGCTCTTCTCGGCGCTCGCCCACGGCGCAGCCCTGCTGACCCTGCTGCTGCTGGCCGGCATCATCGCTTCGCTGGTCGTCGGTGCCTGGCCGGCGATCACCGAGTTCGGCCTGCCCTTCCTGTGGTCGGCGGAATGGGATCCGGTGCAGGAGAAGTTCGGCGGCCTGGTGATGGTCTACGGCACGCTGATGACGGCCTTCATCGCGCTGCTGATCGCGGTGCCCGTCAGCTTCGGCATCGCCCTCTTCCTGACCGAGCTGTCGCCCGCCTGGCTGAAGCGCCCGCTGGGCATCGCCATCGAGCTGCTCGCCGCCGTGCCCTCGATCGTCTACGGCATGTGGGGCCTGCTGGTCTTCGCCCCCCTGCTGGCCGAGTACGTCCAGACCCCGCTGCAGGCGGCCTTCGGCGGCGTGCCGGTGCTGGGCGCGCTGTTCTCCGGCCCGCCAGTCGGCATCGGCATCCTGTCGGCCGGCATCATCCTGGCCATCATGGTCATTCCCTTCATTGCCTCGGTGATGCGGGATGTGTTCGAAGTCACCCCGCCGATGCTCAAGGAATCGGCCTACGGCCTGGGTTCCACCACCTGGGAGGTGATGTTCAAGATCGTGCTGCCCTACACCAAGACCGGCGTGGTCGGCGGGATCATGCTGGGCCTGGGGCGCGCGCTGGGCGAAACCATGGCCGTCACCTTCGTGATCGGCAACTTCAACCAGCTCGGCAGCCTGTCGGTCTTCGAGGCCGCCAACAGCATCACCTCGGCGCTGGCCAATGAATTCGCCGAGGCCGGTGCCGGCCTCCACCAGGCCTCGCTCATCTACCTGGGCCTGGTCCTGTTCTTCATCACCTTCGTCGTGCTGGCCTGCTCCAAGCTGCTGCTGGCCCAACTGAAGAAGTCCGAAGGGAGCCGTTCGTGAGTGCTGTCCTGCACGGTGCGGGGGGCCGCAGCGCCGCCCTGGACGCCCAGCGTCTGAGCAAGTTCAAGTCGCGCAAGCGGGTCAATGCGATCGCGCTCTGCCTGTCGCTGGCCGCGATGGCCTTCGGGGTGTTCTGGCTGATCTGGATCCTGTTCGAGACCATCCGCCTGGGCATCGGCGGCATGGCCCTGTCGATCTTCACCGAAATGACACCGCCGCCGCAGGCCGAGACCGGCGGCCTGGCCAATGCCATCTTCGGCTCGCTGATGATGGTGGGCCTGGCCACCGCGCTGGGGACGCCGATCGGCGTGATGGCCGGCGTCTACCTGGCCGAGTACGGCCAGAAGGGCTGGCTGGGCAATGTCACCCGCTTCATCAACGACATCCTGCTGTCGGCGCCCTCGATCGTCGTGGGCCTCTTCATCTACACGGTCGTCGTGGCACCGATGAAGGGCTTCTCGGGCTGGGCCGGCGTGCTGGCGCTGGCGCTGATCGTGATCCCGGTCGTGATCCGCACCACCGAGAACATGCTGAGCCTGATTCCCAACGCGCTGCGCGAGGCGGCCTACGCCCTGGGCACGCCGAAGTGGAAGGTGATCGCCAGCATCACGCTGAAGTCGGCCCGCGCCGGCGTCATCACCGGCGTGCTGCTGGCCGTGGCCCGCATCGCCGGCGAGACCGCCCCGCTGCTGTTCACCGCCCTGTCCAACCAGTTCTGGACCAGCTCGCTGGGCGAGCCCATGGCCAGCCTGCCGGTGACCATCTTCAAGTTCGCACTCAGCCCCTACGAGAACTGGCAGCAGCTGGCCTGGGCCGGCGTCTTCCTGATCACCGTCGGCGTGCTGCTGCTGAACGTGCTGGCCCGAACCTTCCTGCGCAACAAGCACTGAGCCTGTCGCCACCTCTCTCCATCGGAACCCACCCATCATGGATGCCAAGATCCACATGCCCGAGACCGAGGTCGCCAAGCTCTCGGTGCGCAACCTGAACTTCTTCTACGGTCATTTCCACGCCCTGAAGAACATCAACCTCGAGATCCCGAAGGGCAAGGTCACGGCCTTCATCGGGCCCTCGGGCTGCGGCAAGTCCACGCTGCTGCGCACCTTCAACCGCATGTTCGAGCTCTACCCCGAGCAGCGCGCCGAAGGCCAGATCCTGCTCGACGGCCAGGACATCCTCAGCACCAAGGACGATGTGGCCCTGGTGCGCGCGAAGGTCGGCATGGTGTTCCAGAAGCCCACGCCCTTCCCGATGTCGATCTACGACAACATCGCCTTCGGCGTGCGCCTGTTCGAGAACCTCAGCCGGGTCGAGATGGACGAGCGCGTCGAGTGGGCCCTGAAGAAGGCCGCGCTCTGGACCGAGGTCAAGGACAAGCTGCAGCAGAGCGGCTCGGGCCTGTCCGGCGGCCAGCAGCAGCGCCTGTGCATCGCCCGCGGCATCGCGATCAAGCCCGAGGTGCTGCTGCTCGACGAGCCCTGCTCGGCCCTGGACCCGATCTCCACCGGCAAGATCGAGGAGCTGATCCTCGAACTCAAGAGCGACTACACGGTGGTCATCGTCACCCACAACATGCAGCAGGCCGCCCGGGCGTCGGACTACACGGCCTACATGTACCTGGGCGACCTGATCGAGTTCGGCCCGACCTCGGAGCTGTTCATGAAGCCCAAGCGCAAGGAAACCGAGGACTACATCACCGGCCGGTTTGGGTGAGGGCCGCGGTGCCAGCCGTCCTGTGGGCGGCTGGACGGCCCGAACGACCCGAGCTCTGCGAGGGGCTGGGTGCCTCATTCAAGCCACCGACTCGATGGACTGATTCAGCCCGCTGGGCTTGAGCCCGGCCCGTTCCAACGTTTTCCAGGATCCCCCCATGCCCGACAAGCACCTCTCCACCCAGTTCGACGCCGAGCTTGGCGACATCTCCACCCGCGTGCTGGAGATGGGCGGCCTGGTCGAGGCCCAGGTCGCGCAGGCCGTCTACGCGCTGGCCCAGTTCAGCAGCGAGACGGCCTCCCAGGTGCTGCTCGGCGAGGAGCGGGTCAACCGCATGGAAGTCGAGATCGACCACGACCTCTCGACCATCATCGCGCGCCGTCAGCCGACCGCCCGCGACCTGCGCCTGCTGATCGCGATCAGCAAGACCCTGGGCAACCTCGAGCGTGCCGGCGACGAGGCCGCGCGTATCGCCCGCGTCGTGCAGCGCCTGATCGGTCTGGGCATGCCCACCCGCATGCACACGCCGCTGGGCGACCTGAGCTTCGAGGCCAGCCTGGCCACGGCCTCGCTGCGCAAGGCCCTGGACGCCTTCGCCCGCCTGGATGCCGAAGCGGCCTTCGAGGTGATCAAGCAGGACAACCAGATCGACCTGGAGTTCGACGGCCTGATGCGCAAGCTCATCACCTACATGATGGAAGACCCGCGCAGCATCTCGGCCGCGATCGACCTGGTCTTCGTCGCCAAGGCGATCGAGCGGGTCGGCGACCACGCGAAGAACATCGCCGAGCAGATCATCTACGTGGTCAAGGGCACGGACGTGCGCCACAACCCGCTCGCGACCGTCGAGCAGATCGTCAAGTGAGCCCGGCTGCAGCCGCCGGAGGAGAGAGCGCATGAGTCGCGTGTTGGTGGTGGAAGACGAGCCGGCGATCGCCGAGCTGATCTCGATCAATCTCCGGCACGCCGGCCATGAGGTGACGATCGCCGGCACCGCCGACCAGGCGCAGTTCGAGATCGACGCCGTGCTGCCCGACGTGGTGGTCCTGGACTGGATGCTGCCCGGCTGCTCGGGCCTGCAGCTGGCCAAGCGCTGGCGCGCGGAGAAGCGCACGGCCGAGCTGCCGATCATCATGCTGACCGCGCGGGCCGACGAGGCCGACAAGGTCAGCGGCCTCGACGCCGGGGCCGACGACTACCTGACCAAGCCCTTCTCCACCCAGGAGCTGATGGCCCGCATCCGCGCCGTGCTGCGCCGCAAGGCGCCGGACGCGCTGGACCATGTGGTCGAGGTCGGCCCGCTGCGCATCGATCCGGCCACCCGTCGCGTCGGCCGGGTGATCGAGGGCGAGCTGCGCGAGCTGAAGGTCGGCCCGACCGAGTTCCGCCTGCTGCACTTCTTCATGACGCATCCCGAGCGCGTGCACAGCCGTTCGCAGCTGCTCGACCGCGTCTGGGGCGACCATGTCTTCATCGAGGAGCGCACGGTCGACGTTCACGTCAAGCGCCTGCGCGAGTCGCTTGCGCCGGTCGGCTGCTCGGCCATGATCGAGACCGTGCGCGGCGCGGGCTACCGCCTGACCGCCTCGGTGGTCGCCGCGGCCTGAGCGACGGCCCGGTCGCCCCTCTTTCTCCTGGAGTCCCATGGGCTGGTTGCTGCCCCGATTGCTGGCGGGCCTGCTGGCCCTGCTGACCGGCGCGCTCGCCGGTTACCTGCTCGGCGAATCGGCCCATGTGCCGCTCGTGGCCGGCCTGGTCGGGGCCTGCGCCGCCGTGGCCACCCTGGTGGTGGCCGATACCCTGCGTGGTCTGAAGCTGATGCAGTGGCTGGCCAGCGCCGGCCGCAGCGCCGTCCCGGCCAAGATCGGCGTGTGGGGCGAGGTGGCCTACCGGGTCGAGCGCCTGCTGCGCCAGTCCGAGGCCCAGACCCGGCAGGAGCGCGACCGCCTGCAGCGCTTCCTCAGCGCCATCGAGGCCTCGCCCAACGGGGTGCTGCTGCTCGACGCGAACGAGCAGATCGAGTGGTGCAACGGCGTGGCCGCCGAGCATTTCGGGCTCGATCCACAGCGCGACCGCCTCCAGCGCATCACCAATCTGGTCCGCACGCCGGTGTTCGTACGGCACCTTCAGGGCGGCGACCACGACACGCCGGTCAGCTTCCACGGCCCGGACGGCTCGGTGCTGCTGACGGTGCTGGTGCGCGATTACGGCGAGGGCCGCCGCCTGGTGCTGACGCAGGACATCACCGAACGCGAGCGTGCCGAGGAGATGCGCCGCCACTTCGTGGCCAATGTCTCGCACGAGATCCGCACCCCGCTGACGGTCCTGGCCGGTTTCATCGAGACCCTGGACAGTCTGCCGCTGACCGAGCCCGAGCGTCGGCGCGTGCTCGGCCTGATGGGCCAGCAGACCCGGCGCATGCAGGACCTGGTCAGCGATCTGCTGGCCCTGGCCAAGCTGGAAGGCAGCCCGCGGCCTCCGACCGATCGCTGGGTCGAGGTCGGCCCGCTGCTCGAACGGGTGCTGGGCGATGCCCGCACGCTCTCGCGCGACCGGCACCCGATCGCGCTGGAGGGCGAGCCGCGCGGCGCGCAGATCGCCGGGGACGAGACCGAGCTGCACAGCGCGGTGGCCAATCTGGTGACCAATGCCGTGCGCTACACGCCCGACGGGGGCGCGATCGCCATCGCCTGGCGGCGCCTGCCCGACGGCGGCGGCGAGCTCGCCGTGCGCGATGCCGGCATCGGCATCGCCCGCGAGCACATCCCGCGGCTGACCGAGCGCTTCTACCGCGTCGACCTCAGCCGGGCGCGCGACACCGGGGGCACCGGCCTGGGCCTGTCCATCGTCAAGCATGTGATCCAGCGCCATGGCGGCGAGCTGGAGATCGAGAGCCAGCCGGGTCGCGGCTCCACCTTCCGCCTGCGGCTGCCGCCCCAGCGCGTGCGCGCGGCCGGGCCCATGGCACCTTCGCTGCGCCTGGTTCGCCGTGAGGACACACCCCCTTCCGCCGGCGGACCGGAGCCCGATCCGGCCCCGCGCAGCGCCCACGGCCACTGAGCGGCGACGCCGGCCCGGGCGCTCAGGGCGTGGTGCCGCCGGCCAGGGTGGCCGCCTGTCGACGGTAGAGCAGGGTGCTGCCGCTGCGATCGGTCGGACGGTGCACGCGGGCCACCAAGGTCCAGCCCAGTCGGGCCGGCTCGCTGCCCGGCTCGCGGCGGCGGCTGCTGGCGATCAGCCAGTCGCAGCCGGGCGGTTCGTGGCCGGGGCGGGCCTCGACCCGCCAGCCGCCGTGATGGGCCAGCGCGGCCAGCGTGCTGCGGTCCTGGCCCGGCGCCAGCACACAGCTGCCGGCGGGAAGGTGCGGGGCCAGGCGCTCGACCAGCGGCCGCTGGCTGCGTGCGTAATCCAGCACCGGCAGCAGCAGGGTCATCAGCAGCAGCCAGTTCAGCGCGACACCGCCCGCCGGCAGCACCAGGCTCTTCCACAGCGGGCTGCGGTGGCGGCCGGTGCGCCACTTCACCAGCGCCAGCCAGGCCAGCGTGCCGGCCAGGGCCGCGGCCACGCCCAGCGGGGCCATGCTGTGCACATAGCCCGGCGCGAGCTTCATCACATTGGCTGCCGGCTTGGCGGGCCAGCCCCAGCCCAGCGACAGCCACATCGTCCAGCTCGCCAGCGCACAGAGGCTGAAGGCAAAGACCGAGAACCAGTCGATCGCGGCCGACAGGCTGCGCGACAGCGTCGGCAGCGCAAAGGCCGCCAGCACCGCCGTGGCGGGCAGCATCAGCAGCAGCGCACGGTCGGAACCGCCGCTGGCCAGCCAGCCCAGCAGCAGCACGCCAGCGATGCCGGCCGGCACCGCGATGTGCCGGTGGCCCGCATGGCGGCGCCACTGCCACAGCGTCCAGCCGGCTAGCACCCAGCTCGGCCACAGGAACCACAGCGGCAGCTCGATCAGGTCCAGCGGCGAATCGGGCAGCCGCAGGCGCAGGGCCCAGCTGCCGAGCGCCCAGGCCGTCAGGGCGGCCGCCAGGCCGGCGCCTGCAAGCCAGGGCGCGAAGGCCTGGGCCAGGGGGTAGCTCGACCGCCGGCAGATCACGATGCCGCCCAGGGCCAGGGCCAGGGCCATCACCGGCGCGCCGCTGCCGGCCAGCAGGGGCAGGGCCAGCAGGGCAGCGAGCCGGGCCGGTGCCTGCTGCCAGCCGCTGGCGGCCATCGCGTAGAGGAAGAGACTGAGCGCGAAGAGCTGCACCAGCTCCGGCGTGGTTTCGTGACCTGGCTGCAGCAGGCCGAGCGAAGCCACCAGGGCCAGCAGGGCCCCATCGGCCACCGCACGGGCGTAGTCGACCGGGTGGGCCTCGCCGCCGAAGGCGAAAGGCACCGGCTGCGCGGCCTCGGTGCGGGCCAGCAGGTAGCAGGCGTACCAGGTGCAGGCCAGCACGCCGACCAGCAGCAGCGCAAAGGGCAGGCGGGCCGCGAGCGCGGGATCCATCCATCCCCCCAGCAGCTTCATCGCCAGCGCGCCCAGGCCGGTGGCCAGCGGGGCGGCATCGGCGGGCAGACCGCCCAGGGTGGGCGCCCACCAGGGGCTGTCGCCGCGGGCGACGCTGGCCATCGCGCCGAAGGCCGGCAGTTCGCCGCCGCGCCAGGGGTCGCGGCCGAACAGGCCCGGCAGCACGTAGGCGGCACAGAACAGCAGCAGGGCCAGACGCGGCAGGCGCTCGGCGGCGCGGGCGGACACCAGGGCAGGCTTGGGCGTGTTCAAGGCGACAGGCGGTTCAGTGGTCGGCGGCCGGCATCTTGCCGCATCGCATCAGGGCATGAAAAAAGGCAGCCGAGGCTGCCTTGATCGAAGGGGCGGACCGGGGCACGCGGACGTGGCCGGTCGCGGGCCTCACTTCTTGCCGGGGATGCCGGCGCGGGCGAACTTGGTGCGGAACTTCTCCACGCGGCCGCCGAGCGAGTCGATGCTCTTCTGGGTGCCGGTGTAGAAGGGGTGCGATTCGCTGGTGGTTTCCAGCTTCATCAGCGGCACTTCGCGGCCGTCGTCCAGCTTGATGGTTTCCTTGGTCGTCACGGTCGAGCGGGTGACGAACTTGAAACCGTTGCTCAGGTCGACGAAGCAGACGTCGCGATAGTTGGGGTGGATACCGTCTTTCATGGCACAGCTCGCTGTTGGGCCCGGGAGCCACGCCGCACCATGCGACGCACTTTCCGGAAGCGGAAAACCTGGGATTGTAGCCTGGGCGACTCGCCCGTCCGGAAGAGCCGGCGCCCTGCGTCGCGCGGCCTCAGCCGCCGCGGCGCATCATGTCGAAGAAGTCCAGGTTGGTCTTCGTCGACTTCATCTTGTCGAGGATGAACTCCATCGCCTCGATCTCGTCCATGGGATAGAGCAGCTTCCGCAGGATCCAGGTCTTCTGCAGGATCTCGGGCTTGAGCAGCAGCTCCTCGCGGCGCGTGCCCGACTTGTTGATCAGGATCGAGGGGTAGACGCGCTTCTCGGCCATGCGGCGGTCCAGATGGATCTCGCAGTTGCCGGTGCCCTTGAACTCCTCGTAGATCACCTCGTCCATGCGCGAGCCGGTCTCGACCAGCGCGGTGCCGATGATTGTCAGCGAGCCGCCTTCCTCCACATTGCGCGCGGCGCCGAAGAAGCGCTTGGGGCGCTGCAGGGCGTTGGCATCGACGCCGCCGGTCAGCACCTTGCCCGAGCTGGGCAGCACGTTGTTGTAGGCCCGAGCCAGGCGGGTGATGGAGTCGAGCAGGATCACCACGTCCTTCTTCAGCTCGACCAGGCGCTTGGCGCGCTCGATCACCATCTCGGCCACCTGCACGTGGCGGGCGGCAGGCTCGTCGAAGGTCGAGCTGATGACCTCGCCGCGCACGGTGCGCAGCATCTCGGTCACTTCCTCGGGGCGCTCGTCAACCAGCAGGACGATCAGGTGCACCTCGGGGTGATTGGCCACGATCGCATGGGCCAGCTGCTGCATCATGACCGTCTTGCCGGTCTTGGGCTGGGCCACCAGCAGGGCCCGCTGGCCTTTGCCGATGGGCGCGATCAGGTCGATGATGCGGCTGGTGATGTTCTCTTCGGACTTGATGTCACGCTCGAGCTTGAACGCCTCCTTCGGGAAGAGCGGCGTCAGGTTCTCGAACATGATCTTCTGCTTGTTCTCCTCGGGCGTGATGCCGTTCACCCGGTCGACCTTGACCAGGGCGAAGTAGCGCTCGCCGTCCTTGGGCACCCGCACCTCGCCCTCGATCATGTCGCCGGTGTGCAGGTTGAAGCGCCGCACCTGGCTGGGCGAGAGGTAGATGTCGTCGGTGCTGGCCAGGAAGCTGGTGTCCGGCGAGCGCAGGAAGCCGAAGCCGTCGGGCAGCACCTCGAGCACGCCGTCGCCAAAGACCTGTTCGCCGGCCTTGGCGCGTTTCTTCATGATCGCGAACATCAGTTCCTGCTTGCGCAGGCGGCTGCTGTTCTCGATCTCCAGCTCTTCCGCCATGCGGACCAGCTCGGAGATGTGCTTGAGTTTGAGTTCGGACAGATGCATGGGGGAGCACCCTCGCGGTGCAGGGCGGCACGGAGCCGCCGGAAACCGAATCACCTGGCGGGTGTCGGCTTGCGGAGAAAACCCGCGGCCTGACCTGGCAGTCCGGCGGATTCAGCTCAAGGGGGAGATTCGGGGGGGCGAAGCCCGGACGCTGATGCGGTCCGGGTGCCGGTTCGGCATCGGGCGGGGGCTGCGGGGAAGCAGCCGGATCCGCCCGTGCTGCGTGAATTATAGGTGGCCGTCGACGAAGCCGACGAGCTGCGACTTCGGCATCGCGCCGACCTTGGTCGCGGCGAGCTGGCCATCCTTGAACAGCATGACCGTCGGGATGCCGCGGATGCCGAACTTGGCCGGCACGGTGCGGTTCTCGTCGACATTCATCTTGGCGATGGTCAGGCGGCCCGCGTAGTCGCCCGCCAGCTCGTCGAGGATGGGCGCGATCGCGCGGCAGGGGCCGCACCATTCGGCCCAGAAGTCCACGAGGACCGGGGTCGAGGATTGCAGCACATCGCTTTCGAACGATGCATCGGACACGTGCTTGATCAGGTCGCTGGCCATGAAGGTCGTCCTTTCGGACCGTTGGAAGGCGGAGGCCTCGCAGATCGCGGCATGCGTCTGCGGGCTGCAAATTTTGACACAAGGGTCCCCCTGCGCCCGGCCGCCGGCTGGCGGGCCCGCGCTATGACCGGGATAGCGCAGGCCGGGCCCCGGGCCCCGGGGGGATGCCTTCGGCGCGGAGGCCGTTGACGGCCTGCCGTCCCGAGCGCACCGCGCCTTCGAGCGTGGCGGGGTAGGGCCCGGCCACGTGGTCGCCGGCAGCCCAGAGGCCTTGCAGGATGCGCGCCTCGGGTCGCACCAGGCCGACCGTGGCGGCGAAGGTCGCGCGCTTCTCGGCCAGCACGCGCAGCACGCGTCGTGGCCGTGCCGGGTCGGCGGGCGGCAGCAGCGGGCCGGCCTGGGCGGCGAGCTGGTCGAGCACGGCCTGGCCGCAGCGCGGCAGCCCGCCGGGCAGCCAGGGTTCGGCGGCACTGACGACCACGGCCCACAGGCCGTGGGCGCCCGGCGCTTGCGCCGTGTCGCGCAGCTGGCCCCAATCGAAGATCCACTGCCCCGGCTCGCCGGGGCCGTCGCGCAGCATCAGCAGGGGCTCGCCCAGTCGCTCGCCTTCGGTGGCGACCAGCACGGTGACGATGGCGCGATGGGTCAGCGCAGCGGCCTGAGCGGCCCAGTCCGGCCGCAGCGGCCCGACCAGGCGGGCGGCCTCGCCCGGCGGACAGGCCAGCACCACGCCATCGGCCTCATGGCGCTCGCGCCGACCCTGAGGTCCCTGGACTTCGAGCTGCCAGCGGCCACCGGCCAGGGGATGCAGGGCCTGCACCCGCCGTCCCAGGCTCAGGGGCTGAGCCTGGTCGGCCAGCCAGGCCGCGGCCGGGTCGGGCAGCAGCGCCCCCAGGTCCTCGCGCGGCAGCAGCAGGTCGCTGCTGCCGCGCGGGCCCAGGAGGGCATCCTTCAGCACGCGCAGGAAGACCTGTGCGCTGGCTTCCTCCGGCGCCGTGTTCAGGGCGGCCACGCAGAGCGGATCGATCAGCCCCCGTCGCAGGCCGGCCGGCAGGCCGCGGCCGAGCTCGGCCACGCTGCAGTCGTGCCGCAGCCTGAAACCCTGCAGCGCCCAGCCGGCGCTCGCACGCAGCAGGGCCAGGCGTTCGCGCCAGGACCAGCCGCACGCCCCCAGCACGCCGCGCAGCAGGGCCAGGCGGCCGCCGCCGGGCGGCAGGGCCAGGCCATGGCCCTGGGGGTCCAGCGCGCGCAGCGGCAGGCGCAGCAGGGCACGGGAGAGATCGATCCCCAGCTCGGCCATCAGGCCCAGCGTCTCCCGGTAGGCGCCGATCAGCAGGTGCTGGCCGTTGTCCAGGGCCAGGCCGCGGGGCGATGCCGCGGCCGCCGTGTCGGGCAGGCGCCGCGCGCGGCCCCCGGCCTGGCCTGCCATCTCGAAGACCTGGACGGACTCACCCGCCTGGCGTGCCCGCACCGCCGCGGCCAGCCCCGCCCAGCCGGCGCCGACGACCGCCAGCTGGCGCATCGCGTTCAGCGGGTCTGGCGGTGGGTCCGCCAGGCGATCCACAGCTTGCGCAGCGGCGTGAGCGCGATGCGCTGGTGCAGCACCTGGAAGCCGCCGCGCTCGATCTCGCCGAGCAGGCGCCGGTAGATCGCCGCCATCATGAGGCCGGGCCGCTGGGCGCGCCGCTCTTCGGCCGGCAGGAGGGCCAGGGCTTCGTCGTAGCAGGCCTGGGCGCGGCCGGCCTGGAAGCGCATCAGGGCCTGGAAGCGATCGCTGTAGCCCCAGGGGGCCTCGCGCTTGAGCAGCTCGTGCGCCTTCACCTCGAAGCGTTGCAGTTCGTTGACCGGCAGGTAGATGCGGCCCCGCCGCGCGTCCTCGCCGACATCGCGCAGGATGTTGGTCAGCTGCAGGGCCCGGCCCAGGCGATGGGCGTAGGCGCGGGTGGCCTCACCGAGCGGCTGGCCATCGACGCAGCCGAAGATGCTGGCCGAGACTTCCCCGACCACGCCGGCCACCAGGTGGCAGTACTGGAACAGCCCGGCTTCGTCGAGCACGCGGTTCTGGCGCAAGTCCATCTCGCAGCCGTCGATGATCAGCGCGAGTTGCTCGGCCCGGATGTTGAACGCCGCGGCGTGCGGCATGAGCGCCTTGAGCACCGGGTGCTGGGGCTGGCCCGCGTAGGCACGTGCCAGCTCCTGCCGCCACCAGGCCAGCTTGGTCGCGGCCACGCCGGGATCGGCCACTTCGTCGACCACATCGTCTACTTCGCGGCAGAAGGCGTAGAAAGCCGTGATCGCCGCCCGCCGGGCCGGGGGCAGGAAGAGGAAGGCGTAGTAGAAGCTGGAGCCGCTGCGCGCGGCCTTGTCCTGCACGTACTGTTCGGGCGTCATGAGGGGCCGGGACGGGGGCGGACGAAAGACGGTCCGAGGCGGCGCGGATTCTCCCATCGCGCCCCGGGCCGGCGCCTCAGCGCATCGCCAGCACGCGGCCGACGAGCCGCAGACGGTCGCGCCGCCGCAGCACCGGGCGCTGGCGCAGCGCATCGTGGTCCTGCGCGGCCAGGCGGTCCAGCACCATCAGTCCGCCCTGCACGACAGCCCGCATCTCCCAGGCAAAGCGCCCGGGCAGGCGGCGCGGCAGGCTCGCGCCCTGCAGCATCAGAGCGCGTGCCCAGGCGGCCAGCTCGGCCACCAGGCGGGGCAGGCCGGGCGGCGCCCGGCCGGCCAGCAGCTCGGCCGGCGCCAGGCCGTGGGCCGTGCAGTCGGCCAGCGGCAGGTAGAGCCGGCCGCGCGGCAGGTCCACCCGCAGGTCCTGCCAGAAGTTGATCAGCTGCAAGGCCGTGCAGATCGCGTCGGACTCCTCGCAGGCTTGCCGGTCCTCGCCCAGCCCGACGAGATGCAGCAGCAGCCGTCCGACCGGGTTGGCCGAGTTCGCGCAATAGGCCAGCAGGGCGGCGCGGTCGGGGTGGGGTGCGCCGCGCACGTCCTGCTCGAAGGCGTCGAGCAGGGCCTCCAGCCAGCGCTGCGGCAGGGCGTGCTGCGCGATGGCCGCGGCCAGCGGGCCGAAGATGGCGGCCCAGCGGCTGTCGGCTGCCACCTGACCCTGCATGGCCAGCCGCAGGGCCTGGCGGTAGGCGGCCAGGTCGGCCAGGCGCTCGGCGGGCGGCGCCGTGCCCTCGTCGGCCAGGTCGTCGGCCGTGCGGGCGTAGTGATAGATGGCCCGCACGGCCGGCCGGAGCGCGGGCGGACACAGCCAGGACGCGACGGGGAAGTTCTCGGGATGCTCGACGGCCGGCGCCAGGGCCTGCGCGGCGGGGGGCGGGGGGGCTGGAGCGGGCATGGGGTCCGATTCTCACCGCCGCTTCGGGGCGGCTTGCGGGCCCGGGACCGGGGGGCGCCGACCCGAGGCTAGAATCCGCCCCCGGTCAGAACCGCAGTGCGCTGCAGCCCTGGGGCGCTCGGACGGCCCGGCGGCCTTCAGATGCATGCCCGGCTTCCGATCGGCGACACGAGGCGGTGACCGCTGGGCCGCTCCTGGCCCTGCGCGCGGGTGGCGAAATTGGTAGACGCACCAGGTTTAGGTCCTGACGCCTGCAAGGGTGTGCGGGTTCGAGTCCCGCCCCGCGCACCACCACCGCAAATCAACACTACAGAGCAAGAGAACATGGCTGTCACCGTGGAGACCCTCGACAAGCTGGAACGGCGCATCACGCTGTCGCTGTCGGCGCAGGACATCAGCACCGAGGTGGAGCAGCGTCTCAAGCGCCTGGCCCGCACGGTCAAGGCCGACGGCTTCCGTCCCGGCAAGGTGCCGATGTCGGTGGTTGCGCAGCGCTACGGCATGTCCGTCCAGTACGAAGTCGTCAACGACAAGGTCGGCGAGGCCTTCGCCCAGGCTGCCAGCGAAGCCCAGCTGCGCGTGGCGGGTGCGCCGCGCATCAGCGAGAAGGAAGGCGAAGCGCCTGAAGGCCAGCTGGTGTTCGACGCCGTCTTCGAGGTCTACCCCGAGGTGCAGATCGAAGACCTGGCCGCGGTCGAGGTCAGCCGCGCCAGCAGCGAGATCGACGAAGCGGCGATCGACCGCACCGTCGAGATCCTGCGCAAGCAGCGCCGCAGCTTTGCCGAGCGCGCCGAGGGTGAAGTGGCCGTCGACGACGACCGCGTGACCATCGACTTCGAAGGCAAGGTGGACGGCGTCGCCTTCCCCGGCGGCACCGCCGAGGGCTTCCAGTTCCTGCTGGGCGAAGGCCGCATGCTGCCGAGCTTCGAGGATGCCGTGCGCGGCATGAAGGTCGGCGAGAGCAAGACCTTCCCGCTGACCTTCCCCGAGGACTATCACGGCAAGGATGTGGCCGGCAAGGAAGCCGACTTCCTCGTGACCGTCAAGAAGATCGAAGCCCAGCAGCTGCCCGAGATCACCGAGGACTTCGTGAAGTCGCTCGGCGTGGCCGATGGCAGCATCGATTCGCTGCGCGCCGACATCCGCAAGAACCTCGAGCGCGAGATCAAGGCCCGTCTGGCCAGCCGCAACAAGTCGGCGGCCTTCGAGGCCCTGCTCAAGGCGTCGAGCTTCGACCTGCCGCAGGCCCTGGTGGCCAACGAAGTCGAGCGCATGGTGCAGTCCGCGATGGCCGACCTGAAGGAACGAGGCGTGAAGGACGCGGCCAAGGCCGGCATCCCGGCCGAGGTCTTCCAGCCCCAGGCCGAGCGCCGTGTGCGTCTGGGCCTGATGGTCGCCGAGCTGGTCAAGCGCAATAACCTGCAGGCCACGCCGGACCAGATTCGCAGCCACATCGAAGAGATCGCCCAGAGCTACGAGCGGCCCGAGGAAGTGATCCGCTGGTACATGAGCGACCGCGGCCGCATGGCCGAGGTCGAGGCCCTGGTCATCGAGAACAATGTCCTGAGCCACCTGCATGCGCAGGCCAAGGTCAGCGACGAGGCCGTGCCCTTCGAAGCCCTGATGCAGCAACCGGCCTGAGGCCGCGGTGCCGGGCCCTCGGGCCCGCATCCCCAAGCAGGGGCGCGTGCCGCAAGGCCGCGCCCCTTGTCGTTGCGGCCCAGGCCCCGGGGCCCGGCGGGCTTCCGGGGCCGGCCCATAATCCCCCCGACATCTTTTCCGCAGGAGTGCCATGAGCGCGCTGGACACGCAGAACCTGGGCATGGTGCCCATCGTCATCGAGCAATCGGGCCGCGGCGAGCGGGCCTACGACATCTACTCGCGCCTGCTGCGCGAGCGGGTGGTCTTCCTGGTCGGGCCGGTCAACGACGTGACCGCCAACCTCGTCGTCGCGCAGCTGCTCTTCCTGGAGAGCGAGAACCCGGACAAGGACATCTCGCTCTACATCAACTCGCCGGGCGGCAGCGTCAGCGCGGGCCTGTCGATCTTCGACACGATGAACTTCATCAAGCCCGATGTCTCGACGCTGTGCATGGGCATGGCCGCCAGCATGGGGGCCTTCCTGCTGGCCGCTGGCGCCAAGGGCAAGCGCTTCGCGCTGCCGAACTCGCGCGTGATGATCCATCAGCCGCTGGGCGGCGCGCAGGGCCAGGCCACCGACATCCAGATCCAGGCGCGCGAGATCCTGCGCCTGAAGGACAAGCTCAACGAGATCCTCGCCGAGCGCAGCGGCCAGAGCTTCGACAAGATCGTGGCCGACACCGAGCGGGACTACTTCATGTCCGCGGCCGAGGCCAAGGACTACGGCCTGATCGACCAGGTCATCGCCCAGCGCGGCGCCTGAGCCCGCGGGATTTCGCGCGGCGTCGCGAAGCCCGGAAGCGGCCTGGAGAAGGGTCTTTTCCGCAAGGAAGGGCCCTTTTTTCTTTGGCTTATCATCGTCCCGACAAGACCGTCAAGCGGAAAGCGCAGCACTCCATGGCCGACAAAAAAGGCTCCTCCGGCGAAAAGGTTCTCTACTGCTCGTTCTGCGGCAAGAGCCAGCACGAGGTGAAGAAACTCATCGCCGGCCCCTCGGTCTTCATCTGCGACGAGTGCATCGACCTCTGCAACGACATCATCCGCGACGAGGCCCCGGCCGATGCTGCGGAGGACAAGTCCGCGAAGAGCGACCTCCCGGTGCCCAGCGAGATCAAGGCCAGCCTCGACCAGTACGTGATCGGGCAGGACCCGGCCAAGCGCACGCTGGCCGTCGCGGTCTACAACCACTACAAGCGCCTCAAGCACATGCAGGGCGCGGGCAAGAAGGAGGAGGTCGAGCTCGCGAAGAGCAACATCCTGCTCATCGGCCCGACCGGCTCGGGCAAGACGCTGCTCGCGCAGACCCTGGCCCGGCTGATCAACGTGCCCTTCGTGATCGCCGACGCGACGACGCTGACCGAGGCGGGCTACGTCGGCGAGGACGTCGAGAACATCATCCAGAAGCTGCTGCAGAACTGCAATTACGACGTCGAGCGGGCGCAGCGCGGCATCGTCTACATCGACGAGATCGACAAGATCTCGCGCAAGGCCGACAACCCGTCCATCACCCGCGACGTGTCGGGCGAGGGCGTGCAGCAGGCCTTGCTGAAGCTGGTCGAGGGCACGATGGCCAGCGTGCCGCCGCAAGGCGGCCGCAAGCATCCGAACCAGGACTTCCTGCAGATCGACACGACCAACATCCTGTTCATCTGCGGGGGGGCCTTCGACGGTCTGGAGAAGGTCATCGCCAACCGCTCCGAGAAGTCCGGCATCGGCTTCGGGGCGACGGTCAAGAGCAAGTCCGAGCGCAAGCTCACCGAGGTCTTCCGCGAGGTCGAGCCCGAGGACCTGATCAAGTTCGGCATCATTCCCGAACTGGTCGGCCGCCTGCCGGTGGTCGCCACCCTCGGCGAGCTGACCGAGGATGCGCTGATCCAGATCCTGACCGAGCCGAAGAACGCGCTGGTCAAGCAGTACCAGCGCCTGTTCGCGATGGACGGCGTCGAGCTGGAGATCCGGCCCAGCGCGCTCAGCGCGATCGCCCGCAAGGCTCTGGCCCGCAAGACTGGCGCCCGTGGCCTGCGCTCGATCGTCGAGCAGGTGCTGATGGACACGATGTTCGAGCTGCCGGCCCTCGAAGGGGTCGGCAAGGTCGTCATCGACGAGCCGACCATCGAGGACCAGGCCAAGCCGCTGCTGGTCTACCGCGAGCAGGCCAAGGCCAGCGCCTGAAGCCGGTCGAAGGCGGTCGGGCCTCTCCCTGCACGCCGCCATGAGACGCCACGACGCCCTGCGACGCCTGCCGATCCGCGCGACCCTGCCGGTCGCGCCATCTTGCGCCCGTGCTCCCGCGCGGGCCTTGTGATTCCCCGCTCCGGCCGCAACTGAGCAGCCTGAGCACGAAAGGCCCTCCATGTCCGGACAACCCATCCTGCCGCCCGACGCGATCACGCTGCCGCTGCTGCCGCTGCGCGACGTGGTGGTCTTCCCCCACATGGTCATCCCGCTCTTCGTCGGGCGCCCGAAGTCGATCAAGGCCCTGGAGGCCGCGATGGAAGCCGGCCGCCAGATCATGCTGGTGGCCCAGAAGGCCGCCGGCAAGGACGAGCCCAAGGCCGACGACATGTTCGACGTCGGCTGCGTCTCCAGCATCCTGCAGATGCTGAAGCTGCCCGACGGCACCGTGAAGGTGCTGGTCGAAGGCGCGCAGCGCGCGAACACGCTGAAGATCGAGGACAACGGCGAGCACTTCATCGCCCAGGTCGCGCCGGTGCCGCCGGATGTCGCGACCTCGCCCGAAGTCGAGGCCCTGCGCCGCGCCGTCACGCAGCAGTTCGACCAATACGTCAAGCTCAACAAGAAGATCCCGCCCGAGATCCTCAGCTCGATCGCCGGCATCGACGATGCGGGACGCCTGGCCGACACCATCGCCGCCCACCTGCCTCTGAAGCTGGAGAACAAGCAGGCCGTGCTCGACCTGCTGAGTGTTTCCGCCCGCATGGAGAAGCTGCTCGAACTGCTCGAGCACGAGGTCGACATCCTGCAGGTGGAGAAGCGCATCCGCGGCCGCGTGAAGCGGCAGATGGAGAAGAGCCAGCGCGAGTACTACCTGAACGAACAGGTCAAGGCCATCCAGAAGGAGCTGGGCGAGGGCGAGGAGGGCGCTGACCTCGAGGAGCTCGAGAAGAAGATCATCGCCGCGCGCATGCCCAAGGACGCGCGCAAGAAGGCCGAGACCGAGCTGAAGAAGCTCAAGCTGATGTCGCCGATGTCGGCCGAGGCCACGGTGGTGCGCAACTACATCGACACCCTGGTCAATCTGCCCTGGGCGAAGAAGACGAAGATCAAGCACGACCTGGCCAACGCCGAGGACGTGCTGAACCAGGACCACTACGGTCTCGACAAGGTCAAGGACCGCATCCTCGAATACCTTGCCGTGCAGACCCGCGTCGACAAGGTCAAGGCGCCCATCCTGTGCCTGGTCGGCCCCCCGGGCGTCGGCAAGACCTCGCTGGGCCAGAGCGTGGCCCGCGCGACCGGCCGCAAGTTCATCCGCATGGCCCTGGGTGGCGTCCGGGACGAGGCCGAGATCCGGGGTCACCGCCGCACCTACATCGGCTCCATGCCCGGCAAGGTGCTGCAGAACCTCGGCAAGGTCGGCGTGCGCAATCCGCTCTTCCTCCTCGACGAGATCGACAAGCTCGGCATGGACTTCCGTGGCGACCCCTCGAGTGCGCTGCTGGAGGTGCTGGACCCCGAGCAGAACCACACCTTCGGCGACCACTACGTCGAGGTCGACTTCGATCTGTCGGACGTGATGTTCGTCGCCACCTCGAACAGCCTGAACATCCCGCCGGCCTTGCTGGACCGGATGGAGGTGATCCGCCTGTCGGGCTACACCGAGGACGAGAAGCTCAACATCGCGCAGAAGTACCTGCTGCCCAAGCAGTTCAAGAACAACGGCCTGAAGGACGAGGAACTGCTGGTCACGGAAGGCGCGCTGCGCGACGTGGTGCGCTACTACACCCGCGAAGCCGGCGTGCGCTCGCTCGAACGCGAGATCGGCAAGATCTGCCGCAAGGTCGTCAAGGCCCTGTCGCTGAAGACGGTCGCGCCCCAGGTGCGGGTGGACGAGACCGCCCTGGCCGACTACCTGGGCGTGCGCAAGTACGACTTCGGCCGGGCCGAGAAGCAGAACCAGGTCGGCCAGGTGGTCGGCCTCGCCTGGACCGAGGTGGGCGGCGACCTGCTGACCATCGAGGCCGCCGTCATGCCGGGCAAGGGCAACATCCTGCGCACGGGCTCGCTCGGCGACGTGATGAAGGAGTCGGTCGAAGCCGCGCGCACGGTCATCCGTTCGCGGGCCCGTCGCCTCGGCATCAAGGACGAGCTCTTCGAGAAGCGCGACATCCACATCCACGTGCCCGACGGGGCGACGCCCAAGGACGGCCCCAGCGCCGGCGCCGCCATGGCCACGGCCTTTGTCTCGGCGCTGACGGGCATCCCGGTGCGAGCCGATGTGGCGATGACCGGCGAGATCACGCTGCGCGGCGAGATCACGGCGATCGGAGGCCTCAAGGAGAAGCTGCTCGCCGCCCACCGCGGTGGCATCAAGACCGTGATGATCCCGGAGGAGAACGTCAAGGACTTGGCCGACATCCCGGAGAACGTCAAGGGCCAGCTCGAGATCGTCCCCGTGCGCTGGATCGATCGCGTGCTTGAAGTGGCACTCGAACGCTTGCCCGAGCCGCTGGTCGACGACGAGGCCAAGCCGGCGGTGGCGGTCCAGCCCGCAGCGGTTGAGGCTGCGGCGCCGGCCGCCGCGGGATCCACCGACGTCACCAAGCATTGAGGGGCGGGCCGCGTCGGTCTCGGCCGGCGCGGTTTGCGCGTTGTCTGGGCGCGACATCGCATGTTTTTCGGCAGGGGCTTGTACAAAACGTCAAAGTCCCCCTATACTGCGAGGCTCGCAACGACGCCAAACGATGCGAGCGACAGACAAGAACAGCCGGCAGTCACAAGCCACCGGTGCAGCGTTCAAGCCAGTCGATCCAAGCGGGAATAGCTCAGTTGGTAGAGCGCAACCTTGCCAAGGTTGAGGTCGCGAGTTCGAGCCTCGTTTCCCGCTCCAAATTCCGAAAAAGGGAAGCCCATGTCAACATCGGCTTCCCTTTTTTCTCAGGCGGTCCGGCTTCCGGGCAGCCCCAGGGCGCGGTAGCAAAGCGGTTATGCAGCGGATTGCAAATCCGTCCAGGGCGGTTCGACTCCGCCCCGCGCCTCCAAGACATCAGGACCCAGACGTGCAAGCGTCTGGGTCTTTTGTTTTGTCCAGGCTCAAGTCATGTCCCAAGCGCGAGCTGCGGGGCCGCTGCACTTGCACCGGACGATCACGCGCCACTGCGTAGCGCCTTCACGCCACGGCCCAGCTTGCGTCGCAACAGGGCGCGCATGCTGACCCCGTCCGCGCAGCCGATCTGCGCCCCGTCCGCGAAGCGCTCGACCACGGGATCGGCGTGGGCGAGGGGGTCGGGAATCACGGACTCGGCTTGCGAAGGCCAGGCTTCGACGGGCAGGTGGCACGCCACCCGGTCGGCCCACGTCGGGCTGCTGCTGCGCACCCCGCCCCGGGGCCGGCTCGAGGTGGGCCAGGGCCGCACCCGCCGTGATGAAGCGGGCTGAGCCTACGAACATGCGGGATTCGTCGGGTGCCGCGCACGCAGAGGGATGACTCGACTTACGCTGCGCGACCGGTCGAGCCGTGACCCGTCGTCCGGCGGTACGCCGGGCGGGAGCCGGCGACCGGCGCCTGCATGCCGGCGGTCCGACCCACTCCCGCCCTCCCTCCCGATCCAGGAATCTGCATGAAACTGATGGACTACGGCCTCAAGCCGGTCGACTTCAATGGCCCTGCCCCGAGGGCAGGCGAGGCTGAGGCAAGCCTCTCCCGGCGCGGCTTCGTGATGAGCTCCCTGGCCTCGGGCTTTGCCGTCGCCTCCGAGCCCGTGCTGGCCCAGGCCATCACCACCGACCGCAAGGGCCTGGTGGCTGGTGAGGTCAGCATCGCGGTCGCCGATGGCAAGATCCCAGCCTACCGGGCCATGCCCGCGGGGCCCGGCACCTTCCCGGTGATGTTGGTCGTGCAGGAAATCTTCGGCGTGCACGAGCACATCAAGGACATGTGTCGCCGCTATGCCAAGCGGGGCTATTACGCGATCGCACCCGAGCTGTTCGCACGCCAGGGGGATGTGTCGACGATGACGGACATTCCCACCATCCTGTCGCAGGTGGTCTCCAAAGTGCCCGATGCGCAGGTCTGTGCGGACCTGGACGCCACCCTGGCCTTTGCCCGCGCCAGCGGCCGCGCCGATGCCAAGCGCACTGGCCTCGTCGGCTACTGCTGGGGAGGGCGTACGGCCTGGATCTACGCCCGTCACAACCCCAAGCTGAACGCTGCCGTGGCGTACTACGGCCTGCTGGAAGGCCTGAAGGCGCCGGAGCTGCGTCCGCAGGACCCCATCGATCTCGCCCAGGAGATCAAGGTGCCGGTGCTGGGTCTGTACTCGGGCATCGACGCCTTCGTGAAGCAGGAAACCATCGCCAAGATGCGCGGCCTCGTCAACCAGGGCGGCAGCGGCTCGGAGATCGTGGTCTTTCCGAATGTGGACCATGGCTTCAATGCCGACTACCGGCCCAGTTACGACAAGGCCGCAGCCACCTACGCGCAGAAGCTGGCCAACGACTGGTTCAAGAAGCACGGCGTCTGAGACCGGTCGGCCGGGGAGCACGCCGCGCTTGCGGGTCCTGAATGAAACACGCCGGGCAGCGCCCGGCGTGTTTCAGGGTGCGTCCCGCGGACGCGCTGGGCTCAACGTCCGGCGCTCGGGAAGAACAGCGGCTCGCCACCGATCTTGTAGGACGCGATCGTGGACTGGCCTTCGGTCGAGACCACCCAGTCGGCGAAGGCCTGCGCGGCGGCCTGCTTCACGTGCGGATGCTTGGCGGGGTTCACCACGATCACGCCATAGGGATTGAACAGGCGCTTGTCGCCCTCGACCAGCACGGCCAGATCGCCGCGGTTCTTGAAGTTCAGCCAGGTGCCGCGGTCGCTCAGCGCGTAGGCCCCGCTCGACGAGGCGATGTTCAGCGCCGGGCCCATGCCGCAGCCGCATTCGCGGTAGCCAGCCGGCTTGGCGGCGGCCAGGTCCACGCCGGCCAGCTTCCAGTAGCGCAGCTCGGCCGCGTGGGTGCCGCTCTTGTCCCCGCGCGAGACGAAGCTTTCCTTCCCCGCAGCCAGCTTGCCCAGCGCCGCCGCCACGTCGCTGCCCTTGACCCCGGCCGGGTCGCTGCGCGGGCCGACGAGGACGAAATCGTTGTACATCACGTCCCGGCGGCCCAGCCCCCAGCCCTCCTCGACGAACTTGTCCTCGGCGGCCCGGTCGTGCACGAAGACCACGTCGGCATCGCCGCGCCGGGCCATGTCCAGCGCCTGCCCGGTGCCGAGGGCGACCACCTTGACCGCGATGCCGGTCCTGGCGGTGAAGGCGGGCAGCAGGTGGGCGAAGAGGCCGGATTGTTCCGTGGAGGTCGTCGAGGCCATGACCAGGGTCGTCGGCTCGGCTCGCAGGGCCGGGCTCAGCCCCAGGCCGAGCATGGCGGACAGCAGCAGGCCACGGCGCAGCCGCGAGAACAGGGGACGCAGGTCGGAGGAAGGCATCGGGAGACTCACACGGAGACGGAATGGCCGCGAGGCTACGGAGCACCGCGACAAAAAACCATATGTCACTCTGTTCATAGCGGAAGCCCCGGGGGGCACGGGGCGCTGGTGGCGCCCCTCATTCCCGCAGCGCGCAGCCCCCGGGCTGGATCGCGCGCTGGCCGATCAGCTGGTAGGCACCGCCTTGCCAACGAAAAAGCGGCATGCAGCCCCCGGAGGTCGCGACCCCCAGGTCCAGCCAGCCGCCGTGGCGTCCGGGCTGCAGGACCAGCTCGACGCCCTGCATCCAGTCGCTCAGCGGCTGCCAGCCGCCGTCCGGCCCGAGGGCCATCAGGCGCAGCGAGCCTCCCGGATGCGCCGGCAGGCATCGGCTGGCTGCGAGAAACACCACGGCTTCCGCCGGAGCCTCGCCGTTGAGCTCGTGTCGCTCCACCTCCGGCTTCACGGGCGTCGTGCAGTTCGGCAGATGCCATTGACCGTCCAGGCGCGTCAGGCCGGCGGCCTGCAGCAGCGCCACGGGATCGGCGGCGGTGGTGGCTCCTTGTGCCAGGGCCAGGGCCAGGCCGAGCACGGCGGGCCGGGCGGGACGCCCCAGGGCCTGCAGCGTGCGTTGGACGCGGGGTGCGATCGGGCCGGATGGGCGGGACGAGGGCGACAGGGCCATGGCGCGGTCGGGAAGGCGGATCGTGGGCGAGGGGGGCGCGGCCTGCTGGCGCGGGCGGCGGCGGGCCGGTCGGCGCCCGGCAGGGGCGGCAGATGGAGGCCCGCGCACTCTAGCCAGCTGCTGGGCGGCCGGCAGCCGGTCGATCCCGCATCGCCCGGTCTTGTCCTGCAGGCCCCGCCTGCGACGACACTCGGCCCGCCGCAGGCCGGGTTGCGCCGGTGCGTGACGCCTGGCGGACCGAAGCCCATGACCTTCTCCCTGACGCCCTTTCACGCCCTCTGGCGCCTGGCTGCAGCCGGGCTGATCGCGAGCCTCGCTGCCTGTGGCGGCGGGGGTGGGGGCGGCGATCCGGACGGCCCGGCCGCGGCCACCGGCCTGCAAGGCGTCTACGACGTGCAGAAGGCCGGTGTTTCGCAGGGGCTGGCCTTCGTGCTGGAGGACGGCACGCTGTGGTCGCTGCTGATCGACGAATCCGGCGAGAGCCCGCGGGTCGAGGTGCTGCAGGGCGGCCTGACCCTCGAAGGCAGCACCGTCGCCGGCCTGCCGAGCGAGGCCGAGCAAGGCCTGCGCTTCTTCGCCCCGGCCCCGGCCGGGCCGACCCGCGTCAGCGCCTTCCGCGGCAGCCGGGTGGGCGGCGGTGGCTTCGACGGCACGCTGTCGATCCAGGCCCTGCGCGAGGACGCGCTGAGCTTCGTGCCCGTGCCGAACAGCGTCTTTCCCTACCGCACGGCCGCGACCGCCACGGCCATGGCCACCCGCTGGGATGCGGTGCTGACCACCGGCGAGACCCTGGTCTTCACGGTCGCGGTCGATGGGAGCTTCGAGGTGGAAAGCCCGGGCGGCTGCGCGATCCGCGGCACCCTGGTCCCGCGGGCCAATGGCCGCAATGTCTACAACGCCACCGTCAGCTTCGGGCCGGCGCCCTGCCTGACCCCGGGCCTGGTGGCGCGCGGCATCGCCCTCATCCAGACCGAAGACGGCCAGCGCCTGCTGCTGGGCGGCATGACCAGCGCCGACCGCGACTTCGCGCTCGTGCTGAGCGGTTTCGAGTCCCCGCTGCCGCCGGCGCCGCCGGCCTCCGCCGCCGCGCGCTGAGACCGGGAGCCGCCCGGCGACCCGGCCCGCTCAGCCCTTCACCACCGCATAGCGTTCCAGCGTGCGGGCCCGGGCCTCGGCATGGTCGACGATGGGCCGCGGGTAGTCGCGGCCCAGCACGAAGCCGGCAGCCGCCTGGTCCACCGGGCGGGCCAGCCAGGGCGCGTGGATCGCGCCGTCCGGCAGCGCGGCCAGCTCGGGCACGTAGCGGCGGATGAACTTGCCGGCCGGGTCGAACTTCTCGCTCTGGCTGACCGGGTTGAAGATGCGGAAATAGGGCTGGGCGTCGCAGCCCGAGCTGGCCGCCCACTGCCAGCCGCCGTTGTTGGCAGCCAGGTCAAAGTCGTTGAGCTGCAGGGCGAACCAGGCCTCGCCACGGCGCCAGTCCAGCCCCAGGTCCTTGGTGAGGAAGCTGGCCACCACCATGCGCAGGCGGTTGTGCATGTAGCCGGTCTGGGCCAGCTGGCGCATCGCGGCGTCGACCAGGGGGTAGCCGGTGCGGCCGGCGCACCAGGCTTCGAAGTGAGCGTCCGCCTCGGGCCCCTCGTCCCAGGTGATGCGGTCGTACTCGGGCCGGAAGGCCGCCCGCTCGACGCGAGGATGGTGCTGCAGCACCTGCATGTAGAAGTCGCGCCAGATCAGCTCGCTGCGCCAGACCTCGGCCCCGGCCGCGCCCGGGCCGCCCGCCTCCACGCGGGCCTGGGCCTCGCGCAGCAGGCGGCGGATCGAGACCGTGCCGAAGCGCAGGTGCACGCTCAGGTAGCTCGGACCCTTGACGGCGGGGAAGTCGCGTGCGGCGTCGTAGCGGTCGATGCGCCCGTCGAGGAAGTCCGCCAGCAGGGCCTCGGCGCCGGGGCGGCCGGTCGGCAGGACCCGCAGGTCGAGGCCGCTGGGTTCGAAGCCGATCGCGGCCAGGGTGTCCGGCACACCGGGCTCGCCGGCCGGTCGTGCGGCCAGGGCGTCGCCATGGGCCTCCACCGGGTAGGCCTTGAGCTGGTAGGGCGTCAGCGCCTTCAGCCAGGCGTTCTTGTAGGGCGTGAACACGCCATAGGGCTTGCCGGCGCCGGTCAGCACCTCGGGGCCCTCGAAGATGCTCTGGTCCTTGAAGCCGTGGAAGGCGATGCCGACCGTGCGCAGGGCCTCGGCCACCGCCGCATCGCGGCGCTGGGCGGCGGGTTCGGGATCGAGGTTGGTGAAGACGGCGTCCACACCCAGCTGCAGGGCCAGGCGAGGCAGCTCCTCCAGGGCCCGGCCGTGGCGGGTGATCAGGCCCGCGCCGGGCCGGCCATGGGCCTCGCCCAGGGCCCGCAGCTCGGCGTCCAGGGCCTGCAGGCTGCGCCAGATGAACTCGACGCGGCGGTCGCGGCGGGGCAGGGGATCGAGGATCTCGCGGTCGAAGACGAAGACCGACCAGACCTCGCGCGCCGCGCGCAGGGCCTGGTGCAGGGCGGCGTGGTCGGGCAGGCGCAGGTCGCGGCGCAGCCAGACCAGCGCACGGCCCAGGGCGCGGCGGGGCAGGGCGGCTTCGCGGGGGCGCAGGGGATCGGAAACGGTCATGGGCGGGGCGGCGGCGGGACAGGGCGGGCCCGGGGGGCGGGCCGGCCGCAGTGTGCCCGCCACCTAGAATCCCCACCATGTCCTCCGGCGCCCCGATCGACCTCACCAACCAGTTCCTGATCGCGATGCCCGGCGTGGCCGACGACAACTTCGCCGGCACCGTCGTCTACCTCTGCGAACACTCCGAGCGCGGCGCGCTGGGCCTGGTCATCAACCGGCCCAGCGACATCACGCTGAGCAAGCTGTTCGAGAAGGTCGACCTCAGCCTGGACCGCGAAGATCTGGCCGCCCAGCCCGTCTTCGTCGGCGGCCCGGTGCAGACCGAGCGTGGCTTCGTGCTGCACGATGCCCTCGACATCGAAGGCGGCGGCTACACCAGCAGCCTGAAGATTCCCGGCGGTCTGGAGATGACCACCTCCAAGGACGTGCTGGAGGCGCTCTCCCATGGCGCCGGCCCGCGCCGCGTCTTCGTGACCCTGGGCTACGCCGGCTGGAGCGCCGGCCAGCTCGAAGAGGAGCTGGGCCGCAACGGCTGGATCACCGTGGCGGCCGAGCCGACGCTGATCTTCGACACCCCGGTCGAGCAACGCTACAAGCGCGCGCTGTCCCTGCTCGGCATCGACCTGGGCATGCTCAGCAGCGAAGCCGGCCATGCCTGAGCCGGCCGGCGGCGCCACGCCGTCCCCCGCCGCCCCGCAGACCCTGCTGGGCTTCGACTTCGGCCTGCGCCGCACGGGCGTCGCGGTGGGCAACACCCTGCTGCGCGAGGCCAGCCCGCTGACCACCGTGCAGGCCGAGGGCGAAGCCCGCTATGCGCCCATTGCCGCCCTGGTGGCCGAATGGCGGCCGGCCGCCCTGGTGGTGGGCGTGCCCTTCCATCCCGACGGCGCCGAGCACGAGCTCAGCCGGGCCGCGCGTCGCTTCGCGCGCCAGCTCGGCCTGCGCCACGGCCTGCCGGTGCACGAGGTGGATGAGCGCTACAGCAGCGTCGAGGCCGAGGCCGTGCTGGCCGCCGAGGGTGCTCGCCGCAAGGCCCGGCCGGGCCGCCCGGATCCGCGCCTCGATGCCCGCGCCGCGGCGCTGCTCCTCGACCAATACCTGCGGGCCCTGCCATGAGCCGGTGCCCGACCTTCCTGCCCGACGGAGTCTTCCCCCGATGAGCCTGCTCGCCCTCGATGCCGAGGCGCTCTACCTGGACCTGCGCGCCCGCGTGCAGGACTGGCTGGCGCCGCGCGATCCGCTGGAGAACATGCTGGTGGGCGTCTGGTCCGGCGGGGCCTGGCTGGCCGAACGCCTGCACCGCGACCTGGGCCTGCCCGGCCGCCACGGCGTCGTCTCCAGCGCCCTGCACCGCGACGATTTCGGCGCGCGCGGCCTGGCCGCCACGGCCGATGCCACCTCCCTGCCCTTCGAGATCGACAACCTGCATGTGCTGCTGGTCGACGACGTGCTGTTCACCGGCCGCACCACCCGCGCAGCCATCAACGAGCTGTTCGACTTCGGCCGCCCGGCCAGCGTGACCCTGGCGGTGCTCGTCGACCGCGGCGGCCGCGAGCTGCCGATCGAGGCCGCGATCTCCGCCGCCCGCATCGCCCTGCCGCCGGCCCAGCGCCTGGCCCTGGGCCGCGATGCCGACGGCCGCTTCAGCTTCGACCTTCAAACCCTCGCCTGAGCCGACGACCGATGCTTTCCCGCCGCAATCCGCAGCTCAACGCGCACGGCGAGCTGATCCACCTGCTGTCCATCGAGGGCCTGCCGCGTGCCGTGCTGCACGGCATCCTCGACACCGCCGCGACCTTCCTGGCCGTCAACGACCGCGAGGTCAAGAAGGTGCCGCTGCTGCGCGGCAAGAGCGTGTTCAACCTCTTCTTCGAGAACAGCACCCGCACCCGCACCACCTTCGAGATCGCGGCCAAGCGCCTGTCGGCCGACGTGCTGAACCTGGACATCGCCCGCTCCAGCGCCTCCAAGGGCGAGAGCCTGCTCGACACCATCGCCAACCTGAGCGCGATGCATGCCGACATGTTCGTCGTGCGCCACAGCGAATCGGGTGCGCCCTACCTGATCGCCCAGCACTGCGCGCCGCACGTGCACGTGATCAATGCCGGGGACGGCCGCCATGCGCACCCCACGCAGGGCCTGCTCGACATGTACACCATCCGCCACTACAAGAAGGACTTCACGCAGCTGCGCGTGGCCATCGTCGGCGACATCGTGCACAGCCGGGTCGCACGTTCGGACATCCTGGCCCTGGCCACCCTGGGTGTGCCCGAGATCCGCGCCGTCGGCCCCAAGACCCTGGTGCCCGGCGACCTGCGCGAGATGGGCGTGCGCGTCTGCCACGACATGGCCGAGGGCGTGAAGGACGCCGACGTCATCATCATGCTGCGCCTGCAGAACGAGCGCATGAGCGGCGCGATGCTGCCCAGCGCCGGTGAGTTCTTCAAGCACTTCGGCCTGACGCCGGAAAAGCTGGCCCTGGCCGCACCCGATGCCATCGTGATGCACCCCGGGCCGATCAACCGCGGGGTCGAGATCGATTCCGCCGTGGCCGACGGGGCGCAGAGCGTGATCCTGCCCCAGGTCACCTTCGGCATCGCCGTGCGCATGGCCGTCATGTCGACGATTGCAGGCAACCTCGCATGAAGCTCCTCCTCCAGAACGGCCGGGTGATCGACCCGGCGAGCGGCCGCGACGAGACGGCCGATGTCGCGATCGCCGCCGGTCGCATCGTGGCCATCGGCGCGGTCCGCCCGGATTTCCAGGCCGACCGCGTGATCGATGCGCGCGGCCTCGTCGTCGCCCCCGGCCTGGTCGACCTGGCCGCGCGCCTGCGCGAGCCTGGCCACGAACACGAGGGCATGCTGGAAAGCGAGCTGGCCGCGGCCGCCGCCGGCGGGGTCACCAGCCTGGTCTGCCTGCCCGACACCGACCCCACGCTGGACGAACCCGGCCTGGTCGAGATGCTCAAGTTCCGCGCCCGCAAGCTCAGCCGCTGCCGGCTCTTCCCGCTGGGCGCGCTCACCCGCGGCCTGGCCGGCGAGGCCCTGACCGAGATGGCCGAGCTGACCGAGGCCGGCTGCGTCGGCTTCAGCCAGGCCGAGGTGGCGATCCGCGACACCCAGGTCCTCCAGCGTGCGCTGCAGTACGCCGCGACCTTCGGCTACAGCGTCTGGCTGCGGCCGCAGGACCCCTGGCTGGGCAAGGGCGTGGCGGCCAGCGGTGCGGTGGCCACCCGCCTTGGCCTGTCCGGCGTGCCGGTCAGTGCCGAGACGGTGGCCCTGCACACCCTCTTCGAGCTGATCCGCGTGACCGGCGCCCGCCTGCACCTGTGCCGCCTGTCCAGCGCGGCCGGCGTGGCCCTGCTGCGCGCGGCCAAGGCCGAGGGCCTGCCGGTCACGGCGGACGTCAGCATCAACTCCCTGCACCTCAGCGATGTCGACATCGGCTACTTCAACCCGGCCATGCGCCTGAACCCGCCGCTGCGCCAGGGCCGCGACCGCGAGGCCCTGCGCGCCGCCCTGGCCGACGGCACGATCGATGCGCTGGTCAGCGACCACACCCCGGTCGAGGGCGATGCCAAGACCCTGCCCTTCGGCGAGGCCGAACCCGGCGCCACCGGCCTGGAGCTGCTGCTGAGCCTGGCCCTGAAGTGGGGGACCGACCAGGGCCTGGCCCTGCCCGCGACCCTGGCCACCGTCACCAGCAGCCCGGTGCGGGTGCTGGGCGAGGCCCTGGGCTCGCTGGCCAGCTCGGCCGGCCGGCTCGTCGAGGGCGGCGTGGCCGACCTCTGCCTCTTCGACCCGGGGGCCGACTGGACGGTGCAGCCGGGCAGCCTGCGCAGCCAGGGCAAGCACACGCCCTTCGCCTTCGAGACCACCGGCATGCGCCTGCCCGGGCGTGTGCGGCTGACCATCGTCGCGGGCCATGTGGCCCACGAGCTGGCGGCCGAAGCCGCCTGAGCCCGGCCTGCCCGTGAAGCAGTTGCTGCGCACTCCCGTCGTCGCCTGGCGCCTGCTGCGCGTGCTGCTGCACATCCTGCGCGGCGTGCTGACGGTGGCGCTGGTCCTGCCCTGGCTGGGCCCCGCCGCTCGCCACCGTCAGGTGCAGGCCTGGGCCCAGGCGGCGCTGCGGGCCCTGGGCATGCGCCTGGTCGTCGAGGGCCAGCCCCGGCCAGGCGCCACCCTGCTGGTCGCCAACCATGTGTCCTGGCTGGACATCACCGCCATCCACGCCGTCTGCCCGCAGGCGCGCTTCGTATCCAAGGCCGAGGTGCGGCGCTGGCCGCTGCTGCGGCATCTCAGCGACGCGGCGGGCACGCTCTACCTCAGCCGCGAAAGCCGGCGCGATGCGCTGCGCGTCGTGCACCAGGTGTCCGAGGCCCTGCAGGCCGGCGACGTGGTGGCCGTCTTCCCCGAGGGCACGACCTCGGACGGCCGCAGCCTGCTGCCCTTCCACGGCAACATGCTGCAGGCGGCGATTGCCGTCGAGGTGCCGGTGCAGCCGCTGGCCCTGCGCTACTCGGATGCCGAGTCGGCGATCAGCCGCGCCGCACCCTACATCGACCAGATCAGCCTGGTGGCCAGCGTGCTGGCCGTGGTGCGGGCCCGCGGCCTGACGCTGCGGGTGCAGTGGCTGCCCGCCCGGGGCAGCCGCCATGCCGACCGGCGGGCACTCGCGCACACCCTGCGCGCCGATATCGCCGAGGCCCTGGGCCTGCCGGCCGAGGCGGCCGCCGGCCACTGAGCCCTCGGCAAGGGCGGCCTCTCCCGGGACGCTCTCGTCCCGTCGAGGCCGGCCCGGGTCTCAGTCCTGGCCGTGCGGGCCGGCTTCGACCTTGGCCCGTTCGTCGGCCAGTGCGTCGCCCAGGTAGTAGCGGCGGATCGGCTTGAGCGACTCGTCGAGCTCGTAGACCAGCGGCGTGCCGTTGGGGATGTTCAGGCTGACGATGTCGGCATCCGAGATGCCGTCCAGGTGCTTGACCAGCGCGCGGATGCTGTTGCCGTGGGCGGTGATGACCAGGCGCTTGCCGCTCAGGATGGCCGGGCCGATCGTGCCCTCCCACAGCGGCAGCACGCGGGCCACGGTGTCCTTCAGGCATTCGGTCAGCGGAATCTGCTCGGGCGCCAGACCGGCGTAGCGGGCGTCCTGGCGCTGGCCGCGCGGGTCTTCCGGGGTCAGCGCGGGCGGCGGCTCGTCGTAGCTGCGGCGCCATTGCAGCACCTGCTGTTCACCGAACTCGCGGGCCATGTCGGCCTTGTTCAGGCCCTGCAGCGCGCCGTAGTGGCGCTCGTTCAGGCGCCAGTCCTTCACGACCGGCAGCCAGGTGCGGTCCATCGCGTCCAGGCAGTGCCAGAGCGTCCAGATCGCACGCTTGAGCACCGAGGTGTAGGCCACGTCGAAGCTGTAGCCGGCCTCGCGCAGCATGTTGCCGGCGGCGCGGGCCTGGGCGACGCCGGTCGGCGTCAGCGGCACGTCGGTCCAGCCGGTGAATCGGTTCTCCAGGTTCCACGACGATTCACCGTGGCGGATCAGAACAAGCTTGTGCATGGGGTGGGGTTGGGGGAGGTCGGGGGATCCGTAATTACCCGGGATTCTAGAATCATGACTTTGCCGGGGCCCCACCCGGCTTTCGGGGACAAGACACCGTGGACTTCCTGATCGAGAACTGGATCCTTGTGCTGATCGCCGCCACCTCGGGTGGCCTGCTCGTCGCCCAGCAGCTGCGCGGGGCGTCCGGCGGCGGCGCCAGCGTCAGCCCGGCCGAGGCCGTGACCCTGCTGAACCGCGAGAAGGCGGTGATGTTCGACGTCGGCGAGCCGGCCGAATACGCCGAAGGCCATGCCACGCCGGCCCGCGCCCTGCCCTTCGGCCAGCTCGAGGGCTCGCGTCTGCTGCCGAGCGACAAGAACCGCCCGGTGGTGCTGATCTGCCCGAGCGGCGCCCGTGCGCGCCGCGCGGTCGATCTGCTCAAGAAGGCCGGCCATGCCCGCGTGGTCGCCGTGGCCGGTGGCACCGCGGGCTGGCGCGAGGCCCAGCTGCCGACCGAGCGGGGCGCCAGCGAGACCGAGGCGGCCGCCCCGGGCAAGCGCAAGTCGGCCTGAGTCCGGCCCCGCCCCTTCTGTCCAGCCCCCACCCAGCGAGATCGCGATGGCCCCCGTCCAGATGTACACGACCCAGGTCTGCCCCTACTGCCAGCGCGCCAAGGCGCTGCTGAAGCAGCGCGGGGTGCAGGTGATCGAGGAGATCCGCATCGACCTGGATCCGGCCGCCCGCGAGGCCATGATGGCCCGCACCGGTCGCCGCACCGTGCCGCAGATCTACATCGGCGACACCCATGTCGGCGGCTGCGACGACCTGATCGCGCTCGACCAGCGCGGCGGCCTGCTGCCGCTGCTCGGCCAGGGCGCCTGAGCCCCGGCCGCCCCCAGGCGGCCACGCGGCCATAATCGCGCGCCTCGTGCGGGGCCGCCTTCCGGGCGGCGCCGGGCCACGACGCCTTCGCCGGGCCGCGCGCTGTGCGCGGCCGCGCTTCCCCCGATCCCACCGAAAGCCCCCCATGGCCGACGAACAGCAAGCCGATCCCGTCTTCCAGATCCAGCGCGTCTATCTGAAGGACGTTTCGCTCGAACAGCCGAACTCGCCGCGCATCCTGCTCGAGCAGGCCCAGCCGCAGATCGAGATCAACCTGGGCGTCGGCGCCGAGACCGTGGCCGACGGCGTCTACGAGGTGGCGGTCACCGCCACCGTGCAGACCAAGATCGCCGACCGCACCCTGTTCCTGGTGGAAGCCAAGCAGGCCGGCATCTTCGAGATCCGCAACGTGCCGCAGGAGCAGATGCGCCCCATCCTGGGCATCGCCTGCCCGGGCATGCTCTACCCCTACCTGCGCGCCAACGTGGCCGACCTGATCACCCGTGCCGGCTTCCCGCCGGTGCACCTGACCGAGGTCAACTTCCAGGCCATGTTCGACGCCCAGCAGCAGGCCGAGCTGGAGCAGCTCGCCGGCCAGACCCTGGGTCAGGCCTGATCCAGGCCGGGCACAGGCGGCGCTCCGGACCCGCGGCGTGATGCGGATCAGCGTCCTCGGCGCCGGGGCCTGGGGCACGGCCCTGGCCCTGGGCATGGCCCGGGTCGGCCATGCCGTGCAGCTCTGGGCGCGCGATCCGGCCCAGGCCGCCGCGCTGCGCGAGCAGCGCGAGAACGCCCGCTACCTGCCCGGCGTGGCCTTGCCGGCCGGTCTGCAGATCGCGGTCGATCTCGACGCCGCCATCGACCATGCCCGCGCCGGCGCCTCCGACCCCGAAGGCGCGCTGCTGATCGTCGCCAGCCCCATGGCGGGCCTGCGTGGCCTGCTGGCCCATGGCGCGGCGGCCGGTCTGCCCGAGGGCGTGGGCCTGCTCTGGCTCTGCAAGGGCTTCGAGGCGGGCAGCGGCCGCCTCGGCCACGAGATCGCCGCCGAGCTGGCCCCCGGCCTGCGCAGTGGCGTGCTCTCCGGCCCCAGCTTCGCGCAGGAGGTGGCGCGCGGCCAGCCGACCGCCCTGGTCGCCGCCAGCCGCGACCCCTGGCTGCCGCAGCAGGCCGTCGCGGCCTGCCATGGCGGCGCGCTGCGCGTCTACACCTCGGACGACCCGGTCGGGGTCGAGGTCGGCGGCGCGGTCAAGAACGTCCTGGCCATCGCCACCGGCATTGCCGACGGCCTGCCGGCGCGGGACGGTGGCGAGCCCGGTCTGGGCCTGAACGCCCGCGCCGCGCTGATCACCCGCGGCCTGGCCGAGATGAGCCGCCTGGGCCTGGCCCTGGGCGCACGGCAGGAAACCTTCATGGGCCTGTCGGGCCTCGGCGACCTGGTGCTGACGGCGACCGGCGCGCTCTCGCGCAACCGCCGCGTCGGCCTGGAACTCGCGGCCGGCCGCAGCCTGGCCGAGGCGGTGGCCGCGCTCGGCCATGTCGCCGAAGGCGTGCCGACCGCGCCGACCGTGCTGGCCCGCGCCCGCGCGCTGGGCGTGGAGATGCCGATCACCACCGCCGTGGTCGAGGTGCTCGAAGGCCGGCTCGACCCGGCCGAAGCCGTGCGCGCGCTGATGCGCCGCGAGGCCCGCGCCGAGCACTGAGTCGCCCGGCCCGCAGCGCGGCCGGGGCCGTTTTTCCCCCCCGGTTCAGTGCAGGGCCGCGGCCAGCGCCGCCGCGCCGGGGCCGAAGGCATAGCTGTCCATTGCCAGTGCGCCATGGTCCACGCCGGCGTGCAGGCGGGCCGCGTCCTGCAGGCCGCCGGCGCCCATCGCCAGGTAGAAGGGCAGCCAGTGCTCGTCGGTCGGATGCTGCTCGCGGGCGGCGGGGGCGAGCCGCCGGTAGTCCCGCAGCCCGGCCTCATCCCCCGCGGCGACGCGCGCCTGCACCCAGTCGCGGAAGGCGCGGGTGCCGGCCTGCTCCGGCGCGTCCTGCGGCAGCCAGCCCTGCGGCCCGAAGAGCAGGCGCAGGTTGTGCGTCAGGCTGCCGCTGGCCAGCAGCAGCACGCCGTGTTCGGCCAGGGCCGGGGCCAGTGCGGCGCCCAGGGCCTGCAGCGTGGCGGGTGTGGCCTCGGCCGGCAGGGTCAGCGGCAGCACCGGCCGGTCGGCCTCGGGCCATGCGAAGCGCAGCACGCTCCACACGCCGTGGTCCAGCCCGCCAGCCTCGCGCCGTGCGACCTGCAGGCCCTGCGCGGCGAGGGCCGTCGCCAGCGTCTCCGCGAGCTCCGGCGCCCCCGCAGGCTCGTAGCGCAGGCGGTAGAGGGCTTCGGGGAAACCGCTGAAATCGTGGACGGCCGGGTGCCGCGTCGCGGTCAGCAGGGTGGGCTCGCGCGTGCTGCTGTGCGGCGACAGCGCCAGGATCGCGCGCGGCCGGCCGAAGCGGGCTTCCAGCGTCGGGCCGAGGCGGCGCATGAACGCACCGGCCGGGCCGGGCTCCAGCGCGAGCATCGGCGAGCCATGGGAGACGAAGAGGGCGGGGAAGGGCAGGGGGGCGGCATCCATCGGCCGATTGGACCGCCGCCCGGGCCCTGCGTCGTTCAAGGCCTTTGAGCGCGCCGTTCAGCGATGCCCGCGTCCGGTGCCGCCCGCCGGCTCCCCCGGGGTCGGCAAAGCCCGGCGAGTTCGCCGCACCCGGGGGATCGGCTAGGGTCGCGGGATGGTCGAGACCCCGCCCCCCCCTGTGCCCGCCCCGTCGTCCCTGCCGCCCCCCGTGGGCTGGCGGCCGCCCAGCCTGCTGCGCCTGGCGGCCCGTCAGGCCTGGCGGGATCTGCGTGGCGGCGAACTCAGCCTGCTGCTGATGGCCGTGGCCCTCGCCGTGGCCGCGCTCAGCGCCGTCGGCTTCTTCGCCGAGCGCCTGCAATCCGGCCTCAGCCGCGACGCCCAGGCCCTGCTCGGTGGCGATGCGGTGCTGGTGGCCGACCAGCCCCTGCCCCCGGTGCTGGCCGAGCGCGCCCGCGCCCTGGGCCTCAGGACCTCGACCAGCGTCGGCTTCCCCAGCATGGCCCGCGCGCCCGAGGCGCGCGGCGGCGCCAGCCGGCTGGTCGCCGTCAAGGCCGTCGATGCGGCCTATCCGCTGCGCGGTGCGCTGCAACTGGCCGACAGCCCCGAGGCCGACACCGCCGGCACGCGCAGCCTGCGGGCGGCGCCGCCGCGCGGGGCGGTCTGGGTCGATGCGGCCCTGCTCGACGCCCTGCAGCTCCAGGTCGGCGAGCACCTGGGCCTGGGCGATGCGGACCTGCGCATCGACGCCGTGCTGCGCATCGAGCCCGACCGTGGCGCCGGCTTCCTCAGCTTTGCGCCGCGGGTGATGCTGAACCTCGACGACCTGGCCGCCACCGGCCTGGTGCAGCCCGCCAGCCGCGTCAGCCACCGCCTGGCCGTGGCCCTGCCGGCGGGCGGCGAGGCCGCGGCCGTGACGCGCTATCTGGACGAGACCCGGCGGCGCATCACACAGGAAGGTTGGCGGGGCCTGCGGCTGGAAACCCTGGAAGCCGGCCGGCCGGAGATGGCGCAGACCCTGGACCGCGCCGCCACCTTCCTGCGCCTGGTGGCCCTGCTGGCGGCCCTGCTGGCTGCGGTGGCGGTGGCGATCGCCGCGCGCCACTACGCCGACCGTCACCTGGACGAGAGCGCCATGCTGCGCGTGCTCGGCCAGTCCCAGCGCCGCATCGCCGGGGCCTACGCCCTGGGCTTCGGCGTGGCCGGCCTGGCGGCCAGCGCCCTCGGCCTGCTGATCGGCCTGGCGCTACACCAGGTCTTTGTCTGGCTGCTGGGCCGCCTCGTCGGCGCCGAGCTGCCGCCGCCCGGCCCGGCGCCGGCCCTGCTCGGCCTGGGCGTGGGCATGAGCCTGCTGATCGGCTTCGGCCTGCCGCCGGTGCTGCAACTCGCCCAGGTGCCGGCACTGCGGGTGATCCGCCGCGAGCTGGGCCGGCCGCGCGCCGTCTCCCTGCTCACGGCCCTGGCCGGCCTGGCCGGCTTCGGCGCCATGCTGTGGGCCACGGCGGCCACGCCGCAGCTGGGGGCCATCGTCGTCGGCGGCTTCGCGCTGGCCCTGCTGCTCTTCGCGGCCGCCGGCGGCGGCGTGATGGCCTTGCTGCGCCGGGTGGTGCCGGCCGGTGGCGCGGCCCTGCGCCTGCCGCGCGCGCTGCGCCTGGCCACCCGCCAGCTCGCGGCGCGGCCGGTGCAGGGCATGGTGCAGCTTGCGGCGCTGTCGGTCGGCCTGCTGGCCCTGGTGCTGCTGGTGCTGCTGCGCACCGACCTGATCGCCAGCTGGCGCGAGGCCACGCCGCCCGATGCGCCCAACCGTTTCGTCATCAACATCCAGCCCGACCAGGCCCAGGCCTTCCGCGCCCACCTGGCCGAGGCCGGCGTCGAGCGCTACGACTGGTATCCCATGATCCGTGGCCGGCTCAGCGCGATCAACGGCCAGCCGGTGCGCGCCGGCCAGTTCGCCACCGAGCGCGCCAACCGCCTGGTCGAGCGCGAGTTCAACCTCAGCCATGCCGCCGAGGCCCCGGCCCACAACCGCCTGCTGGCCGGCCGCTGGGATGCCGCTGCAGCGCAGCAGGCCGAGGCCCTGCCGGCGCTCAGCGTCGAGGAGGGCCTGGCCCAGGCGCTGGGCCTGAAGCTCGGCGACCGCCTGCGCTTCGACATCGCCGGCCAGGCGCAGGAGGGCGTGATCGGCAGCCTGCGCCAGGTCGACTGGGCCTCGATGCGGGTGAACTTCTTCGTGATGTTCGAGCGCGCCGCCCTGCCGGAGCTGCCGGTGACCTGGATCGCCGCCTTCCAGGCCCCGCCGCGCGCGCCGGGCCAGACCGGCCCCGGCTTCGACAGCCGGCTCAGCCAGGCCTTCCCCAATGTGACCGTGGTCGATCTGTCGGCCACCCTGGCCCAGGTGCAGCGGGTGCTCGACCAGGTCGTGCGGGCGGTCGAGTTCCTGTTCGCCTTCACGCTGGCGGCCGGCCTGCTGGTGCTGCTGGCCGCCATACGCGCCAGCCGCGAGCAGCGCCTGCACGAGGCCGCCGTCATGCGCGCGCTGGGCGCCAGCCGCAGGCTGATGGCCCGGGTGCTTCAGGTCGAGCTGCTGGGCCTGGGCGCGCTGGCCGGCGCGCTGGCCTCGGTCGTGGCGATGGGCCTGGGTGCGGCGCTGGCGCACTACGCTTTCGAGTTCCGCTGGACGGCGCCGCTCTGGGTGCCGCTCGCCGGTGCTGCCGCCGGCGCCCTGCTGGCCCTGCTGGCCGGCCGTTGGGGCCTGCGCGGTCTGCTGGCCCGGCCGGTCGTCGAGACCCTGCGCCGCAGCAGCCCCTGAACGGTCGACGCCGCCGCGCCCCGGGGGGCGTCGGCGGTGTCGGCCGGGGGGAGGGCGGGGTGCGCGGCCCGGCCGCTCAGTGGCTGGCGGCGTCGATCAGGCCCAGCTCGCTGCTCGACATCAGCGATTCGATGTCGAGCAGGATCAGCATGCGCTCGTTCACATTGGCAATGCCCATCAGGTGGCTGGTGTCGACCAGGGTGCCCATCTCGGGCGCCGGCTTCACCAGGGCATGCGGCAGTTCCAGCACGTCGCTGACCGAATCGACCACCGCACCGACGACCCGGCCCTTCACGCTCAGCACCACCACGGCGGTGATGGCGGTGATCTCGGCCTCGCAGCCGAACTTCACCCGCAGGTCGATCACCGGCACGATCACGCCGCGCAGATTGATCACGCCCTTCAGGAAGGCGGGCGCATTGGCGATGCGGGTCGGTGCCTCGTAGGAGCGGATCTCCTGCACCTTGAGGATGTCGATGCCGTACTCCTCCTGGCCCAGGCAGAAGCTGAGGTACTCGCGGCCCGGGGCATTGGCGGCCTGGCCATGGGCCGCGCCGTAGGAGCTTTCCTTGCGGGACGGCGTGCCGGCTGCGGACTGGGTCGAGGTCGGGGAGGTCGTGCGGGGGGCGGTCAGGGTGTCCATGGCGGGTTCCGGTTCGGTGGGGTGGGGCCGCTCAGAAGCTGGTCCATTCGTCGTCCGCGGCGGCCGGTGCGGCATTCGGGCGGGTCGGGGCCGGGGCGCGCGGCGGCGTGGCGGCCGGAGCGGCCGGACGTTCGCTGCGGACCGGGGTGCCTGCCGCACGGGCCGGCGTGGCTGCGGGCTTGGCGGCTGGCTTGGCCGCCGGACGCGGGCTCTGCCGCACCCGTTCGATCAGGTGGGCGGCCTGCATCTGCGCGCCTTGCTCCAGCCGGAAGCTGCCGATGGCCTGCTGCAGGCGCTGGGCCTGGTCGCGCAGCGATTCGGCCGCTGCGCTGCTTTCCTCCACCAGGGCCGCGTTCTGCTGCGTCATCTGGTCGAGGTTGTTGACCGCCTGGTTGACCTGGCCGATGCCGTCGCTCTGCTCGGCCGAGGCGGCGGTGATCTCGCCGATGATGTCGCTGACGCGGCGAACGCTGGAGACGATCTCCTCCATCGTGCTGCCGGCGTCCTGCACCAGGCGGGCGCCGGACTCGACCTTGTCGACCGAGGCGCCGATCAGGGTCTTGATCTCCTTGGCCGCCTGCGCGCTGCGCTGGGCCAGGTTGCGCACCTCGCCGGCGACGACCGCGAAGCCACGGCCCTGCTCGCCGGCCCGGGCCGCCTCCACCGCGGCGTTGAGCGCCAGGATGTTGGTCTGGAAGGCGATGCCGTCGATCACGCCGATGATGTCGGCGATCTTCTTGCTCGACGCGCTGATCTCCTCCATGTTGGAGACGACCTGGGTCACCACCTCGCCGCCGCGCTGGGCGGCGGTGGCGGCGGACGAGGCCAGCTGGTTGGCGGTGCGGGCCGAATCGGCGGTCTGCTTGACGGTGCCGGTCAGCTCTTCCATCGAGGAGGCGGTCTGCTGCAGGTTGGAGGCCGTCTGCTCGGTGCGGCTCGACAGGTCCAGGTTGCCGGTGGCGATCTGGGTGCTGGCGGTGGAGATGCCGTCCGTGGTGTTGCGCACCTCGGTGATGAGCTTCAGCAGCGCGGTCTGCATGTCGGCCAGCCCGCGCTGGAGGTCGGCGACTTCGTCGCGGCCGTCCACGGCGATGTGCTGGCTCAGGTCCCCCGAGGCGATGGTGCGGGTGGCCTGCACCGCCTGGGCGAGCGGCCGGGTGACGGAGCGGGTCAGCGTCCAGCCCAGGCCGCTGAGCAGCAGCACGGCAAAGCCGCCGAGGGCCAGCATGGTCAGCTGCGAGTTCTTGTAGCTCGCCAGGGCGGAGGCCGTCTCGGCCGTGGCCTGCTTGCGGTTGCTGTCGTTGAAGGCCTGGACCTCGGTCAGGATCTGGTCGAGCAGCGGCATGCAGTCCTGCGTCAGGCGCTGCACCGCCTCGGCCTGCTTGTGCGCGATGGCCAGGGCGACGATGTCGGTGGCGATCGGCAGGTAGCGGGCCTCCAGGGCCATCAGCGACTTCACGCGCCGCTGGTCCTCGGCCGTGGCGTGCGGATCGTCGGCGACGAGCTGGGCCAGCTTGGTCAGGCTGCCGTCGAGCTTGGCCTGGGCCGTGCGCACGCGCTCGACTTCCTTGTCGACGGCCTGCCCCTCGCGCAGCAGGGTCAGGTTGCGGGCGGCAATGGCGCGCATGTCGATCGCCGCGCCGACATCGGCCAGCAGCTCCGTGGTGCGCATGGTGGTCTGGCTGACGGCTTCGAGCTTGCTCTCGATGCCGGCCATCTGCTGCAGGCTGACCGTCAGCACCGCGAGCAGCAGCAGCAGCAGGCCGATGAAGCCGACGCCCAGGCGCTGGCCGATCTTCAGGTGATTGAGCATGGCGTGTCCTTGTGTCCGGGCTCAGGGAATGCGGGGCGACGGCGCGTCGACGCTCAGTGGCGCGAGCGGCGTACCAGGGAGGCGATGTCGAGGATCAGCGCCACCCGTCCATCGCCCATGATCGTGGCGCCCGAGATGTCGGGCACCTTGCGGTAGTTGGCTTCGAGGTTCTTGACCACGACCTGCTGCTGGCCGAGCAGCTCGTCGACCATCATGGCCACGCGGCTGCCCTCGGCCTCGACGACGACCATGATCGGGTTCGACGGCAGCTGGCCGTCCTCGCGCGGCACGTGGAAGAGCGACTCCAGCTCGATGACCGGCATGTACTCCTCGCGCACCTGCACGACGCGGCCGGTGCCGCCCAGCGTCTTGACCGTCTGCGGGGTGACCTGGAAGCTCTCGACCACGCTGGCCAGCGGCAGGATGTAGACCTCCTCGGCCACGCCCACGCTCATGCCGTCCATGATGGCCAGCGTGAGCGGCAGGCGCACCGCCACGCGCATGCCGTGGCCTTCGGCCGAGTCGATCTCGACCGTGCCGCCCAGCGCGGAGATGTTCTTCTTGACCACGTCCATGCCGACGCCGCGGCCGGAGACGTCGGTCACCACCTCGGCGGTCGAGAAGCCGGGCGCGAAGATCAGCGACCAGACCTCGGCATCGCTCATCTCCTCGCTCACCGCCAGGCCGCGCTCGCGGGCCTTCTTGAGCAGCTTGGTACGCGACAGGCCCTTGCCGTCGTCGCGCACCTCGATGACGATGCTGCCGCCTTGGTGGCTGGCCGCCAGGGTGATGGTGCCCTGCTCGGGCTTGCCCCGCGCGCGCCGCTCCTCGGGCGATTCGATGCCGTGGTCGCAGGCATTGCGCACCAGGTGGGTCAGCGGGTCGGTGATCTTCTCGACCAGGCCCTTGTCGAGCTCGGTGGCTTCGCCGACGGTGAGCAGCTCGACCTCCTTGCCGAGCTTGGCCGCCAGGTCGCGCAGCATGCGCGGGAAGCGGCTGAAGACCGTGCCCATCGGAATCATGCGGATCGACATCACCGCTTCCTGCAGGTCGCGGGTGTTGCGGTCCAGGGCAGTCAGGCCGGCGATCAGGGTCTGGTGCTGCACCGGGTCCAGCGCGCGGCTGTGCTGGGCCAGCATGGCCTGGGTGATGACGAGCTCGCCCATCAGGTTGATGAGCTGGTCGACCTTCTCCAGACCGACGCGCAGCGTCGTGCCTTCCAGGCCGGCCGGCTTGGCTTCGGCCCGGGCGCTCGCGCCCGCCTGCGGCACCGGGGCGGCCGGCACCGGGGCCTGCAGGGCCGGGGCGGCATCGACCGCCGGGCCGGAGGCGCCGGGGGCGCCCGGGGCATCGTCGAAGAAGCCGTAGCCCGGATCTTCCTCCAGCACCGGCGAGCCGGGCGCCTTGGCATAGAAGCCGTAGCCCGGTGCGATGTGCTCGCCCGCCCAGGGCCGCAGCCGCACCTGCTCGCGGGCGATGTGGAAGGCGAAGAGGTCCAGCAGCTCGCTGTCGGGCGTCGCCGTGATCAGCTTGAAGCGGCGCAGGCCGTCGGCGGCCAGGCCGCCATCGACCGGCTCGACCTGGCCCAGGCCCTCGATCTCCTTGAACAGGCTCAGCACGTCGTCGGCCAGGCCGGGCCGTTCCAGCGGCCCCAGCGTCATCTCCAGGATGCGCTCGCCCTTGACGGTGACGGGCACGTCGGCCGACTGGGCTTCGTCCGCTGCGGCCTGCGGGGCGGCTGCGGCGGCCGGGTCGGTCGGCGCGGCGGCCGCCATCGCCGGGACGGCCGACAGCGGGGCCGGATCCTCGCCCTGGCTGTAGGCCGCGATGCGACGGCGCAGCTCGCCGGTGTCGGGGCTGTGGCCGGCGCCGCCAGCCTGGTGGCGTGCGAGCTGGCCGGCCAGCGCATCGCCCGAGGCCAGCAGCACGTCGACCATGCCGGCCGTGGCGCTCAGCTCGTGGCGGCGCAGCTTGTCGAGCAGGGTCTCCATCACATGGGTCAGCTCGGCCACGTCGCTGAAGCCGAAGGTGGCGGCCCCGCCCTTGATCGAATGGGCGCAGCGGAAGATGGCATTGAGCTGCTCATCGTCCGGCGCCGCCACGTCCAGCGCGAGCAGCAGCTGCTCCATCTGCTGCAGGTTCTCGCCGGCTTCCTCGAAGAAGACCTGGTAGAACTGGCTGAGGTCGATGCCGGCGGCGCCGCCGGCCTGCATGCCTGGGGACTCGCCCATCATCGGCTCCTTGATGTTCCTGTTGGGGGGCGCACGCGGCGGGCCGGGCTCAGCGGATGACCTTGCGGATCACTTCGATCAGCTTGGCCGGATCGAAGGGCTTGACCATCCAGCCGGTGGCCCCGGCCGCGCGGCCGGCCTGCTTCATCTGGTCGCTGGACTCGGTGGTCAGGATCAGGATGGGCGTGGCCTTGAAGGCCGGGTGCTCGCGCAGCTTCTTGGTCAGGCCGATGCCATCGAGGTGCGGCATGTTTTGGTCGGTCAGCACCAGGTCGTAGTGGTGCGAGGCCGCCTTGTCCCAGGCGTCCCGGCCGTCGACGGCCTCGGTCACCTGGAAGCCCGCGCTCTTGAGGGTGAAGCTCACCATCTGGCGCATCGAGGCGGAGTCATCCACGGCAAGGATGGAAGGCATGGGGACGTTCTCCGGGGTAGGTCGGGTCATCGGCAGAGGGGGCGGGATCTTGAGGTCGCGGGCTCAGAACAGCTCGACCGAGCCGGCGTCCATCTCGTCCTGCGTGACCGGGTTCGGTCGCTGCGGCGCGGGGGTGACGGCGGCTTCGCCGTCCTCGTCGGCCCCGAAGGCGCGGGCGGCCAGCTGGTCGGCACAGCTGCGCACGCGCTGCTGGGTGTGGCGCAGCAGCTGGCTGGCCATGTCCTCGAACTGCAGGGCGACCACGCTGTCGGTCAGCGTCTCGCGCAGGGCCTGCACAGCGGCCGGCGAGCGGCTCGGGTCGACGCTGTCGAGCGCGCGATGGGCGGCGCCGAAGCCGCCGAGCAGCAGCGCACAGCTCTCGCTCAGCAGGGTCTGCAGGCGGTCCAGGTCGTGACCGACGGCCAGCAGGTGGTCCTGCAGCTCGGCCACGGCCAGCACCGGCAGCTCGACGGTGGGATCGGGGGAACTCGACATGGCGCGGATGCGGGTTCGGATTCAGGGCCGCTGCAGCGCAGCGGGGAGGCCGGCGCGACGGTGGAGGCGGCCCGCGGGGCCGCGCAGGGTCCGCCGCGCTTCAGGGTCATTCTTCGCCGCAGGCCCCGGCCCCGGTGCGCCGAAGATGCGCGGGAAAGCCGCGCTGTTTCCGGCCTGTCGGCCCGGGCCGGCCCGCACACCGGCCCGGCCGGGAGGGCTGGCCGGCGGCCCTGGGGCACACTTCGCGTCCGGCCCCGCCTTCCGCCGCCGTCCCGCCCATGCCTGCCGTCGACCTCAAGTCCCTGAACCGCCCGCTGCGCCTGCTGCATCTGGAGGATTCGGCCTTCGACCACGAGATCCTGCTGGCCCATCTGCGCGCCGGCGGGCTGGACGCCGAGGTCGAGCGCATCGAGACCGAGGCCGCGCTGCGCGCAGCGCTGGCCCAGGCCTGGGATCTGGTGGTTTCCGATTTCGCGCTGCCGGGCTTCTCGGGCCTGCAGGCCCTGGAGATCGTGCGCGCGCGCGACCCGCTGCTGCCCTTCGTGCTGATCTCCGGCACCATCGGCGAGGACATGGCCGTGCAGGCCATGCGCCGCGGCGCCAGCGACTACCTGCTCAAGCAGAACCTGGTGCGCCTGGTGCCGGCGCTGCAGCATGCGGTGGAGGCTTCGCGCAGCCGCCGCGACCAGCGTGCGGCCCGCGAGGCCCTGGCGGCCAGCGAGGCCCGGCTGCGCGAGCTGACCCAGCACCTGCAGGCCAGCGTCGAGGCGGAGCGGGCCGCCATCGCGCGCGAGATCCACGACGATGTCGGCGGCTCGCTCACCGCCCTGAAGTTCGACCTGGCCTGGATCGAGCGTCACAGCGGGGTGCCGGCCGTCGGCCAGCGGGCGCGCGAGGCGCTCGACACCGTGGCCCACGCCATCGAGGCCAGCCAGCGCATCATGCACAACCTGCGGCCGGCCATCCTGGAGCAGGGCCTGGTCGCCGCCCTGCAGTGGATGACCCAGCGCTTCGAGAAGCGCAGCGGCCTGGAGACGCGCTTCACCCACAGCCCGGCCGAGTTGCCGGCGCTGCCGCCGGGCCTGGCCCTGATCGCCTACCGCACCGCGCAGGAGGCGCTGACCAATGTCAGCAAGCATGCCCAGGCCCGCCGCGTGAAGCTGGACCTGACCCTCGCCGCCGGCGTGCTCTCGCTGGAGGTCAGCGACGACGGCCGCGGCCTGACGGCGCAGGATCTGGCCAAGGCGCGCAGCTTCGGCCTGCGCGGCCTGCGCGAGCGTGCGGCCACCGTGGGCGGCTGGGTCGATCTCAGCAGCGGCGAGCGCGGCACCAGCCTGATCCTGTCGCTGCCCATGGACGGCCGGCCGCCGCAGGACGAGCACGAGGAGGGCGGCCGCAATGCCGACGATCCGACCACCTGGGGAGTCGATCCTTGATCCGCGTCATCCTCTGCGATGACCACGCGCTGATCCGGCGTGGCATCCGCGACACCCTGACCGACGCCCCCGACATCGAGGTCGTCGGCGAGGCCGGCGACTACGGCGAGCTGCGCAGCCTGATGCGCGACACCCGCTGCGACGTGCTGGTGCTCGACATCAACCTGCCCGGCCGCAGCGGCCTGGACGTGATGCATGTGCTCAAGGACGAGGGCAGCCCGGTGCGCGTGCTCGTCGTCAGCATGTACCCCGAGGACCAGTACGCGATCCGTGCGCTCAAGGCCGGCGCGCACGGCTATGTGAACAAGGGCAGCGACACCGCCCAGCTCGTCGAGGCGGTGCGCATCGTCGCCCAGGGCCGCAAGTACATCACCCCCGAGATCGCGCAGATGCTGGCCGAGAGCCTGAGCCAGCCCCAGGCCGAGGTGCTGCACGAGCGCCTGTCTGACCGCGAGCTCCAGACCTTGACGCTGATCGCCAGCGGCAAGCGCCTGTCGGACATCGCGCAGGAGCTGACCCTCAGCCCCAAGACCGTCAGCGTCTACCGCGCGCGGGTGCTGGAGAAGCTGGGCCTGTCGAACAACTCGGAGCTGACGGTCTACGCGATCCGCAACGGCCTGGTCTGAGCGCGGACCGCCGGCGTTTCACAGCGGCGTGATGCCGGGCAGGCTGCGCGCCGAGGTCTCGCGCATCAGCTGCAGGAAGTCCTGTGCGTAGGCGCGGCGGGCCAGGGCCTCGGGCAGGGCCGCCCACAGCCGGCCGTGCAGGCCCTGCGGCCCGATCGGCCGGCTGGCCACGTAGTTGCGGGCCAGGTAGCTGTGCAGGGCCCAGGCGGGCAGGGCGGCCAGGCCGCGGCCGCTTGCGACCAGCTGCAGCATGGCCGCCGTCAGCTCGGTGCTGCGGCGCGGCGGCTGCACGCCGGCAGGCGCCAGCACCTGGCGGATCAGATCCAGCTGTTCGTCGGGCACCGGGTAGGTGATCAGGGCCTGGCCGGCAAAGTCCTCGGCGCTCAGCCAGGGCCGGGCCAAGAGCGGGTGCGCGCGCGGCAGCACGGCCAGGATCTCGAAGCCGAACAGCGGCTGGAGCAGCACGCCGCCCGGACAGTCGCTGTCGTCGCTGACGATGGCCAGGTCGGCCCGGTCCTGCAGCAGCAGGCCGATCGGGTCGGCGTGGAAGCCGGAGACGATGTCCAGCTCCACCTCGGGCCAGCGCTCGCGCAGGGCATCCATGGCGGGCATCAGCCAGTCGAAGCAGGTGTGGCATTCCACCGCCAGGCGCAGGCTGCCGCGTGCGCCGGCGGCCAGACGGCTGAGGTCGCGTGCGGCCTCGGCCACCTGCGGCAGCACCGCCTCGGCCAGCTGCAGCAGGCGCTGGCCGGCGGCGCTGAACCGCAGCGGCTGCGACTTGCGCTCGAAGAGCGCACTGCCGAGCAGATCCTCCAGGCCCTTGAGCTGGTGCGACAGCGCCGACTGGGTGATGTTCAGGGCCAGGGCGGCCCGGGTCAGGCTGCCGCTCTCACGCAGGGCCTGGAGGGTGCGCAGGTGGCGCAGCTCGATGGGGTTGGCAGCGGACATGAGTCGCTCTCATGCTGAGTGGCAATATTTATCGCTTGATCCGAGGGTTCGGGCCGGGAATGATCAAACCATTCATCACAACCAAGGATTGAAGTGATTTTCTCTCATGTTCTCGGCGTTCCGCGCATCGGTCTGAACCGTGAGCTGAAGTTCGCGCTGGAACGCCACTGGCGTGGCGAGATCGACGAGCCGGCGCTGGAGGCCCTGGGTCGCCGCCTGCGGGCGGAGCGCTGGGCCGAGCAGCGCGCGGCCGGCCTGGATTACGTCACCGTCGGCGATTTCGCCTGGTACGACCATGTCGCGCAGCATGTGCTGATGCTGGGCTGCGAGCCCGCGCGCATGGGCTTCGGCCCACAGGACAGCGAACTGGCACGCCACTTCCGCCTCGGCCGCGGCCAGGCGGCGCGGCCGGCCGATGGCGCCGGCCAGGCGGCAGCGGCGGGTCACCCGGCCCTGGAGATGACCAAGTGGTTCGACACCAACTACCACTACCTGGTCCCCGAGTTCGGGCCCGACACCGCCTTCCGCCTGGCCTCGCACCGTCTGCTCGACGAAGTCCGCGAGGCCCAGGCCCTGGGTCATCCGGTCAAGCCGGTGCTGCTGGGGCCGCTGAGCTTCCTGTGGCTCGGCAAGGGCCAGGCGGCCGGCTTCGACCGCCTGAGCCTGCTCGACCGCCTGCTGCCGGTCTATCTGGAGCTGCTGACCCGCCTCGGCGCGCTGGGCCTGAACTGGGTCCAGATCGACGAGCCCATCCTCGGCCTGGAGCTGCCCGCAGCCTGGCGCGAGGCCTTCCCGCGGGCCTATGCCAGGCTGCAGCCGGCGCAGATGGCCCTGATGCTCTGCAGCTACTTCGCCCCGCTGGGCGATCGACTTGCCCTGGCCTGCAGCCTGCCGGTGGCCGGCCTGCACGTCGACGGCGTGCGTGCGCCGCAGGAGCTGGAGGCGGTGGCCGCCCTGCTGCCGCAGGAGCGCGAGCTGTCGGTCGGCCTGATCGACGGTCGCAACATCTGGCGCAGCGACCTCGACCAGCTCTTGCCGCGTCTGCGCACGCTGCACCGCCTGCGCCAGGGGCGTTTGTGGCTGGCGCCCTCATGCTCGCTGCTGCATGTGCCGCTGAGCCTGTCGGACGACGCCCAGGTCGATGCCGGCGTGCGGCCCTGGCTGGCGGGGGCGCAGGAGAAGCTCGACGAGCTGCGCCTGCTGAAGACGGCGCTCTGCCAGGGCGAGCAGGCGGTGGCCGGTGCCTGGGCCGCGTCTCGCGCGGCCTGCGCGGCGCGCCGTGCCGATCCGCGCCTGCGCCGTCCTGCGGTGGCGGCCCGGCTGGCCGCCCTGCAGCCCGCCGATGAGGCCCGCCACCGGCCCCATGCCGAGCGTGCGGCGATGCAGCAGGCCCGGCTCGGCCTGCCGCTGCTGCCGACGACGACGATCGGTTCCTTCCCGCAGACGGCCGAGATCCGCGCGGCCCGCGCCGCCCGACGCGCCGGCACGCTCGATGCGGCGGGCTACGAAGCCCTGCTGCGGCAGATCCTGGCCGACACCCTGCAGCGCCAGGACGCGCTGGGCCTGGACGTGCTCGTGCATGGCGAGGCCGAGCGCAACGACATGGTCGAGTTCTTCGGCGAGCAGCTTGCGGGCTACACCTTCAGCGCGAAGGGCTGGGTGCAGTCCTACGGCTCGCGCTGCGTGAAGCCGCCCATCCTCTACGGGGACGTGGAACGGCCGCAGGCGATGACGGTGGCCTGGGCCAGCCAGGCTCAGGCCCTGAGCCGCAAGCCGGTCAAGGGCATGCTCACCGGGCCGGTGACGATGCTGCAGTGGTCCTTCGTCCGCGACGACCAGCCGCGCGAGACCACCGCCCTGCAGCTGGCCCTGGCGCTCCGCGACGAGGTGCGCGACCTGGAGGCCGCAGGCATCGCGATCATCCAGATCGACGAGCCCGCACTGCGCGAAGGCCTGCCGCTGCCGCGCAGCGCCTGGGACGACTACCTCCGCTGGGCGACCCGGGCCTTCCGCCTCACGGCCGGCGGCGTCGGCGACGCCACGCAGATCCACACCCACATGTGTTACGCCGAGTTCAGCGACATCCTCGACAGCATCGTTGCCCTCGATGCCGACGTGATCACGCTGGAGACCAGCCGTTCGGGCATGACCCTGCTCGACGACTTCGGCGGATCGGCCTACCCGAACGACATCGGCCCCGGCGTCTACGACATCCACTCGCCGCGGGTGCCGGCACGCGAGGAGGTGCTGCACCTGCTGCGTCGTGCCCTGGCGGTGATTCCGCCGCAGCGCCTCTGGGTCAATCCGGACTGCGGTCTGAAGACCCGGGGCTGGCCCGAGACCGAGGCGGCCTTGCGGGTGATGGTCGAGGCGGCCCGCACGCTGCGCGCGGAGCTCGGCGCGGCCTGAAGGGCCGCGCCGGCGGGCCGGTTCAGTGCATCAGCGCCGGCCGGCCGCCGAGGGTGGCGTTCAGGTCGTCCAGCCAGGGCTCGGCCAGGCTGCGGATCTGGGCGTCGTTGACCAGGATGCGCTGCATGATGCGGTGCTTGAGCTGGCGCTCCTCGCGGCCCAGGTCGCTCTGGCCGGCGGCATGCTTGAGCTGGGAGATCAGCAGGCCGCAGGCGCCTTCCAGGCGCACGACGCCGTCCCAGTCGCCGTCCCGGGCGGCATCCAGCATGCGCTGGCTGGCCTTCTCCAGGGCCTGGTAGTAGGGCAGCAGGGGAGTCGGGGGCATGGTGGCGGTCTCCGGGACGCGGAAGGGTGCGGTGGGGCGGGCCATGGGCTCAGCGTCCCGGCCTGGCGGTGACCTGCGGCTGGATCGTGCCCCAGGCCTCGCGCAGCGGCTGGATCAGGCGCACGCATTCATCGAGGAGGGATTCGTCGTTGCGCAGATTGGCTTCCAGCAGGCGGTGAGCCAGGTAGCCGTAGAGCCCGTCGAGCCGGGTGGCCAGCTCGCCGCCGGCCTGGCGGTCCAGCGCACTGCGCAGGCCTTCTTCCAGGATGCGGATGCCACGGGTCAGCGCGGCGCCCTTCTCCGCGATCTCGCCCTGGCGCATCGCGCCGCGGGCGCGGTGGATGCTGTCGAGCAGGCCGTTGAACAGCATCGCGACCAGCTGGTGCGGATTGGCGGTGTCGACCTCGGTCTCGACGCCGACCTGGCGGTAGGCGTTGGCAAGGCCGGCGCTGCGGCGCGGTGCGAAGGGGCTGGCGAAGGCGTGCATGGTGTGGGGCGCTGGGTTCAGGATCGCGGGGCCAATGACTGGCTATCGGTCTGCGGGCTGCCGGGCTTGAGTCGCGGAAAGCCCGAATAGCGGGGTGCCGCAGCCGCTGATGGCGGGCTGTCCGGCGGCATCAGCCGCTGGAGCTCTTGTTCAGTGCGGTGATCTGCTGCGTGACGTAGCTGGACAGGCCATTGAGCTGGCTCATGCTGGCATCCAGCGCCTGGTACTGCCGCAGCAGGCGGGCCTGGATCTGGCTGACCCGGGTCTCCAGGCGGTCCTGCTCGTCGCCATTGCGGTTCAGGCGCGAGCGCAGGCCGTCGCTGCGGGCGCTGAGCTGGCCGTCGTAGCCGGTCAGGCTGTCGGCCAGCTTGCGCATGCGCAGGGCCAGGCCCTGGCTGGCGCTGTCGCCGCTGCTGCCGCTCGCCCCGAAGAGCTTGGCCAGCTCGGCCGGCTGGGCCAGCGCGGTGTCGAGCTTCGCGTTGTCGAGCTTGATCGTGCCGTCCTTCTGCACGTCGAAGCCCAGGTCGGCCAGGCGACCGAAACGGGCCGAGGCGCTGCTGCTCTCGCGCAGCATGCCGCGCATCCGGCTCAGCACGCCGACGGCGGTGCTGTCGCCCTGCAGCGTGCCGGCGGTGCTGGTGCTGTCGTCGTAGCGGGTCTGCGTGCGCAGGTAGTTGTTCAGGGCGTTGTAGGCGTCGGCGAAGGCCTGCACCGCCGCCTTCTGGCTGCTGCTGTCGCTGCTGACGCTGATCTCGGCCGGCGTGCTGGTGACGGCCTGCAGGTTCAGGCTCAGGCCGGGGATGGCGCCGTCGAGCTGGTTGCTGGCCGATTCCACCGCCAGGCCGTTGACGGTGGCCCGGGCATTGGCGGCCGCCTGGGTCTCCACCATGCCGCCGGGGTAGCCCAGGCTGGCGAAGGGGCCGCTGGCCGCGCCGCCGGACAGGTCGGTCGCGCTGAGGGTCATGGCCTGGGCGAGGCCGCTCTGGCGGCTGGTCAGGGTCAGGCGGGCGCCGTTCACGTCGCTGACGATGGCCGCGCTCACGCCGGCGGCGCTGGCATTGATGGCGTCGCGGATGTCGGCCAGCGTGGTGTCGGCCTCGCTGAAGCTGAGCGTGGTCGTGCTGCCGCCGACGGTCAGCGCGAGCTGGCCGCTGCCCATCACCGCCTCGGCGCTGGCCTGGGCCGGCGAGGCCAGGCTGTGCGCACGCGCGAGCTGCTGCACGCTGACCGTGTAGCTGCCGGCTGCCGCACTGCCGCTGCCGCTGACCTTCAGGGCCGTGCTGTCGCTGCTGGCGCTGCTCTGCTGCCACAGGCTCGAACCGGCCAGCTTGGCCGAGGCATCGCGCAGCGTGTTGGTCAGGCTGGTGATCTGGCCGTAGGCCGAGATCTTGGTCTGGATCCCCTTGGCCGCGGTCTGCAGCTGGGTGATGGGCTGGCGCTCGAGCGCGACCAGCTGGTTGACGATGGAGCTGACGTCGAGCCCGCTGCCCAGGCCGGTGGAGGAAACGGTCGCCATGGTGGAATTCCTTGGGGGTGTCGCAGGGGCATCGGCCGAACCGGCGCCGACTTGAGACAAGGCCCGGCGCGCCGGCCGCATGCGGCCAGCGGGCCGGGCCCGGGCGTGTCAGGAGAGGGGTGCGGCCGCGCGCGGGGCGCGGTCCGGCGTCAGCCCTGCAGCAGCTTGAGCACCTGCTGCGGCAGCTGGTTGGCCTGGGCGACCATGGCGGTGCCGGCCTGCTGCAGGATCTGCGCCTTCGAGAGGTTGGCGGTCTCGGCCGCGAAGTCGGCGTCCATGATCCGGCCGCGTGCGGCCGAGGTGTTCTCGACGCTGATCTGCAGCTGCGACACCACGGTCTCGAAGCGGCTCTGGATCGCGCCGGACTGCGCGCGCGCGGTGTTGACGATGTCGAGGTCGGCGTCCAGGTCCGCGATCACCGCGCTGGCGGCTCCGGCGGTGCTGATGTCGGCGGCTGCGTAGGCAGTCAGCGCCGTCATGTCGAAGTCGGTCGTCGCCGTCAGGGTGTCGGTGCCATCGGCGCCGATCTGGAAGTCGGTGCTGGTGAAGCTGCCGTCCAGCAGGTTGATGCCGTTGAACTTGGCGTTGTCGGCGACGCGGGCGATTTCCTCGACCAGTTGATCGGCCTCGGATTGCAGGTTGGCACGGTCGGCGTCGCTGATCGAGCCGTTGGCCGATTGCACGGCCAGCTCGCGGATGCGCTGCAGGTTCTCGCCGATCTTGCCCATCGCGCCTTCGGCCGTCTGGAACAGCGAGATGCCGTCGTTCGCATTGCGGACCGCCACGTTCATGCCGCGGACCTGGGCGTTCATGCGCTCGGCGATGGCCAGACCGGCGGCGTCGTCCTTCGCGCTGTTCACCCGCAGGCCGGAGGACAGGCGCTGCATCGAGGTGGAGAGCGTGGACTGCGATGCGTTCAGATTGCGTTGCGCATTGAGCGACATCGTGTTGGTGTTGATGGTCTGGGGCACGGCAGCACTCCTAAGGGGTCACGTGGTGCGCCGGACGGGAGGATGCCGGCGGAGAACGCGTCGCAGGAACGCGGTGAGCTCATTCTTCGGCCGCAGCCGCCCCGGGCATGCCATGAAAAACGGCGGATTCGGCGGCCTTCTCGGGGCCGGCGAATCCGCCGTCGGGCCCGGCGCAGGGCCGGGCCGGGGGAGGGGGCCGGCCGGCGGACGCTGCGTCCGCCGGCCGACGGCTCAGTGCCGGCCGGGCGCCTGGCCCGGGGCCTGCAGGGCCAGGACCTGCGGCGCCGCCGGCGCCTGCGGGGCCGCGGCCGGGGCGCGCAGGGCCGGCGGCTGCGCGGTCGGCAGGCTGGCGTGGCCGCCCCCGGCGGCCGGCAGCAACGGCACGATCAGCAGGGCGACGATGTTGATGATCTTGATCAGGGGGTTCACCGCCGGGCCGGCCGTGTCCTTGTAGGGGTCGCCGACCGTGTCGCCGGTCACGGCGGCCTTGTGCGCGTCGCTGCCCTTGCCGCCGTGGTGGCCGTCCTCGATGTACTTCTTCGCGTTGTCCCAGGCCCCGCCGCCGGTGCACATGCTGATCGCGACGAAGAGGCCGGTGACGATGGTGCCCATCAGCAGGCCGCCGAGCGCCTCGGCGCCGAGCAGCAGACCGACCAGGATGGGCACGACCACCGGCAGCAGCGAGGGGATCATCATTTCCCTGATTGCCGCGCCGGTGAGCATGTCGACGGCCCGGCCGTACTCGGGCTTGCCGCTGCCGTCCATGATGCCCTTGATGTCGCGGAACTGGCGCCGCACTTCCTCGACCACTGCACCGGCCGCGCGGCCCACCGCTTCCATCGCCATGGCGCCGAAGAGGTAGGGAATCAGGCCGCCAATGAAGAGGCCGACGATCACCTTGGGGTTGCTCAGGTCGAAGCTCGCGGCGATGCCGCGCGCCTCCAGCGAGTGCGTGTAGTCGGCGAACAGCACCAGCGCGGCCAGGCCGGCCGAGCCGATCGCATAGCCCTTGGTCACCGCCTTGGTGGTGTTGCCCACGGCATCGAGCGGGTCGGTCACGTCGCGCACGCTGTCGGGCAGCTCGGCCATCTCGGCGATGCCGCCGGCGTTGTCGGTGATCGGGCCGTAGGCGTCGAGCGCCACGACGATGCCGGCCATCGACAGCATCGAGGTGGCGGCGATCGCGATGCCGTAGAGCCCCGCCAAGCCGTAGGCCGCCAGGATGGCGACGCATACGAAGAGCACCGGCCAGGCCGTGCTCTTCATGCTGATGCCGATGCCGGCGATGATGTTGGTGGCATGGCCGGTGGTCGAGGCCTGGGCCACATGCTGCACCGGCTTGTACTGGGTGCCGGTGTAGTACTCGGTGATCCAGACCAGCGCCGCCGTCAGCACCAGGCCGACCGCGCAGGCGCCCCAGAGCCGCAGGTGGGTGCCCTCACCGAGGGCATCGGCCGGCATGGCCATCACGGTCACGCCGTAGAACAGCAGCAGCGACAGCAGGCCGGCGACCGCCAGGCCCTTGTAGAGCGCCGGCATCACATTCTTCATGCCCGGGCTGGCCTTGACCGCGTAGGTGCCGGCGATCGAGGCCAGGATGGACACACCGCCCAGCAGCAGCGGGTAGAGCGCGGCCTGCAGCGGCGCGGCCGTGACCAGCAGTGCACCGAGCGCCAGGGTGGCGATCAGGGTGACGGCATAGGTCTCGAACAGGTCGGCCGCCATGCCGGCGCAGTCGCCGACGTTGTCGCCCACGTTGTCGGCGATCACCGCCGGGTTGCGCGGGTCGTCCTCGGGGATGCCGGCCTCGACCTTGCCCACCAGGTCCGCGCCGACGTCGGCGCCCTTGGTGAAGATGCCGCCCCCCAGGCGCGCGAAGATCGAGATCAGGGAGGAGCCGAAGGCAAAGCCCAGCAACGGCTTGAGCACGGCCGACAGGCTCTTGTCCGGGGTCAGCGCGCCATTGCCGGTCAGCAGCCAGAAGAAACCGCCCACGCCCAGCAGGCCCAGGCCGACGACCAGCATGCCGGTGATCGCGCCGCCCTTGAAGGCCACGTCCAGCGCCGGGCCGATGCCCTTGACCGCGGCCTGCGCGGTGCGGACGTTGGCCCGCACCGAGATGTTCATGCCGATGAAGCCGCAGGCGCCCGAGAGCAGCGCGCCCACGACGAAGCCCACCGCGCTCATCGTGTCGAGGAAGACGGCGATCAGCACCGCGAGGACGAGCCCCACCAGGGCAATCGTGCGGTACTGCCGTCCCAGGTAGGCCGCGGCCCCCTGCTGGATGGCCGCGGCGATCTCCTGCATGCGGGCGTTGCCCGCGTCCTGGCGCAGGATCCAACTGCGCTGGATGAAGCCATAGAGCACTGCGGCAAGCCCGCAGACCATCACGAACCCAAGCGAACCGGAACTGGACATGAACGTGTCTCCTTCCTCGTTATCGATGTGGTGTGACGCGCTGCGCGGCAACCTGCAAGCCTGGGCAGGGGTCGCGGGCAATGTAGGGGACGCACCGGAGAGGGGCAACGCGGGTCCGCCCTGGGTCAGTCCACCGCAAGCCCGGCCCCTAGAATCCGCAACAACCCGTAGTTGTCCCTTCCCTCCCACGCATCAGCGAGCCCGCATGAGCCTGAACAACGTGACCCCCGGCGCCAAGGCGCCCGAGCAATTCAACGTGGTCATCGAGATCCCGATGAACGCGGACCCGATCAAGTACGAGGTGGACAAGGAAACCGGCGCGATCTTCGTCGACCGGTTCATGACCACCGCGATGCACTACCCCTGCAACTACGGCTACATCCCGCAGACCCTGTCGGACGACGGCGACCCGGTCGACGTGCTGGTGATCACCCCCTACCCGCTGACCCCGGGCGTGGTCGTGACCTGCCGCCCGATCGGCGTGCTGCAGATGGACGACGAAGCCGGCGGCGACGCCAAGCTGCTGGCCGTGCCCATCGACAAGATCCTGCCGATCTACACCCACTGGCAGAAGCCGGAAGACATCAACCAGATGCGCCTGAAGGCCATCCAGCATTTCTTCGAGCACTACAAGGACCTGGAAGCCGGCAAGTGGGTCAAGGTCAAGGGCTGGGAAGGCCCGGAGGCCGCCAAGGCCGAGATCGTCTCGGGCATCGCGCGCTACGCCGAAACCTCGAACAAGTAATCCGTGGACAGGCTGCGGCCCGGGGCGCAAGGCCCCGCGCGCCGCGCGCAGGGAACCGCTGGCTAGACTGCCGGATCGCAGGGCGCCCCGCCCTGACGCTGACGAGCCTCTGCCCATGAGCCTGAGCCTGTTCCGGATCGACCCCCTGCGGCGCCTCCTGGGCGCCGCTTTGCTTTGCTGCGCCGCCCTGGCGGGTGCCGCTTCGGCCGCCCCCACCGCGCCGGCGCCGCTCCCGCTGCCGCGCGGGCTGAGCCTCGGTGCCGCGGTCGAGGGCATCACCGAGTACCGCCTGGCCAACGGACTGCAGGTGCTGCTGGTGCCCGATGCCTCCAAGCCCACGACCACGGTCAACCTGACCTACCGCGTCGGCTCGCGGCACGAGAACTACGGCGAGACCGGCATGGCCCACCTGCTGGAGCACCTGATCTTCAAGGGCACGCCGAAGAACCCCAATGTCTGGGCCGAGTTCAGCCAGCGCGGCCTGCGCGCCAACGGCACCACCTGGTTCGACCGCACCAACTACTTCGCCAGCTTCGCGGCCAACGAGGCGAATCTGCAGTGGTTCCTGTCCTGGCATGCCGATGCCATGGTCAACAGCTTCATCGCGAAGAAGGACCTCGACACCGAGATGACGGTGGTCCGCAACGAGATGGAGTCGGGCGAGAACAGCCCCGGCCGCATCCTGTACCAGAAGACGCTGTCGGCCATGTACGACTGGCACGCCTACGGCAAGGACACGATCGGCGCGCGGGCCGATGTGGAGAACGTCGACATCGGCCGCCTGCAGGCCTTCTACCGCCGCTACTACCAGCCGGACAACGCCACGCTGATCGTCAGCGGCCAGTTCGATCCGGCCAAGGTGCTGGCCGTGGTGGCGCGCGAGTTCGGCCGCATCCCCAAGCCCCAGCGGGCGCTGCCGCGGCTCTACACCCTCGACGCCGCGCAGGACGGCGAGCGCAGCGTCACGCTGCGCCGCGTCGGCGGCACGCCGCTGCTCTATGCGGCCTACCACCTCCCGCCCGCTGCCCACCCCGACTTCGCCGCCGCCGAACTGCTCAGCCTGGTGCTGGGCGACGGCAGTTCGGGCCGGCTGCAGAAGCAGCTGGTCGAGGCCGGCCTGGCCGCGGCCATCGGCGCCGACACCCTGGCCCTGCACGACCCAGGCGTCGCCATCTTCGTCGCCCAGCCCGGCCCCCAGCACGAGCTGGCCCGCGCCCGCGAGGCCCTGATCGCCACCGTCGAAGGCTTTGCCGCCGAGCCGGTGCGCGAGGAGGAGCTGAACCGCGCCCGCGCCCAGTGGCTCAAGGCCTGGGACCAGACCTTCAGCAATCCGGAGAAGGTCGGCATCGCGCTGTCGGACTCGGTCGCCCAGGGCGACTGGCGGCTCTTCTTCCTGCTGCGTGACCGCGTCGAGCAGGCGAGCGCGGCCGATCTGCAGCGCGTGGCCACCGAGCGCCTGCTGCCCGCCAACCGCACCCTGGCCACCTACCTGCCGACCGAGGCGCCCAAGCGCGCGCCGGCGCCCGCGGCGGTCGACGTGGCCGCGCAGTTCCAGGGCTTCAAGCCGCGTGCGGCCGAGGCCACCGCCGCCGCCTTCGACACCCGCCCCGAGGCCCTGGACCGCGCCACCACCCGGGGTCGCCTGCCCGGCGGCCTGCGCTATGCGCTGCTGCCCAAGCCCACCCGCGGTGCGGCCGTGCAGGCCAGGCTCACCCTGCGCTACGGCACGCTCGACAGCCTGAAGGGCCAGGGCGAGGTGCCGGGCTTCGTCGCGGCCCTGCTCGACAAGGGCACCCCCACCCTCAGCCGCGCCCAGATCCAGGACCGCCTGCTGGCCCTGAAGACCGAGCTGGCGATCAGCGGCCAGGACGGCGCCGTCACCCTGGCCCTGCAGTCCAAGCGCGACACCCTGCCCGAGGCCCTGGCCCTGGTCGGCCAGCTGCTGCGCGAGGCCAGCTTCCCGCCGACCGTGCTGGAGGAGCTGCGCGCCCAGGCCCTGGCGCAGATCGAGAGCCAGCGCCAGGACCCGGAGGCCCGCGTCGAGCAGGCCCTGGCCCGCCACGGCAATCCCTATCCGCGCGACGACCCGCGCCACGCGGCCAGCTTCGACGAGTCGGTCGCCGACCTGCAGGCCCTGAAGGTCGAGGACCTGCGCGCCTTCCATCGCCGCTTCTACGGTGCGAGCCACGGCGAGTTCAGCGCGGTGGGCGACTTCGATCCCGAGGCCGTGCGCAGCGCCCTGGCCCGCGCGCTCGACGGCTGGGCCAGCGCCGAGCCGCAGGCCCGCATCCCGCTGCCGGCCGTGCCGGTGGCGCCGGCCCGGCTGGTCGAGCGCACGCCCGACAAGCAGAACGCGACGCTGTCGGTGCGCCTGTCCGGCCTGGCCCTGACCGACCTGCATGCCGACTACCCGGCCCTGCTGGTCGGCAACCAGATCCTCGGTCTGGGGGGCAGTGCGCGGCTGTGGAAGCGCATCCGCGAGAAAGAGGGCCTGAGCTACAGCGTGGTCAGCTTCTTCCAGTGGAATCCGGTCGATGCCAATGCGAGCTGGAAGGCCGAGGCCATCTTCGCGCCGCAGAACCTGGCCAAGGTCGAGGCCGGTTTCCGCGAAGAAGTCGCCCGCCTGCTGAAGGACGGCATCACCCCGGCGGAGCTGGAGGAGACCCGCAAGGGCCTGCTCGCCGCGCGGGCGCTGCGCCGCGCGCAGGACGCCCAGCTGGCGGCCAGCCTGTCGAGCCAGCTGCTGCTGGAACGCAGCTTCGCCACCGAGGCGGCGGTGGACGCGGCGATTGCCGGGCTCACGGTCGAGCAGGTCAATGCCGCCCTGCGGCGCTGGCTGCAGCCCGAGCGTTTCGTGGTCGCCGTGGGCGGCGATTTCAAGGACTGAGCCCCCCGGCCGTCGCCCCTGAAGGGCGGCCCCGGGCCGGGCGGAGACAATCGCCCGGTTTTCCCCGACCTGGCTTTGCCGTGCTGCCTTCTTCGTCCCCCGCTGAATCGACCCCGTCCCCGAGCCTGTCGCAGGCCGACGCTGCGCGCCCCGAGCCCCAGGGCACGGCCCTGCCCGAGGCCCCGGCCGATGCGGTGGCGCAGCCGACCGAGCCGGCCGACGCAGTCCTTGCCCCCGCCCCGCAGGCCCTGGCCGCTGAGGGCGGCCGCGAGGCACCGGACGCGCCCCCCGAGGCCGCGGCCGCCGATGCGGCAGCTTCTGCCCCCGGCATGAGCCTGGCCGCCTGCGGGGCCGAGCTCGCGGCACGCTTTCCGGCCGTCTTCACGCCCGGCCAGGCCCGGCCGCTGAAGCTGCGCATCCAGGCCGACATCCAGGCCCGCGCGCCGGGCGTCTTCGGCAAGAAGATCCTCTCGGCCTTCCTGCACCGCCACACCACGGCCACGGCTTACCTCAAGGCCCTGGCCAGCCAGCCCGAGCGCATCGACCTCGACGGCCAGCCGGCCAGCCCGGTCGATGCCGAACACCGCGACGCCGCCGCGGCCGAGGTGCAGCGCCGCCGCGCCCGCCGGGCCGAGTCGCGCCCGCCCCTGCCGGGTCGCGCCCCCCGCGCCCCCGAGGCCGGTGCGGCCACCGCGGCGCCGGGCGCCGAGGGCGGCGGCGAGCGCCCCGCCCGTCCGCCCCGCGGCCCGCGCCCCGAAGGCGCCCGCCGAGCCGGTCCGCCGGCCGGCGAGGCCGGACCGCGCCCGCCGCGTGCGCCCCGTGCCGAAGGCGGCCCCCGCCCGCCGCGGGCCGAGGGCGAGCGACGGGGTCCCGGCCGCGAGGCCGCGCCGCGCGGTCCGCGGCCCGAGGGGGATCGCCGGGCGCCCGCCGCCGAAGGCGCCCGCCGCCCGGCGACCGGCGCGCCCCGTCCGCAGGGCGAGACCCGCGGCCCGCGTGCGGATGGCCCCCGTCGCCCGGACGGTGAACGCCGTGCCCCGGCCGACCGGGCCGAGGCCCTGCCGCGCGATCCGGCCCAGCTCGAACGCGCGAACCTGCTGCGCGCCTACGAGACGAGCACCCTGACGCGCGCGAACTTCTGTGCGCTCAAGCGCCTGGACGAGGCCACGCTGGAGGCCCAGCTCGCCCAGGCCCGCAGCGAGCGCGAGGCCCGCGCACCGCGCCGCGGCTGAGATCGGCGCCGGGCCGCCTTCAGTCGGGGGCGGAGGCCGGCCGGCCCTCGGCCAGGGCCTTGAAGACCCGGCGCTCGCTCAGCTCGTCGAGGTAGGCGCTCACGCCCGCGCCCTCGCGCTCGAGGAAGCGGGCGACGGCATCCGCAAAGCCCGGATGCGCCAGCCAGTGCGCGCTGCGCGTGGGCACCGGCAGCAGGCCGCGGGCCATCTTGTGCTCGCCCTGGGCGCCGCCTTCGAAGCGGCGCCAGCCCTCGGCGATGCACCACGCGATCGGCTGGTGGTAGCAGGCCTCGAAGTGCAGGCAGCGCACCGCCTCGGTCGCGCCCCAGTAGCGGCCGTAGGCCACGCGCTGTGCCGGGTCGAGCGCGATCAGCGCGCTCGCCACCCGCGTGCGGCCGCGCCAGGCCCGCACCAGGCGCCAGTGCATGGGCAGGTGGGCGGCCATGCGCGCGAAGAAGTCGCGCGTCAAGTAGGGCCGGCTGTGGTGCTCGGCATAGGTCTGGCTGTAGCAGCGGTAGAAGAAATCCCAGTCGGCGGTGTCCATGTCCGGTCCGGCGACCTGGTCGAGCGTGATGCCGGCCTCGGCCACATAGCGTCGCTCCTGGCCGATCTTGCGGCGCCGGTCGCGGCTGAGGTGGGCCAGGAAGTCGTCGAAGTCGGCGTAGGGCCGGGCTTCGGGCGCGCGGTCGGGCGCGGCATCGCGGTTGTGCCAGTGGAACTGCAGGCCATGGCGGATCAGCCAGCCGGCGGCTTCGGCCGTGGCCTGGTCGGCCGGGTCGATGAAGAGCAGGTGGGCCGAGGAGTGGCCGCCCTCGCGTGCCCGGTCCTCCAGGGCCTGCAGCAGGGCGCGGCGCGCCGCGGCGTGGCGCGCGAGCAGGCGGCTGCCGGGCACCGGCGTGAAGGGCGGCGCGCTCAGCAGCTTGGGGTAGTAGCGCTGGCCGGCGCGTTCCCAGGCCTCGGCCCAGGCCCAGTCGAAGACGTATTCGCCGTAGCTATGGCTCTTCTCGTAGAGCACGCAGCCGGCTTCTAGACGGCCGTCGGCGCGACTCAGGGTCAGGAAGCAGGGCCTCCAGCCGGTCGCCGGAACCGCGCTGCCGCTGGCATGCAAGGCCTCGAGGTAGGCGTGCTTCAGGAAGGGGCTGGGCGTGGGGCTGGCGGCCAGCAAGGCGTCCCAGGCCTCGGCGGGCAGGGTGTCGGGCCGGTCGTGCTCGCGCAGCGTGAGCGGGCCGGGCATGGCGCCTGCATCGTCCGGGGGGGCTTCGTCCCGGTCCGGAGCCTGCGGCCGCGCCATCGGTCCGGCCTCGGGGGCGGGGCTACCATGCCGGGCTGCCTCCGCCGCGGTCGGCGGGCGCCGTGTTTCGTCCTTGCGCGTCTTGCTCTCGTCCATGTCCCTGCCTTCGCTTGCCTTCGCGCTGCTGCAATTCAACCCGGTGCTCGGGGATCTGGCCGGCAATGCCCGCCGCCTGGAAGCCGCCGCGCGGGCGGCGCATGCGCGCGGCGCGACAGTGGTGCTGGCACCCGAGCTGGCCCTGTGCGGCTACCCGCCCGAGGACCTGCTGCTGCGGCCGGCCTTCCTCGCCGCCTGCGCAAGCACGGTGCAGGCCCTGGCCGCCGCCCTGGCCGATTGCCCCGGGCTGAGCCTGATCCTCGGTCATCCGCAGCCGCTTGACCGGGCTGGGGCTGTTCGCGGCCGTTCCCTGCAGCGCCAGCCGGCGATCAATGCCGCCGCGGTGCTGGCCGGCGGCCGGGTGCAGGCCCTCTACGCCAAGCGCGAGCTGCCCAACTACCAGGTCTTCGACGAGCGGCGCTACTTCGTCGGCGGCCGCGAGCTGGGCCTGGGCCCGGTGCTCGTCGAGGCCGGTGGCCGGCGCCTGGGCCTGCTGATCTGCGAAGACGCCTGGTTCGACGAGCCGGCCGAGGCCGCGAAGGCGGCCGGCGCCCAGGCCCTGCTGGTGCTGAACGCTTCCCCCTACCACCGTGGCAAGTCCGCCGAGCGCGAGGCCCGGATGGCCGAGCGTGCCCGGGCCGTGGGCCTGCCGCTGGCCTATGCCCACGGCGTGGGCGGGCAGGACGAGATGGTCTTCGACGGCGCCTCCTTCGTGCTCGACGCGGCCGGCACGGTGCAGGCCCGCGCACCGGCCTTCGTGGAGGGCACGCTGCATGCCGCCATCGACGGTCCGGCCGATGCGCCGCAGCCCCGCCCCCTGGCCTTCGTGCCCGCCGAGGCCGGTGCGACGCTGCCCCCCGAGGCCGCCGCCGGCCGGGCCACGCTGCCGGGCGAAGAGGCCGAGGTCTGGGCCGCCCTCGTCACCGGCGTGCGCGACTACGTCGGCAAGAACGGCTTCCCGGGCGCCATCCTGGGCCTGTCGGGCGGCATCGATTCGGCCCTGGTGCTGGCGATTGCCGTCGAGGCCCTCGGTGCCGACCGGGTGCGCGCGGTGATGATGCCCTCGCCCTACACGGCCGACATCTCCTGGCTGGATGCGCGCGACATGGCCGAGCGCCTGGGGGTGCAGTACGACGAGATCGCGATTGCGCCGGCCATGGCGCGCTTCCGCGAGGCCCTGGCCTTCGACTTCGCCGGCAAGCCCGAGGACGCGACCGAGGAGAACCTGCAGGCCCGCATCCGCGGCACCCTGCTGATGGCCCTGTCGAACAAGAGCGGCCGCATCGTGCTGACCACCGGCAACAAGAGCGAGATGGCCACCGGCTACTGCACGCTGTATGGCGACATGGCGGGCGGCTTCGCCGTGATCAAGGACGTGGCCAAGACCCTGGTCTGGCGCCTGGCGCGCTGGCGCAATGCCGAGGCCGCGGCGCGCGGCGAGATCGAACCCATCCCCGAGCGCATCATCGTCCGCCCGCCCTCGGCCGAGCTGCGCCCCGACCAGTGCGACCAGGACAGCCTGCCGCCCTACGAGGTGCTCGACGCCATCCTGGCCCGCTACATGGAGGACGATGCCTCGATCGAGCAGCTCCTCGCCGAGGGCTATGCGCCGGCCGATGTCGAGCGCGTCACGCGGCTGATCCAGCTCAACGAGTACAAGCGCCGCCAGGCGCCGATCGGCATCCGCATCACCCACCGCGCCTTCGGCCGCGACTGGCGCTACCCGATCACCTCGAAGTTCCGGGCCTGATCGGGGCGTCCGGTCCCCGCACCGGTGCATCGCGGGCGGCCTGACTACACTCGGCGCCATTCGTTTTCGGACCCTGGAGACCCGCCCCATGAAACAGATCACCGCCGTCATCAAGCCCTTCAAGCTCGAAGAGGTGCGCGAGGCGCTGGCCGAGGTCGGCGTGTCCGGCCTGACGGTGACCGAGGTCAAGGGCTTCGGCCGCCAGAAGGGCCACACCGAGCTGTATCGCGGCGCGGAGTACGTGGTCGACTTCCTGCCCAAGGTGAAGGTCGAGGTGGTCGTGCGCGCCGACGACGTTGAGCGCTGCATCGAGTCCATCGTCAAGGCCGCCCGCACCGGCAAGATCGGCGACGGCAAGATCTTCGTGACTGAGGTCGAGCGCGTGGTGCGCATCCGCACCGGCGAGGTCGACGAATCGGCGATCTGAGGCGGGCCCAGGCGGGCTGCGCGAGGCGCCGCGACTGGGCCGGATCGCTCAGATCCGGTCCAGCTCCAGCGGCGGCCGGCCGGGACGGTCGCCCGCCTGCTGGTGCAGCCGGTCGAGCAGGCGCTCGATCTCTGCATCCACCGTCAGCAGGGCCCGGGTGGCCGGACCGACAAAGCCCTGGGCCACGGTCTGGTCCAGGAAATCGAGCAGGCCGTCGTAGAAGCCGGCCACGTTGAGCAGGCCCAGCGGCCGGTCGTGGTCGCCGAGCTGGCGCCAGGTCCAGACCTCGAACAGTTCCTCCAGCGTCCCGATGCCCCCCGGCAGGGCCAGGAAGGCATCCGCCGCCTCGGCCATGGTCTGCTTGCGCTGGTGCATGGACGACACGATGCGCAGCTCGCTCAGGCCGGTGTGGCCGACCTCGCGTTCCTGCAGCGAGACCGGGATCACGCCGAAGACGGTGCCGCCCGCGGCCAGCGCGGCATCGGCCACCACGCCCATCAGGCCGACCCGCCCCCCGCCGTAGACCAGGCGCCATCCGCGTCGCCCGAGGGCCGTGCCCAGGGCCTGGGCGGCGGCGCGGAAGCGGGGGTCCAGCCCGGCCCGCGAACCGCAGTAGACGCAGAGGCTGAAGGGCGCGGCGGCGGCTCCGGGCATCGTCGCGTTCATGGGCTCAGGCGATGAAGCGGTGCCACAGCGCGGCGCCCCAGATGCCGCCGCAGAGCAGCAGGCTCATCAGCACGGCGGCGCTGGCCAGGTCCTTCGCCCGCTTGGACAGGTCGTGCAGCTCGTAGCTGACGCGGTCGATCGCCGCCTCGATGCCCGAATTCAGCAGCTCGACGATCATCACCAGCAGCACCGAACCCGCCAGCAGCGAGACCTCGACCCAGCTCCGCCCCAGCCAGAAGGCGGCGGGCAGCAGCACGACCGCGCTCCAGGTCTCCTGCCGGAAGGCGCTTTCACCGCGGTAGGCCAGCTTCAGGCCGTCGATCGAGTAGCCGAGCGCGTGGCGCAGCCGGTCCAGGCCGGTGCGGCCTTTGTGGGGGTTGCTCATGGCGGCGGATGGTAGTCGCCGGTCGGTGACGGCCGCTTCAGCCGGTCTTCACCTGGGGCCCGGCGGCCCGGCGGGAGCCTTCCTCGCGGGTGTCGACCAGACGGGTGCCGCTCAGCAGGTCGTGGGCGAACTGACGGTCCGGCAGCCAGCGACTGAGGCCGCCGTAGACCAGCACCCAGGCGGCGAGGCTGAGGCTGGCACTGCCGCCCGCGGTCCAGTCCATCATCCGGCCCAGGGCCAGCGGCGGCAGCACCCAGACCCAGCTCAGCACGAAGCGCAGCAGGGCCTGGCCCAGGCGCGGTCGGCTGCCATCGCGGCTCACGAGACGGATCCGCCAGGTCTGCATGGCGAGGGTCTGGCCGCCCTTGCGCCAGAACCCGACGAAATAGACCGCGAGCACGAGGAACTCCCAGGCCTGCAGGCCGCTGCGGCCTTCCAGGGCGTGGCGCTGGCCGGTGATCACGGCGTAGAGGAAGCCCGAAACCATGGTCACCGCGAACAGCAGCACGGCTTCGTAGATCAGGGCCGCGAGGCGGCGGCGCAGCGGCGGGGTGGGGGGCAGGGCGGCCATGGGCGGGAGCGGGAACGCGCGCGGCCGCTGCAGGGCCGCACCAGGACAGTCGGCGAGCGCCGGGTGAGAGGCCGGACGTTCAGGGGCGCCGGGCCGGGGCCGCCCGTTCCGGGGTGCCGGCCGCTCCCTGAGGGCCGCGTTGCGGGAGCAGGGTGGCCGGATCGATGAAATCGGGCGAGGTGGCGATTTTTGGCAGGCCGGGCTGCTGGTGCAGCGGCGGGCTCGGCGCCTGGGTGATCGGCCGGGTGCTGACTCCTTGCGGGGCCTGCACCAGGGTCGGCGCCACCACCCGGGCACGCGGGCCGCCGGCCTCCGGGTCCGCGTCCTTGCGGATTCGGCGCTGGCCGGGGGAGGCCGGCTCGGCCACGGTCGGTGGGGCGCTGCGGGCGAGCCGCCGACGGTCTTCCTCGGACAGCTGCAGATAGGCTTCCCAGTCGGACTGCCGGGCCTCGGGCCGCAGGCGCTGGGCCTCGCGGAAATTGAAGCGGGCCTGGCCGCGCTCGCCCGGGCTCAGCTCGGCCCAGGCGCGCATGCGTTCCTGCACGCGGGCCTGTTCGGCGGGACTCATGCGGTCGAAGCGGGCCGCGATCTCCAGCCACTTCTGGCGCCGCACATCGTCGATCTGCGCCCAGTCCCGGGCCAGCGGGCGCAGCGCGGTTTGCTGGGCCACGGTCAGCTGGGCCCAGCTGGGCGCAGCAGCCGACCCGGTCAGCGGGCTCAGCAGGGCGAGGCTCAGCAGCAGGCCGAGGAGGGCGCGGACCGGGGCCTTCAACATCAAAGCCGGCTCAGGGGCGCACGCCGCGCAGGAAGGCCGCGAAGCCCGGGTCGCTGTAGGCCGCCGGCGGCAGGTCGTCGGCCAGCAGGGCGGCGTCGATCTCCGCGGCGGCCAGGAGCATGTCCTCGTCCTGCAGTTGCTCGACCAAGCTCAGGCCGAGCAGCAGCATCGCGACCGCGCAGCCAACACCCAGCGTGCCCATCCAGCCGCGGGCCTGACGGCCCCAGCCCAGCGAAGCGCCGCCGAATCCCAGCAGCGAGAGGCCGCCGGCCGCCTGGGCTGCCGGCGCCCGGCGTGCCGCCGCCTTCAGGCGGGCACGGCTGACGGCCTGTTCGCGGGCGACTCGCAGGCGTTCGCGGATGTCCTGCGGCAGGTCCTCGCTGCCGGCCGAGAGCCGGGCCGTCACGCGCAGGGCGTAACGGGCCTCGAAGGCCTCGCGGTCGGGGGTGTCGGGCGTCGTGGTCATGGGGGCAGGGCAGTGGGACGACGGGCTCATGGAACGATTCCCCGGGCACGGAGCACCCGGGCCAGGGTGTGCACCGCCCGGGAGCAATGGGTTTTGACGCTGCCGACCGAACACCCCATGGCGGCGGCTGTCTCGGCCACGTCGAGTTCCTCCCAGTAACGCATCAGGAAGGCTTCGCGTTGACGGGCCGGCAGCTTGGTGACTTCGTCCTCGATGTCTTGCAGGATCCGCGCCCGCTCGACCTGGTCGGCGGCACTCTCGAAACGCGGATCGCCTTGGGCCTCGGTGGCACCCAGGCTCTCCAGCCAGCCCATGTCCCCATCCTCGTCCTCGCCGCTGGACAGGCTGCTGTAGTTCTGCACCACTGCATTGCGCACCTTTTGGCGGCGGAACCAGTCCAGCGTGGCGTTCGACAGGATGCGCTGGAACAGCGCAGGCCACTCCGCGGCGGGGCGGTCGGCATAGTGCTCGGCGAGGCGGATCATCGCGTCCTGCACGATGTCGAGCGCGGCATCGTCGTCACGCACCGTGTAGGCGGTCCGTTTGAAGGCCCGTTTCTCGACGCTGCGCAGGAAGTCGCTGAGGGCGTCGGTGGCGGGCAAGGTCGGCAGGGTGCGGCGGCGGGGGGCCGGATTATCGCCATCCCCGGCCGGCGGCGGCGTGCCCGGTGGCGATGCCATAATCCCAGGTCGCACCAAGCTTCACAGGTCTCTTTCAGCCCCCGACCCGGGCGCCGATGGTGGCCGCGCAGGCCCCGCACCCGCCTCAAGAGGGCGCGGAGAGGGGCACCGAAGGGTTTTCGTCAGAGAAATTCTCAGAGGTTCTCAAATGGACATGTCTGCCGCGGAAGTCAAACGGGCCGCCAGCGCCCAAGCCGCTTCTTCCCCCGCCACCGACCCCAACGGTTCGGAAATCCTCGTCAAGAGCCTGCAGGCCGAAGGCGTCAAGTTCCTCTGGGGCTACCCGGGCGGCGCCGTCCTGTACATCTACGACGCGCTGTACAAGCAGGACACGATCGAACACGTGCTCGTGCGCCATGAGCAGGCTGCCGTGCATGCGGCCGACGGCTATGCCCGTGCGACCGGCGAAGTCGGCGTGGCCCTGGTGACCTCGGGGCCCGGCGTGACGAATGCCATCACCGGCATCGCCACCGCCTACATGGACTCGATCCCGATGGTGATCATCACCGGCCAGGTGCCCACCGCCGCGATCGGCCTGGACGCCTTCCAGGAGTGCGACACCATCGGCATCACCCGCCCGATCGTCAAGCACAACTTCCTGGTCAAGGACGTCCGCGACCTGGCGGCGACCCTGAAGAAGGCCTTCCACATCGCCCGCACCGGCCGGCCCGGCCCGGTGGTCGTCGACATCCCCAAGGATGTCTCGCTGGCCCGCACCCCCTTCGTCTACCCGGACAAGGTGGAGATGCGCTCCTACAACCCGGTGAAGAAGGGCCACAGCGGCCAGATCCGCAAGGCCGTGCAGCTGCTGCTGAGCGCCAAGCGGCCCTACATCTACACCGGCGGCGGCGTGATCCTGGGCGAGGCCCACAAGGAACTGCGCGAGCTCGCGGACCTGCTGGGCTACCCGGTCACCAACACGCTGATGGGCCTGGGTGCCTTCCCGTCGACCGACCCGCGCTTCCTCGGCATGCTCGGCATGCACGGCACCTACGAAGCGAACATGACGATGCAGCACTCCGACGTGCTGATCGCCATTGGCGCACGCTTTGACGACCGCGTGATCGGCAACCCGAAGCACTTCGCCTCGGTCGAGCGCAAGATCATCCACATCGACATCGACCCCTCGAGCATCTCCAAGCGCGTGAAGGTCGACATCCCCATCGTCGGCGACGTGAAGGACGTGCTTCAGGAGCTGATCGCCCAGATCAAGGAGACGCCGACCCGCATCGAGTCCTCGGTGCTTTCGGCCTGGTGGGCGCAGATCAACGAGTGGCGCAAGAAGGACTGCCTGGGCTTCAAGCTCTCGGACGAGGTCATCAAGCCGCAGGCCGTGGTCGACAAGCTCTGGGAGCTGACCCGCGGCACCGACACCTACATCACCTCCGACGTCGGCCAGCACCAGATGTGGGCCGCGCAGTACTACCGCTTCGACGAGCCGCGCCGCTGGATCAACTCCGGCGGCCTGGGCACCATGGGCGTGGGCCTGCCCTATGCGATGGGCATCAAGCTCGCCAAACCGGAGGCGGACGTGTTCTGCATCACCGGCGAGGGCTCGATCCAGATGAACATCCAGGAGCTCTCGACCTGTCAGCAGTACAAGACGCCGGTCAAGGTCATCAGCCTGAACAACCGCTACCTCGGCATGGTGCGGCAGTGGCAGGAGCTGGACTACGAGGGCCGCTACTCGCACAGCTACATGGATGCGCTGCCGGACTTCGTGAAGATCGCCGAGGCCTACGGCCACGTCGGCCTGAAGATCGAGAAGCCCTCCGAGGTCGAGCCGGCCCTGAAGGAGCTGATCCGCCTGAAGGACCGCACCGTCTTCCTCGACGTGCGCACCGACCCGACCGAGAACGTCTGGCCCATGGTCAAGGCGGGCAAGGGCATCAGCGAGATGCTGCTCGGCTCGGAAGACCTCTGAACCTCGCCTGAACCCAGCACCGCGGCCCGCCCGCGACGCGAGGGCAGGGGGCTTGCCGGCCCCCGTGCTTGTCGCGCCGCCCGGTCCGCGGACCCTGTTCCTCCCCTTTCACGCTTCCGGCGCGGCCACAGGCCGGCGGTCACCGCCGCCGTCCCCAAGAGCCCGCCCAGGACGACGCCCCATGCAAAAGCACATCATCGCCCTGCTGCTCGAGAACGAGCCCGGCGCCCTCTCGCGTGTCGTGGCCCTGTTCTCGGCCCGCGGCTACAACATCGAGAGCCTGACCGTCGCGACGACCGAGGACCCCTCGCTCTCGCGCATGACCATCACCACCCGCGGCAGCGACGACGTGATCGAACAGATCACCAAGCACCTGAACCGCCTGATCGAGGTGGTCAAGGTCGTCGACCTGACCGAAGGCAGCTACACCGAGCGCGAGCTGATGCTCATCAAGGTGCGTGCCGTCGGCAAGGAACGTGACGAGATGAAGCGCATGGCCGACATCTTCCGTGGCCGCATCGTCGATGTGACCGAGAAGACCTACACCATCGAGCTGACCGGCGACGCCGCCAAGCTCGACGCCTTCATCGAGGCGGTGGATCGCACCGCCATCCTCGAAACCGTGCGCACCGGCACCAGCGGCATCGGCCGCGGCGAGCGCATCCTCAGGGTTTGATCCGCCCACCCCCGAAGCGCCTGCGGCGCTCCCCCTCGAGGGGGCGCCGCTGGCGGACCGGCGGAGCCGGATCCGCGGCGGCTGCTGGAAGGGTTCCTTCCCCTCTCTGATTCACCTGGAGCACCTCATGAAGGTCTATTACGACAAGGACGCCGACCTCTCCCTCATCAAGGGCAAGAACGTCGCCATCATCGGTTACGGCTCGCAAGGCCATGCCCATGCGCAGAACCTGCGCGATTCCGGCGTCAACGTGACGGTCGGCCTGCGCAAGGGCGGTGCGTCCTGGTCCAAGGTCGAGGCCGCCGGCATCAAGGTCGCGGAAGTCAACGAGGCCGTGAAGAGCGCCGACCTCGTGATGATCCTCCTGCCCGACGAGAACATCCCCGAGGTCTACAACAACAACGTCGCGCCGAACATCAAGCAAGGCGCCACGCTGGCCTTCGCCCACGGCTTCAACGTGCACTACAACCAGGTCGTGCCGCGCGCCGACCTGGACGTGATCATGGTCGCCCCCAAGGGCCCGGGCCACACCGTGCGCTCCGAGTACCTCAAGGGCGGCGGCGTGCCTTCGCTGATCGCGGTCTACCAGGACAAGTCCGGCAAGGCCCGTGACATCGCCCTGTCCTACGCGGCGGCCAATGGTGGCACCAAGGGTGGCGTGATCGAGACCAACTTCAAGGAGGAGACCGAGACCGACCTCTTCGGCGAACAGGCCGTGCTGTGCGGCGGTGCCGTCGAGCTGGTCAAGATGGGCTTCGAGACCCTGACCGAAGCCGGCTACGCGCCCGAAATGGCCTACTTCGAGTGCCTGCACGAACTCAAGCTGATCGTGGACCTCATGTATGAAGGCGGCATCGCCAACATGAACTACTCGATCTCGAACAACGCCGAATACGGCGAGTACGTGACCGGCAGCGAAGTCATCAACGAGAAGTCGCGCGAAGCCATGCGCGCGGCCCTCAAGCGCATCCAGACCGGCGAATACGCCAAGATGTTCATCCTGGAAGGCCGCACCAACTACCCGAGCATGACCGCGCGTCGCCGCCTGAACGCCGAGCATCCGATCGAGACGGTCGGTGCCCAGCTGCGCGGCATGATGCCGTGGATCGCGAAGAACAAGCTGGTCGACCAGTCGAAGAACTGAGCCCGCGCGCCCCTCGGGGCGCTGCAGCCCGGCCGGCCGCCGTCCCCCCGGGGACCGCGGCCGTTTTTCCTGGGCGACCCGGTGCGCAGCCCCAGCCAGGCTCACGGCCTGAGCCGCCCGCACGACCGGGCTTGCCGTCCCTGGAGAATGCTCCCGATGAAGCCCCTTCCCCTCGATCTGCCGATCATCCAGGCCCCCATGGCCGGCGCGCAGGATGCCGGCCTGGCCCTGGCCGTCGGCGAGGCCGGTGGCCTGGGCTCGCTGCCCGCGGCGCAACTGGCGCCCGACGCCCTGGTGGCGGAACTGCAGCGCCTGCAGGCTGCCGGCCGGCCCTACAACCTTAATTTCTTCTGCCATCGGCCGCCGACGCCGGATGCCGAGCGTCAGGCCGCCTGGGTCGAGGCCCTGCGGCCCTATTACGAGGAGCTCGGCCTGGATCCGGCGCAGGCCGAGGCCGGCCCGGGGCGCCGGCCCTTCGATGCCGAAGTGCTGGCGTGCATCGCGCCCTTCCGGCCACCTGTGGTGAGCTTCCACTTCGGCCTGCCGGACGAGGCGCTGCTCGCGCCCATCCGCGCCTGGGGCGGTCGCATCCTGTCCTCGGCCACGACGGTGGCGGAGGCGCGCTGGCTGGCCGCGCGCGGCGTGGATGCCGTCATCGCCCAGGGCCTGGAAGCCGGTGGCCATCGCGGCATGTTCCTGTCGGACGATCTGTCCACCCAGCTCGGCAGCTTCGCGCTGCTGCCGCAGATCGTGCGGGCCGTGCCGCTGCCGGTGATCGCCGCTGGCGGCATCGCCGATGCGGCCGGCGTGGCAGCCGCGCGCGCCCTCGGCGCCCGGGCCGTGCAGGTCGGCACGGCCTACCTGCTGTGTCCGGAGGCGAGGATCACGCCGCTGCACCGCGCCGCGCTGCAGGCGCCTGATCCCGGGCCGACCCAGCTCACCCGGCTCTTCACCGGCCGGCCGGCGCGCGGTCTGGTCAATCGCCTGATGCGCGAGCTGGGCCCGCTCAGCCCGCTGGCCCCGGCCTTTCCCCTGGCCACCGGTGCGCTGGCGCCGCTGCGCACGGCGGCCGAGGCACGGGGCCGCAGCGATTTCTCCTCGCTGTGGGCCGGACAGAACCTGAGCGGCTGCCGCCCCGTGCCGGCCGCTCAGCTCACGCGGGAGCTGGCGGCCGGCTGGGGCGCTTGAGGCGGTCGAGCGCCCTCCCGCGCGACGCCGGACGGCCTGCGTGCTACGGTCTGCGTCCCTTCACCGCCATCGAGGAATGCCATGCGTCCTTTGCTGCTGCTTGCCGTCTGTCTCCCGCTGACCCTGGGCCTGAGCGCCTGCGAGAAGAAGCCCGAGGGCCTGATCGAACAGGCCCAGGACAAGGTCAACGACGCCCTCGACCGCCGTCCGAACGAGAAGCTCAAGGATGCGGCCGAAGACCTGGGCAAGGCCGCCGCCGAAGCCCGCGAGGCGGCCGGCAAGGCGGCTGAAGGCGCGGCCGAATCGGTCGGCAAGGCGCTGAAGGATGCGGGCAAGGCCATGGAGCAGGCGGCCAGCCGCTGAGCCCTGTCCTCGCGCCCTGCGCCATGGCGCAGGGCCGCTGCGCAGGCTTCAGCGCCGCACCAGCAGCAGGCGCAGCGCGGTGAGGGCCAGCAGCGCGAAAAGCGCGCCGCTCCAGACCTCGAAGCCCAGGCCCAGCAGGCGGTAGCCGGCGGCGTCCATGCAGGTGGCCGTCACCTGGAAGAGCCAGGGCAGGGTGGTTTCGAGGCCGGTGGCCATCAGGAAACGGTCGGCCAGGGTCAGGGCGCAGCTTGCATCGAGCGCGGCCACTTTGTGCTGGAAGACCGCCGAAGCCACGCCGCCCAGGGCCAGGACCAGCACCCCCATCGAAGCAGCGGTCTGCGCCAGGCGCGGCTTGCTGATCCAGCCGATCAGCGCGACCGCGGCCAGCGCCAGGTAGAGCACGCGCTGGAAGATGCACCACGGGCAGGGCTGCATGCCGAAGCCATGCTGCGAGAGCAGGGCCAGCCCCACGGCGGCCAGCGCGGCCAGCGCGATCAGCGCCAGCACCCCGCGCGGCATGCGCGCGAAGACCGAACGCGGCGGGGTGTGCAGGGCGGAGGGCATCGCCGCCCTCAACGCACTTCGGCGATCAGCTCGATCTCGACGCAGGCACCGAGCGGCAGCGAGGGCACGCCGAAAGCGCTGCGTGCATGCGCGCCGACCGTCGGGCCGAAGACCTCGCCCATCAGTTGCGAGGCCCCGTTGGTGACGAGGTGCTGCTCGGTGTAGGCCGGCGTGCTGCTCACCAGGCTCATCAGCTTGACGATGCGCAGCACGCGCTCCAGGTCGCCGTCGAGCGCGGCATTCAGCGTGCCCAGCAGGTCGATGCCGACAGCCCGTGCGGCCGCGGCGCCGGTGGCGGTGTCCAGGTCCTCGCCGAGGCGGCCGGTCCAGACCTTGCCATCGCGCTTGGCGATGTGGCCGGACAGGAAGATCAGCGAGCCGCTGCGCGCGAAGGGCACATAGGCCGCGGCCGGAATCGCCAGCGGCGGCAGGGTGATGCCGAGGTCGGCAAGGCGTTGCGCAACGGTGCTCATCGGGGACTCTCCAAGCTCGCTCGTCCGAGGGAAAAGAGCCCCCTGGCGCCGAGCGGCGACGATCCTACACTGGCCCGCATGGCCTCCGCCGGCATGCTCACGGCCCTGGCGCTGGCGGGGCTGGCGGGGGCGGCGGTGCAGCTCCAGCAGGCCGATCTGCTGCCGCATCGCGGGCCGGTGGCCCTGGGGCTGGGCCTGGCCGCGGTGGCCCTGGCCGCCGGCCTGCGGCGCCTGGCCGAGGGGCGCGAGGCCGCCCCGGCGAGCCGAGGTTCGGCGTCGTGGCGCCGGGCCCGCCGGAGCGCAGGGGCCCTCGTTCCGGCGCTGCTTGTCCTGGCCATGGCCGCAGTCGTCTTCGCAGCAACCGAGTTCCGTGCCCGGGCCCGTCTGGCCGACCGGCTGGCGCAAGCCCTCGAAGGCCAGGCCTTGCAGGTCCAGGGGCGCATCACCGGCCTGCCGCAGGCGCAGGCGGCCGGCTGGCGCTTCCAGGTCGAGGTGGAGGCGGCCTGGACGGCCGATGGCCGGCCACGGCGGCTGCCTCAGCGGCTGAGCCTTGCCTGGAACCGCTGGCCCGGCGAGCCGCCGCTGCCCCCACTGCGCAGTGGCGAGCGCTGGCGCTGGACCCTGAAGCTGCAGCGTCCCCATGCCCTCGCCAACCCGGGCCTGCCCGACCGCGAGCTGGCCCTGTTCGAGCAGGGCATCGGCGCGACCGGCAGCGTGCGTCCCCACCCGCCGCCGCAGCGGCTCGCGCCGGCGCCCGGGCTGGCCTTTGACAGCCTGCGCGAGGCCTTGCGCGAGGCCATCTTCCGCCGTCTCGTCGGCGCCCCGCCGCGGGCCGGCGAACTGCCGGCCACCGCGGCCGAAGCCCTGCCCTCCCGGCCCGGTGAACGCGAGGCCCGGGTGATCGCCGCGCTGAGCGTGGGCGACCAAGCGGCCATCGAGCGGCGCGACTGGGCGCTCTACCGCGACACGGGCATCGCGCACCTCATGTCGATCAGCGGCCTGCATGTCACGCTGTTCGCCTGGCTCGCGGGTGGTCTGATCCGCCGCGCCTGGGCCCGCGCAGGTCGCCTCCCGCTGAGGCTGCCCGCGCCCCACGCCGCCGCCTGGGGCGGGCTGCTGGCGGCCCTGGCCTATGCGCGGCTGGCCGGCTGGGGTGTGCCGGCACAGCGCACCGTGCTGATGCTGGCGGCCTTCACCCTGCTGCGCAGCCTGGGCCTGCGCTGGCCCTGGCCGCTCACGCTCGGCGCCGTGGCCTGGCTGGTCACCCTCATGGACCCCTGGGCCTTGCTGCAGCCGGGCTTCTGGCTGAGCTTCGGCGCGGTGGCGATGCTCATGCTCGGCGAGCCGGCCGGTCGCGTCGCGGACGCCCCCGTGGCGGTCGCCGCAGGCTTCACCGCACGCGGCCGGGCCGCCCTGCGCGCGGCCGCTCGCTCGCTGCGGCCGGCCGTGCTCGGCCAGGCCCGCATCACCCTGGGCCTGGCCCCGCTGGGCCTCTTGCTGTTCCAGCAGTTCGCACCGCTCGGCCTGCTGGCCAATCTGCTGGCCGTGCCCCTGGTCACCCTGCTGCTGATGCCGCTGAGCCTGGCGGGCGTGCTGCTGCCGCCGCTGTGGGATCTGACCGCCTGGGGCCTGGGCGGCCTGCATGCCGGCCTGGAGGCCTTGCAGGCCCTTGGCCAGGCGCTGGGCCCCGGGGTGTGGACGGCACCGGCCGCACCGGCCTGGGCGGTGGCGGCAGGCCTGTTCGGTGGCCTGCTGGCGGTGGCCCCGCTGCCGCTGCGGCTGCGCGTCCTGGCCCTGCCGCTGATGCTGCCCATGCTGCTGCCGGCACCCGCCCGTCTGCCCGAGGGCGCGTGGCAGCTGCTCGCCGCCGACATCGGCCAGGGCTCGGCCGTGCTGCTGCGGACCCGCCACCATGCGCTGCTCTACGACGCCGGGCCGCGCTTCGGCCCCGACAGCGAGGCCGGGGAACGGGTGCTGCTGCCGCTGCTGCGCCACCTGGGCCTGCGCCGGCTGGATGCGCTGGTGCTCAGCCATGGCGATGCCGACCACATCGGCGGGGCGGCGGCGCTGATCGAGGGCCTGCCGCCGGGTACCGTGCACACCTCGCTGCCGCCCGACCATGCCCTGGCGGCCCTGGCGACGCGCCAGGGCTGGCCCTGGCGGCGCTGCGAGGCCGGCCAGGGCTGGCAGTGGGATGGCGTGCGCTTCGACTGGCTGCATCCCGATGCCGCGACCCTGGCCGACCCGGCCGTACCGTCCAACGGCCGCTCCTGCGTGCTGCGGGTGGCGGGGGCTTGGCCGGAGCTGCCCGGCGGCCTGCCGCAGCCGCAGCGCCTGCTGCTGACCGGCGACATCGGCCGGGCCGAGGAGCTGCGCCTGGCCCGCGTCGGCGATCCGGACGCCGCCGGCCCGCCGCCCGCCCTGCGGGCCGAATGGCTGATGCTGGCCCACCACGGCAGCGGCCTGAGCAGCCACGATTTCTTCCTCGATGCGGTGCAGCCGCGGGCGGCCTTCGCCCAGGCCGGCCACCGCAACCGCCATGGCCACCCGGCCGCGGCGCTGCGCGAGCGCCTGGCCGCCCGCGGCATTGCGCTGATCGAGACGCCGCACTGCGGGGCCTGGCAGCTGGGCCCCGACGGCGCCACATGCTGGCGTGCGCAGGCGCGGCGGCACTGGCAGGCCCGGGGGGCGGGGGGGTCCGATGGCTCGGAACTTGCTGCCGGTCCGCCGGGGAACGAGCCCGCCTGCCACGCCGGCTGTGGTCGTGAAGACACAGCCGCCCGGCATGATGGAAAGCCTGTGGCCGTTGGCGTGTCAAGCCGCCGCGGCCATGCCGATCACCGACCGATTTCCGAAAACCCGAGGAGAGGGCCTTGGCCATCCACGTCGCGCTCCACCACGTCACCCACTACAAGTACGACCGCCGCGTCAACCTGTCGCCGCAGGTCGTGCGCCTGCGCCCGGCGCCGCACTGCCGCACGCCGGTGCTGAGCTACTCGCTGCGCATCGAGCCGGCCCAGCACTTCATCAACTGGCAGCAGGACCCCTTCTCGAACCACCTGGCCCGCCTGGTCTTCCCGGAGAAGACCAGCGAGTTCAAGATCACGGTGGACCTGGTCGCCGAGATGGCGGTCTACAACCCCTTCGACTTCTTCCTGGAGCCCGAGGCCGAGACCTTCCCCTTCACCTACGAGGCCGGTCTCAAGCACGACCTGGCGCCCTACCTGGTCAAGGGCGAGCTGACGCCGAAGTTCAAGGCCTTCGTCGACAGCATCCCGCGCGAGGAAGTGCGGACGATCGACTTCATCGTCAGCCTCAACCAGCGCCTGCAGTCGGACATCGCCTACCTGATCCGCATGGAGCCCGGCGTGCAGACGCCGGAGGAGACCCTCACCAAGGCCAGCGGCAGCTGCCGCGACTCGGCCTGGCTGATGGTGCAGGCCTTCCGCCACCTGGGCCTGGCGGCGCGCTTCGTCTCGGGCTACCTGATCCAGCTCAAGGCCGACGTGAAGGCCCTGGACGGCCCGAGCGGCACCGAGGTCGACTTCACCGACCTGCACGCCTGGTGCGAGGTCTACCTGCCGGGTGCCGGCTGGATCGGCCTGGACCCGACCTCCGGCCTGCTGGCCGGCGAGGGCCACATCCCCGTGGCCTGCACGCCCGAGCCGTCCAGCGCCGCCCCCGTGACGGGCGCGGTCGACGAGTGCGAGGTCAGCTTCGTGCACGAGATGTCGGTCACCCGCATCTACGAATCGCCGCGCGTGACCAAGCCCTACACCGACGGCCAGTGGGCCGAGGTGCTGCGCCTGGGCGAGCAGGTCGACGCCGCGCTGACGGCGGCCGACGTGCGCCTGACCCAGGGCGGCGAGCCGACCTTCGTCGCCGTCAGCGACCGCGACGCCGCCGAATGGAACACCGCCGCCCTGGGCCCGACCAAGCGCAACTACGCCGTCGACCTGGTGCACAAGCTGCGCGAGAAGTACGGCCAGGGCGGCTTCCTGCACTTCGGCCAGGGCAAGTGGTATCCGGGCGAGCAGCTGCCGCGCTGGGCCCTGACCATCGCCTGGCGTGCCGACCGCCAGCCCTGCTGGACCGATCCCGGCCTCTTCGCCGACGAGCGCCAGCCCGCCGGCCACGGCCCGGCCGAGGCCGAGACCTTCATCCGCCACCTGGCCGGCCTGCTCGGCTGCGGCGGCGAGCACATCCGCCCCGGCTTCGAGGACGCCTTCTACTACCTGTGGCGCGAGCGCCGGCTGCCGGTCAACGTCGATCCGCACGACAGCCGCCTCGACGACGAACTGGAGCGTGACCGCCTGCGCCGCGTCTTCGAGCAGGGCCTCAAGCACACCGTGGGCTGGCTGCTGCCGCTCAAGCGCGAGCCCTGGGACCCGGCCCTGCAGGGACCGCGCTGGACCAGCGGCCCCTGGTTCCTGCGCGATGAGCGCCTCTACCTCATCCCCGGCGACTCGCCCATGGGCTACCGCCTGCCGCTCGATTCCCTGCCCTGGGCCGTGCCCGGCGAGCGCCAGGCCTTCTACGACGCCGATCCCTTCGCCGCGCGCAGCGCGCTGCCCGAGGCCGCGGCGCTGCGCATGCAGTACGCCCGCGCCTCTGGCCTGGCCGGCCTCGGCGACCCGATGCCGCCGGCCTTCCCGGCAGCGGAGGCGGCAGGCTTCGACGGCCCGGCCGGCGAGGCCGCAGGCGCCCAGTGCCCCGGTTCGCGCGGCGAAGCCGCCGCGGCCCCCGGCAGCGACCCGTCCGCCGCCCGCTGGCCGCAGCGCCACGAATCGGCCGGCTGGATCACCCGCACCGCGCTCTGCGTGGAGGCCCGCAACGGCACGCTCTACGTGTTCATGCCGCCCCTGGCTGCGCTGGACGACTACCTCGACCTGCTTGCCGCGCTGGAAGCCACCGCCCGCACGCTGGCCATGCCGGTCATCCTGGAGGGCTACCCGCCGCCGCGCGATCCGCGCCTGAAGATCCTGCAGGTCACGCCCGACCCCGGCGTGATCGAGGTCAACATCCACCCGGCCCACGACTGGGACGAGCTGGTCGACCACACCGAATTCCTCTACCAGGCCGCCCACGAGGTGCGCCTGACCAGCGAGAAATTCATGGTCGACGGCCGCCACACCGGCACGGGGGGCGGCAACCACTTCGTGCTGGGCGGCGCCACCCCGGCCGACAGCCCCTTCCTGCGCCGGCCCGACCTGCTCGGCTCGCTGCTGACCTACTGGCACAACCACCCCAGCCTGAGCTACCTGTTCAGTGGCATGTTCATCGGCCCGACCAGCCAGGCGCCGCGGGTCGACGAAGCCCGCAACGACCAGGTCGTCGAGCTGGAGATCGCGCTCAACGAGCTGGAGCGCCAGATCGGCCTGTGGGACCAGGCGGGCGGCGTGCCGCCCTGGCTGATCGACCGCGCGCTGCGCAATGTGCTGATCGACGTCACCGGCAACACGCACCGCAGCGAGTTCTGCATCGACAAGCTCTACAGCCCCGACGGCCCCACGGGCCGCCTCGGCCTGCTGGAGCTGCGGGCCTTCGAGATGCCGCCGCACGCGCGGATGAGCCTGGCCCAGCAGCTGCTGCTGCGGGCGCTGATCGCCTGGTTCTGGAAGACGCCGCACCGCGGCCGTGGCGCCACCCGCCTGACCCGCTGGGGCACCGAGCTGCACGACCGCTTCCTGCTGCCGACCTTCGTGCAGATGGACTTCGACGACGTGCTGGCCGAGCTGGCCGAGGTCGGCTTCGCCTTCGATCCGGCCTGGTTCGCCCCGCACTTCGAGTTCCGCTTCCCCTTGATCGGCGAAGTGGCCGCGGCCGGCCTGAAGCTGAGCCTGCGCAATGCGCTCGAGCCCTGGCATGTGATGGGCGAGGAGGGGGCGCCTGGCGGCACCGTGCGCTACGTGGACAGCTCGCTGGAACGGCTGGAGGTCAAGGTCAGCGGCCTCAACGGCAACCGCCACATCGTCGCCGTCAACGGCCACGCCCTGCCGCTGCAGCCCACCGGCCGGGTCGGCGAGTTCGTCTGCGGCCTGCGCTACCGCGCCTGGCAGCCGCCCTCGGCCCTGCACCCGACCATCGGCGTGCATGCGCCGCTGAGCTTCGACGTGGTCGACAGCTGGCTGCAGCGTTCGCTGGGGGGCGCCCGTTACCATGTGGCCCACCCGGGCGGCCGGAACTACGAGACCTTCCCGATCAATGCCTACGAGGCCGAGAGCCGGCGACTGGCGCGCTTCTTCGCCTTCGGCCACACGCCGGGCAAGATCGATCTGGTGCCGGCCCAGCCGAGCCGGGAGTTCCCCTTCACGCTGGACCTGCGCGTGCGCCGCTGACCCCCGGTCCGCGCCCGCCCCGGCCGCGGCACGGGGCGGGTCCTGCTTGCTGTCGCGTGGGGGCAAGGTCCCGGCATGGGCCGGGTGCATCCGGGCGCCTTCCCACGCCGACGTCTGTCTTCCTGTTTCCGTGCTGCCGCTGCCTCTCGATCCGGATTCCGATGCTGAACGGGCTGCCGCCGAGGCCGCCTGCGCCCACGCCCTGAGCGTGGCGCAGCCGGCCGTGGCCGGCCATTTCGACGAGCTGCGCGGTCCGGCTCCCGAGCCTCACACCGAGCCGCCCGAGGACCATGTCGCCCCCGAGGCGGCCGAGCCCGCGGGCCGTGGCGGCCTGCGCGAACCCTGGCGGCGCTTCTTCGGTCAGCTCGGCCGCAGCGGCTGGGCCGAGCTGCCCCAGCGCGCCGCCGAGGTGCAGGCCCAGATCCTGCGCGACGGCGTGACCCACAACGTCTACGGCAGCGATGGCGTGGCCGTCGACCGGCCCTGGTCCATGGGCCTGCTGCCCTTCCTCGTCGAGCCCGGCGAGTGGCGGCAGATCGAGGCCGGCGTCGGCCAGCGGGTGCGGCTGCTGGAGGCCATCCTGGACGATGCCTACGGCCCGCAGCGTCTGATCGCCGACGGCCTGCTGCCGCCGGCCCTGGTGCTGGGTCATCCCGGCTACCTGCAGGCCCTGCATGGCAGCACGCCGCCCGGCGGCCTGCGTCTGCACGTGACCGCGCTCGATCTGGCGCGCGGCCCCCAGGGCCACTGGTGGGTGGTGGCCCAGCGCACCCAGGCGCCCTCCGGCCTGGGCTATGTGATGGAGAACCGGCTGATCGCCTCGCGCGTGTTCGCCGAGCCCTTCCGCGAGCTGCGCGTGCAGCACCTGGCGTCCAGCTACCGCGCCCTGGTCGACAAGCTCGACGCCCTGGCCGCGCCGATCGCCCGGGCCGCCGGCGATGGTCCGCCGCGCGTCGCGCTGTGGACGCCCGGTCCCTACAACGAAACCTATTTCGAGCAGGCCTACCTGGCCCGCTACCTCGGCCTGCCCCTGGTCGAGGGGGCCGACCTGACCGTGCGCGGCGAACGCCTGTTCATGCGCACCGTGCAGGGCCTGGTGCCCATCCATGGTCTGCTGCGTCGCCTCGACGACGACTGGTGCGATCCCCTGGAGCTGCGCCCCGACTCGGCCCTGGGCGTGCCCGGCCTGCTCAAGGTGGTGCGTGCCGGCCAGGTGCTGGTGGCCAACGCCCTGGGCGCGGGCTTCCTCGAATCGCCGGGCATCACCGGTTTCCTGCCGGCCCTGTCGCGCCGCCTGCTCGGCGAGGAGCTGAGCCTGCCGGCCCTGCCGACCTGGTGGTGCGGCGAGGCGGCCGCCTGGGCGGCCGGCCGCGGCCAGCTCGGCCGCTGCGTGATCCGCCCGAGCTACCCGGACAGCCGGCACTTCGAGCCGGTCGTCGGCGCCCAGCTCGACGCGATCGAACGCGCCGCCTGGACCCGCCGCATCGAGGCCGACCCCGAGGCCTACACCCTGCAGCTCGACCTGCCGCATGCCCAGACGCCCGTCTGGCAGCCCGGTGGCCAGCTCGTGCCGCGCACGGCCATCCTGCGTGTCTACGCCATCGCCGACGGCCGGGGCGGCCACCGCATCCTGCCGGGCGGCATGACCCGCATCGCGACCCGCGACCCGCATGCCCTGTCGATGCAGCGCGGCGGCGCCAGCCTCGACACCTGGGTGCTGACCGAGGGCCCGGTCGACACCTACTCCATGCTGCCGGCCGCCCTGCGGCCCGAGGATCTGGCCGACTACCGCCACCCCGTGGCCAGCCGCACCGCCGAGAACCTGTTCTGGCTGGGCCGCTACACCGAGCGCACCGAGCACCTGGTGCGCTGTGCGCAGACCCTGGCCACCCTGGTGGCCGAGGACGAGGAGCTGCCCCCGCCCGTGCTGGAGGCCATGAGCCGCCTGGCCCGCGACACCGGCCTGGTCGGCTGGGGCGTGCCCTCGATGGCGGTCGCGCCACGCGTGTTCGAGCGTGCGGTGGCGGCCGCCCTGGGCGATGTCCGCGGCCAGGCCAGCATCGCCTACAACCTTGCGGCCCTGCAGCGCGTGGCCGGCTCGCTGCGCGAGCGGCTCTCGCCCGAGGCCAGCCGCCTGGTGCGGGCCATGGGGGAGGAGTTCGCCCGCCGCCTGCGCCGTCCGCGGCCCGAGGGCATCGACGAGGTCAGCGCGCTCGGCGGCCCCGTGCCCGGCGGCAGCGTGCCCGAGCTGGGCAGCCAGGCGACGCTGGCCGCGCTCGACGGCCTGGCCCAGCAGCTCGCCGCCCTGACCGGCACCCAGACCGACCGCATGACCCGCGACGACGGCTGGCGCCTGCTCAGCGTCGGCCGCCTGGCCGAACGCCTGATCGGCCTGTCGAACCTCCTGAAGTCCTATTTCGAGGCGGGTGCCCTGGCCCATGCCGCCGGCTTCGACAGCCTGCTGGCCCTGACCGACAGCACCATCACCTACCGCGCCCGCTACCAGGGTCGGCTGGAGCCGCTGGCCCTGCTGGCCGCGCTGGTGATGGACGAGACCAACCCGCGCTCGCTGGCCTGCGTGCTGCGCCGCCTGCGCACCGAGCTGCGCAAGCTGCCCGACCCGCCCGGCGCCTCCGACCCGGCCGATGCCCACGCCACCTTGCTGGCCCACCTGCCCGAACAGGGCGTGGGCCTGTCGCTGGCGGCCCTGGCCGAGCCGACGGAGGCCGATCGTGATCCGCAGGCCGACCGCGCCGCGGTGATCGCCCTTTGCGACCGCCTCAGCGCGGCGGGCAGCAGCCTGTCCGACGCGCTGGGTCAGCGCTACTTCGCCCTGGCGACCGGCCATGACCGACGACTTGCCTCCTGAGCCGTCCCCGCCCGAGGCGGCCCCCGCGGCCGAGGCCGCGACGGCGCTGCCGCCCGCGGCCCGCAAGGCTGCACCACGTGTCGGGCCGGTCGTGCTGGAGGTCGAGCACGAGACCCACTACGCCTATGCCAGCCCGGTGGACCTGGCCCAGCACCTGGCCTATCTGCGCCCGCGCGAGGATGCCGGCCTGCAGCAGCTGGCCGCGCACAGCCTGAGCATCGACCCGGTGCCGAACCACCGCATCGACGCGCCCGATGCCTGGGGCAATCCGCGCACCCACTTCGGCCTGGCGCGGCCGCATCGCCATCTTCTGGTGCGGGCCCGCAGCCGTGTCGTGCTCGGGCCGGCGGCCGGTGCCTGTCCCGACCACAGCCTGGCCTGGGACGATGCGCGCGACCTGGGCCGCTACCGCGCGCCGGCCGGCCTGAAGGCGCCTGTCGCCGATCCGCAGGCGCCGGTGCCCGATCTCGGCCTGGCGGCCCGCTATGCCTCGCCGATGCTGCCGCCGGCCGTGCTGCGCGATGCCGGGCTGCGCGCCTACACCCTGGCCAGCTTTCCGCCGGGTCGGCCGGTGCACCTGGGCGCGCTCGACCTGATGCACCGCGTCTACCGCGACTTCCGCTACGCCCCGGCCAGCACCGAGATCAACACCCCGGTGCTCGATGCCTTCGCGCGCCGCGAGGGGGTCTGCCAGGATTTCGCCCACCTGATGATCGGCGCGCTGCGCGGCCTGGGCCTGTCGGCCCGCTACGTCAGCGGCTACCTGCTCACGGAGCCCCCGCCGGGCCAGGAGAAGCTGCAGGGGGCCGACGCATCCCACGCCTGGCTGGCCGTGGCCTGTCCGCAGGCTGACGGCTCCAGCGTCTGGCTGGAGCTGGACCCGACCAACGACTGCGTGCCCGGCACCGGCCATGTGCGTGTGGCCACTGGCCGCGACTACAGCGACGTCACGCCGCTGCGTGGCGTGATCCGTGGCGGCAGTGCCCACACGCTTTCGGTGCGCGTCAGCACGCGTCTGGGCGAAATCGCCTGATCACTGTGCAGGAGTGCGTCGAAGCCCCGATCCGACGCACCGCCCTGGGTCGGCACAATCCCTGCACTGATCCCTTCGGCTTGAGGGAATCACGATGAAACGTTACGACGAAATGCACGCCGCCGACGCGGCAGTCCGCAAGCACTACGAGGCCTACGGCCGCTGGCTGCAGGGTCAGTCGCCGGAAACGATGCGCAGCCGGCGCGACGAGGCCGAGCTGATCTTCCGACGGGTGGGCATCACCTTCGCCGTCTACGGCGCAAAGGACGAGGATGGCTCGGGCACCGAGCGCCTGATCCCCTTCGACCTGATCCCGCGCATCATCCCGGCGCACGAATGGCGCGAGATGGAGAAGGGCCTGCGCCAGCGCGTGAACGCGCTCAACCGCTTCATCCACGACGTCTACCACGACCAGGAGATCCTCAAGGCCGGCATCATCCCGGCCGAGCAGATCACCCGCAACGCGCAGTTCCGGCCCGAGATGGTCGGCGTCGACGTGGCCGGCGGCGTGTACTCGCACATCGCCGGGGTCGACATCGTGCGGGCTGCCCAGCCCGACGGCAGCGGCACCTACTACGTGCTGGAGGACAACCTGCGCGTGCCCAGCGGCGTGAGCTACATGCTCGAGAACCGCAAGATGATGATGCGGCTCTTCCCCGAGCTCTTCGAGGGGCACCGCATCGCGCCGGTCGCGCATTACCCCGACCTGCTGCTGGAGACGCTGCGCACCGTCTCGCCCTCGGGCGTGAACGATCCCACCGTCGTCGTGCTGACGCCGGGCATGTACAACTCGGCCTACTTCGAGCACGCCTTCCTGGCGCAGCAGATGGGGGTCGAGCTGGTCGAGGGCCAGGACCTCTTCGTCAAGGACGGCTACCTCTACATGCGGACCACGCAGGGTCCCAAGCGCATCGACGTGATCTATCGCCGCGTCGACGATGACTTCCTCGACCCGACCGCCTTCCGGCCCGATTCGACCCTGGGCTGCGCCGGCCTGCTCGACGTCTACCGCCAGGGCAATGTCACGCTCTGCAATGCCATCGGCACCGGGGTGGCGGACGACAAGTCCATCTACCCCTATGTGCCGAAGATGATCGAGTTCTACCTCGGCGAGAAACCCATCCTGCAGAACGTGCCGACCTACCTCTGCCGCGAGAAGGACGACCTGCAGTACACGCTCGACCACCTGGCCGAGCTGGTCGTGAAGGAAGTGCACGGGGCCGGTGGCTACGGCATGCTGGTCGGCCCGGCGGCCAGCAAGGCCGAGATCGAAGCCTTCCGCGCCCATCTGCTGGCCAATCCCGCCAACTACATCGCCCAGCCTACGCTGGCGCTGTCGACCTGCCCGACCTATGTCGAGAGCGGCATCGCGCCGCGCCACATCGACCTGCGGCCCTTCGTGCTGAGCGGCAAGTCGGTGCAGATGGTGCCGGGCGGGCTGACCCGCGTCGCGCTGAAGGAAGGGTCGCTGGTCGTCAATTCCTCGCAGGGTGGGGGCACCAAGGACACCTGGGTTCTCGAATCCTGATCGCGGACCGCCGCGACGCCAAGACGCATCGATCCACGCCTTTCGGGAGACCACCATGCTTTCGCGCACCGCCGACCACCTCTTCTGGATGGCGCGCTACACCGAACGGGCGGAGAACACCGCCCGCATGCTCGACGTCAATTACCAGGCCTCGCTGCTGCCACAGTCCAGCGAGGCCGCCGAGCAGGGCTGGCGCGGCCTGCTCGGCATCTCCGAACTGCTGCGCGACTTCCTGGCCAAGCACGGCAAGATCAGCCCGCGCGCGGTGATCGATTTCATGGTGGCCGACGAAGCCAACCCGGCCTCCATCCACAGCTGCCTGCGGGCCGCCCGCGAGAACGCCCGCGCCGTGCGGGGCACCCTGACCACCGAGGTCTGGGAGACGGCCAACACCACCTGGCTGGAGTTCAAGCGCCTGATCGCCGGCGGGGCCCACCGCCGCGATCCGGCCGAGTTCCTCGAATGGGTCAAGTTCCGTTCGCACCTGTCGCGCGGCGTCACGCTCGGCACCATGCTGCAGGACGATGCCTTCCACTTCATGCGGATCGGCACCTTCCTCGAGCGTGCGGACAACACCGCCCGCCTGCTCGACGCCAAGTACCACGCGGCCGACAGCGAGTTCTTCGGTGAGGGCGTGCAGCGCGAGCCGCACGAGGTCGACTTCTATCACTGGAGCAGCGTGCTCCGCTCGGTGTCGGGCTTCGAGGTCTACCGCAAGGTCTACCGCAACACCATCCGCCCCGAGCGCGTGGCCGAGTTGCTGATCCTGCGTCCGGACATGCCGCGCTCGCTGGCGGCCTGCATCAACGAGGTGGTCTCGAACCTGGAGCTGGTCGCCAACACGCAGAGCGAGGAAACCCGTCGCCGCGCCGGCCGTCTGCGGGCCGACCTGCGCTACGGCCGGATCGACGAGATCCTCGCCACCGGCCTGCACGCCTACCTGACGGCCTTCCTCGACCGGGTCAACGACCTGGGCTTCGGCATCAGCCGCGATTTCCTGGTCCCTGCCTGAACCCTGCCGCGGGCGCCGTGTCGCGCCCGCGGCCCGGGCTTCAGTCCTGGGTGTACTGCTTCCAGCGCCCGACCGCGTGGCGCAGCAGGTCCACCTGCCGTGCGAAGCGCGGGCAGGCCCCGCAGACCGCCAGATGGCGGCGCAGGGCCAGGCGCTCGATCAGCGTCAGGCGATCATCGGCCCGCTTGGAAAGCAGGCGGGCGGCTTCGAGGCAGCTTCGGTCGAGGAACTTCATGGCATTCGGGCTCAGGCCGCCGGGGAGGTTTCACCGAACCAGTTGAGCTGCAGGCATTCCCGCAGACGCAGACGGGCGCGGTGCAGCATGACCCAGAGGTTGGTCGAGGTGATGCCCAGTTCCTTGCAGATCTCCTCGGTTTCCAGTTCCAGCCACTCGCGCATCATGAAGACGCGGCCGAGGCGCTCGGGCAGCACCTCGACGCAGGCGTCGAGCACGGCCAGGAACTGCTGCTGGCCGATCACGGCCTGGGGGTCGCCCCATTCCACCGGCATGTCCCGAAAGCCGCCGTTGTCGTCGAAGAGCAGGGCCTCGATCTCGTCGCGGCGGTCCTCCTCGGCTTCGCTGCGCTGCCCGACGGTGATCTCGCGGCTGTGCTTGCGCAGCTGGTCGACGAGCTTGTGCTTGAGGATGCCGATCAGCCAGGTCTTGAGCTGCGAGCGGCCGGCGAAGCTGCCCGGCTTCTCCAGCGCGGCCAGCAGCGTCTCGGAGACCGCATCCTCGGCCCAGGCCTCGTTGCGGGTCTGCAAGCGCGCATAGCGCATCAGCTGCGGACGCAGCTCTTCGAGCAGGTGGGCCATCTCGTTCGACACGGTACGTCCTTGGGCGGGGGGCAGCTCAGCGGATGCCGAGATCCTGGCGGTTGAAGACCAGTTCCATTTCGGGCGGGATGCTGCCATCGATGTCGAGCGGCAGCACCTCGGTCTTCGCGATCGCGCGGACGACGGCGTCGTCCCAGCTCTTCACACCGCTGCTGCGAACCAGGCGGATGCCGCGGATCCGGCCTTCGGGCGTGACCTCGATGCGGACGGTGGCGATCGGGTTGGTCGACAGGTTCTCGGTGTAGACGATGTTCGGTCGGATGCGGGCGGCAATCCGGCCCGCGTAGCTGGCCGAGGGCCCGGCCGATTGCAGGGCACTGCCGCTGGCGTTCGGTGCCCCCGTGGCGCCGGCCAGGCCGGCGATGCGCTTGAGCTGCTCGCTGCGGATGGCTTCGCGGGTGGCTTCCTCGGCGGCCTCGCGGCGGGCCTTCTCGTCGGCCGCCTTCTGCGCCGCCTGCCTGGCCTTCTCGGCCTTGGCGGTCTGCTCGGCTTCGGCCTTCTTCTTGGCCTCGGCCTTCTTCTTGGCGGCCTCCTCGCGCTTCTGCTGCTCGGCGGCTTCGCGCTTCTTCTGCTCGGCCTTCTCGCGCTCGGCCTCGGCCTTGGCCTGGGCGGCTTCGCGGCGCTTGGTCGCGATCTCGGCTTCGCGGTCGACCGTGGGCGGGGGCGGGGGGGGCGGCGGCGGCGCCGTGCGGGCGGGAGCGGGCGGGGGCGGTGGCGCGGGAGTCGGCGGGGGCGGCGGCGGCTCGACCGCCTGCGGTGCGGCCACCACCGGCACGGCAGCCCAGAGCTCGGCCTCCAGGCCCTGGGGCGGGCTGGAGCGCCAGTCCAGGTTCAGGCTCAGGCCGATGAGCAGCAGCGCGTGCGCGAGCAGGGCCAGGCCGATGCCAGGCCCGGGGGCATCGGCGCTGCGCGGACGCAGGGCGTCGCGCAGCGGCCGCGCCGCGACGGCCGGGGCTGCCGTCATGAGCCGGTCTTGACCGCCAGGCCGATGCGCTGCACGCCACCGCGCTGCAGGCTGTCCATGACCTTGACGACCTCGTCGTACTTGATGTTGCGGTCGGCCGAAATGATCACCGGGGTCAGGCTCGACGGATCGGCCGCACGCGCCGCGGCCGGGGCGCCGGCCTTGGGCGTGTCCGTCAGGCCGGGCTCGGCCTGGTTCTGCAGGGCCTTGACCCGGCCGGCCAGGTCGGCCGCGCTGACGGTGGCGTGGTCGCGACCGTTGACCCGCAGCTTGAGCTGGCTCCCGCTGGCCACGACGATCTCGATCACGCGGTCCGGCGCACGCTTGGCCTGGCCGACCGAGGGCACGTCGATGGCGCTGGGTGAGATCAGCGGCGCGCTGACCATGAAGATGATCAGCAGCACGAGCATCACGTCGATGAACGGGACCATGTTGATCTCGCTCACCGTGCGGCGGCGGGAGCCGCCGCGGCTGGCCATCGCGGGCATGGCGGTGTCCCTTCGATCAGGCGGCGCTGCTGTTGCGCTGCAGGATGTTGGAGAACTCCTCGATGAAGGTCTCCATCTGGATCGCGACGCGGTCGATGTCGCGTGCGAAGCGGTTGTAGGCCAGCACCGCCGGGATCGCGGCGAACAGGCCGATGGCGGTGGCCACCAGGGCCTCGGCGATGCCGGGGGCCACGGTGGCCAGGGTCACCTGCTGCAGGTTCGCCAGGCCGGTGAAGGCATGCATGATCCCCCAGACCGTGCCGAACAGGCCGACATAGGGCGAGATCGAGCCGACCGAGGCCAGGAAGGACAGGCGCGACTCGATGGTGTCGAGCTCGCGCTGGTAGCTTGCGCGCATGGCGCGGCGGGCGCCGTCGAGCAGGGCCGCGCCGTCGCTGACCTTCTTCTCGCGCAGCTTCAGGAACTCGCGCATGCCGGCCGCGAAGATGCGGTTGAGCGGCCCGCCCTGCTCGGCACTGTGCAGGGCTTCCTGGTAGAGCGCCTGCAGCGTGGCGCTGCCCGACCAGAACTCGCGCTCGAAACCCTCGTTGGCCTCGCGCACGCGCTTGAGGCCGATGTACTTCGAGAAGATCGCCGCCCAGCTCGCCAGGGACATGGCCACGAGCAGCGCGATCACGAGCTGCACCACCAGGCTGGCGTGCAGGATCAGGTTGACGATCGACAGGTCTTGCGAGTTCATGCGAGCAGGCTCGGTCGGAAGGCGGAAAGACGGGAAGGCGTCGCAGGGTGGGCGCCCGGTTCAGCCCGGCACCGCCGGGGGCGGCAGGCGGCTGAGCAGCTGTTCGGGGAAGCGGCGCGCGCGGAAGCTGCTGGCCTCGACGCAGGCGATGCGGATCACGCCCTCGGCCAGCAGCGGCCCGGGGGCGTCGCTGCCGGGCAGGCCGGCCTCGGCGGTCTCGTCGGGCAGGCGCCAGGCCTGCTGGGCGATGGTTAGGCGGCTGCGGCCGGCGTCGAGCACCCGCACGCTGAGCGCAAGCCGGTCGTCCAGCCGGGCCGGCCGCAGGTAGCGCACCTGGGTGTCGGCGATCACGAAGACCATGTCCTCGCGCTCGCGCAGATTCCATTGCTGCCAGCCCATCGCTCGCAGCCACTCGGTGCGCGCCCGCTCGAAGAACTTCAGGTAGTTCGCGTAGAAGACGACACCGCCGGCATCGGTGTCCTCCCAGTAGACGCGCAGCACGTGGCGGAAGACTTCGGTGCCGGACGCCACCGGCCCGGCGGGCGCCGGCACGGAGCGCAGGGTGGGATCGGTGGACATGGCTTGCGCGGGAAGGGGCTCAGCGTGCGCCGCCGCGACGGGCGGCGACCTCGACCGGCCGAAGCTCGGCCGCGGCCTTGTCGAGCACGCCGTTCACGTACTTGTGGCCGTCGGTGCCGCCGAAGGCCTTGGCCAGCTCGACGGCTTCGTTGATCGCGACCTTGTAGGGCACGTCCAGGCAGTGCCGCAGTTCGTAGGCACCGACGAGCAACACCGCATGCTCGACCGGCGAGAGCTCGGCGGTCCGGCGGTCGGTGTGGCGCGCCAGCACCTCGTCGAGCAGGGTGGCTTCGCCGATGCAGCCGTGCAGAAGCAGGTCGAAGTGCTTGGCGTCGGCGAGGTTGAACTCGTCCTGCTCACGCATGTGGGCGTCGACGAGGCCGGCCTCGCTGCCGGCGACCAACCACTCGTAGAGGCCCTGCACGGCAATCTCGCGCGAGCGGCGGCGCGCCGACTTCTGGCCCGGGGCGCGGACGGCGGGCTTGCCGCTGCGCGGACCGCGCGGGCGCGCGGGGGCGGGCGCGGCGTCCGCCGCAGGGGCCGCGGGCGGTTCGGGATGGGGGCTGGGCGTGCTCACGACAGGGCTTTCATCAGGCGGGCCATCTCCACCGCCACCTGCGCACCGTCCCGGCCCTTGTCGATGCGGGCCCAGGCCTGGGCTTCGGTCTCGACGGTGAGGATCACGTTGGCAATCGGCAGGCGGTGGTCGAGGCCGACGCGGGTCACGCCCGCGCCGCTCTCGTTGGCCACGAGTTCGAAGTGGTAGGTCTCGCCGCGCACGATGCAGCCGAGCGCGACCAGCGCATCGACGCCGCCGCGGCGCGCCAGCGCCTCCAGCGCCAGCGGCACTTCCAGCGCGCCGGGCACGGTGTGCAGGCTGATGTCGGCCTCGGCCACGCCGAGAGCCAGCAGTTCGGCCCGGCAGGCGGCCACCAGGGCGCCGGTCAGCGGCGCGTTGAAGCGGGCCTGGACGAGGGCCACCCTGAGGCCGCGGCCGTCGGGGGCCTGGGCGGTCTTGCCTTGATCAGCGCCTTGCATGGGGAGGACCGTGGGGAGAAAGAACAGGAAGGAGCGGATTCGATCGAAGGCCCGGCCCGGCGGCCGGGCGCGGCGCTCAGCGGGCGGCCAGGTAGCCGCTCACCTCCAGGCCGAAGCCGGTCATGCTGGGCATGCGGCGCGGGCTGCCAAGCAGCTGCATGCGGCGCACGCCGAGGTCGCGCAGGATCTGCGCGCCGACACCGTAGGTGCGCAGATCCCACTGGCCGCGCGGGGCCGGGCCGGCCTGGGCGCTGGCTTCCAGCGCGGCGAGCAGGCTCTCGCCTGCGTCGCCAGCGTTCAGCAGCACGGCCACGCCGCGGCCGGCCTCCTGCAAGGCGGCCAGGGCCTTGGGCAGGGGCCAGGAATGGGTGCTGCTGCCGATGTCGAGCAGGTCGATCAGCGACAGCGGTTCGTGCACGCGCACCGGCACCGTGTCGTCGGGCTGCCATTGCCCCAGGGACAGGGCCAGGTGCACGCTGCCGGAGCGGTCGCGGTAGGCGGTGCAGTCGAACAGGCCCTGGGCGGTCTGCAGCGGGCGGCGGCTGACGCGTTCGATCAGGGTTTCGTGGCGGCTGCGGTGGCCGATCAGGTCGGCGATGGTGCCGATCTTCAGGCCGTGCTCGCGCGCGAAGATCTCCAGGTCGGGCAGGCGGGCCATGCTGCCGTCGTCGTTCATGATCTCGCAGATCACGGCGGCGGGGCTCAGGCCAGCCAAGCGGGCCAGGTCGCAGCCTGCCTCGGTGTGGCCGGCGCGGGCCAGCACGCCGCCTTCCTGGGCCTGCAGCGGAAAGATGTGGCCGGGCTGGACCAGGTCGCTGGGCCGCGTCTCGCGGGCGACCGCCGTGCGGATGGTGTGCGCGCGGTCCGCGGCGGAGATGCCGGTGGTCACGCCCTCGGCGGCCTCGATGGACACCGTGAAGGCCGTGCCATGCTGCGCGCCGTTGCGCTGCGTCATCGGCGGCAGGCGCAGCTTTTCGCAGCGCTCGCGGGTCAGGGTCAGGCAGATCAGGCCGCGGCCATACTTGGCCATGAAGTTCACGGCCTCGGGGGTCACGAGGTCGGCGGCCATCACGAGGTCACCCTCGTTCTCGCGGTCTTCCTCGTCGACGAGGATGACCATGCGGCCGGCCGCCATTTCGGCGACGAGCTCGGGGACGGGGGCAATCGGCATGGGGCGGGATTGTAGGGGGGGCCTCCGGGGCAACCCGGAGGCGGGGGCTCAGGCGCGTGCGACGGGCGGCAGGCCAGGCGCCGCGGCAAGCATGCGCTCGACGTAACGGGCGATGAGGTCCACCTCCAGGTTCACCGCCGCGCCGGGCTGGAGCGTGCCGAGGGTGGTGTGCTCCAGGGTGTGAGGGATCAGGTTGAGGGTGAAGCGGCAGCCTTGCAGCTCATCGTCGACGCGGTTGACGGTCAGGCTGACGCCGTTGACGGTGATCGAGCCCTTGACGGCCAGGAAGCGCCCCAGCGCGGCCGGGGCGCGCACGGCCAGCAGCCAGCTCTCGCCGACCGGCTCGAAGACCTCGACCGTGCCCAGGCCATCGACATGCCCGCTGACGAGGTGGCCGCCCAGGCGGTCGTGCGCGCGCAGCGCCTGTTCCAGGTTGACGGGGCCGGGCCGGTCCAGGCCCGCGGTCAGCCGCAGGCTTTCGGCCGACACATCGACGCTGAAGCGGCCGGGCGCCGGTTCGGGCGGGGCGTCGAAGGCGGTCACGGTCATGCAGGCGCCGTTGATCGCGATGCTGTCGCCCAGCTGCACACCGGCCAGCCAGCCGGGCGGGGTCTCGATCTGCAGGCGCTTGCCGTGTTGCGGGCCGTCGCCCAGCGGGTCGACGGAGAGGATGCGGCCCAGGCCGCTGACGATGCCGGTGAACATCGCCGGATTGTCGCCGGCCCGCCCCGGCCTCCGGGCCGCAAGGGCCGGGCGCGCGAGCCTCAGAACTGCGAACGGCCGGGTGGCCGCGCGATGAGGCGCAGGTCCTCGCCGACCGGGTCCACCTGCTCGAAGCGCAGGTCCAGGCTTTGGTCCAGCGCACGGAGCGGGCCGAAGCTGGCCATGGGCAGCCCGCCCGACAGCAGGCGCGGCGCGAGGTAGACGAGGAACTCGTCGACCAGGCCGGCCCGCACGAAGGAGCCGTTGAGCTTGTGCCCGGCCTCGACATGCAGCTCGTTGACGGCATGCTCCTGCGACAGCGCCGCGAGCAGGGCGGCCAGATCGACCTTGCCCTGGGGGTCGGGCAGGCGGGTCAGGCCGGCCCCGGCGGCGCGCAGGGCAGCCGCGCGGGCCGCATGCTCGGGCGCCTCGGCGTCGACCGCGTGGTAGATCCACACCCGGCCAGGCGGCTGCAGCAGCCGGGCCGAGGGCGGGGTCTCCAGCCGCGCGTCGACGACGACGCGCATCGGCTGCACCCTCGTCTCGACCAGGCGCACGTCGAGCCGCGGGTTGTCGTCCTTCAGCGTGCCGATGCCGGTCAGCACGGCGGTGGCCCGCCGTCGCCAGGCATGGCCATCGCGACGCGCGGCCTCGCCGGTGATCCACTGGCTGCTGCCGTTGTCCAGCGCCGTGCGGCCGTCGAGCGAGGCCGCGACCTTCATCCTCAGCCAGGGCCGCCCACGCACCATGCGGGAGAAGAAGCCGAGGTTCAGCTCACGGGCTGCGCGCGCCCAGTCGCTGTCGGCCAGGTGCTCCACCTGCAGCCCGGCGGCCTGCAGCCGGGCCAGGCCGCGGCCGGCCACCAGGGGGTTGGGGTCGACGTTGGCCACCACGACCCGCGCCAGGCCGGCGGCCACCAGCGCGTCGCAGCAGGGCGGTGTGCGGCCATGGTGGCTGCAGGGTTCGAGGGTGACCAGGGCGGTCGCGCCGCGCACCGAGCGTCCGGCCGCCGCGGCGGCGCGCAGCGCGACGATCTCGGCATGCGGCCCGCCGGCCTGCTGGGTGTGGCCACGGGCGATCTCGCGGCCCTCGGCGTCGATCAGCAGGCAGCCGACACGGGGGTTGGGTTCGGAGAGACCGATCGCGCGCGTGGCCTCGTCGAGGGCGGCCTGCAGGAGGGCGGGGGCGGGGGGCGGCAGCATCGGACCATTGTCCCCGCCCACCGCCCACCGCCCACCGCCCACCGCCCACCGCCCACCGCCCACCGCCCACCGCCCACCGCCCACCGCCCACCGCCCACCGCCCACCGCCCACCGCCCGCCGCCCGCTTCCTGCCGTGCCAGCGACGGGCTCAGGGCAGGTTCTGGTGCGGCGTGCTGCCGGCCGGGCAGGTTCCTGCCGCCAGCACCAGGTGCTGCTGGCTCAGCGAGCCGACGATGTCGCGGTAGCGCGGTGGGCTGGCGGCGGCGTCGAAGCCGGGTGCGAGCGTGGCAAGCAGCCGGCAGACCACCGTCCCGCCCGGGGCCGAGGCCGCCTGAAGCTGCAGGCGGCCGCCCCAGACGGGTGGGGTGCCGGGCAGGCCGTCGTGGTCGCCGGGCCGCAGCACGCAGCGGTAGCGGCGGCTGCCGCCGGGCCAGGCAGGATCGTCATGGCTCATGGCATCGAGCGTGCAATGGTGGCCGGCAAGCGCAAGGCCGGGGCCGGGATCCAGATCGAGGCCGGTCAGCAGATGCTCGGAGGCCACCAGCTGCACGCTGTCCACCGTGGCCGCCAGGGCCCCGAGCAGCTGACCGCTCAGCCACCGTGTCGGCAGGGCAAGGCAGACCGACGAAGCGCTGCAGCGGCTCAGACCATGACCACTGAGGGCCTCCAGGATCCAGACCTCGCCGTTCACCAGCACGGCGAGCTGGCCGGCTGGCAGCGGCCCGGGGCCTGCGGCCCCAGCGGGCGCAAGCCCCAGGCGCAGCGCGCCGGGCGGCTCCATCCAGCGCAGTGGCGCGGGTGCGGGGCCGGCCCACCAGGCGCCAGCGCCTGGGGCCAGCAAGGTGTCGAGCTGAAGGCTGGTGCCGGCTCCCGCGCCAGCCTGCACGCCGTGCACCTGGAGTCGGAGGCGGCGCAGCGCACCGTCCGGATCCAGCGTCAAGGCCAGCGCCAGGGGGGCCGAGGCGCCGGCCAACGCCTGCTTCAGCCCGTCCGGATCGGCCGCGGCGACGGCGAGCGAAGCAGGATCGTCCAGTGCGCGAAGCTGGTCCAGCGCCGCCTGGCCCAGGTGCACGGCTGCACCGAGGTCCCGCTGCACCTGCCCGGCGCGCAGCATGCGCTGCTGGAGGCCCGTGGTGGCGAGCAGGCCGATCGCGAGCAGGCTGGCCAGCAGCAGGGCTTCCAGCAGGGCGCTGCCTGCGCGGCGGCGGATCATGGCGGGCTCCACGGCCCTGCGCTCAGAAGTCGCGCAGGCTGCCGGCCACGGGCAGCAGCAGACTGCTCTGGGCGCGCAGCCGCAGCAGCAGGGCGCTGTCGTAGCGCACACGCAGCGGACCCAGGGCCTCGTGGTCGCCCCGCAGCAGCACGGCGCCCTGCAGTTCGGCCTCGGCCGGGCCGCCGGCCACGTTCAGGCTGTCGGCGACCAGCAGGCCGAACAGGCGTCCACCGCCCTGCCAGTGAACGGCGCCTTCGACGACCAGCAGCAGCGGCGAAGTCGCCGAGCCGAGATCGCCCGGGGCGTTCAGCGTCAAAGGCCCTTCGACCCACAGGCGCCTGGCCCCCTGGCTCACCCGCAGCGGCAGCAGGCCGGTGGCATCCGAGGATGCAAGGCGGACCATGCCCGGCGCTTGGCGCAGCCGGGGCACGTCGAGTCCGAACAGATGCAGGCTCAGGGCCTCGAAGCTGGCCAGCTGGGTGGCCAGACCGGCATCGGGTCCGATCAGGGTGTCCCAGACGGGTTGGCCCGCCAGACCCTGCAGCAGCAGGCCGGGGCAGGGCGGGCTGACACAGACCAGGAGGTCCGCCGGGCAGGGTGGCAGGCCACCCGCTGCGCCGGGGCGTGCCAGGGCCAGGCCGGCATGCACGAGCAGGCCGCCGGCCGCAGGCTCCGGGTTCTCCAGGCGACCGGGTGCGCAGAGCCGTACCCGTCCGCCCGCCGTCAAGGCCGCGCGGGGCAGGCGCAGCAGCAGGGGCCGGGCCTGGAATCCAACCGTCAGGCCGGCCCGTGCGCCCGCTTCCTCGCCGCTGCCGCCGAGGCAGCTCGGGCGGGTTTCGCTGCAGCCCTCGATGCGCAGCAACATCGCCCCGGCTGCCGCCGCAGAGGCGGCCAGGGCCTGCGGCCGCACGCTGAAGCCGGGGGAGGATCCGGCGACGGCCGGCAGCTGGCCCGAGGCCGGGGGCGGACAGTCGCAGACCGGTCCCTCCGGGTCCAAGCGACAGGCTGCGCGGGGTGGAGGATGCAGGGGCTGTGGCAGCAGGGGGCCCGTCCCGACCGGGATCTGGAGCAGGTGGTCGCGCAGTCCAGGGGCCGGGCAGAGACCGGGGACTGTCAGCGGGGGATGGTTCAGCTGGACACGGGCCCAGGCCAGGCCGGCCTCGGCGGCTTCACGGGCCTGAAGCGTGCGCAGCTGGCGCTCGCCGCTGCGCAGCTCGGCCAGCTGAGCCTGCAGCAAGAGTCCGCCCAGCACCAGCAGACCAAGCATCAGCAGGCTGCCGAGGCTGAGCGAGGCCAACCCGCGTTCAGCTGCTGCAGGTGGGCGGGGTGGCAAGGGCGTCATTGCGCAGCCGGATGCGTGTGCGGACCTGGCCGCGCACACGGGGGTCGACGGGAGACTCGGCGGTGATCTGCAGGGCCAGTTGCCGCGGCGTGCGCAGCCCGGGGCTGGCGGAGCCCGCGCAGGCCAGCCAGGCCGGCTGGCTGTGGGCGATCAGGAGCAGCTCGAAGCTCAGCACCCGCGTGACGGCCGGATCGCTCAGGGCCTGGAAGCTCGCCGTCGGACCCAGCTGCATCTGCAGCGTGCTGCTGCTGAGCCGCAGCACGCGGTGCTGGGCAACACCCGCTTCCTCGTAGCTGTAGCCGACGACTGCGCTGCCCGGCGTACCGCCGAGCAGCAGGCCACCCAGGGGATTCGGCGTGCTGCCGCCGTCGAGCGCCGCAGGCCAGTGACCGGCGCGGCGCAGCTCACGCACGATCAGATCGCTGGCCGCGCGCAGGTCCTGGTCGAGCTGTACGCCGCGCATCGTGCGCAGGAAGGTGTCGATCTGGACGGCCATCAGCCTCAGCGCAGTCGCCAGCAGCAGCGCGGCCAGGGTCAGGCCGAGCATCAGCTCGATCAGCGTGGCCCCGCGGGCCGATGGCGCAAGCCTCACAGCTTCCAGCAGCGCCGTGCGCCCGGCGAGCTGGTGGCATCGAGCAGGGCCTCGGGCGCCGGGCCGGCCAGTCGGCGTGTGTGCAGCGCAGCCTGCTCCAGCACCAGCAAGCGGCAGGGCAGATCGGCATCCTGGCTGCCCTGGGCGATGGCCCGGAGCTGGTAGCCCTCGCTGCCGACCGCATGCAGCTCGATCCGGTAGCGTCCGCTCGGGGCTTGCAGCTGGAGGCTGTGGCTGTTGTGCGGGTCCAGGGCCAGCTCGGCACTGCCGAGATTGGCGCTGTAGCTGCCGTTCAGGGCGTGCCACTGCGTCTGTCGCAGCTCGATCTCCATGAGCAGGCCGAGGGCTTCGCTGCGGCGGCCCTCGCGTTGCTGGGCCAGGAAGCTCGGCAGGGTCAGGCTGCTGAGCAGGGTGAGCAGGCCCAGCACGACGGCCAGCTCGACCAGGGTCCAGCCTGCCGGCCGTCGAATGCCTCGAGATCTGCCGGACATCGCCCCACCTCAGCAGGCAGGCTGGCCCGGCAGGCTGGGATGACCTGCCGTGCAGCTGCGGACCCGGCCCATCACATTCAGCACGGCGCGCAGCTCGCGGCCGCGGCTGTCGCTGAGCTTCAGGGTGGCCGTGGGGCTGACGGTGCCGAGCAGGGGCGACACCGCCAGGCTGGTCACGTTGCTGCCCAGGCGCACCCGGTCGGCGGCCGGCCAGTGCTGGCTGCGCAGCGCCTGGGCCCCGGAGCCGCAGCTGACGCCACCGGTGGCCGGGTTGCAGATGCATGCGCCAGCGGCACCGGTGTGGCTGATCGTGCAGCTCCCGAGTCCGGGGCTGTCGGCAAAGCCCATGCGCAGCGTCTGCTGGCGCGCCAGTGCGTCCTGTCGCAGCAGCTGCAGCTCGCTGCGCAGGCGCTGCAGGCCACCTTCGAGACGTCGTCGCTCAAGGTGGTCGATCCACGGGGGGGCGCCGAGGCCGAGCAGCAGGCTCGAAACCGCCAGGGCAACGAGCAGTTCAACCAGGGTCAGACCGCCTTCGGTCTGCAGGGACGGACCCGTCATCGTGCGCTCCCTGGCCCCAGGACGGGGCCTTGGCTGCACCTTAGGCTGCGGGCCGGCTGGCGACGTCCCCCCGCGCTGGGGAGGGGGCCCGACGGACTAGGGAGGCTCAGATCTCGCGGATCAGGCGGCTGAATTCGTCCACGCCTTCGAAGCTGCGGTAGACGGAGGCAAAGCGCACGTAGGCGACCTTGTCGAGCTTCATCAGCTCGCGCATGACCAGCTCGCCGATGCGGCTGGAGGGCGTTTCATTGGCGCCGGCCGCCAGCAGCGCCTCTTCGATGCGGGCGACGGCGGCATCGATCTGGTCCATGCTGACCGAGCGCTTGCGGAGCGCGAGCTGCATCGAGGCACGCACTTTCGCGCGGTCGAAATCGACCCGGGTGCCATCCTTCTTCACGACGGTGGGCATGGCCAGCTCCGCTCGTTCGTAGGTCGTGAAGCGCTTGTCGCAGGACGGACAGCGGCGGCGCCTGCGGATCACCGTGCCCTCGTCCGAGCCCCGGGTCTCGACGACCTGGGTGTCTTCGTGCTGGCAGAAGGGGCAGCGCATGGGGGCCGGAACTCCAAGACAAACGACCCGCCGGGCGGGATCGCACGGGCGGGTCGTCGAAGCTTAGCAGCGGCGGCGGGGCCGCCGGGACGGGCTCAGCGGTAGACCGGGAAGTCGCGGGTCAGGGCCTCGACCTTGGCACGCACCTCGGCAATGCGGGCCGGATCGTTCGGCGCATCCAGCACGTCGGCCACCAGGTGGGCGGTCAGGCGGGCCTGCTCTTCCTTGAAGCCGCGGGTGGTCATGGCCGGCGAGCCCAGGCGGATGCCGCTGGTGATCATCGGCTTCTGCGGGTCGTTGGGGATGCCGTTCTTGTTGCAGGTGATGTGGGCCTCGCCGAGCACGCGCTCGGCGTCCTTGCCGGTGATGCCCTTGGCGCGCAGGTCGACCAACATCACATGGCTTTCGGTCCGGCCGCTGACGATGCGCAGGCCACGCTCGATCAGGGTGTTGGCCAGGACGGCGGCATTCTTGAGCACCTGCTCCTGGTAGACCTTGAAGCTGGGCTGCAGGCACTCGTGGAAGGCCACGGCCTTGCCGGCGATGACGTGCATCAGGGGCCCACCCTGCAGGCCCGGGAAGACCGCGCTGTTGATCTTCTTGGCGATCTCTTCGTTGTTGGTGACGATGATGCCGCCGCGCGGGCCGCGCAGGCTCTTGTGCGTGGTGGAGGTGACGACGTCGGCAAAGGGCACCGGGTTCGGGTAGACGCCTGCGGCGATCAGGCCCGAATAGTGGGCCATGTCGACCATCAGGTAGGCGCCAACATCCTTGGCGACCTTGGCGAAGCGCGCCCAGTCGATGCGCAGGGCATAGGCCGAGGCGCCGGCGATGATCAGCTTGGGCTTGTGCTCGTGGGCCTGACGCTCCATCGCGTCGTAGTCGATCTCCTCGGCCGCGTTGAGGCCGTAGCTGACGACCTTGAACCACTTGCCCGACATGTTCAGCGCCATGCCGTGGGTGAGGTGGCCGCCTTCGGCCAGGCTCATGCCCAGGATGGTGTCGCCGGGCTGGAGCAGGGCGAGGAAGACCGCCTGGTTGGCCTGCGAGCCGGAATTGGGCTGGACGTTGGCGAAGCCGGCGCCGTACATCTGCTTGAGCCGGTCGATGGCGAGTTGCTCGACCACGTCGACGTTCTCGCAGCCACCGTAGTAGCGCTTGCCCGGGTAGCCCTCGGCGTACTTGTTGGTCAGCTGAGTGCCCTGCGCCTGCATGACGGCCGGCGAGGTGTAGTTCTCCGACGCGATCAGCTCGATGTGCGCTTCCTGGCGGTGGTTTTCCGCCTGGATGGCTGCCCAGAGGTCCGGGTCGATGTTGGCGAGGGTCGAAGTGCTGCGATCGAACATGGAGAGTCCCATCAAGGGTGTCAAAGGGAGCGGGTTCCGACGAGTTCCTCCGCGCCGCAGAGCGGGCGTGGAGCGCTGGCGCGGTGTCGGCCGGCACCCTGGCAAGACCGTGTGCCGAGGGCTCGGCAGGGTGAAATCAGTGTAGCGGCAGGCTCTGCGAGCCTGGCCTCAGGGATTGTGACGGCCCGGATAAGCACCGCTGAATCGCCGGGCTTGCCGGCGAGCCCTCAGCGCGAGGATGCAAGCTGCTGCAACACCGCCATCGGCGGACTCTGAAGCGGCATCAGCAGCGTGATCGAGCGGCTGCCCTCGCTGCCCTCGCTGCCGTCCGCCGGGCTGTTCTGCGGCTGCGAACCGGTCGGACGGCTGCCGCCTGCCGAGGCCGCGCCACCCGCCGGCGCAGGGGTCCGCCGCGGCGGCAGGGCATGCGGGCTGAGCAGGGTGACTTGGCGACCGCCGGCCACGCGTTGCAGCATCGACTGCTCGGAGAGCACCTTGCTCGCGTAGCCCCCGTCGGTCTCCAGGTTGGCCGCGCCCACGTAATGCTTGAGCCCGCCCTCGACCGAGCCGCTGCGGTCGATCGCCTCTTTGAGCACCTGCACGCCGACCCGCAGGTTGGCCAGGGGATCCAGGGCGGCCAGGGTGCCGCCGAAGTTCTCGTACTTCTCGTCGTGCACGCGGGTCATGACCTGCATCAGGCCCTGGGCGCCCACCGGGCTCTGCGCGAAGGGGTTGAAGCGCGACTCGATCGCGATCACCGCGAGGATCAAGGTCGGATCCAGGTTCGCGCGGCGGCCCACTTCCCAGGCTTCCTGCACCAGGCGGCTGACCGGCTCGGGGGCCACCCGGTAGCGGCGCGACAGCCACTGCGCGATGGCGGCCTGCTGCCGGGTCAGCGAACCGGGGTCGGCGGCGGTCACCCGCTCGGCCGCGCCGAGCTCTGCCAGCGCCACGGTGACGTTCGGATCGGCCTCCGAGCGAAGGTCCTGCCGGACTTGCAGCCAGCCCAGCGCCCGCAGCTCCAGCGAGGCGCGAAGCTCCGGCCGGCCCGCCAGGAAAAGACTCGCCGCCACCACGCCCAGGCCCAGCAGCGCAAAGGAGTTGTGGCAGACCTCGAGCAGGCCCTGGCCTGCATCTTTCAAAAAGAGCGCGATCGGGCGGATGAGGGCCTGACCGGACCGCCGGAGGGCGAGGCCAGGGGCCGCGCCCGCCTTCGGTGTGGCTTGGAACGCTGTCATGTCTCTCCTTTCCTGGGGTGGTCGCGGGACGGAACGATCCGTCTGCACCCCCCATTCGATAATCCCCCGGCGGGTGGAACGGGTCGGCCTCAAACAGGCGGACCCCCGGGTTGGGACCATCGGCAGCGTCGCGCCACGACCGTGGCGCGGGTTATCCCTAGGGACGGCCCGCAGTCTAGGGACGCTTCAAATAACCTGTCAACCATAAAGAAGCCGCGGTTCATTCCGCATAAGCATGAAATACCGGGATTTGCGGGACTTCATTCAAGGATTGGAAGCTGGCGGCGAGCTGCGCCGCATCCGCGAGCCAGTCTCTCCCCGGCTGGAGATGACGGCGATTGCCGACGCCACGCTGCGTGCCGCAGGCCCCGCGCTGCTTTTCGAGACCCCTTGTGAAACGCCGGGTTCCCGGCCCGGCGCCACGCCGGTCCTGGCCAACCTTTTCGGCACCCCCCGTCGGGTCGCGCTGGGCATGGGGGCCGACGAGGTCGGGGAACTGCGCACGATCGGCCAGCTGCTGGCCAGCCTCAAGGAGCCCGAGCCGCCGCGGGGCCTGAAGGACGCCGGCAAGTTGCTGCAGCTGGGCAAGGCCCTGTGGTCGATGAAGCCCGAGCGCCTGCGCCGCGCGCCCTGTCAGGACGAGGTGCTCGAAGGCGCCGAGATCGACCTCGGCGAACTGCCCATCCAGACCTGCTGGCCCGGCGACGCCGGCCCGCTGATCACCTGGGGCCTGGTCGTCACCCGCGGGCCGCAATCGGTTCCGAACGCGCGTGCGCGCCAGAACCTCGGCATCTACCGCCAGCAGAAGATCGGCCCGCGCCAGACCATCATGCGCTGGCTGGCGCATCGCGGCGGTGCCCTCGATTTCCGCGACTTCGCACTGGCGAATCCGTGCCAGCCTTTCCCGGTGGTCACGGCGCTCGGGGCCGACCCGGCGACCATCCTCGGCGCCGTCACGCCGGTGCCCGACACCCTGGGCGAGTACCAGTTTGCCGGCCTGCTTCGCGGCAGCCGTACCGAGGTGGTCGACACCGCGGTCGGCGAGGCCGGTCGCTGGCTGCAGGTGCCCGCCAGCGCCGAGATCGTGCTGGAGGGACACATCCCGCCGGCCGCCGCCGGCTTCGTCGGGCACAGCGCCGATGGGGTGCCGCTGAAGGAGAAGGGCGGCTACCTGCATGCGCTCGAAGGCCCCTTCGGCGACCACACCGGCTATTACAACGAGCAGGACTGGTTCCCCGTCGTCGAGCTGCAGCGCCTGACGCGCCGCCACCAGGCGATCTACCACTCCACCTACACCGGCAAGCCGCCCGACGAGCCCGCCATCCTCGGTGTCGCGCTCAACGAGGTCTTCGTGCCCATCCTGCAGAAGCAGTTTCCGGAGATCGTCGATTTCTACCTGCCGCCCGAGGGCTGCAGCTACCGCCTGGCCGCGATCAGCATCAAGAAGGCCTACCCCGGCCATGCCAAGCGGCTGATGTTCGGACTGTGGAGCTTCCTGCGGCAGTTCATGTACACGAAGTTCATCGTCGTCACCGACGAGGACGTCAACGTGCGCGACTGGAAGGAGCTGATCTGGGCCATCACCACGCGGATGGACCCGGTGCGCGACACCACCCTGGTGCCGCAGACACCCATCGACTACCTGGATTTCGCCAGCCCGGTCAGTGGCCTGGGCGGCAAGATGGGCCTGGATGCAACGAACAAATGGCCGGGCGAAACCGAGCGGGAGTGGGGTCGTGCGCTCAGCATGTCCCCCGAGGTCACGCGGCGTGTCGAGGGCATCGTGGCCGGCCTGGGCCTGGATCGCCCTTGAGGCATAGCCCGGACCGGCAGGCGCGGGCCGGGCCGATAGTCAAACCCCGCTGGTCAGGACCGGGGGGCGGTCGCAAGATGGGTTCGCCCATCCAGGGCATGCACCGAGGTCCATCCCTGGGCCTCCGCGGCCTGATACCCGGCCCCTCCGTCCGGTTCGGCAGACCGCCAGCGACTCCGGTCGCAACCCCCGTCCGCCTCACGGCGGGCGGGGTTTCTTCTTTCTGGGGGCCGGCGCTGCGCCCGCCCCGCGGTGGATCAGCCCAGCGCGGCGAGTGCGCGGGCGGTGATCTCTTCCACCGTACCCAGGCCGAGGATGCGCGCATAGCGCGGCGCGGCCGCATCGCCGGTGGCCGACCAGGCCGAGTAGTAGTCGACCAGCGGGCGGGTCTGACTCTGGTAGACCTCCAGCCGCTTCTTGACGGTGGCTTCCTTGTCGTCGTCGCGCTGGATCAGGTCTTCACCGGTCGCGTCGTCCTTGCCCTCCACCTTGGGCGGATTGAACTTGACGTGGTAGGTGCGGCCCGAGGCCACGTGCACGCGGCGGCCGCTCATGCGCTCGATGATGGCTTCGTCGGGCACGTCGATCTCGAGCACCAGGTCCAGCTTGACGCCGGCGGCCTTCATCGCGTCGGCCTGCGGGATGGTTCGCGGGAAGCCGTCGAACAGGAAGCCCTTCGCGCAGTCCGGCTGGGCGATGCGTTCCTTCACGAGGCCGATGATGATGTCGTCGCTGACGAGGCCACCCGCGTCCATCACCTTCTTGGCTTCCAGGCCCAGCGGGGTGCCGGCCTTGACGGCCGCACGCAGCATGTCGCCGGTCGAAATCTGCGGGATGCCGTAACGCTGGCAGATGAAGGCGGCTTGCGTGCCCTTGCCCGCGCCGGGCGCTCCCAACAGGATCAGTCTCATCCGTTCCTCGTGCTCTTTGCGGTGCCTCTGCACCGCGGCCAAAAAAATGTCCGCGCCCTGTCAGGCGCAAACCTCGGGCGAGGATAGCACCCGCATTCCTGTGTCCTGCTTACGACAGCAGCCCGGCGCCCTCGACGAACAGGCGGCGCACGCGGGCCAGATCCTCGGGCGTGTCGACGCCCGGCCCCGGCCGGCCCGCGCCCACATGCACGGCGATGCGCTCCCCGTGCCAGAGCACGCGCAGCTGTTCCAGCGACTCGGTCGCCTCCAGGGCGCAGGCCTGAAGCAGCGGGTAGCGCCGCAGGAAGCCGACGCGGTAGGCGTACAGGCCGATGTGGCGCAAGGGGGCCGGCTCGGGCAGCCGGTGCACCCCGTTGGCGTGGCCATCGCGCCACCAGGGCAGCGGCGCGCGTGAGAACGTCAGCGCGCGGCCCAGGCGGTCGCAGACGACCTTGACCACGTTCGGGTTCAGATACTCCTCGACGCTGTCGATGGCATGGGCCGCGGTGGCCATGACGCATTCGTCCCGTTCGGCCAGCAGCCGCGCGCAGGCATCGATCAGGGCGGGGTCGATCAGCGGCTCGTCGCCCTGCACGTTGACGACGACGGCCGCATCGTCCAGGCCGAGCAGGGCGCAGGCCTCCGCCAGGCGGTCGCTGCCGGTCGGATGGTCGGTGCGGGTCATCACGGCTTCGATGCCGTGGGCTCCGCAGGCCGCGAGGATGCGTGCATCGTCCGCGGCCACCACCACGCGGGCGGCATCGGCCCGTGCAGCCCGTTCGGCCACGCGCACCACCATCGGCTTGCCCGCCAGGTCGGCAAGCGGCTTGCCGGGCAGGCGGCTGGAGGCCATCCGCGCCGGAATCAGCACGACCGGCTTCATGCCGGCAGGCCTTCGACGGCGGTCGGCGAGCTGTCGTCCAGGGGGCGGGCCTCGTTCTCCAGCATGACCGGGATGCCGTCCCGGATCGGGAAGGCCAGCCGGTCGGCGGCGCAGATCAGCTCCCGGGCCTCGCGGTCGTGGCTCAGGGGGCTCTTGCAGATCGGGCAGACCAGCAGGTCGATCAGGCGGGTGTCCATCGGGCGCGTCGGCAGGGGGTCAGGGGGCGGCGGTCGGTCCGCCGCGACCGGGGGGCGGGCCCAGCGCCTCGTGCAGCGCCGCAACCAACTCCGGGGTCGCGGGCAAGTCTAGCGGCGTGACCCAGACGCAGCTGCCCGGACGCTCGCGGGCCAGGCGCTCGGGGCGGATCTTCACCGCGTCCTTCTCGGTCAGCAGCAGGCGCGGCAGGCCGGGCGGCCAGGGCAGGGGGTCGAGGCGGTCGTGATCGGCGCAGGGCAGACCGTCCACCTTCAGGCCCTCGGCCCGCAGGGCCTCGAAGTAGCGCTCCGGATGCGCGATGCCGGCCAGCGCGGCCAGGGGCTGCGGCCCCTCGCGCAGTGCAGCCCAGGCCGCGGCCGGCGCCGCGGGCTGGCGCGCCCACCAGTCCGCCAGGGTCTGGGGCGGGCTCAGCCGGCGCTGCAGGATCAGGCCGGACAGGGCGGTGCTGGCCCGCCCGTCGCTGTAGATCACCCGGCAGGCCCGCCGGGCGAAGGATCGGGTCTGCAGCGGCTCGCGCAGCGGTCCGGCCGGCAGCAGCCAGCCGTTGCCGGCGCCGCGACGGTCGAAGACCAGCAGCTCGACGTCGCGCGCCAGCCGCAGGTGCTGCAGTCCGTCATCGGCGACGATCACGTCGACCTCGGGATGCGCCGCGCGCAGCGCGTCGGCCGCCGCCGCGCGGTCCCGGCCGACCCAGACGGGCACGCCGCTGCGCAGCCGCATCAGCAGGGCCTCGTCGCCGACCGTCTCGGCCTCGGCCTCCGGTGTGACGCCAAGGATGCGGCCCATCTCGCGCCGGCCGTGCCCGCGCGAGACGATGCCCGGCCGCCAGCCCAGGTCCTGCAGCGCGGCGACCACGGCCAGCGTGGTCGGGGTCTTGCCGGCGCCGCCGACAATCCGGTTGCCGACCACCACCACCGGACAGCCCGGATGCCGTGCGCGCCGCAGCCCGAGGCGGTAGAGCCCGCGATGCAGCGCGCCGAGCAGGCCGAACAGCCCGGCCAGCGGCAGCAGGCTGCAGGCCAGGCCACCGCGACCGCGCCAGGCCGCCTGCAGGCGCAGTTCGAGCCGGACGCGCCAGGGGCGGGGAGGGGGGGGGAGCGGCATGGCGGGCGATTATCGGACCGCCTCTTGCAGGGCTCCGGTCATCCACCGTCCCTGTGGATAACTTTGTGGGCAAGCTGCTCTGACGGCCCGCAAAGGCGCATGAATCCTGCGTTCGCAACAGATTGCCTCATCGTGAGGCAGAAAAATGTCCTTGAAAATCAACCCCTTGAGACGATATGGCGGGCGCATGACAGGGGCTGCGGAGGCCCGTGCAACCGGCGCCGCGCTTGTGGAGTTCCTTCGATCCGCTGTGCGCTGCAGCAAGTGCGCAGCGTGCGCTGGGGGCTGCCGATGAGGCCGGGCGAGACCTCGGCGGCCGGCCGGCCGGCCTGGTCGGTCGCCGGCCTGGTGCAGGCCGTGGCCGAGACCCTGGCCGCCCGCTTTGCCAGCGTCACGGTGCGCGGCGAGATCAGCGGCTTCACCCGCGCGGCCAGCGGCCACTGCTACTTCACGCTGAAGGACCCGGCCGGCGGCGCCAGCCTGCGCTGCGCGATGTTCCGGCGCGCCGCGGCCCTGCTGGCCAGCCTGCCCGGCGAGGGCGAGGCGGTCGAGCTGCGCGGCCGCGTCGCGGTCTACGAGCCGCGCGGCGAGCTGCAGTTCGTCGCCGAATCGCTGCAGCGCGCCGGGGTCGGTGCCCTCTACGAGCGCTTCCTGCGGCTCAAGGCCCAACTCGCGGCCGAGGGCCTGTTCGAGGCCGGACGCAAGCGGCCGCTGCCCCGGCTGCCCCGTTGCATCGGCGTGGTCAGCTCGCTGGCCGGCGCGGCCCTGCACGACGTCTGCACCGCCCTGGCCCGGCGCGCGCCGCAGGTCCGGGTGCTGGTGCTGCCCAGCCCGGTGCAGGGCGTCGACGCGCCGGCTGCACTGTGCGCCGCGCTGGCAGCGGCCGCGCGCCGGCCGGAGATCGAGCTGTTGATCCTGGCCCGCGGCGGCGGCTCGATGGAAGACCTGTGGGCCTTCAACGACCCGGCCCTGGTCCGCGCGATTGCCGCCCACCCGGTGCCGGTGCTCACCGGCATCGGCCACGAGACCGACCTCAGCCTGGCCGACCTGGCCGCCGACCTGCGCGCGCCGACACCTACCGCTGCCGCCGAGCTGGCTGCACCCAGCCGCGACAGCCTCCTGTTGCAGCTGGCGCAGCTTCAGGGCCGGGTCGGCGAGGGCATGAACCGCCGGCTCGAGCGCGAGGGCGAGCGGCTCGACCGCCTCGGCCTGCGCCTGGCCCGGCCGGCCCAGCGCCTGGCCCGTGAGCGCGAGCGCCTGGCCGGCCTGGACCAGCGTCGCCGCCTTGCGCTGGAGCGTCAGCTTCAGGCCCGCGGCCAGACCCTGGACCGCCTGGCCCTGCGCGGCCGGCATGCGGCGCAGACCCGGCGCGAGGCCCTGGCGCAGCAGCTGATGCAGCTGGGCGTCCGACTCGATGCCCTGGACCCGGCCCGCGTGCTGGCCCGCGGCTGGTCGCGGCTGGAGGCGCCGGGCGGCCAGCCGCTGTGCTCGGTCGCGCAGCTTCAGCCCGGCGAGTCCTTCGAGGCGGTGCTGGCCGACGGGCGGGTGCAGGCGCGGGCCGAGGCGCTGCTGCCGCCTGCACCGGGGCGACGGCCCCGGCGTGGCCGCTGAGCCGGCTGCGGCCACGCCCCCCGGGTGAAGGACGGCCGGCTCCGGGGGCTTCCCCTCCCTTGCCTACAATCAAAACGATCCGTTCTAGGCCCCCGCCCGGTGCCACCCCCTCAGCCAGGACCCCTCATGGAACACACCCTTCCCGCCCTGCCCTACGCCGCCGATGCCCTGGCGCCGCACCTGTCGAAGGAAACCTTCGAGTACCACCACGGCAAGCACCACAACGCCTACGTGGTGAACCTCAACAACCTGCAGAAGGGCACCGAGTTCGAATCGATGGATCTGGAGTCCATCGTCAAGAAGTCCAGCGGCGGCATCTACAACAACGCCGCGCAGATCTGGAACCACACCTTCTTCTGGAACTGCATGAAGCCCAACGGCGGCGGTGAACCCACCGGCGCCCTGGCTGCGGCCATCGGCGCGAAGTTCGGCAGCTACGCGGCCTTCAAGGAAGCCTTCACCAAGAGCGCGGTCGGCAACTTTGGCTCGGGCTGGACCTGGCTGGTCAAGAAGGCCGATGGCAGCGTCGACATCGTCAACACCGGCGCCGCCGGCACCCCGCTGACCACCGCCGACACCGCGCTGCTGACGATCGATGTGTGGGAGCACGCCTACTACATCGACTACCGCAACCAGCGCCCGAAGTTCGTCGAGACCTTCCTCAATCACTTGGTCAACTGGGACTTCGCCGCCAAGAACTTCGGCTGATCCCGGCCGCTTGCGACGACCGACCGGCCCCCGCGGGGGCCGGTTTGCTTTGGGGCCCCGAAGCCCCGCATGCCGCCTGGGGGCCCGGGTCGGGCCCTGTCAGGCGAGCCTCTCCCCCTCGGTTATCCTCGCCCGCTATGGAGTACCCCCACCCCCTGCTGGCCCGTGAAGGCTGGCCATTCATCGGCGGCATGCTCGTCATCGCGCTGCTCGCCTCGGCCTACCTGCCCGTCTGGCTGGCCGCCATCGCCTGGCTGTTGCTGGTCTTCGTCGTACAGTTCTTCCGCGATCCGCCGCGGGCCGTGCCGGCCGAAGCCGGCGCCGTGCTGTCGCCGGCTGACGGCCGCATCGTCAAGGTCGAGCGCGCGCACGATCCCTATGCGGGCCGCGACGCCCTGCTGATCAGCGTCTTCATGAACGTGTTCAACGTCCACAGCAACCGCTCGGGCGTGGATGGCACGGTGAAGGCGGTGCAGTACTTCCCGGGCAAGTTCCTGAATGCCGACCTCGACAAGGCCTCCACCGAGAACGAGCGCAATGCGGTCGTGATCGATGCGGGTGGCCGCACGGTGACCCTGGTCCAGGTGGCCGGCCTGATCGCGCGGCGCATCCTCTGCTACACGCAGGTCGGGGCCGTGCTCAGGCGGGGTCAGCGCTACGGCTTCATCCGCTTCGGCTCGCGGGTCGACGTCTACCTGCCGCTGGACGCCCAGCCGCGCGTGGCCCCCGGCCAGAAGGTCAGCGCCACCACCACCGTGCTGGCCACGCTGCCCACGCCATGAGCAGCGGCACCGAGCTGAGCACCCTGCCGGAGGGCGCGGACGAGGATCCCGAGGATCCGATGCCGCCACGCCGCCCTCGGCGCAAGGGCATCTACATCCTGCCGAATCTGTTCACGCTGGCGGCCCTGTTCGGCGGCTTCTACGCCATCGTGATGGCGATGAACCAGCGCTTCGATCTGGCGGCGGTCGGCGTGTTCTGCGCCATGGTGCTCGACAGCCTGGACGGCCGTGTCGCTCGCATGACCAACACCCAGAGTGCCTTCGGCGAGCAGATGGACAGCCTGTCCGACATGGTCAGCTTCGGCGCCGCGCCCGCGCTGATCATGTACGAATGGGCCCTGCAGGGCCTGGGCAAGGCCGGCTGGATCGCGGCCTTCGTCTACTGCGCCTGTGCGGCGCTGCGGCTTGCGCGCTTCAACACCAACATCGGCGTGGTCGACAAGCGTTTCTTCCAGGGCCTCCCCAGCCCGGCCGCCGCAGCCCTGGTGACCGGCTTCATTTGGCTGCTTGACGACATGGGCTGGACCGGTGCCCGCGACATTCCCGGCCTGGCCTGGACGGCCTTCGGCGTCACGCTGTATGCGGGTCTGACGATGGTCACCAACGTGCCCTTCTACAGCTTCAAGGACGTGAGCTTCAAGCGCAGCGTGCCTTTCATCGTGATCGTGGCGATTGCACTCGGCATCGCGCTGATCAACATCCATCCGCCGGCGGTGCTGTTCGGCCTGTTCTGGATCTACGGCTTCTCGGGCTATGCCGTCTATTTGTGGAAGCGCAGCAAGGGCAAGCCCGTCAGCGTGATTGCCACCTCCATGGACGAGCCCGATGAACGCGGGCTTCATGGCTGACCGCCCGGCCTCCGCGATCCATCCACGAGCCGCGTGCTACATTCAAGCCATGTCGTTCATCGCTCAGCCCCTCCTGCTGTCGCTAGGCCTAATCGGCCTGCTGGCCGCTTTGCGGGCTCGTTGATGGCGCACATCTGAATCCCATGCCTCGACGGCCCGCGTGCTTTGCGCCCGCGGGCCGTTTCGTTTCCGGCGGGCGCTTTTCCTCCGATCCCGACCACGGAGTTCTCATGGCTGACAAGCTCATCATCTTCGACACCACCTTGCGCGACGGCGAGCAATCGCCTGGCGCCTCGATGACCAAGGACGAGAAGCTGCGCATCGCGCGCCAGCTCGAACGCCTGCGTGTCGACGTGATCGAGGCCGGTTTCGCGGCCTCCAGCAACGGTGACTTCGAAGCCGTGAAGGCGATCGCCGACGCGATCAAGGAATCCACCGTCTGTTCGCTGTCGCGTGCCAACGAGCGCGACATCTCGCGCTCGGCCGAGGCCCTGGCCGGTGCCGCCCGTGCACGCATCCACACCTTCATCGCGACCAGCGAACTCCACATGGAGAAGAAGCTGCGCATGAGCCGCGAGCAGGTGCTGGCCCAGGCCCGCAGCGCGGTGGCCTACGCGCGCAGCCGGGTCGGTGACGTCGAGTTCTCGCCCGAGGACGGCTACCGCTCCGACCCCGATTTCCTCTGCCGCGTGCTGGAGGCGGTGATCGACGCCGGCGCGACCACGATCAACATCCCCGACACCGTCGGCTATGGCGTGCCCGAGCTCTACGGCAACTTCATTCGCACCCTGCGCGAGCGGGTGCCCAACAGCGACAAGGCCATCTGGTCCGTCCACTGTCACAACGACCTCGGCATGGCGGTGGCCAATTCCCTGGCCGGCGTGAAGATCGGCGGTGCCCGCCAGGTCGAATGCACCATCAACGGCCTGGGCGAGCGTGCCGGGAACTGCTCGCTCGAAGAGGTGGTGATGGCGGTCAAGACCCGCCGCGACTACTTCGGTCTCGACGTGACCATCGACACCACGCAGATCGTGCCGGCCAGCCGCATGGTCAGCCAGACCACCGGCTTCGTCGTGCAGCCCAACAAGGCGGTGGTCGGCGCCAACGCCTTCGCCCATGCCAGCGGCATCCACCAGGATGGCGTGCTCAAGGCCCGCGACACCTACGAAATCATGCGCGCCGAGGACGTGGGCTGGAGCGCCAACAAGATCGTGCTGGGCAAGCTCAGCGGCCGCAACGCCTTCAAGCAGCGCCTGCAGGATCTGGGCGTCGAGCTCGAGAGCGAGGCCGAGCTCAACAATGCCTTCGCCCGCTTCAAGGACCTGGCCGACCGCAAGAGCGAGATCTTCGACGAGGACATCATTGCCCTGGTCAGCGACGAGAGCGTGACGGCCGAGCAGGAGCACTACCGCTTGCTCTCGCTGGCCCAGCATTCCGAGACCGGCGAGCGGCCTCGCGCCCAGGTGGCCTTCGCGGCCGGTGCCGTCGAGCACCGGGCCGAGAGCGAGGGCAACGGCCCGGTCGATGCGAGCCTGAAGGCCATCGAATCGAAGCTCCAGTCGGGCGCCGAGATGCTGCTCTATTCGGTCAATGCCATCACCAGCGGCTCGACCGAATCGCAGGGAGAGGTGACGGTTCGGCTGCAGCTGGGGGGCCGGGTGGTGAACGGCGTCGGTGCCGATCCCGACATCGTCGTGGCCTCGGCCAAGGCCTATCTCGCCGCCCTGAACAAGCTGCACAGCAAGCAGGAGCGGGTCGCGGCCCAGGGCTGATCGAGCCCAGCCGGCCCGCCTTCACCCCAGGCGGGCCGGCTGGTGTGCAAAGCGTCGCGTGCCGTGGCGTTTCACATGCCCAGGTCACACTTCAAGTGATCTTTGCAAGTTATTGATCTTGTGTCTCTTTTTGCCTGGCCCTAGACTGGTGCGACTTGTGGAGATTCGCGTGTTTCCAGCCCTCAGCGCCCGACTGCGCCCCGTCCTGATCGCCCTGGCCCTGCAACTTGGCCTGAGCATCCTCGCTCCGGCAACGGCCCATGCCGCCGCGCCGCTGCAGGCGGCCGAGGCGCGCAAGGCGAGTGAGGGCCGCCCCACGCCGCAGCGTCGCGGCGAAGCAAGCAGCCGCCGCAAGGGCAGCGCCGTCCAGCTTCGACGTCCGGCGGGTGAGATCAAGGCCCGGCGCAGCGGCAGCGATCGACAGGCCGAAGCGCGCCGGCCCGGCCGCAAGGCGAGCGTCTCGCGGGCGGCCCCCGCGCCCCGCGCCAAGGGCGGTCCGCGTGTCCTGGCTGCGGCCTCGCCGTCGACGGCCGCTGTGCTCAGCCACCCGCTGAAGCTGTCGACCCAGCTGGGCGAGTCCTCTGCCCCGGCCAGCACCGGGGGCACGGTTCAGCATGCGGCCGCCGTCGATACCCTGCACGATCGGTCGGCCGCGTCGCTCGCGGCCCTCCATCCGCCGGCTGCCAGTCTGCCGGAGTTCAACCTGCAGGCCCTCAAGTCGAATGCCGCCCTGGTGATCGATCCCGCGACGCAGGAGGTCTTGCTCGCCAAGAACGCCGAGGCCGTGCTGCCGATCGCTTCGCTGACCAAGTTGATGACCTCGCTGGTCGTCCTGGAGGCCGGCCAGCCCCTCGACGAGATGCTGAGCATCTCGACCGATGACATCGACACCGAGAAGGGCAGCAGTTCCCGCCTGCAACCCGGGACCCAGCTGAGCCGCGGGGAGATGCTGCATCTGGCCCTGATGTCGTCCGAGAACCGGGCGGCCAATGCGCTGGGCCGCCACTACCCCGGCGGCCTGCCTGCCTTCGTCCGCGCGATGAATGCCAAGGCCACCGTCCTGGGCATGGCCGACACCCGCTACGTGGAGCCGACCGGCTTGTCCAGCCAGAACCGTTCCAGCGCGCGTGACCTTGCCCTGCTGGTGCGTGCCACCGCGGAGCATCCGCTGCTGCGCTCGCTGTCGACCTCGCCCGAGCATCGCGTCGCGGTGGGCAAGCGCGAGCTTCAGTACCGCAACACGAACGGCCTGGTGCGCAACCCGGCCTGGGACGTCGTCCTGCAGAAGACCGGCTACATCTCGGAGGCGGGGCGCTGCCTGGTCATGCAGGCCCGGCTTGCCGGGCGGGACCTGATCCTGGTGTTCCTCGACTCGGCCGGCAAGTACTCGCGGATCGGCGATGCCGAGCGGGTACGGCGCTGGGTCGAATCCTCGTCCCGGCCTTCGCCGCTCAAGCGCACGGGCCAGGCGAGCGAAGGTCGCAGGTTCACGTCCTGAGCCTCCAGGCCTTCGCGCTCAAGCCGGCTGGTGGCCGAGCTTGAGCGAGATCTCGCTGGCCGTCGTCCGCAGGCGCTCCAGCCAGCTCTCCTCCAGCCGGTCGGCGGGCGCCGAGATCGACAGCCCGGCCACCAGCTTGCCCTGGTCGTCGTAGATCCCGGCGGCCATGCAGCGCACGCCCAGTTCCAGTTCCTCGTTGTCGCGTGCGACGCCGCTGCTCTGGACGCGGGCGATCTCACGCTCCAGCGTTGCCAGCTCGGTCAGGCTGTTGCGGGTGTGGCCGGCCAGGCCGGTGCGGGTCGCATAGGCCCGCACGCGCTGCGGATCGTCGTGGGCGAGGAAGAGCTTGCCGACCGAGGTCAGATGCAGGGGGGCACGGCCCCCCACCGCGCGCACGACCTGCATGCCCGAACGCTCGCTGTAGGTTCGCTCGATGTAGACGATTTCGTCGCCCTGGCGCACCGACAGGTTGACCGGCTGCTGGGTGAGCCGGTGCAGTTCCCGCATCGGGCCGATCGCCGCCTCGCGCACATCAAGTCGCGCCTTGACGAGGTTGCCGAGCTCCAGCAACCGCATGCCGAGACGGTAGCTGCCGGCTTCGGGCCGATCGACGAAGCGGCCCACGGCCAGGTCGTTGAGGATGCGGTGCGCCGTGGAGGGATGCAGGCCGGTCTGCTCGGACAGCACCTTCAGCGACACCGGATCCGGATGCCGCGCCAGCACGTCGATCAGGGAGAACATGCGTTCGATGACCTGGATCGTCGGGGTCGGGTTCTCGGTGCGGTTCATGGCGGAGGGCAAGCAAAACAAGGGCCCGATTTTGCATCGCGAAACGTCCCGGCGGCGGGAACGGATGAGGAGCCCCGCCCCATAATGGGTTGATGACCGTGGGTTTCTTCATCACTTGCCTGGTCGATGCAATGCGCCCCTCGATCGGCTTCGCCGCCCTGCGCCTGCTGGAGGCCGCCGGTTGCCAGGTGGAGGTGCCGATGGCCCAGACCTGCTGCGGCCAGCCGGCCTACAACAGCGGCGACCGCGCCACGGCGCGCGACCTGGCCGAGAAGATGCTCGACGAATTCGAGCGCTTCGACCATGTGGTGCTGCCTTCGGGCTCCTGCGGCGGCATGATCGTCGCGCACTACGGCGAGCTTTTTGCCAGCGACCCCGAGCTGTCGCGTCGCCATGCCGCCCTGCAGCCGCGCATCCATGAGCTCTCGGGCTTTCTCGTCGACGTGCTGGGCTGGACCGAGCTGCCGCCCGCCTTGCGTGAGGACCCGACCCTGCAACGCTTCCAGGGGGTGGCCACCTACCACGACAGCTGCTCGGGCCTGCGCGAGCTGGGCATCAAGCAGCAGCCGCGCCGCCTGATCGCCAGCCTGCCCGGCGTCGAGCTGCGCGAGATGGCCTCCTGCGAGCAGTGCTGCGGTTTCGGCGGCACCTTCTCGATCAAGTACGGCGAGATCTCTACGGCCATCGTCGACGAGAAATGCGGCCACATCGCCGCGAGCGGTGCCCAGGCCGTCGTGCTCGGCGACCTGGGCTGCATGTTGAACATCGAGGGCCGCTTGCGTCGCCGTGGCGACACGCAGACGCGCGTGCTGCACTGGGCCGAGCTGCTGGCCGGCGACGCGTCCTCTCCCGACCGAGGCTGAGCCATGCAAGTCCAGGCCATGCACTTCAAGGCCCGCGCCGGCCAGCGCCTGGCCGACGTCCGCCTGCAGCAGAACCTCAAGAAGCTGGCGGGCAAGTTCGTCACCGCCCGTGCCGCGGCCATGGAGGAGCTCGCCGACTTCGAGGCCATCCGCAGCGAGGCCGTCCGCCGCCGCAATGCCGCGCTGGCCCAGCTCGATGGCTGGCTGGAGGCCTTCGAGGCCGAAGCCAGTCGCCGCGGCAGCACCGTGCTCTGGGCCGAGACCCCACAGGAAGCCTCGGCCCTGGTCGTGGAGATCGCCCGCCGCCACGGCGTCCAGCGCGCGACCAAGACCAAGAGCATGGTCAGCGAGGAAATGGCGCTCAACGCTGCGCTGGAGGCGGTCGGCGTGCAGGTCACCGAGACCGACCTGGGCGAGTACATCCTGCAGATCAACGACTACGAGCCGCCCAGCCACATCATCGCGCCGGTCGTGCACAAGGACCGCCAGCAGGTTGCCGAGCTGTTCCGCCGCGAGCACCTCCGGGAACGGCCCGAGGGCTGGGAGAACGACATCGCCGGCATGGCCCGCGAGGCGCGCGAGGTGCTGCGCGAGCGCTTCCTCGCCGCCGACATGGGCATCACCGGCGGCAATTTCGTCGTCGCGGAGACCGGCTCGGTCGCGCTCGTCACCAACGAGGGCAATGAGGGCCTGTGCACCGTGCTGCCGCGGGTGCACGTGGCCATCACCGGCATCGAGAAGGTGCTGCCCACGCTCGATGACCTGGCCACCGTGATGCGCCTGCTGCCGCGCTCGGCCACCGGCCAGGTGATCAGCAACTACTTCTCGCTGCTGACCGGCCCGCGCGCGCCCGGCGAGACCGACGGGCCGGAGCACAACTACGTGATCCTGCTCGACGGCGGCCGCACCGGCCTGATCGGCGGCGAATTCCAGGACATGCTCCGCTGCATCAAGTGCGGTGCCTGCATGAACCACTGCCCGGTCTACCAGAAGATCGGCGGGCACAGCTACGGCTGGGTCTACCCGGGCCCCATGGGCTCGGTGCTGACGCCCAGCTACGTCGGCCTGGAGAAGACGCTGGACCTGCCGCATGCCGCCACGCTCTGCGGCCAGTGCCAGGTCGTCTGCCCGATGAAGATCCCGCTGCCCGAGCTGCTGCGCAAGCTGCGCGAGCGCCAGTTCGACCGCGGCCTGCGCCCGCGCGGCGAGCGTGCGCTGCTGGCGGCCTGGGGCTGGCTCGCCCGGCGCCCGGCGCTCTACCGCGTCGCCAGCCGCCTCGCGGTGCGGCTGCTGGCCGCGCTCGCCCCCGACGGCCGGCTGCGAAACTTGCCTGGCGCCAGGGGCTGGACGGTCGGTCGCGACCTGCCGGCGCCTGCCGGCCGCACCTTCCGCGATCTCTATCGCGCCCGTCGCGACACCCGGGGTGGCTGAGCTCCGGGGCCTGGTCCGCCGGCCTGCGGAGGCCGTCCTGCTGCTGCGGGGCCGCCTGCTGCGGACCCTGTGCCGCGTGGCGCTGGGGCTGGTCGCACTGGCCGGTCCGGCCGCAGCCAGCGAGACCGCGGCTGCCGACACGCCCCGGCCGGCAAGCGCCGCGGCCGAACGGCCGGCGCCCTTCCCAGCCGCGGCCGGCCGGGCCTCGGAGACGCCGTCCGCGGGACCTGCCGCCGTCGAGCCTTCGCGCAGCCCCGCCCTCCCGGCACTTCGGGTTCCGCGCCTGCGCGGTCGTTTGCATGCGGCCGATCTCGGCCTGCTGATCAACACCGCCGACCCCTACTCCCTTGCCGTCGGCGCGCACTACATCGCCGCCCGCAGCCTGCGGCCCGAGCAGGTGCTGAGGGTCAGCCTGCCGCTGCGCAGCACGCTCAGCGGCGAGGAGTTCGAGGCCTTGCGCCAGCGCATCGCCAGCCGCTTCGGTCCGCCCGGCGAAGGCCGCGTCCAGGCCCTGGCCCTGGCCTGGCAGCAGCCCTATGCCGTCGGCTGCGCATCGATCACCGGTGCGCTCGCGCTGGGCCCGCAGGCGGTCGATTGCGCGCAGACCTGCGCGGCGACGCTGGCCTCGCCCTACTTCAACAGCGCCAGCACCCGGCCGGCGGCCGAGCTGGGCCTGCGCCCGGCCATGCTGCTGGCCGCGCCCGACGAGGCGGCGGCGCGCGCCCTGATCGACCGCGGCGTGGCCGCCGACGGCCGCCTCGGCCTGCGTGGCGCGCCCCCGGTGCAGCTGGCCCTGCTGCGCAGCGGCGATGCGCGGCGCGATGTGCGGTCCGCGCTCTACCCGCCGGCCGGCCCGATGCGCGGCCTGCCGCTGGACGTCGTGCAGGCCCCGGCCGATCCACCGCCCGAGCTGCCGCGGGTGCTGATTGCCCAGATGGGTCTGGCGCAGCTGCCGGCACTCGACAAGCTGCATTTCGTGCCCGGCGCGCTGGCCGACCACCTGACCTCCTGGGGCGGCGCGCTCGACGGCCATCACGGCCAGAGCACGGCCCTGGCCTGGATCGCCGCGGGGGCCACGGCCAGCCACGGCACGGTCAGCGAGCCCTGCAACCACGTCCAGAAATTCCCGCATCCCCAGCTGCTGCTGCTGCACTACCTGCAGGGTGCGACGGCGATCGAGGCCTACTGGAAGAGCGTGGCCTGGCCGGGCCAGAGCCTGTTCATCGGCGAACCGCTGGCGGCGCCCTATGCGCGGCGCTGAGCGGGGCCCGCGCGCGACGTCCGGCAGCGGGCCCGCGCCGCTCAGTAGCGCGGCGGTGCCTCCAGCTCCTCGCGCAGGCTCTGGTAGAGCTCATGCCGCAGCGGGCTGATGCGGCCCGCTGCCAGGGCCGCGCGCACCGCGCAGCCGGGTTCGTGGCGGTGGCTGCAGTTGTGGAAGCGGCAGCCGGCCTCGGCCGCCTGGCGCAGGTCGGGCATGAAGCCGGCCAGGTCCTCGGGCGCGAGGTGGCGCAGGCCGAATTCCTGGAAGCCCGGCGAGTCGATCAGCGCGGCGCCGTCGAGCGTGCCGGGCACGCGGTTCAGCCAGTGCCAGCGGGTGTGGGTGGTGGTGTGGCGGCCGCTGTTGAGGGCGGTGGAGATCTCGCCGGTCAGCACCTCGGCCTCGGGCAGCAGGGCATTGATGAGCGTGCTCTTGCCGCTGCCTGAGGGCCCCAGCACCAGCGTGGCCCCGCCCAGCAGCGGCCGCAGCCGGGCGAGCAGGGCCTCGGCCTGGCCGGCGGCCCGGGCCGGGTCGCGCGGCTTGAGCGCGCCGTCGATCACCCGGTAGCCCATGGCCGCATAGGGCGCCAGCCGGGCGCGGGCCGCGTCGGCCCCGGGCAGCTCGGTCTTGTTGAGCACCAGGGTCACGGGGATGCGCGCGGCCTCGGCGGCAATCAGCGCGCGGGTGAGCTGCATCTCGCTGAAGACCGGCTCCACCGCGATCCAGACCAGCAGGTGATCCAGATTGGCCGCGAAGCTCTTGGTGCGCAGCTCGTCCTGGCGGAAGAAGAGGTTGCGGCGCGGTGCGACGGCCTCGATCACGCCCTGGGCGACCTCGCCCTCGGGGCCCTCGGCCGCGCCGGCCGGGCCGTCCTGCGTCGGCCGCCAGCGCACCCGGTCGCCGACCACGGCCTCGTTGCGCTTGCCGCGCGAGGTGCAGAGCACCCGGTGGCCCTCGGCTGTCTCGACGCTGTGGTGGCGGCCGTGGCCGGCGATCACCCGGCCCTCCTGCAGGTCCTCGGGGGCGGCGGCCGGGCGGCCGCCACGCTCGTTGCGGGCGCGCTTCACGCAGCCGGCGCCGGCTGCGGGGTCGCGCCGAGGGCCTGCAGGGCGGCCAGGCGCTCGGCGGCGGGCGGGTGCGAGTAGTAGAAGGCCGCGTAAAGCCGGTCGGGCGTCAGGGTCGCCGCGTTGTCCTCGATCAGCTTGAGCAGGGCGGCGCGCAGGTCGGCCGCGTCGGTCTGCGCCACGGCATAGGCATCGGCCTGGTACTCGTCGCGCCGCGACAGGGCCGCGAAGACCGGCCCGAGGAAGAAGCTGAACACCGGCCCCACCAGCAGGAAGAGCAGCAGGGCCAGCGCGTCGTTGGGCAGGGCGAGCTGGGGTGTCACGCCCAGGCCGGTGTAGAACCAGGCCTGCTGGCCCAGCCAGCCCAGCAGCGCGAAGCCCAGGCCGCTGAGCGCGAACATGCCCAGGATGCGCTTGGGCACGTGGCGGTGCTTGAAGTGGCCCAGCTCATGGGCCAGCACCGCTTCCAGCTCGGGCCCGCTGAGCTTGCCCAGCAGGGTGTCGAAGAAGACCACCCGCTTGGCCGCGCCGAAGCCGGTGAAGTAGGCGTTGGCATGGGCCGAGCGGCGGCTGCCGTCCATCACATAGAGGCCCTGGGCGCTGAAGCCGCAGCGCGCCATCAGGGCCTGCACCCGGCGCTTCACGGCCTCGTCCTGCAGCGGCTCGAAGCGATTGAAGAGTGGCGCGATCACGCCCGGGTAGAGCACCAGGATCAGCAGGTTGAAGCCCATCCAGGCGCCCCAGGCCCACAGCCACCAGGCCGGGCCGGCCGCGCCCATCAGCCAGAGGATGAGGGCGGCGATCGCGCCGCCGAAGACCGCACCGACCGCCAGGCCCTTGAGCTGGTCGCCCAGCCACAGGCCGAGGCTCATGCGGTTGAAGCCATGGGCCTGTTCCAGCCGGAAGGTGTGCCAGGCATCGAGCGGCGCCTCCAGCAGCGCGCTCAGCAGGGCGAAGGCGGCCAGCAGCAGCAGTTGGTGGGCGACCGGACCGAGCGCATCGCCGACCTGGATCGCGAGGAACTGGTTGAGCACCTCCAGGCCGCCGAGCAGGGTCCAGCCCAGCAGCAGCAGCGTGGACCAGGCGATCTGCACCAGGCCGAAGCGACCCTTGGCCAGGGTGTAGTCGGCCGCCCGCTGGTGGGTGGCCAGGCTGATCACGCCCTGGAAGGCCGCCGGCACCTGGCCGCGGTGGCGGGCCACATGCCGCATCTGCCGCGTCGCCAGCCAGAGCTTGAGCGCCAGCGAGGCCAGCAGGAAGGTGGCGAAGAGGGCGGTGAAGGCCAGGGGATGCATCGATCCAGTTTAAGGGCTGGCCCACAATGCCCCGAGCTCGCGCGGCGCCGCATCCACCCGTCGCGCCCACCCGTAAAACGTCCCGTCTTCCCGTCCTGCCGATGAGCCTCCCGACCGACCTCCCCGCCCTGCCCAGCCTGCCGAAGCAGGCCGACAACCTGATCTGGATCGACCTGGAGATGAGCGGCCTCGACACGGTGAACGACCGCATCCTGGAGATCGCCGTCGTCGTCACCGACGCGCAGCTCACCGTGCGCGTGGAAGGCCCGGTCTTCGCGATCCACCAGAGCGACGCCGTGCTCGACGGCATGGACGCCTGGAACAAGGGCACCCACGGCAAGAGCGGCCTGATCGACCGCGTGCGGGCGTCCACCGTCGACGAGGCCCAGGCCGAGGCCGCCGTGATCGCCTTCCTCAAGGCCTACATCGGCGAGCGCGGCTCGCCCATGTGCGGCAACTCGATCTGCCAGGACCGCCGCTTCCTGGCCAAGGACATGCCGAAGCTGGAAGCCTTCTTCCACTACCGCAACCTCGACGTGTCCACGCTCAAGGAGCTGGCCAAGCGCTGGAAGCCCGCCATCCTCCAAGGCTTCAGGAAGCAGCAGGCCCACACCGCACTGGCCGACATCCACGAATCCATCGACGAGCTGGCCTACTACCGACAGCATCTGCTGGCCCTGTAAGGATTGCGCGGGCCCGGCCGACCCTGGGCCGTCACGCGGTGTCCGCGCCGGCTTGCTCGACTCCCGTCCACCCCTTCGCCCCCCAGCCACCATGCAGCAGGAACACGTCAAAGACCAGGTCAAGGACTACTACGGCCGCCAGCTCCAGGGCACGGCCGATCTCAAGACCAGCGCCTGCTGCGATGCCAGCGCGGTGCCGATCTGGCTGCGGCCCCTGCTGGCCCGCATCCACCCCGAGGTGCTGGACCGCTACTACGGCTGCGGCCTGGTCTGCCCGCCGCTGCTGGAGGGCTGCCGCGTGCTCGACCTGGGCTGCGGTGCCGGCCGCGATGTCTATGCCCTGGCCCAGCTCGTCGGCCCGCGCGGCGAGGTGGTCGGTGTCGACATGACCGACGAGCAGCTCGCCGTGGCCGAGCGCCACCGCGCCCACCATGCCGCGCTCTTCGGCTACGACAACGTCCGCTTCGTGCAGGGCTACATCGAGCGCCTCGACGAGCTCGACCTCGCCCCGGGCAGCTTCGACGTCATCGTCTCCAACTGCGTCGTCAACCTCTCGCCGGACAAGGATGCCGTGCTCGCCGGCGTGCAGCGCCTGCTCAAGCCGGGCGGCGAGTTCTACTTCTCCGACGTCTACGCCGACCGCCGCGTGCCCGAGGCCGTGCGCAACGATGCCGTGCTCTATGGGGAATGCCTGGGCGGCGCGCTGTACTGGAACGACTTCCTGCGCCTGGCCCAGCGCCATGGCTTTGCCGACCCGCGCCTGGTCGAGGACCGTCCGCTGGACATCACCGACCCGGCCCTGGCCGCCCGCGCCGCGCCGCTGCGCTTCTTCTCGGCCACCTACCGCCTCTTCAAGCTGGAGGCGCTGGAGAGTGCCTGCGAGGACTACGGCCAGGCCGTGGTCTACCGCGGCACCGTGCCCGAGCATCCGCAGCGCTTCGTGCTCGACAAGCACCACGACCTGGCCACCGGCCGCGTCTTCCCGGTCTGCGGCAACACCTGGCACATGCTGCGCGGGACCCGCTTCGCGCCGCACTTTGACTTCATCGGCGACTTCTCGCGCCATTTCGGCCTCTTCGAGGGCTGCGGCAGCAGCATGCCCTTCGACCCCGCGGCAGCCGGCTCCGGCGCCGCCGGGGCCTGCTGCTGAGGGGCGTGCGATGCTGCCTTCGCGCCGTCGCCTGCTGGCCGCAGGCCTTCTGGCGCCCCTGCTCGCCGGCCGCCCGGCCGGCCTGCGCGCGCAGGCCGAGGACCGCCTGCTGCTGAGCGGCTCCAGCACCGTCGCCCCCCTGGTGCTGGAGATCGCCAAGCGCTTCGAGTCCCTGAACCCCGGCGTGCGCATCGAGGTGCAGACCGGCGGCTCCAGCCGCGGCCTGTCCGATGCCCGCCAGGGCCGGGTCGCCTTCGGCATGGTCTCGCGCGCGCTCAAGCCCGAGGAGGCCGCGCTGCTGGCCTACCCCCTGGCGCGCGACGGCATCGGGCTCATCGTCCACCGCAGCAATCCGGTGGCGGCGCTGAGCGCGGCCCAGGTGCAGGCCATCTACACCGGGCAGGTGCGCGACTGGGCGGCGGTGGGCGGCCCGGTCCGGCCGATCAGCGTGGTCCACAAGGCCGAGGGCCGCTCGACGCAGGAACTCTTCCTGCAGCACTTCGGCCTGGTCAACAGCGCGGTCAAGCCGCAGGTGGTGATCGGCGACAACGCCCAGGGCCTCAAGACGGTGGCGGGCAATCCGGGCGCGATCGGCTACGTCTCGATCGGCAGCGCCGAATTCGAGGCCGGCCTGGGCACGCCCATCCGCCTGCTGCCCATGGACGGCGTGCCGGCCACCGTGGCCGAGGTGCAGCGCGGTCGCTTCCCGATCAGCCGGCCGCTGAACCTCGTCAGCGCCCAGGCCCCCACCGGCCTGGCCGCGCGCTTCCTGGCCTATGCCCGCTCGCCCGCCGTGCACGACCTGGTGCGGGAGCAGTTCTTTGTCCCGCTCTGAGCGCGGCCTGGGCCGGGCGCTGGGCGCGCTGGCCCTGCTCAGCGGCGTGCTGCTGATCGGCATCGTCGCCCACCTGCTGGTCCAGGCGGGGCCGGTGCTGGCCGGGCCGCAGGCGCCCGGCCTGGGCGGTCTGCTGGGCCTGGGCGGCGGGCCGGGCGGCTGGTATCCGCTGGAGGGGCGCTTCGACATCTCGCCCATGATCGCCGCCAGCGCCGCCGCGGCCGGCGGCGCCCTGCTGCTGGCCGCGCCCTTCGGCCTGGCCTGCGCGATCCATGACCAGTTCCTGGCCGGCCCGCGCACGGCCCAGCTGCTGCGCCTGGGGATCGGCCTGCTGGCCGGCATCCCCTCGGTGGTCTTCGGCCTCTGGGGCCTGACCGTGCTGGTGCCGCTGATCGGCCGCTGGCAGCCGCCCGGCGCCAGCCTGCTGGCCGCCATGCTGGTGCTGGCCCTGATGATCGTGCCGACCGTGGCCCTGCTGGCCCGCGCCGCGCTGGCCCAGGTGCCCCGGTCGGTGCTGCAAGGCGCCGCCGCCCTGGGCCTGAGCCGCCGCGCCATCGTGCTGGGCGTGGCCCTGCCGGCGGCCCGGTCCGGCCTGTGGGCCGCCCTGCTGCTGGCCCTGGCCCGCGCCCTGGGCGAGACCCTGGCCGTGCTGATGGTCGCCGGCAATGTCGTGGCCTGGCCCACCGGCCTGTTCGATCCGCTGCGGGTGCTGACCGCCAACATCGCGCTGGAGATGGCCTATGCCGAGGGCCTGCACCGCGCCAGCCTCTATGCCGCCGGCCTGCTGCTGACGGCCCTGGTGCTGCTGCTGGCCGGCCTGGGCCTGCTGGCCGGCCGCGGTCTGCGCGCCGGCCGCGTGCAGACCTTGCCGGGGGCGGATGCCCCCGCCGCACTGCGGCCCTTGAGCTGAGACGGCGGGGACGAAGTCGCCATGCCTGCCGCCATCGCCCGTCCCCGCGCCACCCGCCGCGCCCGGCTCAAGGACGGCCTGTTCGATCTCGGCATCCGCGCCGCCGCCTGGACCCTGCTCGCCGCCCTGCTGGCCCTGCTGCTGGACCTGACGGTGCAGGGCCTGGGCCACCTCTCCTGGGACTTCCTGCTCAGCGAACCGCGCGCCTCGGGCCGGGCCGGTGGCATCGCGCCCATCCTGGTCTCGACCCTGGCCCTGGTGCTGATCGCGCTGGCCGTGGCCCTGCCGCTGGGCCTGGCCACGGCGGTCTGGCTGGTCGAGTTCACACGGCTCGGCGGCCCGGCCGCGCGGGCGCTGCGGCTCAGCCTGGACGTGCTGGCCGGCGTGCCCTCCATCGTCTTCGGCCTGGCCGGCCATGCCCTGTTCGGGCCCTGGCTGGGCTATTCGCTGCTGGCCGGCGGCCTGACCCTGGCCTGCATGATCCTGCCCCTGCTGATCCGCAGCGCCGAGGCCGGCCTGCAGGCCGTCGACCCCGACTGGCGTCGCGGCGCCGCCGCCCTGGGCCTGCGCCGCAGCACCGCGCTGCGCCATGTGCTGCTGCCGGCGGCCGCGCCGGCCCTGCTGGCCGGCGTGATGCTGGGCCTGGGCCGCGCCACGGCCGAGACCGCCGCGCTGCTCTTCACCAGCGGCTATGCCGACCGCATGCCCGCTTCGCTGCTCGACTCGGGCCGCTCGCTGGCCGTGCACATCTACGAGCTGTCCATGAACGTGAGCGGCGGTGACCGCGCCGCCCAGGCCAGCGCGCTGGTGCTGGTCGCGCTCATCCTCGTCCTCAACCTCGCGGCCCTGCGCGTTTCGGACCGCTGGGTCCGGCGCCGACTGGGCCCTGCCTGAGCGCCTGCCATGTCTGCCCTGCCTGCCGAGATGCCCGCGCCGCCCCACACCCTCGGCCAGGTCCAGCTGGGCCGGCCCTGCTGCCGGCCCGAGACCCTGATCGAGGTGCGCGAGCTGGCCGTCGCCTACGGCCCGCGCACCGTGCTGGCCGGCGTCAGCCTGGACATCCCGCGCGGCTGCATCACCGCCCTGATCGGCCCCTCGGGCTGCGGCAAGACCAGCTTCCTGAGCACGATCAACCGCATGAGCGAGCTGAGCCCCGGCGCCCGCGTCAGCGGCCGGCTGCGCTTCGACGGCCTGGACCTGCTCGACCCCGCGCTGGACCTGCTGGCCCTGCGCCGCCGCATCGGCATGGTCTTCCAGCGGCCCAATCCCTTTCCGCTCTCGATCCGCCGCAACCTCGACCTGCCGCTGCGCGAGCACGGCGTGGCCGCGCGCAGCGAGCGCGAGGCCCGCATCGAGACCGCGCTGCGCGATGTCGGCCTCTGGGACGAGGTGGCCGGGCGCCTGGACGCGCCGGCCCTGGGCCTGTCCGGCGGCCAGCAGCAGCGCCTGTGCGTGGCCCGCGCCCTGGTGCTGCGGCCCGAGGTGCTGCTGATGGACGAGCCCTGCAGTGCGCTCGACCCCCTGGCCTCGGCCGTGGTGGAGGATCTCATCGTCCGCCTGCGCGGCCGCTACACCGTGGTGATCGTCACCCACAACCTGGCCCAGGCGCGCCGCATCGCGAACTACGCCGCCTTCTTCTGGCTGCAGGGCCAGGTCGGCCAGCTGGTCGAGCAGGGCAGCCACCTGTTCGACGCGCCCGAGCATGCGCTGACGGCGGCCTACCTCTCCGGCGCACGGGGCTGAACCCCGCGCGTCCGCCGGGCCGCAGCCGCCCGGGACGCCCCGGCAAGCCCGCCAGCGGCGCCCGGTCCCACCGGCTCAGGCCCCGGGGCGATCGCGCCAGGCGGCCACCGCCGCGGCCAGCCAGTCGGCCGCGGTGCCGGTCCAGGGGCCGGGTGGCAGGGCCAGACCCAGCACGGCGCCGGCGTCCTGCAGGGCGCCCATCACCCCGGCTGCATCGCGCAGCGCCAGGCCGGGCGCGCCGTGCTGCTTGCTCAGCTTCTCGCCGTCGGGCCCGCGCACCAGCGGCGTGTGCAGATAGACCGGTGTCGGCAGGCCCAGCGCGGCTTGCAGCAGGATCTGGCGCGGCGTGTTGTCCGCCAGGTCCTCGCCGCGGACGATGTGGGTGATGCCCTCGGCCGCGTCGTCCACCCCCACGGCGAGCTGGTAGGCCCACAGGCCGTCGGCCCGGCGTAGCACGAAATCGCCGCAGACCGCGGCCACGTCCTGTCGCTGGGGGCCGAGGCGGCGGTCCGTCCAGGCCAGCTGCGCGTCGTCGGGCAGGCGCAGGCGCCAGGCCACCGGGCGCGTGCCGGGATCGGCTGCCGGGGCGGGGGGAGACCCGGCCCCGGTCCCCGCCAGCCGGTGCGAGGGGCACCCGGCCTTGCCGGCCGCGCCACCGTCGGGCCCCGGTCGGCAGCGGCCGGGGTAGGGCCGCTCGACATGGCGCTGCGGCGGTCCGAAACGCGCCGCCTGCGCCGCGGCGATCTGTGCCCGCGTGCAGTCACAGGGGTAGGCCCGACCGGCCGCGACCAGCGCTTGCAGCGCCGCGGCATAGCGCGCCCCGTGCTGCGACTGGCGGCTGGGCGGCACGTCGGGCCGCAGGCCCAGCGCGTCGAGCTGGCGCAGGATCTCGGCCTCCGCGCCGGGCGGGCAGCGCGGCGTGTCGACATCCTCGATGCGCAGCCGCCACTGGCCGCCGTGGGCGCGCGCATCGAGCCAGCTCGCCAGGGCCGCGACCAGCGAGCCGGCATGCAGCGGCCCGGTGGGCGAGGGCGCAAAGCGGCCGACGTAGCCGACGCCGGACAAGCGGCTCATGCGCCGAGCCTCACAGCAGCAGGCCGGCGTGCCGCTCCAGCAGCGCGCGGCGGGTCACAGGCTGCGCGAGCTGGTCCAGCCACCATTGCAGGCCCAGGCCGACCGGGCCCTGCGCCGGGCTGCGCCAGCCGTAGTGCAGGCGGATGCGGCGGCTCGGCGTCTCGGTGGCCTTGAGCACGAGGCGGCCGGCCTCGACATGGCGCTGCACCAGGGGCTCGGGCATCCAGCCGCAGCCCAGGCCGCGCAGCTGGGCTTCGAGCTTGGCGGCCAGGCTGGGCACGGTCAGCACGTCCTGGCCGGGCTGCACGCCGGTGGTGATCGGGGTCATGCGGTGGGCGGTGTCGGCGATCGCGACGATGCGGTGCGCGCCGATGCATTCCGGCGTCAGCGGCTCGGCCGCGGCGGCCAGCGGGTGGTGCGGCGCGACGGCAAAGCACATCGCGATCTCGCCCAGCGGCGCAACCTGCAGGCCGGGTTGGCTGCCGGGGTCGAAGGCGCCGCCGATGGCGAGGTCGGCCTCGCCGGTGACCAGGGCCTCCCAGGTGCCGGAGAGCACCTCGCTGCGGATGCGCAGCCGGGTCGGCGGGGCCGCGGCCGCGCCGCCGCCGGCCGGGGTGAGGCGCAGGGCGTAGAAGGCCTCGACCAGGTCGTAGATCGCGCTGGGCGCGAGGATGCCGTCCAGCGCCAGGGTGAGCTGGGTCTCCCAGCCGGTGGCGACGCGGCGCACGCGATTGGCCACCGCGTCCAGCTCGGTCAGCAGGCGGCGGCCCTCGCGCAGCAGCTCTTCGCCGGCGGCGGTCAGGCGGGCCTGGCGCGAGCTGCGATCGAAGAGCAGCACGTCCAGCGCGTCCTCCAGCTGCCGCACGCTGTAGGTCAGGGCCGAAGGCACCTTGCCCAGCTCGCGCGCCGCCGCGGCGAAGCTGCCGCTGCGGGCGATGGCGTCCATCATCGTCAGGGCTTCGGGGCTCAGGGCGTGGCGGCGGTCGCTCATCGTCGGGCAGGGCGGGGCGGGGGCAGGGAAGAAGGGGGTGGCGGGATTCTCATGCCTTCAAGCCGTTTGAACGGGGCCATCAAGCGCGCGCAGTCCTGGCGGCGGGGGGCCTGCCTACAGTTCTCCCATCGTCACCGGATGCCCCGGTGCCCACCCCGAAAGGAGCCCCGCCATGATGACCCTGCGACGCTCGGCCGAACGCGGCCATGCCGATCACGGCTGGCTGAAGAGCGCCCACAGTTTTTCCTTCGCCGACTACTTCGACCCGGCCCACATGGGCTGGGGCAATCTGCGCGTCATCAACGAGGACTGGATCGCGCCCGGCACCGGCTTCGGCATGCACCCGCACCGCGACATGGAGATCGTCACCTACGTGATGCAGGGCGCCCTGGCGCATGAAGACAGCATGGGCAACGGCGAGACCATCCGCCCCGGCGACGTGCAGCGCATGAGTGCCGGCACCGGCGTGCGCCACAGCGAGTTCAACGCCGCCGACACCACCACCCACCTGCTGCAGATCTGGATGCTGCCGCACAGCCGCAACCTGGCCCCGGGCTACGAGCAGACCCATGTGCCGGCCGAAGCCAAGCGCGGCCGCCTGGCGCTGATCGCCGGCCGCGTGGCGGGCGAGGGCGCCGTGCAGGTGCAGGCCGATGTGCGCCTGCATGCCGGCCTGTTCGACGGCGAGGAGGCCGCCACCCTGGCGCTGGACCCGTCCCGCCTGGCCTATGTGCACCTCGCCCGCGGCGCCCTCACCGTCAACGGCCAGCGCCTGCAGGCGGGCGATGCGCTGCGCCTGGCCGAGGAATCCAGCCTGCGCCTGGACGCCGGCGAGGATGCCGAAGTGCTGGTCTTCGACCTCGCGGCGATCTGAGCCCCTGAGCCCCTGAGCCTCTGCCCGTCCGGCCCCGTGCCGGGCGGGGCCGCCTTCCCCCCCGTCCCCTTCCCCCCCGCCCCGAGGAGTTCCCCATGTCCGACATCGTCATCGTCTACCACTCCGGCTACGGCCACACCGCCAAGATCGCCGAGGCCGTCGCCGCCGGCTCGGGCGCCAGCCTGCTGGCCCTCGATGCCCAGGGCGAACTGCCCGCCGGCGGCTGGGAGCAGCTGCAGGCCGCCAAGATGATCGTCTTCGGCTCGCCCACCTACATGGGCAGCGTGAGCTGGCAGTTCAAGAAGTTCGCCGACGCCAGCAGCAAGGCCTGGTTCACCCAGGCCTGGAAGGACAAGCTCTTCGCCGGCTTCACCAACAGCGCCTCGATGAACGGCGACAAGCACTCGACCCTGCACTACTTCATCACCCTGGCCATGCAGCACGGCGGCCTGTGGGTGGGCAGCGGCCTGATGCCGAGCAACAACAAGGCGGCCACCCGCGACAGCCTGAACTACGTGGCCTCCTTCGCCGGCCTGATGACGACCACGCCCTCCGACGCCTCGGCCGACGAGATGGTGCCCGGCGACCTGGCCACCGCCCGGGCCTTCGGCGAGCGCCTGAAGGCCAGCACCGCCGCCCGGGGCTGAGCCTGCGGGGCCCCGCCCGCCTGCGGGCCGGGCCGGCCGGAGGGGACGGGATCGGCCTTCGCCGCCGACCCGGCCCCGACTCGGCGAGACTCTGCACCCGACGACCCGATCCGCCCCCCGGAGCCCCCCCGATGACCGCCCCCCTGCGCATCCTGCTGATCAGCGGCAGCGCCCGCCGCGACAGCTTCAACACCCGATTGCTTGACGTGGCCGCCGCCCGCCTGCACGAGGCCGGGGCCGAGCCCCAGCGCCTCGACCTCGGCGCCCTGGCCCTGCCGATCTACGACGGCGACCTGGAAGCCGCCCAGGGCCAGCCGGCCGGCGCCCAGGCGCTCGTCGATGCCCTGGCCGCGGCCGATGCCCTGCTCATCGCCAGCCCCGAATACAACGCCTTCCCCACCCCGCTGCTGATCAATGCCCTGGATTGGGCCAGCCGCCGCCCCGGCTTCAAGGCGGCGGCGCAGGGCAAGCCGGTGGCCATGGTCTCGGCCTCGCCCGGCACGCTGGGCGGCCTGCGCGGCCTGCTGGTGCTGCGCAACTTCCTGGCGGTGAATCTGGGCTTCCTGGTCCTGCCTTCGCAGTTCGCGCTGGGCGGGGCGGGCAAGGCCTTCGAGGCCGGCGGCGGCCTGGCCGAGGCCGCGCGCCTGGAGGCGCTCGATGCCGTGCTCGCCGAGCTGCGCGCCACCGCCACGGCCCTGCGCAACCCGGCCGCCTGAGGCCCTGCCCGCCGCACCCGCCATGTCGCCGGCCTTCAAGGTTCTCGGCCTGCTGCCCTGGGCCGACTGGCTGGTCCTGGCCAGCTTCTTCGTCGCCTGGGTGGGTTACGCGCTCTTTGCCAAGCGCCGGGCCGAGCGCAAGCCCTCCATCCTCGGCACCACCAACCTGATCCGCCGCAAGTGGATGCTGCAGTCCACCTTCCGCGAGGTGCGCCTGATCGACAGCGTGGTCATGCAGAGCCTCTCGTCGAGCGCGAGCTTCTTCGCCTCGACGACCATCCTGATCCTCGGCGGCCTGCTGGCCGTGCTGGGCGCCGGCGACAAGGCCAGCGACCTGGTGCAGGAAATCCCCTTCGCCGCCCGCACCACCGCCCTGGTCTTCGACCTGAAGCTGCTGCTGCTGACCGGCATCTTCGTCTACGCCTTCTTCCGCTTCACCTGGTCGATGCGGCAGTACAGCTTCGCCGCCATGCTGGTGGCCACCACCCCCGAGCTGCGGCAGTTCAATGCGATGGACGAGGCCGAGGCCCAGACCCTGCGCGAGGGCTTCGGCGAGCGCGCCGGCCGCGTCGCCGGCCTGGCGGCCGAGACCTTCAACGACGGCCTGCGGGCCTACTACATGAGCTTCGCGGCCATCGGCTGGTTCTTCTCGCCCCTGGTCTTCGCGGCGGCCACCGCGGGCGTGATCTGGATCCTCTACCGCCGCGAGTTCCACTCCGACGTGCTGGCCCTGCTGCGCTCGGCCAGCGCCGTGCCGCCCGGGCGCTGAGCGCGCGCCCCCGACGGCTTCAGGCCGGGTCGCTTCCGTCCAGGCGCCGGATCGGCCAGCCGCGCTCGGCCGCCAGCGCGGCCAGGCGGGCATCGGGCCGCACGGCCACCGGGTGATCCACCGCCTCCAGCAGCGGCAGGTCGCTGATGGAATCGCTGTAGAACCAGCTCGGCCCGGCGCTGGCCAGGCTCAGGCCCCGAGCCTCAAGCCAGCGTTCGACATGGCGGATCTTGCCGGCGCGGAAGCAGGGCTCGCCCTCGACCTCGCCGGTCCAGCGGCCGGCGGCATCCACCGCCGGCTCGGTGGCCAGCACCGTGTCGATGCCGAAGAGCGGCGCGAAGGCCTCGGCCACATAGCGCGTCGTCGCCGTCACGATCAGGCAGGCATGGCCGGCGGCGCGGTGCGCTGCCACCGTATCGCGCGTGGCCTGCGGCACCCGTGCCTGCAGGCCCTCGGCGAGGGTGGCGCGCAGCGCATCGAGCCGCGGGCGCGGATGGCCGGCAATCGCGCCGACCATGCGCCGGTGCAGCGCCAGGATGTCCAGCGTGCCCGCCACATAGGCCTGACAGGCGGCCAGGTAGTCGTCGGCGTAATGCGCTTCCAGCTCGCCCTGGGCGATCAGGTGCTGCGTCCAGGCCATGCCGGTGTCGAAGGGCACCAGGGTGTGGTCCAGGTCGAACAGGGCCAGGCCGGGCCAGGGGGCTTGCGGGTTCAGAGCGCGGCTCCATCCTCGAACACCGCCGCCAGCGCCCCGCGCAGCGCATTGCAGACGATCAGCGCCTCGGCCCGGGCCAGTTCGGCGGCGGTGATCGAGCGTTCGCGGGCCCCCAGGGCCGGGTCGGCGAGCAGGGCGGCGCGCATCACGCCGGGCAGGGCGCCGTCGGCCACCGGTGGGGTGTACCAGCGGCCGTCGAGCTGGACGAAGACGCTGCTGCGCCCGCCCTCGACCAGGCGGCCGTCGGCGGTGAAGAAAAGGGCGTCGAAGGCGTCCGCGGCCTCGGCGGCGCGCACCGCGTCGTCGTAGTGCTGGCGCCGGCTGGTCTTGTGCGCGGCCAGGGGGTGCGGAAGGTCGGGCAGGGCCAGCGCGGCGCGGCGCAGGCGGATGCGGCCCTGGGCATCGTGCAGGGCCGCGGGCAGCGGGGCCAGGGTGGCGCTGCGGGTGTCGAGCCGGCCGCTGGGGTGCAGATCGAGCCGCAGCCGGCGCGGGCTGTCGAGGCGTCCGGCCTCGTCGGGCGGCGGGGGTTCGGCCAGGGCGCTGCCGGCCAGTTCGGCGGGCAGGCGGGTCGGGCCCAGGCCGAGGGCCGCATCGAGCGCCGCCTCGGCCGCCGCGCGGTCGAAGGCAAAGCCCAGGGCGTCGGCGCTGCGGGCCAGGCGGTCGAGGTGGGCCGCGCGGTGGCGGATGCCCTCGCGCCGGGTGGCATGAAGGGTCTCGAAAAGGGTGAAGCCGGGCTCCAGGCCGGTGAGGAAGCGGCCTTTCAGGCGGCATTCCTGGTATTCGGCTTCGGGCTCGCTGTCGAGCACGATGCCTGCGCCGATGCCCAGGCGGCCGGACCGCAGGCCGTCGGCCCGCGGCGCGTCCAGCGTGAGCGTGCGGATCGCGACCGAGAGGCAGCCCGAGCCCAGGCTCGCGCCCGGCGCCGGTGGCTCGAACCAGCCGATCGCGCCGGTGTAGAGGCCGCGCGGCGTGCCCTCCAGGCTGCGGATCAGCTTCATCGTCTGGTGCTTGGGCGCGCCGGTGATGGAGCCGCAGGGGTAGAGCGCGCGCAGCAGCTCGGGCATCGTCAGGCCGGCGCGCGGGCGGGCCTCGATGGTCGAGGTCATCTGGAAGACGGTGGCATGCGCCTCCACCGCGAACAGGGCCGGCACCTTGACCGTGCCGACCTCGGCGATGCGCGACAGGTCGTTGCGCAGCAGGTCCACGATCATCAGGTTCTCGGCGCGGTTCTTCACGTCCTCGTGCAGGCCGCGGGCGGTCTCGCTGTCGCCTTCGGGGATGAACTCGCGGCGCGCCGTGCCCTTCATGGGCTGGGCGATCAGGCGGCCGCCGTCGATCCGCACGAACAGCTCGGGCGAGCAGGACAGCACATGGCTGGGGCCGGCGCCCGCGAAGCCCGGCACCGCCGGCAGCGCCAGGTAGGCGCCATAGCGCACCGGCTGGCGCGCGCGCAGCCGCCGGTAGAGCGCGGCCGGCGTGCCATGCGCCGCGAAATGCAGGCGGTAGGTGTAGTTGACCTGGTAGGTCTCGCCCTTGCGGATGGCCTCGCGGATGGTCTCGATGTCGCGGTGGAAGGCGTCCCGGTCCAGGCTGCCCTGCAAGCCGGTGATGCCGGCCGGGCCGGGCGACTCGGCCAGGGGGCCGCCGCCGGGCGCGGCCACGCCCCAGGGCGTGGCCGCATCCTCGCGGGCTTCCTGGGCGACCAGCCAGTCGCCGGCGGCCTCGCGCGAGAGCCGTTCCAGGCGCTCGAACATCAGCACCCGCAGCGCCCAGGGCGGCTGCCCCGGCTCGGGCGGCCGATGCCCGGCGCCGACGAGCTGGGCGCCCCACTCGTAATCGGCCAGCAGCACGGCCTGCAGGCCGGCGGCCTGGTCGGCCTCGACCTGCGCCCAGACGGCGTCCAGCAGGGCCGCATCCTCGCAGCGGTGCTCGCGGACGAAGCCGGTGTAGAGCCGGCTCGTCGGCCGCGCCGGGGTGGACTCGCGGTCGTCCAGCAGGGCGAAGACGGTGGGGTTCATGCGCGGCGGATCAGGACCAGTCGTCCATGTCGTGCTTGATGGCGTGGCGGTTCGCGATCAGCTCGTCGATCGAGGGCTCGTTGTGCAGGGCACGACGGATGGCCAGCTTGGTGGCCTCGTAGTTGGTGCGGTACATATCCTTCTTGTCCAGGTTCGGATCCTTGGCGCAGCGCGGATCGATCCAGACCAGGCTGATGATGCACAGCTCGTTGGCCACGGCCTTGGGGATCACGCCTTCGATCACGCAGTCGATCACCGCATCGGCGGTGGCGGCCTGCACCACGCCGCCGAAGAGGTCGATGTTGGCGCTGTCCTTGAGCGTCACCTTGGGCACGGTGATGGTCGCCGGGCGGACCATCTGGTTGCAGGCGCGGATGGCGAACATGGCCGTGTGGCCCTTGCTCTGGGCCATCATGTTCGCGAAGGCGGCGCCGACCGGGCCGTCGGTGCGGCCGATCAGGATCTCGGGCATCGCGTCGGTGAACTGGCCGTCGGCGGCCAGGACGGTGGCTTCACCGGCGTGGAAGGTGTAGGGCTGGCTCATGGGGTCTCCAGGGGCGGTTCAGGGGGGCGGGGGAATGAGCGGCCGGCCCCGACGGGGCGGCAGCATAAGGGACCGGGCCCCGCCCGCGTGGGGCAGGGCCTGTCCGGGAAAGGGGGCCTGCAGCCCGGGGCTCAGGCGCCGGCCAGCCACCATTCACCGCGGCCGTCGGCGGCGGTGTCGCCGGCCCAGCGGCTGGGCTGGCGCTGCGGCAGGGCATGGATCGGCGAGCCGGCGTCCAGGCCATGGGCCCGGGCCAGCCGCGCCACGTCGCGGGCGATGAGCTGCCAGGCCACGTCCGCCGTGTGCCGGGTGGGCACGAAGGTGGCCGGCGGCGTCGGCGCCGGGCCGGCGAACAGCAGGCTGCCGCGGCGCTGGCCGTAGCCGGCATGGGCGCCGGCCCGGCCGCCCAGGGCCAGGGTGCCGGCGACCAGGCGCGAGGCGAAGAAGTCGCCCGCATCGCCGCCCACGATGGCCACGCCGCGCCGCATGCGGTCGCCGAAGCGCGCGCCGACCGAGCCGTGCACGACGATCACGCCGCCGCGCACGCCGTCCATCGCGCCGGGCAGGGCGCCGGCGGCGTAGTCGCCCAGGTTGCCGTGCACCACCAGGCTGCCACCGCGCAGGCCCATCGCGGCCTGCAGGCCGGCCGAGCCGTGCAGGGTGACGCGGCCGCTCAGCAGGCCGGCGGCGAAGAAGTCGCCCGCCTCGCCGTGCACGAGCAGCGTGCCGCCGTCCATGCACCAGCCCAGGCGGTCGCAGCGGGCGGCGCCGCCTGCCACCACCAGGGTCGGCTCGGTCGCGCCGTCGTCGGCCAGGCTGACGTCGAAGAAATCGCCCAGCGCGGCGGCCTGCCGGCCCTGCCAGACGGGCAGGGCGGCCACGCCGGCCGCGTCCAGGCCGGCGCAGGCGGCGGGGTGGATGCGGCGCAGGTCCAGGCGCAGGCCGGTGTCGTCGGCGGGCGCCTGGCGCGGGCTCAGGGTGATGCGGCTCATGCGCGCGCTCCTTGTCCGGCTGCACCGGCCGCGCCTTCGTGCCAGATCTTGCGCAGATGGAAGAGGTAGGGCCCCAGCTTGCCGCCGTAGTTGCCCGCGGCGATGCGCAGCACGCCACGCGCCGCGCCGTGGTCCACCGCGGTCTGCATGCCCACGCGCATGGCCTGGGCCACCGCGGCTTCGCTCAGGCCGTCGATCACGATCTCCATCACGCAGCGCACCTCGGGCGTCAGCTCGGTCTTCTTGGCCAGGCCGATCAGGGCCGGGCAGTAGGCATCGTTGGTCGAGGCGCCGAGCGCCGGGTACTTGCTGCCGACCTTGGAGCCCGAGCGCACCACGCCGCCGGGGAAGGGCATGATCACGCCGGGCACGGCTTTCATCGCGGCCACCGCGGCCTCGGACACGGCCAGGGCCTCGTCGGTGCCGGTGCAGCAGAACAGCAGGTTGCCGCCGCCCACGGCGCGCAGCATGGGCGTGCTCTCCTGCGCGACGAATTCGCCGTCCATCACCGGGATGCGCCAGTAGCGCACGCCGTCGATCATCTTGCTGATCTGCCAGCCGTCGCCGAAGAAGCGCAGGTTCTTGCCCAGGGGCAGGGTGTCGGGGCTGGCGTCCCTCGGCAGGCCGGCGTACACGGCCGTCGTGGGGCAGGTCAGCACGCACTGGCCGACGCGGCGCTCCAGCTGCTTGGCGAGTTCCTTGCTACTCATCGCGAAGATCAGCAGCGCCAGGCCGGGCCGGCCGTCGGGGGTTTCCTCGGGGCCGAGCACGCGCTCGATGCCGGCCTCGGCGCCGCAGGCGATCACGCTGGTGGCGAAGCCGGTGGCGGCGGCGCCGGCATGCATCGCCCAGGTGGCGGTGTGCGCGGTGACGATGAGCCGCGTGGCGCGCATCGGGAAGGCCTCGGCGAAGCTGTCGTCGATGCCAACACCGTTGACCACCAGCGGCGCGGGGGTTTGGACTTGGGCCTCGCTCATGCGCCGGCCTCCTGAAGCTTGAAGCACTCGACCGGCAGCAGGCGGCCGCCGCGGCAGCAGGCGCAGAGCTCGTCGTGGCCGATGGGCACGCTGGCCAGCTCGGTGCCGAGGTGGTCCTCCCAGTGGGTGCGCAGCGTCTTCTCGATGCCGCGGTCGTACTCGGGCTCGACGAAGTGCGTGCCGCCCGCCGGGGCGGCGACGATGCGGCCCTCACGCGCCACGAGCTGCCCGTCCTTGAAGACCCAGGCCGGGGTGCGGAACATGGTCTCGGGGTTGGGGTCGTCGCGGTAGATCGCCAGGTCGGCGGCCGCGCCCACCCCCACATGCCCCCGGTCCTTCAGGCCCAGCAGGCGGGCCGGGGCGCTGCGGGTCATGATGGCGATCTCCTCCAGCGTCAGCTCGCGCTTCATCTCCTTGAGCGCACAGTTCGCGGCCACGTCGGGGTGCAGCTTGGCGAGCTGCTCCTCGCGGAAGGCGCGGTCCATCAGCAGGCGGATCAGGTGCGGGTAGCTGGTGAAGGGGCCGCCGTTGGGATGGTCGGTAGTCAGCACCACGCGCCAGGGGTCCTCGATGCTGAGGAAGATCTCCAGCCCCACCACCCACTGCAGGGCGTTCACATAGCTCTGCTCGCGGTACTTGAAGGGCACCACGCCGCAGCCGGCCTCGCCTTCCAGGTCGGCACCGATCCACTTGCGCGGGTCGGCCAGGCCGGCGTTGGCATGCTGGCGCATGGTGTCCCCGGAGGCGGTCACCGTCTGGCCGAACATGATCTGGCCGACGTCGATGCTGACGTTCTTGTGCTGGTTGACCGCCTCGGCCAGGCGCAGGGCGGCGGAGGAGAACTTCTTCGGCCCCTCGGTCCCGTAGCTGTGGAACTGGATGTGGGTCAGGTGGCCGGGCAGGCCTTCGAGCGCGTCGATCGTGGCCAGCGTGGATTCGATGTTGCCGGCCACGCCCAGGTTGCTGCCGTGGATGTGCAGGGGGTGCGGCACCTTCAGCGCGTGCAGGGCGCGGGCCAGGGTCTGCACGACCTGGCGCGGCGTGACCTGCCAATGACGGTGGCCCTCGTCCACGTCCAGCTTGCGCTGGTTGAACTTGAAGGCCGAGATACCGCCGGGGTTGACCACCTTCACGCCCAGGGCCTTGCTGGCGTGGATCGTCCAGCCCAGGTAGTCGCGGATCGTCTCGAAGTCGCGGCCCTCCGCCAGCAGGCGCAGGAAGAGCTCGTCGTTGCCGGCCATCACATAGGCGCCGTGGTCCAGGATGGGCGTGTCGCCCATCTCCAGATGGGTGTGGCGCGCATTGGCGGCCAGCATGGCCGGCTCGAAGGCGGCCGTGTAGCCCATCTCCACATAGCGGTAGCCGGTGGCCAGGGTGCCGGGCGTGCAGCTGCCGCAGGAGGGCAGCTCCAGCGCGTTCTCGGGCAGGGGCAGGGGTTCGAAATGGCTGCGGTGGTCCTCGGGCAGCAGCAGGCGGGCCAGGTTGACCTTGCCGCCGCCGATGTGGCTGTGCAGGTCGATGCCACCGGCCATCAGGGTGTGGCCGCTGGCGTCGATCGTCTGGTCGGCCGGCTGGCCGGCGGGCAGTTCGACGAGGCGGCCGTCCTGGATGCCGACCTCGCGCACGGCGCTGGCGCCGGGCCGGGCCGGATCCACGACGCGCGCGCCGGTGATGCGGATCGTGGGGGAGGACGCGCTCATGCGGGGGCCTTGGCTGCGTGCGGGGAAGAGGGGGCGGACGCGCCGGCCATCGCCTCGGCGACGGCCGCGACGACGGTGCCGACCGGGGGCAGCTCGCTCGGGTCGCCGGCCGGCAGGTGCAGCACGGTCGTGCCCTCGCTGCGGAAGAGGTGGCCGGCATGGTCCAGGCCGGGCGTGCCGACCGGGATCACCAGCAGCGGCCCCGTGCCCTCGGGCACCGGCGCGCCGGGCGGGACCAGGGCGATGCGCGGCAGGCCGGCGGCGGCCGGTGCGGCGGGTTCGTTGCCGAAGGCGGCGACCCACAGCAGCAGGTCGGCGCCGCCGGTGGCGATCAGGCGGCTGGCATCGTGCCGGCGCGGCTCATGCTCCAGGCCCAGGGGGCCGACGCGGGTGCGCAGCGGCAGGCCGCTGAGCCAGGTGTGCGCGTAGTGCGCGGTGGCCAGGCCGTGGTGGCCGGAGAGCGGCAGGCTGGCCGCGCGGCCCTTGGCATTGAGCGTGCCGACCAGGCGCTGCACCGCCTCGATCAGCAGGCCGCCCTGGGCCGGCAGCTTGGACGGTTCGTAGACCAGCACCGCGTACTGCGCGGCCTGCAGCTCGGCCGCCAGGGCCTGCAGGGCCGGGGTGGCATCGCGCGCCACGCGGCCGGCGGCCAGGGCATTGAGCTGGGCCAGGGCGTCGAAGAGGTCCAGCTCACCCAGGTCCGCGCCTTCGAGGGCCGTGGCGCCGAGGGCCGTGGCGCCGAGGGCGGCCAGGGCCTCGCCCGTCGGCGCACCCAGCACCCGCAGCTTGCGGCCGGCCGGCACGGGGCAGGCCGAGCCGGCGTGGGCCGCCCGGCTCGGCGCGCCGTCCAGACCGGCGCGGCGCAGGAAGGAGGGCAGGCGTGCCTCGGGCGTGCTGCCGAGGAAGAGGAGCAGGTCGGCCCGCTCGCGCACTTCCGACAGCGTGGTGGTGAACTGGCCACGGTCCTGCAGGGCCATCAGGGCCTCGGCCCAGGCGGCGCCGCCGACCGGGTCGCTGACCGCGCCGCAGGCCGCGGCCAAGCGGAACAGCGCGCGCTGGCCGTCCACATCGGCGGCCAGGCCGGCGATCAGCGGCTGCCGCGCCTGGGCCAGCCAGCGTGCGGCGGTGGCGTGGGCGGTGGCGGCGTCGAGGGGCTGGCCGTCGAGCGTGGGCCCGCGTGGCGCATCGCGCCGTGCGGCGCGCAGGGCCAGGGCGGCGGCGGTGACCGGGCAGGGCGCGGGCGTGTCGGCGGCCAGGGCCAGCGTGCCGTCGGCGGCGCGGGCCAGGCGCTGGTCGGCATCGAGCAGGGCCGTCCAGGGGCTGATCCAGGGCCGATCGACCGGCGGGAAGGAGGCGGAGGAAGTGCTCATCGGGAGGCAGGGTTCGCAAGCGATGTGCCCGGCTGCCGGGCCGTCCGACAGCCCAAGCGGGCCCCGCCGCACGGCCAGCGCGGAGACGGGCTGTCACGCACCGTCTCTTGCCCGGCGCAGGCTGAGCCGTCGCCGGCCGGCCGAGCCGGGGACCGGTCGCGGCGGCCGACGCTGTGGCGCCGCGATTCTTGCCCCGGGCTTGCCCCCGGGCCGGGAGTTTTACCCCGATGCGCCCCGGGGGCGGACGCGCTCCACTCCAGGGCCTCAGGGTCGGCCCTCGCCCGGCCGGCATGCTTCCTGTTTCAGTCGCGTCATGCCGCCGGAACTGTCCCCTTCTCAGCCGCTCCGCCCCGGGCCCAGCCGTCCCTCGTGCAAGGCTGAAGCGACCAGCCAGGCCGAGGCCCCGGCGGCCGCGGCCGCCTCGGCATCGGCCGGGCCGCGCAGGCCGCCCGCGCCGATCCAGCGCTTGCCGGGGGTGGCCGCATGCAGCCGGCGCAACAGGGCCAGGTCCGGGCCGTCGCCGCTGCCGACGCGCTCCAGCGTCATCAGGATCAGGCTGTCGGGCCAGGTATCGGGGCGGCCCCAGCAGCCGGCCGGGTCGAGCAGCGTGTCGCCGCGCCGGTCGAGCGACAGCAGGCCGGCGGCGCGGGCCGCGGCGTCGGGCAGCGCGGCCTGCAGGGCGGCGGCATCGGGCAGGGCCTCGCTGGCCCAGACCGGCCGCAAGCCCGGGCGGGCGGCTTCCGCCAGCGGTGCCCCGCCGGCCCGGGGGCAGTCGAGCGCCTCGGCCAGGGCCTGCACCTCGGCCGGCCGGCGGAAGCCCGCGTCCAGCCACAGCGTCAGGCCGGGCAGGGCGCGCAGCAGGCGGGCGATCACGGCGGTCTGGGGGGCGCCGCCCTGCAGCGCATCCAGGTCGGCGAGGTACAGCACCCGGCTGGCGCAGGCGGCCAGCAGGCGTTCGGCGCAGTCCAGCGGCTCGGGCCCCGCGCCCAGGGCCGAGCCGCTGAGCGGCCGGTATGTCGCGCGTTCGCCGCGCCGGGCCCGCACCACCTGGCCGGCGCGCAGGTCCATCACGGGTATCAGGCGCAGTGGCGGGCTCATGGCCCGACCCTACCGCAGCCGGACCGGAGGGCGACCTTGAGCTTGCGGTCCCCCCCCCTGGCCGCGCCGGCCCGGCTGTGGCTGCAGGAGGCGCTGAGCGCTGCCGGCCTGCCCGCCGACGCGGGGCCCGATGCCCTCGCGATGCAGGCCGAGGGCCGTGCGATGCGCGACACCCTGGCGGCCGACCTCGCCACCCTGCCTGGTCTGCAGACCATCCTGGCGCTGGGCCCCGACGAAGCCCCACGCCCTGGTGGCGAGGCGCCGCCGGCCGCTGTCTCGTCGCTCGCCCGGCTGCGCGGAGCCGCCGCCCGCCACGACGCCGTCTGGGCCATCGCCCCCGAGTGCGGCGGCGAGCTGCTGGCCTGGGCCGAGGCGGTGGCCGCCGCCGGCCGGGCGCGCTGGATCGGCCCCAGGCCCGAGGCCATCCGCCGCGCCAGCTCCAAGGGCCTGACCCTGGCGGCCTGGGCCGCCGCCGGCCTGGAGACGCCCGCCCCGGATCAGGCCGCGGCCGATGCGCCCTGGATCGTCAAGCCCGAGGACGGGGCTGGCGGCCTGCTCACCCACCGCCACCCCGGCCGTGCGGCGGCCGAGGCCGAGGCCGCCCGCCGCCGCGCGGCCGGCGAGGCGGTGCGCGTCGAACCCTGGATCGCCGGCGAGGCCCTGAGCTTCTCCCTGCGCGTGCCGCCTGACGGTGGCGCGCCCGAGCTGCTGGCCTGCAACCGCCAGCGCCTGCACTGGCGGGCGGCCGACGGTCTGGCGGTGGCCGAGCTGGGCCCGGTCGACAGCGGCGCGCTCGATGCCGACCCGCGCCGCCCGGCCTGGGCGGCCTGGGCCGCCCGGGCGGTGGCCGCGCTGCCGGGCCTGGCCGGCTTCGTCGGCATCGATGCCGTGCTCTCGCCGCAGCGCGGCCTGGTCGGCCTGGAGCTGAACCCGCGCCTGACCAGCGCCTACGTCGGCCTGCCGCCCGCCCGGCGCCGTGCGCTGCTGCGCGCCGTGCTGGCCGATTTCGGCCTGGGGCCCGACGCCCCGGCCGGAGCTCGTCCTCCGGTGTCCGAGGGGGCCGCATGCTGAAGGCTCCCCTGACCGCCAGCCCGGCGCCGCGCCGTGCTTTGCACGGCTGGGACGTGGGCGGTGCCCACCTCAAGATCGCCCGGCTCGATGCGGCCGGCCGGGTCGAGGTCGGCCAGTGGCCCTGCCCGCTGTGGACCGGCCTGGCCGCGCTGGATGCCGCCCTCGACGCGGCCTGCACGCGATGGCCCGATCTGCCCGAGGGTGCCCATGCCCTGACGATGAGCGGCGAGATGGTCGATGCCTTTCCCGACCGCGCCGCGGGTGTGCAGGCCCTGGTGGCCCACCTGGCCGCCCGGCTGCGGGGCCCGCTGCGCGTCTATGCCGGCGAGGGGCCGGCGGGGCGCTGGTGCCAGCCCGCGCAGGCGGGCCGGCGCTGGGCCGACGTGGCCTCGGCCAACTGGCAGGCCACGGCCGCCTGGGTGGCGCGCACCCTGCCCGAGGCCTTGCTCATCGACGTGGGCAGCACGACCAGCGACCTGATCGTGCTGCGCGCCGGCCGCCTCGTCGAGGCCGGCGCCAGCGATGCCGAGCGCCTGCACAGCGGTGCCCTGGTCTACCAGGGCGTGGTCCGCACGCCGCTCTGCGCGCTGGGGCCCAGCCTGCCGGTGGCCGGCCGCGAGACCGGGCTGATGAACGAGTTCTTCGCGACCACGGCCGACGTCTACCGCCTGCTGGGCATGCTCGATCCCGCCCACGACCAGCAGCCTGCTGCCGACGGCGGGGCCAAGGAGGTGGCCGGCAGCCGCCAGCGCCTGGCCCGCATGGTCGGGCGCGACGCGGCCGAGCTGCCGGCCGAGGCCTGGCAGGCGCTGGCCGCCGCCTTCCGCGCCCGCCAGCTCGAACGCCTGACCGGGCCGCTCGATGCCTTGGTATCGGCCCACGGCCTGCCGCCGCAGGCGCCGATCGTGGCGGCCGGCTGCGGTGCCTTCCTGGCCCAGGCGCTGGCCGTGGCGCGGGGCCGCCCGCTGTGGCGGCTGGCCGCGACCGGGCCGCAGCCCTGGCCCGCCGGCGCGCCGCCGCTGGCCGGGGAAGCGGCCTGGGCCAGCGTCGCCGCGCCCAGCCTGGCGGTGGCGCAGCTGGCCCTTGCGGACGAGGAGAACTGAGATGTGGGTCGTCAAGCTCGGTGGCAGCCTGAACCTGGACCCGGCCTTGCCGGACTGGCTGGAGCTGATCGCCGCCCAGGGCGGTGGCCGAGTCATCCTGGTGCCGGGCGGCGGCGGCTTTGCCGACGAGGTGCGGCGCCACCAGCGCCACTGGGGCCACGACGACCTGGCCGCGCACAACATGGCCGTGCTCGCGATGTGCCAGAGCGGCCTCATGCTTCAGGCCCTGCTCGCCACCCGCCATCCCGCCCTGGGCCGCGTGCTGCGACCGGTGCGCGGCGAGGCCGAGCTGCGTCCGGTGCTCTGCCAGGGCCAGGTGGCGGTCTGGCTGCCCTTCGAGCTGCTGCGCGAGCAGCCCGAGCCGCCGCTGACCGGCTGGGACAGCAGCGCCGACACCCTGGCCCTGCGCCTGGCGCTGCGGCTGCACGCCGAGCGCCTGGTGCTGGTCAAGAGCTGCGCGGTGCCGCTGCCGCCCCTGGACCTGGACGCGCTCAGCGCCGCCGGAGTCCTCGACCGCGCCTTTCCCCAGGCGGCGCGCGGCGCGCCCTTCCCGATCGAGCTGATCTCACGCCATGAGCCCGAGCGCCTGCGCGCCGGGCTCTGCGGCCTGCTGGCCTGAGACGCTGCGGACGGACCTGCCCGTACGCGGCCGGTCCGTCCACGCCTTCCGGGCGGGGCCGCTCGCTCAGCCGCCGGCAGCGGGCGGCAGCTTGTCGCTCTTGGCGGGGCGGCGGCTTTCGAGGAAGGTGCGGATGGCCCAGATCGCCTCCTGCGACAGCACGCCCTGCCAGGCCGGCATGTGGGTCACGCCGGCGCGGCGCTTGCCCTCCAGCACCGAGAGCTTGAAGAAGTCGTCGTTGTCGCGCACGCAGTGGGCACGGGCTTTCGGGTCCTCGATCCGCCGGTGGCAGTAGATGTCGAGCATGCGCAGGTCGTTGCCCACGTAGCGGGTCGCATCACCGTCCGGGCCGTGGCAGCGGGCACACGATTCGGCGAAGAGGCTGCGGCCGATCTCGGCCACCTTGGCGTCGCCGCGGTAGGGGTTGTCCACGCGCCAGGTCTCGCCCAGGGGCGGCAGGTCCTTGAGCAGCGCGGCGGGCGGCGCGGGCGGCGGTTCGGCCGCGAAGGCCAGGCTGGCGGCCAGGCCCAGCAGGGCGGCGGCGGCCAGCCGCTGCAGAAAAGGCATCGGGTTCGTGTTCATGGGGTCACCAGCCTTCCGGGCACCCGGTGCAGCCTTCGAAGAAGGCGCCAGGGAAGATCGTGAAGCGCAGCACGTTGTCGCGCATCGTCGCGTTGGCGAAGTTGGCGGAGTTGAACTTCGCCTCCTGCAGATTGGCCTCGACGAAGGTCGCGCCGACGAACCAGGCATACATGCCGCGGGCCACTTCCAGATTGGCCCGGGTGAAATCGGCGTGGCTCAGGTCCGAGCGCATCAGCCGGGCGTTCTCCAGATTCGCGCCGACGAAGCGCGCGCCCTTGAAGGAGGTGGCCGGCGCATTGACCTTGCTGAGGTTGGCGCCGCTGAGGTCGGCCCCGTCGAGGTTGGCCCCGGCCAGGTTGGCCAGGCTCAGATTGGCGCCGCGCAGGTCGGCGCCGCGCAGATCGGCCCCGGCGAGGTTGCGGGCCGACAGGTCGATGCCGCGCAGGTCGGCACCCGCGCAGCGCATGCGCGGCCAGATGCCGCAGCCGTTGAAGTAGTGATCCTTGGGGGGCTTGAGCTCGATCTCCGCGCCGGCGGCGTGGAGCGGGCCCGCGCCCAGCGCACCCAGCAGGGCCAGCGCGGCGGCGAACTTGGGAAGGGAAGACATGGGGTGACTCTTGAGGGAGGAAAAAAGGGGCCGGCGCTTCCGCGCCGACCCCTCGGACTTCAAGTGCCGCGACCGATCACTTCGGCAGCTTGAACACCCAGGTCGCGCCCCCCTGGGTGACGGTCTTGGTCAGCTCGGCCATGTCGCCGCCCCACAGCGGCACGGCGCCGCCGTAGCCGGACTGGATGGCCAGGTACTGCTCGCCGTCCTGCTCCCAGGTGACCGGCACCGAGACCACGCCCGAACCGGTCTGGAACTTCCACAGTTCCTTGCCGTTCTTCGCGTCGAAGGCCTTGACATAGCCGTCCGAGGTGCCGGTGAAGAGCAGGCCGCCCGCGGTGGTGACCGTGCCGGCCCACAGCGGCAGCTTCTCCTTGTGCTCCCAGGCGATCTTGCCGGTCTTCGGGTCGATCGCACGCAGCACGCCGACGTGGTCGTCGAACAGGCGCTTGATCCGGAAGCCCTGACCCAGGTAGGCCGCGCCGGCCTTGTAGGTCACGTTCTCCGCCCAGTAGTCCATGGCCCAGTGGTTGGCCGGGATGTAGAACAGCTCGGTCTCCGGGCTGTAGGCCATCGGCATCCAGTTGGTGCCGCCGAGGAAGGGCGGGGACACGAAGATCGAGTCACCCTTGTCGGCGCCCGCCTTCGGCTCCGGCGGGTACTGCTCCATCGGCACCTCGGGCATGCCGGTCTTCAGGTTGAAGCCCTTGGTCCAGGTGATGCCGTCCACGAAAGGCCAGGCGCCGATGATGGCGTTCTGCTTCCAGGGATGGCCGCCCCCCGCGGACAGCTTTTCGCGGTCGGTCACGAAGAAGTAGCCGTTGCGGTCGGCGTGGGCCGAGGCCTTGACCTGCTTGCCGGTCTTCGGATCCTTGTATTCGAAGAGCAGCACCGAGTTGTTGCCCGAGAAGTCCCAGGCGTCGTTCGGGGTGTGCGAGAAGAAGCCCTTGAGCTCGCCGGTCGACGCGTCGATGTAGGCCTGGCCCGAGGTGTAGAGGCTGGGCCAGTTCAGCGGCTTCTTGTCGGCGCCGGTGCGCTTCCAGGTGTTCCACGGCGCCGGGTTGCCGGTGCCCACCACGATGGTGTTGGTCTCGATGTCGAAGGTGGCCGTCTGCCACGGGGCGCCGCCGCCCTGGCTCCAGGCCTCGACCTTGCCGGTCTTGCTGTTCGGGTCGTTCGGCCAGGTCGGGGCCTTGGGGTCGCCGGTCGGCACGCTGTCCTTGCCGTTCAGGCGGCCGACATGGCCTTCCACCAGCGGACGCATCCAGACTTCCTCGCCCGTGTCCACGTCGCGGGCGAAGAGCTTGCCCACCACGCCGAACTCGTCGCCCGAGGAGCCGTGCACCAGCAGCACCTTGCCGCTCTTCTTGTCCTTCACGACGAAGGGCGCCCCGGTCATGGTGTAGCCGACCTTGTGATCGCCGAACTTCTCGTTCCAGACGACCTTGCCGGTGGCGCGGTCCAGCGCCACGATGCGGGCATCCAGCGTGCCGAAGAAGATCTTGTCGCCGTAGATGGCCGGGCCGCGGTTGACCACGTCGCAGCAGGGACGGATGTCGTCCGGCAGGCGGTGCTCGTAGGCCCACAGCTGCTTGCCGCTCTTGGCATCGAGGGCATAGAAGCGCGAGTAGGAGGCCGTCACGTAGATGACGCCGTCATGCACCAGCACCTGGCCTTCCTGACCCCGCTGCTTCTCGCCACCGTAGGAGAAGGACCAGGCCGGGACCAGCTTGCTGACGTTCTTGGTGTTGATCGTCTTGAGCGGGCTGTGGCGCTGCGCCTTCAGGCCCAGGCCATAGGTCAGCACGTCGTTGGTGGTCTTGTGATCGTTCGCCAGGTCGTCCCAGGTGACCGGCTTGACCGCGCCCGCGGGCAGGGTCATGAGCGCGGCGACCAGGCCGGCTGCAAGCGCGAGGGCGCGCGGCCGGAAAGGGGTTTGCATGGACTGCATGGATGAACTCCTCGAATTCAGGGAAGGTGTTTTCTTGCGTGTCGCTGCATCGTGATTTCGACGCCGGGGCAGTCTAGAAATCCCCTTGGCTTCGGTGTCCCCGGGGGATCGCGCGGCGCCACCGTGAACCCCTCCCGAGGCGTCCGGGAATCCTTGATGCGAATGCAGGAAGACATCCTGTCAAACCGGGAATATGGCCTGCACATGCTCCAGCGCAGCACAAGAGCGACTGGTGTGACAAGCCCGCGCTGTGGCGGACCGCCATGCCGCGACAGCTGTCGCAGCGCGGTGTGCGCAGCGCGGTGTTCACGGCGCGCACCAAGAAAAAAGCCACCGCAAGCGGTGGCTTGAAAAGGTTGACTGCGGCGCGGGCGCCGAGTTACCCCACGAAGACATCCGGCAGTTGCCAGGGGTTCTGGAGGGAATACAGATCACCCGGCAATGCAAGACGGACTCAGTTTAGGCAGCCCCCCCGGCCAGCGTCTCGGGAGACTCACCCGAGCCGGTCGGGAAGGGTTCCCTATCGATCGGCCGCGGCGCCACCGACCATGACGGCCCGCCGTTCCGACCCCGCTCCCCGCCCTGCCGATGACCCCGTCCGCCACCCCCTTGCCACCGCTTGACCTGCGTGCCCGCCTGATGGGCTGGCTGGGCCTGGGTGCGCTGCTGTGGCTGGCCATTGCGCTGCTCCTGACGGCCTTCACCCTGCGCCGCGGCGTGGCCGAGGAGTCGGCCGGCGCCGATGCGCTCACGGAGCTGCTGATCCTGGCGGGCGAGGCCCATCTGGACCCGCGGCCCGAGCTGCTGGCGCAGCTCGATGCCCTGGTGGCCTCGGAGCAGGTCCGGCACCTCCTGGTGCGCTGGGCCCCGGAGGCGCAGGCGGCTGCGCCGGAGGCGGGGGGAGGCCCGGTCGCCGGAGCGGGTCCGGCCGAGCAGACGACCGGGCCGGTGATCTGGCTGGCGCGCCGTCTGGGCCTGGTCGAGGCGGTGGCAGCGCCGGCGCTCAGCCACCGCATCCCGGTCGGTGGGCGGGTGCTGCTGCTGTCGCCCGACCCCCATGCCGAGATCGACGAGATCGTCGACGACAGCCTGCCGCTGATGCTGGCCTGGCTGCTGATCGGCCTGGCGATGACGGCCGGTGTCGGCGCCATCGTGGCCCGCGCCCTGGCGCCGGCCCGCGAGCTCTGTGCCGGTCTGTTGCGGCTCGAGGGCGGCGCGCCGACCCCCGGCTTCGGCCGCTTCCGCCTGCGTGAGTACGCGGCGATCGCCGAAGGCATCGAGCACATGGCCCTGCGCCTGGGCCAGGCCCATCGCGCCCAGCAGCGCCTGACGCAGCGCCTGATCGGCCTGCAGGAGGAAGAGCGCCGCGCCCTGGCCCGCGACCTGCACGATGAACTGGGCCAGCACCTGACCGGCATGGCGGCGCAGGTCGCCCTGCTGCAGCGCCATGCCGACAAGCTCTCGCCGGCCCGCGTGCAGGCCAGCGCCGAGGCCCTGCAGGCCGAGCTGCGCTGCGTGAGCCAGCAGTTGCGGCAGCTGCTGTCGCAGCTGCGCCCGCATGGCTTGAGTGCCGCCGGCCTGCCCGATGAGCTCGCCCTGCTGGTCGAGCACTGGCGGGCGCGCTGCCCCGACGTCGCGATCGAGCTGCATGTCGCCGAGCCGCTGCCGGCCATCGATGACGAGGCCGTGCTGGTGCTCTACCGGGGCCTGCAGGAGGGCCTGACCAATGTCTTCCGCCACAGCCAGGCGCGCGAGCTGCGCGTGCAGCTGGCCGCCGACCCGTCCGGCCCCCTGGCCCTGCGCATCGTCGACGACGGCTGCGGCCTGCCGCCCGAGGACGCCCGCAGCGAAGGCACCGGCCTGCTCGCCATGCGCGAGCGCGCCGCCCGGGTGGGCGGCCAGCTGCTGCTGGAGCCGGCCGGCGGCCCGCCGGGCCGGCCGGGCCTGGCCTTGACCCTGACGGTGCCCTGCCGGGTGCCGTCCGAGCCGCCCGGGGCTGCAGCCCCCGGGGGCGCATTCCCATTCGAAGAGGAGTCTCCCCGTGATCCACGTCCTGCTGCTTGACGACCATGCGGTCGTCCGCGCCGGCTACCGCCAGCTGATCGATGCCGAGCCCGACATGAGCGTCGTGGCCGAGGCCTCGGGTTCCGCCCAGGCCTGCGAGGCGCTGCGCCAGCATGTCGTCGATGTGGCCGTGGTCGACCTGAGCCTGAAGGACGACAGCGGCCTGGAGGCGGTGCGCCGCATGCGCGCCCGCGTGCCGGGCCTGAAGGTGCTGGTCTTCACCATGCATGCCCACAGCGGCTACGCCCTGCAGGCCCTGCGGGCCGGCGCCCTGGGCTATCTGACCAAGGACAGCGACCCGGCCCGCATGCTCGATGCCGTGCGCGAGGTGGCCCAGGGCCGGCGCGTGTTCTCGGCCGAGGTCATGCATGGCGTGCTGGGCGAGACCGCCGAGGGTCGCGGTCCGCTGGCCCAGCTCACGCCGCGCGAGTTCGAGGTGCTGCGCCTGGCGGTGGAAGGACAGGCCATCCGCAGCATCGCGGCCTCGCTCAAGCTCAGCGAGAAGACCGTGTTCAACACCATGTCCCTGATCCGCCGCAAGCTCGACGCGCCCAGTGATTTCCAGTTGCTGCGCATCGCCGCACGCTACGGCCTGGTGCAGCTCTGAGCCATGAAAAAAGGGGCCGGCCCTGCGGCCGACCCCCTGGCGTGATGCAGGCCTTGCGGCTGCAGGTTCAGAAGCGGTAGCGCAGGCCCATCACCACGCTGCGCGGCGTGCCGGGTGCGACGAAGAGCGCATCGCGTTCGGCAGCATAGGCATTGCCGCCCTGGGCGTTGAAGATGGTTTCGGCCAGGGCGCCGAAGTTCTCGTAGCGGCGGTCGAAGACGTTGGCGACGCTGGCGTAGAAAGTCCAGTCCTGCTTGAAGCGCCACTGGCTGCGCAGGTTGAAGATGGCGTAGCCGGCGATCTTCAGGCGACGCGCTTCCGGCTCGGTGGCGGGATCGCCGTCGTCGTCTTCCAGCAGCCCGTCCTCGTTGCCCGAGACGGTCCGCGAGGACAGCAGCACGGCGTCGGCGCCCAGCGTCCAGCCCTGGCCCACGGCCCAGTCGGCCGCGAGCTTCAGCGTGTGCTTGGGCAGGCCGGCGATGCGGGTGCCCGGGGTGATCTGCACATTGCGCTCGCCCTGGCGCAGCAAGCCGTCGGCCTCGTAGGTGGCCTTCAGGTAGCTGTAGGACGCGCTGAGATCGAGCGCGCCGAAGCGGCTGCTCAGCTCGGCCTCCAGGCCCTGGTTGCGGGTCTTGTCGAAGTTCTGGAAGAAGCCGGTCTGGCCGCTGACGCTGGTGCTGCGGAACAGGATGTCGTCGCGGTTGTCGGTGCGGAACAGCGCCAGGTTGAGGCGCGTGTCGCGGCTCAGCGGCCAGCGGAAGCCGAGCTCGACCGTGGTCGACTTGACCTGGGCCAGGTAGGGGTCGGCCTGCAGGCCGGCCGGCAGGCGGCAGGGTTCGTTCGGGTCGGCGCAACCCAGCTCGATGACCGTCGGCACCCGGGTGTTGCGCGCCACATTGGCGAACAGGGTCGGGCCGCCCGCCAGCCGGTGGGCGATGCCCAGGGCCGGGTTCAGGCTGTTGTAGGTGAAGGTTTCCTTGGGCTTGGACTCGACCACATCGGTGTCGTCGTCGCGCGTGGTCAGGGTGTTGCTGACCCGGCTGCGGTTGTAGCGCAGCGTGCCGGTGAGGTGGGTCCGCTCGCTCAGCGCATAGGTGTCGCTGGCGTAGAGGCCGATCGAGGCGGCCCGGCCGCGCACGCGGGCGCTCAGCTCGCGTTCCTCGCCGGCGATCGGCACGACGCCGCGGCTGTCGTCGAACATGCCCTCCTGCTCGAACTGCGCGTAGCGGGTGCGGCTGGCCTCGAACTGCGCCCCGACCTGCCACTGGTGCGCGCCGTGCGTCGAGGCCAGGCGCAGGCCGCCGCCGACGCTGGTCTGCGTGGTCGAGGTGGTGTTGAAGGAGGCGGTCGGATCGCCCGGGTTCACCGGCGCGTCCTCGGCCTCGTCGCCGTTGACCGTGTTGCGCTTGGCCTTGCGCACGTAGAGCAGGCTCGACAGCGTGGTCTTCGCATCGATCGCATGGTTGGCGTTCACCGACAGCTGCAGCAGCTCGTTCTTGGTCAGGTCGGGATGGGTGTAGACCGCGCCGCGGCGCTGGAAGTAGAGGTCCTTCTCCAGGCCGTCGTCGTCGACCTCGTAGGCCGGCAGCAGGCCGTTGCCGACCAGCCTGCTGCGGCCGGCCAGCAGGGAGACGGTCCAGTCCGAGCCGCCGTTGTCGTGGCCGACCTTGGCCAGCACATTGCCGAGCGTGCCGTCGGAGTGGTCGCGCCAGCCCTTCTCGTCGAAGGCGCTGGCGGCGATGTAGCTGTGCCAGCCGCTGTCGTCGCTCAGGCCGTAGGACACGCCGAGCTTCTTGCGCGCGAAGCTGCCGTAGGACAGCTCGGCCCGCGCGCCCGGCGCGCTGCGGCCGTCGTGGGTGGTGTAGCTCAGCGCACCGCCCAGGCTGTTGAGGCCGAAGGCCGGGTTCGCGCCCGGCACCAGGCTCAGGGTGCGCACGGCGAACTCGGGGATCAGGTCGAAGTTCACGACGTCGCCGAAGGGCTCGTTGACCCGCACGCCGTCCAGGTAGACCGACAGACCCTGGCCGGCGCCCAGCAGCGGCGAGGCGCGGAAGCCGCGGTAGCTCAGGTCGCCCTGGTAGGGGCTGCCCTGGATGTCGTTGACCTGCACGCCCGGCGCTCGGCGGTTCAGGAAGTCGCTGAGGGTGGGCGCCTGCGTGCGGTCGGCCTGCTCGCGCTTGAGCAGCTGGGTGGAGTAGGGCAGCAGGTCGCGGTCGATGCCCTGGCCGGGCAGCGGGCTGGTGCCGATGACTTCGACCCCTGGCAGCTGCGCCGCGGCCGGCGTCTGCTGGGCCAGGGCCGGCAGGGCCAGGCCGGGCGTGCCGATCAGCAGGCCGCGCAGCAGGGCGGCCAGGGGGTGAAGGCGCGGCCGGGCGGCGCGCTGTGGGGCAAGAGACTGGGGCATGGGACGGTTCGGTGAGGTTCGACGGCGTGCGCTCAGGTCGCTGTGCATCTTCGGCTTCGTCACGGACAAGGGAAGAGCGGCTTCGTGCTCGACGCAACGGAGACGCAGCTTGGCAGGCTTCTAGGGAAGTTCTCCTGGGACTCTTTCCCGATCCGACCGGCCAGGCTCAGGGCTTCCCCGCGGTTCCGGCTGGCCAGGCGCTGCACCGTCCGGGTGGAACTCCCGGCGGGACGTAAGCTCGCGGCCCGCCGGCTCACGGAGCTGTCCCCCGATCCGCTGGCTCCCTGCACGTGCTGCCACCGTCCCCTTCTTCCTCCGCGGCGCCCGCCGCCCCGCTCGACCTGCCGCGCCTCGTGATGCGGCGGGCCGGCTTGCTGGCCTCGGTCTGCCTGGTGGCCGCGCTGCTGCTGGGCCTGTGGCGGGCCCAGGGCGACACCCGCACCGAGCTGCAGGATGCCGCGCAGACCGCGATGCTGAGCCAGACGCTGTCGACCCTGTCGCTCGACGACGATGCCCGTGCGCTGCAGCGCCTGCGTGCGCTGCAGGCCACGCCGGCGGCCCGCCACTGGTCGATGCAGGTCTTCGATGCCCAGGGCCAGCAGCTCGTCGGCCCGCAGCCCCTGCCCGCGCCCTCGGCCAGCATGCGGCTGCTGCTGTCGCTGAACCAGCGCCTCTTCCCGCCGCCGCCGCCCGAGGATCTGCGCTGGAGCCTGCCGCGCCCCGACGGGCGGGCCTGGCTGGTGCTGCTGCGCGTCTCCCCCGAGCGCGAGCAGCGCGAGGCCCTCGGCAACTGGCTGGACATGTTCGGCATGCTGATGCTGGCCAGCGTCAGCACGCTGGCCGTGATGCACATCAACCTGCGGCGGGCGCTGCGGCCGCTGCAGTCCCTGCTCGATGCCATCGCCGGTCTCGAACACGGTGAGAGCGGCGGCATCCTGCGCCTGCCGCGCATGCCGGTGCGCGAGCTTGATGCGGTGGCCCTGGCGCTGCGGCGCCTGTCGGCCTCGCTCGACGAGGCCCAGGCCGCGCGGCGCGTGCTGGCGCAGCAGATCTTCAGCCTGCAGGAGGACGAGCGCGCCCGCCTGGCCCGCGAGCTGCACGACGAGTTCGGCCAGCGCCTGACCGCACTGCGTGCCGATGCCGCCTGGCTGCTGCGCCGGCTGGACGAGGGCTCGGCCCTGCGCAGCGTGGTCGAGGGCATGAGCGAGCAATGCCGCCTGATCCACCAGGACACCCGCGCGCTGCTGGCCGAACTGCGTCCGCTCGGTCCGCTGGCCGACCAGGCCGGCAGCGACGAGACCGCCGCCCGCCTGCATGAGCTGCTGCGCGCCCTGGTGCGCGGCTGGCACAGCGCACCCAGCCATGGCCTGCAGGTGCAGCTGGACCTGCGGTTGCGGCGCCCCGAGGGCAGCGAGCGCGAGTGGCATCGTGCCGAGGCGGCCGGCCTCGCCCTGCCGCGCGCGGTGCTGCTGGCGATCTACCGCATCAGCCAGGAGGCGCTGACCAATGTCGCGCGCCACGCCCAGGCGCAGCAGGTGCGCCTGAGCCTGACGCTGGAAACCGCCCCCGTCGAACCCGGGGCGGATGTGATCGCCCCGGGCGATCGCGCCTGGACCGCCCGCCGGCCGGTGGCCTTGCGCTGGTCGGTCGAGGACGATGGCCGTGGCGTGGCCGATCCGGCCGCTGCCCTGCAGCACGGCACCGGCCTGGCCGGCCTGCGCGAGCGCCTCTGGGCCCTGGGCGCCGAGCTGCAATGGGGGCCTGGTGCTGGCGGCCGCGGCTGGCGCCTGGCCACCCGGCTGCCCCTGCATGCGCCCGACGCGGAGGAATCCGCAGCCCCCCTGTCCGATGCGGCCTGCGAGGCCGCCGAGCTGCTGGAGAAGCATCCATGATTCAACCGGTGCGCAGCCTGCGCGTCGCCCTGGCCGATGATCACGCCGTCGTGCGGGCCGGCTACCGCCGCCTGCTCGAGCTGGAGCCCGACATCCAGGTGGTCGCCGAGTACGGCGATGCCGAATCGGCCTACTTCGCGCTGACCCAGACCCAGCCCTGCCCGGCCGACCTGCTGGTGCTCGACCTGTCGATGCCCGGCCGCAGCGGCCTGGAGATCCTGCGCCGGCTCGGCCAGCGCCTGCCCAGCCTGCATGTGCTGATCTTCACCATGCACGACGGCGCTGCCATGCTGACGCAGTGCCGCCAGGCCGGCGCGCGCGGCTTCGTGACCAAGAGCAGCGAGCCCGAGGTGCTGATCGATGCCGTGCGCCGCAGCGGCCGCGGCGAGGGGGTGTGGCCGCGCAGTGCCGAACAGGCCGAGCGCGACGGCCCGCCGCACGAGCGCCTCTCGCCCCGCGAGTTCGATGTGCTGCAGCACCTGCTGGCCGGCCGCGGCGTCGACGAGATCGCCGGCCTGCTGCACCTGAGCGCGAAGACGGTGGCGAACTACCAGACGCTGATCCGCCAGAAGCTCGGCGTCAGCACCGCCATCGAGCTGCTGCACTATGCGCGCCAGCACCGCCTGATGGAGCTGTGATGCACCCGGTCGGGCGCTGCGGGATCGTGTCCGGGCTCAGTGCCTGAGCCTCAGTTGCCGCTGCTGCGGCCCAGGCCGAGCCGCTCCACCACGCGCTTTTCCTCGGCATAGGCCTCGCGCATGGCCTGGGCGTAGTCCCGGGTGCCGAGGTAGACCGGTTCCTGGTCGAACTTCGCCAGCTCGGCCACATAGGCCGGTTCCTGCATCGCCGCACGGAAGGCATCGTGCAGGGTGCGGATGATCGGCTCGGGCACGCCGCGCGGCCCGGCCAGGCCATAGGGCGACGTCGCCACGATGTTGTGGCCCAGCTCCTTGAGCGTCGGCACGTTCGGCCAGCGCTTGCTGCGCTTGGCCCCGAAGGTGGCCAGCAGGCGCAGGCGGCCCTGGTCGATGAAGCTGCTGAAGCCGGTCGAGCCCACACCCACCTTGACCTGGCCCGAGACCACCGCCAGCGCCTGCTCGGCCGCGCCCTTGTAGGGCACGTGCGTGTAGCGCAGGAAGCGCTGCTGCATCATCTCGTCGATCACCAGGTGCGGCGTGGTGCCGACGCCATTGCTGGCCACCGTCATCTCGCCCGGCCGCAGCCGCGCGGCTTCGAAGACGTCCTCGACGCTGTGCAGCGGGCTGTCCGCCGCCACCACCATGCCGAAGGTCGTCCCGCTGAGCTGCAGGATCGGGCTGGTGTCGCGCAGCGGATCCCACAGCACCCGCTGCGTGTGCGGGGCGCGGAAGACGGTCTGCGGAAGCTGCGCGATGGTGTAGCCATCGGCTTGTGCGTTCTGCAGCGCCGGCATGGCCAGCGTGCCTCCGGCCCCCGCGCGGTTGTCGATGTTGACCTTCTGCCGCAGGTGGTGGCTGGCCGCCTCGGCCAGGATGCGCATGGTCAGGTCGGTACCGCCGCCGGCCGGCCAGGGCACCAGCAGCGTGATCGGTCGGGAGGGGAAGTTCTCCGCGGCGCGCAGGCCCGCGGGCCAGGCCCCGGCCAGCAGCAGGCTGGCCCCGGCGGCCAGGCACTGGCGCCGGCGGATCGGCAAGGGACTCATCCTCAGGATTCCTCGATCAGTTCCATCAACAGCCGACCCCCGTAGGTGTAGCGGGAGCCGGTCAGTTCCTCGCGCTCCAGGCGCACCAGGCCGCTGCCCGGACAGAACCATTCGCGCTGCAGCACCGGCACGTCGCGGAAGCCGGCCACCGGGTCGACGAAGAGGTGCAGCGCACCGCGGCCCTCGACCTTCAGGCAGTCGCTGTAGACCTTGCCGTTGACCTTGACCTCGACCGCCGTGGCGACGATCGCGTAGTTGATCGGCAGCACCGGATGGACATGGCGGATTTCGCGCGGCCAGTCCTGCGTGCGCAGCAGCAGGTAGGGGGCGGTCTCGCCGATCCAGTTCGTGCCTTCGGCATAGGGTTGCTTCAGCACGTAGCGCGGATGCGCATCGGGCTGGGGGTCGGCCTGGAGATCGCTCTTGGCGGCGACGCGGTAGATGCCGGTCTCGTCGCTGCGCAGCCAGTAGTCGACGCCGCTGTCGCTGCGGCGCCGCCAGGCGTCGCCGGCCTTCTTGGCGGCGACATCGTCGAGCGTTTCCTTGCCGAGCGTGCGCAGCGTCAGGGTCTCGACCTCCCGGGTCTCGTCCTCCCGCTCGGTGATCACGCGGTAGGTCCAGACGCGCTGGCCGTCGAGCGGAAAGAACTCGCTGCCGCGCGGCGCGCGCTCGCAGCCCGTCAGCAGCAGGGCCGTGGCGAGCAGCGCAAGCCCGTGGCGGGGCAGGGAATGCAGGCAGGCCATCGTCACTTCTCCGGCAGCTGCGGCACGGGCATGTCGCGGATCTTCACGTCCAGCACCTCGCCGCCCGGGCGCAGCCAGGAGTTGCCGCTGCCGACCTTGGTGCTGGTCGTGCCCATCTGGCTGACGCCCTGGCGCACCTTCTTCATCGATTCGCTGAGCGAGCTGTGCATCTCCTTGCTGTAGGGCAGCTTGAAGGCGCGCGGCTCGGCCACCGGCTTGCCGTTCTCCAGGGCATTGACCCAGACGTAGAGCGCCCCGGCGCTCTTCGGGCTGGGTTCGTCGATCACGGTGGCCAGCAGCACGAAGCGCTCGGGCATGGCGTCGCGGCTGGGCCAGCCCCAGACGTCGAGCAGCACCTGGTTGGCCAGGAAGTACAGGCCGGTGACGCCGAGCACGATCAGGGCCTTGCCCCATTTCGGCCAGTTGGAGGCCATCAGGGCCAGGGCGGTGAGGGCGGCCAGGGCCACATAGGCCCACAGCAGGCCGTTGCTGTCGGAAGGCAGGGAGCTCATCGGAAGTCAGATGCGTTGAACCAGGGATTTCGGCAGGGTGTTGACCCCGGTGACCCGGCCGTCTCCCCCCACGGTGAAGCGGACCGCGGTGACCTCGTCACCCTTGCGCGCCAGCTGGGTGGTGCCGTAGAAGACCACCTCGGCGCGCGGGTTCACCTTCACCACCGAGACGGTCACGTCGACCGGCTCGTTGGTCTTGCTCTCGTAGTAGAAGAGGTTGACGGTGTACTCGCCGGGCGCATAGCCGCGGACCGTCACCACCTCCTGGTTCAGCGGGTTCACGATCTGCTGGCCGTTGACGATCAGCGTGTCGTTGGCCAGGCCGCGGTCGTCGCGGTCCAGGTGCATCATCCCGCCCTCGCGCTGGCGGAACCAGATCAGGTTCTGGCCCGGGTCCTGCACCCAGGTGTCGATGTCATTGGGGTTCATGTCCGGCCAGGTGACCGTGATGATGAATTCGGCCTTCGCATCGATCACCCCGGTCTTGGCCTTCGGGTTCATCGCGATCAGGGCGATCGCGAACAGCATCACGAAGGCCAGCAGGGTGTTGAAGAGCAGGTCGCTGAAGGGATCGATGTCGTCTTGGCGACGCTTGCGCAGCATGGCCATGTCAACGCCCCTGGCTCGACTCGCTCAGGATGTCGGCGGCCAGGCGGTCGGCCGAGCGGTCGAGCACCAGCAGCAGGAAACCCATCCACAGGTTGGCGATCAGGCCGACCAGGGTGGTGTAGAGCGCGATCGCCATGCCGGCCGTCATCTGCTGCAGCAGGGCCTGGATCTCGGCGAGCTCGAAGACCTTGGAGTTCGCGATCTGCGTGGCCATGATGATGAAGCCCACCACCGTGCCCAGCAGGCCCAGCTTGATCGCCGCGGAGGCGAACCACCAGGCCGTCTCGTGCGGACCGTGCGTGCGCTCGGCCAGGCGCTGCGAGGTCTCGGCCACCTGCTCGGCCACGTCCTGGCGGTAGGCCAGGCGCCAGGGGCTGTCGGGACGCGCCTCGGCCGCCAGGCGGTGCATGCGCAGGCCGGCCCAGGCGCTGACGATGATCGCCAGCACCAGGATGCCGAGGCTGATGCCGCTCGGGTCGCCGCGATGCAGCTCGGCGATCAGGCCGCGGTGGTTGACCCACCAGCCGACGAACACCAGCACGCCGGCCAGCACCCACCAGCCCCAGGCCAGGCGGTTCAGCCGGCGTTCGAGCGGGGTGTCGCCGCCGCGCGGCAGCAGGCGCTGGGCCCGGGGGGGCAGGCCGGCGGCCACGCCGGCCGCCGTCAGTCCGGGCGTGAAGAGCTTCCGCCCGAGGGCGGTGAGGGAGCGCATCATGGGGTCAGCCCCGTTTGGTGAGTTGGCCGAAGCCACGCTGCGGGTCGTAGCCCCAGCAGGCCAAGGTGAAGAAGACGAGCGTGCAGCCGAGCACGACCAGCGGCGCAAGGCCCGGATCCTTGTCGTAGAGCGCGAAGCGGATCCACTCGACGGCATGCGTGAAGGGGTTGAAGCGGGCGATCTGGTAGACCCACTCGGCCCCCGATTCCTGCAGCTTCCACAGCGGGTAGAGCGCGGTCGACAGGAAGTACATCGGGAAGATGACGAAGTTCATCGTCCCGGCAAAGTTCTCCAGCTGCTTGATGTGCACCGACAGCAGCAGGCCGAGCGCGCCAAGCATCAGCGCTGCCGACAGCGCGGCCAGCAGGGCGTGCAGGCCCTGCCAGCCGAGCAGCGGCAGCTCGGTGCCGATCAGCCAGGCCACGAGCACGAAGGCCACCGCCTGCAGCAGCGAGAGCAGGGCCGTCGCCGCCAGCTTGCAGAACAGCAGCCAGGGCCGCGGCAGGGGAGCCGTCAGCAGCAGGCGCATCAGGCCCATCTCGCGGTCGTAGACCATGGCCAGGCTGCTCTGCATGCCGTTGAACAGCAGCACCATGCCGATCAGGCCGGGGGCGATGTAGACGTCGTAGGGGATGTAGGTGTCGTAGGGCTCGACGATGGCCACGCCGAAGACATTGCGGAAGCCCGCCGCGAAGACCGCCAGCCACAGCAGCGGCCGCACCAGGGCCGAGACCAGGCGCCCGGTCTGCTGCATGAACTTGAGCACCTCCCGGGTGACGATGGCCTGCAGGGCCTGCAGCGCATGCGGCAGGCCGCGCCGGGCCAGCGGATCGCCGGCACGCCGGGCGTCGGGTGGAGAGGAGGAGGCGGAAGCAGTCATCGCAGGGTCAGGCTACGGGATCGGGAGGGGTTCGGACGCGTCAGGTCCCGCTCAGCGCGGGGCCTTGCAGAGCTTCTCGGGCGCGTCGGCGCCCAGGGTGTCGAGCACATTGACCGGATGCAGGATGCCCTCGACCGGGGCCTGCGAGATCACGCCCTGGCCGTCGGTCAGCAGCAGCGTCTGGCGCAGCTGGCCGTCCCAGGCGCGGAAGCTCATGCTCACGCCCTTGCTGCCGTCGAGGTTCAGCTTGGGCAGGGCCGCAGCCCAGGCCGCGGCATGGCCCTTGGGCTGGGCGGCGGCCAGGGCGACCAGGGTCTTGCCGGCCATCCAGCTGGTCCAGTCGTGTCCCGTCATCGGCCGCTTGGCCGCCTTCGCGAAGCGGCGCGAGACCTGCGGTGCCCCGAAGCGCTCGAATTGCGCATGCCAGCCGACCGCGACCAGGCCCCCGTCGCCGACCACCGGCCGGGGCAGCACGGTGCGGTAGGGCAGGCTGCGGGCGAACTCGCCCTCGCTGTCGACGACCCAGACCGCGTCGTACTGCGCGCCGGCGGTCAGCAGCAGCGGGTTGGCGAGATCGCGCTCGCGCGGATCGGCCGAGAGCTTGAAGGGCTTGACCGCGCCCACCGGCTGCAGGCCGTAGCGCTTCATCGCGGCCTGCACCACCGCCAGCCGGGCGGTGTCGGCCGGGCTGGATCCGGCCAGCACCAGCACCTTCTGCCACTTGCGCTGCAGCAGGCCCTGGGCCAGGGCGTCGGCACGCATGCGCTCGCTGGGCAGCAGGTGGAAGAGCCGGGCGCGGCAGTCGGCCGCGCGCAGGCGGTCGTCGGCCGCGCCGATGTTCAGCACCGGCACCTTGACTGCATCGGCCACGGCCAGCAGCCAGTCGGCGGGCAGCTCGGCGACGATCACCGCCGCGCCGGCCTTCTCCGCCGCCTGGGCGGCGGCCCGGGCGGCCGCGAGGTCCGCGACCTCGCGCGTCTCGAGATCGACCTTCGCGCCGACGGCTTCCAGTTCGAAGCCGCCTTCCTCCAGCGCCAGCCGCAGGCCGTCGGCCGGCACGCCGGTGGGGTGGCCGAGGTAGGCGCGCTCGGCGCGCGAACGCTCCAGGCGCGGATCGTCCTCACGGCTCAGCAAGGCGGCCTTCAGCGTGGCCGCTTCGGCGGCGAAGGCGGCCAGCAGCAGGGCGGCGGCGAGGGCCGCAGGTCGCAGGGTGGGCAGCTGCATGGTCGACCTCACTCGGCGATCACCACGCCGTAGGGCACGCGGCCGACCGGCACGGTCTTGAGGGCCTTGCCGTTCTGCGTGTCGATGACGGTCAGGTCGTCGCTCAGGCCGTTGACGACGAAGAGCCGCGCCTCGGCCTTGTCCAGCGCCACGTTCCAGGCCCGCTTGCCGACCAGGGTCAGCTGGGTGACCTTGCGGCTGGCCACGTCGACGAAGGCCACGTGGTTGGCCTTGCCGAGTGCGACGTAGGCGCGCTTGCCGTCGCGCGTCATGGTGATGCCGACGGGGGAGATGTCCTCGGCCCGGGCGCCCTTGACCTCGAACTTCACGGTGCCGATCACCGAGTGGTCGGCGGTCGAGAGGATGGAGACGGTCGCATCCAGCTCGTTGGTGACCCACAGCTCCTTGCCGTCGGGCGTCAGCGCGAAGCGGCGCGGCCGCTGGCCGACCTTCACGTTCTTGATCACCTTGGCCGTGGCCGTGTCGATCACGTGAACCAGGCTGGCCACCTCGGAGGTGATGTAGAGCGTCTTGCCGTCGGCGCTGACCTTGACGCCCTCGGGCTCCTCGCCGACCTTGACCTTCTTCAGCACCTTGCCGGTGGCCGCATCGACGAAGCTGGCCTCGCCTTCGTCTTCGTTGGACACGTAGATCGTCTTGCCGTCCGGCGAGAGGTCGAAGGCCTCGGGCTCTTCGCCCAGGGGCACCCGGCGCACCGACTTGCCACTGGCCAGGTCGATCACGTCGGCCGCGTTGGAATCGGTGCAGGCCACCATCAGCTGCTTGCCGCCCGGCAGCAGCTGCAGGTGGCGGGTGCGCTTGCAGCTCGGGATCGTGCCCTTGACCGTGAGGGTCTTGAGGTCGATCAGGGTCAGCGCGTTGTCCTTCTCGCTGGACACATAGGCGGTCTGCGCCTGCGCGGCGCCGAGTGCGCTGCCCAGCAGCAGGGTGGCGAGGGCACAGCGAAGGAAGGGGGTCTTGCGGGGGCTCATGCGGAGATCTCCTGGCATCGGGGAAGGGAGGCAGGCCCGGTGCGGGCCGCGAACCACCTCAGGTGGTGCGGGCGATGAAGCCCTGCTCCAGGGAAGGTTCGCCCAAAGCCCGCGTGACTTCTTCCCGACTGCCGTCGGCCAGCAGCTTGCCCTTGTGCAGCACGACGACGCGGTCGGCCTGCTCGGCTTCTTCCACCCAGTGCGTGGCCCACAGCACGCTGCAGCCGCGGGTCGCCACGTCCTCGTGCAGGGCGGCCAGCAGGTCGCGGCGCGACTTCGGGTCGAGGCCCACGGTGGCCTCGTCCATCAGCAGCACCTGCGGCCGGTGCAGGCCGGCGCGCACCAGCTCGACCTTGCGGCGGTTGCCGCCCGAGAGCTCGCGCACCTTGCGGTCCAGGTCCACGTCCACATTCAGGCGGCGGCAGCCCTCGACGATGCGCTCGGCCGCCACCTTGCGCGGCAGGCCGTGCAGATCGGCCTGCAGCGAGAGGTTGCGGCGGATCGACAGGTCCAGGTCCAGCGACATCTGCTGGAAGACCACGCCCAGGGAGCGCAGCGCGGCCGCCGGCTCGCTGCGGTGCGAGAAGCCGGCCACCGTGACCTCGCCCTCGTCGGCGGCGAACAGGCCGGTGAGCACCTGGAACAACGTGGACTTGCCCGCCCCATTGGGGCCGAGCAGCACGGTGAAGCTGCCCGGCGCGATCTCCAGGCTCAGCTTGTCGAGCGCGGTGCGCTCGCCATAGCGTTTGGTCAGTCCACGGATGCTCAGCATGCGGGGCCTCGCAGGGGGTCTCGTTGCAGCGGGTTCATCGAAGGAAGTCAGGGTCGGGCAAAGGATCCGCCGAAGGGCGGGAGGGCTTCCCGGCACAGAGCGCGGGCGAGGATAAGCGCGTTCCCCGGGGGATGCACATCCGGGGCCGGCCCGCAGGCAAATTGCCCCGCGGCCGGGGTGGGAGCCCGGGATTCGCCCCAGGTTCAGTCCCTCGGGACCGCGCCTGGGGCGGCCGGAGGCTCAGGCGGTGATGCGGCCCACGGCACCGCGGGCGACCAGCTCGGTCGAGTTCGCGTCCGTGCGGTAGTACATCGAGCCGCCACGTGCCGCGTTCGGCACGAACTTCAGCGCATGGGTGCTGCCGGGCGCGCCGGCGGCGGCCTGGGCCTCGGCGGCCCGCAGGGCCTCGTCGATCAGGCCGCGGTCCGGGCTCTGGGGGCAGACCGGGTCCGTCGCCTCGGCCGAGCCGGTCACCAGGAAGGCCTGGCAGCGGCAGCCGCCGTGGTCGATGTCCTTCTGGTCGCAGCTCTGGCAGGTCTCGCTCATCCAGGCCGTGCCGCGGTAGCGGTTGAAGGCGTCGCTGTCGCGCCAGATGTGCGCGATGTCGTGCGTCTTCACATTGGGGAAGTCGAAGCCCGGCAGCATGCGGGCGCTGTGGCAGGGCAGGGCGGTGCCGTCCGGCGCGACCACCAGGAAAACCGCGCCCCAGCCGGCCATGCAGGGCTTGGCCTTGGCGTCTACGTAGTCGGGCGAGACCCAGAAGATCTTCATCTGCCCGGCCAGCCTCGCCTTGTGGACGTTGACCTTGGCCTCGGCCTCGCGCAGCTCGTCCGGGGTGGGCATGAGCTCCGCCCGGTTCTGCCAGGCCCAGCCGTAGTACTGGGTGTTGGCCAGCTCCAGGTACTCGGCGCCCATGGCCTCGGCCATCTCGATGATGCGTTCGACCTGCGGCAGGTTGTAGCGATGCATCACGCAGTTCAGCACCATGGGGTAGCCGAGCGACTTGATGATCTTGGCGACCTTGTTCTTGTGGTCGAAGGTGCGGGTGGACGACAGGAAGTCGTTCATCTCCTTGGTCGAGTCCTGGAAGCTGAGCTGGATGTGGTCCAGCCCGGCCTCCTTCAGCGCCCGGGCCCGCGCCTCGGTCAGGCCGATGCCCGAGGTGATGAGGTTGATGTAGAAGCCCAGTTCGTGCGCGTAGGCGACCAGCTCTTCCAGATCGTCGCGCAGCAGCGGCTCGCCGCCCGAGAGGCCGAGCTGCACCGAGCCGGCTTCGCGCGCTTCGCGGAAGACGCGCTTCCAGGTCTCGGTGTCCAGCTCCTGGCCGTGGGCCGCGTAGTCCACCGGGTTGGAGCAGAACACGCAGTGCAGCGGGCAGCGGTAGGTCAGCTCGGCCAGCAGCCACATCGGCGGCCCGCCCTTCTTCAGGGTGCGGGCCACGGGCGCGGCTTCGGGGGCCAGGGTGGGGTCAGACGATCCAGCCATATTTGCTCGCCTCCTTCAGGAAGTGCTCGACGTCGGCGCGCAGCTCGGCGCCGTTGAAGGCCGCGCTCAGGTCGGCGATCAGCTGGGCGACGGACGTCTTGCCATCGACGCGCTTGAGGATCTCGGCCGCCGGGCCGTTGAGCTGGATCAGGCCCTCGGGGTAGAGCAGCACCCAGCTGTCCTGGGCCTTCTCGAACTGCAGGCGGAAGCCGTGCGGCAGGCGCGGGATGGCCTCGTCGCTCACGGTGAAGCGAGGGGTCTCGGCGCTCATGGGCGAAGCTCCTCGGCCAGGTCGTCGGGGTAGGCCTTCTCGACCGCGTCGAGCAGGCTCCACAGCACATCGAGCTTGAACTGCAGGATCTGGAGGGCCCGCTCCTGCTTGGCCCGGGTGCTGCACCAGGTGAGCGCCACCTCCAGGCCGTGCTCCACGTCGCGCTGGGCCAGCGGGATGCGGCTGCGGAAGTAGCCCAGGCCGCTCTGGTCGATCCAGGGGTAGGCGCTGGGCCAGGTGGCCAGGCGGTCGGCGTGGATCTTGGGCGCGAACATCTCGGTCAGCGAGGAGATGATGCCCTCCTGCCAGGGCGCCTTGCGCGCGAAGTTCACGTAGGCGTCGACCGCGAAGCGGGTGCCCGGCTGCACATGCTTGAAGGACCACAGGTCCTCGCGGCTCAGGCCGGTGGCCAGGCCCAGGCGGGTCCAGGTCTCGATGCCGCCGCCCCGGCCTTCCTCGACATGGAAGTCGCCGTGGCCATCGTGGTCGGTGATGCGTTCGATCCAGCGGCGGCGGGTCGCGCGGTCCGGGCAGTTGCCCATGATCGCGGCGTCCTTCATCGGGATGGCGGCCTGGTAGTAGAAGCGGTTGGCCACCCAGCCGCGCACCTGGAAGGGCTGCAGCGCGCCACGGTTCAGGCGCTGGTTGAAGGCGTGGAAGATGTGGTACTTCGACTCCTTCGCGCGCAGCCGGGCCTCGAACTCGGCCGGTGTCCAGGGGGTGCGGCCATCGTCCAGCGGCACCTCGTTGGGGAAGTTGGGGTTCAGGCTCGCGCTCACAGCGTGATCTCCATGCCGTCGTGGGCCACCTCGATGCCGTGCTCGGCCAGCTCGGCGCATTCCGGCCCCCGGCCGTCGAGGATGGGGTTGCTGTTGTTGATGTGGATCAGGATCTTGCGCGAGGCCTCGACACGGTCGAGCGCCGCGATCATGCCCGGCTGGCCCGGGCTGCCGCGCTGCGGCAGGTGGCCCATGTCCGCGCCGGTCTTGCTGCCCAGGCCGCGGACGATCATCTCGTCGTTGGTCCACAGCGTGCCGTCGACCATGACGCAGTCCGCCTCGTTCATCCAGCCCAGCTCCAGCGGGCCGACCTCGCCCAGGCCGGGGGCATAGAAGAAGCGCTGGCCGCTGCGCAGGTCCAGCACCGACAGCGCGATGTTGTCGCCGACGGTCGGGTTGTGGCGGTGCGGCGAATAGGGCGGCGCCTTGCCGGGGATGGCGATCGCGCGGAAGCGCAGCTGGTCGAAGCCATCGACCGTGAACTCGGCGACCTTCTGGTCCCCGGCCACCGGCAGCATGTGCCAGCGCACGCCGCAGTAGTGCTCCAGCACGCTGAGGATGGGCAGGCCGGTCGTCAGGTCCTCGAACACGCAGGGCGTGATGTGCAGGTGGATGGGCGGACCCTCGCGCAGGCTCAGCAGGCCGGTGGCGTGGTCGATCTGCGCATCCATCAGGATGACGGCCTTGATCGGCGTGTGCCGCAGGCCCTGCTTCGGCCACAGCGCGGGCGTGTTGCGCAGCTGGGTGCCGATGTCGGGCGAGGCGTTCAGCAGGATCCAGTCCTCGCCGTCCTGCGAGATCGCGATCGAGCTTTGGGTGCGCACGGGGATGCCGCGCGCCGGATCGCGCTGGGCGGCGCACATCGCGCAGTTGCAGTTCCACTGGGGGCTGCCGCCGCCAGCGCCGGAACCGAGCACAACAATCTTCATGGGGGAGTCGGGTGGGGGTCAGGGAGGGACCGGCTCCGGTCCGCGACGGTGAGTCGTCGCCCCCACAATGGCTGCGCCTGCTGCGGCCCGCACCGGCGTGCGTGACAGGCCCGGCCTTGCGGCCGCCAACCTGGTCTTGAAGGGGTTCCGAATCCGTCGCGCCGGGGCGCGGTCACGATTCGTTGATGTTGCGAGACTCGGCCGCAGCAGCGTCGTTCGCACTCGCGCCGGATTGTGCCAAGCCATGTCCCCTCTGAAGCTCGAATTCCTGCCGCCCAATCGAGGCCATAGCCCGGGGTTTACCCGTGGCCTGCCCTTCGAACTGCCGCTTGCCAACGGGCAGACCCTGGGCGGGCTGGCCGGTCCGGAGGACGCCTGGGCCCCGGGTGCGGCGCCGCGGCCGACCGTGGTGCTGCTGCATGGCGGCCCCGGCGGGCAGACCCGCCCGCTCAGCCTCGAACCCTGGCTCGACGGTCCCCTGCGCTGGGTGGCCCCGGACCAGCGCGGTTGTGGCCGCAGCCGCCCCGTCGGCACGCGCCAGGGGCAGACGCTGGCCGGGCTGCTTGACGATCTGGAGGCCTTGCGGCGGGCCCTGGACCTGCCGCACTGGGCCCTGGCCTCGGGCTCCTGGGGGTGTCGACTGGCCCTGGCCTATGCCGCACGGCATCCCCGGCGGGTGCAGGGCCTGTGGTTGCGCAGCCCCTTCCTCGGCAGCCTGGCCGAGACGCGACGCTACATCGCCCCGTGGCGCCGCTGGCTGGGTGCGGCGGGCCTGGCGGCCCTGGGCCCGGCGGCCGTGGCCGCGGTCGAGGCCCTCTACGCCGCACCACCCGATGCCGCCCAGGCCGCTGCGGCCGCTGCCGGCCAGTTGCCGGGGGCGCTGGATGCGCCGCGCCTGGCGCGGGTCTGGCAGGCCTTCGACGAGGCCCAGTCAGCGCCCGGCGGCCTTGCCGCCCAGCCCACGGTGCAGGCCGATCCGGCCTGCTGGTCGGCCCCGGGGCCTGACCCCGAACAGGTCGAGGCCCTCCACCGCGCCTGGGCGCTGCATGCTTTGCATGGCCTGCAGGCCTGGGGCAGCGCAGGCCGGGGCGCAGCCTGCGCGCGGGGCGCCTGGCTGGAGGTGGAGGCCCTCGATCCCCAGGCCCTGGGCCCGATCGCCGTGGTCGGCGGGCAGGCCGATGCCTGCTGCGATCCGGCGGTGGTCGAAGGCCTGGCCCGCTGCTGGCCGACCGCGACAGTCGACCGGGTGCCCGGCGCCGGCCATCGCATGGGCGACCCGCTGCTGGCGCCGCGCCTCCAGGCCAGCGCGCGGGTCTGGGCGGCCTGCGTCGCGGCCCGGGCGGGCTGAGGGGCGGGCGCCGGCCTCAGGCGGCCGAGCCGTTGCGCCAGCGCAGCTTGCGGTAGATGGTGTTGCGGCTGATGCCCAGGCGCTTGCTGGCCACCGAGATGTTGCCGCCGGCGGCCTCCAGCGCCTGGCGGATCACCTGCAGCTCCATGGCTTCGAGCGTGCCGCTTTCGCCTTCGCCCGGCACCCCCAGGGCCGGAGACGGCTCGACGCCGGACAGGCCGGCTGCGGCCATCGGCTCGCCCGCGCCGCCGGCCGGGGCGGGGTCCAGGGGAGCGCCCGCCGGGCGCGTGCCAGTGGCCGAGGCCGCGGCCGGCGTGCGCGGGCTGCGCTGCGCATCCTCGATGAAGTCGTCGGAGAGGTGGTCCAGCGTGATCATCGGCTCGTCGCCGGCCATCACCACCGCCGTGCGCAGCACATTGCCCATCTGGCGCAGATTGCCCGGCCAGGGGTAGCGGGTCATGAGGTCGACCACCGTGGGGGCCAGCTCGGGCACGCGCTGGCCGCCCTTTTCGCGTTGCAGCAGCAGCCGGGCCAGGGCCAGCAGGTCGCTGCGCTCGCGCAGCGGCGGCAGCTTCACGGCCAGACCGTTCAGGCGGTAGTAGAGGTCCTCGCGGAAGCTCTGGGCCTCGATCATCTCGCGCAGGTTGCGGTGGGTTGCGCTGATCACCGTCACGTCCACCTCGATGGACTTGCTGCTGCCCAGCGGTGTGACCTGACGCTCCTGCAGCACCCGCAGCAGGCGGGCCTGAAGCGCCAGCGGCATGTCGCCGATTTCGTCGAGAAAGAGCGTGCCCCCGTGCGCCTGCGCGATCTTGCCGACGGCACCCTTGCGGCGCGCCCCGGTGAAGGCGCCGTCGGCGTAGCCGAAGAGCTCGGATTCGATCAGGGTCTCGGGGATCGACGCACAGTTCACCGCGACAAAGGGCTGGCGGGCCCGGGCCGAATCCTGGTGGATCGCACGGGCCAGCACCTCCTTGCCCGAGCCGGTCTCGCCAAGGATGAGGATGGGGATGTCGCGGTCCAGCACGCGCCGGACCTTGCCGATCACGGCCTCCATCTGCGGATCGCCGGTCTGCAGCGCGCGCAGATTGGCCACGGGCACACCGCTGTCGGCCGCGGCCCGGCCGCGGCCTGCGCTGCGGACCGGGCTCTCGCTGCCTTCGGGGCTGCTGCGAGCCTCCTCGCCCGGCACCTCGGCCCCGGGCGGCAGGGTCTCGCCGATGCCGCGTGCGGCGCGCAGCGCGGTTTCCTGCAACACGACGGCATCGCTGGCCTGGCCGTTGCGCTCGGGCGCGGGCAGGCCTTCCGGGGCCACCTCGTCGACGGGTTCCACGGCTTCGCCGAGGTCCTTGCCGCCCTGCCAGCCGCCATGCCAGGTCGGCCAGTTGCAGCGGGCCTGCACATGCACCGGCTGGCCATTGGGCAGCAGCAGGCGCAGCGGCCCGGCCACCGGCGAGCGGAAAGCGTCGACCACCGCACCGACCGGGGTGCCGAACAGACTGGTCACGCTGTGCATGCGCACGGCGGCGCCGCTCATTTGCAGCAGATCCAGCGCGCTGCGGTTGGCGCCGAGGATCTTGCCGTCCCGGCCCACGGCGACGATGCCTTCCATCAGCGTGCCGATGAACTCCGGTCGGCTGTGGAAGTGCAGCCGCATGGCATGCCGGAAGTCCTCGTTGAGCCAGTGGTTCTCGATCATCCGCGCCGACATCTTCACCAGCGCCATCGTGTGCTGGTGGTAGCCGTGGTAGTCGCTGCTGACATCCAGCACGCCGAGGATGTTGCCGCGCGGGTCCAGGATGGGCGCCGCCGAGCAGGTCAGGAAATGGTTGGCATGCATGAAGTGTTCGTCGGCATGCACGAGGGTCGGCGACTCGTCGATCAGCGCGGTGCCGATCGCATTGGTGCCCTTCGCGCATTCCGACCAGTTCACGCCAGGCTGCAGCGCCACGCGGGAGGCGCGGTCGACGAACTCGTCGTCGCCGATGCTGTGCAGGATGGTGCCCTGGGCGTCGGTCAGCAGCACCAGGCTCTGGGTGCGGACGATCTGCTCGAACAGCAACTCCATGATCGGCGCGGCATGCACATACAGACGCTGGTTGCGTTCGCGCACCAGGCGCAGGTCGGAGCGGCCGAGCGGGGAGTAGTCCGGCGATTCGATGCGACGCAGGCCCAGCGCCGCGCAGCGCTGATGCGACTCTTCGATCGAGTGCAGGTGCGAACCGTCCAGCGCGAGACTGGCGGCGATCGGTCGCTGCTGGAGCAGTTCGCGTTGCCGGCGGCTGGCGCTGAGCGCGGACGCGTTGGGGGGAATGCTGCTCATGGCCGATCTCCTCAGGCTGTGTGCGCCGTCTTCAGGACGCTGTGTGTCGGTCTTGTCGCAACGTCGTCAGCGTCACGAGGGTCGCGCATGCTAGGCGAAGTGCAACGCTTGTTCAACTAGGACACGAATTGGTTGAACCTGGAACAGTGGCGCGGCGCCTGCGGATTTGCCCGGGGGGGGTGAACCATTTGGCGAAGCCTCGCTCGGATGACCGGCGCCCCATGAGACCGATCCGGTGGGCCTGCCGGGGAGGATTCCCCGGGCCTCGTGGCATGCGCTTTGCACCCCCTTTCCCCCAGCGTTTAAACGCTTCGTTTTCTTGGCTCACCTTGATGGAGACACTGGTGTTTTCCCTGATTCAAAAGCCCGCGCATGCTCTGCGCCTCGTGGTTGGTGCCGCTGCCCTCGTGGTGTCGGGTGGGGTGTTTGCGCACGGTGACGTCACGCCCCAGGCGGTTGACGTCAGCTCGCTGCCCAAGCTTGGCGACAAGTGGAGCCAAGAGAACCCGTACATCGGCAACAAGGAAGCGATCCGCGTCGGTTCCTCGGCCTACAACCAGAACTGCGCGCGCTGCCACGGCCTCGAGGCCGTGTCCGGCGGCATCGCCCCCGACCTGCGCAAGCTGGATGCCGAGTGCGCCCCCAAGACCGACCCGAAGAAGAAGCAGGCCTGCGTCATCGAGTACAACGAGTACTACGTGACCACGGTGCTGAAGGGTCGCGTCCGCAACGGCGCGGTCTACATGCCCCCGTTTGACGGCATCCTGCCGCAGGAAGCCGTGTGGGCGATCAAGTCCTACCTCGAGTCGCGTCGCGAGAAGCCGCTCTGATGAACGCCCCGGTCACCGAGCAGATGGAACCCCGGAATCCGGCACGCCGCGGCGTGCTGGCGCGCGGGCTTGCCACGGCCCTCGGGCTGGGTCTGGGCGCCACCGCGTCGCAGGCCGAGCCCGGTGATCTGGAGCAGATCCGCAAGCGCGGACTGGTGACGATTGCCGTCTACAACGACCTGCCCCCCTTCCACGTGAAGGGCCAGGGCATCGATGTCCTGGTCGCGCAGGCCCTGGCGCGCGAACTGGGCTTCAAGCTCTCCCTGATGCCCTTCCAGGCAGACGAGGAGATGTCGGACGACCTGCGCCACATGGTCACCCGGGGTCACTACATGGGCTTCGGCCCTGCCGATGTGATGCTGCACGTGCCGGTCGACACCCGGCTCATGCAGGAGAACCCGGGCGTGCTGGCCTTCGCGCCCTACTACCGTGAGCGGGTCGTGGTGGCGCGGCGCCTTGCCGCGGTGCCGAAGCTTGAGCAGATGTCGGACTTCGGCAAGCACCGCATCGCGGTCGCTGGCCAGTCACTGGCCGGTTGGCTGGTGCTGGGCACCGACAACGGGGCCTACCGCGACCAGGCCGTCACCCGCTGGTCGGATGGCGTGGCTGCCGCGCAAGCCATGAAGGCGGGTGAATTCGACCTGGTGGCCGGTGCGGCCTCCGAGCTCGAATCCGTCCTGTCCAAGGAGCCCGGCATCGTGATCGATCCGTTGCCGGCCCCCCGTGCACCGAAGGATGGCTGGGCCATCGGCTGCGCGGTCAAGAAGTCGTCCACCGCACTGGCCCAGGCCGTGCAGGCGGCGATGAACACCTTGTCGGACAAGGGCGAGCTGCAGGCCATCTTCGCCTCGGCCGGCGTGAGCTGGCGCAAGGTCTGACGCACAGGTCTCGGCGAGCGCACGACACCAAGGGCTCCTTCGGGAGCCCTTTTTTATGGCTTGCTGCTTCGGCTTGGAGCACTGCTCAGGGAAAACCTTTGCTATCGCCCAGGGGGTCTGCCCTCTGAAGATATGCACTGGATTGCTGAAGTATTCGGGTCTGCTTGGACAAAAAGCAGTGCCCAGTCCCCCTAGCCCGCGGAGCCCGCCAGCCATGCAGAAAACCCTGCACATCAACCCGGAGAAGTGCACCGGCTGCCTTCAGTGCGAGATGGCCTGTTCCTACGAGAACTACGCCACCTATGCGCCCAGCAAGTCGCGCATCAAGGTCTTCGATTTCCACCACACCGGCCGCAAGGTGCCCTACACCTGCACCCAGTGCGACGAAGCGTGGTGCCTGCATGCCTGCCCGGTGGAGGCCATCACCCTGGATGCCGTGACGGGCGCCAAGCTCGTCAACGAGACCACCTGTGTGGGCTGCAAGGTCTGCACGATCTCCTGCCCCTTCGGCACGATCAACTACGTGCAGGAGACCGGCAAGGTCCAGAAGTGCGACCTGTGCGGCGGCGAGCCGGCCTGCGCCGAAGCCTGCCCGACGGGCGCCATCACCTACATCGATGCCAACTGGACCGGCCTGAACAAGATGCAGGCCTGGGCGGACAAGCTCGGCAACCAGACGGCATAAGGAGTACACGCAAATGTCCTGGGCTGGAAAGATCCTCCGCGTCAACCTGAGCACCGGCGCCATCAGCCGAGAGCCGCTGAAGATGGAGTGGGCCAAGGCCTACCTCGGCTCGCGTGGCCTGGCGTCCAAATACCTGATCAGCGAGATCGATCCCAAGGTCGATCCGCTGTCCCCCGAGAACAAGCTGATCTGGGCGACTGGTCCGCTGACCGGCACCATGGCCTCCACCGGCGGCCGCTACACCGTCGTCACCAAGGGCCCGCTGACCGGCGCCATCGCCTGCTCCAACTCGGGCGGCTACTGGGGTGCCGAGTTCAAGTTCGCCGGCTGGGACATGGTGATCTTCGAGGGCAAGTCGGCCAAGCCGGTCTACCTGTCCATCGAGGATGACCACGTCGAGCTGCGCGATGCCGCGCACCTCTGGGGCAAGTCGGTCTGGGAAACCGAAGAGATCATCAAGAAGCAGCATCAGGACCCGCTGGTCCGGGTTTCCAGCATCGGTCTGGCCGGCGAGAACGGCGTGCTCTACGCCGCCGTCGTGAACGACCTGCACCGCGCGGCCGGCCGCTCGGGGGTCGGTGCGGTGATGGGCAGCAAAAACCTCAAGGCCATCGCGGTGCGCGGCACCCAGGGCGTCGGCAACATCCGCGACCCCAAGGGTTTCATGAAGGCCACCTTCGAGAAGAAGAAGATCCTGGCCGACAACGCGGTGACCGGCCAGGGCCTGCCGACCTACGGCACCCAGGTGCTGATGAACGTGATCAACGAGATCGGCGCTTCGCCGACCCGCAATCACCGCGACGTGCAGTTCGAGGGGGCGAAGGACATTTCGGCCGAAGCCATGGCCACGCCCCGTGCGAGCGATGGCAAGGCCCAGCTGGTCACCAACCAGGCCTGCTTCGGTTGCACCATCGCCTGCGGTCGCATCAGCAAGATCGACCAGACGCATTTCTCGGTGCAGAACAAGCCGCAGTACTGGGGTGCGACCGGCGGTCTGGAGTACGAGGCGGCCTGGGCCCTGGGCAATGCCAACGGCGTGAGCGACCTGGAAGCGCTGCAGTACTGCAACACGCTCTGCAACGAGCAGGGCATGGACCCGATCTCCTACGGCGCCACCATCGGTGCCGTGATGGAGCTCTACGAGATCGGAGCGCTGACCAAGGAGCAGATCGGCATCGACGCCCCCTTCGGTTCGGCCGAGGCGCTGGTCAAGCTGACGGAGATGACGGCGCAGGGCGTCGGCTTCGGCAAGGAGATCGGCCTTGGCTCCAAGCGTCTGTGCGAGAAGTACGGTCATCCCGAGCTGTCCATGAGCGTGAAGGGCCAGGAGTTCCCGGCCTACGACTCGCGCGGCATCCAGGGCATGGGTCTGACCTACGCCACCTCCAACCGCGGCGCTTGCCACCTGCGCAGCTACACCGTGGCTTCCGAGGTGCTGGGCATTCCGGTCAAGACCGATCCCCTGAGCGCTGACGGCAAGCCCGAGCTGGTCAAGGCCTTCCAGGATGCGACCGCGGTCTTCGACTCGGCCGGCATCTGCGTGTTCACCAGCTTCGCCTGGGGCCTGGCCGATGTGCAGCCGCAGGTCGCGGCGGCCTGCGGCGAGGAGTTCACGCTGGACAACCTCAACGAGATCGGTGAGCGCATCTGGAACATGGAGCGCGAGTTCAACAACGCGGCGGGCTTCACCGCCAAGGACGACACCCTGCCGCCGCGCCTGCTGAACGAGCCGGCCAAGACCGGCCCGGCCACCGGTCTGGTCAACAAGCTGCCGGAAATGCTGCCGAAGTACTACGCGATCCGCGGCTGGGACACCGAGGGCCGTCCGCTGCCCGAGACCCGCGCCCGGCTCGGCCTCTGAGCCCCGGCGCTTGATGCACCCCAGCCTCAGTGGCTGAGAGACCGCCCGCCGCAAGGCGTGGGCGGGGCAGGGCGGACAAGGCCACTTGATCCGCCCTTTGTCTTGTTTGAACGCTTGATTCCTGGAGACGAGCGATGCGTCACCTGATCCTCGGAGCCGGCCCGGCCGGCGTGATCGCCGCCGAGACGATCCGCAAGTACTCGCCCTACGACACCATCACCATCGTCGGCGACGAGCCCGAGCCGCCCTACTCGCGCATGGCCATTCCCTACCTGCTGATCGGCAAGGTCGGCGAGGACGGCACCTACCTGCGCCGCAGCGAGGCCAATTTCCGCGAGCAGAACATCCAGGTCCTGCGCCAGCGCGCGGTTCGCATCGACGCCGCGGGCAAGACCGTCACGCTCGACAACGGCAGCATCCTGGGCTACGACAAGCTCTTGATCGCCACCGGCAGTCAGCCGGTGCGCCCGCCCATCCCCGGCATGGACCTGCCTGGCGTGCATCCTTGCTGGACGCTGGAGAACGCCCGCGCGATCGCTGCCCTGGCCCAGCCCGGTGCCCGCGTGCTGCAGATGGGTGCGGGCTTCATCGGCTGCATCATCATGGAAGCCCTGGCCCTGCGCGGCGTCAAGCTGACCGTGGTCGAGATGGGCGATCGCATGGTGCCGCGCATGATGGGGCCGACCGCCGGCACCATGATCAAGACCTGGTGCCAGAAGAAGGGCGTGCAGGTCTTCACCAGCACCCGCGTCGAGGCCATCCGCCCGGCCGCAGCGGCGGTTCCGGCGGCCGCTCCGGCCGAGACCGGCGGCTTGCTCGACAAGGTCAAGGGCTTTCTCGGCCTCGGCAGCCCCGCGGCACCCGCCCCGGCCGTCCCCGCCCCGGCCGACGGCCCCATGCAGGTCCAGCTCTCCAATGGCCAGACCCTGGAAGTCGACCTTGTCATCAGCGCCACCGGCGTCAAGCCCCATGTCGCCTTCCTCAAGGACAGCGGCCTGAAGATCGACGGCGGCATCGTCGCCGACGAGCGCCTGCGCACCAACCTGCCCGACGTCTACACCGCCGGCGATTGCGCGGCCGCCTATGACCTGGCGACCAAGGCCCATGTCGTCAGCGCGATCCAGCCGAACGCAGCCGACCAGGCCTATGTTGCGGCCATGAACATGCTGGGCCGCAACACCGTCCTCAAGCGCGTGCCGCAGATCAATGTGCTCGATACCCTGGGCCTGATCTCGGCGAGCTTCGGCGCCTGGGACGGCGTGCCCGGCGGCGAGCAAGTCGAACTGCTCGACGAGGCCAACTACAAGCTGCTGAGCCTCCAGTTCGATGCCGGCGAACGCCTGGTGGGCTGCAACAGCATCGGCTGGACCGACCATGTCGGCGTCATGCGCGGACTGGTCGAGGGCCGCATCCGCCTGGGGGAATGGAAGGCCAAGCTCAAGGCCGACCCGACCCGCCTGATGGAGGCCTATCTGGCCCAGGCCCAGGCGCAGTCGGCCTGGGCCACCGCCCGACCGCATTGAAGATGCAGGCCCGCAGTGCGCCCAGCGACTGCGGCCCCGCTCAAGCGCCGCGCAGGTCCGTTCGGCCCGCGCGGCGTTTTCGTTTTCAGCGATGCTTGCGCTTGCCTCTCCGGACGCCGCGCTCCATCCCGCCCGAGCCATGCAGATCACCTTCAAGCTCTACGCCTCCTTGACCGATCACCTGCCGCCCGAGGCCCGGCGCAGCAACCAGGTGCGCATCGATGTGCCGGAGGGAGCCACCCTGGCCCAGATCATCGAGCCCTACGCGCTGCCCATGCGCCTGGTGCATCTGGTGCTGATCAACGGCGTCTACGTGCCGCCGGAGGAGCGTGAGACCCGCACCCTGAAGCCCGGCGACACCCTCGCCATCTGGCCCCCGATCGCAGGAGGGTGAGTGGGGACTGCCATGGGTCCCTGCGGACCCATGGCAGCCTCACGAACCGACCGAGCTCCGCGAGGTCGTGGGCGACTCAGCACGATGCCCGGGTCCCTGCGGACCCATGGCAGCCTCACGAACCGACCGAGCTCCGCGAGGTCGTGGGCGACTCAGCACGATGCCCGGGTCCCTGCGGACCCATGGCAGCCTCACGAGCCGACCGAGCTCCGCGTTCCCCCATGCAATCCACCTATCCTGAACAGTTCGAGCGCGACATGGCCTGCACCGAGGCCGAATGGCTGGGCTGGCTGCCCGGTGCGGTGCAGTCGCACGCCCTGAGCCTGGCGCCGGGCCGTGCCCAGGTGCAGATCGATGCGGGGGAGCTGCGGCTGAGCTGGTCCGTGCTGCCGCCGCGTCGCATTGCCCTGCTGACCCTGCCGAGGCTGGGGGTGCGCTTTGCCTTCAGCGGACTGGATCACGCGGCGCGTCTGGCCTTCATGCGGCACTTCGACCTGTGGATGCAGCGCGGCGGGGGCTGAGTCGCGCGGCGGAGCGGGGGCCGGCCATCGCCGCGGTTTAAGCTCGCGTCCCCAGCGACCGACCCCGCCCTCCATCGATGAACGCTCCCCTTGCCCCCGCAGAACTTGCCGGACGTCGCCTCGTGTTGGCCCTGTCCGGCGGCGTGGCCTGCTACAAGGCCGCCGAGCTGCTGCGCCTGCTCGTCAAGGCCGGCGCCGAGGTGACGGTGATGATGAGCGAGGCCGCGCAGCAGTTCATCGGTGTCGCGACGATGCAGGCCCTCTCCGGCCGGCCGGTGCATGTCACCGCCTGGGATGAGGCCACGCCCAATCACATGCCGCACATCGCGCTGGGCCGTGAGGCCGAGGCCCTGCTGATCGCTCCGGCCAGCGCCGACCTGATGGCCCGCCTGGCCCAGGGCCGGGCCGACGAGCTGCTGAGCCTGACTGCCCTGGCCCGACCGCGCGAGCGCTGCGCCTTGCTGCTGGCCCCGGCCATGAACCGCGAGATGTGGAGCCATCCGGCCACCCAGCGCAACGTCGCCCAGCTGCGCGCCGACGGGGCCGAGATCCTCGGCCCCGACCACGGCGCGCAGGCCTGCGGCGAAACCGGCGAGGGACGCATGCTGGAACCCCCGGCCCTGCTTGACGCGGTGATCGCGCACTTCCGGCCCAAGTCGCTGGCCGGCTGCGAGCTGCTGATCACCGCCGGCCCGACCTTCGAGCCCATCGACCCGGTGCGCGGCCTGACCAACCGATCCAGCGGCAAGATGGGCTTCGCGCTGGCCCGTGCCGCGGCCGAGGCGGGGGCACGCGTGACCCTGGTGGCGGGCCCCGTCCATCTGCCCACGCCGGCGGGTGTGCTGCGCGTCGACGTGCAGACCGCCGACGACATGCTGCAGGCCGTGCTGCCGCGTGCGCAGGCCCTCGGCCCCCAGGGCGTCTTCATCGCCACCGCAGCCGTGGCCGACTGGCGACCGGCCACGCTGGCGCCGCACAAGCTGAAGAAGAACGGCAAGAAGGTGCCGCCGCAGCTGGAGCTCAGCGAGAACGAGGACATCCTCGCCCGCGTTGCGGCGCTGCCGGCGCCGCCCTTCTGCGTCGGCTTTGCCGCCGAGAGCGAGCATCTCGAAGCCCATGCCCGCGAGAAGCTGGTCCGCAAGAAGCTCCCGCTGGTCGTGGGCAACCTCGGCCCGGCCACCTTCGGCCACGACGATAACAGCCTCCTGCTGGTCGACGCCCAGGGCGCAGCGCCCCTTCCGGCCGATGGCTCCCGGGCGGACAAGCGCGTGCTGGCCTGCGCCCTCGTGGCCGAGATCGCCCGCCGCCGCGCGGCCTGGCTGCAGCCCTGAGCCTGCGCTTGCCGGGCCCTGGCCGGGCGCAAGCCGTCCGGCTCCGCGCCACGGGCCCGTCCGGTTTCCGGCCCAAGAAAAAACCCCCGTCGTCCGGGAGACGACGGGGGTTTTCTGCGAGAGATGGTGCCGGTGAAGAGAGTCGAACTCCCGACCTTCGCATTACGAATGCGCTGCTCTACCAACTGAGCTACACCGGCAACAAGCCCGCGAGTATAGCCGGGCTCGCATCCTCACTGTCGGGTGCAGGCCACGCTCAGCCCAGCAGGCTGCGGCCGGCATCGGTCGAAAGGGCGTCGCGGGTCCGCTGTGGCAGCACGTGGTGGGGCAGGCCGCCCAGTCGCGCTTCGCTGTGGATGCCCGGTGCGTGGGTGCGTACGCCGCCGAAGACGGTGGCGAAGGCCACGTCCGCGGCATCGCGGCCGGTGGCCAGGCGCATCAGACCCATCGGGAGGGCGGTGCCGGAGGGGTCGAAGAGGTACCAGCGGTCGCCGAGGTAGGCCTCCACGTAGGCGTGGAAATCCGGCGGGCCCAGGGCGGGATCGGCGCCGTAGTCGGTCCCGGTGACGAAGCGGGCCGGAATGTTGAGGGCACGGCACAGCGCGATCATCAGATGGGCGAAGTCACGGCAGACGCCCACCCGTGACTGCAGGGTGTCGAGCGCCGAGGTGGCCGAATTCGAGGTGTTCGGTGCGAAGCGCATGTGCTGCTGCACCCAGGCCTGGATGGCCTGCACACGGCCGTGGCCCTGCCAGTGCCCGCCGAAGAGCTGGCAGGCCATGGCCGTGAGCTGGTCGGACTGGCAGTAGCGGCTGGGGTAGAGGTAGGGGATGGCCTCGGCCGGCAGGCGGCAGACCGGCACCTCGCCGACCTGGGCCGGATCCGCGCGGTGGTGCTCGATGTCGACACTCGCCGTGTAGTGCAGCAGCAGCTCGCCCGGCAGCGCGCGCAGCCGAAGGCTGCGGTTGCCGGTGGCCGGATCCAGGGCCATGCGTGGTGCGATGGGCTGGCTCAGCCGAAGGCTCTCGGACAGCACGGTCTGGCAGGCCGTGTTGGCGGCGTGGATGTGGAAGATGAAGTCGGCACCGTGGGCATCGATCTCGTAGCGCAGGTCGACGCGCAGGTCCATGCGCACCCCCGACCGGACACGGTCGAGGCTGCCCGGGGTCGGGCTGGGGGAAAGAAGGATCAAGGGGTCCAGTCGGCCGGGCCCGCTTCAAGGGCGGCCCCGCAAGCGCACCGGCGAGCCGGTGGGGTGGCGGCCGGACCTGCAGACGGCTTGGGCAGGCCGGCCGGCGGCCACGGCCCTCGGAAGACAGAGCCCCTGCTGCCGGCATGGGCCGGTTCGAGGCAAGGGCACGCGCAAATGTAGTCCCTGGGCTCACCAAGCCCCGCGGCGGGGCGTTCCGAGGTCGCAACAGCGTCTGGTCCGGGCCTCAGGCCGCGGTGCCGTCGTGCCTTCGGAACACATCCTGGCCGGCGTGACGCGTGCCGATCAGGCGGGCCACCAGCATCTCCCACATGCCCATGGCCTGACGGTGTTCCTCGTCGCTGTCGAACAGGACGCGCGCAGGCGGCTGGGGGAGGGTCTGGCGGATCTCGTCGCGGAGTTCGTCCCAGAGATTCATCGTGGTGGCCTCGCGGCAATCGGGAAGTGCCTGGACGCGCACGCAAAAAAGCCCCGGCGGGCGGGGCTTTCCGGACTTCACAGGGGCCGGAAGTCGGCGGCGGGTCGGGGTGGCGGAGAGAGCGGGATTCGAACCCGCGGTGGGCTGTTAACCCACACACGCTTTCCAGGCGTGCGACTTAAACCACTCATCCATCTCTCCGGGCCCCGGGGTGGGCCGCGCCCATCCCGGGAAGCCGCGCAGTCTAACCGACTGGCTTGTGGGCATGGGCTTGCAGTTGCGCCAGGGTCACGAAGGCCAGCGCGCGTTCGTGGGTGGCCTCCAGCACGACCGGCGGCGCGCAGCCGGCCTGCAAGGCTTCCTTCCAGCGCAGCACGCACAGGCACCAGCGGTCGCCGGGCTTGAGGCCGGCGAAGCGCCACTGCGGCCGCGGGGTGATCAGGTCGTTGCCGCGTTCGAGCGAGAAGGCCAGGAATTCGGCACTCACACGGGCGCAGAGCAGGTGCCGGCCACTGTCCTCGGGCGGCGCCTGGCAGCAGCCGTCGCGCAGGTAACCGGTCAGCGGGGCGTAGGAGCAGGCCTGCAGCGGGCCGCCCAGCACATTGCGGGCGAGCGCCATCGGGGCCTCGTGTTCGGGGGCTTGGCTCATCGGCGGGAAGGTGGGGACGGGCTCAGCGCGGGGCCGCGGGGGGCGGGGCGGTGGCCGGCCCCTGCTTGAGCAGGCCCATGGCCGTACCGATCAGGCCGGCCACTTCGCTCATGTTGCCGGGCACGATCATGGTGTTGTTGGTGCGCGCGAGCTGGGCGTAGGCCTCGACCGCGCGCTCGGCCACCTTGAGCTGCACCGCCTGCTCGCCGCCGGGCTCGCGGATGGCCGCGGCGATCTTGCGGATGGCTTCGGCCGAGGCCTCGGCGACGGCCGCAATGGCCGCGGCCTCGCCCTGGGCCTTGTTGATCTCGGCCTGCTTCTCGCCTTCGGAGCGGGCGATGAAGCTCTCGCGCTCGCCGGTGGCGATGTTGATCTGCTCCTGCTTGCGGCCCTCGGACGCGGCGATCAGGCCCCGCTTCTCGCGCTCGGCCGTGATCTGCTGCTGCATCGCGCGCAGGATCTCGGCCGGCGGCGTCAGGTCCTTGATCTCGTAGCGCAGCACCTTCACGCCCCAGTTCAGCGCGGCTTCGTCGAGCGCGCTGACGACGGCGCTGTTGATGGCCTCGCGCTCCTCGAAGGTCTTGTCCAGCTCCATCTTGCCGATCACGCTGCGCAGCGTGGTCTGGGCCAGCTGGGTGATCGCGGCGACATAGTTGCTGGAGCCATAGCTCGCCCGCATCGGGTCGGTCACCTGGAAATAGAGCACGCCGTCGACGGTGAGCTGGGTGTTGTCGCGGGTGATGCAGACCTGGCTGGGCACGTCGAGCGGGATCTCCTTGAGCGAATGCTTGTAGGCCAGGCGGTCGATGAAGGGCACCAGCAGGTTCAGGCCGGGGGTGAGCGTGGCGTGGTACTTCCCGAGCCGCTCGACGACCCAGGCGTTCTGCTGCGGCACGATGCGCAGCGACTGGCTGACGAAGACGATGACGGCGATCAGCAGGACAAAGGCGATGGCTTCCATGGGGCGGGCTCCGGGGCAGGGCGGGCGCGGTGGGGGCGCTGGCCGGGGGTCTTCAAGGCTGGGCGGCTTCGAGCACGAGGCGGTTGCCTTCGATGGCGACGATGACATGCCAGCCTGGCTGCGGCGCCGCCGGGCCGGCATGCCGGGCCTGCCAGCGCGCGCCGCGGTACTGCACCTCGGCCAGGCCCTGGGGCGACCAGGCCGGGACGTCGACCCGGCTGCCGAGGTCGAGGTTCATGTTGGCGTCCTGCGCGGCCGGAGGCCGGGGTCGGCGGCTGCGGACCTGGATCCATCCCGCCACCGCCAGGCCGCCCGTGGCCGCGGCGGCCAGCAACTGCCCGCTGAGCGCCAGGCCCAGCAGGGCGGCCAGCGCACCGGCGACGGCGCCCAGGGCCAACATCAGCAGGAAAAAGGTGCCGCTGCTCAGCTCGGCAATCACCAGCACGCCAGCCAGCACCCACCAGGCCGTGCTCGGGCTCCATCCACTGTCCATGGTCGGGGATTCCTTCAGGGGGAGGGGGACAAGGCGGGCCTGCCGCCTGCGGACGCAGTATGGCCCGCGGCGCGGGGCCGGTCCGGGGCAGAGGGGCAGGCCGGGTCTGTCACTCCGCCATCACGGGGCGTGGGGGGCCAGCCCCTACACTGACCTGCTGGGTCGCCCGACCCGTTTCCGAACCGCCCTTCCGACCCCTGCCGCCATGCTGCGTTTCCGCTTTCCCATCGTCATCATCGACGAGGACTACCGCTCGGACAACACCTCCGGCCTCGGCATCCGCGCGCTGGCCGATGCGATCGAGAAGGAGGGCATGGAAGTGCTCGGCGTCACCAGCTACGGTGACCTGAGCCAGTTCGCGCAGCAGCAGAGCCGGGCCAGCGCCTTCATCCTGTCCATCGACGACGAGGAGTTCAGCCAGGGCCCGGACCTCGACCCGGCCGTGCTGAGCCTGCGCAAGTTCATCGCCGAGATCCGCTTCCGCAACCCGGACATCCCGATCTACCTCTACGGCGAGACGCGCACCAGCCAGCACCTGCCCAACGATGTGCTGCGCGAACTGCACGGCTTCATCCACATGTTCGAGGACACGCCGGAGTTCGTGGCCCGCCACATCATCCGCGAGGCCAAGAGCTACCTCGACAGCCTGGCGCCGCCCTTCTTCAAGGCGCTGATGGACTATGCGCAGGACGGCTCCTACAGCTGGCACTGCCCGGGGCACTCCGGCGGCGTCGCCTTCCTGAAGAGCCCGGTCGGCCAGATGTTCCACCAGTTCTTCGGCGAGAACATGCTGCGCGCCGACGTCTGCAATGCCGTCGAGGAACTCGGCCAGCTGCTCGACCACACCGGCCCGATCGCGCAGAGCGAGAAGAACGCCGCGCGCATCTTCAATGCCGACCACTGCTTCTTCGTCACCAACGGCACCAGCACCAGCAACAAGATGGTCTGGCACCACACGGTGGCGCCGGGCGATGTGGTGGTGGTGGACCGCAACTGCCACAAGAGCATCCTGCACAGCATCATCATGACCGGCGCCGTGCCGGTCTTCCTGACGCCCACGCGCAACCATTACGGGATCATCGGCCCCATCCCCGAGAGCGAGTTCGAACCCGAGACCATCCGCCGCAAGGTCGCCGCCAACCCCCTGCTGCAGGGCGTGGACCCGGCGACCGTGAAGCCGCGCATCCTCACGCTCACGCAGAGCACCTACGACGGCGTGCTCTACAACACGGAGACGATCAAGGCCAAGCTCGACGGCTGGATCGACACCCTGCACTTCGACGAGGCCTGGCTGCCGCACGCAGCCTTCCATCCTTTCTACGGCAGCTTCCACGCCATGGGCAAGAACCGCCCGCGGCCCAAGCAGGCGGTGGTCTATGCCACGCAGTCCACCCACAAGCTGCTGGCCGGCCTCAGCCAGGCCAGCCAGGTGCTGGTGCAGGACGCGCAGCAGCAGAAGCTGGACCGCCACCTCTTCAACGAGGCCTACCTGATGCACACCAGCACCAGCCCGCAGTACGCCATCATCGCCAGCTGCGACGTGGCCGCCGCGATGATGGAGCCGCCCGCCGGCACGGCGCTGGTCGAGGAGAGCATCCGCGAGGCCCTGGACTTCCGTCGTGCCATGCGCAAGGTCGACTCGGAGTTCGGCCACGACTGGTGGTTCAAGGTCTGGGGCCCGGACGCCCTGGTCGACGAGGGCATCGGCCGCGCCGAGGGCTGGATGCTGCACGCCGACGAGGACTGGCATGGCTTCGGCCCGCTGGCTGCGGGCTTCAACATGCTCGACCCGATCAAGTCCACCCTGATCACGCCGGGCCTGGACATGGACGGCAAGTTCGCCGAGACCGGCATCCCGGCCTCCATCGTCACCAAGTTCCTGGCCGAGCATGGCGTGGTCGTCGAGAAGACCGGGCTCTACAGCTTCTTCATCATGTTCACCATCGGCATCACCAAGGGCCGCTGGAACACCCTGCTGACCGCGCTGCAGCAGTTCAAGGACGACTACGACCGCAACCAGCCGATGTGGCGCGTGCTGCCCGAGTTCGTCGCCAAGCACCCGCGCTACGAGCGCATGGGCCTGCGCGACCTCTGCCAGGCCATCCACGCCATGTATGCCCAGGGCGATATCGCGCGGCTGACCACCGAGATGTACCTGTCCGACCTGCAGCCTGCGATGAAGCCGGCCGATGCCTACGCGCGCATCGCGCACCGCGACACCGAGCGCGTGGAGATCGACCAGCTCGAAGGCCGCATCACCACCAGCCTGCTGACGCCCTATCCGCCGGGCATCCCGCTGCTGATCCCCGGCGAGCGCTTCAACAAGAAGATCGTCGACTACCTGCGCTTCGTGCGCCAGTTCAACGAAGCCTTCCCCGGCTTCGCGACCGACGTGCATGGCCTGGTCGAGGAAGAGGGCCCGGACGGCCGCAAGCACTACGGCGTCGACTGCGTCCGCAGCGCGGTCTGATCGGACGATGCGCGGGGAAGGCCCCGCGCACGCCGTTCACGCGCCTGGGGGCGTCTCCGGGGGCGCCGGCCGGCCCGTCAGCCAGCCCATCACACGCGCCCAGCGCGCCTGCCGGCGGCGGCGTGCCGCCTCGATGGCCTGCGCATTCGGCAGGTGGCGCACCTTGCGAACCCCGTAGCGCTTGTAGAGCTGCGACAGCGCCGTCTGTTTCAGGCAGCTGGACTTGTCCAGGCCGCGGGTCCGCCACTCTTCGTTCATCCAGTGGAAGACGTGCCAGTCCGGGTGGAAGGCGGGCTGGCCCTGGCTGTAGGTCGCCACGACGTCCCATTGGTCGACGTTGCTGAAGTTCGGCCGGATGTACCGGGACAGCCCGAAGCGCTCGATGCCTTCGTTCAGGATCTCGATCGGCAGCATCCAGTTGGTGTTCTCGGCATCGACGCAGGCCAGCGCGCGCTCGTAGCAGTAGCGCATCAGCTCGGAGCCTTTCGGGGCCTTCATCACATTGCCGACCACCGGCAGCACGTCATGCTCGCGGAAGGCGTATGCAGCCTGGACATCCAGGGTCTTCAGGCAGGTGACGTCCATGTCCGTCCACCAGCCGCCGACCTCATGCAGCAGCTTGTAGCGGAAGATGTCCGAGAAGCCGGCGTAGCTGCCCTTGCCGTGTCCCCACTGGTTGCGGTGCTTGTAGTTGAAGACCTGCTCGCGGGGGATGATCTCGCTGGCATCGCGAAGCTCGACGCCCGCTGGAGGATCCTGCGCCAGGACGTCGTAGTGCCAGAGGACGAAGCGATGACCGTGCGCCAGATAGGACCGCATGGTCAGCCATTCGATCGGGCTCAGCTGCGTCCCGATCCACATGCCATGCACCACAAGGTTGTCCGCCGTCATGACATGGGACCGGTTGTTTTCTTCTCGGAAGGGCGCGCAGGATAGCCCAGCCTCCCGGGGGCCGGGCAGGGATCCGAGCGGCGCGCCTGGAATCAGCCTTCGCTGGCTTCGAGGCCGCCCATCACCTGCCGGAAGCCGGCGTCCACATAGGTGATCTCGCCGGTCACGCCGCCGGCCAGATCGGACATCAGGAAGGCGACCACATTGCCGACGTCGTCGATGCTGACGTTGCGGCGCAGGGGGGCGGTCTGCTCGACCACGTCGAGGATCTTGCCGAAGCCCTTGATGCCGGAGGCGGCCAGCGTCTTGATGGGGCCGGCCGAGACCCCGTTGACGCGCACGCCGCGCGGGCCCAGGCCGGCGGCCAGGTAGCGCACGCTGGCTTCCAGCGAGGCCTTGGCCAGGCCCATGGTGTTGTAGTTGGGCACGGCGCGTTCGGCGCCCAGATAGCTCAGCGTGGTCAGGGCGGCCTGCGCGCTGAGCCGCGGCGCGGCGGCCTTGGCCATGGCGGGGAAGCTGTAGGACGAGATGTCGTGGGCGATGCGGAAGCCCTCGCGCGACAGGCCTTCCAGGAAATCGCCGGCAATGGCCTCCCGCGGTGCGAAACCGATCGAGTGCACGAAGCCGTCGAAGCTCGGCCAGGCCTCGCCCAGGTCGGCGAACAGCCGCTCGATCTGCGCGTCTTCGGCCACGTCGCAGTCAAACACCAGCGAGCTGCCGAACTCGGCTGCGAACTCGGTGATGCGCGACTTGAAGCGCTCGCCCTGGTAGCTGAAGGCCAGCTCGGCGCCCTCGCGGTGGCAGGCCCGGGCGATGCCGTAGGCGATGGAACGGTTGGACAGCAGTCCGGTGATCAGCAGCTTCTTGCCGGCGAGGAATCCCATGGTGTTCTCCTGGAGCCCGGGCCGCATCCGGAACGGCGCGGACCCTGGCGTTGGCGGCGGATTCTGTCACCGCCCGGGGTCTTGACACCCCGTCGCGCTTGCCGGTATGCGCGTTTGCGACTAGAATCCGCCTTTCGCTAGACCATGCCGATAGACAAGAAAGGGCGGGATTTCCAGCCCTTTTTTTGTGCGCGTGACCCGGCCAGCTCCCTGAAAACCAGGGGTGCCGAAGGGGATGCGGGCCTCGGCAGGCTCGGTCTGGCGACTTTCGGAGGGCCTTCCCGGCCCCGCAGGTCCGCGACGGTGGGGCGCCCAGGCGCCAGCCGGCGACGGTCGCAAGGCGCCGGGTCGGGTGGGACGCCGGGGGTCGCCGGCCGTCATGGTTTTTTGCTCCGCGAGGAGCCCGGATCACCCGCCCAAACGACTGCATGAACGGCCCTGTCGCCATCGAAACGACCGTCACCGGCCTCGGCTACGAGCTGGTCGAGATCGAACGCGCCGCCCAGGGCCTGCTGCGGATCACCATCGACCGTCTCCCTGGTCGCGCCTACCCCTCCGGTGGCGGCGAGTTCATCACCGTCGAGGACTGCGAGCTGGTCACCCGTCAGCTGCAGTACGTGCTGGAGGTCGAGGGGGTCGACTACCACCGGCTCGAGGTTTCCTCGCCGGGGCTGGACCGCCCGCTGAAGACCGATGCGCACTTCGCGCGCTTTGCCGGCGAACAGGTCCGCATCACGCTCAAGCAGCCCTTCCAGGGGCGCAAGCATTACGAAGGCCGTCTGGCCGCCGCCCCCGGGCCCGAGGCCGGCTGGGAGCTGCATTTCCACGACGGCAAGGCCGATCAGGTGCTCGGCTTCGCGCTGGCCGAGCTGCGCGAGGCGCGCCTGGTGCCGGTCATCGATTTCAAGGGGCGCAAGGCGCGCGGCACGCCGCCGCCCGCGCCCGTGCAGGAACACGGAGGTCACGAAGAATGAACCGCGAACTGTTGATGCTGGTGGACGCGATCTCGCGCGAGAAGAACGTCGATCGCGAGGTGGTGTTCGGCGCCGTCGAGCTGGCCCTGGCCTCGGCCAGCAAGAAGTTCCACGGTGCGGAAGTCGACATGCGGGTGTCGATCGACCGCGAGAACGGCAACTACGAGACCTTCCGCCGCTGGCTCGTCGTGCCCGACAGCGCCGGCCTGCAGAACCCCGACGCCGAAGAGCTGCTGTCCGACGCCCAGGACCGCATTCCCGACATCGAGGAAGGCGACTACATCGAGGAAACCGTCGAGTCGGTGCCCATCGGCCGCATCGGCGCCCAGGCGGCCAAGCAGGTCATCCTGCAGAAGATCCGCGATGCCGAGCGCGAGCAGCTGCTCAACGACTTCCTGTCGCGCGGCGACAAGGTCTTCGTCGGCACGGTCAAGCGCGCCGACAAGGGCGACCTGATCGTCGAGTCGGGCCGCGTCGAGGGCCGCCTGAAGCGCAGCGAGATGATCCCGAAGGAGAACCTGCGCACCGGCGACCGCGTGCGGGCCTTCATCGGCGAGGTCGACACCACCGTGCGCGGCCCGCAGATCATGCTGTCGCGCAGCTCGCCGGCCTTCATGATCGAGCTCTTCCGCCAGGAAGTGCCCGAGATCGAACAGGGCCTGCTGGAGATCAAGAGCTGCGCCCGCGACGCCGGCAGCCGCGCCAAGATCGCCGTGCTGTCGCATGACAAGCGGGTCGATCCGATCGGCACCTGTGTCGGCGTGCGTGGCTCGCGCGTGACCGCGGTCACCAATGAGCTGGCCGGCGAGCGGGTCGACATCGTGCTGTGGTCCGAGGACCCGGCGCAGTTCGTCATCGGCGCCCTGGCGCCGGCCAATGTCAGCTCCATCGTCGTCGACGAGGAGCGCCACGCCATGGACGTGGTGGTCGACGAGGAGAATCTCGCGATCGCCATCGGCCGCGGCGGGCAGAACGTGCGCCTGGCCAGCGAGCTCACCGGCTGGCGCATCAACATCATGACCGCCGAGGAATCCCAGGCCAAGCAGGCCGAGGAAGTCGACCACATCCGCGTGCTCTTCACCGAGAAGCTCGATGTGGACGCCGAGGTGGCTGACATCCTGATCGCCGAGGGCTTCACCAGCCTCGAGGAAGTGGCCTATGTGCCGCTGCAGGAAATGCTCGAAATCGAGGCCTTCGACGAGGACACCGTCAACGAACTGCGCACCCGGGCCAAGGATGCGCTGCTGACGATGGAGATCGCCAAGGAAGAGAAGCTGGAGGAGGTCTCCCAGGACCTCCGTGATCTCGACGGCCTGAGCGCTGAAATGATCGCCCAGCTGGCCGATGGCGGGATCCACACCCGCGACGACCTGGCCGACCTGGCCGTCGATGAACTGGTCGAGATGACCGGTGTCGACGAGGCCCAGGCCAAGGCGCTGATCATGAAGGCGCGCGAACACTGGTTCGACGTCTGAGCGCTGCCCGCGCCGCACGCCGCCCTTCATCGATCAAGCACGCAGAACACCAAGGATTTCGCCCATGGCAGTGACCACCGTCGCCCAGTTTGCCGCCGAGTTGAACCGTCCGGCCAACACCCTGCTGGAGCAGCTTCAGGCCGCCGGTGTGGCCAAGGGCTCCGTCAGCGACGTGCTCAACGAAGCCGACAAGGAGCGTCTGCTCGACTATTTGCGCCAGGCCCACGGCACCGCCGGCGGGGACCGCAAGAAGATCACGCTGACCCGCAAGTCCACCTCCGAGATCAAGCAGGCCGATGCCACGGGCAAGGCCCGCACGATCCAGGTCGAGGTGCGCAAGAAGCGTGTCTTCGTCAAGCGCGATGACGCGCCGGCCGATGCCGCAGGCCTGACGGCTGCCGAAGAGGCCGCCGAAGCCGAGCGCCAGGAAGCCGAAGCCCGCGCGGCCGCCGAGGCTGCTGCGGCCGAGGCCGAGCGCCGCGAGGCCCAGGCACGCGCCGAGGCCGAGGCCGCCGAGCGCGCCCGCCAGGAGGAAGCCGCCCGTCGTGCTGCGGCCGAGGCCGCCGAGCGCGCCGCCGCCGAGGCCGCCCGCCAGCAGCAGGCCGCCCAGGCCAGCCTGGCCGCCGAGCAGCAGGCCCAGGCGGTCGAGCAGCAGGAAGCCCAGGCTGCTGAACAGGCGGCCGCCGCGCGCCTGGCCGCCCGTGAGCGTGCGCTGGCCGAAGTCCATGCCGCACGCGCTGCCGCCGCCGGCCCGCTGAACCGCACGATGACGGCCGCGCCGGCACCGGCCCCCGCGCCGCTTGCGGCTCCGGCTCCCGCGGCAGAACCCGTGCCCGCGCCCGCGCCGGTCGCTTCCGCCCCGGCCACGCCCGCACCGGCTGCCGAGGCGCCTGTCGCCCCGAAGCCCACGCTGCGCGTGGTCAAGGCGGCTGACATCGAGGCCGAGGAGAAGGCCCGCCAGGCCGAGGCCGACAAGCGCCGCAAGGCCGCCGAGGCGGAAGCCGCGGCCATCCGCGCGATGATGTCCGCCCCCCGCAAGGTGTTGACGGCCAAGAAGCCGGAGGAGCCGCCGAAGCCTGCGGCCACCCCTGGCAAGGACGGCATCAAGGGCACGATCCACAAGCCGGCTGCCAAGCCGGGTGCACCGGGTGCCGGTGCGAACGCGGCCAAGCCGGGCGAGAAGAAATCGGTCAAGTCCGAGAAGCTTTCGTCGAGCTGGGCCGATGACGCGGCCAAGAAGCGCGCCGCGGCCGGCAAGGGCGGCGGCAACGGTCGCACCGACACCAGCCGCGGGGGCTGGAAGGCGCCGCGTGGCGGCCGCCGTGGCGAGCGGGGCGACAGCGAGTCGACTTTCGTCGCGCCGACCGAGGCCCAGGTCTACGAAGTCCACGTGCCCGAAACCATCTCGGTGGCCGACCTGGCCCACAAGATGTCGGTGAAGGCCAGCGAGGTCATCAAGAAGATGATGATGCTGGGCCAGATGGTCACCATCAACCAGCAGCTCGACCAGGAGACGGCGATGATCGTCGTCGAGGAAATGGGTCACAAGGCCTTCGCGGCCAAGCTCGACGACCCCGATGCCTTCCTGGAAGAGGAACACGCGGCGCAGAACGTCGAGGCGCTGCCGCGGCCCCCGGTCGTCACGGTCATGGGTCACGTCGACCACGGCAAGACCTCGCTGCTCGACCGCATCCGTGCGGCCCGCGTGGCGGCGGGCGAGGCCGGCGGCATCACCCAGCACATCGGCGCATACCACGTCGAGACCGAGCGGGGCGTGATCACCTTCCTCGACACCCCGGGCCACGAAGCCTTCACGGCCATGCGCGCCCGCGGTGCCAAGGCCACCGACATCGTCATCCTGGTGGTGGCGGCCGACGACGGCGTGATGCCGCAGACCAAGGAAGCCATCCACCACGCGAAGGCGGCCGGCGTGCCCATCGTCGTGGCGATGAACAAGATCGACAAGCCCGATGCCAACCTGGAACGCCTCAAGGGCGAGCTGGTGTCCGAGCAAGTCGTGCCCGAGGAATTCGGCGGCGAATCGCCTTTCGTGCCGGTGTCGGCCAAGACCGGTCTGGGCATCGACGAGCTGCTTGAACAGGTGCTGCTGCAGGCCGAGGTGCTGGAGCTCACCGCCCCGGTCGAGGCGCATGCCAAGGGCCTGGTGATCGAGGCCAAGCTCGACAAGGGCCGCGGCCCGGTCGCCACCGTGCTGGTGCAGAGCGGCACGCTGAAGAAGGGCGATGTGGTGCTGGCCGGCGCAAGCTACGGCCGCGTCCGCGCCATGATCGACGAGGACGGCAAGGCCACCGAGAGCGCCGGCCCCTCGATTCCGGTCGAGATCCAGGGCCTGACCGAAGTGCCGGCCGCCGGCGACGAGTTCATGGTGCTGGCCGACGAGCGCCGCGCCCGCGAGATCGCCACCTTCCGCCAGGGCAAGTACCGCGACGTGAAGCTGGCCAAGCAGCAGGCCGCCAAGCTCGAGAACATGTTCGAGAACCTCGGCCAGGGCGCCGCCCAGGTGCTGCCGCTGATCGTCAAGGCCGATGTGCAGGGCTCGCAGGAGGCGCTGGCCACCTCGCTGCTCAAGCTGTCGACGGCCGAGGTCAAGGTGCAGATCGTGCATGCCGCGGTGGGGGGCATCAGCGAGTCCGACGTCAACCTGGCGATCGCCTCCAAGGCGGTCATCATCGGCTTCAACACGCGGGCCGATGCCGGTGCGCGCAAGCTGGCCGAGGGCAATGGCGTCGACCTGCGCTACTACAACATCATTTACGACGCGGTCGACGAGATCAAGGCGGCGATGGGCGGCATGCTGGCGCCCGAGCAGCGCGAGGAAGTCATCGGCACGGCCGAGATCCGCACGGTCTTCGTCGCGTCCAAGATCGGCACGGTGGCGGGCTGCATGGTCACGCACGGCAAGGTCACGCGCAACGCGCGCTTCCGCCTGCTGCGCGAGAACGTGGTCATCTACACCGGCGAGCTCGATTCGCTCAAGCGCATGAAGGACGATGTGCGCGAAGTGGCCGAAGGTTTCGAGTGCGGCATCAAGCTCAAGAACTACAACGACATCAAGGAGCTGGACGTGCTGGAAATTTTCGAGATCAAGGAGATCGCGCGCACGCTCTGACCGCCTGCCGGTCGCAGCCCCTGCACCCGACCTTCGCGGCCCGGCGGCCTGCCAGCTGCCGGGCCGTCTCGTTCCCGCCCCGACCCCCTGAGCCTCCGCCCGCATGCGAACCAAGCGCAACCTTCCGAACCGCAGCTTCCGCGTCGCCGACCAGATCCAGCGCGATCTGTCGGAGCTGATCCGCGAGCTGAAGGATCCGCGCATCGGCCTGCTGACCCTCAGCGGCGTGCAGGTGACGCCCGACTACGCGCATGCCACCGTGCACTTCTCGCTGCTGGTCGGCGATCCGGCGGCCTGCGAGGAGGGCCTCAACGAGGCGGCGGGCTTCCTGCGCAACGGCCTGTTCAAGCGCCTGTCCATCCACACGGTGCCGACGCTGAAGTTCCGCTTCGACCGCACCACCGAGCGCGCGGCCGACATGAACGCGCTCATCGCGCAGGCCAATGCCAGCCGCGCGCTCGACGACGAGCCGGGCCAGCCCTGAACCATGCGCCCGAACGCCGCCCGTCCCGCCCGCCTGCCGCGCCGTGCGCTGCACGGCGTGCTGCTGCTCGACAAGCCGCTGGGCTGGACGAGCAATGACGCGCTGCAGAAGGTCAAGGGCATGATGCGGGCCGAGAAGGCGGGCCACACCGGCACCCTCGATCCGCTGGCCAGCGGCCTGCTGCCGCTGTGCCTGGGCGCCGCGACCAAGTTCAGCCAGGTCAGCCTGGACGCCGACAAGACCTACCGCGCCACGCTGCAGCTCGGCGAGACCCGCGTCGGCGGCGACCGCGAGGGCGAGGTGCTGCTGCGCCGCCCCGAAGCCCTGGCCGCGCTGGACGCGCCGCGCCTGGAGGCCGCCTGTGCCGCACTGCGCGGCCCGCAGTGGCAGACGCCGCCGATGCAGTCCGCGCTGAAGCACGAGGGCCGGGCGCTCTACGACTACGCGCGCGCCGGCATCGAGATCGCGCGCGAGCCGCGCCGCATCACGGTTCACAGCCTCGACATCCGCCTCTGGCAGGCTGACACGCTGGAGATCGAGGTCCGCGTGAGCAAAGGCACCTACATCCGTCAGCTGGCCGAGGACCTGGGTGAGGCCCTGGGCTGCGGCGCCCACCTGGCCGGCCTGCGCCGCCTGGCCAGCGGGCCCGTGGATCTGGACGCTGCGCTGACCCTGGAGGCCCTGCAGGCCCTGACACCGGTCGAGCGCGAAGCCCGCCTGCTGCCGCCCGATGTGCTGCTGGCCGACTGGCCGGCGCACATGCTGGACACGGAGGACGCCGCCCGCTTCCTGACCGGCCTGCGCCGCCGCGTGAAGGCGGCCGACGCCGAGGGCGTGCGCGTCTATGGCCCGCCGCCGCCGGCCGCCTGGGCGGCAGGGCGGCGCGCGCCGGTCTTTCTCGGCAGCGCACGCATCGTGGCTGGCGAGCTGATTCCCCTGCGCCTGCTGAGCCCGCCCGAGGTGCAGGCCCTGGCCGAAGGCCCGGGGCCGATGCCCGAACGCCCGCCGGACGATCCCGTCCGGGTGGCCCCGGCCCTGGCCGGCTGAGCCTCCCGCGCGGGCCGGCCGCTGCAGCCGGGCCCGCCTGCCGACCGCCGCGCGGCGGTCGGCCCCCGGTCGGCGTGCCGCTTGCATGCCGTCCGCAGCTTCCTTGCGATGCGGTCCCGGCCGCGCCGCCTCCGCATCCGAACGCACCGAGAGAGTTCCATGAGCACGTCCCGCCAGATCCGCAATGTCGCGATCATTGCCCACGTCGACCACGGCAAGACCACCCTGGTCGACCAGCTGCTGCGCCAGAGCGGCACCTTCGCCGAGCACGAGAAGGTCGTCGACACCGTGATGGACAACAACGCCATCGAGCGCGAGCGCGGCATCACCATCCTGGCCAAGAACTGCGCCGTGAGCTGGGAAGGCACGCACATCAACATCGTCGACACCCCGGGCCACGCGGACTTCGGCGGCGAGGTGGAACGCGCCCTGTCCATGGTCGACGGCGTGGTGCTGCTGATCGATGCCCAGGAAGGCCCGATGCCGCAGACGCGCTTCGTGACCAAGAAGGCCCTGGCCCTGGGTCTCAAGCCCATCGTGCTGGTCAACAAGGTCGACAAGCCCGGTGCCAAGCCGCAGGCGGTGGTCAATGCCGCCTTCGACCTGTTCGCCAACCTCGGCGCGACCGACGAGCAGCTCGACTTCCCGGTGGTCTACGCCTCGGGCATCAATGGCTGGTCCTCGCTGGACGAGGGTGCGCCGGGTGCGCAGTGGGGCCCCGACATGTCGGCCCTGTTCAACACCATCCTCAAGCACGTGCCGCCGCAGCAGGGTGACCCGGCGGCGCCGCTGCAGCTGCAGATCTCGGCCCTGGACTACTCCAGCTTCGTCGGCCGCATCGGCGTGGGCCGCATCAGCGCCGGCACGCTCAAGCCCAATATGGACGTGGTGGTGATGGAAGGTCCGGACGGCAAGACCGTGAAGGGCCGCGTCAACCAGGTGCTGACCTTCCAGGGCCTGGACCGCGTGCAGACCACCGAGGCCGGCCCCGGCGACATCGTGCTGATCAACGGCATCGAGGACATCGGCATCGGCGTGACGGTGACCGACCCGCTGAACCCGGCGCCGCTGCCCATGCTCAAGGTCGACGAGCCGACGCTGACCATGAACTTCTGCGTCAACACCAGCCCGCTGGCTGGCCGCGAAGGCAAGTTCGTCACCAGCCGCCAGATCTGGGACCGCCTGCAGAAGGAACTGCAGAGCAACGTCGCGCTGCGCGTCAAGGAAACCGACGAGGACGGCATCTTCGAGGTCTGCGGCCGCGGCGAGCTGCACCTGACCATCCTGCTGGAGAACATGCGCCGCGAGGGCTACGAGCTGGCCGTCTCCAAGCCGCGCGTGATGTTCAAGGACATCGACGGCGTGAAGAGCGAGCCGATGGAGCTGGTCACCGCCGACGTCGAGGAACAGCACCAGGGCGGCGTGATGCAGGCCCTGGGCCTGCGCAAGGGCGAGATGATCAACATGGAGCCGGACGGCCTGGGCCGCGTGCGCCTGGAATACCGCATTCCGGCGCGCGGCCTGATCGGCTTCAGCAACGAGTTCATGAACCTGACCCGCGGCTCGGGCCTGATCTCGTCGATCTTCGACGGCTACGAAGCCCACAAGGGCGAGATCGGCGGCCGCAAGAACGGTGTGCTCATCTCGATGGACGACGGCGAGATCTTCACCTACGCCCTGGGCAAGCTCGACGACCGCGGCCGCATGTTCGTCAAGCCCAACGACCCGGTGTACGAGGGCATGATCGTCGGCATCCACAGCCGCGACAACGACCTGGTGGTCAACGCCACCCGCACCAAGCAGCTGACCAACTTCCGCGTCTCGGGCAAGGAAGACGCGATCAAGATCACGCCGCCGATCGAGCTGACGCTGGAGTACGGCGTCGACTTCATCGACGACGACGAGCTGGTCGAGATCACGCCCAAGAGCGTGCGCCTGCGCAAGCGCCACCTGAAGGAGCACGAGCGCAAGCGGGCCAGCCGCGAGATGGCGGTCTGATCCCCCGGGTCCATCCGCCTGCCGCACCATGCAGGTCCCGACCGCCAGGCTGCGGCTCGAGGTCGAACAGGGCGGCCCCGTCGACGGGGCGCCGCTGCTGATGATCATGGGCCTGGGCATGCAGCTGATCGACTGGCCCGAGGGCCTGGTCGGGATGCTGCAGGACCGCGGCTTCCGCACCCTCCGCTTCGACAACCGCGACGCCGGACTGTCCGAGCGCTTCGACGCGCTCGGCACGCCCAACCTGGCCTGGCAGGGTCTGAAGCATTGGCTGCACCTGCCGGTCCACGCGCCCTACACCCTGGACGCGCTGGCCGATGACAGCCTGGCGCTGCTCGACGCGCTGGGCCTGGCGCGCGCGCATGTGCTGGGCATCTCGATGGGCGGCATGGTGGCCCAGCTGATGGCCGCCCGCGCCCCCCAGCGGGTGCGCAGCCTGGCCCTGATGATGAGCAGCAGCGGCGCCCGCGAGCTCCCCGGCCCCCGGCCGGTGGCGCGCGAGGCCATGCTGTCACGACCGGCCAGTTCGCTGGAGGATGCACTGGTGGAGCACCAGGTCCGGGTCTTCACCGCCCTCGGCAGCCCGGGCTTCCCGCCCGAGCCGCAGGCCCTGCGCGAGCGCTGCCGGCGGGCCGTGCGACGTGCCCGCGAGGGCGGCCCGGGGGCCGCCGCCGGCTATGTGCGCCAGCTGACCGCGGTGGCCGCCAGTGCCGACCGCAGCCCCCTGCTTCCGGGGCTGCGCATGCCGACCCTCGTCATCCATGGCCAGGACGACCCGCTGCTGCCCCCCGCCTGCGGCGAGCAGCTGGCGCGGCTGATCCCCGGTGCGCGACTCGATCGCATTCCCGGGCTCGGCCACGACCTGCCGCCTGCCTTGTGGCCGCGCTTCGCCGATGCGATCGCCGCCAACGCCCTGCGGGATCCGGCCTGAGCGGCTGCGTCCCCGATCCCGATCCTGCCCCGCGCCGTGGACCGCCAGCCGACCCCGCTGCCCCGACCCGATCCCGCCTCGCCCTGGCGCCTGTGCGTCGCGCCGATGCTGGACTGGACCGACCGCCACTGCCGCGTCTTCCATCGGCTGCTGAGCCGCCGGGCGCGGCTCTACACCGAGATGGTGACCACCGGTGCGCTCATCCATGGCGACCGGCATCGCCACCTCGACTTCGACGCACGTGAGCACCCGCTTGCTTTGCAGCTCGGCGGCAGCGAGCCCGCCGACCTGGCGGCCTGCGCCCGGCTGGCCGAGGCCTGGGGCTACGACGAGATCAATCTGAACTGCGGCTGCCCCAGCGAGCGCGTGCAGCGCGGTGCCTTCGGGGCCTGCCTGATGGCCGAGCCGGCCCTGGTCGCCGACGGCATACGGGCCATGCGCGATGCCGTGGGGCTGCCGGTCACCGTCAAGCACCGCATCGGCCTGGGGCGCCGCGAGGACTATGGTTTCGTCCGTGACTTCGTCGGCACCGTGGCGGCAGCGGGCTGCACGGTCTTCATCGTGCATGCCCGCAACGCCTGGCTGGAAGGCCTGAGCCCGAAGGAGAACCGCGAGGTTCCGCCCCTGCGCCACGACTGGGCTCGGCGCCTCAAGGCCGACTTTCCCGCGCTGACCGTGGTCGTCAATGGAGGCCTGGCCGAGCTGCCCGACCTGGCCGCGCAGCTGCAGGGCCTGGACGGCGTGATGGTCGGTCGTGCCGCCTACCACCAGCCCTGGCGCCTGGCCGACTGGGACGCGGCTTTCTTCGGCGAGGCCCCGCCGCCCACCGCGCTCAGCCGGGATGCGGTGGAGGATGCGATGGTGGACTACATGGCCGGCCTGCCGGCCACCACGCCCTGGACCCATGCGGCGCGCCACATGCTGGGGCTGCGCGATGGCCAGCCCGGTGCGCGTCGCTGGCGGCAGATCTGGTCGGACCATCGGCTGAAGCACACCCCGGTGCGCGAGGTCGCCGCGCAGGCCCGCCAGGCCTGCCGCGACCGTGAGGACGCCGTCACGCCGGACGCCTGATCGCGGCCCGGGGGCTCGCGCCGTCAGCCTCGGTGGCTGCCGATCCGGCGGGGCAGGGCATAGAATTTCCCGCAGTCCTCGGCACAGACCTCGCTTGTGTCGGCGCTTGACCCGGGCGGATGCACCGTCCCCCACCCAGCTGCGAACGGCTGCTCCCGACCGGATCGGTCCACCGTTCGCTTTCCACACAACGCGAGTCCGAGGGGGTTCCTTACGTGAACAAGAGTGAGCTGATCGACCTGATTGCCCAGCAAGCCGACATCTCCAAGGCCGCCGCCGGCCGCGCGCTGGAGGCCCTGATCACCGGCGTGACCAAGAGCTTGAAGAAGGGCGACAGCGTGTCGCTCGTCGGCTTCGGAACCTTTGCCGTCACCAAGCGGGCGGGCCGGGTCGGTCGCAATCCGCGCACCGGTGCGGAGATCAAGATCAAGTCGGCCAAGGTGCCGAAGTTCCGCCCGGGCAAGGCCCTGAAGGATGCGCTGAACTGAGACGAGGCCGCCGGGCCGCATCGACCGGTGCGGGTGCTTAGCTCAGTGGGTAGAGCGGCGCCCTTACAAGGCGTAGGTCGGGGGTTCGAGCCCCTCAGCACCCACCAACGCACCGGTCCAGCCCCGACGGCTACACTGCGGCGCCCGATCCCGGGGCTCCGGACACAAGGCGAACCCCGGTTCGCCTTTTTTGTTTCTCACGCGCTGCGCACCGTCCACGATGTTCGACTTTGTCCGCAACAACCAGCGGGTCCTGCAGTTCATCCTTGTGCTGCTGATCTTCCCGTCCTTTGTCTTCCTCGGCCTGCAGGGCTATGACGGCTTCAAGGAAGGGGGCGGCGATGCCGCCCAGGTCGGCGAACTGAAGATCAGTGCCGCCGAGTGGGATGCCACCCACCGCAACAGCATCGAACGGCTGCGTGCGCAGGATGCCGAGCTCGACATCAAGCAGCTCGACACGCCCGAAGCCCGCCAGCAGACGCTGCAGAGCATGCTGCGTGAACGCACCCTGCTGCTGGCCGCGCAGAAGCAGCACCTGGCCGTCTCCGACGAGCGCCTGGCCCGGCTGTTCCAGACCAACGCCGACTTCGCCTTTCTGCGCAACCCGGATGGCACGCTGAACCGCGCGCTCATCGAGGCTCAGGGCATGAGCGTGGCGCAGTTCGAGGCCCGCCTGCGTCAGGACCTGGCCGTGCGCCAGGTGCTGCTCGGCATCGGCAACAGCCCGACCGGCTCCCGCGTGGCCGCGGAATCGGCGCTGGACGCGCTGATGCAGCGCCGCGAGGTGCGGCTGGCCCGCTTCGACGCGGGCAGCTTCCGCGCCAAGGTCGAGCCGAGCGAGGCCGAGATCGAGGCCCACTACCAGGACCCGGCGAACGCGGAAGCCCTGTCGGCCCCCGAGCGCCTGAAGCTGGCCTACCTGGTGCTCGATGCCACCCAGATCGCGGCCAAGATCCAGCTCACGGATGCCGAGGTGCAGGCAGCCTACGAGGCCAATGCCGCACTCTACAGCCAGCCGGAGGAGCGTCGTGCCCGCCACATCCTGATCCAGTCCGACGCGAAGGACCCGGCCGACCGGCGTGCTGCCGCCCGCGCCAAGGCCACCGAGATCCTCGCCCTGCTGCGCGAGAAGCCCGAGCGCTTCGCCGAGCTGGCCAAGGAGCGCTCGGAGGACAAGGGTTCGGCCGCCCGCGGCGGCGACCTCGACTACTTCGGTCGCGGCGCGATGGCCAAGCCCTTCGAGGACATGGTGTTCAAGATGCCGGTCGGCGCGATCAGCGAACTCGTCGAGACCGAGTTCGGCTTCCACATCATCCAGACCACCGGCGAGCGCGGCAAGGGCAAGCGCACCCTGGCCGAGGTGCGCGAGGAGATCGAGGGCAATCTGCGCAAGGAACGCGCGCAGAAGCTTTATGCCGAGCAGGCCGAGGCCTTCAGCAACCTCGTCTACGAGCAGTCCGACAGCCTGCAGCCGGCGGCCGACAAGCTGGGCCTCACGGTGCAGACCGGCTCGCTCATCGGCCGCAGCGCGGTGAAGGACGACAAGGTCAGCCCGCTGGGCAGCGCGAAGTTCGTCGCGGCCCTCTTCACCGACGCCGTCCTCAAGGACAAGCGCAACACCGAGACCGTCGACCTCGGCGGCAACCGCCTGGCGGCCGCGCGCGTCGTCGAGTACCGCGAGAAGCGCAAGCTCAGCCTGGAGGAAGCCCGCGAGATCGTTCGCAGCCGTGTCGGCCTGGCCAAGGCGGCCGAGCTGGCCCGCCAGGAAGGCCAGGCCAAGCTCGCGCTGTGGAAGGGCGCTGAAGGCGCGGCCGCGGAAAGCGGCCTGGCTGCGCCGGTGACCGTGTCGCGGCCGAACCCGCAGGGCTTGAGCCCGGCCGCCCTCGACGCCGTGCTGGCTGCACCGGCTGACAAGCTGCCGGCCTGGCTGGGCGTCGACCTGGGGGGCGATGGCTACCTCGTGGCACGGGTCGACAAGGTCCTGCCGCGCGATCCCGCCGCCGGCGACGCCAAGCAGTTGCAGGGCCAGTACGCGGCACTGTGGGCCTCGATCGAGTCCGACGCCTACGTCGAAGCGTTGAAGACACGCTACAAAGCGCGCGTGCTGACCCCGAAGACCGCCAAGCCGGTGGATGGCGGAGCGCGCTGAGCTATACTCTTGCCTCTGTGGTGGCTGTAGCTCAGTTGGTAGAGTCCCAGATTGTGATTCTGGTCGTCGTGGGTTCGAGTCCCATCAGCCACCCCAAAATTTCCCTTTGAAATCAACACGTTAGGCCTGCCAAGGCCTTTTGTGGGATAAATCTGGGATAAATCCGTAGTTGAACGTGCCCCGAGGCGAAGCCTCGGAGAGGCCCTTCGAGCTCTACGAAGCGCGCCGAGAACATGTCTCGCGCGGAGCCAGATCCGCACCGCTGAGACTTCTCGAACCAAGGCAAGTCGGCTGGCCGGATCGATCAATTCGGGTCGGGCCTGCGGCTCCGGTGCGAGCAGCTCGGCTACCCGGATCCCGCTCGTTGGGTCGGCACCTTCGCGTCGGCGGATGGAACCCGCCCGCGACGCGCTGCGCGGGCACGCAGGCCGACCTCCTGCGGCGCGGCCCTCAGATGTATGGACAAATGACATACAATGTTGGCATCGAGAACGCAGTACACGAAAAGCATCTCATGGCCTACACCCAAGAGCCCGTCACGATCAGCATCCGCGCCAAGGCCGGGCAGCGCGACCTGATCGACCAGGCCGCCGAGCGCCTGGGCCGCAGCCGCTCGGACTTCATGCTCGAAGCGGCCTGCAGGCAGGCCGAGGACGTGCTGCTCGATCAGACCTACTTCGCGCTCGACGCGAAGAGCTTCGACGCCTTCCAGGCCATGCTCGACAAGCCGCCGGCGCCCACCGACCGCCTGCGTCGCACCCTCGGCGCCCGCGCACCTTGGGAGTCGAGCACGGCAAAGCCGTCAGCCACAGGGAAAGCCACCGGCCAACGCGTGAAGTGACGCTGCCGATGCTGTCGGCGCCGCAGCCGCTGAGCGACGAGCACCAGCTCGCCGGCTTCGACAGCGGCGAGCCCTCGCTGGACGACTGGCTGAGGCGCCGCGCGGCCAAGAACCAGGCCAATGGTTCGTCCCGCACCTATGTCGTGTGCGAGGGCGATCGCGTGGTCGGCTACTACTGCCTGGCCGCCGGCGCCGTCGGCCACGCCGAAGCGCCGTCCACGATGAGGCGCAACCGGCCCGACCCGGTTCCAGTGCTCGTCCTCGGGCGCCTGGCCATCCACAAGAGCCACCACCAGCAGGGCATCGGCACGGCGCTGCTCAACGACGCCATCCGGCGCGCGATCCAGGCCGCCGACATCGCTGGCGTCACCGCGCTGTTGGTGCATGCCCTGTCGGAGCAAGCCCGGCGCTTCTACCTCTCGCGCGGTTTCATCGAGTCGCCGGTCAAGCCGATGACCTTGTGCCTGATGCTGGCGACGGTCGACCAGGCGCTGCGCGAGCCTTGAGCGTGCGACGCGGGCGGTCGGCGGGCTCTGTCACTTGATCTTGCCGGGCTGTGTCTGCTGGCCATCCGGGGAAAGCGCAGCTTCGAGGCGGCCCATCTCCAGCGCATTCTGGCCGCCGTCGATCCACTTCGCGTAGGTGCGCAGGAACATCTCGACCGAGTGGCCGAGCTGCTTGGCGCAGAAGGCCGGCGTCATGCCGGCCATCAGCATCATGGTCGCGTAGGTGTGGCGGGTGTTGTACGGCGGCCGGTAGCGCATGCCCAGGCGACGCAGCGTGGGTTCCCAGTAGCTGCGACGGAAGGCGCGTTCCTCGAGCCAGGGCTCGCCGTAGCGCGGGTCGAGAAAGACGTGTGCGTCACGCATCTGGGTGTGCTTGCGCTGGCGCTTCAGCGCCGCGAGCGCGCGGCTGTTGAGGATGACCTGGCGGGCGGTGTTGGTCTTGGTATTGTTCTTCTCGACGCCACGCACGATGGCTCGGTGCACGAGCAGGTGCTTGCCGGCGAGGTCGACATCGCGCCAGTGCAGGCCGAAGCTCTCGGAGGTGCGAAGGCCGGTGAAGAACTTGAACTCGATGTAGTTCGCGATCGGGGCCGGGTAGTGGGCCGTCATGTCGGCGACGATGGACTCGGCCTCCTCGCGCGAGAACGGGTCGGGCAGGGGCTTCTGGTGCTTGGCCCGGGTGACGGCGCTGACCGGGTTGGTCGGGATCGCCTTGTCGGCAACGGCGAGTTCCATCGCCTTGCGGAGCACCGACACGTAGTTGTTGACGGTCTTGCCCGACAGGGTGGGGCGCGAGGCGAGGGCGGTCAGCACGTCGCTGTGCTTGAGCATGCGCACCGGGCGGTCGCCGAGCCTGGCGCCGCGGCGGTCGCAGACCGCGGCCTTCCAGAAGCGGATCGCGCTCGAGTAGCCTGCGCTGGTCGAGGCTTCCAGGCGCTGCGCGGCGAGCCAGTCGTCGAGCTGGGTGCCGACGGTCATCGGCTGGCCGACGTCGCCATCGGCCGGGAAGTATTCGGCGAGCGAGAAGCTGCCGAAGCGGATGCGCTCGCGGATCTCCGCCGCCAGCCGGTGGGCGTACTTCAGGTTTGCCGCGGTCGGCGGCAGCGGCTTGCCTTCGACGCTGAGCGTGCGGCGCAGCACCTCGCCGTTGAAGGTGAACTGGATGCGGATCGAGTTGCCGCGAACCTCTACGCCCGACCCCTTTCGACCCATAGCTCATACCCCTTCACGCTGATCAGCACATGACCGTCGGGCGCGCGGCGGAACTCGCGGCCTTCGAGCCAGACTCCAGCCTCGATCTTGCGCCGGATGGCCTTGGCCGAATACCCCGTGATTGCCGCGGCGATCGGGATGGTGACGTAGTCAGCCCGTGCGGGGGTGACGGCCCAGCGGGACAGGTCGGGCGGGACCTGCGGCTTGCGGCCAACCCGACTGGGCGGCCTCGATGGCGGAGATTCGAGGGTGGCGGTCTGGCTGGGCATGTGCACAGCGTAGGCGAGGGCAGCTCACGGTCGTGCGATGACTTCGCCCGGAGAATCATCGAACCGGACAATTCGTCACCAGCCTATCAGGCTGACCTGCTGGCTTTCGTCGCGGCCCGCTCGATCGACTCCGTCACTCGATGTTCAGCGCTCGAAGCCGCAACGCGTTGCCGATGACGCTGACCGAGGACAGCGCCATGGCTGCGGCTGCCACGATGGGCGAGAGCAGCAGGCCGAAGAAGGGGTAGAGCACGCCCGCGGCCAGCGGGATGCCGGCGACGTTGTAGGCGAACGAGAGGAAGAGGTTCTGGCGGATGTTGCGCATCGTCGCCTGCGACAGCCTGCGCGCGCGGACGATGCCCATCAGGTCGCCCTTCAGCAGCGTGATCCCGGCGCTCTCCATCGCCACGTCGGTGCCGGTGCCCATCGCGATGCCCACGTCGGCGGCGGCCAGCGCGGGCGCGTCGTTGACGCCGTCACCGGCCATGGCCGGCACCCGGCCTTCGCGCTTGAGCTGCTGCACCACGCGGGCCTTGTCCTCCGGGAATACCTCGGCGACGACCTCGTCGATGCCCAACTCGCGGCCCACGGCCTCGGCCGTGGTCCGGCCGTCGCCGGTCAGCATCACGATGCGGATGCCGGCCGCCTTCAGGGCCTGCAGGGCCTGCGGCGTGGTCGGCTTGATCGGGTCGGCGATCGCGACGAAGCCGGCGAGGCGACTGTCTTTGCCGACGAAGATGACCGTGGCGGCCTTCAGTCGCTGGCGCTCGGCCGCGTCGGCCAGCGGCCCGACCTCGATGCCCTGCTCGGCGAGGAAGCGGCCGCTCCCGGAGACGATCCGGGCGCCGTCGACCGTGCCGACCACACCCTTGCCGACCGGTGAGTCGAAGTCGGTCACCGGCGACAGCGACAGCCGGCGTTGCAGCGCGTCGTTCACGACCGCCATCGCGAGAGGATGCTCGCTGGCGCGTTCGACGCTGGCGAGCTGCTGCAGCACCGCGTCGGCCGTGTGGCCCGGTGCCGGCTCGACGTGCACGACCTTCGGGCGGCCTTCGGTCAGCGTGCCGGTCTTGTCCACCACCAGCGTGTCGACCTTCTCCATGCGTTCCAGCGCTTCGGCGTCGCGGATCAGTACGCCATGCTGGGCGCCGCGGCCGACCCCGACCATGATCGACATCGGTGTGGCCAGGCCCAGCGCACAGGGGCAGGCGATGATCAGCACGGCTACCGCCGTGATCAGCGCGTAGCTGAAGGCGGGCGACGGTCCCCAGACGAGCCAGGCCGCAAAGGTGAGCAGCGCCACGAGGATCACGACCGGCACGAACCAGCCGGCCACCTGGTCGGCCATCCGCTGGATCGGCGCCCGGCTGCGCTGCGCCGCGGCGACCATGTGAACGATCTGCGACAGCAGCGTGTCGGCGCCGACCTTCTCGGCGCGCATCACGAAGCCGCCGGTCTGGTTCAGCGTGCCTGCCGTGACCTTGGCGCCGGGCGCCTTGGCCACGGGCATCGGCTCGCCGGTGACCATCGATTCGTCGACCGTGCCCTTGCCTTCGGTGAGTTCGCCGTCCACCGGCACCTTCTCGCCGGGGCGCACGCGCAGCAACTCGCCGACCTGGATGGTGTCGATCGCGACGGTGTCGTCCTGCCCGTCAGCACCGACCCGGATGGCCGTCTTGGGCGCAAGGTCGAGCAGTGCCTTGATCGCGCCCGAGGTCTTCTCGCGGGCGCGCAGCTCCAGCACCTGACCGAGCAGCACCAGAACCGTGATCACGGCGGCGGCCTCGAAATAGATCGGCACCGCGCCATCGGCCAGCCGCAGGTCGGCCGGAAAGAGCCGCGGGGCGACTGTGCCGACGATGCTGTAGAGCCAGGCCGCGCCGGTGCCGAGCGCGATCAGCGAGAACATGTTCAGGCTGCGGTGCTCGACCGATGCCAAGGCCCGCACGAAGAAAGGCCAGCCGGCCCAGAGCACCACCGGTGTGCCGAGCAGCATCTGGATCCAGTTCGACAACTGCTGCCCGAGCAGGTGGTTCAGGGTGGTCAGGTGGCCGCCCATCTCGAGCGCGAAGACCGGCAGCGTGAGAACGGTGCCGATCCAGAAGCGCTTTGTCATGTCGCGCAGCTCGGCGCTGTCGCCGGCGGCGGCGGTGACCAGCACCGGTTCGAGCGCCATGCCGCAGATGGGGCAGTGACCCGGGCCCATCTGGCGCACCTGCGGGTGCATCGGGCAGGTGTATTCGACCTCGTCGGGGTTGCCCTGGAGCGCCGTTGGTGTCGCGTTGGTGCTCGCGTGACCGTGCTGGTGGTGCTGGTGATCACAGTGCTGCTGACCGCCATCGGTCCGCGTCGGTTTCAGCGGACCGTGTTCCCGGTGCGCACCGTCTCCGTGCGGGTGATCGGACATCGCCGTGGCCGTGGCCCGATGGTGGGTGTGATCGTGAGGGGTTCCAGGGCTGCCCTGCATCGCGTGCTCCTTGTGATGGAAGGCAGTCTCGACCTTCCCACCGTTGGAGAGTCAAGCGGTACGTTGACGCAGCGCCGGGCCGGGGCACTGCGAGGTCAGCGGGGTGGTCGTTCCTCGTTCGGTGCGCCGCCGGGTTCGCCGCCGCCGTGGCGGCCATGATGGCCGCGGTGGAACAGGTGCATCAAGGGACAGGCCAGCAGGATCAGGAAGGGCACGGCCTGGAGCAGGTGATCGAAGTGCCGGGTCAGCAGAACATAGGCGCCGAACGCTGCGGCCGCCAGCAGAACGAGGCCGAGGGGGCTGCGCCAGATCGGCGGCCGGCGTGGTTCGGGATAGTCCATGGCGAGGGATCCCGGCCTAGCTAGCGCTCGGCGGGCGGCTTCATGGCCTCCCGGTCCATCATCATCTGCATCATCATTTCCATCATGTCCATGCGGCGCTTCATGGTCTCGGGGTCCATCGCCATCGGCCCCTTGGCGCCCATGCCCTCGCGCATCCGGCCCATCATCGCCATGCCGTCCTGCATGGACTGCCTGTGATCCTTCATCAGCGCCGCGCGCTCATCCGGCGTCTTCGCGGCGGCCATCTTCCGGTGCATCTCGTGCATCGCGGCCATCTGCTGCTCGTAGGCGATGGGTGCCGCCGCCGGCGACGCCTTCGGATGGTGGCCCCTGTGCTCGTCCTTCGCGTCGCTGCCGACGGCCGTCGCGCAGCCCGTCAGTGTCGCCAGCGCGATCGATCCGATGATGAGCTTCATGGTGTTCTCCGCAAGGTGACGACGCCGTCGTGGCGTCCATGCGGCCAGCTTGCGCCCGTTTGGCGGCGCCGGGCTTGACGGAGGTCAATCCCGGCGTGCCGTGGTGCGTCAGCAGCAGCCGCAGGCGCCGCGCCGTGCGGCCTTGAGGTCGGGCGCTTGCGGCGTCGGTGCGTCGGATACCGCCACCGGTGTGTAGCCGGCCGAGGCGATGGACCGCCTCAGCTGGCTGGCGTCGACGGTGGCCGAGTCCACCTGCACCAGGCGAGTCGCCAGATCGATTTCGACCTCGGCTCGCGGGTCGGTCGCCCGGATCGCCGCGGTGATGGTGCGGACGCAGTGGCCGCAGGTCATGTCGTCGACTCGGAACCGGATCGTGTTGCTCATGGTGCTCTCCTGCACGTTGATGACCCGGTTACTTTCGTCCTTGCCATCGTGGGAGGGTCAAGCCGGTTCGAGGGCTTCGTCCAATTCGCTGCACGGTGCTTGACCTTGCCATGATGGGAAGGTCTAGACTGGGTGCTCATTCGAGAGTTCGAGGAGCTTGTCGTGATGAACATCGGCGAGGCGGCGGAGGCCTCCGGGGTCTCCGCAAAGATGATCCGGCACTACGAAGGTCGTGGCCTTCTGCCGGCCGCGCGGCGCACCGAGTCGGGCTACCGCCAGTACGAGCCCGGCGAGGTGCACACGCTTCGCTTCATCCGGCACGCGCGCGACCTGGGTTTTTCGCTGACCGAGATCGCCGAACTGGTCGGCCTGTGGCAGGACCGGCGGCGGCCGAGCCGGCAGGTCAAGGCCCTGGCCGAGGCGCATGTCCGTCAACTGGAGCAGAAGGCCTCGGAGTTGCTGGCGATGAAGGCCGCCCTCGAACACCTGGTTCATGACTGCCACGGCGACGACCGTCCGGACTGCCCGATCCTCGTGGGCCTGGCCGACCCCGGTGTCGCGCGGCCTGTGGCGGGTCGTGCCGCGTCGCGGCCCGCGGTACGGCGGGGCTAGACCGGCAGCCGCAGACCGACGGCGTTGCCGTTGGTCTCGGACCGGACGAAGACGCTGCCCCGGTGCATGACGGCGATGGCCCGGACGATGGCCAGGCCGAGCCCGACGCTCTCGCCGCTGTGCTGGCGCGATCCGTCGGCGCGGAAGAAGCGGTCGAACATCCGTGTCCTGACGGCCTCGGGGATGGGCATGCCGGGGTTGTAGACCTCGACGATGGCCTGACCGTCCTCCTGGCCCAGGCGCAACTCGATCGTGCCGCCGCGGGGCGTGTGCTTGATGGCGTTGGACAGCAGGTTCGACAGTGCGCGCCGCACCAGGCCGGCGTCACCGCGCGAGCGCGCGTCGCCGACCAGCTCGGCGGTGATCGACGCGTCGGCGAGGGCCGCCTCGAAATAGTCCAGGGCCTTGCGGGCCTCGGTGCGCAGGTCGAGGTCGTGCCACACGGCCGCGGACTCACCGCGGTCGGCGCGGGCCAGGAACAGCATGTCATTGACCATGCCTTTCATCTCCTCGAGCTGGTCGAGCTGCTGGGCCAGCGTCTGTTCGAGCTCTTCGTGGGGGCGGGCACTGGACAGCGTGACCTGGGCGGCATTGATCAGGCTGGCGAGCGGTGTGCGCAGTTCGTGTGCCACGTCGGCGTTGAAGGCCTCCATGCGGCGGTAGGCCTGCTCGACGCGGTCCAGCGCCGCGTTGAACGCCCGCACCAACCCATGCACTTCCGGATCGACGGCGTCGTCGCGCAGCCGCACCGAGAGGGACGCCGGGGCGATGGCGCTGGCTTCCGCGGAGAGCCGGACCAGCGGCTGCAGACCGCGCCGGGTCGTCCAGGCCGCGAGACCGATGCTCGCCAGCACGCCGATGGTGCAGGCAGCCACCAGCACGACGAGGTAAGCGGCCAGCAGGCGCAGGCGCGGACGGATGTCGATGGCGACAAGCATCGTCGCGACGGGCAGGGCTCCGGCGTTGTCGACGGCAACCTCCAGGCCCTCCATCGGCGTGCCGTCCGCATGCGCCAGGCGCAGCACGCCTTCCATGCGATGGGCGACCGTCGGCAGGGCCGGGGCGCCGACGGTCACGCGGCGCTGCGCGTCCAGCAGCCAGACGCGCAGCTCGCCGTGGCCGATCAGCACGTCGTCGATGTGATGGCGCAGGTCGTCCACGCTGCCGCCCCGCGTTTCATCGATGAAGTGGCGGACGATCCGGACCTTGCCGGCCAGGCCGTCGCGGTCGGCCTGTTCGAGCTGGTGAGCCAGGGCCCAGTAGAGGATCCCGCCGACCACGGCGAACACCGCCACGGCGCTCAGCCCGAGCGTCAGCACGAGCCGCTGGCGGATCGAAAGAACCGTCATGGCGGCGGAGCCTCGCCGGGGCCGCGCCATTCCATCACGTAGCCCATGCCACGCACGGTGTGGATCAGCTTGGCGCCATAGGGCTCGTCGACCTTCGCCCGCAAGCGACGGATCGCGACGTCGACGACGTTGGTGTTGCTGTCGAAGTTCATGTCCCAGACCTGTTCGGCCAGCGTCGTGCGCGACATCGCTTCGCCGCGTCGCCGCATCAGCAATGTCAGCAGGGTGAACCCCTGCGCCGTCAGCTCGATGCGTTCCCCGGCGCGGTGGACGCGGCGGGCCGACAGGTCGACCTCCAGGTCGGCCAGGCGCAGCAGCAACTGGTCCTCGATCGGCTGGGGCGTGCCGCGCCGCATCACGGCGTCGATACGCGCCAGCAGCTCGGAGAAGGCGAAGGGCTTGGCCAGGTAATCGTCGGCGCCGGCGCGCAGCCCGCGAACGCGGTCCTCGACCTGGTCGCGGGCAGTGAGCATCAGCACCGGCGTGTTCTTGCGGGCCCGCAGATCCTTGAGGACGGCGAAGCCGTCTAAGCCGGGCAGCATCACGTCGAGCAGCACTAGGTCGTAGTCGCCCTCGAGGGCGAGGTGGCGTCCGTCGATGCCGTCGCGTGCGACGTCGACGACATGGCCGTGCTCTCTCAGACCCTTGTGCAGGTAGGCGGCAAGCCGCGGCTCGTCCTCGATGATCAGCAGTCGCATGGCGGGGCAGGAGTCGTCGATTGCTGAAGTGTCCGCCAGCGAACGCGCCGGCCGGGCCAGCGGCAGGCCTTGATGACGAAGCTGTAATGATTCGGACCAGTTCCTGACCGAGGCTGCGGCCGATCATCGCCGCGATCCCGGAACTCCGGCACGACGTCGGGTGTCCGAGGCAGGCCGGGTCATCCCCCGCATCGACCGGTCCATTCGTCTTGCGATAAGCTCAGAACCATGTGGGTTTCCGTCCGTGCCGCGTTCATCTGGCTGGTGATGCTGGCGATCCCCCTCCAGGGGATCGCAGCGTCCTCCATGCTGCATTGCGGCCCCGGGCATGAGCGCCAGATGGTGCAGGTGAGCGCGGCCGACCATCACGGCGACCGCCGCGGGCTTGGCTCGGTGCACCATCATCCGGCTGCAGACCACCAGGCCGCGCACGTTGACACCGCGGCGGCAGAGGCTGCATCGACGGATCACGGCCAGCCGTCGGCGCAGGCCGACCAGGCCCATCTCGGCAAGTTCAAGTGCAGCGCCTGTGCCCAGTGCTGCGCCTCGGTCGCACTGCTCGACCGGGTGTCCGATCCGATCCGGCTCGAGCCGGTGTCGATCGCCCCGGTGATAGCGGCAGACGACTACCCCCAGGTCGCCCAGACCGGCCCCGAGCGGCCACCCCGACCCTTCCTCGCCTAGCGACGCGCCCTGCGCGCGCACCCGTGCGCGCCCCGTTCCCGTCGCGATGAACCGTTCCCGGCTGCCCTGGCAGCCGGACCGATCACGAGTTCCTGCGAGGACACCATGCTCCCTGTTCCCATCCGCCGGATGCTGCCGGCACTGGCGCTGACCGCAGCAGTGACGGCGCAAGCCGGTCACGAGGCTCCCACCGCCGCACGCGCCAGCCCGCTCGACGCGACGGCCAACGTGCCCGCCGTCACCTACGACTCGGCCTTCACGCGCTACCGCCCGCACGCCGACCAGAAGCTGCGTCCATGGAAGGACTCCAACGACAACGTCGGCCGCATCGGCGGCTGGCGCTCGTATGCGCGCGAGGCCGCCCAGGAGGAGCCTGCAGCCGCGCCCGGTCCCAAGGCTGCGGGGGGCGAGGGCCGCGCAGTGCCGGCGCCTAAGGCCGCTGATGGCCACCACAAGCACTGAGGACGATCATGCGCACAGATTCCATGGCAGACACCCGGCGCACGGGTCTCGGTCGTCTGAGACTGCCCGGGGCGGTGATTTCCGTGCTGGTGCTGGCCGGCTGCGCCAGCTTCAGCCCGGACGGCGGCTTCGGCCCGGTGCAGCAGACCGCGAGCGAGCGGCTCGGCAAGGAAGTCCGCTGGGCCCGGACGGCAGAAGACCAGGACCGCATCGACGCCCGCGTGACCGAGCTGCTGGCCAAGCCGCTGACGGTCGACGACGCGGTGCAGGTCGCGCTGCTCAACAACAAGGGGTTGCAGGCCCGGTTCTTCGAGCTGGGCATCGGCGAGGCCGAGCTGGTGCAGGCCAGTCGACTGCCGAACCCGGGCTTCAGCTTCGGCCGGATCAAGCGCGGCGACGAGGTCGAGCTGGAGCGTGGCTACCACCTCAACCTGGCGCGGCTGCTGGCGATGCCGCTCGTTCGCCAGGTCGAGGAGCGGCGCTATGCGCTGACCCGCGGCGCGGTCTCGGTGCAGCTGCTGTCACTCGCCTCCGAGGCTCGCAAGTCCTACTTCACCGCGGTCGCGGCCGAGGAGACGGTGCGCTACATGCGCCAGGTGCAGCAGGCCGCCGAGGCCAGCGCCGAGCTGGCGCGCCGCATGGCCGAGGTCGGCAACTTCAACAAGCTGCAGCGCATGCGCGAGCAGGGCTTCTACGCTGACGCGACGCAGAACCTGGCGCGGGCTGAACGCGCAGCGCTGGCCTCGCGCGAGAAGCTGACGCGGCTGATGGGCCTGTGGGGCGCGCAGACACGCTTCCAGCTGCCCGAGCGCCTGCCCGACCTGCCGGAGGCGCCGAAGGACCAGCCCGACATCGAGCGCGTCGCGCTCGCCCAGCGGCTGGACGTGCAGGGCGCCAAGCTCGCAGCCGAGCAGACCGCGAAGAACCTCGGGCTCACCAAGACGACGCGCTTCATCAACGTGCTGGAGCTGGGCTGGGTCCACAACAGTTCCAACGAGGAGCCGACCCAGACCGGCTGGGAGGTGGGGCTGGAACTGCCGCTGTTCGACTGGGGCGGCGCGCGCGTCGCGCGGGCCGAGGCGGTCTACATGCAAGCCGTGAACCGCGCCGCGGAGACCGCGGTCAATGCCCGCTCGGAAGTGCGCGAGGCCTACGGCGCCTACCGCAGCAGCTGGGACATCGCGCGCCACAACCGCGACGAGATCGTGCCGCTGCGCCAGCGCATCGCCGAGGAGAACGTGCTCCGCTACAACGGCATGCTGATCGGCGTGTTCGAGCTGCTCGCCGACACCCGTTCGCAGATCGCCAGCGTCAACGCCTACATCGAGTCGCTGCGCGACTTCTGGCTGGCGCAGGCCGACCTCGAGATGGCGCTGATCGGCAAGCCCGAGCTGTCGGGCGCGGCCATGGCAGTCGGCGCGGGTATGTCAGCCGGCGATGCCGGCGGCGGCCACTGAACATCAAGAAGGACACACCCATGGTTTCCCGACGCAATTTCCTCGGCGGCGCCGGCGCGGTCACCGCGGCCGTCAGCGCCGCCGCCGTCAGCAAGGTCGCGATGGCCGCGCTGCCCGAGCCGGTGCTGCAGACCTCACCCGACACGATGCCGCCGCTGCTGCCCAGTACCGGTCGCCCCTACAACCCGGTTGTCACGCTCAACGGCTGGACGCTGCCCTGGCGCATGAACCACGGCGTCAAGGAGTTCCACCTGGTCGCCGAGCCGGTGGTGCGCGAGATGTCACCCGGCTTCAAGGCCCACCTGTGGGGCTACAACGGCCAGAGCCCGGGGCCGACGATCGAAGTGGTCGAGGGCGATCGCGTGCGCATCTTCGTCACCAACAAGCTGCCCGAGCACACCAGCATCCACTGGCACGGCCAGCGCCTGCCCAACGGCATGGACGGCGTGGCCGGGCTGAATCAGCCGGCCATTCCCTCGGGCAAGACCTTCGTCTACGAGTTCGTCGCGCGCCGCCCCGGCACCTTCATGTACCACCCGCATGCCGATGAGATGACGCAGATGGCGATGGGCATGATGGGCTTCTGGATCACGCATCCCAAGCAGAAGCACCCGCTGATCGACGAGGTCGACCGCGACTTCGTATTCCTGCTCAACGCCTACGACATCGATCCCGGCGCCTACACGCCCAAGATCATGACGATGCTCGACTTCAACCTGTGGTCGTGGAACAGCCGAGTGTTTCCGGGGATCGATACCTTGAACGTCCGCAAAAACGACAAGGTGCGCATCCGCATCGGGAATCTCACGATGACCAATCATCCGATCCACCTGCACGGCCACGAATTCCTCGTGACGGGGACGGATGGCGGCCCGACGCCCAAGAGCACGCGCTGGTACGAGGTGACCACCGACGTGGCGGTGGGCCAGATGCGCCAGATCGAGTTCCTCGCCGACGAGGAGGGCGATTGGGCCTTCCATTGCCACAAGAGCCACCACACGATGAACGCGATGGGCCACGACGTGCCGACGATGATCGGCGTCGACCATCGCCAGGTCGTCAAGCAGATCACCAAGCTCGTGCCCGACTACATGGTGATGGCCGAGCGCGGCATGGCCGACATGGCCGAGATGACGATGCCGCTGCCCGACAACACCGCGCCGATGATGACCGGCGACGGTCCCTTCGGCTCGGTCGAGATGGGTGGCATGTTCACGATGGTCAAGGTGCGCAAGGACCAGAAGCCGGGTGACTACAAGAATCCGGGCTGGTTCAAGCACCCGCCCGGCACGGTTGCCTACGAATGGACCGGCGCGCTGGCGGAGCCAGCGCGCTTCAAGGCCGAGAGCGCGGGTGCGATGCCTGCGAAGAACATGCCGGCCACCGACATCGAAGTCCAGGTCCGCAAGCCGGTACGCGGCGGCGGCGGCCATGCCGGCCATTGAACTTGCCATCGCGACCCATCCACCCCAAGAGGACCTCCATGCCGAACATCAAGACCCTGCTGCTCGCGGCGCTGCTAGCTGCCTCCGGCGTCGCCCAGGCCCATGGCGATGCCGACCACGCCAAGAAGCCCGCGGCCGTCATCAAGGAACAGAAGGACTGGGGCATCGCCGGCGATGCCAAGGCCGCCAAGCGGACGGTCGAGGTGAAGATGCTGGACAGCATGCGCTTCAGCCCCGATCGGCTCGAGGTCAAGCAGGGCGAGACGGTCCGCTTCGTCGTCCGCAACGACGGCAAGGTGATGCATGAGTTCGTGATCGGCACCAAGGCCGAGAACGACGAGCATGCCGCGCTGATGATCAAGTTCCCGAACATGGAGCACGACGCGCCCTACATGGCCCACGTTGCCCCGGGCAAGACCGGCGAGATCGTCTGGACCTTCAACCGCGCGGGCGAGTTCGACTTCGCCTGCCTGATCGCCGGCCACTACCAGGCCGGCATGGTGGGCAAGATCGTGGTGGCGGCGCGATGAAGCGGCGGCGCCGTCTGATGCTCGCCGCCGCCTTGGTGGCCGTCCTGCAGTTGCTGTCGCCGGTGGCCGCGGCGCAGGGCCGCGGGCCGCTGGTGACGGTGTGGAAAAGCCCGACCTGCGGCTGCTGCAAGGACTGGGTGCGGCATCTCGAGGCCCATGGCTTCGAAGTCCGCTCTCACGACACCGGCAACACCGATGCGCGTGCGCGCCTGGGTATGCCGGTGGCCTACGGGTCCTGCCACACCGCCCAGGTGGGCGGCTACGCGATCGAGGGCCATGTGCCGGCCCGCGAGATCAGCCGGCTGCTGAAGGAACGCCCCGACGCCGTCGGGCTGGCGGTGCCGTCGATGCCGCGCGGCTCGCCGGGCATGGACGGCCCCGAGTACGGCGGTCACCAGGACCCCTACGACGTGCTGCTTGTCCGCAAGGACGGCCGCGTCACCCCTTACCAATCCTATCGATGAAGGAGTTTTCATGAAGACCCAACTGCACACCCTGATCGCCGCCATCGCCTTCGCCACCGTGTCGGTGGCTTCGCTGCCGGCTCTGGCCGCGAACGACCACGGCACGCATGTCGCGCAAGCGGCTAGCGCGGCCACCGACATGACCGACGGCGAGATCCGCAAGGTCGACAAGGAGAACGGCAAGCTGACGATCAAGCATGCCGAGATCAAGAGCCTGGACATGCCCGGCATGACCATGGTCTTCCAGGTCAAGGACAAGGCGATGCTCGACAAGGTTCAGGCCGGCGACAAGGTGAAGTTCAAGGCGGCCAACGAGTCGGGCAAGTTCACCGTCACCGAGCTCGAGGCGGTGAAGTGACCGGTCGTCACATCCACGCCAGCCTCGGGCGCGGCTGAGCGGAGGCGTCGTGGCCCACGAACTCCATGCCGTCGCCGGGCAGTCGCACGAGACGCTGACGACGCTGCTGGTCGGCGGTGGCGCAGGTGCGGCACTGCTGATCGGCTTCGTCGCCTATCTCGTGTGGCGCGATCGCCGTCGTCCGCGGCGCGGCAGCCCGAAGCCGGGCGGCAAGAACCGGCTGCGCATACCGCGCGCCGGGCGGGCGCCGTGAGGCCGGTGCGGCGCGCGGTGCCGATGCGTCCGATGTGGGCTAAGCTTTCGCCATGGGTTTGAACCGCTCGCTTCGCCGCTGGGTCGTCGGCGCCATGATGGCGGTGCTGCTGTTCGCGCAGATCGCGACGGCGGCCTATGCCTGCCCGGCGCAGGGTCAGGCCGGCGGCGGGAGCCCGCAATCCATGGCCGGCATGCCCTGTGCGGAGATGATGGCGGGCTCACAGCCGGTCGACGACGCGCAGCCGGGCCTGTGCCACGAGCACTGCCAGGCGGACACCGCGCAGCCGCCCGCCGATCCGGCGCAGTTCACCCATGTGCCCGCCGCAGCGATGGCGGGCTACTTCATCGTGTCGGTGCCGCTTGCGAAAGCGGGCGCCGAGGGTCGCTGGTCGGCGCAGGAGCGCCGCCTCGATCGCGCGCCGCCCGACGACCACCGCGTCGTCCACTGCTGCTGGCGCATTTGATCTCCTGAAGTTCCGGCCTGAGGTGCGGGCGATGCCCGCACCGACCTCGTCCGATCTTCAGGAGTGACCATGAATCCTCGTTTGCCGGTCGCGGCCGCACGCCTCGCGGTCTGCCGTGCGCTGCTGCTGCCGCTGCTGTTGCAGTGGCCGCTCGCCCAGGCGCTCGCCGCCACGCCTCCCGCGCTGCCCCTCGATGCCGCCGTGGGCATCGCCACCCGCCATGCCCGTCAGGTCGATGCGATGACCGCCCAGGTCCGTGCCGCGCGGGAGCGGACCGTGGCGGCCGGACAGCGCCCCGATCCGGTCCTCAAGCTCGGTCTGAACAACCTGCCGATCGACGGCCCGGACCGCTTCAGCGTCACGCGCGACTTCATGACGATGCGCTCGGTCGGACTGATGCAGGAGTTCACCCGCGCCGACAAGCGTGCAGCACGCGGCGCGCGGGCCGAGCGCGACGTGGCGCTGGCCGAGGCCGAGCGCCGGCAGGCGGTGGCCGCGGTGCAGCGCGACGCGGCGCTGGCCTGGCTGGACCGCTCCTTCGCCGAGTCGGTGCGCGAGCAGTTGCTCGGGCAGATCGCGCAGGCCGGCCAGCAGGTGCAGGCGGCTGAAGTGATGTACCACAGTGGCCGGGGCAGCCAGGCCGATGTGTACGCCGCGCGCAGCGAGGTCGAGGGACTGCGCGACCGGCTCGACGAAGCCGAGCGCGACATCGAGGTTGCGACCGCGCGGCTGGCGCGCTACGTCGGCGACGCGGCCAATGAGCCGTTGGGCTCGCGACCGGCTTTTGTGCTCCCCGCGTGGCTGGCGGTGGATGGGGCCGTTGCGCTCGACGCCCTGCCCGACATCGCGGCCCGCCGCGAGCAGGAAGCCGCTGCGGTGGCCGATGCGCAGGTGGCCGACGCCGAGCGGCAGGCCGACTGGAGCGTGGAGCTGATGTACAGCCAGCGCGGCACGGCCTACTCGAACATGGTCTCGATCAATCTGTCGGTGCCGCTGCAGTGGGACCGTGCGAGGCGCCAGGATCGCGAGCACGCCGCGACGCTCGCGCGGATCGACGAGGCGCAGGCCCGGCGCGAGGATGCCGAGCGCGCCGTCCAGGCCGAACTCCAGTCCGGGCAGCGGGCCTGGCGCAGCCACGAGCGCCGCTTGCGCCGCCACGACGAAGCCCTGCTGCCGCTGGCCGAGCAGCGAGCCGCTGCGACGCTGAGTGCCTATGCAGCCGGCAGCGGCACGCTCGCCGCCGTCTTCGAAGCGCGCCGCAACGCGCTGCAGGTCCATCTGGACCGCCTGTCCATCGAGGCCGACATCGCTCGCCTCTGGGCTCAACTGAACTTCCTGATGCCGCAGCCCGACGGCCAGGCCCTTCCGAGGAGCACGCCATGATGCTGCGCAATGTCCTGATCGCTACGGCCGTGCTGGGCGCCGGCGGCTACGCACTCCACCAGTTCGGCATGATGCAGGGCAGGGCCGAGTCCGGTCCCGCCGCCTCCGTGGCGACGACACCCGGGGAAGACCCGACCAGCAGCATCGCGGCTGGCGAGGCCGCGACACGGCGCCACATCGAGCAGGGTCTGAAGGCCGGCGCGGTCGACCCGGCCACCGGCAAGCCCATCCTCTACTACCACGACCCCATGGTGCCCGGTAAGCGCTTCGACGCACCGGCCAAGTCACCCTTCATGGACATGATGCTGGTGCCGGTCTACGGCGGCGCCGGCGGCGACGACCAGGGCACCGTCACGGTGAGCCCGCGTATCCAGCAGAACCTGGGCGTGCGCACCGCCATGGTCGAGGAGGGGGTGCTTCAACCCATGGTCAGCGCGGTCGGCAGCATCGCCTGGAACGAGCGTGACCAGTCGGTGGTGCAGGCGCGCGCGACCGGCTACCTCGAGAAGCTGCATGTGCGCGCCGCGCTCGACCGCGTGCGCGCCGGCCAGCCCTTCGCCGAGCTCTACGTGCCCGACTGGGTGGCGGCCCAGGGGGAGTATCTGGCCGTGCGCCGCATCGCACCTGGCGACACCGCTCTGCTCGCGGCGGCGCGCCAGCGCCTGCTGCTGGCCGGCATGAGCGAGGCGCAGGTCGCGCGGGTGGATGCGGCGGGGACCGTGCAGCCGCGCATCACGCTCGTCGCGCCGTCGAGCGGCGTCGTGGCCGAACTGGTCGCCCGCGAGGGCATGACGGTGAGCCCCGGGATGATGCTCGCGCGCATCAACGGCCTGGCCAGCGTCTGGGCGCTGGCCGAGCTGCCCGAGAGCCAGGCAGCGCTGGTGCGCCCCGGCAGCCAAGTCGAGGCGCGCAGCCCCGGCGTCCCGGGCGCGGTGTTCCGCGGCAGCGTGCAGGTGCTGCTGCCCGAGGTGAGTCCGGCGACGCGCACGCTGAAGGCGAGGGTGCAGTTCGCCAACCCCGAAGGCCGGCTGGTGCCGGGCCTGTTCGTCACGATGCAGTTCATGGACACGCGCGCCGAGAAAGCCCTGCTGGTGCCGACCGAGGCCGTGATCCAGACCGGCCGGCGTGCGGTGGTGATGGTGGCCGAGGAAGGGGGGCGCTTCGCTCCGGTCGATGTCGAGACCGGGCTGGAGACCGGCGGCCGGACCGAGATCAGGCGCGGCTTGAAGGCCGGGCAGCGCGTCGTGGTGTCGTCGCAGTTCCTGATCGACTCCGAGGCGAGCCTGAAAGGGGTGGAAGCGCGGCTGAACCAGGACCCGGCCCCGAGCGCCGCCGACAAGGCCGAGCGCCACCGCGGCGAGGCGCTGATCGAGGCCCTGGGCCGCGACACCGTGACGCTCAGCCACGGGCCGGTGCCGAGCATCAAGTGGGACGCGATGACGATGGAATTCAGGCTGCCGCCGCCGAATCAGCGACCGCGCGGGCTTGAGGCCGGCGACCGGGTCGACTTCGAGTTCTACATGCACCCCGATGACGGGCCGACGGTGACGCGGCTCACGCTGCTGCCGCCAGCGGTGCCGGCAGCCGCAGGAGCCTCGCGATGATCACCGCGCTGATCCGCTGGTCGCTCGTCAACCGCTTCCTGGTGCTGCTGGCGACGCTGCTCGTCACCGCCTGGGGGCTGTGGGCCGTGCAGCGCGCGCCGCTCGACGCGTTGCCCGACCTGTCGGACGTGCAGGTCATCATCCGCACCACCTACCCGGGCCAGGCGCCACGCATCGTCGAGAACCAGGTCACCTACCCGCTGACGACGACCATGCTGTCGGTTCCGGGGGCCAAGGTCGTGCGCGGCTACTCCTTCTTCGGCGACAGCTTCGTCTACGTGCTGTTCGAGGACGGCACCGACCCCTACTGGGCGCGCTCGCGGGTGCTGGAGTACCTGAACCAGGTGCAGTCGCGCCTGCCTGCCGCGGCCAAGCCGGCGCTCGGACCGGATGCGACAGGGGTGGGCTGGATCTACCAGTACGCGCTGGTCGACCGCAGCGGCAGCATGGACGCTGGACAGCTGCGCGCGCTGCAGGACTGGTTCCTCAAGTACGAGCTGAAGACGGTGCCGAACGTCGCAGAGGTCGCTTCGGTCGGCGGCATGGTGCGCCAGTACCAAGTGCTGCTCGACCCCGACAAACTGGCGGCCTACAACATCCCGCACGGCGCGGTCATCGACGCGATCCGCAAGGCCAACCAGGAGGCCGGCGGCTCGGTGCTGGAGCTGGGCGAGGCCGAGTACGTGGTGCGCGCCTCGGGCCTGCTGGCGACGCTGGACGACTTCCGCCGGATCCCGCTGAATGCCACCGACGCCGGCGTCAGCGTGCGCCTGGGCGACGTGGCGCGCATCCAGGTCGGGCCCGAGATGCGGCGCGGCATCGGCGAGCTCGACGGCGAGGGCGAAGCCACCGGCGGCGTGATCGTGATGCGCTCGGGCAAGAACGCGCTGGAGACGATTGCCGCCGTCAAGGCCAAGATCGCCTCGCTGCAGGCCGGCCTGCCGAAGGGCGTCGAGATCGTGCCCACCTACGACCGCTCCAGCCTTATCGAACGGGCCGTCGAGAACCTGAGCCACAAGCTGATCGAGGAGTTCATCGTCGTCGCATTGGTGTGCGTGGTGTTCCTGTTCCACCTGCGCTCGGCCTTCGTGGCTATCGTCACGCTGCCGCTCGGCATCCTGGCGAGCTTCATCGTCATGCACTACCAGGGGGTCAACGCCAACGTGATGTCGCTGGGCGGCATTGCGATTGCGATCGGCGCAATGGTCGACGCGGCGGTGGTGATGATCGAGAACGCGCACAAGCACATCGAGGCCTGGCGACACGAGCATCCGGGCGAAGACCTGCAAGGCGAGGCGCAGTGGCGCGTGGTCGGCGACGCCGCGGTCGAGGTCGGCCCGGCGCTGTTCTTCTCGCTGCTGATCATCACGCTGAGCTTCGTCCCGGTGTTCACGCTGGAGGCGCAGGAGGGGCGCCTCTTCTCGCCGCTGGCCTACACCAAGACCTACGCGATGGCGGCCTCGGCGGGGCTGGCGGTGACGCTGGTGCCGGTGCTGATGGGCTGGTTGATCCGCGGCCGCATCCCCGACGAGCGGCGCAACCCGCTGAATCGCGCGCTGATCGCCGCCTACCGCCCGCTGCTCGACGGCGTGCTGGCCTGGCCGAAGACGACGATCGCCGTCGCGCTGCTGCTGCTCGCCAGCACCGCTTGGCCGATCCTGAAGATCGGGGGCGAGTTCATGCCGCCGCTCGACGAGGGCGACCTGCTCTACATGCCGACCGCGCTGCCCGGCCTGTCGGCCGGCAAGGCGGCCGAGCTGCTGCAGCAGACCGACCGGCTGATCAAGACCCTGCCGGAAGTGGCGTCGGTCTATGGCAAGGCCGGCCGCGCCGAGACGGCCACCGACCCGGCACCGCTGGAGATGTTCGAGACCACGATCCAGTTCAAGCCCAAGAGCGAGTGGCGCGACGGGATGACGAGCGACAGGCTGGTCGAGGAACTGGACCGCATCGTCAAGGTGCCCGGCCTGTCGAACATCTGGGTGCCGCCGATCCGCAACCGCATCGACATGCTGGCCACCGGCATCAAGAGTCCGGTCGGTATCAAGGTGGCCGGCACCGATCTGGCGGAGATCGACCGCATCGCCGGTGAGATCGAGAAGGCCGTGAAGGGCATACCCGGCGTCAGCAGCGCGCTGGCCGAGCGGCTGACCGGCGGACGCTATGTCGACGTGAACATCAACCGCGACGCGGCGGCACGCTACGGCATGAACATCAGTGACGTGCAGTCGGTGATTGCCTCGGCGGTCGGTGGCGACAACGTCGGCGAGACGGTGGAAGGTCTGCAGCGCTTCCCGATCAACGTGCGCTACCCGCGCGAGGTCCGCGACTCGCTGCACAAGCTGCGCCAACTGCCCGTCCTCACGCCGCGTGGTGCACGCATCGTGCTGTCCGACGTGGCCGAACTGCGCATCACCGACGGCCCGCCGATGCTGCGCAGCGAGAACGCGCGCCTGGCCGGCTTCGTCTATGTCGACATCCGCGGGCGCGACCTGAAGTCGGCGGTCCAGGACATGCAGCGGGCGGTGGCCGAGCAGGTGAAGCTCGCGCCGGGCTACTCGGTCTCGTGGTCGGGGCAGTTCGAGTTCCTGGAGCGCGCGACGGCCAGGCTGAAGGTGGTGGTGCCCTTCACGCTCGGCATCATCTTCATCCTGCTCTACCTGACCTTCCGGCGCTTCGACGAGGCGCTGCTGATCCTGGCGACGCTGCCCTTCGCGCTGATCGGCGGCTTCTGGCTGCTCTATGGGCTGGGCTACAACCTGAGCGTGGCCGGTGCCATCGGCTTCATCGCGCTGGCCGGCGTGGCGGCCGAGTTCGGCGTCATCATGCTGCTCTACCTGAAGCAGGCCTGGGAAGCGCGGCTGGCGCGTGGCCAAAGCAGCGACGACGCACTGCTCGACGCGATCCGCGAAGGCGCGGTGCTGCGCGTGCGGCCGAAGGCGATGACGGTGGCCGTCATCATCGCCGGCCTGCTGCCGATCATGTTCGGCGGCGGCACCGGCTCCGAGGTGATGCAGCGCATCGCCGCGCCGATGGTCGGCGGCATGGTGACGGCGCCGCTGCTGTCGATGTTCGTGGTACCGGCGGTGTACCGCTTGTTGCGCGGTCGGCGCGGCTCGGGCGCGTCGTCCTAGTTTCGCAGCGCGCGACCGGCGCGGCTGTCCCTGGGCAGCACGCGCCGGCCAACGTGATCAGCCGCCGCGGTTCCACGGGTTCGGCGCCACGTAGATGATCAGCGGCTTGGTCGGAAAGCCCGCCGGGGCGATCTTGGTGATTTCGACCGGGCGGTGGTCCATGCCGTTGAACTGCCAGGTGAAGCTGCGGCCTTCGTTCGTGAAGGTGATGACACTGCCGTAGTCCACGTCCAGCGTGGACCGCGAACCCAGGGTGACCTGGCGCGCGTAGGCCGTGGCGGCCGTCGGCGTGCCGTAGAAGGATTCGCCGTTCCTGAAGGTGTCGGCGTAGGCCGAGAAGGCTGCCGCGGCGAGGGCGGCGAGCAGCGTGGCACGAAGGGTCGATGTCGTTCTCATGGGGGCCTCCAGTTCTTGCGGGTGGCCGGCAACGCGGGGGCGATGCCGATGACGCAAGGGCGCGTCATGAGAACGACTCTAGGAAGCGGCCTGGGTCAATCGATGGTCGGCGGCGTGACGAAACTGCAATGAAGGCGTGCAGGGGCGCGCGTGGTGCCGGGTCGAAGCAGGACGTCGCATGGCCGATGGTCGAAGTGCGCGGCGAAGACCACCGTGCGGCGGGCATATCACCGCATCAAGTGCACGCTGCGATCAGCGCAAGCTCACGTCGGCCACCAGCCGCGTGCCGGCGGCGCGACGCCGGAGATCGTCCACGGTCGATGGCTGCCACACGAAGCGGTCGCCCCAGAACCAACTGCTCCCGACCAGCTCGATGGCGTGCACGTCGCCTGGCGCACCCTCGATACTCAGCTCGGTTCGTTGCCCGTCCCATTCGACCGCCAGCGAGTGTCTGCCCGGCGCGAGGGCCACACGTACCAGCGACGCGGGTACCGTCGCTGCCACGGGCCGGCCGTCCACCTGGAGTTCGACGACGCGGTGGGCATCCAGCCAGCGATGGCGCAGCACGTACAAGCCCAGGGCGCCGGGGATGGGTTCGAAGCGCTTGGCGTCGGCGTCCGCCGAGGCGGGCGGTACCGAGCCCGGCGTGCACGCCACCTTCTGGCGAGGCCGCCGGCCGAGGCGGCGGCAGTAGGAACCGTCGGCCTCGAGCCTTGCCGGCGTGCGCGTGGCGCACCCTGCCGCGGTCATCCCCAGGGCGGCGAGCCCGCCGAGGGTCAGCGATCTGCGCGCGAGCATGCTCGTCTCCGGCTACTTGAGGGTGAAGCGCGCGGTCGCCGTCTTGCCGCCGACCGTCACGACCGCCACCGCCTTGGTGCCCGGTCCGACCTTGAAGCTGCCGGTGGCTTCGAGCCTGTCGCCGGCCGGCTTGAGCTCGACCTCCTGCTTGTCGGTGCCCGACAGCAGCGTCAGCTTGCCCTTGGCCTGGCTCGCGTCCATCGGCTTGCCGTGGTCGCGCAGATGGAGCTGGATCACGGTCGGCTTGGCCACGAGCTCGAAGTCCATGAGCTTGGTCGGGGTCACGACGCCGCCGTGCAACGGCTTGTGGTTGTCGGCCGCGTGGTGGTGGTCGCCGGCGGCGAAGGCGGACCCGGCCAGTGCCAGGGCGATAGAGGCGACGAGGGCTTGGGTGTTCATGGGAGTCCTTTCGGGGTGGGTGGAAGAGATCACAGCGCCTCGGCGTCCTTGTCGTCCATCAGCGCCTCGGCCGGCTTGCGTCCGAACAGCCAGAACATCGCGGGCGTGAGGAAGGTGTCGAGCAGCGTCGAGCTGATCAGGCCGGAGAAGATCACCACGGCCACCGGGTGCAGCACCTCGGTGCCGGGCTGCTCGGCCTCGAACAGCAGCGGCGCGAGCGCGAAGGCCGTGACCAGCGCCGTCATCAGCACCGGGCTCAGCCGCTCCAGCGAGCCGCGCACGATCATCTTCTGGTCGAAGGACTCGCCTTCGAAGCGCATCAGGTTGATGTAGTGGCTGACCTTCAGGATGCCGTTGCGCACCGAGATGCCGGCCAGCGTGATGAAGCCCACCAGCGCCGCCACCGACAGCGGCTGGCCCGACAGCCACAGGCCGATCACGGCACCGACCAGCGCGAGCGGGATATTCACCATGATCAGCGCCGACAGCGCGGCCGACTTGTAGCGGCTGTAGAGCACCACGAACATCAAGGTCAGCGACACGACGGACAGCAGGCCGACCAGGCGCGAGGCCTCTTCCTGCGCCTGGAACTGCCCACCCAGGGTGATGAAGTAGCCCTCGGGCAGCTTGGTCTGGGCCACGACCTGACGGATGTCGGCCACGATCTCCGACAGCGCACGGCCCGAAGCGTTGGCCGACAGCACGATGCGCCGCTTGCCGTCGTCGCGGCTGATCTGGTTGGGGCCGTCACCGTCCTCGACGGTGGCGATCTTCGACAGCGGGATGCGGCCGTTCGGCGTCTCGATCAGGATCTGGCCGAGGCCTTGCACCGAGCGCGCTGATTCCGGCAGCTTCACCACCAGCGCGAAGCGCCGGCTGCCCTCGACGATCTGGGTGATCTTCTCGCCCTCGACCAGGCTCTGCAGCGCGGACAAAACCTGCGGCGCCGGCACGCCGTACTGCGCCGCGGCGGCGTAGTCGATGCGCACCTTGATCTGCGGCGCCAGCACCTGCTTCTCGATCTGCAGGTCGGCGATGCCGGGGATGGCGGCCAGCTTGGCGCGCAGCACCTCGGCCTGGCCGCGCAGCGCGTCGAGGTCCTCGCCGAAGATCTTGACCGCGATCTGCGAACGCACGCCCGAGAGCATGTGGTCGATACGGTGCGAGATCGGCTGGCCGATCTCCAGCGCGGCTGGCAGGTTGACCAGGCGTGCGCGGATGTCGGCCTTGACCTCGTCCATGCTGCGCGTCAGCTCGGCGGTGGGGACGAGCCCGACGTCGAGCTCGCTGACATGCACGCCCTCGGCATGCTCGTCCAGCTCGGCCCGGCCGCTGCGGCGCCCGACGTGGGTGACCTCGGGCACCTGCTTGATCAGGACTTCGGCCTGGCGTGCCAGCGCCGAGGTCTCGGCCAGCGTCACGCCCGGGTTCAGGCGCAGGCCGATCAGCAGCGTGCCCTCGTTGAAGGGCGGCAGGAAGGTGGTCGGGAAGAAGGGCACGGCCACCGCCGCCACCAGCACCGCCGCACCTGCGGCGGCCATGGCCGCCTTCGGCCGATCGAGCACCGCCTGCAGGCTGCCGCGGTAGCGCGCCTTGAGCCAGGCCAGCACCTTGGTGTCGCCATGGTCCAGCGTCTTCATCCGCGGCAGCAGGTAGAGGCTCAGCACCGGCGTGACGGTCACCGAGACGATCAGCGAGGCCAGCGTCGAGACGATGAACGCGATGCCGAGCGGCACGAACAGCTTGCCCTCCAACCCCGGCAGCGCGAACAGCGGGATGAAGACCAGCACGATGATGACCGTGGCGTAGAGGATGGCCGACCGCACTTCCATCGTTGCGCGGGCCACCACCTCGATCGGGTGCATGCGGTGCTCCGGGTGCCTGGCGCGGTCTTCCTTCAGCCGCCGCAGCACGTTCTCGACACCGACCACCGCATCGTCGACCAGGCCGCCGATGGCGATGGCCAGGCCGCCCAGCGTCATCGTGTTGATCGACAGCCCGAAATACCTGAAGACCAGCGCGGTGATGAAGATCGACACCGGGATCGCCGTCAGCGCGATCAGCGTCGGCCGCAGCGTGCCGAGGAAGAAGAACAGGATCACCGCGACGAAGACCGAGGCACCGATCAGCTTGCCCTGCAGCGTGGTGATCGAGGCCTCGATGAAGCTGGCCTGGCGGAAGGTGACCTTCGGGGCCTCCATGCCGGCGGGCAGCGAGGTCTTGAGGCCGGCGAGCGCGTCCTCGATCGCGAGCGTCAGCGCGATGGTGTCGGCGGTCGGCTGCTTCTGGATGCCCAGGATCACGGCCGGCTTGCCCTCGAAGCCGGCGTCGCCGCGCTTGGGCGCCGCGGCGAAGGTCACGTCGGCGATCTGGCGGAGCAGAATCGGTTGGCCGTCCTTCGCCGTCAATGCGAGGTTGTTCAGGTCGTCGAGCCGGGACGTGCGGCCGAGGTTGCGGATCAGGTATTCCCGGCCGTTGAGCTCCAGGAAGCCGCCCGAGGTGTTGCTGGAGTAGCCCTTCAGCGCCGCTTCGAGCTGATCGTGCGTGATGCCCAGCTCGGCCATGCGGGCGGTGTTGGGCTGCACCTGGAACTGACGCACCTCGCCGCCGATGGGGATGACCTGCGCGACGCCGGGAACGGACAGCAGCCGCGGCCGCAGCACCCAGTCGGCGTACTCGCGCACCGCCATGAGGGACGATGCCCCCACGCTCGCTTCGCTCGCTGCCCCCCGAGGGGGCGCAGCCTGGCTTGGGAGCGGCCCTGCGCCAGGCTGGATCTTCTGCGGATCGACGGGGATCGCGATCTGCATGATCTCGCCCATGATCGAGCTGATCGGTCCCATGCGCGGCAGCACGCCGTCGGGCAGGCCTTCCTCCATCGAGGCCAGCCGCTCCGACACCAGCTGCCGGGCGCGGAAGATGTCGATGTTCCAGTCGAAGGTGACGTAGAGGAAGGACAGGCCGGCCGACGAGATCGAGCGCACCGACTCCACGCCGGGCAGGCCGTTCATGGTCGTCTCCAGCGGGAAGGTGATGAGCTGCTCCACCTCCTCGGCGGCCATGCCGCCGGCCTCGGTGATGATGGTGACGGTGGGCTTGTTGAGGTCGGGGAACACGTCCACCGGGGTGCGCGACAGCGTGAACGCGCCGTAGGCCATCAGCACCACGCTGGCGATGATCACCAGCAGCCGGTTGCCGAGGCTGTTGTCGAGGAGCCACTTGAACATGGTGGCTTCCTCAGCGGACCTGGTTGATCAGCGTCGCGCCTTGCGTCGCGACACGATCACCCGGCTTCAAGCCCGAAGTCACAGCGGCGTTGACGCCGTCGAGCGGCTCGGTGGTCACGCTGCGCGGCTCGAAGCGCTCTGGCGCGGTCTTGACCCAGACGATGGTCTGGTTGGCCGGGTTCTTCATCAGCGCGGCGACCGGCACCGCGATGCCCTCGATCGTCTTCTTCGTCTGCACGAAGACCTGCACCGGCTGGCCGACGGCCAGTTGCGCCAGCGCCGGGCCCTCGGCGCGGAAGGCCAGCGGCAGCGCCTGCTCGCGCAGGCTGCGCGAGGCACCGACGAAGACCAGCGGCACGCGCTGGTCTCCCACGGCGAGCAGCGCGCCGCCGATGTCGGCCGCGAGCGCGGCGTCGAAGGCCAGCGCCTCGATGCGCAGGCGGGAGGGATCGACGATCTCGAACACCAGCTCGCGCGCATCGACCACCTGGCCGGCCACCACGTTGGCCGAGGCGATCACGCCGGACACCGGTGCCAGCAGCGTTTCGCGGGTGGCGAGGCCGGCACCGACCGCGGCGATGCGCGCGCCCAGGCTGGCCGATTCGCTTTCGGCCGCCTCGATCTCCTTGCGCGGCACCGTGTCGGCCAGTTCCTGCAGGCGCGCGAGGCGCTTGTCGGCCAGGGTCTTGGCGGCGCGCAGTTCGGCCAGCTGGGCGGCCTGGTTGGCGCGCTCGATCGGCGCGGCCGACGGCAGCACATAAGCGAGCACCTCGCCCTTGCGCACCGCCTGCCCGAGGTTGGGCAGGCCGCGCGGCCCGGGCTCGATGCGACCGGCGTTGAGCGCCTGTACCTTGCCGCCGGCGTTGGGGTCCATCAGCACCCTGGCATTCAGTTCCACCGTGCGCGGCAGCGCGGCCGCCGCGGCGACGAAGGTGCGCACGCCGAGCTGGCGCTGCGCCGGCTTGGGCAGGAAGACGCTGCCGTCGGGCTGGCGCTGCGGCCCGTTGGCGCTGGGGGCCGCGGGGCCGTCACCGTGGTCGTGGCCTTCGCCAGCCAGCGCCGCGTGGGGCCCGGCCAGTGCGATCAGCAGCCCGAGACTGGTGGCGATCAGCGCGCGCTTCATGCCGCACCTCCGGCGCGGACGCTGCGTGCGCCGAGCATGCGACGCCCAGCCCAGCCCAGCAGCGCCAGCGCGGCGAAGCCGGCGGCGGCCCATGAGGCGTATTCCTTCAACGAATGCGTGTGCTCGGCTTCGTCAGCGTGGGCCTCCTCGTGGATGTCGAGTTCGGCCGCCAGCAGGTCGGCCTCGTTGCCCGCGGTCACGGTCGCGGTGACGGGCAGCACGCCCGGCTTCGGCGCCTCGGGCAGCAGCACCTCGTACTCGCCGTCGCCATGGGGTTCTGCCTGGAAGGTCGTGCCGCCGATGTCGAGCTCGATCTGTGCGTCGCGCACCGGGCTGTTGTCGGCAAAGCGGTCGAGGTAGAGGGTGATCTGCTGGCCGCTGAGCACACCGACGAGCTCGAAGGCCTCGGACTCGGCGGTGAAGCGCGGCAGCGCCTGGCCGGCGGCGGGAGCGGCATCGCCGTGGTCATGGTCGCCGGCGGCGCGCGCGGGTGGGGCGCCAAGGAAGGCGGCGACGAGGATCGCGGCCAGGAGGTACGGGAGGTTCATGGGAAGGGGTTCCTGAAGGATTCGGTTCGTGGCGTCGCAGCGGCGTCACCGGGGCAGCAGGCCCAGGGCCTGCCGCCATGCGGAGATCGCCGTGGCGAGCTCGATGCGCGTGCGCGCGACCTCGCGCTCGGCTTCGGCGGCCTCGGCCTCGATGCGCAGGCGCGTCGGCAGGTCGGTCTCGCCGAGGCGGAAGGACTTGTCGAAGAAGCCGCGCGATTCGCGCGCGAGCGTGGCGCGGCGCTCGGCGGCGGCGAGCTGGCTGCGCGAGGCGTCCACCCGCACGCGCGCCGCGTCACGTTCCGCGGCCAGGCGTTCGCGCTCGAGCGCCAGCTGGGCCTGCGCCTCGGTCGCTTCGGCGCGCGCGGCGGCGGATCGGGCATCGTGCCGCGGGCCGCCGCCGAAGGGAATGCGCACGCCGAGCGTGATGGTCTGCTGAGACGACTCGCCGAAGGCGCCGCGGTCGCGGGTGGTCGCAAGCATCAGCTCGGGGTTGGCGCGCGACTGCGCCGCGGTCAGCGCCGCGCTGCCTTCGGCCACCGCGGCGCGGTCTTTCAGCTCCTGCAGCGCCGGGTGCGCGTCGGTCTCGGCCGAGGCCGTACCGGGGTCGGGCTCGGCGGCGGCACCGGCGGTTTCGGTGGCGGCGGGCGCACGGCCTGCCAGCGCACGCAGCTGCTGCCGGGCCGCAGCCAGTGCGGCTTCGGCTTGGGCAAGCCCCGATTCGGCTGCCGCTACCGCGCCATCGGCCTGGTGCTGGTCGGCGCGGGCCAGATCGCCGGCCTTGGTCCGCCGTGCCACATCGGCAGCGATGCGGCGCGTGTTGTCGAGCTGATCGCGGGCGGCGTCGGTTTCGATGCGGGTGCGCTGCCATTGCCACCATGAGTCGCGGACCGCCGCCGCCACGCGCAGCTGCGCGGCAGATGCCCGGCTTTCGATCGCCGCGCCTTCGGCGTCCGCCAGTGCAGCAGTCTTGCTGCGCTCACCGAGCAGCCACAAGGGCACGGCGACACCGACCTCGAGCTCGCGCGCGCCCTGGTTGCGGTTGAGGCGGTCGGTCTTGTTGGACAGCTCCAGCGCCGCGGGTTCAGGGGTCCAGGCTTGCGCGGCCTTCTGCCGGGCCCTGGCCGCGTCACGGCGCGCCTGCAGGGCCAGGGCCTCCGGCTGGCGTGCCCAGGCGGCGTCGAAGACTTGCCGGAGGTCAAGAGGCGTTTCGGGCGCGGGTTGCGCCGTCGAGGTCTGGGCCTGCGCCGTCCATGCGCAGGCGGCCCAGGCGGCGGCCACGGCGGTGCATCGCAGCCATGCGGCCGTTCGAATTCTTCGGTGCATCCGATGCTCCAGTGTCGAGAACAAGCCACGGGAGATCGGCGAGCGGCGACCAGAAGGTCGCGTCGTGCCTGCGCGGGCCGCATGCTGCGGCCGGCGCTCAGGCGCGAACGGGTTTCAGGAAGAAAAGCAACCCGCCTCGCCGATCAGGCGAGGGGACGCCACTGGGGGCGTTCGGGTCGGGGCGGCGCGAGGGCGCCGCTGTGCGCGTCGATGCGGACATCGGGCGAGGTGCTGCCGATGACGGCGGCCACGAGGTAGACCGGTGCCGGCATCCCCGAGCACTGGCCGTGGCAGTGGTGGCCGTCGGCATCGATCGAGCCGCCTGCATCGCCGTCGGGCGCGTCGGGCGGTTCGCCGTGGTCGTGATCGTGATGCCCGAAGTGCATCTCATGGCTGCCGCTGCCGCGCACGTCATAGTCGGCTGCCTGCGCCCAGGCGAACTGGAGCGGCAGTAGGACGAGCAGGAGGATGGAGAGCCAGCGACGCACGGCGCGGAGTCTAGCGGCTGCGCGGCCGGGCGGCACGACGCCATCCCGACCGGCGTGAAGGGTGACGCGGCTTGGCATCGCTCGGGCCCCGTCAGCCGCAGCACGACCCGGGCTCGCCTGCGGCGGCCTGGACCGGCGGGCAGGGCACCGACCCGTAGGAGCAGAACACGCAGCAGTGGCCGGGCCGCGGGCGCAGCAGCCGGCGGCACTGCGGGCATTCGTGCAACCACAGGCAGCGGTCGGTCGGCATGGTCTCGGTCGACCGGTGGCCGCAATGCGGGCAGGTCAGCGCCGAGGTCAGGACGACCGCACTCATGGCGTCACGGGACCGGCAGCGGCCGGTCGCAGCTCGGTGGTGGCCTGGCGCACGACGGACGCCGCCGCGGCGATCGCGAGGCTGCCCATGATCGCGGCGACCGCGAGGTCGGGCCAGGCGCTGCCGGTGCCGAACACACCGAGCGCCGCGGCCATCACGGCGAGGTTGCCGATGGCGTCGTTGCGGCTGCACAGCCAGACCGAGCGCATGTTGGCGTCGCCCTCGCGCCAGGCGTAGAGCATGGCGGCGACGGCCACGTTGGCAAGCAGCGCCAGCGCGCCGATCGCCCCCATGGTCACCGGCTCGGGCACCGTACCGGTGGTCGCGGACCAGGCGGCCCGGGCCAGCACGAAGACGCCGAAGGCGCCCATGGTCAGGCCCTTGAACAGCGCGGCGCGTGCGCGCCAGCGCAGGGCCATGCCGAGCACGAGCAGCGAGATGCCGTAGTTGGCCGCATCGCCGAGGAAGTCCACCGCGTCGGCCAGCAGCGACACCGAGCCGGCGTGCAGGCCGCCGGCGAGCTCGATGCCGAACATCATCGCGTTGACGATCAGCGCGGCCCACAGCACGCGGCGGTAGCGCGGGCTCCGGACGGCGGATGGGGTGGCGCAGCCGTGGCTGCAGCAGGGCTCGCTCATGGGCTGGTCCGAGGCATCATGGTTCGCATTGGAAACCCTGTAGCGGCTCCAGAGTCAAGCGTTAGCATCGTGTCGCCTTCCCTCACCATCGCCCCGCCTCCCGGAACCTCAGCCATGCTCGACTTCCTGCGCGTCACGGGCCTGTTCTTCGTCACCGCGGTGGCCGAGATCGTCGGCTGCTACCTGTCGTGGCTGGTGCTGACGCAGGGCCGGCCGGTCTGGTGGCTGCTGCCGGCCGCGGGTGCGCTGGCAGCCTTCGCCTGGCTGCTGACCCTGCACCCGAGCGCGGCGGGGCGGACCTACGCGGCCTACGGCGGCGTCTACGTGGTGGTGGCGCTGCTGTGGCTGTGGCAGGTCGACGGCGTGGCGCCGACGCGCTGGGACCTGGTCGGCGGTGCCGTCTGCCTGGCCGGCATGGCGCTGATCGCGCTGCAGCCGCGGGCGGCCTGAGGCGGAGGAGACAGCGATGAAGATCGGTGAACTGGCGGCCGCGGCGGGGACCCCGGTCGAGACCATCCGCTACTACGAGCGCGAAGGGCTGCTGCCGACGGCGGCGCGCACCGAAGGCAACTACCGCATCTACGGGCCCGGGCACGTCGAGCGGCTGGCCTTCGTGCGGCACTGCCGGTCGCTGGACATGACGCTGGACGAGGTTCGCGTGCTGCTGCGCGTCAAGGACGCACCGCAGGCCGGGTGCGGCGAAGTCAACATGCTGCTCGACGAGCACATCCACCATGTCGCCACGCGCATCCGGGAGCTGCGGCAGCTCGAGCGGCAGCTGAAGTCCCTGCGCGCGCAATGCGGCGGGGCGGGCGAGGCGGCGCGGTGCGGCATCCTGGACGGGTTGGCGCAACCGGTGGCACGGGCACCGGCGGGCGGGGTGCATGTCGAGGGTGCCCACGGTCGTTCCGGGGGCAGGCGCGCCGCCGATCGCCGTCGGGGATCGGCCGGCTGAACGCCCTGGCGTGCAGGAGAGAGGCGATGGATCCGAAGCAGCATTGGGAGCAGGTGTACGGCGGCAAGGCGGCCGATGCCGTGAGCTGGTTCGAGCCGCATGCGGCCACTTCGCTCGCGCTGATCGAGCAGGCCGCGCCCGGCGGGAGCGCCCGGATCATCGACGTGGGTGGCGGAGCCTCGACGCTGGTCGACGATCTGCTGCTCGCTGGCTACCGCGACGTCACCGTGGTCGATCTGTCGGCGGCGGCCCTGGCCGCGGCGCAGGCTCGATTGGGGCCGGTGGCCCGGCGGGTGCACTGGCTGGTCGGCGACATCTTGTCGATGGACCTGCCGGGCCCGCCCTACGACCTCTGGCACGACCGGGCGGTGTTTCATTTCCTGGTCGAGGAGGCGGCGCGACGTGCCTATGTCGCGCAGGTGTTGCGCGCGGTCCGTCCCGGCGGCCATGTCATCGTTGCCACCTTCGGGGCGCAGGGGCCGACGCAGTGCAGCGGCCTGCCGGTGAAGCGGTACGACGCCGACGCCTTGCACGACGAGTTCGGCCGCGCCTTCGATCTGGTCGAACACAGGGAACACGAGCACCGCACCCCCGGCGGCGTGGTCCAGCAGTTCGTGTACTGCTACTGCCGCAAGGTCCTGACCTAGTCTCCGGCGGAAGCCGGTCGGGGCGGTCAGGTCGGCCGCAAGCGCAGCAGGTGGTCGGTCTCGCCCTTCTTGACCTCGACCACTGCATCGAGCGCCTTGAGCATCTCGGTGAAGCTGGCGTAGCCGTGGTCCTTGGTGTCGAAGGTCGCGTCCAGGCGCTTGATCATCGGCCAGACGTTGGCCTTGTTCACCCAGGTCTCGCCGCGGGTTTCGGCGAGCAGGCGGAGCGCGCGACGGAGCATGTCGGCCGCCGGGTCTGCGGGCGGGGGTGCCGCCGCGTCCACGGTCTCGGCGGCGGCTTGGGCCTGCGGTCCGGGCTCGGGCTCGACGAGGGTGTCGTAGTAGCGGAACTCGTGGCAGCTCTTGGCCCAGTGCTTGTTGGTGTTCCGGCGGTTGCCGATGCCGATCAGGGTGCGGCCGGCGGCCTTGATCTTCTGGGCGACCGGCATGAAGTCGCTGTCGCCGCCGATGATGATGACGGTGCCGATGTGGGCGAAGCGGCTGATGTCCTCGGTGGCGTCGAGGCAGAGCTTGATGTCGGCGCCGTTCTTGGCCGACGCGCCGGGCGGGAAGAGCTGGATCAGCTCGACGGCGCTCTGCAGCAGGGCGTCGCGGTAGCGGCCGAAGAATTGCCAGTTGCCGTAGGCGCGGTTGATGGCGACCGGACCGAAGGAGGCAGCGAGTTCGACCAGGGCCTGCACGTCGATCAGCGGTTCCTGGGCCTTGAAGCGGTTGTCCGGCTTGGCGTAGGCGCCTTCGCCGTAGCGGGCTTCGACGAGACCTGCGTGCAGGTTCTCGAAGTCCCAGTACAGGGCCACCGATCGGTTGTCGTCGTTGTCGTTCGGGGTCAAGTTCTTCTCCCTCCCGTTCTTGTCGAAGGCATCGTAATGCCTCCGGGCGAGGTTCCCGTGCGCGGCAGCGTTGGGCCCGATGGATGCGAAGCGGGTGGGCGTACAGCCGGGTCAGCCTCCAGGTCCTGGTGGGCCATGGCGTGTCCCCGCGGAGCGGGGCCGGGCTGTGGCGCTGCGCGTCGAGCCGCCGGCTGCGTCGGCGTCTCACCCCTGACGGGCTGCCATCCCTCACGCGAATCCAGTCAGGCCGGCGGGGCCGGCTGAAGCACGCGGCGGCCCTGTCCCGTGCCCGGGGATCGCGGGCCTGGCTTCCTTCACGCTGCGCGTGAACGAGGCCCGCTTGGCGAACTGACCGGCGTTCCGTTCACGCCGCTTCGCTTCGTTCGCTGCACGCCGGCCAGATCGCCACCCCGGTCACCCGCCATGCCCGATGCCGGGCCGCCGAAGACGGGGGCCGACAAGTGCTCGCAGCGGCTTTGCCGCTGCACAGCCAGCGATCAGCGGCTCGACCGCCGCGCCATTCGCTCGCCTGCGGCTCCCTCGGTGGCACGTCGGCCGCAGGGCCGCCGCTGCTCGTGAGCTTTCGGTCGGCTGCGCTGCAGCCGCTGCGCCAGGCGGGCTGGCACAGCGGCCGCGACGCTGCGCCGACCAAAGGGGCCGCCGGTGCGCCGGTCGTCCCACCGCGCTCCCCCCACGGCGCCCCCGTCAATGGATGAGGGGGACTTGTGGGGGGATCTTCAAGCGGTGGGTCGGGAAACCGGCTCACTGCCTCGACTGCTGCTGAACCCCACCCATCCCCCACCCCTTCCCGTGAGGGAAGGGGCCGTGCCCACCCCCCGCCCGCCCGTGGGCGGGAGCGAGGAGAGCCAAGCAGAAGGATCAGTTTTCAGCAGCCAGGACGGATGCGGCGGGTCCTTCGGATGAGGAGTTCATCATGGCTTACGTACGTGTCGAACAACGCAATGCGCATCTGGCCGGCGCGGTCCGGCTGGTGTCGGTGGCGGGCCGGGACGGCCCCGTGAGCAAGGCGACGCTGACCGCGATCAGCAACACCCGCAAGGGCAGCGGTGACAACCGCGGCGAGGAGGCCACGGCGATCCAGTGGACGCTGTGGGGCAAGCAGGCCGAGAACGCGGCGCAGTACCTGGGCAAGGGCAGCCACGTCAACGTGGTCGGCCGCGTGCAGAACAACAACTACGAGCGCGACGGCGAGACGGTCTACGGCATGGCCTTCACCGCCGAGGAGGTCGACTACCTCGACACCAAGGCCGAGAGCGAGGCGCTGCGCGCCCGCCAGGGCACGGGGCCGGAGGAGGGCGACGGCCCCGCGCAGCCTGCCGCCGCGCGCGGCAAGTCCGCGAAGGCCCGCAAGGCCGGCGCCAAGACGCCGGCCGACGAGGCCACGGACCCGATCCCGTACTGAGCCCGGACCACGGCGCGCCGGGCCCGACCCGGCGTGCCGTCCCCCTGACATCCATCCATCGATCCCGAAAGGAACCGACATGCACGCGACCCCCACACTCGCCACGCGCTTTGCGCGCAACACCCGTGTCCTGCGCGGCGACAGCCCGCTGAGCGAAGACCAGATGCGCGCCGCCGCGCCCTCGGTGTTCGCCGAGGGCAAGCATGCCAGCCGCTCCGAGCGCTACACCTACATCCCGACCATCGAGGTGCTGCGCGGGCTGCGCAAGGAGGGCTTCGAGCCCTTCATGGTGGCCCAGGGCGCCAGCCGCATCGAGGGCAAGGCCGAGTTCACCAAGCACATGATCCGCATGCGCCACGCGGGGCAGGTGCAGGCCCGGCCCGAGGCTAACGAGATCATCCTCATCAACAGCCACGACGGCGCCAGTTCGTACCAGATGCTGGCCGGCCTGTTCCGCTTCGTCTGCTGCAACGGCCTGGTGGTCGGCCAGGTGGTCGAGGACATCCGCATCCCGCACAAGGGCAACGTGCAGGGCGAGGTGATCGAGGGTGCGTTCCGGGTGCTCGACGAGTTCGAGGCCGTCGAGGCCTCGGCCGAGGGCATGAAGGCACTGACGCTGCGGCCCGAGGAACAGACCGCCTTCGCGACCGCGGCGCTGGCGCTGCGCTTCGGCGAACGGGGCGAGGACCAGCCCCCGCCGCCGGTGACGGCCGCGCAGCTGGTCGAGGCGCGCCGGCCCGAGGACCTGGGCCAGAGTCTGTGGACGACCTTCCAGCGCGTGCAGGAGAACGTGATGCGCGGCGGGCAGCCCGGGCGCAGCGTCCAGGGCCGCCGGCTGCACACCCGGCCGGTCGGCAGCATCGACCGCGGCGTGAGCCTGAACCGGGCGCTGTGGGTGCTGGCCGAGGAGATGCGGCGCATCAGGGCGGCGGCGTGAGGCCGTGATCCCGTGAGCCGGGGCGATGACTTCGAGCCCGAAATCATCGCCCCGCATCGCTGCGGTCGGCGCGACCATCGAGCCGCAGCGTCCAGGCCGGGCTTGCCCGGCACGGTTTCGAGGACTCCACCATGAACTCCGTCCAGCACATCGACACCGAACTCGACGGCTACCGGGCACGATCGAGCGCGGCCACCGCCGAGGGTGCCCAGGCATTCACCCGCCTGCTGCGCCTGGCCGAGACGCGTGACTCCGGGCAGATCGTCCGCGTGGTGCGCTTTCTCGCGGCGACCTACAACGCGCAGGCCTTCCCGCTCGAACCCTTCGAGCTGCGCGCCGTCGATGTCGCGATCAGCGACGACATGCTGCTCTGCCTCGATGCGCTGCGATGGGGGCAGGCCGACCTGCACACCCTGGTGCCCGACGGCGACCGGCGCCTGCAGGCCGTCATCGCGCGCTGGGGCCTGCGCTGGCCCGAGGGCGGGTGATCGGCCACCGATGACTTTCCCCTGAAAGTCATCGCCGCCAAGGCCGCGATCCGCGCCGATCATCGACCGGGCACGGTGCCCGCGCTGCGCCTCGCGCGGCGCTCGCCGGCCGCCGCTTCGCGTCGGCCGGCTCGCAGGGTCCGGTGCCGCCCGTCGAGGTCGGCCCCCGGTCCCGGCAGGACGCCGTGCCCACCCCACGGGTCGGTGGTCCGCGATCCGTTCGCAGGAGTGCGTGCCGATGAAGACCCTCGTGCTGTGCAACCAAAAGGGCGGCGTCGGCAAGAGCGCCGTCGCCACCTTGCTGGCGCATCACCTGGCCCAGCGTGGCCGGCGGGTGCTGGCGATCGACCTGGACCACCAGGGCAACCTGAGCAAGCCGTTGCGGCTGTCGGGCCGTGCGAGCGCGAGTGCTGCCACGGCCGATGCGCTGCTGACCGGCGCGCCGCTGCCGCTGCCGGACCAGCCCTTCGTGCTGGTGCCCGGCGACCGGGCGCTGCTCGGCCTGGAGCGGCAGCCGGCGCTGCACACACCCTTCGCGCGGCATTTCCGGACCTTCCTGGCGAGCGTGGACGCGGACTTCGACGTGTGCGTGATCGACACCAACCCGAACCCCGACATCCGGGTCATCGCCGCGCTGGCCTCGGCCGACTTCGTGCTGTCGCCGATCCAGCTCAACCAGGAGGCGATGGACGGGGTCAGCGGCCTGCTCAATCACGAGCGCGTCGGCCTGCGCAAGATCAAGGCGGTGCTGAACCCGAAGCTCGCGCTGATCGGCCTGCTGCCGACGATGGTCGAACCGACGCCGTTCCAGAAGGCGAACTACCTGCAGGTCGTCCAGCAGTACCACCCGCTGATGATCCGCATCGGCGACGGGCCCGGCGACTTCGCGTCGATCCCCCGGCGCTCGTGCATCGCCGAGGCCCAGGCCGACGGGGTCGTTCTGTGGGAGATGAAGAAGACCGCGGCGCGCGATGCCTGGCGAGAGATCGAACCAAGCCTGACGCGCATCGCCGCGATCGTGACCGGGGCGGTGCCCGAAGCTCGCCGCGCGGAGGCCAGCGATGCCGCTGCAGCTTGACGACCTCGCCGGGCTCGACGCGCCGAGCCCGACCGCGAGCGGCGAGCCGCTGCAGTTGTCGGTCGCCGACATCGACGAGGACCCCGAGCAGCCGCGGCACGAGTTCGACGCCAACGCGCTGCAGGAGCTGGCGGCGACGATCCGGGAGCGCGGCGTGCGCCAGCCGATCTCGGTGCGGCCCCACCTGCAGGCCGCGGGTCGCTGGGTGCTGAACTTCGGTGCGCGGCGCCTGCGCGCCTCGAAGCTCGCCGGGCTCGACACGATCCCCGCCTTCGTCGACACCACCGCGGACCGCTACGACCAGGTGATCGAGAACGAGCAGCGCGAAGGTCTGAAGCCGCTCGAGCTGGCGCTGTTCGTGCAGAAGCGCCTCGCGCTCGGCGACCGGCAGGCCGACATCGCGCGGCAGCTCGGCAGGAGCCGGCAGTGGGTCACCCTGGCGACCGCGCTGATCGAGGCGCCCGACTGGCTGCTGCAGGCCTACCGCGAAGGCCGCTGCCGAGGCATGAACGAGCTCTACGAGTTGCGGCGGCTGCACGGTGAGCATGCGGGCGCCGTCGAGGCGTGGACCGCGCGGGAGCGGTCGATCACCCGCGACCGGCTCATGGCGCTGCGGGCCGAGCTGTCGGCCACGGTGGCACCGGACCCGAGCGAAGCCACGAGGCCGGGTTCGCCGCCGCAGCCTGTCCAGCAGGCGGGAAGCCCTGTCGAATTGGACGAGGCGCGGTCACCACGCTCCACCAAGCGCATCCATGTCGAGTTCGACGGTCAGGACTACCAGCTCGTCGTGTCGGTGGCGCCGGAGCAGTCGGGTCATGTCTACGTCCGCCCGCTGGTCGGCGGCCCGCGCCGGCTCGCGCCGGCCGCGTCGCTGAAGCTGCTCGGCTTCGTCGATGGCTGAGTTGTCACTCCGATGGACAGGCCGACGCGAGCGGAGTACCTCATCCGAGGCCGCATGCAGCGCAATTGCGATACACTGAACTCATGAAGACCGCGACCATTCCTTCCGTCCGCGTGGAACCCGAGTTCCGGGCCGAGGTCGAGGCCGTGCTGGGCGAGGGCGAGACGCTGTCGGAGTTCGTCGAAGCCTCAGTGCGCGCCACCGTCGAGCGCCGGCGGCAGCAGGCGGAGTTCATCGCGCGCGGGCTGCGCTCCCGCGACGAGGCGCGCCGCACGGGCGAGTACGTCGACGCCGATGTCGTGGTCGAGGCGCTGCAGCGCAAGCTCGACGCCGCCCGCGCCAAGCAGGCGAAGACGCGCCGGTGAGCTACCGGGTCCGCCTGACCCGTCAGGCCCGGGACGACCTGGAACGCCTGTTCGACTTCATCATCGAGCGCGAGCTGGCTCGCGACGGCGGTGACCTGGATCTCGCGGCCCAGGCGCTGACCGCCATCCGCAGCGGGATCGACACCCTGAAGGCCTCGCCCTTCACCTGCCGCAAGGCGGGCCCCAGCCCGTTCCTGCGCGAGCTGATCATCCCCTTCGGCCGGGCCGGCTACGTCGCGCTGTTCGAGGTCGAAGACGCCGCCACGGTCGCGGTCCTCGCGGTGCGGCACCAGCTCGAAGACGATTACCACTGACGCAGGCGCCGCTTGGATGCGGTGTGGTTCGCGTTGTCCATCGGATGGACAAACGGGGCCCAACGACGCGGCCGGCTCGCGCGAAGAATTCCGGGACGCTGTCTCGGAAATGAGGCCGGCCGTCCTGGGCGCAACGCTGCTGCGCTCGTGCTCCCCGCGAGCTGCGCGGAAGGCGAGGGCGATGATTCTGAGGTCGGAATCATCGGTCGTGCGACCTCGATCCGGGCCAATACTGAATGCGTAGGTGAGTGCAGAGATAGGCGGCCTGCCGCCGGCTTGTGAAGCTCCGCTTGCCTCGCATCGCATCGATTGCTCGGACCATGAACACCCCGCCTCCCGAGTTCGTCACGGCAGACATGCGCGGCCTGAAGGCCGCGCTGGTGGCGCGCGCGCAGGCCGAGCGGGTTAGCGTGTCGGTGGTGGTCCGTCGGGCGGTCGAGCGCGAACTGGGCCTCATCGATGCGTCGCGCGCGTTCGCCAAGGAGGGCCGACCCGCGCACTTCACCGGATCGACCGTGAAGCTGTCCATCCGATTGACACGCGGCGAGGCCGAGCAGCTCGATGGAGGAGCGAAGAGGTCAGGCCTATCGCGTGGCGCCTTTCTCGCGGGCTTGCTGGCCGACGTGCCGGCGTTGTCGGGTCGGTCGGGCAGCCGCCCCGACTGCCTGGCTGCGCTCACTGCATCGAGCGCCGAACTCTCGACGCTGAGCCGGAGCATCAACCACCTCACCGCGCTGCTGCGTCAGGGCAATGTGCGGCCTGCCCTGGAGTACCGCCGCATGCTCGACACGCTGGGCGATGACGTGCGCGCACACCTGAGCCTGGCTGCCGGCGTCCTGGCCGACCTGCGGCCCGCACGCTCGTCTGCCGGGCGTGGCGAGTCAAGGCGCCCCGCGGCCTCGTGAAGCGAAGGAGATTGACATGTCCCAACGCCCCGACATCGACGGCATCCTGATCCAGTGGGGCGATCGGCTGTTCTACCCGGGCAACCGCATCGTCAAGAACCAGCCGCAGCCCAAGCTAGGAGCCCTCGCGGCGCGCCAGCGTGCCGCGGCCATCCGCGAGCGGATCGAGGCCACCGTCGTTCGCCGCGTGCCGCAGGTGATGGTCAAGGTGACGGGTGGCGGGCGCGGCATGAAGGCCATCACCGCACACTTCCGCTACATCAGCAAGAACGGCCGGCTCGAGATCGAGGACGAGCGTGGCGAGACGACGCGCGGCAAGGAGGCCTTGCGCGAGCTGGCCGACGACTGGCGATTCGGCGGCAGCCTGATCGAGGACGCGGGCGATCGGCGGGAGGCGTTCAACATCATGCTGTCGATGCCGCGGGGCACGGACCCGCTGACCGTGCAGTGGGCCGCGCGCGAGTTCGCGAAGATCGAGCTGGCCGACCACAAGGTCGTGATGGTGCTGCACGACCACCAGGCTAACCCGCACATGCACATCAGCGTGCGGGCCGAGTCGAAGCACGGCAAGCGGTTGAACCCACGCAAGACCGACCTGCATCGGTGGCGGGAGACCTTCGCCGAGAAGCTGCGCGAGCGGGGGGTCGAGGCCGAGGCGTCGCGGCAGGCGACGCGAGGGAGCAGCCGTAACTACGACCCGCTGTGGCGTGTCAAGGCGCGGGAAGATGGGCGGTTGCGCGTCAGTCGCCCAGAGTCGAAGAGCGGATCACAGTCCCGTACGACGAGGGCCGAGGCCATCGAGGCTTGGCTTCAGATTGGCCGAGCACTCGCGGCATCAGGCGATGCCGCGGACAGGAAGCTCGCGGAGTCGATTGGCAGGTTTGCCAGAGGTATCTCCGCTGATCGGCAACGCGCAGAGCCTACCGGGAGGATGGCTCGGGCATCTGCTCCATGGATGAGTTCGACGGCAAGTCGAAGCCGCTGAGGTCGTCCCAAGGCCAACCGACGAAGCAGCGTGCTTGCGTCTGACCGGGAACCGGTGGCGATGAGCTCCGTAGGGCAGCAGGCGACGGTCGTTTCCTGATGAGGTTGACGGATCGTAAAAAACGCACATAATGCGTTGACGTTCTTCCTTGATTGCACAAACCATGTTGGTCCTGAAACCCTCTGTCAGCCGCCTTCCCTCCGAACTCAAGGAGGAGTGCCTGCAGCTCGTCGCGTCCTGGCTGCTCGAGGAGTGGCGAGCCACGGAAGACGATCTGGTCCGGGACACCGACACACCGTATACGCGCGGCACCGCGCGCTTTGGCCGGCAGAAGCAGCGGATCCTGCTGGAGTACCTCTCGGGCCGTCATCCTTGGCTGAAGGTCATGAACGGTGGTCTCGATATCGTGTTTGCGATCAACGGCATCCCGTGCCGGTTCAGCAACGACGATGCCGATGCGCCGAAGAAGCGCGCAGTCCTGGAAACGCACCTGTTTCAGATGCCTCTGTTGGAAGAGGCAGAGCCGGGCGAGGCTGCGCGGTTTGTCTTCGTCATCGATTGCGGGGCCGATGAGTCCAGTGACCCTCGCGTCGAGCTGCTTGGGTTTTCCAACGCCGACGAAGTGGTTTGCCGTTGGATCTCTGGCGGTGTGCGCCGCATCGGCGAGGCGACCCCCTCACTGCCGGCAGCCGTCGAGGTGCCGAAGCCGGTCATCGCGCCCAAGCGCCGCCGTGACGGCGACGACGAAGCAGTCGCATCCGCAGGGCCATGAGCCAGATCATCTACTCGAACATCCGTCTCGCGCGGCTGTTCAATGGCTTCTCGCTCACCGACCTGGGTGAGCGGCTCGACAAGTCCAAGCAGTATCTGAGTCGTGTGGAGACCGGCGCCGAGCCGGTCTCTGCTTCTCTGGAGCAGGCGCTCGTCGAGCACCTGGGCATCCTTCCCGAATTCCTGCGGCATGTAGACCCGATGCCGCTGACCGAAGAGCAGTGTCACTTCCGCAAGCAGCTGACCACCAAGGTGGCCCTGCGTCAGTACGCGCGCGCCCGCGGCGAGATGCTCAAGCGACTGGTGTGCGTGCTCGAGGAGCACCTCGACATGCCAGGGTACCGGATCACCGAGGCGGACCCGACTTCCGAGGAATCGATCGAGCGCGGCGCCGAGCAGTGCCGAAGTGCCTGGGGCCTCGGTTGGGGGCCGATCAGCAACATCACACGCGTGGCTGAGAACGCCGGCGCCGTTGTCATGCGTGTGAACGGCCTGGCCCACGAGGTCGATGCCGTGTCGTTCGCCACGCGGCGCCCGGTGATCGCCTTGAACGGCTCCGGGCGATCGGCCTGTCGTGCGCGCTTCGGTGTAGCCCACGAGCTAGGGCATTTCGCGCTGCACATCGGTGTGCTCACCGGCGACCGTCTGACTGAATCCCAGGCCAACCGTTTCGCCAGTTCGTTCCTTCTGCCTCGTGCGTCGTTCCTCGCCGAAAGCCATCGCGCGCTGCGCGGATCGAGGATCAACTGGGACTACATGAGTCAGCTGAAGCAACGCTGGGGCGTGTCCAAGTCAGCGCTGCTGTACCGCGGTCGTCAACTCGGCGTCTTCTCCGACGACCAGGTGCGCGCCGGGTACATATCGCTAAAGCGCCATGGCGAGGCCATCGAGGAGCGCGAAGACGAATTCATGCCGGTGGAGCAGCCCGAGATGGTGAAGGACGGCCTGCGCATGATGACCGACGAGCTGGGCGTGCCGCTCGCCGCCGTGGCCCGCAAGATGTGCGTGCAGCCGAAGCTGCTGCGCGATCTGCTCGGTGACGAAGAGGATGCAACCGACACCAAGGTGGTGAACCTCTTCGCCATGGCCTGATCGGCCGGGCCGCGTCAGATCACCAGCGGCGGCAGCGCACGCACGATCTTCATCGTCTCGACGCTCACCGTGATCACGCGCAGCAGCAGTTCGAGCGGGTAACGCGGGTTGCCCACGGTCTCGACGGCCCAGTCATTGGCATCGTTGACGATGCCGCTGTCTTTGTCGGTCTTGACGACCTGGCGGTCCATCACCCACTCGATCGCCGGCTTGCCGTTGACCACGTAGTCATAGGCTTCCTTCGGGATGTGACCTGCAACCCGCCACCCGTACCACGGCAATAGAGAAGAATCCGCGCAACCGAGAGGAAGCGCGATGCGCAAGAGCAGGTACACAGACGAGCAGATCATTGGATTCATCAAGCAGGCCGATGCCGGCATGAGCGTGGCGGACCTATGCCGCCGAGAGGGTTTCAGCTCGGCGACCTTCTACAAGTGGCGGGCCAAGTTCGGCGGCATGGAGACCAGCGACGCCAAGCGGCTGCGTGATCTGGAAGCCGAGAACAACCGTCTCAAGAAGCTGCTGGCCGAGGCCGTGCTGGACAACGAGGCGCTGAAGGTGGCCTTCGGCGTAAAGCGCTGAGCCCACCGGCGAAGCGACGCGCGGTGGGCATGATGTTGGAAGCGACCTCGATCAGTGAACGGCGCGCTTGCGCCTTGGTGGGCCTGTCGCGCGACAGCTGGCGGCACCCGCCCCGGCGTGCTGAGCACGACCAGGCGACGAGCCAGCGCATCGTCGAGCTGGCGCATGAGCGGCGGCGCTTCGGCTACCGGCGCATCGGCGACCTGCTGCGCGCGGCAGGTACGAAGATCAACGACAAGCGCGTGTACCGGCTCTACAAGCTGGCTGATCTGTCAGTGCGAAAGCGCCGCGGCAAGCAGCGCCTGAAGCTCGAACGCGTGCCGCTGCACGAGTGCCAGACGATCAACGAGGTGTGGAGCATGGACTTCGTCAGCGACAGCCTGGCCAGCGGGCGGCGCATCAAGTGCCTGACCGTCACCGACGACTTCAGCCACGAGTGCGTGGACATTGCGGTCGATCACGGCATCGGGGGCGAGTACGTCGTGCGCATGCTCGACCAGGTCGCGCGGTTCCGGGGCTACCCGCAGGCCGTGAGAACCGACCAAGGGCCAGAGTTCACCAGCCGCGCCTTCATGGCCTGGGCGCAGGCCAAGGGCGTGCGCCACATCCTCAACCAACCGGGCAAGCCCACGCAGAACGCCTACATCGAGAGCTTCAATGGCAAGTTCCGCGACGAGTGCCTCAACGAGCACTGGTTCCAGAGCCTGAAGCAGGCACGTATCGAGATCGCGCGCTGGCGGACCGACTACAACGAGGTACGGCCGCACAGCAGCTGCGGGCGGATGCCGCCGGCGAAGTTTGCGGCACAGCATCGACAAACGACCGGCGGCGCCGTGCCGGCGCCGCAGCAAACCCAGGAGTAACCTCCTTCAACCCAGCGGATTCCTCATATCGACTGGTACGGGTTCTGGGGACAGGTCACCGAGCGCGAGCAGGTGCCGCGCGGTTTCCGCCATCGCATCCACGAGATGCTCAGGCGCCAGGCCGAGCGGGGCCATGCCGGGGCTCTCCGAGATCGAGATCGCCACAACCGTCTGGCTGAGAGGCTCGCGGTAGGTCACGATGCCTCCTTGTCGGCAGACGCAAGCCACTCGGTCATGCTCTTCAGCCGCAGCGTCGGTGCAATGACCTCGAACAGTCTTTGTTCCTCAGCGCCCAAGGGCGGGTCTGGATAGACGAATGTCGTGCGCTTCGAAGGCTCGACGGCGGCTAGGCTGATGAGTTCGGGAGGCCGGGGCAGGAAGATGACTTCCGCTGCGTCGCCCCTCTTCACCAACTCGACCCGGCACTGCCAGAGAAAGTCCTTCATCACCTCGTCGAGAAGCCGGGCGACCACGTACTCGATTCGATCGACCTTCGCAGGGTCCATCCTCACAACGGGCACGTTCCCCATGTACGGGAAGCCGCGTTCATCCAAGTCGCTGATGCAGTTCGCGACCACCAACGGGACGTTCCACCGCTTCGCCTCGATCACCTCACGGCGGCACCACTCCCGGGACGAGAAGCTGTCGGTGTGCACCACCACCACCGCGCTCACCTTGACTTGATGCAGCAGTACCTTGTCGAACGGCAAGCCGGGCGGGATGTCGTGCACATCGAAGAAGGATGCCAACCCCTCGCCGTCGAAGAGCTGCTGCCGAATCAGTTTGGCGATGCGCTGGCCGTCGGCATCGCGCTTGGAGTGACTGAGGAAGACCTGCACCTTGTTCAGGAACTGGGCAAGCTCGTCTTCGTTCCGGGCCGGATTCTTCAGCTTGCCCAGCAGCGCTCGCAACATTCGGCAGAACTGGTAGGTCAGGGACGACAGCAGCTTGAGCATCCTCGCCTGCGGGTCGAGCGTGGCCCACTGGTCCCACCGAATTGCCTGTTCAACCAGGCCCGAGCTAGTCATGGCGCCGTCTATGGCGACGGGTGTCACCAAGCATCGGAGACCAGCGGCGTCGGCATCCTTGCAGACTGTGCGGAGCCACGTCATGTACGAAGCATCCGCGGCGAAGTGCTCGTCGAGGAGAATCACGACCGCGCTCGACTCGGAGTCACCGAAGTCGATCGGTGCAGGTGCATCCGCGCCTTCATGAGGCGTAAAGCGATAGACAACGCTGACACCGGCACCGCCAGCCACGTTCTCGTACAGCTTGCGGCGGTAGTGCTCGTACAGAAGCTTCGCCATGCTCGCGCCATCGGCGAACGCCGGGTGCCACGCGACGTAGACGACGAACAGGGGTCGCGACGCGTCCGTCATGCCGACTTCCGAGTCTTTGGCGCCAGCCCTGGGTCGAACATAGTGCGCTGTCGATCCTCCGGGGCGACCTCACGACGAGGAACTCCGTAGGCTTCTGCGATGCCACGTCGAAAGTCTGATGTGCCCCCGTAGCTGGGATGCCGGACAACAGTGACCGCGTCGCAGTAGCGTTTGGCGTAGCGTTCGGCGTCCTGCCCGATGCACACGATTCGGCGGATTCGCAGCCACGAAATCAAGTCGGCATTCAGCCCATCAACCTCTTCAAGCTCGCGCGAACTGAACCGCCGGTTTGTCAACTCGCTACCGTGTTCATGCGGGTGCAGCGGAAAGACATTCCAGAGCAATGGCCTGCCACGCACGAGCCTCAGCGCAGCCCATATCTCCGCCGCGGTGCGCTCGGCCACTGCGTTGCCATTGGTCGCGCGCGCGACAACGGTGCCCGCGTACAACGACGGCACCTCGGCCAGGTGGTACTCGTCTGTCAAGGCGAGCCCCGTGCGGCGACCTCCGCGATAGCCGAGATCGCGCCCCATCCAAAGCGTGTCGGCGCCCTGACCTTCGACCGAGCGGAGGTACGAGCGGAGGTTGCTGCGCCGAGTCGAAGCTGCGTCCGCGCGATCGAACAGGCCGCAGGTATCAGCGTAGGGATTGAACACGTCCTCCAGCTGGACCGCAGCCAGGGCGCGAACAAACGCGCTTGCGTTCATCGGACCGCCTGCACTGGTGCAACGAAGGTGAGGCTGTGCTTGACCATGTCCACGACGACCATGCCCCCGCGATGTTCGCGCTTCTGAAGCTCTCTGAACACCCGAAAGCCATCGAGAATGGCTTGCTCCCACTGCCAGAGTGGGCAAGTGGCGACCTCGAAACCGCTGACCATGCTTTGAACCTGCTTGAGCAGTCCGTATTCGAGCTTGCCGGCCGGAACATCTATGTAGAGGTCTCGCTGCTTGGCGTGATTGAAGATCCAGGTCGCGATCCCCTCTTCGATGATCATCGCTCTGGCCCCGTCCTCGTTCTCGTCGACGGCGGGGCGAGACTTGCGCTTCCGCTTCAACAGGGCACGAATCACCGGGGACCAACCCAGATGAGCGACGTAGGCCAGGTGAAACACGTCGTGGAACCGATAGTCGTCGGGTTCGTGGCTGTTGTCGGTAAGCGGATCGCCGATGAACACCTCGTTCAGGCGCTGCACGACGAACGTGCCTCGCGCCGAGACTCGCTCGATGAACTCGATGCGAAGCTCCGGCGGGAAGCGCTCATGTTCCGGGAACGTCGAGTCGAAGGGCGGCAGGTACGTCCGGTCGGGCCCCGGCCAGCGCCCGTGCGTTTTGACGATGTTGTCCCGCGCTACATCCTCGAGCTTCAGCATGAATGACGCGCAAAGCAAACCCAACATGGCCAACAGCGAGCCGAGAAACTCCAACTGTGAGGGCGCACCTAGCTCCAATTGCGGACGATCGGCTCGCCCGATGATTTCGCCGCTCATGCGAGCGAGTTCACCGAGCAGTTCGACACGTGCATCTTGAAGGCCGTTCCCGTGAATCGCGATGAGGCCGTCTATCTGGCGAAAATCGATCTCGCCGCTGCTCTCGCGGTCGGCCTCACCAAAGCGACTCCGGAGCCGTGCCAAGCAGGCCAGGCCGAGCGCCCTCGGCAAGAGCTGTTGTGCGTTCGAGAGAGCGATCAGGTACCAGAGGGCGTCACCGATCTCTTCGCCGGCAACGTCGGTTTCCGTCGCACGGAGCTGATCGCGGTTGACCTTCTTCAGCGCTGCAAGAAGTCCGCCCACCTCTCCGAAAAAGCCGAACGCAAGCTTCGTCAGCCCGCCGGGAACGTCGGTGAAGCGATCTGTCTCGGTGGCCTTCTGGGCGTAGTCCGCGATCGTCAACGGCGGCCGCTGCGGTTGCGCTCTGGTCATATGGTCCTCGCGATTACGCTGGCCGCGCCCACGTCGAACCGGGACGCTGCCACATGAACGGCGGCGCTTGGTAACCCCGAACGCCCAACGACTCGAACCAAGTGACGAACGCGGCGACGAAGTTCGGCGGGAAGTTCACCTTGTAGCCGCGGTTTACGAGAAGCGACTGCCCATTGAAGTCCACGAACTGCTGCGGGACGGCCGGCGCGGTGCTACCCCAGTAAGCGAAGTGCCGGCTGATCAGAACCCCGAGAGACTTGGTGTCATTCGCAATGTTGCGCGGATTCGCGGCGCCTGAGTCGAGGCTATGGTGCGAATCTCGCTGCTGCCACTGCCCAGAGCTGTCGCGGTGGTAGATGTTGTCGCCGAATAGCTGCTTGACGCCTCCTGTTCGACTCGGCTTCTTGCCTTGGAAGCGTGCATCGTTCCAGTACTCGTCAAAGGTCAGTGTCTCATCAACACGCATGACGTACACGAGTCCCGGGGCGGCTCGATCGCTCTTTGACGTGAGGCCGGTAACCCAGTCGCCAACGGCCGCGCGTTGCCGAATGTCAGGCTTGCACGTTGCCAACGTGCAAGTCCCGCCAAACGGATTCGGGGCGAATCCGTAGTCTCGCGCCACCACATACGAGAACAGTCGCATGCGACCGGCCTAGCATGAGTACCGCTTCGTCGCTCGGGGTGCCGCCGGGGAGCCATCTGGTCGCTCGTGGTTGTTGATGCGGCCTTCAATGGCGTCTTTGACTCGGTCGCCTTGCCAGCCAACCACTGCGTCGGCGTGGCGATCCAGGGCCTCAGGAATGTCGCACTCCGCTTCGCCGTGGTCCCAGACACCGACGATGCGCTTGCCAAGCCGCTCGGCGCACTCGATCTCCCACTTCACCCACTGGCTGTCGCAGGTCTCCGGGGTAATCAGAACGACGAACACAGACGCCCATGCAATCCGCGGCGCCAGGATTTCGGATTTGATGTAGCTCTCGTTCGACGCAGCGTTTGGCTTGTCGCTGTTGATCGAGCCGTCGCGAACGTTCATGCCCGCCGACTGGAGCAAGTCCTTGAGCGGCTGAAGGCGGTGGTCGTCCTCGTGGATGTGGCTGATAAAGATGTTTCTGCTGTCGTCCGACATGTCAGCTCCCCGTGCATCTTGCAGTTCTTGAGCGGCCCGAACGAGCACTCACCGGCTTGGCCCCACACTCGTTCAACAGGATAGCAAGGGCTAGCGACACGGCGGCGACTTGCAGGAGACTGCACCTTGTCGTAGTTCTAGCAGGCTGCTGAAGTACCCCTCCCCCATCCGCCCAGCACCCGTCACCTGAAGCCGCGATCGCCATTGCGCCCCGATGAGCGCCGCCGCGAGGCCTTGTCAGCCCGTTCCCCGGCATTTCCAGGCCGCTTTCTCGCCCTCATCCAGCCACTGGACGGACTTCTCCCAAGGTCCGCATCCGCACCAGGTTGTAGACGGCCATCGTCATCACGAACAACTGGTCGACCTTGCGGATGCCGCGCACCATCACCTGGCGGATCGGGCCCACGAACTTGGCCCAGCCGAAGCCTTGTTCGATCAGCTTGCGCTTGCGCTGCGACAGCGCGTAGCCCTCGGTGGCGGCCATCTCGTCAGGCACGGCGGAGCGGCGGCCGGACTTGTTTTGCGCGATGTGCGGCGTGACCTTCATGCGCTGAAGTTCCTCGATGAACTCGGCCGCGTCATACCCTTTGTCGGCGCCGAGCGTGACCTCGACGTCGGCGCTGGCTGCGGCCTGCCGGGCGTCGTGGATCATCACCTTGGCGGCTTCGCGCTCGGCGTGGCCATCGGCATGCGTGACCCTGGCGTTGACCACCAAGCCGTGGCGGTTGTCGGTCAAGGTGTGGCCCATGTAGCGCAGCTCGCTGGCGGTCTTGCCCTTGCGGTACAGCCGCGCATCGGGATCGGTCTTTGACGCGTGCGTCGCGTTGCTGCGCGTGGTGCCCTTGAATCCGCCCGGGCCGCTGCTGTCGTCCGAGTCTTTGTCGGCGTCCTTGTTGACGAAACTCTTGTGGCCGGCCCAGGCCTGGATCAGCGTGCCATCGACGCTGAAGTGCTCGCCCGACAGCCAGTGCTTCTTGTGGGCGGTCTGGATCACTTCGTTGAAGAAGACGACGACCGCCTCGTGTTCGATCAGGCGTTGCCGATTCTTGGTGAAGACCGTGGGCACCCAGACCAGGTCGTCCATCGCCAGGCCGATGAACCAGCGAAACAGCAGGTTGTAGCGGGTCTGCTCCATGAGCTGACGCTCCGAGCGCACGCTGAACAGGATCTGCAACAGCATGGCGCGCATCAGCTTCTCGGGCGCGATGCTCGGGCGACCGCCCTTGATGTCGGCCTCGTACATGGCCGAAAACAAGCCGTCCATCTCGGCCAGCGCCTCGTTGGCCATGACGCGGATGCGCCGCAGGGGATGGTTGGCCGGCACGAAGTCGTCGAGCCGACGCATCGTGAACAAGCCTTCGGTGTACGTGTCAGGTCCGCGCATGCGGTGAATCTTCCGTGGACTTCAGTGCCTGCGCATCGGGACTGTCAGCCAGAGGTGTGACGGGGAGTACTTCAGCAGCCTGTTAGGGCTTGCCTCGGTAGCTCGAGTTGAGCCGCGCTGTGCGGTGAAAGCAGATTGCCGTTGACTGGAACTGTCGGCGGCGCTTGTCACCCTGCAATGTCTGCAACACGTTCCGAACGGTCGTCGTGCGCCACCAGCGCGCGCGCTAGCTTGACGTCCGGCATCTACACCGTGACCTCGAGCGTAGAGGGTGAGGCGACAGCAAGGGCTGCGGAGTTGCCCATAGAAACCTGTAACCAGCCTCGGGCCGATGTGCCACTTCGAGACCCGCGTTGGAGCCTCGTTCGTGGGATAAATCCGGGGATAAATTCGGGGAACATGGGTGACCAGTGGGGGTGCTCTTCATAGGAAAACCATCCCCTCCGGACTCCCGGAGTTCCCCGGGCGCTTGGGTTCGAGTCCCATCAGCCACCCCACCTAAGTCGTTGATTCAACAGGGCCCGCACACGCGGGCCCTGTTCGTTTCTACAGTGGATGTTCCCGCCGAAATTCCCACGGTGGGAATACGTTGCCGGTCACAGGGCCTTGCGGCGGCTGATCTTGCTGCGGTCGTAGACCCGGGCGGTGGTGGCCTGGGTCTGGTGCATGTCGGGCAGGGCGCCGCGCAGCAGCTTGTGCTGGGTGGCGTAGAAGGCGCGCAGATCGTGGAAGCTGAAGCGCCGGCTGACGATGCCCTCGGCCACGGCCGCGGCCATCATGCGGGCCCACATGGCCTTGAACCCCGGCTCGGTGTAGGGCCCGCCGCTGCGGCAGGGGAAGACGGCGCCGCAGCGCTCGTCGGCCGCGCTGGCGCGCTGGCGGTCCAGCAGGGCGCGCAGCTCGGGCGTGATCTCGATGAGGTCCCACACCTCCTTGCCGGCGCGCTGCTTGCGCCGGCGGGCGCGGATCTCGCCTTCGCCCACCTGGGTGAAGGCCAGGTCGATGAACTCGCAGCGCCGCTGCCCGGTCATGGCGGCATAGCTGGCCATGGCGGCCAGGGTGGCGTAGGCCCGCCGTCCGCTGCCGTTGGCCCACTCGACCAAGGCACGCACCTCCGCCGCCTCGGGGGCCTCCGGCCGCGGGCGCTCGGGGTTGCGGCGCACCTGGCGGCAGGGGTTGGCCTCCAGCTCGCCACGCTCCAGGGCCAGGTTCATCAGGTTGGACAGCAGGGCCACCTCGCGGTTGGCGCTGACGGGCGCGCCCGCCCGCTCGACGCGGAGGTAGCGCGCCACGTCGGCCGGGCGGATGGTGCTCGATGCTGCCTCGCCGAAAACCCGGCCGAGGATGGCCCACTGCTGGGCGTAGGCCTTGCGGGTGGTGTCGGCCAGGTCGGCCCACTGCGGGGACTCGGTGTAGGCCCGCCACAAGGCCCCCACGGTGCCGGTGTCCTTGGCCCTGCCGGTCATGTCCAGAACGCGCTGGATGGCCTGCAGCCGGTCGGTGCCAAGCGGGATCGGCTTTCCGGAGACCGGGTGGTAGCGGTAGCTCACGGTCACGCCGTCCGCCCAGGGGCGGGCTTCCATCCTGGGCAGCAGGCCCTTGGAGGATGAGCGATCGCGGGGGCGGGTCATGCCGCCCGACTCCACTTCGGCCCGGCCGCCTGCTGGCCGGCGGCGGGCCGCCCTCCCTGGGCGCGCTCGACGGCGGCCCAGGTCAGCACGGGCAAGCCGTCGATGCCGCGCCGCGGCGCATGCAGGCCAAGGTGAGCCTTGATCCACTTGGCCTGGGCAGCGTGCTGCCGGTAGCCGGTGAGGGCCACCAGGTCGGCGTGCGTCAGAAGGCCGGCTGGGCTCACTCGCTGATCCTCCCGGTGTAGACGGCCGGAGCCCCGGCCCGGCGCACGACTTTGGTGTCCGGCGGCGCCTTGGCGTAGGCCGGCGAGGGGCAGACCTGCACCTTCACGCCGGGCGGGATGACGGTCTTGGCCAGCTTCGACGCAGCAGCCTGGGGCTCCGGGCGCAGGGTCACGGGCGGGCGCAGGCCGCCGGCGTCGGCGGGGATGTGGCCGCCGCTCAGGCTGTAGCGGCTGGCGGGGTGTTCACCCCAGCGGTGGCGTGCTTGGGCCATGGCGCTCAGCCCTTCAGGCGGTGCACGGTGCGGCCGGTGATGCCGGGCGGAAGGCCATCCTCCGGCGCAGCACCCCCGCAAGTGCCGCCGCCCAGGAAACCGCTCTCGCGGCCGCCGGTCACCTTGATCGCGTCGACTTCCACCTTGGCGGACTCGATCAGGGTACGGGCCACCTCGTTCACTGCCTTGGCGGTGTCCAGGTCGATCTTGCCGGCGCGCAGCTCCCGCAGGGTGATGAAGAGGTCGCCGCGCAGGCCTTCGAGGGTGTTGGCGTTCTGGCTCATGGGGTGCTGTCCTTCGGGGCTGGTGCGCGGTCTTGCGGCTGGCTGCGGCCGGCGCGGTTGATGCTGCGGGTGAGGGCGCCCACGGCGCGGATGGCGCGCTTGATGGGCTCGGGGTGGTTGTGGATGCTGTTGCGCTGCATGAGCTGGGCGCGGGTGAGGAGCTCCAGCGCGTCGGGGGTGATCAAGGCGGGGTCCACCGTCTGGCGGCCGGGCTTGAACACCAGGACCATGCCGGGCGGCACGGGCCCGTGGACGGCTTGCCACACCAGCAGGCTCACGGGCTTCCAGCGCTTGTGGCGCGGGCCGGGCTCGTCGCTGACCTTCTGGTCCAGCACGCCGTCGGCGTTGACCACTTGGGTGCCGATGGGCCGCCAGGTGTGGGGCACCGTGCCGGGCTTGAACTGCGTGGCCCGGCAGGCGTCCTGCGTGCCGGTCACGCCCTTGATGCCCTTGTTCCAGGGCTCCGTGCCGGGCTGGATGCGGGTGCGCAGGCTGCCGTGGCCTGGCCGGCTGCTGCGCTCGCGGGCGGTCTCGGCGATCAGCTCGACGGACTTGCGCAGGCCCATGGCGTTGGCCTTGCGCAGCACCTGGGCGATGTTGAGCCCCAGGGCGCAGGCCAGGTCGAGGGTCAGGCTGGTGGCGTAGTTGCGGCGCAGCAGCTCTTCGTCGGCCCAGGTCCAGCGGTGGCGTGCTGGTTTGCTCATGTTCGATCCCCCCTGCGCTTCATCGCGTCCAGCAGGATGTCCTGCACCTCGCGCTTGGTCTGCACCCGCTCGATGACGAGCTCGTCCACCGTGTCGCGCGCGATGATGTTGTGGACGAAGACCGGTCGGTCGTGGCCGGCCTGCTTCTGTCGGGTGGGGCCGACGCGCTCCAGGATCTGCAGGCGCTCCTCCAGGTTCCACCAGTGGCTGAAGTAGACGAGGTGGTGGCCGCCGTCCTGCAGGTTCAGGCCGTGGCCGGCGCTGGCCGGGTGCGCGAACAGCATGGGGATGCGCCCGGCGTTCCAGTCGCGGATGGTGCGCGGGTCGGAGTCCAGCACCCGGCCGGCGCGGAAGGCGCGCTGCAGCCGGGCCAAGTCGCTCTTGAAGTGGTAAGCCACCAGCAGCGGCGCGCCGGCGGCTTCCTCGACGATGCTGGCCAGCGCGTCAAGCTTGGCATCGTGCAGTTCCTCCCAGTCGGTGTTGCCTTCGCCCACGTAGGCTGCGCCGTTGGCGATCTGCAGGCACTTCATGGTCTTGGCCGCGGCGTTTAGGGCCTCGACGCCATGCTGTTCGAGCTGGGTGAACATCTCGCGCTCCATCTCGCGGTAGTGCTTGCGCGCCTTCATCGGCAGGTCCACCACGATGTTGTTCACGATGGGCTCGCGCAGGTCGAACCAGTCGCGCGCGTCCACGGTGGTGCACACGTCGGCCAGCGCGGCTTGGATTTCCGCCTGGGCGTGCGGCAGGGCCGTGATGCCGAAGCCGCTGGGGTGGCTGGTGAACCAGCGCTGCTTGAACGCGTCGAAGGTTCGGCCCAGGCGCTGACCACGATCCACAAACCAGGCCTGGCCCCACAGGTCTTGCAGGCCGTTGGGGCTGGGCGTGCCCGTCAGTGCGACGAATCGGTTGACCTTGCTGTGCGCGACCCGGCCCAGCGCCTTGGCGCGCTCGGTGCCCTGGCGCAGGCGGAATCCCTTGAGCTTGGTGGCCTCGTCGGCGATGACGGTGCGGTAGGGCCAGCGCTCACCCCAATGTTCGACCAGCCAGGGCAGCTGCTCGTAGTTGGTGGTGTAGACCTGGGCGTCTTGCCCGAGGGCGGCCAGCCGTTCGGCTTCGCAGCCGACGATGGGCATGACGTTGAGGCCGCTCAGATGCAGCCACTTCGCGGCCTCCTCCGGCCAGGTGCTGCGCGCCACTCGCAGCGGGGCCAGCACCAGGGCGGGGAACACGTCCTCGCTCAGGCTCAGCACGTCCAGCGCGGTGAGCGTGCTCACTGTCTTGCCCATGCCCATGCCGGCCCAGATGGCGCACCGCGGGCTGTCGACGATGGTGTCGATGATGCCCCGCTGGTAGCCGTGGGGGGTGAAGGCGCGGCGGGTCATGCGTCCGGCCACAGTGCCCGGCCGACCTGCGGCCAAGGATCGCCCAGGCGCGCCATGTCGGTGGGGTTGCGCAGGGAGGCCGGCACCATGGCGTCCGCCGCAGCTTGTAGAGCGCGGCGGGTGACTTCGTGCTTCACAACGGCGTCGCGGTGCATGTCGCGCGCACGGATCAACTCCGCGTCGAGCCGGGCGATCTCATCGGTGGCCGCGCGCTGCAGCGCCAGCGACGGGGCTTGTTGGGTGAGTGCGTCACGCAGGTTCATGCCAACAGCTCCTCGACACCCTCGACCGAGTCGATCACGACGACGCGCTGACCCATCGCACGCATGCGCTCGTGCTCGCGCAGCTGGTGCGCTTCGGGCTTGGCGCCGAGCGCCTTCAGCTCGACCCAGATGGCGGAGCCGTTGCGGTAGAACCAGCTCCCGTCAGGGTTGCGAGTGCTGCGACCGGGCAGCATCACCAGCCGGTCCGGCGCGCCGCGGCGGCCGATCCACTGGACCTTGCGCACCTCACCGCCGAGCTGCTTCACGCGCTCGACCAGGTGCCGCTCGATGTCGCGCTCACGCATGCGCGCCCCTGCTGGCCAAGCGGTCGTAGCTGTGCACCACGGTCTTGAGGCTTTGCGCGATCTCGGCATGGTCGGCGAAGCGGCCGTAGCGCTGGCCGCGTTCGGCTAGCAGGGCGGCGGTGGGGTCGGTCACGGGGATCTCCTTCATGCCAGATCGCAATCCGCCTCGGTGGCGGCCAGCGCACGGACCCAGGACGGGGGCTCCATGCGCAGGTGCTTCTCGACGAACGCGCGCCGCCAGGGCATCAGCAGGCCCACGAACTCCGGCACGCCCCGGACCTGGACCAAGGCGCCGTCCTCGCCGTTGTGCGCGATCAGGAAGGCGCTTTCGTTGTTGGTGGTCTTGGCGCCCTTTGCGGCGCTGAACTTGTGCATCGCGAGAAGGTTTTCAGGGTTGAACTGCGCCGTCTCGCCGTTCGCGCGGACAGGTATGGCCCGGCGCCAGTCCGGGTAGTGCAGGCCGTCGGCATGCCACCGATGCGAGCTGCCGGTCAACGTGTCCGTGGCCGTCCAGGCCAAGCCATTCGGGCTGTGCAGATGGATGCTGGGCCCGGCCTTGCGCAGCGCTTCCACCACCGCGCGCGGCACCTGCACCGTGAACGCCTCGGGGCCCTCTTCGATGCCTTGCTCCTGCCGCATGGCGCCGATGATCTGGCCGTTCGACGCCACCAGAAAGTGCTCTCTGGCCGACGCCTCGACGTGGACGGTGTTCAGGTAGGTGCGGATGTCGCCTTTCGCCGCGAGGTGCAGCAGCGCCACCAAGGGCTTGGTGTTGAGAGTGATCTGCATGGGTCAGTCTTTCCGGTAGCGAGGGGCCTCGAAGCCAGCCGCCGCCAGCGGCATGTCGGGCGCCCAAGGTGGGGTGGCGGCCAGTAGGCTGGCCAAGTGGGTGGGGTTGAATTCGGGCGCGTCGGGGGCTTCGCAGATCACCTCGTCGTGGACGGTCAGCACGATCTCGTAGCCCGCCGCTTCGATCAGCGGCATGGCGTGGGCCATCACGTCGCGGGCAACGGCCTGGCACACGTTCTCGAACAGCTTGCCGCCGTAGGTCTTCAGGCGCCCCCACCGGCGGCTGTACTGGTTGACGCCCCTGTAGGTGATGACGCCGTCCACCAGCTGCGGGCCGGGATAGCACAGCGCCCGGCCGCTGGGCAGGCCGATGCGCAGCCAGTTGCCGTCGCGGCGGACCTTCAGCGGGCCGACCTTCACGGTCTGCTGGGGCCACTCGATGGCCTGCATGACGGCCCCGCGCAGGTCGGCCCACATCGCTGCGATGGCCGGGTGTGCCGCGCGCCAGCCGCGCTTGATGGCGTCGCAGGCCACGAAGGCGTCGCGGCTCAGGCCGAAGGTCTGCGCGCCCTTCTTGGTGGTCCAGGCGTGGAATTCGCGCGCTTCGTCCACGGCCCAGGCCGGCGCCACCGGCAGCACCTTGGCAGCCAGGTCGTCCAAGTTGATGCCGTAGGCCGCCGCGAAGGTGACGAAGGCGCCCACGCCACCCTCGTAGCCCAGCGCCAGCTCCTGCACCTTGCCGACCTGGCGCTGGTCCTTGCTCACCTGGTCGGCCGGCACGCCGAAGCTCTTGCTGTAGGCCAGCTTGTACAGGTCCGGGCCCTCGCCCGCGTCGAAGGCGCGGAAGGCGTCAAGCTTCCAGGTCTCGCCGGCGAGCCACGCCTGATCGCGGCCCTCGATGTTGGAGAGGTCGGCCACCACCAGCTTCTTGCCCGGCGGAGCGACGATCACCGAGCGGATGCAGTTGCTCGTCAGCGCCATCACGTTGTCGAACAGCAGGTCGGCGGCGCCCGCCTTCAGCGCGTCGATGCCGGCCTCGATGTCGGGCTGCGCCATCGTCGGGCGCGGCAGGTTCTGCGGCTGGAACAGCCGGCCCGCCCATCGCCCGGTGCGGCTGGCGCCGTTGAACTGCAGGGTGCCGCGCAGGCGGCCGTCATCGCTGGTGCCGCGCTGCAGCGTCTTGTACTTGCTGGTGCTGGTGGTGCAGGCCTGCAGGCGCACGGCGAGCAGCTCGCGCAGCTCGGCGGGCAGGTCCGGGTCGGCGATACGCCGCTCCAGCGTGGCGCCGGTCAGGTCGGGCAGGTCCACACCGTGGGCTTCCAGGATGTGCGCCAGCATCGCGTCGCGCTGCGTGGCGGCCTGTACCCGGCCCTCGGTCAGCTCAACCGTGCGGCGCGCCAGCACCTTCTGCTCGGCGTCCACGGCGGCAAGGGCCCCGCCCACCAGCTCCAGGTCGATGGCCACGCCGCGGTCGTTGATGCGCTGGTCCAGGTGCCAGAGGTCCAGTTCGGCGCCCTGGCTGTTCCAGGTCGGGAGGCGCTTGGCGACGGCGCGCATCGCGTCGATGTCCAGCGCGGCGTACTCCACGAAGCGGGCCCACTGGGTCGGGTGCGTCTCGCGGGTGGCGCGCTGGATCTTGGCCGTGGCCGGGCGCGGCTTGCAGAAGAGCTGGATCAGCTGCCGGCCGGCCTTGCCCTTGGCCTGGTCGGTGGGCACCTGCAGCACCTCACACAGCGCGCCCAGCGAGCCCGGCAGGCTGTGGCTCAGCGCCTGCACCATGGTGTCCCGCCAGCGGGCAGGACACCAGAAGGGGGCGGCCCACTCACCGGCATAGCGGCCGTAGGTGTGGGCCAGCACCGTGCGGTCGAAGTGGCTGTTGTGGGCCCAGATCTCGACCAGGTCGTCTTCGAGCGCGCCTTCCAGCGCCGCCGGCATGGCGCGGGCGAGGGTGCAGTCCCACACACTGACCGGGCCGTCGTCGAGCGCCCACGCGAAGAGCATCACCTCGGCACCCGCCGCGTAGGCGTGCGTGCCGTGGGTGATGGGGACCTTGGAGTAGGTCTCGAGGTCGACCCAGAGGCGCACGCCTGCTCTCCGGTCAGGCCAGCGACTCGGCGCCCGCGCCTTCGCTGACGTCGTCGAAGTCGTCGGCGCTGGCGCTGCGGCCACCGGCGAAGCTGTCGCCGTCGCGAAGGAACTGCACGCCCATCAGCGTGGCGCACACGCGCTTGCCGTAGTTGTTGTCCATTGCCCAGACGTCGATGGTGGCGTTGACGTAGCAGCCCGCGTAGGGCTTGCCGTCGGCGGCCACGAGCGGGGTCTTGTCGGCGTCGATCACCAGCGGGCGCACCTCGTTGCGGGCGCTGACGTAGACGCGGCCCTCGAAGCCGTCGTAGGTGCTCTTGAGGTCGCCGTCGTGCAGGAAGGTCTTGTCGCCGGCGCGGATCTGCTTGAGCATGGCCGGCGCCTTGGCACCCCACTTCTCGGTGCCGGCCTGGTCGATGGCGGCGTTGATGGCCTTCACCTGAGGGTCGGTCGGGCTGAGCAGCAGCACGGCCGAGAAGGCGGGCTTGCCCTCGCCGTTGACGGTCTTGGCCTCGAAGAGCGCGGGGAACGCCAGGCGCACGTTGTTGAGCTTGATCTTCATGAGGTGTCCTTTCTGGACGGGTTGGGAACGGGGTCAGGCGATGGCTTCAGCCGGCGGGGTGACGACCTCGAAGTCGTCGAGAGCAGCGCCGGGGTCCAGGGCGGGGCGCTTGTCGCTGGCGGGGGCCACGCTGGGCTTGCCTGGCGGGGTGACGATCAGCGCCTTGAGCTTGGTCCACTGCTTGGGGCCGATCTCGCCGGCCTTGGCCAGCTTCTCGGCGGTGGTGGGCGTGATCAGCGCGTACTCGTAGCGCAGGCTGTGCTTGAGGCCCATGACTTCCAGCGCGGTCTCGGCCTCGTCCTGGCTCTCCCACTTGCGGGCGCCCTTGCGGCCTTCCACCAGCTTGAAGCCCGGCACCTGCCGGCCGGCGAGCAGCTCGCCTTCGGCGCGGGCGCGCACGGCCTTGCACCAGGTCTCGACCAGCTCGACCGCGGCTAGGCACGCGCCCAGGTGCGCGCTGTCGGACTGCTCGATGCGATCCAGCGCGCCGGCCAGTTGCGGCGCCAGCGGCTGCGACACGTCCACGAAGTCGTCGGCCACGGTGTCCAGCACGCGCTGGCGCAGCGCCGGGCAGCTGGCCTTGGCACGGCAGAAGCGGCACCCGTGCTCGGTGGGGTGCAGGTCTTCGACCTCGTCCAGGCCCTGCGAGAGACAGCCCCGCACCCACCCGGCCTTCAGATCCACGGCCTGGCCGAAGGTGCGGAGCTCGTCCAGGCCCACCGTCCACTCGTCGATGTGGTTGCGCCGGGGCTGCACGATGATCAGGCGCGCGTGGGTGAGCTCGTGGGCGAGCTCCAGCTCGCGCAGCGCGGCAAGGGCGTAGATCTGCAGCTGCTCGTTGTGCTTGGCGTCCACCTCCACGCCGCGCCCGTACTTCAGGTCGATGACGATCAGCTCACTGCCCAGGACCACCACCGCGTCGGCCGTGCCGTGGGCTCCGGGCTCGCCGGTGAGGTGCTCGATGCTCAGGCGCTGCTCCACCATCAGCTCGCCCCCTGCGGCCACCAGAGCGCGCACGGTGTCCAGGTAGACCTGCGCGTAGGCGGCCATGTCGGCGCCGACGGTGAAGATCGCCCGGTCGCTGACGTTGACCTGCTCGCCGATGTACTCGGCGGCGTCGACGCCCATCAGCAAGCAGGTAGCGGCCAGCTCGTGCGCCGCGGTGCCCTCATCGGCGAAGGTGTTGGACTCGTCGGGCAGGTCACGGGTCAGCAGCACCGAGCCGGGGCAGGCCATCCAGCGGTGGGCGGCGCTGGGTGAAAGCAGGGCGTGGCTCATGCCGTCACCTCCTCGGGCAGCTGGTTGAGGGCGGCCAGGAAGGCGGCGTACTGCTCCACCTTCAGGTTCTGTCCGGTGCGCACGCCGAAAGCCGACAGGGTGTCGATCACATGCTCGCGGTGGGTCTTGGCCAGCGCGTTGATGCGCTGCTTGACCGCGTCGTAGGCCACCGGCTCAGCCGCAGCAGTCGAGGGCGGGGGTTCGGCTGCCGCAGGTGCGGCAGTGGGGTCGCAGGCGGCGGCCGTCTTCTCGGGCGCAGCGGCCGCCGCCGCCCCGGCAGTAGGCGAGGTAGGGGCAGGCGGGCTGGTCGGCTCGGCGGGGCCGGGGGCAGAGGCCTTCAGCGCTTGGGCGCGCTTGGTCTCGCTCCGGCTCTGCGGCTTTTCCACCGGCGCGGCGGCGACCTCCGCGGCCGGTTCCGCGCCTTTCGCAAGGACCTGCGCCTGGGCGTCCAGCAAGGGTTGCAGCGCGCACAGCACCGCGTGGAGTTGCTCGCTGCTGTGCAGCGTGAGGGTCAACGGGAACACGTGAAGGCCTCCTTCTCAGGCAGTGGGGATTGCGGCGACCAGCTCGCCGTCGTTGATCTGGCGCTCAAGTTCGGCCAGGCGGTCCAGCTCGCGCTTCAGGTCGGCGGGCTCGTAGAGGTCGGCGTCGGCGCAGGCGTCCAGCAGGCGCTGCGCGGCGTCCAGGTCGTTCTTCTCGGCGAAGGCCAGCGCGGCACCGATGAGCTCCAGGTCCTTCGTCTTGTCGAAGTCGTAGCCGTCGAGCAGCGGCGCCAGGCCGGCGGGCAGGTCGGGGCTGTCGATCCGCGCTTCGAGGCGCCGGCGCAGCTCAATCTCCAGCGCAGTGCTGCTGAGCTCGTGCTGCTCCTGGTAGGCGCGGCGAAGCGGCTCCTCGTCGGTCAGGCATTGCAGGTGAACACTCATGCCAGCACCCACACCAAAGCAGCGGTCAAGGCCATCGACAGCACGCACAGCCAGTGGGTCAGCGCCTTGGCCGCGCCAAGTGCGTCGTCGCTGGGCGTCTCGATCGCACACGCCGTGCGCGCATCGGGCCCGAAGGCCTCCACCAGCGTGCGCGGGTGGCGGTAGGTAAGCTCATCGCGCCGAGGTGATTGATGGTTCAGGCTCATCGCGTGATCCCGGTAAAGAATTCCACAAGGCACCACACCAGGCCGGCTGCGAAGGCGGCCCAGATCATGGCGTCCACCAGATGGACCAAGGTGCGCGGGCCCTGCTCGTCATCGGCCACCAAGCCCTGCAGGGCCGCGTCGCTCAGCCAGGCCGAAACGCCAGGATCGAAGGTCTCGGCCGGCTCGTGGGGCGGACCGTCATGGGGAAGAAGCTTGCTCACGGAGCCACACCGCTTTCTGCGCTCGCCAATACGGCGCTCGCGGCCTCGGCCTGCATCACGACCAGGTCGGCGGCCAGCGCCGCATGCCGCTGCAGCACCGCTCCGGTGAGGAGCGTGACCATCACCCCGGCTCGCTGCATGTCGCCGCGCACTGCGTGACGCATGGCGGCCATCAGCATGTCCAGGTCGTCATCGCCTTCCAGCACCAGCTCGCCCAGCAGGGCCTGGGTGGCCGGCGCGCCGGCGGCCAGGCCTGCACGGGCACAGTCGTAGGCCTCGTTGAAGGCTTCCTCGCGGATTTGCTCGCTGCCAGGCCGCTGCCACCAGGCGGTGGCGCGGGCGCGTTCGGCATCCGCACATGCCGGGGCCTTCACGCGGCCCCAACAGCGGTTTGGGTCGCCGGCGGCGCCCAGTGCTCGATGTGCGCATCCAGCAGCGCCAGCGCAGCGCCGTACTCGCGCCCGTGGCAGCCGTCACCATGCTCATCGGCCACCGCCGCCTCAAACGCAGCGCGCGTTCCAAAGAAGCAGCCTGTCTGAACCCGCGGCCCTTGGTCAGTGAGCCAAAGCGTCAGGGTTGCTGCGCGAGAGCCGATGGGCCCGATATGCAGGCAAGGGCGAAGACCCACAAGCTTCAAACTGCCGCCCAGGTCCGCGCCGGCCAGGTTCGCGCCGGCCAGGTTCGCGCCGGCCAGGTCCGCGCCGGCCAGGTCCGCGTAGGCCAGGTCCGCGTAGGCCAGGTCCGCGCCGGCCAGGTTCGCGCCGGCCAGGTTCGCGCCGGCCATGTCCGCGCCGGCCATGTCCGCGCCGGCCAGGTTCGCGCCGACCAGGTCCGCGCCGGCCAGGTCCGCGCCGGCCAGGTCCGCGCCGGCCAGGTTCGCGCCGGCCAGGTTCACGCCGGCCAGGTCCGCGTAGGCCAGGTCCGCGCCGGCCAGGTTCGCGCGGGCCTTGGTGGCGGCCTTGGTGGCGGCCTCCAGCGTCACGCGCATCGCGATGCCGCAGGCCTGCTGCTCGTCGGTGACTTCGTGCTCGAACAGCGCCTCGTCGGACCCGCGGTGGCGGATGGTGATCTTCGGCATCCCCGTCTCCCTCACCCCCGCCGTCGCGGCGTTGTCTTGGGGCGCGGGCTTACTCTAGCGAAACGTTAGCCTATGAGTCAAGCGAAACGTTAGATTTCTTCGGGGTTGAGGTGCGGGAAGGGTTGGCCGTTGTGCTGCGTATCGCTACGCTATACACTTCACCGCGTGACGATCAAGACCTTCCAGCACAAGGGCCTGAGGCAGTTCTTCGAGACCGGCAGCACGGCGGGCGTGCAGGCGCAGCACGCGCCGCGGCTGGGCCGCCTGCTGCGGGCGCTGGATGCCGCAGCTGCGCCTGGCGACATGGGCCTGCCGGGCTGGGGCCTGCACCCGCTCAAGGGGGCGCTGGCCGGGCATTGGGCTGTGTCGGTCAGCGGCAACTGGCGGCTGACCTTCCGCTTCGAGGGTGCCAATGTGGTGCTCGTCGATTACCTGGACTACCACTGAGGGCTGAGACCATGGACACGCATCTGCATCATCCGCACCCCGGCGCCATCCTCCGCGAGGACGTGCTGCCTGCGCTGGGCTTGACCGTGACCGAGGCTGCCGCGCAGCTGGATGTGACGCGCGCCACGCTGTCGCGTGTGCTCAACGGGCGCGCGGCGGTCTCGCCCGAGATGGCGCTGCGCATCGAGGCTTGGCTGGGCCGCGACCGCGGCGGCGATGCCGGCCTGTGGCTGCGCATGCAGGCCAACTTCGACCGCCACGCGGCGGAGCTGCGCCTGCGCGATCACCCGCTGCGCGTGATGCGCGCTCCCGAGGCTGTTCCAGCCTGAGCCCCTGGCGTGAAAAAGCCCGCGCGCAGGCGGGCTGGTGGCACGTGATCAGTTCGCGGGGGGCAAGTCGAAGCACAGGTCGCTGTGCTCCAGCATCGAAGGCTTCACCCGTTGCCCTAGAGGGCACAGATAGAGGTGGGCGCCTTCTCGCCGCGCAAACTTCATGGCCGGCACAAAGTCGCTGTCGCCCGTGACCAGCACGATCACCTGCACCTGCCGCTTCAGGGTCAAGGCGGCGATGTCCATGCCGATGCGCATGTCCACGCCCTTCTGTGTGATCTGCGGACGCAGGTCGTCGGGCTTGACTTCGACGGAGGGGCCGACGGCGTTGCCGAGCTTCTTGGCGCTGAGCTCCCAGCCCTGGAACGCCAGCTCGCCCAGGCGCAAGGCCATGAACGGCAGTTGGGCCAACTGCTCGAAGAGATTGCGCGCCCTGGCTGCGGTAGGTGAGGCCCCGAACTCCACCAGCTCGCCGCCCAGCGGTTTCTGGTGGGCCGTTTCAAGCGGCATCGAGTCGTAGTAGTAGACCCGGTGCATGCGCATCCCGGCCAGGGCTTCATGCTGCTGCAGTTGGGCAACCAGGCTTCGGAAGCTCTCGGCGGTCGCGGGTGCCTTGGCCGTCCCGATCTTGCGTTTGGCGAAGCCGCCGTCGATGAGGATCGCGTAGCTGAGCATCGGAGCCCGAAAAGTTGGCCGCCAGTCGGGTCGGACGTCGAGGCGTCCTGTTATATGTCACCCGAAAGGCAGCCGTCTCTGCTATGTGCAGGCAAATAGTGTGCCACATTGCTGCGCCGCAGCGTGAGCAGGGTTAACGCTGCAGTCGAGCAGTACTTCGCTGGTTCCGGCTGAATCGATCAGATCGGCAGCGGCTGCTCCAGCAGGCGCGCGGCCGCTGACGGCGTGGGCGCCTCCAGAATGTGCAGGCCGCGGTAGCGGGCCACGCGGCTGAGCTGATCGCGTGCAGCCAGGGCGTGTTCGCGCGCCTCGGCGCTGGCGCCTTCGGCCAGCGCGTCGGTGTTGAACAGCAGGGTGCCGGCGAAGTTGTTGCCACCCATGTGGTCGCGCGCCATATCCAACTCCAGCATCTTGCTCTTGGCTTCCTGGTCGGTGCGCTGGGCCTGGCGGCGCGTGCTGGGCAAGCTGGTGACCTGCACGGCCAGCGGCCCGTTGGCGTAATCAATGACCACCTCAGGTGCTTCGCCCGAGCTGCTCAGCGGCACTTCGAAGCGACTGGCGTTGGCCTGGTCAGCGCCAACGAAGATGCGGCGCAGCAGGGTCAGGAATTCACCGGTGCGCACGGAGTGGCGGGCGTTGGCCGGCTCGGATTCTTCGATGATCTCGTCGGCCGAGCCGAACACGCTGACGCTGCGCACGGCGGCGTCGAGCAGCTGGTCGACGCTCCAGCCCCGGGCCACCATCACCGGCCCCATCTCGAAGCTCTTGAACAGCGGGCGCAGCTCGTCGATGGGCAGGCCGGCCTGCTGGCGCTGGGTCATGTAGTCGGCGCACTCGCGCAGCACGCCGTGGGCGGAGTTGCCGCGCTGTGCACCCAGCAGCTGGCGCAGGCGCCGGGCGCTGATGATGCTGTGCGTGGCTGCCGTCAGGGCCAGGGCGGTGGTCTCGTGCGCCTGCACGGCCAGCAGCGCCAGCAGCTTCTCGCCAGTGCCGGGCAGCGGCTCCCACAGCACCGGGCGGTAGCGGGCGACCAGCGGCGCACGGGCCGCGGCCACGCCGGCAGCGGGTGGGATCAGTTGTTGGGGGGCGAGGAGTTCCACAGTGAGGCGCCTTCACGCACGCCCAACCGCTCGTTGACCATGAGGGCCAGCGGCTCCAGGCGGGCTGCGATGCCGCGCAATACTACTTCGGCCATGGGCCAGATGTCATCGACGGGCGGGTAGCCCGTGTGCCATTGCCGCATCCGGTCGGCCAGCAGGCCGAGGCGCTGGCCCGCCTTCTGGAACTTGGCCGGCTGGCCCTGCAGGCCATGATCGGACGGCCGGCGGCGCGCCAGCTGGGCGGCCAGCTCGTTGCCCCGGGCGCGATGCTCCAGCACGCGCTGGCGGTTGGCCTGCACCGCCCAGCGGCGGATCACCTGGGCCAGCGGCTGCAGCGCCAGTTCGTGGTCGATGAACCAGTAGCGGTGGCCGTCGAAGATCAGGTTGCCGGTGTGGCGGTCGGCGTTGGCCACCAGTTCGTCCCAGGCGGCGCCCGGTGCTGCGGCCGGCATCTCGCACAGCCGGCGCCAGGTGTGTTCCTCGGCCGCCGCGTCGTCGAGCATGCGCACGGCGCTGTCGTCGGGCCACTGGTGCACGCTTCCGAAGCACAGGAAGTCCTGCGTGTTGGGCAGCGGCTTGGCCCTGACGGGCAGGCCGGGTAACTGGTCGCGTTCGGCCAGCACCACCACGCCGCGGGGCACGTCGAGCTTGAGTTCGGCCGCCGCCAGCGCGCAGGCCAGCTCGATGGCGACCTTGGGCTGGTTGTTCATCCACTTCACAACCGCGGGCACGCAAGACTCGGTGCTGCCCGGCACCTGCAGTTGCCCGCGCCAGACCTTGTTCTCCTGCCCTGCTTCGACGGTGAGCCCACCACTCATCAGCCGCGCCCAGGGCGGGCGGGATGTGTCGTCGAGGTCCAGCCCCGGCACCAGGCGGGTGTTTTCAGTCATCGGGCGCCCCTCCCTGGGCATGCGGCACAGCCTGTGATCCGGCTTTTGCGCCTGCGCCGGCTGGCTTACCGGCGAAATCGTGGGTCTCGGCCAAACCGGTCGGTGCGGCATTGGCAGACGCCGCGCTGTGCAACTCCGCCAGGCGCTGCCGGTAGACCGAGGCGTCGTCCCCCAGCACGGCCAGTAGAGCGGTGCAAGGCTTCTGGCGCTGCGGGCCGCATGTCAGTGCACAGCCGCCGATGGCTCCGCCGCGGCCCTGATCAGGCGCGACATGGGCCATGCCTTGGCGAAGCGGCCCAAGATGGACACCTCGGTCGCGGCGCGCTCCGGGGCGGTGCGGTCGTCAACGATCACGCGGATCTGCACGCTGGCGTTCAACTCGGAGCCGCGCACGTCCACGAGCTTGCGCAGCTCGGCACTGCTCGCGGCAGGTGCGCTTCCGATGGCATCGATGTACTCGTTGCCCATCCTGAAAGCGAAGCTGTGTTCCGAGCCGCTGAGGCCCAGCAGTGGCTCCGGGTCGTCCAGCAGCGGGCTGGCCGGGCGCCAGGCGCGCAAGTAGAGGGCCGCTTCTTCGCGCAGGGTGTTGCTTGTCGAGGCGCCCGTTCCGTTCGCTGAGCGTGCCCAGGCGTCCAAAGCCAGCAGGCCAGAAACCATGCGGGCAAAGGCGGATGGGGCCTGCGCAGTGGGCGCCAACACTTCGACGACGCCGTCGTCGTTCAAGGTCACGTGGTACGGCGCCAGCGCCGCTCGCAGGGGTTTCCAGGCGCGACGGTCGTCCAGGCGGTGCCCCAAGCCAAGCAGCCACGACAAGGTCATGCCTTCATCGCTGAGGTGCACGGTGTCACCGACGCTGAACGCGAAGAGGCTCATCCCGTCACCGTCGAAGAAGCGGAACGGGGTGACCACCGCGGCGCAGAGCGATCCATCTCGCATGGCCTGCGGCTCGCAGCGCATGCCAATGAGGTCGGGTAGCAGTGAGCAGTTCATCGCAGTGGGTAGGCGGTTGGGTCAGGAACGGTTCCATCCAGCGTCAGGGCGCAGCGCTGGCAGAACACGTCAAGCATGCCGTTGAACCCGATGGATTGCCAGGCTGGGTCGTCCGGCTGACGGGGCTCGCCGATGTGCTCGTGCGGGAAATCATGGTCCCCAGGGCGCATGCCCGTAAGGCCTGGATTGTCGATTTGATAGACCCGGAGCAGATGGGCTCCATCAGCCTGAAACAGGGTGATCTTCCAGGCGATGGTTGTCAGCCTGGGCTTGGTGGTGGCCATGCACTGCACGTGCATGCCGGGGATGGTGGCCCCGTCGCCGTCCACGACACCGAACTCGAGCGTGGACACACCACGGTGCGTGCGGTGCTGCCGCCAGCTCTCGGGAGGGCACCCCGTCTTGTGAAGCGCCATCAAGGCGCGCGCCTGCGCGTGGCTGAGCCCCGGCATCAATAGCCCTCGGCGTCGATCCAGCGCAGCACGGCCAGCAGGGTCATGTCGGGGTCGTCGGCGCTGTCGTAGGTGGGGAAGTCCTCGTTGGGGGCGCGGGCGCGCCAGGCTTGGTCGGCACCCACGGCGTAGCGCCGCAGGTGGCGCTCGCCGTTGCCGCGCTGCACCAGGATCACCTGGCCAGGCTGGGCGCTGTGCCCGGCGGCCATGATCAGGCCGGTGCCCCGCAGGATCTTGGGCGCCAGCGCGTCGTCGTTGGCCACCAGGCGGAAGGCCGGCGGCAAGACCTTGGTTTTCATCAGCTCCCCCCACTCAATCAGTGGAGGAACTGTAAATTCGTACAGTTTCAGCGGGTGAGCCTGGCCGGCCCCGGCCACCGCCATCTGCCCGAAATCGCCCACCTGCTGGTGGGCCTGGGCGGTGTGGGTGGGGAGACGCCAGCCGGGGTAGTGCTCGTCGAGCTTGGCGCGCAGCGCGGGCCCGACGCCTTTCGGCCGGCCCGACGGCAGGCGCACGCCTTTCAGGATTTGGTAGATGGTCTGATCGTTGACTTCGATCTTGTCAGCGACGGCTGTGGCGCCACCATTCGCTTCAACGATGCGCCTCAGCGCGTCAACCATTGGGTCAGTCATCCTTCGATCCTCTAGCTTTTAGCTAGTCGTCTCCAGTTCGTTTCGCTTGCCTGGCTTCTAACGTTTCGTTAGAGTGAGCGGCATGAACGCCTTGACGCCCTCTGAGCGTGCTGCCGTGGCCACTGCCGTGGGGATACACGACCAGTACCTCTACCAGTGCCTGACCGGCCGACGGCCGACGCCGGTCGACCGCTGCCCCGCCATCGAACGCGCCACCTCCGGCCGCGTGAGCTGCGAGGAACTGCGCCCGGACGTGCGCTGGCACCGCGTGCCCGACGCCGACTGGCCGCACCCCGAGGGCCGCCCCTTGATCGACGTGGCCGCGCCGAAGGCGCATAAGGAGGCAGCGTGAGCGCAGAGACCGACTGGGCTGCCCGGCTGGCGCAGCACGACCTGCCAAGCGTCATGTGGTCAGAGGTGCGGCTCGCCGTGCTCGACGCAGCGCGGCACGGCGAGGTGTTGAGCATCGGCCAGGTCGAGAGCATGGTGCTGCTCCTGGCGGCGATCAACCGCGCCCAGCGGCTTGCTGCCGAAGCGCGCGGCGCAGGTGCTCGATGAATTTCGCGATCCCCGCAGCGTCCTCCTCGGCCAGCCCGGCCGACTTGATCAGGCCGGGCTGGTGCTTGATCAGCAGCTCCAGCAGGCGATCCGCCTCCCGCTGTGCTTCTGCTCGTGCGACTTCGTTTTCCATGGCCGTGGCCCTTGCTGAGGGCGGTGCGTTGAGGAACTCCCGTTCTCAGCAGGTGAGCCACGGCCACCCGTTCACCACGAAGAAGGAGCGGCGTGATGCTGCAGCGTGAACCCCTGCCCGAGCTGGCCCTGGTGGGCGGCACCTGCGGCATGGCCGAGGTGAGCCTGGACGGCGTGCCGCAGGGCTTCGAGCTTTCGATCTGGCTCACCGGCGCCGAGGCCATGCGGGTGATGCCCACGGGCTTCTGGCTGCGTGTGGCGGGTGCGGACACGTTCTTCACCCCGGCCGGCGTGCTGTTCAACCGCGCAAGGTTTGCAGCCACGAAAGTGCTTCCGGCCAGCGATCCAGCCCCTCGCACACCAGACGTCTGGCTGCTTCAGACCAAGCCTCTTTGCCCAGCCCAAGGAGAGCTGCCTTGATGCGCGATTTCTCGGCGGCCGGAAGGTCGGTGGCGTCGACGCGCTCTGCCAGCAAGGCCCGGAGGGTGTCGCTGTCGAGGCGCATGGTGACGACGCCCAGGATGGCGCCCAGGCCGCCGTCGTCGGCCAGGAAGTCCAGCCCGCGTGCAGTGATGACGCTTTCGCCCATGGGCATGAAGCTGTTGTCGCCGATGCAGCCGCGCCGCTGGTACCCGCTTTCAAGCAGCTCGTGCTCGGCCAGGTACTGGGTGTTGACCAGCAGGGCCCGATCGTCCGGGCGCGGGTGTCCGGCAGCTTCAATTGCGGCAGGCAGGTCGAACTCGCCTTCCGGGTATGCGGATGCCAGGGTTTCGAGGATGAGCTTTTGCAGGGCTCGGTCGAGCATGGGGCTATCCCTTGGGGGTGGGCCTGCGCAGCGGGAGGCGGCGTGATCGAAGCATCACAAACCCGGCACGCTGAGCGCAGCGAAGCCGCTCATGCCGATGCTGGTCTTGCACTCGGGGCACCTGGCTCCGGCGCCCCTGACATGCAGCGCCGAGCGGTGGCGACGGATGTCCAGGCACGGCTGGCAGAGGTAGTGCTGCGGCTGCGCAGGGACTGGACCGCCGGGCCCGGCCAGTGCTGGCCGCTGATCTACCCGGTACGCGACATGCCCGGGAGCGAGTTCGACCATCGTGTATCCCGAGCGCTGCGCGAGGGCGTCTTCTGCTTCTCTCAGTTTCTGGGCTGTCTCGAAGTGCTGCTGCTGCAGCGCGAGCAGGGCAGCCGTGAGGCTGAAGAGACGCTGCTGGGCGTCGAGCAGCGTCTCGTTGAGCTTGGCCACCTCCGGCGCGAGCTTGGCGGCATCGCGGATGCCCAGCAGGCCCCGGCCGATGTCGACGGCGGCCGTGACGGCGCCGGCTGCTGACGTGACGAGCGAAATGTCCATGGGCGCCCCCGCCGTGGCGGGCGTGGTTGAGGGACTTCGATCCTCCCACGGTGCGGGGCGCCCGCCCTTGTCTCCCTCGTGCGCCCTGGCGCCGGCCTATCCGGTGCGGGCTTGCCCCCTCCCAGGCCCGCGCGCGCGTTTGCCCCGGGGCCTCGTCGGCCCTGGGGTTTCTTTCTTCTGAGGCCTTTACATGCCGAAGCGCGAAAACTCCACCCACGTCCGGCTTTCCGAGGAGGCCGACGCCATGCTGGAGCTGATGGCCGAGGCCCATCGAACGGACAAGGCTGCCCTGGCGGCTGACCTGATCGAGCGGGCGTTGCTGGGTGAGGGGCATGCGCTCAAGGTAGCGGCTACCCGCCTGGCGCGCTTGGGAATCGCGGGGAGCTTCAGGGAGTGAGCGCGGTGCTTGATCGGCCGACCCTGCTGGAGCTGCTGCCTGACGGCATCCCGCTGGCCCTGCGCCAACACCGGCGCTGGGCGCCGTGGAGGGCGGTCTGGGCGCCGCGCCGCGGCAAGTGGGACAAGGTGCCGTGCGCCCCAGCCGGCTACGGCCTGAGCACGGCGAAGCCCGAGCGATGGCTGACTTTCGACGAGGCGCTGGCTGCGGTCCAGTCGCGCCCCGACCTGTTCGCGGGGCTGGGCTATCTGATGACGGGCGCGCACGGCGTGGTGGGCCTCGACCTGGATCGCTGCATCGAGCCCGATGGCGCGCTGTCGCCGTGGGCCGCCGAGCTGGTGGCCGAGTCGGCGAGCTACGCGGAGCGGTCCCCCAGTGGGCATGGCGTGCGGGTGATGTTGCAGGGGGCGGTGCCGGCGGACTGGACGAACCACGAGCGCGGCATCGAGGTCTACGGCGGGCACGAGCCGCGCTTCCTAACCCTGACGGGCCATCGACTGGAGGGCACGGCCGAGGACCTGCAGGCAGCCCCCGCGGGCGTGCTGGAGGCCCTGGCGCAGCGCCACGCACGCGAGCGCACATCGGCCGAGGTGGTGCGGCTGATCGAGCCGCTGCCGGACTTGGTGGACGAGCTGTTGTTGCCGGAGCTCGGGGACCTTTCGATCCCCTGGCAGGCCCGGGCCTTCTTGTCCGAGGGCGAGGCGGGTGCGGACCGCAGCCGAACGCTGTTCGCGACGACGGTGGCGCTGTTCGCAGCGGGCTTGCCGGCCGACGAGGTGCTGAGCCTTCTGGCGACCAACCCCCACGCGATGGGGGTGGCGCTGGACCACCGTCGCCAGGACGCTGACCGCGCGCTGATGTACCTGTGGGTGGAGCACACCCTGAAGGCCCGTGGCCGCGCCAGGCGCGTGGCCACGGCCGAGGACTTCGATGACGTGACCGAAGGGCAAGACGCTCGGGCCGAAGTGCCCGGCGCAGCCCAGGCGGGTGTGTCGGCGATGGCCGGGGCGGCTGGGAAGCCGGCCCCGGCGCTGCGGTTCAAGATCGCACAGGCCGCAGCCTTCACGCAGCGTGCGCCACTGACGTGGCTGGTCAAGCGGGTGCTGCCGCTGGCCGAGGTGGGGGCGGTGTTCGGCGAGTCCGGGAGCGGCAAGAGCTTCCTGGTGCTCGACCTGGCGCTGGCCATCGCCACGGGCCGCGAGTGGCGCGGGCATCGGGTCCGGCAGGGCCGGGTGCTCTACATCGCCGCCGAGGGCTCCGGCGGCATGGTGCGGCGCCTGCAGGCGCTGGCCGAACACCACGGCCTCGACCTGGCCGAGCTGGCCATCGACGTGCTGGGCGACGCGCCGAACTTCCTGGAGAAGCAGGACATCGGCGACCTGCTCAAGGCCATCGAAGCCTGCGGGCGCTACGACCTGGTCGTGGTGGACACCCTGGCCCAAGTCACCCCAGGCGCGAACGAAAACGCGGGCGAGGACATGGGCCGGGCGCTGGCGCACTGCAAGGTGCTGCACCAGCGCACGCGGGCGATGGTGCTGCTGGTGGCCCACGCGGGCAAGGACACCTCCCGGGGCCTGCGCGGCTGGTCGGGCATCAAAGGCGCCTTGGACGTGGAGATCATGGTCGAGCGCTCGGACGCGTACCGCGCCGCGACGGTCACGAAGATGAAGGATGGTGAAGGTGAGGGCACGGAGTACCCCTTCACCCTCCAGAGCGTGACGCTGGGGCAGGACGAGGACGGCGAGGCCATCACAAGCTGCGTGGTCCAGCACGGCCAGCACGTGCCCCAGGAGGCCCGCAAGGCACAGCCCAAGGGCTCGTGGCAGACCGTGGTGCTGCGCACCGCCAAGGCCCTGTGCGACTTGGCCGAGGAGGTGACCACTGGCGAGCTGATCGAGGCCTCGATCAACGAGGTTCCGAAGGACGAGAAGGCAAGCAAGGATCGACGCCGCGAGCGGATCCTGGACGCGATCCAGAGCCTCGTGGGGGGCAATCTGCTGTCCACCTCGGGCGGGAAGGTGGTGGTGCTGTGATGTCGGCAACGGGCGAAAAAATGCCAATTGGCAAAAAAACCGCCGTTGAAAGTTCCCGAAAGCCCGTTTCGGGAACTTCGGGAAGTGTCCCGTTTTCCCGAAGATTCCCGAATCGGGACGAAACGGGACCAAAAAACTTCCCGAAGTTCCCGAATCGGGAAGTTTCGGGACGTTGCGGGACTCCGGTTCTTCCCGCTTTGGGCCCTCTCCCCGTAGGGGAGGGCCAAACGGGAACGGACCGGGCCGGTTCGGGAGGGACGATCAACCCGGTGGACCGGGATGGGTGGCGGAAGCTGACGGCCGACGTCGATGCCGTCCCGGGGCCGGTGGGTCGCCGGCTGATCGTCGCCGTGCAACCCTGGCCGTGGTACGGCGAACACGGAACCGCGGCCTGGTCGGGGCGGGTGGTCCGGTGCTTCGACGGCAAGGACCCGACGCGGCGCTACTCGCCGAGCTGGTCGGCCCGGCTGGGTCGGTGGGGTGCCTCCGGCGAGGACGACCGGCAGCGCTGCGACCTGACGCCCGACGAGCTGCGGGAGCTGAACAGCCACGTGCTCGACGTGCTGGAGGTGGCGCTGTGCTGACGCCCAAACAGCAGGCCTTCGTGGCCGAGTACCTGGTGGACCTCAACGCCGCGGCGGCGGCGCGCCGGGCGGGCTACAGCGAGCGGGTTGCGAATCGGATCGGCGCTGAGAACTTGTCAAAACCTGTCATTGCCGCAGCCATCCAGGAAGCCCTTGAGGCCCGCCAGCAGCGCACACAGATCGACGCCGACTGGGTCCTTAAGCGCCTGGCGGCGATGGCGGACGCGGACCTGGCGGACCTGTACGGCCCGGACGGTGCGCTCAAGCCGGTGGCGGAGTGGCCCGAGGTGTGGCGCCGCGGCCTTGTGGCCGGTGTCGAGACCGAGGAGATCCGGGAGGAAGGCGTGTCGGTGGGGGTCATCCGCAAGGTGAAGCTGGCCGACCGCATGAAGTCGATGGAGCTGATCGGCCGGCATGTGACCGTTGGTGCGTGGCGCGACTCCCTGGCGCTGACCGGCAAGGGCGGCGGGCCGGTGCAGACCGTCAACATGACGCCGGACGAGTTCCGCAAGATCGCGGCCGAGATGGCGGGGAAGGTGTGAGCCTGCCAGGCCTCGATGATCCTCGCCAGCGGTTCGTCGCCGCCGAGCTGGCCCGTGCCGACCTGTACTTCTTCGCGCGCTGGATGTTCCTGCGCCGTCGCGGCTACGCCTGGCAGCGCGCGCCGCACCATCGGCTGATCTGCGATGCGCTGATGCGGGTGTTCCGCGGCGAGTCCCGGCGGTTGATCATCAACATCCCTCCGCGGTACTCGAAGACGGAGTTGGCCGTGGTGATGTTCATCGCCTGGGCGCTGGGCCATGTGCCGGACGCGGAGTTCATCCACACCAGCTACAGCACCACGCTGGCCGGCAACAACAGCGCGGCTGTGCGCAGTCTGCTGCAGCACGAGGATTACCGCGAGGTGTTCCGTGGCACGGAGTTGGCCGGCGAGGCCCGGGCGCACTGGACGACGACGGCCGGCGGTGTCATGTACGCCACAGGCGCTGGCGGCACGATCACAGGCTTCGGCGCTGGCAAGCACCGGGCGGGCTTTGGAGGGGCGATCGTCATCGACGACCCGCACAAGGCCGATGAAGCGCGGTCGGACGTGATCCGCGCCGGGGTGATCGATTGGTTCCAGAACACGCTGGAGAGCCGCAAGAACAGCCCGGACACGCCCATCGTGCTGATCATGCAGCGCCTGCACCAGCAGGACCTGGCGGGCTGGCTGCTGGACGGCGGCAACGGCGAGGCCTGGGAGCATCTTTGCCTGTCGGCCTGGAAGGACGACGGCACGCCGTTGTGGCCGGAGAAGCACAGCGCCGACGACCTGGTGCGCATGGAGCGCGCCAGCCCGTACATCTTCGCCGGGCAGTACCGGCAGCGGCCGGCACCGCTCGAGGGCGGGGTGTTCCGGCCGGGCCAGTTGCAGGTGGTCGACGCACTGCCGGCGGGCCGCATCACCTGGTGCCGGGCCTGGGACCTGGCCTCTGTGGCCCGCGGTGGCGACTACACGGCCGGGGCGAAGCTTGGAAAGCTGCCCGATGGACGCTTCGTCATTGCGGGCATCGAGCGCGAGCGCCTGGGGCCTGACGAGCGCGACGCGCTACTGCGCAACACGGCCGCACGCGACGGGCGCGAGGTGCGCATCGGCCTGCCTCAGGACCCGGGGCAAGCCGGCAAGACACAGGTGCTGGCGCTCACGCGGATGCTGGCCGGGTACATGGTGCGCACCAGCCCCGAGACGGGCGACAAGGTGACGCGGGCTGAACCGCTGGCCAGTCAGGTCAACGTCGGCAACGTGCTGTTGCTGCGGGGAGCTTGGAACGACGCGCTGATCGAGGAGATGAGACTGTTCCCGAACGGCACCTTCGACGACCAGGTCGACGCGCTGAGCCGTGCGTTCAGCGAGTTGCTGGGCCCCGTAGACGCCCGCCCCATCAGCACCTTCAACGTCCCCGGCCTCTGACCCGGCCTCTCGCCACGCTCCGCCACGCCCCACACCCCGATGCCCATTCAAGACGCCGGCCCAACCCCCCTGCAGTGGCTGCTGCTGGAGATCGACCGCACGCCCGGCGCCACCGTCAGCAAGGCGCGGCTGCGCGCCATCCTGCGCGGCATGGCCGGGCAGCGCATCTTCGTCACCCGGCGCGAGCTGCACCTGCCCGAGCTGCGCCACACGGCCCGCCGCCTCCTGGACACCGGCCTGAGCTGCACCGAGGCGTCTGGTCAGCTGGCCCAGCAGACCGGCCTCAGCCGCCGCCACGCCCAACGGCACGTGGTGTGGGCCCTCAATGAGCGGGCGCTGCAAGCCATCGCCGCGCGCCGGCTGAGCCTGATCGACGGGCCGGACGGGGAGGACGCCGATGGTGCTACCTGATGGCGCCGCGGCCGCGCTGGCCGCCCGCCACGGCCGGCTGATCGCCACCCTGGCGCAGGCGCAGTTCGTGCGCATGCTGGGCCTCATCCGCGGCGGCACGGAGGCGCGCGAGGCCATCGCCCAGGCGCAGACCGGCTTCAGCGGCGCCTTCTTCGAACAGCTCAGCGTCGCCTTCAGCGAGCTGCTGCAGCGCGCCGTGGGCGTGGCCGAGGTCAAGGCCCTGCCGGTTGGCCCCATCTCCCTGAGCCGGCGCCTCTACCTCAACGACGTGCAGACCCAGGCCGAGACCCTGGCCCTGGTGCGCCAGCACGCCCAGGGCCTGCACCAGGCCCGCACGCTGGCCCTGCGCCTCTACGACGGCTACGACCCCGCCACCGCGGCCGAGCGCCCCCTGGAAGGCCGTGCCCGGGCGGAGCTGCCCAAGGCCCTGCGTGCGCTCACCGCCGACCCAGTCACGCGCGAAAGCCTGCAGGCCCTCATCAAGCGCGGCCAGGCCCAGGTCGCGCGCCTGACGAGCAGCGCCCTGCGCGCGGCCTACAGCGAGGCCTTCGACGCCTGGGCCGCCGGGCAGGGCGATGCCGCCCTGACGCGCCGCCTGGACGTGGCCTGGCGGGAGAAGAACCGCTTCATGGCCGAGCGCATCGCCCAGACCGAGCTGGCGCGTGCCCACCAGGCGCAGCGGGCGCAAGAGCTGATGGCCGACGACAGCATCGAGGTCGTGCAGGTGGTGCTGAACCCGCGCCACCCAAAGGCCGACATCTGCGACCTGCACGGCCGCGCCAACCTGTGGGGCCTGGGCCCGGGCTGCTACCCCAAGGAACGCGCCCCGCGGCCGCCCTTTCACCCGTTCTGCTGGTGCGTGCTGCGCAGCCGGCCGGACCTCGAGGCCTCCGATGCGCGCCGGGCAGCGGGCGGAGAGGGCGCTTTCCTGCGCAGCCTGCCGGAGGGCGAGGCGGCGCGTGTGATGGGGTCGAAAGCCCGCGCCATGGCGGTGATGAGCGGCGCCAGCGTGGAGAGCGTGATCAACCACGAGCGGGTGCCGGAGATGTACCGGCTGGCGAGGCTGGGGGATGCCGCGGGCGGGCATGCGCTGGTGGGGCCGGCTGAGAATGCGGTGGCCATGACAACCGCATCCGCAAGCTTGAAGGACATTCGCGCATTCGCCGTCGAAGCGATGAAGGTCGCCGACCGCCGCACGGAAATCAAGCTCGGGAAGGTGATCAACGCCGAGCTGATTCAGCGGAAGACGGGCTTTGATCTCTCTGGGTTCGAGCGGATGCTGGACAACTACGGCGTCCGCCACACCATGAAGCAGCATGGCTCACCATCGAAGGAAGCCACTCGGGGTCAGATCGCTGTCACGCTGGAGGACTTCGGCCTGATCCCGTTGATCACGGCGGAACCGGACGACGTTTTCGCCGATGGCAAGAACAAGATCGGGCGCGATGTGATCGTGTTCACCAAGGTGATCGACGGCATCGGCTACCGGCACGTCGAGGAGATCCGCGGCAAGAACAAGCTTGTTGCAACGGACTCGATGCGCAAGAAAAAAGGAGCCTGGGGCTCCTAAAGATGCACCCGCGACGAGTGCGTGCTGCCATGCGGCCCCTTCTCTCAACGTCCGAAACGACTTCGCGGGTGTATTCGGAGTGTACGCCACCAACGTGAAAGTGCCGGTGGGCCAGGTTGGCGACCCTGGTCGGCTCATCCTCAGCATCTCTGCTGGGGCCGAGTCAGCCTGATGACCCGCGCCGGCACCGCCAGTGTACGCCGCAAGGCCCCGGCGCGCGGGCTTTTTCACGTCTGTGCCTTACGCGCTGCCGGCAGCGGTGAACCTGTGCCGGCAGCGGTGAACCTGTGCCGGCAGCGGTGAACCTGTGCCGGCAGCGGCTACCCCTGCACCTCCACCCTCAGCGCCATGAGCTTGTAGGCGTCCACGCGGTCCTCGTCGAGGATGGTCTCGCGGTAGGTTGTGGTGGCGTGCTGCATGGCCGTGGCCAGCAGGGCGGCCTCCATGGCCAGCAGCGCTTCCCACTGGGCTTCCAGGCCGGCGCTGAACTCGTGGATGGGCTGGCCGAAGTAGATCAGCAGCTCCACGGCGCGTCGCCCGATCACCTCGCCATGCGTCACCCGGCTGGGCACCAGGCGCACCATGGGGTAGTCGGCCGGGGTCATGTTGGCCTCCAGGCCGATGCGGCAGGTGGCCACGCCGGGCACGGTGGCCAGCGCGTCGCGCAGGCCCCGCAGCAGGGGGAAGGCGCTGTCGCTCATCACGCGCGCTCCAGGGCGACGGTGTAGATGGACGCGGAGCCCGTGCCGCCCGAGGCAGCATCGGCCGCCGCCTGCGCCGCGCGGGCCTGGGCCAGGGTGCTGTCCCACTCCTTGCGGTAGGCGGACAGCTTGGCCGAGAAGGTGTCATCCGCCGCGCGCTGGCTCTCCAGGCAGGTCAGCACGTAGGCCCGGGCCACCACCAGGCGCGCCACCCAGGCGGCGGGCAGGGTGCCCAGCTCGGCTACGTCGGCCGCAGCGCGGGCCTCGCGCTCTTCGGTGACCAGGGGCGCCAGGTAGGCGTCGGCGTAGTAGTGGGTCAGGGGCATGGCTCAGGCTCCGGGGGCGCTCAGGCGGTTGATCGGGTCTTGCACGTGGCGGGCGAAGAGGGCCGGGGCGAGCTGGGCGGCGCGCACCATCCAGGGGTCGCCCTTGTAGCCAGGGTGGCGTACCTCCTTGGCGAAGGCGAACTGCCCACCGGATGGCCAGCGCAGGGCCACGCGCGCCCGGCCGCCGGCCGGGATGCCCTTGCGCCTGGTCTTGCCGTCGGCATCCTTGTAGGACTTGTAGTCACCTCCCGCCTTCGGCCGGATCACATGCGGCTTCGTCCCCCAGTGCACGAACACCGCATGCGGCGCGCGCTGCAGGTCGTGGAAGACCTCCCAGCCGCCGGGGATGCGGCGCTTGTCCACGCTGGCGAACAGCGCACCGGTGCGCGTGTGCTGGCCGGCCTCGCGCATGACGTAGGCCTCGACATCCACCACGGTCTTGTCCAGGGCCTTCTGTGTGCTCTGGGCGCCGAGGCGTAGCAACTGGCGCCGCACGGCCTCGGCGCCGGTGAGCTTGACGTCAAGCTTCATCGCCGGCCCCCTCAGCGCGCGTGCACCCGCACGTCCACCGCCACGGCCACGGCGCCGCGCGTGGTGCGCACCGTGGCGCTCAGGCCGTGGTCCTGGTGGGGGCGCGGATGGTCCACCTCGCCGCCGGCCAGGCGCACCTCCAGGTAGCGGCCCAGGCGGGTGCGGGCCGGACCAACGCCCAGGCCAGGCGCCTCGATGTGCTCCACCCCAAGCGCAAGCTCGTGCCAGCCAAGCAGCGGCGCCAGGTCGATCAAGTAGGGCCGTTCGTCGGCCGCGCGCTTGGCGAGCCGCGCCGGGGCCTGCCCCGCCGGCAGGGCCGACACGTCGGCCGCCAGGCTCATGATGCTTGGCTCGGCCATGCTCACACCTCCTCCACCAGGGTGATGAACTCGTCCTCGACGACGGTGGTGCGCCCGCCGATGACGATGGCGGTGCTGATCGTCCACTTGTAGGTCTGGCCGGCCGTGCCGCCGCTGAGGTATAGCTGCAGCACGTTGCCGCTGACCTGCTCGCTGACCTTGGTGAGGCCCACCGGCGTGGTGACGGTGGGCGTGAGGCTGTCCACCGTGCGGCCGGCGATGACGGCGCTGTAGTCGATGTCCACCGGCAGGGTCTCGCCGGGCTGCTTCGGGAAAGATCCCATCATGGCCATGGGCGGCTCTCCTAGTCGTTGCGGGCCGGGCTGAGGTAGCGCACGGCGCGGCTGGGTGATGCGAAGACTGCCGTGCGGGCCGGGCTGAGGTAGCGCACGGCGCGGCTGGGTGATGCGAAGACTGCCGTGCGGGCCGGGCTGAGGTAGCGGCGCGGTGCCGGGGTGTAGAGGGCGGGTGCCGCGCCACCCGCCGTGCCACTTGCGGTGCCGGTGACGGTGGCCAGGGCGGCCGAGCCGGCACCGCTCACCGCCACCGTGCCACTTGCGGTGCCGGTGACGGTGACCAGGGCGGCCGAGCCACTGCCGGTGACGGCCGCGCCACCCGCGCTCTGGAAGGCCCCGCTCTGGAAGGCCCCGCTCTGGAAGTCCACGGCTCAGCCCTACCTCACCACCACCAGATCATCACGGCGGCATCGCCACCCCGACCGCCGGCACCGCCGGTGACGCCGGCACCGCCGCCCCCGCCGCCACAGCCGTAGGCGCCGTTGCCGCCCGCGCCGCCCACACCGGACACCCCGCCGCCGTTGCCGCCCCCGGCCCCCGGCAGCAGCAGGGGCATGGACATGCCATGCACCGATGAAGCGGCCGGCATGCGGAACAGACCATGCCCGCCCGCCGAGCCATCGCCCGAGGCGTTGCCGGCACCGCCGGACACCACCGGCCCCCAGCCCGAGGGCTCGATCCAGCTGCTGATGGCGCTGCCCCCGCTGCCTGCGTAATCCACGGCGGCCTGACCTGCGCCGCCCAGGCCGCCCCCGGTGAACGAAACCACGCCTGAGGACGCCGCGCCACTCGTCCAACCGGCCGCGGCGCCCGTGCCACCCCCGGTCACATAGCTGGCGGCCAGCAAGGGGCCATAGGCCGTGGCACCGCCGCCGCTGCCGGCCGTGCCGCCGGCCGTGGCGCTGCCCGTGCCGCCGCCGCCGCCGCCGCCCAAGAACAGCAAGGTGCGCGATGGATTGCCCGGCCAGGCATGCAGGTACGAGGTGTTGCCCGAGCTGCCGCCGGCTGCCGATGCGCCGCCCGCCCCACCACGGGCCAGGTTGGCGTAGAGCGTGGGCGGGAAGAAGTCCGCCGGCATCCAGGCCCGGTAGAGCGACCCCACGCCGCCCCCGCCGCCCCCGCCACGCTGGCTGCCGAGAGACCCCGCGAAACCACCTCCACCACCACCACCGGCGCCCACGGCGAGGATGAAGAAGCCGCGGGCCCCGCGCGGCTTGGCGAAGGGCTGCCAGTTGTTGGTCGCACCATCCTGCGCCGTGAGAAGGGCGAATCCGCCCACGGCTGGCAGGTGTCCGATGTCGATCACAGCGCGGCCCCCAGCCGGAACAAATCGTCAGCCTGCGCGGCGCTCATCACCCCCGCCTCGATGGCGGCCAGCACCAGAGGGTCGGCCCGCTCGATGGCGGTGGCGTACTCCCAGCGGATGCGCGCCACGCTGCGTTGGGGCTCGGGCAGCGCCTCGATGAAGGCATCCACCTGGGCCGATAGACCGGCCCGGAACATGGCCTCGCGGGCCTGGGCGGGCGAGATGCTGGGCGGCACGGGCAGCGGCACGGGCGCGGGGTCGTCGCGCCCCCAGGCCGGGCGCGGCAGGTCAGCGTCGAGGACGCGGTTGCTGCCGGGCACCGGCACCTCCACGGGCTTGCCCGTGTCCGGGTGGCACCAGACCGAGCCGTCCGCAAGCTGCTCCAGCACGGCGTGCGTCTCGGTGCCCATCGCATCGGTGAGCACGTAGAGAGCCCAGCGCGGCATCAGTAGCACCCCCCGATGCCGGTGATGTTGACCGGCCCCGTCACGCTGGTGGCCAGGCAGACGTTGATCTTGTGCCCGGGGGTCAGCCCCAGGTTCAATGTCACATCGAAGACCTGCACCGAACTCGTGTTGCTGCCGGTGATGGCGGGCAGCGCGATCTCGTCGATCAGCACATTGTTCTCCGGCGTCGCATTGCTGCCGCCGTTGTTCAGGAACACGCGCAGCACCGTGGCCGCACTCACCGCAGCGGCCTTGACGCGCAGGCGCTGCAGGAAGCTGCCGTTGGTGGCATCCGCCGCGTAGGCGGTGAACACGGTACCCGTGCCGTCCACGGCGGTGTTGGCCGCCGTGCCGCCGGGGATGGTGACCCACTGGTTGTCGGGCTTGCGGGTGTAGATCGGGTCGGTGTTGGCAGGCATGGATCAGAACCCCTGCAGGTTGCGGGTGGCCGCGAGCACGCGGCCGCGGGTGCTGTGGGCGCTGAGTCCGGCTGTTGCATCGAGGGCAAGGCCGGACGCGACGTGAAGCTCGGCCGCCGCACCGTCGCCATCGCTGGCCCTGCCCACCAGGGCCGGGCCGGCGAGGAGCAACGCGTGGTCGGCGTTCCAGTCGGACGGGCGGACGACGCTGGGGTCGTCACCATCGGCCTTGGTGCTGACGAAGGCGTGCTTGACGCGGACGCTCATGGCGCGGGGCTCAGGCGTTGGGCGCAGTCAGCGTCTTGCTGGTGATCGTCACCGTCTGGCCTGCGGCGATGCTGGTGTTGTCCAGCGTTAGGTCGCCGCCGCCCCCGGTGGCGGTGACGCTGCCCTGCTCGTGGCAGGTGGTGCCGGCGTTGTCGACGATGCGGTAGTGGCCCACCGTGCCGGCCGCCGCGCCCGTGGCCTGCCAGGTTCCGCTCAGGGCCTTGCTGCCGCCGCTGGCGGAGGCCATCCAGTCGGCGGGCAGGGCCATGCCAACCAGCATGGTGCCGGTGGCCGCGGCGGCCGGGTTGGCCGGTGCCGCGCCGCTGTACAGGCGCAGCTTGGCGCCGGGGCCGGTGGCGGTTTCGATGGCGTCCAGCATGGCGTTGCGGACGGCGGTGCTGAATTGCAGGGCCATGGTGTTCAGGCTCCGGTGGAGCCGGGCGGGTTGTCGGTTGGGTTGTCGGCGGGCGCAGGCCCGGAGCCGGCCTGGCCGGCCTCGTCGATGGCGGCCTGCAGCGCGGCTTTGGTGGCATCGGCGGCGGCGTCGAATTCGGACGCCACGATCGCGCGGCGCTTCTCGGTCAGCACGGCCTCGGGCATGCCGGTGGCCTGCATCAGCGCCAGGATGTCCAGCTCGGACGCCACGTCGGCCAGGGTGTAGTCGCTGGGCCAGCTCACCGTCACGCGGTTCTCGGTGCCGAGCGCCCGGTGGAAGAGCGTCCACATGCGCAGCTCGAGGGCCTGCAGGTTGAGGCTGAAGCGCGATAGCGCTGCGTTCAGCGCGTCGAATCGCATGCGCCGGCTCAGGCCGCTTTCGGCCTGGCCGCTGCTGCTGACGGCGTCATCCATGGCCACCCTGGCGATCTCCTTGCGCACAGCGGCAATGGCGGCCATGTAGGACTCCACCGGCCCGGGATCAGGCGCGATGAAGCCCGGCCGCTCGCCCTGGTAGACCATCATGGAGTGCGTGCCTACGGTGGCGGCCACGGTCTTGGCCACGTCGGCGCCGTCGCTGCCCTCGGGAACCTGCAGGGTCAGCAGGCTGAATGTCTGGGCGCGCAGGATCTCGCGCAGCTCGCTGCGCAGGTTGAAGAGGTCGCGGCTGAGGTCGGCGATCTGCGTGAAGCGGCCGAGGCATGGGAAGGAGCTTCCGTCCTCGGTGAAGGCCAGCACCGGGCAGGCGCCGAAGCCGTGCTCACCCTCGGAGAAGACGTCCCACTCGTCCAGAAGCGACCGACCGCCAGCTTCGGTGCGGCGCACGCGAAGGCGCCAACTCGTGGTGTCGTAGTCGCGGCGCACCTCGCGCAGCACACCATCGACGAATTCCATGCCGGACAGGGTCACCTGCTCGAATGCGCCGCCGAAAGCGTCGAGCTGGTACGCATCGATGGCCTCGGGGTACGCCGCGCGTACATAGGGCAGGGCGCGCAGCCGTTGCTGGGCGCTGAGGGTGGGGGCTTGGTTCGTTGCCAGTCGATCGACCACCAGCAGCATGGAGCCGCGCGCCGCGGCCTGCTGCGCAAACTGGCGCCAGAAGCTGTCCAGGTCGCGCCCGGCCAGGTCGGCGTCGGCCAGCATGGCCTGCACCAGCGGTGCATCCGTCCCTTGGCGTTGCGGCTTGCGCCGGCCTAGGAACGCGGCGAAGCGGTCGCAGGCCTGGCGCATGTGGTTCTCGTAGGTCGCCAAGGCGTTGCGGGCCTTGAACTTGTCGTCGCCCTCACGCGTGTGGCGCACCAGATGCGAGCCATCGCCAAGCGCGGGCCGGAATCCGCCGCGCCCGTCCAGAGCCTGGCCGGCGAGGTCGAAGAGGTTGCGGTAGGCGCTCCAGTCCATCGCCCGATGGTTGGCGCCAAGTCGGACGCGGATTGGCAAAGCGCGTCCGATGCCCGGCGGATGCTGCCTTGCAAGGCTCAGCGAGATGCTTGGCCGATGTGCCGGCTGGCGCGGGATGCGCGGCCACGGCGCAGACCAACCGATCCGCCTCAATGCCATGAACCTCGACGCCTACAAGGACAAGATCGACAGCGAGACGCTGCAGGCCCTGTCCGCCGACCTCGCCAAGCACACCGACGCCCTGGAGGCCCGCGCCCTCAAGGCCGAGGACAAGGCGCGCAAGGCCGCCCAGGAAAGCATCGATGGGCGCAAGGGCAAGGATGCGCTGCTGGCCAAGGCGCTCGAGAAGCTCGGTATCGACAGCCCGGACGAGCTCGACAACCTGCCCGACGCCAAGGGCCAGGCCGAGGCGATCAAGCAGTACGAGATCAAGCTCAAGCGAGCCGAGCGCGAGCGCGACGAAGCCAAGCAGTCCGCCACCGAGGTGACGGGCCGCTACCAGGCGGAGAAGCGCGAGCGCGCCATCGCCGATCAGCTTGCCCGCCACCCCTTCGCCGATCCGGACGTGGCGCGTGCCGTCATCAGCCAGAGCCTGAAGCAAGACGGCGACGAGCTGTTTTTCATCAGCGCCGACGGCCTGCAGGTGCCGCTGGCCGATGGCGTGGCCGGCCTGGTCAAGGCCAAGCCGGTGCTGCTCAAGCCTGCGGACAACGGCGGCAGCGGCAGCGGCTTCAAGGGCGCCCAGGGCGGCAAACCTGGCGGCAACAAGACCATGAGCGCGCAGGACTTCGCCGCGCTCAGCCCCAAGGACCGCGCCAAGGCCGTCGGCGATGGCTTCGCCATTGCCGACACGGCCTGAACACCCACCCCGCCGCATCCCTTTGATCCCCGGAGCCTGACATGGCCAACACCCTGACCGCCCTCATCCCCACCCTGTACAGCGCCGCGCAGGAGGTATCCAACGAGCCCTTCGGCGTCATCTCGTCCATCGCGGCGAGCTTCGATGACAAGGGCGTCGCCGTGGGTGACTCCGTGCGCGTGCCGATCGCCCCGACGGCGCAGACCGCCGACTTCGTACCGGCCATGACCGCCAGTGCTGGCAGCGACGCCGCCGCCTCCAGCGTGGACGTGCAGATCACGGCCAACAAGTTCGTCAGCTGGCACCTCACCGGCGAGCAGCTGCGCAGCCTGCAGAACGGCGACAACGACCGCGAGTGGGTGCGCCAGATGGTGGCCCAGGGCATGCGCGCCCTGCGCAACGGGGCCGAGCAGGCCTGTGCGCAGGCCATCAAGGTGGGGGCCTCGCGCGCTGTCGGCTCGGCGGGCACCACGCCCTTCGGCTCGGACATCAATTTGATCGCGGAGGCCCGCAAGACCCTGGCCGACAACGGCGCCCCGCTGACCGACCTGCAGATGGTGTTCGACACCGCCGCAGGCCTGAACCTGCGCAAGCTGGGCATCGTCCAGCAGAGCTACCTGGCCGGCGGCGATGCGGAGCGCCGCAGCGGCGACCTGCAGCGCCAGTTCGGCTTCACCCTACGCGAGTCCGCCGGCATCGGCCTGCACACCAAGGGCACCGGCGCCAGCTACGTCACCAGCGGCGCTACCGCGCCGGGCGTGGCCGACATCACCCTGGCGACCGGCACCGGCACCGTGCTGTCCGGGGATGTGCTCAGCTTCGCCGCGGACGGCGCCAACAAGTACGTGGTCGGCACCGGCCGCAGCGGCCCGGGCCTCATCAGCCTGAACCGCCCCGGCGCGCGCATCACCATCCCCATCGGCAACGGCGTGACCGTGGGCAACAACTACACCGCCAACCTCGCCTTCGAGCGCAACGCGGTGGTTGGCATCATGCGCCCGCCGGTCATGCCGGCCAACCCGCTGATGCAGCAGCAGCTCATCAGCGACAGCACCGGCATGACCTACCTGCTGGTGCAGATCGCCGGTGACGGCATGTCCACCTGGCGCCTGCACCTGGCCTACGGCTTCAAGGTGGTGCAAAGCGAGCATGTCGCGCTCGTGATGGGCTGATCGCCATGGACAAGCTCATCACCATCTCCCTCAACGGCGAGCGCATTGCCGTGCACCCGGACTGCCTTGGCGCCCACCTGCGCCTTGGCTGGCGCCAAGTCCACGACGACGACGACGACAAGGTTGCGCCGCAGGCCAGCAGGCGCCGCGCCCGTCCGGCGGACACCGTCCGCGAATCGGGTGGCGCATCCGCTACGGCGGATGGGAACCAGGCGGAGGCCTGACATGCCGCAGCAAGCCACCACCCTGAGCATTCCGCCGTCGCCCGACGGCACCGAGATCAACCCGCCCTGCGGCGGCAGCTGGCTGCGGCACCAGGACGGCAGCCTCAGCCCGGCCGACGCCGGCAGCGAAGCCAGCGCCGCGCAGGCGCTTGGCCTTGTTGCTGACGCGAACCTCGAAGCCGGCCAGGCCCGCCTTGAACCCATGCAGGAGGAGTAAGACATGGCCGGAAGCATCCAGAAGACCGTCATCCTGGCCAAGGTGGAGACCGCCTCGGGCACCGATGCCGCACCCACCCACACGGCCGACGCCGTGGCCATCCGCGTGAGCAACTTGTCGGTGAAGGTGACCGAGAAGTTCGCTGAGCGCGACACCATCATTGGCGCCTTCGCTGCGCCGGACCGACTGCCCTACACCCGCCGTGCCGAAGTCACCTTCAGCTGTGAGCTGCAGAGCTCGGGCACCCTGGGCACGGCGCCGGCATGGGGTGACCTGCTGATCGGCTGCGGCTTTGCCGAGGCCATCACAGCCGGTGCGCGGGTGGACTACACGCCGTCGTCGATCGGCCTCAAGACCCTCACCATCTGGGCCTACATCAACGACCGGCTCGAGAAGTACAACTTCTGCGCCGGGACGTTCAAGCTCAACATGAGCGTGGGTCAGGTCCCCAGCCTGGATTTCACCTTCACCGGCCTGGTCAGCAGCGTGACCGGTTCCGCCGGCGTCACGCCCACCCTCACGGGCTGGATCCGCCCCGAGGCCGTCGGCCCCGTGGCCACCACGCAGCTCAGCCTCGGTGCCGCCACCTACAGCGCGGGCGCGATCACGGGCGGCACGGCCTACAACTTCAAGGACTTCAGCATCGACTGCGCCAACGACGTGCAGGACCTGGAGCTGGCGACGCAGGAAACCGTGGCCATCTACGGACGCGCGCCCACCTGCAGCCTGACGGCCGACCTGGGCCCCAGCGCACACGCGAACCTCGTGGCCGACATGCACGCGGGCACCGCCCGCGCCCTGGGCCTTGTGCATGGCAGCGCCAGCGGCCGCAAGGTGCTCGTCTACGCCCCGGTGGGCGTCATCACCAGCGTGTCCGACCAGGTCGACGGCACGAAGATGTTCAGCGCGGTGGAGATGACCCTGCGCCCGTCGAGCGCGAACGACGACTTCCGCATCGTCGCCATCTGACCCAGCACTTCGACCGATGACCCAAGCCGAAACCAACCGCGCTCCGGCCGACGACGAGCTGCTCGCCCTGCTGGGCGAATCCGGCAGCACCTACACCACCCGTGCCGGCGAAGTACTGGAGCTCGCACCCATCAAGGTCCGCCAGATGGCCGCCGTGGCCCGCGCCGCTGCGCCCCTGTCGGGCGTGCTGGCTGGCATGGCCCGCGGCGGCGGCATCGACGCCGTGGCCCTGGCCGCGCAGGGCGACGAGCTGGCCGCGCTGCTGGCGGCCCTGACCGGCCGGCCCGCGCAGTGGGTGGGCGAGCTGCCGCTGGATGACATGGTGGGCCTGCTCACCGAGGCCCTGGCCGTCAACGTCGATTTTTTTTCGAGCCGGCTGCAGCCCGCCATCGAGCGGGCGGCGGGCCGGATCACGGCGGCCTTCGGCGCGCTGGGCCCGATGCATCCGCCCCCGGCTGGTTCGACCTTGCCGCCCGGCTGATCGCCGCCGGCCACCGCCACGCGGACCTGCCGGGCTACACGCTTGCCCAGGTCCGCGGCTACCTGCGGGCGCACGCCCGGCTGGATGCCGCGGCGCGGGTGGCCAGCATGGACGCGCAGCGCCTGGCCGCGCACGCCGCGGGCGACGACTACCTGGATGCCCGCGCGTCCATGCTGGACCTGGACGGATCGCGCGCCGCGGCACGCCAGGACGAGCACTGGCGGGGCCTGGGCGAGGCGCTTGGGCTGGACCTGGCTGGGGAAGGGTGGCGGGAGGGGTAGGAGTGATCAGTCGCGCTTCGGCGTGGCGTCGTCCACAACGCTGACGCCCATCAGCGCCAGGCTCTGGAAGAGCGCCGAGGCACACACGATGAGCACCAGCCCGGCCGGCACCAGCAGCAGCATGACCGCGAACAGGTACATCGCCGGCTTGAAGCCCGCGAAGGCTAGCCCCATGAGCGCCACGATGGCCCAGTAGGTCATGACTTCGCGCCGTTCGCTCTCTCGCACCCGCCGGGTCAGTTCTTCGTCGCTGGGCAGTGGGTTCACGGCGTCCTCCTTGGTCTTCCAACTTTCATTTTGAGGCTTGAAGCATGAGCGGAGTAGCCCCCGTCAGCATCAAGATCGCCCTGGACGGGGCGCAGGCTGTCTCCGCCCAGCTCAACGGGGTGCTGCAGGCCGCGCGCGCTGCGTTCTCGGGCATCTCGGATTCCGGCAAGTCCATCAGCGGCGGCCTGTCTGCCGCCGAGCAGTCGGTGGAGGCCCTCACGCAGCGCATCGAGCGCAGCAACGGTGCATTCGCCCGCCTGCGCGACAGCGGCAAGCTCACGGCCGAGCAGCTGGCCCGGCTCGACCTGGCGCGCGCCGCGCGGGTGGAGCCCCTGCAGGCCCAGCGCAGCACGCTGCAGGCCCAGCAGGCCGAGCTGAAGATCGCCGGTGCACGCGACACGCTGGGCGTGCGGCCCTTCGCCGACATCAAGGATGGCATCGACCAAGCCAAGAAGGCCTTCGAGACGCTCAAGGAAAGCGGCACCCTCAGCGTCACGGCCATCGCCCAGGCCAAGCTCAAGCTGCAGGAGCGCATCGCCGAGCTGAACGCGCAGACCAACGGCTTCGCGCAGTCCTTCCTCAAGGTCAAGGAAGCGGCAGCGGCGGCGGTGGGTTCCTTCCTGGTCTTCCGCGCGGCCAGCAGTGAGGCCATCGCCTTCGAAGCCGCCCTGGCCGACGTGCGCAAGGTGGTGGACACCACGCCCGAGGGTTTCGAGAGGATCACCCGCAGCATCCGCGAGCTGTCCGGCGAGCTGCCCGTCACCGCCGTGGGTCTGGCGCAGATGGCCGAGGCCGGCGGCCAGCTCGGCATCGCCGGCGAGCAGATCCCCGAGTTCGTGCGCCTGGCCTCCGAGATGTCGGTGGCCTTCAAGATAAGCGCGGAGGACGCCGGCAGCGCCGTGGGCAAGCTGGGCAACATCTTCGGCCTGAGCGTGCCGCAGGTGCGCGCGCTGGCCGACAGCATCAACGCCCTGGGCGACAGCAGCGCCGCCACCGAGCGCGACATCGTCAACGTGCTGCAGCGCACCGGCGGCATGGGTCGCCAGTTCGGCCTGAGCGCACAACAGGTCTCCGCCCTGGCCGCCAGCATGCTGAGCCTGGGCGACCCGCCCGAGATCGCCGCCACCGCCATCAACAACCTGCTGAGCAAGCTGCAAGCCGCGCCGCAGCAGAGCGCTGACTTCCAGCGCGTGCTGAAGGTGCTGGGGGTGGACGCCAAGACACTGGCCGGAGCCATCGAGCAGGACGCACAGGGCGCGCTGCTGGGTTTCCTGGGAACGCTGGAGACGCTCGACGCCAAGAGCCGCAGCCAGGCCCTGGCCGGGCTCTTTGGCAGCGGCGGCGATACCGCCACCCTGGCCAAGCTCACCGGCAACCTTGACCAGCTGCGCACGGCCCTGAAGACCGCGCAGGACGAAGCCGCGCAAGGCGGCCTGGGCAAGGCGCTGGCCATCCAGCTGGAAACCACCGACGCCCAGATCAAGATCCTGCGCAACGGCATCGGCGAGATCGGCATCGCGCTGGGTGCGGCGCTGCTTCCGGCCATCAAGCTGGTGGCCGGCCTGGTGAACGGCCTGGCCAAGCTCATCGCCACCGTGGTGGACGCCGCGCCGGGGCTGGCCGCCTTGGCCGGCGGCGCGGCGGCCATCGCCCTGTCCTTCGGAGCGCTGCGGATCGCGGCGGCCACCCTGGGCCTGTTCTTCTCAAAGCTCGGCCTGTCGCTCGGCCTGCTGGTTCCCGGCCTGGTGGGGGCGGGTACGGCTTCGGCTGGGGCCAGCGTGGGCGTGGGCTTGCTGGGCGGCGCCATGCGGCTGCTGCTTGGCCCCGTGGGGCTGGTGTCGCTGGCCATCACTGGCCTGATCGCGCTGTGGGACAGCCTGGCCGAGGCCAAGAAGAACAAGCCGGCGGCCTCCGCGGGCGACTTGGCCGCCGAGCGGCAGGCCATCCAGGCTGAACTGGATCGCATCAAGGCCGGCGCGGACAAGGGCCGGGTCGGGCTGAACGTCCAGGCGGAATACAACGAGCTCAAGGCCCGTGCGGCCCAGATCGATGCGCAACTGAAAGCCCTCGCGCCCAGCGGCAAGCCAGGCGACACACCGGGCGAGAAGCCGGTCGAAGGCGGGCGCGACATCACCGCCGAGCTGGCCGCTGTGAGCGACGCCGCACGCCAGGCCGCACAAGCCCGCCTGGCCGCCGACAAGGCCGCCCGCGAAGCCCAGGCCACCCTGGCCGCCGATGCCAACGCCCGCGCCCTGGCCGAGCTGCAGCGCCGGCTTGAGGCCGAGACCCTGAGCCTGGAAGGCTTCTACGCCGAGAAGCTGCGCCTTGCCCGGGCCGATGTGGACGCGCAGATCCGCCTGCGCGAGCAGGACCTGGCCGCGCTTGGCAAGGCGGCCCCCAGCAGCCAGGCCGAAGACGCGGCGCGGCTGGAGCAGATCAGCAAGCGCGAGGCGCAGCGCGACGCGATCAAGCCCAAGCTGGGCGACAAAGACGCCGAAGCGCAGCGCGCCAATCTGCAGGACGAGATCGACAAGCTGCACGCCGACCGGGCGCGTAGCCTCCTCGCCAGCGAGGCCGAGCGCGAGCAGCAGCGCGCCGAGCGCACCAAGCTGCAGGCCGAGCTCACCCGGCTGCGCCGCGACCGCGCCCAGCTGCCGGCCGACACCGAACGCGAGCGCCGGGCCGACGAGCTCAAGCTCGCCGAGCAGGCCGTGCGCGAGCGCCTTGGCATCGAGCAGCGCGGCATCGACGCCGAGCTGGCCCTGCGCACCCAGGCCCGTGCCGCGGGCGAGCTGGACGCCGCCGGCCTGGCCGCGGCCGCCGAGCAGGCTGCGCTGCGCCGCGTGCAGGCCGAGGCGGCCGCGGCCGACGCCATCCTGGCCGAGCGCCGCCGCCTGGGCGCACCGGCGGCCGAGGTGCGCGCCGCCGAAGCCGATGTCGGCGCCGCCCGCGGCCGAGTCACCGAGCAGCGCAGCGGCACCCTGGCCGAGGCCGGCGAGCAGCTGCGCCGCCTGCGCGAGCAGGCCCGCGACATCCGCCTGAACCTGGTGGCCGACCCGCAGCAGCGCGACCTGCAGGAGACCGAAGCGCGCATCAAGCGCCTGCGCGAGGAAGCCGGCAGCATCACCGCGCGGCTGAATGTGCAGCTCGACGCCAAGGACACCACCAAGACGCAGCGCAGCGCCATCGAAGCGCAGCTGCGCGAGCTTGCCAGCGCCACCGCCGACGCCGTGGCGGCGGAAAACGAGGCCCTGGCCGAGCGCATGAAGCCCGGCTGGCGGCGCCTGGTGGACGGCTGGCGCGACACCCAGCGCCTCATGCGCGAGGCCACCGACAACGCCATGCAGGGCCTGCTCAGCAGCGCGGAGGACGCCTTCGTCCGCTTCGCCCAGACCGGCAAGCTCAGCCTCAAGGGCATGGTGGACACCATCATCGCCGAGCTGGCGCGGGTGCAGTTCCGCCAGGCCGTGGCCAGCAGCGGCGGGCAAGGGCTGCTGGGCTTGATCGCCAGCTTCCTGTCCGGTGCGGGGGGCGGCTCGGCCGGCGCAGGATCGAGCGGCGTGGACTACAGCCTACCCACGGCGGGCGTCAAGCTCGGCCGCGCGGGCGGCGGCCTCATCACGGGCCCCGGCACCGGCACTAGCGACGAGGTGCCGGCCATGCTGAGCAACGGCGAATTCGTCATCCGCGCTGCGGCGGTGCAGCGCCTGGGCCTGGGCCTGCTGGAGCGCCTGAACCAGGCGGACCGCGTGCCCGCCGGCGTGCGCCGCAGCCTGCCGGCCTTCGCCGAGGGCGGGCTGGTGGGCCGTTCGGCGGCAGCAAGCTGGCGCAGTGACTCCTCGCCGATGCAGGTCATCGTCAACAACAACGCCGGGCAGGTGGCCCAGGCCAGCGCCAGCGAAGGCCGCGGCCCGGACGGCAGTCGCATCGTTGAGGTGCTCATCGAGCAGGTCGAAGCCACGCTGGCCGGAAAGATCAGCCGCGGCACAGGCCCGGTGGCCGGGGCCTTGCAGCGCACCTACGGCCTCAACCGCGCTGCGGGCGCCTACTGACCCCGACCGACCGCCATGGCCGCCTTCCCCTTCAGCCTGCCCGGCCCGCTGGTGCAGGGCTACAGCATCAGCCCGCTGGACGGCACCCTGCGCAGCGACATGGACAGCGGCCTGGCGCGCGTGCGCCTGCGCAGCACCGCCCGCCTGGATCGGGTGGAAGCCACCTGGCGCCTGCGCACGGACGAGCTGGCCGCCTGGCGTGCCTGGGTGGGCAGCTCCGAGAGCTACAACCTGCTGCAGTGCAGCCAGGACTTCGCGAATGCCTACTGGGGATCGGCGCGGATCCAGTCGAGGCAGCCCGACGCGCTCGCGGCCCCTGACGGCTCGCTGAGCGCCGACGGCCTGGTGCCCAACACGGAGCTTGGTGACCATTACATCGAGCGCAACGTGACCGGCCTGCCGCCGATGAGCGAGCACACCGTGTCGGTCAACGTGCGCGCCGCTGGCTCACGCGACATCCAGATCTATGCCTTCGGGACGGGCAATGCGCTGCACAGCGTCAAGCTCAACACCGAGACGGGAGCCGCCGGACTGATCGCCTCGGCGGAGTACACCTCCGGGGCCGGCGTGACGACGGACTGGGGCGTTCAGGCCCTGGTCGGAGGGTGGTGGCGGATGTGGCTCAGCGGCTACCCGAACGCCTCGGCGACCAATCGCCGTTTCCGGATCCGGCTGACCGATGCGGCGGGCGTTGGCGCGTTCGCTGGCGACGGCGTCACCGCGACGGCCTACGTCTGGGGCGCCCAGCTGTCTGCAGGTCCCTTGCGGCCCTACCTCCCGACGCGCACCACGGCGCCTGCATCCGTGGATGGGCTGCAGGGCGGCGCGGGTTGGTTCGAGATCACTTTGCACCTTGGGGGCACGAAGCCCGAAACACGACTGGCGCGCTTCGTCGGCGCGCCGTCCTACCGCATGCACTCGCAGGCCTTCTGGGATGTGAGCGCCGCTCTGGAGGTCCGCTGAGATGCCCGACAGCACCCTGAGCCAGGCCTTACGCGAAGCCTATGCCAGCGTCCCGGAGGGCGAGGTTGTCTTCCACACCCTGGAGCTGTGGCACCCCGACTTCACGGCGCCTGTCCGGGTGGTCCGAGACTTCCAGGACTTGCAGGCCCGTCTGGAGCCCGCGGCACCCCGCCAGCCAGGTGCACTGGTGGACTTCGTGGCCTTTGCCTTCGACGCCGCGCTGCCCGAGGTGAGCCCGGACGCTTCGCCCACGCTGACGCTGGAGATGGACAACGCGGGCCCGGAGTTGATGACCCAGATCGAGCGCGCCGCCATCTCGACGCAACCCGTGGAGGTGATCTACAGGCAGTACCTGGCCAGCGACCTCGAGGCGCCTCAGAACGACCCTCCGCTGACCCTGCAGGTGCTTTCCATCCGCGCCACGCCGCTGCGGGTGACGGTGCGCTGCGGCTTCGCTGACCTGGCGAACCGGCGTTTCCCGGCCCGCAGCTACACCGCGGCCGAATTCCCGGGCCTGATCGCATGAGCATGATGCACGCCGCCGACATGGCAGGTCTGCACTGGTCCGCCGCCTACCTGGGCCAGCCCTGGGCCAACGCCCCCAACAGCGACTGCTGGGGCTTCGTGCGCCGCGTCTGGCGTGATCGCTGGGCGCTCGATGTGCCACCCCTGTCGGTGGACGCCACGTCCGCCCGGGCCTGCGCCCGCGCGGCAGCCGATGTCAGCGATGGGCCGCAGTGGTTGGTCATCGAGCTGGCCCAGGCGCACGAGGGCGACGCGGTGCTGCTGGCCCGCGGCGGACACCCCTCGCACGTTGGCCTCTGGGTTGCCACGGGCGGCGTGCTGCACTGCCTGCAGGGCCGTGGCGTGGTCTACACCCCGGCGGGCCGGCTGGCCGCGCAGGGCTGGCCGCAGCGGCGGATCTACCGCCACGCGAGCGGCGCCACCTTGCGCCCGGCTGCGGTCCTGCTGGAGCCCGGCGCATGAGCCCGATGGTGCATCCGACCCCGCTTGCGCCACGCGCCTGGTGCGTGATCCAGCGCGACCCATTTCACCCCTCGACGGGCCGTGAGCTGCGCGCCATCCACGACGCCTGCCGCCTGGTCGACGTGGTGCCCGCGTTGAGCGTGCCGCACATCCTGCTGCGCAACGGGAAAGCCGTGCTCCGCGCAGACTGGGATCAACCAGTGGTCGACGGCGATCACCTGGCGGTGGTCTGCCTGCCTCAGGGCGGCGGCGGCGGCTCGGACCCGCTGCGCACCGTACTGACCATCGGACTGATCATCGCTAGCCAGGGCGCCTACGTCGCAGCGCTTGGGGCGAGCGTTGGCCTCACCGCCGCGCAAGCAGGTGCCTTGGCATTCGCCGCCGGCAGCGCGCTGATCAACGCCGTCATCCCCCCGCCCAAGGCCCCCAGCAACCTGGCGGCGGCGGCGCTGGCCGCCCCCAGCCCGACCTACAACCTGCAGGCCCAGGGCAACCTGGCGCGCCTGGATGCAGCCATCCCCGTGCAGTACGGGCGCCTGGCTGGCTACCCGGACCTGGCCGCTCAGCCCTACCAGGAGTTCGCTGGCAACGAGCAGTACATCTACCAGCTGCTGTGCCTTGGGCAGGGTGAGTACGACATCGAGGCCCTGCGGATCGAGGACACGCCCGTCAGCAACTTCGACGACATCACCTACGAGGTGGTGCCGCCTGGCGGCACGGTGAGCCTCTTCCCGGCCTCGGTCGTCACCAGCGCCGAGGTGGCCGGGGCCGAGATCATTGGGTCCGCCTCTGGAACGTACAGCCAGGCCGGCACGACGCTGACGGTGACGCTGACGGCGCATGCGCTCAGCTTGGGGCGCGCCGTGGTGCTGGACTTCACGACCGGCACCGCGCCCGATGGCGAGTACACGGTGGCCTCCGCCCCGACGCCAGACACCTTCACCGTCGTGATGCCGGCGGCGGCGGCGGCCACACGCAGCGGCAACGTCAGCGTCACCCGCTACCTCGGCGGCTTCAATGCCGCGGGCGCAGGCACCGTGGCCACGGCGATCGGCCTGGACTTCGTGGCGTCGCGCGGACTCTACGTCTACAACACCAGCACCGGTGCGGTGGGCAGCATCAGCGTCACCGTCGAGATTGGGCTGCGCCCCATCGACGCCGCCGGCGCGCCGGCAGGTGGCTGGGTGGTGTTCACCGAGACCTTCACGGACAGCAGCACCACGCCCCAGCGCTACAGCCGCCGCTACGACGTTTCCCCTGGGCGCTACCAGGTGCGGGTGCGCCGCACCAACGCCAAGAGCACCGCGACCACGGCAGGCCATGAACTGGCCTGGGCAGGCTTGCGCAGCTACCTGCAGGGCAGCAACGCGTTCGGCGACGTGACGCTGATCGCGATGCGGATGCGGGCCAGCAACAACCTCAGCGGCCTGGCCTCGCGCAAGGTCAACGTCATCGCCACGCGCAAGCTCCCGCTGTGGGATGGCAGCGCCTGGAGCGCACCGCAGCCCACCCGCAACCCGGCCTGGGCCCTGGCCGATGCCTGCCGAAACCCGGGCTACGGCGCAGGGCTCGCCGATGCCCGCATCGATCTGGATGCGCTCGCGTCCCTGGCCGAGGTGTGGGACGGTCGTGGCGACAGCTTCGATGGTCGCTTCGACAATGCGGTCAGCCTGTGGGAAGCGCTGAGCAAGATCGCCGCAAGCGGCCGCGCCCGGGCGTTCATGCAGGGCGGCATCGTGCGCGTGGTGCGCGACCAGCCCCAAGAGATGCCGGTGGCCCTCTTCAGCCCAGCCAACATCCTGCGGGGCTCGCTGAGCATCGATTACGCCGTGGCCAGCGACAGCACACCCGACAGCGTGGATGTGGGCTACTTCGACGAGACGCAGTGGGCCCCGCAGCGCCTCGTCGTCACCGTCCCCGGGGGAAGCTCGGCCCGGCCGGCCAAGCTCGAGCTTTTCGGCGTGACCCGCCGCGACCAGGCCTGGCGCGAGGGCATGTACCACGCAGCCAGCAACGCACGCCGTCGCCGCACGATCAGCTTCTCCACCGAGCTTGACGGCCTCATTCCAAGCCTGGGCGACCTGATTGCCGTGGCCCACGACATGCCCGCCTGGGGTCAGTCGGCCGATGCGGTCACCTGGACGGTCGCCTCCCGCACCCTGGTGCTCAGCGAGCCCATGAGCTGGGGCGCCGGGGCGCACTACGCCGCGCTGCGCGGCAGAGACGGGCGTGTCAGCGGTCCCTGGCCGGTCACCCGCGGCGCGGACGACAAGACCCTGGTCTTCACCCTGGCGCCCGACATCACGCCCGACACCGGTGCCGCCCGTGAGCGCAGCCGGGTGAGCTTCGGACCGGCCCAGGCCTGGGCACAGCGGGCCATCGTGACAGCCGTCCGGCCATCCGGCGACGGCTCGGTGCAGATCGAGTGCGTCAACGACGACCCTTCCGTCCACACCGCCGAAACGGGCACCTTTCCGCCACCCGTGCAGGTCAGCCAGCTGGCGACCCAGTACACCGCGCCACAGGTGACCGGCCTGAGCCTGCGCAGCAGCAGCAACGACCCCGGCGTGGCCCTGCTCAGCTGGCAAGCCGCACCGGGGGCCGACTACTACCTGGTCGAGATGTCCGCCGCACAGACCGGGGCTGCGTGGACGCGCGTCGGCGAGACCTCGGCCGCCAACTACGCCGTGGCCGCGCTGTACGGCGCAGCCACCTGGATCCGCGTCGCGGCCTACGGCCGCACCCGCGGTCCCTGGGTGACCCTGAGCTTCGGGATGGAGGCCGACTACATGTGGTCGGCCGACGATGCAGCCCCGATGTGGTCGCCTGACGCCAGCAGCCCGATGTGGCGCTGATCAACCTCTGGAGCCAATCCATGCCAGCACTCCCCACCATCAGCGCACTCACCGGCGCAGCCACCACCGAGGGCCAGGCCAAGCAGTGGTTCGGCGAGCTGCGCAACTACCTCGCCGGCCTGCTCGGGGTCGAAGGGACGCCCGCCGCAGCGCGCGCCGCGCTGGGTCTCGTCAACACCCTGGGCACGACCGTGCTGTCCGCCAACACCACCCTGTCGATCACCGAGCACTTCGCGCGCGTGCTGCGCTGCACGGCCGGGCTCACGCTCACGCTGCCGCTGGCCGCAACGGCCGGCGACGGCTGGTGGTGCGAGGTGCAGATGTCAGGCACCGCAGCCGTCACGCTGGCCCGATCGGGCGGCGCGCTGATCACCGCCGCCGGTGGCGTGCAGGGCGGGCAGGCCTCCCTCAGCTTCCCGTCGACCAACCCAGCCAGCCCCCTCTGGGCGTGTCGCACCGTGCGCCTGCAGTGCGACGGCACCAACTGGCACATCCTCGCCACCGAGGTCTCGCGCGGCTTCCAGCGCTACACCGCGAGCGGCTCCTGGATCTGCCCCCAAGGCGTGCTGGCGGTGCTGGTCAGCGGTGCTGGAGGTGGAGCGGGCGGAACCGATGGGTCCGCAGGCTTCGACGGGAGCGGTAACTACCAGGCGATTCCTGGGGTGGTAGGTGGGTCGGGCGGCCGTGCACACCAGCGACTGGTTAATGTCACTCCGGGTGCAACCTATTCCGTGCTGATCGGCAGTGGCGGTGCCAGGGCGGCCAACGGCTCGCCCACGAGCTTCGGCGGCGCCTTGCTCGGCTTGCCGGGCGGGTCGGTTGGTGGCTCCCCTGGTGCGTCCGATGCCTTCTATCCGGCCATGGCTGGCGCTTCCAGCGGTGCTGGCGGCGCTGGCGGTGCCGCCGGCAGCGGCCTCGGCAGCGCCGGTTCGCCTGGCTTCCTCGAGGTGTCATGGTGACGCATCCCTACACGATGGCCGTGGTCGACCAAGAGGGTCTTGTGTCGAGCGTCGTCGTGGTCGAGCACTACGACCACCAGATCCAGGGCCTGACCCTGATCCCTATCCAGCCCGACGACCCCAACCCGCCCGGCATCGGATGGCGCTATGAGCGCGGCGCCTTCGCTCCGCCAGCCGAAGCGCGGGGCCCCGACAACCCCCAACCCGACGATTCCGAATGAACACCACAGACCATCCCGACCACGAAGACCGCCTCGCTGCGATCGAAGCCAGCCTCCGCGATGGCTCGGTCCGAATGGACAGCATGCAGGCCGAGCTCAGCGCCAACACCGCCATCACCGTGCAAGTCCGCGACCTGCTGCAGGCCTTGCGAGGAGGCCTGCGCGTGCTGGGCTGGCTGGGCGTTGCGGCCAAGTGGACCGGGGGTGTCGCGGCCGCGGCCACGGCCGTCTGGGCCTTGATCCACGCGGCCCTTCACTCCGGGCGCCCGCCCCATCCCTGAGGAGACCTTCATGTTCACCACCCTCATCTCATTCCTCGGCGGCAACGCCTTCCGCATGCTCTGGGGCGAGATCAGCTCATGGGTCGGTAAGCGCCAGGAGCACGCGCACGAGATCGAGCGCATGCGACTGCAGGCCGAGCTGGACGCAGCGCAGCACGTCCGCAACATCGAGAGCCAGCGGCTGCAGGCCAAGCTGGGAGTGCAGGTCATCCGCGTCCAGGCCGAGTCCGAGGTTGAAACCGCCGAAGCCCACGCCTGGGCGGCCGCGGCCGGAAGCATCGGCCGGCGAAGCGGAATCGGCTGGGTCGATGCATGGAACGGCATCATCCGACCGCTCGTTGCCACGGTCTGCGTCGTGCTGTGGGTGCTGCACGTCAGCCGCGCCGGCTGGGTGCTCGACGAGCAGGGCTGGGCAATCCTCGGCGCCGCGCTGGGCATCTACCTGGCCGACCGGACGCTGACGAAGCGTGGCAAGTGAGCCTGGCCGCATGAGCACCGCCGCCGCGACGCAGCAGTCCATGGACCTGGCCGCCGGGCTTTGCAGGCACTTCGAGGGCTTCATCGCGCACCCCTACCTGTGCCCCGCGGGCGTCCCGACGATCGGCTACGGGAGCACTCGCTACGCCGACGGAACGCCCGTGCGCCTGACCGACCCGCCGATCTGCCGCGAGGCCGCCGAGCGCCTGCTGCGACTGACCCTGACGCGCGACTACCTGCCCGCCGTGCGCCAGCTCTGCCCGGGCGTTGACACCCCCGGCCGCCTGGCCGCGCTGGTGGACTTCGCCTACAACTGCGGCACCGGCAACCTCAAGGCCAGCACCCTGCGCCGCAAGGTCAACGCCGAGGACTGGGATGCAGTGCCCACCGAGCTGCGCAAGTGGACCCGCGGCGGCGGGCGCGTGCTGCCCGGGCTGGTGCGGCGGCGCGAGGCCGAGGTGGCGCTGCTCACCTCACGCTGACCCGCAGCTGCTTGCCCAAGGCCGCGGTGCCGTCTGTGCAGGCGGTGGAGGTGTGCGTGCCGTGCATCACGGCCGCGGTTGGCAGACGTGGCTCGACTGGGATGCCGGACGCCGTGTGATGCCGGCTGCGAGCTGGGAGCTGTACCTCCTGCGCACCGGGAAGCATCCCGAGCTGATCGTGCAGGCGCTGGTGTCTGTGGAGGGCCTGGCCGGCGCGGGAACGACCCCTCTGCAGGCCGCGCAAACTCGTGCTTAATTCTTCAGCACTGATTCCCACGAATGGCCCCGCAAGCCGCGTCAACGCTTGAAAGTCGGCTCAGATTGTGATTCTGGTCGTCGTGGGTTCGAGTCCCATCAGCCACCCCACCTGATCCAGCGAACAAGGCCCCGCACCGCAAAGTGCGGGGCCTTGTCGCTTTGGGGCTTCCGATGCGCGTCGCGGGAAGCGGTGCGCAGGGGGCGATTGCTGTCGGGCTCGCAGCAGGACGGGCGGCGGACACCGGCTTCGGTGTTCATCCCGCAGCAGGCGGGCTTGGGCAGTGCTCGCGGCGCAGCAGGCGACCGACGGTTTCCCGGGCATGCGCGTTGCGCAGCAGGGGCAGGGCAGGCCGCCACGCCGGGGCTGCCCGGGGCGCCCCGGCCGGGGCGTTCCTGCCGCCTGCCTGTATCAGCCGATGAGCCTGCCTGCGCGTCCCAACATCCTCTTCATCCTGGCCGACGATCTGGGCTGGGCCGATCTCGGCGTCTATGGCGCCCGTGACATCCGGACGCCGCACCTCGACCGTCTGGCGGCGGGGGGGTGCGCTTCACCCAGGCCTACGCCAGTTCGGCGGTCTGCTCGGTCACGCGCGTGGCACTGATGACCGGCCGCTACCCGGGGCGCCTGCCGGTGGGCTTGGAGGAGCCGCTGGCCCGCGCCGGTGGCGGCCTTGCATGGCGTGGGTTTCCTGGAGGGGGTCGAAGGGCGGGGGATCAGCCGTAGGGCGTGGGTTCGGGCCAGCGCGACGCGAGCGAATGACGCCCGAGGTCGCGCAGCTTCTGGTCGATCGGGTCGTGCAGGGTGTGGACGCGGGCGTTGCGCCAGTAGCGGTCCAGGCCCAGGCGGCGCGAGGTGGCGCCGGCCCCGGTGAGCTCGAAGATCTGGCTGGCGATCTCGACGCTGGCCCGGTGGGCCAGCACCTTGGCCTCGGCGGTGGCCACGGCCACGGCTCCGCGGCCGGCGGCATCGAGGGCTTCGCCCTGCGCCCAGGCCGCCTCCAGCGCGGTCACGGCTTCGGCGGCGACGGCCTCGGCCGCCCGCAGCTTCAGGTGCAGCTCGCCGTGGCGGTGCTGGACGATCGGGTCGTCGATGGCCTGCGCCACCCCGGCGCTGAACCAGGGGCGGGCCTGTTCGCGCAGGTAGCGGCGGCCCTCGGCCAGCGCGCCGCGGGCCAGGCCCAGGTAGAGGTGGGTGAGGATCAGCTGCGAGATCAGCGCACGCAGCGTCTGCCAGTCGCTCAGCGGCGCACCGGGCGCCACCAGCACCTCGTCCGGCGCGACCCACACGCCTTCGAAGCGGATCGAGCCGCTGTCGGTCTGCTTCTGGCCGAAGGCATCCCAGTCCTCCTGCACATGCACGCCGGCGCGGGTGGCCGGCAGCGCCGCGATCAGCAGGCCCTCGGGCTCGGTCTGCCAGCCGGAGACGATCAGCCAGTCCGCCCCGACCGAGCCGGAGCAGTAGCGCTTGCTGCCGTCGAGCACCCAGCCGCTGCCTTCGCGGCGCGCCACCGTGCGACGGTCCAGCGGGTTGAGGGCATTGCCCCAGAAGCGCGTGCGGCCGGGCGGATCGCGCAGCAGCGCGGCCTGCTGGGCCGGGGTGCCGTAGATGCGCACCGTCGCCAGCTGCAGGTGGTGGAAGGCGAAGAGGTGGGCCAGCGCGCTGTCCACCTCGGCCATGCGGGCGAGCACGCGGTAGAAGCCGGTCCACGAGACGCCCTGGCCCCCGAAGGCGCTCGGTCGGGTCAGGTCCAGCAGGCCGCTGGCGCGCAGCGCGGCGCGCTCCTCGGCGGCATGGCCCCCCTGCTGGTCCCGGGCGACCGCGGTGGCGGCCCAGCGGCTCAGCAGGTCTTCGAGCACCGGGTTCAGGCCGTCGGCCTCGGACGGGCGGGGCGGGGGCAGGGGGGTGGACATCGGCGGGGTTCTCCTGGGGAGCCGCGCACTGTGCCCGCGGCCCCCGGCCGGCGGAACCAAGGCTTTTGCACATCGATCTGCGCGATCGGCGCAAGCCGCCGCCCCCCGCCCCGGACGACCTGAGCGGGCAAGGCGGCTTCGTTCACACCCTCTCAGAAGTCCGGACCGCCGAAGCCGCCGCCCGGGGCCGCCGGCGCGGCCGGTTTGTCCTCGGGCAGCTCCGCGACGATGGCTTCCGTCGTCAGGATCAGGCTGGCCACTGAGGCTGCGTTCTGCAGCGCGGTGCGGGTGACCTTGGCCGGATCCAGCACGCCCTGCGCGACCAGGTCGCCGTACTCGCCGGTGGCGGCGTTGTAGCCCTCGTTGCCCCGGCCCTGCAGCACGCGGTCGACGACCACGCTCGGTTCGGCGCCGGCGTTGGCGACGATCTGCCGCAGCGGCTCCTCGATCGCGCGCAGCACCAGGCGGATGCCAGCGTCCTGGTCGCTGTTGTCGCCGCGGACCGTGCCCACGGCCTGCCGGGCCCGCAGCAGGGCCACGCCGCCGCCGGGCACCACGCCTTCCTCGATGGCCGCCCGGGTGGCGTGCAGCGCATCCTCGACGCGGGCCTTCTTCTCCTTCAGCTTGACCTCGGTCGCGGCGCCGACCTTGATGACCGCCACGCCGCCGGCCAGCTTGGCCACGCGTTCCTGCAGCTTCTCGCGGTCGTAGTCGCTGCTCGTGCTGTCGATCTGCGCGAGGGCGTCGCCCACGAAAACGACTTGCTTGGCAGGCATGGGAGGCTCTCTGAATGCTGGGGCCACGGCCGGGCTGCTGCATCGCCAGCAGTGCCGGCTCCGCACGGGCCTTCGCGCTGCCCCGGGCGCAGCAGCCCGGGGCCGCCGGCTTCAGCGCCCCGGTTGCGGGGTCAGACGCAGGTAGGGCGTGACCGCCTCGTGGCCCTGCGGAAACTTCTGCGCGATCAGCTCGGGGTCCTGCAGCGAGGGCAGGATCACCACCCGCTGGCCGTCCTGCCAGTCGGCCGGGGTGGCCACGCTGTGCTGGTCGGTGAGCTGCAGCGAATCGAGCACCCGCAGGATCTCGGCGAAGTTGCGGCCGGTGCTGGCGGGGTAGGTGATCGTCGCGCGGATCTTCTTGGCCGGGTCGATGAAGAAGACCGAGCGCACGGTCGCCGTGGTGCTGGCGTTCGGATGGATCAGGTCGTAGAGCGTGCTGACCTTGCGGTCGGCATCGGCCAGGATCGGGAAGTCGACCGTGGTGTGCTGGGTGCGATTGATGTCCTCGATCCACTTCAGGTGCGCGTCGACCGGGTCGACCGACAGGGCGAGGACCTTGACCCGGCGTTGCGCGAAGGCGTCCTTGAGCTGCGCGGTGCGGCCCAGCTCGGTGGTGCAGACCGGCGTGAAGTCGGCCGGGTGCGAATACAGCACGCCCCAGTGCGTGCCGAGCCAGTCGTGGAAGCGGATCGGGCCGATGCTGGAGGCCTGTTCGAAGTCGGGGGCGAGATCGCCGATGCGGAGCGTGGGCATGTGAGCCTCTCGGGAAGGTGAGGAGGCCCGCAGGCTAGGCGGCGCCCCGGCGCCGGGCCAAGCGCGACTCCCGCAGAAGCTCATGCGCTCCGGCCGCGCGGGCGGCCCCCGGCAGCCGCTCGGCTGCGAAATTCATGACGGGAAGCTGACGCGGATGCGGTGCAAGGCCAGAGGCCCCGCACGGCCTGGTGGGGTCTCGCCCCGAGGAGCCCCTCGATTCGTGGGGGTCGAAGCGGTCGCCGGGATCGTTCGAGTGCGCGAAACCCGGGAAATATTCCTGAGGATTCGGGCCCCGAAGTCCTGGTTCCGCACGCCGCCAGTCCATCCGAGTGACCCAGCCGGAAACCCGAAAGAATCTTCGGGAAACCCGGGTCCGGGGAGTATCAAGATTCGGCGATCAAAGCCCAGCAGGCGCTCGCATAAATCACCGCGCCGTCCTCGCTGCCGAATTCGGCATAGGCCGGATCGCGGGGGCTGCCGAACCAGCTCTCCGGGGTTTTGCCCTCGCGGTAGAGGCGTGCGTGAAAACGTCCGTGGGCATCCTTGACGAGAACCGGCCGGCCCGGCTTGGGCGGCTGCGCGCGGTCCCAGACCATCACGGTTCCCGCCGGCCGCTCAGGCGCCAGCGCATCGTCTTCCAGCACGGTCTTGAACGTGGATGGACCCCTCCCTGGGTCGGTCATCAGCGTCTCCCGGGTCATCTGGACGGGGCGGTTGAAAGCCTCGGGCAGCAGCGCAGGATCCGGGGTCTCTTGAGGGACCCCTGGCGAGCGACCGCGTCGAGCGGATGCGAGCAGTTCATCCCGGCGCGACAGAGGGCCGGGCGCGGGGACGCCCGCAGGGAGATCGCCATAGCGGCGGGCCCACTCTGCGGCGGCAATCGCTTCGTCGTAGACGGCCAGCACGTCCAGGCCGAAGTGGTCCGCGATGCGGCGCGCGGTCTCGTGCGAGGGGCTGCGCACACGGCCGTTGCAGATCTTGTGCAAGGTCGGCTGGAAGCCCGGGATGCCCATGGCCTTGGCCACGGGCAGGGCGCCGCCTGCATCTTCGACGAGTCGCTTGATGAGCTTGTGCGGCGACATGCCCTGACTATGCACCAGGGGCAAATTCGGTCATGCATTGAAAAGGTGGGCGCAGGCCCTGCAATCAATTCCATCAAGCATAGTCGGCGCGCTTGGGCTGGGCGCCGGACGGGGCCTGGTCTTGAGTTTCTTTCCAAAAAAATGGGATCGTCCCGGAGAAGCCGCGGCTTTGACGCGCGGCGGCATCGTGAATTCGCAATCGCATAATCGCATGTCGGAATTGCGAGGTCATGAAGCGCGGCTTCTTCTCCGCTGTCCCCCGGCATGGGCCCAGACCGGGCCGCACGGCGGCCGGCCGGGCAAGCCGAATCGCGATCATCCCGGCCCGCGCCGGGCCCTCGTCCAGCCCCTGAGGTCGGGGGGGGCGGGCTTCTGAAGCTTTCCCACCACGTCAAGCTTAAGCTTTCCTTCAGACAACTTGTAACTGCGCCTATCATTGCATTAGGCTGACGGAACATTGACGTTCCGCTGTGGTCCGCGTCCCCTCGCTTGCTTCGCCTGGCTGCTGCGCATGTCGCGGCGGCCGGACTCCGCCTGAAGGTTCGGGATGCGTTGGACAAATGGTTTGAATCGCTTGCGAATCCTTGGCGACCGCCTCCGGCGGTACGCAGGGGGGCCAGGGCGTTGGGCGGTCCCCCTGGGGCACCGGAATCAGAAGGAGTCGGAGTTCATGGGTCAGAAGGCGGGGATCAGCCCGGACGTGTCGTCCCTTTTCTCGCGGCTGGGCCTGGGCGGCATCGAGTCGTATCAGCACTTTTCACCCCGGCCGCTCGGGGAAACGAATCGCCCGCCCAAGGGGTTTGCGCGGCCGACCCTGCCTGTCGAGCGTGCGGAAGCCCTTTCGGTGTCCGACCCGGGTTTCCCGAGTGCAGCGGGAGACGGGCCGTCCGAAACCCTGCCCCAGGCCGCCCCCACCGGCTCGGCGTTGCCGGAGTCCGTCGCCACGCTGCCGAGCCTGCCCGCTGCGGCGTTCGGCGACATCCTGGACGCTGCGGCGGCCGAAACGCTGCCGGCGGCGGACGGCCCCAGTCCGCTTGCCCGCGCAGCGGCCGGCGCCACGCCGGCGCCTTCGGTGGAGGCTTCGCCGCGCGGCACCGTGCGGGACGAGAGCCTGTCGACCTTCACCTCCAGCACCCTGCCAGGCGCTGCCTCGGTCGAGGGCCCGAGCGTGTCGCTGACCCCGCCGCCGGGTGCGCTCTTCGAACTGCCGGGCCTCGGCGCCGTCAACCTCGACCTGCGGCCCGCCCTGCCGCCGACCGGGCGCAGCCAGCCCGAGCGCACGCCGCGCGTGGTCTTCCATTCGATCCAGGGGGGCGCGGGGGTCAGCACCCTGGCCACCGGTCTGGCCGCCCAGCTTGCGCAGGCTGGCTGGGCTCCGCGGATCCTGGACCTGAAGGGCACGGCCGAAGCCAGCCTGTTCTTCCCCCAGGCCCGCGTGGTGCCGGGTGCCGACGCCCTGGTGCTGGGCCGGGAGGGCAGCCCCCGCGCGGTCGGCCTGCTCTGCCCGTCGACGCTGGACATTCCGGGCCACGGGGTCTGGCCGGTTTCGCTGATCGAGCGCTGCGAACCCCAGTGCCGCGAGCTCTTCGCCGGCCTGACGGGCCAGGCCTTCATGATCTGCGACCTGCCCTCGGGCCACCACGAGCTGTGGCGGCGCTCCCTGGCCGATGCCGACCTGAACGTCATCCCCCTGCGGCCCGACGCCTTCGCGCTGCGTGCAGCCGAGGCCATGCTGCGGGTGCTGGAGAGCGAGCCGGGCCAGGCGCTCTTCGTGCTGAACACCTTCGATCCGCAGGACGCCGTGCACTGCCAGGTCGAGGCCTCGCTGCGCGAGCTGCTGGGTCCGCAGCTGGCGCCCTTGCCGGTGATGCGCGACCCCGGCCTGGCGGCCAGCATGCTGAAGGGCGAGCCCTTCAGCACCGAGCTGTTCCGCGGCGCCGGCTTCCAGGCGCTCTACGCCAGCTGCGCGCTTGCCGCCCTGCAGCGTCTGCACCAAGCCTGAACCATGGGTCTGGACACACGCAAGCCCCTGCGGGGGCTGGGGAGCAGCTTTGTCTTCGGCCTGACGCTGCTGCTGGTGCTGGCGGTGATGCTGCCGCTGGTGGCCGTGCCGCTGGACTGGCAGGGCCAGACCCTGGTCTCGCTGCTGCTCTTCGCTTTCGCCTGGATCACCGCGCTGCGCATGCAGGGGCGGCGCTGGGCCACGCTGGTGCTGATCGGCCTGTCGATCTTCCTGACCTCGCGCTACGCCTACTGGCGTTTCACCGAGACCCTGGGCTTTGACGACCCGCGCTACGGCTGGGTCGATTACCTCGCCACCTTCGCGCTGCTCGGTGCCGAGGTCTACGCCTGGATCATCCTCTTCCTCGGCTACATCCAGACCGCCCGGCCGCTGAACCGCAGGCCGGTGCCGATCGAGCGGCCGCTCGAGGACTGGCCGCATGTCGATGTCTACATCCCCACCTACAACGAACCGCTGTCGGTGGTGGAGCCGACCATCATCGCCGCGCTGCACATCGACTGGCCGCGCGACAAGCTGCATGTCCACGTGCTCGACGACGGCACGCGCGACGAGTTCCGCGCCTTCGCCGCGCGGGTCGGCGCGGGCTACATCGTCCGCGAGCAGCACACCCACGCCAAGGCCGGCAACCTCAACCACGCGATGACGAAGACGAAGGGCGAGTTCATCGCCATCTTCGACTGCGACCACGTGCCGGCCCGCTCTTTCCTGCAGGTCACCATGGGCTGGATGCTGCGCGACCCGAAGATCGCGCTGCTGCAGACGCCGCACCACTTCTATTCGCCCGACCCCTTCGAGCGCAACCTCGGCCTCTTCCACGTCGTGCCCAACGAGGGCGAGCTGTTCTACGGCATCGTGCAGGACGGCAACGACCTCTGGGATGCCACCTTCTTCTGCGGGTCCTGCGCGGTGATGCGCCGCGACGCGCTGGAAGGCATCGGCGGCATCGCGGTCGAGACCGTCACCGAGGACGCCCACACCGCGCTCAAGCTCCAGCGCCTGGGCTGGCGCACGGCCTACCTGAACATCCCGCAGGCCGCCGGCCTCGCCACCGAGAACCTGGCCAGCCATGTGGGCCAGCGCATCCGCTGGGCGCGCGGCATGACGCAGATCTTCCGCATCGACAACCCGCTGCTCGGCCGCGGGCTCACCCTGTGGCAGCGCCTGTGCTACCTGAACGCGATGGCGCACTTCCTGTTCTCGATCCCGCGCCTGGTTTTCCTCACCGCCCCGCTGGCCTTCCTGCTGCTCGACCTGCGCGTGCTGAGCGCCTATGCGCTGACCTTCGCCGCCTATTCGCTGCCCCACCTGGTGCTGGCCAACATGACCAACTCCATCATCCAGGGCAGCCACCGGCATTCCTTCTGGAGCGAGGTCTACGAGACCGTGCTCGCGCCCTACATCCTGCTGCCGACCCTGCTGGCGCTCATCAATCCCAAGCTGGGCAAGTTCAACGTCACGGCCAAGGGCGGCCTGATCGAGAAGGCCTACTTCGACCGCCGCATTGCGCGGCCCTACATGGTCCTGTGGGCCCTGAACTTCGCCGGCCTGGTGGCTGCGGCCGTGCGCCTGGGCCTGGGCGCGGGGGAGGAGACCGCCACCGTCTGGATGACCGCGCTCTGGACCGTCTACAACATGGTGATCATCGGCGCCGTGCTGGCCGTGGCCCGCGAGCAGCGCCAGCTGCGCGAACACGTGCGCGTGCCGCTGGCGGTGCCGGTCGCGCTCAGCGGTCCGCGCGGCCTGCAGCCGGCCCGGACCCTCGACATGTCCGACGGCGGCCTCAGCCTGCGCAGCCTCGACCCACAGCAGCCGCTGAGCTTCGAGGAGGGCAGCGAGCTGGTGCTCGACTGGAGCGGCGAGACCCACCGCCTGCCCGTGCGCTGGGTGGCCGGCGACGGCGCCTCGGCCCCGATGCGCCTGGCCTTCCAAGATCTGCAACTTCCGGAGCGTGTGAACGTGGTCCGACTCCTCTACACCCGCGCCGACGCCTGGCTCGGCCTGGGCGAATCCCGCGAGCCGGACCGTCCGCTCGCCAGCCTGGGCCTGCTGGCCCGCCTGGCCTGGCGCGGCAGCCGGGGCATGGTCGCCAGCCTCTTCGGCGGGCGCAGCACCCGCCCCGCCGCCGTCCTGCTGGCCGCCGGCCTGGCCGGCCTGGCCTTCGGGCCGCAGCCCGCCGAAGCCGCCCCGGCCCGCCGCCCGGCGCCGGTGGAGATCGTCGAGCAGGCCCCGCCCCCCGGCCCTGGCTTTGCCGGCCAGTGGACGCTGGCGCAGATGGGCCTCAAGCAGGGCCTGCGGCTGAGCGGCGTCAACGGCCAGCAGGCGCTGTACTTCGACGTGCCGCAGGAGAAGCTGGTGCGCAACGCCAGCCTCACCGTCAAGCTGCGTCATTCGCCGGCGCTGCTGGCCAAGCTCAGCCAGATCAACGTCTACCTCAACGGGGCACTGCAGGCCACCTACTCGGTCACCGCCTCGGCCGAGGGCGCCAGCGGCAAGCTCGAAACCCGTGGGTTCGAGGTGCCGCTCGACGTCTACGCGCTCAAGGGCAGCAACAGCCTGTCCTTCCAGCTGCTCGGCCACTACACCCTGACCTGCGAGGACCCGGCGCACAGCTCGCTGTGGGCCGAGATCCTGCCCGACACCCTGCTGCGGCTCGACGGCAGCCTGCTGCGCCTGAGCGACCGCCTGCGCCGCCTGCCCGCCCCCTTCCTGCAGCGCTGGGGCCAGGGCCAGCCCGATCCGGTCCAGGTGCAGCTGCCGGCCAACCCGGGCGGACCGGTGCTGGAAGCCGCGGGCATCGTCGCCTCCTGGATCGGCACCACCGCGCGCAATGCCACGCCGCGCTTCCGCGTGGCCGAGGGCGCCGGCCTGCCGCGCGGCCATGTCATCGCCCTGCTCAGCAGCGCCGCCGGCCTGCCCGCCTGGGCCGAGGCCATGGGCCTGCCGCAGGCCACCGGGCCGATGCTGCTCGTGCGCGATCACCCCAGCGACAGCGGCAGCTCGGTGCTGCTGCTCTACGGCCGGCATGGCGAGGACCTGCGCACCGCCGCCCAGGCCCTGGCCCTGGGCCAGCACGGCCTGGCCGGCGACGAGACCCTGGTCCGCGAGCTGAACCTGCCCGCCCCGCGCGGCGTGAACGACGCGCCGCGCTGGGCCTCCACCACCCGGCCGATCAAGTTCGGCGAGCTGGTCGAGCTGGAGCGCCTGCAGGTCAGCAACGCCGGCTATGTGAACGTGCCCTTCCAGCTGCCGCCCGACCTGTTCTTCTGGAACCGCAAGTCCGCGCCCCTGACCCTGGCCTACACCTACAACCCGACGCCGCTGGGCAAGCAGTCGGCGCTGACGGTGAATGTGAACGAGCTCTTCGCCGGCTCCTCGCCGCTGAGCGGTTCGCTGGATGCCGCGTCCAAGGCCGTCGAGTACACCATCGGCCTGCCCACCGACCGCCTCTACCCGCAGGACAACAAGCTCGACATCTACTTCGGCTTCCAGATCGCGAAGGAGGGCGAGTGCAAGGACACCACGCCCGACACCCTGCGCGGCGCGCTGCTGGCCGATTCGCAGCTGGACCTCGTCGGCGTGCCGCACTTCATCCAGCTCCCCAACCTGGCTGTCTTCGGCAACGGCGGCTTCCCCTATGCGCGCCAGGCCGATTTCGCCCGCACGGCCGTGGTCATGGCCGAGACGGTCAGCCCCGGCGCGGCCTCGCTCTTCCTCGGCCTGATGGCGCACTGGGGCGGCCAGACCGGCTACCCCGCGCTGCGCCTGAGCGTGCTCAGCCCGGCCGAGGTCGCCGCCCAGGGCGACAAGGACCTGATCGTCTTCGGCGAACCCGGCCGCCAGCCCCTGCTGTCCAGCTGGGGCGAGCACCTGCCGCTGCGCGTCGGCAGCGCCGGCGGCGTGCAGCAGCAGGAGCTGGTCTGGAGCTGGAGCCGCCTGGCCCGCCTGCAGCCCTGGTGGCAGACGGTCGACGGTGAAGTCGGCGCCGGTGCGCTCGGCCAGCTGCTGGGGCAGGGCGTCTGGCCGCAGGCCCTGATCCAGCAGATCGTCTCCCCGCTGCACGGCGAGCGCAGCGCCTCGCTGCTGATCGCCCGCGACGCCGAGGGCTGGAACCTGCTCGCCCACGCCCTGCTCGACGGCGAGGCCCGGGCCGGCGTGTTCGGCAACGTCTCGGTGCTGACCGGCGACGGCAAGACCCGCTCCTTCATCGTCGATGCGCCGACCTACACCCTGGGCGACCTGCCCCCCTGGACCTGGCTGAGTTGGCGCCTGCACCACGCGCCCTGGGTGATGGCCGTGATCGTGGCCCTCGCGGCCCTGCTGCAGGCCTTCATCGTGGGCATCTGGCTGCGCCGCCGCGGTCGCCGCCGGCTGGGAGAGAAGGCCTGATGCGCGCGTGGATCCTCGCGCTGCTGGTGATGTGGCTGCCGGGCTGCGCCCCGGCCGCCGCGTCGGCCGACTGGCAGGCGACCTGGCGTTCGTACAAGAAGGAATTCGTCAGCGCCGACGGCCGCGTGGTCGACCCGCTGGGCCAGGTCACGACCTCCGAAGGCCAGGCCTACGGCATGTTCTTCGCGCTGGTCGCCGACGACCGCGCCACCTTCGACAGGCTGCTGGCCTGGACTCAGGCCAACCTGGCCGCCGGCGACCTGGCGCGCCAGCTGCCGGCCTGGCGCTGGGGTCGCCTGGGCGACGAACGCTGGGGCGTGCTCGACGAGAACAGCGCCGCCGACGCCGACCTGTGGATGGCCTATGCCCTGATCGAGGCCGAGCGCCTGTGGAAGCAGCCGCGCTACGGCCAGCTCGGTCAGGCCCTGCTCGGCCTGATCGCGCGCGACGAGGTGCTGCTGCTGCCACCCTGGGGCCCGACGCTGATGCTGGGCCGGGTCGGCAGCTCGCAGGGCGAGGGCCGCTACCTGCTCAACCCCAGCTACCTGACGCTGCCGCTGCTGCTGCGCCTGGCCGAGGCCGACCCCGCCGGGCCCTGGCTGGCCCTGGCCGATGCGATGCCGGCCTTCCTCGCCCGGCTGGCACCCATCGGCCTGGCGCCGGACTGGGTGATCTACAACGCCGCGCTGCAGCGCTTCGAGGGCGCCCCCAGCGGCCGCACCGGCAGCTATGACGCGATCCGCGTCTACCTGTGGGCCGGCCTCACCGACCCGGCCAGCCCGGGCGCCGCGTCCATCTTCCAGACCCTCAAGGGCATGGCCGAGGCCGTGGCCCGCCAGGGCAACGTGCCGCGCGAGGTCGACCCCTCCGACGGCAGCCTGCGCGGCCAGGGGCCGGTCGGCTTCAGTGCCGCCATGCTGCCGCTGCTCGGCCAGTTGCGGTTGCCGGACGGCCCGCTGCGGCAGGACGTGCTGCGCCAGCGCCAGAAGAGCGGCCTCTACGGCCAACCCGCGATGTATTACGACCAGAACCTGGCGCTGTTCGCGCTTGGCCATCTCGGCGGTGTCTACCGCTTCGATGTCCAGGGCCGGCTGCAGCGCACCGGAGGTGCACGATGAGCCTGGCCCGACTCGGCGCCCTGCTGCTGCTGGCCACCCTGGCCCTGCCCGCGGCCCGGGCGGTCGCCCCCGAGGACCTGCGCTTCTTGCGCGACAAGGCCGCGGCGCTGGAAAGCCGCGGCCGCGGCGACCTGGCCGCCGAGACCTGGCGCCAGCTGCTGGCCGTCGAGCCCAACGACACCGAGGCCATCGGCCGCCTCGGCCTGCTCGATGCCGGCGCCGGTCGCCGCAAGGACGCCCAGGAAGCGCTGGTCCGCCTGCGCAACCTGGCGCCCAGCTCGCCCTGGCTGGGCCGGCTGGAACAGAGCCTGGCCCTGCCGGCCGAAGGCCGCGGCCAGATTCAGGATGCCGGCCGGGCCCAGGCCCGCGGCGACCATGCGGCCGCCGTCAAGCTCTACGACCAGGCGCTGGCCGGTGCCGAGCCCGCGCCGGCGCTGGCCGAGGCCTATTTCAAGGCGCTGGCCAAGACCCCCGGCGGCAAGGCCGCCGCCCAGCGCCGGCTGCGTGCGCTGGTCGCGGCCGAGCCCGACCAGCCGCGCTACGCGCTGGTGCTGGGCGAGCTGCTGAGCTACGACGCCCCGACCCGCCGCGAAGGCGTGCGCCTGCTGCTGCCGCTGCAGGACCGGGCCGACGACACCGGCCCGGCCGCCCGCCAGGCGATCGCGAACGCCAAGCGCTGGGGCATCCCCGGCGGCATGCCCAGGCTGGGCACCCCGCCGGCCGTCAACCCCGTGGCCAACCTGGTGGCCAACCCGGTGGCCGTGGCACCCGCACGCGCGCCGGTGACCCGCCCGGCGCCGGTCCGCCGGGTGACCGAGGCCCCGCGCGTGGCGGCTGCGGCCCCTGAGGTGCCCCTCGTGCGCGCGCTGCCGCCGCTGCCGCGCACCGCGCCGCGCCGCGTGCAGCCGGTCGAATCCGCGCCTGCCGCGCCGCGCGAGGCCCTGGTCCCGCCGCAGCGCACGCCGGTCCACGCCGCCGGCGCCGAGGGCAGCGAGGTGCAGGCCGGCTATGCCGCGCTGCGCACGGGCAAGCTGGACGAAGCCGAGCGCCACTTCCTCAGCCTGAGCGGCCGCAATCCCGAGGTGCCCGCCTACATCGAGGGCCTGGCCGAAGTCCGCATGGCCCAGCGCCGCTACCCGGATGCGCTCGACCTGTTCGACCGCCTGCCCGCCTCGCCCAAGACCGAGGGCCGCATGCGCGAGGCCATGGGCTACGGCGCGCTCGAGATCGCCGGCGCCGAGGCCGAGGCCGGTCGCTCGCGCGAGGCCCTGCGCTACTACCGCCGCGCCGACGAGCTGCTGCCCAACCAGATCGACGTGCTCAGCGGCCTGGCCCGCGCGCAATCCGCCAGCGGCGAGCGCGAGGGCGCGCTGGAAACCCTGGGCCGTGCGCTGCAGCTGCAGCCGGAGAACCTCGGCCTGTGGCAGACGCAGAACGACCTGCTCGCGCAGGCCGGCCAGTACGAGACCCTGCTGGCCAGCGAGCGCCGCATGCCGGCCAAGGTGCGCAGCAGCCTGGATCGCCAGATCGGCCACCAGCTCACCCTGGCCCAGGCCGCGCAGCAGCTGGGCGACCGCGAACGCAGCCGCAAGGCCCTGGACAGCGCCTTCCTGATGCACCGTGGGGCCACGCCCGGCCAGCAGCTCCAGCTCGCCTGGCTGCTGCGCGAGCAGGGCGAGACCGGCCTGATGCAGTCCGTGCTCGGCCGGCTGGGCGAGGCCAAGCTCGACGCCGACCAGCAGCGCCAGTTCACGCAGCTCCGCCAGCTCAGCACCGAGAGCCAGGCCCGCGCGGCGCTGGAGCAGGGCGACCTCAGCACCGCCCGCAAGGCGGCCGAGCGCCTCGACGCCGGCAGTGCCCGTGGGCTGAATGCCGACATCGCGCTGAAGACCGCCTGGCAGCAGTACGAGGGCAAGCAGGACGCGGCGCTCTACCGCAACCTGATCGGCCTGTACCAGACCCCGGGCCTCAGCGAGGACCAGGCCCGCCAGGTGCGCGAGCTCTTCCGCTACGGCGGCGACCGCGAGGCCGGCACGCTGCTGCAGCGCAAGCGCACCGACGACGCGGCGGCGATCTACGAGCACCTCGGCGGCCTCTTCCCCGACGATGCGCACTACCCGCGCCAGCTGGCCAATGTGCGCCTGGCCGCTGGCCAGCCGGCCGAGGCCCTGGCCCTGCTGCGCGAGCTGCCCGCGCCGGCCAGCGCTGCCGAGTACCGGGCCGCCGTCGGCGCCGCGCTGGGGGCGGGCGACCGCACCCAGGCCGCGGCCTGGGCGGACGAGGCGCTGCAGCAGTTCCCCGAGGACCGCAGCCTCCTCGGCCTGGCCGCCCAGGTCGACGAGGCCAACGGCCGCTACGGCGACGCGCTCAAGCGCTACCAATCCGTGCTGCGCGGCGCCCCCGGGGCCGCCCCGGCCGCCAGCCGCTACGCCCCGGCGGCGCCTGCCGCCGCTCCCGTTCCCGCACCCGTCCGCTTGCCGGCCTTCGCCGGTGGAGATGCCCCATGAGCCTTCGCCCCATGACGCCTTCGCCGCTGCCCTCGCGCCCCCTGCTGCTCGTGGTCGCGCTGGCGGCCGCCTGGGCCGGGCCGACCCAGGCCAACGACGCCACCCGCCGCCTGCAGGACGAGCTGATGTCCATGCAGGCCGAGAACGAGAAGCTCGACCAGCAGCTGCGCCTGGTCCGGCAGATCGAGGACATGCGTCGCCAGCTGGCCGAGAAGCGCGCCGCGCTGATCCGCAGCCTGAACGGCGAGGACCTGCCGGCCGAGGCCCAGACCGTGCGCGAGCGTGCCGGCCAGCCCACGCTGCGCGAGGTGGCCGCGCCAGCCGAGCCGGCCGCCAGCCGCAACCGCCTGAGCACCGCGCTGTCCGGCAATGCGCCGCGCGCGCAATCCATCGAGGCCCGACCGGCGGCCCCCGCCGCCGTCTACCCGGGGGGCGCGGCCCCGGTCGTGCCCGCCGAGTCCGCCGTCCGCCAGGCGGCCGAAGCCCCGGCCCGGACCGTGGCCCCGCGCAGCCTCAACCTGCCGGCCCCGGCGCCGGTGGCCGCCCCGCCGGCGCCCGGCCCTTCGCTGGCCGAGCGGTACGGCGTGCGGCCGGCTGCCGCCGTGCCGGCGCCCACCGGCGGCCAGGCCGCCCCGGCCGCGGCGCCCGCCCCCCGGGCGGCCGGTGCCCCCGCGCTCAGCCCCCGCGAGCGGCAGGACACCGAGCGCCGCATCGCCGACCTGAAGGCCCGCATGTCGGGCTGGCTCGACGGCGGTGCGTCCTACCGCCAGCGTTCCGGCACCGAAGGCCTGAGCACGCTCAGCGAGGTCGACCTGCGCGCCGAGGCGTCCACCGTGCTGGGCAGCGTCGGCCGCGTCACCGCCTCGGCCACCGTGGTCAACCTCGATGCCGGCGGCCCGGCCAGCAGCGCCGATGCGGCCCTGGTCGGCACCAACCTCGGCCGGATCGGCACGCCGATCACGCCCGACAGCACGGCCACCGGCCTGGCGCTGAACCTCCAGCTCGACCAGGGCAGCTGGCAGGTCGACGTGGGCACCACGCCGCTCGGCTTCCCGCTCAGCACCTGGGTGGGTGGCCTGGCCTGGTCGCCGCCGGGCACGCCGCTGCGCCTGGAGCTGGCGCGCCGGCCCATCACCGACAGCCTGCTCTCCTATGCCGGCCTCGACGATCCGGTCAGCGGCGACACCTGGGGCGGTGTCATCAGCCACAGCGTGCAGCTGGGCGCCTATGCCAGCGAGGGCGATTTCCGGCCCTATGGCTCGGTGCTGTTCGGCACGCTCAACGGCACCGACGTGGTCAGCAACCGCCGCTTCCAGGCCAATGCCGGCGTGCGCGTGCCGCTGGACCTCGGCTCGGACCAGGACAAGGTCGAGCTCGGCGCCGACCTGCTCGTGATGGGCTACCAGCGCAACCTGAGCGGCTTCACCTACGGCCACGGTGGCTACTTCAGCCCGCGCGAGTACTACCGGCCCAGCCTCACCGCCGGCTGGCGCCACGACGGCGGCGACGCCGTCTGGAGCCTCAAGGGCCGCCTGGGCTGGCAGATGGCCAGCGAGGACGACAGCCCCTACTTCCCGAACCGCCCCAGCCTGCAGCGCAGCACCGGCAACCGCTTCTACGAGGCCCAGCGCAACACCGGTGCGGCCTACGGCCTGGAGGGCGCGGCCGCCTGGCGCATGAGCCCCCAGCTCAAGGCCGGCGGCTGGCTGCGCACCGAATACAGCCCGAACTACAACGACGTGGCCGGCGGCCTCTACGTGCAGTACTTCTTCGACGGCCAGCCCCGCACGCCGGTGCTGCACAGCACCTGGCCGGGCGGCACGCGCTGAGCGGGCGGGCCCGGGCGCCTTGCCCTCAGCCGGCGGCGTCCAGCGCGGCGGCGAGGGTGTCGGCCACCGCCTCGGCCGGCGTTTCGGCGGCGATCACCCGGCGCCAGGGCAGGCTGCGCAGCCAGGTCATCTGGCGCTTGGCCAGCTGCCGGGTGGCGGCGGCGCCTTCCTCGGCCCAGCGGGCGCGGGCGGCCGGCGGCAGCGGGCCGGCCACGGCGGCCGGGTGGCCCTGGGCGGCCAGCGCGTCCAGCACGGCCCAGCCCTGGCGGTAGCCCACGCAGCGCATCGAAGGCAGCTCGGGGTGCAGGTCGCCGCGGGCGCGCAGGGCGCGCAGCTCGTCGGGCAGGGCGCCGTCCAGCATGGCCTCGAAGCGCTGGCCGATGCGGGCATGCAGGCCGCTGCGGTCCTGCGGCTCCAGGCTGAAGAGCAGGGTGTCGGCGGGGCCGCCGTCGGCACGGGCCGGCTTGTCGAAGCGCCCGCTGTGGAAGGCCGACAGCGGCCGGCCGCTGGCCCGCCACACCTCCAGCGCGCGGCCCACCCGCTGCCGGTCGCCGGGCGCCAGGCGGGCGGCGCTGGCCGGGTCCACCGCCGCCAGCTCGGCATGCAGGGCCGGCCAGCCGCGGGCGGCGGCCTCGGCCTCGATCTGCGCGCGCAGCGCAGGGTCGGCGGGCGGCAGCTCGTCCAGGCCGTCGAACAAGGCCTTGAAATACAGCATCGTCCCGCCGACCAGCAGCGGCAGCGCGCCGCGCGCTTCGATGCCGGCCATCGCCGCCTGCGCCTCGGCCACGAAGCGGGCGGCCGAATAGGGCTCGGCCGGGTCGATCACATCGATCAGGTGGTGCGGCACCGCCGCCCGTTCGGCTGCGCTGGGCTTGGCCGTGCCGCAGTCCATGCCGCGGTAGACCAGGGCCGAATCGACGCTGACGATCTCCACCCCCAGGCCATGGCGCGCGCGCAGCCGCGCGGCCAGGGCCAGGGCCGCCGCCGTCTTGCCGCTGGCGGTGGGGCCGGCCAGGGCCAGGCGCAGGCCGGGCCTCATCGCGCGCCCCCCGTGCCCCGGCCCGGCCGGGCCGCGCCGCCGCTCAATCGAACTTTTCCCACGGGGCGAGGTAGCGCCACTGGCCCGGCGGCAACGAGGCCAGCGCCACGCGGCCGATGCGCACGCGCTTGAGGCCCGTCACCTTCAGGCCGACCAGCTCGCACATCCGGCGGATCTGCCGCTTGCGGCCCTCGCGCAGCACGAAGCGCAGCGTCGTCTCGTTCTGCCAGGACACCCGCGCCGGCCGCAGCGCCTTGCCGTCCAGGCTCAGGCCGTGACGCAGGCTCAGCACGCGATCCTCGGGGAAGAGCGTCTTCAGATCGGCCTCGGCGCCCAGTTCGGGCCGCTCGAACCATTCCACGCGGACCAGGTATTCCTTCTCCACGCCGTTGTCGTCGTCCTCCTCGCGCTCGCCGATCAGGGTGCGCGCGACGCGGCCGTCCTGCGTCAGCACCAGCAGGCCGGAGGAATCCACGTCCAGCCGCCCCGCCACCGCCAGATGGCGCAGGTGGTGGGCCTGCCAGTCGATGCCGCTGGCATCGGCGCCCCAGCGGTTCTCCGGCGTCACCAGGGTGATGGCGGGCTGGTGCCCGTCCTCCGCCTGGCCGCTCACCAGGCCCACCGGCTTGTGCAGCAGCACCGTCACCTGGCGCGATTGCAGCTCGCGGGCGCGCGGGTCGATCTCCACCTGCTGGCTGGGCAGCACCCGGGCGCCCAGGGTGTCCACCACCTGGCCGTCCACCTTCACCCAGCCGGCGGCGATCCAGTCGTCGGCCTCGCGGCGCGAGGCATGGCCCAGCTCCGCCAGACGCTTGGACAGGCGCAGCGAGCCCGGCGCGTGGGCCGGGAACTCGTCGTCGTCCTCATCCTCGTCCCGCGCAGCCGGGCGGCCGAAGCCGCCGCGCGCCGGGGCCGGCGCCTGCGGCCAGCCGGAGCGGGCCGGCGGCCCGCCCTGCGGACCGCGACGCGGATCGGGCCGGAAGCCGTCCGAGCGGCCGCCGCGCGCATCGAAGCGCGGGCCGCCCTCGCGCGGGCCGCGGTCGTCGAAGCGCGGGCGGTCGCCCCCCGGGCCGCCTTGGCCGCCGAAGCGCGGGCGATCCCCGCCGGGGCCGCCATGGCCCCCGAAGCGAGGGCGATCGCCCCCCGGGCCGCCCTGGCCGCCGAAGCGGGGCCGGTCGCCGCTCGGGCCACCTTGGCCCCCAAAGCGAGGCCGGTCGCCGCCGGGGCCACCGTGGCCCCCAAAGCGGGGACGATCCCCACCGGGGCCACCCTGGCCCCCGAAGCGCGGCCGATCGCCGCCCGAAGCCCGCGGGTCCTCGTGGCGGAAACCGCCCTCACGGCGCGGGCCGCGCTCGCTGCCGAAGCGGTCGCGGTTGCCGCCGCGCTCGCCGTCCGGCCGCGGGCCGCGCGGCTCGAAGCGCGGGCCGGGGCCGCGGTCCTGCGGGCCGCCGCGGTGATCGGGCCGGGGGCCGAAGCGCGGGCGCTCGTCCGGGCCCTCGCCCGCACGGCGGAAGGCCGGGTCGGGGCGCGGGCCGCGCGGGCGCTCGTCGCGCGGCGGCGTCCAGCCGCTGCCCTCGCCCTCGCGCGGCGGGCGGAAGCCAGCCTCCCGCGGCGGCGCCGGCCGGCGGTCGCCGCCGAAGGGGCCACCCGGGCCGCTGCGGCGCCGGTCGTCAAAGCGCGGGCCGCCGTCCTCGCGACGCGGGCCGTCGCGGAAGCCGCCGCCCTCCGGGCGCGGGCCCGGACGGAAACCGCCTCCTTCAGGCCGCGGACCGGGGCGGAAACCGCCGCCCTCCGGCCGCGGACCCTGGCGGAAGCCACTCCCCTCGGGCCGCGGACCGCCAAAGCGCGGGCGCTCGCCCCGGGGGTCGGGCCGGGGGCGTTCGTCGCGCCAGCCACCGGGGGCGCCGTCGCGCTCGGGCCGCGGGCCGCGCGGGCCCTCGCCGTCGCGGCGCGGGCCGCCGAAGGCCGGGCGATCACCGCGCGGCGGACGGCCCGGATCGGGCAACACGCGGGCCGGCGCCTCGTCGCGCTGCTGCTTCTCGTGCTTCTGGTGCAGGTGGCGGCCGGTCGGCGTGATGCCGCGCACGGGGCTGCGCTTGTCCTGGCGCCGGTCCGCTTGCGGACGGGGCGACTTGGGGGGGAGCTTGAGGGTGGCCATGGTGGCAGGCCCCGGGCGGGGCGATGGCAGGGGCGGCGCCGAAGACAAATCGGGGCGCGGCCCGGGCCCGCGTTGCCTCTCGGCAAGGGCGGGGGAGGGGGTCAGCCGGGCGCCTCAAGGGGCCCGGACGCGGTGCGGGGGCGGCTGGGGGCCGGTCCGCTGCGGGGGTGGATTGGACCATGGCGCGGCGCGAAGCCTCAGCCACCCTCTCGCTCGCCCATCACGATCACCGCCATCCCCGCCAGGGCCAGGCCCGCTCCGAGCCAGTCGCTGGGCCGGGGCTTGAGGCCGTCCACGCCCCACAGCCACAGCAGGGCCACCGCGATGTAGACCCCGCCATACGCCGCATAGACCCGGCCGGAAGCCGCCGGATGCAGGCTGAGCAACCACGCGAACAGGGCCAGGCTGGCGGCACCCGGCAACAGCCACCAGGCGCTGCGCCCCTGGCTGAACCAGAGGCTGGGCAGGTAGCAGCCGACGATCTCGGCCAGGGCGGTGAGCACGAAGAGGCTGAAGGTTTTCAGAAAGTCCATGGACGAGGGAGCGAGCCAGATCCGTGCCGCCGGCAGCCTGAGCCCAGGCGCAAGTGCCGAAACGCCCGCAGGTGTCAGTCAAAGTTTGGCCGGGCCGTGGAGCGACTTCGGTCCGGCGACATGCCATCGGCCTTGTTCGAATGGGCCGCCTAATGCGCTTGCCAAGTGCCCCGAAGGAGGGGGCCGCCCGCACGAGGCCGGAGCGTGTACCGTCGGCGCCTTTGGAACATTGGGCGTCAAGCGGCGGGTGCTGGGGTGACGTCTAAAGTATGTTGGACGTAAGCAAACGAGTGCCGCGGTAGCTCCAGCAGGTAGGTGCTCATGTGAAACCGGCACAATCACGCTATAGCCAACCGGAGATGCAATGGACAGCACACAACAGATTCCGCCTACAGACGAAGTTGAGGTCGACGACCTTGACGAAGTCAATGAGGTCATCCCAACTGCCTACTCCATCACGTCATACGGCGCCGACTATCCTGTTGATGGTCTGGTCAAACGCCTTGAGCAAGGCGACATAATCGTCCCGTTGTTTAGTTTAGTCCCCGAGGCCGGTCAATCGACAGTTGGCTTCCAGCGCGAGTTCGTTTGGCGCAAGCCACAGTGTGACCGTTTCATAGAATCGCTTCTTCTTGGTTTGCCTGTCCCCGGAATATTCCTGGTAAAGGAGGCAACTGGCAAGCATTTAGTTCTGGATGGGCAGCAGCGGCTAAAGACGCTCCAGTACTTCTACTCGGGCATCTTTCAAGGGAAAGAGTTTGTTCTTGAAGGGGTTCAAGACAAGTGGGAGGGGCGGAGCTACAAGACTCTCGATGCGGATGACCGTCGACGCCTAGATGACAGCATCATTCACGCAACTATCGTGCGCCAGGACGAACCGTCTGACGATCAAAGCAGCGTTTACCTGATCTTTGAGCGCCTGAACTCCGGGGGCATCTTTCTCCAACCGCAGGAGATTCGAGTTGCTCTGTATCACGGCGCTTTCGCATCGCTACTTAGTTCCTTGAATACGAACGAGAGCTGGCGCCGCCTTTACGGAAAGAAAAGCGCAAGGCTCAAGGATCTGGAACTCATCCTGCGCTTTTTCGCGCTGCACTTTCACTCGGATCAGTATCGGCGCCCAATGAAAGAGTTCCTGAATCGTTACATGGCGTCCAACGTCCAACTCCAAAGGCACCCGGAAGCATCGCTCCGACCATTGTTCAACGACACGGTCGATGCGGCGTGCAAGCTGCTGGGTGAGCGGGCGTTCAGGCTTCAGAAGACAGTGAACGCCGCCCTCGTTGATTCGGTAATGATCGGGCTAGCTTCGCGCTTGGCCAATGGTCCGATCTTGGATGCCGCGAGCGCACGAACTTCGTATGAGACGATGCTCAACACACCAGACTTTCAAACGTGGATCACCCGGTCGACAGCTGACGAGGACTTCGTCAAGAAACGCCTTGACTGCGCAAAAGCTGCCTTTGCCAATGCCAAATGAGCGGGCGGAAGGAAGTTCACCGGCTGAGGACTCGGATGGATGCTGCTTTCAGCAGGGCACCAGACCACAGCGCTGACATCGAACTTCAAGCTGACTTCGCTAAGTACCTCTGCGTTCTCACATCCGGCTACCTTGAAAGCGCGCTTTGCGCACTTCTACTTGGGTACGCTCAAGCGCGCTGCGCTCCTGAGGTTGCTTCCTTCATTGAGAAGCAACTTGGACCTTGGACTAATCCCAAAGCGGAGAAGATCATCGATCTGTTTGGTGCCTTCAGCCAGTCTTGGAGGGACAACTTGACCGCCTATCTCGTTGACCAGCGCAAAGACAGCGTCAACAGTCTCGTGGCACTTCGCCACAAGATTGCGCATGGCGAGTCAGTGGGAACAAGCCTCTCGCAGATCCGAAGTCACTACAGAACAGTGAACGAAGTCATTGAACATATTGCAGGGCTGGTGGATCCCTAGCGCACAAGCTGACGCCCAACCCCGCTACAGGGACTTCCCGGTTAATCAAGCGGATTGATGTGGGCGGTATCGATAGGCGCCTTTGCCGTTTTCCTCAAGACCTGAGTTCGGTTTCGATGCAGCGCCACAGAGAGCAGACTGCACATCTACAGGCGGCCTTGTTGCACTCGGGAATCGGTGCGGGCCCAGATACCAAGCGCTCAGAAGGGCTCCATTCACTCGCCGCCGTCGCCACCAGTGGCGCGGCACAGGGTTGGTCGAGCTTGGCTGCTGCCGGTCTGACCTCTCAGTGCATCTTCATCATGTCGTCGTGCGCGGAAGCAGGTTCACGCCATCGCTGCGGCGCTCGGGTCGGCGCCCTGGGGCGGCTGCATCGCACTCTAAGGCTTGGTGCTTACGTGGTGTCGGTCGAAGCGCTGCTCGCGCATCATCACGTCCACAGGATGCGCGCGTCCTTGTCGGCCCGCGCCACCACCGCCTTCTGCCAGCCCGAGCGCTGTTTCAGCGCCAACGCTCAGCCTAATCGGAGAAATTTTTCACAGGTTAAGTGATTGGTGTGGGTGTGAAAAAAAGGAGTGGCAATGAAATCACCGCAAAGTCCATGCGCAGCAGAAGAAAACGCTGTGAAGGAAGCAACCAAGGTGCGCTTCGCCTGTGACCAGAAGCTACGGGATGCAGGTGATGCTGCTCGCGAGTGGTCGAAGCGCGCGAAGGATTTCTCCGGCACCGATATGTGGTGCTCGGAAGACCGGCGTGCGGCAATAAAGGCTGAGAAGGAACTTGAGGACGCGACCGCAGATTGGAGTAAAGCTCAGGCGGTCCTGAACAAGGCGCGGTCGAATCTTGAGGCTTGCCGGAAGAAGAACGGTGTGTCCATCAAGTAAGTGGCAGCTGGGTGCGTCGCGACCACCCCACCTCACCGCCCCCTCATAAACAACCCATCCAACTCCCTCAAACTGATCTGCCGCCACGTTGGCCGGCCGTGGTTGCATTGGTCGGCGCGGGCGGTGGTTTCCATGTCGCGCAGCAGGGCGTCCATTTCGGGCAGGGTGAGGCGGCGGTTGGCGCGCACGGCGCCGTGGCAGGCCATGGTGGCCAGCAGTTCGTCGCGGGCGCGTTCGACCAGGCGGCTGCCGTCGACCTGGGCGAGTTCGGCCAGCACGGCGCGCAGCAGGGTGGGCAGGTCGGCGTCGGGCAGGGCGGTGGGGCGGCTGCGCAGGGCCAGGGCGGTGGCGGAGAGCGGGGCCACGTCCAGGCCAAGCTGGCTCAGGGCCTGGGCATGCTGTTCGGCGGTGGCGATTTCGGTGGGGGTGGCCGGCAGCACCACGGGGATGAGCAGGGGCTGGGCGGACAGGGCCAGTTCGGCATGCCGGGCTTTCAGGCGTTCGTAGACGACGCGTTCGTGCGCGGCATGGATGTCGACGATGAGCAGGCCCTGGCGGTTTTCGGCCAGCAGGTAGACGCCGCCGAGCTGGGCCAGGGCGCGGCCCAGGGGGCGGTCGTCGTCGGAGGCGGGCAGGGCGGGGGTGGAGTCCGCCTCGGGCGCCCGCGGCGTGGCGGCGGGGCCGACGGCTGCGCCCGTGAGGGCGGGGTCGTGGCCGGGTGCGCCGGCTTCGGGGGCGGGCTGGGGGCCGCTGGGGGCCGCAGCTTCAGCTTCCGCCGCGGCCCGCGCGTCGGCGGCCAGGCGCCAGGCGCCGGGGGGCTCGTTCACGTTGAAGGGCGCCGGGCGGCCGAAGTCCAGGGCGCTGTTGCCGCGCCAGGCGGGCGGGGCCGGGTGGGGCAGGGCGGGGCCGGTTCCGGGCGGTGAGGTGCTGCGCTCGGGCCATCCGGCGGACAGCGCGCCGGGCGATGCCCGCTCGGCGGTGGAGGCCCCGGGCGCTGCGGCCCAGGCGGTGGAGGGCCCGGTGGCCGAGGCGCCCGGGCCGTCTGCCCCCGGGGCCAGGCCGCCGCCGGACCCATCCGCAGCCGGCGCCAGCCCGCGCGCGGCCAGCAGGGGCGCGGCGCCGGCGGCCTGGGGGCGGCGTTCGGCCAGGGCGGCGTCCAGCGCGTGGAAGACGGCCTGATGCACTTCGCGGCCGTCGCGGAAGCGGACTTCCACCTTGGCGGGGTGCACGTTCACGTCGACCCGCTCGGGCGGCACGCTCAGCCACAGCAGGTAGATGGGCTGGCGCTGGCCGTGCAGCACGTCTTCGTAGGCGCTGCGCACGGCGTGGGCGATGAGCTTGTCGCGGATGTAGCGGCCGTTCAGGTAGAGGTATTGCTGGTCGGGGCGGCTGCGGGCGTGGTCGGGCAGGCCGATGCGGCCGGCCACTTCCACCGCGCCCTGGCGGCGGGCGGGCAGGGGGCGGCTGCCGCGGACGAAGTCGGCGCCGAGCACGGCTTCCAGGCGCTGGGCCAGGCGGGCCTGGGCGCGGGTTTCGGCCTCGGCGGGCGGGGTGGCGGGGTCGGCGGCGTCTGGGATCAGGGCGCGCCACTGGGCGATCAGCCGGCCTTCATGCCACACGGCAAAGCCCACCTCGGGCCGGGCCAGGGCGTGGCGGCGCAGGGCTTCCAGTCCGTGGGCCAGCTCGGTGGCTTCGCTCTTGAGGAATTTGCGGCGGGCGGGGGTGTTGAAGAAGAGCTCGCGCACTTCCACGGTGGTGCCCACGCCGCGGGCGGCGGCGGCCAGCTCGCCGCTGCGCGCGTCCAGGCGCATGGCGTGGGGTGCGTCGGCGGTGCGGCTGGCCAGGCTCATTTCCGAGACGGAGGCAATCGCCGCCAGCGCCTCGCCGCGGAAGCCGAGGCTGGCCACGGCTTCCAGCTCACCCAGGCTGGCGATCTTGCTGGTGGCGTGGCGCTGCAGGGCCAGGGGCAGTTCGGCGGCGGGGATGCCGGCGCCGTCGTCCTCCACCACGATGCGGCGGATGCCGCCGCCTTCGAGCTTGACGGTGATCTGCGTGGCGCCGGCATCGAGCGCGTTGTCGACCAGCTCGCGCAGCACGGAGGCGGGGCGCTCGACCACCTCCCCGGCGGCGATCTGGCTGATGAGCTCGTCGGGCAGGGGGCGGATCGCGCGACGGACGGGGGGCGGGGGCAGCTCAGGGTTCACCCAGGGATTCTAGGAAGGCGCTGCGCCGGCTCGGAGATACTCCGCGCCCATGGACATCCTGCTGGCGCTTGCCGATTTCATCCTGCACGTCGACCGTCACCTGAGCAGCTTCGTCAGCAGCTATGGCGACTGGGTTTACGCCCTGCTGTTCCTGATCATCTTTGTGGAGACGGGCGTGGTCGTCATGCCCTTCCTGCCCGGGGATTCGCTGCTCTTCGTGGTCGGCGCGCTCAGCGGCCTGGGCCTGCTGGAGCTGAAGCTGGCCATGGGCCTGCTGATCGCGGCGGCCATCCTGGGCAACCAGAGCAACTACACCGTGGGGCGCTGGGTGGGGCCGCGGGTCTTCCAGTGGCCCGACTCCAAGTTCTTCAACCGCCGCGCCTTCGAGCAGGCCCATGCCTTCTACGAACGCTACGGCGGCTTCACGCTGATCGCCGCGCGCTTCATGCCCTTCCTGCGCACCTTCGCGCCCTTCGTGGCCGGCGTGGCCGAGATGAGCCGCCGCAAGTTCACCGTGTACGACGTGAGCGGCGCCGTGCTCTGGGTCGGCGGCATCACGACCCTGGGCTATCTGTTCGGCAACATCCCCTGGGTGCAGCAGCATCTCGACAAGATCATCTGGGCCGCCATCCTGGTGCCGGGCCTGCTGGTGATGCTGGGTGCCTGGCGCGCGAAGCGCCGTCTGGCCGCCGAGGGCGCGCAGCCCGCCTGAGCCCGGCCGGGCCCCGCGGCAGGCGGGGCCTCCGGGCCGGAGGGCCCGGGCCGGTGCCGACACGGGCCTTTCATGGGCCGTACACGGCCCGGTCATGGCGCAACGGGAGCATCCGCCGTCCCCCGACGACGGAGCCCCCGATGCCTCTCTTCCCCCGCGTTTCGCGAGCCTTCGCCCCCCGGCCCCGCCTGGCCCTGGGCCTGATCCTTGCCGCCGGCCTGGCCGCCTGCGGCGGCAGCGGGGGGGACGAGCCCGCCGCCGCCCCGCTGCCCGAAGTGGCCTTCAGCCTGCAGGTGCTGCATGTGGCCGACATGGATTCCGGCGGTGACCTGGTGGCCAACAGCAAGGCCCTCTCCGCCCTGGTGAACAAGTTCCGCGCCGAGCAGCCGGCCCGCACGGTCTTCCTGTCCTCGGGCGACAACTACATCCCCGGCCCCTTCTTCAATGCGGCCGACGATGCCTCGCTGACCCCCGAGCTGGGCGTGACCGGTGCCGGCCGTGGCGACATCGAGATCCTCAACCTGATGGGCCTGCAGGCCAGCGCGGTGGGCAACCACGACCTGGACCTGGGCACCAACTTCTTCGGCGCGCTGATCGGCGCCAGCGGCGCCTGGCGCGGCGCGCGCTTCCCCTACCTCTCGACCAACCTCGACTTCAGCACCGACAGCAACCTGGCCAGCCGCGCGCCGGCCACGAACAACGGTGCCGAGGCCTCGACCCTGGTCGGCGGCCGCCTGGCCGGCCATGCGGTGATCACCGTGGACGGGCAGCGCATCGGCGTGGTGGGGGCCTCCACCCCGACGCTGGCGAGCATCACCTCCACCGGCGGCATCGGCATCCGCCCCAGCGGCGCGCTGGCGGCGGACCTGGACGCGCTGGCCGCCAGCATCCAGCCGGCCGTCGACAGCCTGCGCAGCCAGGGCATCGACAAGATCGTGCTGCTGGCCCACATGCAGCAGATCGAGGTGGAGCAGGGCCTGGCCACCCGCCTGCGCGGCGTGGACCTGATCGTGGCCGGCGGCTCCAACACCCGCCTCTTCGACGCCAACGACGTGCCGCGCAGCGGCGAGACCGGCCGCGGCACCTACCCGCTGAGCTTCACCTCGCCGGCCGGCGAGCCGGTGCTGGTGGTGAATGTGGACGCCGACTACAAGTACCTCGGCCGCATCGTGCTGCCCTTCGATGCGCAGGGCCGCATCATCCCGGGCCGGCTCGACAGCACCGTCAACGGCGCCTACGCCACCGATGCGGCGGGCCTGGCCCGCCAGGGCCTGAGCGTGGCGAATGCCCAGCCGGGCGTGGCGGCGGTGGCCGACAAGATCGCCGCCGTGATCGCCGCCAAGGATGGCGCCCTGGCCGGCGCCAGCAGCGTCTACCTGGAAGGCGACCGCGTGCTGGTGCGCAACCAGGAGACCAACCTCGGCAACCTGACGGCCGACGCCAACCTGGCCTATGCGCAGACGGTGGACGCGAGCACCGCCATCTCGCTAAAGAACGGCGGCGGCATCCGCTCCTCGATCGGCGCCTTCGACGTGGCGCCCGGCGCCACCACCGGCAGCCGCGGCCCGACCCGCGCCAACCCGGCGGCGGGCAAGCTGGCGGGCGATGTCTCGCAGCTCGACATCGAGTTCGCGCTGCGCTTCAACAACGGCCTGTCGCTGGTGACGGTGACGGCGGCCGAGCTGAAGGCGCTGATCGAGCACGGCGTGTCGGACTGGACGCCCACCTCCACCCAGGGCAAGTTCCCGCAGGTGGGCGGCATGCGCTTCAGCTTCGACCCCAGCCAGCCAGCCGGCTCGCGCGTGCGCACCCTGGTGGTCGACGACCCGAACGGCGCGGCCGCCGGCGCGACGCCGCTGACCGTGGTGTCCGGCGGCGTGGTGGTGGCCCCGGCCGGCACCCGCTTCCGGATGGTGACGCTGGACTTCCTGGCCGGCGGCGGCGACGGCTACCCCTTCGCCGGCCTGAGCGCGCCCAACCGCATCGACCAGGTGGCTGCCGGCGTGACCAAGACCTATGCCACCGTCGGTGCCGAGCAGCAGGCCCTGGCGGCCTTCCTGGCCGCGCGCTTCCCGCGCACCGCGCCCTTCGCCGCCGCCGACAGCGCGCCGGCCGGCGATGCGCGCATCCAGAACCTCTCGCTGCGCAGCGACGGTCTGGCCACGCCTTGAGCCTGGTCCCCGGGCTCAGGCACTGAGCCCTGAAAACGAGCAAGGCGCCCCGCGGGGCGCCTTGTGCAGGGTGGGTCCGGTCGCTGAAGGCGCCGGGCCCGGGTGGGGACGGGCTCAGGCCTGGGGCGCGGCGTCCAGGTGGTACGCGGTCACGCGCTCCACCTCGTTCTTGCTGCCCAGCACCACGGCCACGCGCTGGTGCAGCTGCTCCGGGGCGATGTCCAGGATGCGCTGGCGGCCGTTGGTGGCCGCGCCGCCGGCCTGCTCGACGATGAAGCCCATGGGATTGGCCTCGTACATCAGGCGCAGCTTGCCGGCCTTGTGCGGCTCGCGCTTGTCCCAGGGGTACATGAAGATGCCGCCGCGGCTGAGGATGCGATGCACGTCGGCCACCATGGAGGCGATCCAGCGCATGTTGAAGTCCTTGCCGCGCGGGCCTTCCTTGCCGGCCAGGCACTCGTCGATGTAGCGCTTGACCGGGGCATCCCAGTGGCGCACGTTGGACATGTTGATCGAGAACTCCTTGGTGTCCTCGGGGATGCGGACCTGGTCCTCGGTGAGCACCCAGCTGCCCTGCTCGCGGTCAAGCGTGAACATGGCCACGCCGGCGCCGACGGTGATCACCAGCGTGGTCTGCGGGCCGTAGACGCAGTAGCCGGCGGCCACTTGCTCGCGGCCGGCCTGCAGGAAGTCCTCGGTGCTGACGCCGGCCTGCTCGCCGGGCTTCTTCAGCACGGAGAAGATGGTGCCGATCGACACATTCACGTCGATGTTGCTGCTGCCGTCGAGCGGATCGAAGAGCAGCAGGTATTCGCCCTGGGGGTAGCGGTTGGGCACGACGTGGATGGCGTCCATCTCCTCGCTGGCCATGGCGGCCAGCGCGCCGCCCCATTCATTGGCCTCGATCAGCACCTCGTTGGCGATGATGTCGAGCTTCTTCTGCACCTCGCCCTGCACGTTCTCGGTCTCGGCGGTGCCGAGCACGCCGCCGAGCGCGCCCTTGTTCACGCTGATCGCGATGCTCTTGCAGGCGCGGGCGACGACCTCCAGCAGCAGGCGCAGCTGCGGGCTGATGCGGCCGTGGTCGCGCTGCTGCTCGACGAGGTACTGGGTGAGGGAGATGCGGCGACTCATGGGGCGTCCGGTGGGGGTGGAAGGGGGGAGGGGGGTCAGTCGGCCAGCGCGCGGTCGAGGATCTCGCGCAGGTCGTCCGAGACCTCGCTGCGGGCCGCCGCGCGTTGCAGGGCTTCCAGCGCGGCGCTGCGGTAGGGCTCGGCGAGGATGCGCCAGCGGTCCATCGCGCGGGCGAAGCGGGCGGCCAGCTTGGGGTTGAAGGCGTCGATCTCGGCCAGCTTCTCGCCCCACAGCACGTAGCCGGCGGCATCGGCGCGGTGGAAGGCGGCCGGGTTGTGCACGGTCAGGTTGAACAGCAGGCTGCGCGCGCGGTTGGGGTTCTTGAGCGTGAAGTCCGGATGCAGGCACAGGGCGCGCACGCGCTGGAAGACGCTGCCGGCCTGGGCGCCGAGCGGTTCGGGCGCAGCGGCCTGCAGCGCGAACCACTTGTCGATCACCAGGGCCTCGTCGCGGAACAGGGCGTGGAAGCGCTCCAGCGCCGGGCCGGCCAGCTCGGCCTGAGCGTGAACCAGGGCGCTGAGCGCGCCGAAGCGCTCGCTCATGTGCTTGCCGTCCTTGACGCGCTGGTAGGCGCGGCCGGGCCAGACGGGGTCGCCACGGCGGGTGGCGTCCAGGCACAGCATGGCCAGGGCCAGGTTGGCCAGGGCACGGCGGCCCATGCTTTCGGCGTCGGGGCGGTAGCCACCGCGGTCGGGATGGGCCTCGAAGGCCTCGGCCCAGTCGCTGGCCAGCTCGGCCGCGAGCTGCTGGCGGGCCGATTCGCGCACGGCGTGCACGCGCTGCGGGTCCAGCGGCGTGCCTTCGGCGGCCAGGGCATCGGCCAGCAGGCCTTCGCTGGGCAGGCTCAGGGCCAGGGCGCGGAAGGCGGGCGACAGGCCGGCATCGCGTAGCACGGCCGCCAGGGCCTGCACCAGACCCGCCGACAGGGGCGTGGCGGCCGGGCCGTCGGCGCGCACGCGCGCCATCAGTTCGGCCTGCAGCAGCTGCTGGCCGGCTTCCCAGCGCTTGAAGGCGTCCGGGTCGTGGCGCAGGAGCAGCAGGCGCTGGGCGGCGTCCAGCCCGTCATCCAGCAGCACCGGCGCCGAGAAGCCGCGCAGCAGCGAGGGCACCGGCGCCGCCGGCCCGGCCGGCAGGCCGACGAAGCGGAAGTGGGCCTCGGCATCGTCCAGCACCAGCACGCGCTCGGTGGGAGCGCCGGCCGGGTCTTCGCCGTCGAGCTGCAGCGGCAGGGCCTGGCCGGCGGCGTCGAGCAGGCCCAGGCGCAGCGGCAGCAGCCAGGGTTGCTTCTCGGGCTGGCCCGGGCTGGGCAGGCCGTGCTGGCGCAGCGTCAGCGTCCAGGCGCCGGCTTCGGCCTCCCAGGTGCTGCGCGCTTCCAGGCGCGGCGTGCCGGCCTGGGCATACCAGCGCTTGAAGGTGTCCAGCTGCTTCGCCAGCACCGAGCCGGGGTTGGCGTCGGCGATCGCCTGGGCGAAGTCGTCGCAGGTGACGGCCTGGCCGTCGTGACGCTGGAAGTAGAGGTCCATGCCGGCGCGGAAGCCGGCCTCGCCGACGAGGGTGTGCATCATGCGCACGACCTCGGCGCCCTTCTCGTAGACGGTGGCGGTGTAGAAGTTGTCGATGGCCTGGTAGGCGTCGGGCCGCACCGGGTGGGCCATGGGGCCGGCGTCCTCGGGGAACTGGGCCTGGCGCAGGGCGCGCACGTCCTCGATGCGGCGCACCGCGCGGGCCGAGGGGCTGCCCGCCATGTCCATGCTGAACTGCTGGTCGCGGAAGACGGTCAGGCCTTCCTTGAGCGAGAGCTGGAACCAGTCGCGGCAGGTCACGCGGTTGCCGGTCCAGTTGTGGAAGTACTCGTGGGCGACGACGCTTTCGATGCCGTCGTAGTCGATGTCCGTCGCGGTGGCCGGGCTGGCCAGCACGAACTTGGAGTTGAAGATGTTCAGCCCCTTGTTCTCCATCGCGCCCATGTTGAAGTCGCTGACCGCGACGATCATGAAGCGCTCCAGGTCCAGCGGCAGGCCGAAGCGGGCCTCGTCCCAGACGATGGAGGCCATCAGCGAGCGCATCGCGTGCTCGGTCTTGTCGAGGTCGCCGGCGCGCACCCAGACCTGCAGCAGGTGCTCGCTGCCGGCGCGGCTGCGGATGCGCTGCTCGCGCGCCACCAGGTCGGCGGCCACCAGCGCGAAGAGGTAGCTGGGCTTGGGATGCGGGTCGTGCCAGACGGCCTCGTGGCGGCCGCCGTCCAGCTCGCGCTGGCTCTGCAGGTTGCCGTTGGCCAGCAGCACCGGGTAGCGGGCCTTGTCGGCGCGCAGCGTGACGGTGTAGACCGACATGACGTCGGGCCGGTCGAGGAAGTAGCTGATGCGGCGGAAGCCCTCGGCCTCGCACTGGGTGAAGAAGCCGCCGCCGGAGGTGTAGAGGCCGAGCAGCTCGGTGTTCTTCTCGGGCGCCAGACCGACCTTGATCTCCAGCACGAAGCGGCCCTCGGGCGGCTGCTCGATCACCAGTTCCTCGCGGCCGCTCTCGTCCTTGTCGACGCGGAAGCTGACGCTCTGGCCATTGGCCAGCACACGGGCCAGGCTCAGGCCTTCGCCGACCAGGCGCAGCGGTTGCGCTGCTGCGGCGGCGTCGCGCTCGATGCTCAGCCGGCTCAGGACCACGGTGCGGGCCGGGTCCAGATCGAAGACCAGCTCGACGGCCGGGATGCGGTAGGCCGGCGGGGTGTAGGCCTCGCGGCGGATCAGGGGGGCGGTGCCTTCGCGCATGGGGGGAGGGGGCTGGGGATCCGGGGCAGGGGCGCGCGGCCGGCGCAGGAGCCGGCCGCGCCGGTCAGTGTAGTGGCCGGTCGCAGGCCGGCCGGCCCGCAGCCGGGGGGCCGCTCAGCGTGCGGCGGCGCCCGCGAAGGGCTTGCCGCGCAGGCGGTCGCCGGGCTTCAGGCCCTTGCGCTCGAACCAGCCCTGGTTCATCTCCAGGGCCAGGCGCACGGGCTCCTTCGAGCAGTGGGCCTGCAGGCTCTGCGGCTGCATGTCGGCGGTGTTGACGATGCTGCCGTCGTCGCGCAGGAAGGCGATGGTCAGCGGCAGCAGGGTGTTCTTCATCCAGAAGCACTGCGTGCCGGGCCGCTCGAAGATGAAGAGCATGCCGGCCTGGGCCGGCATGCTGGGGCGGTTCATCAGGCCGATCTCGCGCTGGGCCGGGGTCTGGGCGATCTCGGCCTGGATCAGGTGCAGGCCGGCGCTGAGCGTTTCCACCGGCAGGCGCTGCGGGCTCTGGGCGGTCGCCAGCGGGGCCAGCAGCGCGATGAGCACGGCGGCCAGTCCGCGGCCTGCGGCGGGGAACGGGAATTTGATCTGCATCAGCGTGAACCTCGAAGGCAGCTTCTAGAGTAGCGCAGCGGCGCCGGCCTTCCCTGGCGCCGCGCGCCCGAGAATCCTGTCACCTTGCCGTCCGCCGTCCCCGCCCCGTCCGATCGACCCCGTCCGCCGCCGCTCGATGCGCGGGCCCGTGCCGCCCTGGACGACGAGGCCGGCCTGGCCGACTCGACGCGCTGGTTCGATGCGCCCGACGGCAGCCGTCGCGCCGAGACCCGCCTGGCCCTCTCGGGCCTCTACTGCGCGGGTTGCGCGGGCGTGATCGAGGCGGCGCTGCGGGCCCTGCCCGGCGTCGAGCGGGCCGAGGTGCAGGGCAGCGCCGAGCGGGCCCAGGTCTGCTGGCGGCCGGATGCGCTGCGGGCCTCGCAGCTGGTCGAGGCCGTGCGCGCCGCCGGCTACGACGCGCACCCCGCCCGCAGCGAGGCGGCGCTGGAGGCCCGCGCCCGCGAGGGCCGCCGCGCCTTGTGGCGGCTGTTCGTGGCCTGGTTCTGCATGATGCAGGTGATGATGGTGGCCACGCCCAGCTACGTCAGCGGGCCTGGCGAGCTGGCGCCCGACCTGGAGCAGCTGCTGCGCTGGGGCGGCTGGGTGCTGAGCCTGCCGGTGATGCTGTTCTCGGCCGGCCCCTTCTTCGCCAGCGCCCTGCGCGGCCTGCGCCAGGGCAAGGTGGTGATGGACCTGCCGGTGGCGCTGGGCCTGCTGATCGCCTTCCTGGCCTCGACCGCGGCCACCTTCGAGCCCGGCCCGCCCGGCCCCGGCGGCGACCTGGGGGGCGAGGTCTGGTTCGATTCGCTGACCATGTTCGTCGCCTTCCTGCTGGCCGGCCGCTGGCTGGAGCTGCGCGGCCGCGAGCGGGTGGCCCGCGCGCTGGACAGCCTGCTGCGCGAGCTGCCCGACAGCGTCGAGCGCCGGGATGCCGAGGGCCGCATCGAGACGGTGGCCGTCGCCCGCCTGGCCGTCGGCGACACGCTGCGCCTGCAGCCCGGCCAGGCCGTGCCGGCCGACGGCCGGCTGGTCGAGGGCCGCAGCAGCTTCGACGAGGCCTTGCTCAATGGCGAATCCCGCCCGGTGCCGCGCGGCCCCGGCGAGGCCGTGGTGGCCGGCAGCCTGAACCTGGCGGCGCCCGTCTGGATGCAGGTCCAGGCCCTGGGGGCCGACACCCGCCGCGCGCAGATCGTCGAGCTGATGGAGCGCGCCCGCAGCGCCCGGCCCGCGCTGGCGCGCACCGCCGACCGCTGGGCCGGCCCCTTCCTGCTGGGCGTGCTGCTGCTGGCGGCGGGCGCCTGGGCGGTGTGGCGGCAGATCGATCCGGCCCAGGCCCTGCCGGTGGCGGTGGCGGTGCTCATCGTCACCTGCCCCTGTGCCCTGTCCCTGGCCGCGCCGGCCACTTTGCTGGCGGCCGCCGGCGGCCTGGCGCGGCGTGGCGTGCTGGTGCAGCGGCTGGACGCGATCGAGGCGCTGGCCCGCATCGACACCGCCTGCTTCGACAAGACCGGCACGCTGAGCGAGGACCCGCTGCAGCTGGCCGAGGTCCGCGGCGGCCCGGCCGCGCCGGCCGAGCGCGCGGCGTGGATCGCCCGGGCGCTGGCGCTGGCGGCCGGCTCCAGCCACCCCCTCTCACGCGCCCTGGCCCAGGCCGGCGGGCCCGGGACGGCCGTGGCCGAGCCGCTCTTCGTGGGCGACCGGGTGGACGAGCCCGGTGCCGGCCTGGCCGCGACCGATGCCGCGGGGCGGTCCTGGCGCCTGGGCTCGGCCGCCTGGGTGGGGCCGGGCGCCGAGGCCCTGGCCGAGCCGGCGCGCCCGGCCGGCGCGCGGCCATGGAAGGGCCGGCCGGTGGTCTTCCTGGCGCCGCAGCCCCTGGCCGAGGGCGAGCAGGCCATGGTCTTCGAGTTCGACGAGCGGCTGCGCGAGGGCGCGCTGCCCTTGCTGGCCGCGCTGCAGGCCGAGGGCCTGGGCCTGGAACTGCTCAGCGGCGACCGCCCGGCCGCCGTGCAGGCCTTCGGCGCGCGGCTGCGCGAGGCTGGTGCCCCGGCCATGCGGCTGCAGGGGGCGGCCACCCCGCAGCTCAAACTGGCCCGCCTGCAGGACCTGCAGGCCGAGGGCCACCGGGTGCTGATGGTCGGCGACGGCCTGAACGACGGCCCGGTGCTGGCCCAGGCCGATGTCTCGGTGGCCCTGGGCCACGGCGCGGCGCTGAGCCAGCAGCAGGCCGACCTGGTCGTCCTCGGCAGCCGGCTGCCCGAGATCGCCGCGGCCCGTCAGCGTGCGCGCAAGGCCCTGGCCATCGTGCGCGAGAACCTGGTCTGGGCCCTGCTGTACAACCTGCTGGCGCTGCCGCTGGCGATGAGCGGCACGCTGGCGCCCTGGGCTGCGGGCCTGGGCATGGCCTTCAGCTCGCTCTTCGTCGTCGGCAACGCGCTGCGCGCCGGGCGCTGAGCCGCGGCGCCGATCGGAAGCCCCATGGACATCCTCTACCTGCTGCTGCCGCTGTCCGTGCTGCTGGTGCTGGGCCTGATCGCGCTGTTCGCCTGGGCGCTGCACGGCGGCCAGTTCGACGACCTGGAACGCGAGGGCCTGCGCTTGATGGAGGCCCCCGACCCGCCCGCGCCCGCCGCGGCCAGGGCGCCCGAGGCCGCGAAGCCCCCCGCCCGATCGCCGGATCAGGACGGCGACTGAGGCCCATTTGTCGGTCGCGGCCCACGGGGCCGCAGCAAGCTTGATCCGGATCAAGCCGCGCCCGGGCCGGCCTCCGAACAATCGGTGCATCCGATTCGTAGGAGTGTCAGATGAGTGTCTCCCTGCCGGCCCCCGAGCCGGTGTACGACGATCGCCCGGTGCGCCTGTTCGCGCTGGCGACCGTGCTGTGGGGCGTGGTCGGCATGGCGGTGGGCGTCTTCATCGCCGCCCAGCTGGCCTGGCCCGCGCTGAACTTCGGCATCCCCTGGCTGAGCTACGGCCGCCTGCGTCCGCTGCACACCAATGCGGTGATCTTCGCCTTCGGCGGCTGCGCGCTGATGGCCACCTCCTTCCACGTGGTGCAGCGCACCAGCCGCACGCGGCTGTTCGCGCCCTGGCTGGCCGATGCGGTCTTCTGGGGCTGGCAGCTGGTCATCGTCGGTGCCGCGATCAGCCTGCCGCTGGGCTACACCAGCGGCAAGGAGTACGCCGAGCTGGAATGGCCGATCGACCTGCTGATCACCGGGGTCTGGGTGGCCTACGCCATCGTCTTCTTCGGCACCATCGCCAAGCGCAGCGTGCGCCACATCTATGTGGCGAACTGGTTCTTCGGCGCCTTCATCCTGGCGGTGGCCCTGCTGCACGTGGTCAACAGCGCGGCGCTGCCGGTGAGCTTCATGAAGAGCTACTCGGCCTATGCCGGCGTGCAGGACGCGATGGTGCAGTGGTGGTACGGCCATAACGCGGTCGGCTTCTTCCTGACCGCGGGCTTCCTGGGGATGATGTATTACTACATCCCGAAGCAGGCCGAGCGCCCGGTCTACAGCTACCGCCTGTCGATCGTGCACTTCTGGGCGCTGATCTTCACCTACATGTGGGCGGGCCCCCACCACCTGCACTACACCGCGCTGCCCGACTGGGCACAGAGCATCGGCATGGTCTTCAGCCTCGTGCTGCTGGCGCCGAGCTGGGGCGGGATGATCAACGGGATCATGACCCTCAGCGGGGCCTGGCACAAGCTGCGCGACGACCCGATCCTGAAGTTCCTGATCGTCAGCCTGTCCTTCTACGGCATGTCGACCTTCGAGGGTCCGATGATGTCGATCAAGACGGTCAACGCCCTGAGCCACTACACCGACTGGACGATCGGCCACGTGCACAGCGGTGCGCTGGGCTGGGTGGGCTTCATCACCATGGGCTCGATGTACTACCTGATCCCGCGCATGTTCGGCCGCAAGGCCATGTACAGCACGCGGGCCATCGAGCTGCACTTCTGGATCGCGACCCTGGGCATCGTGCTCTACATCGCGGCCATGTGGATCGCCGGCGTCATGCAGGGCCTGATGTGGCGTGCGGTGCATGCCGACGGCACCCTGGTCTACAGCTTCGTCGAGAGCGTGAAGGCCACCTTCCCCTTCTACGTGGTGCGCCTGGTGGGCGGCCTGATGTACCTCGGCGGCATGCTGCTGATGGCCTGGAATGTGGTGATGACCGTGCGCGCCGGCCGCGAGCCCGGCGCCGTGAACGCCCTGCCGGCCGCCCCGCAGGCAGCCCATGCCTGAGACCTGGAGGATCCGATGAGCAACACGCAACACGACACCCCGGTCAAGACCTTCAGCCATGAGCGCATCGAGACCAGCAGCTTCCTGATGGTCGTGCTGACCCTGCTGGTGCTGGCGGTCGGCGGCCTGGTCGAGATCGTTCCCCTGTTCTTCCAGCGCAGCACCACCCAGCCGGTCGAGGGCCTCAAGCCCTACACCGCGCTGCAGGTGCTGGGCCGCGACATCTATGTGCGCGAGGGTTGCTACAACTGCCACTCGCAGATGATCCGGCCCTTCCGCGCCGAGGTGCTGCGCTACGGCCCCTACTCGCAGGCCGGCGAGTTCGTCTACGACCGGCCCTTCCAGTGGGGCAGCAAGCGCACCGGCCCCGACCTGCACCGCGTGGGCGGCCGCTACTCGGACGAGTGGCACCGCATCCACCTGAACAATCCGCGCGACCTGGTCCCCGAGTCGAACATGCCGGCCTATCCCTGGCTGGCCACGGCGACGGTGGCGCCGGAAACCGTCGCGCCGCGCATGCAGGCCCTGCGCACCCTGGGCGCGCCCTACAGCGATGCCGAGATCGCCGGGGCCGCCGAGGCCGTCAAGGGCAAGACCGAGATCGAGGCGCTGATCGCCTACCTGCAGGTGCTCGGCACCGCAGTCAAGTGAGCCCCGCGGGAGAAGCACGATGGATGTGAACACCCTGCGCAGCGTGGTGACGCTGCTGTCCTTCCTGGCCTTCGCCTGGATCGTCTGGCAGGCCTGGCGCAAGAGCGCCCAGGCCGACCATGCCGCGGCCGCGGTCCTGCCCTTCGAGGACGAGCCGCTGCCGGCCGTCTCGAAGCCCTCGGCCCTGCCCACCGGAGCTGTGCAATGAGCGATTTCTTCACCCAGGGCTGGCATGTCTACATCGCCGCCGTGACCGTGGTGGGCCTGCTGGCCTGCCTGGTGCTGCTTTTCGTGGCCAGCCGCCGCACGGTGGTGCTCGGCCCCGACGGCCGCGAGGATCCGACCACCGGCCATGTGTGGGACGAGGATCTGCGCGAGCTCAACAACCCGCTGCCGCGCTGGTGGGTGATCCTGTTCGTGCTGACGGTGATCTTCGCCGGCGCCTACCTGACGCTCTTCCCTGGCCTCGGCAGCCGCAGCGGCACGCTGGGCTGGACCTCGGCCGGCGAGTACCGCAAGGAGCAGCAGGCCGAGCAGCAGAGCGTGGCGCCGATCTACGCGGCCTTCGATGCGAAATCGCCCGAGCAGCTGATCGACGATCCCTCGGCCCGCGCGCTGGGCGAGCGCCTCTTCCTCTCGAACTGCGCGCAGTGCCACGGCTCGGACGGCCGCGGCAGCAAGGGCTTCCCGAACCTGACCGATGGCGACTGGCTGTGGGGCGGCGCGCACGAGCGCATCGTCGAGACCATCACCGCCGGCCGCCAGGGCATGATGCCGCCGATGGCCGCCGCCGTGGGCGGGCCCGAGGAGATCCGCCAGGTCGCGCACTATGTGCTGAGCCTGTCGGGCAGCGCGCACAACAACATCGCCGCCCAGCTGGGCCGGGATCGCTTCGGCGCCTGCGCGGCCTGCCACGGCGCGAAGGGCGACGGCAATCCCATGCTGGGTGCGCCGCGGCTGAACGACAAGGTCTGGCTGCACGGCTGGGGCGAGGCGGCCATCACCCGCATGGTCACCGAAGGCAAGCACAACGTGATGCCGGCCTTCGGCCAGCGCCTGACGCCGAGCCAGATCCGCGTGCTGGCCGCCTATGTGGAAGGCCTGTCGGGCCGCAAGGCCGCCGCCCTGCAGGCTGCGGCACCGGGGACGCCATGAAGCCTGGCGAGCCCCTGCAGGCAGCGGCCGGCGGCACGCCGGCCCGCAAGACCATCTGGATGTATGCGGCGGGGCCGAAGATTCATCCGCGCACGGTGCGCGGATGGTTCGCCAGCTGGCGCTGGGTCATGGTCTGGTTCACCCAGCTGCTGTTCTACGGGCTGCCGTGGCTGACCTGGAACGGCCGCCCCGCATTGCTCTTCGACCTCGGCGCGCGACGCTTCTACATCTTCGACCTGCTGCTCTATCCGCAGGACTTCATCTACCTGACCGGCCTGCTGATCCTCTGCGCCTACGGCCTCTTCCTGTTCACCGCGGTCGCCGGCCGGCAATGGTGCGGCTACACCTGCCCGCAGACGGTCTACACCGAGATCTTCCTGTGGGTGGAGCGCCGCTTCGAGGGCGACCGCAGCGCGCGCCTGCGCCTGGATGCCAGCGGCTGGACCGCGGAGAAGCTGCTCAAGCGGGGCGGCAAACATGTGGCCTGGGCGGCCATCGGGCTGTGGACGGGCTTCAGTTTCGTGGGCTACTTCACACCCATCCGCACCCTCGCGGCCGAGGTGGCTGCCCTCTCGCTGGGGCCCTGGGAAACCTTCTGGGTGCTGTTCTACAGCGTCGCGACCTACGGCAACGCCGGCTTCCTGCGCGAACAGGTCTGCAAGTACATGTGCCCCTACGCGCGCTTCCAGAGCGCGATGTTCGACCATGACACGCTGATCGTCGGCTACGACGTGCACCGTGGCGAGCCGCGCACCGCCGGCCGCAAGGCGGCGGCGGCCGCCGGCAATGCGCCGGTCGGCGACTGCATCGACTGCGGGCTGTGCGTGCAGGTCTGCCCGACCGGCATCGACATCCGCCAGGGCCTGCAGTACGAGTGCATCTCCTGCGCCGCCTGCATCGACGCCTGCGACGGCGTGATGGACAAGCTCGGCCGGCCCAAGGGCCTGATCCGCTACGCCACCCAGCGCGGCCTGGAGGCCGGGGAGCGCGCAGCCCTGAGCCTGCGGTCCATCGTCCGGCCGCGGGTGCTGGTCTACGGCCTGGTGATGGTGCTGATCTCGGCGGCCTTCGTCACCAGCCTGGCCCTGCGGCCGCCGGTGCGGATGGACGTGGTCCGTGACCGCGGGGTGATGGCCCGCGAGGTGGAGGATGGCCTGGTCGAGAACGTCTACCGCCTGCAGCTGATGAACCTGACCGAGCTGCCGCAGCAGCTGCGCATCGAAGTCCGCGGCCTGCCCGGCCTGCAGGCCGAACTGCGCGGCGAGGCCCGACTCGGCCCGGCCGAGACCCGGCTGGTGCCGCTGGCCCTGCGCCTGCCGGCCGAGGCCGCGGCGGCCCTGGCCCGCGGCACGACGCTGCCGGTCACCCTGACCCTGGTCCGCGAGGCCGGCCCGGCCGGTGCCGAACGCCGTCTGGACGAGGCCACCACCTTCTATCTGCCGCGCTGAACCTCCGGGGCCGCGCCCAAGGATCCCACCATGCCCTCCCTCGCTTCCCCCGCCCGGCCGGAGCCGGCCGCCCCCGCCCCCTGGTGGCGCGAGCGCTTCATGTGGCTGGTGCTCGGCGGTCCGGCCCTCGTCGTCGTGGCCGGCCTCGGCACCGTGGTCATCGCCAGCCGTGGCGCCGACCTCGTGCTGCCGACGCAGCCCGCCGCCCTCGAGGGCCGTGCCACCCCCGCCCTGCAGGGGCGCAACCATGCCGCGACACCGCGGCCTGCGCCCGAGGCCGGCCGGTGAGGCGGCGTGGCCTGCTGGCCGGCGGCCTGCTGCCGGCCCTTTCGCTGCTGCCGTCCTGGACGGTGCAGGCTCAGCCCCTGAGCCTCGGAGAGCAGTTCGCGCTGCGCGCGCGCACCGGCGCGGCCCTGGGCCATTCCCTGGCCGAGGTCCTGGGCCTGAGCCATCTGGGGCTGCTGGTCAACGGCACGTCCATCTGCGCCGCACTGGCCAGTGCCACGGGCGCGGCCTTCCTGGACCGGCGGCCGGGTGGCAGCCTGCGGGTGGAGGCACTTGCGGCGGCCGAGGAGGCCGCGAGCGCTGTACACGCCCTGCGCGGCCAGGAGGGCATCGGCCTGCTCTTCGGCGGCCAGGCGGGCCACCGCGAGAACCTGCCCCTGGTGCGGGCCAGCCTGCAGGCGCTGCAGGCCGAGGATTACCGCGGCACCGTCTTTCTTCACCTGCGGCTCTGGTTGGCCGGACAGCTGACGCAGCTTGCGCAGGAGGATGCCGCGCTGGCCGACTGGCTGGCCGTCCATCCCCGGCTGGTGGCCCTGTCGGTCGATCCGAAGCATGACCGGTACGAGCTCCTGCGGGTCGGCCTGGACGACGGCCGCCAGGTCGTGCGTGAGCGGCTGGAACAGCGCACCATGGACCCGAGCTGGGCCCGCCTCTTCCGCCGGCTCTTTGATCCCGAAGCGCCCGCCTGAGGCCGGCGCCTGCGCTCAGCCGCAGGGCTCGACGCGCTGCCGCAGGGCCGGCAGGTCCAGCAGCTTCAGCTCGCGCTGCTGCACTTGGAGCAGGCCCTCGTCCTGCAGCTTGCTGAAGGTCCGGCTGACGGTTTCCAGGCTGAGGCCGAGGTAGCTGCCGATCTCCTCGCGCGTCATCCGCAGCCGCAGCGCCTGGGCGGCGTAGCCACGGGCCTGCAGGCGCTGGCTGAGGTTGAGCAGGAAGGCGGCCACCCGCTCCTCGGCCGTCATGCGGCCGAGCAGCAGCATCACGCCCTGGTCGCGCACGATCTCGCGGCTGAGGATGCGGTGGAACTGGTGGGCCAGCGGCGGCAGGTCGTGGGTGATGCGCTCGAGGTCGGCGTAGGCGATCTCGCAGACCTGGCTGTCCTCCAGCGCGATGGCGTCGCAGGCGTGGTGATCGCTGCCGATGCCGTCGAGGCCGAGCAACTCGCCGGCCATCTGGAAGCCCGTCACCTGCGCCCGGCCGCCCTCGGAGGCGACCACGGTCTTGAAGAAACCGCTGCGCACCGCGTAGAGGGCCCGGAAGCGCTCGCCGGCCTGGAACAGGGTCTGGCCGCGCGCCACGCGGCGGCGCCCGCCGACCAGGCCTTCGAGGCGTTCGAGGTCCTGGTCCTCGAGGCCGACGGGCAGGCAGAGCTCGCGCAGCTGGCAGCCGGAGCAGGCGGCTCGCAGCGCCGGCAGCGAGGGCGGCGGGTCCGCGGGCAGGGGCTTGGGGGAGAAGGGCAGGATCACGGCCATGTGGCGATTGTGCGCGTGCGTCCGTCCTTGCCAGGGCCCACGCCCGACTTGCGTTGCATCAAGCCGGCGCGGCACGCTGCGGGGCACAGTCGGCTCCTGGCAACCGGTTCCCGTCGGCGCCGCCGGGTCGCCGGCGGGCTCCTTCCCATCCTCTGCATGTCCAGCCCTCTCTTGCTCAGCCTGGCCACGGCCGCAGCCCTGCTCGGCCTGGCCGGCACGCCGCACTGCCTGGCGATGTGCACGGCGCCCTGTGCCGCGGCCCAGCGGGTGGCCGGCGGCGGACCCGCGGCCGCGCTGGGCTGGCAGGTCGGCCGCGGGCTGGCCTACACGCTGGCCGGCGCGGTGGCGGCCGGCGGCGCGGCTCCGCTGCAAACCCTGGTCGGGGGGCAGGGCTTCTTGCGTCCGCTGTTCCTGCTGATGCACCTGGCCACCCTGGCCCTGGGCCTGTGGCTGCTGCTGGCCGGCCGCTGGCCGGCGGTGCTGGAGGCCGGGCTGGAAGCCCTCAGCCAGGGCCTGCGCGGCTGCTTGCAGGCCCTGAGGCCCGCCGCGCGCGTGATCTGGCTGCAGCCGGCTGCGGCCGGCGCGCCGGGGCCGGCGTGCGGCGGCGCATCCCGCCTGGCCCGGGGCGCCTTGCTCGGCAGTGGCTGGATCCTGCTGCCCTGCGGCCTGCTGGCCTCGGCCCTCATGCTGGCCGTGCAGGCCCCCGGCCCGGCCGCGGGTGCCGTGGTGATGGCGGCCTTTGCCCTGGGCAGCGGTGGCGGCCTGGCTCTGCTGCCGCGCCTGCAGCGATCCGGTGCGGGCCAGCCCCGCGCCTGGGCGCAGCGACTGGCCCTGCGCTTGGCCGGTGCAGCCCTGCTGGCCAGCGGGGCGTGGCTGGTCTGGCAAGGGGGGCATTTCCCCGGGCGCGATCTGTGCTGAGCAGACTGCGCCCTTGTCGGGCCTGCGTCAGTCTGCTGCCTAAAATGCGACCGCGTTTTGCATGGCAGTGGCGGTCACCACCATTCGCTGCCCTCGACCCACCCCCTCATCACCGAGCGGAGATTTCCCCCCCATGTACCAGCACATCCAGGTGCCCGCGGGCGGCCAGAAGATCACGGTCAACCCCGACTTCTCGCTGAACGTTCCCGACCAGCCCATCATTCCCTACATCGAGGGCGATGGCACCGGTTTCGACATCACGCCGGTGATGATCAAGGTGGTCGACGCCGCCGTCGAGAAGAGCTACGGCGGCAAGCGCAAGATCCACTGGATGGAGATCTACGCCGGCGAGAAGTCGACCAAGGTCTACGGTCCGGACGTCTGGCTGCCGGAAGAGACCCTGCAGGTGCTCAAGGAGTACGTGGTCTCGATCAAGGGCCCGCTGACCACCCCGGTCGGCGGCGGCATCCGCAGCCTGAACGTGGCGCTGCGCCAGGAGCTGGACCTCTACGTCTGCCTGCGCCCCATCCAGTACTTCAAGGGCGTGCCCAGCCCGGTCAAGGAGCCGGAGAAGACCGACATGGTCATCTTCCGCGAGAACTCCGAGGACATCTACGCCGGCATCGAGTTCGAGGCCCAGAGCGAGAAGGCCAAGAAGCTCATCAAGATCCTGCAGGACGAATTCGGCGTCAAGAAGATCCGCTTCCCGGAGACCTCGGGCATCGGCATCAAGCCGGTCTCCAAGGAAGGCACCGAGCGCCTGGTGCGCAAGGCCATCCAGTACGCCATCGACAACGACAAGCCCAGCGTGACCATCGTGCACAAGGGCAACATCATGAAGTTCACCGAAGGTGGCTTCCGGGACTGGGGCTACGGCGTGGCCCAGGCCGAGTTCGGTGCGCAGCTGATCGACGGCGGCCCGTGGTGCAAGTTCAAGAACCCGAAGACCGGCAAGGACATCGTCGTCAAGGACGCGATTGCCGACGCCTTCCTGCAGCAGATCCTGCTGCGCCCGGCCGAGTACAGCGTCATCGCCACGCTGAACCTCAACGGTGACTACGTCTCCGACGCGCTGGCCGCGCAGGTCGGCGGCATCGGCATCGCCCCGGGGGCGAACCTGAGCGACAGCGTCGCCATGTTCGAGGCCACCCACGGCACCGCGCCCAAGTACGCCGGCAAGGACTACGTGAACCCCGGTTCGGAAATCCTCTCGGCCGAGATGATGCTGCGCCACATGGGCTGGTTCGAAGCGGCCGACCTGATCATCAGCAGCATGGAGAAGTCCATCCTGAGCAAGAAGGTCACGTACGACTTCGCCCGCCTGCTTGAAGGCGCGACCCAGGTCAGCTGCTCGGGTTTCGGGCAGGTGATGATCGACCACATGTAAATCGCTGCGTCCGGCGTCAGCCGACGCCGATCGCCCTTCAAGCCCCGGGTCCGCTGGTCGGACCCGGGGCTTTGTCTTTGGGGTGAGCGCGGGCTTGCGAGACGGTCCTGAGCCTTCGGCCGGGAAGGGTTCCTGCCGTTTCAGGCCGAAATGGAACGCCGCAGAACATTTTTTCGTGCGGGTTTCTACTGAGGTGGGCTGAACGCCTCGGGATTGCGAGCCTACGGCCTGGCGCTGTCGCCGCGAAGGCGGCAGGGCTGATTTCAGAAGCCCGTAGGAGATGACATGATCCAAACCCCCGCACAGCCGCAATCGGCGACCTTGCGAAAATTCATGCAGGCGTTTCTTTGCGCCGTGTTGAGCGTGAATATTGCCATACCGGTCCAGGCGGCCGATGCGCCGAAGGCTCCCGCCGGCAAAGTCGATGGCCAGTACATCCAGGCGAATGCTGCCCATACCCGGGAATGGCCGAGTTATGGTCTCGATTACGCCGAGACGCGTTTCAGCAAACTGAAGCAGATCCACGCCGGCAATGTCCGGGAGCTGGGGCTGGTGTGGTCCTATGACCTGGAGTCGACCCGCGGGGTCGAGGCCACGCCGCTGGTCGTGGATGGGGTGATGTACGTGACGGCCCCCTGGAGCGTGGTTCATGCCGTCGACGTGCGCACCGGCAAGCGCCTGTGGACCCACGACCCGAAGGTCGACCGCAGCCAGGCCTACAAGGGCTGCTGCGACGTCGTGAACCGCGGGGTTGCGCTGTGGCAGGGGCGGGTCTATGTCGCGGCCTACGACGGCCGTCTGATCGCGCTGGACGCCGCGAGCGGCAAGGTGCTGTGGGAGAAGGACACGCTGATCGACCGCAAGCGTTCGTACACCGTGACCGGTGCACCGCGCGTCTTCAAGGGCAAGGTGATCATCGGCAACGGGGGGGCGGAGTTCGGCGTGCGCGGCTACATCACCGCCTATGACGCGGTCAGCGGCGACCAGAAGTGGCGCTGGTTCACCGTGCCGGGGGATCCGAGCAAGCCCTTCGAGGATGAATCGATGGCCGCCGCAGCCAAGACCTGGGATCCGCGCGGCAAGTACTGGGAGTCCGGCGGGGGCGGTACGGTCTGGAACTCGATGGTCTTTGATCCAGAACTGAACCTGATGTATGTCGGGACGGGCAACGGCTCGCCGTGGTCCCACGCCAAACGCAGTCCGGCCGGTGGCGACAATCTCTACCTGGGCTCCATCGTCGCGCTCAATCCGGACACCGGAAAATATGTCTGGCATTACCAGGAGACGCCTGGCGACAACTGGGATTACACCTCCGTGCAGGATCTGATCCTGGCTGACCTGAAGATCGATGGCCAGCTTCGCAAGGTGGTCATGCATGCGCCGAAGAACGGCTTCTTCTTCGTCGTCGACCGGACCAACGGCAAGTTCATCTCCGCGAAGAACTTCGTCGACGTGAACTGGGCGAGCGGCTACGACAAGAAGGGCCGGCCCATCGAGGTGGCGGGCGCTCGCGATCGCAGCAAGCCCTACGACTCCGTGCCCGGCCCCTTCGGCGCGCACAACTGGCACAGCATGTCCTTCAACCCGGAGCTGGGGCTGGCCTACATCCCCGCGCAGAACGTGCCGCTGACCCTGGGCGAGGACCCCAGCTGGCAGAAGCACGGCTCCAACGTGGCGGGTCAGCCGATGAGCGGCACCGGCTGGAACACCGGGATGACGATCAACGCCCAGCCGCCCACCAGCAAGGCCTTCGGCCGCTTGATTGCCTGGGACCCCGTCCAGCAGAAGGAGGTCTGGCGCCAGGAACACGCGGCACCGTGGAACGGCGGAACGCTTACCACCGCCGGGGGCCTGGTCTTCCAGGGCACGGCGGACGGTCGCTTCGTGGCCTACCACGCCAAGACGGGCGAACGCCTGTGGGAATCGCCGACCGGCACCGGCGTGGTGGCCGCGCCGATCACCTACGAGGTCGACGGCAGGCAGTACGTCTCGATCGCCGTCGGCTGGGGGGGTGTCTTTGGTCTGTTCCAGCGCGCCACCGACCGCGCCACGCCCGGCACGGTCTACACCTTCGCCGTGGGCGGCAAGGCGGCCATGCCGGCCTTTGCCAAGTACCCGCTTGGCGATCTGGTGGCCGGCGTGAGCTACGACCCCGCCCATGTGCAGGAAGGCACGGCGCTCTACGTGAGCCATTGCGTGTTCTGCCATGGGGTGCCTGGTGTGGACCGCGGCGGCAACATCCCGAACCTCGGCTACTCCTCGCCGAAGATCCTGCGTCATCTCGACCGATGGGTCTTCAAGGGGCCGGCCATGGGCAAGGGCATGCCGGACTTCACCGGCAAGCTCACCCCGGAGCAGGTGGAGAAGATCAAGGCCTTCGTTCAGGGAACGGCCGATGCGATTCGGCCCAAGCCCTGAACAGGGCGGGCAGGGCTGCCTTCACACGCTGCGGATGCGGCCGAGCCCCGCGGTGCCCGCTGGGTGCCGCGGTCCGGTGCGTCGCGGCTTCGTGAGCGCCTGGCCCTGAAGCGGGCAGCGGTCCCGCCCCCGTCGCATGCGACGGGGGCGGGACCGCCTGAATCGCCCCGGAATCCGTAGCCACCTGCGAGCCTCAAATTTCAGGCAAAGCAGGAGGTGCGATGAGCACGAAGCGGTGCACGCAAGAGCTCAAGGGTCGAGGCGGTCGGCCAGGTCGTGGAGAAGGGCCACCGGGTGGCCGACGTGGCTGCTCAGCGGGGTATCAGCCAGCACTGCCTGCACGAGTGAATCAAGGAGCGACGGCAGCCCGCTGCTGAGCGGCAGGCGCAGGCCGTCCAATCCGAGGAGGTGCGGCGGCTGAAGGCCGAACTGCGGCGCGTGACTGAGGAGCGCGACATCCTAAAAAAGGCCGCCGCGTACTTCGCCAAGCAGTCCGGGTGAGGTACGCGTTCATCGAGCAGGAATCCGGGAACCACACCGTGCGCAGGCTGTGCAAGGTGATGAGCGTGCGTCCCGGTAGGTTATACGCCAGGCGCGCCGAGCCGAGTAGCGCGCGCCAGCGAGAGGACGAGCGCCTGCAGGGGCTGCTCAAGCAGGCATGGCTAGAGAGCAGTGGCGTCTACGGCTACCGCAAGCTGGCGCAGTACATGCGAGATCTGGGCGAGCAGTGTGGCAAGCGCTGCGTGGCGCGCCTGCTCAAGGCCGCCGGCCTGCGCTCGCGAAGGAGGCCTTCCCTGCGCGGTGGCAAGCCGGCGGTGGTGGCGCCCAACCACCTGCAACGCGAGTTCACGGTGCAGGCGCTGAACCAGTCGTGGATGACCGACATCACCTGCATCCGCACGCACGAGGGCTGGCTGTACCTTGCGGTCGTGCTCGACCTGTGGTCGCGCATGGTCGTGGGCTGGCCGATAGGCCAGCGCATCGACACGCGCCTGGTACTCGACGCCTTGACGATGGCCCTTTGGCGTCGACGCCCGAAGCAGCAGGTGCTGATCCATTCCGATCAGGGGTGCCAGTTCATCGGCCATGACCGGCAGACATTCCTGCGCGACCACAACCTGCTCAGCAGCATGAGCCGGCGCTGCAACGGCCACGACAACGCGCTGGCCGAGAGCTTCTTCCAATTGCTCAAGCGCGAACGGATCAAACGCCGCATCTACGACACGTGCCAGGACGCGCGACCGGCTCACTTCAACTACATCGAGCTGTTCGACAACCCCACGCGGCGCCACCCGACGATCGCCGGCCTGTCGCCGATAGAGGTCGAGCAGCGCTATTCCCCGAGGCTCACCGGTATCTGGAAAAACCGGGGCGATTCACAGATAAAATCGCGAAAACCAACCTGATGGCGCCCGGCGGCTGTGGCTCGGCACGCAGGTACGACTAGCAACTGATAGCAAGCAAGACACCATGGACTACAGACGAGAGATTGACGGACTTAGAGCGTTGGCTGTACTGCCAGTCATATTATTCCATGCAGGCTTTGAGGCGTTTAGTGGCGGCTTTGTCGGTGTCGATGTTTTTTTCGTTATCAGCGGCTACTTGATAACGACCATCATTTTGGCGGAGCTTGAGCAGGGCAAGTTCTCCATCATTAATTTCTACGAGCGACGTGCTAGGCGCATCTTGCCAACCTTGTTTCTTGTAATGCTTGTCTGTATCCCGTTCGCTTGGTTGTTGTTGGTGCTGAGCGATATGAAAGATTTCTCTCAAAGCTTGGTTGGAGTATCTTTTTTTGCTTCTAATATTTTGTTTTATCTTGAGTCCGGCTATTTTGATGCGAAGGCGGAACTTAAGCCACTCTTGCATACTTGGAGCTTGGCGGTAGAGGAGCAGTATTATGTGCTGTTCCCTCTTTTCCTAATGCTGTTTTGGAGATTGGGCAGGCGCTGGGTGTTGGTTACACTGGGGCTTGTATTTGTCGCCAGTCTTGCTTTGGCGCAGTGGGCAGCTTATGCAAGGCCAGCAGAAGCCTTTTATCTGCTGCCTGCACGCAGTTGGGAGTTGCTTGTCGGTGCCTTTGCCGCCTTTTATTTGTCTAAAGCTAGGTGCAAAGATTTTGGCAGGGCTGTTAGTGAGTTGGGCGGCTGGTTGGGTGTGGCGTTAATTCTCTATGCTGTTTTCGCCTACAACAAGAAGACACCGTTCCCCGGCCTATACGCTCTTGTACCAACGCTAGGTGCCGTTTTAATTATCTTGTTCGCTACGCAACAGACTGCGGTTGGTAAGTTTGTTGGCAACAAGGTTTTTGTTGGTGTCGGCTTGATAAGCTACAGCGCATATCTCTGGCATCAACCTCTCTTCGCTTTTGCCAGACAAGCAAGCCTGACAGAGCCAACTCATAATGTTTTTCTTGCGCTTTCCATTCTGGCTTTGGTGCTTGCCTATTTCAGTTGGAGGTACGTTGAAACTTTATTCAGAGACAAATCAATTATCTCCAGAAAGCATATTTTCCTATCTTCACTGAGCTTTGGTTCTTTTTTTGTTGCTATTGGTTTAGTGGGACACTTTTATAACGACAAGATAACCAATCTTAGGTTCAATGACGATCAGGCTCGCGTTGTATCTTCTGTTTCCGCAAGTCCTGTGCGCGCAAGCTGTGAGTTTATTCAGGTAAATGATTCATTATTTAGGGAGCCGTGTCGTTATTTTTCCAATAGAAGCAAGGTTGCTGTATTCGGCAACAGTCATGCTACGGAGCTTGCTTATTCAATTGCGAGCATACTGAAGGATAGAAATGTTGGGATTATTCATCACGCCATGAGCGGCTGTTATTCCAACTATAAAATCGCTGAAGAAAGTGGTACTGTTTGTGGAAGGTGGCATCGTAAGGTTGTCGATAATTTGGTTTTGGATAAGCAAATTGAGTATGTTGTTCTGAGCTACAGAAACGAAGGGCAATGGAGTAACGCCGTGTATAGGAATGCCCTTGCTAGCATGGCCAATGACCTATCCGATGCCGGGAAAAAGGTTGTCCTCGTTCTGCAGGCCCCATTGCCGCTGGCTCATATAAATAAATACTTGACAAAAAATGCAGCCGACTTGTCCGGATCAATTATTTCTCGCAAACTTTCTGATTGGAATAATATATACCCCGAGTCGGGGGGGCGATTTTAAAGTCACTTAATGCAAGTGTTGGGGTAATTAACCCGGCAGATTCATTTTGTGAATCGGACTATTGCTATGTAATAAGAAGTGGCGTCGCCTTATATTATGATGATAATCATATGTCATTATCTGGCAGTCATTTAATTGCTGAGAATTTGGTAAAAAACTTCTTTGCCTCGCTATAGTTTGCATAACAATGCTGGTGCTTGGTTTTGGTGTATTGACCTGTCCCCACGAACCTCGGGACGGTTCAAAGTGCAGCGATCCTTCTTCCCGATGCTGCCGGACGGCAGATCACGATCGATGCTGTCGATGCGCAAGGTCAAAGCATGAACATCTTCGAGCGCAACAACATCTTTAAGATGACGCCACTCGATCTGCACGGCATGGACTACGTGCTGCGAGGCATGGATGCCTATGCCAAGGGGGGCAAATGAAGCAGAGATTTGGCGCGGCGGTGTTGACCATGGCGTTATTGACGGGATGCACAGCGATGGCCGATGACAAGTCGATCGAGGGCCAAGTCTTCGAGACTGGGCCATACATCGAAGCCGCGCGGGCCATCAAGCGCGACGATGCGGCAACGCTGCGCCAACTGATCCGGCAGGGACTCAACGTCAACCATGAGACCAGGGAAGTAAAGACCGCTTGGGGCCACGACACCGTGCACCTGCTGCTTTATGCAACAGCCTCCGACAGCGTCAAGGCTGCGGAGGCTTTGCTGGAAGCCGGCGCCGATGTGAACAAGTCGACCAAGGGCGGCATGACAGCGATGATCATGGGCGCGCCCTCACCGAGCGATGCAATGTTCGAACTGCTGCTCGTGCGCTACAAGGCTGATCCGAACAAGGTGCTTCGCATCGGGGTACCAAAGAGTGCCCTGATGGTCTTGCTGCAGGAGCGCCGAGCCTTGGGCGAGAGGCGGTTCGAACGCGCAACGCGCTTGCTGCGCCATGGTGCAGATGTCAATCTGGACCTTGGTAGCGGTGAAACCGCCGCGATTGTCTTTAGCAAGCTAGGAGACTGGCGAGCAGTGCATTGGCTGTTGGAAAACGGCGCACGGCATGAAGCGCGGGATCGCTTCGGGACGGTGATGTGCGTTCTTCGGAACAGTTATCGAGCGAACACGCTTGCCCCATCCGAGGCCTTCACCTACCGCGACCAGGTACAAGACTGGCTGCTCGCAAAAGGAGTTGCTCGCTCGCGCGTCGATCCAGCGCTGCACCCCAATCCCAAGTGCGACGACTAAGGTTGAACGCGCAACTGCCTCTGTCTTGCGGGGCTCCGCGACCTCGGGGTCGGTCTTGAGTCTTGCCTCAAACCTCCGGCCGATCCTCACCCGATCACATCCCCGACGACCTCGCGCAGCGCCTTGTCATCGGCCGAGGAGGGCCTGCCCATCGTGCGGATGACGAGCTGCTGCTCAATGGTGGTGAAGACCGGCTTGAGCACCGAGGCCTTCACCAGGCCTGCGGCCTGCCAGTCGGAGACCATGGCCTCACCGAAGCCCAGCGGCTGCCGTACTTGGCTGGTGATGGCCATGATCACGATGTCGCGCCGGCTGGCGTTGTAGCTGGCGCTCGAGACGACGACGGCCGGGCGCTTCTTGGTGCCCGACTAGTCCGTGAACGGAAACGGCACCAGCACCACGTCGGCGAAGCTGAACCTCGAGGCGTTGGCCATGGGGCCTCACATGCGGTCGTAAGCCGCATCCTCGTTGTTGTCCCATACCTGGGCGAAGCTTGCCTTGCTGGCCTTGGCGGCGGCGTGGGTCAGGCGGTGCTCGTCTTCACGGGCGCGCAGGAAATCGACGAAGTCCTCCACCTCGGCCATGCGCTGAGGCGGTAGCTGCTTGATCTTGTCGATCAACACTTGTTCGGCGGCGGTCATGGAATCGGCTCCTTCGGGATCTGGCCCTTGGCGGTCCCGGCCGTGCTCAAGCCGCGCCCTGGCCGAGCACCGTCTCCAGCAACTCCGAGACGACCTGCTGCTTGAGCTTGGGCAGCTCAGTGGGTTTAGCCCGGGACTCCGGACACATCAGATGACATGACGAGGTCTGGAGAGAACGATGAGCATGGAGAGCTCACGACCAGACGAGACCCTGTGCATACACATCGTTGAAGCCGGGCCCCCGTGCCCGGCTTCTTCATGGGCCTGATGGAATCTCAGACGGGCTGGGGCGGCAGGTGCCGTGGCCTGCCGTCCAGGGGCTGGCTCAGGTTTTCAGGGGGGGAAGGCGCTCGTAGTGGCCCCGCCCGTCGGGCGCTCCGACATAGATGCCGTGGTCGGCCAGGGCCAGCATCGGCCGGTCGCCGCGGGTGTCGCCGTAGGCCCAGACCGCCGAGGGGGGCTGATCGGCCCACCAGACCTGCAGGCGGCGGACCTTCTCCTCGCCGTGGCAGTTCGCGCCGATCAGGCGCCCGGTGGCGCACCCACCCTGCCATTCGAGGCGGGAGCAGAGCAGGGCGTCGAAGCCGAGCTGGCGGGCCACGGCCTCCAGGTAGACCTCGGGCGAGGCGCTGACCATCACGCAGCGGTGGCCGGCGGCCCGGTGTTCGGCGAGGCGCTTCAGGGCGCGTGGGTCGAGCAGGCCGGGCAGGGCTTCGTGCAGGAACCGGTCGGTCCATGCGGCCAGTTCGTCGCGGGAGCGACCTGCGACGGTGTGGCGCAGCAGCACCAGCTTGGCGGCTTCGTTGCTGATGCGGCCGAGTTGCCAGGCGGCCAGGGCTGGAAGGGTCTTGCCCAGGGCCCAGCCGAGGCGGGCGGGGCCCTGGCCGCCGCGCAGCCAGGGGATCAGGCTGTCGCCGCGGGTGAGGGTGCCGTCGAAGTCGAAGGCGGCGACGACCGGACCGGCGGGATCGCGCCCGGGCTGCATGGCCAGGCTCATTCCCCGAGCTCGGCCGGAGCCGTGGTTCCGGCTGGGGCAGGCGCTGCGCGCGCCGCGCGCAGCGGTTCGGCCAGATGCAGGGGGGCGCGGGGGGCGTCGGCTGCGGGCAGGGCGGTGGGGGCCACCTTGGGTTCGGCTCCGCTGCAGCGCACGGCACCGCACAGGCGCCGGCAGAAAGCGCAGTCGGACATCGGCAGCCAGCGAGGGATCTGGTAGTAACGGCGGTCGATCTCGGCCAGCACGCCCAGGCGGTAGGCGGCCAGGCGGAAGCCCTGGCCTTCGATCACGTGGAAGGTGGCGCCATCCTGCTGCACGTTGAAGGCACGCACCTGGTCGAAGTAGGGCGCGTAACCGGCCAGGTCGACTGGTTTGTTGCCGACGAGGATGCGCAGGGTGTTGCCTTCGAAGTCGGCGAAGTCGACGAGCTGGTCGTCCTGCCGCGAGTGGAACTTGCCGGGGCCGAAGACCGGCATGTAGTGCCGCCGTGCATGGCCGTAGATCGAGGCCGGCGTGAAGGCGCTGGCCATCACGATCACCCCCGGTGACTCGACCTGGGCGAGCAGCGCGTCCGTCTTGACCGAGCGCACGATGGAGGGGTAGAGGCTGCTGCGCTGCCAGTGCTCCAGCGAGCTGGCCATCACGCCCAGCGCGGCCAGCACATGCAGGCCGCCGAACACCGCCACCGCGATGACCGCCTTGCGCAGCGTCGCGCGCGGCAGCAGGAAGGCCAGCAGCGCGAAGAGGAAGGGGTAGAAGGCCAGCACCCAGTGCAAGCCGATGACCTTCTTGAAGGCCAGCAGCGCGAAGACCGCATGCGGCACGATCACCACACAGGCCAGCAGGCGGTGCGCGCGCAGCGCGGGGCCCAGGCGGCCGCGCTCGCGCCAGGCCAGCCAGGCGGCCCCCGGGGTCAGCAGGTAGACCATCATGCCGAGGTAGAGGCCGGGCTTGCGCCACTCGAAGACCTCGCCCTCGTTGCGATTGATCAGGTTGAACATCACGTTCGGCCAGCAGTGCGCCTGATTCCAGGCCAGGTGCAGGGCCGGGCCGATCAGGGCCACCAGCACGAGCAGGGCGAAGCCGGCCAGCCGCTCGCGGCGGAACAGTGCGAAGTGGGCCAGGTAGGCCAGGCCCAGCAGCACCGCGAAGTACTTCGACAGGAAGGCCAGCGCGAGGAAGAGGCCGGCCAGCGCGTAGAGCGCCAGGGCCCGGCCATCGAGCCGCTCGCGGCGCTCGGCCTGCCACAGCACGGCCACCGACAGCGCGCTCCACAGCGCCAGCGGGATGTCGGTGGTCATCAGCACCTGCAGCAGGCCGATCGGCGTCAGCCAGAACAGCAGCACCGCGACCGCGGCACGCTCGCGGTCCAGACCGCGCAGCGCCAGGCCGATCGCGCCGCCGACCAGCAGGGGCAGCAGCACGGCCGGCAGGCGCATCGCGAAGACGGAATCGCCGAGGAGCCGACCCATCGCGGCATTGAACCAGCCGACCATGGGCGGGTGGTCGGAGTAGCCCCAGTCCGGATAGACGCCCCACCACCAGAAGAAGGCCTCGTCGCCGGTGATCGGCAGTTTCCAGGCGATCAGCGCGCGCAGCAGCAGGCTGCCCAGGCCGACGACGATCAGCCAGGGGGCCCAGCGGGAAGGCGGGGCAGGGTCGGACGGCAGGGAGGCGTGCATACGCAGGAACGGGGAGGGGGCGGCGGGCGGCGGGCGGCGCCGATGATCGCTCAGCCCAGCCGGGGATCTTTCAGGACGATCAGGCTCCAGGCCAGGATCAGTGCGCCGGCGACGATGGCTTGCCACAGCGTGAACACACGCACCAACAGCACCAGCACCAGCGCAGGTGCCAGCGCGGCGCCGCTGGCGACCAGCATGGCGGTGAGCAGGGCTTCCATCGAGCCCAGGCCCGCGGGCAGCGCGCTGAGCGCACCGCCCACCATCGCCGCAGCGTAGTAGCCAGTGGCCAAGCCCAGGTCCAGCGGCAGAGCCAGGTCGCGTGCCAGCAGCCAGACGGCCAGGCCCTGGCCGCCCCAAGCCAGCAGCGTGCTCAGCAGCCAGCGCCAGGGCCGCACGCGCAGGCAGCGGCCGGCCTCGGCCAGCCAGGTCGGCCACCAGCGGCGCAGGCTCAGGATCAGGGCCAGGCCGCCGGCCATCAGCAGGGCCGACAGGCCGAGCAGCACCGCCAGCAGCACGCCGTCGCCGGCCAGGGTCAGGAGCTCGATCATGTGCGGCAGCATCTCCTCGCGGTGATGGCTGCCCCAGTCGCTCAGGCGGCCGCGCAGGGCCGGCCACAGCACCGGGGCGGCGGCCAGGCTCAGCAGCAGCAGGGCGAAGAGATCGGCCAGGCGCTCGGCACCAAAGATGCCCAGCGCGCGCATCGGCTCGCCCGGCCGCACCCAGGTGCCGCGAAGCGCCTCGCCCACATTGCCCGGCGTGGCCGTGAAGGCGTAGCCGCACAGGTAAAGCCGCATCGCCCGGCGCAGTTTCAGGCGGCAGCCGTTCTGCGCCAGCCAGGCCCACCAGCGCCAGCCGCGCAGCAGGTAGTTCAGCCAGCACAGGCCGATCACGGCCAGCACGGTGCCAGGGCGCAGCTTGTCCCAGGCGGCGGCCAGCGCATCGGCCTGCCACAGGCCCAGCACCAGGGCATACAGGCTGGCCGCCAGGGCCGCACCGCCGGCCAGGCGCAGCCAGCGCGGGCGGGGGGCGATGCGGTCCTCGCGGCGTGCGGCGTGCTCGGCGACCACCCTCACCGCCCGACCACGAAGACCGCAGCCCAGCCCAGCAGGGCGGCGATCAGCCAGGGGTCGCGTGCGATGTCGGAGGCGGCGTCCTCGCCCTGGCCGCCATGCACACGCTGGGTGAAGCGCAGCATGCCGAAGACGACCAGCGGCAGGCTGTAGACCAGGCGTTCGCCGTGCAGGGCCTGGGTCTCGGGGCTGGTGGCGTAGAGGCCGTAGGTGACCAGAGTGGCCGTCATGGCCATCGCCACATAGGTATCGAGCAGCGGCAGGCTGTACTGCTTCATGACCCGGCGCTGCGAGGCTGCGTCATGCGAGGCCTCCGCCCGGCGCTTGCTGAAGCCGAGGAAGAGCGTGACGAAAAGCCCGGTGACCAGCAGCCAGCGCGAGGGCGGGATGCCCACCGCCACCGTGCCCGCCAGCAGGCGCAGCATGAAGCCGGCGCTGATCAGGCAGACGTCGATCACCGCCACATGCTTGAGCTTGAAGGAGTAGGCGATGTTGATGAGCAGGTAGAGGCCGACCAGCAGCGCCAGCACCGGCTGGCCGAGCACGCAGGCGAGCAGGCCGGCCGCGAGCGCCAGGCCCAGCCCCAGCGCGCCTCCTGCGCCGACCTGGCCGCTGGCGAGCGGGCGCCGGCATTTGGTGGGGTGGCGGGCATCGGCCTCGCGGTCGACCCAGTCGTTGAGCAGGTAGACCAGGCTGGACGCCAGGCAGAAGGCCAGGGTCGCCACCAGCACACGCTGCAGGGTGGCGGCCTCGTCCCAGCCGTGGGTGAAGAAGGCACCGGCCAGAACGAAGGCGTTCTTCGGCCACTGATGGGGCCGCATCAATCGGATCAGGGCCTTCAAGGTGCTCGACATCGACGGGTCCGAATACGTGGAGCGAGCCGGCGAAACCGGTTCGAGACCAGAGATTATCGGTAGCGCCACATGACGGTCCCGTCCCGCGGCGTTGCGAGCGGCCGACAGTCCCCCGTCCGGGGGCGGGCTGCTTCAGGCCCGCGCGGCCGCCTGCCGCCGGCTCAGGCGCTCGGTCAGCCGCACCGCGTTGCTGGTCGAGATCAGGTGGGCATGCATCAGGCCGATGGCGCCGTTGCGCAGCAGCTCGGCCAGGGTGGATTCCGGCAGCGCGCGCAGCTTGGTCTCGTCGACGACCTGGATCTGCGCGACGGTCTGCTTCTGGCCGCCCGGCAGCGTCACGTCCAGGTTCACCGACTTGAGCAACTGGTGCTGCACCAGCACGTGGCAGAGCACGCGGGTGCGCTGCAGCTCCACCTCGAAGGCATCGAGGAACTTCATCTGCTGCGCGAGCCAGGGGCTGGGCTGGCCGTCGTCCTGCAGCAGGAGCTCGCCCTCGGCCTCGTTGAAACCGGGCCAGGCGGTGTCGACGATCACGCTGCGCTGGTTCTCGCCGGTGGCGGCATAGCCCAGCGGATAGCGGCGCAGGAAGGCCGGCTGGTAGCGGGCATCCCAGCTGCCGTCGGTCGCGACGAAGAGGTTCTCCTGATCCCGCAGGCCCAGCACCACCACCGGGGCCACCGTGGCCTGCGTGGCGGGCTGGCCGGCGGCGGCCGGCGCGGCCACGAAGCCGATCAGGTACTCCTTGCACAGCTCGGGGAACTCGCTCGACGCGACCGGAACGGCGGTCATCCGCGCCGCGACCGACCAGTCCTTCACCGGCAGCAGGCGCTTGCCGCGGTGCAGGTTGCGGTCGAGCAGCTGCGGCTGCATGTAGAGCGTCGGGGTGGGGTTCATCCAGGTCTCCAGGGCTGATACGGCCTCAATCGTTGCGGCGGGCCGCCCGTGGGATCCGCCGCGGGCCGCATGATGCCAGCCCGGCTCGCCCCGCCGTCGTGCAGCCGCTCACAATGCAGCCATGCTCTACGCCGTCGGGGATGTTCAAGGATGCAGGCAGGCTTTGTTGCAGCTTTTGCAGCGTGTCGATTTTTCGCCCTCGCGCGACCATTTGGTGGTGCTGGGTGACATGGTCAACCGGGGCCCTGACTCGCTGGGCACGCTGCGCATGCTGGCCGGTCTGGGCTCGGCGGTCCAGTGCGTGCTCGGCAACCATGACCTCCATCTGCTGGCCGTGAGCCAGGGCCTGCGGCGACCGCATCGCCAGGACACCTTGTCCGCGCTCCTGGCCGATGCCGAGGCACCGGCCTGGATCGACTGGCTGCGCCATCAAGCGCTGGCCCTGAGGGCGGGAGGCTGGCTGATGGTGCATGCCGGCCTGCCCCCCGCCTGGGATGCGTCCACCGCGCTGCGCGAGGCGGCGGCCGTGGCCGACTGCCTGCGCGCGCCGGACTGGCGCGACTTCCTGGCGGTGATGTATGGCAACCAGCCTGACCGCTGGGATCCGGGGCTTGCCGGCGACGACCGCCTGCGCTTCGCCGTCAACGCGCTGACCCGCATCCGCTACGTCCACGCCTGCGACGGCCGGCTCGACTTCGAGGTGAAGGAGGGGGCCTCCCAGGCGCCGCCCGGTCTGCTGCCCTGGTTCGAGGTGCCGGATCGGGCGAGCGCCGGCACGCCGATCGCGTTCGGTCATTGGTCCACCCTGGGGCTGATCAACCGACCCGACCTGCTGGCTCTCGACACCGGCTGCGTCTGGGGCGGCCAGCTCAGCCTGGCCTGCCTGGAGGCCGAGGCCCGCCGCATCGTGCAGCAGCCCTGCCCGCAGGCCTGCAAGCCGGGCTGAGGCCGGGCCCGGCCCGCGCGATGCCACAATCCGCGCCGTCCCGAAGGCGCTGCGGCGCCGCGGGCAGGGAAGCTTGGCAGAGTGGTCGATTGCACCGGTCTTGAAAACCGGCAACCCGCAAGGGTTCCAGGGTTCGAATCCCTGAGCTTCCGCCAAACCCGGATCGACCGGGTGAGCCTCAGTGCAGCGTGTCCTGCCCGGCCTGGGGGCCGCTGACCGGGGTGAAGAGGGATTCCTCGCCCACGCTGCGGCGTTCGATCTCCTGCTCGGAGGCCTCGCGCACATCGCGCACGACCAGGGCGAGCACCAGCGCGATGCCGGCCAGGGGATGGTTGCCGTCGAGCACCACATGCTCGTCGTAGACCTCGGTCACCGTGTAGATGGCCTCGCGCGGCATGCCTTCGGTGACGGCTCCCTCGGGCAGTCCGTCGAACTGCATGCCGGGCTCGACGTGTTCACCGAAGAGGCTGCGCGACTCGAAACAGACCAGCTCGGGTGCGTACTCGCCGAAGGCCTGGTCGGGTTCGAGGTGCAGGGTCGCGCTGTAGCCGGTTTCCTGCCCGATCAGGGCTTCCTCGACGCGTTCGAACAGGTCGTCGCCCCCGATCAGGAATTCAACGGGGTCGATGAGCTCGTCGATGAGCTGGCCCTGGGTGTCTTCGAGCCGCCAGCTCAGGCTGACGACACACGGCGCGGCAATGTGCATGGATTCATGATCGCACAATGCCCCGCATGTCCCGGACCCCCAAGACCCCCTCGGCTGCCGAAGCCGCCGCCCCGTGCCGCACCCGTCGCGGCCCCAGTGCGGCCGATGCCCTGCCTGTCACCGAGCAGCCCTGCGCCCTCCTGGGAGGGCTCAGCCCGACGGCCTTCATGCGCCGGCATTGGCACAAGAAGCCCCTGCTGATCCGCCAGGCCCTGCCGGCCTCGGCCTGGGCGGGCCTCGACCGCGAGGCGCTGCTGCGCCTGGCGGCCGAGCCCGGCTTGGCGGCCCGCCTCATCCAGCGCCAGGCCCGGCCTGCCGGGCGCAGCCGGCGCGCCGCGGCGGACGGCGGGTGGTCGCTTCAGCAGGGCCCCTTCAGCTCCCGTCAGCTTCCGCCGGCCGAGCAGCCGGGCTGGACCTTGCTCGTGCAGGGGCTGGACCGCCATCTCCCGGCCGGTCGGGCGCTGCTCGACCGCTTCGCCTTTCTGCCCGCCGCGCGCCTGGACGATCTGATGGTGTCCTGGGCCAGCGAGGGCGGTGGCGTCGGCCCGCATGTCGATTCCTACGATGTCTTCCTGCTGCAGATCGGCGGCGCCCGGCGCTGGCGCATCGCCCCCCCGGGCGACGAGCGCCTGCATGCCGGCCTGCCGCTGCGCATCCTCGAACACTTCGCACCGACCGAGGAGCACCTGCTCGAGCCCGGCGACATGCTCTACCTGCCGCCAGGCTGGGGCCACGATGGCGTGGCGGAGGGCGGGGCCTGCCTGACGGCTTCCATCGGCTTCCGGGCCCCGGCCCACGCCGAACTCGCCGATGCCCTGCTGAACCGCCTGCTGGATGCCGTGGACCCGGACGATCCGGCCGAGGCCCTTCGCTACCGTGACCCCGGCCAGCCCGCGACCCTCCAGCCCGGACGCATCCCCGAAGCCCTGCAGCACCATGCCGTGCGGCAGGTTCGCGAACGGCTGGCCGCTCCGGCCGCGGTCGAGCTCGCGCTGGGTGAGTGGCTCAGCGAACCCGCCCCCGATGCCGTCTTCGATCCGCTCGACGAGGAGGACACGGCCGGTCTGGACGCCCGGGAGGCCCAGGCCCTGGCCGCCGGCCTGCGGCTCGCGCGCGGCAGCCGCATGCTCTACGACGCGCAGCGGATCTACCTGAACGGCGAGGGCTGGACCGCCGCCGGCCGCGATGCCAAGCTGATGCAGGACCTGGCCGACCACCGCGCGCTGGACGCCCTCCGCCTGCGCCGGGCCAGCCCGGCCGCACGCAGCCTGCTGCGGCAGTGGCTGCTCGATGGCTGGCTCGAGGCGTGCTGAGGTGCCGTTACAACAGCAGCCTTGTCGTCCGCTGACGTTTCCTTCACGCAGGGCTAGGGTCTGCACCAATTACGCCTCTACAATCCTGGGCTGCGCCGAGCGCCGGAATCCTGATCACGGGTTGACGGCGCGGCCGTCAACCGAAAGGCGATGGTCGCGTTACACCGGCGCCGGAACCCGATTCCGCACCTTGATCGAACCTCCTCCGCACTAGGAAAACCCAATGAACAAGTCTTACCTGCTCGCCCTGATCGCTGCTGCTGCCCTGGTCGCCTGCGGCAAGAAGCCGCAAGAAGCCGCCCCGGCCCCGGCTCCGGAAGCTTCGGCCCCGGCCGCCGCCCCGGTGGAAGCCTCGGCCCCGGCCGCCGCTTCGGCCCCGGAAGCTGCCGCTTCGGCCGCCAGCAACTGAGATCGGCGGGCCGCAGGCCCGCAAGCGATGCTCGAAAGCCGCCGCAAGGCGGCTTTTTTTCGTGGGTGCCTCGCGCTGCCCACTCCTGGGCGACCCGCCGTACGGGGGCTCAGCCCAGGTCGAGCCAAGGGCTGCCATGGGCCGCGTCGGCGATCACGATCTCGCCGGTCGGACAGCCCAGGGCCGCGGCCAGGGCCTCGGCGGCAAGTTGCGGCTGGTTGTTCTGTTCACTGAGGTGGGCCGCCACCACATGCCGCAGCCCGGGATGGGCGCAGCGACCCAGGATGTCGGCCGCCACGGCATTGGCCAGATGGCCCCAGGGCCCGGCGATGCGCGCCTTCAGCGAGGCGGGATAGCGCGAGGCTGCCAGCAGCGCCGGGTCGTGGTTGGTTTCCAGCAGCAGCGCCTGGCAGCCGGCCAGTGCGGCCAGCAGATGGGGCGTGGACTGGCCCGTGTCCGTCAGCAGGCCCAGGCGCCGTCCACCCGCTTCGACACAGAGCTGCAGCGGCTCGGCGGCGTCATGCGGCACGGTGTAGGGCCGCAGGGCGAGCGCGCCGAGCTCGATGGTCTCGCCATCGCGGACGAAGTGCAGCAGGCCCTCCGCCTGGAGGGCCTCGGTTTCACCCGGCCGGCACACCGCCGCCCAGGTGCCGCGGCTGGTCCACAACGGCACGCGGTGGCGGCGTGCCAGCGTGACGGCGCAGCCGATGTGGTCACCGTGCTCATGGGTGATGAAGACGGCGTCGAGCGACTCGGGCTGCAGGCCCTCCCGGGCGAGTCGCAGCACCAGTTCGCGAAGCGTGAAGCCCGCATCGACCAGGAGCCGACTGCGACCGCGCAGGCCCTCGGCCTCGATCAGTGTCGCGTTGCCCTTGCTGCCGCTGCCGAGGCTGCGAAAGCGCATGCCCGCCCGGATCTCAGTGAACGTGGGAAGGCCAGGGTCCGAGGCGCTATGCGCCGCGCCCGGCGCCCTGAGAAGGGGCCGTGACGCGTGCTCGGCTCCCGCGTCTCAGCGCAGCTCGGCGACCAGCAGGTCGAGGATGCGTTTGGCCGCCGGCGTGGACGCCGCCTCGCCCTTCTCCGTCTGCACGCGCAGCACGGTCTGGTTGCCGGCCGCGCGCTCGGCGACGATGCGGTAGCGGCTCGGGCCCCCTTCCTTCGGCGCGCTGCCACCGAAGATGCGGCGGAAGAGTCCGGGCTCCTTCGGTGCGGTCTCGTTCGGATCGACGTAGCGCACGAAGTAGACGCCCTGGCCGCGATCGCGGTCCTCGACGGTGAAGCCAACGCGGTCCAGTGCAAGGCCCACCCGGCGCCAGGCGCGGTCGAAGCCCTCGTCCACCGCGATGCCCGCGGCCGGCGTGCCGGGCAGCAGCCGGGCGCGCGCGCTGGCCGCCGAGGGGGCTGCAGCGATCTGCTGGTTCTGCGCCTTGGCCTGCTCCTCGGTCGCACCGAGCTTGAGCATCAGCCGCGACAGCATGGTCGCCTCCAGATCCGGGTCGCTGGGCCGCGGCTGCCAAGCCGTCTGCGACTGGTCGTTGCGCACGTAGACCTCGATCGCGCCGCGGTGCGAGATGTAGACCTCGGCACCGCTGCCGGTCCGCTCGATGCGGGTGCGGTAGGCATCCCGTTCGCCGGAGTCATAGAGGCCGTCCAGCACCGAACCCAGGGCCCGGCGGATCAGGTCCTGCGGAATCTTCGCCCGGTTCTCGACCCAGGTCGTCTGCATCAGGCCGAGCTCGCGCTGCTCGGTCTCGAGCTCGAAACCACGCTCCTGCCAGAACTGCTGGAGCAGCGGCCAGAGTTGTTCGGGCGTCATCGAGGTGACCAGCCAGCGCTGATTGCCATCACGCATCAGGCGGGTGCTGCCCACCGTCGACGGCGCGACGGAGGCCTCGCGCGAGGCACCGGCCACCGGACCGCCGCCGCTCTGCACCGAGGAGGCGGTGATCGTGCCGTCCACCGGCTGGTAGCGCGAGTCCTTCTGCAGCTGGGTCAGGTCCGGCGGCACGTCCAGGTTGACCTGCTTGCTGCCGCCGCTGCGGTAGTCGACCTTCTCGCCCTCCAGGGTCTTGTTGATCGAGGAGCAGCCGCCCAGGGCGATCAGCAGGCAGAACGGGGCCAGGCGCAGGGCAGGAAAGCGTCGATGCATCGGAAGCTCGGCAGGGTTCGGAAAGAAGGCGGGGCGCCCGGGGGGGCCCGCGGGGCTCAGAGCAGGCCGGCCTCGGTCAGCGCTTGCTCGACGGCCGACTGGGTCGCCACCGAAGCCGGCAGCAGCGGCAGGCGCAGGGTGCCGCCGCTGCGGCCCATGCGCTCCAGCGCCCACTTGACCGGGATGGGATTGGGTTCGACGAAGAGCTGCTTGTGCACCGGCAGCAGCTTGAAGTGGATCTCGGTGGCGCGCTTCGCATCGCCGGCCATGGCCGCCTCGCACAGCTCGTGCATCAGGCGCGGAGCGACGTTGGCGGTGACCGAGATGTTGCCGTGACCGCCCAGCAGCATCAGCGCGATGGCGGTCGGGTCGTCGCCCGAATAGATCTTGAAGCCTTCGGGCGCATTGCGGATCAGCCAGCAGGCGCGCTCGATGTTGCCGGTGGCTTCCTTCACCGCGACGATGCCGGGCACCTGGGCCAGGCGCAGCGTGGTCTCGGGGGCCATGTCCGCGACCGTTCGGCCGGGCACGTTGTAGAGCACGACCGGCAGGTCCACCGCCTCGGCGATGGCCTGGAAGTGGCGGACCATGCCCTCTTGCGTCGGCTTGTTGTAGTAGGGCACGACCTGCAGCGTGCAGTCGGCCCCGATGGCCTTGGCATAGGCCGTCAGCTCGATGGCTTCGCGGGTGGAGTTGGAGCCGCAGCCCGCCATGATCGGCACACGGCCGGCCGCATGCTCGACGGACACGCGCAGGATCTCGCGGTGTTCCTCGTGGCTGACGGTCGGCGATTCGCCCGTCGTGCCGACCACACCGATGCAATCGGTGCCTTCGGCGATGTGCCAGTCGATCAGGCGGCGCAGGGCCGGGTAGTCGACGCTGCCGTCTTCATGCATCGGCGTCACCAGCGCGACGATGCTGCCAACAATCGGAGTCATGGGGAAAGGTCCTCGCAATCGCGGGATTCTAGCCAGCAGCGTCCACGCCTTCGGCAAGGCGCGCGGCCCGGGCGGCCGGCTCAGGCGGCGTCGAGCCGGCGCGCGCGCGCCGGGGCGGTGTCGGCCTCGGGCCGGGCTGCGGCGATGCGCTGGATGCGGCGCGGCGGACCGTCCAGCAGGCCGTCTTCGTAGCCCAGCACCTGCAGCCCGGCGGAGGCCGCCACGGCCAGCAGCTCGCCCGGGCGCAGCAGGAAGTCCGGCCGGCTGGGCCGGCCCAGGGCTTCGTGGCCGAGCGCGAAGGTCTCGTGCAGCCACAGACCGCCCGGGGCCAGGCAGGCCAGCAGGGCGGGCCAGAGCGGTCGCCACAGGTAGTTCGTCACGACGATCGCGTCGAAGGCTCCGCCGGCCAGCGGCCAGGGGCCGTCTTCCACGTCGGCCTGCAGCGGCTGGAGGCCGGGCAGCCCGGCGAGGCCCGCCAGGGCTTCGGCATCGCGATCAAGCGCGGTGACCTGCAAGCCCCGCGCGGCGAGCCAGCGTGCATGCCGGCCACGGCCGCAGGCCAGATCCAGCACCCGGGCGCCGGGGGGCAGCCCGGCGGCCCAGCGGGTGATCCAGGGCGAGGGCGCCTGCAGCGCGGCATGGGGCTCGGCAGGGCGGAGGGGCGGCAGGCTCATGGGAGGCGGTGGGGCGCGGGAAGGGATCGCCGGCGGGAGGCTAGAAGCAGGCGATCAGGCGGCTGCCCAGGCTCATGATCACCCCCGGTTGCAGCCAGGCCAGCAGGGTGGCCAGCAGCACGAGGGCGACCAGCAGGCCGCCCAGCAGCGTGCCCCGCAGCGCACCCCGCAGCCGCAGCGGCCGGGGCAGCGACTGCCGCCGCGACAAGGACCTCGCCGAGCGCTGCATCGCGGCTCAGCCGGCGGCCGGCCGCAGCCGTGCCAGCGGCGTCTCGCGCACCGGCAGGTTGAGCAGCGCGGCGAGCACGCCGAGCGCGATGCACAGGCCCCAGACGCTGTCGTAGCGGCCCTGGTGGTCATAGAGCCAGCCGCCCAGCCAGACCCCGAGGAAGCTGCCGAGCTGGTGCGACAGGAAGACCGTGCCACCCAGCATCGACAGGTGCCGCACGCCGAAGATCTGCGCAACCAGGGCATTCGTCGGCGGTACCGTGGACAGCCACAGCAGGCCCATGGCCGCGGCGAACAGGTAGACGCTCAAGGCGCTCAGCGGCGCCAGCAGGAAGACGACGATCACCACCGAGCGCAGCGCATAGATGGCCGCCAGCAGCCGCGGTTTGGAATGACGCTGACCGATCAGGCCGGCGACGTAGGTGCCGATCACGTTGAACAGGCCGATCAGGGCCAGTGCGCCGGTGGCCACCTCGGGGCCCAGGCCGTGGTCGCGCAGGTAGCTCGGCAGGTGCACGCCGATGAAGACCACCTGGAAGCCGCAGACGAAGTAGCCCGCCGTCAGCAGCAGGAAGCGGCGTTCGCCGAGCGCTTCGCGGATCGCGGCGCCCGCACCCTGGGCAGCCGGCCCCCCCGCGGCGCCGGCCGGGCGCGGCGCTTCGCGCAGGCCCCAGGCCAGCGGCAGGATCAGCAGCACCGAGCCGGCCAGCAGCAGCAGCGCCTGCTGCCAGCCCAGGCGGTCGATCAAGCCGCTGGCCAGGGGCACCATCAGGAACTGGCCGAAGGAGCCGGCCGCCGCCGTCAGGCCCATGGCCCAGGAGCGGCGCTCGGCCGGCACATTGCGGCCGATCACGCCGTAGACCACGGCATAGGTCGTGCCGGCCTGGGCCAGGCCGATCAGGCCGCCGCTGCTGAGCAGGAAGGCGGTCGGCGCGCCCGCCAGGGCCATGCCGGCCAGGCCCAGGGCGTAGAGCAGGGCCCCTGCGCTCAGCACGCGCAGCGCGCCGTGCCGGTCGGCCAGCAGGCCGACCAGCGGGCCGGCCAGGCCCCAGACCAGGTTCTGCACGGCCATGGCGAAGGCGAAGGTCTCGCGCGTCCAGCCGCGCTCCATCGTGATCGGGCTCAGCCACAGGCCGAAGCCGTGGCGCACACCCATGCTGAGCGTGACGATGGCCGCCCCGCAGATCAGCAACTGCCGGATCGAGAGGGCCGGTGCAGACCGGTTCAGGGGGTTCATCGCGAGGACCTCGGCAGGGGGGGCGGACCGGGGGCTCAGCCGATGCGCCCGAGCAGCAGGAACTCCATCAGCGCCTTCTGCACGTGCATGCGGTTCTCGGCCTCGTCCCAGACCACGCTCTGCGGGCCGTCGATGACCTCGGCCGCCACCTCCTCGCCGCGGTGGGCAGGCAGGCAGTGCATGAAGACGGCGTCGGGCTGGGCCACGGCCATCATCTCGGCGTCCACGCACCAGTCGGCGAAGGCGGCCTTGCGGGCCTCGTTCTCGGCCTCCCAGCCCATGCTGGTCCAGACGTCGGTGGTGACCAGGTCGGCGCCGCGGCAGGCATCCATCGGGTCCTTGAAGACCTTGAAGCAGCCCGGGTCGCGCACGCCGGCCACCGCCGGATCGACCTCGTAGCCGCTCGGGGTGCTGACATGGACGGTGAAGCCGAAGATCTCGGCCGCCTGCAGCCAGGTGTTGGCCATGTTGTTGCCGTCGCCGACCCAGGCCACCACACGGCCCCTGAGGCTGCCGATGTCGGGCATGCCGGCGCGGGTCGTGCCGCCGCGATGCTCCAGCCAGGTGAAGAGGTCGGCCAGGATCTGGCAGGGGTGGTACTCGTTGGTCAGGCCGTTGATCACCGGCACGCGCGAATGCGCGGCGAAGCCTTCGAGCTTGGCCTGCTCGTAGGTACGGATCATCACCAGATCGACCATGCGGCTGATGACGCGGGCGCTGTCCTCGATGGGCTCGTCGCGGCCGAGCTGGCTGCCGCTGGTCGTCAGGTGCACGACCGAGCCGCCGAGCTGGTACATGCCGGCTTCGAAGCTCACGCGGGTGCGGGTGCTGGCCTTCTCGAAGATCATGGCCAGGGTGCGGTCGGCCAGCGGCGTGTACTTCTCGTAGTTCTTGAAGCGCTGCTTGATGACCGCGGCGCGGCCGAAGAGGTAGGCGTACTCCTCCGCGCGCAGGTCCTTGAACTGCAGGTAGTGCTTGATCAGGCTCTTGCCGGGTTTCATCGGGCGAGGGGCTCGGGGGCCAGGGTCAGGTTGACGCGGCGCTCAGGCCGCGGCCGGCGCGCTCAGGAAGGCGCGGATCAGCGGCACCAGCAGCGCGACGAGGCGGTCGGCCTCGGCCACCGTCAGGATCAGCGGCGGCACCAGGCGGATCACGCGGTCGGCGGTCACGCTCATCAGCAGGCCGGCGTCGAGGGCCTGCTGCAGGAGCACGCCGCAGGGGCGGTCCAGCTCGATGCCCAGCATCAAGCCCGTGCCGCGGATCTCGACCACGCCGGCCAGCCCGGCCAGCTCGCGCGTCAAAGAGCCCTTCAGGTGCGCGCCGACGGCCGCGGCATTCGCCAGCAGGCCCTCGTCCTCCATCACCGCGATCGTCTCCAGGGCGGCCCGCATGGCCAGCGGGTTGCCGCCGAAGGTCGTGCCGTGGTTGCCCGGTTGCAGCACCTTCACGGCCTTGGGGCCGCAGACCACCGCGCCGATGGGCACGCCCGAGCCCAGGCCCTTGGCCAGCGGCATCACGTCCGGCTGGATGCCGGCCCACTGGTGGGCGAACCACTGGCCGGTGCGGCCGATGCCGCACTGCACCTCGTCGAGCATCAGCAGCCAGCCCTTGCGGTCGCAGAGCGCGCGCAGTTCGCGCAGGAAATCGAGCTGGGCGGGATGGATGCCGCCTTCGCCCTGCACCGTCTCCAGGAAAACGGCGCACACGCCGGGCCGCTGCGCAGCGACCGTCTCGATCGCCGCCAGATCGTTCAGCGGCACGCGCACGAAGCCCGGCACCAGCGGGCCGAAGCCCTGCTGCACCTTGGGATTGGCCGTGGCCGACAGGGTGGCCAGGGAACGGCCGTGGAAGGCCTTGTCGAAGACCAGGATCTCGGGGGCCTCGATGCCCTGGTCGACGCCATGCTTGCGCGCGATCTTGATCGCCGCCTCGTTGGCCTCCAGGCCCGAGTTGCAGAAGAAGGCGCCGGTCAGGCCCGAGAGCTCGCAGAGCTTGGCGGCCAGCTGCTCCTGCAGCGGGATCGCGTAGTAGTTGCTGGTGTGGATCAGCTTGCCGGCCTGGTCGGCGAGGGCCGCCACCAGGCGCGGATGGGCATGGCCCAGGGTGTTGACCGCGATGCCGGCCAGGCCATCGAGGTATTCGCGGCCCTCGGTGTCCCAGACCGTGCAGCCGCGGCCATGGGACAGCGCGACCGGCAGGCGCCCGTAGGTGTTCAGCACATGGGGCATCGCCGTCGGGGCGAGGCGTTCGGGGGCGTTCATTCGGCGGCGCTCCGGATCGTCGGACAAGCGAGCGATTCTACGAAGCGCGACCCGGACCGCCCGTGACAGCCCGCTGCAGCCTGCCTTGACGAAAGCGGCGCGGAACGTGCCAAAGCCGGGACGCTTACCCCAGCCTGTCCGGCCCGCAGCCCGGGCGGCCGAGTGTGGCGTCGTGTGGCACAGGCGTTGCTGCACTGCGCAAGGTCGTGCCGGTCTGCGCGAGAATGCCCGGCTGTCCCGATCCAAGCCCACCTGCTTTCCGGGGCCCGTGGCGCCACCGCGCCGCACGCCTTACCTGTCTCACCCGACCGTGCCCCATCCCGACGCCCCCCGCGAAATCGTCATCCTCGGTCAGACGACCGAAGGTCGCACCTTCCGCCCCAGCGACTGGTCCGAACGACTCGCCGGCGCGATGAGCAGCTTCCGTCCGGGCCGGGCGCCCGCAGGCCGCGGGGGACACCTCGGCTACTCGCCCTACTGCGTGCCGACGGTGATGGGCGGCGTGAAATGCGTGGTCGTCAACGAAGCGCTGCGCGAGCTGGAGCCGCGTGCCTGGGACTTCGTGATGAGCTTCGCCCGCGACAACCGCCTGCAGACCACCGAGGCCTGCCTGCTGCCGGAGCCTCCTCAGGCCGACTGAGCCGGCGCCGGAGGCTCCGCGGCGGCGGAAGCCTCCTCCTCGAAGCTGTCCGCGTACACGCGCCACATCGAGGCGTAGAAGGCCGTCGAGAAGGCCATGCCGGCCGGCAGCGCCGCCAGGCTGGCCGCCTGGACCAGGCCCAGCGCAAGCAGCAGCAGCTGCACCAGGGCCAGGCAGACCAGCAGCAGCAGGAACCAGCCCAGGCCCATCAGCAGGTAGGCCCCCAGGCCGCGCCAGCAGGCCAGCACGCTGCCGAAAAGAGCTTGCGCGACCGTCTGGCGGCCCCAGACCAGCAGGGCGGGCGCATGCCAGAACACCAGCGAGACCGCACCCAGCAGCAGCATGCGCAGGGCCATCGTGCCTTCCAGGCCGCTGGCGTCCAGCGTGCCGCCACCCCCGGCCGATTCCCGGGCCAGCTGGTCGACGAAGGCATTGAATCGGCCGCCGTCGATCGCATCGGCCAGCAGGCTGCTGCCGAAGGTCAGGGCCGCGTAGAGCAGGCCCAGCGCGGCAAAGCCGCGGCGCTGGCGCGGGTCGCGCAGCGCGGCCTGCCAGGGCAGGGCCGGCACGCGGCGCCCGGCGGCCTGCTCGCGGCCCGACACCGTGAAGCCCCAGCTCAGCAGGGGCAGCAGAGCGATCGAGAGCAGCGGCCCGCCCGGCAGCATGCTGATCAGCAGCAGCACCAGGCCCGCCACGCCGAGCTGGGCCGAATAGGCCATGGGCTGCGCGCCGAAGGCGGCGAAACCCGCACGGACCCAGCGCAGGCCCTGCAGCGGACGCACCTGACGCAGCTTCATGCCGCCACCGCCACCGGCCAGGGGCTGGCGATGCGCTCGCGCAGCACGCGCTCGAAGTGGCGCGGGTCGTGCGGGGTCAGCATGTGGGCTTCGCGCGGCAGGTGGTAGTCCCAGAGCCGCGAGATCCAGAAGCGCATCGCCGCACTGCGCAGCAGGGCCGGCAGCAGCGCACGCTCTTCAGCGCCCAGCGGCCGGACGGCTTCGTAGGCGGCCAGCAGGGCCTCGCTGCGGGCCGGATCGAGCCGACCGGTGGCGGTGTCGATGCACCAGTCGTTCAGGCAGACGGCCAGGTCGAAGCCCAGGCTGTCGCAGCCGGCGAAGTAGAAGTCGAAGCAGCCCGACAACCGTGTCTGCGGGCCGGCTGGCCCGTCGTCGAACATGGCGTTGTCGCGGAACAGGTCGGCATGCACGGCGCCACGCGGCAGCGCGGCGTAGTCTGCCGAGGCGGCCAGGGCCTGCTGGAAACGCAGCTCCGCATCGATCAGCGCGAGCTGTTCCGGGGCCAGGTGCGGCCGCACCAGCGGCACCGTGGCTTCCCACCAGGCCAGGCCGCGCAGATTGGGCTGCTGCAGCGGGAAGTCCTGCACGGCCCCGTGCATGCGGGCCAGCAGGGTGCCGAGCTGCGCGCAGTGCAGGGGCTGCGGCGCCATCACGCTCTTGCCGCGCAGGCGGTCCACCACGGCGGCCGGCTTGCCGGCCAGGCTCAGCAGGATGCGGCCTTCGGGATCCGCCTTGGGCTCGGGCACCGGCAGGCCACGCCGCGCCAGGTGGCGCATCAGCTCCAGGTAGAAGGGCAGCTGCTCGGCGCTCAGGCGCTCGAAGACGGTCAGCACATGGTCGAGCCGCTGCCCGTCGCGCTCGCTGACGACGAAGTAGTTGGTGTTCTCGATGCCTGCGGCGATGGGCTGCAGCTCGGTGAGCCGGCCGAGCCCGAGGCGGGCGATGAGCGCGGCGGCGGCGTCGAAGCCGACCTCGGTGAACACGGCCATGCGTGGCAGGTCCTGGGAACGTGGGCAGAAACAGTCCGGGCGGCGCGCGCAGCGCCGCTCAGAAGGAGAAGACGCGCCAGGTGCGCTGGCCGCCGGTGCGGCTGAGGCTGGGGCCTTCGCCGAAATCGCGGCCGGCGTCGGTCGGCTGGATCTCGTAGGGCTGCTGGATCGGACCGCCGCCCTTGGGCGTGACCGTCATGCGCTGCACCGCGCCGCGCACGCGCAGCTCCTCGATGCGGGCGGCGTCGTCCTCGACGACGCGGCGCTCGATGCGCGGTTCGCGGCGGTCGCCGGTCGGGCCGCTGTCGCTGTCGCCCGGGCTGGCGCGGGTCACCCGGTGGCGCGGCGCGGGCGCACTGGCTGCAACGGCGGCGGCCGGCGCCGGCACGGCCTGGGCCGGCCGGTCGGCCAGCCGCGGCGGGGCCGTCAGGTCGGCCGCCTGGGCCAGGGCCGGCAGCAGCAGGGCGCCGAAGAGGCCCTGACCGAGCCGGTGCAGGATCACCCGGCCCGGGCCGGCCGGCAGCGGAGCGGACGAACGGCGGGTGGGGTGGGGGTGAGCGCGCATGGCCCGGATTGTAGGAGCCCCCCCGACGGCCCCCCGCCACGGTGCGGCATCGACAATGCCGGCATGAGCACCTCCCTGCTGCTGGTCGACGGCTCCAGCTACCTCTACCGCGCCTACCACGCCCTGCCGGACCTGCGCGGCCCCGGCGGACTGCCCACCGGCGCCGTGCACGGCATGGTCGCCATGCTCAAGCGCCTGCGCGAGCAGTTTCCGGCCGCCCATGCCGCCTGCGTCTTCGACGCCTCCGGCCCGACCTTCCGGGATGCGCTCTATCCCGCCTACAAGGCCCAGCGCAGCGCCATGCCCGAGGACCTGCGGCGCCAGATCGAGCCCATCCACGAGGTGGTGCGCCTGCTCGGCTGGCCGGTCATCGTGCAGCCCGGCATCGAGGCCGACGACGTGATCGGCACCCTGGCCCGCGCGGCGGCCGCGCGCGGCGAGACGGTCGTCATCTCCACCGGCGACAAGGACCTGGCCCAGCTCGTCGACGTCCACGTCAGCCTCATCAACACCATGAGTGGCGAACGCCTGGACCCGGACGGCGTGCAGGCCAAGTTCGGCGTGCCGCCCGAACGCATCGTCGACTACCTGACGCTCATGGGCGATGCCGTGGACAACGTGCCCGGCGTGGAGAAGGTCGGCCCCAAGACGGCGGCCAAGTGGATTGCCGAGCATGGCTCGCTCGACGGCGTCATCGCCGCGGCCCCTTCCATCAAGGGCGTGGCCGGCGAGAAGCTGCGCGAGGCCCTGGACTGGCTGCCCACCGCCCGCAGCCTGGTCACCGTCAAGTGCGACTGCGACCTGGCGCCCAGCCTGCCCGGCTGGCCGGCCTGGGACGGCCTGGTCTGGCAGGACGCACCAGCCGAGGCCCTGCTCGACTTCTACGCCCGCCATGGCTTCAGGACCTGGGGCAAGGAGCTGGCCGGCGCGCTGGGCGTCGAGCTGCCGGCCGTGGCGCCCGCCTCGCCGGCAGCCACGCCTGCCGAGGGCGAGGCCGCCCCGGCGACGCCTCCCGCGGCCGACGCCGCCGACGCGGCGCCCCTCATCCCGCCCATCGGCACACCGGTGCATGAATGCATCACCAGCTGGGAGGCCTTCGAGCGCTGGTTCGCCCGCCTCCAGGCCGCCGAGCTGGTCGCGCTGGACACCGAGACCGACAGCCTGGACAGCCTGCGTGCCCGCATCGTCGGCCTGTCCTTCAGCGTGCAGCCGGGCGAGGCCTGCTACATCCCCCTGGCCCACGACTACCCCGGTGCGCCTGAGCAACTCCCGCTGCAGGCCGTGCTGGACCGCCTGCGTCCCTGGCTGGAAGACCCGGCCCGCGCCAAGCTCGGCCAGCACATCAAGTACGACCAGCATGTCTTCGCCAACCACGGCCTCACGGTCGCCGGCTATGCCCACGACACCCTGCTGCAGAGCTATGTGCTCGAAGCCCACAAGGCCCACAGCCTGGAGAGCCTGGCCAGCCGCCACCTCAATCGCACGGGCCTGAGCTACGAGCAGGTGGCCGGCAAGGGGGCGCAGCAGATTCCCTTCGCCCAGGTCGACCTCGACACCGCCACCCGCTACTCGGGCGAGGACAGCGACATGACGCTGCACGTCCACCAGGTGCTGTGGCCGCAGCTCCAGCAGGCGCCGCGGCTGCGCGAGGTCTACGAGCGCATCGAGATGCCGGCCTCGCGCGTGCTGCAGCGCATCGAGCGCCACGGCGTGCTGATCGACAGCGCCCTGCTCGGCCAGCAAAGCCGCGAGCTGGCCGAGCGCATGCTCGCGCTGGAGGCCAAGGCCTACGAGCTGGCGGGCCAGCCCTTCAACCTGGGCAGCCCCAAGCAGATCGGCGAGATCCTGTTCAGCCAGCAGAAGCTGCCGGTGCTGAAGAAGACCGCCAGCGGCGCGCCGTCCACCGACGAGGAGGTGCTGGAGAAGCTGGCCGCCGACCACCCGCTGCCGGCCACCATCCTGGCCCACCGCAGCCTGGCCAAGCTCAAGGGCACCTACACCGACAAGCTGCCCGGCATGGTCAACCCCGCCACCGGCCGCGTGCACACCCACTACGCGCAGGCCGTGGCCGTGACCGGCCGGCTCGCCAGCAGCGACCCCAATCTGCAGAACATCCCCATCCGCACGGCCGAGGGCCGGCGCATCCGCGAAGCCTTCATCGCCCCGCCGGGGCATGTGCTGGTGAGCTGCGACTACTCGCAGATCGAGCTGCGCATCATGGCCCACCTCAGCGGCGACCCGGCCCTGGTCCGCGCCTTCGAGCAGGGCCTGGACGTGCACCGCGCCACCGCCTCGGAGGTGTTCGGCGTCCCCGTCGACCAGGTCAGCCCCGAGCAGCGCCGCTACGCCAAGACCATCAACTTCGGCCTGATCTACGGCATGGGCGCCTTCGGCCTGGCCAGCGCCCTGGGCATCGAGCAGAAGGCCGCCAAGGACTACATCGAGCGCTATTTCGACCGCTTCGCCGGCGTGAAGCGCTACATGGACACGATCCGCGAGCAGGCCCGCGAACAGGGCTATGTCGAGACCTTCTTCGGCCGCCGCGTGCACCTGCCCGAGATCCGCGGCGGCAACGGCCCGCGCCGCACCGCCGCCGAGCGCCAGGCCATCAACGCGCCCATGCAGGGCACGGCGGCCGACCTGATCAAGCTGGCCATGGTCGCCGTGCAGGACCAGCTCGATGCCGAGGGCCGCGCCAGCCGCATGGTCATGCAGGTGCATGACGAACTGGTGCTGGAGGTGCCCGAGGCCGAGCTGGACTGGGTCAAGGCCGAGGTGCCCGCCCGCATGGCCGGCGTGGCGCAACTGGCCGTGCCTCTGCTGGCCGAGCCGGGGGTGGGGCGGAACTGGGATGAAGCGCACTGAGGCGCAACGCCGCGCACCGCGGTGCCTCGGCGGCGTCCAGACGCCTCGGGCTCGGCACGCCCGGGCCGGACGGCCCGCCGCCCTTCAGCCTGCCCCGGTCATCCACGCGATCAGGGCGGCCCGGTCGCTGTCCTCCACCTTCACGCCTTCGCGGGCGCAGGCGCTGAGGATCACGCCGCAGGTCAGGGCCACCAGGTCCTCGAAGCCGTGCGGGCCGGCCTCGGGCGCGAAGCCGTGGAAGACCAGGGTGCGCAGCAGGCGCAGGCACTGGTCGCGGCTGACGGGCTGCTGCTGCCGCTGGCAGTGCTCGTGCATGGCCTGGGTGACGGCGCCCAGGCTGTAGGGCTGGAGGCTCAGGGCCTGAGCCAGGCCTTCGAGCTGCGCGCGGTACTGGGCCGGCTTGAGCGCCGGCAGGCCCACCGCGTCGAGCAGCGGGGCCACGCTGGCGCGCAGCGGGTGGGCCGGCTCGGTGGCCAGCCCGGGCAGGCTGTGGCGGGCAGGGTCCAGGGCGTAGCCGACCAGGGCCTGCCAGACGATCTGCACGCCGGGCAGGGCCAGCGCGTCCAGCAGCTTCTTCCAGCTGCCGTGGCCGAGCCAGTGCACTTCGATGCCCGGCAGCCGCGCGCGGGCGATCTGGGCCAGGCGGGCGGCCGGGATCGGCGCCTCGGCCGCAGCCACTTCCTCGACGATCAGGCGGCTGAGCTGCGCCAGCATCGGCCCGTGGCCGCCGGCTTCGCCGGCCGGCAGCGGCGGATGCAGCGGGCTGAAGCCGACGGCCGGTCGCGGCGCGGTGGGTGGGTGGGCGGTGAAAGGGCCGGTCGCCGCGCTGGCAGGGCCCGCCGCGGCGCTGGCGCCGGCCGGTGCGGCGCGCGGCATGCGGCGCGGGTCGACCAGGGCATTGAGCTCGCGGTCGATGCGCAGCGGGTCCAGGGGCAGGCTCTTGAGCAGGGCGAGAAAGGTGCCCTTGCCGGCCCAGTCGCTCAGCGGCAGCTCGGGCACCTGCACGGCCAGGGCCTTGGTCAGCGCCGGCAGCGGCACCGGCTGCTCGGCCCGGTCCATCACCCGCCAGACGACGGCTTCGGCCTGGGCCATCACGCTGTCGAGCGAGCTGGCGGCCAGGTCGGGTTCGCCGTCCTGCACGCCCAGGGCCTCGCGCAGGAAGGCCTCGGCATCGATGATCAGGTCGGCCGAGGCATCGTAGGACGCCGAGGTGGCGCCGGCCGCGAAGACGGTGGTGCGGCGGTCCTCGCGGCGCAGCTTGCGCAGCACGGGGGTGAAGTCGGCATCGGCCGAGAAGACGATGAACTCGTCGTAGCGGGTGGCCGACTGCAGGACGTCGATGATGTCCAGCACCATGTGGATGTCGGTGCTGGTCTTGCCGGCGGCCGTCATGGGCGGGCAGTCGACGATCTCGAAGCCGGCGCGGCTGAAGCCGATGCGGAAGCGCTTGTAGGGCTCGGGGTTCAGGTAGCAGCGCCGCACCAGCACGCGCCGCTGCGAGCTGCCTTCGGCGCCGGGCGGTCGCGCGAGCGTCTGCACCAGCCAGTCCAGCCAGCGGGTGGGTTGGCGGGCGAAGGCCTCGGCGTAGCTGGGGCCCAGCCGGCTGAGCCCGGTGAAGACATTGTCGAAATCGACGAAGAGGGCAGATCGCATGGCGGGCGGGGGCAGGGGCAGGGCCCCGGGGCCGCTGCGGACGGCCGGGGCCGGGAAGGCCGGCAGTGTCGGGCATGGCGGGCGTCGCCCGGCCCGGCCCGGCCGGCACCTGGCGCCGCGGCCCGACAATCCGCCCCGATGACGACGGCTCCCCTGTTCCCCGCCCTGTTCGCCCCGCCGCCCGCGGCCGATGCCCCGCCGCGCGAGCGCTTCCTGCATGTGCTGCGCGCGGTGCTGGCCTCGGGCCAGTTCCGCAAGCTGCTGCTCTCGGCGCCGGTGTGCGAGGGCGGCGAGGACGCCGAGGCTGTCGAGCGCCTGACCGTGCGCGCCCTGCTGCTGCGCGGCGAGCCCGCGCTCAGCTTCCTGTGGCGCCACCGCACGAAGGACATCACCAAGAACCATGCGCCCGAAGCCGGCCTGGCCGAGCTGGCGGCCCTGCTGGGCACGCGCTTTCGCAATGCCCACCTGCACACCGACACCGAGGAGCTGCAGTTCGCCGTGAGCCGCAAGGGCCGCGAGAGCCTGCGCCGCAGCCGCATCGCCGGGGCCGCGGCGTCGGACCCGGGCACCGCGGCGCCGGAGGACGCGGGGCCGGACGCCCCCACGGAGCCGGACGGCGGGGCCCGCCGGCCCGGGGGCGTGCCCGCGCACGACAAGGCCAAGGTCCGGCCGCTGAGCCTGGGCGATGGCGTCTGGCGCGGCCTGGGCCTGACCCACCTCGTCCGGGGCGAGCCGGCCCTCGTGCCGGCCATGGCCCGCAAGTGGAAGCAGATCAACCGTTTCGTCGAGATCCTGGCCGCCGCGGTGGACGAAGCCGGCCTGCAGGGCCCCGGGGCCGGGCCGATCCGGGTGGCCGACTTCGGCGCCGGCAAGGGCTACCTGAGCTTCGCCGTGCACGACTGGCTGCAGCGCCAGGGCCTGCAGCCGCGCGTGACCGGCCTGGAGCTGCGCGAGGACATGGTGCGCCTCTGCAATGCCCTGATCGCCGACGAGCAGCTGCAGGGCATCCGCTTCGACCAGGGCGATGTGCGCACGCAGGCCGTGCAGCCGCTGGACGTGATGATCGCCCTGCACGCCTGCGACATCGCCACCGACCATGCCTTGCATGTGGGCCTGCAGAGCGGCGCCCGCATCATCATGAGCTCGCCCTGCTGCCACAAGGAGCTGCGCCCGCAGATGCAGCTGCCGCCGGTGCTGCGGCCCATGCTGCAGCACGGCATCCACCTGGGCCAGGAGGCCGAGATGGTCACCGACGCCCTGCGCGCCCTGCTGCTGGAAAGCCAGGGATACCGCACCCAGGTCTTCGAGTTCATCGCGCTGGAGCACACCAGCAAGAACAAGATGATCCTGGCCGTGAAGGCCCGCGGCACGGCGGCCCAGGCCCTGGCCGCACGCCGGCCCGAGCTGCTGGCGCAGGTCGCCGAGATCAAGCGCTTCTACGGCCTGCGCGAGCAGCGCCTGGAGCAGTTGCTGACGGGCTGAGCCGGCGCCCCGGCGCGTGCCGCCGAAGCCCTCCCCAAACCCCCGCTACGGCGCCCCGGTCGGCCCGCCGCGACACTCCGCACATGCCGGCTCCCCCCGTCCAAGTGCTGTGGTTCAAGCGCGACCTGCGCGTGCACGACCATGCGCCCCTGGTCCGTGCCGCCGCAGCCGGCCCGGTGCTGGCGCTCTGGGCCGACGAGCCCGCGCGCTGGGCGCAAGACGACGCCTCGGCCTTCCACTGGGCCTTTGCCGAGGACAGCCTGCGCGCGCTGGAGGCCGCCCTGCACAGCCTGGGCAGCGCGCTGTGGCGCTGGCCGGGCGAGGTGGAGGGCGCGCTCGAAGCCCTCCTCGCCCGCCACGGCCGCTTCGCGCTGTGGAGCCACGAGGAGACCGGCAATGCCTGGACCTTCGCGCGCGACCGCCGCGTCGCCGCCTGGTGCCGGGCTCATGGTGTGAGCTGGACCGAGCTGCCTTCCAACGGCGTGGTGCGCCGCCTGAAGAGCCGCGACCAGTGGTCGCGCCTGTGGATGCAGCGCATGACGCCGCCGCCCCTGGACCCGCCCGCGTCGCTTCGGGCGGCCGAGCCGCCCTGCCCCTCGGCCGCCCCGCCCACTGCCGCCGCCCTGGGCTGGGCCGAGCCGCCGCCGGCTCGCCAGAAGGGCGGCCGGGCCGCCGGCCTGGCCCTGCTGCACAGCTTCCTGCAGGCGCGCGGCCGGCCCTATCGCGCCGCCATGTCCGGGCCGATGCAGGGGGCCGAGGCCTGCTCGCGCCTCTCGCCCCACCTGGCCTGGGGCACGCTCAGCGTGCGCGAGGTGCTGCACGCCGCCCTGGCCCGCCGCGCGCACTGGCTGGCCCAGGCCCCGCAGGACGAGACCGGCCGCGCCGAACGCCGCGACTGGCTGGACGCGCTCAAGAGCTTCGAATCCCGCCTGCACTGGCAGAGCCATTTCATCCAGAAGCTGGAGAGCGAGCCCGCCATCGAATGGCGCCATGTGCACCGCGGCTTCGACGGCCTGCGCCCGCACGAGGACGGCAGCCCGCTGGCGCCCGAGGCCCAGGCCCGCCTGGAGGCCTGGGCCGCCGGCCGCACCGGCTACCCCTTCGTCGACGCCTGCATGCGCAGCCTCGCCGCCACCGGCTGGCTCAACTTCCGCATGCGCGCCATGGTGATGAGCTTCGCCAGCCAGCTGCTCTGGTTGCACTGGCGCGCGCCCGGCCTGCACCTGGCGCGCTGCTTCACCGACTACGAGCCCGGCATCCACTGGCCGCAGGTGCAGATGCAGAGCGGCGTGACCGGCATCAACACCGTGCGCATCTACAACCCGGTCAAGCAGTCGCACGACCAGGACCCCCAGGGCGACTTCATCCGCCGCTGGGTGCCCGAGCTGGTCCGCCTGCCCGATGCCGCGATCCACGCGCCCTGGGAGCTGCCGCCGCATGCCCTGGCGCCCTATGGCGTGGTGCTGGGCCCGGGCGGAACCTACCCGGCGCCGATCGTGGAGCTGGCCGCTGCCATGGCCGCCGCCCGCGAGGCCGTGCACACCCGCAAGGCCCAGCCCGCCGTGCGGGCCGAGTCGCAGCAGGTCTACCAGAAGCACGGCAGCCGGCATCCGGGGCGGGAGGGCCGGCGCTGGCCGGTCCGTGGCCGGGGGGCGGCCCAGCCCACCGAGGCCCCGGCGGCGCTGCAGCGCGGGCTGTTCGACCTGGACTGAGAAAGCTTGAACGGGCTTGCCATGCCCGTTCACGCGGCCCTCAGCGCGCGGGCCGCAACAGCCGGCGCGCCGGGTCCAGGGCCTCGACCAGGGTCTGCTCCACCGGGGCGGGCTCGCCGGCCACCCAGCTCGCCAGCAGCTCGCCGGCGAGGGCCGACCAGGTCAGGCCGCGCGAGCCCAGGCCGCCGAGCAGGTAGACCCCGGTGCCGGGCCCGGTCCAGCGCGGCCAGTGCGCCGGGCTGCGCGGGACCGGGCCGGACCCGGCCCCGGCGCGGGGCAGGGCGCCGACCCAGGGCAGGCGGTCGGGCGTGGTCGCACGCCAGCCGACGCGGCCGCGTGCGGCCTCCAGGGGGCCGAGGGCTTCGGGCTCACAGCCCAGCAGGCCGGCCAGGCGCGCGCGATTGTGGGCATGGTCGGCCCGGCGCAGGGCGGGCTCGGGGTCGTCGTGCTGGCTGGTCGCGCCGGTCCAGAGCCAGCCCTCGATCGGCGGCATGGCATAGCCGGCGCCCGACAGGGCACAGCGCGGCACCGGCAGCCCGGGCGGCAGCGGCCAGGCGCTGAGCTGGCCGCGCACCTGGCCCAGCGGCCCCAGCGCGGCGGCCGCGGCTTCGCCCAGCGAAGTGCGCAGCAGGCCCGGGAGGGCCCCGGCCGCGGCCAGCACCAGCACCGGCGCGCGGCCGATCTCCCCGCCTTGCGGGTCGAGCAGGCGCCAGCCGGCGCCCTCGTCGCCGACGGGTGCGAAGCGGGCGACGCGCTGGCTTCCGACGAACTGCACGGCCCCCGGCGCGGCATCGGCCAGGAAGGCCGCGCAGACCTCGGCCGGCGCCAGCCAGCCACCCTGCGGGTAGCACCAGGCGCCGGGCGGGGGCTCGCCGGGCGTGGCCAGCGGCAGGCCGCAGCGGGCGGCGGCCTGCGGACCGTCCAGCCAGTCCAGCACGGTCGCAGGCAGGCCGGCGCGGGCGCACTGGGCGGCGGCGCTTGCGCCGTCCAGGCGTGGCTCCAGGCGCAGGAAGCCGTCCAGCGCACCGCGCACGCGCCCGGCGGCCAGCCAGGGCGCGGCCACCTGGGCCATGCGCAGCGCAGCGGCGCGGTGGGCGCGGGCATGCAGGCCGTCGTCGGGGCTGAAGGTCGCGTGCACCAGCCCGGCCGGGTTGCCCGAGGCGCCCGCGGCCGGCTGCGCCGCCGCATCGACCACCGTGCAGGCCCAGCCCGCCCGCGCGAGCGCCCAGGCCGCCGCGCAGCCGGCCAGGCCGGCGCCGACGATCAGGGCCCGCCGGTCCGAGCTCAACCGGCCGGCAGCCGGGGCGGATGCGAGCACGGCGAGGGCCGGCGGCGCGGCGGGGCGACCGGCGGGTGGCTGGCCGGCCGGGCCCGGCGCTTCGGGTGGGGCGGCCGCAGCGGCCGGGGCGCGGGCGCTGCGCGCGGCCGGGCGGATCGGCTCGATCCCGTCGGCCGCGCCTTGCGGCAGGCCGGGCGGCCGTGGCGGCACATGGACCGGGCGGTAGACGGCCTCCAGCCGGTCGCGCTTGCTGGCGAAGCCGGGCCGCCTCGCGACCTCGAAGCCCGCCTCGGACAGGGCATCGCGCACCGCACGCGCGAAGGTCCAGCTGGCGGCGCGGGCACCGGGGCGGCAACGCCGCGCGAGCGCGCGCAGCAATCCGGGCGACCAGGCTTCGGGGTTGCGGCTGGGCGCGAAGCCGTCGAGCAGTAGGCCGTCGACCGTGGCCAGCAGCTCGCGCGCCAGGGCCTCCGCCTCGCCGAAGCCCAGTTGCAGCAGCACCTGGCCGCCGTCCAGGTCGATGCGATGCCAGCCGGCGCTGGCCGGGGGCCAGGCGCGCAGCAGGGCCTCGACCTGGTCGGCCGCATGGCCGGCCCCGGCCAGCGCGCGGGCCAGGTCGGCCGGGAGGGGGGGGTGCCGCTCCAGGCCGAGATAGACCAGGCGCTGCGGCCGCTGCGGATCGGCCCGCCAGGCGGCCCAGCAGGCCAGGAAGTTCTGGCCCAGGCCGAAGCCGGTCTCCAGCAGCACGTGGCGGCTGCGGCCCGCCCAGGCGGGCGGGCCCTCGTCCGGCCCGGGCAGCAGGCCCAGGCCGCGCAGGAAGACGCCGCGCGCCTGGGCGATCGCCCCCGCCTCGCCGTGGTAGCGGTCGGCGTAGTCCGGCGCCGAGGGCAGACCCTCGGCGTCGAAGACGATGCGGGCGGGCTGGATGGCAGCGGGCATGAAAAAAGGGCAGCCGAAGCTGCCCCTGCAGGTGGCGCGGAGCCGGGAGCCTCAGACGCGCTTCTTGTACTCGTGGGTGCGGGTGTCGATTTCGATCTTGTCACCGTTCTCCACGAAGGAGGGCACGGGGATCTCGAAGCCGGTGCCGACGATGCGGGCGGGCTTCATGACCTTGCCCGAGGTGTCGCCCTTGACGGCCGGCTCGGTCTCGATCTCGCGGACCACGGTGGTCGGCAGTTCGACCGAAATGGCCTTGCCGTCGTAGAACACCACTTCGACGGCCATGTTGTCTTCGAGGTAGGAGATCGCGTCGCCCATGTTCTCGGCTTCCACCTCGAACTGGTTGTACTCGGCATCCATGAACACATACATCGGGTCGGCGAAGTAGGTGTAGGTGCACTCCTTCTTGTCCAGGATGATCTGGTCCATCTTGTCGTCGGCCTTGAAGACCACTTCGGCGCCGCCGCCGTTGAGCAGGTTCTTCATCTTGATCCGCACGGTGGCGGCGCCGCGGCCGCCGCGGCTGTATTCCGTCCGCAGGACGACCATGGGGTCCTTGCCTTGCATGATCACGTTGCCGGCGCGGATTTCCTGAGCGAGTTTCATCGGTGAACCTTGGGGTTGGGCCCGCGGGCCGAAGGCCGCGGCGGGGACGGCCCGGTCACCGCCCGCCCAAGGGGGGGTGCCGCGCGTCGGTCGAAAAGCCCGCGAGTTTAGCCGAGCGGCTGATCGGCCCGGCCATGGGCGGCCCGCCACAGCGTTCGGGCCAGATCCCCGTCGGCCTCGACCCGGGCCTGCAGCCGCGCGCGCAGCGCCTCGGCCTGCGCGGCCCAGGCGGCATGGCTGGGCTCGCCGGGGCCCAGGCCCTGCAGGGGGGGCCGGGCGGGATCAGCCAGGCCGTTCCAGCGCGCGAAGGCGGCCCGCAGCGCCTGCGCAAGCTCCGGCGGCGCGCCGGGCAGCAGCACGCGGTCGAGGAAGGCCTGCAGCTTCACGGCATGCGCGTCCTCGTCCTGCGGGTAGAGCTGCCAGAGCATCGGTCGGCCCGCCCAGAGGGCGCGGGCCAGCGAGTCCTCGCCGCGCACCAGGTTCAGGGCGCAGGCGGCCAGCAGGCGGTCGTAGTCCGGCTGGCTGAGCCAGGGCAGGGCGATCAGGCGCAGCGCGCCGCGGTCCACCGCCTGCCCGACCCCCAAGGCCTGCCCCAGCCAGGCGGCGGCCTGCTCGGTGGCATGGCCGGGGGTGAGCAGCAGGTCGAGGGGCTGCGGCCCGGCCGCCCAGGCGGCCAGCTGGGCCGGCAGCGCCGCCTGCGGATAGCCAAAGAGGCTGACCGCCGGCACGCCGGGTCGGGCGCGGCCGCCGCTGGCCTGGGCCCGCAGGGCGGCCGGGTCGAAGCCGGTGCCCGGGTCGGTCGGCAGCGGCCCGCGCATCAGGCCGCCGGTGGCCGGGGTGAAGCCGGGGTAGAAGAACCATTTGTCGAGCCCGGCGCCGGGCCCGCTGCCCTGGGGCGAGCGCAGGCCGTGGCTGCGCTCGACATAGGTCTCGGCGCTCAGGTACTCGAGGTTCAGCCAGAGCGGGGCGGGGCGGCCGTCGGACGCTTGTGCCCGCACCGGCACCGCGCCCGGCGCATGCTGGCCGGCGGCCGCAAGGCGTGCAGCCATCGCGGCGACGAAGCCGGCCGGCGGGTCGCAGCCGAAGGCCTCGACGACGACCTCGCCCGGCACTTCATCCGCCTGCGGTTCCCGCCAGGGCAGCACGCACACGCCGGGGCAGCCGTCGGGCGCCATCCAGGCCAGGGCGCGGGCATCGTCCACCCACAGCCGCACCTGGGCGCCGAGCGCGGCCAGGCGCGTGGCCAGGCGCCAGCAGACGCCCAGGTCGCCGTGGTTGTCGATCACGCGGCAGAACAGATCCCAGCGCGGGCCGGGGGCTGGGGAGGCGGGCAGGGCGGGCGGCACGGTGCGGGGGCAGGCGAGGGCGGGCGGGCGAGGCGACACAGCGGGCTGGAGCCGCCGCCGCTCGGGCACGCCGGGACCGGCTGCGGTCCCGATGCGGAGGGCGGCCGGAGGGGTGGTCCGGCGTGGTCGGCGAGGCCCGCATTGTCCCGGCCCACAATGCGCGCCGATGAGCGATTCCGACCCGCGCCCCGATGCCGTGCCGTCCGCCGCCGTGCCGGCCGCCGCCGCCGCCGTGACCGCGCCGCGCCGCGACCCGGCGTCCGCCCCGGCCGCCGAGCCGCCCGCCGAGCCCCTGCGCGACGCCGCCCGCTGGCAGGCCCTGCTCGACGAAGTGGCCGCCCTGCCGGCCCTGCCCGGCGTCTACCGCTACTTCGACGCCCAGGGCGGCGTGCTCTACGTCGGCAAGGCCCGCAGCCTGAAGAAGCGCGTCAGCAGCTACTTCCAGAAGGACCACGGCGGCAGCCGCATCGGCGTGATGGTCGGTCGCATCGCGCGGATGGAGACCACGGTGGTGCGCTCCGAGGCCGAGGCACTGATCCTCGAGAACAACCTCATCAAGACGCTCAACCCGCGCTTCAACATCCTCTTCCGCGACGACAAGAGCTACCCCTACCTGCGCATCACCGGCGTGCGGGGCGGCACCCGCCGCGGCGAGGCGGCGGCCTGCCGCGAGGGCGCTTCGCCCAGCCCGGCCGCCTACCCGCGGATGACCTACTACCGCGGCGCGGTCGACAAGCGCCACCGCCACTTCGGCCCCTACCCCAGCGCCTGGGCGGTGAAGGAGACCATCCAGCTGCTGCAGAAGGTCTTCCGCCTGCGCACCTGCGAGGACACGGTCTTCGCCCACCGCAGCCGGCCCTGCCTGCTGTTCCAGATCAAGCGTTGCTCGGGGCCCTGCGTGGGCGAGATCGATGCGCTGGACTATGCCGAGGACGTGGCCCGCGCCGAACGCTTTCTCGACGGCGACACCGAGGCCGTCGTGGCCGACCTGCAGGCGCGGATGATGGAGCACGCCGAGCGCATGGCCTACGAGAAGGCGGCCGAGCTGCGCAACCAGATCGGCGCCCTGTCCAAGGTGCTGCACCAGCAGAGCATGGAGGACACCGCCGACGGCGCCTTCGACCGCGATGCCGACGTGCTCGCCGTCGTCGTGCAGGGCGGCCGCGCCTGCGTGAACCTGGCCATGGTGCGCGGCGGCCGGCACCTGGGCGACCGGCCGCACTTCCCCAGCCACATCGAGGATGCGGCGGCGCTTTTCGGCGCCCTGGGCCAGGAGGACGAACCCGTCAGCGAAGCCCTCAGCGCCGACGAGGCCCGCCGCCGCGAGGCCGGCCCGCCGGTCGAGCAGCAGGTGCTGGAAGCCTTCCTCGCCCAGCACTACCTGGCCGAGGCTGGCGGCGAGCCTGCGCCCATCCCGCCGCTGCTGGTGCTGAGTCATCCGGTCGACAAGGCCCTGGTCGAGGCGCTGAGCACGGCCGCCGGCCGCCGCATCGCCACCCAGCACCAGCCGCGCGAGCAGCGCCGTGCCTGGCTGGACATGGCGATCCAGAACGCGCGCCTCAAGCTCGCCCGCCTGCTGGCCGAGGAAGGCTCGCAGCAGGCCCGCACCCGGGCCCTGGTCGAGGCCCTGGACCTCGCCGTCGAGCCGCTGGAGCGCCTGCGCATCGAGTGCTTCGACATCAGCCACACCGCAGGCGAGGCGACCCAGGCGAGCTGCGTCGTCTTCGAGGCGCATGCCATGCAGAGCGCGCAGTACCGCCGCTACAACATCGAGGGCATCACCCCCGGCGACGACTATGCGGCCATGCGCCAGGTGCTGCTGCGCCGCTACGGCAAGCTGGCCGAGGCCTTGCGCCGCCACAAGGGCGGCGAGGGTGCTGACAGCCCCGCCCCCAGCGGCCGCGAGCGCTTGCCCGACCTGGTGCTGATCGACGGCGGCAAGGGCCAGATCGGGGTTGCGCGCGAGGTTTTCGAACAGCTCGGCCTCGACCTGGGCCTGCTGGTCGGCGTGGAGAAGGGCGAGGGCCGCAAGGTCGGCCTGGAGGAGCTGGTCTTCGCCGATGGCCGGGAAAAGGTCTACCTGGGCCACGACTCGGCGGCGCTGATGCTGGTGGCGCAGATCCGCGACGAGGCCCACCGCTTCGCGATCACCGGCATGCGTGCCAAGCGCGCCAGCGTGCGCACCGGCGGCAGCGCGCTGGAGGAGATTCCCGGCGTCGGCCCGCGCAAGCGCGCCCGCCTGCTGCAGCGCTTCGGCGGCGTGCGCGGCGTGGCGGCGGCCAGCGTCGACGAGCTGGCCACCGTCGAGGGCATCTCCCGCGCCCTGGCCGAGACCATCCACCAGGCCCTGCGCTGAGCGCGTGATCCCGCCGGGCGGGGGCCATGCCCCCCGCGCCGACCCCGACTTCACCGGGGCTTCAGGGCCCGGCGGGCACACTGCGCGTCCGGCCACTGGCCATCCCGGCCCCGAGGAGCCCGCGCATGCCGCCCCGTTCCACCCACCCGCTGCTCGCCGTCGTCACCGGCCTGGCCCTGCTGCTGGCCGCCTGCGCGACGCCCCCGGCCCCGCCGCCGCCCGTGGTGGACCGCAGCCCGCCGCGCGAGCCGCCCCCGCCTCCGCCCCCCGTGCGTCCGCCCCCGGCTGAGCCGCCGACCGCGCGCGGCCTGCCGCCGCCGGCCACCCCCCGCAGCCTGGACGAGCTGCGCCGCCAGGCGGCGCAGCGCATCGTGGCCGCCCAGCCCGAGCGCGTCTACGAGGGGCCGCCGCCCGATCCCCTGCTGGCCGTGCCGGTGCTCAAGGTCGAGCTGCATGCCGATGGCAGCGTGCGGCGCATCGAGGTGCTGCGCGAGCCACGGCAGGCCAAGGACACCATCCAGACGGCGATCGAGGCGGTCCGTCGCGCGGCACCCTTCGGCGATGTGAGCCGCCTGCCCAAGCCCTGGGTCTTCAACGAGACCTTCCTCTTCAATGCCGAGCGCCGCTTCAAGCTGCTGACGCTGGAACGCTGAGGCCGAGGCCGACGCGGCTCAGCGGCCTGCCGGGGCGGAGGCCGGGCCGTGGTCGTGGTCGTGCCCTGGCCCGGCCTGGGCCGGCCCGTGGCCGTGATCGTGGTCATGCAGGCCGCCGACCAGGAAGGCGATCAGGGCCAGGCCGGCGGCGATCCAGGCCAGCTGCTGCGCCGTCGCGCGCCAGCTCAGGCGTTTCTGCAGCTGCGGGATCAGGTCGGCCACGGCCACGTAGATGAAGCTGCTGGCCGTCAGCACCAGCAGGTAGGGCATGGCGGCCTCGAAGGGCTGGATCGCGAAATAGCCCAGCACCCCGCCCAGCACGCCGGCCAGGCCCGACAGGGCGTTGACCAGCAGGGCACGCCGGCGGCTGAAGCCGGCATTGAGCAGCACGACGTAGTCGCCCACCTCCTGCGGGATCTCGTGGGCGATCACGGCCACCGCGGTGGCCAGGCCGACCTGGGTGTCGACCAGGAAGGCCGCGGCGATCAGCACCCCGTCGCAGAAGTTGTGGATGCTGTCGCCGATCAGCACGCTCCAGCCGCCGCGGCCGGCCTGCTCGGCATCAAAACCATGGTGGTGGTGGTGATGCGGGTCGTCGCCTTCGTGGTGGTGGCTGTGGCGATAGAGCTCGGCCTTCTCCAGCAGGAAGAAGAACAGCAGGCCGCCGAGCAGGGTCAGGAACAGGGCCTGCGGCGGCGGGCCTTGTTCGAAGGCGGTGGGCAGCACGTGCAGCAGCGCGCTGCCGAGCAGCACGCCGGCCGAGATGCTGACCAGGTGCTTCACGATCACCGGCAGCAGTTGCAGCGTGAGGGCTGCGGCCACCAGCACCGACAGCACGCCCCCGGCAAGGGTGGCCAGCACGATCCAGCTGAGCGTCATCAAGATGGGAATCCGGCGGGAAGAAGCAAAAACGCGCCCGGCGGGGGCCGTGGCGCGGAGCAGGCCCGGACTGCAGGGCCTTCCAGGGATCTTAGCGAGGCTGTCAATGGCTGCCGGCGCCGACGGTGGCGGCTGCGCGTCACCGGCCCGGCATGGGCCACCGCGACAATGCCCCCATGTTGCCGACCGCCGAAACCCAAGCGCCCGATGCCCTTCCGTCCCTGCTGGCCGCCATCGACATCGGCTCCAACAGCTTTCGCCTGGAGCTGGGCCACCTGCAGCGCGGCCGCTACAAGCGCGTCGAGTACCTGAAGGAGACGGTGCGCCTGGGCGGTGGCCTGGACGCCCAGGGTTTCCTGACCGAAGAGGCCCAGCAGCGTGGCTTGGCCTGCCTGGCCCGCTTCGCCGAGCGCCTGCGCGGCCTGCGCGTGGCCGGGGTGCGGGCGGTGGCCACCCAGACCCTGCGCGAGGCGCGCAATCGCGATGCCTTCCTGGCCCGCGCCCAGCCCGTGCTGGGCCATCCGATCGAGGTGATCTCGGGCCGCGAGGAGGCCCGGCTGATCTTCGCCGGCGTGGCCCGCATCCAGCCCAGCGAGCGGCCGCGCCTGGTGATCGACATCGGCGGCCGGTCGACCGAGATGATCCTGGGCCAGGGCCGCACGCCGCGCCGGGCCGAGAGCTTCAAGATCGGCAGCGTCAGCCTGTCGATGCAGTATTTTGGCGACGGTCGCTTCACGGCCGAGGCCTTCCGCGCGGCGCAGATCGCTGCCGGCGCCGAGCTGGAGGAGGCCCTGACCCTCTTCGCCCCCGGCCAGTGGGTCGAGGCGCTCGGATCCTCCGGCACGGCCGGCGCCGTCTCTCAGCTGCTGGCGGCCCACGGCATCAGCGACGGCACCATCACCCCGGCCGGCCTGCGCTGGTGCATGGAGCAGTGCCTGGCGGCCGGCCGCGTCGAGGCCATCGCCTTGCCGGGCCTCAAGCCCGAGCGCCGCGCCGTGCTCGGCGGCGGCCTGTCCATCCTCTACACCCTGGCCATGCAGTTCGGCATCGACGCACTGCATCCCACCCGCGGCGCCTTGCGCCAGGGCGTGATGTTCGACCTGGCCGACCGGCTGGAGGCCGCCAGCCGCGGCGATCGCCGCGGCCCGCAGGACATCCGCGAGGCCTCGGTGGCCGAGCTGCAGCGGCGCTTCGGCGTCGACCTGCAGCAGGCCGAGCGCGTGCGCCTGCTGGCCCTGCGGCTGCACGATGCGGTGGCGCCGGCCGGCCCGCTGGCGGCGGTGTCCGAAGGCGTGCGCGAGCTGGGCTGGGCCGCGGCGCTGCATGAGATCGGCATGTTTGTCTCGCACCACGACCACCACCGCCACAGCGCCTACCTGCTGGCCCATGTCGATGCACCGGGCTTTTCGCAGAGCCAGCTGCGCAGCGTGGCCGAGCTGGTGCTGGGCCACCGCGGCGACCTGCGCAAGCTCGACCACCTCGGCGAGGAAAGCCTGAGCTGGCGCGTGCTCTGCCTGCGCCTGGCGGCCATCCTCTGCCATGCGCGCATCGCACCTCCCAAGCCGGAGGCGGTGCAGCTCACCCGCCAGCGCGGCGGCGCCCGGCTGAGCCTGGCGCCTGGCTGGGCCGCCAACCATCCCCGCACCCTGCACCTACTGCAGGACGAGGTGCGGGCCTGGGCGGCCGTCGACGGCCTGCGGCTGCAGCTGCAGCACTGAGGGACCCCGCCGACCATCGGCCGCCCGCGGCGCCCGTCCGGACCGGCCGCCGCGTCGCCGGAGGCTGGCTCAGAGCAGGTCCGGCCCCTGCATGGCCTGCAGCAGCACCTGGGCCCGTGGCGGGCCGCCGCCCTCGGGCTCGCGCATCCGGTGGCGCAGCCACCAGACGGCGCCCTTGCGCACCGACCAGTCCTGCTCGGCACCGGCCAGCAGCTGCGCCGCCAACCGGCCCAGGGTGGGCTGGTGGCCGCAGATCAGCACGGGCTCGGCCGACTGCGGCCAGCGTGCGGCGGCCAGCAGGGCTTCGGGCCCGGCCTCGGGGGCCAGCTCGGCCACGGTGCGGAAGGGGCGCCCCAGCGCGCGCGCGGTCTGCTGGCAGCGCAGGGCCGGGCTGACGAGCAGGCGGGTGCTTTCGGCCAGCCGCAGGTTCAGCCATTCGCCCATGCGCTGGGCCTGGCGTTCGCCCTTGGGCGTGAGTGCGCGTTCCAGGTCGGTCTGGCCCTCGCGCAGCAGATGGGCCTCGGCGTGGCGCCAGAGGATCAGGTCCATGCCGCGGGGACGGGTCATGGCCGCCGGCTCAGGCCCCCAGGGCCCGCATCAGGCGGCGCTGCGCGCTGCGCGGGGCCTGGCCTTCGGCCGCTTCGATGCGCTGGTAGCGGCCGTCGGCGCCGAGCTGCCAGGCGTCGAGGCTGTCGTCCAGGTAGAGGCTCAGGCATTCCTCGATCACGCGGCGGCGCAGGGCCGGGTCGCGCACCGGCCAGGCCAGCTCGATGCGGCGCAGCATGTTGCGGCTCATCCAGTCGGCGCTGCTGAGGTAGAGCTGTTGCTCGTCCTCGCCCGGGCCCCAGCAGAACCACAGCGCGCGGGTGTGTTCAAGAAAGCGGCCGACGACCGAGCGCACCCGCACGTTCTCGCTCAGGCCGGGCAGGCCGGGCGGCAGCATGCAGGCCCCGCGCACGATCAGGTCGACCTGCGCACCGGCCTGGCCGGCGGCGGCCAGCGCATGGGCCATGGCCGGGTCGGTCAGGGCATTGACCTTGATCACCATGCGCGCGCCCGGCACGCCGGCCCGGGCGGCGGCCGCCACCTGGCCGATCAGCTCGATCAGCCGCGCATGCATGTGCTGCGGGGCCAGCAGCAGGCAGCGCGGGGTGGGCAGCTCGGTCTGGCTGGCGAGCTGCTGGAACACGCCGTGCGCATCGGTGGTGATCGCCGGGTCGGCCGTGAGGAAGCCGGTGTCGGTGTAGAGCCGCGCGGTCTTGGGGTTGTAGTTGCCGGTTGACAGGTGCGCGTAGTGGCGCAGCAGCGGACCGTGCTCGCCGGCCTCGCGGCGGGTGACCAGCATCAGCTTGGCGTGGGTCTTGAGCCCGACGATGCCGTAGACCACCTGGGCGCCGACGGCCTCCAGGCGCTCGGCCCAGTTGATGTTGGCCTCCTCGTCGAAGCGGGCCTTGAGCTCGACGACGGCCATCACCTCCTTGCCCCGGCGGGCGGCCTCGATCAGCAGCTCCATCAGCACGCTCTCGCTGCCGGTGCGGTAGATGGTCTGCTTGATCGCGAGCACGTCGGGATCGTGGACAGCCTCGCGCAGGAAGGCCACCACCGGGTCGAAGCTCTGGAAGGGGTGGTGCAGCAGCACGTCGCGCTGCTGCAGCGTGGCGATGATGCTGCCGCCCTGGCCGCCGCGGGGCAGCTCGGCCGGCCAGCCAGCCTCGAAGGGCGGGAAACGCAGGGCGGCGGCGGCATCGGGCCGCACGCTGTCGTCGACCTGGTCGATGAGCTGGTTCAGCCGCACCAGGTTGACCGGGCCATTGACCTTGTAGAGCGCAGCCTCCGGCAACTCGAACTGCTGCAGCAGGAAGTCGGTCAGCTCGTCGGGGCAGCTGCTCACCACCTCCAGCCGGATCGCGCGGCCGAAGTGCCGCGTGCTCAGCGAGGAGCGCAGGGCCTGGCGCAGATTGGCCACGTCCTCTTCGTCGACCTCCAGGTCGGAGTCGCGGGTGACGCGGAACTGCGAGAAGACCTCGACCTCGCGGCCCGGGAAGAGCTCGGCCAGGTGGGCGCGGATCACGCTGGAGAGCATCACGAAGACCTGCTCGCCCGGCTTGCACAGCTCGGCCGGCAGACGGATCACGCGCGGCAGCACGCGCGGCACCTTCAGGATGGCGATGCGGTTCTCGCGCCCGAAGGCATCGCGGCCGCCGAGCTTCATGATGAAGTTCAGCGCCTTGTTGGCGACCTGCGGGAAGGGGTGCGAGGGGTCGAGGCTGACCGGCATCAGCAGCGGCCGCACCTGCGCCTGGAAGAAGGCGTCGACCCAGGCGCGCTGCTTCGCGTCGCGCTCGGCATGGTTCAGGATGAAGATGCCCTGCTGCTTGAGCGCCGGCATCACCACGTCGTTGAAGGCGCTGTACTGGTCGCGGATCAGGGCATGCGCGTCCTCGACGACGCTGGCCATCTCGCGCGCCGTGATGCCGCTGTCGGGCAGGCGGGCGGCTTCGAGCACATCGGCGAAGCGGACCTCGAAGAACTCGTCGAGATTCGAGGAGACGATGCAGACGTAGCGCAGGCGTTCGAGCAGCGGCACATCCTCGCGCAGCGTCTGGGCGAGGACCCGACGGTTGAATTCGAGGATCGAGCGCTCGCGGTTCAGCAGCGTCAGCTGCGGCGGCGCAGCCGGGCGGGAGGCCGCGGCACCGCGCCGGGCCCGGGGTGCGGCCGCAGGACGGGCCACCGGTGTGCGTACTGACATCGATTCAGTTTATGACGCGTCTGCGACGGTTTCGTGACGGAAAGCGCAGCCTGCATGACAGGGCCGCAGATGCTGCAGGAAGACCTGCGTGACCCGGTCCCAGTCGAACTGCGCGGCACGCGCCAGGGCCGCCTCGCGCGGCAGGCCGGCGGCGGCCAGGGCGGCGGCGCGCAGGTCGGGGTCGAGCACGCCGCCGCTGCGCGCGGGCGGCTCGCGGCCGATCACGTCGAGCGGGCCGGCCTCCGGATAGGCCGCGACCGGTGTGCCGCAGGCCAGCGCCTCGAGCATGACCAGGCCGAAGGTCTCCGAGCGGCTCGGGAAGACGAAGGCATCGGCCGCGCTGTAGATGGCGGGCAGCTGCTCGCGGGCGACGATGCCGCGCCAGTGCACCTGCGGGTAGGCGGCCTTCAGCGCGGCCTCGCGCGGGCCGACGCCGTAGACCACCTTGCTGCCCGGCAGATCGAGGTCGAGGAAGGCTTCGAGGTTCTTCTCCCAGGACACCCGGCCGACGTAGAGCCAGACCGGCCGCGGCAGGCCGAGGTCGGCGCCTTCGATGGGGCGGAAGAGCTGGCGGTCCACGCCGTGGGTCCACGGCCGCAGCGCCGCAAAGCCGTGGGCCTGCAGGATGGCGAGCATGCCTTCGGTCGGCACCATCACGCCGGCCGACGGCGCGTGGAAGCGGCGGAACAGGGCATAGCCCCAGCGCGAGGGGATCTTCAGCGCCTGCGCCAGGATGTCCGGGAAGCGGGTGTGGAAGGCGGTGGTGAAGGCCCAGCCGCGCCGCAGCGCATGGCGCCGCGCCGCCCAGCCCAGCGGGCCCTCGGTGGCCAGGTGCAGGGCATCGGGCCGCAGCGCGTCCAGGCGCTCGCGCAGCGCCCGGCCGGCGCGCCAGGCCAGGCGGATCTCCGGGTAGCCGGGGCAGGCGAAGGTGCGGAAGTCGCCCGGTTCGATCACCGTCACCCGGTGGCCCAGCGCGCGCAGGCGCTGCACCAGCTCGACCAGGGTGATGACGACGCCATTGACCTGCGGCGCCCAGGCATCGCTGACGAGGACGAGATGCATGCGGCCAGCCCTCAGCGCAGGGCCGGCGCGGCGGCCGCCTGGCGCACGGCGCGCCGGGCGGCGGTGGCGCGCTCGCTCCAGTCCAGGATCTCCAGGCGGCCGTCGGGGTGCTCGACCAGGGCCGTCAGGCTCTCGACCCAGTCACCATCGTTGGCATAGAGCACGCCATCGATCTCGCGCAGCTCGGCATGGTGGATGTGGCCGCAGACCACGCCCTGCAGGCCGCGGCGTCGGGCCTCGCGGGCCAGGGCCTCCTCGAAGTCGCCGATGAAGCTGACCGCGCGCTTGACCTTGAGCTTCAGGTACTTCGACAAGCTCCAGTAGGGCAGGCCCAGCCGTGCGCGCAGGCGGTTGAAGTGGCGGTTGACCTTGAGCGTCAGCTCGTAGGCGCGGTCGCCCACGTGCGCCAGCCAGGCCGCGCACTGGATCACGCCGTCGAAGAGGTCGCCATGCGTGACCAGCAGGCGCCGGCCATCGGCCAGGCGGTGCACGGCCTCGTCCACCACCTCGATGCCGCCGAAATTCAGGCCCAGGTACTTGCGGGCGAACTCGTCGTGGTTGCCCGGCACGAAGACCACCCGCGTGCCCTTGCGCGCCTTGCGCAGCAGCTTCTGCACCACGTCGTTGTGGCCCTGCGGCCAGTGCCAGCTGCGCTGCAGCTGCCAGCCGTCGATGATGTCGCCGACCAGGTAGAGCGTGTCGCACTCGACGGTCTTGAGGAAGTCGAGCAAGGCCGCCCACTGGCAGCCCGGCGTGCCCAGGTGCAGGTCCGAGATCCACACCGTGCGCACGCGCAGGGGGCCGTCTTCGGGCCCGCTGCCCTCGGCATCCGGCGGGGGCAGCGCACCGGCGAACCAGGCGGTCGGCGGCGAACGCCGTGCGGCGGCGGGCGGCCGGTCCGCGCTGCGGCGAAAGGGGGCGGTGAGCAGCGCGCGAAGCATGCGCGCATGGTTGCGGCGCTCGATGACAGGCCTGCGACGTCGCCGCCGGCCTGGCGCCTGCAGGCCACAGCCGCCATGAAAAAAGGGCCGCTTGCGCGGCCCTTGCTTCTTGCGTCAGCCCGGGCCGGAGCCCGGGACAGCTGCGGATCCGGATCGCCGGAATCAGAAGTCGTGCTTCAGACCGATGCTCAGGATCGAGGTCTTCTCGCCAGCCACCAGAAAGCGGTCGGCCGCGATCGAGCCGGCGGGGTTGGCGTTGGCGTCCACGTCGGCGTGCACGTACTGCGCGTAGAAGGTGGTGCGCTTCGACAGGGCGTAATCGTTGCTGATCACGATGTCGTTGGTCTTGCCGTTGCCGCCCGCGAACTTCTTGTCCTTGCCGTGGTAGTAGGCCACGGTCAGGGTGTTCGCCGGAGCCCAGGCGTAGTTCACGCCCAGACCGATGTTGCTCAGGTCCTGAATTTCGGTGCCGGTGGCGTTATCACCCACCGAGTTCGAGTAGTAGGCCTTCAGGGTCAGGTCGCCCACGGGCACGGCGACACCCAGCGAGTAGCGCTTGGTCTCGGCGTCCTTGGCGGCGGCCGGCAGGCCCTTGATGGACTGGTACGAACCCGAAACGGTGACCGGGCCGGTGTAGGTGGCGCCCAGGGCGATGGTGCGGCCGGCCGACGATTGGCCAGCGACTTCACCCAGGCCGTAGCCGGCGCGCAGGGTCACGGGGCCGAAGGCGCCGGTGTACGACACCATGTTGCCGTTGAAGATGCCCAGGAAGTTGTTGCCGGTCGTGCCGTTGCCGGCCGGGGACTGGCTCAGCGCGTAGGGCAGCAGCAGCGAGAACGATTCCTTGAAGCCGCGCGGCTCGGTGCCGAGATCGGCCAGGATGGCGGGGCTGTACTGACGGCCCAGCAGCACGGTGCCAAAGCCGCCGCTCAGGCCGACGTTGGCTTGACGGCCGAAGAGGCGCAGGGTGCCGCTGAAGCGCTCGCCGCCGGTCGAACCGTCGAAGTCGCTTTCCAGGTTGAACACGGCCTTCAGGCCGTTGCCCAGGTCTTCGCTGCCACGCAGGCCCCAGATGCTCGGCAGGATGCCGCCGTTCTGCAGATTGGAGACCGAGTCGGTCGGGGCGCCCGCACGCTGGTCGGGAGCACCGTTGAAGGTGCCGGTAGCGGTCTTGCTGACGTATTCAAAGCCAACGTCGACGCGGCCGTACAAGGTGACCGACTGGGCTTGGGCGACACCCGCCAGCGAAGCCAGGGCGGCGGCGGCGATCAGGGTCTTGTTCATTGGGTTCTCTCCTCGAGTGGGTAAGACTGCTCTGGCTGCTCGCATGAACCAGCGCCAAATGACTTTAGCGCAGGGTCCGTGTAAGCCAAGCCCAGGAGGCTCCGTCTTGGTGCGGCGTGTCGCAGCCCTGCGACAAGGGTGTTCCCCCTTGGTGGACCGCGGAAAAGCGCTGTTTTTTCAGGGATTTGTTCCTGGCTGACACAGATGTCGCCCGGGTGTCGCTCGCCGCCTTGGTGCGCACGCCTTCTGCTGGTGCGCCAGCGGGAGGCTCAGCCCGCCGCCGCGCTCCGACCCCGGAGGAAATACTGAGACAGCAGCGCGTGCACCGAAGGCGCCTCGTCCTGCAAAGCTAGGGGGTTGAGGAAGAAGGCCTCGGCCGCCACCGGAAAGAATTCCTCGACCGAGGTGGCGCCATAGGGGTCCAGCACGCCGGGACGCCCGGCCTCCAGCGCGCGCTGCAGCTGCGCGCGGCCGGCCTCCAGCACCTGGCGCCAGTGGCGCCGCGAGGCGGCATCGGGCAGGGCGGGCAGGCCGTCGATGGCCCCGTTGCCCATGTCGAGCACATGCACGAACTCGTGGATCACCACGTTGTAGGGCCGGCCCTCGGCGTCGGTTCCGGCGGCTTCCACATCACGCCAGGACAGCATGACGGGTCCGCCCTCCATGGCCTCGCCGGCCAGCACCTCGTCCCAGGTGTGGACGATGCCGTGCTCGTCGGTCCACTCCCGTCGCGCCGTGACTTCGGCGGGATGCATGACGATGCCGACGAAGCCGGCATAGGGGGCCAGCCCGAAGTTCAGCACCGGCAGGCAGGCCTGGGCCGCGACGGCAACGGCCATCGCATCGGTCAGCACCAGGCCGCCGGCCGCGCTGAACTCCTTGTCGGCCAGGAAGAGGGTGGCCAGCTCGCGCAGGCGGGTGGCTTCGTCGGCCCGTCCGAGCCGCAGGAAGGGGAACTGCGCGAGCGTGGCGTCCCAGAGCGCGTCGGGGATGGCCCGTTCGCGCAGCAGGCGCGCCTCGCGGCGGGCCCGCAGCCAGCCGATCATGCGTGGTCCGGCGGCAGGCGCCGGAAGCCGCTCGCGTTCAGGCGCAGCACCTCGGCGCGCGGCGGCCGGGCGTGGTCGCAGTCCCAGTCGCTCAGCACGATGCGGCGGTGCCCCGGCGACAGCCGGTGCTCGCCGGGCCGGTGGGTGTGGCCGTGCACGAGGGTGTCGACCCCGGCCTCGTGCAGCCACTGCACGGTGGCGGCATCGTCCAGGTCGGCCCAGGTCTCGGGCTGGCCGGCGGCCTGCCGGGCGCGGCTGGCCGCACGCATCTGGGCGGCCAGCGCCCGGCGCTCGGCCAGCGGCCGGGCCAGGAAGTGATCGCGCCAGGCATCCTGGCGCACCTCCTGGCGGAAGCGCTGGTAGGCCTGGTCTTCCAGGCAGAGGGCATCGCCGTGGCTCAGCAGCAGGCGCTGGCCGCAGGCGTGGAGCAGGGTGGGGTCGGACAGCGCGATCAGGCCGCAGTCGCGCACCAGGGCCGCGCCGACGAGGAAATCGCGGTTGCCCGCCATGAAGCCCACCGCGACGCGCGACGAAGCTTGCTGCAGGACGTCGGCGATGCGTCGTTCCCAGCCCGCATGGCGGGCGTCGTCGCCGACCCAGGCCTCGAACAGGTCGCCGAGGATCAGCACCGCGTCGGCCGGCGTGTGCCGCAGATGGCTGGCCAGGGCGGCCAGGGTCGCGGGATGGTCGGCGTCGAGGTGCAGGTCGGAGACGAAGTCCACCGTCGACCACACCCCCTCCATCGACAGTTCCGAGAAGCGCGGCAGGGCCAGGCTCATCGGGGGGGCTGCGGCGGGGGAGGGCATGGCCGGCGGCCTTCCGATCAGAGCGCGACGGCGCGCTCGATCACCACCGCCTCGAGCGGCACGTCGTCGTGGAAGCCCTTGCGGCCGGTGCGGACCTTCTCGATGGCATCGACCACCTCCGTGCCGGCCACCACCTTGCCGAAGACGGCATAGCCCCAGCCGCTGGGCGTCGGCGAGCTGTGGTTGAGGAAGCCGTTGTCGGCCGCATTGATGAAGAACTGCGCGCTGGCCGAGTGCGGGTCGCTGGTGCGGGCCATGGCCACCGTGTACTTGTCGTTCTTCAGGCCGTTGTTGGCTTCGTTGGGGATCGGGCCGCGGGTGGGCTTTTCCTTCATGGCGGCATCCATGCCGCCGCCCTGGATCATGAAGCCCTTGATCACGCGGTGGAAGACGACGCCGTCGTACTGGCCGTCCTTCACGTACTGCACGAAGTTCGCGACCGTCTTGGGCGCGCGCTCGGCATCGAGTTCAAGCCGGATCAGACCGGCGGAGGTGTGCAGTTCGACCTGGGTGGACATGGTTCAGCGCTCCAAAGTGGCTTTCTTGATTTCGATCGGGGTCAGCGGCACGTTCTGGTGCGGCCCCTTGTTGCCGGTCGGCACGACACGGATGCGGTCGACGACCTCCATGCCGGAGACGACCTTGCCGAAGACGGTGTAGCCGTAACCGTCCCGGGAACTCGCCTTGTCGAGGAAGAAGTTGTTCCCGACGTTGATGAAGAACTGCGCGGTGGCCGAATTGGGGTCGGGCGTGCGGGCCATGGCCACGGTGCCGCGGGTGTTGCCCAGGCCGTTGTCGCTCTCGATCGGGATCGGCGCGCGGGTCGGCTTCTCGGCCATCTTCGCGTCCATGCCGCCGCCTTGGATCATGAAGCCGTCGATCACGCGGTGGAAAACGGTGCCGCTGTAGTGGCCGTCCTTCACGTACTGCAGGAAGTTCTCGACTGTCTTCGGCGCCTTGGCCGGTTCCAGCTGGATCACGATGTCGCCCATCGAGGTGCTCAGCCGCACCTTGGTGTCGGCCGGCTCGGCGGCGACGGCCGCGCCCAGGCCGGTCAGCAGCGGCAGCAGCATGGCCAGGCGGATCGCATGCCGGCGGCGCAGCGGCCGGGGCGGCAGGGAAGAAGGATGCATGTCGTTCCTCGGCGTCAGGGAAAGCGCCCGATGCGGGCGGCAGCCGCGGATTCTCCCGCAGTCAGGAAGGGCCACGCCGACGTGGGGCCCACCCCCTGCCGGCCGCTGGCTTCCCCTGCGGGTCTCGCTGGCTATACTGAAATCGCTCCATCGCCCGGCTGCCCCGGTCGCGTGATGGGCGCACCGGGCCGCATGCCCGGCCGGGCCCCGCCGCCCGACCGCATGCGGCCTTTGTCATCTGCCCCCCCGCCTCCGTCCGCCCGTCTTGACCCGCAGGGTCCGCTGCGGTGTCTGCCCATGAGCCTGCGCATCCACAACTCCCTGAGCCGCCGCCTCGAAGCCTTCGTGCCCCTGGAGGCGGGTCATGTGCGGATGTACGTCTGCGGCATCACGGTCTACGACCTCTGCCACGTCGGCCATGCGCGGACGATGACCGTCTTCGACGTGGTCCAGCGCTGGTTCAAGGCCAGCGGCCTGCGCGTGAGCTACGTCCGCAACATCACGGACATCGACGACAAGATCATCAAGCGCGCCGTCGAGCGCGGCCTCAGCGTGCGTGCGCTGACCGAGCAGATGATCGCGGCCATGCATGCGGACTTCGATGCCATCGGCCTGCAGCGCCCCGACCAGGAGCCGCGCGCGACCGACTTCGTGCCGCAGATGCTCGACCTGATCGGCAAGCTCGAACGCCACGGTCTGGCCTATGCCGACGGTCGCGGCGACGTGAACTACGCGGTCCGCAAGTTCCCCGGTTACGGCCGCCTCTCGGGCAAGTCGCTCGACCAGCTGCGTGCCGGCGAGCGCGTCGCCGTGGCCGACGGCAAGGACGATCCGCTGGACTTCGTGCTCTGGAAGGCCGCCAAGCCCGAGGAGCCCGAGGAGGTCAAGTACGACTCGCCCTGGGGCCCGGGCCGGCCGGGCTGGCACATCGAGTGCTCGGCCATGGGCTGCGCCCTGCTCGGCGAGCAGTTCGATCTGCATGGTGGGGGCCTGGACCTGCAGTTCCCGCACCACGAGAACGAGATCGCACAGAGCGACGGGGCCTTCCACCTCGGCAGCGGGCGCAGCTTCGTCGGGCTGTGGATGCACAGCGGCTTCCTCAATGTCGACAACGAGAAGATGTCCAAGAGCCTGGGCAACTTCTTCACCATCCGCGACGTGCTGCGGCACTACGACGGCGAGACGATCCGCTTCTTCATGCTGCGCGTGCACTACCGCAGCCCCTTCAACTACAGCGATGCCGGTCTCGACGATGCCCGCGCCGGCCTGAAGCGGCTCTACACCGCGCTGGCCGAAGCTCCGGCCGTGGACACGCCCGCGGCCATCGACTGGGCCGATCCCCATGCAGCCCGCTTCAAGGCGGCGATGGACGAGGACTTCAACACCCCGGTCGCCGTGGCGGTGCTCTTCGAGCTGGTCGCCGAGCTCAATCGCAGCAAGTCACCCGCCGTGGCCGGCCTGCTCAAGGCCCTGGCCGGCACCCTGGGTCTGCTGCAGCAGGCACCGCAGGCCTGGCTGCAGGGCGGGGCGGCCGGGGCGTCGGACGACGCCGAGGGCGAGGGCGAGGCCATCGAAGCCCTGATCGCCGCCCGGGCGGCGGCCAAGGCCGCGCGCGACTTCGCCGCGGCCGACCGCATCCGTGCCGAACTGACGGCCCGCGGCATCGTGCTCAAGGACAGCGCCCAGGGCACGACCTGGGTGCGGGCCTGAGGCCCCGGGTCGACCGTGGTGCCGCCGCTGCGCCCCGTCCCCCCGCCGGCCCCCGTGCCGACGGCCGACCTCGACCAGCCGGGCATGACCCCGCCGTACTGGGACGAGGCCTGCAAGCACCTGGCGCGCCGCGACCGCGTGCTGAAGAAGCTCATCCCGCAGTTCGGCGCCGCCCGCCTGCAGAGCCGGGGGGACGCCTTCACCACCCTGGCACGCTCGATCGTCGGCCAGCAGATCTCGGTCAAGGCCGCCCAGTCGGTCTGGCTGCGGCTGAACGCCGTGACCTTCGGCGATGCACCTGACGCCCCACCGCCGGTCGGCGAGCGCCCGCCGCTGCTGCCCGCCCAGCTGCTCGACCTGCCGGTCGAGGGTCTGCGCGGCGCCGGCCTGTCCACCCGCAAGGTCGAGTACCTGCGCGACCTGGCTGCGCACTTCGCGGCCGGCAGCGTGCATGTGGAGGCCTGGGCCGGCATGGACGACGAGGCCATCATCGAGGAGCTGGTTGCCATTCGCGGCATCGGCCGCTGGACGGCCGAGATGTTCCTCATCTTCCACCTGCTGCGGCCGAACGTGCTCCCGCTCGACGATGTCGGCCTGATCAAGGGCATCAGCCGCAACTACTTCAGCGGCGAGCCGGTGTCGCGCGCCGAGGCCCGCGAAGTCGGCGAGGCCTGGGCGCCCTACCGCTCCGTGGCCACCTGGTACCTGTGGCGCAGCCTCGACCCGCTGCCCAGCGACTACTGAGCCCCGCGGCCCCGGCCGCAGGCGTTTTTCGGGGGCCCCGCTTTTGCGAGAATGCGGGCCCATCGACCGGGCGGCCCCGCACCGCCCGATCCGCGCCGACCGACAAGGATCCCCGCGCATGAGCAAGAAGCACTTCCTGGAGTTCGAGCAGCCGATCGCCGAGCTCGAGAACAAGATCAACGAGCTGCGCTACGTGCAGAGCGAGTCCGCCGTGGACATTTCCGAGGAGATCGACCGCCTCGGCAAGAAGAGCCTGCAGCTCACCAAGGACATCTACGCCAACCTGACGCCCTGGCAGGTCACGCAGATCGCCCGTCATCCGCAGCGTCCCTACACGCTCGACTACGTGACGGAGATCTTCACCGACTTCCAGGAGCTGCACGGCGATCGCCACTTCGCCGACGATCAGTCCATCGTCGGCGGCCTCGCGCGTTTCAATGGCCAGGCCTGCATGGTCATCGGCCACCAGAAGGGCCGCGACACCAAGGAACGTGCCGCGCGCAACTTCGGCATGAGCCGGCCCGAGGGCTACCGCAAGGCCCTGCGCCTGATGAAGCTGGCCGAGAAGTTCGGCCTGCCCGTCTTCACCTTCATCGACACGCCCGGCGCCTACCCCGGCATCGGCGCCGAGGAGCGCGGCCAGTCCGAGGCCATCGGCCGCAACATCTTCGAGATGGCGCAGCTGGAGGTGCCGATCATCGCCACCATCATCGGCGAGGGGGGCTCGGGCGGCGCCCTGGCCATCGGCGTCGGCGATCAGGTGCTGATGCTGCAGTTCTCGGTCTATTCGGTGATCTCGCCGGAGGGCTGCGCCTCCATCCTGTGGAAGACGGCCGAGCGCGCCAGCGATGCGGCCGAGGCCATGGGCATCACCGCCCATCGCCTGAAGGCCCTGGGCCTGGTCGACAAGATCGTCAACGAGCCGGTCGGTGGTGCGCACCGCGACACCAAGCAGATGGCCGTCTACCTGAAGCGCGCGCTGGCCGACAGCCTGCGCCAGATCGACGACCTCTCGGCCCGCGAGCGCCTGGCGCGCCGCTACGAGCGCCTCAAGGGCCTCGGCCGCTTCAGCGACACCAAGGCCCGCTGAGCCGCCGGCCCGCCCCGGCGGCCGACCCGGGTGGCCTCCCATGCCCCGCGGCCAGGCCGTGATGCCGGACCATGAGCCCGACCGTCCCGCGGCGGCGGCGCCGGGTCCCCGCGGCGCGGCCGTGCCGCCGGCATTCGCCGTCGCCTGGAGCGGCGGCCGCGACTCCACGGCCCTGCTGCATGCCAGCCTGCGCGTGGCGCGGGCCCTGGGTCTGCAGGTGCATGCCTTCCACGTCGACCATGGCCTGCAGCCCGCCTCGGCCGACTGGGCCCGCCGCTGCGCAGCCCAGGCGGCGCGCTGGGCACGGGCCGGCGCGCCGCTGCGCTTTGCCAGCCGGCGCCTGAGCGGCCGACCCGGGCCGGGCGACAGCGTCGAAGCCTGGGCCCGCGAGGGCCGCCGTGCCGCGCTCGCCGCCATGGCGCGCGAGGCCGGCGTCGATCTGCTGCTGCTGGCCCACCACGCGGGCGACCAGGCCGAGACCGTGCTGCTGCAGGCGCTGCGCGGCGCCGGTCCGGCCGGCCTGGCCGCGATGCCGGCCCGGCAGCTGCGCGAGGGCCTGTGCTGGGCCCGACCCTGGCGGGAGCAGCCGCGCCGCGCGATCGAGGCCTACCTGCGCCGCCACCGCCTGCGCTGGATCGAGGATCCGAGCAATGCCCAGCCGGTCCATGCCCGCAACCGTCTGCGTCAGGCCGTGTGGCCTGCGCTGGAGCACAGCTTTCCCCAGGCCGGACCGGCGCTGCTGCGCCTGGCCCGCCATGCGGCCGAGGCGGCCGAGAACCTGCGCGCCCTGGCCGAGGCCGATCTGGGGGCGCTCGGGCCGGCCGCCGCCACGGCCCTGCCGCTCGATGCCCTGCGGGTCCATCCCCCCGCGCGCGCGCGCCTGCTGCTGCGCCACTGGATCGAGCGGCACAGCGCTCGCCCCGTGCCGGCCGACCGTTTCGAGTCGCTCTGGCAGGCCCTCACGGCCGGCCGGGGACCGGCGGCCTGGCCTTGGCCGGGCGGCCAGCTGCGGCGCTACCGCGGCCTGCTGCGCTGGTTCGATGCCGCGGCCGAGGGCGGCGGCGGGGTCGCCCCTTCGCCGGCGGCGGGCGCGCTGCCCGCCGGCCTGCGGGCCGAACCCCTGCCGCTCGACAGCCCCGAGCCGGGCCTGCCGCCCGACTGGCTGCCCGGCCTGGAGGCCCGTGTCCGCCAGGGCGGGGAGCGCTTCCAGGCCGGCCCGGGCCGGCCGGCGCGTGCGCTCAAGAAGCAGTTCCAGGCTGCCGGCGTGCCTGTCTGGGCACGCCAGGCGCCGCTGTTCTTCCTTGGCGAAACCCTGGTTTTCGTGCCCGGCCTGGGTCTCGACGCGCGCTGCCAGGTCGGATCCGGCCAGTCCCGCGTGCGCCTGGTCTGGCAGCCCGGGGGTGTCAGTCCGGCGGAAGACGGCCTCGCCTAGAATCGCGGGCTCTCCGCGGGCCTGGCCCGCCCGTCCTATCCCCCTCCCATGGCCCTGATCGTTCACAAGTACGGCGGCACCTCGATGGGCTCGACCGAGCGCATCCGCAGTGTTGCCAAGCGCGTCGCCAAGTGGGTCGGCGCGGGTCACCAGCTGATCGTCGTGCCCTCGGCGATGAGCGGTGAGACCAACCGCCTGCTCGGCCTTGCCAAGGAACTGCTGCCCGATGCACGCAGCGCCGCCGCCCGCCGCGAGCTCGACATGATCGCCAGCACCGGCGAGCAGGTCTCCGTCGGCCTGCTGGCCCTGGCCCTGCAGGCCGAGGGCGTGCCCTCGGTCAGCTACACCGGCTGGCAGGTGCCGGTGCGCACCGACAGCAGCTACACCAAGGCGCGCATCGAATCCATCGACGACGTCCGCGTGCGGGCTGACCTGGCCGCCGGCAAGGTGGTGGTCATCACCGGTTTCCAGGGCATCGACGACGAAGGCCACATCACCACCCTGGGCCGGGGCGGCAGCGACACCTCGGCCGTGGCCGTGGCCGCGGCCATGAAGGCCGACGAGTGCCTGATCTACACCGACGTCGACGGCGTCTACACCACCGACCCGCGCGTGGTGCCGGAAGCCCGTCGCCTGCAGACCATCTCCTTCGAGGAGATGCTGGAAATGGCCAGCCTCGGCAGCAAGGTGCTGCAGATCCGCTCGGTCGAATTCGCCGGCAAGTACCGCGTGCCGATGCGCGTGCTGTCGAGCTTCACCCCCTGGGACATCCCGGTCGATGAAGAGGCCCGTTCGGGCACGCTGATCACTTTCGAGGAAGACGAGAAGATGGAAAAGGCTGTCGTGTCCGGCATCGCGTTCAACCGCGACGAGGCCAAGATCACCGTGGTGGGCGTGCCCGACAAGCCCGGCATCGCCTCGAAGATCCTCGGCCCCGTGGCCGCGGCCAACATCGACATCGATGTGATCCTGCAGAACGTCTCCCACGAGGGCAAGACGGACTTCAGCTTCACCGTGCACCGCAACGATTTCCAGCGCACCGTCGACCTGCTCAAGGCCGGCGTCGCGCAGGAGCTGGGCGCGGCCGACGTGGTGGGCGATGCCAAGATCGCCAAGGTCTCGATCGTCGGCATCGGCATGCGCTCGCATGCCGGCGTGGCCAGCACGATGTTCCGCGCCCTGAGCGAAGAGAACATCAACATCAAGATGATCACCACCAGCGAGATCAAGACGAGCGTGGTGATCGACGAGAAGTACATGGAACTGGCCGTGCGCGCACTGCACAAGGCTTTCGACCTGGACCAGGCGGCGGCCTGATGCCATCTCCGACCGCCGGCCGTTGACGCGTCCGGCCGGCAGCAGGGTACCGAGGGGGTCGGGCTTCGCAGCTTCGGCCCCCTCGGCGTTTCCAGGGGCATGAGCTGTCGCAGGCGACTTGGCTCAGGACCTGCCCTCCCACCCTTGCGCCAGACGCGACGCGGCTTCGGTTCAGCGGGCCTGCATCACAGCCAAGCGGCGCATGGGTTGCCTCGCCCGTGCTGCGCAGGCGGTCCGGGCCGTCCCCACACGCTATGCGCTGCACGCCGCGCGCCGCCGGCTTGACCGAACAGGATCCGGGGCGCGGTCCTCGGTCGCCTTCAGGAAGGGTTCGGGTCCCTGCTGAAGGCGCACAGACGCTTGTGAGGGGGCTCAGCCCGCTTGGAGGCGGAGGCCTTCGCCGTCGGGTGCCCGGTAGGGCAGGATTGCAACGCCCGCTCCATCCAGCGGATGCGCTGGACGCCAGCCCCCGGATTTACGGCATAATCATGAGTCTTCGCCGGAGTCGTGACCGAGTGGCCGAAGGTGCTCCCCTGCTAAGGGAGTATGCGCGCTAAAACGTGCATCGAGGGTTCGAATCCCTCCGACTCCGCCAAACGACCTTCCGCCGGCCTCCACCGAGGCCCGCCAAAGTCCACTAAAGCCCCGCCAGCCGGGGCTTTTTTGCGTCTGTACTGTCCACACAGCTTCACCGGAGACCGTGGACAGCCGGCCCGAGGCGGGGGGCACATTTGGGGGCACGGCTGCGAAACCCTGGGGGCACATGCCCGCCATGGGGCACAACGCGGCTCCGGAGGTGCCCCCCCACCCATGCTGACCGCGACCGAGTGCAAGAGCGCTTGATGCCCTGGGGGCGCCAAGTGGGGCGCGCTGAGTGACGGTGGCGGCGTCTACTTGAAGCTCAGACCCAGCCGCCTCCCCGCAGGGCGGCCGCGGCCGCCCTGACAGGAGACGCAGGCGCCGCGTCCGGGGCCATCGCCCTCCGCGGTTAGGCTGCTTGGTCGAGCCGCAGTGGCGCCATGCGGTCAACGCCCTGCGGCGTCCGCGGATGGTTCCCCCCTATCATCGACGCTCGCCAAGCAGCCAAGCTGACCGTCCCACTGCTCCCTGCCATGTCCAGTTGAAACGAGGCCGCGAGGCCAACAATTTGGCCCGCCGCTTGCTTGACGCCTGTGCGCAGGAACTGCCTTCGTCACAGCCCAGAACTGGGCCGAGCGCAATGACAAAGTGACCATGGAACCCGTCGCGCTGGAAATTGCGCACGACTGTCCCCCCGTGAAGACACATCTTGGTGCTTAACTGCGACATTTGGACCCAAATGTCTGCAAGACGACATGGTGTTGCAATATGCAGCCCAACAACGCAACAACTAACCCTCTCGGTCAAGAGGGGTGAACCTTGTTTTACTTTAGTGGACACTCCAACCTAACAGAAGGAGTTTTTGATGGGAAAGCCGGGGCCGCAGATGGTGGATCGCTACGGAGTTGATTTCAAACTCGCTGCGGTCAAGATTTCGGAATCGCCGGGGGTGTTGATCAAGGACGTTGCAGAGTCCTTGTGCATTCACCCATTGATGTTGTCCAAGTAGCGCAGGCAGGTGCGTGAAGGAGTCTTGGTGGGTACCCTTCCCAAGGTCGATCCAGACTCCCTGGCTGAGTTGAAGCGCCTGCGCGGGGTCGAGCAGAAGTTCAAGCGCCTTCAGATGGAGCACGACCTTCTAAAGATAGCCATCCGGTTTGTCTCCGAACGAAGGGCGAAGTCTTCGCCTTCATCCAGGCAAACCGGAAAACCCACGCCATCCAAATGATGTGTGCATACTTCAAGGTCAGTCGCTCGGGCTTCTACGCCTGGCAAGGGCGTGACCCCAGTTCGCGCCAGTTACGCGATGAGGGCCTGATCGAGCAGGTCAAGCGGATCCATGCCGACAGCCGCGGGGGCTACGGGAGCCCGTGCGTCCAGCACGCCCTGGCCCAGCAAGGCACCGCCGTCAGCCGTGGCACCGTCGCACGGGTGATGTGCCGTGCGCGACTTCAAGGGCGCAGCGCTCGTCTGTACCGGCGTTCTCGGGTGGGTCAGACGGCCTTCTTCACCAGCATCCCGATCACGGTGCGTGCCATCCAGCCCGCGCGCATCAACCAGGTCCGGGCCGGTGACGTGACCTACCTGCGCGTGAGCGGCCAGTGGCGCGATCTGGCGGCCGTGATGGACAAGTTCTCGCGCAGGATCATCGGCTGGAGCCTGAGCCGAAACCGGGATGCGGCCCTGACGCTGGATGCGGTCAATCACGCGCTGCGCAATCGCAAGCCCGAGTCGGATCTGCACTTTCCTAGCGACCGAGGCATCGAATATGCGGCCTTTGCCTATCGCCAGAAGCTGCTGCAACGCGGTATCGTGCAGGGCATGAACCGCCCGGGCAAGATGAACGACAACGCGCACATGGAGTCGTTCTTCCATTCCATGAAGACCGAGGAGCTGTACGGGCAGACGTTCACGTCCGACGATGATTTGCACAAAGCTTTGCTGAGCTACTTCCAGTTCTGCAACCAGCAACGCCTGCATTCTTCGATCGGGTACCGGTCGCCAGCAGTGTTCGAAAAGAGCCTGTGTTCATAAGCGGGTGTCCACTTTTGAAAAGCAAGTTCCGACCCAGCGGCAATCCACCGGGCCCACTTCCGGGCGTTGTCTATCATCCCTCCAGCGGGCCCGGCGGCCTGACGCCGGCCCCGCGTTACCTCGAACGTTAGGCCTCATACGGAAAGGGGAGCATTAGCTCCTTCAAAATGTCGCATTCACTTTCACTTTACCTAGATGTCGTCCGCTTCCTTGCGGCCTTTGCCGTACTTTTGGCGCACCTTTCCTCTCGCCCATTTACTGAGGGGCTGAATTGGCGAGGAACCGCAGCATTTGGGGATTTGGCGGTTACGGTCTTCTTCGTCCTTTCGGGCTACGTCATCTCGTACGTAACCACGCAGCGAGAGCGGCGGCCGCTTCTCTATGTGGCGGCTCGTGTCAGTCGCTTGTATTCCGTTGTGGCCGTTGCACTGCTTCTCACTCTTGCTCTCGATCTCGCAGGAACTCATCTAAACGAGGCCTTCTACTCAATTCAGAAGGTGCTCTGGAAGCCACCGAGCATTGAGGGATACCTGGCCTCGCTCTTCTTTGTCAACGAGTTTCAGGTCTTTGGCTTTAAGGGCATCTCTCCCGGAACAAACGGTCCATACTGGTCACTCAGTTTTGAAGCCGCGTACTACCTGATTGCCGGACTCTTCCTCTTTCTTAGGCCAAAATTCTGGATCCCATTGGCAATTCTTGTGCTCCTTTTGGGAGGTCGAACCATTTCCGCTTTGCTTCCACTGTGGTTGCTAGGCTTCTACCTACATCGGCTACCACACTCACGCTTCCCGAGGCTCACAACGGCGTTCTGGTTGGCGCTCTTTCTATCATCCGCAACTGCCGTCGCCTCTGCTCCAACTGTTGCGCATCTGCTCCCCTCCGACAACTTTGGTTACTACTTTCCGTGGGGGCGCGGCTCCTTTAATAGAAACCTGATTGCAGACTACGTCGCTGGCTCTCTTTTCGGCGTTCATCTCGTTGCCGCCCGTGAGTTGTTTGAACGGAGTAAGTTTCAGCTGCCTGCTGCTCAGGCCATTCGTTTGCTTGGCTCGCTTACATTTCCCTTGTATCTCTTCCACTATCCGATCATTTGCTTCCTATGCGCCATCAGCCCATGGGCTTCGACATCCAAGACACACGCGCTGTTTGTCACCACAGGTGTGATGCTCACAGTTGTCGCGCTGACTCCATTTTGCGACCGCATTCGCGACCACATGCGCACTCAAATCATTAGTAGATTCTCGCGCCCAAATGAGGCCTAAGGATGGTCTGCACAACCCGCCCATCCACCACTCGGCAGCCTGACTTCGTCGTCCAATGACGCGCAAAACCGTGGAATCGCCTCGCGGCACCGCCCATCAGCATCGCAAAAGCGGCGCGGGGCACCCTGCGCCCGGTTTCCAGGCGCACTCATCCCCGCGCACCCGACAGTTTCCCGCGCGCCATCCATACGTTGGACAGCGCCAACAGCGTGACGAGCTGGGCTGTGTTCTTGGTCAGTCCGCGGTAACGCACCTTGACGTGACCAAACTGCCGCTTGATCACTCGGAAGGGATGCTCGACCTTCGCCCGGATGCTCGCCTTGAGCTTCTCGATGCGCTCGGTCAGTGCGTCGATGGGCTGGGTCGGGTCGAGCAGCTTGCGCTTGCCCGGCCGCATGGCAACGTGCCACGTCACGCCCGGCCTGGCATCGGCGCGCTTGTGCGCCCCTTAGTAGCCCGCATCTCCGAAGGCCTCGGCTTCTTCGCCGTGCAGCAGGCTGTTGGCCTCGACCACGTCACCCACGCTGCCGGTCGTGCCGCGCACGGTATGCACCAGTCCCGATTCGGCATCCGCGCCGATGTGGCACTTCATCCCGAAGTACCACTGATTGCCCTTCTTGCTCTGCTTCATCTCCGGATCACGCTCGCCCGACTGGTTCTTGGTGGAACTCGGCGCGGCGATCAAGGTGGCGTCCACCACCGTGCCGCTCTTGAGCAGCAGGCCCTTGGCTGTCAACAACTCGTTGATGGTCTGGAAGATCTGCTCGGCCAGCTTGTGCTTCTCCAGCACGTGGCGGAATCGAAGAATGGTCGATTCATCGGGCAGGCGGTCGTCCCAGCCACCCAAGCCAGCGAATTCGCGCAACAGCGGCACGTCGTGCAGCGCATCTTCCATCGCCGGATCCGACAGATTGAACCACTGCTGCATAAAGTGGACGCGCAGCATGGCTTCGGCCGGAAACGGCGGCCGGCCGCGACGGCCTTCGGGCAGATGTGGCGCCACCAAGGCCACCAGGTTCGCCCAAGGCACAACCTGCTCCATCTCACCCAGGAACTCCCGGCGGCGCGTGCGTTTGATCGACTGACCGAGGCCAAGGCTTGCTTGCTTCATGCAGCAATCGTGTCAGGGGATGGCCAGTGGGGCAAGCGGGATGGGGTGGGGTTGTGCAGAGCTCCTTAGTGTTCCAAATAAATTGCGTAAAGATCTTTTAGATCATCCCTGTCTAACCTGCCTTATTGCTTTCGCGGAGTGTTTATGAAAATAGCTATCTTCATCATTCATTATTACAACAAAGATGGAGTATTCAAGGGTAAATCGACCCGTGGAAATCCGGCTATTCGCAAGATGTCAGCTGAGCGCACTATTGAAGCTGCGCGAAATGTCAAGGGTGCTGATGTGTTCGTTTGTGGATTCCCTGGTAGTTCGCTCGTTGATATTGACATAGATGCGTCAAAAATCAATAGCGACCCGCGCCTCATAAGTTATGAGACCTTGGCATCGCTGCGCAAATACAGCGGGCTGTATGATTACTTCGCTGTGGTGGAAGATGATATCCTAATTAATGGTGATACATTCGGGAATATCATTCACTTCGATCGCCATCATGATGCGAGAGCCATATTTCTGCCAAATCGAATCGAGGTAAAGGGAAATATAATTGCCTGCGTCGACACGGATCTTAACCCTAATAAAACTGATAAACAGCTTACCTATCGGGGTCGCACGCTGCGAGTCTATGAAAATCCGAACAGCAGCATTTTCATTGTCAATGCGGAAAAGCTTGAAATTATCAAGGCTGAAGTTGATCACAGTTTTCGTGGTTTGGTTGTCGGTGGGCCAATGGCGTCAGCCATGGCCCATTTTCACAAGCCTTTCGATCTCTATCGGGTCGACGATGGGCTTGATTTTCATACCGTCCAGCACTTGGATGTCTTTGACACCATTCCGCCCAAGCGGACGCTGATCCAGCGCGCAGCGGGCAAGCTGCGGCGCTTGGTTTCGAGCACTGCAGCGAACTGAGAAACCGGCTTGTCGTTTGCCTGCCGTAACACGACGAATCCTATTTTGAGTCGCGCTTGGAGATGGCGGCGAGTATCATCGCTGGTATGGCGCATAAAAACCTCGGGCGGGGGCTGTTGCGCCTGCCCGCGGCGGGCATACGATCTTCCCGAGCCTTGACGACGACGTTGTGCCGTCGGGTGGACGGGATAATCTTGTCGGAGTACAGCAAAGGTCTGCGTGGCCGCATCGGTTCGCTCGCTGAGCTTGCATTCTCCCGAGATTGAATGGCCGGCAGAGCAAGGGGGGATGTGCCGGGGCCTACTTGTCCCCGAATCCTGTGGACAAGTTTGGGGTCAAGTTCTGTGCAGTGCCGCCAAGTGCTTGAGCCGGCACGGGCCTGGGTCTCGGTGATGCCGAATGAGGCAGGCCGATGCCGGGGCCGGCGGGCGGAGTTCAGCCGCCTGCCAGCAGGTTGGCCCAGTGGTCGAGGCAGGCACGCACCTTGGGCAGGCGCAGTCGTTCGGCGCGCATCACCGCGTGCACCGCCAGCGGCACGCCGCAGAGGGCTGCCACCGGCACGCGCTGCAGAGCGCCGCGGGCCACCCAGGGCGCAGCGACGCGATCGAGCACGCGGGCCACGCCCAGCCCGGCCAGCACCAGGGCCAGTGCGCCGGCACTGCTGTCGACGCGCAGCGGGCCGTCCGCTTCGAAGTGGCCTTCGCCGTGGCCTTCGGCCAGCGCCCAGCGGTTCATCTGCGGCACGCTGTTGCTGACGATCAGGCGGTGTTCACGCAGTGCGTCCAGCGTGTCGGGCGTGCCCGCCTGGGCCAGGTAGGCCGGCGTGGCGTACAGGCTGCGGCTCAGCCAGCCCAGGCGTCGGACGAGCAGGTGCTCACCGACCGGTGGACCGGTGCGGATCGCGAGGTCCAGGTTGTCTCGCACCAGGTCGGCCAGGCGGTCGTCGGTGAAGAGGTCCAGGCGCAAGGCCGGATGGCGGGCCTGCAGCTCCGGCAGGCTCGGGGCGATCAGGCCCTGCAGCAGCGCGCCGCTGGCGCTGACGCGCACCCAGCCGGCCACACCACCGCCTTCGCCCAGGCTGGCCTGCAGTTCGTCGCGCAGGTCGACCATGCGTGGCGCGAGCTCCCGCAGGGCATGGCCTTCGTCGGTCAGCCGCAGGCCATGCGTGCTGCGCTGCACCAGCTGGCGGCCGCAGCTGGCTTCCAGCCGGCTCAGGGCACGGCTGACCTGGCTGACGGCCAGGTTGCGTTCCCGAGCGACGGCCGACAGGCTGCCGAGCGCGGCAACGCGCAGAAAGAGGTCCAGGTCGTCGAGCTGAAGGTTCATCACGGTCGCGATTGTTTTGCGAAAAGTGCAAAGCCATTGCTCGAATGCTGCGGTTTCCGGGCTTTGCTTGTCTTTCTAAAGTCAAGCCAACCCCTCGTGCCGAGGGGATCAAGCTGGAGCTGGACATGCCCGACCCCGACCCCCTCTCGCCCGCCGGCCCGCCGCTGCCTTCGAGAGATCCCTGGACGCTGCGGCTTCAGGCGCAGGCGGCTCGCCGCGAGTGGCAGGCCGCCCAGCTCCAGGCGCTGGGCGGCGCCCTGGGCCGGGCCCTGCAGCGGCTGGGCCGGTGGCTGGCCGGGGCAAGACCGCCGTCGGACTCGGCCGCTTCACCGTCCCGGACGGCGCGCAAGTCGGCCGCGCGTGGCCTTCAGGACACGGGGGCTCGCACATGCCGATGCTGAATCTGGAGCTGGCCACCGCGCCTTCGGCCCCTCTTGCCCGGACCCTGGCGGCGACGCTGCGCACGCTCACCGCCGAGCGGCTGGGCAAGCGGCCTGAGCTGACGGCCGTCTCACTGCGCTTCGTCGATCCGGCCCACTGGTTCGTCGACGGCCAGTCGCTGACGGAGCTCGGGCGGCCGGCCGCTCTGCTGGTGCTGCGCATCACCGAGGGCAGCAACACGCCGGAAGCCATCGCAGCCTATCTGGCGGCCGTTCACGAGGCCCTGAGGGCGCAGCTGCCGGACCTGCACCCCGTCAGCTACACGGTGGTGGACGGTGTTCCGGCTTCGGCCTGGGGCTGGGGGGGGCGGACTCAGGCGTCCCGGCGCGGGTCGAGCGCCTGAGTCGCGGGAAGGGGGTCCGGGCCTGCGCTGGTGGCCTCGCTCCCCGCTTCGGACCGGACCGGGCCGGCGGGCAGCGGGAAGCAGGCCACGCGGTTGCGGCCGCCGCGCTTGGCTTCGTAGAGGGCCTGATCGGCCGCATGGATCAGCGCCTCGGCGTCGAAGCCGACCGCATCCGTTCCGGCCACGCCGATGCTCAGCGTCACCCGCTTGACCTCCGGGAAGTCGCGCTGCGCGACGCTGTCGACCAGGGCCTGCGCGATGCGCTGGGCGCGGTGCGTGCCGTTGTCGGTCAGCACGACGAGGAACTCCTCGCCGCCGAGCCGGGCAACGATGTCGGCCGCCCGGAAGCCGCTGCGCAACTGGTCGGCCAGGGCCAGCAGCACACGGTCGCCGACGGTGTGGCCGTGCAGGTCGTTGACCCGCTTGAAATGGTCGATGTCGATGAGCAGCAGGCAGAGCGCGCCCCGGTGGCGGTGGGTCAGGACCAGGGCCTGCTGCAGCCGCGGCTCCAGGCCCCGACGGTTCAGCAGCTGCGTCAGCGGATCGGTCTGCGAGAGGTGGGCCAGTTCGGCGTTCGCGCGCTCCAGGGCCTGGGTGCGCTCAAGCACCTGGGCTTCCATGGCCTGATGCAGGCCGAAAAGGCGGCGCTTCATGCTGTCGAGCGCGCGTGCCAGTTCGTCGAGCTCACGGCTTCCCTTCGGGAACTGCGGCATCGGGAGGGCGAGCGCACCGGCCTCGATGCGGCTTGCGACGGCAGCGATCTGGCGCAGCGGCTCCGTCAGATGGCCGCTCATCCACCCGATTGCCGCTGCGGCCAGTGCGCTGATCAGCAGCCCGACAGTGAGCACCTGACGGGTGCCCGCGGCCAGGGCCGCATCGGCCTGGGCCAGGTCCTGCCGTGCCACCACCTGCCAGCCCAGGGTTTCGGCCAGCGCGGGGTTGCTGAGCGGCAGCACGACCGACAGGCGCTCCAGGCCGTCCGCCCAGCGGCTGACCTGCGGGCCCTGGCCGCTGAGCGCCTGCAGCCCGGCCGGACTGATCTGCTTGTCGCGCCCCCCGCTGCGCAGGCCTCCGGGGCTCTGGATCAGCTCGCCATGCCGGTTGTAGACGAGCAGCTCGATCCCGGCCTCGCGCGCCGCGGGGGGCAGCATCTGGTCGAGCAGCCTCGCGGTCCAGGCCCAGTTGCCGTGGATGCCGAGCACGCCCAGGGGGCGTCCGTTCACGACGATCGGTGCGGCGAAATCGACGAAGCGCAGCGTCTCGCCATCCGCCGGGGCGGGCAGCAGCGAGGCCAGCAGCTGCGCCGGATGGACATCGCCGACGTGGGCCCCCTTCAGGCCGGCCGAGAACCAGGGCCGGTCGCTGACATCCCGCCCCAGCAGCAGGCCCCCCGTGGCCTGCCGCACCCGGCCCTGCAGATCGGCCACCCCGATCCAGGCCTTGCCCTCGCGCAGCGACTGGTGACGGGCCAGGGCCGCGCCAGCCTCGGGCCGGTCCAGGCCCTGCGCCCACAGATCCTCGGCGGCGGCCAGCACCTTCGCTTCGTGCAGGCTGAGCTCGAGCCCGCTGCCAAGGGCCTGTGCAGCTGCACGGGCCACCGACTGCAGCGCCATGCCTGCCGCGCTGCGGACCTGCGCAGCCTGTTGCACATGCATCCAGAGCGACAGGCCCAGCACCAGCAGCCCGGCGAAGCCCCCGAGGAAAAGGGTCAGGTGGGCGCGGTGGCTCCCACGGCGCGGGGTGGACGGCTTCATGCGGCACCGGACTCCTTGATGCCGGCTTGCAGCGTGGGACGCCCGCAGGCCGACCTCGGCCGCAGTTCACGCGCCCGCGAAGTGTTCTCCCCCAGGCCCGCAGCGAAGGCCGAAAAGAAGCCGGCCCAAGCCCGTCTGTTCAGACGATGCCCCGGGCCGCGGCACCGGTCCGGCGGGCCGCAGCGCGGCCCCGCCATCGAGCGCTCAGAGCGTCAGCCGGAAGCCTTCCACCAGTGCGCCCGGCGTGGTGATCGAGGCCAGCATGCGGCCGCCGTAGGTGTCGTTGTGCGGCACCAGCTCGGCCCGGTCGGTCAGCGCGATCAGGCCTTCGCCGAAGAGGCGCGGCACCTCGTCGTCGAAGCGCATCACCGGCAGCGGGGCCACCAGCCGGCCGTCTTCCACCCAGAAGCTGGCGAAGCGGGTCATGCCGGTCAGGCGGCAGGCCTGGCGGTCGCTGTAGTTCAGGTACCAGAGGTTGCTGATGTAGAGGCCGGTGCCCAGGGCCTGCAGGGCTTCGGCCTCGGGCAGCTCGCCGGGCGCCAGGTGCAGGGCTTCGGGAAATTCCTCGGCGCGTGCGCCATTGGGCGGCAGGCCGTATTCACGGGCCGAGCGCGGGGCGTTGAGCGTGCCGCCCTCGGCCGGCACGCGGCCGGCGACGATCAGCGGCACCCGCGTCGGGCGGGTGAAGCCTTCGGCGGTGAAGCCCGGGGCGATGCCGGCGGCGAAGTCCTCGCTCAGGTGGATGCGCGCATCCAGGGCCTGCTCGCCCGCGGCCAGCCGGCCCAGCGGCGACACGCCCGTGCGCCGGGCCTTCAGGCCGAAGCCCATCCAGCCCAGGGTGCCGAGGATCTCGACCATGGCCGCCGGGCTGAGCAGGGCGCGGTAGCGACCGGGTTGCAGCGGGCGCGGCGCGCGGGCCAGCAGGGGCAGGCGCTCGCGGGTCTGCTGCACGCGGGCGGCGAAATCGGCCTCTTGCCAGCGGGTGCCGGCCAGTTCCTGCTTCACGGCCTTGTCGCCGTGGTGAACGCCGCACCAGCTGTAGAGAAAGCTTTCGCTGCGGTGCCAGTGGCGCGAGCCCAGGCTGTCGGCCTGCGCGCGCAGCACCGGGCCGCCGGCATAGAAGCCGACGAAGTCCAGGCCCCGGGCATGGCGGGTGGTCTGCTCGATCACCGCCTCGGCCGTGGGCAGGGCGCCGCGGTCGTCGCGGCGGCTCTGCGCGACCTGGTCGGGCAGGGCCAGCCAGGGGTCCTCGGGCACATGGTCCAGGTCGGCGAGCAGGGCATCGCGCTCGGCGCGCAGCAGGGCCAGGTCGCGGTCCAAGTCGCCGCTGAGCGTGGTGCTGGCCTGGGCGCGGCGCTGGCCGCGCACCACGCTGACGGTGGCCTCGGCCTGCACCACGGCCGTGGCCTGGCGCAGCGCGGCGCGGTTGAAGCGCAGGAAGTCGCTGGCCTCGGCCTCCAGGCTCAGGCCGATGCGCTCGCAGCCGGCCGGGGTGGCGCCGCACAGGCCCTCGGCCAGGGCCTGGAAGCCGGCTTCGTCGATCAGGCCGGCGGGGTTCGGCAGGGTGGGAGCGCTCATCGGGCGGCCCCGAACACGTCGACACCGCGGAACAGGCAGGCCGGCGCGGCGTGGCCGACGCGGATCACCTGGGCCGGCTCGCCCTTGCCGCAGTAGGGCGTGCCCATCACCTCGAAGGTGCTGGCATCGCCCACCATCGCCAGCGAGCGCCAGAAGGTCGCGCTGATGCCGCGGTAGTTGGGCGTGCGCACCACCTCGGCCAGTCGGCCGTGGCGGATCACCTGGCCGTGCTCGCAGCCGAACTGGAACTTGTTGCGCGAGTCGTCGATGCTCCACGAGCAGTTGGTGCGCATCAGCACGCCGTGCTCGGTGGCGGCAATCATCTCGTCCAGCGTGCTGCTGCCGGGCTCCACGTTGAGGTTGCTCATGCGGTCGATGGGCGCGCGGTTCCAGCTGCAGGCGCGGGCCGTGGCCACGCCGTCCAGCGGCAGGCCGGCGGCACGCGCGCGGGCCTGGCTGAGGTGGCCGCCGAGCGGGCGTTTGAGGAGGCCGGCCTCGATGATCATCTCCCGCGTCGCGGGGCTGCCTTCGTCGTCGTGGCCGAAGCTGGCGAACTCGAAGGCCTGGGTCGGGTCGTGGCTGACGTTGAGCAGCTCGCTGCCATAGCGGTAGTGGCCGAACATGTCCGGCGTCACGAAGCTGGTGCCGGCGAAGTTGCGCTCGTCGCCCAGGATCCGGTCCAGCTCCAGCGGGTGGCCGATGGACTCGTGGATCTGCAACATCATCTGGTCGGGCATCAGCAGCAGGTCCATGGTGCCGCTGGGGCAGGACGGGGCCAGGGCCAGCTCCACCGCCTCGCGGGCCACGCGGGCGGCCTCATGGTCCAGGCCGGCGCGGTCCAGCACCTCCAGGCCGCCCTGCTGGCACCAGCCGTTGTACTGGCCGGCCTGGGTGCGCACCTGGGTCACGCCGCCGGCATGGGCGGTGACGCTCAGCGAGGGGGTCAGGAAGCTCCAGCGCTGCGCGATGCGGGTGCCGGCGCTGTCGAGCTGCAGCTGCTCGGTCTCCACGCTCCACAGGCTGGCGGCGCGGTCGACGACCCGCGCGTCGACCTGCGCGGCGGCGCTCCAGCCGCGCAGCCAGTCCAGCTTCTGGCCGAGGCTGGCGCTGGCGATGGGCTTCTGCACCGCGCTGGCGTAGCGGCCGGCCGCGCGTGGCGGGGTGTAGCTGCCGAAGTCGAACACCGCCCGGCCGGCCCCCGCACGGGCCAGGGCATGGGCGCGCCGGAAGGCGGCGGCCAGGCCGGCCTCCGAGGTGTCGGCCGTGGCCGCGAAGCCCTGGCCGCCGTCGATCACGCTGAGCATCACGCCGGCATCGCGGCTGCGCTGCGGCGCCTCGGCCACGTCCTGGCGCAGGGCCAGCTTCTCGGAGCGCTCCACCACGCCGCGCAGCGACCAGTGGGCGGTGGACGAGGGCAGCACCGCCGCCGCACGCGGCGCAAGCGCTTCAAGGGTGTCGAGCATGGCGGCCGGCGGCCCCGCTTGCGCGGACCGCGATCGTTCGAAGGGGGCAGGGCGCCCGGCCGGCCGCAGGGGCGCGGAGGGCGGCTCATCGGGGTCGGCGCCGCATCGCCGACCGGGGCCGCGTCATGACAGGACGCGACCTCCAAAGCAGTGTAGCCAGCGGGGGCCCGCCCCTCAGCAGGCCACGATATGCACCGCCAACCCGCCCAGCGAGGTTTCCTTGTAGCGGGTCTGCATGTCGGCGCCGGTCTCGCGCATGGTACGGATGACCTGGTCCAGGCTGACGTGGTGGCGGCCGTCGCCGCGCAGGGCCATGCGGGCGGCGTTCAGGGCCTTGACGGAGGCGATGGCGTTGCGCTCGATGCAGGGGATCTGCACCAGGCCGCCGACCGGGTCGCAGGTCAGGCCGAGGTGGTGCTCCATGCCGATCTCGGCGGCGTTCTCCACCTGCTCCGGCGTGCCGCCCAGGGCGGCGCACAGGCCGGCCGCGGCCATCGAGCAGGCCACACCCACCTCGCCCTGGCAGCCCACCTCGGCGCCGCTGATCGAGGCATTGCGCTTGTAGAGCCCGCCAATCGCGCCGGCCGTCAGCAGGTAGTCGATCAGGGCGCGGCGGCGCGCGGCCTCGTCCGCATGCGGCACGAAGCGCGCCAGGTAGTGGCCCACCGCCGGCACGATGCCGGCGGCGCCGTTGGTGGGCGCGGTCACCACCCGGCCGCCGGCGGCGTTCTCCTCGTTGACGGCCAGGGCCCAGAGGTTGACCCAGTCCAGCAGCTGCAGCGGGTCGTCGGCGCGGGTCCAGTGGGCGGGGCGGTTGGCGGGGGCGGTGGTCCCCGGTTCGAACTCGCCTTCGGGCCGGCCCTGCAGGGCGGCGGCAGCCTGCGGATCCAGCGCGCGGAACAGCCTGGCCGCGCGCCGCGGCACGCGGAAGCCGCCGGGCAGCTCGCCCTCGCGTCGCAGGCCGCGGGCCACGCAGGCCGCCATGGCGTTCCACAGCCGCAGCAGGCGCTGGTCGATCTCGGCGTCCAGGGCGGCGTCCTCGGCGCGGGCCCAGCGTGCGGCCTCGGGGCCCTGGCGCAGCCAGGCGCGCTCGTTCGCGCGCTGCTGCGCGGCCATGCCGCCGCCGTGGGCCGCGCAGCAGGCCAGCAGTTCGGCGGCATCGCGCCAGGGGCGGGGCAGGGCGGGGCCGGGTGCCGGGGCCTCGAAGGCGGCGGCATCGCGCGCCGCGGCCTCGGCCTCGTCGACGACGAAGCCGCCGCCGACCGAGTAGGCCGCCCACGAGGCGAGGCTGCGGCCGTCGGCCGCGAAGGCCTCGAAGCGCAGGCCGTTGAGATGGTGGGGCAGCGGCCGCTCGCCGGCCCAGCGCAGGTCCTGCGCCTCGTCGAAGGCGATGGCGTGCCGCCCGCCCAGCAGGCCGATGCGGCCTTCGGCCCGCAGGGCGGCCAGCCGCGCCGGCACACCGTCCACGTCCACGCCCTCCGGCGTCTCGCCGGCCAGGCCCAGCAGCACCGCGCCGTCGCTGCCGTGGCCGCGGCCGGTCAGGGCCAGCGCGCCATGCAGGGTGACGACGATGCGGGCGGTGGCGTCCAGCCGGCCCGCGTCCGCCAGCCGCTCGGTGAAGCGCCGCGCGGCCACCATCGGCCCCACGGTGTGTGAGCTGGAGGGGCCGAGGCCGATCTTGAAGAGGTCGAAGACGGAGAGGCTCATGGCGCGGGGCGGGGCGGACCGGAGCGGCCTGCCGGCCGCGCCCCGATCATGCCCCGCCCCGGCTGCCCCCGGGGGGCAGAGGCCTCAGGCCGCGTAGCTCTCCACCGGCGCGCAGGTGCAGAACAGGTTGCGGTCGCCGTGGACGTTGTCCACCCGGCCGACCGGCGACCAGTACTTGCTGCCGCCGCGCAGGCTGTCCAGCGGCCAGGCCGCGGCGCTGCGCGGGTAGGCGTGCGGCCAGGTGTCGGCACCGATCACCTCGGCGGTGTGCGGTGCGTGCTTGAGCGGGTTGTCGTCGCGGCCCCAGGCGCCGGCCTCGACCATGGCGATCTCGCGGCGGATGGCGAGCATGGCCTCGATGAAGCGGTCCAGCTCGGCCTTGGGTTCGCTCTCGGTGGGCTCGACCATCAGCGTGCCGGCCACCGGGAAGCTCAGCGTCGGCGCGTGGAAGCCGTAGTCGATCAGGCGCTTGGCCACGTCCTCGGCGGTCACGCCGGTGGCGTCCTTGATCGCGCGCAGGTCCAGGATGCATTCGTGCGCCACGCCGCCGCCGGCCAGGTCGGCCCCGCCGGTGTAGAGCACGGGGAAGGCGTCCTTCAGCCGGGCCGCGATGTAGTTGGCCGAGAGGATGGCCGTCTCGGTGGCGCGGGTCAGGCCCTCGCCGCCCATCATGCGGATGTACATCCAGGTGATGGGCAGCACGGCGGCGTTGCCCAGCGGGGCGGCCGACACGGCGCCCACCTCCTCGCCGTGCACCGCCTCGTCCGCGCCCTTGGGCAGGAAGGGCACCAGGTCCTCGGCCACGCAGACCGGGCCGACGCCGGGGCCGCCGCCGCCGTGCGGGATGCAGAAGGTCTTGTGCAGGTTCAGGTGGCTGACGTCCCCGCCGAAGGCGCCCGGCGCGGCCAGGCCGACCAGGGCATTCATGTTGGCCCCGTCCACGTAGACCCGGCCGCCGTGCTGGTGCACCAGGGCGCAGAGGTCCTTCACGCCTTCCTCGAACACGCCGTGGGTGGAGGGGTAGGTGATCATGATCGCGGCCAGCTTCGCGCTGTGCTGCTCGACCTTGGCGCGCAGGTCCGCGAGGTCGACGTTGCCCTGCGCGTCGCAGGCCACCACCACCACCTTCATGCCGACCATCTGGGCCGAGGCCGGGTTGGTGCCGTGGGCCGAGGCGGGGATCAGGCAGATGTCGCGGTGGCCTTCGCCGCGCGCGCGCTGCCAGCCGCGGATGGCCAGCAGGCCGGCGTATTCGCCCTGCGAGCCGGCGTTGGGCTGCAGGCTGATGCCGGCGTAGCCGGTGATCTCGCTCAGCCAGCTGCGGATCTGCGCGTCCAGCTCGGCGTAGCCGGCGCGCTGCTCGGCCGGGGCGTAGGGGTGGATCTGCGCGAACTCGGGCCAGGTGATGGGGATCATCTCGCTGGTTGCGTTGAGCTTCATCGTGCAGGAGCCCAGCGGGATCATGGTGCGGTCGAGCGCGAGGTCCTTGTCCGAGAGCTTGCGGAGGTAGCGCAGCATGGCCGTCTCGCTGTGGTGCTGCTCGAAGACCGGGTGCGTCAGGTAGGCGCTGCGGCGCTGCAGGGCGGCCGGGATGCGCGGGGCCACGCCCTTCTCGAAGACGTCGAAGTCGGGCCGGCTGGCGCCGCGGGCGAAGACGGTCCACAGCGCGTCCAGGTCGGCGCGGGTGGTGGTCTCGTCCAGGCTCACGCCCAGGCGGGCGGCGTCGACCCGGCGCAGGTTCATGCCCAGCTCGACGGCATGCGCCAGCAGGGCTTCGGTCTGGGCGCCGGTCTGCACGGTGAGGGTGTCGAAGGCGGTGTCGTGCGCCAGCGTCCAGCCGAGCTGCTCGATGCCCTCGGCCAGGGCGGCGGCGTAGCTGCTCACGCGCTCGGCGATGCGGCGCAGGCCGGCCGCGCCGTGGTAGACGGCGTACATGCTGGCCACCACGGCCGGCAGCACCTGGGCCGTGCAGATGTTGGAGGTGGCCTTCTCGCGGCGGATGTGCTGCTCGCGGGTCTGCAGGGCCAGGCGCAGGGCCGGCTTGCCGTGGGCATCGACGCTCATGCCCACCAGGCGGCCGGGCATGGAGCGCTGGTGCGCCTCGCGGCAGGCCAGGTAGGCGGCATGCGGGCCGCCGTTGCCCATGGGCATGCCGAAGCGCTGGGTGTTGCCCACCGCCACGTCCGCGCCCAGCTCGCCGGGCGGCACCAGCAGGGTCAGGGCCAGCAGGTCGGCGGCCACGATGGCCTGGCCGCCCTGGGCCTTCACGGCGGCGATGGGGCCGCGCAGGTCGCGCACCGCGCCTTCGGCGCCGGGGTACTGGAACAGCGCGCCGAAGCAGGGCGTGCCCGCCAGCACCTCGCCCGCCGCCTCGGCCGGGCCCACCACCACCTGCAGGCCCAGCGGCTCGGCGCGGGTGCGGATCACGGCCAGGGTCTGCGGCAGCACGTCGTCGGCGACGAAGAAGGCGGTGGCCTTGCTGCGGCCCACGCGCAGCGCCAGCGTCATCGCCTCGGCGGCGGCGGTGGCCTCGTCGAGCATCGAGGCATTGGCCACCGGCAGACCCGTCAGGTCGACGACCATGGTCTGGAAGTTCAGCAGCGCTTCGAGCCGGCCCTGGGAGATCTCGGCCTGGTAGGGTGTGTAGGCCGTGTACCAGGCGGGGTTCTCCAGGATGTTGCGCAGGATGACGCCCGGCGTCTGCGTGCCGTGGTAGCCCTGGCCGATGAAGCTCTTGAGCACGCGGTTCTTGCGCGCCAGGGCCTTCAGCTCGGCCAGCGCGGCGGCCTCGCCGACCGGCGCCGGCAGGTCCATCGCGCCGCGGCGGATGGCCGCCGGCACGATGGCCTCGATCAGCGCGGCGCGGCTGGCGGCGCCGACGGCCCCCAGCATCGCGGCCTCGTCCTCGGGCCCGGGGCCGATGTGGCGGGCGCCGAATTCACGCTCGGTCTCGAGCTGGGCCAGGGGAGGGAAGGACGGCATCAGCATGGCGGTCTCCTGCGGAAGGCGGGGAGGGGGATCGACAGATCTCGGAGAAGGGGGCGGGCGCCGCGGGGGCGCCGGCGACGGGGTGGCAGGCCCGTCGCCCGGGACGGGCGGCTTACTTCGCGGTCAGGGCGTCGTAGGCGGTGGCGTCCAGCAGGCCGTCGAGCTGGGCGGCGTCGTCCAGCTTGAGCTTGAAGAACCAGCCCGCGCCCAGCGGGTCGCTGTTGGCCAGGGCGGGGTCGGCGCGCAGGGCCTCGTTGACCTCGGTGACGGTGCCGCTGACCGGCATGTACAGGTCGGCGGCGGCCTTGACCGACTCGACCACGCCGGCGACGGCGCCCTGGGCATGGTGCGAGCCGACCTCGGGCAGGTCGACATAGACGACATCGCCCAGCGCATCCTGCGCGTGGACGGTGATGCCGACGGTGGCGGTGTTCGCGTCGGTGGGCTCGATCCACTCGTGTTCGGCGGTGAACTTGCGGCTCATGGTGGGGGTTCCTGAGGAAGGGAAGGGTTCGGAAAGACGGGGCGATCTGTCGGACGCCATGCGACCGCGGCCAGGCGGTCAGACCCGACGATAACGGTGCGGCACGAAGGGCAGGGGGCTGACCGTCACCGGCACGCCACGGCCGCGCACCTGCGCGAAGAGCGCCGTGCCCTCGGCGGCCGCCGCGGCCTCGACATAGGCCATCGCGATCGGCTGGGCCACGCCCGGGCTGAGCGTGCCGCTGCAGACGCGGCCGACCGGGCGGCCGGCGGCATCGTGCAGCGCGGCGCCGTCGCGCACCGGCACGCGCTCCTGCGCCATCAGGCCGATGCGGCGGCGCGCCGGGCCCTCGCGCAGCTGGGCCTCGACCACGGCGGCGCCGGGGTAGCCGCCGGCCCGCGCGCCGCCGGCACGGCGGACCTTGGGGATGGACCAGGCCAGGCCGGCCTCGATCGGGGTGATGGAAGTGTCCAGCTCATGCCCGTGCAGGCAGAGGCCGGCTTCCAGGCGCAGGGTGTCGCGCGCGCCCAGGCCGGCGGGCTTGACGGCGGCATCGGCCAGCAGGGCCTCGGCCAGGGCCACGGCCTGGCCGGCCGGCACGGAGATCTCGACCCCGTCCTCGCCGGTGTAGCCCGAGCGCACCACCCAGCAGGCCGCGCCGGCCAGTTCCACCACCGCGCCTTCCATGAAGCGCAGGGCGTTCAGCGTGTCGGCCGCGCCGGGCGCGACGCGGGCCAGCGCCGCCACCGCCTCCGGGCCCTGCAGGGCCAGCAGGGCGCGGTCCTGCAGGCGGGTGGCGGTGATGCCGGCCGGCAGGCCGGCCTGCAGCAGGGCCAGGTCGGTGTCGGCATTGGCGGCATTGACCACCAGGAAGACCGGGCCCAGCACACCGCCCAGCGCGCCTTCGGGCGGACGGGCGATCATCAGGTCGTCGACCACGCCGGCCTCGGCGGTGGTGAACTGGCTGTAGCGCTGCTTGCCGACCGGCAGGCCCAGCACATCGGCCGGGACCAGGGTTTCCAGCGCCGCGGCCACGGCCTCGAAGCCCGGGCCGTCCAGCCGCACCTGGCCCATGTGCGAGACGTCGAAGAGCGCGGCCGCGGCCCGCGCATGGCGGTGCTCGGCGACCTGGCCTTCGGGGTAGCTGACCGGCAGGGCCCAGCCGGCGAAGGGCACGATCTTGCCGCCCAGGCGCTGGTGCAGCGCATGCAGCGGCGTGCGCTGCGGTTCGGCGGCGGGCGTGGGGGCGGGGGCTTGGGCGGGGTCGAAGGCAGCGGTCATGGACGGACGGAGGCGACGGGGCGGGCCGCTCCCTCGGGGGGAACGACGATGACGGTTGACCCGCCGCTCGCACGGTGGGTCGGTCACTGCCCTCGCTGTCCATGGACCTGAGAGATTGGCAACCGGCGCTTGCGCCCCGGCCGCTTGCCCCTTCGGTGGGCCGCCGGCATCGGGATGCCGCGACCGCTCTCCAGTGAGGTTCTCGCCTCCCCCGGGGGTGTCGGACCCCGAGGGACGCGTTTGCCAGTCCTTGGGCCTGAGCGTTTAGCGCATGCGCGCGGCGCCTTCGGCGGCGTCCTCGGGTGCGGGCCCGGGACGCTCTCTCCTGACCCGGCCAGTGTAGGCCGGCAGGGACGGGTTAACGCGGGGTGTCGAAAAATTCCTACAGCAAATCAAAAGGGCAAATATGTTGTGATTTGCCGCTTTGAGGGAAGGGCCTGCTGCGTCCGCCCCTCAGGCCGCGGCCGCCTCGGCCGTGGCCTGGTCGATGGCTTCGCCCAGCTCCAGCCAGCGGCCTTCCAGGGTCTCGATCTCCTCGCCCAGGGCTTTGAGCTGGCGGCCCAGCTCGGCGCGGCGGGCGCCGTCCAGCGTCGGGTCGCCGAGGCCGGCGCTGGCGGCCTCCTGCTCGGCCTGGGCGGCGGCCAGTCGGGCTTCCACCTGGGCCAGTTCCTTCTTCATCGGCTTGAGCTGCTCCTGCAGCTTCTGCCGGGCCTGGGCCTGGGCACGGCGGTCCTCGCGGCGGGTGGCTCCCGGCGCTTCGACCGTGCCCCCGGCCGCGGGCGCGATGGCCGCCGTGGCGGCCGCGCGGCTGCGCTCGCGGCTTTGCTCCAGCAGCCAGCGCTGGTAGTCGTCGAGGTCGCCGTCGAAGTCGCGCACCGTGCCGTCGGCCACCAGCCAGAAGCCGTCGCAGACCTCGCGCAGCAGTGCGCGGTCGTGGCTGACCAGCATCACCGTGCCCTCGAAGCTGTTGAGGGCCATCGACAGGGCCTCGCGCGTCGTGAGGTCCAGGTGGTTGGTCGGCTCGTCGAGCAGCAGCAGGTTGGGCTTCTGCCAGACGATCATGGCCAGCACCAGCCGCGCCTTCTCGCCGCCGCTGAGGCTGCCGACCGGCTGCTGCACCATGTCGCCGACGAAGCGGAACTGGCCGAGGAAGTCGCGCAGCTCCTGCTCGCGCGCCTGGGGCGAGACCTGCTTGGCCAGGCGGACCATGTGCTCCAGCGGCCCGCTCTCCGGGTGCAGCACGTCCATCTCCTGCTGCGCGAAGTAGCCGATCGCCAGGCCCTTGCCCTGGGTGACCGTGCCGCCCAGCGCACCCAGCGTGCCGGCCAGGGTCTTGACCACGGTGGACTTGCCCTGGCCGTTGGCGCCCAGGATGCCGATGCGCTGGCCCGGCTGCACCGAGCGCGTGATGCCGTGGACGATAGGCTTGTCCCTGCCCTCGTCCAGCCGGTAGCCGCACGCCATCTCGCGCATCACCAGCATGGGGTTGGGCAGCTGGCCGGGCTCGCGGAAGCTGAAGGCGAAGTCGGCCTGGCTGAGCACCGGGCCGATGCGCTCCATGCGCTCCAGCGCCTTCACCCGGCTCTGAGCCTGCTTGGACTTGGTGGCCTTGGCCTTGAAGCGGTCGATGAAGCGCTGCAGGTGGGCGATCTGGTCCTGCTGCCGGCTGAAGGCCGCGGCCTGCTGGCTCAGGCGCTCGGCGCGCATGGCCTCGAAGCCGCTGTAGTTCGCGCCGTAGCGGGTGAGCTTGGCGTCCTCCAGGTGCACGGTCACGCGGGTGATGGCGTCGAGGAATTCACGGTCGTGGCTGATCACCAGCAGCGTGCCCTCGTAGCGTTGCAGCCAGGCTTCCAGCCAGACGAGCGCGTCCAGGTCCAGGTGGTTGGTCGGCTCGTCGAGCAGCAGCAGGTCGCTGGGGCACATCAGCGCGCGGGCCAGCTGCAGGCGCATGCGCCAGCCGCCGGAGAAGCTGTTGACCGGCGCGTCGAGCTGCTCGCCGCGGAAGCCCAGGCCCAGCAGCAAGGCCTGGGCGCGGGGGCGGGCGTCGAAGGCGCCGGCCTCGGCCAGGCCGGCATGGCCCTCGGCGATGGCATGGCCGTCCTGCGCCACCTCGGCCGCGGCCAGGCGGGCCTGGGCCTCCATCAGCCGGGTGTCGCCCTGCAGCACGAAGGCCGTTGCGCCTTCGGCCGTCTCGGGCATCTCCTGCGCGACCTCGGCCACCCGCCAGCGTGGCGGCAGGCTGAAGTCGCCGGCATCGGCCTGCAGCCGGCCCGTCAGCAGCGCGAACAGGCTGGACTTGCCCGCCCCGTTGCGCCCGACCAGGCTGACCTTCTCGCCCGCATGCAGGGTCAGGTCGGCATGGTCGAGGACGAGCTTGACGCCGCGGCGCAGGCTGAGTTGGCTCAGGACGATCATGGGGCGGAACGACTCCGGGCAAAGCCGCGATTGTCCGCCGCCCCGGCCCCGGCCCGCGCGCCGGCCAGCAGCCCGCGCCGCATTCCGCCGAGCCGGGCTTTCTTGTCCCCAAGCTGACGGACTTGGCCTGCGATGTGCTAGGGTTTACCCGCTCGGTGTGAACCTTGGCCCCGGCCGAGAGTCCGCCGCCCCCATCGACCCTGCCCCAGCCGCCGTGCCCTGTCCCCGTTCCGGTCCCGCCCTGCCCAGCCTGCTGCGCCGCATCCCCGGCCGGGCCGCGGCATGGGGCCCGGGATGGCAGGCCCTGCTGCTGGGCAGCTTGCTGGCCCTGAGCCTGCTGGCTGCGCTGCTGCCGATGGCCGCGGAGCCCGGGCGGGCGGTCGGGCCGGCCCTGGAGGGTCTGGCCTGGGGGGAGGTCGAGGTCGAGCGCACGGACCCGGTGCTGCAGGCCCTGCTGCCCGCTGCGCCCGAACTGGAGCGGCCGGTCCGCGAGACCGGCCCCGGCAACACGCTCTCCCTCGGCACCAGCCCGAGCGACCTGCCCGATCCGAGCCCGGCCCCCGCGCCGGGCCTGCTGCCCACTGCGCTGCCGGCCCATGTGCTGTGTGCAGCCGCCTGCCCGCACGCCCACCAGGCCCCGCAGCAGCCTCCGCTGCGTCCGCCGACGGCCTGAAGCCGGCCGCCCACGAGGCGGCCCCCGAACGCCCGCGCCCGTGAGGGTGCCTCGCGGTTCCGACAGGGCCCAGTGCCCTCCTGCTTTCTTGTCCTCCACCCGACCTGTGCGGGCGCCTGGCCGTGGCCAGCGTCCGCGCGGGGAGGGGATTTCGACCTGTCTCAATGCCCGCCATGACTGCTTCCCGCTGCGGCCCCCGCCGTGGTCTGCCTCCCGCCCTGCCCTGGGGCATGCTGCTCGGTCTGGGGCTGCTGGCCGCCCCGGCCTGGGCCGCGGCGCCCCCGATGCCCGGGGCCGGCGAGGCGCCGCCCCGCGCTGCCGCGCATCCGGCCGCCCAGCCGCGCCCCGATCCCCAGGCAGCCGACGCGGCCGGCGCCCTGCCGCTGGCCACCTTGATCGCGATGGCGCTCGACGGCCATCCGGCCCTCGCCGCCGAACGTGCCCGGGAGCAGGTGGCCCAGGCCGCCATCCGAAGCGCCAAGGCCCGGCCCAACCCGGAGCTGGAGTGGCTGGTCGGTCGCCAGGGGGCCCGCCTGCCCGGCGTGGCCGAGGGGCCGACCCACAGCCTCGGGCTCACCCAGCGGCTGGAGCTGCCCTCGCTGCGGCGTGCCCGCCTGGACGCGGCCGAGGCTTCGGCACGCGGGGTGCGCGCCTCGGTCGGCGCCTTCCAGCACGCGCTGGTGGCGGGCGTCAAGCGCGGCTACCTGGGCGTGCTCCGCGCCCAGGCCGAGCTGCGCAATGTGCAGGAGGATGCAAAGGTCACCGAGCAGATCCACGCCCGGGTGAAGGTGCGCGTCGAGACGGGCGAGGCGCCGCGTTTCGAGCTGCTGCGCGCCGAGGCCGAGCGCCTGAACGCGCAGCGCGCGGTGCAGACCGCGCAGCAGCGGGTCGGCCAGGCCCTGGCCGAGCTGCGCCAGGCCGTCGGCCCGGCCCTGCCGCCCGACGCCCGGGTGGCCGGCAGCCTGGAGGACCCGGTGCCGCCGGCCGAGTCGCTGGACGCGCTGCGCAGCCGCCTGCTGGAGCGCCATCCCGAGCTGGTCGCGGTGCGCTCGGAGCTGCGTGCGGCCGAGGCGCGCGTGCGTGTCGAGCAGGCCCAGGCCGAGCCGAGCTGGTCCCTGCGCCTGGGCGCCGACCGCAACCCTGACCTGACCAACCGCCGCATCGGCGTCAGCGTCACCGTGCCCCTGCTCGACCGCCGCGAAGGCCCGATCGCCGAGGCCCGTGCCACCGTGCTGCGCCTGCAGAGCCTGCTGGCCGACCGCGAGCACCAGCTCGGCCAGGCCCTGGCCATCGCCGGCCAGCAGCTGCAGATCGCCATGGACCAGGTGGCGGCCTACGAGGGCGGCATCGTCCGCCAGGCCGAGTCCGCCATGCGCGTGGCCGAGGCCGCCTACCGCTACGGCGAGCGCGGGATCCTGGACTCCCTCGACGCGCAGCGCGTCTGGCGGGCCGCCCGCAACGAGCTGAACGTCGCCCGCTTCGAGCTGCGTGCCGCCCAGGTCGAGATCGAGCGCCTGCGCGCCGAAGCCGGCCTGGACGAGCTGACGGCCGTCCCGGCCCCGGGCCCCACCGCCGCCCTGGGCGCCGGAGGCCAGCCGTGAGCCGCCGCCCGCCCCCTTCCCCGCATGCCCTGCCTTCCGAATCCGCCATGAATCCTTCGTCCCTGTCCCCGTCCCGCCGGCTGCCTGCGGCCGGCCGCCGACACGCCACCCCCGCCCTGCTGCTGGCCGCGCTGCTGGCGGCCTGCAGCGGCCAGGATGCCGCCGCGCCTGCGGCCGGCGCCTCCGCCCCGAAGGCGGCGTCCGCCGCTGCGCCGGCCGCCGATCCGCTGCGCGTCGTCGCCCCGGCCTCGCTGCTGGACCGGCTCGTCCTGGTCGAGGCCGGTCTGAAGCCGATCGCCGAGCCGCTGGCCGTGACCGCCCGCATCGATTTCAACGAACAGTCCGTCGCCCGCATCGGCGCCAGCGTGACCGGCCGCGTGACCGAGATGCAGGCCCTGCCCGGCCAGGCCGTCCGCGCCGGCCAGGTGCTGGCCCAGCTGCACAGCACCGAGCTGGGGGGCGCCCAGCTGGCCTACCTGAAGGCCAATGCCCAGCGCGAGCTGGCTGCCAAGGCGGTGGAGCGTGCCCACCTGCTGCTGGCCGCCGACGTGATCGGCAGCGCCGAACTCCAGCGCCGCGAGAACGAGCTGGGCGTGGCCGAGGCCGAGCGCCGTGCCGCCGCCGACCAGCTGCGTGTGATGGGCGTGTCGGCCGCCAGCCTGGCCGAGACGACGCGCAGCGGCGCGATCACCTCCACCTCGACCGTGGTCAGCACGGTCAGCGGTGTGGTGGTCGAGCGCAAGATCGCCAGGGGCCAGGTCGTGCAGCCGGCCGATGTGCTCTACACCGTGGCCGATCTCTCGCGCGTCTGGGTGCTGGCCCAGGTGCCCGAGGCCGACATCGCCCGCGTGCGGCCCGGCCAGAAGGTCCACATCGAGCTGGCCTCGTCCGACATCGCGCCGGTGCAGGGTGAGCTGAGCTGGGTGGCCGACACCGTCAACCCCGAGACCCGCACGGTCACCGTCCGCAGCGAGATCGCGAACCCGCAGCGCCTGCTCAAGCCGGCCATGCTGGCCCGCATGGTCATCGACCCGCTGCCGGCCGAACGCCTGGTCGTGCCGGCCTCGGCCGTGGTTCGCGAGGACAACCAGGACCATGTCTTCGTGCAGGTCGGTGCGCCCGCCGAGCGCGTGTTCCGCCTGACCAAGGTCAAGCTGGGCCTGCGGGTCAATGGCTCGCAGGTCGTCGACGACGGCCTGCAGCCCGGCATGGTGGTCGTCACCGACGGCGCCTTCCACCTGAACAACGAGCGCAAGCGCGCCGAGATGGAGGGTTCATGATCGAGTCGCTGATCCGCGGGTCGCTCGCGCAGCGGCTCATCATCGTCGTGCTCGCGCTGGTGTTGATGGCCTTCGGCCTCGACGCCACCCGCAAGCTCTCGCTCGATGCCTTCCCGGACGTCACCAACGTCCAGGTCCAGATCGCCACCGAGGCGCCGGGTCGCTCGCCCGAGGAGGTCGAGCGCTTCGCCACCGTGCCGATCGAGATGGCCATGACCGGCCTGCCGGGCATGGTCGAGCTGCGCTCGCTGAACAAGCCGGGCCTGTCGCTGATCACCCTGGTGTTTACCGACGCGACCGATGTGTACTTCGCGCGCCAGCTCGTGATGGAGCGGCTGATCGAGATCGCCGGTCGCATGCCGCCCGGCATCACGCCGGTGCTCGGTCCGGTCTCCACCGGCCTGGGCGAGGTCTACCAGTACACGCTGGAGCGCCCGGACGACGGCTCGCGCGCCCTGACCGAGGCGGAGCTGACCGAGCGCCGCACCGCGCAGGACTGGGTGGTGCGGCCGCTGCTGCGCTCGATCCCCGGCATTGCCGAGATCAACTCCCAGGGCGGCTACGAGAAGCAGTACCAGGTGCTGGTTGCACCCGACAAGCTGCGCTATCACGGCCTGACCATCCAGCAGGTCTTCCAGGCCCTGGCGAGCAACAACGCCAACTCGGGCGGCGGCGTGCTGCCGCACTATGCGGAGCAGTACCTGATCCGCGGTGTCGGCCTGGTGCAGTCGCTCGACGACATCGGCGCCATCGTGCTGAAGTCCGTCGCCGGCACCCCGGTGCATGTGCGTGACGTGGCCGAGGTCAAGGTCGGCAGCGCGGTGCGGGTGGGCTCGGTCGTCAAGAACGGCGTGACCGAATCGGTCGGCGGCGTCGTGATGATGATGCGCGGCGGCAATGCCAAGGAGGTGGTGTCGCGGATCAAGGCCCGGGTGGCCGAGATCAATGAACGCGGCATGCTGCCCGGCGGCCTGCAGATCGTGCCCTACTACGACCGCTCCGAGCTGGTCGACGCGGCCGTGGCTACCGTGGTCAAGGTGCTTCTCGAAGGCGTGGTGCTGGTCGTCGTCGTGCTGCTGCTCTTCCTGGGCGACATCCGCAGCTCGCTGATCGTGGTGGCCACCCTGGTGCTCACGCCGCTGCTGACCTTCATGGCCATGAACCACTTCGGCATCTCGGCCAACCTGATGTCGCTGGGCGGTCTGGCCATCGCCATCGGCCTGATGGTCGACGGCTCGGTGGTGGTGGTGGAGAACGCCTTCGCCCACCTGGCGCGCAGCCAGGGGCCGGGCCACGCCGGCGAGCCGCGCATCCGGGTGATCTTCAACGCGGTCAAGGAAGTCGCCACGCCGGTGATCTTCGGCGTCGGCGTGATCATCCTGGTCTTCCTGCCGCTGATGACGCTGGAGGGCATGGAGGGCAAGATGTTCGCGCCCCTGGCCTTCACCATCGCCCTGGCGCTGTTCTTCTCGCTGGTGCTCTCGCTCACGCTCTCGCCGGTGCTGTCGTCCTACCTGCTCAAGGTCAAGCCGCTGCATCACGAGGGCCCCGAGACCGGCGACGAGCACGACACCTGGCTGATCCGCAAGATGAAGGCGCCCTACCTGAAGCTGCTGCACCGGGCGATTGCCAACGCGCGGGGCACGGTGATGGTCGCGGTGCTGCTGCTGGGCACCACCGGCGCGCTGATTCCCTTCCTGGGCAGTGCCTTCATCCCCGAGATGAAGGAAGGCTCGCTGGTGCCGGGCATCAATCGCGTGCCGAACATCTCGCTGGAGGAATCCATCCGCATGGAGATGGAGGCCATGAAGCTGGTGATGGAGGTGCCCGGCGTGCGCTCGGCCGTCTCGGGTGTCGGCCGCGGGGAATCCCCGGCCGACCCGCAGGCGCAGAACGAGTCGACGCCCATCGTCTCGCTCAAGCCGCGCGACGAGTGGCCCGAGGGCTGGACCCAGGACACCATCGCCGACAAGATCCGCGAGAAGCTGGCCGTGCTGCCCGGCGTGCAGATCGTCATGGCCCAGCCGATCTCGGACCGGGTCGACGAGATGGTGACCGGCGTGCGCGCCGACATCGCGGTGAAGATCTTCGGTGACGACCTGGCCACCCTCAAGACCAAGGCCGACGAGATCGCCAAGGTCGCACAGGGTATCCGCGGCGCGCAGGACCTGCGGGTCGAGCGCATCACCGGCCAGCAGTACCTGCAGATCGTCATCGACCGCCCGGCCATCGCCCGCCTCGGCCTGAACGCGAGCGATGTGCACGACGTGATCGAGATGGCCATCGGCGGTAAGGAGGCCACCGAGATCTACGAAGGCGAGCGCCGCTTCAGCGCCATCGTGCGCCTGCCGGAATCGGCGCGCGGCAACCTGGAGGCGATCCGCAACCTGGTCGTCAGCGCGCCGGGCGGCGCGCAGGTGCCGCTGTCGACGATCGCCCGCATCGAGGTGCTCGACGGCCCGGCGCAGATCAGCCGCGAGCTGGCCAAGCGCCGTGTCGTGGTGGGCATCAATGTGGCCGACCGCGACCTCGGCGGCTTCGTCGCCGAGCTGCAGCAGGCGGTGCAGCAGCAGGTCAAGCTGCCCGAGGGCTACTACCTCGAGTGGGGCGGCCAGTTCCAGAACATGGAGCGCGCGCTGGGCCACCTGTCCATCATCGTGCCCATCACGGTGGCGGCGATCTTCTTCCTGCTCTTCCTGCTGTTCCGTTCGGTGAAGATGGCGTCGCTGATCATCCTGGTGCTGCCTTTCGCCTCGATGGGCGGGGTGATCGGGCTCTTCGTGACGGGCGAGTACCTCTCGGTGCCGGCCTCGGTGGGCTTCATCGCGCTGTGGGGCATCGCCGTGCTGAACGGTGTCGTGCTGGTCAGCTACATCCGTGGCCTGCGCGAGCAGGGCCGCAGCGTGGCCGAAGCCGTCGTCGAGGGTGCGCGCCTGCGCTTCCGCCCGGTGATGATGACCGCCACCGTCGCGCTGCTGGGCCTGATCCCCTTCCTGTTCGCGACCGGTCCGGGCTCGGAAGTCCAGCGCCCGCTGGCCATCGTCGTGATCGGTGGCCTGATCACCTCCACCCTGCTGACCCTGGTCATGCTGCCCACCGTCTACCGCTGGTTCGACGACCAGCGCCACACCGCCTGAGCGGCCGGAGAACCCCAACGATGAAAGAGATCAAGGCCGTGATCGGCCCCCAACGACTCGAAGGCCTCTACGAGGTGCTGCGCGCCGTGCCCGGCTTCCCGGGCATGACCGTCAGCCGCGCCGAGGGCTATGTCGGCCCCAGCCCGCAGTTCAAGGCCAGCATCCGCGACCAGATCACCGACCATCTGCCGCGCGTGCGCCTGGAGATGCTGGTGCCCGACGAGGTGGCCGAGCCGCTCTTCGAGGCCGTCGTCAAGCATGTGAAGGCCGGTGCGCCCGGGGACAGCCTGGTCTGGATGACCGAGGCCCTGCGGGCAGCCTTCGTGCACAAGACGGTGTGATCCGCGTCGCCCGGGGCCTGCCGCCCGGGCGACCGTTCAAGACCAAGGGGCCGGTCCGCGCGAGCGGGCCGGCCCCTTGTCGCAGGGCGCGGGCAGGGCGGTTTCAGCCGCCGGCCAGGTCGTCGCGCCGCAGCAGCAGCACCTGATCCTCGCCCGCGCTCACCTCCAGCCAGATCGGCTGCAGCTGCGGAAAGGCGGCTTCGAAGTGCGCGCGCTCGTGGCCGATCTCGAGCACCAGCACGGCGTCCTCGCTCATGCGCGTGGGGGCGGCGGCGAGCAGGGCGCGGATGAAGTCCATGCCGTCCTGGCCGCCCGCCGGGTTGCCGTCCAGGGCCAGCGCGGGTTCGGCGCGGAACTCGGGCGGCAGGGCGGCCATGGAGGCGGCATTCACATAGGGCGGGTTGCAGACGATGAGGTCGTAGGGCGCGCGGCCGGTGGTGGCGGCCAGGCCGTCGCCCTGCAGCAGGGTGATGCGGTCCTGCAGGCCGTGGCGGTCCACGTTCAGCCGCGCCACGGCCAGCGCGTCGGCGCTCAGGTCGGCGGCGTCCACCTGCACCTCGGGCCAGGCCAGGGCGGCCAGCACGGCCAGGCTGCCATTGCCGGTGCAGAGGTCGAGCACGCGCTGCGTGCGCTCGCTGAGCCAGGCGTCGAGCAGGCCCTGGCCGTCGGCGTCGGCGATCAGCTCGGCGATGAAGCTGCGCGGGATGATGACGCGCCGGTCCACCGTGAAGGGCAGGCCCTGCAGCCAGGCCTCGCCGGTCAGGTAGGCGGCGGGTTCGCGGCTGGCGATGCGGCGGTCGATGAGCGCGGCGGCGCGCGCCGCCGCGTCCGGGCTCACGCCCTGAGCCGGGGCCTCGCCCAGCGCCTCCATGGGCAGGCCCAGGGCCCACTGCACCAGCCAGGCGGCCTCATCCCGGGCGTTGGTGGTGCCCTGGCCGTAGCTCAGTTGCGCGGCGTCCAGCCGGGCGGCCTCGCGTTCGACCAGGGCCTCCAGGGTCAGCACGGGGTGCAGGTCCTTCATGCGACCAGCCTCTGCATCACGCCCTGGTAGATGGCAGCCAGCGGGCCGAGTGCGTCGACGGCCACATGCTCGTCGATCTGGTGGATGCTGGCATTGACCGGGCCGCATTCGGCCACCTGCGGGCAGAGGCGGGCGATGAAGCGGCCGTCCGAGGTGCCGCCGGTCGTCGAGAGCTCGGTCTCCAGGCCGGTGGCCTCGCGGATGCTGGCGCGCAGGGCCTCGGTGAGCGAGCCCGGCTCGGTCAGGAAGGGCCGGCCGCCGAGGGTCCAGTCGATGCGGTGGCGCACGCCGTGGCGATTCAGGATCTCGCCGATGCGCTGCTGCAGGCCCTCGGGGGTGGAGGCGGTGGAGAAGCGCAGGTTGAAATCGACCACCGCCTCGCCGGGGATCACATTGGTGGCGCCGGTGCCGGCGTGCAGGTTGGAGACCTGGAAGCTGGTCGGCGGGAAGTGGGCGTTGCCGGCATCCCAGACGGTCGTGGCCAGCTCGGCCAAGGCGGGCGCGAAGGTGTGCAGCGGGTTCTCGGCCAGCTGCGGGTAGGCCACATGGCCCTGCTTGCCCAGCACGGTGAGCCGGCCGGAGAGCGAGCCGCGCCGGCCGTTCTTCACCATGTCGCCCACGGCCTGCACGGCGGTGGGTTCGCCGACGATGCAGGCGTCCAGGCGAATCCCTTCGGCTGCCAGCCACTCGCAGACCTTGACCGTGCCGTCATTCGCCGGGCCTTCCTCGTCGCTGGTCAGCAGCAGGGCCAGGCTGCCGGCGGGCTCGGGCGTGTCGGCCAGGAAGGCTTCGAGGGCGGCCACCCAGCAGGCGATGGAGGCCTTCATGTCGGCCGCGCCGCGGCCGTAAAGCTTGCCGTCGCGGTGGCTGGGCACGAAGGGCGGGCTGGACCAGCGTTCGACCGGGCCGGTGGGCACCACGTCGGTGTGGCCGGCGAAGACCAGGGTGAAGCCGGCGGCGCCCGCCGTGCCGCGCCGCAGCGCCCACAGATTGCGCACGCGGAAATCGGCCGGGCCGCTCTCCAGCACCTGGAAGCCGAAGCCCAGCGGGGCCAGCGCCTCCTGCAGCAGGGCCTGGCAGCCGGCGTCGTCGGGCGTGACCGAGGGGCGGGCGATCAGGGCTTCGGTCAGCGTCAGCGCGCGGTGGGCGCGGACGAGGGCGGGGTCGGACGGCGGCAGCGGCATGGGGGTGGGGCAGGGGCTCAGGGCGCCGAGGCGTCCAGGCGCAGGTCGGGGAAGGCGGCAGACGCTGCGGCCGGCGCCTCGGCGGCGGCCGGTCGGGCGGCGGCGCCATGGTCCAGGCGCCACATCAGGTTGCTGGGCGAATCGGCCTGGGCCAGCGCATCCTCGCGGCGCACCTGGCCGCTGGCGATCAGGCGGGCCAGGTCCTCCTCGAAGCTCTGCGAGCCCTCGGCCAGCGACTGGACCATCGCCGCCTTCACGCCCTGCAGATCGCCCTGGGCGATGCGCTCGGCCACCAGCGGGCTGTTGCGCAGCAGTTCGACGGCCGCCAGGCGACCGCCGCCCACGGCCGGCAGCAGGCGCTGCGAGACCACCGCCTTCAGCGCGGCGGCCAGGTCGTCGAGCAGCACCGGCCGGGCTTCCGGCGGGTAGAAGCTCAGGATGCGGCCCAGGGCATGGTGGGCGTTGTTGGCATGCAGGGTGGCCAGCACCAGGTGGCCGGACAGGGCGAAGGAGATGGCGGCCGAGAGGGTCTCGCGGTCGCGGATCTCGCCGATCAGCAGGCAGTCCGGCGCCTGGCGCAGGGCATTGCGCAGGCCGGTGGCCAGGTCAGCCACGTCGCGGCCGATCTCGCGCTGGTTCACCAGCGCGCGGTGGTTGGGGAAGTGGAATTCGATCGGGTCTTCGATCGTCAGCACATGGCCCGGCCGCTCGCGGTTGCGGTGGTCGATCATTGCGGCCAGCGTCGTGCTCTTGCCGCTGCCGGTGGCGCCCACCACCAGCACCAGGCCGCGCTTCTCCCGCATCAGCCGGGCGAGGCTGTCGGGCAGCTTCAGCTCGGCCAGGCTCGGGATGAGGACGGGGATGGCGCGGATCACCGCGGCCACCGCACCGCGCTGCCGGAAGGCGCTGAGCCGGAAGCTGGCCAGGCCCTCGATGCGGTGGCCGGCGTTCAGCTCGCCCTCGGCCTCCAGCCGGGCCAGTGCGGCGGCGGGCAGCAGGCCGGCCAGCAGGGCCCGCGCGCCGCCCTCGGGCAGCGCCAGGCCGGTCGGCTGAAGCTCGCCGTCGATCTTGAACTGCGCGGGCGCGCCGTCGGCCAGGAAGAGGTCGGAAGCCCGCCGCGCCACCATGCCCTGCAGCAGGGCCAGCAGCGGGGGCGCGTCGGCGCGGTCGGCGGGATCCATCGGCACGGCGGCCGGCGCGGCGGCGGGACTCAGCCGCGCAGCAGTTCGTTGATGCTGGTCTTGGCGCGGGTCTGCGCATCGACCTTCTTGACGATCACGGCGCAGTAGAGGCTGTACTTGCCATCGGCCGAGGGCAGGTTGCCACTGACGACGACCGAGCCCGCGGGAATGCGGCCGTAGCTGACCTCGCCGGTGGCGCGGTCGTAGATCTTGGTGCTCTGGCCGATGTAGACGCCCATGGAGATCACCGAGTTCTCCTCGACGATCACGCCCTCGACCACCTCCGAGCGGGCGCCGATGAAGCAGTTGTCCTCGATGATGGTCGGGTTGGCCTGCAGCGGCTCCAGCACGCCGCCGATGCCGACGCCGCCCGAGAGGTGCACGTTCTTGCCGATCTGGGCGCAGGAACCGACGGTGGCCCAGGTGTCGACCATCGTGCCTTCGTCCACGTAGGCACCGATGTTGACGTAGCTGGGCATCAGCACCGCGCCCTTGGCGATGTAGCTGCCGCGGCGGGCCACGGCCGGCGGCACCACGCGCACGCCGGCGGCGGCGATGGCGGCATCGTCCATGTGCGAGAACTTGGTGTCGACCTTGTCGAAGTAGGTCAGGTCGCCCGAGCGCATGACCTTGTTGTCGTTCAGGCGGAAGGACAGCAGCACCGCCTTCTTGACCCACTGGTGCACGGTCCACTGGCCGACGGCCTGGCGCTCGGCCACGCGCAGGCGGCCGGCGTTCAGGTCGGCGATGACGGTGTTGACGGCGTCGCGGACCTCGGCCGGCGCGCTGGCGGGCGAGAACTCGGTGCGGCGCTCCCAGGCGGCGTCGATGGTGGCTTGCAGGGCGGCGAAGGACATGGTGGGGCTCTTGTTCGGTTCGGGGGAAACAGCCGGCGCCGCGCGGGCGCGGAGTCCAGGCCGGTGGGGGTGGGCGGCGGCGGTGGGGCCTCAGCCGCCGCGGCGCAGGGCCTCGGCGATGCGTTCGGCGGCCTCCACGCATTCCTCGACCCCGGCCACCAGGGCCAGGCGGATCCGGCCTTCGCCGGGGTTGCGGCCGCCGCTGTGACGGGCCAGATAGCTGCCCGGCAACACCGTCACATTGTAGGAAGCCAGCAGCTCGCGGGCGAAGGCCTCGTCCGCCGAGTGCGTGGCCGTGGCGCAGGCGGCGGGCACGCCGGCCCAGAGGTAGAAGCCGGCGTCGGGCAGGCGCACGTCCAGGCCGGCGGCCTGCAGCAGGGGCGTGACCCGCGCGAACTTCTGGCGGTAGAGCGCGCGGTTGGCCACCACATGGACCTCGTCGGCCCAGGCCGCCACGCTGGCGCGCTGCACGCTGGGGCTCATCGCGCCGCCGTGGTAGGTGCGGTACTTGAGGAAGGCCGCCAGCAGCGCCGCGTCGCCCGCCACGAAGCCCGAGCGCAGGCCCGGCGCATTGCTGCGCTTGGACAGGCTGGTGAAGCTGATCAGGCGCTTGAAATCGTGCCGGCCCAGCGCGGCCGCGGCCTCCAGGCCCCCCAGCGGCGGGCCGCCGGCGGCGCCGCGCGGCGTGTCCTCGGGGCCGAACCAGATCTCGCTGTAGCACTCGTCGCTGGCGATCACGAAGCCGTGTTCGTCGCTCAGCGCGAAGAGCCGGGCCCATTCCGCCAGCGGCATCACCGCACCGCTGGGGTTGCCCGGCGAGCAGACATAGAGCAGCCGCGTGCGTGCCCAGGTGGCCGCGTCGATCGTGTCCCAGGCCGGCGCGAAATTGCGCGCCGGGTCGCTGTTGGCGAAGACCGGCGTGGCCCCGGCCAGCAGGGCGGCGCCTTCGTAGATTTGATAGAAGGGATTGGGGCAGACGACCACGGCCTCGCGGTCGGCCGGGTCGATCACCGTCTGCGCCAGTGCGAACAGCGCCTCGCGCGAGCCGTTGACCGGCAGCACCTGGCGGGCGGCGTCGACCGTCACGCCGTAGCGGCGGCCCAGCCAGGCGGCGCAGGCCTCGCGCAGCGCGGGCTCGCCCGCGGTGGCCGGGTAGGCCGACAGGCCGTCAAGCGCGCCGGCCAGCGCGGCCTTGAGGAAGTCGGGCGTCGGATGCTTGGGCTCGCCGATGCCCAGGCTGATGGCACGGTGCGCGGCGCTGGGCTGCACGTCGGCCGTCAGGGCCTTCAGGCGTTCGAAGGGGTAGGGCTGCAGCAGGGCGAGGCGCGGGTTCATGGGCGCGGATTATCCGGGTGCCCGGCCTGCCACCTGCCCCGGCGGCAGGCCGCCGCGGCGGGGAACGGGGCGGCGCTCAGGCCAGGGCGCGCATCTCGCCCGGCACGGCCGGCAGGTCCACGCGCGGCTGCGGCGTCCAGCCCTTCTGGCGGTGCTCGACGACGACGTTGGTGAAGATGCCGCCGCGCACATACCACTTGGCGGTGATGCGGCAAAAGCGCGGGTCGGTGGCCTTCACCAGGTCGGACAGGATGGTGTTGGTCACCTTCTCGTGGAAGGCGCCTTCGTCGCGGAAGGACCAGAAGTACATCTTCAGGCTCTTGAGCTCGACGCAGGCCTGGTCCGCGATCATCTCGATGGTGAAGTGCGCGAAGTCCGGCTGGCCGGTCAGCGGGCAGTGGCAGGTGAACTCGGGCACGACGAACTGGATGAGGTAGTCGCGTTCGGGCGCCGGGTTGGGGAAGACGTGCAGTTCCTTGCTGGGGCGGCTCGGCGGGTTCGGCGGCATGGCGCGCTGCACGGCACCGGCCGGCAGCTTGGCGGCGCGGCGGCGCGGGGCCGGCGCGGCGGCCGGGGCGGTCTTCTTCGTGGAGGGCATGGCGGTTCGGGCCGCGGCGCGCGGGCCGGTTCAGGGAAAGCCCGATGCTATCATCCAGGCCCTTTGAAGGCCCGCAAGAAGGCCAAAAAGTCCAATTGAATCAATGACTTGAAAGCGAAGGGTGGCGCTTGCCGGGACCTCCCCCCGGGGCGCCGCCGCCCGCGACGACGGTCTCCGCCATGCGCCTCACGTCCATCAAGCTCTCGGGCTTCAAGTCTTTCGCCGAGCCGACCACCTTCCAGCTGCCCGGGCAGCTCGTCGGCGTGGTCGGCCCGAACGGCTGCGGCAAGTCCAACATCATGGATGCGGTGCGCTGGGTGCTGGGCGAGAGCAAGGCCAGCGAGCTGCGTGGCGAGTCCATGCAGGACGTGATCTTCAACGGCAGCGGCAACCGCAAGCCCGCCAGCCGCGCCAGCGTCGAGCTGGTCTTCAGCAACGAGGACGGCCGCGCCGGCGGCAGCTGGAACCAGTACGCCGAGATCGCCGTCAAGCGCGTGCTGACCCGCGACGGCACCAGCAGCTACTTCATCAACAACCAGCCGGTGCGGCGCCGCGACGTGCAGGACGTCTTCCTCGGCACCGGCCTGGGCCCGCGGGCCTACGCCATCATCGGCCAGGGCACGATCAGCCGCATCATCGAGAGCAAGCCCGAGGAGCTGCGGCTCTTCCTCGAGGAAGCGGCCGGGGTCTCGAAGTACAAGGAGCGCCGCCGCGAGACCGAGCTGCGCCTGCGCGACACCCGCGAGAACCTGACCCGGGTCGAGGACATCCTGCGCGAGCTGAACGCCAATCTGGAGAAGCTCGAACAGCAGGCCGAGGTCGCGCAGCGCTACCACGCCCTGCAGGCCCAGGGCACGACGCGCCTGCACCAGCTCTGGTTCCTGAAGGCCCGCGATGCGGCCGGCGAGCAGGCCCGCGTGACCCTGGCCACCGCCGAGGCCAGCACCGCCCTCGAAGCCCGGGTGGCCGAGCTGCGCGCGACCGAGGCCGCGCTCGAGCGCATCCGCCAGGACCACTACGCCGCCGCCGACCAGCTGCATGCCGCCCAGGGCGGCCTGGCCGAGGCGCAGCTCGAAGTCAGCCGCCTCGAGGAGCGCATCCGCTACGTCCTCGAAGGCCGGCAGAAGGCCGAGGCCCGCCTCGCCGACCTGGCCCGCCAGGACGCACAGTGGGCCGATCGCCGCGCCCAGGCCGAGGCCGAGCTCGAGCAGCTCGCCGAGCAGCAGCTCGCCGCCGACGAGCAGGCCGAGCTGCTGGCCGCCCAGGCCGAGGAAGAGGCCGGCCGCCTGCCCGCTGCCGAGGACGCGCTGCGCGCCGCCCAGGCCCGCGCCAATGCGCAGCGCCAGCAGGTCGCCGAGGTGCAGCAGCAGCTCAGCCTGCTGGCCGCCGAATCCCGCAGCCTCGACGAGCAGGCCCGCGGCCTGCAGGGCCGCCGCGAGCGCGCCAGCGCCGAGCAGCGCGCGCTGGTCGCGCCCGACGAGGCCCGCCTCGCCCAGCTGCGCCTGCAGCTGCAGGATGCCGAGGAACGCCAGGCCGAGAGCGCCGCCGTCGCCGAGGAGCTGGCCGCCGAAGTGCCGGCCCTCGACGAGCAGCGCCGCGCCGATCAGGCCGAGGCCGCTGCCCAGGCCGCGAAGCTGGCCGAGCTGGGCGCCCGGCTCGATGCCCTGCGCGCGCTGCAGGCCAAGGTGCAGACCGAGGGCAAGCTCGCCCCCTGGCTGGCCCGCCACGGCCTGAGCGAGCGCGCCGGCCTGTGGAGCCGCCTGCACATCGAGCCCGGCTGGGAGACCGCGCTGGAGGCCGCGCTGCGCGAGCGCATCAACGCCCTGGAAGTCGGCCGGCCCGAGACCGTCCGCGCCTTCGAGCAGGACCCGCCGCCGGCCAAGCTGGCCTTCTACACCCCGCCCGCCACGCCGCTGAGCGCCCCGGCGGCCGCCGCGCTGCCGCGGCTGGGGGCCCTGCTCAAGCTCGACGGCGACGCCGGCCTGCGCGCGCTGCTGAACGACTGGCTCGAAGGCGTCTACACCGCCGACAGCCTGGAGGCGGCACTGGCCGCGCGCAGCCGGCTCGGCCATGGCGAGGTCATCATGACCCGCGCCGGCCATGCCGTCAGTGCCTATGCCGTGGCCTTCCACGCGCCCGATTCCGAGCAGGACGGCCTGCTGGCCCGCGCCCAGGAGATCGAGAACCTCGACCGCCAGCTGCGCGCCCAGGGCCTGATCGCCGACGAGGCCCGCCACCGCGCGGTCCGCGCCGAGGCCGCCTACACCGAGGCGGCCCAGCGCCAGGTCGGCGTGCGCCGCACGGCGGCCGAGGCCCAGCAGGCCGCCCACGGCCTGCAGGTCGAGGTGCTGCGCCTGGCCCAGCAGAGCGAGCAGGCCCGCGAGCGCCGCGCCCAGATCGGCGCCAGCCTGGCCGAGATCGACGAAGCCCTGGCGGGGCTGGACGAGCGCCGCGCCACCGGCGAGGCCCGCTTCGAGGAGCTGGACCTCGAACTCGGCCATGCCCAGGAAGCCCATGCCACGCTGGAGGAAGGCGTGTTCGAGGCCGAGCGCGCCCTGGGCGCGGCCCGCGAGCAACTGCGCCGCCTGGAACGCGAGGCCCAGGAAGCCACGTTCCAGGCGCGCGCCCTCGGGGCCCGGCGGGGCGAGCTGCAACGCGCGATCGAGACCGCCGACCAGCAGCTGGCCGCCCACGCCGCCAGCGCCGCGCAGCTTCAGCAGGAGCTGGCCGCCTTCGCCGAGGCCAGCGCCGACACCGGCCTGCAGGACGCGCTGGAGCGCCGCGCCGCCCGAGAGGCCGTGCTGGCCGAGGCCCGCAGCGCACACGACGAGCTGTCGGCCCAGCTGCGCCGGCTCGACGAGGAACGGCTCGGCTTCGAGCGCAGCCTGGAGCCGCTGCGCGAGCGCATCAACGCCCTGCAGCTCGAGGCCCAGGCGGCCACCCTCGGCGGCCGGCAGTACGAGGAGCAGCTCGACCAAGCCGGCGCCGACCGCGCCGAGCTGGCCCGCAGCATCGAGCGCGACGGCATCCGCCTGCATGGCCTGCAGGCCGAGATCGACCGCCTGCAGCGTGAACTGAACGCCCTGGGCGCGGTCAACTTGGCCGCGCTCGACGAGCTCAGCGCCGCCCGCGAGCGCAAGGGCTTCCTCGATGCGCAGACCGCCGACCTGATGGACGCCATGCAGACCCTGGAAGACGCGATCGCCCGCATCGACCTGGAGACGCGCGACCTGCTCAAGGGCACCTTCGACACCGTCAACGAACACTTCGGCCGCATGTTCCCCAGCCTCTTCGGCGGCGGGCAGGCGCGGCTGATGATGACCGGCGACGAAATCCTCGACGCCGGCGTGCAGGTCATGGCCCAGCCGCCGGGCAAGAAGAACAGCACCATCCACCTGCTCTCGGGCGGCGAGAAGGCCCTGACCGCGATCGCGCTGGTTTTCGCCATCTTCCAGCTGAACCCCGCGCCCTTCTGCCTGCTCGACGAGGTGGATGCGCCGCTCGATGACGCCAACACCGAGCGCTACGCCAAGCTCGTCAAGCACATGTCCGCCGGAACGCAGTTCCTCTTCATCTCCCACAACAAGATCGCCATGGAAATGGCCGGCCAGCTGATCGGCGTGACCATGCAGGAGCAGGGCGTCTCGCGCATCGTCGCGGTCGACATGGAGGCTGCGGCCTCGATGCTGGAGGCCGCGGCATGAGCGCACTGCAGCTCTGGCTGCTGGCCCTGGGCCTGCTGCTGCTGGCCGGTCTGGCCGCCCACGGCGCCTGGCGCACCCGCCGCAGCCGGCCGCGCCGGCCGCTGCGTCCGGCCGAGGCGCCGGCCGCGGACGAGCCCGCCGCACCGCGCCGTGAGCCGGGTTTCGAGCAGCCGCTTCCCGAGGGGCCCGAAGCGGCGGCCACCGAGCGGCAGCTCGCGCCGCGGGTCGAGGATGCCGAACGGGCGCCCAGCCCCGGTCTGGCGCTCGACCTGCTCCGCGGCGCCGAGGCCCCGGCCCGGCGTCCGGAAGCGCCGGCCGAGGCGGCCCCCGCGGCGGCGCCCGCCGAGCCCGTGGCCGAGCCGGTCGAGGCCGAGCTGCTGCCGCCGCCGCCGCGCCGCCGCGAAGGGCCGCGCATCGACCTGCGCATCGACTGCCCGGCCACGCTGCGCCTGAACCCGCCGCTCAGCGGCGACGCGCTGCTGGCCCATCTGCCCGGTGCCCGCCGCGTCGGCAGCAAGCCCCTGCTGGTCGAGGCCAGCCCGCAGCAGGTCCCGGCCCCGGCCGAGCCTGCGCTGCCTGCCGAGCCTGCGCTGCCTGCCGAGCCTGCGCCCTGGGACGCGCCGGTCGAGGCCCCGGAGGTCGCCCCCGACATGGCCTCGGCGCCGCCTCCGCCCGCTCCGGCTCCCGAGCCCGAGGCCCTGCACTGGGAGAGCCCGCGGCCCGGCACGCTCTATGGCAGCCTGCGCCTGGCCGTGCAGCTGGCCAGCCGCAGCGGGGCCCTCAACGAGATCGAGTTCAGCGAGTTCGCGCAGAAGGTCGAGGGCCTGGCCGACACCCTGCAGGCCAGCTTCGAGCTGCCCGACATGCGCGAGGCCGTCGAGCGCGCCCGCAGCCTCGACGCCTTCGCCAGCGCGCACGATGCCCTGCTCAGCCTGCAGCTGCGCGCCCGCCGCGCCGCCTGGACCCCGGGCTTCGTCCAGCAGCAGGCGCGCAGCCTGGGCCTGATGCACGGCGTGCTGCCCGGGCGGATGGTGCTGCCGGCCAGCGAGGCGGGGGCGCCGCCCCAGCTCGTGCTGCAGATGGATGCGCAGGCGGCCCTGGCCGACGAGCCCGAGCGCGCCGCCGTGCGCGAGCTCACGCTCAGCCTGGACGTGCCCCAGACGCCGCAGCAGCACCAGCCCTTCGAGGCCTGGGTGCGCCTGGCCGGCCAGCTCGCCGAGGCCCTGGAGGCCGAGGTTTGCGACGACGCCGGCCAGCCGATCCCGCCGCAGGCCTTCGAGGCCATTCGTGCTTCCCTGGCCGAGCTCTATGCCGAGCTGGAGGCTGCCGACCTGCCGGCCGGCTCGGTTGCGGCGCGCAGGCTCTTTGCCTGAGCCTCGCGCGGCCCGCCGTCGATTGCCTCCCGTCCACCGCCTGACCCTGCCTGCCGTGCCCACCGACGACCTGTTCGGCCCGGCCCCCGCGCCGGCCGCCACCCCCGCGCCCCAGGGCCCCGCGCTGCCGCCCGACACGGCCCCGCCGGCCGAGCGTGCCGCCGCGTTGCGTGCCTGGCTGCAGCACCACGCGCATGCCTACTACGTGCTCGATGCGCCCGAGGTGCCGGATGCCGAGTACGACCGCGTCTTCGCCGCCCTGCAGGCCCTGGAGGCCGCGCAGCCCGCGCTGCGCACCCTCGATTCGCCCACCCAGCGGGTGATCGGCCAGGTGCTTGAGGGCCTGCAGCCGGTGCGGCATGCGCTGCCCATGCTCAGCATCCAGACCGAGACCGACACCACGGCCCAGGGCGCCATCGCGTTTGATGCCCGCGTGCGCCGCGAGCTGGCCCTGCCGCCCGAGGCGCCGCCGGTCCGCTATGCGGCCGAGCTGAAGTTCGACGGCCTGGCCCTCAACCTGCGCTACGAACAGGGCGTGCTGGTGCAGGCCGCCACCCGCGGCGACGGCGAGACCGGCGAGGACGTCACCCAGAACATTCGCACCATCGCGCAGATTCCCCTGAGGCTGCGCGGCAGCGCCCCCGAGGTGCTGGAGGTGCGCGGCGAGGTCTACATGCGCCGCGACGACTTCGAGGCCCTCAATGCCGCCCAGCGTGCCAAGGGCGAGAAGACCTATGTCAACCCGCGCAACACCGCCGCCGGCGCGGTGCGCCAGCTCGACCCGGCCGTCACCGCGCAGCGTCGCTTGAGCTTCTTCGCCTACGGGCTGGGCGAGGTGGTCGGCTGGGGGCCGGACAACGCCGACCAGCCGGCCCGGCACAGCGCCTTGCTGGATGCCTTGGCCGCCATGGGCCTGCCCGTCTGCGCCGACCGCACGGTGGCCGAGGGCCCCGAGGGCCTGGTCGCCTTCCATGCCGCCCTTGCCGCGCGGCGCGATGCGCTGCCCTTCGACATCGACGGCATCGTCTACAAGGTCGACGAGCGCGCCCTGCAGCAGCAGCTCGGCTTCAAGAGCCGCGAGCCGCGCTGGGCCGTCGCCCACAAATACCCGGCCCAGGAGCAGCTCACCACCCTGCTGGCCATCGATGTGCAGGTCGGCCGCACCGGCAAGCTCACGCCGGTGGCCAAGCTGGCGCCGGTCTTCGTCGGCGGCACCACGGTCAGCAACGCCACCCTGCACAACGAAGACGAGGTCCGCCGCAAGGACGTGCGCGAGGGCGACACCGTCATCGTGCGCCGGGCGGGGGACGTGATCCCCGAGGTGGTCGGCGTCGTGCCGGACCGCCGCCCGCCCGAGGCCGCGGCCGCCGCGCCCTTCGACCTCTACCAGAGGCTCCAGGGCCGCTGCCCCGTCTGCGCCAGCCCCATCGCCCGCGACGAGGGCGAGGTCGACTGGCGCTGCAGCGGCGGCCTGATCTGCCCCGCGCAGCGCAAGCAGGCCCTGCTGCACTTCGCCGGCCGCCGCGCGCTGGACATCGAGGGCCTGGGCGACAAGCTGGTCGAACAACTCGTCGACGGCGGCCTGGTGGCCAGCCTGCCGGACCTCTACAAGCTGGGCATCGGGCATCTGGCCGCGCTGGAGCGCATGGCCGAGAAGAGCGCCGCCAACCTGGTCGCCGGGCTGGAGAAGAGCAAGCAGACCACGCTGGCGCGCTTCCTCTTCGGCCTGGGCATCCGCCAGGTCGGCGAGGCCACGGCCCGCGACCTGGCGCGCCACTTCGGCCGCCTCGACCGGCTGATGGACGCCAGCCTCGATGCGCTTCAGGCCGTGCCGGACGTGGGGCCCATCGTGGCCGCCAGCCTGCGTGACTTCTTCGACCGGCCGCTGAACCGCGAGATCGTCGAACAACTGCGCGCCGCCGGCCTGCGCTGGGACGAGCACGAGGGCGTGCAGGCCGAGGCCCCGCTGCCCCTGGCCGGCCAGACCTTCGTGCTGACCGGCACCCTGCCCACCCTGGGCCGGGACGAGGCCAAGGCCCGCATCGAGGCCCTGGGCGGCAAGGTGGCCGGCTCGGTCTCGAAGAAGACCCGCTGGGTGGTGGCCGGCGAAGCCGCCGGCAGCAAGCTGGACAAGGCGCGCGAGCTGGGCGTGGAGATCATCGACGAGCCGGCCCTGCTCGCGCGGCTGGCTGCGGCAGTCGCGACGGCGTCCTGAGTCGCGACGTCCCGCCCGGGCCGACCACGAGGCCCGTCCCCCGCCGGCGCGTGCTGGCGGGGCAGGGGGCGAAGGAACGCACACGCAGCCCCCGCGAGTGCGGGGGCTGGGCGATGGCTGCGATGCCTATGATTGCATCCACCCCCAAAAGGGGGTTCTCCGTGCGATGGCGTCGGACGCCCCGCGCCGAAATCCCCTCCCCAGCCTCCAGGCCTTCGCCCCTCAAGGACCCCATGCGCTCCATCGCCCCCCGGCTTTCCGCTGCACTGAGTTTTGCCGCCCTGAGCGCCTTGGTCTCGCCCGCCCAAGCCCTGATGGGCGACACGGTGTCGTGCGAAGGCCTGGCCAGCTACCGGTGTTCCACACCGACCGCCGTGGTGGGTGCGGGTGTCGAGTTCACCTCCACCGCGAACGGGTTTGGATACAGCTTTGACTTCGACGCCAGCGGCCTGACGGTCACCGTGCTGAGCATCGCGCCCGGTCCCTCGATTGCCGAAACCTTTTTGTTCGCCGACCTGAGCACGCCCTTCACCACCTTCAGCCTGGCATCCAGCAGCCTCCCGACCCTCGATGCCAGCGCGGTGGAGATCGACACGGGCGCCCTGAGACTCAATGTGATGGACGGCTTCATTGCCGTGGGCCAGGCGGCCCGCATCAATCTCGTGCCCGCCACCCCGGCCATCCCCGAGCCCGGCAGCTACGCCCTGATGGCCGGCGGTCTGGCCCTGCTGGGCTGGCTGGGCCGCGGCCGGCGCCGTCAGGGCGCCGTGCTTCGCTGAGCGGGCGGGGGACCGCGCCCCCGGTCCGCTTCAGGGGTTCTGGCTGCCCCGGTGGGCCCAGGCCGTCGTGCGCTTCTCGACGACCGAAAAGAGCTCGTACATGGCCATGGCCATGGCGCCGATGACAACGAGGCCGGCGAAGGCCAGGCCCATCTGCATCGAGCTGCCAGCGCTGATCAGCAGGTAGCCGATGCCTTCGTTGGCGGCGGTCATCTCGCTGACGGTCGTGCCGACGAAGGCCAGGGTGATGGCCACCTTCAGCGAGCCGTAGAAGTAGGGCATCGAGCGCGGCAGGCCGACCTTGATCAGCACGTCCCAGCGCTTGGCGCCGAGCACGCGCAGCACGTCTTCCAGCTCGGGTTCCAGCGTCGCCAGGCCGGTGGCGATGTTGACCATGATCGGGAAGAAGCTGATCAGGAAGGCCGTCAGCACGGCCGGACCGACACCGATGCCGAACCAGACCACCAGGATGGGCACGAAAGCGGCCTTGGGCAGGGCGTTGAAGGCCGTCATCAGGGGATAGACCGCGGCATAGGCCATGCGCGAGCTGCCGATCAGGAAGCCCAGCAGCACGCCGACGACGATGGAGATCGCGAAGCCGACCATCGTGACCCAGAAGGTCCGCCAGGCATGCTGGGCGATCAGGGCCTGGTTCTCCAGCAGCTGCTGCGCGATCTGACTGGGCCGCGGGAAGATGAACTCCGAGACGCCCAGGGCCAGGCAGATCAGCTCCCACAGCAGGATCACGGCGAGCAGCAGGCCCCAGGGAGCCCAGCGTTCGAGGGTCCTGGGCTTCATGCCAGCACCTCCTTCACACCGCCCACGGGTTTGCGCAGCGCGCCGATGTGCTCGCGCAGCTCGTGCACGAGCTCGCTGAAGGTCGGGGTGTAGGTGATCTCCAGATCACGCGGGCGCGGCAGGTCGATCACCCGCCGGGCCAGGATGCGGCCCGGGCTGCGGCTCATCACGTAGACGGTGTCGGCCAGGTAGACGGCCTCGCGCAGGTCGTGGGTGACGAGGATGACGTTGAACTGCTGCACCGTCCACAGGTCGCGCAGCGTGTTCCAAAGCTCCTCGCGGGTGAAGGCATCGAGCGCGCCGAAGGGTTCGTCGAGCAGCAGCATCTTCGGTTCGTGGATCAGCGCGCGGCAGATGCTGGCGCGCTGCTGCATGCCGCCGGAAAGCTGCCAGGGAAACTTGTCCTCGTAGCCGCCCAGGCCGACGGTCTGCAGCAGCTTGCGGGCGCGGGCCTCGAACTCGGCGCGGCGGGCCTTGAACTGGCTGCGGTGCGGTTCGACGATCTCCAGCGGCAGCAGCACGTTCTCCACCGTGGTCCGCCAGGGCAGCAGGCTTGGCGCCTGGAAGGCCATGCCGGTGATCTTCAGCGGGCCGGTGACGGCCTGGCCGTCGATGGTCACGCTGCCGCGGCTGGGGCGGCGCAGGCCGGTGGCCAGCTTCATGAAGGTGGACTTGCCGCAGCCCGAGGGGCCGACGATGGCGATGAACTCGCCCCGCCGCACGGACAGGTCGATGGCCTCCACCGCGAACTGGCCCTTGGCCAGCAGTTCGTCGTTGTAGGCCAGCCAGACCTTGCTGAACTCGACGAAGGGGTCGGCGCTTGCGTTCATTTCTTGGCCGCCGGCAGGATGTTGCGAGCTGCGGCGGCCGGCAGGTAGGCCTCGCTCCAGACCGCATTGGGATCGACGCGGCTCTTGGTCGCGTAGGCGTCGGCCACCTGGCTGGCCATCAGTGCCAGGCGCGGGGCGGACACCGCGCCGAAGCCGTCGGCGCGCGCATCGGGCGTGGCCACCGAGCTGTCGATGGCCAGGCGCAGGCGGCGCTCTTCCAGGCTGGCGTTGACGATGCCGTCGCGCTCCTTCACGAAGGCGGTGGCGGCCTTGGGGTCGGCCATCACCTCCTTCGCGCCCTGGGTGAAGGCGCGCAGGAAGGCCTTCACCGCCTCGGGGTTCTTCTTGAGGAAGTCCTGGCCGACGATGATGGCGTTGCCGTACAGGCGCACGCCGTGCGCCGGGTAGGGCAGCACGACCACGTCCTCCGGCTTCACGCCGCGGGCCTCCAGGTTCAGCAGGCTGGTGAAGTAGAAGCCCGTGATGGCATCGAGGTCGCCGCGGGCCAGCATGGTCTCGCGCAGGCTCGGATCCATGCCGACCCACTCGACCTTGCCGATGCCATTGGCCTTGTCGAAGATCGGCCAGGCCTTGCGGCCGGCGTCGAAGACCGGGGCGCCGAGCTTCTTGCCGGCCAGGTCCTTCGGGCCCTTGATGCCGCTCTTCTTCAGCGCCAGCACCGCGGCCGGCGTGTTGTTGTAGACCATCATCACCGCCACCGGCTTGTTCGGCGCGCCGGGGTTGTTGGCGTGGAACTCCATCAGTGCGGCCAGGTCGGCCAGACCCATGTCGTAGGTGCCCGAGGCCACCCGCGTCACGGTGGCGCCGGAGCCGTTGCCGGCGTCGATGCTGACCTCAAGTTTCTCGGCCGTGAAATAGCCCTTGGCCGCAGGCAGCAGGAAGAAGGCCGAGGGGCCTTCGAAACGCCAGTCCAGCTGGAAGCGGACCGGGGTGGTCTGGGCCAGGGCTGGCGTGCCGATCAGCAGGGTGGCGGCCAGGCAGGCCAGGCGTCGAAGGCTGTGTCGTTTCAGGGCTCGCATCGGGAACGCTCCGCATCGGGGGGATGCGGCCGGTGGAGCAAGGACCGTGCGCGTTCAGCCCAAAAGTGCATACAAAGTTCGTGCGACGACCTTCGTCGCACGGCGCAGGTCTTCGAGCACGATGTGCTCGTCGGCCCGCTTCGCCTGGCTCTCCAGCACGGTGCGCGGGCCGGCCCCGTAGATCACCGCAGGGATGCCCTGCTCACAATAAAGGCGTACGTCCGTATACAGCGGCGTGCCCATCACCGGGATGGGTTCGCCGAAGATGGCCTCGGCATGCGCCTGAAGTGCATCGACCAGCGGCTTGTTGCCGGGCAGCGGCTTGAGCGCATGGCACATCAGCATGCGGCGGATCTCGACCTGCAGGCCGGGCACCGTGGCGGCGGCCTCGGCGATCACGCGGCGGATGTCGGCCTCCACCGCCACCGGGTCTTCCTCGGGAATCATGCGGCGGTCGAGCTTGAAGCTGACCTTGCCGGGCACCACATTGGTGTTGGTGCCGCCCTGGATCAGGCCGACGTTCAGGTAGGGGTGGGTGATGCCGGGCACCTGCGAGCAGAGGCCCTTGTACTGCGCGTTCTGCGCGTACAGCGCATTCAGGATGGCGACCGCGCCCTGCAGCGCATCGATGCCGGTGTGCGGGATCGCGGCATGGGCCATGCGGCCCTGCACGGTCACTTCCATCTGCAGGCAGCCGTTGTGCGCGGTGACGATCTGGTAGCTGAAGCCGGCGGCGATCAAGAGGTCGGGCCGGGTCAGGCCGCGGCCGAGCAGACGGGCCGGGCCGAGCTCGCCGCCGAACTCCTCGTCGTAGGTGAAGTGCAGCTCGACCCCGCCCTTGAGCGGCCGGCCCAGGGCTTCAAGGGCCCGCACGGCCTGGATGTAGGTGGTGAAGTCGCACTTGCTGACGGCCGCGGCGCGGCCGTAGAGCCTGCCGTCGACGATCTCGCCGCCATAGGGGTCGTGCGTCCAGCCTTCGCCGGGCGGCACCACATCGCCGTGGGCATTGAGCGCGATCACCGGCCCGCCCGGGGCGTAGGGGCGGCGCACGATCAGGTTGGTCAGGGACTGCAGGCCCTGGGCACGCACCTCGGCCTCGGGCACCTCGTCCTTCTCGGCGACGAAGCCGAAGCCGGCCAGCAGCTCGGCCGTGCGCTCGGCATGCGGCGCGTTGTCGCCGGGCGGGGTGTCGGTCGGCACCCGGACCAGGGCCTGCAGCAGACGGACCTGCTCGTCGAAATGGGCGTCGATCCAGGCGTCGAGGGCGGTGTCTGCGGCGCTCATCGGGTCTCCTCCGGGGCGAGCTGTTCAAGCAGGTTCAGGAAGGCCTCGACGGCGAGCTGCATGTCGTCGGCCGTGGTCGATTCCAGCGGGTTGTGGCTGATGCCGCCGTTCTGGCCGCGCACGAAGAGCATGGCCTGCGGCAGGGCCTCGTGCAGCTTCATCGCGTCATGGCCGGCGCCGCTGGGCAGGGTGTGCACCGGCAGGCCCAGGGCCTCGACGGCCTTTGCCCAGCGGGCCTGCCAGACCGGGTCGCAGGGGGCGGCCGGCGCGCGCAGCGAGGGGGTCACGCGGTGACCCAGGCCGCGTCGTTCGCACACCGCGGCCAGCGTGGCCAGGGTGTCGTCGTAGCAGGCATCGCGCACCGCATCGGTGGTGGCGCGGATGTCGAGCGTGAAGCGGCAGCGGCCCGGCACGACATTGACCGAGCCGCCCGGCACCTCCAGCTGGCCGACGGTGCCGACCAGGTCGGGTACGGCCGCCGCGCGCTGCTCCAGGGCCAGCAGCAGCTCGGCGGCGGCGGCGGCGGCATCGTGGCGGCTGCCCATCGGCGTGGTGCCGGCGTGGCTGGCCACGCCCTGCAGCTCGACGACCGCGCGCACGCTGCCGTTGATCGAGCGCACCACGCCCAGCGGCAGACCCAGGCCATGGAGCACCGGGCCCTGTTCGATGTGGACCTCGACGAAGCCCATGTAGTGCGCCGGATCGCGTCGCAGCGCGGCAATGGATTCCAGGGTGCCGGGCAGGCCGGCGGCCTGCATGGCCTCGCGCATCGTCACGCCCTCGGCATCGGTCTGGTCCAGCCAGGCGGGATCGAAGGCGCCGACGAGTGCACCGGAGCCGAGGAAGGTCGCCCGGTAGCGCTGCCCCTCCTCCTCGGCGAAGCCGATCACTTCCACGTCGAAGGGCAGGCGCCGGCCCTGGCGGCGCAGCGCGGCCAGGGCGACCATGGGCACCACGATGCCGAGCCGGCCGTCGTACTTGCCGGCGTTGCGCACGGTGTCGTAGTGGCTGCCGCTCAGCAGGCGCGGCGCACCCGGCTGGCTGCCGCGCCACAGGCCGACGACGTTGCCGACGGCATCAAGGCCGACCTCATCGCAGCCGGCGGCTTGCATCTGCGCCTGCAGCGCCTTCGCGCAGGCGCGGTGGGCCGGGCTCAGGTAGGTGGCGGTCAGCTCGCCGCGCTCGGCCCAGGGCGTGTCGCTGTAGGCGGCCAGGGCCTCGCAGGCGTCCCAGGCCGCTTCGCCGAGCCGGGGCTGCACGCCGAACTTGTCGTTGAGCCGGATCTCGGCGATGCGGTGGATGTTGCGCAGGCACTCGGCCAGTTCCTGCGCGGGCTGGGCCGCCAGCCGGCGCTCGAGCGTGGCCAGGATCTCCTGGCGCGGCAGGCCGAGGCCGCGCGGGCCGCGCACGGCCAGGATGAAGGGCCAGCCGAAACGTGCGTTGTAGGCCGCGTTGAGGCTTTGCACGGCGGCGAACTCCGCCGGGCTGCACTGGTCCAGGCCGGCACGGGCCTGCTCGCCGGTGGACTCGGCCGTCAGCTCGCCGGCCAGCGCGGCCTTGCCGGCCAGCTCGGGGTGGGCGCGGATCAGCGCGAGCTGGGCTGCGCGCGGCGCCTCGTCGACGGTGCGCACCAGCGTGTGCTTGAAGCCGGCCAGGCTGCGCCAGCCCGCGGCCGGCCGCGCACGCACGGCCGCCTCGACGATCCATGGCGAATGCTCGTAGAGGCCGTCCAGGCCCCGGGCGGCGTCCTCGGGGCCGGCGGCATTCAGCCAGGCCAGGGTGCGGGGGCTCGGGGGCTCGGCCATCAGGCGCTCTCCGTCCAGGGGTGGGTGGCGATCCAGTGCCGCGCGATGTCGATGCGCCGGGCCACCCAGACCCCCTCGTGCGCCAGCGCGTGGTCGAGGAAGCGCGCCAAGGCGCCGATCCGCCCGGGCTTGCCGAGCAGGCGGCAGTGCATGCCGATCGACATCATCTTGGGGCGGTCCAGGCCGGCGGGATCGCCTTCGGCATAGAGCGCGTCGAAGCTGTCGCGCAGGTAGCTGAAGAAGTGCTCGCCGGTGTTGAAGCCCTGGGCCTGCACGAAGCGCATGTCATTGCAGTCCAGCGTGTAGGGCACGATCAGGTGCGGCCGGACCTGGCCGTCGCTGCGGCGCACGCGGGTCCAGAAGGGCAGGTCGTCGCCGTAGTAGTCGCTGTCGTAGAGGTAGCTGCCCTCGTCGACCAGCAGGCGGCGGGTGTTCGGGCTGTCGCGGCCGGTGTACCAGCCCAGCGGCCACTGGCCGCCGCTGAGTGCGCGCAGCTGGGCGGTGGCCTCGATCAGGTGGGCCCGCTCCTCGGCCTCGGGCATCTGCTGGTAGTGGATCCAGCGCAGGCCGTGGCAGGCGATCTCGTCGCCGCGCGCGAGGAAGTGCTGCGCGAGCTCGGGGTAGCGCGCCAGCGCCATGCCGACCCCGAACACGGTCAGCGGCAGGCCGCGGGCTTCGAAGGCCCGCAGGATGCGCCAGACGCCGACGCGCGAGCCGTACTCGTACATCGACTCCATCGACAGATGGCGGTCCGGGAAGGCCTGGGCGCCGACGATCTCCGACAGGAAGACCTCGGAGGCGGGGTCGCCGTGCAGCACGCAGTTCTCGCCGCCCTCCTCGTAGTTCAGGACGAACTGCAGCGCGATGCGCGCGCCGCCCGGCCAGCGGGCGTGGGGCACGTCGCGGCCGTGGCCACGCAGGTCGCGGGGGTAGGGGGCTTCGGACAAGGCAGGGGGCTCAGGGCGAGGCTTTGCGGCGACGCCCCACCGGGGCGGGGGCGTCGGGGCTCAGGGCCGACTGCAGGTCCTGCACCCGCGGGAAGAGACGCAGGTTGCGTTCCACATTGCCGAGGTGGCCCGACAGCAGCTTGACGGCCGCCTTGGCGTCGCGTTGCTCCAGCGCGTCGACGATGGCCACATGCTCCTCGTGCGAATGCTCGGCCGAGTGCGAGGACTGGTACATCAGCGAGATCAGCGAGGAGCGCGAGAGCAGGTCGCCCAGCATCTCGGCCAGCACCGCGTTGTGCAGCATGCGCGCAAGCAGCACGTGGAAGTCGGCCAGCAGGCGCGTGCGGCCGGGCACGTCGGTGCGGGCGATGGCCTCGCCCTCCGCGGCCAGATGCTGGCGCAGGGTCTGGACCTGACTGGGCGTGATGCTGCGGCAGAGCTGCTGCACCATCACCGATTCCAGCATCTTGCGCACTTCGAAGACCTGCTGGGCTTCCTCGACGCTGGGCTCGGCGACGAAGGCGCCGCGGGCGGGCTCCAGCCGCACCAGGCGGTCGCGGCTGAGCTGGTTCAGCGCCTGCCGAACCAGCGTGCGCGACACCTTGAAGATGTCGGCGATCTTCTGTTCAGCCAGCTTGGTGCCGGGCATCAGCCGGCGTTCGACGATGGCCGAGGTGATCGACTCGGCGATGCGCCGGGTCGTGTCGAGGTCGGGGGCCGAGGCGCTGGCAGCCGTGGTGCGGCCGCGCACAGCGCTGGGGCGGATGGCGTTCAGTTTGGGGGCGGAACGAGGCATGGCGCGAAGTATGCAATGGGCATGCGCAGCGCGGCATGCATGCCCAACTGCATACACTTCAGGAACCATGGGACGACTCACCACCCACGTGCTCGACACGATGAACGGCTGCCCCGCGGCGGGCATGGCCGTGGCCCTGTGGCGGCTCGGGCCCGAGGGTCCGGTCTGCCTCGTCCGCCTGCAGCTCAACGACGACGGCCGGGCCGAGGGTCCGCTGCTGCAGGACGATGCGCTGCAGCCGGGGGCCTATCGCCTGGTCTTCTCGGTGGCCGACTACTTTCGCGCCCGCGGGGTCGAGCTGCCCGAGCCGCCCTTCCTCGATGCGGTGCCGCTCGACTTCGGCCTGGCCGATCCGCAGGCGCACTACCACGTGCCGCTGCTGGTCAGCCCCTGGGCCTACTCAACCTACCGCGGCAGCTGAGCCTGCGCCCTCCGGTCGCAGCCCGCCGCAGGCTGCCCCGCCCTTCGATCCTCCCCTTCCAAGCGCGCCATGGATGTCTACCTGCTCGACTGGGCCAATCTGCTGCTGCGCTGGCTGCATGTGCTGACGGCCATCGCGTGGATCGGTGCCTCGCTGCACTTCGTGCTGCTCGACAACAGCCTCTACAAGCCCGGCGACCCCGATTTGCTGAAGAAGGGGGTCGACGGCGAGGCCTGGGCCGTGCACGGCGGCGGCTTCTACCACTCGAACAAATACCTGGTCGCGCCGCCGAACCTGCCGGACAAGCTGCACTGGTCCTTCTGGGAAAGCTATGCGACCTGGCTCTCGGGCTTCGCGCTGCTGTGCGTGCTGTACTTCGTCAATGCCGCGAGCTTCCTGGTCGATCCCCGGGTCTTCGACTGGAGCCCCTCGGCCGCGATCGCGGGTTCGGTCGCCTACCTGGTGCTGGGCTGGGTCGTCTATGACCTGATCTGCCGCATCGTCGGCCGCCGGCCCGACGGTTCGGTGGGGAGCGACCTGAAGGTCGGCCTGCTGGTCTTCGCCTACACCTGCACCGCCGCCTGGATCGCCTGCCAGCTCTTCGCCGGCCGGGCGGCCTTCCTGCTGACCGGCGCCATGCTGGCCACCGTCATGAGCGCGAACGTGCTCATGGTCATCATCCCCGGCCAGCGCAAGGTGGTGGCCGCCCTGCGCGCCGGCCAGCCGGTCGACCCCCAGCACGGGCGACGCGGCAAGCAGCGCAGCGTGCACAACACCTACTTCACGCTGCCGGTGCTGGTGGCCATGCTGTCCAACCACTACCCGATGCTGACGCAGCACCCCCAGCGCGCGCTGCTCCTGGTGCTGCTGATGCTGGCCGGCGCGCTGATCCGGATGTTCTTCGTGCTGCGCCACAAGGCCCCGCCCCGCTGGGAGATTGCCGCGGCGGCCGTGCTGCTGCTGGGAGGGGTGGCCATGCTCGCCCGGCCCGAACCGCCGCCTGCCGCGCCGGCGGGCAGCGTGCCCACCCCGGCCGGCTTTGCCCAGGTGCAGGCCGTCGTCACGCAGCGCTGCGTGCCTTGCCACAACGCCCAGCTTGCGAGCAAGGGGGTGCAGCTGCATGAGCCCCAGCGCATCCGCGACCAGGCCCAGGCCATCCACCAGCAGGTCGTGCTGCTGCGCGCCATGCCGCTCAACAACGCGACCGGCCTGAGCGAGGGCGAGCGCCTGCTGATCGACCGCTGGGCGTCCGCCGGATTCCCGGGCCCCTGAACCCTCGTCGCAGGCCGAAAAAAAGGGCGGCCCGCAAGGACCGCCCGAACGCATGAAACACCCGAATGCACGGACCGGCCCCGCACGGCCGGTCCGATCCCACAAGGCTCAGAAGCGGTGGCGCAGGCCGAAGCCGTAGCTGTTGCCGCTGATGAAGCGGCCGTAGTTGCGCAGGCTGTTCGCATTCGGCGCCAGCGCCACGCCCTCTTCCTGCGTTTCGCGCATCGCGACCACGGTGATGTCGGTGCGCTTGGACAGCGGCAGGTTGTAGCCCAGGCTCAAGGTCTTGAGCGTGGTGTCGTCGGTCGAGTCGGTGTCGTCCTGCCCGTAGCTGGCCAGCACCTTGCCCCGGCCCAGCGGCACGGCCACGCCGACCTGGACGATCCGGTCCTCGAAGCCGGTGGGCTTGTCGGCGATCTCGGTGTATTGGGCGGAAAGCTTCAGCAGGCCGAAGTCGTAGCTGGCCGCGAGCATGCCGGTGACCTGGCTCCGGCCCTGGGTGGAGGCGGCCCCGACCTTCACGTCCTGCATCGTCAGCGTGGTGCTGAAGGCGCCTGCGTTGTAGCTGAGCATGAAGCTCTGGGCCTCGACCACGCCCAGGCCGCCGTTGCCGGTGTCCTTCTCGCCCGCGGCGGCCATCACGCTCAGGTTGAAGCCGGCGATCTTCGGCGACAGGTAGTGGATCGAATTGCTCCAGCCCGAATCGCCGCGCACCTTGCCTTCGTTGCCGCTGAAGATGTGGCGGATCGTCGGCGACCAGCCGAAGCCCGAGCCGAAGGGGTTGTAGAGAAAGCTGGTCGTGAACAGATGCGTCGTGTGGCGGCCCAGGCGCAGCTCGCCGAACTGCTTGCTGGCCAGGCCGGCATAGGCCTCGCGGGTGAACATCTGGTCGCTGTTGAAGCGGCCGAGCTCGCCGGTGTCCGGGCGGAAGAAGGATTCGAGCAGGAAGACGGCGCTGAGGTCCTCGCTGAGGACCTCCTTGCCGCGCAGGCCCCAGTAGCTGGTCTGCTCGTTGTTGCGGTCCAGCTTGGCCGTGCGTTTCCAGTCGTTGATGATGCCGCCGCCGACCACCTGTTCCTCGGGCCGCTGGAAGCTGCCGAGGCCGATGTCGATCATGCCGTAGAGCTGCACGCTTGACTGGGCCTGAACCGCCAGCGCCGGCAGGCTGAGAGCCAGGGCCGCGGCGCAGGGTTTCAGGGATGTCTTGATCATGAATGGGTCCTCCGGTTGATGCTGCGCTTTGCAGTCCGGCACCCCGGAGTGCAAGGGATGTGCCGCCTCGGAAAAGTGCATGCAATCAGGTGCGCAATCCGCCTCGGAACAGGGCGCGGGTGGCCTGCGCCTTGCTGCACTCCGGGGGAATGCCCCGCGGCGGCCACCGCCATCCGAAGTGCCTGAACCCATGCCCACGCTGCTGATCCATCACGCCCGCCTGCTCGTCACCCAGGACGATGCCCGACGAGAGATCGAGGACGGCGCGGTGTTCATCCGCGACCAGGTGATCGAGGCCGTCGGCCCGAGTGCCGAGCTGCCCGCCAGCGCCGACGAGGTGCTGGATGCGCGCGGCCTGATCGTGCTGCCCGGCCTGGTCAACACCCACCACCACATGTACCAGACCCTGACCCGTGCACGGGCCCAGGACTGCGAGCTCTTCGACTGGCTGCGCACGCTCTATCCGATCTGGGGTCGGATGACGCCGGAGATGATCCGCGTCTCCACCCAGACGGCGATGGCCGAGCTGCTGCTCTCGGGCTGCACCACCAGCAGCGACCACCTCTACCTCTATCCGAACGGCGCGACGCTTGAAGACAGCCTGGAGGCGGCCGAGCAGATCGGCATGCGCTTCCATGCGGCCCGCGGTGCCATGAGCGTGGGCGAAAGCGCGGGCGGCCTGCCGCCCGATGCCCTGGTCGAGAGCGAGGCCGCGATCCTCAAGGACACCCAGCGCCTGATCGAGCGCTGGCACGACCCTGCCCGCCACGCCATGCGGCGCATCGTGGTCGCGCCCTGTTCGCCCTTCTCGGTCAGCCCCGCGCTGATGCGGGAATCGGCCCGGCTCGCGCGCAGCTTCGGTGCCGGCCACGGCGTTTCGCTGCACACGCATCTGGCCGAGAACGACAAGGACATCGCCTACTCCCGCGAGCGCTTCGGCATGACGCCGGCCGAGTACGCCGAATCGCTGGGCTGGACCGGCCGCGATGTCTGGCATGCCCACTGCGTGAAGCTCGATGCCCCGGGCATCGGCCTGTTCGCCCGCACCGGCACCGGGGTCGCGCACTGTCCCTGCTCGAACATGCGGCTGGCCTCGGGCATCGCGCCGATTCGTGCGATGCGGGCGGCCGGCGTGCCGGTCGGCCTGGGCGTCGACGGCTCCGCCTCCAACGATGGCAGCCATCTGCTGGCCGAGGCGCGCATGGCCCTGCTGCTGCAGCGGGTCGCGCACGGGCCGGTGGAAGGGCCCGCCGCCCTCGGCGTCCGCGGCGCGCTGGACCTGGCCACCCGCGGCGGGGCCGCCGTGCTGGGGCGCGACGACCTCGGTGCGATCGCCCCCGGCATGTCGGCCGACCTGGCCATCTTCGCGCTCGACGATGTCGCCCAGGCCGGCGCCCAGCACGATCCGCTGGCGGCGCTGCTGCTGTGCCAGCCCCCGCGCACGCGGCATACCGTGGTCAACGGTCGCTTCGTCGTCCGCGACGGCGAGCTGCAGACCCTGAGCCTGCCGCGCCTGGTCGAGACCCACAACCGCCTGGCCCGCCAGCTCGATGCCGGCTGAGCGGCCCCGGCTTCAGCCTGCGCCGCCGCGGGGCGGGTGCGCGCGCAGCAGCTGCGCAGCGATGGCAATGGCGATCTCCTCGGGGGCCTTGCCCAGCAGGCCCGGCACGCCGACCGGGCAGTGCAGGCGCTCGAAGCGGGCCTCGGCCAGGCCGCGTGCGCGCAGCCGGCTGCCAAAGCGGGCCCGCTTGCTGGCCGAGCCGATCAGGCCCAGCCAGCCCAGATCCTCGCGGCGCAGCAGGGCCTCCACCAGCCGTTCATCGAGCGCATGCTCATGGGTCATGACCAGGGCGGCCCCGCCAGCCGGCAGGGTCGCGACCTCGGCCTCCACCGCATCGACGCAGCGGATCTCGAGCGGGGCCGGCCAAGCCGTGCCGCCCTGCATGAAGTGCGCGAACTCCTCCTCGCGCTCATCGATCCAGACGATGCGCAGCCCCTCCAGCGGCGCCAGCAGCCGCACCAGCGCCCGGGCCACGTGGCCGGCGCCGAACAGGTGCAGGGCCAGGCGCAGCGGCGGCTCGGGCCAGTCGGCCAGGGCCCGGGCGTCCAGCCGCCGCCAGGCCAGCGTGACTTCGCCGCCGCAGCACTGGCCCAGGCTGGGGCCCAGGCTCAGCACCTGAGGCTGGGGAAGCGGGGCGCCCGGGGCCAGGGCGTTGCGGGCCTCGCGCAGCGCAAGCCATTCGAGGTGGCCGCCGCCGATGCTGCCGCAGGCGTCCTCGGCGGCCACCAGCATGCGGGCACCGGCCTCCCGCGGGGTGGAGCCGCGCACGGCCTGAAGCTCGACGATGCAGGTCGGACGGCCGGCTGCCCACCAGGCGGCGGCGGTGTCGCGCAGGTTCATGCCGGGCGGGCGGCGGCCGCGCGCACCGCATCGATCGCGTCCAGCACCGCCTCCGGCGTGGCCGGTGCGCGCAGCGGCGGGTCGATGCGATGGCCGCCGACGGCGGAGACCGCATCGCGGATCGCCAGGAAGGCGGAGAAGGGCAGCAGCAGCGGGGGCTCGCCGACGGCCTTGCTGCGGTGGATGCTGTCCTCCACGTTGGCGTTCTCGAACAGGCGGGTGCGGAAGACCGGCGGGACGTCCGTGGCCGTGGGGATCTTGTAGGTGCTCGGCGCGTGGGTGAGCAGCTTGCCGGTCTGCGGGTGCCAGACCAGTTCCTCGCTGCTGAGCCAGCCATAGCCCTGCACATATGCGCCTTCGATCTGGCCGATGTCCAGGGCCGGGTTCAGCGAGCGGCCGACGTCGTGCAGCAGGTCGGCGCGCAGCAGGCGGTGTTCGCCGCTCAGGGTGTCGACCAGCACCTCGCTGACGGCTGCACCGTAGGCGTAGTAGTAGAAGGACCGGCCCTGCAGGGTCTCGCGATTCCAGTGCAGGCCGGGGGTGGCGTAGTGGCCGTCGCTCCAGAGCTGCACGCGTTCCAGGTAGGCCGCCTTGACCAGGGCGGGGAAGGGCAGGCTGCGGCCCCCGCCGTGGACCGCGTCGGCGACGAAGCGCAGCGCGGCGGGATCGACGGCGAGCTGCGCGGCGGCGATCGGCACCAGGCGCTCGCGCAGCTGCCGCGCCGCATCCTGCGCCGCCTTGCCATTCAGGTCGCTGCCGGTGGACGCGGCGGTCGCCGAGGTGTTGGCCACCTTCTGCGTGTCGGTAGCCGTGACGCGCACCCGCTCGAAGGCAATGCCGAGCTCCTCGGCCACCACCTGGGCAACCTTGGTGTTCAGGCCCTGGCCCATCTCGGTGCCGCCATGGTTCACCAGCACCGAACCGTCGGTGTAGAGGTGAACCAGCGCGCCGGCCTGGTTGAACTGCTTGACATTGAAGGAGATCCCGAACTTCACCGGCGTCAGCGCCAGGCCCTTCTTCAGCACCGGGCTGCCGGCGTTGAAGTCGGCGACGGCGGCGCGGCGGGCCAGGTAGTCGCTGTCGGCCACGAGCTGGTCGACCAGGGCGGCGATCACGTTGTCCTCGACCGTCTGGCCGTAGGGGGTGAGGTTGCGCTCGCCGAGGCCGTAGAAGTTGGCACGCCGCACCTCCAGCGGATCCCGGCCGAGCCGACGCGCGATGCTGTCGAGGATGACTTCGATGGCCAGCGCCCCCTGCGGGCCGCCGAAGCCGCGGAAGGCGGTGTTGCTCTGCGTGTTCGTCCGCGCGCTGTGGCCGTGCATGCGTACCTCGGGCAGCCAGTAGGCATTGTCGAAGTGGCAGAGCGCGCGGGTCATGACGGGACCGGAGAGGTCGGCGCTCCAGCCGGCGTTGGAGATCATGGTGACTTCCGCCGCCAGCACGCGGCCCTCGGCGTCGTGGCCGACCGCGTAGTCGAAGTCGAAGCCGTGCCGGCGACCGGTGATCATGAAGTCGTCGTCGCGATCGACCCGCAGCTTGACCGGCCGGCCCAGACGGACCGCGGCCACCGCGGCCACGCAGGCGAACACGGCCGACTGCGATTCCTTGCCGCCGAAGCCGCCGCCCATGCGCCGGCATTCCACCTGCACCTGGTGGGCCTGCCAGCCCAGGGCATGGGCGATGGTGTGCTGCATCTCGCTCGGATGCTGGGTCGAGCAGTGCACGCGCAGGCCGCGGTTCTCGGTCGGGCAGGCGTAGCTGATCTGGCCCTCCAGGTAGAACTGCTCCTGGCCGCCGAGCTGGAACTGGCCGGCCAGGCGATGCGGCGCGGCCGCCAGGGCGGCGTCCAGCGCCCCCGGCGCCGACTCGCGCTGCAGCGTCATCGAGGGGATGACATGCAGGCCCTGGGCATGGGCCTCGCGCGCCTTGAGCACCGCCGGCAGCGGCTCCAGCTGCAGCACCTTGGCGGCCTGGGCGGCGGCGCGGCGGGCGGCCTCGCGCGTGCGGGCGATCACCGCGAAGACCGGCTGGCCCAGGTAGTGCACCGTGTCGGTCGCGAGGATGGGCTCATCGTGCACGATGGGCCCGCACTGGTTGGCCCCGGGCAAGTCGGCGGCGCTCAGCACCTCCACCACCCCCGGCAGGGCCTGCAGGGCGGCACGGTCGATGGCGAGCAGGCGGCCATGCGCGATCGGCGACAGGCCCAGCGCGGCATGCAGGGTGCCGGCGAGCTCGGGCAGGTCGTCGATGTAGGGGGCGGCGCCGGCCACATGCAGGGCCGCGGACTCATGGGGTCGGCTGCGGCCGACTTCGGGCTTGGCGGCCAGGACGGCGTCGGGCAGGGCAGGGGCGTTCATGCGGACGTCCTCAGACGGGCGCCGGGCGCAGGCGCAGTGCGGCCGGCGGCAGCGGATCGACAAGCCGGGTTTCGAGCCACAGGCGTTCAAGCAGGGCCTGCGCGCCACGCAGCCGGTAGGCGGCCGAGGCGCGCAGGTCGCTGAGCGGCTGCACGTCCCGTGCGAGCGCGGCCTGGGCGGCGCGCAGCGTGGCCTCGGTCCAGGGCTGACCCTGGATCGCGGCCTCGGCCTGCGAAGCGCGCCGCACGGTGGCGGCCAGGCCGCCGAAGGCCAGGCGCACGGCGGCCACCTGGCCTGCGGCGTCGAGCCGCAGCGCGAAGCCGGCCGAGACGGCCGAGATGTCGCAGTCGTGGCGCTTGGACAGCTTCTCGCCCCGCAGCACGGTGCCGGACGCGGGGCGCGGCACCTCGATGGCTTCCAGGAACTCGCCCGCTTCCAGGCGGTTCTTCATGTAGTCCAGGTAGAAGTCGTCCAGCGGCACGGTGCGCAGCCGCGTGCCGCGGCGCAGCCGCAGCTGCGCGTCCAGGGCCATCAGCACCGGCGGGCCGTCGCCGATCGGCGAGCCGTTGGCGACATTGCCGCCCAGGGTGCCGGCATGCCGCACCGGCGGGGCGGCGAAACGCCGGCCCATCTCGCGCAGCGCCGGGTCCAGCGCAGCCAGGGCGCGCCAGGCCTCTTCCAGCGACACGCCCGCACCGATCACCAGGGTGTCGCCTTCCCAGGCCAGGCGCTTCAGCTCGGGCACGGCGCCGAGGTAGAGGATGTCGCCGAGCGCGCGGAACTGCTTGCTGACCCACAGGCCGATGTCGGTGCTGCCGGCCAGCAGCGTGGCCTGCGGCCGGGCCAGGCGCAGCGCGGCCAGCTCGTCCAGACTGCGCGGCGCATGGAAGCCGCCGGCATGCAGCACCGGGCCCGGCGCCTCGCTGGCGGCCAGGGCCTCCAGCTGCGCACGCAGCGCGGCCGCCGGCAGGCGACGCGGGGCGGCGTCGAAGGCGGCGAGGCCGGCATCAACGATCGGCCGGTAGCCGGTGCAGCGGCACAGATTGCCGGCCAGGGCATCGGCCAGGTCCTCGCGGCTGGGGCGGCAGCCGGCGGCCTGGTGGCCCTCGTAGCAGGCGAGCAGCGAGACCGCGAAGCCCGGCGTGCAGAAGCCGCACTGCGAGCCGTGATGATCGACCAGCGCCTGCTGCACCGGATGCAGGTGGGGCCCCGGGCCGGGCGGCGGATCGAAACCGGCCAGGTCCTCCACCGTGATCAGGGCCTTGCCGTGCAGCGTTGGCAGGAACTGGATGCAGCTGTTGACCGTGCGCAGCCGCAGGCCCTCGACCACCGGATCGTCGGGCCCGGCGCTGGGGCGCTCGTCCGCGGGCTCGGCGATCAGCACGGTGCAGGCCCCGCAGTCGCCTTCGTTGCAGCCTTCCTTGGTGCCGGGGCACTGCGCGTCCTCGCGCAGCCAGTTCAGCACGCTGCGGCAGGCCTGCGGGCCATGGACCTCGACCACCCGGCCGCGGTGCACAAAGCGCACCGGGCGTTCGGGAGGCGCGGAGCAGCCGGCGTTCGGCTCGGGGGCTGGCGTGGACATGCGGGGCAGGGGCGGGCAGGGCGGGCGGCAGGATGGGGGCGACGGCCAGGACGGAGCCGTCGCGCGGCATGGCATGCAGGCTGCATGCGAGGGCTTGCGCATGCAGCGTATGCCCTTCTGCATGCGAATACGATGCCAGCCCCCCTGGGCCCGCGTCCACCGGCGCCCCCAGCTCCGGCTGACGCCCGGCCCTGCTTCTGGAGTTCCCCATGCCGCGCCTGGCCTTCTTCGGCGACCTGCTCGACTTCACCGCCGACCCTGGCTTTGCGGCGCCCGGCCTGGCCCCGGGGGTGCGCCACCGCCCCGAGCACTGGCTGCTGGTCGAGGACGGCCGCATCGTCGCCGTGCAGGCCGAGGCGCCCGGGCCCGACTGGCAGCCGGTCCGCCACCCCGGCCGCCTGCTCACGCCCGGCTTCATCGACACCCATGTGCACGCGCCGCAGCTCGACGTGATCGCCAGCCACGGCCTGGCCCTGCTCGACTGGCTGGAGACCTACACCTTCCCGGCCGAACGCCGCTACGCCGACCCGGCCGTCGCGGCCGAGGGCGCGGTGCGCTTCCTGGACGCGCTGCTGGCCCACGGCACGACCGCGGCCGTCGTGTTCCCGACCGTGCATGCCGTCTCGGTCGACACCCTGATGGCCGAGGCGGCCGCGCGCGGCATGCGGCTGATCGCCGGCAAGGTGCTGATGGACACCCATGCCCCCGATGGTCTGCGCGACGACGTCGAGCAGGCCGAGCGCGACTGCCGCGCGCTGATCCGGCGCTGGCACGGTCACGGCCGCCTGGCCTATGCGGTGACGGTGCGCTTTGCCGCCACCAGCAGCCGTGCGCAACTGGCCATGGCCGGCCGCCTCTGCGCGGAGGAGCCCACGCTCTACATGCAGACCCATGTGGCCGAGAACACCGAGGAGGTCCGCTGGGTCGGCGAGCTCTTTCCCGAGGCGCGAAGCTACCTCGACATCTACCACCGCCACGGCCTGCTGCACCCGCGCGCGGTGCTGGCCCACGGCATCTGGCTGGACGCCGAGGACCGCGCGCTGCTGGCCGACACCGGCGCGCAGATCGCGCATTCGCCGTCGAGCAACCTCTTCCTCGGCAGCGGCCTGTTCGACTGGGCCGGCGCCACCGAGGCCGGCTACCGGGTCAGCATGGCCAGCGACGTCGGCGGGGGCACCAGCCTGTCGATGCTGCGCACGATGGGCGATGCGTACAAGATCCAGGCCCTGCGCGGCACGCGGCTGTCGGCCTGGAAGGCCCTGCACACCGCCACCCTGGGCGGTGCCGAGGCCCTGGGCCTGGCCGGCGAGATCGGCCACTTCAGCCCCGGCTGCCTGGCCGACCTGGCGGTGTGGGACTGGGCCTGCGGCCCGGTCGCGGCGCACCGCGATGCCATCGCCTGCGCGCGCCCCACCGGGCCGCAGCACAGCCCGCAGGCCGCGCTGCACGAGCGCCTCTTCGCCTGGATGACCCTGGGCGACGAACGCAACCTCGTCGAGACCTGGGTGGCCGGCGTGCGCCGCCATGGCGGGTCCGCGGCGGCCGGGCTCGGCGGCTGAGCCACGGCGCGCATCCGGTCGAGCAGGCCGACCTGCCGCGCCCGTCAAGGCTTTGTCAGCTTTTCGGGGCGGTGCCCGCGGCGGTGCGCGCGGGAGGCGTTCGGGCCAAGCTTGGTGCGGAAGTTTGTATACAAAAGGTGCATGCGATGTGTTCCGCACGGCATGCCAGAGACGGTTGCGGTGGTACGGATGTTGCGAATTTGCCGGCAAGCCCCCGCCCTCGCGGATGGCCGCGCCCCGTCTTCCAACCACCGCCCTCGGGACCCCGATGCACACCACCCGCAAGACCGCGCTCGCGCTGGCCCTGGCCGCGCTCAGCCTCGCCGCCCCCGTCTCCGCCGCCGACTGGAGCGATACCGCCCTGAGCGTGCGCTACGGCGAACGCTTCGCCGAGCCCTTCGGCCCGAACGACATCGGCAAGACCATCATCGCCCTGACCCATGCCAGCGGCTACAAGTACGGTGTGAACTTCTTCAATGCCGATGTGCTGATCTCCGACAGCAGCGATCCGGCCGTGGGTGGCCGTTCCGGCGCGCAGGAGGTCTATGTCGTCTACCGCCACCTGCTCGACCTGGGCAAGGTCACCGGCACCTCGCTGGCCTGGGGTCCGGCGCGCGGCTTCGGCCTCACGGCAGGCTTCGACCTGAACACCAAGAACGATGCCTACAGCTCGCGCAAGCGCATGTTCGTGCTGGGCCCGACGGTGATGTTCGATGTGCCGGGCTTCCTCAACCTGTCGCTCCTGGCCCTTCAGGAAAGCAATGCGCCCAACGGCGTGTCGCGCTACACCTACGACACCCATCCGGCCCTGGCCGCCGAATGGAGCCTGGCCGTGCCGGGCTTCCCGCTGCTGGCCTTCCAGGGCTACGGCCTCTACATCGGCAACAAGGGCAAGGACGAGTTCGGCGGGGACACCAAGCCCGAGACCCATGTCGACATGAAGCTGATGGCCGATGTCGGCGCGCTGCTGGGCGGCCCCAAGGGGACCTTCAAGGCTGGCGTCGCCTACGAGTACTGGCGCAACAAGTTCGGCAACGACACCAAGGGCCCGGCCGGTTCGGGCGCCACGGCGCGCACGCCGATGGTCCGGGTCGAGTACCACTTCTGAGGCTCCCGCGGCCGGGCGCGCGACTTGCGTCCGGCTCGCTCCGACGGCCCCGTGGCGGGGCCGGAGGTCCGCATGCTCCGACTCGAACTCGCCGACATCAGCAAGCAGTACCCCGCGGTGCGCGCCAACGACGGTGTGCACCTGCAGGTGGCCCCCGGCCAGATCCACGCCGTGCTCGGCGAGAACGGGGCGGGCAAGTCCACGCTGATGAAGATCATCTACGGTGCCGTGCAGCCCGACACCGGCAGCCTGCGCTGGAACGGCCGCCCGGTGCAGCTGCGCAGCCCGGCCGAGGCCCGTGCGCTCGGCATCAGCATGGTCTACCAGCACTTCAGCCTGTTCGAGACCCTGACCGTCGCCGAGAACGTGTGGCTGGGCCTGGACCGCGCTGGTCGCCTGGATGGCGTGCGCGATCGCATCGCCGAGGTCTCGGCCAGCTACGGCCTCGAACTGGAGCCGGACCGCCCGGTGCACGCCCTGTCGGTGGGCGAGCGGCAGCGGGTCGAGATCGTCCGCGCGCTGATGACGCGGCCGCAGCTGCTCATCCTCGACGAGCCGACCTCGGTGCTCACGCCGCAGGCCGTCGAGAAGCTTTTCGTCACCCTGCGCCGCCTGGCGGCGGAGGGCTGCTCCATCCTCTACATCAGCCACAAGCTCGACGAGATCCGCGCGCTCTGCCACCACTGCACGGTGCTGCGCGGCGGCCGCGTGACCGGCACGGTCGACCCGCGCACCGTCGATGCCGCCGCCTTGTCGCGCCTCATGATCGGCAGCGAGCCGCCCGCCCTGGCGGCCCGCTCGGGCCAGCCGGGCGAGCTTGCGCTGGACGTCCGCAGCCTCTCGCTGCCGCGGCGCAGCCCCTTCGGCACCGAGCTGCACGACGTGAGCTTCACGCTGCGGCGCGGCGAGATCCTCGGCGTGGCCGGCGTCTCGGGCAACGGCCAGCAGGAGCTGCTGGCCGCGCTCTCGGGCGAGGACACCCGCGCCGCGCCCGGCAGCCTCCGCCTCTTCGGCCAGGACATCGGCCGCAGAGGCCCCCGTCCGCGCCGTGCCCTGGGCCTGCGCTTCGTGCCCGAAGAGCGCCTGGGCCGCGGCGCCGTGCCCAGCCTGTCCCTGGCCGACAACACCCTGCTGACCCGCGACGAGGCCCGCGGCCGCGGCGGCTGGCTGCGCCGCGGCCCGCTGCGCGCGCAGGCCGCGGCGCTGATCGCGCGCTACGGCGTGAAGGCGGGCGGGCCGATGGCGGCCGCGCGCAGCCTCTCGGGCGGCAATCTGCAGAAGTTCATCGTCGGCCGCGAGGTCGACGCCCAGCCGGCCCTGCTGGTCGTCGCCCAGCCGACCTGGGGCGTCGATGTCGGCGCCGCCGCACAGATCCGCGCGGCCTTGCTGGCCCTGCGCGAAGCCGGCTGCGCGCTGCTGCTGGTCAGCGAGGAGCTCGACGAACTGCTTGCCCTCAGCGACCGCCTGGTCGTGATGGCCCAGGGCCGGCTCAGCCCGGCCATGCCCGTGGCCGAGGCCAGCGTCGAACGCCTGGGCAGCTGGATGAGCGGCCTGTGGCCGCAGGCCCCGGAGGCGCAGCATGCTGCGGCTTGAGCCCCGCGCCCGGCCGGCGCGCGCCCTGGCCCTGGCCTCGCCGCTGATCGCGCTGGCGCTGACCGCGCTGATCGCCGCGCTGCTGTTCCTGATGCTCGGGAAGGACCCGGTGCGCGGCCTGGCCGTCTTCTTCGTCGAGCCGCTCAACGGCCTGCGCGGCGTGTCGGAGGTGCTGCTCAAGGCCACGCCGCTGATCCTGTGCGCCCTGGGTCTGGCCGTCTGCTACCGCGCGAATGTCTGGAACATCGGCGCGGAAGGGCAGTTCCTGCTCGGTGTGATCGCGGCGGGCGGCCTGGCCCTGGCCCTCGGCCCCGCACCCGAGGGCACGCCGGCCGGCCTGCGGGCCCCCCTGCTGCTGCTGGCCGGCGTGGCTGGCGGCATGGCCTGGGCGGGGCTGACGGCGCTGCTGCGCGACCGTTTCCACGCCAGCGAGATCCTGGTCAGCCTGATGCTGGTCTATGTGGCCCAGCAGTTGCTGAACCACCTGGTCTTCGGGCCGTGGAAGGATCCGGCGGGCTTCAACTTCCCGCAGACGCCGAGCTTCGATGCCGCCTACGCCCTGCCGCGGCTGATCCCCGGCACGCGCCTGCATGTCGGCTTCCTGCTGGCGCCGCTGCTGATCGGCCTGGCCTGGCTCTTCCTGTTCCGCTCCTGGCGCGGCTACCAGCTGCAGGTCGGCGGCCTGGCGCCGGCGGCGGCGCGCTATGCCGGCTTCTCCAGCCGCGGCGCGCTGTGGACGGCACTGCTGCTCTCGGGTGGCCTGGCCGGCCTGGCCGGTGCGCTGGAGCTGGCCGGCCCGCTGCGGCAGCTGACCCCGCATGTCTCGACCGGCTACGGCTTCACGGCCATCATCGTCTGCTTCGTCGGCCGCCTGCATCCGCTGGGCATCGGCCTGGCCGGCGTGCTGCTCTCGATGCTGACCATCGGCGGCGAGCTGGCCCAGTCCCGCCTGGGCCTACCGAATGCGCTGACCGGTGTCTTCCAGGGCCTGCTGCTGGTGCTGCTGCTGGCCTGCGACACCTTCGTGCAGCAGCGCCTGCGCTGGGTGCGGCGAACCGCCTCGCGGCCGACGGCCCCCTCATCCCCGGCGCCCGCCGCGGCCCCGGCTTCCGGAGAAGCTGCATGAACGAGCTGGCCCTGCTCCTGGCCGCCACCCTGGCCTCCGGCACACCGCTGGCGCTGGCCGGCCTGGGCCTCTTGATCGGCGAGAAGGCGGGCGTGCTCAACCTCGGCACCGAAGGCACGATGCTGGTGGCCGCGGTGGCTGGCTTCGCCGTGGCCCTGGCCGGCGGCGGCCAGGGGCTGGCCTTCGCGGCCGGCGCTGCAGCGGGTGCGCTGATGGCGGCCCTGTTTGCGCTGCTGGTCATCGGCCTGAACACCAACCAGTACGCCACCGGCCTGGCGCTCAGCCTGTTCGGCGCCGGCTTCTCGGCCTTCGTGGGCGTGTCCATGGTCGGCCAGAAGCTGCCGGAGCAGGCGGTGTTCGCACTGCCATGGCTCGGCGAGCTGCCGCTGGTCGGCCCGGTCCTGTTCGCCCAGCATCCGCTGGTGCCGCTGACCCTGCTGCTGGGCCTGGGCCTGGCCTGGGCGCTGGACCACAGTCGCGCCGGCCTGGTGCTGCGCGCGCTGGGCGAATCGCCCGAGGCCGCGCATGCCCTGGGCTATCCGGTGCGCGCGTTGCGGGCGGCGGCGGTCATCCTGGGCGGGGCGCTGTGCGGCCTGGCCGGGGCCTATCTGTCGGTGGTCTACGCGCCGCTGTGGGTCGAGGGCCTGGTCTCGGGCCGCGGCTGGATCGCCCTGGCGCTGACGCCCTTTGCCACCTGGCGGCCGACGCGGGTGCTGCTGGGCGCCTACCTGTTCGGCGGCGTGACCATGCTGCAGTTCGCGCTGCAGGGGGCGGGCGTGGAAATCTCCAGCCAGCTGCTGGCCATGCTGCCGTACCTGGCCACGGTGATCGTGCTGGCACTGATCTCGCGCAATCCGCTGTGGATCCGCACCCACATGCCGGCCTCCCTCGGCAAACCCTTCCATCCGGGCGGCTGAGGCCTCGCGGCCGGCCGCCCCCTTCCTGTCCCCGTCTCCCAGGAGCGTCCATGTTCGATTCCCGCAAGCGTGCCCTGATCCGCCTGGCGGCCCTGGCCCCGCTGGCCGCCGCCGTGCTGCTGCAGGGTTGCGGCAAGTCCGAGCCGCCGCCCGCGGCCGAGGCCGCCTCGGCGCCCGCCGCCGCCCCCGCGCCGCTGAAGGCGGCCTGGGTCTATGTCGGTCCGGTCGGCGACGCTGGCTGGACCTATGCCCACGACCAGGGTCGCAAGGCCGTCGAGGCCGCCTTCGGCGACAAGGTGCAGACCAGCTTCGTCGAGAAGGTGCCCGAGGGTGCCGACGCCGAACGCGTGATCCGCGACCTGGTCGAGCAGGGCCACAAGATCATCTTCGCGACGTCCTTCGGCTACATGGAACCGATGCTGAAGGTGGCGGCCGACTTCCCCGACGTCAAGTTCGAACATGCCACCGGCTACAAGACGGCCGCCAACCTCCGCGTCTACGACGCGAAGTTCTACGAGGATGCCTACCTGGCCGGCATCGTTGCCGGGGCCATGAGCAAGACCGGCACGCTGGGCTTCGTCGCCTCCTTCCCCATCCCCGAGGTGCTGCGCAACATCAACGCCTACACCCTGGGCGCGCAGTCGGTGAACCCCAAGATCAAGACCAAGGTGGTCTGGGTCAGCTCCTGGTTCGATCCGCCGAAGGAAGGCGAGGCCGCGCAGTCGCTGATCAACGCCGGCGCCGACGTGCTGCTGCAGAACACCGACTCCTCCGCCGTGCTGCAGACCGCCGAGAAGAACGGCAAGTACGCCTTCGGCTGGGACAGCGACATGAGCGCGGTGGCGCCCAAGGCCCACCTGGCGTCCGCCATCGTCGACTGGGGCGGCTACTACAAGCAGGCGATCGGCCAGGTGCTCGACGGCAGCTGGACGACCGGCCGCACGATCTGGGGCGTGAAGGAGGGCCAGAACGCGCTGGTCAAGCTCATGGACGGCCTGCCGCCCGACGCCCTGGCCAAGCTCGAAGCCGCCAAGGCGGGCCTGAAGGAGGGCAGCCTCGAAGTGTTCACCGGCCCGCTGACCAGCACCGCCGGGGCCGAGGTGCTGGCCGCCGGCGTGAAGGCCGACCAGGCGTGGAAGGACAAGGTCGATTTCTACCTGAAGGGCGTCGAGGGCAAGGTCCCGTCCAAGTGAGATGCTGGCGTGCGGGTCGACACGGGCCGTGCCGACACGCTCCGGGTCGGAGGCTGCATCTGCCGCCCCCGACCCAGGGGATCGAGGACGGGAGCGGATGGGATCCGCCCGCCCCGCACGCCGTGCCGGATCAGCGCCGGCCGCGACGGACTGCAGCCGCCACGCATCCCAGCCCCAGGAGCATCAGGGCATAGGTCCCCGGCTCCGGAACCGGGGCGGGAACCGAGGCCGTCTGCAGCACCCATTGACCCGGTTGGTTGCTCACCGAGTTTTGGGAAACGATGTGCGGACCGACCTGGTAATACGAAAGGTCCTGCAGGTGGGTGGTGTGCAGGCGGGGATTCGCCGCCAGGGTGAACAGGTCCCACTCGGTGATGTTGCCCGCGCTGAATGTGAAGTCTCCCGTCACCAGAAAATAGTTGCTGGCCGGGCTGAAATTGAGCCCATCGGTGGACATCTCGAAATCGAGGATGCTGTTCTTGTTGACCGCTGCGTTGACGTACGCCTGATCAAACGTGACCTTCGCGGCAATTCGCGTCTCCGGACCATTGCTGGCTGGTCCGACGAAGGTGTCGAACAGATTGCCCGTGTACAGATAGGTCACCGGCGCGGCCGTGGCCACGCCCAGGGCCATCGCGAACAGGCTCGTACCGAGAATCAGCGGTTTCACTTTCAGCATCGTCAACTCCTGGAAATAAATTTAGGAACCGTTGGCCAAGCACGCAATCAGCATCACCCGCCGCCCTCGGGCGCCCAAGGCTGGACCGGAGGGCAGGTCGTGTATCCGTTTGACCAGGGCGGTAGGGCTGCAGCCGTTTCGGTCTCATCAAGCCTGGCAAGCAAGGGATGACACCAGGCCACCGAAGGGGAACCTCCCCAAAATTTTTACCACGGAGCCGATCGTTGTTACGAGAGGTTCCCGGGCGGAGCCCCGGACCTCGGGGATCGAGCCGTGGATGCCCACGAAGGTCGAGCGTCCCCCGTGAGCCAGTCGGACGGCGCATGGGGGTCGATCCTGATCTGCCCCGCCTGCGCTGAACGGCGGGCCTAGGCCCCGTCGCGCTGGAAGTCGGGCAGCGGGGCCCCGCAGTCGCGGCAGAAGCGGGCGGTGGGCAGGTGACCCTCGCTCAGGCATTCGTGGCAGCTGCGGGTGGTGGGTTCGCGCACCAGGCGCTGGGCGGTGAACTCGGCGGTGACGATGCCGGTGGGCACGGCCAGCGTGCCCCAGCCCAGCAGCATCATCACCGAGGCGATCAGGCGGCCGAGGTCGGTCTTGGGCGTGAGGTCGCCGAAGCCCACCGTGGTCATGGTGGTGATGGCCCAATAGATCGCAGTGGGGATGCTGGTGAAGCCGTGTTCCGGCCCCTCGACCACATACATCAGCGTGCCCATCACGGTGACGACCAGCAGCACGAAGGACAGGAAGACGGCGATCTTGCGCCGCGAGGCCCGCAGCGCACGGCCGAGCGCGCCGTACTCCTCGACGTAGGCGCCGAGCTTGAAGATGCGGAAGACGCGCAGCAGCCGCAGCAGGCGCACATCGATCAGGGCATGCAGCTCCGGCACGAAGAAGGCCAGATAGGTCGGCAGCACCGCCAGCAGGTCGATCACGCCGTAGAAGCTGGTGGCGTAGCGCAGCGGATGCCGCACGCAGGCCAGGCGGGCGAGGTATTCGACCGTGAAGACCAGGGTGAAGACCCATTCCAGCACGCCGAAGAGCGTGCCGTGGCGGGCCCGCAGCGGGGCCACGCTGTCGGCGATGACGACCGCGACGCTGGCCAGGATGGCCAGGATCAGCGCAATGTCGAAGGCTCGGCCCGCGCGGGTTTCGGCCTCGAAGATGATGGTGTAGAGCCGCAGCCGCCCGCCCTGCAAGGGCTTGCCGAAGTCGGCCGGGGCGGGGGCGGGCGGGGTGCGGGGCGGTCGGGCCATGGGCAGGGAGCAAGGCGGCAAGGGCGCAGCGCGCCGGCCGCCGCATTCTGCGGCTCGCCGTCCGGGCTGGCATGCTCGGGCCCGGCGCGGTGCCGTCGGGGCGCCGCGGAGAGGAGAGCTTGCGATGCCCGTGCGTCCCTTGTTGAAGATGGGCGACCCGCGCCTGCTGCGCGTGGCGCAGCCGGTGCGCGACTTCGACAGCCCGGCGCTGCATGCGCTGATCCGCGACCTGGAGGACACCATGGCCGCCGCGAACGGCGCCGGCCTGGCCGCGCCGCAGATCGGCGAGGACTGGCAGGTGGTGATCTTCGGCAGCGGCGCGCCGAACCCGAGGTACCCGGAGGCGCCGCCAGTGCCGCGCACCGTCTTGCTGAACCCTCGCATCACGCCGCTCGGCGAGGCGGAGGAAGAGGGCTGGGAGGGCTGCCTCTCGGTGCCCGGCCTGCGTGGCGTGGTGCCGCGCTGGTCTCGGATCCGCTATGAGGGCCTCGATCCGCAGGGCCGGCTGATCGAGCGCGAGGCGGAGGGCTTCCACGCCCGCGTGGTCCAGCATGAGTGCGACCACCTGATCGGCATGCTCTACCCCATGCGGGTACGCGACTTCCGGCGCTTTGGCTACACCGAGGTGCTCTTCCCCGGCCTGGACGCGGCGGCGGACGAGGACTGAGGCGCCCCGCCGGCTCAGCGCGCAGCGGCCGGGCTGCGCAGCAGCGGCTCCAGCACGGGCCAGACGCTGTCGAGCATGCGCGGCTGGGCGGCTTCGTTGGGGTGGATGCGGTCGGGCTGGAAGTAGCGGTTCAGGTCGGCCGGCGCGGCCACCGCATCCAGGAAGAAGGGCAGCAGGGCGGCGCCCTCCTCGCGTGCGATGCGGGGGAAGAGGGCGGCGAAGTCCTCGCTGTAGCGGCGGCCGTAGTTGGGCGGGATCTGCATGCCCAGCAGCAGCAGGCGGGCGCCGGCCGCGCGCACCGCGCGGGCCATGGCGCGCAGGTGGTCCTCGGTCGCGCCCAGCGCCAGGCCGCGCAGCGCATCGTTGCCGCCCAGCTCGATGACGACCACCGCCGGCCGGTGCCGCGCCAGCAGGGCCGGCAGGCGCTGGCGGCCGCCGGAGCTGGTCTCGCCGCTGATGCTGGCATTGACGACCTGATGCGGCAGCTTGCGCTGCACCAGACGAGCCTGCAGCAAGGCCACCCAGCCGCTGTCGCGGCGCAGGCCGTACTCGGCCGAGAGGCTGTCGCCGAGCACCAGCACGGTGGGCGGCGGGGCTGCCTGAAGTGCGGGCAGGCGGCCGAGCCACAGGCCGCCGCCGAGCAGGCCTGCCGCCAGCACGCCCAAGGCGGCGAGGGTCCGACGCCGTCCCGTGCCACCGCTAAAGTCGCGCCCCTGGGGCCGCAGGGAGGGAAGTGCCCGGTCGGTGCCCCGGTTTTCATGCGAGCCGGGGCTTGGGGGAACGGAGTTCATGGGCGAGATTTTGATGGCGGTTGAGCACCTCGGCCGAACGGTCGAGGACGCTGCGGGCTTGCTGACCCTGCTGGACGACATCCACTTCAGCCTGGCAGCGCGTCAGTCCTGTGCGATTGTCGGGGCCTCCGGCTCCGGCAAGAGCACCCTGCTGGCCCTGCTGGCCGGGCTGGACCGGCCAAGCCGCGGCACGGTGCGGATCGGCGGCGTCGATCTGTATGCCATGGACGAGGACGCCCGCGCGGCCTGGCGGGCACGCCATCTGGGTTTCGTCTTTCAGAGCTTCCAGCTGATGGCCCACCTCAGCGCGCTGGAGAACGTGATGCTTCCGCTGGAACTGCAGGGCGATCCGCGCGCCCGCGACCGCGCGGTGGCCATGCTGGAACGGGTCGGCCTGGGGGCCCGCCTCGGCCACACGCCGCGCAAGCTTTCCGGTGGCGAGCAGCAGCGGGTGGCCCTGGCACGGGCCTTCGTCGTCGAGCCAGCCCTGCTGCTGGCCGACGAGCCGACCGGCAGCCTGGACCACGCGACCGGCGAGACGGTCATGCAGCTGATGCTGGCCCTGAACCGCGAGCGCGGCACGACCCTGGTGATGGTCACCCACGACCTGGGCCTGGCGGCCCGTTGCGACCGCCAGCTGCGGCTGGAGGCGGGCCGTATCGTGGCCGACACGGCCCGGGCCGCGTCGGCCTGAGGGGCCTGGGCAGGCTCAGGCCTTCGGGCCCTGGCCGAACAGCAGCGCGCGGGCTTTCTCGTCGGTCAGCGGCTTGCGGCGATCGGCCAGCACCGCGAGGCCACGCTGGACGGCCGGCCGCTCGGCGATGCGGTCGAACCAGGCCTTCAGCCGGGGGAAATCGCTCCAGTCGACGCCCTGTCGCTCGGCCGTACGCAGCCAGGGCCAGACGGCGATGTCGGCGATCGAGTAGTCCTCACCCGCCAGCCAGGCGCTGTGGACCAGACGCTGGTCCATCACGCCATAGATCCGCCGGGCCTCGCGCGTGTAGCGCTCGATCGCATAGTCGATCGGTTCGGGCGCATACAGGCGGAAGTGATGCGCCTGGCCCAGCATCGGCCCGACGCCGCCCATCTGGAACATCAGCCACTGCAGCACCGACCAGCGCGCCCGCGGCTCGGACGGCAGGAAGCGGCCGGTCTTCTCGGCCAGGTACATCAGGATCGCGCCGGACTCGAACAGGCTGATCGGTGCCCCCCCCGGGCCGTCCGGGTCCACCAGCGCGGGGATCTTGTTGTTCGGGCTGATCGCGAGGAAGGCCGGGTCGAACTGCGCGCCCGCGCCGATGTCGACCGGCTCGACCTGATAGGGCAGGCCGCACTCTTCCAGCAGGATGTGGACCTTGTGGCCATTGGGTGTCGGCCATGAATACACTGTGACCATGATGACCGTGGCGTTGGATGCAGTCGGTTCCGCCGACGACGGCCCGCGCCAACTGGCACGAGACGTCTCACCTTAGCAGCGCATCCGTCATGTGGTCAGCCGTCTGGAGTTTGCTGCGGCGTCGTCCTCCCAAGCCAGCCGCCGGGCTCTTGAGGTCCTGGGGTCGAAGCCATGGGTGGGTCGCGCAGCCGCTGGCCACACAAGGGGGCTGGGGTTTGAGCGGGCAGTCCGACTTGGGTGCTGTACGGGTCGAGTGGGGAACGCTGACCCTCGATGGGTTGCGAGATCCAGTGTTGCGCCTGCGGGTTGACGCTGGCCTGCCGCCTCGGCTGCAGATGTTGTTGCTGAGCCGCGGGCTGGCCGAGCGCTTGGAGCGTGCGATTTACACACGTCTGACTGCGACCGCGCAGACCCGTCTTGATCCCGGTTTCAGCGAACCGATGCGCTGGTTGGCCATGTATCCGCCGTTGATCTTGCCGGCCATGAAACCGCTGCGTGAGCGCTTTCGCGCCGTTGCGCCGGCGCCCTGGACGGTACAGGTCTGGCTTGAAGGCGGCTTGGCTGAAGCCTTGGCCGAGAGCTGGACCTGGCTACCAGGAAATCAGGCCATGCAGTTGCTGACTTTGCGGGGTCGCGTTGAGCTGCGCTTGGAGGTGTCTGGCGATCTGTCTCCGGAACTCCTGGATCGGGCTTGGGGCCTCCTGCAGCGGGCGTTGCGGCAGGCACATTTGGTGGCGGCCGAGCCGGCGCGTGGCCAGAAGATGCAGCCAGTGCCGTCCCGTCCGCTGGTCTAGATGGAACCGGGCAGGTAGCTGATCAAGCGCCGTGGTCGCTCACGGTCAGCATGCACAGGGGCCCGCGCTCGACTTTGCAGCAGATCTCCTTGCAGGACCGTTCAGCGCGGAACCAAACAATTCAGCGACTTCATCGCAGGAAGTCGGATGATGCATGTCCGTCACCCGCTTGGCCCAGCGTGTCAAATATCTGGACCTGCGGCCATGCAACCCTCCAGCAATTTCGTCTCCCCTTTTGCACCGCGGCAGTTCCCCAGCCTTGACCTGAAAGCAGGCCGGGCTCGAGATCTCACCGAGATCGCAGGCCAGTCCTGATGCGCTACCTTGGCTAGCTGCCTGCCTTTGTTCATTGGAGAAGGTGTCGGTGTTCTGAGCGAACGCACTGTTTCGGAAGCTGCGCCCCGTCTCTCAGGGCGGCCTGTTCGGAAGCATGGTTGTGTTGATCCGCACGCCCGGCTGCTTGCCTACAGCAGGCTCAGGACTTTGCATACATGATTGCGTACATGTCTACAACGGAAGACTCTCCGGAGCTTAATGGTAGAGTGAACGCCACGTACGGTGATTCTCAGGACCGCATGCCCAGCAAAGCCCTTTTTAACCAGATCCGCTGGATTGCTTCGGGTTGCGCATCGGTTTTGGGTGACACGGTTCACGCTGGCCCCGAGCCGATTCGATCGGCGGCTTCGGCCGGAACCCAGATTGCGGCTGCTGTCCAGTCCCAAAGCCGCCCGGGAATGAGCCTGTTCGTGCTGGTCGGCTTGGGTCTGCTGGTGGTCTTGCTCGGCTGGCGTTGGCGCATGCGTTTCCTGCCCGATCCTGGGCGTACCCTGCATCTGCCTGTGTCCGCCAGACAGAGAACCGCGTTGCCTTCGACCAGTCACCAAGCCAGTACTCGGGCCGATGTCGCCCGAGCCCGGCTGAGTCAGAGTGCGCTCGAAGCGCCGGACACCGGACCCGCGTCCTATGCAGCGCTTCCCGGGGAGGCAGAGTTGCTGGCCGGCCGCTTGCGGACTCAGCCTGAGCCTGCGCTTGGCCCTGTCACCCCGACGTCTGAGGGCTGGGACGAGTTACTGGCCACCGACAGCCTCGTCGATGTCGAGCAGCAGGCCGACTTCTTCCTCGCCCTGGGCCAGGACGAGGCCGCCAAGGGCTTGCTCGCCGAGGCGCTGGACGCCGCGCCGACCCCGCGCCTGCACCTCAAGCTGGCCGACATCCTGAGCCGCCATGGCGACCGTGAAGCCTGGGAGGCGCTGCGCCTGCGCACCGAGGCCCGCTTCAATCTGGCCATGCCGGCCTGGGAAGCCCACACCGGCCCGGACCGCGGCCTGGAGGCACATCCCCTGGCGCTGGCCCGCCTGGTGGCGATCTGGCCGAACCCGCTGCGGGCCGCCTCCACCCTGGGCAAGAGCTTGCGGCGGCCCGCCGCCGGCCGACCTGATCGTCAGCGTTTCGACCTGTCGGCGTATCGCGAGCTGATGCTGCTGCACGCGATCGCCTGCGACGTGGCCCGTCAGATCGCGGTGACCGAGGTCGACATCGAACTGCCCGTCGGCGACGAGAGCCCCTCGGCCCCGGGGTCGGCGGGCTGAGCGCCCGGCCCGGCTCAGAGCCGGGCCAGCCGGTCCAACGCGCGGTCGAGCGTGTCGTCGCGCTTGGCGAAGCAGAAGCGGATCTGCTGGCGCTGCCGCCCGTCGGCATAGAAAGCCGACATGGGGATGGCGGTCACGCCGATCTCGCGCGTCATCCAGCGCGCCAGGGCCTCCTCGTCGAGCGCGGCGAGCTCCGGCCGCAGGCCGCCGTAGTCGACCACCTGGAAGTAGCTGCCCTCGCAGGGCCGCAGCCGCAGCGGTGTGGCGGCCAGGCCGTCCCGGAAGCGGTCGCGCTTGGCCTGGTAGAAGGCCGACAGCTCCCGGTAGGGGGCCGGGTCGCGCAGGTGCTCGGCCAGGCCCTGCTGCACGGCCGAGCTGACCGCGAAGACATTGAACTGGTGGACCTTGCGGAACTCGGCGCTCAGCTCGGCCGGCGCGGCCACGCTGCCGATCTTCCAGCCGGTCACGTGGTAGGTCTTGCCGAAGCTGGAGATCACCACGCTGCGCGCGGCCAGGCCCGGGTGGCCGGCCGCGCTGGCATGCGCGCGGCCGTCGTAGACCATGTGCTCGTAGACCTCGTCGCTCAGCAGCAGGATGTCGGTCGGGGCCAGCAGGGCGTGCAGGCGGTCCAGATCCTGCGCCGACCAGATCGTGCCGCTGGGGTTGTGCGGCGTGTTCGTCAGGATCAGCCGCGTGCGCGGCGTGATGGCGGCGGCGAGGGCGTCGAAGTCGGGCCGGAAGTCGGCGTCCAGCGCCACCCGCACCATGCGGGCGCCGACCAGCGCGATGCCCGGCGCATAGCTGTCGAAGGCCGGCTCCAGCACGATCACCTCGTCGCCCGGCTGGGTGAAGGCCAGCAGGGCCGTGAACACCGCCTGGGTCGCGCCGGCGGTGATGGTGATCTCCTGCCCCGGGTCGTAGGCCCGGCCGTGCAGCGCGGCGATCTTCTCGGCCAGACGCTCGCGCAGCGCGGCGACGCCCGGCATCGGCGCGTACTGGTTGTGGCCCGCGCGCATGGCACGCTCGACCGCATCGATCAGTCGCGGATCGCAGCCGAAGTCCGGGAAGCCCTGGCCGAGGTTCACCGCATCGTGCTGCTGCGCCAGGGCGGACATCACGCTGAAGATGGTCGTGCCGACCTGCGGCAGGCGGCTTCGGACCGCGGGTGGCGGGGCGGTGCGGAGGGCGTTCATGGCGGGGCGGGGCTCAGAGCTCGTAGTGTTCGGCCTGGCCGGCCATCAGCTTCTCGATCAGGCTGCGGTTCATGCGCTCGGACACCAGCTCCGCAAAGGTGTAGACGAAGCTGCGCAGGTAGGCGCTGCGCTTGAAGGCGATGCGCGTGGTGTTGCGGCCGAAGAACTGGCCCATCGGCCGCACGACCAGGTCGCCGCCGGCGGCGCAGGCCGGGTCGTCCTTCACGGTGATCTCCGGCACGATGCCCAGGCCCATGCCGTGGCGCACATAGGTCTTGATCACGTCGGCGTCGGTGGCTTCCAGCACCACCTGCGGGCTCAGGCCCTTGAGGGCGAAGGCCTGGTCGATGCGGGTGCGCCCGGCGTAGGCCGCGCTGTAGGAGACCACGGGCTCGCGGGCGATCTGCTCCAGGGTCAGGCGCTCGGTCGCGGCCAGCGGATGGTCGGCCGGCATCACCAGCATGTGCTGCCATTCGTAGCAGGGCAGGCTCAGCAGGCCCTCGGTGCCGGCCAGGGCCTCGGTGGCCAGGCCGACGTCGGCACGGTCCTCCAGCAGCATCTGCGCGACCTGGGGCGGCGCGGCCTCCAGCAGGGTGACGACGACTTTCGGATGGCGCTTGCGCAGCGCGACCAGCGGTCCCGGCAGCAGGTAGCGCGCCTGGGTGTGGGTGGTGGCGATCACCAGGGTGCCGCTGTCCTGCTTGCTGTATTCCTCGCCGATGCGCTTGAGGTTGGCCACCTCGCGCAGGATCACGTCCACCGCCTGCAGCACGCGCTGGCCCGGCTCGGTGATGCGCTTCAGGCGCTTGCCGTGGCGCACGAAGATGTCGATGCCGAGTTCCTCCTCCAGCTCCAGGATGGCCTTGCTGATGCCGGGCTGCGAGGTGTAGAGCGCCTTGGCCGTCTCGGTCAGGTTCAGGTTGCGGCGCGCCGCCTCCTGGATGAAGCGGAACTGGTGCAGGTTCATGGCATCGGCACGGCGTCGTGGCGCGGCACCGCGGCCGGGTCAGCCGCCAGGGCGCGGGCCGCTTCCGCCATCGCAGCGACCACCGGGTCGAGTTCGCCGACGGCCGGCGCCAGGCTGTAGCGGCAGCCCGGCTGGGCCTCGCGCAGGGCCTCCAGCAGGGCCGGCAGGTCCTTGCGCACATGGCCGCCCGCCCCCAGGAAGAGCGGCACCACCCGCACATGCCGGCAGCCCGCCTGCGCCAGCGCGGCACCCGCTTCGGCCAGGCTGGGCTGCATGAACTCGAGGAAGCCCAGGGCCACCTTCAGCCCGGGCGCCTGTGCGCGCAGCCGGGCGGCCACGCCTTCGAAGGGGCCGGCCCAGGCCGGGTCGCGCGCGCCGTGGGCGAAGAGCAGCACGCCGTCGGCGGCCAGGTCGGAGGTCGGGCTCATCGGGTACGCACCAGCCAGGTGAAAGCTGCCAGCGAAAGCAGCAGGTAGACCGCACTCGGCGCGCCGGCCGCCAGCCAGGGCGTCCACTCGCGCAGCAGGCCCAGGTGGGTCGAGACGTTGTTCAGCAGCACGAAGCTGATGCCCAGCAGGATGCCGCCGAACACCTTCAGGCTGACGCCGCCGCGCCGCGCCTGCAGGTAGGCAAAGGGCAGGGCCAGGCCCAGCATCACCAGGCAGGCCAGCGGGTAGAGCGCCTTCTTCCAGAACTGGATCGCCGGCTTCTGCGCGGCCTGCGCGTTCTCGCTGAGGTGGCGCATGTAGCGCCACAGGTTGAGCGTCGACAGGCTGCTGGTGCGGGTGATCGAAGCGGCCACCACCGCGGGCGACAGGGTGCTCGGCCAGACCAGCTCCGCCAGCCGCTCCTCGGCGGGCAGGTGCTGGCCCACGCCTTCACCCTGCGGCTGCCAGTCGATGCGGCGCACGCCTTCGAGATGCCAGGCCCCCTCGCGCAGCGTGCCGCGCTCGGCTTGCAGCCGCGAGAGCAGCTGGCCTTCGGCATCGAAGGCGTAGATCCGCAGGCCCTCCATGCGGCCGTCGTTGCCGATGCGTTCGATGCGGACCGACTCGAAGCGGCCGGCCTCGGCCCGCTCGCCGGGCTCGGCCGGGGCCCGGTCCTTGAGCCAGGCGCCGTCCCGGCCGGCATGCGGGGCACGGCCCCGCCACAGCGCATGCACGGTCTCGGCCTGCTGATCGGCCCAGGGGGCCACCACATCGCCGACGACGAAGGTGAGCAGTGCGAAGACCAGACCGAGCTTGCCGAGCAGGCCCAGGGCCCGTCCCGGTCCCAGCCCGCCGGTGCGCATGATGGTGAACTCGCTCGACTGCGCCAGCCGTGCCAGCGCGTAGATCGCGCCGATCAGCACCGCGATCGGGAAGAGCTCGTAGAAGTGCCCCGGCACCAGCAGCAGGCAGTAGCCCAGCGCATGGTGCAGGCCGTAGCCGCCCCGGCCGAGGTTGTCGAGGTCGTCGACCAGGTCGATGAAGAAGAAGAGGGCCAGGAAGGCCAGGGTCACGAAGGCGATGGCGCCGAGCAGTTCGGCGTGCAGCAGGCGGCGGACGGTTCGCATGGTGTCAGTTCGCGCGGCGCGTGCGCCGCAGGCCCAGGCTGATGCCGTTCTGGCGCCAGGCGATCAGGGCCAGCGCGGCCAGGAGGCTGCCGCCGTGCAGGACCAGCAGGGTCGGCAGGGCCGCCGCGCGGCCGCTGGCCACCCAGGTCTGGGAGAGCAGCAGCAGGTTGTAGTAGAGGACGAAGGCCAGCAGGGCCAGCAAGAGGTTCCAGCTGCCGGCACGGCGCGGGTTGCCGGCAGCCAGGCCGATGCCGAACAGCACCAGGGGCACGCCGCCCAGGGCCAGGCCGGCCCGCCAGACCAGCTCGCCCTGGTGGCGCAGCGTCGGCTCGGCCAGCAGGGCCCAGGTGCTGCGGGCCTTCACCGGAAGCTCGCCGGCCGGGCCGACATTGCGCTCGCCAGCCAGCACGCGGTAGGTCTCGAAGCGGGCCTGGCGGCGTTCCCCGGTCTGCAGGTCCAGGTCATTGCGCTGGCCCTGTTCGAGCACGACGAAACGGTCCTCGCCGACCCATTCGATGCGGCCGCCGCGGGCGGCGGTCAGCGATTCCTGATGCTCCTGCTGGTCGAGCAGGAAGATGTTGCGTGCGAGCTGGCCCTCGCCGCCCCGGGCGGCCTCGGCCTCCTGGCTGTCGCGGTCGACGAAGAAGATGCGCCGCCCGTCCGACGAGGCGATGAACTGCCCCGGCGCGATCTTGGCCAGGTCCGAGCGGCGCTGGTAGCGATCACGCAGCTCGACCACCTGCTGGTTGCTCCAGGGCCAGACCACCAGGGCCAGCACCGCCACCGCGGCCAGCACCGGCGCGGCCGAGCGCAGCACCGGTCCGACGAAGCGCGTCAGGCCCAGGCCGCTGCTGAGCCAGACCACCATCTCGCTGTCGCGGTAGAGGCGGGTGAGGGTGCTCACCACTGCGATGAACAGGGAAAGCGTCAGCAGGGTCGGCAGGTGCTGCAGGCCGGCATAGCCCAGGAGCAGGGCCACGTCTTGCGGCGCAATGTCGCCGCCGGCGGCCTGGTTGAGGGCACGCACCAGGAAGCTGGTGATGACGATGACAAGGATGACCACCAGGGTCGCTCCGAAGCTGCGTCCGAGGTCCTTGCGCAGCGAGCGATCGAATAACATCGCCCGACTTTATAACGAGCCACGCTCCTCACGGCCGCCCATGGAACTGCGTCAGATCACCGCCGGGCCCGAGGCCCTGGCCTCGGCCAGCACCGACTTGCTGCTGCTCGTCCTGTCCGGCGAAGCCGCGACCCAGACCCTGGCCGAACCGCTGCTGGCCCTGCGCGACGAGGCCCTCGCCGCCGGCGACCTGAAGCTCGAAAGCGGCCGCAGCCTCTACTTGCATCGTCCGACCGGCCTGAAGGCCGCGCGCCTGCTCTTCGTGGTGGCGGCCGACGCCAGCGCCAAGGCCCTGCGCAGCGCGGTGGCCCTGGGCCTCGCCGCGGTCAAGCCGCTCGGTGTGCGCCAGCTGCTGCTGGCCACGGCTGGCGCCCCGCTGGGCGAGGCCCAGGCCGAAGCCGTGGCCCTGGCGGCTGCGGAGTTCAGCTACCGCTACACCCACACCAAGCCCAGCGCGGCCGCCGCGCCTGCGCTGCAGAAGATCAGCCTGGCCAGCGCCAAGGCCGAGGCCGCTGCGGTGAAGGCCGGCCTCGCGCGCGGTCAGGCCATCGGCCTGGGCCTGCAGCTGGCCCGCGAATGCGCGAACCGCCCGGGCAACCATGCCACGCCGAGCTGGCTGGCCGAGGAGGCCCAGAAGCTCGCCAAGGCCCATCCGCAGCTGAGCTGCACCGTGCTGGAACGCAAGGACTGCGCGAAGCTCGGCATGGGCTCCTTCCTGGCCGTGGCCCAGGGCTCCGAAGAGCCGCCGAAGTTCATCGTGCTGAACTACCAGGGGGCGGCCAAGAAGCAGGCCCCCGTCGTGCTGGTCGGCAAGGGCATCACCTTCGACACCGGCGGCATCTCCATCAAGCCGGCGCCGGAGATGGACGAGATGAAGTTTGACATGGGCGGTGCGGCCAGCGTGCTCGGCACCTTCCGCGCCCTGGTCGAACTGCAGCCCAAGCTCAATGTGATCGGCCTGATCCCGAGCTGCGAGAACATGCCCGACGGCCGTGCGATCAAGCCCGGCGACGTGGTCACCAGCATGAGCGGGCAGACCATCGAGATCCTCAACACCGATGCCGAGGGCCGTCTCATCCTCTGCGACGCGCTGACCTATGCCGAGCGCTTCAAGCCCGCGGCCGTCGTCGACATCGCCACCCTGACCGGCGCCTGCGTGATCGCCCTGGGCGCCGTGCGCAGCGGCCTCTTCAGCCCCGACGATGCCTTGGCCGCCGAGCTGCTGGCTGCCGGCGAGCAGGCCCTGGACCTGGCCTGGCGCATGCCGCTGGACAGCGACTACGACGAAGGCCTGAAGAGCAATTTCGCCGACATGGGCAATGTCGGTGGTCGGGCGGGCGGCGCGATCACCGCTGCCGCCTTCCTGAAGAAGTTCGCCAAGGCCTACCGCTGGGCCCATCTGGACATCGCCGGGACGGCCTGGAAGTCCGGCGCAGCCAAGGGCGCCACCGGCCGCCCGGTGCCGCTGCTGACCCACTTCCTGCTCGGTCGCGCCCAGGCTGGCGAACGCGGCTGAGCGCAGCGGACCCGGTCGCGCGATGACCGAGATCCAGTTCCACACCGGCGTGGCCGAGCCGCTCGTCCACGTGATGAAGCTGCTTCGCAAGGCCGAAGCCCAGGGGGCCCGGCTGGCCGTGCTGGGCCCGGCCGCATTGCTGGACCGCATCAGCCAGCACCTGTGGAGCGACGACCCGCAGAGCTTCCGGCCGCACCTCCGGCTGGGTGCCGGACAGCCGCCGGGCCCGCACCTCGCGCCCACGCCGGTCTGGCTGGTCGAGCGGCTCGAGTCCGTGCCGGCCGACGTCGAACGCCTGCTGCACCTGGCCGGCGAGACCGCCGAGGCCCCGCCGGGCTTCGAGCGCTTCGCCCGGCTCTACGACATCGTCGGCGCCGACCCGGCCAGCCGCCTGGCCGGCCGCCAGCGCTGGCGGCATTACGCCGACCGCGGCTACGCGCTCAGCCACCATCCCATGGACGGCTGAGGCCCCTGCGGCCCGGCCCCTCGATTCCCGTCCCCTTCCCACGCCCCCGGAGACTCCCGATGACCTTCAAGCTCAAGCCGCTGACCCTGGCCCTGGCTGCCGCCGCGCTGCTGGCCGCCTGCTCCAAGCCGGCCGACGACACCCTGGTGGTGAAGATCGGCCATGTCGGCCCCGTCTCCGGCGCCCAGGCCCACTACGGCAAGGACAACGAGAACGGCGCCCGCATGGCGATCGACGAGCTCAACACCCAGGGCATCGTGCTCGGCGGCAAGAAGGTCAAGTTCGAACTGCTGGCCGAGGACGATGGCGCCGACCCCAAGCAGGGCACGGCCGCCGCGCAGAAGCTCTGCGATGCCAAGGTCAACGGCGTGGTCGGGCATCTGAACTCGGGCACCACCCTTCCGGCCTCGAAGATCTACTTCGACTGCGGCATCCCGCAGATCACCCCCGCGGCGACCAATCCCAAGTACAGCCAGCAGGGCTTCACCACCGCCTACCGCCTGCTGGCCAACGACAACGCGCTTGGCGCCGGCCTGGCCGTCTACGCCGCCAAGACCCTCGGCCTGAAGAAGGTCGCGGTGGTCGACGACCGCACCGCCTACGGCCAGGGCATCGCCGAAGTGTTCAAGAAGATCGCGGCCGAGCAGGGCATCGAGGTCGTCGCCGAGCAGTACACCAACGACAAGGCCACCGACTTCATGGCCATCCTGACCGCCATCAAGGACAAGGCGCCCGAGGCGGTCTTCTTCGGCGGCATGGACCCGCAGGCCGGCCCCATGCTGCGCCAGCTCGACCAGCTCGGCCTGAGTGGCGTGAAGGTCTTCGGCGGCGACGGCATCTGCACCGCCAAGCTCGCCGAGCTGTCCGGTGGCGCCAAGGCCCTGGAGGGCGTGGTCTGTGCCGAAGGCGGTGCCTCACTCGACAAGATGCCCAAGGGCGCCGCCTGGCGCGCCGCCTACGACGCCAAGTTCCCGGGCCAGTTCCAGGTCTACGCGCCCTACGTCTACGACGCGGTGATGGTGATGGCCGACGCCATGAAGCGTGCCGATTCCGCCGACCCCAAGGTCTATGCGCCCAAGCTCAAGGAAACGAACTACGAAGGCGTGACGGCCAAGGTCGTCTTCGAGGCCGATGGCGAGCTCAAGGACCCGGCCATGACGCTCTACGTCTACAAGGACGGCAAGAAGACGCCGCTGCAGTAAGCCCCTGGGGGCTGTGCCCGAGGGTGCTCAGGCCCCGGGACGGCGCCGTTGAAAAGGCGCTGGGCTCCTTCCCTTCAGCGCTTTGTGCCGGGGTGGAGCGGCCCGGGGCCGCGCAGCTGGAGCGGCGCGGGGCCGCGCAGGCGCGCAAGGGCTTCGTGTCCCCCGGGCCGCTGCGCGGCCCTCCTCCTTGACCTGCGCCCTTGCGCGCCTGCACGGCCCCGCGCTGCCACCCTCGGGGTTTAGGCCCGCGCCCTGGACCGCGATGCCGCTTGCGGAGCTCCGGCCCGCACCCTGGGCCGCAAGGCCGCCTTCGGGTTTCGGGCCCGCATCCTGGGCCGCGCGTCAGGAGGCTGGGCAGGCCTGCTGCGAAGGTCAAGGAGGAGGCCGCCAAGCGGCCGGGGGACACGCAGCAGCAGGCCTGCCCAGCCTCCTGCGCAAGATGGGGCAGCGTCACCTTCCGACGCGCCAAGCGCCATTGAAAAGGGGCGCCCTCGGGCGCCCCTTCGTGGGTCCGCAGCGCTTGTCGCCTCAGTCGAACACCGGCGACTCCACGCCCAGCACCTTGTGCAGCTTGGGGCTGGTGGTCGTGTACTGCAGGTGGATGCGCTTCTCCGGGAAGATGTAGGGCGCGGCCGCGAAGGCGGCCAGCGCGGCTTCGTGGAAGCCCGACAGGATGAGCTTCTTCTTGCCCGGGTAGGTGTTGATGTCGCCCACCGCGAAGATGCCGGGGATGCTGGTCTCGAACTTCTCGGTGTCGACCGCGATCTGCTTGCGGTCCAGGGCCAGGCCCCATTCGGCGATCGGGCCCAGCTTGGGGCTGAGGCCGAAGAAGACCAGCAGCTGGTCCAGCGGCACGGTGCGGGTCACGCCGTCGCCGCCGGTGACCTTGATCTGACTCAGTGCGCCGCCCTCGGCCTCGAAGCCGGTGACCTGGCCGACGATGAACTGCATCTCGTAGGCCTCGCACAGCTCCTTCATCTTGGCCACGCTGGCCGGCGCGGCGCGGAAGCCGTCGCGGCGGTGGATCAGGATGACGCTCTCGGCCTTGTGCGGGTTGCCGTCGGCATTGCCGCCGCAGAAGTTCAGCGCCCAGTCCAGGGCGGAGTCGCCGCCGCCGACGATCACCAGGTTCTTGCCGGCGAACTGCTCCGGGCTGCGCACGCGGTAATGCACCTGGCTGCCTTCGAAGGCCTCCAGGCCGTCCACCTTCAGCGTGCGCGGCTGGAAGCTGCCGACGCCCCCGGCGATGAAGATGGTCTTGGTGATGAAGCGCGTGCCCTTGCTGGTTTCCAGGTCGAAGCGGCCGTCCTCGCGCTTGTGCACCAGGGTGACTTCCTGGCCCAGATGGAAGGTGGCACCGAAGGGTTCGATCTGCTTGAGCAGGTTGTCCGTCAGCTCCTTGCCGGTGCAGACGGGCACGGCCGGGATGTCATAGATCGGCTTGTCCGGATAGAGCTCGATGCACTGGCCGCCGGGGTAGGCCAGCGAGTCGATGATGTGGGCCTTGATCTCCAGCAGGCCGAGTTCGAAGACCTGGAAGAGACCGACCGGACCGGCGCCGACGATGACGGCATCGGTCTCGATGGGGCCGCTGGCGGCAGCGGTTTCGGCAAGGGCGGAGGTCGGCAGCGGATCCATGCTTGGGGCTCGTCAGGAGATCGGGAGGGGTTGCGCCAGGCTCAGCGGATGAGCTCGCCCAGCTTGTCGGTCTTGTCCTTCCAGTCGTCGGCATCGGGCAGCGCACCCTTGCGCTTGGTGATGCTGGGCCACTGGCGGGACAGCTCGGCATTGAGCTTGATGAAGGGCAGCTGCGCGGTTGGCACGTCCTCTTCGGGGACGATGGCGCCGACCGGGCATTCGGGAATGCAGACCGCGCAGTCGATGCACTCGTCGGGATCGATGACGAGGAAGTTCGGGCCTTCGCGGAAGCAGTCGACGGGGCAGACGTCGACGCAGTCGGTGTACTTGCAGCGGATGCAGGCTTCGGTGACGACGTGGGTCATGACGGGGCTCTGGGCGGTAGGTTGGGAGCTGCCGCGCCGCGAGGCGCCGCAAGGGGCAAAAACCCTGAATTTTAGGCGTCGGATCCGAGGCTGCGCGGCGCCCGGGCCTTGTGCGCATGAAGCATGGCGCAATCCGCATGCGGTGGCGTCGGCAGGGCTTCGGCGCCGACGCCAAGGCAGACCACGGTGGGCCGGCCCGCATGCAGCACGGCGGCGGCGGCCAGGCCGTCGAGGCGGTGGCTGCTGTCGAGCCGGTCGGCGCAGCCGGCGCGCGAGACGACCGCGACCGGCGTGTCCGCGGCCCAGCCGGCGGCGAGCAGGCGGCGGCCCAGCCCGGCGAGCTGCTTGCCGGCCATGTAGAAGACTTCGGTGTCGGCGCGCGGACCGGCCGGCCCTTCGAGCCGGCCCTGCGGCGGCTGGCCGGCCGGGGTCTCGGCGGCCGGCACCGCGCTGACCGCGGTGCTGAAGCAGACGCTGCGGCCGCGGCCGCGGCGGGTCAGCGGGCGCTGCAGGTCGGCTGCTGCGGCGAGCGCGGCACTGACGCCGGGCACCACCTCGGCCTGCAGGCCGGCGGCCGCCACGGCCTCCAGTTCCTCTTCCAGGCGGCCGAACAGGCTCGGGTCGCCGCCCTTCAGGCGCAGCACGCGCGAACCGGCCCGCGCATGCTGGACCAGCAGGTGGTTGATGCGTGCCTGGCCCGAGGCGTCGCAGCCCGGGCGACCGGAGAAGCCGCGCTTGCCGACATCGATCCAGCGGGCCCCGGGCGCGAGGCGGCGGAAGCCCTCGACGTCGGTCAGGGCGTCGAACAGCACCACCTCGGCCGCGGCCAGGCGCTGCGCGCCGCGCAGGGTGAGCAGGTCGACGGGGCCGGGGCCGGCGCCGAGGAAGACGACCGGAAGCAGGGCAGGGGAGGCCATGGGCGGGCGCTCAGCGGGCGGCGGGGGCCTGGCTCACGTGCAGGCCGCACTCCTTGGCCTGCTCGTCCTCCCACCACCAGCGGCCGGCGCGGAAGGGTTCGCCCACGGCGATGGCACGGGTGCAGGGCGCGCAGCCGATGCTGGGCATGAACTGGTCGTGCAGGGGGTTGAAGGGCACGCCGTGCTCGGCGATGTAGGCCCAGACCTCGCCCCAGCTCCAGTCGGCCAGGGCATTGAGCTTGAGGCGGCCGGCATCGTCGCGGTCCTCGAAAGGCACCTCGCCGCGGGCGTCGCTCTGCTCACGGCGCAGGCCGGTGATCCAGGCACTGCGATCCTTGAGCATGCGGCCCAGGGGCTCCAGCTTGCGCAGGCCGCAGCAGGCCTTGCGCAGGGCCAGGCTCTCGTACATGGCGCGCTCGCCGTGCTCGCGCACGAAGGTGATGACCGCCTCGGCCTGCGGACGGTAGATCTCGACGGCCAGGCCGTAGTGGGCGGTGATGCGGGCGATCAGGCCGACCGTTTCGGCATGCAGCGCACCGGTTTCCAGCGTGCCGATCGCGATGGGCAGGCGGTGGCGGGCGATCAGGTCGGTGAGGACCATGTCCTCGGCACCGAGGCTGGTGGCCTGCACGATGCGGTCCGGATGGGCGGCGGCGGCACGGCGCAGGCGCTCGATCGTGGCGGCCAGCTTGGCTTCGAAGCCCGGGCCCTTGCGCGCATAGAGCGCGATGGCCGAGCCGGCCGGCGCCTCTGCGCCGGGCAGGGCGGAGAGGGTCGAGCCGTCCGCGCTCACGCGGCGCTCCCGGCGCGAAGGAACCAGGGGCGGCTGTCCTGCACATCGCCCTGGTAATGGCCCTCGGCGAAGAAGGCCAGAGTCTTCTCGGCCACGTCGCGCCGCTGGTCGCTGCGCAGCACCGCGGCGTCGAAGCCAGTGCGCTTCATCAGCGGCAGCATGTCCACCAGCACCTCGCCGGTGGCGCGGATCTCGCCGGCGAAGCGCAGGCGCTGGCGCAGCAGGCGGGCCTGGGTGTAGGCGCGGCCGTCGGTCCACTTCGGGAAGTGCAGGGCGATCAGGGTGATCGGGCCCAGCGCGCTGCCCAGAGCTTCTTCGACGTCGGCGGTGTTGGGCAGGCTCACGCCCACCGGCAGGGCCGCCGGCCATTGCGCGCGGATGGCGTGCCACTGCTCGATGCTGAGCAGCAGATTGGCCGAGGGCGTGATGTTGACGGGCGGGCCGTCCTCGCCGCCGGCGGGGTGCCAGGCCTCGTGGTCGTGCAGGTCGATGAACTTCATGGCGGGGCTCCTGGGGCGCTCAGGCGGCGGCGGTCGAACGGCGCACCGCGTTGGCGGCCTGCTTGAAGGGGTCGAGACCGATGCGGCGCACGGTGTCGATGAAGCGCTCGGCCGCACCGCTGCGCTGCGTGCGGTAGGTGTCGATCACGGCCTCCACGGCGTCGGCGATCTCGTCGGCCGCGAAGCTCGGGCCGATGACCTTGCCGGCCACGCTGCCGCCCGACAGGCGGGACCCGTCGGAGCCGCCCAGGGTGACCTGGTACCACTCGCTGCCGTCCTTGTCGACGCCGAGCACGCCGATGTGGCCGCTGTGATGGTGGCCGCAGCTGTTGATGCAGCCGCTGATGTGCAGGTCGATGTCGCCCAGGTCGTCGAGCTCGTCGAGGTCCTGGTAGCGCTCGGTGATTGCCGCGGCCAGGGGCAGCGAGCGGGCGTTGGCCAGGGCACAGAAGTCGCCGCCGGGGCAGGCGATCATGTCGGTCAGCAGGCCGATGTTCGGCGTCGACAGGCCCAGGCGCTTGGCCTCGGCGTAGACGGCCGGCAGCTCGCTCGCGCGCACCCAGGGCAGCAGCAGGTTCTGGTCGTGGGTGACGCGGCTCTCGCCGAGCGAGAAACGCTCGACCAGCTCGGCGGCGGCGTCCAGCTGGTCGGCCGTGGCGTCGCCCGGGGCCTGGCCCACGCGCTTGTAGGACAGGGTCACCGCACGGTAGCCCGGCAGGCGGTGCGCATGCACATTGCGTTGCAGCCAGCGCTGGTAGGCCGGGCTGCCGTCGCCGGCAGGCAGGGCGTCGGCGTCGGCGGCCGTCAGGCCCGCGGGCAGGGGGAAGCAGGCGGCCACGCGGTCCAGCTCGGCCTGCGGGATCAGGTGGCGGTCGCCGTCGACATCGCGCTGGAGGATGGCCTGGAACTCGGCCTGCACCGCATCGATGAAGGCCTGGCCCTCGGCCTTGACGAGGATCTTGATCCGCGCCTTGTACATGTTGTCGCGCCGGCCGAAGCGGTTGTAGACGCGGACGATGGCTTCGATGAACACGAGGATCTGCTGCCAGGGCACGAAGGCGGCGATCTCGGTGGCCACCACCGGCGTGCGGCCCATGCCGCCCCCCACCAGCACGCGGAAGCCGACCTCGCCGGCCGCGTTCTTCAGCACGTGCAGGCCGATGTCATGCCAGGCGGTGGCGGCCCGGTCCTCGGTGGCGCCGGTGATCGCGATCTTGAACTTGCGCGGCAGGAAGGCGAATTCGGGGTGCAGGGTGGACCACTGGCGCAGGATCTCGGCATAGGGCCGCGGGTCGACGATCTCGTCGGGCGCGATGCCGGCCAGCGCGTCGCTGGTGATGTTGCGGATGCAGTTGCCGCTGGTCTGGATGCCGTGCATGTCGACCTCGGCCAGCAGGTCCATCACATCGGCCGCCTTCTTCAGCGGAATCCAGTTGTATTGCAGGTTCTGCCGCGTCGTGAAGTGGCCGAAGCCGCCCTGGCCCTTGAAGGGACCGTCCTCGACCACGTCGTACTCGCGCGCGATGCGGGCCAGCTGGCGCAGCTGCCGGCTGCTCAGCTCGCCATAGGGCACGGCCACCCGCAGCATGGGCGCGTGGCGCTGCACATACCAGCCGTTCTGCAGGCGCAGCGGGCGGAAGTCGTCGTCGGTCAGCACGCCGGCCAGGTTGCGCTCGAGCTGGTCGCGGAACTGCGCGGCGCGCTGGCGGACGAACTGGCGGTCGAAGTCGGTGTATTGGTACATGGCGGGGTGGGGCGCTTCAGCCCAGGGCGCGAGCCAGGTTGTAGGTGCTGATCAGGGAGATCACGCTGCCGACCAGGATCAGCAGGGTGCGGGTGCTCAGGCGCGAGGTGAGGTAGGCCGCGAACGGCGCGGCGAACAGGCCGCCGACCACCAGGCCGGCCACCGTCGGCCAGGGCTGCTCGCCGACCAGCACGGCGAAGGCGATGGCGCTGACGAAGGTCAGGAAGAACTCGGCGAGGTTGACCGAACCGATGGTCATGCGCGGATCATGGCCGGTGCCGACCAGGGTGGTGGTGACCACCGGGCCCCAGCCCCCGCCGCCGACCGCGTCGACGAAGCCGCCGAGCAGGCCCAGCTTGGCCACATGGCGGGGCTCGTCGCGGCGCGGCTTGATCTTGCGGAAGATCTTGCTGACCACGTACAGGCCCATCAGCAGCAGGTAGGCCGACACGAAGGGCTTCATGGCCTTGCCGTCGACGCTGGAGAGCAGCCAGGCGCCGGCGATGGCGCCGGTCATGCCCGGCAGCAGCAGGCGCAGGAAGAGGCTCTTGTTCACATTGCCGAGCTTGATGTGGGCGATGCCCGACACGCCGGTGGTGAAGACTTCGGCAATGTGCACCGCCGCGCTGGCCACCGCGGGGCTGCTGCCCGTGGCCAGCAGGAAGCTGGTCGAGGTGATGCCGTAGGCCATGCCCAGGGCGCCGTCGACAATCTGGGCCAGCAGGCCCACGGCCACCGCACTCCAGAAGGCCGAGCCCTGCAGCGTCTCGGCCACCGTCTGCAGCGCGCTGTGGCCGTCGGCCTGGTTGAACAGGCGGGCCAGCAGGTACATGGTGGCCCCGGTCAGCAGGAAGATCACCGCCCAGCTCGCCACCCGCAGCACCGGATGGTCGGCGGCGTGGGTCAGCGACTGCTCCACCGGCGGCAGGCCCAGGGCCTGGTGCTCGGCATTGATCGGGTGGTCGCTGAGGTCGAGGTCGCGGATTTTCATGATGTCGGCAGGCTGCAAGGCGGGTGGGTCCCCGCCGCAGCGAGCGCGCGATGCTAAGGGTCAGTCCAAAGCTTCGAAAGTATTTTTAAGTCTGATATTTATGCATAAGAGAGATAAGAGGGTGTGGCTGCGCCACATAAGCAGCCAGCTGCTGCTGGCTGCGCTGGTGGGCTGTGCCAGCCTGCCGTCCCCCGCCCCGCCGCCGGCCGAGCCCCCCGCCGGGGCCGCGAGCCCGGCGCTCCCCGCCCCGCCGCCCGCCCCCCCGGTGGTCCTTCCGCCTCCGCGCCTGGGCCTGGCCCTGGGGGGCGGCGCGGCCCGGGGCTTCGCCCACATCGGCGTCATCCAGGTGCTGGAGGCCGAGGGCATTCCGGTGTACTGCGTGGTCGGCACCTCGGCCGGCAGCCTGGTCGCGGCGATGTGGGCCTCGGGCAAGAGCGGCACCGAGCTGGCCTCGCTGGCCCGCAGCATGGACGAATCGGCCATCAGCGACTGGACCTTCACCGGCCGCGGCCTGCTGCGCGGCGAGGCCCTGGCCCGCTACGTGCGCGAGCACACCGAGGGCAAGCTGATCGAGGGCATGGGCAAGCCGTTGGGCATCGTCGCCACCGACCTGGGCAACGGCGAGCCCGTGCTCTTCCGCCGCGGCGACCCGGGCACCGCGGTGCGCGCATCCAGCGCGGTGCCGGCGGTCTTCCAGCCGGTGCGGATCAATGGCCGTGAATACGTGGATGGCGGTCTCGTCGCCCCGGTGCCGGTGCGCTTCGCACGCCAGATGGGTGCCGAGCTGGTGCTGGCCGTCGACATCTCGGCCGCGCCCGAGGGCCAGGCCACCGGCGACCCGCTGCGCATGCTGCTGCAGACCTTCGCCATCATGGGCCGCAGCCTGAACCGCTGGGAGCTGCAGGGCGCCGACCTGGTGCTGCGCCCGGCGCTGGACGGTCTTTCGGGCGCCGACTTCACCCAGCGCCAGCGCGCGATCGATGCCGGCCGGGACGCCGCCCGTGCGGCCCTGCCCGCATTGCGCCGCGCCCTGCGCCGCGAAACCCCGGCCCTGCCGCCTCGCTGAGGCCCCGAAAGAAAAGAGCCCGGTGGGCCGTGGGGCACACCGGGCACAAGATCCCTGCGGGATCCGAGGAGACAGACATGAAGCAGGGGCCGGAGCCCGAAGGCTCCGGCGGCCGGGCATCAGCCGCGGCGGGCGGCCGGCTTGACGGCGGCGGTGGCCTTGGCGGCGGTGGCGCTCAGGGCTTGCAGATTGGCTTCGGTCACTTCAGCGGCTTGCTTGGCGGCCTTCTGCACCGATTCCACGGCGTTGGTGGCGGCGGCGATGGCCGACTTCACCAGGGCGACGGCGTTCTCCGAGCCGGCCGGGGCGTTCTTGGCGGCGGTGTCCACCAGGGTGGCGAACTTCTTCTGGGCTTCGGCGACCTGGCCTTCGGCCAGCTTCGACACTTCGGTGCCGGTGGCGCTGACGATGTCGTACACGGTGCGGCTGTAGGCGGCGGCCTTCTCGGCGGCCGGTTGCAGCAGGGCGGTGTTCAGGGCCAGCAGTTCCTGGGCATCCTTGACCGACAGCGAGGCCTTGGTGTGCTCGGCGACTTCACCCAGCGAAGCCTTGGCGACTTGCAGGTTCAGCTCGACCAGCTTTTCCACGCCTTCGAAGGCCTTCTGGGTCAGGGTGAAGAGGGTTTCGACGCTGGCCTTCTGGGCGGCGAGAACTTGTTCGGCGTTGGACATGGTGAACTCCTTGGTGAGGACGGATCGGATGGAGGGGAGACCGGAGCCTCCGTGCAGTGCTGCATGTTTGTTGCACTGCAGCATGGACGCAAGTATACGGAGCTTCCGGTGCAGCGCAAGCGTTTTTTGCTGCGATGCACAAAAAACTTTCGCGCCATCTCAAGACGCCTGAATGACAGGGCCCGACACGCGGGGTCCGGTGCGCGGCGAGACTCCGGGCCCATGGCCGCCGTCCTCCCCCCGCCCCGCCCCGCCGTGCCCCGGCTCCGTGGCTACAGCAGCGACCGCTTCGTGCTGCCCTTGCCCCCCGGCCACCGCTTCCCGATGCAGAAGTACCGGCTGCTGCGCGAGGCCATCGCGGCCCGCCTGCCGGACGTCGAGCTGCACGAGGCCCCGGCCGCGAGCGATGCCGAGCTGCTGCGCGCCCACACCGCCGGCTATGTGCGCGGCGTGGTCGAGGGCAGCCTGCCGCCTGCCATGCAGCGGGAGATCGGCTTTCCCTGGTCGCCCGACATGGTCGAGCGCTCGCGCCGCTCGGTCGGGGCCACCGTGGCCGCGATGCGCGACGCGCTGCGCGAGGGCCTGGCCGGCAACCTGGCCGGCGGCACCCACCACGCCGCGGCCGAGGCCGGCGGCGGCTTCTGCGTGTTCAACGACCTGGCCGTGGCGGCCCGGGTCTTCCAGGCCGAACGTGCGGCGACCGGCGCGCCGCCGCCGCGCATCGCGGTGATCGACCTCGACGTGCACCAGGGCAATGGCACGGCGGCCATCCTGGGCGCCGATCCGGCGATCTACACCTTGTCGATGCACGGCGAAAAGAACTTCCCCTTCCGCAAGGTGCCCGGCCGCGATGAGGTGGACCTGCCCGACGGCACCGGCGACGCGGCCTACCTGGACGCGCTCGACGCGGCGCTCGACCGCGTCTGGGCCTGGGCGCCCCGGCCGGATCTGATCCTCTACCTGGCCGGGGCCGACCCCTACGCCGGCGACCGTCTGGGCCGGCTCGCGCTCAGCGCGCAGGGGCTGGCCGAGCGGGACCGTCGCGTCTTCGCCGCCGCACTTGCCCGCCGCGTGCCGCTGGCCTTCTGCATGGGGGGCGGCTACGGCGAGGTGATCGAGGAGACGGTCGAGATCCAGCTCGAGACCTGGCGCCTGGCCGCCGAGCACCGCGCCCGCTGGCCGCGCCCCGCCTGAGGCCCCCTCTGGAGAGAATCCGCCCATGGACACCTCGACCGCCCGCGCCCGCATCCTGGCCCGCATCCGCAGCCGCCAGGGCCGCGATGCGCTGCAGAAACCCGCCGAGGCAGCCGAACGGGCCCGCTGGCTGGCCGAGCATCCGCGCGGCCCGCTGCCCGCGCTGGAGGGCGACCCGGTCGCGCACTTCCAGCGCATGGCCGCCCGGCTTGAAACCCGCCTGGACCGTGTCGCCACCTGGGCCGAGGCGCCGGCCGCCGTCGCCCGGCATCTGGCCGGACTGGGCCTGCCGGGCCGCGGCGTGGCGTCGCCGGCCCTGGCCGGGCTGGACTGGGCCGGCGCCGGCCTGGCCCTGGAGGCGCGCGCGCCGCGCGACGGTGACCTGCTGGCGGTCACCGACTGCTTCTGCGCGGTGGCCGAGACCGGCTCGCTCGTCTTCGCCAGCAGCCCCAGCCGCCCGGCCGCCGCCCACCTGCTGCCCGAGACCCACCTCGTGCTGCTGCCGGTCGACCGCATCGACGCGCATCAGGAAGACGCCTTCGAGCGCATGCGCCGCGAACTGGGCCAGATCCCGCGCGGCTTCAACACCGTGTCCGGTCCCTCGCGCACGGCCGACATCGAGCAGACCATCGTCATCGGCGCGCACGGGCCCTACCGCGTGCATGTGATCCTGATCGACGAGGCGGCCACCGCGCCCTGAGGGCCTGCCGTCGCCTGTCCCGAACCCATCCCACCGTCCCCTCCGCATGGCCGCCTTTCCGCCCCCCAGCCGCCCGCGCGTGCTCATCACCCGTCGCATCTTTCCGGACCTGCAGGCCCGCCTGGCCGAGCACTTCGAGCTGCTGGACAACCCCGACGACACGCTGTGGTCGGCGGCCGAACTCCGCGCGCGCCTGGCTGGCTGCGTCGGCCTGATGTGCACGGCCGGCGAGCGGGTGGACGCCGCGCTGCTCGACGCCCACCCCCAGCTGCGCGTGGTGAGCAACATCGCGGTGGGGCTGAACAACATCGACCTGCACGCCTGCGCCGCCCGCGGCGTGCTCGTCACCCACACGCCCGACGTGCTGAACGAGACCACGGCCGATCTCGGTTTCGCGCTGCTGCTGGCCGCGGCCCGCAAGCTGTCGGAGGCCGAGCGCTACCTGCGCCGCGGCGAATGGACGAAGTGGGCGATCGACCAGTTCGCCGGCGCCGACGTGCACGGCAGCACCCTGGGCATCCTGGGCATGGGCCGCATCGGCCAGGCCGTGGCGCGGCGCGGCGCGCTGGGCTTCGGCATGAAGGTCGTCTATCACAACCGCTCGCGGCTGCCGGTGGAGACCGAGCAGGCCCTGGGCGCGCGCTGGGTCACCAAGGACGGCCTGCTGGCCGAGGCCGATCACCTGGTGCTGGTGCTGCCCTACACGCCGGCCAGCCACCACATCATCGGCGCGGCCGAGCTGGCCGCGATGAAGCCCGGGGCCACCCTGGTCAACATCGCGCGCGGCGGCATCGTCGACGATGCCGCCCTGGCCCGGGCGCTGGAGGCCGGCACGATCGGCGCGGCCGGCCTGGACGTCTACGAGAACGAGCCGGCCCTGCACCCGGCCCTGCTGAGCGCGCCCAACCTGGTGCTGACGCCGCACATCGGCAGCGGCTCGCTGGCCACCCGTCGGGCCATGGTCGGCCTGGCGGTCGACAACCTGGTGGCCGCCCTCGACTGCGGCCCCGACGCCGGTCGGCCGCCGGCCCCGGCGCCGAAGCCCGCGCCCGTCTGAGCCGGCCCGCGGCCGGCCCCTGCGACCGCGGGAAATCATCCCGGCGAGGGCCCGCCCCCTTGCCGACCCGGTCCGGGCTGCGCAGGATGCGCGCGCCCGACCGCTCCCCCGTCCCCTGGATCCCGCCGCCATGCCCCGCACGCCCCCGACCCCGCCGACCCGCTACAGCCAGCTGAGCGTGCTGCTGCACTGGCTGATGCTGGCCGTGATCGCCCTGACCGTCTTCTTCGTCGAGACGCGCATCTTTTTCGAGCGGGGCACCCCCGAGCGCGCCTTCTTCCGCGCCGCGCATTTCAGCCTGGGCCTGCTGGTGCTGGCCCTGGTCGGCGTGCGCCTGATCGCCCGGCTGCGCGGTGGCACGCCGCCGATCGTGCCGGCGCCGCCCCGGCTGCAGACCGCGCTGGCCCATGCCGCCCACGCGGCCCTCTACCTGATCATGTTCGGCATGCCGCTGGCGGGCTGGTTCATCCTCAGCCTGCGGGGCGATCCGATCCCCTTCTTCGGTCTGCAGCTGCCGCCGCTGGCAGCACCCGACGAGGCCTTGGCCAAGGTCATCCGCGGCTGGCATGGCGACATCGGCCGCGTGTTCTACGGCCTGGTCGGCCTGCATGCGGCGGCCGCGCTCTTCCACCATTACAAGCTCGGCGACAACACCCTGCGCCGCATGCTGCCCGGCCGCTGAGCCGCCGGGCCGGCCCCGCGGGCCGGTGCGGGCAGGGCAGGGCCGAGAATCCGCGCCATGCCCGACTGGATCCTTCTCCCCCTGGCCGCCCTGGCCCTGGCGCTGCTGGCGCTGAACCTCGTCTTGCTGCTGCGCCTGCGGGCGCAGCGAGCCGACGATTCGCCCGCCCAGGCAGCCACCCTGGCTGCCGTGCAGGCCCTGGCCCAGGCCCGACAGCAGGACAGCGACCGCCTGCTGCGCGAGCTGCACGACAGCGCCCGCGCCAACCGCGGCGAGCAGAACCAGACCCTGGCCCTGATGCAGCAGACCTTGCTGACCCAGGCGGGTGATGTGGCGCGCACGCAGAACGAGCAGATCGACAGCTTCCGTGCCCAGCTGGCCACGATGCAGCAGAGCATGGCCGACACCCTGGCCGCCACCACCCGCGAGCTGACCCACAGCGGACAGACCGCCCGGGAGGCGCAGGATGCCGCCTTTGCCCGCCTGCGCGAGGCCGTGGAGGCCGGTGCGCTGCGCCAGGCCCAGGCCCAGACCGAGGCGCAGCAGGCCGCGACGGCGCAGATCGGGGCCGGCCAGCAGCGTCTCACCGAGGCCCTGAGCGCGGCCCAGGCGCAGGCCGCCGAGGCCCAGCTGGGCCAGCTGCGCCAGCTCGGCGAGCAGCAGGCCCAGCGCCTGAACGAACTGCGCCAGACCGTCGAGCAGCGCCTGGCGGCCGTGCAGGCCGGCGTCGAGCAGCGCCTGGCCAGCCTGGCCGCCGACAACGAGAAGAAGCTCGAACAGATGCGCGCCACCGTCGACGAGAAGCTGCACGCCACGCTGGAGGCGCGCCTGGGCGAGAGCTTCAAGCAGGTGGCCGACCGGCTCGAGCAGGTGCACAAGGGCCTGGGCGAGATGCAGGGCCTGGCGCGCGATGTCGGCTCGCTCAACCGCGTGCTGAGCAATGTGAAGACGCGCGGCATCTTCGGCGAGGTGCAGCTGGCGGGCTTGCTGGAGCAGGTCTTCACGCCCGAGCAGTACGCCACCCATGTCGCCACCGTGCCGGGCAGCAGCGAGCGGGTGGAATTTGCCCTGCGCCTGCCCGGCCGCAGCCCGGCGGCCAGCGGGGCGGAGGCGCCGATCTGGCTGCCCATCGACGCCAAGTTCCCGCGCGAGGACTACGAGCGTCTGCTGGAAGCCCACGAGCGTGCCGATGCGCCGGCCGTGGAAGCCGCGGCCAAGGCCATCGAGGCCCGCCTGCGTGCCGAGGCCCGCAGCATCCGCGACAAGTACGTCGCGCCGCCGCACACCACCGACTTCGCCATCCTCTTCGTGCCCACCGAGGGCCTCTACGCCGAGGCCCTGCGCCGGCCGGGCCTGGTCGAGGCCCTGCAGCGCGAGTTCAAGGTCATGCTGGCCGGCCCCACCACCCTGCTGGCCGTTCTCAACAGCCTGCAGATGGGCTTCCGCACCCTGGCGCTGGAGAAGCGCTCGGCCGAGGTCTGGGAGGTGCTGGGCGCGGTCAAGACCGAGTTCGGCAAATTCGGCGCCATCCTCGAGAAGACCCGCAAGAAGATCGACGAGGCCGGCAAGACCCTGGACGACGCGGGGGTGCGCACCCGGGCCATGGACCGCCGTCTGCGCAGCGTGGAGGCCCTGCCCGAAGCCCGCGCGGCCGAGCTGCTGCCCGGTCTGCTGCAGGGCGGGCTGGACGAGGCCGACACCGCGCCCGAGGCCTGAGCCCGCACGGGGGCCGGGCCGCGCCGGGCGGACGACCCGCAGCAAGCCCCCGGCCGGCCCGCTCGGCACCGGCTGTGGCTACAGTGCAGCCCTGCCGGGCGCGGGTCCCGGGCTGCGATGGAGCGTCGAGATGCGTCTGCCCCCTGTCCTTGCGCTGGCCTGCGGTCTGATGGCGGTCGCCCTGCCGGCGCCCGCCTACGAGCAGACGTTCCCCGACCCGGGCGTGGTCGTCAGCGTGCCGGCCCTGAAGGGGACGGCCGGGCTCCAGGTCGAGCTGCATGCCCAGGCCCTGCCGGAAGCCGACAGCACCCGGGTCTGCGCCGGGCGCTTTCTGCGCGAGCTGGTCAAGCGGCCGGACATGCCCGACCGCGACCGCATCTACCGCGCGCCCCTTGATCCGGCCAACTTCCTCGTGCTCTACATCCTCGAGAGCGGCGGCCGCAAGGTGCTGCACGCGCATCTGTTGGGCACGCTGCCCGGCAGCCATTGCCTGGACGTGCATTTCAGCCAGGCGATGCAAGCCGAGGACGAGACCGAGGCCTGGCGCCAGAGCTTCGCCGGCGCCAGCCTGCGCCCGAGCCCGCGCTGAGGGCGGGGCGCCGTCGCGCTTCAGTACACCAGCCGGTCCGGCCGGATGTCCCGCAGGATCGTGGTCGCGATCTCCTCGATCGACTTGTGCGTGGACGAGAGCCAGGCGATGCCGTCGCGGCGCATCATCTGTTCGGCCTGGGCGACCTCGGCGCGGCAGTTCTCGAGCGAGGCGTAGCGGCTGTTGGGCCGCCGCTCATTGCGGATCTCGGACAGCCGGTCGGGTGCGATCGTCAGGCCGAAGCATTTGCTCTTGTAGGGCTTGAGGGCCGGCGGCAGGTGGCCCCGGTCGAAGTCCTCGGGGATCAGCGGATAGTTGGCGGCCTTCACCCCGTGCTGCATGGCCAGGTAGAGCGAGGTCGGCGTCTTGCCCGAGCGGCTGACGCCGACCAGGATCACGTCGGCCTCGGCCAGGTTCTTCGAGGACTGGCCGTCGTCGTGGGCCAGCGTGAAGTTGATGGCCTCGATGCGGTCGCTGTACTCCTGGCTCTTGGAGACGTCCGAGAAGCGGCCGACGCGGTGGTTGGAGGTGATGCCCAGCTCATCCTCCAGCGGTTCGACGAAGGTGCGGAACATGTCCATCACCAGCGCCGGCGCCGAGCAGACGATGCGGTGCGCCTCGGGTTCGATCACGGTGATGAACACGATGGGCTTGCGGCCCTCGCGCTCGCCGGTCTCGGCAATCTCGCGGACCACCTGATGGGCCTTGTCGGGGGTGTCGATGAAGGGCCGCCGGACATGCCGGACCGAGATCGCGAACTGCGCAAGGATGGAGTTGCCGAAGGTTTCGGCGGTGATGCCGGTGCCGTCGGAGACGTAGAAGACGGTGCGCTGGGCCATGGCGGGTCCGTGCAGTCGGACAGGGGAAGGGGTGTCAAGCATAGGGCCCGCCCACCCCGCGGCCGCTGACAGGCGTGAACCCTGAGGGATCTGCGGCGTCCGGACGACGCAGCGCTTCGGGTTCTCCCGGGTCTCGCGCCCGCGGTCCTTACAATCGCGCCGCAACGCAGGGGTGGCGCGTTCCGGTGTCCGGACCCAGAAGAGCAAGAACAGGTCGGGCGGCCGTCGAGCACGCCATGCGCCCCCGCCCCGGTTTTTTTACTCTCTGGAGCATTGTCATGGCCCTCTTCGAAGCGACTGCCCTGGTCGTTCCCTTCGAGCAACTCCGCATGGAGGACGTCGACACCGTCGGCGGCAAGAACAGCAGCCTCGGCGAAATGATCAGCCAGCTCGCCGCCTCCGGCGTGCGGGTGCCGACCGGCTTCGCGACCACCGCCCACGCCTTCCGCGACTTCCTGACCTTCAACGGCCTGACCGAGAAGATCAACGCCCGCCTGGCCGCCCTCGACACCGAGGACGTACGCGCCCTGGCCGAGGCCGGCGCCGAGATCCGTGGCTGGGTCGAGCACGCGCCCTTCCCGCCGGCCCTAGAAGCCGGCATCCGCGAGGCCTTCGCCACCCTCTCGGGCGGCGACGCCAGCGCCTCCTTCGCCGTGCGCTCCTCGGCCACCGCCGAAGACCTGCCCGATGCGAGCTTCGCCGGCCAGCAGGAGAGCTTCCTGAACGTGGTGGGCATCGAGACCGTGCTGCTGAAGATCAAGGAAGTCTTCGCCAGCCTCTACAACGACCGCGCGATCAGCTACCGCGTGCACAAGGGCTTCGCCCATGCCGAGGTGGCGCTCTCGGCTGGCGTGCAGCGCATGGTGCGCTCCGACCTGGGCGCGGCCGGCGTGATGTTCACCATCGACACCGAGTCGGGCTTCAAGGACGTGGTCTTCATCACCTCCAGCTACGGCCTGGGCGAGACGGTGGTGCAGGGCGCGGTGAACCCCGACGAGTACTACGTCCACAAGCCCATGCTGGCCGCGGGCAAGCGTGCGGTGATCCGCCGCAACCTGGGCAGCAAGCTGATCAAGATGGTGTTTGCCTCGCCCGAGGAAAAGGCCGCCAGCGGCAAGCTGGTCAAGACGGTCGACACCGTCACCGAGCAGCGCAACCGCTACAGCCTGAGCGAGGCCGAGGTCACCGAGCTCGCGCAGTACGCGATGACCATCGAGAAGCACTACGGCCGCCCGATGGACATCGAGTGGGGCAAGGATGGCGTCGACGGCAAGCTCTACATCCTGCAGGCCCGCCCGGAGACGGTGAAGAGCCAGGCCGAGGGCAAGGTCGAGCAGCGCTTCAAGCTCAAGGGCAGCAGCACGGTGCTGGCCGAGGGCCGCGCCATCGGCCAGAAGATCGGCACCGGCCCGGTCCGCCTTGTGCACAGCATCAGCGAGATGGACAAGGTGCAGCCCGGCGACGTGCTGGTCACCGACATGACCGACCCGAACTGGGAGCCGGTGATGAAGCGTGCCAGCGCCATCGTCACCAACCGCGGCGGCCGCACCTGCCATGCGGCCATCATCGCGCGCGAGCTGGGCATTCCGGCCGTGGTCGGCTGCGGCGACGCGACCGCCACGCTGAAGGACGGCCAGCTGGTCACCGTGGCCTGCTCGGAGGGCGACACCGGCCTGATCTATGACGGCCTGCTGGAGACCGAGATCACCGAGGTCACGCGTGGCGAGCTGCCGCCCTCGCCGGTGAAGATCATGATGAACGTCGGCAACCCGCAGCTGGCCTTCGACTTCGCGCAGATGCCCAACAGCGGCGTCGGCCTGGCGCGGCTCGAATTCATCATCAACAACAACATCGGCATCCACCCCAAGGCCATCCTCGACTATCCGAACGTCGATTCGGACCTGAAGAAGGCGGTCGAGAGCGTGGCCCGTGGCCACGCCAGCCCGCGTGCCTTCTACGTCGACAAGCTGGTCGAGGGCATCGCCACCATCGCTGCGGCCTTCTGGCCCAAGGCGGTCATCGTGCGTCTGTCGGACTTCAAGTCCAACGAGTACAAGAAGTTGATCGGCGGCAGCCGCTACGAGCCCGAGGAAGAGAACCCGATGCTGGGCTTCCGCGGCGCCTCGCGCTACATCAGCGCCGACTTCGGCGAGGCCTTCGCGATGGAGTGCGAGGCGCTCAAGCGCGTGCGCAACGAGATGGGCCTGACCAATGTCGAGATCATGGTGCCCTTCGTCCGCACGCTGAAGCAGGCCGAACGCGTGAACGCGCTGCTGGCCGCCCAGGGCCTCAAGCGGGGCGAGAACGGCCTGCGCCTGATCATGATGTGCGAGATCCCGAGCAACGCCATCCTGGCCGAGCAGTACCTGCAGCATTTCGACGGCATGTCGATCGGCTCCAACGACCTGACCCAGCTCACCCTGGGCCTGGACCGCGATTCCGGCCTGGAACTGCTGGCGGCCGACTTCGACGAGCGGGATCCGGCTGTCACCGCCCTGATCTCGCTGGCCATCAAGGCCTGCCGGGCGCAGGACAAGTACATCGGCATCTGCGGTCAGGGCCCCAGCGACCATCCTGACTTCGCCGACTGGCTGACCGACCAGGGCATCGTCTCGATTTCCCTGAACCCGGACACGGTGATCGAGACCTGGCAGCGCCTCGCGGCGCGCTGAGTCCGGCGGGCGGCGCGCCCGCCTGTCCCGAGCGGGGCCCTGGCGCGAGCCAGGGCCCCGCGGTCTTTCTACGGGTCTTCCCGCAAGGGCGGCCGGACCTGCCCCGCGCGTCAGAGGGCCGTAAGTCGCGGGCTGAACAGTCGCGGCCCGAACAGGAGTCCCATGCTCTGGCTGGCCGTCACCGTGAAATTGCTCGCCGAGATCGCGCTGATGGCCTTGGTGGGCCGCGCACTGCTGGGCCTGCTGGCCGGCGCGGGACGCGAGCGCAACGCGGTCTATCGCCTGCTCGACCTGCTCAGCCGTCCGGCACTGCGGCTGTTCCGTGCCCTCAGCCCGCGCCGCGTGCTGGACCGTCACCTTCCCCTGATGGCCACGCTGGGCCTGGTCTGGATCTGGCTGGGGGCGCTGCTGCTCAAGCTGGCCGAGTGCCGGGCGCTGCCGGGTCAGGCCCTGTGCCGATGAGCGTTTCGACCCCGGGGCAGGGCGGGCGCGGTCTGCGTCACCGGCTGCTGCATCTGCGGGCCCGCCTGTGGCTGAGCCTGGGCCGTGCGCAGCCTGCCCTGGCGGACTACCAGCGCCTGCTGGACCGGGCGCCGGACGATGCGCATGCCCGCGCCAGCCGCGCCCACCTGCTGGCCCGCGCCGGCCACCGGGAGGCGGCGCTTGCCGACCTGCGCGCCCTGGTCGTGCAGCAGCCCCAAGCGGCGACGGCCTGGTTCAACCTCGGCTACCTGCTGGAGGCCGGTGGCGATCTCGACGAGGCCGTGGCGGCCTTCCGCCAGGCCCTGGCCCTGGAGCCCCGGCTGGACCGCGCCGCCTACGGACTGGGTCTGGCCCTGATCGGCCTGCGCCGGCTCGACGAGGCCGTGCCGGCGCTGGAGCAGGCCACCCGCCTGCAGCCGATGAGCCCGGCGCCCTGGCTGCAGCTGGGGCGGCTGCAGGCCGAACGCGGCGAGCCTGCCGCCGCGAGGGCCGTGCTCGAACGACTGCGCGGCTTCGAGCCCCGGGTGGCCGAGCAGCTGGCCCGGGATCTGGCCGGCCCTCCCACTGCCTTCGGCACCCGCGGGCGCTAAGCCGCCGCCGCCCCTGCCTGCGCCGCCCCCCCCATGTCCTCGCCTTCCCTCGCCCGCAGCTACTGGCGGAAGAACCTCCAGCTGACCTCCTTGCTGCTGCTGGTCTGGTTCGGCGTCACCTTCGGGGTGGCTTTCTTTGCCCGCGAGCTCAGCTTCAGCTTCTTCGGCTGGCCCTTCAGCTTCTGGGTGGCCGGGCAGGGCGCGCTGATCGTCTACCTGCTGCTGATCGCCTGCTATGCCGCCTGCATGAACCGGCTGGACCACGCCCACGGCATGGCCGAGGAAGAGTGAGATGAGCGAGCGCGCGAAGCCGCCCCAGCGCCTGTCGGCCGCCGCCCAGAGCCGCGTCTTCCGGGCCCGCCTGAACCGGGTCTATGGCTGGTACAGCGGCGGCTTCATCGTCTTCGTCGTCGCGCTGGCGATCCTGGAGCAGCGTGGCATGCCGCGCAGCTGGATCGGTTTCACCTTCCTGATCGTCACCCTGGGGCTCTATGCCGGCATCGGCATCATGAGCCGCACGACCGACACGGCGGAGTACTACGTGGCCGGCCGGCGCGTGCCGGCGGTCTACAACGGCATGGCCACCGGCGCCGACTGGATGTCGGCGGCCAGCTTCATCGGCCTGGCCGGCACGCTCTATCTGAGCGGCTACGGGGGCCTGGCCTTCATCCTTGGCTGGACCGGCGGCTATTGCCTGGTCGCACTGCTGCTGGCGCCCTACCTGCGCAAGTTCGGGCAGTTCACGATCCCGGACTTCCTGGGCGAGCGTTACGGCGGGCATGCGGCCCGCGCGGTCGGCATGTTCGCCGCCATCCTCTGCTCCTTCACCTATGTGGTGGCGCAGATCTACGGGGTCGGCCTGATCAGCACGCGCCTGACGGGCGTGGCCTTCGAGATCGGCATCTTCCTCGGCCTGGGCGGCATCCTGGTCTGCTCCTTCCTCGGCGGCATGCGGGCGGTGACCTGGACCCAGGTCGCGCAGTACATCATCCTGATCGTGGCCTACATGGTCCCGGTGGTCTGGCTGTCGGTGAAGCAGACCGGGGTGCCGCTGCCGCAGGCGGTCTATGGCTACCAGCTGGAGAAGGTCAGCGAGCGCGAGCGGGCGCTGTTGGCCGATCCCCGCGAGCAGGAGGTGATCGACATCCTGCGCCGCCAGGCCGACGAGGCGGCCGACAAGCTGCGCAACGTGCCGGCGGCCATGGTGGCCGACCGCGCGGCGGCCGAGGCCCGGCTGGCCGAGCTGAAGACCCGATCGGATCTGGTGCCGCTGGCCCAGATCCAGGCTGCCGAACGCAGCTTGGCCGCCCTGCCGCCGACCGAGGCCGAGGCCGCCCGGGCCTACGAGAAGGCCCGCGCCAGCGCCGATGCCCGAGCACGGCCCCTGGCCGGCATGCCGCCGCACGCCGCACAGTTCAGCGGCGATCCCGACGGCGATGCCGCGGATCGGCAGGCCTACACCGAGTCGCGGCGCAACTTCCTGGCCCTGGTCTTCTGCCTGATGATCGGCACGGCCGCGCTGCCGCACATCCTGATGCGCTACTACACGACGCCGACGGTGAAGGAGGCGCGAGAGTCGGTCACCTGGTCGCTGCTCTTCATCGTGCTGCTCTACATCACCGCGCCGGCCCTGGCGGTGCTTGTGAAGTTCGAGGTCTTCAACAACCTGGTCGGGACCTCCTTCGAGCAGCTGCCGACCTGGATCGCCAGCTGGGCCAAGGTGGATCCCGGCCTGCTGTCGGTCAGCGACATCAACCGGGACGGCGTACTGCAGCTTGCCGAGTTGAAGATCGGCGGCGACATCATCGTGCTGGCCACGCCCGAGATCGGCGGCCTGCCCTATGTGGTCTCGGGCATGGTTGCCGCCGGCGGTCTGGCGGCCGCCCTCTCGACGGCCGATGGCCTGCTGCTGACCATCGCCAATGCGCTGTCGCACGATCTCTACTACAAGATGATCGATCCCAATGCCTCGACGGCGCGACGCGTCACGCTGTCCAAGATGCTGCTGCTGGTGGTGGCCCTGGCCGCGGCCTACGTGGCCGCACAGAAGCCGGCCGACATCCTCTTCCTCGTCTCCGCGGCCTTCTCCTTCGCGGCCGCCGCCTTTTTCCCGGCCCTCGTGCTCGGGGTGTTCTGGAAGCGCGCCAACGGTCCGGGCGCGGTGCTCGGCATGGTGGCCGGCCTGGGCATCACCTCGTACTACATGGTGATGAACCAGCCCTGGCTGCGGAAGGTCTTCGGCATCGAGCAGCCGATCGAGCTCTGGTTCGGCATCTTGCCGATCTCGGCCGGCGTCTTCGGCGTGCCGCTGGGCTTTGCCGTGATCGTGCTGGTCAGCCTCCTCACCCCGCCGCCCGGGCCGCGGGTGCAGGCCCTGGTGGAAGGGCTCCGTTATCCGCGTCCGCCCGTTCCTTGAGGATCGGCCCCGGACGGGGCCTCAAAAGCCTTATACTCGCGGGCTTTTCCCTTGCTGCACCCGGTGTTGACGCTCCGGGGCAGCTTCCCCGCCGAAGCGGTGCGCGGGCCGGAGGATCCGGTTCCGTCACGCCGCAAGGTGGTCATCCACAAGGAGCTCGAATGCGTCATTACGAGATCGTCCTGCTGATCCATCCGGATCAAAGCGAGCAGGTGCCCGCCATGCTGGAGCGTTACAAGGCCAGCATCACCGCATCCGGTGGCGCGGTGCACCGTGTCGAAGACTGGGGTCGCCGTGCGCTGGCCTACCAGATCCAGAAGCTCGCGAAGGCCCATTACCTGTGCCTGAACATCGAAGTCAGCAAGGAAGCGCTGGCCGAGCTGGAGACCGGCTTCAAGTTCAACGACGCCGTGCTCCGTCACCTGACGGTGCAGAAGAGCAAGGCCGAGACGACGCCCTCCATCATGATGAAGGCCGTCGAGCGCGAAGAAGCCCGCAAGTCGGCCCAGGCTCCCGCCCAGCCGGAGAACGCGGCCTGATGTCCGTCCCGATGTCGTCGGCAGCCGCTGACCTGCACCACGCGTGAACCGCGTCGTGCTCACGGGCAGCCTGGCTGAACGCGGCATCCTGCGCTACACCCCTGCCGGCCTGCCGGCCCTGGACCTGCGTCTCACGCATGCCTCCGAGGTCGTCGAAGCCGGTGCCGTCCGGAAGATCGCTTTCGAGATCCGTGCCCTCGCCCTCGGCGAGCTGGCCGGACAGGCCGCCCAGCTGGCGGTCGGCGAGGCGATCCAGGTCGAGGGCTTCCTCGGCCCGGCCTTCCGCGGTGCTGGGGTGCGGTTGCATGTGACGGGCTTCCAGCCGATGTCTTCCCCCCCGATACGTTCGAAAGTTCAGGAGTAACACCATGGCCCCTCCCCGTGGCAAAGGCAAGTTCAGCAAGGACCGCAAGGGCAAGCGCAACACCCAGTCCCTGCTTTTCCGTCGCAAGCGGTTCTGCCGCTTCACCGTCGCCGGTGTCGAAGAGATCGACTACAAGGATGTCGACACCCTGCGTGACTTCATCGGCGAGAACGGCAAGATCACCCCGGCCCGCCTGACCGGCACCCGGGCGATCTACCAGCGTCAGCTGACCGTCGCCATCAAGCGCGCGCGCTTCCTGGCGCTCGTGCCCTACAGCGACCAGCACAAGGTCTGAGGAGACGCACGATGCAAGTGATCCTGCTCGACAAGATTGCCAACCTCGGCAACCTCGGTGACGTCGTCCGTGTCAAGGACGGCTACGCCCGCAACTTCCTGATCCCGACCGGCGCCGCCCGCCGCGCGACCGAGTCGGCCGTCAAGGAATTCGAAGCCCGCCGTGCCGAGCTCGAGCGCGTCGCCGCCGAGAAGCTGGCCACCGCCCAGGCCCTGGGCGAGAAGCTGTCCGGCTCGACCGTCCGCATCAGCCAGAAGGCCGGTGTCGACGGCCGTCTGTTCGGCTCGGTGACCAATGCCGACATCGCCGAGGCCCTGAAGGCCGCCGGCCACGAGATCGCCAAGGCCCAGGTCCGCCTGCCCAACGGTCCGCTCAAGACCCTCGGCGACCACGCCGTCAGCGTCGCGCCGCACACCGATGTCGTCGTCGACATCACCGTGTCGGTCTACGCCCTGGCCGACTGATCGTCGCCTCGACCCGTCGCGGCCTCCGAGCGGGGGCCGCGCCGCAAAGGCCGGCTTCATGCCGGCCTTTTTTCTTGCCGTCGGCCGCTCGGACCCTTGTCCGACCCGGACCCCCAGCTTGTCCACAGCCTTGTCCCCAGGGCAGGCTGCAGGCTGCCCGTAAGATCTTCGGATGACCGCCTTGCTCGATTCCTCCGCCCCGCCCGATGCCGAAGTGGCTCGCCTGCGCGTCCCGCCGCACTCGATCGAGGCCGAGCAGAGCGTGCTGGGCGGCCTGCTGATCGACAACTCGGCCTGGGACCGTGCCGGCGACCTGCTGAACGACAGCGATTTCTACCGCCACGAGCACCGCCTGATCTACGCCGCCATCGGCGCGCTGATCGGCCAGGCCAAGCCGGCCGACGTGATCACCGTGCACGAGCAGCTGACCAGCCTGGGCAAGGCCGAGCAGGTCGGCGGGCTCGTGTACCTGAACGCGCTGGCGCAGAGCGTCCCGAGCGCGGCGAACCTGCGCCGCTATGCGGAGATCGTTCGCGAGCGTGCGGTGTTGCGCAAGCTCGTGGCCACCAGCGACGAGATCGCCACCGCCGCCTTCAACCCGCAGGGCCGGCCGGTCTCGACCATCCTCGACGAGGCGGAGAACAAGATCCTGCGCATCGGCGAGGAGGGCAGCCGCAACCGCAACGGTTTCCAGAGCATGGACAGCCTGGTCGTGCAGCTGCTCGACCGCGTGCAGGAGCTGGCCGACCACGGTGCCGACGACGTGACCGGCGTACGCACCGGCTTCTACGACCTCGACAAGATGACGGCCGGCCTGCAGCCCGGCGACATGGTCGTGCTGGCCGCGCGGCCCTCCATGGGCAAGACCGCCTTCGCGCTGAACATCGCCGAGCATGTGGCCGTGCAGGAGGGCCTGCCGGCGGTCGTCTTCTCGATGGAAATGGGCGCGGCCCAGCTCGCGCTGCGGATGGTCGGATCGCTCGGCCGCATCGACCAGCAGCACCTGCGCACCGGCAAGCTGGCCGATCACGAATGGGGCCAGCTCTCCGAGGCGGTGGAGCGCCTGCGCAACGTCAGCCTCTTCATCGACGAGACCCCCGGCCTGACCCCGGCCGAGCTGCGCGCCCGTGCCCGCCGCCAGGCGCGGACCTGCGGCAAGCTCGGCCTCATCGTGATCGACTACCTGCAGCTGATGACCGGCTCCGGCGGCAGCGAGGAGAACCGCGCGACCGAGCTGGGCGAGATCTCGCGCGGCCTGAAGTCCCTGGCCAAGGAGCTGCAGTGCCCCGTCATCGCGCTGTCGCAGCTCAACCGCTCGGTGGAAAGCCGGACCGACAAGCGACCGATGATGTCCGACCTGCGGGAATCGGGCGCGATCGAGCAGGACGCCGACGTCATCATGTTCATCTACCGTGACGAGTACTACACCAAGGACGCCTGCAAGGAGCCCGGCGTGGCCGAGATCATCATCGCCAAGCAGCGGAACGGCCCGGTGGGCACCGTCAAGCTGGCCTTCGTGCGGCCCCTGACCCGCTTCGAGAACCTCGCGCCGGGCTACATCGGCGTCGACCACGAATGAGCGCGCCCGGGCTCCCGCAGCTCCAGCGGCGTCGCCTGCTGGCCGGCGGCGGCCTGCTGCTGGCCGGCCTGGGCGGCTGTTCGGTGACGGCGATCAACGAGCGCGTGCCCGCGGACACCCACCGCTTCCTCGGCGCGCTCGACTACGGCCCGCATCCCCGCCAGAAGCTCGATCTCTACCTGCCGGTTGGCCCCGTGCCGGCGGCCGGTCACCCCTGGCTCTTGTTCTTCTACGGCGGTTCCTGGAACCGCGGCGAGCGCGCCGACTACCGCTTCGTCGGCGAGGCCTTCGCTTCCGCCGGCATCGCCTGCGCCGTGGCCGACTACCGGCTCTATCCCGAGGTCCGCTACCCCGATTTCCTGCACGACAGCGCGCGCGCCTACGCCTGGCTTCGGGCCGAGGCCGGACGCGGTCCGCTGGACCGCCGCCGCGGCTTCGTCGCCGGCCACAGTGCCGGCGCCTACAACGCGGCCATGCTCGCGCTCGATCCGCGCTGGCTCGCGGCGCAGGACCTGCATCCGCGCGACCTGGCCGGCTGGGCCGGCCTGGCCGGCCCCTACGACTTCACGCCCATCCGCAACCGCGAGGTGCAGCCCGTCTTCCACCATCCCGCGGTGCCACCCGAGTCGCAGCCGCTGGCCCATGCCGCGGACCTGCGCCCGCCACGCCCCGCCTTCCTGGCCGCGCCCCTGAGCGACTGGCTGGTGGGCACCGAACGCAACACCGGCGGCCTGGCTCGCGCGCTGCGCGCGGCCGGGGGCTCGGTGACCGAGCGCATCTACGACACCGCCACCCACATCACATTGGCCGCTGCGCTCTCGCGCGACCTGCGCTGGATCGCGCCGGTCCACGCCGACCTGCTCGACTTCCTGCGGCAGACGCCGCCTGCGGGCGGCTGAGGCCTGGCGAGCCCCCCCCGCCCGCGCAGCCCCCGGGCCGCTTTGCAGGCGAGCCGGGGCAGGGCGGCCCGCCAGTGGCCCGTGAGGCCTCGCTACACTGCGCCCCGATGCGTCGCTTCCTCGTCCTGCTGCTGCTTGTGATGGCCCCGGTCCAGTTCAGCTGGTCGGCGGTGGCCGCGTACTGCCTGCACGAGGTCGAGCTCAGCCGTGCGGCGCACTTCGGCCACCATGCCCATGCGCATGAAGCGGGTCCCGAAGAAGCGGCCGACGAGGCCACCGAGCCCGGGCTGGCGGGTGTCGACCGCGATTGCGGTCACTGCCAGGCCACCCAGCCGGTCTTGCCGCTGCAGCCCCCGGTCGCCGCCACGCCGCCGGGCCTGCTGGCCCTGCCGGCCCTTGTTCCGAACCGGCCTCCACCGGCCAGCGCCTCCCGACCCGAACGCCCGCAGTGGCCCGGCCTCGCCTGATCGGCGAGGCAGCTTGCGCGTTCACGCGTCCTCTTCCCCGCGGGGCCCGGCCGGCTTGTGCCGGCCGGACCTCCGGCGACCGCCCGGTCGCTGCCCGCCGATCTCCTGTCTGCTTTCCCAAGCCTGGAGCATCGGATGTCCTTCTTCTTCGCCCGCGGTGGGCGTGGTGTGTCGCCAGACGCGGCATGGCCCGCGCCTAAGCCGCTTCGCCCCCCGCTTCGATGGGCCCGCGTCGGGTCCGCGATCCTTGCGCTCGTCCTGCTGCCCGCCGCCGCCGGGGCCCAGGCGCCAGAGCCCCGACTCAGCCTGGCCGAGGCGCTGGAACAGGCCTGGGCCCGCCAGCCCGAGGCCCGGGCGCTGGCGGCCCGTCGCGACGCGGCCCACGCCCAGCGCCAGGCTGCCGACGCCTTCGGTCCCGGAGCCGCCCGGCTGGAGCTGGCCCAGCGCCTGGACGCCCGCGGTCCCGAGCGCGGCCTGCGTGAGCTGGAACTGGGCCTGGCGCTGCCGCTGTGGCGGACTGGCGAACAGTCCGCCGGCCGGGCCCTGGCCGATGCCCGGCGCCAGGCGCTGGAGAGCGAGACCACGGCGGCCCGGCTCGCGCTCGCCGGCCAGTTGCGCGCGCGCTGGTGGCCCCTGCTGCTTGCCGAGTCCGACCGCGAGCTGGCCGAGGCTCAGCACCAGCTGACGCTCCGCCTCGTCGAGGACGTCGACCGCCGCGTGCGGGCGGGGGACCTGGCGCGGGCCGATGCCCACCAGGCCCGCATCGCCGAGGCCACGGCCCGGGGTGCGCTGGCCCGGGCGGAGGGGGCCGTCCGCATCGCCCGCCAGCAGCTCGCTGCGCTGATGGGCCAGCCCCTGGGGGCCCGGCCGAATCAAGACGCAGAGCCTCCGCCGGACGAGGCTGCGCTTCCCGCGGCCGCGCACCTGGCCCTGCAGGCCCTGCAGGACCAGCTGCACGCGGCCGAGCGTCAGCTCGCGCTGCAGGCCCAGCAGGAGCGGGCCAGTCCCGAACTCCGCATCGGGGCCCTGCAGGAGCGCGGCCGCAGCGGCGAGCGCAGCAGCACCGCGCTGCAGCTGGGCCTGAGCCTGCCGCTGGGCGAGGGCGCCCGCCAGACCGCCCGCCTGGCGGCCGCCCGGGCCGAAGCCGACGCCCTGCGTGCACAGCTCGCGCTCGGCCAGGCCCGGCTCGCGGCGGAGCAGGCCGAGGCCGCCGCGCGCGTGCAGGCCCTGGCCGAGGAGCAGGAGGCCGCCGCACGGCGCGCCCGCCTGGCCGAGGAGACCGCCGGCTTCCTGCGCCGCGCCTTCGAGCTGGGCGAGACCGATCTGCCAAGCCGCCTGCGCATCGAGGCCGAAGCCGCCACCGCGCGCCGCGAAGCCGTCCGTCTGCGCCTGGAACACGCCGCCGCCCTGTCGGGCTGGCGCCAGGCGATCGGGCTCCTGCCCTGATCGCCCACCTCTTGAACGAGCTGTCCATGAAAACCCTGTTCCTGTCCGCGCGTGCCGCGGCGCTCAGCCTGCTTCTCGCCGCACCGGCCTGGGCCGGTCCCGGCCACGACCACGGCGAGGACGCGCCGGCCGCATCCCCCGCCGTGCCGGCCGCCCCGCGCTTTGCCGCCCTGTCCGAACTCTTCGAGCTGGTCGGCGTGCTCGACGGCCGCCAGCTCACCCTCTACCTCGACGAGGCCGCGAGCAATGCGCCGGTCGAGGGCGCCCGCCTTGATCTGACCCTGGATGCCCAGCCCCTGGCCGTCGAGCCTGCGGGGCCCGGCCTCTACCGCGCCGAATGGCCCGAAGCCGCGCGGGCTGGGGTGCACGCGATCGCGGCCGTCGTGACCGACGGGGACCGCGTCGACATGCTCGGGGCCGAGCTGAACCTGGACCCGCAGGCACACCCGCACGAGCCCGCGGCCGGAGGGCATCCCCACGCCGCATGGCCGCCGGCCGCCTGGGCCGGACTCGCGGCCCTGGGTCTGGCCGGGCTGGGCGGTCTCGCCTGGCGCAGCCTGCGCAAGGGGGAGGCGGCATGAAGACGCACCCCTTCCGCCGCTCCGCCCTGCGCCTGCAGGCCCTGGCCCTGAGCTTCGGCCTGGGCCTGGCGCCGGCCTGGGCCGGTCCCGGTCACGACCATGGCGACGAGCCGGCCGTGCCGCGCCCGGCCGCGGCACCGCAGCGCCTGCCCGATGGCCGGGTGGCCCTGCCCAAGCCCGCCCAGCGCCAGCTGGGTCTGCGCACCCGGCCGGTCACGAGCGCCAGCCATCCGCTCAGCGTGACGCTCCATGCCCTCGTCGCGGCGGACCCCGAAGCCGCGGCCCGTGTGCAGGCCCTGAACGCCGGCCGCATCCAGCCCGGGCCGCGCGGCCTGCCCGGCCCAGGCCAGGCCGTGCGCCGTGGCGAGGTGCTGGCCCATGTGCTGAGCAGCGCCAGCCCGCTCGAGCGCGCCGGACAGGCCGCCCAGCTGGCCGAGCTGGACGCGGCCCGCGCGCTGGCCGAACGCCGCCTGGCCCGCGTGCGCGAGCTGGCCGACACCGTGCCGCGCCGCGAGATCGAGGCCCTGGAACTCGAGCTGCAGGGCCTGGACGCCCGGCGCAGCGCGGCCCGCCGCGGCCTGGAGGCCCGCGAAGCCCTGGTCGCGCCGGTGGATGGCGTGATCGCCTCGGCCGCGGTCTTCAGCGGCCAGGTGGTCGATGCCCGCGAACTGGTCTTCGAGATCGTGGACCCGCGCCGCCTGCGCCTGGAGGCCCTCAGCCACGACCCGGCCCTGGCCGCCCGCGTGGTCGGGGCCCGGATCGAGTGGGGCGGCCAGGCCCGGACGCTGCGCTACCTGGGGGCCGCCCCGCGCCTGCGCGAGCAGGCCCTGCCGCTTTACTTCCGACTCGATGAGCCGGCCGGCGCACCGCTGGCGCTGGGCCAGCTCCTGCCGCTGCAGGTGCAGACCCGCGAGCGCGTGCAGGGCCTGGCCCTGCCCAGCGCCGCGCTGGTCCGCAACCCGGCCAACCAGACCATCGTGTGGGTCAAGACGGCGCCCGAGCAGTTCGCGCCGCGCACCGTCGTCGTCGAGCCGCTGGACGGTGCGACGGTGGTGGTCACCCGCGGCTTGGAGGAGGGCGACCGCGTGGTGGTGCAGGGCGCGACCCTGCTCAACCAGATCCGCTGAGGGCCGCGCGATGTTCAAGTGGCTGCTCGAGAAAAGCCTGGGCAACCGGCTGCTGGTCGCGCTTGGCGCGCTGGTGCTGATGGCCTACGCTGCCTTCACCCTGACGACGACCCCGGTCGACGTCTTTCCCGACCTGAACAAGCCCACGGTCACGATCATGACCGAGGCCGGCGGCATGGCCGCCGAGGAGGTGGAACAGCTCATCACCCTGCCGCTGGAGGCCACGCTCAAGGGCCTGCCCGGCGTGGTGTCGATCCGCTCGGTGTCGACGGCGGGCCTGTCCTTCGTCTACCTCGGTTTCGGTTGGGAGGCCGAGATCTACCGCGCCCGCCAGCTCGTCGCCGAGCGGCTGGGCGCGATGGAGGAGGGGCTGCCGCCGGGCCTGGTGCCGCGCATGGGGCCGGTGAGTTCGGTGATGGGCGAGATCCTGCAGGTCGCGATCCCGGTCGATCCCCAGAAGACCTCGCCGATGGCCGTGCGCGAGCTGGCCGACTGGGTGCTGCGCCCGCGCCTGCTGGCCATCCCCGGCGTGGCCCAGGTCATCCCGATCGGCGGCGAGGTGCGGCAGTTCCAGGTGCAGCCCGACCCGCTGCGCATGGACACGCTGGGCGTGGGGCTGGATGCGATCCAGGCCGCGCTGCGCGGCTATGCGGCCAACACCTCGGGCGGCTTCGTCGAGCTCCATGGCCGCGAGGTGCTGATCCGCCACCTGGGCCGCAGCCCGCGGCTGGAAGACCTGCGCCGCCTGGTCGTCACCGCCCGCGACGGCCGGCCGCTGCTGCTGCAGCAGGTGGCGACGGTGGATTTCGCACCGGCGATCCGCCGCGGCGATGCCGGCTTCGAAGGCCGGCCCGCGGTGATCCTGGGCGTGCAGAAGCAGCCGACCGCCGACACGATCGCGCTGACCCGCGCGATCGAGCAGGCGCTGGACGAGCTGCGGCCCACGCTGCCCGCCGGCATGGAGGCGCCCCGCGTGACCTTCCGCCAGGCCAGCTTCATCGAGGCCTCGATCGCGACGCTGCAGGGCAAGCTGGCCGGCGCGGCGATCTTCGTCGCCGGCGTGCTGCTGGTCTTCCTGGGCACGCTGCGGCCGACGCTGATCGCGCTGACCGCCATCCCGGTGTCCCTGCTCGCGACCCTGCTGGTCTTCAAGGCCTTCGGCCTGTCGATCAACACCATGACGCTGGGCGGGCTGGCGATCGCGATCGGCGGCCTGGTCGACGACGCGGTGGTCGATGTCGAGAACATCCTGCGCCGCCTGCGCGAGGCCCGGCAGCGCGGCATGCCCTTCAGGCCGCTGGAGCTGGTGCGGCAGGCCTCGATGGAGGTGCGCTCGGGCATCGTGCTGGCCACCGCCATCATCGTGCTGGTCTTCGTGCCGCTGTTCGCGCTGCCGGGGCTGGAGGGCCGGCTCTTCGTGCCGCTGGGCGTGGCCTTCATCGTCTCCACCCTGGCTTCGCTGCTGGTGTCGGTGACGGTCACCCCGGTGCTGAGCGCCTGGCTGCTGCCGGGCATGAAGCGCCTGGCCCATGGCGACACCTGGCTGCTGCGGCGGCTCAAGGCCGGCTACGGCCGCACGCTGTCGGCGCTGCTGGCCCGCCCGGGCCGGGCGCGCGCGGCCGTGGCCGTGGGCGCGCTGGCGGTGCTGCTGGCGGCCCTGGCGCTGCTGCGCCTCCCGACGACCTTCCTGCCGCCCTTCAACGAGGGCACGCTGCTGATTGGCCTGCGCCTGAACCCGGGCGTGACCCTGGCCGAATCCTCGGCCCTGGCCCGTCAGGCCGAGCGCCTGGTGCGCGAGGTGCCCGAGGTCGTGCACGTGGGCCGCCGCAGCGGCCGGGCCGAGCTGGACGAGCATGCAGAAGGCGTGCACGTGAGCGAGCTGGACGTCGGCCTGCGCCCCGCGGCCGAGCTGAAGCGCAGCATGGACGCGATCCAGGCCGACCTCCGGACTCGCCTGGTGAACCTGCCGGCCGCCGTGGCCCTGGGCCAGCCGATCTCGCACCGCATCGACCACATGCTCTCCGGCGTGCGCTCGCAGATCGCGATCAAGCTCTTCGGCGAGGACCTGGACACGCTACGCAGCACGGCCGAGGTGCTGCGCGGCCGCCTGGCCGGCATCCCGGGCCTGGCCGACCTGGAGGTCGAGAAGCAGGTGCTCGCGCCGCAGATCAAGGTGCGGATCGATCCCGAGGCGGCAGCGCGGCTGGGCGTGTCCACCTCGATCGTGCTCGCGCAGCTGCAGACCCTGGTCGCGGGCGAGAAGATCACGCAGATCGTCGAGGGCGCGCGCCGCTTCGCGCTGGTGCTGCGCCTGCCCGAGGCGGTCCGCGGGGTCGAGGGCCTGCGGCAGCTGCTGGTCGAGACGCCGCATGGCGCCGTGCCGCTGGCCCGGCTGGCCAGCGTGGAGGAGGGCGACGGGCCCAACCAGATCAGCCGGGACGACGGCAGGCGGCGCATCGTGCTCTCCGCCAACGCCGCGGGCCGGCCGCTGTCCGAGGTGGTGGCCGACATCCGCCGGACGCTGGCTGCGCAGCCGCTGCCCGAGGGCCTGTCCCTCACCCTGGGCGGACAGTTCCAGGCGCAGGAGGAGGCGGCGCGGCGCATCGGCCTGCTGGCGCTGCTGTCCCTGGTGCTGATGTTCGCGGTGCTGTACAGCCGCTACCGCTCGCTGCGCCTGTCGGCCCTGGTGATGGCGAACATCCCGCTGGCCCTGGTCGGCGCGGTCGCCGGGCTCTGGCTTTCGGGCCAGCCGCTGTCGGTGGCCGCCATGGTCGGCTTCATCACCCTGGCGGGCATCGCGGTGCGCAACGGCATCCTCAAGCTCAGCCACTGGCTGAACCTGATGCGGCTGGAGGGCGAGGCCTTCGGCGTGCCGATGATCCTGCGCGGCTCGCTGGAGCGCCTGAGCCCGGTGCTGATGACCGCCCTGGTCACCGCGCTGGCGCTGGCGCCGCTGCTCTTCGAGGCCGAGCGGCCGGGCACCGAGCTGCTGTACCCGGTGGCGGTGGTGATCTTCTCCGGCCTGCTCAGCGCGACCCTGCTCGACACCTTCCTGAGCCCGGCGATGTTCTGGCTCTTCGGTCGGCGCGAGGCCGAGCGCCTGGCCGAGGAGCCCTCGCAGGAGATCCTCTAGCCAGGGGCTGCGGGCTTTTCGCCCGGGGCGTAAAACTGTATAAATAAACAGTTATGCGCCCCGACCCCTTCCCCCCCGACGAGCCCCAGCATGCCTGGGCCCCCAGCCTCGCCACCTCCCGCGCCGCCGCGCCGCGCAAGGGCCGCGGCACCGTTCAGCAGCCCCTGCCGCGCCATCAGGCCTGGCAGCGCGAGCCGGTCGACGACGGCTGGGGCGGGGCCGCCGAGGACCTGCCACGGGCTGGCGGGCGACACGGCCCGGACGCGCTGCCGCCCTCCGAGCCGGCCGATGACACCGGTGGGGCGGACGAGGGGGCCGACCCCGCGGCACGGCATCCGGCCGGACAGCCCGGGACGGCGGCGGAGCCCCTCGGCCCCGAGGCCGTGGCCGGCGCGCCCGATCGGCCCGCGCCCCTGCAAGTTGCCGAGGCCGATCCTGGGCCGGCCGGCCCGCGCACCACCCTGCATCCGGTGCGGGTGCGGCGCATGCTGTCGAGCAACGACTCGCCCGACGTGCCCTTCAGCCTCTCGCTGAACCCGTATCGCGGCTGCGAGCACGGTTGCATCTACTGCTACGCCCGGCCCAGCCACGCCTGGCTGGACCGCTCGCCCGGCCTGGACTTCGAGACCGAGATCGAGGTCAAGACCAATGCCGTCGAGCGCCTGCGCGAGGAACTGGCCCGGCCCGGCCACCGGCCCAGCCCGATCAACCTCGGCGCCGTGACCGACCCCTACCAGCCCGCCGAGCGCAGCTGGCGCCTGAGCCGTGGCCTGCTGGAGCTGCTGGTCGAGACCGGCCATCCCTTCACCATCGTCACCAAGGGCGCGGGCATCGTGCAGGACCTTGACCTGATCGCCCGGGCCGCGGCCCTCGGCCGTGCGGCGGTCTCGATCTCCCTCACCACCCAGGATCCGCGCCTGGCCCGCCTGCTCGAACCCCGGGCCAGCGCGCCGCATGCGCGCTGGGCGGCCGTGCGGCGCCTGGCCGAGGCCGGCGTGCCGGTGGCCGTGAATGCCGCGCCCATCATTCCCTTCCTCAACGAGCCCGAGATCGAGCGCATCGCCGCCCAGGCGGCGGCCCATGGCGCGGTCGCCTTGCACTACACCGTGCTGCGCCTGCCGCGCGAAGTGGCGCCGCTGTTCCGGCAGTGGCTGCAGGACCATGTGCCCGAGCGGGCCGAGCGCATCATGGCCCGCCTCCAGTCCATGCGCGGCGGACGCGACAACGACAGCGATTTCCGCCACCGCATGCACGGCGAGGGACCCTGGGCCGCGCTGATTGCGCAGCGCGTCGAACAGGCCGCCGCACGCCACGGCCTGGCGCGCCGCCTGCCGCGGCTGGACTGCAGCGGTTTCCGCCCGCCCGCGCCGCCGCCGCGCCGGCGGTCCGCGGCGCAGGACACCGCTCAGGTCGAGCTGTTCTGAAGCGGGCCGGTCACCGGCCGCATCGCGCGCCGGCCAAGCCAGGCTGCCTGCCAGCCCCAGCTCAGGGCCGCGCAGAGCCAGGCGCTCCACAGGCTGTGGCTGGGCGCGTGGGCACCGCGCAGCCATTGCGCCAGGCCGAAGAGCAGGCCGGCGGTCAGCACCGCCGCCAGCAGGCGTCGGGCACGCGCCGGCTGACGGCGCTGCCAGGCCCAGACCGTGGCCAGGTGGGCAAAGGCGCCGGCGGCATGGCCCGAGGGGAAGCAGTGGCCGGGGCCACCGTCCTGCTGCGCCCAATCCCAGTGCGACACCCAGTGGGCGCGGCCTCCGAACTCGACCAGCGACCAGGGGCAGCTCGTGGTGCTGAACTGCTTGAGCATCGGCACCAGCAGCAGGGCCAGCAGCAGGCCGCTGAGCCAGACGGCGCGTTCCGCCCGGCTCAGCGAGCTGGCGCCGCCGCGGCCGAACTCGGGGGCCAGGCAGGCCCAGGCGCTCAGCAGCAGGGCCAGGGCCGAGACCAGGCGGCCGCCGTCGTGCAGACCCTGGGCCAGCAGCGGATGGTTGCGGCCGGCAAAGCCCGCGGGGCCGCCGACCCAGCCCAGGCTCAGGCGGTCGAGGCCGCTGAAATCCCAGGCCAGGATCAGCAGCGCCAGCAGCAGCAGCACGAGGGGCGTGCTCAGTCGAGAAGAACCGTCCCTCATCTCAGCGCCCCAGGCTTGCGCAGGCCTGCATCAGGTCCAGCTCGGGCCGGTACTCCCTGGAACGCAGGCCGGTCAGGCCATAGACGGTGTGGAAGAGCAGGTCGTGGCTCAGCGCACGATCGCGCTGCCGGCCCAGGCAGCCCTGCGGTCCGAGCGCTTCGCGGCGGGCCGCGTCGAGCCACAGGATCATCGGCACATGGGTCTGGCTGGCCGGGGCGATGGCGCGGGGCAGGCCGTGCAGGTAGAGCCCGTTCTCGCCCAGCGACTCGCCGTGGTCGGACAGGTAGAGCATGCTGGTCGCGTGGGTGGCCGAGTGGCTTTCCAGCCAGTCGGTGGCGCGGGCCAGCACACGGTCGGTTTCGAGCAGCGCGTTGTCGTAGGCGTTGACCACCTGCTCGCGCGGACAGTCGGCCAGCATCTCGCTGCGGCATTCCGGCTGAAAGCGCTTGAGGGCATCGGGCGAGCGTGCGTGGTAGCGCGGGCCGTGGTTGCCCATCATGTGCAGCACGAGGACGATGCCGCGGGCGCGACGTGCCGGGTCGAGGGCGGCGATGCGTTCGTCCAGGCCGTGCAGCAGGGCCTCGTCCAGACAGCCCCTGCCTTCGGCGCAGAGCCCGGCCGGCAGCGGGCCGGCGCCCGAGGCGGGCAGCTCGGCCCGGGCCTGGGGGATGCGTTCGCACAGGCCCTTGCAGCCGGATTGGTTGTCGACCCACAGCACGGCCAGTCCGGCACGCTGCAGGGCATCGAGCAGGTTCTCGCTTTCGCCGCGACCACTGTCCAACCGTGCCTCGTGGCCCTTGCGGCCCCAGGGCGAGAACATGCACGGCAGCGAGGCCGCGGTGCTGGTGCCGCAGGACTCGACCGCCTGGAAGCTCAGCACCGGACGGCTCGACAGCTCGGGGTTGGTCGGCCGCGGGTAGCCGTTCAGCGCGAAATGGTCGGCCCGCGCGGTTTCGCCCAGCACCAGCAGCAGCAGCGGCGGCCGCGCCGGCCGCTCCGGCAGCACCGAGTGCACATCCAGGGCGATCGGCTCGGGCGGGCCCTTGGGCTGGGCCTGGCTGCGCGCGGCCAGCAGGCCGAAGGCCCAGGCGGCATTCAGCGGGCTGGCCTGGTAGCGCAGGGCCTTGTGGTTGCGCAGGATGGCGGCGTAGCCGCCGAAGTTCGCCGCCAGCAGGGCGGCCAACACCAGCAGCAGGCCGGCCAGCAGACGCAGGCGCGGCAGCCGGGCCAGGGGGCCGCGGGCCGGACCGCCCGGCCAGCGCCGCAACAGCAGCAGCGGCAGGCCGGCCAGCAGCAGCAGGTGCAGCCCCAGGCCCAGGCCGAGCAGGTCGCGGGTTTCGCGCCAGTCGGTCTGCATCACGTTGCGGGCCATGTCGACGTCGATCACGACCCCGTAGGCGCCCTGGTAGTGCGCCAGCACGGCGCAGACGACGAGGATCAGCGCCAGGGCCGGCCGCAGCAGGCGCCGGGCACTCAGCAGCAGCAGCGGCAGCGCCGTCAGCGCGGCGAGCAGCGCGAACAGCATCAGGCCCTGGCCGAAGCCCCGCAGGCCCTGGGCCTCCGGCAGCTGCAGCCAGCTGCGCCACAGAGGCCAGTTGGCCGGCCCCGCGATCCAAAGGGCCGCGATCAGCAGCAGCGGGCCCGGGTCCCAGGGGCGGCCCACCCTGAGTGCAGGGGCCGGGGAGGAGACAGCGGGGCGGGCTTCGACGGCGCTCGCGCCGGGCTGCGGGGGCAGGACATCGGACATGGCCGCCATGGTCGGCGGAGCCGATGAAGCCCGCCTGAAGCCAGCCCCGCCGGCTTCAGGCCCCGCGCCCGGGCCTTACTTGAACAGGTCCTTGACCCGGTCTGTCCAGCTCTTGGCGTTCGGCGAGTGCTTGTCGCCGCCCTGCTGCAGGGCCTCGTCAAGCTCGCGGAAGAGCTTGCGCTGGGTGTCGTTGAGCTTGACCGGGATCTCCACCGCCACATGGCAGTAGAGGTCGCCCGGCGTGCTGGCCCGCACGCCCTTCACGCCCTTGCCGCGCAGGCGGAAGGTCTTGCCATGCTGGGTGCCCTCGGGCAGCTCGATCTCGGCCTTGCCCGCCAGGGTCGGCACCTCGATCGCCCCGCCGAGCGCGGCCGTGCTCACGCTGACCGGCACGGTGCAGTGCAGGTCGTCGCCGTCACGCTCGAAGACCTCATGGGCCTTGATGCGGATCTCGATGTAGAGGTCGCCCGGGGGGCCGCCATTGCTGCCGGGCTCGCCGTTGCCGGCCGAGCGGATCCGCATGCCTTCAGCGATGCCGGCCGGGATGCGCACTTCCAGCGTCTTCTGCTTCTTGATCTGACCCGCGCCGTTGCAGGCGGGGCAGGGCTCCGGAATGATCTTGCCGCTGCCGCGGCAGTGCGGGCAGGTCTGCTGGATGCTGAAGAAGCCCTGGCGCAGGTGGACGGTGCCGGTGCCGTTGCAGGGCGTGCAGGCCTTGGCGCTGGTGCCGGCCTTGGCACCACTGCCCTTGCAGCTGCCGCATTCCTCCCAGCTCGGGATGCGGATCTGCGTTTCCTTGCCGAAGGCGGCTTCCTCCAGCGTGATCTCCATCGAGTAGGAGAGGTCGCTGCCGCGGTAGACCTGCTGGCCACGGCGGCCGCCGCCCTGGCCGAAGATGTCCCCGAAGATGTCGCCGAAGGCTTCGGCGAAGCCGCCCATGCCCTCGCCCCCGGCGCCGCGGCCGCCCATGTTCGGGTCGACCCCGGCATGGCCGAACTGGTCATAGGCCCCCCGCTTCTGCGGGTCGGAGAGCATCTCGTAGGCCTCCTTGGCCTCCTTGAATTTCTCCTCGGCTTCCTTGGCCCCCTCGCCCTGGTTGCGGTCGGGGTGGTACTTCATGGCCAGCTTGCGGTAGGCCTTCTTGATGTCGTCGTCGCTCGCGCTCTTCGGCACGCCGAGGATGTCGTAGTAGTCGCGCTTGGCCATCGGGAGTCAGCTGGAAAGGCGCAAGGCCCTCGTGGGATGCACGAGGGCCGGACGCGGGGTCAGTGGGAGGCCGCCCGGGCTGCGGGCGGCGCGTCGGGGCGCAGGGCGGCCCGTGTCACGATCACTTCGCGTCCTTGACTTCCTTGAAGTCGGCATCGACGACATCGTCGGCCGCCGCCGCAGCCTTCGGGGCCTCGGCGCCCGCCGCGGCCGAACCGGCACCGCCGGCCGCCGCCGCTGCCTGCGCCGCCTGGGCTTCGGCATAGACCTTCTCGCCCAGCTTCTGGCTCACGCTCATCAGGGCTTCGGTCTTGGCCTCGATCGCGTCCTTGTCCTCGCCCTTCAGGGCCTCGTCGGCCTCCTTGAGCGCGGCTTCGATCTTCTCCTTCTCGCCGGCTTCGAGCTTGTCGCCATGCTCGGCCAGGCTCTTGCGCACCGAGTGCACCATGGCGTCGCCCTGGTTGCGGGCCTGGATCAGTTCGAGCTTCTTCGCATCCTCGGCGGCGTTCAGCTCGGCGTCCTTCACCATCTTCTGGATCTCTTCTTCCGAGAGGCCCGAGTTCGCCTTGATGGTGATCTTGTTCTCCTTGCCGGTGCCCTTGTCCTTCGCGCCGACGTGCAGGATGCCGTTGGCGTCGATGTCGAAGGAGACCTCGATCTGCGGCGTGCCGCGCGGGGCCGGCGGGATGCCTTCGAGGTTGAACTCGCCCAGGCTCTTGTTGCCGGCGGCCATCTCGCGCTCGCCCTGGAAGACCTTGATCGTCACGGCCGGCTGGTTGTCGTCGGCGGTCGAGAACACCTGCGCGAACTTGGTCGGGATGGTGGTGTTCTTCTTGATCATCTTGGTCATCACACCGCCCAGGGTCTCGATGCCCAGGGACAGCGGGGTGACGTCGAGCAGCAGCACGTCCTTGCGGTCGCCCGAGAGCACCTGGCCCTGGATGGCGGCACCGACGGCCACGGCCTCGTCGGGGTTCACGTCCTTGCGCGGCTCCTTGCCGAAGAAGGCCTTGACCGTGTCCTGCACCTTGGGCATGCGGGTCATGCCGCCGACCAGGATCACGTCGTCGATGTCGGCCACGTTCACGCCGGCATCCTTCACCGCGGTGCGGCAGGGGGCGATGGTGCGCTCGATCAGCTCCTCGACCAGCGACTCCAGCTTCGCGCGGCTCAGGCGGATGTTGAGGTGCTTGGGGCCGGTCGCGTCGGCCGTGATGTAGGGCAGGTTCACGTCGGTGGCCGAGGACGAGGACAGCTCGATCTTGGCCTTCTCCGCGGCTTCCTTGAGGCGCTGCAGGGCCAGCACGTCCTTGCTCAGGTCGACGCCCTGTTCCTTCTTGAACTCGCCGATGATGAAGTCGATGATGCGCTGGTCGAAGTCCTCGCCGCCGAGGAAGGTGTCGCCGTTGGTCGACAGCACTTCGAACTGCATCTCGCCGTCGACGTCGGCGATCTCGATGATCGAGATGTCGAAGGTGCCGCCGCCCAGGTCATACACCGCGATCTTGCGGTCGCCCTTGCCGTGCTTGTCCAGGCCGAAGGCCAGGGCCGCGGCGGTGGGCTCGTTGATGATGCGCTTGACTTCCAGGCCGGCGATGCGGCCGGCGTCCTTGGTGGCCTGGCGCTGGGCGTCGTTGAAGTAGGCCGGCACGGTGATGACGGCTTCGGTCACCGCTTCGCCGAGGTAGTCCTCGGCGGTCTTCTTCATCTTGCGCAGCACCTCGGCGCTGACCTGCGGCGGCGCGAACTTCTTGCCGCGCACCTCCACCCAGGCATCGCCGTTGTCGGCGGCGCTGATGGTGTAGGGCATCAGGTCGATGTCCTTCTGCACTTCCTTCTCGGTGAACTTGCGGCCGATCAGGCGCTTGACCGCGTACAGGGTGTTGCGCGGGTTGGTGACCGCCTGGCGCTTGGCCGAGGCGCCGACCAGCACCTCGCCATCCTCCTGGTAGGCAATGATCGACGGCGTGGTGCGCGCACCCTCGCTGTTCTCGATCACCTTGGTGGTGTTGCCTTCCATGATGGCCACGCAGGAGTTCGTGGTGCCGAGGTCGATGCCGATGATCTTGCTCATGGGATTGCTCCGGGGAGAGGTGTAAGAGGTTTGCCGTGCAGTTGGGGGGGCGCGCGGCGGAATTCAAGGGGCGGCGGGCGCGGCCTGGGCCGGCCCGCGGGGCATCACTTCGGGGCCGAGACCGTGACCAGCGCCGGCCGCAGCACGCGGTCGACGATCAGATAGCCCTTCTGCAGCACGGCGACCACGGCGTTGGCCTCGTGCTCCGAGGGCACGACGCTGATGGCCTGGTGCTGGTGCGGATCGAACTTGCTGCCGGCGGCCGGGGCAAGCTCGACCACCTTGTGGCGCTCCAGGGCCTGGGCCAGCTGGCGCAGGGTGGCATGGCTGCCTTCGCGCAGCTGCTCCGGCGTGGCGTTCTCGATGGCCAGCGCGGCTTCGAGGCTGTCCTTGACCGGCAGCATGCTCTCGGCAAAGGACTCCACCGCGAACTTGCGGGCCTTGGAGACTTCCTCCTCAGCGCGGCGGCGGGTGTTCTCGACCTCGGCCTTGGCGCGCAGGAAGGCATCCGAAACCTCGGCGTGGCGTTGCTTCAGCTCGGCCAGTTCGGCGGCGACATCGGCCGGCACGGCGGTCGTCGGCTCGGCGGTGCCGGCCTGGGGCAGGGGGGCGGCGTCAAAGGACGGTTCGGAACGGGTGGCGTCGGACATCGGGCGGAAGGGCGGGGTGCCGGTCGGCGGGACAGGAGATGGGATCGGCGTCGATCCCGCGATGGCCGGCAGATGGGGGCCCCTCGCCGGGCTTCAAGGGCTGGGGACGAAAAAAATCCGCGTCGGCCGGCGGGTCTTGCCGGGGCGGGGGGGGGCCGCTCAGTCCAGGCTCACGCTCCAGCGCTGCCATTCGACCAGCTGGCGCCGGTCGCGCTTGGTGGGGCGCCCCTGGTCCAGGCTGGATGCAGGTTCGATGCCCATGCGGCGCTGCTCGGCCAGCTCGGCCCGCCGCGCCACGCTTTCGGGCGTTTCCTCGTAGAGCTGCTGGGCGACCGGGGCCGGGCCGCGCACCGCGCTGAGGCCGCGCACGCGCACCGTGCGCGGCATGCCGCCCGGGCTCAGGTCCAGCACATCGCCGAGATGCAGCTGCCGCGCCACCTTGGCCGGCTGGCCGTTGACCTTGACCTGATGGCGCTCGACCGCCTCGGCCGCGAGGGCGCGGGTCTTGTAGAAGCGCGCAGCCCAGAGCCATCGATCCAGCCGTTCGCCGGGCAGGGCGGTCGGCGGCGGGGGCGGGCGGCTCATCGGACGGACCGCCTCAAGCCTTGGCGCCCCGGGCCAGGGCCCGGGTGCAGCGGGCCGCGCGCTCGGCCGGCTCGGGCGCCGGACCGTCCGGCCAGCCCTGCAGGTGGCGGCTGGCGATGCCGGCCAGGGCCTCGATCCAGGCCGGATCGGCATTCAGGCAGGGCACGTGGTGGAAGACCTTGCCGCCGGCCTCCAGGAAGGCGTGGCGGGCTTCCTGGGCAATCTCCTCCAGGGTCTCCAGGCAGTCGGCGACGAAGCCCGGGCAGAACACATCGACCCGGCCGATGCCTTGCTGGCCCAGGGCGACCAGGGTCGGCTCGGTGTAGGGCTCTAGCCACTTGGCCTTGCCGAAGCGGCTCTGGAAGGTGGTCAGCAACTGCTCGGGCGGCAGGCCCAGGCGCTCGCCGAGCAGACGCGCCGTCTTCAGGCACTGGCAGTGGTAGGGGTCGCCGAGCGTCAGCGTGCGCTCGGGCACGCCATGGAAGCTCAGCACCAGGCGATCGGGCCGGCCGTGCTCGGCCCAGTGGGCCTCCAGGCGGCGGGCCAGGGCCTCGATGTAGGCAGGGTCGTCGTGGTACTGGTTGACGAAGCGCAGCTCGGGCAGGCGTCGCTGGCGACCCGCCCACGCATAGACCGCGTCGAAGACGCTGGCGGTGGTGGTGGCCGAGTACTGGGGGTAGGCCGGCAGGATCAGCACGCGGGTCGCCCCCTCGGCCTTGAGCGCGTCGAGCTGGCGCGCCACCGACGGCTGGCCGTAGCGCATCGCCGGCAGCACCCGCAGCGCGCCGCGGCCAGCCTGCGCGAAGGCCTCGGCCAGGCGATGCGCCTGGGCGCGGGTCCAGACTGCCAGCGGCGAACCCTGCTCGGTCCAGACCGTCGCGTACTTGGCCGCCGACTTGGCCGGCCGCAGCCGCAGGATGATGCCGTGCAGGATGGGCAGCCAGACCAGGCGCGGAATCTCGACCACGCGCGGGTCGCTCAGGAACTCGGCCAGGTAGCGGCGCAGGGCCGGCGCCGTGGCGGCGTCCGGCGTGCCCAGGTTCACCCAGAGGACGGCGGTGTGCTCGGCCTGATCGTGACGGTAGGAAGGTTCGGCCTGGTGCTTCATCGGGTCGGGAAGGGCATTCGGAGCCGGATTGTCGCCGCCCGAGCCGGCCTTGCCCTGCGCTCGGAATCGCCCGCAGCACCGGGCCGCCGGACGGGGGCGGCACACTTCGGCGATGCGCGCCGATGCCCTCCTGCCCACTTTGCCGCCGGTCGATCCGGCACGGCTCGGGGCCTTGACCCTCGACCTCGACGACACCCTGTGGCCGATCGGCCCGACCTTGGCCCGGGCCGAGCAGGCCCTGGCTGACTGGCTGGCCCGCGAGGCGCCCGCCACGGCGTCGGCCTGGCCGCCCGCACGGATGCTCGTGCTTCGCGAGCAGGTCGGCCGGGCCCACCCTGCACTGGCGCACGACCTCAGCGCGCTGCGGCGGCTGACGCTGGAACAGGCCCTGCGCAGCGCGGGGGACGACCCCGGCCGGGCCGGGGAAGCCTTCGAGGTCTTTCTCGCGGCGCGCCAGCGCGTCGATCTGTATCCCGGGGTCGCCGAGGCCCTCGACCGCCTGGCGGCCCGCTGGCCGCTCTATGCCCTCAGCAATGGCAATGCCGATCTCGCGAAGACGGGCGTCGGGCGCTGGTTCCGGGGCAGCCTGTCGGCCCGCGAGGCGGGGGTGGCCAAGCCGGATCCCCGCATCTTCCACCAGGCCTGCCAGCGTCTCGGCCAGGCGCCGGCCGCCGTGCTGCACATCGGTGACGACCTGCGGGCCGACGTGCTTGGCGCGCGGGGGGCCGGCCTGCGCGCGGCCTGGCTGCGTCCGGCCGCGCAGGCCGATCCCGGACAGCCGGCCTGCTGGCAGGGCGTCGACCTGCCGGCCCTGAGCCACTGGCTGCTCGGCAGCCCCCCATCGGTCCCGCGCTGAGGAGGCGCCCGCAGCCTCAGCGCCCGGGGTCTTCCACGGCGAAGCGCAGCGTGGCGCTGCCTTCGCTGCCCGGCGGGCCGCCCAGGCTGATCCAGCCGTGGCCCTGCAGGCGCTGGCGCTCGCGGCGCAGCACCACCAGCTCGCCGGCCGGCGTGCCCAGGCGCAGGTAGCTGCCGTTCGCGCTGAGGTCGACCAGCTCGAAGCTGCCCTCGCGCCATTCGATCAGGGCATGGCTGCGCGAGACCCGCGGCTGGGTGAACGGCACCGTCGCATCGCTGCGCCGACCCAGCGTGGCAGGCAGCTCCGTCGGGCCGAGCCGGAGGTCCAGACCTTCCCCGCGCAGGCTCAAGACCTGAGCCTGCGGCAGGCCGCCGACCATCCGCGACGCCTCGAAGACCACGGTCTGCGCCGACGCCCCACGCTGCCGGCCGGCCGGCAGCCGATAGGCCTGGACCACCGCCTGGCGGCCCCGCAGGCGCAGCGCCCCGAGGCGATGGAAGCGCGCGCGCTCGTCGCCGTCCAGCGCGGCGACCAGCTCGGCGGTTGCCAGGATCTCGTCATCCCCGGCGCGGTCCAGCAGCCGGGCGGCAACGTTCAGGTCGTCGCCGAGCCAGTCCTCGCCCACCGCGACCAGCTCGCCGTGGGCCAGACCCACCCGCAGCGCCAGCCGGCGCCCGCCCGAGGACTGGGCCTGCTGCTGCATGGCCTCGGCGGCCTGCACGGCATGGCCCGGCTCGACGAAGACGGCCATCAGGCCGTCGCCGAGGGTCTTGACCGGGTGGCCGTGATGGGCCCGGGCCAGCGCGACCATCGCCGCCACCCGCTCGGCCACCTGGGCGGCGGCCGACACATTGCCCAGCCGCTCGAACAGCCCGGTGCTGCCCCGCAGGTCGGCGAACAGCACGGTGCGGCGCCGCGGCGCCGTCCCGCCTTCGCTCACAGGTTGTCGAGGTAGGTGCGCAGCTTGTCCGAACGGCTCGGGTGCTTGAGCTTGCGGATGGCCTTGGCCTCGATCTGGCGGATGCGCTCGCGGGTCACGTCGAACTGCTTGCCGACTTCCTCGAGCGTGTGGTCGCTCTGCATCTCGATGCCGAAGCGCATGCGCAGCACCTTGGCTTCGCGCGGCGTCAGCGAATCGAGGATGTCCTTCACCACATCGCGCAGGCCGGCCTGCATGGCGGCTTCGATCGGTGCGGTGTTGTTGGTGTCCTCGATGAAGTCGCCCAGGTGCGAATCGTCGTCGTCGCCGATCGGCGTCTCCATGGAGATCGGCTCCTTGGCGATCTTCATGATCTTGCGGATCTTGTCCTCGGGCATCTCCATCTTCTCGGCCAGCGTCGGGGCGTCCGGCTCGTAGCCGAACTCCTGCAGGTGCTGGCGCGAGATGCGATTCATCTTGTTGATCGTCTCGATCATGTGCACCGGGATGCGGATGGTGCGCGCCTGATCGGCGATGGACCGCGTGATGGCCTGGCGGATCCACCAGGTCGCGTAGGTCGAGAACTTGTAGCCGCGGCGGTATTCGAATTTGTCCACCGCCTTCATCAGGCCGATGTTGCCTTCCTGGATCAGGTCGAGGAACTGCAGGCCGCGGTTGGTGTACTTCTTCGCGATCGAGATGACCAGGCGCAGGTTGGCCTCGATCATTTCCTTCTTCGCGTCGCGGCTGGCCTTCTCGCCCTGGTTCATCTTCATGTTGATGAGCTTCAGGTCGTCGATCGGCACGACGGCGCGCGACTGGATGTCGGCCAGCTTCTGCTGCAGGTCCTGGATGGGCGGCAGGTTGCGGCCCATCACCGCGCTGTAGGGCTTGCCGGCCGCGGCTTCCTTCTCGGCCCACTGCAGGTTCAGCACATTGGGCGGGAAGCTCTTGATGAAGTGCTCCTGCGGCATGCCGCACTTGTCGACGACGATCTTGCGGATCTCGCGCTCGTAGCGGCGGATGTCGTCGACCTGCGAACGCAGGATGGCGCACAGCTTCTCGATCGTCTTGACCGTGAAGCGGATGCTCATGATCACGCCGCTGACCGCGTACTGGGCCTTGTTGTAGGACTGGGCCTTGTAGCCGTCCTTCTCGTAGGCCTTGCGCATGCGCTCGAAGTTCTCGCGCAGCTCGTCGAGCTTGACGAGCGCCGCGGTCTTCAGCTCCTCGAGCTTCTTGGTCAGGGCCTTGCTGCCGCCGGCGCCGTCGTCGTCCTCGGATTCGTCGAATTCGTCGAAGTCTTCCTCGGCCACGTAGTCGTCGGCCTCGTCGTCGGACACGAAGCCGTCGACGACCTCGGAGATCTGCATCTCGCCGGCGCGGATCTTGTCGGCCAGCTCCAGGATCGCGGCAATGGTGGCCGGCGACTCGCTGATCGCCAGCATCATGGCCTGCAGGCCACCTTCGATGCGCTTGGCGATCTCGATCTCGCCCTCGCGGGTCAGCAGCTCGACCGTGCCCATCTCGCGCATGTACATGCGCACCGGGTCGGTCGTGCGGCCGAATTCGCTGTCGACGGTGGAAAGCGCGGCCTCGGCTTCTTCCTCGGCCTCTTCCTCGGTCGAGGTGGAGGTGTTGCCCCCGGCGATCAGCAGGGTGGCCGCGTCGGGCGCCTGCTCGTAGACCGCGATGCCCATGTCGTTGAGCATCGAGATGATGGCTTCCAGGATCTCGTCGGCCACCAGCTTCTCGGGCAGGTGGTCGTTGATTTCCTGGTGGGTCAGGTAGCCCCGGGTCTTGCCCATCTTGATGAGGGTCTTGAGCTCCTGGCGGCGCTTGTTGACTTCCTCATCGGTCAGCAGGGTCTCGTCGAGCCCGAACTCGCGCATCAGCGCGCGTTCCTTGGCCCGGCTGACCTTCATCCGCAGCGGCTTGGCCTTGGGTGTGTCGGCCTCGATCTCGGCGACCGGGCTTTCCGCACTGGCTTCCGCTTCAACCTCGCCCTCGACCTCGGCCTCGATCTCGGCTTCCAGGTCGCTGAAGTCCTCTTCCTCGGCAGCGGCCTTGACCGGCTCGGCCTTGGCCGCCTTGCCCTTGGCCGCCTTGGCCGGCTTGTCCGCCTTGGCGGCCGCCGTCTTGCGGGCCGGGCGGGCGGGCGCGTCCTCGTCGAGGTTCAGCACCTCCTCAGCCACGGCCTTGGCGCCCGTCTTGGCCTTGCCCGCGGCGCGGGCCGGGGCCGTCTTGGCGGCGTCTTCGGCGGGCAGCGGGGCGGCGGGGGCCTTCGCCGTCTTGGCGGGCGCGCTCTTCTTCGCGGTCATGCGGATCCTCGGGGGTCAATCTCAGGGATGGGGCAGGCAGGCCCGGCCGAGGGCCAGGCTTGCAAGGACGGCGCCAGGCGGTGCCGCCGGCCCGTGGACGAAGGGTCTCTCCCGCGCCAAGGCGCCAACCCCTCGCAGCGGCAAGCTTGCGTGAACCGTGTCAGTGCAGAGAGGCGGTGCCGGTGGCCCATGGATGCTGCCCGTTTCGCGGGGGGCCGGGGGTCGCTCGGTCTGCGGTCACTCTTGCCGCATTCGGAAGCGGCGGATTGTACCTGCGCCCACCTCGGCAACCCGGGACGCGGCCTCAGCCCGGCGTCTGGGCCAGGCTGGTTTCCAGCGCACGCCGGCGGGTGTGCAGGGCCCGCCAGCGCTGCAGGGCGGCCGGGTCTTGTGCGGCCGCGGCGATGGCCTCGCTTTCCTCGCGCTTGAGCTGCTCGATCCACAGCCGGTCGACGAGGCGACGCAGGGCCTGCGGCGATTCGGCCACGACCGGGCTCTCGCCGCCGGGGTCGGGCGCGAGATCGGCCAGGCCCTCGGGCACCAGGCGCAGCGCGGCACGGGCGAAGGCCGGCGGCTCGCCGTCGTCGTCCGGCGCAAGGCCTTGCAACACGGCGCGCAGGGCTGGCCAGGGCTGGGGACCGTGCTCGGCCAGCTCGCGTTCCAGCCAGGCGACCAGCGCGCCCAGCGGGGCCGGCAGGGCATGCAGCAGCTCATGGTCCTCGGGGCCGAGCCGGTCCCAGCCGGCCGGGTCGGTCAGCAGCAGGCGCAGCACGTGGTCGGCCGGGCTGGCGGGCGCACGGCGCGGGCCCCGCGGCGCACTGGCCTCGCGATCACGGTCGCGCCCGCCGGCCCAGGGCTTGTCGCGCCAGCGGCCCTCGGCATCGCGCTTGCCGCGCCAGCCGCTGCGCGGGGTGCCGTCGTCGTCGGCGCGGTCTTCCGGCGGCGGGGCTGCCTCGGCGCGGCCCCGGCTGCGCCCCGCCGGGCTGGACCAGAGCTGCAGCAGGTCCTCCGCCTCCAGCCGGCCGAGCGCGGCCAGCTCGCCCAGCAGGCCGCGCTTGAGCGCGCCGTCGGGCAGGGCCGTCCACATCGGCCGGGCCTGGGCCAGGGCGCGTGCGCGGCCCTCGGCGCTGCCCAGCTCGCAGCCCTCGGCGGCCTGCTCGACCAGCTGGCGCGAGAGCGGCACCGCCTGCTCGACCAGGCGCTGGAAGGCCTCGGCGCCATGCTCGCGCACATAGCTGTCGGGGTCGTGTTCGGGTGGCAGGAAGAGAAAGCGCACGCTGCGCGTGTCGCTGGCATGGGGCAGGGCGGCCTCCAGCGCGCGGCCGGCGGCACGGCGGCCGGCGGCATCGCCGTCGAAGCTGAAGACCACCTGCTCGGTGAAGCGGAAGAGCTTCTGCACATGCTCGGCCGTGCAGGCGGTGCCGAGCGTGGCCACCGCGTTCTCGATGCCGAGCTGGGCCAGGGCCACCACGTCCATGTAGCCCTCGACCACCAGCACATGGCCGACCCGCCGCAGCGCCGCCCGCGCCTCGAACAGGCCGTAGAGCTCGCGGCCCTTGTGGAAGACCGGCGTCTCGGGCGAGTTCAGGTACTTGGGCTCGCCGCCATCGAGCACGCGCCCGCCGAAGCCGATGACCTCGCCGGTCACGTTGCGGATCGGGAACATGACCCGGTCGCGGAAGCGGTCGTAGCGCCGGGCCTCGGCCGCATCGGCGCCGTCCTCGTCCTTCAGGATGACCAGGCCTGAATCGGCCAGCAGGGGGTCGTCGTAGCGCGGGAAGACGCTCGCCAGGCCGCGCCAGCCCTCGGGGGCATAGCCCAGGCCGAAGCGGGCGGCGATCTCGCCCGACAGGCCGCGGCCCTTCAGGTAGGCAATCGCCTTGGGGCTGGCCTTGAGCTGGGCCTTGTAGTGCGCGGCGGCCCGGGCCAGCACCTCGGTCAGGGTGTGCTGGCGGGCCTTGGCGGCCTTGTCGCGCTCGCGCTCGGCCGGGCTGCGTTCGTCCTCGGGCACCTGCAGGCCGACGCCGCCGGCGAGTTCGGCCACGGCATCCTTGAAGCCCAGGCCGGCGTACTCGACCAGGAAGCGCAGCGCATCGCCGTGCACGCCGCAGCCGAAGCAGTGGTAGGTCTGGCGGCTCGGGCTGACGATGAAGCTCGGCGATTTCTCACCGTGGAAGGGGCACAGGCCCTTGTGGTTGACGCCGGCCTTCTTGAGCTGCACATGCCGGCCGACCACCTCGACGATGTCGACGCGGGCGAGCAGGGTCTGCAGGAAATCGGCGGGAATGGCCACGGTGGCAGGCGGAACACAGAGGTCGGGCGGCGGGAGAGGGGCCCGGAACAGGCCGCGAGTGTCGCCTCCACGGCCCCTCGTCCGCCGCCTCGGTCGACCCGCAGCCGAAGCGGCGGGCCAGGCGTCGGGCCAGGTGGTGGGGCCGGGGCTTGACGGCTCATGCAAGATGGGCATGAAGACCGTGTCAGGATGCGCAGCCCCCGCGCGACCGACCCGCATCGCCCCCGCCCTGCCTGCACCATGGACACCGCCGCCCCTTCGACCCCCGCCTCCGAACTGGCCACCCTGGCGGGTGGCTGCTTCTGGTGCACCGAGGCCGTCTTCCTCGACGTCGAGGGCGTGCTGGCCGTGCAGTCCGGCTACAGCCAGGGGCAGGTCGCCTCGCCCAGCTACGAGCAGGTCTGCACCGGCCGCACCGGCCATGCCGAAGTGATCCGCGTGCGCTTCGACCCCGAGCGTGTCAGCTACCGCACCCTGCTCGAGATCTTCTTCGAGGTGCACGACCCCAGCCAGCCCAACCGCCAGGGCGCTGACGTCGGCCCCCAGTACCGCAGCGGCATCTACACCCACAGCGAGGCCCAGGCAGCGACCGCGGCCGAAGTGATCGCCGCACGCCGGGCCGCCGGCCAGACCGTGGTCACCGAAGTCGAGCCCGAGCACAGCTACTGGCCGGCCGAGGGCTACCACCAGAACTACGTCGCCGAGCATCCGAACCAGCCCTACTGCCTGTTCGTCGCCAAGGCCAAGGTCGAGGCCTTCCGCCAGGCCTTCCCCGGCCGGCGCAAGCTGCGCTGAGGCTGGACGGCGGCCCATGAGCCCCAAGCCCTTGCCCACGTCGCCTCGCCTGCCCCCTGGGGGTAGGCGGTCGGCGGCCGGTCCCCTGCGCCGGGGGCGGGCTGGGCTGTGGGCGTCGCGGTCCGGCCTGCTGGGGCGGGTGTTGCTGGTCCTGGCCCTGCTGCTGGCCCAGGGGCTGGGCCGGGTCCACGGACTGGCCCATGGTCTGCCCTCGGGCGGGCAAGTCGCCTTCGGCCCCGCCAAGGCCCTGGCGCAGACGCCAGCCGCAGCGGCCGGCCCGCAAGCGCTTCACGGCCACGGGCATCCGGTGTCCTCGCCCGCGCATGCGGCCGACCATGCGGCCGGCAGCGCGCTCTGCCAGCTGCTCGACGACCTGGCCCAGGCGCCGCTTGGCCTGCCCGTCCCGCCCGGCCTGCCCGCCGGGCCCGCGGCCGAAGCCCGCCCCGCCGTTCCCCGGCCGGCCCCGCCGCAGGCCGAGGCCCCGGCCGCCCGGGCGCGCGATCCCCCCCTGCGGGCCTGAGGCTCCGGCCGCTCCCCTCGTCGCCCGCACGGCGACCGGGGACCGGTCGTGTCGCGCCTTGCGGCCTGGCCCGGCGTCCTGGAGGACGGTCGGTCGGCCTCGCATGGCCCCGGCCGCTGCCCTGCCACGCCACCTGCCTGGCGCCCAGCGGCCCCGCAGCCCGCGCCCCCTGCCGGGGCCGGGCCTGTCCCCAGGTCGTCCATGTCCTCGATTGCTTCCCTGTCCGCGGCGCCCGTGCCGCGCCGCCTGCTGCTGGCCTTGCTGGCCGCCTTCACCGGCCCGCTGGCCGCCCAGTCCCCCCCATCCGATTCGGCAGACGCACCCGCCGCGGCCACCCTGCCGCCGCGCCTCATCACCGGCAACCCGCTGGGGCAGGAGGTCACCGGCACGCCGGCCACCGTCATCCAGGGCGAGGCCCTGGTCCTGCGCCGCGGCAGCTCCCTGGCCGAGACCCTGTCCGGCACCCCCGGCGTCGCCGCCACCGCCTTCGGCCCGAATGCCAACCGGCCGCTGATCCGCGGCCTGGACGGCGACCGCATCCGCATCCTGAACAACGGCGGTGCCAGCCTTGACGCCTCCGGCCTCAGCTTCGACCACGCCGTGCCCATCGACCCGCTGGCCGTCACCCGCATCGAGGTGCTGCGCGGCCCGGCGGCCCTGCTCTACGGTGGCAGCGCGATCGGCGGTGTCGTCAACGCCCTCGACCGCCGCATCGCCACCGAGACGCCCGAGGGCGTGGAAGGCGCGGTCGAGCTGCGCGGCGGCGGCGCCGCCCGGGAGGAGGGCGCCAGCGCCGTGCTGGACGCCACCGTGCTGCCCGGTGCTGCGGCCGGCACCGGCCTCGTCCTGCATGTGGACGCCTTCCGCCGCCGCACCGAGGACCTGCGCACCCCGCGCTACGACCGGCCCGACGGCGCGGGCGGCAGCACCCGCGCCGACCGCGTCCTCAACTCGGCCAGCCGCGCCGAGGGCGGCGCCGTCGGCCTAAGCTGGGTGGGCCGCGACGGCCACCTCGGCCTGGCCCTGGACCGCTACGAGAACCGCTACGGCATCGTCGCCGAGGAGGACGTGACCATCCGCATGAAGCAGGACAAGCTGGCCCTCGCCGGCGAATGGCGCTGGGCCCAGGGCCCGCTGCGCCGCCTGAGCGGCCGGGTGCAGGACAGCGACTACCGCCATGCCGAGGTGGAAGGCGATGGCGCCGTCGGGACCCGCTTCGGCCGCAAGGGGCAGGATGCGCGCTTCGAGGCCGAGCATGCGCCCCTGGGCGCGATGCGCGGCGTCCTCGGCCTGCAGCTCGAACGCAGCCGCTTCAGCGCCCTGGGCGAGGAAGCCTTCCTGCCCGCGACCCGCAGCCGCCAGCAGGCCGTCTTCCTGCACGAAGAGCTGCCGCTCGGCGCCCTGCTGGGCCGCGCGCCGGAAGCCGAAACTGCCCCTGCAGCTGCTGCCCGCCAGCCCGGCCGGGCCGAGGCCGGCGACCCGCGCGGCCTGCGCGAACCCCGCCTGAGCTTCGGCGCCCGCCTGGAGCGCAGCCGCATCGCCTCCGCCGGCGACGCGCCCGGCGCCGACCCGCAGTTCGGCGACGCCCAAAGCCGCCGCTTCACCGCCCGCAGCCTGGCCGCCGGCCTGCTGTGGCCCCTGGCCTCGGGCTGGCAGGCCAGCGTCAACCTCGCCCGCAGCGAACGCGCGCCCACCGACTACGAGCTCTACGCCAAGGGCCTGCACCTGGCCACCGCCGCCTTCGAGCAGGGTGACCCCAGCCTGCCCACCGAACGCGCCCGCAGCCTGGACCTGGGCCTGGCCTGGCAATCCGGCCCGGCGCGGATCAGCGGCCAGCTCTACCGCAGCGACTTCAGTCGCTTCATCGGCCTGATCCCCACGGGGGCCGACGCCGACACCGACGAAGGCCCGGTGCCCATCTACGCCTTCCAGCCGGTCCGTGCGCGCTTCACCGGCTTCGAACTGGAAGGCCACTGGCGCTGGACGCATGGCCGCGGCGAGGGCGCGCACTGGACCGAGCTCGGCGCCAGCCTGGACCGCGTGCGGGCCGAAAACCTCAGCGCCGGCGAGGCCCTGCCGCGCATCCCGCCGCAGCGCCTGGGCCTCAGCCTGGCCCACGGCTGGGCCGGCTGGACCCTGCGTGCCGAAGCCCGCCACGCCGCCCGCCAGGACCGCGTGCCCGCCGAGGACGAAGCCACCCCCTCGTCCACCGTGCTCAACCTGGCCGCCAGCCACCGCTGGCGCCTGGCGGACGACCGCGAAGCCCTGTTCTTCCTGCGCCTGGACAACCTGACCGACGAACTGGCCTACAACGCCAGCACCATCGCCACCGTGCGGCGGCTGGCGCCGCTGGGGGGACGCAGCGTGAGTGCAGGGCTGCGGTTCAGTTACTGAGCGCCCCCAGGGCCGGGCTGCGCCCAGCCCGGCCCCGCGGGGGTCCAGGCAACTTGGGGCGGCCCGGCCTCCTTTTGAGAGCGGGCGGGCCGGGGTGCGGCGTGCGGCCCCGAGGGGGTACGGCGGCACGCGCAATGACGGTCGCCCCCGCCAAGACCGGCAAGGCCGCCAAAAAGCGTGGCTGAGGACCTGCACCGGGTCGGTCTGACCGCGAGCTTCCTGGAGCGGCTGGGCGCCACCCTGGCCTTCCTGACCGAAGCCGACGCGGCCTTTGCCTCAGTGGCGCTGCCCCCAAGGTCCGACACCTTGCTGCGCAATGCCCAGGTTGCGGGCCGCTTGTCCGTGGATCATTTCGCGGCAGGAAGGGCTTCGATATGCAGCCGGGTCATCCAGTGCGAGTTCTCGTCCGCCTCGGCCAGATCGGCCGGCACGATCGGTCGCTCCGGATTGCCCTTGGGGGCGATGATGGGGTCCATGTCGACATCGTGCAGCCGCCCCTCAATCAGCGTGCCCCCTGCCTGCGCCCAGCGCAGTCGGTAGTAGTGGCCGTTGCGGCTGCCGATGTGCGGCACCGACGGCTTCTTGTGCAGGAACATCAGCGCGTATTCCAGCGGCACCAGGTCCGAGCGGCTGATCACCGGCTCCACCTCGTAGGGGAAGTGGCAGATCTGCTGCTTGGGACCGGTCAGGCACTTGAAGGGCCGCATCGCGAGGAAGTGCTCCGAGGTCCGGTCGGCATCCAGCTTCACCTTGAAGCGCCAGCGGCCCTCACCCGCTGGCTCGAAGCTCACACGGCCCAGTTCCACCTGCTCGCCCGCTGCATTGCTCAGCAGGATGCGGTGCGGGCCCATCGGCCCCGGCGTGGCCGGACCCGCACCCGCGGCCGATATTCCGGCCAGCAGCAGCCCGGCCAGCGCGCCCCTGCCCAGGGAGAACACGCCAAGCCGGCGGGCCGCCGGTGACGACAGGCATGAAGATATAGACATGGGGGCCTCCGGTTCTGGGAACAGAAAACCGCACCGTAAGTCCGCCCGCACCGCTCGTAAGTGACGAGGTCACCCAAGCACGATCGGAGGGCAGGATTCCCAACCTGGCCGGCCGCTCCCAAGCCGCCGTGCCATGCCCTGCACAGCGTCAGCCGAAAGCCCTCCACCAGCGCGCCCGGCGTGTTGATCCAGGCCAGTCAGTTTCCGAGCGGAACGTGCCGGGGGCGGTCCGTCCCTTGAGGGACACGGCAAGGCCGCCCCGCCGTGTTCGGACTTGGCAGCCCGGCCTCCGGTCGACCGCAGGAAGCCCTGCCGATCGTCCACGTCGAGTAACTGGCCAAGGGCGCGACATCCGGCGGGGCGTTGCCGTGCATCCAAGCGGTCGCCTGGCTCTGCGACGGCTGGGCAGCGGACAGGCCGGCGGGACAGGCCTGCTTCGTTTCAGGCACATGGAGTTGTGTGGGATCGCGGCACCGGGCAGGTCAGCGCTTCATGACCCAACGGCCAACCCCTCACGGCGCCAACCTCTCCCTCACCCACCCCGCCTCCCCCCGCCCCGGATCGGCCGGCCGGTAGCGGATGCGGTCGTGCAGGCGGCTCTTGCGGCCTTGCCAGAACTCCCAGGCTTCGGGGTGCAGGACGAAGCCGCCCCAGTGCGGCGGGCGGGGCGGGTTCAGGCCGTGGCGCAGGGCGGCTTCGGCGGCCTGGGTGACGAGCACGCTGCGGCCGGGGATGACTTCGCTTTGCGGCGAGGCCCAGGCGCCCAGGCGGGAATCGAGCGGGCGGGAGGCGTAGTAGGCGTCCGACTCGGCCTCGGGCAGGCGTTCGACGCGGCCTTCGATGCGCACCACCCGTTCCAGCTCGACCCAGTGGAATTGCAGGGCGGCCCAGGGGTGGGCGGCCAGTTCACGGCCCTTGCGGCTGGCGTAGTTGGTGTACCAGATGAGGCCGCGCGCATCGCAGCCCTTGAGCAGCACGACGCGGGTGGAGGGCCGGCCTTCGGGGCCGACGGTGGCCAGGGTCATGGCGGTGGGCTCGGGCACGCCGCCGTCGATGGCCTGCTGCAGCCAGGTCTGGAACTGGGCGAGCGGGGCTTCGGCGGCTTCGGTCTCGTCGAAGGTGGCCCGTTCGTAGCTTTTGCGCAGGTCGGCAAGAAAGGTCATGGCCGCAGTTTAGGAGCCGCTCCTCGGCCTGGCAGGTGGCGGGGCAGGGCGGTGTGGCCTACACGCTTGAAGGGGCTTTGTCCGTGGCCCGGGATTTGCCCTGGGCCGTCGGCGGGGCTTGCCGGGGTGCATCCCGGCGGGCAGGCCCAGGCGCGAACATCGGCCGGCTGACAAATCCCTTGCGTCCAGTTCGCCTGCCCACGACACCGACCCACCGCCCGGAGAAGCGATGCCCACGACAACCCTGAACCTCAACGGCCGGCCCACGCCGGTGCAGTCCGACCCCTCCACGCCCTTGCTCTGGGTGCTGCGCGACGAGCTGGGCCTGTGCGGCAGCAAGTTCGGCTGCGGCATCGCGGCCTGCGGGGCGTGCACGGTGCATGTCGACGGCCAGGCCACCCGGTCCTGCGTGCTGCCGATCGCCGCGGTGGGGGCGCAGGCGGTCACGACCATCGAGGCGGTGGGCGAGCAGGGCCCGGCGGCGGCCGCCGGGGCCGCCGTTCGCGCGGCCTGGATTGCGCACGACGTGGCCCAGTGCGGCTACTGCCAGAGCGGCCAGATCATGGGCGCGACGGCGCTGCTGGCCGCCAACCCCCAGCCCAGCGATGCCGAGATCGACGCGGCCATGGCCGGCAATGTCTGCCGCTGCGGCACCTACCCGCGCATCCGCGCGGCCATCCATGCGGCGGCGAAGTCGCTCGCCAGCTCGAAGAAGGGGGCTTGAGATGGCTGCTTTCGATCGCCTGGGCGCCACATCGGCTGCGCCGGCCGCATCCGCCGCGCCGTCCGAATCCGGCCTGAGCCGCCGCGCCTGGCTGCAACTCTCGGTGGCTGCCGGCGGCGGCCTGCTGATCGGCTTTGGCGCGCCGCCGCAGGCCGAGGCCGCCGAGCCTGCCGCCGCAGCGCCCAAGCCGCTGCCCCAGCCCGGGGCCTTCGTGCAGATCCGGCCTGACAACACGGTGGAGATCCGCGTGAACCGGCTGGATTTCGGCCAGGGCGCGCTGACCGCGCTGCCCATGCTGCTGGCCGAGGAGATGGATCTGAACTGGTCGCAGGTCCGCGCCAGCCTGGCGCCGGCGGGCGAGGCCTACAAGGATCCCAATTTCGGCATCCAGATGACCGGCGGCTCGACCGCCATCGCCCACAGCTGGCCGCATTACCGCCAGATCGGCGCCACCGCGCGGGCCGTGCTGGTGCAGGCCGCGGCCGCGCAGTGGGGCGTGCCCGTGTCGGCCTGCCGCACCGAGGCCGGCCAGGTGATCGCCGGCGCGCGCCGCGCCAGCTACGCCAGCCTGGCCGAGGCGGCCGCCAGGCAGCCCTTGCCGGCCGAGGTGACGCTGAAGAAGGCGGCCGACTTCCGCCTCATCGGCCGGCCCAAGGGCCGCCTGGATGCGGCGCTGACGACCCGCGGCGAGAAGGTCTACGGCATGGACCTGCGCCTGCCCGAGCAGAAGACCGCGCTGCTGCAGCGCGCGCCGAGCTTCGGCGGCCAGGTCGCCAGCCTGGATGCGACGGCGGCCCTTGCCATCCCCGGCGTGCTGGCTGTCTTCGAGACGCCGACCGACCGCGGTGGCAGCGGCGTGGCCATCGTCGCCACCGGCTACTGGGCGGCCAAGCAGGCCCGCGATGCGCTGAAGGTGAGCTGGAAGGACGGCCCGGCGGCCGGCCTGTCCACCGCCGGCCTCTTCGCCCGCTTCGAGGAGGAAGCCCGTGCGCCCAAGCTGACCGCCCGGGCGCACGACGTGTCCGCCGCCCGCGGCGCCGCCCGGACGATCCAGGCCAGCTTCCGCTTCCCCTACCTGGCCCACACGCCGATGGAGCCGCTGAACGCGACCTTCGACCTGAGCGAGCTGGCCCGGGGCAAGGCCACGGTCTGGGCCGGAAGCCAGTTCCAGACCGTCGACCAGGGCGCCATCGCCCAGACCCTGGGCCTCAAGCCCGAGAACGTGACGCTCAACACCATGCCCGCGGGCGGCGGCTTCGGCCGCCGCGCGGTGCCAAGCTCCGATTACCTGCGCGAGGCCGCGGCCCTGGCCAAGGCCTGGCTGGCCCAGCCGGGCGCAAAGCCCGGCCCGGTCAAGGTGATGTGGAGTCGCGAGGACGATGTGCAGGGCGGCTACTACCGACCGATGCATCTGCACCGGGTGGACATCGCGCTCGACGCCCAGGGCCGTCCGCTGGCCTGGGACCATGTCATCGTCGGCCAGTCCCTGGTCAAGGGCACGCCTTTCGAGCCGGTGCTGGTCAAGGATGGCATCGACCACACCATGACCGAGGGCGTCGTCGAGAACCTCTACGGCCTGCCGATGCGGCTGCGGGTGAGCCACCCCGAGCTGCCCATCCCGGTGCTGTGGTGGCGTTCGGTCGGCCACACCCACACCGCCTATGTGATGGAGACCCTGGCCGACGAACTGGCCCAGGCCGCCGGCCAGGATCCGGTGGCCTGGCGCCTGGCGCGCTGGAAGGCCGCGCCCGAGCCGGCGCGCCTGGCCCGCCATGTCGAGGCCCTGCAACTGGCCGTCAAGCAGAGCGGCTACGGCCAGCGCAAGCTGCCCGCCGGCCAGGCCTGGGGCGTGGCGGTGCACGAGAGCTTCGGCTCGGTCGTGGCCTATGTGGTCGAGGTCTCGCTGGTCGAGGGGCGGCCCAGGCTCCACCGCGTCACCGCGGGCGTGCATGCCAACACCGTGGTCAATCCCCTGGCGGCGCGGGCGCAGATCGAGGGCGGCCTGGTCTACGGCCTGGCCATGATCCAGCCGGGCGTGGCGATCACGCTGAAGGATGGCCGGGTCGAGCAGAGCCAGTTCAGCGACTACCCGCCGCCGCGCCTGAGCGATGTGCCGCCCATCGACGTGCACTTCGTGCCCAGCGACGCGCCGCCCACCGGGCTGGGCGAGCCCGGCACGCCGCCGATCGCGCCGGCCGTGGCCAATGCCGTGGCCGCGCTCAGCGGCAAGCGCCTGCGCGAGCTGCCCTTCGCCCGCCTGGCTTGAGCGGCCTGCCACCGACCCTGTGCCGACCTGGTACAGGGTCGGCCCGGGGGCTCGCGCGGCCGAGGGAAAGCCTGCACAGGACCGGCCCCGATGCGCGTCCGGCGGCTTTTCGGTCTGATGCTGACATGTCGCCAACACCTCGTCTTCCACGGCCCGGGACGCCGCCGCAGCGCCTGCTGCGCGGCGCAGGGAAGGGCCCCGCATGAGCGCGCACCCAGCCGGCCTGGGGGCGCCGCGGCGCCCGGTGGTGGTGGTGCTGGCCGCCGGCCAGGGCAGCCGTTTCCAGGGCCTGGGCCACAAGCTGGCCCAGCCGCTGGGCGAGGTCGGCAGCGTGCTGCAGGCCACCGTGCAGGCCGCGCAAGCCAGCGGGCTGGAGGTGCTGGTCGTGCTGCGGCCGGATCTGCGACCGCTGCTGGCCGGCCGCATCGCCGCCGAGGCCCTGCTCAGCCTGCCGGCCCAGGCCGCCACGGCGCAGGATCCACCGGCCGAGGGCGAGCCCCTGCCGGGCATGGGCGATTCCATCGCCGCCGGCGTGATGGCGCGCCCGCATGCGCGGGGCTGGCTGGTGCTGCCCGGCGACATGCCGCTGGTGCGGCCTGACACCCTGGCGGCGGTGGCCGCCGGGCTGGAGCAGCTGCCGATCGCCTACGCCCAGCATGCCGGCCGCCGCGGCCACCCGGTGGCCTTCGGCGCGGAGCTGTACTCCGAGCTGAGCCGCCTGCGCGGGGACACCGGCGCGCGGCGCCTGATCGCCCGCTACCCGGCCCAGGCCGTGGAAGTGGACGATCCCGGGGTGCTGATCGACCTCGACACCGAGGACGATCTGCGCGAGGTGCGCAGCCGGCTGCTCACCGAGGGCACGCGCCGCCAGGCCTGAGCCAGGCCGTGGCGGCGGCGCCTCGCACGGGGCCCGCTCAGGCCCGCTCGATCAGCTCGATCTTGTAGCCGTCCGGGTCCTGCACGAAGGCGATCACCGTGCTGCCGCCCTTGACCGGGCCGGCCTCGCGGGTGATGGTGCCGCCGGCGGCGCGGATGCGCTCGCAGGTGGCCGCCACATCCGGCACGCCCAGGGCGATGTGACCGTAGGCGGTGCCGATCTCGTAGCTGCTGACGCCGTGGTTGTAGGTCAGCTCGATCTCGGCATGCTCGGGGTTGTTGCCGTAGCCGACGAAGGCCAGGCTGTAGCCCTGTTCCGGACGCTCGGTGGTGCGCAGCAGGCGCATGCCGAGGATGCGGGTGTAGAAGTCGATCGCGCGCGGCAGATCGCCGACGCGCAGCATGGTGTGCAGCAGACGCATGGGGTTCGCTTTCCGGAAAGTGGGCTCAGCCGCCGACGCCGAGCAGCACCGCCAGGCCGAGCAGGGCAAAGATCAGCGCGGCCACGCGCCGCACCCAGACCAGCGGCACGAAGTGCACCGCTCGGTCGCCGAGCAGCACGGCCGGCACATTGGCCAGCATCATGCCCAGGGTGGTGCCCATCGTCACGGCCAGCAGGCTGTCGTACCTGGCGGCCAGCATCACGGTGGCGATCTGCGTCTTGTCGCCCATCTCGGCGAGGAAGAAGGCCACCACGGTGATGCCGAAGACGCCGAGTGCGCTGGTCCGGGGCGTTCCCTCGTCCTCGTCCAGGGTGTCGGGCTTCAGCGTCCAGGCCGCCACCGCGAAGAAGCTGGCCGCCAGCAGCCAGCGCAGCCAGTCGCCCGGCAGCAGGCTCTGGATCCAGGCGCCCAGGGCGCCGGCCGCGGCATGGTTGGCCAGGGTGGCCACGAAGATGCCCGCGATGATGGGCATCGCACGGTGGAATCGGGCGGCCAGCAGCAGGGCCAGCAACTGGGTCTTGTCGCCGATCTCGCTGACGGCGACAACGCCGGTGGAGACGAGCAGGGCATCGATCGACATGCGGTGTCCGTGGGGGGCGGGGCGTCCAAGCAGAAGCGCCCGGGAGGGCCCGGGCGCGGCGTGGCAGTTTAGAGCCCCCTCCGGGAGAACCCGCGGGTCGTGGGGCCTCAGGCCGGCTGCAGGCTGGCCGTGCCGCCGGCGGCCTTGGCCTCGCGGCGCAGCTCGACGGCGTCGGGCAGGGCTTGGGGGGCATGGCCGTCGATGCGGAAGATCGCCACGGTGGATTGCACCGTCTCGGCCTGCTGCTCCAGCGAGCTGGCCGAGGCCGCCAGTTCCTCGACGAGGGCCGCGTTCTGCTGGGTGATGGTGTCCATCTGCGCGACCGCCTCGTTGACCTGCGAGATGCCGCTGAGCTGCTCGCGGGCGCCGTGGCTGATTTCCTGGATCAGGGTGCCGACGCGCTGCACCGCGCCCAGGGCCTCGTTCATCGTCGAGCGGGCCTCGTCGGACAGGCGCGAGCCTTCGTCGACCTTCTGGGTCGAGTCCTCGATCAGCTGCTTGATCTCGCGCGCCGCATTCGAGCTGCGCTGCGCAAGGGCCCGCACCTCGGAGGCCACCACGGCGAAGCCGCGGCCCTGCTCGCCGGCCCGGGCCGCTTCCACCGCGGCATTGAGCGCGAGGATGTTGGTCTGGAAGGCGATGCCGTCGATCACGCCGATGATCTCGGTGATGCGGTGGGAGGAACTGCTGATCTCGCGCATCGTCGTCGTCACCCGGTCGACCGCGGCGCTGCTGCGCTGGGTGATGGCGGTGGTCTGTCCGGCGAGCTGCTCGGCCTCGCGGGCCGAGTCGGCGCTCTGCCGCACGGTGCCGGTGATCTGTTCCATCGAGGCGGCGGTTTCCTCCAGCGAGGAGGCCTGCGATTCGGTGCGGGCCGACAGGTCGTGGTTGCCGGCAGCGATCTCGCGGGTCGCGTTGCGCATATTGGCCACTTCGCTGCGCGCGTCGCGGACGATGGACATCAGGTTCACGTTCAGCTGGTTCAGGCCGCGGCCCAGGGCGCCGATGGCGTCGTGCCGGTCGACGCTCAGGGTCTGCGTCAGGTCACCCGCGGCCATGCGGTTGGTGAAGCGGATCAGCCGCCCCAGCGGCGCCACCGTCAGGCCCTGCAGCAGCCAGGCCCCGCCCAGGCTCAGCAGGCCCAGCCCCAGGGCGGCGGCCAGCAGGCCCGGTCCGCTCGGCGCGGCGCCGGCCAGCACGGCGGCCAGGAAGCCGCTGCCGCTCAGGCCGAGCGCGACCAGGCCCATCTTGCCGGCCAGGCCCGGCCGCAGCGCCGCGGTCAGGCGGCCCAGCGGCGTCGCGCGCAGCAGCTGGCCCTGCTGCAGGCGGTGGACGAGATGGCCCGCCTGCTTCTCGGCCCGCATCGTGGCGTAGAGCGCGTCGGCGCCCTGCACCTGCTGGCGGCTGGGCTGGGTGCGGACGGACATGTAGCCCACCGGCCGGTCGCCCTCCATCAGCGGCGTGACGTTCGCCTGCACCCAGTAGTAGTCGCCGTTCTTGCGCCGGTTCTTGACCAGCGCCGACCAGGGCAGGCCGGCGGCGATCGTGTCCCACATGTCGCGGAAGGCCTCTTCCGGCATGTCGGGATGGCGGATCAGGTTGTGCGGCTGGCCAAGCAGCTCGTCCCTGGCGTAGCCGCTGACCTCGATGAAGGCCGGATTGCAGTAGACGATGCGGCCCTTCAAGTCGGTCGTCGAGACCAGGGTCTCGCCGGCGGGGAAGGGGTACTCGCGGGTCGTGACGGGCAGGTTGGTGCGCATGGACGGGCCGGGTCGGTGGGACAAGAGGCGGAGGCCTGTCGCCGGCCGCCTGGGCATGCCGGGAGACTAGGGGGGATCACCTCACCCGAAGGAGGGAAAAGGCCGGACTCCTCCCGGCAGTTCGCTCCCGCGTCCCCTTCTGTCCTGAACAAGTCGGTCCCGGGCGGCCGGACATCCCGTCCAGCCCGCCCGCAGAGGCCTCCGGCCGGCAGGGCCGGCTCCCGTCCGTGCGCGGCCTCAGGCCCGCGTGCCGCGGTCCAGCCAGACGCCCAGGCCCTGGGCGTTCAGTTCGATGTCGTTGAACAGCACCTCGGCGATCCGCGCGGGATCGGCCGGTCCGCCCAGGGCCTGCCAGGCCCGGACGTAGATGTCGGCACAGGCCGCGCGCAGGGCCTGATGCCGCACCGGGCCGGGTGCCGGATGGGCCGCCTGCACCGCGCGGGCCGCGGCAACCATCTGGTCGATCTGGGCATGCTGCTGCACGGCCAGGGCCTGGACCGCCTCGACGCTGCCGCCAAGCGCGCCGTAGTGGGTTACGTACATCCAGACCGGCGCTTCGGCCATCAGGCGCTCGACCGAGGCATGCAGGGCCTCGGGCTCGAACTGCACCGGGGTCGTCGTCGGCAGCAGGTAGCGGCCCCCGCGGCCGGTGCATTCGGGGTAGGAGATGCCGAAGGTGTCGCCGGTGAACCAGCCGCGCGAGGCCGCGTCCCACACGCAGAAGTGGTGGCGCGCATGGCCGGGGGTGTCGACGATGCGCAGCGGCCGGCCGGCGAGCTGCACGGTCTCGTCCGCACCGGCCTCGCGCACCCGGGCGGCCGGCACCGGCAGGATCTGCCCGTAGGTGCGGGCGATCTCCTCGGCGCCGTAGACGGCGGTGGCGCCGGCCACCAGGGCCGTCGGGTCGATCATGTGGCGCGCGCCGCGCGGGTGGATCAGCAGGGTGGCGTTGGGGCACTGCTGCATCAGCAGGCCGGCGCCGCCGGCATGGTCGAGATGCACATGGGTGGGGATCACCCAGTCCACGGCCTCGGGGCCCAGGCCCTGGGCGGCCAGGGCCTCCAGCAGCCGCGGCACGCTGTGGTTGACGCCGCAGTCGATGAAGGCGGCTCGGCCGTCCTGCACGATCAGGTAGGCGGCGTCGAAGCCCGGACGGATGAAGTCGGTGTCAATGACGGTGATGCCGTGGCCGAGGGCTTGGAAGGACATGGTGTGCAGGGCGGTGAGGGCAGTCGGGCCGGCATTCTCGGCCCCGGGGCGCGGCCGGGCGGGCCGGGATAATCCGGCGGATGACACATGAAGACGATGTTCGCTTCGAGATCGAGTCGCTCGATCTCGAAGCCCAGGGCGTGGCGCATGACGCCGAAGGCCGCGTGCTCTTCCTCGAAGGCGGTCTGCCCGGCGAGCGCGTGCAGGCGATGATCACCCGCCGCAAATCGGCCTGGGCCAAGGGTCGCGTGACCGCGGTCGAGCGCGAGAGCAACCAGCGCGTGCGCCCGGCCTGCCCGCATTTCGGCCTGGAGCCCGGCGCCTGCGGCGGCTGCAAGATGCAGCACCTCGACCCGGCCGCGCAGATCGCCGTCAAGCAGCGCGTCCTCGAAGACCAGCTCTGGCACCTCGGCCGGGTGCGGCCGGCCATGGTGCTGCGGCCCATCCAGGGGCCGTCCTGGGGCTACCGCGAGCGTGCCCGCCTGTCGGTGCGGCATGTGGTCAAGAAGGGCACGGTGCTGGTCGGCTTCCACGAGCGGGCGTCCAGCTACGTGGCCGACATGCGCCGCTGCGAGGTGCTGCCGGCCCATGTCTCCGCCCTGCTGCTGCCGCTGCGCGCGCTGGTGATGGGCATGGACGCCCGCGACCGCCTGCCGCAGATCGAGCTGGCCGTCGGCCGGCCGGCCTCCGGCGAGGTGGTCACCGCGCTGGTGCTGCGCCACCTGGTGCCGCTGGGTGAGGCGGACCTCGACCGCCTGCGCGAATTCGGCCGCCAGCATGCCGTGCAGTGGTGGCTGCAGCCCAAGGGCCCGGACACCGTGCACCGGCTCGACGAGGGCGGCCCCGCCCTGGCCTACACGCTGCCGGAGTTCGGCATCGAGCATCCCTTCCGGCCCACCGATTTCACCCAGGTCAATGCGGCGATCAACCAGGTGCTGGTCGGCCGTGCGCTGCGCCTGCTCGACGCCCAACCCGAGGAGCGGGTGATCGACTGGTTCTGTGGTCTCGGCAACTTCACCCTGCCGATCGCCACCCGGGCGCGCGAGGTGCTGGGCATCGAGGGCAGCCGCGAGCTCGTCGCCCGCGCTCGCGGCAACGCCGCGCACAACGGCCTGGACGGCAAGACCGAATTCGCGGCCAGCAATCTGTTCGAGATCGATGCCGCCACGCTCCAGGCCCACGGTGTGGCTGCGCGCTGGCTGGTCGATCCGCCGCGCGAGGGCGCGCTGGCCCTGGTGCAGGCCCTGGTGGAAAGCGTGCAGCCCGCGGCTGACAAGGCAGCAGGCTGGCGGCCGCCGCAGCGCATCGTCTACGTGAGCTGCAATCCCGCCACCCTGGCCCGAGACGCCGGCCTGCTGGTGCACCGCGCCGGCTACCGCTGCACGCATGCAGGCGTGGTCAATATGTTCCCGCACACCGCGCATGTCGAATCGATCGCGGTCTTCGAGTGGACGGGCACGGTGCCTGCCCCCACGGCCGAGAGTCCGACGCTGCTGTCCGACGCATCGGACGATTCTGCGTAAGGGGTACGCTGCCCGGGCCGAGCTCCGAATTTCCAATGATTTAGGGGGGTATTCCTACCGGGTGATTGGGGGTTCTCCTTCCTTCCTTCGGGCGGTTCAAGCCTTTGTTACCCCCTCAGCCGCGGGGAGCGGCGGGGCATCGGATCGGCGCAACTGGCAGACTGCTTTCAGCCTGTTGCGGTGCTGTGCCGCTTGAGCGGTGCAGCAGATCCAGCCGAGGCAGAGACAAGAGGAGGCCCTGTGAACCACATTTCCGCCCTGTTCAAGCTTTCCGTGCTCGCTGCAGCACTCGGTGCCTTGCCGGCGGCGCGCGCCGATACCTGCATCGGTAATTGCGGCCAGAGCGGCCCGGATGGTGTGGTCTCTGCGCCGCCCGGCGGCAGCACCTACACCTGGATTTCTACTTCGGGGGGGCAGGCCGGTGTCGGCCAGATTCCCGGTGTCGGCGGCACGAACGGCTCGGCACTCATTTCCGATGCCTTCTATGCCGCGCCCGGGGCCGTGGTTCAGTTCAATTTCAACTACATCACCTCGGACGGCGCCGGATTCGCCGACTATGGCTGGGCCGAGCTGCGCGGAAGCAGCTCGAGCGTCTACCTTTTCACGGCGCGAACCCAGCCCGAAGGCACCATTGCACCGGGCTTCGGCCTGCCCGACGTCAACGCCACGCTGAATCCCTCGTCCGTGCCCATCCAGCCGGGAGAGACCACCTGGGCACCGCTTGGCAGTTCCAGCGGCGGCTGCTATGCAGCAGGTTGCGGCCAAACGGGCTGGATCGGTTCTTCCTATACCGTCACACAAGCCGACACCTACCAGCTCGTCTTTGGTGTGACTAACTGGGGCGATACGATTTTCGACAGTGGCATGGCTTTTTCCGGCCTGCTGCTGGACGGTCTGGTGATCGGTGACGGGTCGTCTGAGGAAAACCCCCTGTTGCCGAGTGACCTGGGCAGCAACGGTGAATTCATCTTCGAGTTTGTCGCCACCCCCGGGACGCCCGTCTTCATCGATCCTTTCATCGCGGTAGGTTACGACTACGCGCTGACGACGCCCGGCAATTCATTCGCAAGCCTGATTCTTCCGAATGTCGGGGACGGTGTCTTCACCGTTTCCGGTGTGGACGGCATGGGGGTTTCCTTCAGCGATGTGGTGAATGCCGGCGTGCTCTACAACTTCGCGGGCGGCGTCACGGCCTTCTCCGTCACCGACATCGAGGTGACCGCTGGACTCGACCCCGCAGACCCTTCTGCCTTCGTCACCGGATTGACCTTTGTCAATCCGGGGGCCGTGGCGGTGTCGCAGACGCCGGTGTCCGTTTTCGTGTCCGCACCTGTCCCAGAGCCTTCGACCTACGCCCTGATGGCCCTGGGTCTCCTAGGCCTTGCGGCGATGTCGCGGCGCCGGTCGCTACACGCCTGCTGAACGCAGGTTGAAGCCCCCAGACGCTCGGCAGGCGCAGTCCTGCCGGGCGTCGTTTCATGGGGCCGGCGGAGACGCATGGCCTTTCTCCCTCAAATCAGGGTTTACCCTTGGCATCAAGCTTGCACTGTTCAGCCTGTGCGGATCGCGGCCCTCCCGGCGGCGGACGCTTCGCCGGAGGTGCGAGATGGCGACATGGCATGCAGGGTGCGGCGGCGGCCGTGAGAAGGGGGCGTCCGGCTGGCCTGGGCTTCGGCTTGTCCTGGGGCTGTGGCTGATCTGGATCGTCCAAGCGATCCAGCCCCTCCACGCACATGAGGTTGATGCCGGCGCGCCGCGCGGGACTTTCCATGCGGAGGCGCCGGGGACCCCGGGCGGCATCGCCGAGGTGCTGGATCGTTCCCAGCGGATGCGCCTGGCTGCGCTGCGCGAGGCCGAGGCCTCGCCCGAAGCCGTCGAGGTGATCCGTGCCAGCTTCAACGCCGTGATGGCGGCCTGGCCCCGGGCGCCGCAGGTGACCCTGCTGGTGACGCGGGCCCCGGTGATCGCCGAGAGCCTGCTCGGTCGGGTGATCGTCGCGAGCGAGGCCCTGGCTGGCCTGCCGGAGGCCCAGCGTCGCTTCGTGCTGGCCCATGAGCTGGGCCATGTGATCGAGGGCCATTGGACGCGCATGGGCCTGCTGTACCGCAAGCATGTGCCCGGTGCCGTGGACCCCGAGCACACGCAGGCCGTGGCCCATGTGCTGGGCCGGGAGGCCTCGGCCCTGGCCCATGAGCAGGAACTCGCAGCGGATGCCTTCGGCCTGCGGCTGATCCTCGGCATGGGTCACGAGGTCGGCGATGCCCTCGCCGCTTTCCGATGCTTCGGGGCCCTGCCCGACACCGCCACCCATCCGGGCACGCGCAAGCGGGTCGCGCACCTGCATGCGCTGATGGCCTCCCCCGCCCTGAGCAGCCCGACGACCGCTGCGGTCGTTGGCGTCGGGCCGCAGCCCTGAGGCCGTCCGCGGGCCGGGACGGGGGCCGCGAAGGCGGATCAGCGTCGCGCGATGCGGGAACCGAGGGCGTCCCAGACGGCGTCGAGGTCGCCGGGCAGCCAGGGCAGGGCGCCGAGTTCGGTCCGGCTCTCGCCGGGTGCGTGGAAGTCGGAACCGCGCGAGGCCAGCAGACCGAACTCCCGCGCCGTGTCGGCGTACTTCAGGGCTTCGGCCGCACTGTGGCTGCCGGTCACCACCTCGATGCCGCGGCCACCGTGGGCCATGAACTCGGTGATCAGCGCGTACTCGGCCGTGGGCGAGAAGCGATAGCGCCCGGGATGGGCGATCACCGCGATGCCGCCCGCTCCGGTGATCCAGCGCACGGTGTCGCCGAGGCCGGCCCAGCGATGCGGCACATAGCCGGGCTTGCCCTCGGTGAGGTAGCGGCGGAAGACCTCGTGGGTGGCCTCGCAGACGCCGGTCTCGACCAGCCAGCGCGCGAAATGGGTGCGTGACACCAGATTGGGGTTGTGGACGTAGCGCAGCGCACCTTCGTAGGCGCCGGGCAGCCCGATACGGGCCAGGTCCTCGCCCATCGCGCGGGCCCGCTCGCTGCGGCCCGAGCGCACGCTGGCCAGGCCGGCCTGCAGGCCGGCCTCGTCCGGGTCGACGCCCAGCCCGACGATGTGCACGGTCTCGCCGGCGAAGCTGACCGAGACCTCCACCCCGGCCAGCCAGGCCAGACCCAGGTCGAGCGCGGCCTCGCGGGCCTCGGCCTGGCCGCCCAGCTCGTCGTGATCGGTCAGGGCCCAGAGGCCGACGCCGGCCTTCGCCGCACGTTCGGCCAGGGCGGCCGGACTCAGCTGGCCGTCCGACACATGCGAGTGGCAGTGCAGATCGGCATTGAGCAGGGCTTCTTCGGCAGGCATGGCGCATTGTCCGGGATGCCCCCTGACCCTGCGCAAGACCCGTGGGGCTGCGGACCGGAACAAGGGGGCGTCGGCCGCACATTGCGGCGTTTTCCGCGGCCTCCCCCTTAAGGCGGCGCTAATGCCAGGGGCAGACGATGCGATCCATGCAAGCCGCCACCCGACCCTGCGTCCCCCTGGACACCCCGGCCCGCGCCGAACTGTGCGAGCACGGCCCGGACGATCCCCGCCGCGCCGAGGTCGAGGCCTACATCCGCCGCGTCTACGCCCAGCGCTTTGGCGCCCGGGTCGAGCGCTTCGCGCCGCGCCTGCTGGGGCTGCGCTCGACGGTCGACGGCCGCCTGCTCGGCGCAGCCGGCTATCGCTTGGCCGACCAGCCGCTCTACCTGGAGCGCTACCTCGACGCGCCGGTCGACCAGCTGCTCGGCGAGCACGGGCCGCTGCGGCCCCCGCGCGCCGAGATCGCCGAGATCGGTCATCTCTGCGCGGCCCGGCCGGGCGACGGCCTGCTGCTGATCCCCGCCGTGGCCGCCCACCTGCATGCCGTCGGCGTGCGCTGGGCCGCCTGCACCTTGACCGAGGAGTTGCGCCGGCTCTTCCTGCGCCTGGGTCTGGCGCCGGTGGCGCTGGGCCCGGCCGATCCGGCCCGGCTGCTGCCCGAGGAGCGCGCGGCCTGGGGCGACTACTACAGCCATCATCCGGTGGTCATCGCCGGCCGCCTGCAACCGGCGGTCGAGCGCCTGCAGGCCGCGGCCGCGGCCCGCTCGGGGCGTCCGGCATGAGCGCCCATCCCCTGCTGCCCGCGGCCCTGCACACCCCGGCCGGCTGCTGGACCGCGGCCGCCCTGGCCGAAGCGGCCGTGCAGATTGCCCGGCGCCTGCGCGAGCAGGGCGTGCGCGTGCTCGCCACCCAGCTCGACAACGGCGCCGCCTGGCTGCTGGCGGAAACGGCGGCCGCCCACGCGGGCATCGTCCACGTGCCGCTGCCGGCCTTCTTCAGCGCGGCCCAGCGCAGCCATGCCTTGCACGCCGCGGGCGTCGACACACTCTGGCTGCCCGCCGGCGCGCCCACGCCGCCCGGCCTGCCCTGCTTCGATCTGCATCTGCCCGCCGGCCCCGGCGCGCCCGAGGCCGTCGAAGGCCGCTGGCTGCTGGGCCTGGCGGCAGGCCGCAGCGCAGCCGCGGTGATGCCGCCCGGCACCGGCCTCGTCACCTTCACCTCGGGCACCACCGGCCAGCCCAAGGGCGTCTGCCTGGCCCGCGACCGCCTGGCCGCCGTGGCGGCCGGCCTCGCCCAGGCCACCGCCGCCCTGCCGCTGCAGCGCCATCTCGCCGTGCTGCCGCTGGCGGTGCTGCTGGAGCAGGTGGCGGGCACCCTGGCCCCGGCCGCCCGCGGTGCCGAGCTGCTGCTGCTGCCCCTGGCCGAGCTGGGCTGGAGCGGCTCCTCGCGCTTCGACCCCGCCCGCCTCCAGGCAGTCGTTCAGCGCCACCAGGCCCACAGCCTGATCCTGCTGCCGCAGATGCTGCGCGCCTGGACGGCCTGGCTGGCCGCAGCCGGCCGCCGGGCGCCCGACAGCCTGCGCTTCGTCGCCGTCGGCGGCGCGGCCGTGGGTGCGGCCACGCTGGCGGCGGCCCGCGCCGTCGGCCTGCCGGTCTTCGAGGGCTACGGCCTGTCGGAGGGCGGCTCGGTCCAGACCCTGAACCTGCCCGGTGCCGATGCGCCCGGCAGCGCCGGCCGTCCGCTGCCGCACACCCGCCTGCGCCTGGCGGCGGATGGCGAAGTCGAGGTGGCGGGCACCGGCCTGCTCGGCTACCTGGGCGAAGCCGAGGCCCGTCCAGCCGATGCCTGGTGGCCGACTGGCGACCTCGGCCGCCTCGATGCCGCCGGCCATCTGTGGATCGCCGGCCGCAAGAAGCAGCTCCTCATCACCGCCTACGGCCGCAATGTCTCGCCCGAGTGGGTCGAGTGCGCGCTGCAGGAGGCCGCGCCCGGTGGCCGCCCCGTCATCGCCCAGGCTGTGGTCCTGGGCGACGGCCAGCCGGCGCTCTCGGCCGTGCTGTGGCCGATGCCCGGGGCCGCCGAGGACGAGGCCGCGCTGGACCGCGAACTCGCCGCCGCCGTGGCCCAGGCCAACGCCGGCCTGCCCGACTACGCCCGCATCGCCCGCTGGGTGCGGGCCCGCGAATCCTTTGACGCGGCCAGCGGCATGGCGACCGACAACGGTCGTCCGCGCCGCGCCGCCATCGCCGCGCGCCACGGCACGGCCCTGGGGCTCGACGCCCCGGAGCCGGCCCTGCCGCGCCCCGCGGCCGAGACGGCCGCCTCCATCGGCACCGCGGCCTGAGCCGCCGGCCCATCCCCTCTCGCGCCCCTCCGGCCCTCCCTGTCATGTCCTACCGCTTCCACGACATCCTGCTCGCGGCCACCGCTGCCGAGCGCCAGGCCCTGTTCAGCCAGCCCCTCATCCTGCGTGCGCTGCGCGGGGAGGTCAGCCGGCCGGCCTACCGCGAATTCCTGCAGCAGGCCTACCACCACGTGCGGCACACCGTGCCGCTGCTGGAGGCCTGCCGCGCCCGCATCGCCGCCCGCGACGACGATCGCCTGGCCTGGCTGCTGCCCGCCCTGGACGAGTACATCGAGGAAGAGTCCGGCCACGAGCAATGGATCCTCGACGACATCGCCGCCGCGGGGGGCGACCGCGCGCTGGCCGAGGCCAGCACGCCCGGCCATGCGGCCGAGGTGATGGTGGCCTACGCCTACGACCAGATCGCCCGCGGCAATCCGCTGGGCTTCTTCGGCATGGTGCTGGTGCTCGAAGGCAGCAGCGTCGCGCTGGCCTTGAACGCGGCCGACCGCATCCAGCAGGCGCTCGACCTGCCGGACGCCGCCTTCAGCTACCTGCGCTCGCACGGCACCCTGGACCAGGAGCACACCGCGCACTTCCAGCTGCTGATGGACGACATCCACGACCCGGCCGACCAGGCCGCCATCGTCCATGCCGCGCGGCGCTTCTACCGCCTCTACGGCGAGGTGTTCGCCGAGATCGCCGCCACCGCCGAAGCGCTGGAGGCCGCATGAAGCTCGACCGTGCCCGCGCGCTGCTCACCGGCGCTGCCGGCGGCATCGGCCGCGAAGCGGCCCAGGCCCTGGCAGCCCGTGGCGCGGGGCTGCTGCTGGTCGGCCGTCGCGCCGAGCCGCTCGAAGACCTGGCCCGCACGCTGGGCCAGCAGTTCAGCCGGAGCTTCGGCGCGCTGCGTGCCGGCGAAGCGCCGATGGACATCGCCTGGCTGGCGGCCGACATCACCTGCCCCGAAGACCAGGCCCGCTGCGCCGAAGCCGCCGAGGCCTGCGGCGTGGACCTGCTCATCCACAACGCCGGCCTGCCCGCCTTCGGCCGTTTCGAGACGCTCGATGCCGAGCGGCTGCAGGCCCTGATGGCCGTCAACCTGATCGCGCCCATGCAGCTCAGCCTGGCCCTGCTGCCCGGCCTGCGCCGCAAGCCGCAGGCCGCCATCGTCGCCATCGGCTCGGTCCTGGGCCGGCTCGGCCTGCCCGGCCATGTGGCCTATGGCGCGAGCAAGGCCGGCCTGCGCGGCTTCTGCGAAGGCCTGCGCCGTGAGCTGGCCGACACCCGCGTGCGCGTGCAGTACCTCGGCCCGCGGGCCGTGGCCACCGGTTTCAACAGCCCCGAGGCGGAGGCCCACCGCCTCGCCAGCGGCAGCCGCGCCGACCCGCCCGCGCAGGTGGCCCGTGCCCTGGTCGCGCTGATCGAGCGTGGCGAAGCCGAACGCCACCTGGGCTTCCCCGAGCGCCTCGCCGGCCCGATCAACGCCTGCCTGCCCACCCTGCTCGACGGCCCGCTCGGCCGCCAGGCCCGCAGCCTGCCCGCCTGAATCCCTGCCCCCATCTCCGAAGGATCCCCCATGCAACGCCGCAGCGCCCTGCGCCACGCCCTGGCCGCCAGCCTGTTTGCCCTCAGCCTCGTGCCCGGCTTGGCCCGGGCCGCCGACACCCTGGCCGATATCCAGCAGAGCTGGGAGGTCATCCGCTACCAGACCCCGGCCCGCCAGCGCGAGAAGGCCTTCGAGCAGCTCGCCGAACGCGCGCACCAGCTGCGCGAGGCCCAGCCCGGCCGGCCCGAGCCGCTGATCTGGGAGGGCATCGTGCTCAGCAGCTGGGCCGGCGAGAAGGGCGGCCTCGGCGCGCTCGGCCTGGTCAAGCAGGCCCGCGGCCTCTACGAGCAGGCCATCGCGATCGACGCCCGCGCGCTCGACGGCTCGGCCCTGGCCAGCCTGGGCGTGCTCTATGCCAAGGTGCCCGGCTGGCCGATCGGCTTCGGCGACAAGGCCCGCGCGAAGGAACTGCTGCAGCAGGCGCTGAAGATCAATCCCCAGGGCATCGACCCCAACTTCTTCTACGCCGAGCTGCTGGCCGACCAGGGCCAGAACGCCGAGGCCCTGAGCCATCTGGAGAAGGCCCTGCAGGCCCCGCCGCGGCCCGCGCGGCAGATTGCCGACACCGGCCGCCGCGAAGAGATCAAGGCCCTGATGGGCAAGTTGCAGGCCGCGCGCTGACGCGCCGGCCGCGCCGTTCAGGCGCGGCGGAGGTGCACGGCGAAGCCCGGCCCGTCGTCCCGCGGGCCCCAGGTCACGGCCAGGCCATGCAGCGCAGCGATGCGCCGCACGATCGACAGGCCCAGGCCGCTGCCGCTGCGGGTCTGGCCCTCGGGCCGGTAGAAGCGGTCGCCCAGGCGCGCCAGCTGCTCGGGCGTCACGCCCGGGCCCCGGTCGAGCACGCTCAGGCGGCCGGGCCCGCCCTGCAGGGTGACGGTGCTGCCGCGCGGGGCGTGGCGCAGCGCGTTGTCCAGCAGATTGCGCAGCAGCACCCCGAGCAGGGCGGCATCGCCCTGCAGCGGCAGCGTGTCGGCGCGCAGGTCCAGCACCTCCAGGTCCACCCCCGCCGCCTCGGCCTGCGGCCACAGGCCGTCGATCACGGTGGCCACCACGGCCGACCAGTCCACCGCCTGCACCGGGCCCAGAGCGTCCAGGTGCTCGACCCGCGCCAGCGCCAGCATCTGCTGCACCAGCCGGGCCAGGCGGTCCAGGCCCAGGCCGATCTTGTCCAGGCCGGGACCGGTGGCGCCGCCCTGCAGCCGGGCCGCATCCCACTGCGCGCGCAGGCCGGCCAGCGGCGTGCGCAGCTCGTGGGCCGCGTCGGCGGTGAACTGGCGTTCGCGGGCCAGGGTGCTGTCGATGCGCACGAACAGGCTGTTCATGGCCTCCACCAGGGGCCGCAGGTCGGGCGGCAGCTCGGCGGCCGGCAGCGGGTCCAGGCCCTGCGGGTCGCGCTGGGCCAGGGCTCGGCTCAGGCTGTCGAGCGGCTTGAGCGCGCTGCGCAGTGCCGCGCCCATCGCCAGCAGCAGCAGCGGCAGCATCAGCAGCCAGGGCAGGATCTGGGCAAGCAGCAGGCCGGCGACCAGCTCGTCGCGTTCGTGCAGGCTCTGGCCCACAGCCACCAGCCAATTGCCGTGGCTGGACTGCAGGTAATAGACCCGCCACAGGTCCTCATGGACCTTCAGGTCGCGGAAGCCCGCGGCGTCGGCCAGGTGGGGCAGGTCCACGCCCTCGCGGTCGGCCAGCATCATCTGCCCCTCGGCATTCCAGACGGCGACCGACAGGTCCTCCAGCTCGGCCGCCCCGGCCGCGGAGCCTGCGGGATGGGCCGGATCCGTCCCCGCCGCCAGGTCCAGCGCCCCCAACGAGGCCGCCGGCAGCAGGGTCTGCACCTGGCGGGCGATCCGCACCAGCTGGCTGTCGAAGAGCTCGTCGATCTCGGTGTAGGCGCTGTGGGCGGTGATGGCCACGGCCAGCAACCAGACCAGCGGCGCGGCCCCCATCGTGTAGGCCAGGGCCCGCGCCCGCAGGCTCAGGCCGGCATGCCAGCGCCGCAGGCCCTTCATGCCAGCTCCTCGGCCGGGCCCAGGGCATAGCCCAGGCCGCGCACGGTCTTCACCACCTTCGCATGCAGCTTCTTGCGCAGGTGGTGGATGTGCACCTCCAGCACATTGCTTTCCACCGCCTGGTCCCAGCTGTAGAGCTTCTCCAGCAGCACCTCCTTGCTCAGCACCCGCTGGGGATGGCTGAGGAAGAGCTCCAGCAGCGCCGTCTCACGGGCCGTCAGCTCCACCGGCTGGCCCTGCCAGAGCGTGGACTTGGCTTCGGGGCGGTAGCTCAGCGGCCCATGCGTCCACACCGGCTCGCTGCGGCCGGCCAGGCGCCGCCGCACCGCGCGCAGGCGCGCGGCCAGCTCGGCGGCATCGATGGGCTTGATCAGGTAGTCGTCGGCCCCGGTATCCAGGCCGGCGATGCGCTGCTCCAGCGCGTCGCGGGCCGTCAGCACCAGCACGGGCGTGCGCTGGCCGGCTGCGCGCCAGCGGCCCAGCCAGTGCAGGCCGTCCTCGCCGGGCAGGCCCAGGTCCAGCACCACCGCGTCATAGGGCGCGCCAGCCAGTGCGGCATCGGCCTGCGGGCCGTCCGTGAACCAATCCACGACAAAGCCCTGGGCGCCCAGCGCCGCGGCCAGGCCGTCGCCGAGCAGGGGATCATCTTCAACCAGCAGGATGCGCATGGGCGCGGAGCATAGCGAGCCCGCCGCACTATCCTTGCCGCTCGACCCAGGCCCCGACCGTCCGGAAGGAATCCCGCATGACGCGCATCCCCGCCCGCCTGACCGCTGCCCTGGCCGCCATGCCCAGGGGCTTGCCGTGGGCTGCCGCGCTGGCCGTCCTGCTCACGCTGCCGGGCCACGCGCAGGCCGCCCCGGCCGCCGAAGCCGCGGCCCGCCCTGCAGCCACGATGGTGCTCAACCTGCACTTCCGCAACGAGCGCCTCGCCGACGACCCCGAGAACTGCGCCGAAGTCCATCCCGCCCAGCGCGTGCTGCCCGCCAGCCGCGGCGTCGGCCGCGCGGTGCTGAACCAGCTCTTCGCCGGCCCCAGCGAGCCCGAGCAGGCGGCCGGCTTCCGATCGCTGTTTTCGCCCGCCACGGCCGGCCTGCTGCGCGACATCCGCATCGACGCCGAAGGCACGATCTACGTGGACCTGCACGACCTGCGCGCCCAGCTGCCCGAAGTCGACACCGCCTGCGGCCGCGCCCAGTTCATGGCCGAGGTGGAAGGCACGCTGCGCCAGTTCCGCACCGTGCACCGCGTGGTGCTGGCGCTGGAGGGCGAACCCCGCCGCTTCAACGACTGGCTGCAACTGCCCTGCGTGCCCGAGAAGGGCGCCTGCGAAGAGCCGCCCTTTCCGCCCCCCGCTGCCGTGCCATGAGGCCCCCTGAGCCTCACGGGCCGGGCGCAGGCGCCCGATCCGCCTACAGCTTCTCCACCCGCAGCAGCCGGCCGTTCTCGGGCTCGTCGGTCAGCACATAAAGCCAGCCGTCCGGCGCGGCCCGCACATCGCGGATGCGCACGCCCGCATCCAGCCGCAGCTCGCGCAGCACCCGCGGCGCGCTGGCCGGGGCGCTGCCGTCCAGCTCCAGCCGCACCAGCACCTGGCCGCGCAGGGCGCCCAGCACCGGCTGGCCGGTCGCGCCCGGGTAGCGTTCCGGCCCGCCCGCGCCGCCCACGAAGGCCAGGCCGCTCGGCGCGATCGACGGCACCCAGGTGCGCAGCGCCGGCACCACGTCGGCCCGCGTCTCCGCCTGGCCGATCACCAAGCCGCTGCCGTACTCGCGCCCGTAAGTCACCACCGGCCAGCCGTGGTTGCGGCCCGGCTGCACCCGGTTCAGCTCGTCGCCGCCCTGCGGGCCGTGCTCGTGGGCCCACAGCTCGCCCGTCTGCGGATGCAGGGCCGCACCCTGCACATTGCGGTGGCCGTAGCTCCAGACCTCCGGCGCCGCGCCGCCCTGCGCAAAGCTCGGGTTGCCCGGCGCCGGCTGGCCGTGCTCGTCCAGTCGGAGCACCTTGCCCAGATGGTGGCCCAGCACCTGCGCCTCCTTGCGGAAGCCGCCCCGGTCGCCCAGGGTCATGAACAGCATGCCCTGTCGATCCCACACCAGCCGCCCGCCGAAATGGTTGCCGCCCTGCACCTTGGGCGCTTGGCGGAACAGCACCTTCACCTCGCTCAGCTTGCCCGCCGCCAAGTCCAGCCGCCCGCGCGCCAGCGAGGTGCCGGCCCGGCGCGTGTCGGCGCCGTCCGCCTCGGAAAACGTCCAGTAGACCCAGCCGTTCTCGGCAAAGCGCGGATGCAGCACCACATCCAGCAAACCGCCCTGGCCGGCCACCACCGCCGGCAGCAGCCCGCCCAGCGGGGCCGACAGCGAACCATCCAACCCCGCCACCCGCATCGTCCCCGAACGCTCGGTGACCAGGAAACGCCCGCTGAAACCCTCGCCCGAGCCCGCACCCGGCAGCGGCGCCAGCCCCCAGGGATGGTCCAGCCCCTGCACCACCGTGCGCGCCACCAGCGCCCCGCGCGACTCGATCGGCAGGTTCAGCGCCGGCTCCGCCCGCGCCCGGCGTCCCGGTGCCAGGGTGAGAAACCCGGCCCCCAGCCCGGTGAGGCTGGCGAGACCGGCGGCGAGGACGAGGCGGCGGGATTTGGGGTTCATGCGGGCACTGTAGCGGCGCGGCCTTGGCCGAGGGTGGGGCGTGGGTTCAGTGGGGTTAGGCGTTCCTCCTGAAATGGAACGAATGAGGCTTGAGCGAATTCGGTGGGTTGCTACATTCCAACCACCCTACATGGAACACATCAATGGTGCCCGGCTGATGGTGCTGATGAAACAGGGTGAAACGTTGAACGCCTGGTCAACATCTGTCTATATTTATCAGTCGCCTCACTGTTCCTGCAAGGTTGCCTCACGCATGTGTCATGTAGCATTGCCAAGTGAGACGGGGTGTTCACCTAGGTCAGAGGCGATTGAGCTGTCTATCATGCTCAAAGTCGCTCTCGTCAGAGCGAATTGCATAGTTCTTTAGTGAGCGAACTTGATTGTGTGCCATTCGTGGGTTTCGAACATTAGGCGGCAAAAACGGATCAATATGGTCGTGTCCATTACAAGTTAGGCATCGCATGCACACTCCACCCGAGCAGATGTACCTCGATCTGATGTCGACCATCCGAGAGCGTCTCGACCTGATTTCAAAGATTTCTGGGGAGGGCGGTGGAGATTTCGGTAGGGCAGAAACAGCAGCTTTTCATGGCAGGAAAATCATCGAAGGTATTGCCTTCGGATGCATCGTCGCCACAGACGTGGGCCTGAAATACATTCCTCGAGAAGCGAAAGGCCAGTGGAACGCCGAGACGATCCTTGGCAGTCTGCACAAGAAGGCGCTCAACACCTTTCCCAATCCCAGCGTCTTGCGCAAAGCGACTCCGGAAGAGCATGCAGAGCATAATGTCAGCATCGCAGTTGATGGAGTTCCCGAACGGAGAATTTCAACGAACGAATTAGTGGCAATGTACAAGCGGATGCACCGCTGGCTTCATGAGCTAAACCCTTATGTTATGGCCGATAAGGTGATCTTCCATGCAAACAACGGGCAATCACTTTGGAATGATTTGGCAGCAATCGAGCGGTTCATCGAAAGGCACTTCATCTCATTATCTGGCCAAGGGTTCTTCTGCACTCTTCGCGATGGTGCGGACAACCAAACTAAGGTTGTCCCACTTTCGAAGGTGGCTGAGCTTGTCCAGGGTGCTACTTAATCGTTCCTTTGAGACAACATGCTCCGGCGCGCCGGGTCATGCGCATCATATCAAATAGTATATTTAACAAGGGCTCGCCGTGTCAGACCCTCGCAAAGAACTCGCCGCCAAGTATCTTCCAGCGAACCGATACGCGAACTTTGGCCATTCTCTGAATTCGATCCATGTTCTCGGCTTCCGGGGTATTGCCGATCTTCGCGTCGACTTTCAATTTCCAATCACAGCAATATCTGGGTTGAACGGCGCCGGAAAGAGTACTGTCGGGCAACTCTGCCTCGGCGGTTACAAGAAGCCGGGAACAGTGCTTGACTATAAGCGCTTTTATATTCGGGATTTCTTTCCTGCATCCCTTGCGGATCCCAATCCATTCACAGCAGATTCGTCTGTGATATACGAGTACAACACTAGCGATCCTGAGGCTCCACAGACGCTCACCATCGCTAGAACACAGCGTGAGTGGGGTGGGTATAAACGTCAACCTGAGCGAACCTGCTATTACATCGGCTTCACTATCTATATCCCAAAAGTGGAGCAACGCGATTTGAGTGTCTACAGAGCTGCCCAGTTGGCACTTGGCAACCAGCGACCGATTCCAGGTGAGGTTCGTCAACGGGTGGGGCGCATCTTGGGGCAGCAGTACGATGGTATGCACTTTCAGCGCATAACACATGGAGGTCGGGAGGGAGAGCTTGGAATCGCTGCCCGTTTCGGTGCGCAGTACTCCGAAAACAATATGGGCTTCGGTGAAGGGCGAACGCTCTATCTCGTTGATCTGCTTGAGAATGCGCCCTCCCCGAGCCTCTTCATTATCGAAGAGCCGGAGACTTCTCTCCACGAGAACGCCCAGTTTGAACTGGGCCGGTATCTACTTGATGTCTGCAACCGTCGGCATCATCAGGTTGTCCTGACGACGCACTCAAGTACGCTACTCCAGACGCTTCCGGCAGACGCGAGGGTCATGCTGTCGCGCGATGTTCAAGGAGTGGCCGCGTACCCTGGACTCTCGGCTGCACGGGCTCGATCTATCCTTTCAGGTGGGCACCATCGAGACATGACGGTTTTGGTCGAAGACGAGTTCGCCAAGCTCCTTCTCACGGAGATGGTGCGGCGTTGTGATCGCGATCTGCTCCGCTGCGTCGAGATTCACGCGGTTGGTGATAAGAATGCTGTACGATCGGGAGCGAAATTGCTTCAGCGGTTGGGTAGAACGTATATCGCGGTACGGGATGCAGACGTTGGTCCGGACCATGCGCTGGGCATGTATGTGTTTCCCGGGACACAAGCGCCGGAGCATGAGGTCTATGCGAATTCTGCTGTACGCGCCGCGCTTGCGGCCGAGTTTGGCATCGACGTCCCGCACGTACTCGTGCAGCGGGAAATTAACGATCACCACAAGTATTCCGAGGCTCTGGCTGACGAAGCGTCCACGTCAGTCGACTATCTTCGAACGCTGGCTGTAAAGCGCTACCTTGACGACATTGGTGTCGCAGTCTTTCAACCACTTGTCCAGCACATTCACGCCCGCCTGCCGCAGTGAAACCTACATCCTCGGTCAAGTTGACTCGAGCCAGGTTTTACTTCAGTGGACACTCCAACCCAACCGTAGCGGTTGTATGAAAGCGCCGGGTTCGCAGATGCTTGATTGCTACGGAGTTGCCTCCAAACCCGCCACCCCCACCCCCTCCACCACCCACTGCACCCTCTCCCTCCCGTTGTACCGATCCACGCTGAGCCGGTAGGCCAGGCGCACGCGAGCGGGCAGGGCTTCGGTGTGGCCGAACCAGATGGCGTCGCGGCGCTGGCCGGCGTGGCGCAGGGTGAGCTTGCTGTGCTTCTCGGCCACGATGCGCTGTTGCAGCACCTCGACGGTGTCGGTGAAGACGGGGGCTTCGAAGGTCTGGCCCCAGACGGCGGCGTCCAGGGTGTGGGCGGTCGCCAGGGCGGTGGCGTCGTCGGCGATCCAGGCGGGATCCAGGGGGCCGTCGGTCAGCAGTTCGCGGTGGAGCTGGCTCGGGTCCAGGCTTTCGGCGGCGACCTGGGCGAAGGCGGCGGCGAAGCGCGGGAAGCCTTCGGCGGGCAGGGTGGCGCCGGCGGCCATGGCGTGGCCGCCGAAGCGGGTGAGCAGGCCGGGCTCGCGCTTGGCCACCAGGTCCAGCGCGTCGCGCAGGTGGAAGCCGGGGATGGACCGGCCCGAGCCTTTGAGCGCGCCGTCGGCCCCGGGGGCGAAGACGAAGGTGGGGCGGTGCAGGCGGTCCTTGAGGCGGGCGGCGACGATGCCGACCACGCCTTCGTGGAAGCCTTCGTCGAACAGGGCCAGGCCGGCGGGCGGCTCGGCCTGGCCTAGGCGGGCGAGCTGGGCGTCGAGCTGGGCTTGGGCCTCTTCGCGCATGCCGGCTTCCACTTCGCGGCGCTCGCGGTTGATGGCGTCCAGGCGCTGGGCCAGTTCGCGGGCGGCGGCAGGGTCCTCGGCCAGCAGGCATTCGATGCCGAGGTTCATGGTCTCCAGCCGGCCGGCGGCATTCAGGCGGGGGCCGAGGGCGAAGCCGAAGTCCTGGGCGCTGGCGCGGGCGGGCTCGCGGCCGGCCACGTCGAAGAGGGCGGCGACGCCGGGCTGCATCTGGCCGGCGCGGATGCGCTGCAGGCCCTGGGCGACGAGGCGGCGGTTGTTGGCGTCGAGCCGCACCACGTCGGCCACGGTGCCCAGGGCGACGAGGTCGAGCAGGCCGTCCAGCCGGGGCTGGGGGCGGTCGGCGTAGCGGCCCTGTTCGCGCTGGGCGGCGCGGGTGGCCAGCAGCACGTAGAACATGACGCCGACGCCCGCGAGGGCCTTGCTGGGAAAGTCGCAGCCGGGCTGGTTGGGGTTGACGATGATTTCGGCCGGCGGCAGCTGCGGCACGCCGTCCCGCAGGGCGGGCAGGTGGTGGTCGGTGACCAGCACTTTCACGCCGCGGGCCTGGGCGGCCTGGATGCCTTCGAAGCTGGCGATGCCGTTGTCCACGGTGATGAGCCAGTCCGGCCGGCGCGGGCCGGCGGCGGCCAGGGCCTGCTCGACGACGGCGGGCGAGAGGCCGTAGCCGTGCCGCGCGCGGTCGGGCACGACGTAGCCGAGCTGTTCGGGCCGGGCGCCCAGCAGGGCCAGGCCGCGCAGGGCCAGCGCGCAGGCGGTGGCGCCGTCGCAGTCGTAGTCGGCCACCACGAGCAGGCGCTCGCCCTGGGCGAGGGCGCGGGCCAGGGCGGCGCCGGCCTCGGCCGCACCGCGCAGGCGGGCGGGGGGGATGAGGTGTTGCAGGCTGGGGTCGACTTCCTCGGCGGCGCGCACGCCGCGGGCGGCATAGAGCCGCGCCAGCAGCGGATGGATGCCGGCCTGTTCCAGCGCCCAGGCGGGGCGGGGCTGGGCGGCGCGTTCGACCAGGCGGGGGGCGCCGGGCGCGTTCATGCGCGCCTCACAGCGCGGCCAGCACGGCGGCCGGCGCAGGCGCCTGCCAGCGGGCGCGCAGGCCCTGCAGCCAGCCACGCGGGCGCGGGCCGAAGTGCGCGGCCTGGCGCTCGCCGCACAGCCACAGGCTGAGGGCCTGGCCGGCGCGCAGATCGGCCAGGGCCTGGGCCAGCGGACCGGCGTCGAGCTGCTGCCAGGCGGCCTGCCAGGCGGTCACGTCCTGGGCCAGGCTGGGCGCGCGCAGGGCGTCCAGGTGGATGACGCCGGGCGCCAGCGGCTGCGGCCGGCCGCAGCCGCTGAGCCACACGCTGTTGATGGCGGGCAGGCCGCGGGCCTCGCGGGCGGCGTTGAGCGGGTGGGTGTAGAGCGTCATCTGCACCTCGGCCTGCAGGCGGCGGAAGCTGCGGGCGGCGCGGGCCTCGGGCATCCAGCGGTCGGGGTTGCGGCCGATCACGCGGTCGGGCGAGGCGGTGGCCAGGCCGTCCAGGTCGGGATGCACGAGGAACCAGGCGGTCGGCCCGCCCCAGTGCAGGGCCCAGCCGGCGGAGCGGAACAGGGGCTCGAGGGCGTCGAAGACTTCGCGGCCCGAGGCCTCGTCCAGGCCCAGGGCCTCGGGGTCACCCATGCGGACATGCTCGCGGCCCACGGCCCAGTGCACGGGCTGGAGCAGGCCCCAGGCTTCGTCGGCCGCGGGCTGAAGGCCCAGGGCCCGGGCGCGGGCGGCGGCCAGGGGCGGGGGCTGCTCGGCCGACCAGCCCCAGGCGCGGGCCAGGGCGCGTTCGTGCGGGGGGATCGGGTCTTCGACCTCGCCCGGCTCGGTGTCCAGGCGGTCCAGCCGGCCCAGCAGAGCGGCCAGATGGGGCAGGGCGGGGGGCGGGGCCAGGGGCTCGCCGGCTTCGTCGGTGGGCCCGTTGCAGAAGGACAGGACGAGGGTGCGGGGGGCGGACACGCCGAGGGGGGAGGGCATGGGGCCGGATTATCCCGAGGGGCTGCGCAGGGGCTCGGGTAGCATCCGGCGCCCTCGGGATGTGTCCCGAACGATTCCAAACCCCGCCTGCCCCGCTGCCCCCATGTCCCTGCGTTTCGAGTGGCCCTATGAATGGAGGGTGGGCTGGCGCTACACGCGCGCCGGCCGGGCCGGGCGGCGCAATGGCTTCATCAGCTTCATCTCGGGCGTGTCGGTGCTGGGCATCGCGCTGGGCGTGGCGGCGCTGATCATCGTGCTGAGCGTGATGAACGGCTTCCAGAAGGAGGTGCGCGACCGCATGCTGGGCGTGATCGCGCATGTCGAGCTGATCAGCGCCGACGGCGAGGCCCTGGCCGACTGGCGCGCCCTGGCCGCCGAGGCCCGGCGCGAGCCGGAGGTGATCGGCGCCGCGCCCTTCGTGGCGGCGCAGGCCCTGGTGGGCCGCGGCGAGACGCTGCGCGGCGCCATCCTGCGCGGCATCGATCCGGCCGAGGAGCCCGCCGTCACCCCGCTGGCCGCGCAGCTCGCCGCCCGGGGCGAGCTGGCCGCGCTGCAGCCCGGCGCCTGGCAGGTGATTGCGGGCAGCGAGCTCGCCCGCACTCTTCGCGTGATGCCCGGCGAGCCGGTGACGGTGGTCACCCCCAGCGGCCAGGTCACCCCGGCCGGCGTGGTGCCGCGCATGAAGCAGATGAACCTGGCGGGCACCTTCTTCGCCGGCCATTTCGAATACGACAGCGCGCTGGTGCTGATGCATCTGGACGATGCCGCGCGGCTCTTCCGCACCCAGGGCCCGACCGGCGTGCAGCTCAAGCTGAAGGACGCCCAGGCCGCCCGCGCCGTGGCCGAGCGCCTGGCCGCCCGGCTCGGCCCGCAGGTGCAGGTGCGCGACTGGACGCGCAGCAACGAGAACTGGTTCGCCGCCGTGCAGCTGGAGAAGCGGATGATGGCCATCATCCTCACGCTCATCGTGGCGGTGGCGGCCTTCAACCTGGTCAGCACCCTGGTGATGACGGTGACCGACAAGCGCGCCGACATCGCCATCCTGCGCACCCTGGGGGCGAGCCCGCGCTCGATCATGGGCATCTTCATCGTGCAGGGCGCGACGGCCGGGGTGATCGGCACGCTCTCCGGCCTGGGCCTGGGCCTGCTGGTGGCCTGCAACATCGATGTGATCGTGCCGGCGCTGGAACGCCTGTTCAACGCCAGCTTCCTGCCCGGCAGCATCTACCTGATCAGCCGCATGCCCAGCGATCCGCAGTCGGCCGACATCGTGCCGATCGCGCTGATCTCCCTGGCACTGGCCTTCCTGGCCACCCTCTACCCGAGCTGGCGCGCAAGCCGCGTGCAGCCCGCCGAAGCCCTGCGCTACGAGTGAGATGAGCGATCCCGTGATCGAGGCCCGCGGCCTCAGCCGGCGCTACACCGAGGGCGGCCTGGACGTGGCCGTGCTGCACGGCGTGGACCTGCGCCTGCAGCCCGGCGAGACCCTGGCCGTGGTCGGCGCCTCCGGCTCGGGCAAGAGCACCCTGCTGCACCTGCTGGGCGGCCTGGACCGGCCGAGTGCCGGTTCGGTGGCCCTGGCCGGCCGCGCCTTCAACGGCGAGGGCGCCCACCTGACGCCGGCCGAGCAGGGGGCCTGGCGCAACCGCCAGCTGGGCTTCATCTACCAGTTCCACCACCTGCTGCCAGAGTTCAGCGCGCTCGACAACGTGGCGATGCCGCTCGCCATCCGCCGCATGCCGCGCGCCGAGGCCCGCGCGTCCGCCGCGGCCATGCTGGCCGAAGTCGGCCTGGCGGCGCGGCTGGAGCATCGTCCGGCCGAGCTTTCGGGCGGCGAGCGCCAGCGGGTGGCGGTGGCGCGGGCCCTGGTCACCCGGCCAGCGGCCGTGCTGGCCGACGAGCCGACCGGCAACCTCGACCGCGGCAGCGCCGAGACCGTCTTCCAGCTGATGCTGAAGCTGGCGCGCGAGCGCGGCACGGCCTTCGTCGTCGTCACCCACGACGAGAGCCTCGCCGCCCGCTGCGACCGCCTGCTGCGCCTGCAGGCCGGCCGGCTCGTCTGAGCGCGGCCTCGGGTCCGGTTCAGCGCACCCGCTGAACCGACCAGCCTTCGCGTGCCAGCAGGGCCGGCAGGCCCTGATCGCCCCAGAGGTGCAGGGCGCCGACCGCCACGAACACCCCGCCGGTCTTCAGCTCGGCCGCCAGGTTGCGCACCATGCCGTGGTTGCGCTGGGTGACCAGGCGCTCGACCAGCGCGGCATGGGCGGCGGCCAGCTCGGCGTCGTCGCGCGGACCGGGCTGTTGCAGGTCGGCCAGGCCGTTGAGGTCTTCCTCCAGGTAGAGCTGGATCAGGCCCTCGATCGCGGCCTGGGTGCGGTCATGGCGCAGCGCGACCGATTCCAGCAGCTTGAGCTGCTGCGGCATGGGCAGGCCGTCGAGGGCGCCGAGCTGCTGGTCCAGGGTCTCCAGGGCCGCCAGGGGCCGGCCCGCGCGCTGGGCGCGGGCCAGGATCGCGCGGTCCAGGATTTCGCCGATCGGCCGGGCCGGCTGGTTCAGGAAAAGGTAGGCGGCCCAGGGCTTGAAGCGCGAGGCGGCCTCCGGCGGAATGCCGTAGCGGTCGCGCAGCAGGCCGATCACCGTCTGGCCCAGGGCCGGGCCGGTCAGGGCTTGCAGGCTCTCGCCCGCGGGCAGCTGGGTGGCCTGCTGGAAGGCCCGGGCGTCGTCGGCGCTGGGCAGCAGCTCCAGCATCAGCAGGCGGGCGCCGTCCAGGGCGTCGCGCAGGGGTGGGAGCTGATCCAGCCGGGCGATCAGGCGGCGGTCGTCGATGTGCAGCGTGCCGTAGAGGAAGCTCGGCGCCCCCTGGCCCTCGGCGGCCTGCACCCGCCAGAGCAGGCCCTGCTCGGCCGGCGGCAGCTCGGCCGGGGCGAGGGCTGCCGCCGCCGCGACCGGGCTGGATGCGGCAGGCGCGTGCGCCGGCGTCTGGGCCTGGGCGGGCAGCAGGCTGCCGGCCACCAGGCCCAGCCAGCCCAGCCAGCGGAGGCCGGCCCGCAGGCGCGTGGCGATCGGGCGGAGGAGGGCGGCCGGAGACGGCGGCTGGCGGGGCGGCAGGGCGGGCATGGGGTCCGGGCGGACAGCCCGTCGAGAGCGGCAGGGGAGGGGCCGGCGGGGCGCAGCCGCGTCCCGCCGGCCGGGCGCGGTGTTCAGCGACCGCCGTGCAGCGCGGCCAGCACGGCCGGCGGAAGGTCGGTCGCCGTGCCGGCGGGCTGGGCCAGGGCCAGGCGCAGGGCCGGGTCCAGGGCCTGGCTGCGCTTGCTGCTGAAGTACTCGTCGTAGCGGAAGACGAAGTCGACCGGCTTGTCCTTCAGCGCGACATGGCAGGCCCGGCAGGTGCCCAGGTTGTCGGCGCTCTTCTGGCCGCTGGCCAGGTAGGCCGCGTAGACCCAGTTGCCGGTGCGGGTGGCCTCGGGCACGCCCTCGCCCCAGCCGGCCTGCTTGCCCATCACGAAGACGCGCAGCAGATCCCCCTTGACGAGCTTGCCGTCCGGGCCGGTCTTGAGCGTGCCGTCCGGGTTGGCCTGGGCCGCATAGTTCTCCATCACGAACACGCTGCCGTTCGGGAAGCCGGCGGCGGCCGTGCCCTGGGTGGCGGCGCGGTTCATGTAGATCTCGCGCACCTGCTTGGCATCGGGTCGCTGCACGGCCGAGAGGAACTTGCTCCAGCCGGTGTAGCCCTCGGGCAGCGGCAGCTCGCCGTCGGCCACGCGGGCCGGCGGCAGTTCGACGGTGCCGCAGCCGGCCACGACGGCGGCCAGGGCAAGGAGAAGAGGGCGGACAAGCTTCATGGGGCGCTCCTGAAACAATCGACGGTCGGCACGCGCCGGTGGCCCCTGGCCGCCGGCGAGGCCGCATGCTAGTCGCCCCCGACGTCTTTGCCATGTGGATCGATACCCACTGTCACCTCAGCGCCAGCGAGTTCGCGCCCGATGCCGCGGCCGTGGTGGCCCGCGCCCGGGCGGCCGGGGTCGGGCAGATGGTGCTGCCGGCGGTCGACACGGCGGATTTCGCCCCGGTGCAGGCCCTGGCCCACGCCCATGGTCTGGCCTATGCGCTGGGCCTGCATCCCCTGGCCCTGGATCGCCTGAGCGACCGCGCCGCCGAGACCGCGGCGCTCGATGCGCTCGACGCCGCGCTGGATGCCTGCCGCGACGACCCGCGGCGGGTGGCCGTCGGGGAGATCGGCCTCGACCACTTCGTGCCCGGCCTGGACCGCGCCCGGCAGGAGCGCATGTATGCCGCCCAGCTGGGCCTGGCCGCGCGCCACGGCCTGCCGGTGCTGCTGCATGTGCGGCGCTCGGCCGACGGCCTGCTCAAGCACCTGCGCCGCCGGCCCGGCATGGGCGGCATCGCCCATGCCTTCAACGGCAGCCTGCAGCAGGCGCAGGCCTTCGTCGACCTGGGCTTCGCGCTGGGCTTCGGCGGTGCCCTGGTCTTTGAACGCGCCTTGCAGCTGCGCACCCTGGCCACCCAGCTGCCCGACTCGGCCCTGGTGCTGGAAACCGATGCCCCGGACATTCCGCCCCCCTGGCTCTACCGCCGGGCCGAGCAGCGTGCCGCCGGCCTGGCCCACGGCCGCAACGAACCGGCCGAGCTGCCGCGCATCGCCCAGACCCTGGCCGACCTGCGCGGCTGGGATGCCGCGCACACCGCCGCCCAGACCACGCGCAACGCCCTGGCTGCGCTGCCGCGGCTGGCCGGCCTGTGCGGCGCGCTGCCGCAGCCCCATCCTTTGCCCTGAACGCGAGCCCCCGTGCCGACCGACCCGAGAACCGAACTGCCCGCCGTGTCCCTCTCCGAAGGCGAGGGCCTGCGCCATCTGCACCTGGGCGACACCGAGTGGGTGCAGGGCACGATGCGCATCCGCTCGCCCTGGAAGATCGAGCTGGACTATGTGCAGCGCATGATGGCCGCCCTGCTGCTGCGCCGCGGGCCGCTCGAACCGCAGCCCGGCGAAGCGCTGCCGCATGCCGTGCAGCTCGGTCTGGGCGCAGCCGCGCTGACCAAGGCCTGCCACCAGACCCTGCGCTGGCGCAGCACCGCGGTCGAGCTGAATCCGCAGGTCGTGCAGGCCTGCCGCCAGTGGTTCAAGCTGCCGCCGGACGATGCCCGCCTGGCCGTGGTGGTGGCCGATGCGGCCGACTGGGTGCGCCAGCCGGCGCAGCTCGGCACGGCCGACCTGCTCTGCGTCGACCTCTACGACCACGACGCCGCGGCCCCGGTGCTCGACGACGAAGTCTTCTACCGCGACTGCCGCGCCGTGCTGGGCGAGGATGGCGTGATGAGCGTGAACGTCTTCGGCTGGCGGGCCCATCTCGCGGGCAGCCTGCGCCGCCTGCGCGCGGCCTTCGGCGCGGCCCATGTCGCATGGCTGCCGCCGACCGAGGAGGGCAACACCGTGCTGCTCGCCTGGCGTGACGGCCCCTGGCCGGAGCGCGAGACGCTGGCCGCACGGGCCGCCGAGCTGCAGCGGGTGATGAAGCTGCCGGCCTCGCGCTGGGCCCGCAGCCTCAGCCGCAGCGGCTGAGCCTGGCGCCTGCGGGGCGCCGCGGGCTGCGGGATGCCACTACGTGAAATCCGCAGCCCCCCCCGGGGGTCGCTTCCTACAATGCCCAGCAGCCAGCCGCAGCCCGCGGCCGCCGCGCCAAGACGGCATGCGCCCGATGCGGGCGCAGGACCACCGGACCGGAGACCTCCACCACCATGAAGATCAAGAGCCAACGCGACTTTGGCGCAGGACTGATGTTCCTCGCCGTCGGCGTGTCCTTCGCCCTGGGGGCGAGCACCTACGACTTCGGTGTCTCGGCCCGTCCCGGCCCGGGCTATTTCCCGATGCTGCTCGGCCTGATCCTGGCCGTGCTCGGCGCGATGGTGCTGTTCAAGGCGCTCACGCTGGAAACCGAGGACGGCGAGCCGATCGGCAAGCTGGCGTGGAAGCCGCTGATCACCATCCTCGGCAGCGTCGTGCTCTTCGGTCTGCTGCTGCCGCGCCTGGGCCTGGCCGTGGCCTTGCCGCTGCTGGTCTTCGGGGCGAGTGCGGCGGGCGACGAGTTCAGCCTGCGCGATGCCCTCGTCTCGGCCGTGGTGCTCACCACCCTGGCCTGGCTGCTCTTCATCAAGGGCCTGTCCCTGACGCTGCCGCTGTGGCCGGCGTTCCTCGGCTGAACCGGAAGGCTGTCCCATGGACCTGATCAACAACCTGATGCTCGGTTTCCAGACCGCGCTGACCTTCCAGAACCTGACCTACGGCTTCTTCGGCTGCCTGCTCGGCACGCTGATCGGCGTGCTGCCCGGCCTGGGTCCGGTGGCCACCATGGCCATGCTGCTGCCCTCGATCTACGCGCTGGACGCGACGCCCGCGCTGATCATGCTGGCCGGCATCTACTACGGCGCGCAGTACGGCGGCTCGACCACCGCCATCCTGATCAATGTGCCGGGTGAATCCAGCTCCGTCGTCACCGCGATCGACGGCTACCAGATGGCCCGCCAGGGCCGCGCCGGCGCCGCGCTGTCGACGGCCGCGCTGGGCAGTTTCTTCGCCGGCAGCGTCGGCACGCTGATCATCGCGGCCTTCGCGCCGCCGCTGACCGAGCTGGCCTTCCAGTTCGGCCCGGCCGAGTACTTCAGCCTGATGGTGCTGGGCCTGATCGGCGCCGTGGTGCTGGCCTCGGGCTCGCTGGTCAAGGCGATCGCGATGATCGTGCTGGGCCTGCTGATCGGCCAGGTCAACACCGACGTGATCTCCGGCATCCCGCGCTACAGCTTCGACATCGCCGAGCTGACCGACGGCATCAGCTTCGTCGCGATCGCCATGGGCGTGTTCGGCTTCGGCGAGATCATCGCCAACCTCGGCAAGCCCGCCGAGCACCGCGAGGTCTTCACCAAGGACGTGAAGGGCCTGTGGCCGACCAAGCAGGATTTCCGCGACGCGGCCCCCGCCGTGCTGCGCGGCACCGCGCTGGGCTCCATCCTCGGCGTGCTGCCGGGCGGCGGGGCGCTGCTGGCCTCCTTCGCGGCCTACACGGTCGAGAAGAAGGTGGCGAAGGATCCGAGCCGTTTCGGCAAGGGCGCCATCCAGGGCGTGGCCGGTCCGGAATCGGCCAACAACGCCGGCGCGCAGACCAGCTTCATCCCCATGCTCACCCTGGGCATCCCGCCGAATGCGGTGATGGCGCTGATGGTCGGCGCGATGACGATCAAGGGCATCCAGCCCGGTCCGCAGGTGATGACCAGCGACCCGGCGCTGTTCTGGGGCCTGATCGCCTCGATGTGGATCGGCAACCTGATGCTGGTGATCCTGAACCTGCCGCTGATCGGCGTGTGGATCAAGCTGCTGACCGTGCCCTACCGCGTGCTCTTCCCGGCCATCCTGACCTTCTGCTGCATCGGCCTCTACACGCTGAACAACAACAACTTCGACGTGTTCATGGCCGCCGGCTTCGGCGTGCTGGGCTACGCCTTCTACAAGCTGGGCTGTGAACCGGCGCCGCTGCTGCTGGGCTTCATCCTGGGCCCCATGATGGAAGAGAACCTGCGCCGCGCGCTGCTGCTCTCGCGCGGCGACTGGAGCACCTTCGCCACGCGGCCGCTCTCGGCCGGCCTGCTGGTGGCGGCGGTGCTGCTGATCGTGATCGTCGCGCTGCCCTCGGTGAAGAACCGCCGCGAGGAAGCCTTCAAGGACGCGGACTGAGCCGGCGTCCGGCATGAGGGCCCGTCGACCGGTGGGCCCTCACCCAGCGCGGGGCCCGTTCCCGGAAGGGGGCGGGCCCCGACGTCCTTCCGGCGTCTGTCTATGATCGCCCCAGGAGAAACCCTCACATGCCCCGATCGCATCCCTGGCGCGAGTCCCTGCACAACGAGGTTCACGCCCGTCCGCCCGAGCGCCTGCAGGCCCCGATGGCGCTCTCGCACCTGGCCCTGCTGACCCCGCCGGGCGAGGTGGCCGAGGCGGCCCGCGATCAGCTGCGCGCGCTGCTGCGCGCCCGCCACCTGCCCGAGCCGGCCGAGGGGGCCGGACATCTGAGCGTCGACCTGGGCGGCGGGCTGCACCTGCGCTGGGAGCAGCACACCGAGTTCCAGACCTGGACCTTCCGTCGCGCGCTGGACGCCGGCAGCGACGATTTCGAGGCCATGCCGCTGGCGCGGGTGCCGCAGGACTGGCTCGCGGCCCTGCCGGGGCAGTGGCTGGTCGGCCTGCATCTGATGGTGCTGCCGGCCGAGGACGAGAACGGACCGCGCCTGGTGCGGCGTGCGCTCGATGAGGACAGCCTGGTCGGCTCCAGCGTCATGGAGGGCGCGGGCGAGCTGATGACCGATTTCCGCCTGCATGCCGACGGCCTGGCCCGCTTCGTCCTGCGGGTCGGCAGCATGAACCCGCGCCGCCTCGGCCGCACGGTGCAGCGCATCGTCGAGATCGAGACCTACCGCATGATGGCCCTGCTCGGCCTGCCGGCCGCGCGCGAGGTGGGCGCCACCCTGGCCGACGCCGAGCGCGATCTCGCCCGCATCGCCGGCGAGATCCGCAGCGCCCGCCGCGAGCGCGAGCCCGAGCTGCTGCGCGAGCTCACCCAGCTGGCCGGCCGGGTGGAGAGCCTCTACGCCTCGACCCATGCGCGCTTCTCGGCCAGCGCGGCCTACTTCGAGCTGATGCAGCGCCGCATCGACGAGCTGCATGAATCCGGCCTGCCCAATCTGCAGACCCTGCGCGAGTTCATGGACCGCCGCCTTGCGCCGGCCATGCAGACCTGCGCCTGGGCGGCACGTCGCCAGCAGGCCCTGTCCGAGCGCATCTCGCGCACCAGCAACCTGCTGCGCACCCGGGTGGAGATCGAAGCCCAGGAAGCCAGCCAGGCCCTGCTCGACGGCATGAACCGCCGCCAGCAGCTGCAGCTGCAGATGCAGAGCGCGGTCGAGGGCCTGTCCGTCGTCGCGATCAGCTACTACGGCAGTGGCCTGATCGGTTACCTGGCCAAGGGGGCGAGCGTGCTGGGCCTGCCGGTCAAGCCCGAGCTGGCGGTCGCGCTGAGCATCCCGCTGATCGCCCTGGCCACCTGGCTCGGCGTGCGGCGTCTGCACCAGGTGATCCACGCCGGCCTCAAGCCGTGAGCCGTTCGCCCGCAGCCGGCCGCGCGCGGGCGGCCGGTTTTGCGCTGGCCATGGCCGGCGCCGTCGGTTTCTCCGGCAAGGCCATCGTCGCCAAGCTCATGTACCGCCACGGCGTCGATGCACTGACCGTGCTCGGCCTGCGCATGCTGCTGGCCTTGCCCTGCTTCCTGCTGATGGCCTGGTGGGCGGGGCGTGGCCGGCCGGCACTCAGCCGGCCAGATTGCCTGCGCATCGTGCTGCTGGGCTTCAGCGGCTACTACCTGGCGAGCTACCTCGACTTCCTCGGCCTGCAGCACATCAGCGCCAGCCTGGAGCGGCTGATCCTCTACCTGAATCCGACCCTGGTGCTGCTGCTCGGCTTCCTGCTCCTGGGGCGCAAGGTGCAGCCGCGGCAGCTGCTGGCCATGGGCCTGAGCTATGCCGGCGTGCTGCTGGTCTTCGGCCACGAGCTGCAGGCCCGCGGCCTGGCGGCGGCGGAGGGCTCCTCGATCGGTCTGGGGGCGCTGCTGGTCTTTGGCAGCGCGCTCAGCTATGCCGTTTACCTCGTCGCCAGCGGCGAGCTGGTGCAGCGCCTGGGCTCGCTGCGCCTGGTCGGCCTGGCGAGCACGGTGGCCTGCGGCTTCGCGATCGCGCATTTCCTGGCCGGCAAGCTGGGCGGCGGGCCCTGGGCGGGCCTGGCCGGGCTGCCGGCGCCGGTCTGGGGCCTGGCCGTCGTCAACAGCCTGTTCTGCACGGTGGCCCCGGTGCTGATGGTGATGATGGCCGTCGAGCGGCTCGGCCCGGCGACGGCGGCGCACACCGGCATGGTCGGCCCGCTTTCCACCCTGCTGCTGGGCCTGCTGCTGCTGGACGAGGCGCTCAATCCCTGGATCGGCGCCGGCACGCTGCTGGTGCTGGGCGGCGTGGCCTTGCTGGCCCGCAGCCCGCGTCCCGCGCCAACGCCGCCGGCGGACTGAGCCCGGCGGACGGCTCAGGGCATGGGCGCGCCGCAGTTCCAGCAGCTCTCGAAGGGGCCTTCGACCGACTCGCCGCAGTCCCGGCAATGCCAGTGGCGGCTGGGGCTGGCGGTGAGGGCGTCGAGCAGGGCCTCGGCCTCGCTGCGGCGGCTGGCATCCTCGATCCAGACCTCGGGCAGGGCCTGGTCGGGCGGGATCTCGCCCACGATGCCGCAGCCATGGCCGCGCTGCACGCTCGCCGGCAGGCCGCCCTGGCTCAGCCAGTCGGCCCAGAGCGTGGCCAGCAGAAGGTTGGGGGCGCTGCGCAGTCTTTGCATGGGTGCGCGATCATGCCGGCTTCCGCAAGCCCTGCGCCCTTGCGCGCCGAGACCATGACTTCCAGCTCCACCGTGCTGGCGATGCAGATCGCCGCCCCCGGCGGCCCCGAGGCCCTGCAGGCCACGCAGCTTGCGCTCGGCGAGCCCGGCCCCGGCCAGATCCGCCTGCGCCATCACGCCATCGGCCTGAACTACATCGACTGCTACCACCGCAGCGGCCTCTACCCGCTGCCGCTGCCGGCCGGCATCGGCATGGAGGGCGCGGGCGTCGTCGAGGCGGTCGGCCCGGGCGTCGAGCACCTGCAGGTCGGCGACCGCGCGGCCTATGCCTGCACGCCGCCCGGGGCCTACTGCGAGGCCCGCGTCATGCCGGCCATGAGCGTGGTGCGCCTGCCCGAGGCCATCGACTTCGAGACCGGCGCGGCCATGATGCTCAAGGGCTTGACCGTGCAGTACCTGCTGCGCCGCACCCTGCCGGCCGAGGGCCTGGTGCCGGGCGACTTCATCCTCTGGCATGCGGCTGCGGGCGGTGTGGGCCTGATCGCCTGCCAGTGGGCACGGGCCCTGGGCCTGCAGCTGATCGCCACCGCCGGCAGCGAGGCCAAGTGCGCCCTGGCCCTGGCGCATGGGGCGAGCCATGCCATCAACTACCGCAGCGAGAACTTCGCCGCCCGCGTGCGCGAGATCACCGGCGGCCAGGGCGTGAAGGTGGTCTACGACTCGGTCGGGGCCGACACCTTCGAGGGCTCGCTCGACTGCCTGCGGCCCTTCGGCCTGATGGTCAGCTTCGGCAATGCCTCGGGCCCGGTGCCGCCGGTCAACACCGGCGTGCTGGCGGCCAAGGGCTCGCTCTACCTGACGCGGCCGACGCTGTTTGCCCACCTCTCCAGCCGCGAGCGCAGCCAGGCCATGGCCGACGATCTGTTCGCGCAGGTGCTCGCGGGCACGGTGCGCATTCCCGTCGAGCGCCGCTACCCGCTGCGCGAGGCCGCCCAGGCCCATCGCGATCTGGAAGCCCGGCTGACCACCGGCTGCAGCGTGCTCCTGCCCTGAGGCCCCGAAGGCCTCAGGGCGCCTCAGCCGCGGCGCCAGCGCCGCAGTTCGTCGAGGACCAGCAGCATGGCCCCCAGGGTGATCGCGCTGTCAGCCAGGTTGAAGGCCGGGAAGTGCCCGCCCGGGAAGAAGCGCGCGAACCAGGGGCCGTGCACATCGAGCATGTCGATCACGTGGCCGTGGATGAAGCGGTCGACGACATTGCCCAGCGCACCGCCGAGCACCAGGGCCAGGGCCGCGCGCATCGTGCCGCCGTGCTCGGCCTGGCGCAGCAGCCAGACGATGTAGGCCGAGGCCGCCAGGCCCAGCGCGGTGAAGAACCAGCGCTGCCAGCCGCCCGCGCCGGCCAGGAAGCTGAAGGCCGCGCCCGGGTTGTGCACCCGCACGAAGTTCAGCCAGCCCGTGACGGCCACGCCCTCGCCGAGCTGGAAGGCCTGCACCGTGGCCCACTTGCTGAGCTGGTCCAGCACGATGACCGCCGCGGCCAGCGCCAGCCAGCGGCCGACGGATGCCTTGCCGCCCGCCGCGGCGCCCATCTCGGCGGCGCTCATGCGAAGGCGCGCGCCTCGCCGGCGCCGTGCAGGTTGCTGAGGCAGCGGCCGCAGACGGTGGGATGGGCCGGGTCGGCGCCGACGTCCTCGCGCACATGCCAGCAGCGCTCGCACTTCTGGCCGGCGGCGGGGCTGACGCCGATGGCGAGTGCGTCCCCGGCCTCCAGCGTGAGCGCGGAGACGATGAAGACGAACTTCAGGTCCTCGCCCAGGCTGGCCAGGGCGGCCAGGTCCTCGGCGGGCGCGGTGATGCGCAGCTGCGCCTGCAGCGAGGCGCCGATGGCGCCGGTCGCACGAAGCGCCTCGATGGCCTTGTTGGCCGCTTCGCGCACGGCCAGGATGCGGGCCCACTTGGCGTCCAGCGCCGCATCGGGGGCGGGCAGCACGGTGTACTCGGCCGCGAAGATCGAGCCCTGCGGGCGCTGCGCTTGCGGCAGCGCGGCGTTCAGGATGGGCCAGGCCTCCTCGGCGGTGAAGCTGAGGAAGGGCGCCATCCAGCGCAGCATGGCCTGGGTGATGCGCCACAGCGCGGTCTGCGCGCTGCGGCGGGCGGGGCTCTTGGGTGCGGTGGTGTAGAGGCGGTCCTTCAGCACGTCCAGGTAGAAGGCGCCCAGCTCCTCGCTGCAGTAGACCTGCAGCTTGGCCACCACCGGGTGGAAGGCGTAGTCGCCGAAATGGCCGCCCGTCCACAGGCCGGAGGCGGGGTCCAGCGTGCCCACGATCTCGGCCTGCAGCGCGGCCGCGCGGCCCAGGGCCAGGCGGTCGATTTCCAGCAGCTCGGCCTCGGGCACGGCGTCGGCCACGGGGTCGAAGTCCGAGACATTGGCCAGCAGGAAGCGCAGGGTGTTGCGGATGCGGCGGTAGGCATCGACCACCCGGGCCAGGATCTTGTCGTCGATGCCCAGGTCGCCGGCGTAGTCGGTGGAGGCCACCCAGAGGCGGATGATCTCGGCGCCCAGCTTGTCGCTCACGGCCTGCGGCGCCACCACATTGCCCTGGCTCTTGCTCATCTTGCGGCCCTTGCCGTCCACCACGAAGCCGTGGGTCAGCAGGCCCTTGTAGGGCGCGCGGCCCTCCAGCGCGGCCGCCAGCAGCAGGGAGCTGTGGAACCAGCCGCGGTGCTGGTCGTGGCCTTCCAGGTAGAGGTCAGCCTCGGGGCCGCCGTCGTCCCGTCCTTCACCGGCGTGGCTGCCGTGCCGGCCCAGCACATGGGAGAAGGTGGCGCCGGAGTCGAACCACACGTCGAGGATGTCGCTGCCCTTGGCGTAGTCGGCCGCCTCGGCGCCCAGCCAGTCGGCCGGCTCCAGCCGGGCCCAGGCTTCCACGCCGCCGGCCTGCACCAGGTCGGCCGCGCGCTGCAGCAGGGCGGGCGTGTCGGGGTGGAGCTGGCCCGTCACCTTGTGCAGGAAGAAGGGCAGGGGCACGCCCCAGCTGCGCTGGCGGCTGATGCACCAGTCGGGCCGGTTGGCGATCATGTCGCGCAGGCGGGCGCGGCCGTTCTCCGGGTAGAAGGCGGTCTGGTCGATGGCGGCCAGCGCCGCTTCGCGCACCGTGCGGGCTGCGGGCGCGCGGGCGAACACGCCTTCGCTGCCGGGCTGCGGCGCGTCCATGCGCACGAACCACTGCGCCGCGGCGCGGTAGATCACCGGGCTCTTGTGGCGCCAGCAGTGCGGGTAGCTGTGCTCCATCGCGCTGCTGGCCAGCAGGCGGCCGGCCTCGTCCAGGGCCTGGATCACCAGCGGGTTTGCCTTCCAGATGAACTGGCCGCCGAAGACCGGCAGGTCCGCGGCGTAGACGCCGTTGCCCTGCACCGGGTTCAGGATGTCCGCATGGGCCAGGCCATCGGCCACCAGGCTGTTGAAGTCGTCCACGCCGTAGGCGGGCGCGGCATGGACGATGCCGGTGCCGTCCTCGGCCGTGGCGTAGTCGGCCAGGATCAGCTTGGCCGTGCGGGCATAGCCCTCATGGGCCTGCGCGAGCGGGTGGTGGAAGGTCAGGCCGTCCAGCGCCCGGCCGGGCGCAGTGGCCAGCACCGGGCAGTCGGCCGGGGCGAAGCCGTAGCGGCCCAGAGCCTTCTCGACCAGGGCCTCGGCCAGCAGCAGCACGCCCCGGGGCGTCTGCACCAGGGCATAGGGCAGGTCCGGGTTCAGGTTCAGGGCCTGGTTGGCGGGCAGGGTCCAGGGCGTGGTCGTCCAGATCACCGCAAAGGCCTCGCCCGGCAGGGCGGCCAGGCCGAAGGCGGCGGCCAGCTTGCCGGGTTCGGCGCTGAGGAAGGCCACGTCGACGGTGGGCGAGCGCTTGTCGGCGTACTCGATCTCGAACTCGGCCAGCGAGGAGCCGCAGTCGAAGCACCAGTACACGGGCTTGAGGCCGCGGTAGACATGGCCGCCGTCCATCAGCCGGCCCAGGGTGCGGATCTGCTCGGCCTCGTTGCCCGGGTCCATGGTGCGATAGGGCCGGTCCCAGGCGGCCAGGACGCCCAGGCGCTTGAAGTCGGCCTTCTGCAGCTCGACCTGCTCGCCGGCGTAGGCACGGCTCTTGGCCTGCACCTCGTCGCGGCTGAGACCGCGGCCGTGGGTCTTCTCGATCTGGTTCTCGATGGGCAGGCCGTGGCAGTCCCAGCCCGGCACGTAGCGCGCGTCGAAGCCGGCCAGCTGGCGCGACTTGACGATCATGTCCTTGAGGATCTTGTTGACCGCATGGCCGATGTGGATGGCGCCGTTGGCATAGGGCGGGCCGTCATGCAGCACGAAGCGCGGGCGGCCGCAGCGGGCCTCGCGCAGGCGGGCGTAGCGTCCTTCGGTTTCCCAGGCGGCCACCCAGCCGGCCTCGCGCTTGGGCAGGTCGCCGCGCATGGGAAAAGGCGTGTCGGGCAGGTTCAGCGTGGCGCGCAGGTCGGGGCCGGGGGCGTGGGGAGCGTCGCTCATGGGGCGAGTTCGCGGATCGCGAGAAGCAGGAGGAGGAGGCCGCAGCACACGCGGCGCGGGAGCCGAGGCAGCTCTCGAAGGCGAGGGCCGGGGCAGGGCGCCCGGCCGGTCGGCGGCGCGGGGCCGCCGGGCGATCAGCGCGGAATTCGATCGCGCGTGGTCTGCCGCCGGGTTGCGGCGCAGGCGGTCCGCAAGGGCCGTCGCGGGTCGGCGGGGAGGTGTGCAGCCATGGCGGGATTCTAGGCGGCGCCCCGTCCGTGCCCGGGCGGGGGAACGGCGGGCGGATGCGGCCCTCCTAAACTGCCTTGCGCACTGGCCGCCTTGGTTTGTCGGCCAGCCTTCCCAAGCCCGGGTGTCCAGGCCGCCCGACCCCTTCCCCTCGACCCTCTTCCACCATGACCCGAGTCCTGTCCCGTCGCGCCCTGCTGGCGCTTGGCGCCGCCTTCACCCTGTCCGCCCAGGCGGCCGAGCCGCTCACGGTCGGCGCGCCCTGGGTTCGCCCGGCCGTGGCCGGCCAGGGCGCGACCGGCGCCTTCATGCAGCTGCGTGCCGGGCCGGCGCTGCGCCTGATCGGGGCCCGCTCGCCGGCGGCTGCGCGGGTCGAGATCCACGAGATGAAGATGGATGGCGAGGTCATGCGCATGCGCGCCATCCCCGGCCTGGACCTTCCCGCCGGCCAGACGGTGGCCCTGCAGAGCGGGGGCTACCACCTGATGCTGCTCAAGCCCTTCCAGCCGCTGAAGGTGGGCGACACGGTGCCGCTGACCCTGGTCGTGCAGGACGCGGCGATGAAGCGCCACGAGATCACCGTCCAGGCCCCGGTGCGCCAGGCGCCCCCCGGGCAGGCTGGCGCGGCCAAGGACGAGCACGGTCACCACGACCACCACGGCCACGGCGATCACAAGCACTGAGCGCGGCCGCCTCGCCCGGCGGCCGCCGCGGGCCGGGCCTCAGCCCGGCGGCTGCACCGCCCACCAGACCCGCGCCGCCGCCACGTCGGCCGCGATGCCGGCCTGCAGCGCGGCCAGGTCCGGGTAGCGGCGCTCCTCGTGCAGGTGGTGCAGCAGCTCGACGCTGACCGTGCGGCCGTAGCCGCCCTCCGGGCCCAGCTCGGCCGGCCAGTCCAGCAGATGGGTTTCCAGCAGCACGCGGCCGGCGTCCTCCACCGTCGGCCGCACGCCCAGGCTGGCCACGCCCGGCAGCGGCCGCGCGCCCAGGCCGTGCACCCGCACGACGAAGATGCCCTGGGCTGCCGGCCGCGCATGCGGGAAGCGCAGGTTGAGCGTGCGGAAGCCGTCGGCCCGGCCGGCGGCGCTTTCGCCCAGCTGCCGGCCCAGCTTGCGGCCGTGCTGCACGCGGCCGCTGATGGCGTAAGGCCGGCCCAGCAGACGCGCCGCCAAGGCCATGTCGCCCGCCGCCAGCGCGCTGCGCACGGCCGAGCTGGACACGCGCAGGCCGTGCACCTCGTAGCTCATCATCCGAGCCACATCGAAGCCGGCGCGCTCGCCCGCGGCATCGAGGAAGGCATAGTCGCCCGCCCGGCGGGCGCCGAAGCGGAAGTCGTCGCCGACCAGCACATAGCGCGCGCCCAGGCCGGCGCGCAGCACCTGGTCGACGAAGGCCTGCGGCTCCAGGGCCGCCAGCCGCTCGTCGAAGCGCAGCACGACGGCCTGCTCGACGCCGCAGCGCGCCAGCTCGGCCAGCTTGTCGCGCAGCGGCGCGATGCGGGTCGGCGCCTGCTCGGGTCGGCCGCTGCGGGCGGCGAAGAAATCCCGGGGATGGGGCTCGAAGCTCAGCACCGTGGGCGGCAGCCCGCGATGGCGCGCCTCGCTGACCAACAGCGCCAGCATGGCCTGGTGGCCGCGGTGGACCCCGTCGAAATTGCCGATGGTCAGCGCACAGGCCGGCGCCAGACCGGGGGCGCGGACGCCGCGGAAGACTTGCATGCACGGATTATCGCGAGGCCGCCGCAGCCGCCCGACCCGGCGCCCGGCCGGGTGCCCAGCCCATGAAAAAAGCCCGCCGAGGCGGGCTTCTTCAGTGGGGCGGTCCGTCTGCGGCCGGGCCGACCCCTCAGCGGCTCAGCGGGCCGACACGTACATCGTGATCTCGAAGCCGAAACGCAGGTCGGTGGCGCGGGGGGCGGTCCATTGCATGGTGAAGTCTCCTGTGGGTGTGAACACCGCCGGGGCGGCGATGCCGATGTCTTCGGCATGGCTGCACTGTGCGCCGGCCGGGCCGCAGCGCCCAGCGCGCGGCCATGAATGAGGCTTCATGAAATTCATGAATCCCCCCCGCAGGCCCTGGCGATGGTGGGCGCCGGCCGGGCCGCCTACCATGCCGGCCAGCGCCGCCCCTGTGGCGATCGGGCCCTCGGGCCTGCCCCGTGCCCTGAGTCCCCTCCCTTGAAGCGCCCCGTCCTGAGCCTTCGCCTGAAGATCCACCTGATCGTCGGCGGCCTCGCCACCGTGTTCGTGCTGGTCGTCATCGGCCTGCGCCTGCACGGCATGCGCGAGACCGTGCGCGAGGAGGTGGTGGCCGCCAACCGGGTGGCCTCGCAGCTGCTGAACCGCACCGTCTGGATGGTGGCGGCCCGCGGGCCCGGTGCGATGGTCGAGTACCTGCAGGGCATGGGGCGCGTGCGCGCCAACGACATCGTGCTCAGCACCATCGGCGGCGAGGTGCTCTACCAGTCGCCGCCCTCGCCCTACAAGGCCGGCCGCAATGCGCCCGACTGGTTCAGCCGCCTGATCGTCCCGCCGCTGCCGGTGCAGGTGCTGGAGTTCCCGAGCGGCGGTCGCCTGACCATCACGCCGGACGCCTCCCGGTCGGCCATCGACGCCTGGGACCAGCTGCTGGCCATCGCCGCCACCGCGCTGGCCCTGCTGCTCGCGCTGCATGCCATCGTCTACGCCCTGGTCGGCCAGACGGTGCGGCCCTTCGGCAAGATCGTCGCCGCGCTCAACCGGCTGGAGGCCGGCCAGCTCGATGTGCAGATCGAACGCCTGCCGGGCCAGGAGGCCGCAGCCATCGGGGCGGCCTTCAACCGCATGGTCGAGGGCCTGCGCGCCCGCATCGAGGCCGAGCGCCGCGCCTCGGTGGCCGAGCGCGAGCTGTCCGATCGCCGCGAGCTGGCCCGCTGGATCGACCACCACCTCGAAGAGGAACGCAAGCTCATCGCCCGCGAACTGCACGACGAGCTGGGCCAGTCCGTCACCGCCATCCGCAGCCTCGCCCTGGCCGTCGCCGGCCGCACGGCGGGCAAGGATGCCAGCTCCGAACAGGCCGCCCGCGTGATCGCCGACGAGTCCCAGCGTCTCTACGCCGCCATGCATGGCCTGATCCCGCGCCTGGCCCCGCTGGTGCTGGATGCCTTCGGCCTGGCTGACACCTTGCGCGACCTGGTCGAGCGCACCGAGCGCAGCCAGCCCGGCGTGCAGGTGGGCCTGCAGGTGCAGCTGGACCAGGTGCAGCTCGATGCCGAGACGGCCCTGGCCCTCTACCGCGCGGCGCAGGAAGGCCTGACCAATGCCCTGCGCCACGGCCAGGCCACCGCGATCGAGCTGAGCCTGAGCGCCGACCCGGCCGGGGCCCGCCTGCGCGTGGACGACAACGGCAGCGGCCTGCCCGCCGACTGGCAGGCCCGCGCCGGCCATTACGGCCTGCGCTGGATGGGCGAGCGCATCGAAGGCCTGGGCGGCGGCTTCGCGATCCGCAACCGCGAGCCCGGCCCCGGCGTCCGCCTCGACATCTGGGTGCCCACCGGCCAGACCCCGGCCCCCGCAGGCCGGGCCGAGCCCGGCCTGCCTGCCCCGTCCCCCGCTGTGCCGGCCCCCGCGGCCACGCAGCCCCCCGTGCTGAATGCTTCCAAGGAAGGCCGCGCATGATCCGCGTGATGCTCGTCGACGACCATGCGCTGGTGCGCATGGGCTTCCGCATGCTGCTGGGCGATGCCCAGATCGAGGTGGTGGCCGAGGCCGATTGCGGCGAGGACGCCTGCAAGCTCTACCCCCAGCACAAGCCCGATGTGGTGGTGATGGACCTCACCATGCCCGGCATGGGCGGCCTGGAGGCGGTGCGCCGCCTGATCGCCCAGGAGCCCAAGATCCGCATCCTCTGCCTCTCGGCCCATGAAGACACCGCCCATCCGCAGCGCGTGCTCAAGGCCGGCGCCCTGGGCTACCTGGCCAAGCGCAGCGCGCCCGAGGCCCTGATCGAGGCCGTCACCGCCGTCTCGCGCGGCAAGCGCTACCTGGACCCGGAAACCGCCAAGGCCCTGGCCGTGGCCCAGATCGAGGGCGACAGCAACCCCAGCGAGGCCCTGAGCGAGCGCGAGTTCTCGGTCTTCCTCCAGCTCGCCCGCGGCGCCACCGTGGCGCAGATCGCCGAGAACCTCAAGCTCTCGCCCAGCACCGTCGGCACCCACCTCTACAACATCAAGCAGAAGCTGGGCGCCAGCAACCAGAGCGAGATCACCCTGGTGGCGCTGCGCTGGGGCCTGATCGAGGCCTGAGCCGCCCGGCCGGCCGGACCGCCCAGGCCCTTCGCCTCACTTCGGCAGGAAGACCAGGGTGCCGGCCTTCATGTCGGGCACCAGGATGGTCTTGCCGTCGGCGCTGAGCGTCAGGTCGGCCGAGGCCTGGAAGGCCTGCGGGTAGACCACGGGCTGCGCGCCGGCCCGCTTCAGGTCGAGCTTGAAGACCTTGCCGTTCTTCCAGTCGCTCAGGATCAGCAGGCCCTGCTTGTCCTGCGCCAGGCCGTCGCCGCCGCCGAATCCGCTGGCCAGCTTGCTGAGCTTCACGCCCTGCGACAGGTCCAGCCGCAGCAGCTCGCCGGTGCCGAAATCCAGCACCAGCAGCTGCTTGGGGTTGCCGCGGTCGAACAGCAGGCCGTTGGGGTTGCGGATCGCCGGGTCCTGGGCCTCGTTGATGAGCAGCGTCACCTCGCCATGCGGCGAGACCCGGTAGATCGCGCCGCCGCCCCCGCCGCTGAGCAGATCGCCGCTGTCGGACACATAGAGCTGGCCCTCGGCGTCGAAGACCAGGTCGTTCAGGAACTTGGGCGGGCTCGGGAAGGCATCGGCCGGCACGAAGGTGAGCAGCACGCCGTCGCGGTCCACCTTCAGGATGCGGTCGCGGTCGGCCACGTAGACGATGCCGTTGAGCTCGGCCAGGCCCTTGGGGTCGTTCAGGCCCTGGTCGACCAGGGTCTTCAGGCTGCCGTCGGGCTGCACCAGGCTCAGGCGGCCATCGCCGTCCTGGCCGAAGCCGGCAATCTCCGAGACGACGATGCGGCCGTCGCGGGTGACGAGCACGCTCTCGGGCGTCTTCAGGCCGGTGACGGTCTGGGGCGCCTCGGCGGCCTGGACCAGGCCGCAGGCCAGCAGGCCGGCGGTGACGAGGGCGTGCCGGCGCAGGGCGGCGCAGGCGGCGGAGAGGCGGGGTTGCAGGGTCATGGCGGGGCTCCGGGGCAGGGCGGAAAGGGGCGGGGCGACGGTGGGCAGGTCTCAGGGGCGGTGCAGCAGCGCGCTGCGCTCTTCGGCGCTGAGCCAGCGCCAGCGGCCCGGGGGCAGGGCCTCGGGGTCGAGTGTGAGGCTGCCGAAGGCGCTGCGGTGCAGTCCGTTCACATGGTTGCCGACGGCGGCGACCATGCGCTTGACCTGGTGGTACTTGCCCTCGGTCAGCGTCAGGCGCAGGGCGCGCTCGGCCGTGGCCTCGCAGGCGGCGGCGCGCACGGGCTGCGGGTCGTCGTTGAGCACGACACCTGCGCGCAGCCGCGCCAGCTGAGCTTCGGTGACGGGCTCGGCGGTCTGCACCTCGTAGACCTTGGGCACATGGTGCTTGGGGTGGGTGACGCGGTGGATCAGCGCACCATCGTCGGTCAGCAGCAGCAGGCCGGTGGTGTCCTGGTCGAGCCGGCCGATGGGCTGCACGCCGCCCTTGCTGCGCGTGCGCAGCGGCGGCGGCAGCAGGGTCAGCACGCCCGGCCAGGCCGAGGGGCGCTGCGAGCATTCGTAGCCGGCCGGCTTGTTCAGCATCAGCAGGGCCTGGGTGCGGTAGACCCAGTCGCGGCCTTCGACGCGGAAGGGCAGGTCGTCGTGGGCCATCACGATCTCGTCGTGCTCGACCAGGGCGCCCTGGTGCTCGACGAAGCCGCCGTGGATGAGCGCCTCGCAGTCGCGGCGGGTGCCGAAGCCCTGGCTGAAGAGCAGCTGCGACCAGCGCAGGCGGGTGCTTGGGGAAGAAGTCATGGGGCCGGATTGTCGAAGCTGGCGGCCTCGCGCTCGCGCCAGGCCCGCTGCCAGTTCAGCGCATGGCGGGCCTGGGTGGTCCAGGCCGCGGGCACGCCGGGCAGGGCGGCCGGTGGCGGATCGGTCTCGGCGGCGCCGCGGGCCTGGGCGGCATCGACGGCCTCGCGCAGGCCGCGCCAGTAGGCCTGCGTGGCCTGGACGGCCTCGATGCCGGCCAGCGGGCCCTGCTCGGGCACCAGGCGCCAGGTGCCGCCGCCGGGCGGCGGATCGGCCAGCAGGGCCAGCAGGGCCTCGGTGCTGGGCTCCAGCGCGGCGAGGGTGGCGTCGCGCAGCTCCGGCGCATCGGCCGTCCACAGCAGGCCGGGGGCCCAGAGCAGGGCGGCGGCATCCAGTCGCCAGACGGTCACGGGCGTGGCTTCGCCGCGGTCCAGCCGCCACCAGTGGAAGGGGCCGAGCCGGCCGGATGCGCCCTGCAGCGTGTCGGTCGGCAGGCGCAGGGCCTGCAGGCCCGGGCCCAGCTCGGCGCCGTGGCGGCCCAGCTGGGCGCGCAGCCGCGCGATGCAGCGCGGGCAGCGGGCCTGGAGCGTGGCCGCCACCTCGGCATGGGCCCAGATGCGGGCGCGCGGGAAGGCGCGGTTGCCCATCACATGCTCGGGCCGCGGCCAGGGATTGATCAGGTCGGTCACCTGCTGGCCGGCCCGAGCTTCGAGCCGGCAGCGGATGGCGCGACCCAGCCGCGGCGTGGCCCCGGTGCCCAGCAGCCACAGCCGAGCGCCCTCGCGGTGGGCGAGCAGCGGCTGCACGCGGCCGCGGTTGGCGGGGCTGATCGCGCCGGGGGCGGCCGGCATCAGCCAGGTATCGGGGCCCAGGGCTTCGATCGCCTGATCCGGCCCGGGGCAGCTGCGCGCGGCCGGGGTGCCGGGGCCCGTGTCGGCCCGAACCAGGCCCGGCCCCCCCAGCAGCAGGCCGGCCAGCAGCGCCAGCAGGCGCCAGGCCAGCCGGGCCCGCGCTTCAGCGCGCGCCACCCAGTTCGGCCTGCTCGTAGCGCGGGTAGAGGTGCACGACATTGCGCACCCACTCGGTCTGGAAGGCGGCCCAGCCCTTGAACTCGGCCGGCACCGGGCTGCGCAGCAGCTCGTTCATGTCCAGGCCGCTGCGGGCGGCTCCGCGCAGCTGGCCGTCCAGCCACTTCAGGTAGCGCTGGGTCTGGGCCAGGCCGCCGGCCTCGCCGAGGTTGCCGGCATGCACCGGGCCATGGCTGGGCACCCACTGGCTGGCCTTCAGGCTGGCCAGGGCGTCCAGGCTCTTGAGCCAGGGGCCGATCTGCGCATGGGGCGTGGTGGGGATCCGGTTCGCGAAGACCAGGCCGCCGGCGAAGACCACGCCGCTGGCCCTGTCGATCAGCACCGCGTCGCTGGCCGTGTGGCCGTCGAGCAGGCGGATCTCGATCTCGCGCTGGCCGATCCGCCGCACGCCGGGCTCCAGGGGCGCGTTCGGCAGCACCTCGGCGGTGGCGGTGCCCTTCATCCAGTCGCCGCAGAGGCGGTAGAGGTTGTCCTCGTAGGCCGTGTACTCGGCCTTCATGCCGGCCTGGGTGGCTGCCGTGGCGCGGCGCGGCACGTCGGCGAAGGCCTGGTTGCCGAGGAAATAGTCGGGGTGCAGGTTGAGGTGGATCACCTCGCGCACCGGCTCGGCCGTGGTGCGGGCGATCAGGGCGCGCAACTGCTCGCCGTAGAGGCGCGAGGTGCCGGTGTTGATCACCACCACGCCCTCGCCGGTGACGAGGAAGCCGGTGTTGATGATGTTGCAGCCATTGGCCGGGCTGAAGTCGGCATTGGCTCCCTCGACCACATAGACGCCCGGCGCCAGCGCGCGGGCCTGCAAGCCATAGTCGAGCTTGGCCAGGTTCACGGTGGGCGGGGCGGCCAGGGCCTGAGGCAGGGCTGCACCCAGGGCGGTGGCGAGCATGGCGCCCGCCAGGGCGGCATGCAAGGGCGTGAGGCGCTTCATTCGATGCGGCTGCTGATGCGGTTGCCGTTGTTGTCGGTCCCGACCAGTTGCACGCCGCCCTGCGGCGCCTGGGCGAAATCGAAGGAGAAGACCGGGTTCTCGCTGATCGGCTCGTAGGGCTGCAGGCGCAGCAGCTCGCGGCCGCTGCCGTCGCGCACGCTGAGCTTGTTTACGTAGAAGGCCGGGATGCCGGCGACCAGGCCGGTGTCCATCGGGTGCATCAGCCGCACCCGCAGCCGCGAGCTGCTGCCCGCCTCGCTGAACAGCTTGCCCTGCACCTGGCCCAGGGTCTGCGACCAGGTGCCGTCCTTGCGGGTGGCGCCCGAGACGGTGCAGCCGCCGCCGGCCGAATCGACCAGCGCCCCGCCCACATGCCAGACGCCGTCCTTGGTGCGCACCGCCGCCCGCACCGGGCTGGCCTGCTCGAGCTTGAAGCGGAAGGACACCGCCGGCATCGCGCCGCTGCCGGGCTGGGGGAAGAGCTCCAGCACCTTGCGGATGGGGTTGCGGTCGACGATGACCGTGATCTGCTCGACCTCGGCCAGATCCTTCACCCGCACGGTCACGGGCACGTTCATCGGGTCCTCGGCGAAGGCCGGCACCTGCACCTGCACGCGCTCGTCGAACACCACCGTGGCCTTGGCGCCGAAATGCTCGCGGGCCAGATCGGGCCAGGCCAGCGAGCCGAAGGGGTCGCCCTGGGACGCGGCGGCGAAGCCCGCCGGGGCGAACAGGGCCAGCCCGGGCAGGGCAAGGCAGAGAAGACGACGACGCATGGGCGACTCCGGGACACGCTGAATAAGTAACCGCTTATTGTCTGCGGTGCGCCCCTAATCCTTACGACCCGGGATAAACCCGGCGCTGTCCCATCCCGGGGCAGTCGGCCGGGGTGGGGTCGGGCTCAGTCGCGGAAGTTGTTGAAGCTCAGCGGCAGGTCGGCGATGTCCTTGCGGATCACGGCCATCGCGGCCTGCAGGTCGTCGCGCTTGGCGCCCTGCACCCGCACCGCATCGCCCTGGATGCTGCCGGCCACCTTCAGCTTGCTGGCCTTGATCGCGGCGACGATCTTCTTGGCCGCTTCGGTCTCGATGCCGGCCTTCACCTTGATCAGCTGCTTGACCTTGTCGCCGCCCATCTTCTCGACCTTGGCCGTGCGGTCGAGGAAGCGCACGTCCACTTTGTACTTGGTCAGCTTGGCCAGCAGCACGTCGGTGATCTGCCCCAGCTGGAATTCGCTGTCGCCGTGCAGGGTGATGTCGTGCTCCTTCTGCTCGATCCGCGCGCCGGTGCCCTTGAGGTCGAAACGGTTGCCGACCTCCCTGGCGGCCTGGTCCACGGCGTTGCGGACCTCGACGAGGTTGGGTTCAAGCACGGTGTCAAAGCTGGGCATGGTGAGGCGTGTCCTCGGGGCCGGGCCGGCCCCATCGGCGAAAATTCTCGCATGCACCCCTCTTCCCGCCCGGCCCTGGCCGCTGGCCCGGCGCCGCTCGCCGTCGAGCGCGACATCAGCCTCAAGCCGCACAACAGCTTCGGCCTGCCCGCCCAGGCCCAGGCGCTCGTGCGCATCCGCAGCGAGGCCGAGGTGCGCCGCCTGCTGGGCGACCGCGAGCTCGGCACCCAGCCCAAGCTGGTGCTCGGCGGCGGCAGCAACCTGGTGCTGACCCGCGACGTGCAGGCCGTGGTGCTCAAGGTGGAGGTGCCCGGCTGCCGCGTGGTCGACGACGGCCCCGAGGCTACCGTGGTCGAGTTCGGCGCCGGCGAATCCTGGCACGGCGCCGTGGCCTGGAGCCTGGCCCAGGGCCTGCCCGGCCTGGAGAACCTGGCCCTCATCCCCGGCACCGTCGGCGCCGCGCCGGTGCAGAACATCGGCGCCTACGGCCTGGAACTGGCCGACCGCTTCCACAGCCTGGACGCGGTGGACCTCGTCACCGGCCGCACCGTCAGCCTGGACGCTGCCGCCTGCCGCTTCGCCTACCGGGACAGCGTCTTCAAGCAGCCCGCCCTGGACGGCGGCCTGGCCGGCAAGAGCCTCATCACCCGCGTGCGCCTGCGCCTGCCCAAGCCCTGGCAGCCCGTGCTGGGCTACCTGGACCTGGCACGCCACTTCGCCGAAGCCTGCATTGCCCAGCCCACGCCGCAGCAGGTGTTCGACGCCGTCTGCGCCATCCGCCGCGCCAAGCTGCCCGACCCGGCCGTCGTCGGCAACGCCGGCAGCTTCTTCAAGAACCCCGTGGTCAGCGCCGAGCAGTGCCGCGACATCATCGGCCGCGACCCCCACCTGGTGCACTACCCCCTGCCCGACGGCCGCGTGAAACTGGCCGCCGGCTGGCTCATCGATGCCTGCGGCTGGAAGGGCAAGACGGTGGGCGGCGCCGGCGTCTACGAGAAGCAGGCCCTCGTCCTCGTCAACCGCGGCCAGGCCACCGGCGGCGAGGTGCTGATGCTGGCCCGCGCCATCCAGGAAAGCGTCTACGGCCGCTTTGGCATCCGGCTGGAACCGGAACCCGTGGTGGTCTGAACCCCGGCCGGCCCGGCCCCCATGGGCCCCGGCTTGTCCCCGCAGACCACCCGGGCCGCCCCGCCGCGTAGAGTGATTCCAGGCACTGCGCCGCGCAGAGCCACCCCGCGAGGAGAACACCATGAGCGCCTGGCGCCGCAAAGGGACCGACGAGGTCTACACCGAGGACGAGATCAACGCCCGCCTGGCTGCCGAGCTGCCCGCCTGGCGCCTGCAGGACGGCGTGATCCGCCGCACCTACAAGACCAGCGGCTGGAAGGCTACCCTCATGGTCGTCAACACCGTCGGCCACCTGGCCGAAGCCGCCTGGCACCACCCGGACCTGACCGTCAGCTACGCCTTCGTCACCGTCAAGCTCGTCAACCACGCCGCCAAGGGCGTGACCGACAAGGACTTCCAGCTCGCCCGCAAGATCGACGAGGTGGTGATGTGGCAGCCCAGCCAGGAAGAAGGCAGCGCCCTGGAAGGCACGCCGAACGACGATCCGCGGTTCAAGTACCTGAAGTACGACGCGTGACGGGGCTCAGGCCCCCGCAACCCGGGAGGGTGGGGCGGCGCCGGTGGCTTCATCACCCGTAGCGGTCCAGCGGGCTCAGCACCCCGCGCCCGCCGCGGTTCAACACATGGGTGTAGATCATGGTGGTGCGCACGTCGGCATGGCCCAGCAGCTCCTGCACCGTGCGGACGTCGGCACCGGACTGAAGCAGGTGCGTCGCGAAGGCATGCCGCAGCCCGTGCGGTGAACAGGGTTTGGCCAGCCTCGCCGTGCGGGCTGCCTGCGCCACCGCGCGCTGGATCGTTTGCTCATGCTGATGGTGGCGGCGTCGCGCACCGCTCCGCGGGTCCGTGCTGAACGTCGGGCTGGGAAACACCCATTGCCACCCCCACTGCCGTGCCGCTCCGGGGCTTTTCAGCGCGTAGGCATCGGGCAGTGCCACATCGCCGAGCCCGTCGGCCAGATCTTGCAAATGCAGGGCCTTCACCGCGCTCAAATGCTGCTGCAAGGGCAGCAAAAGATTTTCAGGCAGCACCGTCACCCGGTCCTTGCTGCCCTTGCCCTCGCGCACGATGATTTCACGGCGCTCGAATTCAAGGTCCTTCACCCGCAGCCGCAAACCCTCAAGCAGGCGCAGGCCGGCGCCATACAGCAGCGCTGCCATCAAACCCGGCACGCCGGACATGGCCGCCAACAAACCCTGAACCTCGCGGGGTGTCAGCACCACGGGCAGGCGTTTCGGCACCCTGGCCGCCACCACATCGTCCAGCCAAGACAATTCCACCTGCAGGACCACACGATAGAGAAACAGCAGCGCCGAGCGCGCCTGGTTCTGCGTGGCCGCCGATACCCCGCGGTCGCTGGCCAGATGGCTCAGAAAAGCTTCCACCTCCGGCGACCCCATCATGACCGGATGCCGCTTGTCGTGGAACAAGATGAAGCGCCGCACCCACTGCACATAGCTCTGCTCCGTGCGCAGGCTGTAATGCCGCAGCCGGACGGCCTCACGCATCCGGTCCAGCAGCTTGGGCGGGCGGGGTGGGGCAGCAGCGTCCATGGCCGGATCATTGGGCCGTCTAACGCGCAGGCTGGCACCCCTCGGAGAGGGTGTGGAGCGGTTCTTTGAGAGGAGAGACGAAGCGTGTACCCTGCAACCCAGTCGAGAATTAGACGGCAGCAGACGTGCTGTCGCGCTGAAGTCCATTACACGTTAGGCCCCTGAAACATCATAATCAACGTTCTTCGTCTAGGGAGACATCTTGAGCACGCTCTTCGAGAATCAGAAGTACCTGTGGCCATGGACCACGCTGAACAACCTCAGCGACCCATTCAACGATGCAGTCAACTACAAGACTAGGCAACAGAAGGAATTCTTCAATCGTATCTTTCTCAAGACGGAGTCACTCGAAGAGTGCCTTGGGCCATCGGTCTACTTCTTGATCGGAGAGAAGGGCTCAGGCAAAACGGCGTACGCAGCCTTTCTCGACAACAATGAAGTTAAGGAACATCGCTGCAAACTCTCGACCATGACCGAGAGCCAGTACAAGAGGTTTATTGCGCTCAAAGCAAAGGGCAAACTCGACTACAGCGACTATGCCAACATCTGGCGGCCCATGTTGCTAAACATGGTTGCTCAAGCGCTAGCCCAGAAGTCGAAGGGGTTCCTTTCAAGCTTTACCGGCAAGTTTGATGCCATCGAAGCCGAAATTGAGGCATTCAACTCCGGAGCCTTGAATCCGGAAGTTGAAGTTGCCTTTGAGATGGTCAGTGAAACCACTGACAAGGGCTCAGCGGGAAAGGAAGGCATTGCCAGTATCTCACTTGAGGACAAGCAACGAGAGTCAACCAAGACCGAGAAGATCAGACATCATCTATTGGAACAAGAGCGACGACTCAAAATTGCCCTTTCGGATCTTCGATTGGGAAGAAATCATGTTCTCTTCATAGATGGGATTGACTACCGACCAGAGTCCGTCGCGTACAAGGACTATCTTGCGTGCGTAAAGGGACTGGGGGAGGCGGCATGGGATTTGAATACAACATTCTTTGGCAACATTCGTGATTCAAAGGGACGAATCAAGATTGCATTGCTGGTCAGGCCCGACGTCTTCAACGCCCTAAATCTGTACAACTCAAACTCTCGCCTAAGGGACAACGCAGTCTTCCTTGAATGGACCACCACAGAGGAAGAGATGCGAAGGTCAAATCTTTACAAGGCGGCTGGACAGTTCTTCGCCCGTCAACAAACATTTGAAGTTGACCCTGTTGAGGCAGCAGATCACTATCTGTCTTCTGCTGAATCGGACCAGATCTTTCGCAGGCTCCTGCGCTCGTCATTTCAAAAGCCACGAGATGTGCTCACCTTCATGAAGATTGCTAGGGAACTACTCGTGAAGCAACAGGGCAAGGGAGTTGAAACAAGATTTCCCAGTGAGATTGTCAAAGACGGGGCATTTACTCGCCTCTTTGCCGACTATTTATTGGGAGAGGTAAGAAACTATGCCTCATTCTACATGGAGCAGAATGACTTCAATCTCTTCCTCAAGCTCTTTCAGTATCTCCATGGCAAGCGCGAGTTTACGTATCCCGAGTACGAGAGGGCATTCAACTCATTCAAGACGTGGATCGACGGTGAGAAAGTTGCAGCGACAGAATACCTGAGGGACCCGGAAGCACTGCTGCAGTTCTTTTTCGATGTCAATGTAATCGGCTACCGTGAATTGCTAGGCCAGGAGCAAGAGCGCTTCATTCACTTCGCATACCGTGAGCGGACACTGATGAACGTGGCGCCGAAGGTGAAGACTACTGGTGTCTTACTCGTCAACCCTGGCATTGCGAAATCGCTTGATCTTGGAATGAAGGCGCACGCCGTTACGCCGGACTCTGTTCCAGCAAAGCGGCGAGCACAACGACGTAGATTCCACGATCGACGACCCAAGTCAAATGGGCAGGCACTCTCCGCAACTTCGTCCAAGAGAAGTCAGCCATCGCGACAGCAGGACGCTGCTAGAAAGCAGCCAACGCAGAAGTCATCAAAGAAGCATTCCCACAAACCGAGAGGCCCGAAGACAGGGGCCTAACAGGTCGTTCAACCGGAGCGCCAACGGCTGGCCACCAGGCCCGCGCGGCGCATTGGTTCATCATGCACCGCGCGGGCCTGGCGTCCACCCGTCGCCGCCCGGTTAACTCTGCTACAAGGGCTTCCCCACGAATAGCAACAAGAAAACCAGCCGATCTTGTTGGCGCAGCCAACGAGGTCGGAACTCGGGGTCTTGAATCGCCGCCAGCGTTTGGGGTTTGATCGTTGTCTGCAGAGCAAGTGCGGACTGGGGTTGCTACAAACGGTCATTGCGGCAGCTTCAAAGTGCTGCGGACCCTGATGTGAAGACGCGCGCGGGGGTTCTCAATCCTTAGTCGGAGCCGGTTTTCCGCTCCCTTGAATTCACCAGAACCACCCCGCACAGGTCCAACCTTTGCTCATCAACGACAGGCCGGTCATGCGGCGGAAGAAATCGGTGTTGTGGTCTCCAGTTGAGCAGGTTGATCGGTGGGCAGCGTGCCGCTCAAGCCGGCAGCTTGAAGTCCTCGCCCTTGGCCAGCACCGCCCAGGCCAGGCGCGCGTTCTTGGCCGCCATGGCCACCACCGCTTTCCAGTCGCCGCGCCGCTCCTGCAGGCTCACGGCCCAGCGGCTGATCGGGTCGGCCTTGTTCTTGGCCGCGGCCAGCACCGCCCTGGCACCCAGCACCAAGAGGCTGCGCAGGTAGGCGTCTCCTGCTTTGGTGATGCGCCCCAGCCGCGTCTTGCCGCCCGAGCTGTACTGGCCCGGCACCAGGCCCAGCCAGGCGGCGAACTGGCGTCCACACGCGAAGTCGTGGCCATGACCGATGGCCGCCATCAGCGCCGTGGCCGTGGTCTCTCCGATGCCCGACAGGCGCATCAGGCGCCGGGCGGCTTCGCTCTGGCGGGCCAGTTGGCTCAGGTGCCGGTCGTACTCCCGGATGCGCTCGTCGAGCCTGCCGACCTCGCTCAAGCAATCGCCCACGGCGAGGTTGGCCCAGCCGGGCAAGTCCTCCAGGTGCAAGAGCGCCTCGCGCCGCACCGTGGCGGCTTTGAGCGGCAGCACGATGCCGAACTCGCTGAGCAGGCCGCGGATGCGGTTGATGAGGGCGGTGCGCTGCTCGACAAAGCCTTGGCGCACGCGGTGCAGGCACAGCTGACCTTGCTGCTCCAGGCGCTTGGCGGGCACGAAGCGCATGCTGGGGCGCTGGGCGGCTTCGCATATGGCGGCAGCGTCGGCTGCATCATTTTTGCCGTGCTGACCCGAGAGCCGGTAAGGGATGACGAACTTAGGGGCGATGAGCTTGACGGTGTGGCCGAGCTGCTGGAACTGGCGCGCCCAGTGATGCGCACCCGAGCAGGCTTCCATGGCGACCCGGCAAGGCGGCAGCGCGGCGTGAGCCTCCAGAAGCTTGGCCCGCGGCACCGCCGGGCGCACCAGCGCGGGCTTGCCCGCCTCATCCACCCCGTGCAGGGCAAACACGTTCTTCGCCAAGTCGATGCCGACGCACACAATGGCCATGGACTTCCCCTTTCGAGTGAGTTGATGAGATTCGCAACCTCATCGTGGCACTTTGATGCCGGTCGCCGCTACACGCGGCTAGCTCGGGACGGGGAAGTCCCTTTCATTCGTTAGGCCAAACAACCAACCCTATCTCTTGCCAGGGATGCTTCCGTGACACGCTGCCGCCTTGCTCTTGCTGCAACCCTGATCTTTTTCGCCTCCGGATGCTCTGACCAAACCGAGCTGAAAGCGGCGCGGGACCGCATTTCCAAGTTGGAGGCGGAACTTGCGGCTGAGCGAGCCAAGACGACCTCGGCGCCAGCAGCTACGCCAGCCGGGAAGGTTACATCGACGACAAGGCCTTCAGAACCTGCACCAGAACTAAATTCAGAGCCATCTGGGCAGCAGTGGACTTACGATGTCCGCGAAGACAAGATGACCGGCGGAGCCACTCGTCACGCCTTCGTTCTGAGCACCAACACCGTCAATTTCGGTTCTCCATACGCCGGTGCGCAGCACGGCAGGCTTTCGCTACGAACTGATCCAAAGTACGGACGGGACGTCATATTCTCAATTGAACGTGGCCAGCTACTGTGTCGATCATATGAAAACTGCGATGTTCTTGTTAGATTTGACGAAGGAAAGCCAGAAAGATTCTCCGCAGTCGGGCCCGCTGACAATAGTTCTGAGACAGTGTTCATCCGGAACTATGATCGCTTCTTCGCAAAGTTGCGTAAGGCGAAAATTGTCAGACTTTCGTTGAACGTCTATCAAGAAGGCGCTCCAGTCTTCGAGTTTGACGTGAGCGGATTCAATGAACCGAATTACGCTGGCAAGAAGTAGTCGCTGGCGAGGCGCAAGTGTGACCTAACCCCTCTACAGGGACTTCCCGGTTAATCAAGCGGATTGATTTGGGCGGTATCGATAGGCGCCTTTGCTGTTTTCCTCACGACCTGAGTTCGGTTTCGATGCAGCGCCACAGAGAACAGACTGCACATCTACAGGCGGCCTTGTTGCACTCGGGAATCGGTGCGGGCCGAGATACCAAGCGCTCAGCAGGGCTCCATTCACTCGCCGCCGTCGCCACGAATGGCGCGGCACAGGGTTGGTCGAGCGTGCCTGCTGCCGGTCTGACCTATGAATTGCATCTTCGAACGCAGGTCTACGGGGAAGAATTTGTTGGGTCGTGGGTGGGTTTCAGGTTGGCGTCACGGCCGGCAAGATGGGCCGTACCGTTGGCATCTCGTCCGGCTTGACCGACACGTGATTCGGATCGAACACGCGCCCCTTGGCCAGCAGCGCCCAGACGATGCGCGCGTTCTTGTTGGCCAGCGCCACCACAGCGTTCTGCCAGCCCGAGCGCTCTTTCAGCGCCAAGGCCCAGCGGCTGATCGGATCGGTGCGGGTGTGGGCGGCGTTGACCACTGACTTCGCGCCCTGGACCCGCAGGGTGCGCGGCTAGTGGTCGCCGCGCCGGGGATGCGCCCCATGCTGGCTTGGCCGCCGATGAAGTTCTGGCTGTGCACCAGCCCCAGCCACGGGCCGAACTGCGTGAATCGACCTTGGCGGGCTGCCCTCAATCCGCCGGTTCGTCCTGCCCTTCGTCTTCCGCCGCTTGCGGCCTCACCGCCGCCCCTGCCGGCCGTCCGGCCGCCGCGGCATTCACTGCCGAGGCCAGCCGATCCCTCAGCCAGTTGAACAGCTCGCGGTAGCTGCGGCCTTGGCGCGGCGCGGTGCCGGCCCGGGTGGTGTCGGGGCGGTCTTCGGCTTCCTGGCGGGCTTTGCGGACGAGGGCGCGCAGGCGGTGCAGGTCGCTGGCGGGGTGTTCGGCGGCCCAGCGGTCGAAGGCTTCGTCGCTGGCCAGCAGTTCGGTGCGCCAGCGTTCGGCGCGGTGCAGGGCCAGGGTTTCGCGGGCGCGGCCCAGTTGGTGGGCGGCCACGGCTTCTTCGAGGGGGTCGAGGTCCAGCCCGCGCATGATCTTGCCGACGTATTGCAGCTGGCGGCGTCGGCCTTCGAAGCTTTTGGTCTTCTGCGCCATGACGATGGCGTCGAAGGCACGTTCGGGCAGGTCCAGGGCTTTCAGGCGGGCCAGCGGCAGTTCGAGCAGGGCTTCGCCCAGGCGCTGGGCGGCCAGGGCGTCGGTCTTGCGGCGGGTGCGGCTGGGGCGGCCGCTGCCTTCGGGCTCGGCGGGGTCTGGGTCTTCGTCGGGGGCGGGGCCGCCGACATAGATGCTTTCGGCGAGGTCTTCGGGGTCGTGCTCGTCCTGGGGCTCGACCCAGCTGCCGGGCGGGCCGCGGAAGGGCAGGGGGGCACCGCTGCCGGCCGGGCGCCGACGGCGGCCTTCCTGCACGGGCAGGGTGGCGGGCGGCTTGGCGGCCGGACCCTGGCCACTGGGGGCGGGCAGGACGCGGTAGGTCTTGACTTTGGGGGAACGGGCGGGCACGGCAGGGGGTGTTTGGACCGGTGCCGGACGCGGCACAAGGGGCCCGTATCATAGGTTTGACGGCCCGCAGGCCCGGCGCGGCCTTCCGGCCGGCGCGGCCCGCGGACCCGATCCGACCTTTCGTGCCCATGCCCCACGCCCCGATCTTCCCGACCCTTGCCGCCGTCGAGGCCGCCTCCCGCCGCAGCGCGGCCCTGGCCGCCACCGGTTTTGCCTATCCGCCCGCGCAGTTCCAGGCCCTGGTCGAGCAGACCCTGGCCGAGGCCCGCAAGCTCGGCGCCAGCGATGCCGCAGCTGAGGTCAGCGAGGGGGCCGGTCTGACGGTGCAGGTGCGCAAGGGCGAGGTGGAGACGGTGGAGCGCAACCGCGACAAGTCGCTGGGCGTCAGCGTCTACCTGGGCCAGCGCCGCGGGCATGCCAGCACCTCGGACTTCTCCGCGGCGGCCATTGCGCAGACGGTGCGCGCGGCCTACGACATCGCCCGTTTCACCGCCGAGGACCCGGCGGCCGGCCTGCCCGAGGCCGAGGACATGGCCACCGCCGAGGAGGTGGGGCGCGACCTGGACCTCTACCACCCCTGGGCGCTGGATGCCGCGGGCGCGGTGGAGATCGCCCAGCGCTGCGAGGCGGCCGCCTTTGCGGTGGACCGGCGCATCCGCAATTCCGAGGGTGCCTCGGTCTCGGTGCAGCAGGCGCATTTCTGGGCGGGCAATTCGCGCGGCTTCCGCGGGGGTTACCCCAGCTCGCGGCACTCGCTCTCGGTGGCGCCGATCGCCCAGCTGGGGCGCGAGATGGAGCGGGACTACTGGTACAGCTCCGAACGCCACCCGGACGCGCTGGCCGCACCCGAGGCCGTCGGCCGCTACGCCGCCGAACGCGCGCTGGCCCGCCTGCATGGCCGCAAGATCCCGACCTGCGAGGTGCCGGTGCTGTTCGAGTCGCCGGTGGCGGTGGGCCTGCTAGGCGCCTATGTGCAGGCCACCAGCGGCGGCGCGCTCTACCGCAAGGCCAGCTTCCTGACGGAAAGCCTGGGCAAGCCGGTGTTCGCCCGGCACATCGACCTCGACGAGGACCCGCACCTGCTGCGCGGCAAGGCCAGTTCGCCCTTCGACGACGAGGGCGTGGCCACCCGCGCCCGCCGCGTGGTGCAGGGCGGCGTGGTGCAGGGCTATTTCCTGTCCACCTACTCGGCGCGCAAGCTGGGCATGAAGACGACCGGCCATGCCGGCGGTTCGCACAACCTGACGCTGCGCAGCCGCCGCACCCAGGCGGGCGACGACCTGGACGCGATGCTGCGCAAGCTCGATCGCGGCCTCTTCGTGACCGAGCTGATGGGCCAGGGCGTGAACTACGTGACCGGCGACTACTCGCGCGGCGCGGCCGGCTACTGGGTGGAGGGCGGCAAGATCGTCCACCCGGTCAGCGAGGTGACGATCGCCGGCTCGCTGCCGAAGATGCTCAAGGGCATCGTGGCCGTGGGGGCCGACGCCTACACCTTCGGCGGCAAGACCATCGGCTCGGTGCTGGTCGACCGCATGAAGATCGCCGGCGCCTGAGCCGGCCTTCCGTTTCTGCCCTGGAGCCCGCGCGATGCAACGCCGTTCCTTCGTTCGCCACGCCGGCCTGGCGGGCGTGCTGGCTGCCGGCACGGCGCCGGCCGTGGTCGGCGCGCAGCCGGCGCTGCGCTGGCGCCTGGCCTCGAGCTTCCCGAAGTCGCTCGACACCATCTACGGCGCGGCCGAGGTCTTCTCGCGCCGGGTGGCGGCCATGTCCGGCGGGCGCTTCCAGATCAGCGTGCATCCGGGCGGCGAGCTGATGCCGCCGCTGGCCGTGCTGGACGGCGTGCAGGGCGGCACGGTCGAGATCGGCCACACCGCGCCCTACTACTACTTCGGCAAGGACGAGACTTTCGCCATCGGCTGCACCATCCCCTTCGGCCTGAACTCGCGCCAGATGAGCGCCTGGATGATCGACGGCCAGGGCCTGAAGCTGATGCGCGCCTTCTACGCGCAGTACAAGGTCATCAACTTCCCCGGCGGCAACACCGGGGTGCAGATGGGCGGCTGGTACCGGCGCGAGATCAAGGGCCTGGCCGACATGAAGGGCCTGAAGTTCCGCATCGGCGGCTTCGCGGGCCGGGTGGTCGAGCGCATGGGCGTGGTGCCGCAGAACCTGCCGGGCGGCGAGGTCTACCAGGCGCTGGAGAAGGGCACGCTCGATGCGGCCGAGTGGGTCGGCCCCTACGACGACCTGAAGCTCGGCCTGCACAAGGTGGCGCCGATCTACCACTACCCGGGTTGGTGGGAGGGCGGGCCGCAGCTCGACTTCTTCATCAACACCGAGGCCTGGGCCAAGCTGCCGGCCGACTACCAGGCCATGGTGGAGACGGCGGCCATGCAGGCCCACGTCAACATGCAGGCGGCCTACGACGCGCGCAACCCGGCGGCCTTCCGCGAGCTGGTGCGGCAGAAGGCCCGGCCGGTGGCCTTCCCGCGCGCGGTGCTGGATGCGGCCTACCAGCATGCGATGGCGCTCTACGACGAGATCGGCCAGCGCAACCCGAACTGGCGCACCGTCTACGCCGATTACGCAGCCTTCCGGCGCGAGCAGAACCTGTGGTTCCGCTTCACCGAGGCGCGTTACGACAGCTATATGCAGGGCTTGCGGCTCTGAGGCTGGGGCGGCAGCCGGGCGCAGATGCGCTGCGGCGGGGGCGGCAGCGGGCCGCGGGCGGCGGCCCCCGTGCCGGCCGCTCAGCGTGGCGCGGCGGCGGGCGCGGGCTGCTGCAGGGCGCGCAGGGCCTCGGCCTCGCGGGCGGCCAGCTCGGCGTCCAGGGCCTCGGGCGGGACGGGCGGCGGCTCGAAGGGCCGGTCCGGATCGGGGCTGAGGTCGAAGACGCTGGCCCCGGGGCGCAGCCGCAGCGGCTCGGCCCGCGGGCCCTCGGTCTGGACCGCGGGGGATGCGCTTGCGGCCGCATCGTCCAGCCCGTCCGTGACCAGGCCCGGCCAGACCACCAGGGCCGCCACCACCGCCAGCTGCAGGCCGATGAAGGGCAGGGTGCCACGGTAGATCTGCGCGGTGCTCAGGCCCTCCAGCGTGCGGCCGCTGGCCGCATCGCGCCAGGGCGCGGCCGGCGCGACGCTGCGCAGGTAGAAGAGCGCGAAGCCGAAGGGCGGGGTGAGGAAGGAGGTCTGCAGGTTCATCGCCAGCATCACGCCGAACCAGACCATCACCGCCTCCGGTGGCAGGCCTGGCAGCAGCGCGGGCAGCAGCTTTTCGGCCGTCGGCAGCAGCAGCGGCACGACGATGAAGGCGATCTCGAAGAAGTCGATGAACATGCCCAGGCCGAAGACCAGCAGGTTCACCACCAGCAGGAAGCCCCAGGCGCCGCCGGGCAGGCCGGCAAACAGCTGCTCGACCCAGAGATGCCCGTCGGCCGCGTTGAAGGTGAAGCTGAAGACGGTCGAGCCGATCAGGATGAACAGCACGAAGCAGGACAGCTCCGCCGTGCGATCCAGCGCCTCGCGCAGGCTGCTCCGGCCAAGCCGGCGCCGCGTGGCGGCCATGAGCAGCGCGCCGAGGGCGCCGAGCGCACCGCCCTCGGTCGGCGTGGCCAGGCCGAGGAAGATGGTGCCCAGCACCAGGAAGATCAGCAGCAGCGGCGGGATCAGCACGAAGGTGACCTGCTCCGCCAGCTTCGACAGCGCGCCCAGGCCCAGCGCACGGTTCAGCGTGGCCAGCACGAAGGCCAGGGCGGCCGCCACGGCCAGGGCGCTGATCAGCACCTCGTCGCCCGGGGCGGGCGTGCTGCGCTGCAGCCAGGCGTTCACCCAGGCTTCGTGCACCCGGGCCCAGGCCCAGCCGGCGGCTGCGCACAGGGCCAGCAGCAGGCCGAGGGATCGGTGGCCGCTGCGGCCGCTGGCTTCGCGGTGCACGCGCGCCTCGGGTGGCAGGGCCGGCAGCCACTGCGGCTTCAGCCAGGCCATGAGGGCGATGAAGACCAGGTAGGACGCGACCAGCAGCAGGCCCGGCCCCAGCGCGCCGGCATAGAGCTGGCCGACCGAACGGCCCAGCTGGTCGGCCAGCACGATCAGCACCAGCGAGGGCGGGATGGCCTGGGCCAGGGTGCCCGAGGCGGCGATGACGCCCGCCGCCAGCGGCCGGTGGTAGCCGTGGCGCAGCATGATGGGCAGGGAGATCAGGCCCATCGAGATCACCGCCGCCGCCATCACCCCGGTGGTGGCGGCCAGCAGCGCGCCCACCAGCACCACCGCCACGGCCAGACCGCCACGCAAGGGGCCGAAGACCTGGCCGACCGTGTCGAGCAGGTCCTCGGCCAGGCCCGAGCGTTCCAGCACCAGGCCCATCAGCGTGAAGAAGGGAATGGCCAGCAGGGTCTCGTTCTGCATGATCCCGAAGATCCGCAGCGGCAGGGCCTGGAAGAGCGCGGGCGGGAACAGCTCCAGACCGATGCCCAGCAGGCCGAAACCCAGGCCGGTGGCCGCCAGCCCGAAGGCCACCGGCAGGCCCGACAGCAGCACCAGCAGCAGCCCCCCGAACATCAGCGGGACGAAGTGCTCGACCAGCAGGGCGCTCATGGCTGCGGGCCTCCGGCGGCGGGGGCGGCTGCGGCGGCGTAGGGCGAGGGCAGGGCGCCCGCCAGGAAGGCCAGGCGGCGCAGGGCCTCGGCGCCTGTCTGCAGGGCCAGCAGGCCGAAGCCCAGCGGCAGCAGGGCCCAGGCCGGCCAGCGCGGCAGGCCGCCGGCGTTGGCGCTGGCCTCGCCTGAGCGCCAGGCCTCGGCGAACAGCGGCCAGGACAGCTCGATCAGCAGCAGGCAGAGCGGCAGCACGACGAGCAGCAGGCCGAGCAGGTCGATCAGCGCCTGCACCCGCAGGCCGAAGCGCTGCGCGAGCACGTCGATGCGCACATGGCCGTTGCGCAGCAGCACCGGTCCGGCGCCCAGCAGGAAGACGGCGGCGAAGAGATACCACTGCCCTTCCAGCAGGGCGTTGCTGCCCAGGTCCAGGGTCTTGCGCAGGAGGGCGTTGGCGGCCGAGAGCAGCACGGCCAGCAGCACGCCCCAGCGCAGCAAGCCGGCCAGGGCCAGGCTGAGGCGGTCGATCGGGGCGATCAGGCGCAGGAGGAAGGGCATCGAGCAGGTCCGGAGTGCGCCCGCATTCTAGGAAGGGCTCCGAGGCGGGAGCGGGTCGGCTTTGGTGGGATGATCACGGGCATGCTGCGTGTTCAAGGTTCTGCGGTGGGCCTCCTGATCCGCGTCGCGGGCGCTTTGCGGATCGCCTGCACGCTTGCCGTGGCCGCCTGGGTGCCGGCCGAGGCGGCGACCTTGCGCTTGTCCAGCCCGCTGGCCCGGCAGGCCACGGCCCCCGAGGAAAGGGTGCTCCACCAGCTGCGGGCCGGCCAGCCCCTGCGGGTCTGCATCTGGACCGGCTACTACGGCATCACCTGGCGCAACCCGCGCAACCAGCAGCTCGTCGGCCTGGACATCGACCTGTCCCGCCTGTTCGCCGAGCAGCTCGGCGTGCCCATGGTCTATGTGGAGTCGTCCTTCGGCACGCTGATCGACGACCTGCTGGGCGAGCGCTGCGACCTGGCCATGTTCGCTATCGGCGTGCTGCCGCAGCGGGCCCGGCACCTGGCCTTCTCCCAGCCCTACCTGCGGAGCGGGATCTATGCCGTGACCACCCGGAGCAGCCGGATCGTGAAGCGCTGGGCGGATATTGACCGCCCGGGGGTCGTCGTCGCGGTGCAGGCCGGGACCTTCATGGAACCGGTGATGGGCGAGACGCTCAAGCAGGCCCAGCTGCGGGTGATTCGTCCGCCGATGAGCCGCGAACGCGAACTGGAGGCCGGCCGGGTCGACGTCTTCATGACCGACTACCCCTACAGCCGTCGCCTGCTCGACAACGCGGACTGGGCCCGGCTGATCGAGCCGCCCGAGCCCTTCCACGTGCTGCCCTATGCCTACGCCATGCAGCCGGGCCAGCCCGGCTGGCTGGCCGAGGTGGACGCCTTCGTCCTGCGCATCCGCCAGGACGGACGCTTGCTGAGCCTGGCCCGCCGCCATGGCCTGGCGCCGATCGTCGTCGGACCATGAGGATCCTGGCCCCGGCCGAGACCCCTCCGGGGGCAGACCACGAGGGCCTGCTCCAGGCGCAGCGCTGGTTGACCCCGGCCGGCGCACGCTGGGCCTTCGGCCTGATGATCGCCGTGGTGCTGGGGCTGGCCCTTGCAGTTGCAGCGCATCTGCGATCGGAGGTGCTGGTCGACGAGCGCCGCCAGGCCGAGCTCATCGCCCGGGTGCTGGAGGACCACACCACCCGCAGCCTGGAAACCATCGACCTGACCCTGGCCACCCTGGCCGGTGCGATCGAGGGGGCGGGCAGCAGCGAAGGCCACACGTCCCCGCACAAGCTGGTGGATGCCGCCCTGCTGGACCCGACGCTGCAGGGCGTGGCCGCGCTGCGCAGCCTGTCGCTGGTATCGGCCGAGGGCCGCGTGCTCGGCAGCACGCGCAGCGACAACGTGGGCGTGCGCATCGACCTGCGCCGCGTCGGCCTGCGGCCCGACCGGCCGATTCCCCGGCTGGGGCCGATGCAGCGCGCCCGGGATCTGGACGATCTGGCGCAGGGCGCCCCGCCGACCCCCCAGCCGCGCAACCTGATGCCGATGGTGCGGGCCATCGAGGTCGGCGCCTTCAATGGCTTTTATCTGGTGGCCGTGCTGAATCCCGATGCCTTCGCCAACCATTTCGGCATGACGTCCATGCCCAGCGGGCACAGGGCCTCGTTGGCCAGCTACGACGGCCGGCTGCTGGTGCCGGGCGCCGACGTCGATGCCCAGCCCGGCACCGATCTGAGCCTGATGCCGGTCTGGGCCCAGCATCTGCCGCGGGCCGAGCACGGCAGCCTGATCGGAGCCGGCATCGATCCGGGCGAGTACGTGCTGGCCTGGCGGGTGCTGCGCAGCTACCCGCTGGTGGTGGTGGTGGAGCGCAAGCTCGGCGAGGCCATGACCGGCTGGGCCGATCAGGCCCGCCTGATTGCCGCCTTGAGCTTGTTCGCGGTGGCCGCGCTGCTCCTGCTGTCCGGCCTGGCCACCCGCAGCCTGCGGGTGCAGGCGGAGGCCCGCAAGGCCCTCGCCCAGTCCATGGCCGCGCTGCGTGATCGCGAGCAGATGTTGAGCGCGCTGGTCGACAACGTGCAGGAGCTGATGTTCCGCACCGATGCCGAAGGGCGCGTCGGCTTCGTCAACGGCCGCTGGCAGCTCTTCAGCGGCCATCCCCAGGAGTACGCGATCGGGCGCCGCCTGGCCGAGCTCTTCGTGGCGGCCGACCGTCAGCTGATCGATGGCCTGTTCGCGCCGGGGGCCGTGGTCGAACCCGGGGCCAAGGTGCTGGCCCGTCTGCTGCGGCGCGATGGCGGGGAACGCCCGCTGGAACTGGTGCTGGCACCGCTCCACAGCCCCAAGGGCAAGGCCCCGCTGGGCTACACGGGCTTCGCCATCGATGTCAGCGAACGCGAACAGGCGCGCAGTGCGCTGCGGGCCCGGGGCCTGCACCGGCCGGAGGAAGCGGGCGCGGGTCCGCTCTGAGCCGGCCGGCCTGCGGCCCCGGCTCAGCGCTCGGCGGGGGCTGAGCCGCGCAGCGCCGCCAGGGCGGCGGCCGCGTCGATCGGTGCACGCCGCGCGCCGTTGTAGCGCTTGACCCAGTAGGCCATGCGCATGTCCTCAATCTGGATCTTCTGCCCGCTGCGCGGCGAGTGGATGAACTTGCCGTCGCCGATGTAGATGCCGACGTGCGAGAAGGTGCTGCGCAGGGTGTTGAAGAAGACCAGGTCGCCCGGCTTGAGCTCGTTGCGCTCGACCGCCAGCCAACCGGGTGCGCGGGCCTGGTCGGCCGAGCGGCGCGGCAGCACCAGGCCCAGGGTGGACTCGAAGACATGCCGGGTGAAGCCGCTGCAGTCGAAGCCGGTGTCCTCGGACTGGCCGCCATAGCGGTAGCGCACCCCGAGGAAGTTCATGGCCGACAGCACGAGGTCGGAAGCCCAGTCCGACACTTCCTCCGGCACCCAGGTGCCTGCGCGGCTGCCGGAGGTCCCGCCACGGGGCAGGGCCGCGCGCTCGCTGAGCAACTGCAGCAGGGGGTCGCTGGCGCTGGCGGCCGCGGCCGGCGGTGGGGCGGCCGGGGCGGCCCCGGCCGGACCGAGGGCGGCGCCCCCCAGGATCAGCATGGCCAGACCGCTCCGCCAGCACGCCCGCGACACGCGTCGCAGGCGGAGGACGCGGGACGGGGGGCGGGCAAACGGCATGGGCCGCGAGGGTAGCGAGGGCCCCGGAGGCGGTCAAGCCGGGAGGACGGAGCGCCGCGCGCCGAAATCGACGACCATACGGCCGGCCGGGCCGCGCGCCCGCGCGCGCAGGCCGCCCGGGCCCAGGCCCAGACCAAGGCGGCCCCCGCGGGTGGTCGCGATGCACGCCCCCTTGTCGCCCCAGAGGAGAGTCCCCGATGTTCCAAGCCCTGCTGCTCGAAGCCACCGAGACCGAGGGCCGCCCTGGCGTGCGTGCCAGCGTGCGTGCCGTCGATGACAGCCTGCTGCCGCCCGAGGCCGAGGGTCAGGTCACCCTGGCCATCCGGCATTCCACCTTGAACTACAAGGATGGCCTGGCCATCTGCCGCGGCGCGCCCATCGTGCGGCAGTGGCCGCTGATTGCGGGCATCGACGGTGCCGGCACCGTGCTCAGCAGCCGCCATCCCGACTGGCAGCCGGGCGACGAGGTCCTGCTCAACGGCTGGGGCGTCGGCGAGGGCCACCATGGCTGCCTGGCCGAGCGCGCCCGCCTCTCAGGCGACTGGCTGGTTCGCCGCCCGGCCACCCTCGGCAGCGCCGAGGCCATGGCCATCGGCACGGCCGGCTACACCGCCATGCTCTGCCTGATGGCCCTGGAGCGGCACGGCCTGAAGCCGGGCGATGGCGAGGTGCTGGTCACCGGGGCGACCGGCGGGGTCGGCTCCGTGGCCGTCGCGCTGCTGGCCAGCCGCGGCCACCGGGTGGTGGCCGCCACCGGCAAGGCGGAGGAGGGCGATTTCCTGCGCGGCCTGGGTGCGGCCGAGGTCATCGACCGGGCCCTGCTGAGCGCGGCGGGCAAGCCCTTGCAACGCGAGCGCTGGGCCGGTGTGGTCGATTCCGTCGGCAGCCACACCCTGGTCAACGCCCTGGCCCAGACCCGCAGCGAAGGCGCGGTGGCGGCCTGCGGCCTGGCCCAGGGGGCCGACCTGCCGGCCACGGTGATGCCTTTCATCCTGCGCGGCGTCAGCCTGCTCGGCATCAACAGCGTGACCCAGCCGCGCGCCGTGCGCGAGACCGCCTGGGCCCGCCTGGCCGAGGAACTGGACCGCGCGAAGCTGGCCGCGATCACCCAGGAGATTCCGCTGGCCGAGGCCCCCGCGGCGGCCGCCCGCCTGCTGGCCGGCCAGGTGCGGGGGCGGCTGGTCGTACGCATTGCCGCCTGACGCGGGGCACAGCTCAGGGTGCCCACGGGGGGAAAGCGCAGCGTCCGGCTGACAGACTGGGACGGAAAGTCAGCGGCCAGTCAGCCCTAGCGCCTGCAATGCGGGCCGTGTAAAGTCTTCTATAAGACACAAGACTTTGAGGGTGCAGGCTGACGCGACCCGGATGCCGCCGCACCCACCGACCGAGGAGACCTCCGATGACCCTTGCCGCGCCCCTCTCGCCGGCCTATTCCGCGCTGCATCAACGTTCCGTGACGGACCGCGATGCCTACTGGGCCGAGCAGGCCGCCCGCATCGAGTGGGAAACGCCGTTCAGCCAGGTCTGCGACACCTCGAATCCGCCCTTTGCGCGCTGGTTCGTCGGGGGCCGCACCAACCTGTGCCACAACGCGGTCGACCGCCACGCGCGTGACAACCCGCAGACGCAGGCGCTGATCTGGGTCTCGACCGAGACGAACCAGGAACGCATCCTCAGCTTCGCCGAGCTGCAGCGCGAGGTCGAGCGCATGGCTGCGATCCTGCAGGCCCAGGGGGTGGGGCAGGGCGATCGGGTGCTGGTCTACATGCCGATGATTCCCGAGGCCATCTTCGCGATGCTGGCCTGCGTGCGGATCGGCGCGATCCACTCGGTGGTCTTCGGCGGCTTTGCCAGCGGCAGCCTGGCCAGTCGCATCGACGACGCCCAGCCCAAGCTGGTCGTCAGCGCCGACGCGGGCAGCCGCGGCGGCAAGGTCGTGCCCTACAAGCCGCTGCTCGACGAGGCCATCCGCCTGGCCCAGCACAAGCCGGCCTCGGTGCTGATGGTCAACCGCGGCCTCGCGCCGATGGACACCGTGCCCGGCCGCGACCTGGACTACGCCGCCCTGCGCGAACAGCATCTGGACGCCAAGGTGCCGGTGGTCTGGCTGGAAAGCACGGCCCCGAGCTACACCCTCTACACCAGCGGCACGACCGGCAAGCCCAAGGGCGTGCAGCGCGACACCGGTGGCTATGCCGTCGCGCTGGCCGCGTCGATGGAGCAGATCTACGCCGGCAAGCCGGGCGAGGTCTATTTCTCCACCAGCGACATCGGCTGGGTGGTCGGCCACAGCTACATCGTCTACGGCCCGCTGCTGCACGGCATGGCCACCCTGGTCTACGAAGGCCTGCCGACCCGTCCTGACGCTGCCATCTGGTGGCAGCTGGTCGAACGCTTCAAGGTCACCGTGATGTTCAGCGCGCCGACCGCCGTGCGGGTCCTGAAGAAGGCCGATCCGGAAGCGCTCAAGCGGCACGACCTCAGCTCGCTGCGCGCGCTCTTCCTGGCCGGCGAACCGCTCGACGAGCCGACTGCCACCTGGATCTCCGCCGCGCTCGGCAAGCCCATCATCGACAACTACTGGCAGACCGAGACCGGCTGGCCCATCCTCGGCCTGGCCAATGGCGTCGATGCCCAGACCAGCAAGTTCGGCTCGCCCGGCGTGCCCATGCCGGGCTACAACGTCAAGCTCTTCGACGAGGCCACCGGCGAGGAACTCCTGGGGGGCAACCAGAAGGGCGTGGTCTGCGTCGAGTACCCGCTGCCGCCGGGCTGCATGCAGACCATCTGGCAGGACGACGCACGCTTCGTGAAGACCTACTGGTCGAGCATCCCGGGCCGGCAGGTGTATTCCACCTTCGACTGGGGCATCCGCGACGCCGACGGCTATCACTTCATCCTCGGCCGCACCGACGACGTGATCAACGTCGCCGGCCACCGCCTGGGCACCCGCGAGATCGAGGAGGCGATTGCCAGCCACCCGAACGTCGCCGAGGTGGCCGTGGTGGGCGTGGCCGACCAGCTCAAGGGTCAGGTGGCCATGGCCTTCGCCGTCGCCAAGGACAGCAGTCGCCTGGATGACGAAGCCGCCCGCAATGCGCTGGAGGCCGAGATCATGAAGCTCGTCGACGGCAACCTGGGTGCAGTGGCCCGTCCGGCCCGTGTCCGCTTCGTCAATCTGCTGCCCAAGACCCGCTCGGGCAAGCTGCTGCGCCGCGCGATCCAGGCCGTCTGCGAAGGCCGCGATCCGGGCGACCTGACGACCATCGACGATCCGAGCTCGCTGGAGACCATCCGTCAGCTGGTCCAGGCCCCGCGCTGAGTTCGACCCGAACCGGAACGCCAACCCGCGTTCCCGGTGGCTTCAGGCCGCCGGGAACGCGGGCTTTTCGTTTCGGACGCAGTCCGTCGCCGCGGCCAGCCCGTCTGACCTGATCGATAAACCGCGCTAATGATTATTATGTTAAATAACAAGCGGGTACAGACGCCCAGGCGCTCGTCGTGCTGCCCGCGCCTTTCGCAGTGCAGTCGGCGCCCCCCGCGCTGGCCGTGCCATCGAACGCTTCTGGGCACCGCGCATGCAGCGCGCGCTGTGGGCCCATCTCGATGCGCATCCCGATGCGCCGATGAGTCCACGCCTTGGGGCCGCCCTGCGGCGTGCACGCGCCGCCTGCCCGGTGGCCGTCTGACGCATTCTTCAGCCGAGCAGCGCGACCGATTTGACCTGGACCCACACCGTCTGGCCGAGGTGCAGGCCGAGCTGGTCCCAGGCGCGGGCGGTGATGCGGGCGAGCAGCTGCGCCTGCCCGACCCGCAGCCGCACGAGGCGCTGCGCGGGGTGCCGGTCGGCAGCGACCGCCTCGATGCGGCCCTGCAACTGGTTCTGGATGCTGCTGCCCTGCGGTGCCTGGGTGGCCAGGCTCAGGTCGCGCGCCAGCAGCCGCAGGCGCAGCGGGCTGCCCAGCGGACGCTCGGTGTCGCGCAGCCAGAGGCAGCCGCCGGCAAAGTCGGCCCGGGCCAGATGCCATTGCGGCATCCGCTCGGCCAGCACGGCATCAAGCACCACGCCCTGTTCGTCGCCGCCCAGCAAGGGCAGGTCGAGCGCGGCCAGCACCTCGCCCACCGGGCCCTGGCGAAGCACCCTGCCCTGTCCGAGCACCACCACCTGGTCGGCGAGGCGGGCGAGTTCCTCGGGCGAGTGGGTCACATAGACCATCGGCAGCTGCAGCTCGGCGCGCAGGCGCTCCAGCCAGGGCAGCACGTCCTGCTTGCGCGCGGGGTCCAGGGCGGCGAGCGGTTCGTCGAAGAGCAGCAACTGCGGGTCGGTCGCCAGGGCGCGGGCGATGGCGGTGCGCTGGCGCTCGCCGCCTGAGAGCGCCTCGGGCATGCGGTCCATCAGGTGCGCGATGCCGAGAATGTCGATCGCCGCCGCCAGCGTCCGGGCGGCCCGCGCGCTGCCCACGCGCCGCAGGCCATAGCGCAGGTTGGCGGCGACGCTCAGGTGCTCGAACAGCGAGGCCTCCTGGAAGACCATGCCGACCGGCCGCTTCCAGGTCGGCAGGAAGTGGCGACGCGTCTCGTCCTGCCAGAGCTGGCCGGCCAGGTCGACCCGGCCCCGGGGCGCACGCTCCAGGCCGGCCAGGCAGCGCAGCAGCGTGGTCTTGCCCGAGCCGGACGCGCCGAAAAGCACGGTCACGCCAGTCGCTGGCAGGCGCAGGTCGACCTGCAGGTGGAAGGCGCCGCGGGGCCAGTCGAGCTCGACGATGCAGCTCGGCGTCCCGCCTTCGGATGCGCTGCCCTTCACAAGGCAACCCGCGCTTCAGGCCCGCGGCGCATGCGCGCGAGCATCAGCAGCACAACGAAGGACAAGAGCACCATGCCGGCGGCCAGGGTGTGGGCCCGGCCCAGCTCCAAGGCTTCGACGTGGCCATAGATCTGGGTCGAGACGACCCGGGTCTCGCCCGGGATGTTGCCGCCGACCATCAGCACCATGCCGAATTCGCCCACGGTGTGCGCAAAGCTCAGGATGGCCGCGGTCAGCAGACCGGCCCGGGCCTGGGGCAGGGCCACGCTGAAGAAGGCATCGAGCGGCCGTGCCCGAAGGGTGGCCGCGACCTCCATCGGTCGCCGGCCCAGGCTCTCGAAGGCATGCTGGATCGGCTGCACCGCAAAGGGCAGCGAAGCGATGACCGAGCCGATCAGCAGCCCCGTGAAGCTGAAGGAGAGCAGGCCCCAGCCCATCTGGCGGGTGAGCTGGCCGATCGGTCCGTCCGGCCCCAGCAGCACCAGCAGGTAGAAGCCCAGCACCGTCGGCGGCAGCACCAGCGGCAGCGTCACCAGGGCCGAGACGGCAGCTCGCCTGCGCGAGCGACCCTGGGCCAGCCACCAGGCCAGCGGGGTGGCCAGCAGCAGCAGGATCAGGCTGCTCAGTGCGGCCAGTTTCAGGGTCAGGACGATGGCCTCGACGTCCTCGCCCCCCACCCCCCTCATGCCGCAGCTCCGGCGCGCGGCTCAGCGGGCATAGCCATAGGACTCGATCAAGGGCGTGAGCCGCACGCTGCGCAGGTGATCGAGCAGGGCCCGGGCGGCGGGCCGATCGGCCCCCGGACGCAGAAGGACGGCATCCTGATGCAGCGGGGCATGCAGGGCCTCGGGCACCCGCCAGGCGGAACCGCCGGTCAGCCTGCCGTCGAGCTGAACCTGGGCCAGGGCAACGAAGCCCAGCTCGGCATGGCCGCTCGCAACGAACTGGTGGGCCTGGCCGATGCTGTCGCCCTGCACCAGCCTGGCCGCCAGCGCATCCTTCAAGCCCAGCTTGTCGATCACGGCGGCGGCGGCCGCGCCATAGGGCGCGAGCCGCGGATCGGCGATCGCCAGCCGTTCGAAGTGGCCTGTGCGCAGCACCTGGCCTTCCGCATCGACCCGGCCTGCATCCCGGCTCCACAGCACCAGGCGTCCGGTCGCGTAGGTGAAGCGGCTGCCGGGCACGGCCAGGCCTTCGGCTTCCAGCTTGCGCGGGGTCTCCTGGTCGGCGGCCAGCAGCACCTCGAAGGGCGCTCCGTTGCGGATTTGGGCGTGGAACTTGCCGGTCGAGCCCAGGCTGATCAGCAGCTTGTGGCCGGTGGCCTGCTCGAAGTCGGCGGCGATGCGCTGGATGGGCGCCGCGAAGTTGGCCGCGACGGCCACCTTGACCTCATCCGCGCGGGCCTGCGGGCGGGTGGTCAAGACAGCAAGCAGGCCGAGGACTGCCATGGTCCGGAATCTCATTCGCTATTCCTTTGGTGAATAGCGCTAGTCTAGGCCAAACTGAGTGCATGCCTCTGACCTCTTCCGGCCTGGCCCAGGCCCTCTCGGCCAGCAGCACCGACAAGCGCATCGACATCCTGCGTCGCATCGGCGAGGCCGGCTCCATCTCGGAAGCGGCGCGGCGCGCGGGCGTCAGCTACAAGGCGGCCTGGCAGGCCTTGGAGACCCTGTCCAACCTCGCGGGCACCGCGCTGGTCGAGAAGGCCGTGGGGGGCGGGGGGGGCGGCGGTGCGGTGCTGACCGCCAGTGGCCGCCGGGTGCTTGCGGCTGCTAGCCGCCTCGACCAGGCCCGGGCCGAGGTGCTGGCGGCCCTGGCCGCCGGCGCGACCGATCCGGCCGATGGGAAGGGCCGGGCGGGCCTGGCCGCGCTTGCCCTGCGGACCAGCATGCGCAACCAGATGCCCTGCACGGTGGATGCGATCGAGGCCTGCGTGGGCTTTGGCCGCGTGGCCTTGCGCCTGCCGGGCGGCGAGCGACTGCATGCCCAGGTCACGCGGGAAAGCGTGGAATTACTCGAACTGCAGGCGGGCGCCGCCCTGCTGCTGCTGTGCAAAGCCACCGCGGTGCGGGTGAGCCGGCCGGGGGCGGGCGCATTGGCGGGCAACCGGCTGCAGGGTCGGGCCTTGCGGGTGGCCGAGGACCGGCGGGTGCGCCACGAGTTGAGCCTGACCCTGCCGGACGGCTTGCACTGGGTCGGCTTTGCCGAGCCTCATGCGGCGATCGAAGCCGGCGACGCCGTCGAGGCCTGGGTGGACGAGAACGCGCTGGTGCTGGCACGCGCAGCTTGAGCGCCACGAAAGGATCAGACGGGCGGTTCGCAACGAAGTCGCGGATGGCCTCTCCCGGACCCGCGAGCCCTGGCATCGAGCGACGTGCGGGCCCTCCCCTCCCGGGACGGGCCCGCAGCCAGACGGGAACTCAGTCCGTCGTTGCCGGTTCGGCCTTGCTCGGCCGGTCGTTCTTGCGGATGGGCTGGATGTCGAGGGTGACCTCGCCGGCCTCGTCCACATCGACCGACAGGCGGCCGCCGTCGGTCAGGCGGCCGAACAGCAGCTCATCGGCCAGCGCACGGCGGATGGTGTCCTGGATCAGGCGCTGCATCGGGCGCGCACCCATCAGCGGATCGAAGCCCTTGCGGCCAAGGTGCTTGCGCAGCGCATCGCTGAAGCTGACCTCGACCTTCTTCTCGGTCAGCTGGCTTTCGAGCTGCAGCAGGAACTTGTCGACCACACGCAGGATGATCTCCTCGTCCAGCGCGCGGAAGGACACGATGGCGTCCAGCCGGTTGCGGAACTCGGGCGTGAACAGCCGCTTGATGTCGGCCATCTCGTCACCCGACTCCCGGGCGTTCGTGAAGCCGATCACCGACTTCTGCATGGTCTCGGCGCCCGCATTCGTCGTCATGATGATGATGACGTTGCGGAAGTCGGACTTGCGGCCGTTGTTGTCGGTCAGCGTGCCGTGGTCCATGACCTGCAGCAGCACGTTGAAGACGTCCGGGTGCGCCTTCTCGATCTCGTCGAGCAGCAGCACGCAGTGCGGCTTCTTGTTGATGGCCTCGGTCATGAGGCCGCCCTGGTCGAAGCCGACGTAGCCCGGGGGCGCGCCGATCAGGCGGCTGACCGTGTGGCGCTCCATGTACTCCGACATGTCGAAGCGGATCAGGTCGATGCCCAGGGTGTAGGCCAGCTGCTTGGCCACCTCGGTCTTGCCGACCCCGGTGGGACCGCTGAACAGGAAGGCGCCGATGGGCTTGTCGGGCTTGCCCAGGCCGGAGCGGGCCATCTTGATGGCGGCGGCCAGCGCATCGATCGCCGTGTCCTGACCGAAGACCACGTTCTTCAGGTCGCGGTCCAGGGTCTTGAGCTTGCTGCGGTCGTCGTTGCTGACGCTCTGCGGCGGGATGCGCGCGATCTTGGCGACGATGTCCTCGACCTCGGCCCGGGTGATGGTCTTCTTCTGCTTGCTCTTGGGCAGGATGCGCTGCGCAGCCCCGGCCTCGTCGATCACGTCGATGGCCTTGTCCGGCAGATGGCGGTCGTTGATGTACTTGGCCGACAGCTCGGCAGCGGCCTGCAAGGCGCCGAGCGCGTACTTCACGCTGTGATGCTCCTCGAAGCGGCTCTTCAGCCCCTTGAGGATCTCGACCGTCTGCTCGACCGAGGGTTCGCCCACATCAACCTTCTGGAAGCGGCGCGACAACGCCGCGTCCTTCTCGAAGATGCCGCGGTACTCGGTGAAGGTGGTCGCGCCGATGCACTTGAGCTGACCGCTGGACAGCGCCGGCTTCAGCAGATTGCTGGCGTCAAGTGTCCCGCCGGAGGCTGCCCCGGCGCCGATCAGCGTGTGGATCTCGTCGATGAACAGCACGGCGCCGCGCTGCTCCTTGAGCTGCTTGAGCACGCTCTTCAGACGCTGCTCGAAGTCGCCGCGGTACTTCGTGCCCGCCAGCAGCGCGCCCATGTCGAGCGCATAGACGGTGGCGTCGGCCAGCACCTCGGGGACCTCGCCCTGGGTGATGCGCCAGGCCAGACCCTCGGCAATCGCCGTCTTGCCGACGCCCGCTTCGCCGACCAGCAGCGGGTTGTTCTTGCGCCGGCGGCAGAGAATCTGGATGACCCGCTCGACTTCGCCCTCGCGGCCGATCAGCGGATCGATCTTGCCCTCGCGGGCTGCCTGGTTGAGGTTCTGCGTGAACTGGTCGAGCGGAGAGGCCTTGCCCTCGCCGCCGCCCTCCTCCTTCTCGCCGTCTCCGCCCGAGGCGCCACTGCTGCCCTCCGGACCCTTGCTCGGCTCGGGCGGCTCGCTCTTCTTGATGCCGTGCGCGATGAAGTTGACGACGTCCAGACGGGTCACGCCCTGCTGGTGCAGGTAGTACACCGCGTGCGAATCCTTCTCGCCGAAGATCGCGACCAGCACGTTTGCGCCGGTCACTTCCTTCTTGCCGTTGCCGGTGGACTGGACGTGCATGATCGCGCGCTGGATCACGCGCTGGAAGCCAAGCGTCGGCTGCGTGTCGACCTCATCGGTCCCCCCCACCGTCGGCGTGTTCTCCTTGATGAACTGCGTCAGGCTCTTGCGCAGGTCGTCGATGTTCGCCGAGCAGGCCTTGAGCACCTCGGACGCCGAGGGGTTGTCGAGCAGCGCGAGCAGCAGATGTTCGACGGTGATGAATTCGTGGCGCTGCTGGCGTGCTTCCACGAACGCCATGTGCAGGCTCACCTCGAGTTCTTGGGCAATCATGTGGCCTCCATGGTGCATTGCAGGGGGTGCCCGGACCGACGCGCGGCCGTGAGCACCAGTTCTACCTTCGTGGCCGCGACGTCCTTTGTGTAGACGCCGCAGACGCCCCGTCCTTCGTGATGGATCTTCAGCATGATCTGCGTGGCGCTCTCCAGGTCACGCTGGAAAAACTCCTGCAAAACCATGACGACAAATTCCATCGGCGTGAAGTCGTCGTTGAGCAACACCACCTGAAACATGCGGGGTGGTTCCACTTTGGCCGTCTTGCGCTCGGCAAGCACCGTGCCCTGATCGTCCTCCCTGGGCGGTCCGGGAGGCGCTGGGTCCTGGGGGCGGGATGGACTCGACATGGATTTCATTCTATCGATGCCCTCCCGACCTTCCGGACTGCGGGGCCGGATGGCGTGAGCCCACGCGGGCATGGCCTGTCGCAGGCTCACCAGCGCTGCAACCTGAACAAGAAGTCGACAAGCGCTTGACGCTTCCTTGACACCCGCAGGAGCGTGTTCGCAGAATCCCCCGCAGCGCAGGTGCTCGGAGGGAGGCAGTCATGCCCAGCGGTACGGTCAAGTGGTTCAACGACGTGAAGGGCTTCGGCTTCATCGCGCCGGACGATGGCGGCGACGATGTCTTCGCCCACTTCTCCGCCATTCAGATGGACGGCTTCCGCACCCTGAAGCAAGGCGCTCGAGTTGACTACGAGCTGGTGCAGGGGCCCAAGGGGAGCCTGGCGCAGAAGATTCTTGCCCAGGCGTCAACGCAGGCCCAGGTTCCGGCCGCGCAGCCGCTCAGCGCGACGGGCTGAGTCGAGCAGCCTCCCCGCACACGGTCCGGAAGGCCCTTGCCTCAGCGAGGGCCTTCCGGACCGGCCAATAAAAAGGCCCGCGTCTTGCGACGCGGGCCTTCAAGTTTTGGTGGAGAGGAGGAGGATCGAACTCCCGACCTTCGCATTGCGAACGCGACGCTCTCCCAGCTGAGCTACCCCCCCAAAACAGTCGAACTGTTGCTTGCGCGCAAGTCAGCTTGTGGCTGCTTGGCGGGTGCCCTGGAAGCCGGGGAGCTTCCAGGGACTTGGTCTCGTGGTCGGGGTGGCGGGATTCGAACTCGCGACCCCTTGCACCCCATGCAAGTGCGCTACCAGGCTGCGCTACACCCCGACGAGCCCTCTACTATAACCGCATCTTCATCGCTTTGTTGCTCAGACCATCAAGAGACTGCGAATCAGCAACAGCTCGCTGATGAGCACCTGCCGGTCGGCCGGGCTGGCCGGCGCGCGGAGCGCCTCGATGGGCAGCGTCGCGGGCGCATCTTCGAAACCGTCTGGTCCGGTGGCAGGTTCCGGCTGCGCACGCAGGTCGGCCAGCCGGTTGCGCGCTCCGCTGATGGTGAAGCCCTGGTCGTAGAGCAACTCCCGGATGCGGCGGATCAGCAGCACCTCATGATGCTGGTAGTAGCGCCGGTTGCCCCGTCGCTTCATCGGTCGCAGCTGGGTGAACTCCTGCTCCCAGTAGCGCAGTACATAGGGCTTGACGGCGCACAGTTCGCTCACCTCGCCGATGGTGAAGTAGCGCTTGGCAGGGATCGGCGGAAGCGCTTTTTCCATGAATATCAACGGCGAATCGAAGGAATCTCAGACTTTACTCGAACTGATCCCCTGCCCCGGGCTCGCCCTGGACCAGGGCCTTGAGCTTCGGGCTGGCGTGAAAGGTGACCACATCCCGGGCCTTGATCGGAATGGTCTCGCCGGTGCGCGGGTTGCGGCCGGGCCGCGGCGCCTTGCGGCGGATCTGGAAGTTGCCGAAGCCCGACAGCTTCACATCCTGGCCGGTAACGAGGCGGCCATGGATCAGCTCGAAGAAGGCTTCGACCATGTCCTTCGACTCGCGCTTGTTCAGGCCCAGGCGCTCGAACAGCAATTCGGCGAGCTCGGCCTTGGTCAAGGTCGGGGTTTCGAGGCTGGCGAGCAGGGCGCCCCCCCCCTCCCCTTCGTCGCCGCGCAGCGAGGCCTCGGCCGTGCGGCGTTCGGCGGGGGTGTCCGGTCCGGACTCGGGGTCGCGGTCGTCGATCGGATCGTCGTGGGCAAGCATGGACATGATCGGGATCCTCAGCCGCGCAGGCGCACGGCCAGGGCCGCGCTCAGATGGGCCACCAGGGCCTGCAGGGTGGCGTCGATGCGCTCGTCGGTCAGGCTGCTGTCCTCGTCAAGCAGATCAAGCCGAACGGCCAGGCTGCGTTCGCCCGCGCCCATCTCGGCACTGGGCGTGGCCGGACGGTAGACATCGAACAGCCGGGCACGGCGCAAGAGGCCGCCGTGCGGACCGGCGTGCAGGGCGTCGATCACAGCGTCGTGGCTCAGCGCATCCGGGGCGATCAAGGCCAGGTCGCGCTGCACGGGCAGCAGCTTGGGCAGGGCCTGCAACTGCGGCAGGGGCAGACGCTGCAGGGCCTCGACGTCCAGCTCGAACAGCACGGGCGCTCCCGGCAGCTCGTAGGCCTGGCGCCAGCGCGGATGCAGTTCGCCGATCCAGCCGACGGCCTGGCCGTCCAGCTCGACACGTGCGGACCGTCCTGGGTGCATGGCCGGGTGCTCGGCCGCCACGAAGCGGGGCTGGCACGGGCTCAGCAAGGCCTCGACATCACCCTTGGCGTCGAAGAAGTCGACCGTGCGCTCGCGGCTGCCCCACTGCAGCGTGTCCACCGCGCCGAAGGCCAGGCCGGCCAGGCGCAGCGGCTGACGCACACCGGCCACGGTGGTGTCGCTGTCGGTGACCGAGGCGTCGCGCAGGAAGACGCGGCCCAATTCGAACACCCGCACCCGGGGCGCTTTGCGGGCCAGGTTGTGGCGGAGCACGGCAACCAGGCTGCCGATCAGGCTCGACCGCATCACCGCCAGCGGGCTGGCGATGGGGTTGAGCACGCGGATCGGCTCGGTGTTGCCCGCCAGCTCCTCTTCCCAGCGCGCTTCGACGAAGCTGTAGTTCACCGTCTCCTGATAGCCCAGGCCGGCCAGGGCATGGCGCAGGGCGTGGCTGCCGCGGCGGGTCTCGGAGCGCACGCGGGCGGTCACCGGCGCCCGCGGTGGCGTGTTCGGCAGCTGCGGGTAGCCGATCACGCGGATCAGCTCCTCGATCAGGTCTTCCTCGATCTGCAGGTCGAAGCGCCAGCTCGGTGGGGTGATGCGGATCACGTCGCCGCCCTGCCCTGTCTCCGCGGCCTCGAGCACAGGCACCAGGCCCAGGCGCTGGAAGATCTCCAGCGCGCGGGCCGTGCCGACCGGCATGCCGATCACCTTCTCGGCCCGGGCCAGGCGCAGGGCGAGCGGCGGCCGGGCAGGCAGTGCACCGACGGTGTCGTCGACCGGGCCCACCGTGGTTTCCGGCGTGCCGCAGACCTCAAGAATCAGCGCCGTCAGCCGCTCCAGGTGCAGCGCGGTGCGCTCGGCATCGACACCGCGCTCGAAGCGGTGGCCGGCGTCGGTCGAGAACTTGTAGCGCCGCGAGCGGCCGGCCACGGCCTGGGGCCACCAGAAAGCGCATTCGACGTAGACATTGCGCGTCGCATCGGATACCGCTGCCGCCTGGCCGCCCATGATGCCGGCGAGCGATTCCACCCCGGCCGCGTCGGCGATCACCCCCACCGGCTGACCGGCCGTGTCGGGGCCCAGCTCGACGGTCTGGCCGTTCAGCAGGGTGAGCTGCTCGCCGGGCCGGCCCCAGCGCACGCTCAGGCCGCCCTGCAGGGTGTCGAGGTCGAAGACGTGGCTGGGCCGGCCCAGTTCGAACATCAGGTAGTTCGACAGGTCGACCAGCGCGCTGACTGGCCGTTGTCCGCAGCGGCGCAGGCGTTCGGCCATCCAATCGGGCGTGCGGGCCTGCGGGTTCAGACCGCGGATCACCCGGCCGCTGAAGCGGCCGCAGAGTTCGGGAGCCTCGATCGTGACCGGCACCCGTTCCTCGCGGCTGGCCGGCACCGGGGCGATCGTCGGCTCCAGCAGCGGCGAGCCGGTCAGGACCGACAACTCGCGCGCGATCCCGTACACGCTCAGGCAATGCGCCAGATTGGGGGTGAGCTTGAGCGTGAACAGGGTGTCGTCGAGCTGCAGCAGCTCGCGCAGGTCGGTGCCGACCGGCGCCTCGGCCGGCAGCACCATCAGGCCGGCGTTCTCCTCGGACAGCTTCAGCTCGCGGGCCGAGCACAGCATGCCCGCGCTCTCGACCCCGCGCAGCTTGCCGAGCTTGATGCGGAAGGGCTCACCACCCGGCTCGGCCGGCGGCAGCTCGGCCCCGACCCGCGCGCAAGGCACCTTCAGGCCGACGGCGACATTGGGCGCGCCGCAGACGATCTGCAGCAGAGCACCGCTGCCGTCGTCGACCTCGCAGACGTTCAGGCGATCGGCATTCGGATGGCGGCTGAGGGACTTGACCTCGCCGACGACGACTTGCGTGAAGGGCGGCGCCACCGGGCGCAGCTCCTCCACTTCCAGGCCGGCCATGGTCAGGGTCTCGGCCAGTTGGGCCGTGCTCAGCGGCGGGTTGCAGAAGGCGCGCAGCCAGGATTCAGGGAATTGCATGGCGGGGGATCAGCTCGGTTCGGCTCGGACGGCGGTGAGGGCGAGGGGGGCGATTGGACAAGGCCCGCTCACTGGAACTGCGCGAGGAAGCGCAGGTCGCCGTCGAAGAAGAGGCGCAGGTCGTTCACGCCGTAGCGCAGCATGGCCAGGCGGTCGATGCCCGAGCCGAAGGCGAAACCGAGGTAGCGCTCCGGGTCCAGGCCCATGTTGCGGATGACCTGGGGGTGCACCTGACCCGAACCCGACACCTCCAGCCAGCGGCCCTTGAGCGGACCCTGGCCGAACATGATGTCGATCTCGGCGCTCGGCTCGGTGAAGGGGAAGAAGCTGGGGCGGAAGCGCAGCTCCAGGTCCTTCGATTCGAAGAACTGCTGGATGAAGTCGAGGTAGACCGCCTTCAGGTCCTTGAAGCTGATGGCCTCGCCGATCCAGAGGCCTTCGACCTGGTGGAACATCGGTGAATGGGTGGCGTCGCTGTCGACCCGGTAGGTGCGGCCCGGCGCGATCACGCGGATCTCGGGCATGGTCTGGCCGGCGTCGATCAGGTGACGGTGGGCCTTCACATGGCGCACCGCATGGCGGATCTGCATCGGGCTGGTGTGGGTGCGCAGCACGTGGTCCCCCTCGACGTAGAAGGTGTCGTGCATCGAGCGGGCCGGATGGTCGGCTGGCGTGTTCAGCGCGGTGAAGTTGAACCAGTCGGTCTCGATCTCGGGGCCGTCAGCGACCTCGAAACCCATTGAGCCGAAGATGGCCTCGATCCGCTCCATGGCCCGCATCACCGGATGCAGGCTGCCTGCGCCGCGACGCCGGCCGGGCAGGCTCACGTCCAGGGCCTCGGCCTGCAGCTGGCGGCTGAGTTCAGCCTCGGCCAGGGCCTGGCGGCGCGCATTCAGCGCAGCCTCGACCTGGGCCTTCACGGCATTGATCTCGGCGCCGCGCACCTTGCGCGACTCCGCATCGAGCTTGCCCAGGCCCTTCATCAGTTCCGTCAGCGCACCCGTCTTGCCGAGGTAGCGGGCCTTGGCATCCTCCAGCGCGGCCGGGGTTGCGGCGGCGGCGAAGTCACGGGCCGCGTGATCGGCCAGATCGGCCAGCGGGGTCACGGTGTCGGTCATGGGCAGGGCGGGAGAACGAGGGAGCGGCAGGACACGCCGCAGAGACGAAAAAGGCCTGCCGCGGGGCAGGCCTTGAGACGCGGGATGGAGCCGGGCCGGGGCGGGAGCCCCGGCATGGCCTCAAGCCCTTCAGGCGAGTTGCGCCTTGGCCTTCTCGACGATGCTGCCGAAAGCGGCCGGATCGTTGACGGCCAGATCGGCCAGCACCTTGCGGTCCACTTCGATGGCAGCCTTCTTGAGGCCGGCCATGAAGCGGCTGTAGGTGACGCCCAGCGCGCGCGAGGCGGCGTTGATCCGGACGATCCACAGGCGACGGAACACGCGCTTCTTCGCGCGGCGATCCCGGTACGCGTACTGACCCGCCTTCATCACCGCCTGCTTGGCGATGCGATAGACGTTCTTCCGACGACCGCGGTAGCCCTTGGCCAGGGCCAGGACCTTCTTGTGACGGGCACGGGCGGTAACACCACGTTTGACGCGAGGCATGTCTTACTCCTTCAGTCGATGTGGTGATTACAGGCCAGCGAACGGCAGCATCTGCGCCATGTGACCCATGTTGGTCTCATGCACATTCACCGCGCCGCGAAGCTGACGCTTGTTCTTGGTCGTCTTCTTGGTCAGGATGTGACGCTTGAAGGCTTGACCGCGCTTGACGGTGCCACCCGGGCGCACGCGGAAGCGCTTCTTCGCGCTGCTCTTGGTCTTCATCTTGGGCATGACTGCTCCTTTTCTTGTTCCCGCCGGCGCCGCGAACCGCTCGCGGACTTGGGGGCCGGCAGGCACCGCATCACCGGAGGGCCGGCAACGCCGGATCCGGCCGAAGCCGGATCCAGGACCGCAGCGGTGACCGAACCGCTGCAGCCCAAACCGCTTATTTTCGCCTCTTCGGCGCCAGCACCATGATCATCTGGCGGCCTTCGAGCTTGGGCATGTTCTCGACCACCGACAGATCGGCCAGATCATCACGCACGCGTTCGAGCAAGCGCATGCCGATCTCCTGGTGGGTGATCTCACGGCCGCGATAACGCAGCGTGACCTTGCACTTGTCGCCGTCCTCGAGGAAGCGGCGCATGTTGCGCAGCTTGATCGCGTAGTCGCCGTCGTCGGTGCCGGGGCGGAACTTGATCTCCTTGATGTCGACGACGTGCTGCTTGGCCTTGGCTTCGGCAGCTTTCTTGGCTTCGGCGTACTTGAACTTGCCGTAGTCCATCAGGCGGCAGACCGGGGGATCCGCCGTCGGCGCAATCTCGACCAGATCCACATCCTGCTCGCCGGCGAGGCGCAGCGCCTCCATGATGGTCATGACGCCCAGGGGCTCGTTCTCGGGACCGTTGACCCGCACCTCAGGCGCCATGATCTCCCGGTTGAGGCGGTGCTTGCGCTCGTCGTTGCGGATGCGGCGCTCGAAGAAATTAGCGATGGTCTGGGTCCTTCCGAGCCCGGGGGCTCATTGATTGATCGGGGTGCGTCCCTGGGCGAGGCTGCCGTCTGACCGTGCTTGGACAACAGTCATCTGACGCCGCTGACCTTTTCAGGCCTTGCGGGCGATGTCACCGGTGATCTTCTGGGAGAAGGCTTCCAGGGCCATCGCTCCGAGGTCTTGGTTGCCCCGGGCGCGCACCGCAACGGCTCCCGCCGCCATCTCCTTGTCACCAACGACGAGGATGTAGGGGAGCTTTTGCATCGAATGCTCACGAATTTTATACGTGATCTTCTCGTTGCGGAGGTCCAGCGCAACCCTAAGGCCTTGTTTCTGCAGCGTTTTGGCGACTTCACGGGCGTAATCGGCCTGCGCATCGGTGATGTTGAGCACCGCCACCTGCACCGGAGCCAGCCAGGCCGGCAGCGCGCCAGCATGTTGTTCAATCAGGATGCCGATGAAACGCTCCAGGCTCCCGAGGATGGCCCGGTGCAGCATGACCGGCCGCTTGCGGCTGCCATCCTCGGCCACGTACTCCGCGTCCAGCCGTTCGGGCAGGGCGAAGTCCACCTGGATGGTGCCGCACTGCCAGGGCCGGCCCAGCGCATCTTTGAGCGTGTATTCGATCTTCGGGCCGTAGAAGGCGCCGTCGCCCGGCGCGATCTCGTAGGCGCAGCCCGAGCGCTCCAGGCTGGCGAACAAGGCGGCCTCGGCCTTGTCCCAGGCCTCGTCGGAGCCGATGCGAGCGGCCGGCCGGGTGGCGACCTTGTAGAGGATGTCGGTGAAGCCGAAATCGGCGTAGACGCGCTTCAGCAGTTCGGTGAAGGCCCCGCACTCATCGAGGATCTGGTCCTCGGTGCAGAAGATGTGGCCGTCGTCCTGCGTGAAGCCGCGCACCCGCATGATGCCGTGCAGGCCACCAGTGGGCTCGTTGCGGTGGCACTGGCCGAACTCGCCGAAGCGCAGCGGCAGGTCACGGTAGCTCTTGATGCCCTGCTTGTAGATGAGCACGTGACCGGGACAGTTCATCGGCTTGAGCGCGTAGTCGCGCTTCTCCGACTCGGTCGTGAACATGTTGTCGCGGTACTTGTCCCAGTGCCCGGTCTTCTCCCACAGGCCCTTGTCGAGGATCTGCGGGCCCTTGACCTCGAGGTAGCCGTGGTCCTGGTAGACGCGGCGCATGGTCTGCTCGACCTGCTGCCACAGCGTCCAGCCCTTGGGGTGCCAGAAGACCAGGCCGGGCGCGTGCTCGTCGAGGTGGAAGAGGTCCAGTTCGCGGCCGAGCTTGCGGTGGTCGCGCTTCTCAGCCTCCTCGATGCGACGCAGGTAGGCCTGCAGATCGTCCTTGCTGGCCCAGGCCGTGCCGTAGACCCGCTGCAGCATCTCGTTGCGGTGATCGCCGCGCCAGTAGGCCCCGGCCACCTTCATGAGCTTGAAGTGCTTGAGCTTGCCGGTGCTGGGCACGTGCGGGCCGCGGCAGAGGTCCTCGAAACCGCCTTCGCGGTAGAGGCTGACGTCCTGCCCCTCCGGGATGCTCGCGATGATCTCGGCCTTGTAATGCTCGCCCTGGGCCTTGAAGTGCGCGACGGCCTCGTCGCGCGGCAGCACCCGGCGCTCGACCTTCTCGTCCTTCTTCGCCAGCTCGCCCATGCGTTGCTCAATGGCAGCCAGGTCCTCCGGCGTGAAGGGTCGCTTGTAGGCGAAGTCGTAATAGAAGCCGTCCTCGATGACCGGACCGATGGTGACCTGGGCCTCGGGGAAGAGCTGCTTGACCGCATAGGCCAGCAGGTGCGCGGTGGAATGACGGATCAGCTCCAGGCCGTCGGCATCCTTCTCGGTCACGATGGCCAGTTCGACGTCCTCCGCGATCGTGTGCGAGGTGTCGACCAGACGGGCCGCATCGCCTCGTCCGATGCGGCCGGCCAGGGCAGCCTTGGCCAGGCCGGCGCCGATCGAGGCGGCGACCTCGGCAACGGTGACGGGCGCAGGGAACTCACGGCGTGAGCCGTCGGGGAGCAGGATCGCAGGCATGGGGAATCCGGTCGGGCAAGAAAAAAGCGCGGGGCGAGCCGCGCTTTTCGAGGGGAGCAGGGACGGTCGCGCGGGTTCGGGCTCAGCGCCAGCGGCGCTGCGGTGAGGTGGAAGCCGGAGTCCGCGGTGTCATAACCATCGTGCCTTTCTCGCCCTTGTTGGGTTTCGGGTCACGCATTCTAAGGACCGCCCCAGGGACTCTTCGCCCTGCTTCGAGGGCACGTTCAGTGGCGCGGACCGGTCGGGGCATCGTGCCCGAGCAAGAGGGCCCGGAGCTTGCGCCCCGGGCCCTCCGGCGGTTCACGCGATCAGGTGCCGGCATACGCCGGCCGCCTGGATCAGTGGAACTGCTCTTCTTCGGTCGAGCCGGTCAGGGCCTTGACCGAGGACGAACCGCCCTGGATCACGGTGGTCACGTCGTCGAAGTAGCCGGCGCCGACTTCCTGCTGGTGCGACACGAAGGTGTAGCCCTTCTCGCGCGCCGCGAATTCCGGCTCCTGCACCTGCTGGACGTAGTGCTTCATGCCTTCGCCGCGGGCATAGGCATGCGCGAACTGGAAGGTGTTGTACCAGTTGACGTGGATGCCGGCCAGGGTGATGAACTGGTACTTGTAGCCCAGCGCGCTCAGGTCTTCCTGGAAGGAAGCGATCTGGCTGTCGTTGAGGTTCTTCTTCCAGTTGAACGACGGCGAGCAGTTGTACGACAGCAGCTTGCCCGGGCAGGCGGCGTGCACGGCTTGCGCGAACTCACGGGCGAAGCCGATGTCGGGCACGCCGGTTTCGCACCACACCAGGTCGGCGTAGGGGGCGTAGGCGACGCCACGGCTGATGGCTTGCTCCAGGCCGTTCTTGACGCGGTAGAAGCCTTCCTGGGTGCGCTCACCGGTCAGGAAGGGCTTGTCGTTGGCGTCGTGGTCGCTGGTGATCAGGTTGGCGGCCTCGGCGTCGGTACGGGCCAGCACGATGGTCGGCACGCCCATCACGTCGGCGGCGAAGCGGGCCGAGATCAGCTTCTCGATGGCTTCCTGGGTCGGGACCAGGACCTTGCCACCCATGTGGCCGCACTTCTTGACAGCGGCCAGCTGGTCTTCGAAGTGAACGCCGGCGGCACCCGCGGCGATCATGTTCTTCATCAGCTCGAAGGCGTTCAGCACGCCGCCGAAACCGGCTTCCGCGTCCGCGACGATGGGCAGGAAGTAGTCGATGAACTCGGCCGAGCCCGGCTCGATGCCACGCGACCACTGGATCTCGTCAGCGCGCTTGAAGGTGTTGTTGATGCGGCGAACCATGGTCGGCACCGAGTCGTACGCGTAGAGCGACTGGTCGGGGTACATGGTTTCGCTGGTGTTGCCGTCGGCGGCGACTTGCCAGCCCGACAGGTACACGGCTTCCAGGCCGGCCTTGGCCTGCTGCATCGCCTGACCGGCGGTGATCGCGCCGAAGGCGTTGACGTAGCCCTTCTTGGCGCCGCCATTGACCTTGGCCCACAGGGTCTCGGCGCCGCGCTTGGCCAGGGTGTACTCGGGCTGCAGGCTGCCACGCAGGCGAACGACGTCGGCCGCGCTGTAGCCGCGCTTCACGAGCTTCCAGCGGGGGTTTTCAGCCCAGTCCTTTTCGAGGGCGGCGATCTGTTGTTCGCGGGTCAGTTGCGTCATGGGAGAGACTCCAGGGATGGAACGGAAAGTGGCGATAGCGTAGCTGTGCGGCCACGCTTTGCGAAGACTTGTGTCTTATAGAAGACTCACTGGCTAGCCCTTGAAAATCAAGGACTTGGCGACGAAATTTCCGGATGCGAAATCTTGTTCCCCACAATGGGAAATTTTGCGGCGCCGCACCAGACGCTATTTTTACATGATGGAAGCCCCACCTGCCCCGATGAAATGAGGACCGGATCACGATGAGCGCCTTCGCCTTCCACAGCGACCAGCGATTCCTGCGCGTTCCGGCGCCCCTGCCGGGAGACGGCCGACCCTTCGGCCTGGCCGGCATCGCCTGGGACGGCAGCGTCACCCACCGGCCTGGCGCGCGCTTCGGCCCGGCCGCGATCCGCGCGGCCAGCCTGATGCTCTGCGACGGCATCCATCCGCATTTCGACCTCAGCCCCGACACCGCGCTGGCCGACGCCGGCGACCTGGCCCTGCCCAACACCAGCCTCGAACGCATGCGGGCCGCCCTGGCCGCGCCGGCCGCAGCCCTGCTCGCCGAGCGACACATGGTCTGGCTCGGCGGCGACCACAGCATCACCCTGCCCCTGCTGCGCGCGCTCAAGGCCCGTCATGGCCAGCCGCTGGCCGTGCTGCACTTCGATGCGCACTGCGACACCTGGACCGACCACTTCGGCGAGCCCAGCGGCCACGGCACCTGGGTGCACGAGGCGATCCAGGAGGGCCTGGCCGTGCCGGAGGGCTTCGTGCAGATCGGCATCCGCTCGGCCGGCGAGCGGGCGGCACGGGACTACGTGGCCGACCGCGGCGGCCAGATCTTCACCGCCCGCGCGCTGCGTGGCCTGGCCAGCCCGGCGCAGCTTGCCCCCGTGCTGGACGCCATCCGCGCGCGCATGAGGGCCCTGGGCCATCCGCCGCTCTACCTGAGCCTGGACATCGACTGCCTGGACCCTGCCTACGCCCCCGGCACCGGCACGCCCGAGCCGGGGGGGCTGAGCAGCAACCAGGTGCTGACGATCCTTGAAGAGCTGGCCGACCTGAACTTCGTCGGCATGGATTGCGTGGAGGTGGCACCGCCCTACGACCATGCCGAGCTCACCGCGAACGCCGCCGCCTGCTTCGTCTGGACCTACCTCTGCGGGCGCCTCCACGCACGCCAGCGCCAGACCGAAGGCGGCGGCAGGTAGGAGAGCAGCAGCGCCAGCAGCGCGGCGCCCCCCAGCAGCGGGGCCAGCGCATGGCGGGTTGGGGCCGGGTGGGCCAGGGCCGGGTCCAGCAGCCGCTCACGCAGCGCGGCCGGTGCATCCAGCCGCTGGTAGCCCAGCTTGAGGCTGTCGGCCAGCTCGCGCAGGTAGTCGCCGCGCAGGGCCGAGAGGTGCTCCTTGCCCGGCACCACCCCGGGGATGGGCTGCACCGGCTTGTCGGCCTCGGTGTCGATCAGGGCCTCACCGGTGCCGCCGCGGCCCAGGCTGCGCGGGTCGACCTGCATCACCTCGTTCGCCCCCCAGAAGCCGAGCGGCCGCCCGGCGGGGTCCGAGCGCGGTATCGGTGCCAGCTCGTCGCCGCCGACGCCCATCACCACGCCGCGCACCTCGCCCGGTGTGCCGGGGAAGTTGGGCCGGTAGCGCGGGTTCACCGGCGGCGACTCATGCCCGTCGCTGAGGAACAGCAGGGCGGGCTTCTCCGGCAGCCCCGCGGCGATCGCCACGGCGCCAAACAAGCCCTTGGCCACTTCGCTGTTGCCCGTCCAGGCCATGCGGCCGTCGATGCGCGCCAGCGTGTCCTTCAGCTCGCGGTAGTTCGCGCAGACCTCCATCGGCGCGAGCAGCAGGAAGCTGCGCGATTCCGTGAACAGGCCCAGGCCCAGCTGCGAGCCGCAGGGCATCTCGCCGATCACCGCGTCCAGCTGGCGCTTGGCGGCCTGCAGCCGGCTCACGAGCTGGGTCGAGCCATCGGCGGCGGTGACCGGCATGTCGCGCACATCCATGCTCTGCGTCACGTCCAGCACCACCACCCAGTCGTGGCGCCGGCCCGGCCCGTGCAGGGCCGGGTCGAGCAGGGCCAGCAGGACCAGCAGCAGCGCGAGCGGTCGCAGCTGGGCATGGCGCGGGCGAAGGTGCCGAAGGCCGAGCCGGCGCAGGACGGCCGCGCGCTTCATGGCAGGCCCTGGGAGACGCCGCGCATGGTGGTGGCGGCCCGCTCGGCGTTCTCGGGCGGGCCGGCCGCCTCGCTGTCCTCGTGCTCGGGGTCGGGCAGCAGGCGCTGCGCCCGCTCGTAGTTGTAGCGGGCGGGCCAGTGCGTCGGGTCCAGCCGCAGCACCTGGCGGTAGCCCTCCTTGGCCAGTTCGATCACCGGCACGGCCTGGCCGGGCGAGGGGGACTCGCGCAGCCGAAAAGCCTGTTGCATCAGCACATTGCTGCTGTTGTAGCGCGCGGCCAGACCCAGCCGTGGGTGATCGATCAGGCTGCGGTAGCGGGCCAGCGCGGCCTCGTGCTCGCCGGCGGCGGCCAGGACCTGGGCTTCGGCAAAGCGCCATTCCGGGGGATGCCCGGCGTCCAGCCAGTCCGGCCGTCCGGATGCCGCCGAAGCGGCCGACACCGCCGGCGCGGATGCACGACCGGCCGGCGGGCTGCCGGAGGCGCCCTCGAGGGCACCGGCCACCGATCCGGGCCCGACCCGCGCAAGCGCCCGGCGCAGCACCTCGCGGGCCGCCTCGGGGTCCTCGCGCAGGGCGGCCATGCGGGCGTCCCACTGCGCAGCCTCGCGCAGGGCCAGCCCTTCGCGGCCGGCCAGCACGGCCAGCAGCAGGGTCGCGGCCAGGGCCCAGCGCAAGCGCCGTCGCGCACGGGCCAGGGCCGAAGCGGCCGCAGCCTGCTGGCGCTGGCGACGATCGGCCCCGGCAGGGGCCGGGGAGGCCGTGGACGGGGTCAGCGCCATGCGTGCAGTTCCTTCCAGCGGGCCAGGCTCAGCAGCAGCAAGGCCGCGGCAGCCACCCCGTAGGCCAGCGGGGCGTAGGCCGCCCGCGGCACCGTGTCCAGGTAGGTGATCGGGAGGTTCTCGAGCCGGTTCACATCGGCCACCGCGCGTTCCAGGGCATCCGGGTTCTCGGCCTCGTAGGCCCGGTAGGGCACGCCCAGGTTCTTGAAGTAGCGGTGCAGGAAGTACTCGGGGACGGCTTCGGCGTTCTCCGGGCTCAGGCCCTCGGCCTCGCTCAGGCCGGGGCTGCGCGCGGAGCGGATGTAGATCCAGTACAGCGACACCCGGTAGCGCTGCATGAGCGTGGCGAGGCGCTCGCGCACGACGGCGTCGAGATGGTCGCCGCCGTCCGAGACCAGCATCAGGATGCGCGAGCCGGTGTAGGGCCGCTGCTCGAAGAAGGCCAGGCCCTCCTGCAGCGCCAGCCAGATGTCGGTTTCCGAGATGCCGCGGCCCACCTGGCCCGCGGCGATGGCGGCCTTCACCGCCGCGGGCTTCTCGGTGAAGTCCAGCACGCGCATCGGCAGCGTGCTGAACACGACCATGCCGAAGCGGTCGTTCGGCCGCTGCGCGACGAACTGGGTCAGCACGCGGCGCGCCGCCTCGCCCTTGTTGCGGTCGGCCACCGCCTTCTCGCCCGACAGGCTGTAGTAGGGGTTGTAGTTGCCGCCGATGCCCAGGCCGTCCCGTGCGCTGCCGAAGGCCTGGTCCATGCTGCGGCTGCGGTCGAGCAGCAGCACGATCTCGGCGCCCTGCCCTTGCCGCTCGACCTGGCGCTCGGGCCGGTAGGGGCCGGCCAAGGCCAGCAGCAGGGCCGCCAGCGCGACCACCCCGGCCCCGCGCAGCACGCGGTCGAGCCAGCGGGACGCTGGGTCGTCCGGCAGGAGCGACAGGCTGGAGTAGACCAGGCGCGAACCCGTCCCCCGCCGCAGCGGCAGCAAGGCCAGCGGCAGCAGAAGCAGCAAGGCGGGGTGTTCCAGGTTCATGCCCGGGCCTCCACCGGCGCCGCCAGCGCAGCCGGCGCGAGGCGCTCGAACGCGGCCAGCTCCTGGGCCAGACGCCGCAGGCGGGCCAGATCCCAGCCGGGGGCGGCGCCGGCACCGGGCTGGAAGAACAGGATTTCCGAAGCCTGGTGGAAGGCCAGCAGTTCGTCGGCCAGCGGGGCCAGGCCCGGCCGGGCGTCCAGGTAGGCCGGCAGGTCGCGGGCGAGCAGGTTGCGGCCGGCCTGGGCCCGCAGCGCCGCATGCACGCGGGCGAAGACGGCCCGGGGATCGTCGGCCAGGGCCTGCGGGGGCAGCGTGGCCAATTCGCGCCGCAGGCGGGCGAAGGGCTGGCGCTGTCGCAGCAGGCGGGGACGCAGCAGCAGCACCCAGGCCAGGCCCAGCAGCATGAGCAGCAGCCCCGCCAGGGCCAGCCCGCCCCGCAGCCGGATGGCCCGGGTGTCGAGCGGGGGCGCGTCGGCATCGGGCTGCAGCGGCCCCAGCCCGCGGCGATTGGCAGCTTCTTCAGGGCCCAGCGGCGCCAGTTGCAGGGGCCAGGCGTCGATCCTCAGGGTCTGCACCCGGCCTCCGCCGATGGGCTCAAACTCCAGAAGCACCGGCGGCAATTCCAGCACGCGCGGCTGCAGCGGGGCGGCAAAGACCTGGTAGCGCAGGGTCAGGGTCTGGCGCGGCGCATCGTGCGGGCCTTCGTGCAAGGCCTCGCGCAGCTCCAGCGCCTGGCCGCGCCGGCCGGGCACCGGCACGCTGTCACCGCGCAGCCGCAGGCCCGCCGGCAGTTCGAGCCGTATCGTGCGTTCGACCACGTCGCCGACCCAATGCCCGTAGGCCCGCGGCTCGTCCACCTTGTGATGCAGCCCGGCGGGCGGGACCGGCACGGGGGCGGCGGGTTGGGCCGGTGCCCGCTGCCCTGCCCCGCCCCCAGCCGGCGCGGCCTGCGACCCCGCGTCCGCCTCCGGGACGGCGGCGGCCGAGGCTGCAGCATCCGGTCCGACCACGGGCTGGGCGGCCGCAGGCATCACCAGGCTGGCCAGCAGCATGGCGATCCACGGCAGGCGGGGCCTGCGCCAGGCGCGCTCAAGGCCTGGCGCCATAGAAGTAGGCGGTGACCGCATCGGGATCGTGGCCATCGGCCAGGTGAAGGGGCCGCATCTGGTGGCGGCGGAACAGCTGATCCAGGAAAGTCCGGCGCTCGTCCTCCAGCCGGCTCCAGCGCTCACGCAGCACGGGGCGCAGCCAGACCAGGCGCTCGGCCCCGGTCTCGGGATCGCGCAGCGGGGCCAGGCCCTGGCCGGCCGGCAGGGTGAACTCGAGGGGATCCCAGACCACCACCGGCACCACGGCATGGCCGGCCAGGCTGCGCAGCAGCGCCTCGATCTGTGCCGGCGGCAGGTGGAAATCCGACAGCAGGAAGATCAGGCTCCGTTGCCGACGCAGATGCCGGTGGGCCTGCAGCAGGCCGGCCGCGCCAAGGTCGCCACGGCCCTCGCCCAGGCGCAGGCCGCGCAGGCGCGGCCCGAGGCCGAGGCCTGCGCCGCGGGCACGGGTCAGAGGCAGCAGGAGGTCGGCACGCACGGTGTCGTCGCAGCCGATGAAGCCGAAGGCGTCGCCGCAGCGGTAGGCGGCATAGGCCAGGCCCTCCGCGAAATCCGCGAGGGTGTCGAGCTTGCGGTGGCGGCCGACAAAGCCCATGGAGGCTGAGAGGTCCGCGATCAGCAGCACCTGTGCGGCCATGCGCTGGGCATAGACGCGCACCTGCCAGCTGCCGAAGGGGTCGCGCAAGCTCGCGTGGATGTCGATGCGGCGGGCGTCCGGCGCATCGGCCAGCGGCAGGTGACGGCGGAACTCGAAGCCGCTCTCGCCGCGCGGGCTGCGGTGGGCTCCGGGGAAGTGACCGGCGGCCGGCCCCGGCAGGCGGTAGTGGAACTCGCGGCGGACGTTCATCGGGCGAGGCGAGCGCATGGGCGGGCGCCGGGCGCGCGCCTCATGGCGCCGGCACCTGGGCGAGCAGACCCTGCATCAAGGCCGGCGCCAGTTCGGCGCGGCGCAGTTCGTGGACCGGCTGGAAGCACAGGCGATGCGCCATCACCTCGGGGAAGACGGCCTGGATGTCCTCCGGCAGCACATGACTGCGGCCCTCGATCCAGGCCGACACCCGCGCAGCCTGCAAGAGCATGCCGACGCCCCGCGGACTGGCGCCGGCCAGCACCAGGTCGGCGCTGTCGACGTCCAGCGCCTCCAGCCGGACGCCCGCATCCTGCGGACGCGCGGTGGCCTCCCACAGGCGCAGCACGTAACGCTGCAGCGCCGGGCTGGCGGCAACGCCGCGCTGGATGGCCGCGGCCAGGCCGATCAGGCCCTCCATGTCGACCACCCCCTGCGGCAAGGCGCCGATCAGCGCATCGGTGTCGTGAAAGCGCGGGTCGAAGGCCAGCGCCAGCCGGGCCGCTTCGTCGGCCGGTGCATCGATGGCGATCTCCATCATGAACCTGTCACGCGCCGCCGAGGCAATCTCGAAGGTCTCCTCCCGTTCGACCCGGTTGCGGTCAGCGAAGACCTGAAGCCGCGGGAAGCGCCATTCCCGGTTGAAGGCCTGCACGCTGCGCTCGGCCATCGCGCGCAGCAACAGGGCATGCACCTGCGGCCGGGCGCGGTTGATCTCGTTGAAGAAAAAGATGGCGAGCGCTTCGCCGTCGCGGATCAGCGGGCCCGGCTCCACCGCCGGCTTGCCCTCGGCGCTGATGTAGGTGTGGTACAGCAGGTCGTTGGGCATCAGGTCGACCGTGCCCTCGATGCGGCCGAAGCGCCCGCCCATGGCCCGGGCGAAGGCCCGCAGCAGCGTCGTCTTGCCGACCCCGACGTCGCCCTGCAGCAGCACGTGGCCGCGGGCAAAGACGGCTGTGGTGATGCGGCGTATGGCCCGGGCCTGCCCGACGACGGCCTGGGCAACCGCTGCCTCCAGGGCCAGGGCCTGGGCGCGGCCTGCGCTCAACAAGAGGTCATCGCGATCGTCGGGGGCAGGCATGCACGCGGGTCCTAGGCACAAGGCGCCGGGACAGAGGGCCCGGCTCGGCGCGCGAGCATCGCCGCATGCGGGCGACGCGGCAATCGGCAGCGGCCCGTAGACAGGGTGATGAAACCGGCCCTGCGGGCACCGCCCCTGCTCACAAGTCGAGCGCCGTCGTCTTCTTGACCGTGCGCAGCACCAGCATGGAGTTGCTGCGCAGCATGCCGGGCAGGCGCATCAGCACCTCGCTGTGGAAGCGCTCCAGGTCCGCGGCATCGCGGTAGGTGAAGCGGATCAGGTAGTCGTGGGTGCCGGCCACGTAGAAGCAGTCGAGGATGGACGGGATGTCCTTCACCGCACGCTCGAAGGCTTCGATGGCCGGCACGGTCAGTCGCTCCAGGTTGACGATGGTGTAGCTGGTGCCGGGCTGGCCGACGATCCGGGGGTTGAGCAGGGCGACGTAGCGGTCGATCACCCCGGCCTCTTCCAGGGCCTTCACGCGCCGCAGGCAGGCCGAGGGCGAGAGATGCACCTTTTGCGCCAGGGCCAGGTTGGACTGGCGGCCGTCGGCCTGAAGCTCGCGCAGGATGGCGCGATCCAGCGCGTCCAGCGGCGGCTGGGGGAGCGAGGTGTCGGATTGCGTCGATCCCGAGCTTTTCGGCATGTTGTGCGAGTGATGGAGTTCGAGCGCAATTTTGTGCGAATCCTGAGGGATCTCACCCGCGATTGCGCAAGCACATTGCGTGGCCGCCTGCCTAGACTGGGCACCGTCACCCCCTGCCCTGCCCGCGATGAGCCACGCCGCCGAACTCGACGCCTACTGGATGCCCTTCACCGCGAACCGGCAGTTCAAGCAGGCCCCGCGGCTGATCGCCAAAGCCGCAGGCATGCATTTCTGGACGCCGGAGGGCCGCGAGATCCTGGACGGCATCGCCGGCCTGTGGTGCGTGAACGCCGGCCACGCCCGACCGCGCATCGTGCAGGCCATCCAGGCCCAGGCGGCGGAGCTGGACTTCGCCCCGCCCTTCAACATGGGCCATCCCCTGGCCTTCACCCTGGCTGATCGGCTGGCGCAGATCGCGCCGGCCGGGCTGGACCGGGTCTTCTTCACCAATTCCGGCTCGGAATCGGTCGAGACCGCGCTGAAGATGGCCCTGGCTTACCACCGCCTGCGCGGCGAGGGCCAGCGCACCCGGCTGATCGGCCGCGAGTGCGGCTACCACGGCGTGAACTTCGGGGGCATCTCGGTGGGCGGCATGGTGGCCAACCGCAAGATGTTCGGCAGCCTGCTGGCCGGCGTGGACCATATCCGCCACACCCACGACCCCGAGCGCAATGCCTACAGCCGCGGCCAGCCGGCCCACGGTGCCGAGCTGGCCGAGGACCTGGAGCGCCTGATCGCGCTGCACGATGCCAGCACCATCGCCGCGGTCATCGTCGAACCGGTGGCCGGCTCGACCGGGGTGCTGATCCCGCCGCTCGGCTACCTGCAGCGCCTGCGCGAGATCTGCAACCGCCACGGCATCCTGCTGATCTTCGACGAGGTGATCTCGGGCTTCGGCCGCACCGGTGCGCCCTTTGCCGCCCAGCGCTTCGGCGTCACGCCCGACCTGATGACGGTGGCCAAGGGCCTCACCAATGGCTGCGTGCCCATGGGGGCGGTCTTGGCCAGCCGGGCCCTGCACGACACCTTCATGACCGGCCCCGAGCACGCGATCGAGTTCTTCCACGGCTACACCTATTCCGGCCATCCCCTGGCCTGTGCCGCGGCCCTGGGCACGCTCGACACCTATGCCGAGGAAGGCCTGCTCACGCGCGGCGCGGCGCTGGAGCCGGTCTGGACCGAGGCCCTCCACAGCCTGCGGGGCCTGCCGCATGTGATCGACATCCGCACGATCGGCCTGGTCGCCGGCATCGAGCTGGCCCCGCGCCCGGGCGAACCCACGCGCCGGGCCTTCGACGCCTTCATGGACTGCTGGCAGCAGGGGGTGCTGGTGCGGACCACGGGCGACACGATCGCGCTGTCGCCGCCGCTGATCATCGAAGAGCGGCACATCGCACAGCTCGTCGAGGCGATCGGCACCGCGCTGCGGCGCCTGGCCTGAAGCCCCGCCCGCCCCCGCCCCGGCGATGGCCTGGATCGACACCGACCGCGCGCTGGGCCGGCAGAGCTGGTACGCGGCGAGCGCGCCACCGGCGGTGGCGCAGCCAGTGCTGGCGGGCGATCTGCGGGTCGACGTGGCCATCGTCGGTGGCGGCCTGGCCGGCCTGTCGGCCGCGCTGGACCTGGCCGCCCGCGGCCGCCGCGTCGCCGTGCTGGAGGCCGGGCAGTTGGGCGAAGGGGCCAGCGGCCGCAACGGCGGCCAGGCCATCCATGGCCTGGCTTGCGACATCGACACCGTCGAAGCCCAGCTCGGGACCGAAGCGGCGCAGCGCATCTGGCGCATGTCGCTGGACGCACTGGATCTGCTGCGGGCCCGCATCGCCGAGCATGCGATCGACTGCGACTGGCAGGCCGGCTGGCTGGGCTTGGCCACCTCGGCGCGCAAGGCCCGCGCGCTGCGCGACAGCCTCGACGGCCTGGCCCGGCGCCACGGCAGCCGCTACCGCTGGCTGGCGCGGGACGAACTGCCGGCCTGGATCGACAGCCCGCGCTATGCCGGCGGCTATGTGGACCCGGCCTCCGGCCACCTGCATCCGCTCAAGCTGGTGCGCGGCCTGGCCGCCGCCGCCGCGCGGGCCGGCGTGCTGCTCTTCGAGCACAGCGCCGTGCTGGGCCTGGAGGACCCGCCCGGCGCCCCCTGCCGCCTGCGCACCGCCGCCGGCCGGGTGCAGGCCGACCAGGTGCTGCTCGCCGGCAACAGCCGCCTGGCCGCGCTGGCCCCCGGCCTGGCCCCGGCGCTGGCGCCGCGGGTCATGCCGGTCGGCACCTACATCGTGACCACCGAGCCGCTGGGCGAGGCCCGCTGCCGGGCGCTGATCCCCAGCCGCGCCGCGGTCTGCGACACCAACTTCGTGCTGGACTACTTCCGCCCCACGGCCGACCACCGCCTGCTCTTCGGCGGCCGGGTCAGCTACAGCACCCTGACCCCGCCGGGCATGGCGGCCAGCCTGCAAGGGCGGCTGCAGGCCGTGTTCCCGCAGCTGGCGGGCGTGCCGATCAGCCATGCCTGGGGCGGCTTCGTCGACATCTCGATGAACCGCGCGCCGGACTTCGGCCGACTCGACGCCCGCGGCCGCCCCGGCGCCGCCGCAGGCCGCGTCTACTACCTGCAGGGCTTCTCGGGCCACGGCCTGGCCCTCACCGGCCTGGCCGGCCGGCTGGTGGCCGAGGCCATGGCCGGCGACGCCGGGCGCTTCGACACCTTCGCCCGCCTGCGCCACCGGCCTTTCCCGGGCGGCGCGGCACTGCGCACCCCCGCCCTGGTGCTGGGCATGGCCTGGTACCGGCTGCGGGATGCGCTGTGAACGCAGGCCGCAAGCGGAGGCACCCGCAGCCGTGGCGCCCCGAACACATCTTGCCCCGCTGCAGGCCGCCCGGATGGCACGGGCTTTGCCTACATGCTGGAATCCACCGGACCCCCTGAAGATCCGCCGATGAACGCCGCCGCGCCCGCCTCTGTCCTGCTCGCCGCGTCCGACCGCCCCGTCGTGCTGGTGCCGGCCTGCAACCGTCAGCTCGGCGACCACCCCTTCCACATCTGCGGCCAGAAGTACATCGATGCGGTGCGCCTGGCCGGCGCGCTGCCCCTGGTCATGCCGGCGGCGACGCCCGATGAACTGGCCGACCTGCTCGCCCTGGCCGACGGCCTGCTGCTGACCGGCTCGCCCAGCAACGTGCATCCGCGCCACTTCGACGAGGGCGTGCTCAACCCCGAGCTGCCGCTCGACCCGCGCCGGGACGAGATGACGCTGCCGCTGATCCGCGCGGCACGCGAGCGCGGCCTGCCCTTCCTGGCCATCTGCCGCGGTTTCCAGGAGGTCAATGTGGCCCTGGGCGGTGCGCTGCATCAGGCCGTGCAGGACCTGCCCGGCCACCTCGACCACCGCGAGGACAAGGACGCGCCGGTCGACGTGCAGTACGGCCTCGCCCACCCCCTGCAGGTCGAGGCCGGCGGCCTGCTGGCCACCCTGCTGGGTGCGGGCGAGATCCAGGTCAACAGCCTGCATGGCCAGGGCGTCAAGCGACTGGCGCCGGGCCTGCGCGTGGAGGCCCGCGCGCCCGACGGCCTGATCGAAGCCTTCTCCGTGCCGCCGCCCGAGGGCGAGGCCGCCGAAGCCGGCCGCTTCCAGCTCGGCGTGCAGTGGCATCCCGAGTGGAAGGCGCGCGAGAACCCGATCTCCATGACCCTGCTGCGCGCCTTCGGCGATGCCTGCCGCAGCTTCCGCGAGCGCACCCGCGCGACCGTGCCCGAACGCCCCCGCCCCTGAGGCCCTGTGCGTGCTCCACCCGTCCCGGATCGGCCGCCGCGGCCCCGGGCTCGAGAACGAACAAGGACGAATGATGGTGGCGAGAGACAAGCTCAGCTTCAGCGACCTGGAACACTGGCTCAACGAGCGCCGGGTGACCGAGATCGAATGCCTGGTGCCCGACCTGACCGGCGTGGCCCGCGGCAAGATCCTGCCGCGCGAGAAGTTCACCGAAGACCGCGGCATGCGCCTGCCCGAGGCCGTGGTGGCCATGGGCGTGACCGGCGAATTCCCCGAGGCCGGCCCCTACTACGACGTGATCAGCCCGACCGACCGCGACATGCACCTGCGGCCGGATCCCAGCACGGTGCGCCTGGTGCCCTGGGCCGCCGACCCCACCGCCCAGGTGCTGCACGACTGCTACGACCGCGACGGCACCCTGGTGCCCTATGCCCCGCGCTCGGTGCTGCGGCGGGTCTGCGAGCTCTATGCGGCCGAGGGCTGGCAGCCCATCGTCGCGCCCGAGCTGGAGTTCTACCTGGTCGCCCGCAACAGCGACCCGGACGTGCCGCTGAAGCCGCCGGTGGGCCGCAGCGGCCGCAGCGAGACCTCGCGCCAGGCCTATTCCATCGATGCCGTCAACGAGTTCGATCCGCTCTTCGAGGACATCTACGCCTACTGCGAGAAGATGGAGCTGGGCGTCGACACCCTGATCCACGAGATCGGCGCCGGCCAGATGGAGATCAACTTTTTCCATGCCGCGCCGCTGCAGCTGGCCGACGAGGTCTTCTTCTTCAAGCGCACCGTGCGCGAGGCGGCTCTGCGCCACAACATGTTCGCGACCTTCATGGCCAAGCCGATCGCCGGCGAGCCGGGCAGCGCGATGCACATCCACCAGAGCGTGGTCGACGCGGCCACCGGGCACAACATCTTCAGCCAGGCCGACGGCAGCGCGTCGGACGCCTTCCGCTGGTACCTCGGCGGCCTGCAGAAGTACATCCCCGCGGCCATGGCCCTGTTCGCGCCCTATGTGAACAGCTACCGCCGCCTGGCCCGCCACACCGCCGCGCCGATCAACATCCAGTGGGGCACCGACAACCGCACCGTGGGCATCCGCAGTCCGGTCGCGCCGCCCCATGCGCGGCGCATCGAGAACCGCGTGATCGGTGCCGACGCGAACCCCTACGTCGCGCTGGCCGCCACCCTGGCCTGCGGCTGGCTCGGCATGAAGCAGCGGATCGAGCCCAGCCCCGAATGCAAGGGCGACGCCTACCTGGGCGACCACGCGCTGCCGCGCAGCCTGGGCGAGGCGCTGGAGCTGCTGCGTGCCGAGAAGGACCTGGCCCGGGTGCTCGGCGAGTCCTTCGTCACCGTCTACACCGAGGTCAAGGAAATCGAGTACGCCGAGTTCATGAAGGTGATCTCGCCCTGGGAACGCGAACACCTGCTCCTCCACGTCTGAACTGAAGCGCGCCCATGATCCCCACCCGCAGCACCCAGGCCTGGCAGGCGGCCGACGCCGCCCACTTCCTGCACCCCTTCACCGACTTCAAGGCCCTGGGGGCCCAGGGCGCGCGCATCATCGAGCGTGCCGACAACATCTGGCTGTGGGACAGCGAGGGCCAGCAGATCCTCGATGCGATGAGCGGCCTGTGGTGCGTGAACGTCGGCTACGGCCAGCCGGCCCTGGTCGAGGCGGCCACCGAGCAGCTCCGCCAGCTGCCCTTCTACAACGCCTTCTTCCAGACGGCCACGCCGCCGGCCATCGCCCTGGCCGAGGCCCTGGCGGCCATCGCGCCGCCGGGCTTCCAGCATGTCTTCTTCGCCGGCTCGGGCTCGGAGGGCAATGACACGGTGGTCCGCATGGTCCGCCGCTACTGGGACCTGCAGGGCCAGCCCCAGCGCCAGCACATCATCAGCCGCTGGAACGGCTACCACGGCTCGACGATGGCCGGCGCCTCGCTCGGCGGCATGCGCTACATGCATGCCCAGGGCGGGCTGCCGATTCCCGGCATCAGCCACATCCCGCAACCCTACTGGTGGGAGCACGGTCGGGCTCAGGGCCTGAGCCGCGAGGACTTCGGCCTCGTCGCGGCCCGTTGGCTGGAAGACGAGATCCTGCGCCTGGGCCCCGAGAACGTTGCCGCCTTCATTGGCGAGCCGGTGCAGGGCGCGGGCGGCGTGATCGTGCCGCCGGCCAGCTACTGGCCCGAGATCCAGCGCATCGCCGAGCGCTACGGGATCCTGCTGGTCGCCGACGAAGTCATCTGCGGCTTCGGCCGCACCGGCCAGTGGTGGGGTTCGCAGACCCAGGGCTTCCGGCCCGACCTGATGACCTTCGCCAAGGGCGTGACCAGCGGCTACATCCCCCTCGGCGGGGTGCTGGTGGGGGAGCGCGTGGCCACGGCCCTGATCGAGCAGGGCGGCGAGTTCGAGCACGGCTACACCTACAGCGGCCACCCGGTGGCCTGTGCGGTGGGCCTGGCCAATCTGAAGCTGATCCAGGAGCTCGGGCTGGTCGAGCATGTGCGCGAGGACGTCGGCCCCTACCTGGCCGAACAGTTCGCGACGCTCAAGGACCACCCCCTGGTCGGCGACGCCGAGACCTGCGGCCTGATGGGCGCGATGCTGCTGGTCAAGGACCGCGCCACCGGCGCCGGCTTCGCCCCCGAGCAGGGGGTCGGCATGGTCTGCCGCGGCCACTGCTTCGGCAACGGCCTGATCATGCGGGCCGTCGGCGACCGCATGATCATCGCGCCGCCGCTCGTCATCACCCGCGCGCAGGTCGACGAACTGATGCACCGCATCCGTCGGGCACTCGACCTGACGCTGGCCGATCTGCACCGCCGAGGCTGGGTCTGAGCGGCCCCGCCCCGGTTTCCCCCGTCTCTTCTTCCCGCCCCCCGGAGTTCCCCATGCTGCGTTCCGCCCCGCGTCGCACCTTCACCGGCCGCCTGGCCGGCGCCCTGCTTGCCGCCTTCGGCCTGCTGGCCGCCGGCCCGGCCGCTGCGCAGGAGGAGAAGGTGCTCAATGTGCTGAACTGGTCGGACTACATCGCGCCGGACACGATCGCCAACTTCGAGAAAGAGACCGGCATCAAGGTCCGCTACGACAACTTCGACAGCAACGAGGTGCTGCATGCCAAGCTGGTCGCGGGCAAGACCGGCTACGACATCGTCGTGCCCTCGTCCTACTGGGCCCGGGTGCAGGCCGATGGCGGCATCCTGCAGAAGCTCGACAAGGCCAAGATCCCGAACCTCAAGAACCTCGATCCCACCGTGCAGGATCTGCTCGGCAAGCTCGACCCGGGCAACCAGTTCCAGGTGAACTGGCTCTGGGGCTACACCACCGTGGGCATCAACGTCGACAAGGTGAAGGCCGCGCTCGGCGGCCTGCCGATGCCGGCCAATGTCTGGGACCTGATCTTCAAGCCCGAGTACATCAGCAAGCTCAAGAGCTGCGGCGTCAGCGTGCTGGACTCGCCGACCGAGGTGATTCCGGCCGCCCTGCACTACCTGGGCAAGCCGGCCTACAGCCGCAACCAGGCCGACTACGCGGCCGTCGGCCCGCTGCTCAAGAGCATCCGGCCCTACATCACGCTGTTCAGCTCCTCGGGCTACATCAACGACATGGCCAACGGCTCGATCTGCCTGGCCCTGGGCTGGTCGGGCGACATCAGCATCGCGCGCCAGCGTGCGATCGACGGCAAGACCGGCCAGACCATCCAGACCCTGGTGCCGGCCACCGGCGGCATCCTCTTCTTCGATGTGATGGTGATCCCGGCCGATGCGCCCCACCCCGAGAACGCGCACAAGTTCATCGACTACATCCTGCGGCCCGAGGTGCATGCCTCGCTGACCAACAAGGTCTTCTACGCGAACCCGAACAAGGCCTCCAAGGCCTTCGTGAAGCCCGAGGTGGTGAACAACCCGGCGGTCTTCCCGAGCGAGGCCGACATGAAGAAGATGATTGCGCCGGATGCGCTCAGCAACGACATCCGCCGCACCATGACCCGGCTCTACACCGGCTTCAAGACCGGCCTCTGAAGCCGGGCCGGCCAGGCCGGCCCGCTCCACACACGGACCCCAGATGCGGAACAGGGAGGCGGGGATGGCGACACCCGGCGGCGCGCAGGGCTACCTGCAGATCCAGGACGTGGTGAAGGACTTCGGCGGCGGGGCCGTCGCGGTCAACCACGTCAGCATCGACATCGCGCAGGGCGAGATCTTTGCCCTGCTCGGCTCCAGCGGCTGCGGCAAGACCACCTTGCTGCGCATGCTGGCCGGCTTCGAGACGCCGAGCGCGGGGCGCATCGTGCTCGACGGCCAGGACCTCGCCGGCCTGCCGCCCTACGAGCGACCGATCAACATGATGTTCCAGAGCTATGCGCTGTTTCCGCACCTCAGCGTCTGGGACAACATCGCCTTCGGCCTGCGCCGCGACGGCCTGCCGCGCGCCGAGGTGGCCGAGCGTGTCGAGCAGATGCTCAAGCTCGTCCAGCTCGACAAGTACGCGCGGCGCAAGCCGCACCAGCTCAGCGGCGGCCAGCAGCAGCGCGTGGCGCTGGCCCGCAGCCTGGCCAAGCGACCGCGGCTGCTGCTGCTGGACGAACCGCTCGGTGCGCTCGACAAGAAGCTGCGCGAGGCCACGCAGATCGAGCTGGTCAACATCATCGAGCAGGTCGGCGTGACCTGCGTGATGGTCACCCACGACCAGGAGGAGGCCATGACCATGGCCTCGCGCATCGCGGTGATGAGCGAAGGCCGCTTCCTGCAGGTCGGTGCGCCCGCCGACATCTACGAGACGCCCGCCACCCGCTTCGTGGCCGACTTCATCGGCAATGTGAACCTGATGGACGGCGTGCTCCGCAGCGACCAGCCGGACCATGTGCAGATCGACTGCGCCGATTGCAGCCACCATGTCGGCCATGGCATCACCGGCACCGAGGGCATGGCCGTGACGGTGGCGATCCGGCCCGAGAAGATCCGACTGGGCCGCGCGATGCCCGACACCGGCTTCGGCCCGCACAACCGCGTGCAGGGCACGGTGCGCGAGCTGTCCTACTTCGGCAGCTTCACCGTCTACCACCTGGCCCTGGCCAGCGGTGCGGTGCTCAAGGTCAGCCAGGGCAATGTCGACCGCCATCCCGACGACGTGCTGAGCTGGGGCGACACCGCCTGGGCCAGCTGGGCGCCCAACGCCCAGGTGGTGCTCACGCAATGAGCGCCGCCCCCCGCCCCACCCCCGGCCCCGGCGGGCCGACCCGTCGCCTGCGCCTGGGGCGCGGCGCGGTCATCGGCCTGCCCTATGCGTGGCTGCTCGTCTTCTTCCTGCTGCCCTTTCTGATCGTCTTCAAGATCAGCGTGTCCGAGATGGACGGGGTGCGCTTCTCCGAGCTGCTGACCGTTCAGGACGGCGTGCTCCAGCTCACCCTGCGCCTGGGCAACTACCTGCTGGTGGCCGAGGACGCGCTCTACGTCCGCACCTACCTGCGCAGCCTGGGCTATGCGGGGGCCACCACCCTGCTCTGCCTGGCCCTGGGCTACCCCTTTGCCTACTTCATGGCGCGCGCGCCGAGACGGGCCCAGCCGCTGCTGGTGATGGCCGTGATGCTGCCCTTCTGGACCTCCTTCCTGCTGCGGGTCTACGCCTGGAAGGGCCTGCTCGGCGAGGGCGGGGCGGTGGCCGAGCTGCTGATCGCGCTGGGCCTGGACCAGCTGCTGGCAAGCGGTGGCCTGATCGGCAGCCCCGGCAAGCTGATGAACACACCCTTCAGCCTGCTGGTCGGCATGGTCTACACCTACCTGCCCTTCATGGTGCTGCCGCTCTACGCCACGCTCAGCAAGCTCGACGGACGGCTGCTGGAAGCCGCCGCCGACCTGGGGGCCACGCCCTGGACCGCCTTCTGGCGCGTGACGGTGCCGCTGTCCAAGGCCGGGATCATCGCCGGCGCTATGCTGGTCTTCATCCCCTGCGTCGGCGAGTTCGTGATCCCCGAGCTGCTCGGCGGCCCCGAGACGCTGATGATCGGCCGCGTGCTGTGGGACGAGTTCTTCAGCAACAACGACTGGCCGATGGCGGCGACGGTGGCGGTGGTCATGGTGCTGCTGATCGTGGTGCCCCTGGCCCTGTTCAACCGCTACCAGGCCGAGAGCACGGAGGCCCGTCGATGAGTGCCGCCCCCTCGGCCGGCGGCCGCCGGCCGCGCGCATGGTTCGGCCCGCGCTTCGCCCGGGGCTTCGGCCGCGGCTGGCTGATCGGCGGGTTCGTCTTCCTCTACCTGCCGATCCTGTCGCTGATCGTCTACTCCTTCAACGACTCGCCGGTGCCCAACCGCTGGGCCGGCTTCACGCTGAAGTGGTACGCCAGCCTGGTGAACGACCGCGAGCTGCTGGCCGGTGTCTGGCTCAGCCTGAAGCTGGCGGTCTTCACGGCCTGCGGCGCGGTGCTGCTCGGCCTGCTGGCGGCCTTCGCGCTGGTGCGCTACCGGCGCTTCGGCGGCCGCACGGTGTTTTCGGGCATGGTCAGCGCGCCGCTGGTGATGCCGGAGGTGATCGTCGGCCTCTCGCTGCTGCTGATGCTGGTGTCGGTGCAGCGCACCTTCGGCTGGCCCGATCGGGGGCTGCTCACCATCTGGCTCGGCCACCTGCTGCTCGGTCTGGCCTATGCCACGGTCGTCATCCAGGCCCGCCTGCAGGAGCTGAACCCGCAACTTGAGGAGGCCGCGATGGACCTGGGCGCGCGGCCCTTCCAGGTCTTCATGCTCGTCACGCTGCCGATGATCGCGCCTTCGCTGCTGTCGGCCTGGCTGCTGACCTTCACGATTTCGCTCGACGACGTCGTGCTGTCGGCCTTCCTCAGCGGACCGGGCTCGACCACGATGCCTCTGGTGATCTTCTCGCGCGCGCGGCTGGGCCTGAACCCCAGCGTCAATGCCATGGCGACGGTCACCATCGTGATCGTTGCGTTCGGCGTGCTGCTGGCCAGCTACGCCATCGCCCGGGCCGAGCGCCGCCGCCAGCGCGAGGCCGCCGCCGCGGCCCGCGGCGGCTGAGTCCCGGCCCCCGCCTTTCCCCTTGCCCCGACCTTCCGACGCAGGAGATCCCGTGATGAACCGCCCCACCCTGCGTGCCCTGCCGAGCACCCTGTTGCTCGCCCTGGCCGCCGCCTACCCCCTGCTGCAGCCGATGCCGGCGGCCGCCCAGTCCGCCAGCGAAGAGCTGCTGAAGGAACTGCGCGAGCTCAAGGCCCGTGTCGGCGAACTGGAGAAGCGCCTGCTCGAAGCCGAAGCCCGGACCCAGGCCGCCCCGGCTGCTGCGCCGGCCGGCATGACGGCCGAGCAGCAGCAGGAATTCAACCGCATCGCCGTCAAGACCGAGGCGATGGAAGACAACCTCGAAACCTTGGGCCTCAAGGGCCTGAAGATCAGCGGCTACATCGAGCCGGTCTACCTCTACAACCGCCGTCAGGACCGCGCCGGCTTCCAGTTCCTGAACAGCCAGAGCGACGGCTACTTCTACGACACCTCCTACCTCGGCGCCGCGGTGATCGACTTCACCAAGGAGACCGACTCCGGCTCGCGCTTCAAGCTGACCCTGTCGCCGCAGCGTGGCGTGGGCGAGGCCATCGGCGGCGGTATCGTCCACGAAGCCACGGCCTCCATCCCGCTGAGCGATGCCAAGACCCGCCTCTTCGCCGGCCAGCTGCCCGACTGGTCGGGCTACGAGTACCTGCAGCCGACGCTCAACCCCTTCACCACCCACAACCTGCTGTTCGACTTCACCCTGCCCTTTGGCTACACCGGCGTCGGCCTGGACGTGACCCGGGGCAAGTGGTGGATGCGCGGCATCCTCGGCCAGCTCAACCTGACCTCGCGCAGCGCGGGCGAGAAGTCGCCGATGGTGGCCTACCGGGTCGACTACTCGCGTGGCGAGTTCCAGGGCTTCGGCTTCGCCGGCGTGCACGGCCGCATCTTCAACTTCGGCACCGGCACCAACACCACGGCCCACCTGTTCGAAGTCGACGGCTACTTCATCCGCGGCGACTGGACCCTGCAGGGCCAGTTCAGCTACGGCCAGCAGGCCCAGGCCGCGCTGAACGGCGGGGATTCGCGCTGGGTGGGCGTCTCCGGCCTGGCCGGCTACGCGCTCACCCCGCGCCTGCAGGCCCTGGTGCGTGCCGACTTCCTGGAGAACAAGAAGAACGGCGGGGGCTTCTTCGGCTACAGCTTTGCCGACGGCCGCAACGGCATCGGGCCCGACATCAGCAAGCTCGATCCCGGCACCGGCACCCCGCTGCCCGGGGCCAGCGGGGCCAACCGCTATGCGCTCACGGTCGGCCTGAAGTACCTGTTCAACCAGAACACCACCTTCAAGGCCGAGTACCGCTACGACGGGGCCACCGAGCGCGTCTTCGAGGACGTGCGCGACGGCGCCTACAAGAAGAACAACCACCTGCTCGGCGGCTCCGTCGTGCTGTTCTTCTGAGCCCGGAGCCCGCATGAGCCGCAGCGTGCCCATCGACTGGACGGCCCGCGCGGCCGATGGCCTGGCCGCCGGCCTGGACGGCCGGGCCCTGATCGGCGGCCGCCGCCAGGCCGCGCAGGACGGGCAGACCTTCCTCAAGCGCAGCCCGGTCGACGGCCGGGCGCTGGGCGAGGTCGCCCGCGGCCAGGCGGCCGACGTGGATGCCGCCGTGCGCGCCGCCCGCGCCGCCTTCGTCGACGGCCGCTGGGCCGCCCGCCCGCCCGCCGCGCGCAAGCGCGTGATGCAGGCCTTCGCCGAGAAGGTGCTGGCCGCCCGCGAGGAACTGGCCCTGCTCGAAACCCTGGACATGGGCAAGCCCATCGCCCACAGCCTGGCGGTCGACGTGCCCTCCACCGCCCGCACCCTGGCCTGGTACGGCGAGGCGGTCGACAAGGTCTATGGCGAGATCGCCCCCACCGGCCCCAGCGCCCTGGCCCTGATCAGCCGCGAGCCCGTGGGCGTGGTGGGCGCCATCGTGCCCTGGAACTACCCCATGATCATGGCGGCCTGGAAGCTGGGGCCGGCCCTGGCAGCCGGCAACAGCGTGGTGCTCAAGCCCAGCGAGAAGAGCCCCTACACCGCCCTGCGCCTGGCCGAGCTGGCGCTCGACGCCGGCCTGCCGCCGGGGGTGTTCAACGTCGTGCCGGGCTACGGCCCCGAGGCCGGCGAGGCCCTGGCCCGCCACATGGACGTGGACGTGCTGGGCTTCACCGGCTCCACCCGCGTCGGCAAGCACATGCTGGTCTGCGCCGGGCAGAGCAACCTCAAGCGCGTCTACAACGAGCTGGGCGGCAAGAGCGCCTTCCTCGTCTTTCCGGACGCGCCGGACCTCGACCGCTGCGCCCAGACCCTGGCCGGCAGCATCTTCTTCAACCAGGGGGAGAGCTGCAACGCGCCCTCGCGCGTGCTGGTGCAGGCCGACATCGCCGAGGACTTCGCCCGCCGCGTGGCCGCCGAGGCGCCCAAGTACCGGCCGGCCGACCCGCTGGATCCGTCCACCGTGATGGGCGCGCTGGTCGACGAAGGCCAGCTCCGCACCGTGCTGGGCTACATCGAGGCCGGCCGCGCCGAAGGCGCGCACTGCCTGGCCGGCGGCCGCCAGGCCCGGGCCGAAACCGGCGGCGTCTACGTCGAGCCCACCGTCTTCGCCGGCGCGCACAACGGCATGCGCATCGCCCGCGAGGAAATCTTCGGCCCGGTCGTGACCTTGATCCCCTTCCGCGACGAGGCCGAGGCCCTGGCCCTGGCCAACGATTCCCCCTACGGCCTGCAGGCCAGCGTGTGGACCGGCGGCCTCGACCGCGCCCACCGCGTGGCCCGCGCCCTGCAGGCCGGCACCGTCCACGTCAACCAGTACGACGAGGACGACCTCACCGTGCCCTTCGGCGGCGTCAAGCAGAGCGGCAACGGCCGGGACAAGTCCCTGCACGCCTTCGACAAGGTCACCGAGCTGAAGACGACCTGGATCCGCTTGGGCTGAGGACGCGGGCGCAGGACGAGGCGCCCTCCGAGACATGTTGTTTGCCACCCACCCTGGCCGTGAGGAATCTCACGGCTTAAGACAGGCTTAAGACTCGCGATGATGGAATGAGGCGCACCGGACGATCCACCCGCGCGGTGGCTTGCCGGGAACCTCATCAGGAACCGACTTCGTGAATCGACTTGCCCGCCTCGCCTCGCTTCTTCCCCTGATCTTTGCCGCAGCCACCGCCGGTGCCGCACCGCGCGGCGCGCACTGGGACTACCAGGGGCCCCACGGTGCCGCCCACTGGGCGGAGCTCGACGGGGCTTTCGAGACCTGCGCCCGCGGCCAGGCCCAGAGCCCGATCAACATCCGCCATGCGGTCAAGGCCGAGCTGCCGGCCCTGGACTTCCTGTATGCGCGGGATGCCTCGCCCACCCTGGTCAACAACGGCCACACCGTGCAGGTGAACCTGCCCGCCGGCAGCGCGCTGACGGTGGGCGATCAGCGCTACGAACTGCTGCAGTTCCACTTCCACACCCCCAGCGAAGAGGCTGTGGCCGGCCGCCGCACGGCCATGGTGGCGCACCTGGTCCACCGCGACGCCCAGGGTGCGCTGGGCGTGGTGGGCGTGCTGATCCAGCCGGGACGCCACAACGCCGCATGGGCCCCGATCTTTGCGCACCTGCCGCGCAAGGGCGAATCGGTGCAGGTGAGCGACCTGGCCCTGGACCTGGCCGCCTTGCTGCCGGCCGATCATCGCTACTACGACTTCAGCGGCTCGCTGACCACACCGCCCTGCTCCGAGGGCGTGCACTGGATGGTGCTGAAGCAGCCGATCCAGCTGAGCGCGGCACAGATCCGGGCCTTCCGGCAGCTGTTCCCGGCGAATGCGCGGCCGCTGCAGCCGCTGAACGACCGGGTGATCCGCGAAAGCCTCTGAGGCGGTCCGGCAGGAAGCACCGGCGGGCAGGGCCTCAGCCCTGCCCTGTGCCGCACCCGGCCTTCAGGGATAGAGCCCGCGATCCTGACGCGCCATCAGGATGCGCTCGCAGGCCACCGCGAAGGCGGCGGTGCGCAGGGGGATGCGGTGCAGGTCGGCCACGTCCCAGATGCGGGCCAGGGCCTCGACCATGATCTTGTCCAGGCGGGCGTTGATCTCGTCCTCGGTCCAGAAGAAGGACGAGAAGTCCTGCACCCACTCGAAGTAGCTGACGGTCACGCCGCCGGCGTTGCAGATGACGTCCGGCACCACCAGCACGCCGCGTTCGCCCAGGACGCGGTCGCCCTCGGGCACGGTGGGGCCGTTCGCGCCTTCCAGCACCAGGCGGGCTTGCAGCCGGGCGGCCCGGTCGGCGCCGATCTGGCCTTCCAGGGCGGCGGGGATGAGGATGTCGCAGGGCGTGTCCCAGAAGGCCTCGTCATCCAGGGGGCTGGCGCCGGGAAAGCCCGCCACGCCACCCTGGGCCTGCGCATGGGCGGCCAGGGCGGTCGCGTCGATGCCGGCCTCGCGGTGCAGGGTGCCGCTGTGGTCCTGCACGGCCACGAGCCGGGCCCCCGCCGCCGCGAAGAGCTGCGCCGCCACACCGCCCACATTGCCGTAGCCCTGCACCGCCACGCGGGCGCCCTGCAGGTCCAGGCCGATGCGGCGGGCCGCCTCGCGCCCGGTCACGAAGACCCCCCGCCCCGTGGCCTTCACCCGTCCCAGCGAGCCGCCGAGGTGCACCGGCTTGCCGGTGACGACGCCGGTGGCGGTGTGGCCGGTGTTGACGGCATAGGTGTCCATCATCCAGGCCATGATCTGGCCGTTGGTGTTCACGTCCGGCGCGGGGATGTCCTGGGTCGGGCCGATCAGCAGGCCGATCTCGCTGGTGTAGCGGCGGGTCAGGCGTTCCAGCTCGCCGCGGGACAGGCGCCTGGGATCGACCCGCACCCCGCCCTTGGCGCCGCCGTAGGGCAGGTTGACGGCGGCGTTCTTGATGGTCATCCAGGCGGACAGGGCCATCACCTCTTCCAGCGTCACGTCCGGGTGGAAGCGCACACCGCCCTTGCCGGGCCCGCGGCTGAGGTTGTGCTGCACGCGGTAGCCCTCGTAGTGGGCGATGGTGCCGTCGTCCAGCTCGATGGGCACGTCGACGATCAGCGCCCGCTTGGGCCGGCGCAGGGTCTCGGCCCAGCGCGCCAGCGGTCCGAGATAGGGCACGACCCGGTCGATCTGCGAGAGGTAGGTGCCCCAGGCGCTGTCGCTGGTGGGGTGAACGTAGGACAGGGGACTGTTCATGGCCTCATCTCCTTGCGGGCGGCAGGTCGGTGCAGGAGCCATGCGCCACCTCCGCCGCCATGCCGATGCTTTCGCCCAGCGTGGGGTGGGGGTGGATGGTCTTGCCGATGTCGATGGCGTCGGCGCCCATCTCGATGGCCAGGGCCACCTCGCCGATCATGTCGCCGGCATGGGTGCCGACCATGCCGCCGCCGAGGATGCGGCCGTGACCGTGGGCCTCGGGCGAATCGTCGAACAGCAGCTTGGTGACCCCCTCGTCGCGGCCGTTGGCGATGGCGCGGCCCGAGGCGGTCCAGGGGAACAGACCCTTCTTGACCTTGATGCCCTGGGCCTTGGCCTGGTCCTCGGTCAGGCCCACCCAGGCGACCTCGGGGTCGGTGTAGGCCACGCTCGGGATCACGCGGGCATTGAAGGCGGCCGAGGCCAGTTCCTTGTCGCCCTTGAGCGTGCCGGCGATGACCTCGGCCGCCACATGCGCCTCGTGCACCGCCTTGTGCGCCAGCATGGGCTGGCCGACGATGTCGCCGATGGCGAAGATGTGCGGCACGTTGCTGCGCATCTGGAGGTCGACGTTGATGAAGCCGCGATCCGTCACCGCCACGCCGGCCTTCTCCGCCCCGATCTTCTTGCCATTGGGTGTGCGGCCCACGGCTTGAAGCACCAGGTCGTAGAGGCCTTCGCTCTTGCTGCCGTCCAGGCCCTCGAACTGCACCTTGATGCCTTCGGGTGTGGCCTCGGCACCCACAGTCTTGGTCTTCAACATGATCTTGTCGAAGCGGCCGGCGTTCATCTTTTCCCAGACCTTGACCAGGTCGCGGTCGGCGCCCTGCATCAGGCCGTCCATCATCTCCACCACATCCAGGCGGGCACCCAGGGTGCTGTAGACCGTCCCCATCTCCAGACCGATGATGCCGCCGCCGACGATCAGCATCTTCTTGGGCACCGCCTTGAGCGCCAGGGCGCCGGTGCTGTCGACGATGCGCTCGTCCTGCGGGAAGAAGGGCAGCTTCACCGACTGCGAACCGGCCGCGATGATGGCGTGCTTGAAGCGCAGCACCTTCTTGGCGCCACTGCGCTCGGTGCCCGCGCCGGTGGTTTCCTCGACCTCGACGTGGTGAGGGTCGAGGAAGGTGCCCACGCCGCGCACGGTGCTCACCTTGCGCATCTTGCCCATGGCCGCCAGGCCGCCGGTGAGCTTGCCGATCACCTTGTCCTTGTGGCTGCGCAGCTTGTCGATGTTGACGCTGGGGGCGCCGAAATCGACGCCCAGGTCGACCATGTGGCGGACCTCGTCCATCACCGCGGCCACGTGCAGCAGCGCCTTCGAGGGGATGCAGCCGACATTGAGGCAGACGCCGCCGAGCGTGGCGTAACGCTCGACGATCACCACCTTCAGGCCCAGGTCGGCCGCGCGGAAGGCGGCCGAGTAGCCGCCGGGGCCAGCGCCGAGCACGAGCACATCGCACTCGACATCGGCCGCGCCGCCGTAGCTGCCGGCGGGGCCGGCGACCACGACCGGCGCAGGGGCCGCCGCAGCCGGTGCGGGCGGCGGCGCTGCAGCCGGGGCCGAGGCCACGGCGCCCGCGGCTTCCAGCGTGAGGATCACGCTGCCCTGCTTGACCTTGTCCCCCAGCTTGACCTGGAGCGCCTTGACCACGCCGGCCGCGCTGGAGGGAATCTCCATCGAGGCCTTGTCGCTCTCGACCGTGATCAGGCTCTGCTCCACCTTGACGGTGTCGCCGGGCTGGACCAGCAGCTCGATGACGCCGACGTCCTCGAAGTCGCCGATGTCGGGGACTTGAACTTCGATCAATGCCATGTCGCGCCTCCGATCACAGCGCGATGCGGCGGAAGTCCGCCAGCAGCGACGCAAAGTAGACGTTGAAGCGCGCCGCGGCGGCCCCGTCGATGACACGGTGGTCCCAGCTCAGGCTGAGCGGCAGCGACAGGCGCGGCTGGAAGGCCTTGCCGTCCCACTTGGGCTCGATCGTGCTCTTGCACACGCCCATGATGGCCACCTCGGGGGCGTTGATGATCGGGGTGAAATAGCGCCCGCCGATGCCGCCCAGGGAGCTGATGCTGAAGCAGCCTCCGCTCATCTCGGCCGGGGCCAGCTTGCCGTCGCGGGCCTTCTTGGCCAGCTCGCCCATCTCGGTGCTGATCTGGAAGATGCCCTTCTTGTCGGCGTCCTTGATCACCGGCACGACCAGGCCGTTGGGCGTGTCCGCCGCGAAGCCGATGTGGAAGTAGTTCTTCAGCACCAGGGTGTCGCCGTCCAGCGAAGCATTGAACTCGGGGAACTTCTTCAGGGCGGCCACCGCGGCCTTGATCATGAAGGCGAGCATCGTGACCTTGAGGCCGGACTTCTCGTTCTCCTTGTTCAGGGCAACGCGGAAGGCCTCCAGCTCGGTGATGTCCGCCTCGTCGTGGTTGGTGACGTGGGGGATCAGCACCCAGTTGCGGTGCAGGTTGGCGCCGCTGATCTTCTTGATGCGGCTGAGGTCCTTGCGTTCGACCGGGCCGAACTTCGCGAAGTCGACCTTGGGCCAGGGCAGCAGGCCCGGGAAGGCCTCGCCGCCCCCGGCCGCCGCGGGCGCGGGGGCCTTGGCCTTCTGCGCGGCGGTCTGCACGCTGCCGACCATCACGCCCTTGACGAAGCCCTGCACATCGGCCAGGGTGATGCGGCCCTTGGGGCCAGAGCCCTTGACCTCGTCCAGCGGCACGCCCAGCTCGCGGGCGAACTTGCGGATCGAGGGCGAGGCATGCGGCAGCGCGGGCTTGAGCGCGCTGGCGGGCTCATGCGCTGCGACCGCCTGGGGGACCGGAGCCGCTGCGGCGGCGGACGGGGCCACCGGGGGCAGCGGTGCGGCCGAGGCCGCCGCCGGGGGCGTCGCCACCGGGCCGCTGGAGGCCGCGGCCGCCACGGGGGCCGCCGCGCCCGCCACACCGGCCAGGCGGACGATGGGCGTGCCCATGCGAACCTTGTCGCCAAGCTTGACGAGCAGGGCCTGCACGACGCCGGCCGCGCTCGACGGAATCTCCATCGAGGCCTTGTCGCTCTCGACCGTGATCAGGCTCTGCTCGACCCGCACGGTGTCGCCCGGCTGGACCAGCAGCTCGATCACGGCGACTTCGTCGAAGTCGCCGATGTCGGGCACGCAGACCTCGACCGGCCCGGCGGCCAGCGGCGCGGGGGCTGGGGCGGCAAGGGCCGGAGCCGGAGCCGGAGCCGGAGCAGCTGCAGCGGAAACCGGGGCCGCCGCCGCAGGGGCCTCCGCCGCCGCACCGGCCACGTCCAGCAACAGCACGACGCTGCCTTCGCTGACCTTGTCACCCAGGGCGACCTTCAGCTCCCGGACCGTCCCCGCATGGGAGGACGGGATCTCCATCGAGGCCTTGTCGCTCTCGACGGTGATCAGGCTCTGCTCCGCCCGGATGCTGTCGCCGGGCTTGACGAGCAGCTCGATCACGCCCACTTCCGCAAAGTCGCCGATGTCGGGGACCCTGATTTCAACCAGTGCCATGTTCTTGTCTCCCGGCGCTCAGGCGTAGAGCGGATTGATCTTGTCGGCCTGGATGCCGTACTTCGCGATGGCCTCGGCGACCTTGGCCACAGGCAGCTTGCCGTCGTCGGCCAGGGCGCGGAGCGCCGCCACCACGATGTAGTGGCGGTTGACCTCGAAATGCTCGCGCAGCTTGCTGCGGAAATCGCTGCGGCCGAAGCCATCGGTGCCCAGCACCTTGAAGCTGCGACCGGCCGGGATGTAGGCGCGGATCTGCTCGGCGTAGCTCTTCATGTAGTCGGTAGAGGCCACGACCGGACCCTCGTGGGCGCCGAGCTGCTCGGTGACGTAGGCCCGCTGGGGCGGCGCCTCGGGATGCAGCAGGTTGTGGCGCTCGACGGCCTGGCCGTCGCGGGCCAGCTCGTTGAAGCTGGGGCAGCTCCACACATGGGCGCTCACGCCCCAGTCGCTGGCGAGCAGCACGCGGGCGGCCAGGCTCTCGCGCAGGATGGTGCCCGAGCCCAGCAGGTTCACCGTCGGTGCACCCTTGGCGCCCGAGCCAGGCTCCAGCAGGTACATGCCCTTGATGATCTGCTCCTCCGTGCCGGCCTTCAGGCCGGGCATGGGGTAGTTCTCGTTGAGCAGGGTGAGGTAGTAAAAGACGTTTTCCTGCTTCTCGACCATGCGCTTCAGGCCATGCTGCATGATGACCGCCACCTCGTGGGCGAAGGTGGGGTCGTAGCTGACGCAGTTGGGGATGGTGCCGGCCAGGATGTGGCTGTGGCCGTCCTCGTGCTGCAGGCCCTCGCCGTTCAGCGTGGTGCGGCCGCTGGTGCCGCCCAGCAGGAAGCCGCGGGCCTGCATGTCGCCGGCGGCCCAGGCCAGGTCGCCGATGCGCTGGAAGCCGAACATCGAGTAGTAGACGTAGAACGGGACCATGATCCGGTTCGACGTGCTGTAGCTGGTGGCCGCGGCGATCCAGCTGCTCATGCCGCCGGCCTCGTTGATGCCTTCCTGCAGGATCTGGCCGGCCGTGTCCTCGCGGTAGTACATGACCTGGTCCTTGTCGACCGGCGTGTACTGCTGCCCCAGCGGGTTGTAGATGCCGACCTGGCGGAACAGACCCTCCATGCCGAAGGTGCGGGCTTCGTCGACCAGGATGGGCACCACGCGCGGACCCAGGGCCTGGTCGCGCAGCAGCTGCGTCAGGAAGCGCACATAGGCCTGGGTGGTGGAGATCTCGCGGCCCTCGGCGGTGGGCTCCAGCACGGCCTTGAAGGTTTCCAGCGAGGGCACGGTGAAGTGCTCGTCGGCCTTGACCCGGCGCTTGGGCAGGTAGCCGCCCAGGGCCTGGCGGCGGGCGTGCAGGTACTGCATCTCCGGCGTGTCCTCGGCCGGCTTGTAGAAGGGCAGCTTGGGCAGCTCGCTGTCCGGGATGGGGATGTTGAAGCGGTCGCGGAAGGCCTTGATGTCCTCGTCGGTCAGCTTCTTGGTCTGGTGGACGGTGTTGCGGCCTTCGCCGATCTTGCCCATGCCGAAGCCCTTCACCGTCTTGATCAGCAGCACGGTGGGCTGGCCCTTGTGCTTGACCGCACGGTCGTAGGCCGCGTAGACCTTCTGCGGATCGTGGCCGCCACGGCGCAGGTTCCAGATCTCGTCGTCGCTCATGTGGGCGACGAGGGCCGCGGCCGCCGGGTCGCGGCCGAAGAAGTGCTTGCGGACGTAGGCGCCGTCATTGGCCTTGAAGGCCTGGTAGTCGCCGTCCAGCGTCTCCATCATGACCTTGCGCAGCGCGCCGGTCTTGTCGCGGGCCAGCAGCGGGTCCCAGTTGCTGCCCCAGAGCAGCTTGATGACGTTCCAGCCCGCGCCGCGGAACTCGCCCTCGAGCTCCTGCACGATCTTGCCGTTGCCGCGCACCGGACCGTCCAGGCGCTGCAGATTGCAGTTGATGACGAAGATCAGGTTGTCCAGCCCTTCGCGCGCGGCCAGGCCGATGGCGCCCAGGCTTTCCGGCTCGTCCATCTCGCCGTCGCCGCAGAAGACCCAGACCTTGCGGTTCTCGGTGTTGGCGATGCCGCGGGCGTGCAGGTACTTGAGGAAGCGCGCCTGGTAGATCGCCATCAGCGGGCCCAGGCCCATGCTGACGGTGGGGAACTGCCAGAACTCCGGCATCAGCTTGGGGTGCGGGTAGCTGGACAGGCCCTTGCCGTCGACCTCCTGGCGGAAGTGCAGCAGCTGCTCCTCGGTCAGGCGGCCCTCCAGGTAGGCACGGGCGTAGACGCCGGGCGAGACATGCCCCTGGATGTAGAGGCAGTCGCCGCCGTGGCCTTCGCTCTCGGCATGCCAGAAGTGGTTGAAGCCGGCACCGAAAAGGTGGGCCAGCGAGGCGAAGGAGCCGATGTGGCCGCCGAGGTCACCGCCGTCCTCCGGGTTGTGGCGGTTGGCCTTGACCACCATGGCCATGGCGTTCCAGCGCATGTAGGCGCGCAGGCGCTCCTCGATCTCGATGTTGCCCGGGCAGCGCGCCTCGTCCTGCGGCTCGATGGTGTTCACGTAGCCGGTGGTGGCCGAGAAGGGCCGGTCGATGCCGTGCTGCCGCGCCTCTTCCAGCAACTGCTCGAGCAGGAAGTGCGCGCGCTCGCGGCCCTCGCTGTCGATGACCGCGTCGAGGGCGTCGAGCCACTCGCGGGTTTCCTGGGCGTCGGTGTCGTGGGCGGCGGCGGGCCGCTGGGGTTCGGGGACGGCGGACATGGGTCTCCTCGCTCTCTCGTTTGAGCCCGGGAGGCCGGCCGGATCACGGCCGATCCGCGGGCCGGATCAGGGGTGGAGAAAGTCTCGCACAAGGCCAATGAATTTTGAATAGCGCTACGTGTTTCTACGATGCGAAACATTGGACAGGCAAGGAGGTGCTCCCGCACCGCCCCCGAAACCGCGAGGCCAGGCGGTCGCGCCGGGCGGACGGCCCCTTGATAATCCGCGCCCATGGCCCCGCGCAACCCTGTCTCCAACCTTCCGCTGGGCCTGCGCCCGGCCCCGCGTCGCTGGTTCGGCCGATGGTGGAAGCGGCAGTCGCCCACCGACCAAGATCGCCTGGCCACGCTGGGGCCGCTGATCTCGGTGCTGCTCTTCCTCGCCGCGATCGTCACGGCCTTCTGGTACCTGCGCAACGAGGAATTCGAGCGGGAGCAGGAGTCGGTCAAGCGCGACACCGAGATCGCGCAGCAGCAGATCCGGCTGCGCCTGATCGAGAACCAGGAGCAGCTCGTGCGCCTGGCCCGCGAGCTGGCCACCCAGGCCTTCGACGGCAACGAGTTCCTGGGCGAGGCCACGGCCTTCGTCCGCGAGCGACCGGAGGTGGTCAGCCTGTCCTGGATCGGTGCCGAGCGGCAGGTGCGGCTGCGCCAGCTGTCGGGCAACCACGCCCAGGATTTCTCCCGCTTCCCCGAGCTGCCGGCCCACCCGGCCACCCGCGCTGCGCCGCCCCCCGCTGCACCGCCCTCGCTGGGCACCGAGGCCGACTGGGCCTTCGGGGCTGCCCGCGATCTGCGGCAGCCGGTCTACTCGCGGCCCTTCCAGGCCCTGGGCGGCGCGTGGGTCTTCCAGGTCCACGTGCCGGTGATCGATCGAACCATCTTCTCGGGCAATCTGGTGGTGGAGTACTCGGCCGAATCGCTGCTGCGCTTCCACGTGCCGAACGACGTGGTGATGCGCCACGCCATCAGCCTGCTCGACGCCCAGAGCCGCACGCTGGCCAGCACCGTCAGCCGCGAGAGCGGCAAGGACGAGCGCGGGCCACCCTTTCTGTCCGAGGTGGTGGTCTCGCCGGTCGGCAACGGACTGGTGCTGCGGGGCAAGGGCTGGCGGACCTCGGCCGGCCTGGTGGGCAGCACCCTGTTCTGGATGGTGGTCGCGATGTCGGCCCTGACCGTCTGGATGCTGCTGGGCACCTGGCGCCATATGGGTCGGCGTGAGCAGATGCAGGCCGCCCTGATGGCCGAGACCAATTTCCGCCGGGCCATGGAGAACTCCATGCTGACCGGCATGCGGGCCATGGACATGGACGGCCGCATCACCTACGTGAACCCGGCCTTCTGCGCCATGACCGGTTTTGCGGACCATGAGCTGATCGGCAAATTGCCGCCCTACCCGCACTGGCCTGCCGACCGCATCGAGGAGAACATGCGCGTGCTGCAGCAGGAACTGCAGGGGCGCAGCCCGGCCGGTGGCATCGAGGTCCGGATCATGCGCAAGGACACCAGCGAGTTCGACGCGCGCATGTACGTCTCGCCACTGATCGATGCGCGCGGCCAGCAGACGGGCTGGATGACTTCGATGACGAACATCACCGAGGCCAAGCGCGTGCGCGACCAGCTCAGCGCCTCGCATGAACGCTTCACCACCGTGCTGGAGGGCCTGGAGGCCGCCGTGTCGGTGCTGTCGGTGCAACAGGGCGAGCTGCTGTTCGCGAACCGCAGCTACCGGCTGTGGTTCGGGGGCGACGCCCGGGGCCACGGCTGGCTCGCGGGGGGGGCGGGCAGTCCGGCCCTGCAGGTCGAGCTCGACGAGGCGGTGGACAGCTTCGGCGGTTTGCCCGCCCAGGCCCTGACCCGTGCCGGCACCGACGTGCGCGAGGTGCATGTCGCCAGCCTGGACAAGTGGTTCGACGTCCGTGCCCGCTACCTGCAGTGGACCGACGGCCGTCTGGCGCAGATGCTGATCGCCACCGACATCACCGAACGCCGCCGGGCCGAGGAGCTGACCGCCCGGCAGGCCGAGCGCTCGCAGCAGACCAGCCGCCTGATGACCATGGGCGAGATGGCGTCCAGCGTGGCCCATGAGCTGAACCAGCCGCTGACCGCCATCACCAATTACTGCAACGGCATGGTCTCGCGGGTGAAGGCCGACACCATCCAGAAGGACGATCTGATCGCCGCGCTCGAGAAGACGGCCAAGCAGGCCCAGCGCGCGGGCCAGGTCATCCACCGCATCCGTGCCTTCGTCAAGCGCAGCGGGCCGCAGCGCCAGCCGGCCCAGGCCCAGCAGATCGTCGAGGACACGGTGGAACTGGCCTCCATCGAGCTCAAGCGCCGGCATGTCGCCATCCAGAGCTATGTGGCGCGGCGGCTGCCCGAGATCCTGGTCGATCCCATCCTGATCGAGCAGGTCCTGCTGAACCTGCTGAAGAACGCGGCCGAAGCCATCGACCAGGCCGGCATGCCGACGCAACGCCGACGCATCGAACTGCGCGTCGTGCCGCGCCACACGACCGAGGAAGGCGGCGTCATCGAGTTCAGCGTGACCGACACCGGCCCCGGCCTGCCCGAGGATGTGCTCAAGCGCCTGTACGAGGCCTTCTTCTCGACCAAGACCGACGGACTCGGCATCGGCCTGTCGCTGTGCCGTTCCATCGTGGAATCGCACCGCGGCCGGATCCGTGCCGAGAATCTCTACAATGGCTCGCAGGTCGTCGGCTGTCGTTTTGCCTTCACGCTGCCCGTGGAGGTGGAGCCTGCGGACGCCGACAGCCTTCCCGTCGGCAGCCCCGAAGCCGGCCCCCTCCCCCTCAGCAAAACCTCATGAGCCTGATCCCGAAGAAAGGCACGGTCTACGTCGTCGATGACGACGAGGCCGTGCGCGACTCCCTCCAGTGGTTGCTCGAGGGCAAGGATTACCGGGTGAAGTGCTTCGACTCGGCCGAGTCCTTCCTGTCACGCTTCGACCCGCGGGAAGTGGCCTGCCTGATCGCCGACATCCGCATGGACGGCATGAGCGGCCTGGAGCTGCAGGACCGGCTGCTTGAGCGCAAGAGCCCGCTGCCCATCGTCTTCATCACTGGCCACGGCGATGTGCCGATGGCCGTCACGACGATGAAGAAGGGCGCGATCGATTTCATCGAGAAGCCCTTCAAGGAAGAAGAGCTGCTGAGCCTGGTCGAGCGCATGTTCGAGCAGGCCCGCCTCGCCTTCAGCCAACACCAGGAGCAGGCCAGCCGCGAGGCCCTGCTGTCGCGCCTGACCACCCGCGAGAGCCAGGTGCTCGAGCGCATCGTTGCCGGCCGGCTGAACAAGCAGATCGCCGACGACCTGGGCATCAGCATCAAGACCGTGGAGGCGCACCGCGCCAACATCATGGAGAAGCTGAACGCCAACACCGTGGCCGACCTGCTGAAGATCGCGCTGGGTGCCCAGCAGATCAAGGCCTGAGACGCGGCCCGTTCCGCGCCCTCGAGCCCCCAAGGCCGCGCACGTCGCGGCCTTTTTCTTGGCTGCACGCTATCCCCGGCATCAAGGCTTTCAACGCCGGGAACACCAGGCCCTTGCGAAGATCCGAGCACGCCGTGCACCGCTGCACGCCCGACCTCCTTTTGACGACGACATGACGCACGACAACCCGCTGCTCGACACCGCCGCCCTGCCCCGCTTCGATGCCATCCGGCCCGAGCATGTCCAGCCCGCGATCGACGCGCTGCTGGCCGAGGCCCGCGCGGCGCAGGAGCGGGCCGTCGGCCCCGAGGTGCCGGCCGACTACGAGGCCCTGTCGGCGGTGCTCGACGTGGCTACTGAGCGCCTGGGTCGGGCCTGGGGCGCGGTCGGCCACCTCAACAGCGTGGCGGACACCCCCGAGCTGCGCGCGGCCTACAACGCCGCCTTGCCTGCGGTGACGGCCTTCTACACCGAGCTCGGCGCCGACGAACGCCTCTACGCCAAGTACAAGGCCGTGGCCCAGGGCCCGGCGGCGGCAGGCCTGAGCGTGCCGCGTCAGCGGGCCCTGGGCAATGCGATGCGCGACTTCGTGCTGTCCGGCGCCGAGCTGCAGGGCGAGGCCCGCGAGCGCTATGCCGCGATCCAGGCCCGCCAGGCCGAGCTGCAGCAGGCCTTCAGCGAACATGTGATGGACGCGACCGACGCCTACAGCCTGCTCGTGCCGGCCGAGCGCCTGGCCGGCGTGCCCGAGGACGTGCAGGCCGCCACCCGGGCCGCGGCCGAGGCGGCCGGCCAGGAAGGTCACAAGCTGGGCCTGCACATGCCGGTCTACATCCCGGTCATGCAGTACGCCACCGACCGCGCACTGCGCGAGCAGCTCTACCGCGCCCACGTGACGCGGGCCAGCGAGCTGGAGGCCCGGGCCACCGACGCCGCCGAGCGCGACAACGGCCCGGTGATGCGCGAGATCCTGGCCCTGCGCCAAGAAGAGGCCCGCCTGCTCGGCTACGCGAACTTTGCCGAGGTCTCCCTGGTGCCGAAGATGGCCGGCTCGCCGCAGCAGGTCATCGACTTCCTGCGCGACCTCGCCCGCCGCGCCCGCCCGCATGCCGAGCAAGACCTGGCCGAGCTGCGGGCCTTCGCCGCCCGCGAACTGGGCCTGGACACGATGGAGCCCTGGGACTTCAGCTTTGTCGCGGAGAAGCTCAAGGAGGTCCGCTACAGCTTCAGCGACCAGGAGGTGAAGCCCTATTTCACCGAGGCCAAGGTGCTGGCCGGCCTGTTCGGCATCATCGAGACGCTGTTCGAGGTCAGCATCCGCCCGGACGAGGCGCCGACCTGGCATCCCGACGTGCGCTTCTTCCGCATCGAGCGCCCGGCCCGGCAGGCGGGGGACGCTGCGCCCGAACTGGTCGGCCAGTTCTACCTCGACCCCTATGCCCGTCCCGGCAAGCGGCCCGGCGCCTGGATGGACGATGTGCGGGGCCGCTGGGCGCGGCCCGACGGCCGGCTGCAGACGCCGGTGGCGCATCTGGTCTGCAATTTCGCCGCGCCCCTTGGCGGCAAGCCAGCGCTGCTCACGCACGACGAGGTCATCACCCTCTTCCACGAGACCGGCCACGGCCTGCACCACCTGCTGACCCGCATCGAGGACCCGGGCGTGGCCGGCATCTCCGGCGTGGAATGGGATGCCGTCGAGCTGCCCAGCCAGTTCATGGAGAACTTCGCCTGGGAATGGGCCGTGCTGCAAGGCATGACCGCCCATGCCGAAACCGGTGCGCCGCTGCCGCGCGCCCTCTTCGACAAGATGCTCGCGGCCAAGAACTACCTCAGCGGCCTGATGACGCTGCGGCAGATCGAGTTCTCGCTCTTCGACATGCTGCTGCACGCCCAGCCCGGTGCCGAGGCCGATGTGCAGGGCCTGCTCGATGCCGTGCGGGCCGAGGTGTCGGTGAACCCGCCGCCGGCTTTCAACCGCTTCCAGCACAGCTTCTCGCACATCTTCGCCGGCGGCTATGCGGCGGGCTACTACAGCTACAAGTGGGCCGAGGTGCTGTCGGCCGACGCCTACGGCGCCTTCGAGGAAAGCGGCGTGCTCAACCCCGAGACGGGCCGCCGCTACCGCGAAGCCATTCTTGAGGCGGGCGGCAGCCGCCCGGCCATCGAGAGCTTCAAGGCCTTCCGCGGCCGCGAGCCGAGCATCGACGCCCTGCTGCGCCACCAGGGCATGGCCTGAATGCCGTGGCCGGCGGCCCGGGGACGGGCCCGCCGGCCGGCCGCTGCCTCAGTAGCGCAGCGTCTCCACGCCCTGCGGCGTGCCGAGCAGGCAGACGCTGGCCTTGTGGCGGGCGAAGATGCCCACGCAGACGACGCCCGGCCACTGGTTGATCTCGGCCTCCAGGGCCGCCGGGTCGGTGATGGCCAGGCCTCGCACGTCGAGGATGGGATGGCCGTTGTCGGTCGTCACGCCGGCCCGCAGCGTGGCCGTGCCGCCCAGGGCGGCGAAGCGGCGGCCGATCTGCGCGGCGGCGTGGCCGATCACCTCGACCGGCAGCGGGAAGCGGCCCAGCACCTCGACCCGCTTGCTGGCGTCGGCGATGCAGACGAAGCGATCGGCCAGATCGGCCACGATCTTCTCGCGCGTCAGCGCGGCGCCACCGCCCTTGATCATGTGGCCGCGCGGGTCGATCTCGTCGGCCCCGTCGATGTAGACGCCCAGGCGTTCCACCTCGGCCGCCTCGACCACCGCGATGCCGTGCGCGCGCAGCCGCGCGCTGCTGGCCTCGGAGCTGGACACGGCCGCCCGCACCTTGTGCTTGACGGTGGCCAGCGCGTCGATGAAGCAGTTGACGGTGGAGCCGGTGCCGACGCCGATCACGGCGCCGCCGGGTAGTTCGGGAATCTCGGCCAGCGCGGCGCGGCCCACCAGGGCCTTGAGTTCGTCGGAAGTCATGGATCTGCAGCAGGAAGAAGCCAGGGTTGCACCGAGCTTACCCGGCCGACGGCCGCGTCCGGCCCGCCGACGCTGGCCGACAATCAGTCCATGGCCCTGATTCCCTACGCCCTGACCCGCCCCTTCCTCTTCGGCCTCGACCCGGAGCATGCCCACGAACTGACGCTTGGCAGCCTCGCCCGCCTGCAGGACACGCCGGCCCGCTGCCTCTGGACCCAGGCCCGGGTGCAGGACCCGGTCACCGTTGCCGGCCTGCGCTTTCCCAACCGCATCGGCCTCGCCGCCGGCCTGGACAAGAACGGCCGCTGCATCGACGGCCTGGGCGACATGGGCTTCGGTTTCATCGAGGTCGGCACCGTCACCCCGCTCGGCCAGCCCGGCAACCCCAAGCCGCGCATGTTCCGTCTGCCCGAGCGCCAGGCCCTGATCAACCGCCTGGGCTTCAACAACGAGGGCCTGGACGCCTTCCTCGCCAACGTGCAGCGCGCCCGGCGCTTCCGCGCCGCGGGCGGCCTGCTGGGCCTGAACATCGGCAAGAACGCCGCCACGCCCATCGAGCGTGCGGTGGATGACTATCTGATCGGCCTGGCCGGCGTCTACCCGCATGCCGATTACGTGACGGTCAACATCTCCAGCCCCAACACCCAGAACCTGCGCAGCCTGCAGAGCGACGAAGCGCTCGACGGCCTGCTCGGCGCCCTGCAGGCCCGCCGCGCCGAGCTGGCCGCGCAGCATGGCCGCCAGGTGCCGATGTTCCTGAAGATCGCGCCGGACCTGGACGAGACCCAGGTCGGCGTCATCGCCGCGACGCTGAAGAAGCACGGCCTGGACGGCGTGATCGCCACCAACACCACCCTGGCCCGCGAGGCCGTGGCCGGCCTGCCGCATGCGCAGGAAGCCGGCGGCCTGTCGGGCCGGCCGGTCTTCGAGGCCAGCAACCGCGTGATCCGCCAGCTGCGCGCGGCCCTGGGCCCGGGCTTCCCCATCGTCGGCGTGGGCGGCGTGCTCAGTGGCGAGGACGCGCGGGCCAAGATCGCCGCCGGTGCGGACCTGGTGCAGCTCTACACCGGCCTGATCTACCGCGGCCCCGAGTTGGTGGCCGAGGCGGCGCGTGCGCTCGCGCGCAAGGGCTGAGCCGGCGGGGCGGACTGGCCCGGTTTCAGCAACGGCCGCCCCTCGAAGGGCCGCGTGCCCGACGGCAGCAGCTTCCAGTCGACCAGCACCTGCGCGATCTGCTGCGCATACCAGTGCTGGCGGGCCGGCGTGGCCTCGGAGTGGTAGGCGCCGACCGCCCGCCAGGTGTTGCCGTGCCGCTCGACCAGGCGGCGGTAATGCGCGGCGGCCACGCGGGCGGCAGTGCAGCCGTGCTTCAGATCGGTCGCGCCGAGGCCCTGGGCCTGCAGGCGTGGCAGGTGGATGCTGTTGATCTGAAAGGCGCCCAGATCCACCGTGCCGTTGCGGTTGCGGTGCTCGGCCGCGCTGCGGAGCCGGGATTCGTGCCAGCCGATGGCGCGCAGCACATGCCGGTTGACGCCCTCGGCCCCGGCCGCTTCGTCGATGCAGTCCGCCCGGGCCGCGGGCAGGATGGCGCCCAGGCCAGCCAGCAGCACGCCGGCGTGCAGCAGGCCGGCCCGGCCCCGGGGATCCGGACCTGGGCGGAGGCGTTCGGGCTTTCGGTGGACCATGGGCTTGAGGCGCGCATGCTGCCGCGGCCCAGGCCGAACGGCACAGGGAATCCCTCCCGACGGTCGTCCGGATTCCTCCGGGCCTGAAAGCTGCTGTCCCCTTGTCCCGTCGGACAGGATGCGCCCCCGGGGCGCCAGGGAGACACACCATGGGATTCTTCGCCAAGCTCGGCCGCTGGCGGCCGGGGGCCGGACCGCAGCATCGCGTCGCGGCCACGCCAGCCCCCCCGGGCCGCGATCCGGGCGATCGTTCCGGACTGCTGGCGCACTGGCGGGCCGAGGGCCATGTCGTGCTGCCGGGCTTCTATGCACCGCAGGCCCTCGACGCCATCGAAGCCGGTGTGCAGGCCGCTTGGGCCCGGCGTGTGCCGCGCATCGTCGTCGACGACCTGGTCACCGGGCAGCGCCTGCGGCTGGCCGACGTGAGCGAGTCGGACCGCCTGGCCCATCGCTTCAAGACCAACGACCTCTACCTCGAGGACGCCGGCGTGCGCGGCCTGGCGCTCAATGCGCGCATCACGCCGCTGCTGCGCGCGCTGCTCGGCCAGGGCCCCGTGCTGTGCAACTCGCTGAACTTCCAGCAGGGCAGCGCGCAGGCCGAGCATGTCGACACGCTCTACATGACCCCGCGCACGCCCGACCACCTGATCGCAATCTGGGTGGCGCTCGAGGATGTGCACCCCGATGCCGGGCCGCTCTTCTTCCTGCCGGGCAGCCACCGCATCCCGGCTCTGACGTTCTCGAACGGCAGCCGCCACGGGGTGCCCGCGGAGATGGACGACTGGTCGGCCCGCATGGCCGCCGAGGTGGCGGCCCGCGGCCTGCGCCGCGAGACCTTCCTGGCCCGCAAGGGCGACGTCTTCGTCTGGCACGCCCACCTGCTGCATGGCGGGAGCCCGATCCGGGATCCGCAGCGCAGCCGCAAGAGCGTGGTCTTCCACTACCTGTCGGAACCAGACTGCCGGGCCGCCGGTGCCGAGCTGATTCCGCAGGCCGGCGGCCACTGGCTGTACCGCGCCCACCAGCCGGTGCCGGGCGCCGCGGCCGCCGAATGGCCGGAGCGCCCCGACCGGCCGAAGGATCAGGCCAGGGCCTTGTAGCGCACCCGCTTCGGCCGAGCGCCTTCCTGGCCCAGGCGGCGCAGCTTGTCGGCCTCGTACTCCTGGTAGTTGCCGTCGTAGAAGTACCACTTGGAATCGCCCTCGCACGCCAGGATGTGGGTGCAGATGCGGTCCAGGAACCAGCGGTCGTGGGAGATGACCATGGCCGAGCCGGCGAACTCCAGCAGCGCGTCTTCCAGGGCGCGCAGGGTTTCGACGTCGAGGTCGTTCGACGGTTCGTCGAGCATCAGCACATTGCCGCCCTGGGCCAGGGTCTTGGCCAGGTGCAGGCGGCCGCGTTCGCCGCCGGAGAGGTTGCCGACCAGCTTCTGCTGGTCGTTGCCCTTGAAGTTGAAGCGGCCGATGTAGGCGCGGCTGGGCATGACGAACTTGCCGACCACGATGTTGTCCAGCCCGCCGGAGACGTCTTCCCACACCGTCTTGTCGCCGGCCAGGCCTTCGCGGCTCTGGTCGACGAAGGCGAGCTTGGCGGTCTGGCCGATCTTGACCTCGCCGGCATCGGGCTGCTCGACGCCCTGGATCATGCGGAACAGCGTGGACTTGCCCGCGCCGTTGGGGCCGATGATGCCGACGATGGCGCCGGCCGGGATCTTGAAGCTCAGGTCGTCGATCAGCACGCGGTCGCCGAAGCTCTTGCTGACGTTGACGAACTCGATCACCTCATTGCCCAGGCGCTCGGCCACGGGGATGAAGATCTCGTTGGTCTCGTTGCGCTTCTGGTACTCGACGTCGCTCAGTTCCTCGAAGCGGGCCAGACGCGCCTTGCTCTTGGCCTGGCGGCCCTTGGCGTTCTTGCGCACCCATTCCAGCTCGGCCTTCATGGCCTTGGCATGGGCTTCCTCCTGCTTCTGCTCCTGTTCGAGGCGCTTCTGCTTCTGGTCCAGCCACTCGGTGTAGTTGCCCTTCCAGGGAATGCCGCGGCCGCGGTCCAGCTCCAGGATCCACTCGGCGGCGTTGTCGAGGAAGTAGCGGTCGTGGGTGATGGCCACCACGGTGCCGCCGAAGCGCTTGAGGAACTGCTCCAGCCATTCGACCGATTCGGCGTCCAGGTGGTTGGTGGGTTCGTCGAGCAGCAGCATGTCGGGCTGGCTCAGCAGCAGGCGGCACAGGGCCACGCGGCGCTTCTCGCCGCCGGAGAGCTTGCCGATCACCGCATCCCAGGGCGGCAGGCGCAGGGCGTCGGCGGCCAGTTCGAGCTGCAGGTCGGTGTTCTCGCTGCCGGCCGCGGCGATGATGGCTTCGAGCTCGGCCTGCTCGGCGGCGAGGGCGTCGAAGTCGGCATCCTCCTCGGCGTAGGCGGCATAGACCTCGTCGAGGCGCTTCTTGGCGGCCAGCACGCCGCCGATGCCTTCCTCGACCGCCTGGCGCACGGTCTGCTCGGCATCGAGCTGGGGCTCCTGCGGCAGGTAGCCGATCTTCAGGCCGGCCATGGGAATGGCTTCGCCCTCGATCTCCTTGTCGAGGCCGGCCATGATCTTCAGCAGCGTGGACTTGCCCGAGCCGTTCAGGCCGAGCACGCCGATCTTGGCGCCGGGGAAGAAGGACAGGGACACGTCCTTCAGGATCTGGCGTTTGGGGGGAACCGTCTTGGAGACACGGTTCATCGAGAACACATACTGGGCCATCGGGGATCTCGGCTGACGCCCGGCCGGCGGGGCCGGCGGGCGGGGGACACGGAGCATGCAGCGCGGCCCGGGACCGGGCACGCCTCGGGCCGGATTGTCGCCGCTGCGGCGGACGGCCCGGCCCGGGGGCCGCGAGCCCGGGCCGGACCCGGGCTTACCCGCGCTTGGTGACCCCATCACTGTCCCGAAACTTCGCAGCGCGCAAGATGGATCCTGTTTGATCGACAGAGGTCGGGCGGCCCATGCCGACCCAGCCCCGACCCCGCGAAGGAGACCCCCATGAACACCCCTGTGAAGACTTTGCGTCGCCTGCCCTTGGCCCTCGCCCTGATGCTGGGCCTGGGGGCTGCGCAGGCTGCCGACAAGCCCCCGCTCGGCCCGGCCACAGGCGCCCTGCCCGCCGCACCGACCACCGCCCCCGACACCCCCAGCGGCCCGCGCGTGGCCACCGCCGAGGCGCACGAGAACGAACGCTGGCTCGCGATCCGCGAGGGTCTGTTCGGCCAGCGGCCGATCCAGAACCTGCTGGAGGCCAAGGCCCCCGCCGATGCCGTGGTGGCGCTGGACGTGCCGATCCGTGCCGCCGACGCCTCGGTCGTGCCCATGACCATCCGCACCCTGCCGCAGCAGACGGCCGGGCGCTACGTGAAGAAGGTCTGGCTGGTGATCGACCGCAACCCCTCGCCGGTCGGTGCGGTCTTCACCCTGACGCCCCAGGCCGGCCGGGCCGAGCTGGCCACCCGGGTACGGGTCGAGGAATACACCCATGTCCGCGCCATCGCCGAGCTGAACGACGGCAGCCTGTACATGCACACCCGCTTCCTGAAGGCCTCGGGCGGCTGCTCGGCCGCGCCGGGCGGCGACCTGGCCGCGGCCAAGGCCACCCTCGGCCGCTTCAAGGTGAGGCTTGATCCGGTCCCCGACGCCGCCGGACTGGTCGCCGCCCAGCTCAGCATCAGCCACCCCAATGTGTCCGGCCTGGCCATCGACCAGCTCACCCGCCTGGCCCCGCCGCCGCACTTCGTGCGCCAGGTGGAGGTCAGCTTCGACGGCAAGCCGGTGGTGACCGCCGATGTCGACTTCACCCTCAGCGAGAACCCCTACCTGAAGTTCCACTTCAAGGCGAGCGGCGCCGGCGACCTGAAGGTCACCGTGCGTGACACCGAAGACGGCCGCTACGAGCAGACCCTGGCCCTGGGCCCCGGCGGCCAGCCGGTGGCTGCGGCAGCCGGCGCCGCCACCACTGCCGCGCGCTGAGCCGGTGGGCGCGCCCCGTTTCGACGGCCCGGGTTTCCGCACGCTCAACGGCCTGCTGCCCCGCCGCGCCCTGCTGCGCGGGGGCCTGCTGCTGGCCTCGGCGCCGGCCGCCCTGGCCCAGGGGCCTGGCGAGGCGGGCGAGGACCTGCCGCCCTGGATGCGGAGCCCCGGCGCCGGCTTCAGCGTCTACGGCCAGCCCGGCCCCCAGGCCCAGCGGGTCCTGCGCCGGCCCGGCGCCAACCGCGCCGCGCCCGGCAATGGCGTGGCCTGGACGCCGCTGGAGCAACTGGAAGGCTTCCTCACCCCCAGCGGCCTGCATTTCGAACGCCACCACAACGGCGTGCCGGCCATCGACCCGGCCGTGCACACCCTGCGCATCGACGGCGCCGTACGCCGGCCGCTGGATTGGCGCCTGGCCGATCTGCTGCGCTACCCGCAGCGCTCGCACCTGGGCTTCATCGAATGCGGCGGCAACAGCAATGCCGGCTGGAACGAGGAGCCCATCCAGCGCCCGGTCGGCAGCTTCCATGGCCTGATCTCGACCAGCGAATGGACGGGGGTGCCGCTGCGCCTGCTGCTGGACGAGGCCGGCGTCGACGCCCAGGCCACGCCCTGGGTGATCGCCGAGGGCGCCGACGCCTTCGCCATGCAGGCCAGCCTGCCCCTGGCCAAGCTGCGCGCCGACGGCCTGCTGGCCCTGTGGCAGAACGGCGAGCCGATCCGGCCCGAGCAGGGCTACCCCATGCGCCTGATCCTGCCGGGCTGGGAGGGCGTGACCCAGGTCAAGTGGCTGCGCCGGCTCACGCTCAGCGCCGAGCCGCTCATGGCCCGCAACGAGACCAGCAAGTACACCGAGCTGCAGCCCGACGGCCGCGCTCGCCAGTTCACCTGGGCGATCGGCGTGAAAAGCCTGCTGACCACGCCTTCGCACGGCCAGCGCCTGGACGCGCGTGGCACCTACCAGCTCAGCGGCCTGGCCTGGAGCGGCGCGGGCCGCATCCGCAAGGTCGAGGTCTCGGCCGACGGCGGGCGGCGCTGGGCCGAGGCCGCGCTCGACGGCCCGGTGCTGCCGCGCTGCACCACCCGCTTCCGCGCCGCCTGGCGCTGGGATGGCCAGCCCGCCGTGCTGCAAAGCCGCGCCACCGACGAGACCGGCGCGGTCCAGCCCAGCCGCGCCGCCCTGCTCGCCGCCCGCGGCCGGAACGGCTACTTCCACTACCACGCCATCGTGTCCTGGGGCGTGGACGAAGAAGGGGCGGTGCGCCATGTCTACGTCTGAGATGCGTTCGCGGGCGGCGGCCTGGCGCGCTGCAGCCCTGGCCCTGCTGCTCACCGCCTGCGCCGGCGCCGGGCCGGCGCCCTCGGCGGTGCCCGCAGCGCTGGCCGCCGAGCTGGCGCCGCCGCGGCTCGGCCGTCCGGTGCCAGCCGAGGCCCTGGCCCGCGGCGACCGCCACGTCTTTCCCGACGGCCGCGGCCTGCCGGCCGGCCGCGGCAGCGTGGCGCAGGGCGCCGTGCTCTACCAGGCGCAGTGCGCGGCCTGCCACGGGGTGGACGGCCGCGGGCTGACGGCCGAGGAACTGGTCGGCGGCGTCGGCAGCCTGGCCAGCGCCGAGCCGGAAAAGACCGTCGGCAGCTACTGGCCGCATGCCAGCACCCTGTTCGATTTCATCCGCCGCGCGATGCCCCTGCATGCCCCGGGCAGCCTGAAGGCCGACGAGGTCTACGCGCTCAGCGCCTGGCTGCTGCATGCCAACGGCATCCTGCCCGCCGAGGCCGTGCTGGACGCGGCCTCGCTGGCGGCGGTCCGCATGCCCAACCGGGCGGGCTTCGTGGCGGTCGACGATCCGCGCCGGCCGCCGCCCTGAAGGGGACGGCCCGAGACCCCGGACCGAGGCGCGGTCGGCCCTGCGGGCCGCTGGCCTCAGGCCGCCGGCCGCTCCCCGTCGCCCAGCGCGCGCAGCGCGTTCTCATCGAGCAGTTCGATGCGGCTGCGGCCCAGGCGCAGCCAGCCCTTGCGCTCCATCTCCTTGAGCACCCGGCTCACGGCCTCGCGGGCGCTGCCCAGTTCCTGCGCAAGCTGCTGGTGGGTGCGCTCCACCCGTGGCGGACCGCCGCCCTCGCCCGGCTCGCTCAGGGCGAGCAGGCGCTGGGCCAGGCGCTCGTCGAGGCGGCTGAACATCAGGTCGTCCATCAGCAGGATGAGATCGCCCAGCAAATTGCCGTAGTTCGCGATGACGAAGCGCCGGAAACCTTCGCTGTCGAGCATCAGGGCCTGGAAGGTGGCCGGCGGGATCACCGCCTCCAGCACCGCCGACTCGGCCACGCCCTCGGCCGGAAAGGCGGCCTGGCCCAGCAGGCAGGAGGTGGTGAGCACGCAGGTCTCGCCCGGCCCGACGCGGTAGAGCACGACCTCGCGGCCCGAGGGTGCCGTCTTCTGGACCCGGGTGACACCGGCCAGGCGCAGCACATAGCCGCGGGCCAGTGCCCCCTGGAGATAGGCCCGTTCGCCGGCCTGCATGCGGGCGAAGACGGCATCCCGCCGCAGCCGCTCGCGGACGGGAGCGTCCAGCGCGAACAGGGCCGGAAACTGGACGAGCCAGTCGGCGGGCAGGGCCGGGAGGGCGGTCGGAGACGGCGGAGGGGTCGGCATCGGAGCCTCGGGGTGACGGCAAAGGGCGCGCCGCTTGTACGTGCCCGACCGGGCCGGCACAAGGCGGGGAATCCTGCGGCCTGGCCTGCATCCTGCGAAGACACCGACGCCCTGCCCTGGCCCGGAGTCCGCCATGCCCGCCTTCGCCACGCTGTGCCTGCCCGAGGCGCCGACCGTGATCGCCCCCGACGGCTCGACCGTCCGCGTGCTGCTCAGCCTGGCCGGCGGCAGCATGGCCCACTTCACCCTGCGGCCGGGCCAGGTGGCGGCCGCCGTCTGCCACCGCAGCGTGGAGGAGCTCTGGTGGATCCTCGAAGGACGCGGCACCATGTGGCGGCGCCAGGACGGCCGGGAGGGCTTCACCGAGCTGCGGCCCGGTGTCTGCCTGAGCCTGCCGGTCGGCACGGACTTTCAGTTCCGGGCCGATCCGCAGCAGGGCCTGAGCGCCGTCGCCGTCACCCTGCCGCCCTGGCCCGGGCCGGACGAAGCCCGGCAAGTGTCCGGGCCCTGGGTCGCCTCCCCCTGAACCGCGCCGCAACGGCGCCGCCTTCGCCATGTCCCCGCACCCGCAGATCCTCGCCTTCGACGTGTTCGGCACGGTCGTTGACTGGCACGGCAGCATCGTCCGCGAGCTCGCAGCCCTGGCCCCGGCGGTGGATGGCCCGGCCTTCGCCCGCGCCTGGCGGGCCGGCTACCAGCCAGCCATGCAAAGGGTGCGCAGCGGCGAGCGGGGCTGGGTGGCGCTCGACACCCTGCACCGCGAGATCCTCGACGGTCTGCTGCCGCGCTTCGGCCTGCAGGGCCTGGACGAGGCCGCGCGCGTGCAGCTCAACGGCGTCTGGCACCGGCTCGACCCCTGGCCCGAGGTGCGTGCCGGCCTGCTGCGCCTGCGCGCCGGACACACGCTCTGCACGCTGTCCAACGGCAATCTGGGCCTGCTGATCGATCTGGCCCGGCATGGCGAGCTGCCCTGGCATGGCGTGCTGTCGGCCGAGGTCTTCCGGGCCTACAAGCCCGATCCGCGCACCTACCGGGGCGTGGCCGAGCTCTTCGGCCTGCCGCCGCAGGCGGTGATGCTGGTGGCGGCGCACGAGGACGACCTGGCCGCTGCCCGGGCCTGCGGCCTGCAGACCGCCTACATCGAGCGCCCGCACGAGTTCGGCGCCGACGCGCCCAAACCCGTGCAGGGCTCGCCCGAGGACACGCTGCATGCCCGGGATCTGCTGCAGCTGGCCGATCTGCTCGGCGCCTGATCCCCGGCCCTTGCCCGCAGGCCGGAAAACAAGCGATTCAAGCTGCTTGACCTAGGGGTTTCCCGCATACACTTGGCAGCAACGCGCCCCGCCCCAGTCCGGGCCCCGCGGTCGGTTCCCGACACCCCTCTGCCTGTCCTGCCGCGACTGGCGCCCGTCTCTCCGACGTGGCTGCGGCCGGACCCGACGCCCCCCGAGGCGCACCCCCCACATGTCCTTCCAAGAACTGGGTCTCGCCGAGCCCCTGCTCCAAGCCATTCGCGATTCCGGCTACGAGACCCCGACCCCGATCCAGAAGCAGGCCATCCCCATGGTCCTGGCCGGTGGCGACCTGCTGGCCGGCGCCCAGACCGGCACCGGCAAGACCGCCGGCTTCACCCTGCCGCTGCTGCACATGCTCGCGGCCGGCGCGCCGGTCAAGAACCGCAACGGCCGTCCGGCCATCCGCGCCCTGATCCTCACCCCCACCCGCGAGCTGGCGGCCCAGGTCGAGGAAAGCGTGCGCACCTACGGCAAGTACCTGTCGCTGACCAGCATGGTCATGTTCGGCGGCGTGGGCATGCAGCCTCAGGTCGACAAGCTCAAGCGCGGCGTCGACATCCTGGTGGCCACCCCCGGCCGCCTGCTCGACCACCACCAGCAGGGCACGCTGGACCTGAGCCAGGTCCAGTTCTTCGTGCTGGACGAGGCCGACCGCATGCTGGACATGGGCTTCGTGCACGACATCAAGAAGGTGCTGGCCATCGTGCCGAAGCAGAAGCAGAGCCTGCTCTTCTCGGCCACCTTCAGCGACGACATCAAGGCCCTGGCCGATCGCCTGCTGAATGCACCCAAGGTGATCGAAGTCGCCCGCCGCAACACCACGGCCGAGACGATTGCCCAGAAGATCCACCCGGTCGACCGCGAGCGCAAGAAGGAGCTGCTGGCCCACCTCATCAAGGGCCAGGACTGGCACCAGGTGCTGGTCTTCTGCCGCATGAAGCATGGCGCCAACCGCCTGACCGAGTACCTCAACGGCGTGGGCATCAGCGCCATGGCCATCCACGGCAACAAGAGCCAGGGCGCACGCACCAAGGCCCTGGCCGAGTTCAAGACCGGCGAGCTGACCTGCCTGGTGGCCACCGACATCGCCGCCCGCGGCATCGACATCGACCAGCTGCCCCACGTCGTCAACTACGAGCTGCCGAACGTGCCGGAAGACTATGTGCACCGCATCGGCCGCACCGGCCGGGCCGGGGCGCAGGGCGAGGCCATCTCCCTGGTCTGCGTCGACGAAAGCGGCTTCCTGGCCGACATCGAGAAGCTGACCAAGCAGCGCATCCCGCGTGAGGTGGTGCCGGGCTTCGAGCCCGATCCGAATGCCCGGCCCGAGCCGATCCAGATCGGCCGCCGCACCCTCAATGGCGCACGCGGCGCCGGCGGTGGCGGCGGGGGGGGTGGCCGGGGCGGCGCCCCTTCGGGCCGCGGCGCGGCACCGGGCGGCGCGGGCCGGCCTGGTGGCGGCGGGCGACCGGGTGGCGGAGGCGGCCGACCGGCCGGTGGCGGGGGCCGTGGTGGCCCGGCTGCGGGCGGCGGTGGCCGTCCGCGCGGCCGCTGAGGCTGCGCAAGCCTTGTTCGGTCCCGCGCGGGCCCGTCCTCGATCCCCGGGGACGGGCCCGCGTCGCTTCGGAGCACCGCGCCATGCGGCATGCTGCGCCCATGCCCGCGAACCGGACACCACAATGCCCTGAGCCGCCACAGCGCCTGCTGTGGCTGGCTGTCGAGCCGGGCGCGCCGGCCAAGCCGGCCGAGGGCGAACCCTGCAATGGCTGCGGCCTGTGCTGCCTGGCCGAGCCCTGCCCGATCGGCCGCCTGCTGAGCCGGCGCCGCCACGACGCCTGCGTCGCGCTGCGCTGGGATGGGGCCGCAGGCCACTACCGCTGCGGCGTCCTGACCCGCTTCCGCCACCGGCTGTGGCGACGGCTGGTCGGCCGCTGGATCGCGGCCGGGGCCGGCTGCGATGCGGCCTTCGAGCTGCCGGATCCGGCCGGCTGGCCGCCGGATCAATCGGCCGGGCCGCCGAGCGAGCCGCCTCGGGCGGCTTGATCGTTCCGGCTCAGGCCGGGGCCAGGCCCAGCCGGCTGCGGGCCGCGGCGTACTCGGTGGACCAGCGCGCGACGCGCTCGGCCACCGGCACGATGGCATCGACCGGCGCCACGCCCTGGCCGCAGCCCCAGATGTCCTTCCAGGCCTTGGCCGCCCCGGCGCTGGCGATGTTCATCACCTCGGTGGCCTTGGGCAGTTGCTCCGGATCCAGCCCGGCGTTGCGGACCGAGGCCTTCAGGTAGTTGCCGGGGATGCCGGTGAAGAGGTCGCTGTAGACGATTTCGTCGCTGTTGGCCTCGACGACGGCCTGCTTCTGCGCCTCGGAGGCCCGCGCTTCCTGCGTCGCGATGAAGGGGGAGCCGATGTAGGCGAAATCCGCGCCCATGGCCTGGGCGGCCAGGATGGCATCGCCGCTGGCGATGCAGCCGCTCAGCGCCAGCGGGCCGTCGAACCACTGGCGGATCTCCTGCACCAGGGCGAAGGGGCTCTTGGTGCCGGCATGGCCGCCGGCCCCGGCGGCCACGGCGATCAGGCCGTCGGCGCCCTTCTCGATGGCCTTGTGCGCATGGGTGTTGTTGATGATGTCGTGCAGCACCACGCCGCCCCAGCTGTGCACGCCCTGGTTGACCTCGGGCCGCGCGCCGAGGCTGCTGATGACCAGGGGCACGCGGTACTTCGCGCAGACGTGCATGTCGGCTTCCAGCCGGTCGTTGCTCTTGTGCACGATCTGGTTGATCGCATAGGGCGCGGCAGGCTGCTCGGGATGCGCCCGGTCCCAGGCGGCGAGGCCCTCGGTGATCTCGGCCAGCCAGTCGTCGAGCTGGCTGGCCGGCCGCGCATTGAGCGCCGGCATGGAGCCGACGATGCCGGCCGTGCACTGGGCGATCACGAGCTGCGGCACGCTGATGATGAAGAGCGGTGCGCCGATGACGGGCAGGCGCAGCTTCTGGAAGACGGGGGGCAAGGCAGTCATCGGGGGGCTCCGGGGTCAGAAGGGGCGCGGGGAGGTCAGAGCGCCTCGGGCGCCAGGGCCAGCACGCTGTCGGCGCCGTCCAGCAGGCAGTCGGCCAGGCCGGGCACGCGGGTCAGCAGGTGCTCGGCGAAGAAGCGCGCGCTGGCGAGCTTGGCCTGGTGGAAGTCGGCGTCCTCGCCGGCGGCCAGCGCGTCCTCGGCGGCGATCAGGCCGCGCGCCATCTCGACACCCGCGGCCAGGTAGCCGGCCAGCATCAGGAAGGGCACCGAGCCGGCGAAGACCGGGTTCGGCCGGGCCCTGGCCTCGGCCAGCACGAAGGCGACGCCGGCCTCGAAGCTCGCCTGGGCCGCACGCAGCCGGCGGGCCATCGAGGCGGCGGCGGGGCCGGGCCGGGCGGCCAGGGTCTCGGCCAGCGCGGCGGCCTCGGCGGCCAGGGCGCGGGCCTGGGCGCCGCCGTCGCGCAGGGTCTTGCGGCCGATCAGGTCATTGGCCTGGATGGCCGTCGTGCCCTCGTAGATGGTCAGGATGCGGGCATCGCGCAGGTGCTGGGCGGCGCCGGTCTCCTCGATGTAGCCCATGCCGCCATGTACCTGCACGCCGAGGCTGGTGACCTCCTGCGCGACCTCCGTGCACCAGCCCTTGACCAGGGGCACCAGGAATTCATAGCGCGCCTGCGCAGCGCTGCGGGCCGCCGCCTCGGGATGGTGGTGGGCGGCGTCGAAGGCACCGGCCGCGGCCATGGCCAGGGCCCGGCCGCCCTCGGTCAGCGCCCGCTGGGTCATCAGCATGCGGCGCACGTCGGGGTGGTGGACCAGGGGCGCCGCGCCGGGCAGCGAGCCGTCGACCGGCCGGCTCTGGACGCGGTCGCGGGCGTAGGCGCTGGCGCGCTGCAGCGCACGCTCGGCCACCGCCACGCCCTGCACGCCGACGGCGTAGCGGGCGGCATTCATCATCACGAACATGTGCTCCAGGCCGCGGTTGAGCGTGCCGAGCAGTTCGCCGACCGCGCCGGTGCCGCCCAGGGCCGGGTCGCCCCGGCCGTCGCCGAACTGCAGCACCGCCGTCGGGCTGCCGTGGATGCCGAGCTTGTGCTCCAGGCTCGCGCAGTACACATCGTTGCGCAGCCCCGGGCGGCCGTCGGGCCCGACCAGGAACTTCGGCACCAGGAAGAGGCTGAGGCCCTTGACGCCCTCGGGCGCGCCCGGCACCCGCGCCAGCACCAGATGGACGATGTTCTCAGCCACGTCGTGCTCGCCCCAGGTGATGAAGATCTTGCTGCCGAAGAGCCGGTAGCGGCCATCGGCCTGCGGCTCGGCACGGCTGCGCACCAGGCTGAGATCGCTGCCGGCCTGCGGCTCGGTCAGGTTCATGGTGCCGGTCCAGCGGCCGGCGGCCAGCGGCGGGATCCAGGCCGCCTGCTGCGCGGGCGTGCCGGCGACCATCAAGGCCTCGATGGCCCCATCGCTCAGCAGCGGGCACAGGGCGAAGGCCAGGTTGGCGCTGTTGAGGATCTCGCTGCACGCCGAGCCCAGGGTCTTGGGCAGGCCCTGGCCGCCGTGGGCCTGGGGATGCTGCAAGCCCTGCCAGCCGCCCTCGGCGAACTGGCGGTAGGCCTCGGCGAAGCCCGGCGAGGTGCTGACCCGGCCGGCTTCCACCCGCGCCGGATGCTGGTCGCCGGTCCAGTTCAGCGGGGCGATCACGCCCTCGTTGAAGCGGGCACATTCCTCCAGCACCGCCTGGGCGGTGTCGAGGTCGGCATCCTCGTGGCCGGACCAGCCGGCGCGGCGGTCGAGCCCGGCGTTCACGCGCATCGCGAACATCAGGTCCTTGAGGGGGGCGCGGTAGCTCATGCGGGTCTCCTGGGCGGCGCTTCGGGGCGCTCGGGTGCACGGTGGGGTCGAAAAAAAGGCACCGCGACGCGGCTGGGGATCAACCGCGTCAGGGCGCCTTCGGGGCGTCGGGAGCCGGGGTTCAGAGCTTGCCGATCAGCTCCGGCACGGCCTCGAACAGATCCGCCTCCAGGCCGTAGTCGGCCACGCTGAAGATGGGGGCCTCGGGGTCCTTGTTGATCGCGACGATCACCTTCGAATCCTTCATGCCCGCCAGATGCTGGATCGCGCCGCTGATGCCGCAGGCGATGTAGAGGCTGGGCGCGACGATCTTGCCGGTCTGCCCGACCTGCCAGTCGTTGGGCGCGTAGCCCGCATCCACCGCCGCGCGGCTGGCGCCCAGGGCGGCACCCAGCTTGTCGGCCAGCGGCGTGAGCACCTGGTCGAACTTCTCGCTGCTGCCCAGCGCGCGGCCGCCGCTGACGATGATCTTGGCCGCCGTCAGCTCGGGCCGGTCGCTCTTGGTCAGCTCGCGGCCGAGGAAGCGGCTGCGCGCGCTGGGGGCGACGGCCGCCACGGTCTCGAGGGCCGCGCTGCCGCCTTCGGCCGGCGCGGCGTCGAAGCCGGTGGCGCGCACGGTCAGCACGAGCTTGGCATCGGCGCACTGCACGGTGGCCAGGGCATTGCCGGCGTAGATGGGGCGCTCGAAGGTGTCGGGGCCGATCACGCGGGTGATGTCGCTGATCTGCGCCACATCCAGCCTGGCCGCCACGCGCGGCGCGGCGTTCTTGCCGCTGGCCGTGGCCGGGAAGACGAGGTGGCGGTAGGCGCCGGCCAGGGCCAGCACCTGTTCAGCCAGGGGCTCGGCCAGGGCTTCGGCATGGGCCGGGCCCTCGGCCAGGATGACCTTGGCCACGCCCGCGATCCTGGCTGCGGCCTGCGCGGCAGCCTGGGCGTTCTGCCCGGCGACCAGCACGTGGACTTCGCCGCCGAGCTGCGCGGCCGCCGCGACGGTGTTCAGGGTGGCGGCCTTGAGGCTGCCGTGATCGTGTTCGGCAATGACGAGGGCGCTCATCTCAGATCACCTTGGCTTCGTTCTTGAGCTTGTCGACCAGGGCGGCCACGTCGGCCACCTTGATGCCCGCCGCGCGCTTGGGCGGCTCCTGCACGGTGAGGGTCTTGACGCGCGGGGCCGCGTCGACGCCCAGGGCCGCCGGGTTCAGCGTCTCCAGCGGCTTCTTCTTGGCCTTCATGATGTTGGGCAGGGTGACGTAGCGCGGCTCGTTGAGGCGCAGGTCGGTGGTGATGACGGCCGGCAGGGCCAGCGCCAGGGTCTCCAGGCCGCCGTCCACCTCGCGGGTGACGGTGGCGGTGTCGGCGCTGAGCTCGACCTTGCTGGCGAAGGTGGCCTGCGGCCAGTCCAGCAGCGCAGCGAGCATCTGGCCGGTCTGGTTGCAGTCGTCGTCGATGGCCTGCTTGCCCAGCACGACGAGCTGCGCGCCTTCCTTGTCGACCAGGGCCTTGAGCAGCTTGGCCACGGCCAGGGGCTGCAGCTCCAGCTCGGCCGGGGTCTCGACCAGGATGGCGCGGTCCGCGCCGATGGCCATGGCCGTGCGCAGGGTCTCCTGGCAGGCGGCGACGCCGCAGGAGACCGCCACCACCTCGGTGACCGCACCCTTCTCCTTGAGCCGCACGGCCTCCTCGACGGCAATCTCGTCGAAGGGGTTCATGCTCATCTTCACATTGGCAATGTCCACGCCGCTGCCATCGCTCTTGGCACGGACCTTGACGTTGTAGTCGACCACCCGCTTGACGGGGACCAGAACCTTCATCGAACGAACTCCAGAGGGAAAAGGGACGGGCCGCATTCTAGGAAGCGGGTCATGCGCGTCCGGCATGAGCCCGGATCAACGCCTAAAAAAGCACGATCGTTCGATTCTAGCCGACACCCGGGGGACCGTGGCTAGACTCCCCCCCGCAAAACCATGGAATGCCCTGACCTGTCCCTTCCGCCGAAGCCTCCGCGCATCGGCGTCTTCGATTCCGGCCTGGGTGGCGTCTCGGTGCTGCGCGCGCTCCGTGCGGCGCGGCCCGACGCCGACCTGATCTATGCGGCCGACTCGGGCCACGCCCCCTATGGGGAGCGGGACGCGGGCCATGTGCTGGCCCGCTCGGAAGTCCTGACCGAGCACCTGCTGGCCGAGGGCGCCGAGCTGCTGGTGATTGCCTGCAACACCGCCACGGCGGTGGCCGCGGCCGCGCTGCGCGCACGCCATCCCGATCTGGGCATCGTCGGGGTCGAGCCGGGCCTGAAGCCGGCCCTGGCCGCGAGCCCCGGCGGCCGGATCGGCGTGATGGCCACCCAGGCCACGCTGGGCAGCCCGAAGTTCCGGCGCCTCCTCGACGAGCTGCTGGCCGGCGCGCCCGCAGGCACCCGCATCCACCTGCAGGCCTGTCCGGGCCTGGCCGCAGCCATCGAGGCGGGCGAACCCGACAGCCCGGCCGTGCGCGCCGCGGTGGCGCCCCACGCGGCCGCGCTGCGGGCACACGGCGTCGACACCGTGGTGCTGGGTTGCACGCACTACCCCTTCGCGGCCGGCCCGATCGCCGAGGCCCTGGGACCCGGCGTGCGCTTGATCGACACAGCCGAGGCCGTGGCCCGCCAGGCCAGCCGGCGGATCGGTGCACGGCCACCGGCCGATGCAGGTGCGTCGGGCGGGCTCGCGCTGTGGACCAGCGGAGTGCCCGACACCCTGGCCCGCTTTGTTGCCCGAGGCCTGGGTTTGCCCGCCTTGCCGGTGAGGCGCCTGCCCCGGTGAGCCTTTGGGGGGACATGCGGGAAAGTCGCCGGAGCGCACGGCACAATCCCCTGAAATGGCTGAACGAAGCATTCCCCTGGTCGACTGGCGGCAGACGCGCCCCACGCTGCGCCTGCCCGATGTGCCGGTGCCCGCCACCGGCCTGCTGGGCGACCGGCTCGGCCGGCCGCTGCGCGACCTGCGGATCTCGGTGACCGACCGCTGCAACTTCCGCTGCAGCTACTGCATGCCGAAGGAAGTCTTCGACAAGCACCACGCCTTCCTGCCGCAGCGCGAGCTGCTGAGCTTCGAGGAGATCACCCGGCTGGCGCGGATCTTCCTGGCCCATGGGGTGCGCAAGATCCGCCTGACCGGCGGCGAACCGCTGCTGCGCAAGGGGCTCGAGACGCTGATCGCCCAGTTGGCCGCGCTGCGTACCGTCGACGGCGAAGCGCCCGACCTGACGCTGACGACCAATGCCTCGCTGCTGGCCCGCAAGGCCCAGGCCCTGAAGGACGCCGGCCTGCAGCGCGTCACCGTCAGCCTGGACGGCCTGGACGACGCGACCTTCCGCCGCATGAACGACGTGGACTTCCCGGTCGCCGACGTGCTGGCCGGCATCGAGGCCGCCCGCGCGGCGGGCCTGGCGCCGATCAAGGTCAACATGGTCGTCAAGCGCGGTACCAACGAGCAGGAGATCCTGCCGATGGTGCGGCACTTCCGCGGCACGGGCGTCTCGCTGCGCTTCATCGAGTACATGGACGTCGGCGCGACCAACGGCTGGAAGATGGACGAGGTGCTGCCCTCGGCCGAGGTGCGTGCACGGATCGCCGCCGAGTTCCCGCTGCAGCCGCTCGGAGCCAGTCAGCCCGGCGAGACCGCCGAGCGCTGGGCCCATGCCGATGGTGCGGGCGAGATCGGCTTCATCTCCAGCGTCACCCAGGCCTTCTGCGGCGACTGCAACCGCGCCCGCCTGTCGACCGAAGGCCAGCTCTACCTCTGCCTCTTCGCCAGCCAGGGCCACGACCTGCGCGGCCTGCTGCGCCAGGGGGCGAGCGACGCCGAGCTGGCCAGCGCCATCGGCGCCGTCTGGCAGGCCCGTGACGACCGCTATTCCGAGCGGCGCAGCGAGGGCGGCATCGTGCCGACCGACGGCCCGCGCCGCGTCGAGATGAGCTACATCGGAGGCTGAGCCCGCATGACCCTGCCCCCCCTGCCGCGCGAAGCACTGACCGGACTGGTCCTGGCCGGCGGACGCGGCAGCCGCATGGGCGGGGTCGACAAGGGCTTGCAGAGCTGGCGCGGCCTGCCGCTGGCCCTGCAGGCGCTGATGCGGCTGACGCCCCAGGTCGGCGAGCTGATGGTCAATGCCAACCGCAACCTCTCGGCCTACGAGAGCTTCGGGGTGCCGGTCTGGCCCGATCCGGTGATCCCGGGGGCCGGCGAGTTCCCCGGCCCGCTCGCTGGTTTCCTGGCGGGCCTGGAGCGCTGCGAGACCGACTGGCTGCTGGCCGTGCCCTGCGACACGCCGAACTTCCCCGAGGACCTGGCCGAGCGGCTGGGCGCGGCGGCGCAGGCAGCCGGTGCGCCGATCGCCCTGCCCCGCGCGCAGGATGCCGACGGCGTCTGGCGCAGCCAGCCAGCCTTCTGCCTGGTCCGCGCCGACCGCATGGAAAGCCTGCTGCGCTTCCTGCAGGCGGGCGGCCGCAAGATCGACCGCTGGACCGAGGCTGAAGGCGCGGTCCTGGTCGACTTTCCGGAGGCTTCGGCCTTCGACAACCTGAACACCCTCGCGGAGCTGCAGGCGGCCCAAGGCCGACCTTCCGCGACGGCCGACGGAGGCATGCGCTGATGCGACACGAGACCCTGGCCCCCTCGCAAGCCCCCGGCGCCCTGCCGCGCTGCAGCGTGCGCCGGCTCGGCCCGGCGGATCTCGCGGCCTACAAGACCCTGCGCGACCAGGCCCTGCGCCTGCATCCCGACGCCTTCACCGCCGACGCGGAAAGCGAGTCGCGCCGCGACCCGGAAAGCTACCTCGGCCGCCTCGGCCTCTGCGATCCCCTGGGGGGCACCGCCCTGTTCGGCGCCTTCGTCAGCGGCCCGGCGGGCGGCGAGCAGCTGGTCGGCTCGGTCGGCCTGGAACGCGAGACCCGCGGCAAGCTGCGCCACACCGCCACCGTGATCGGACTGATCGTGCTGCCGGGCCACACCGGCCTCGGCCTGGGCCGGCAGCTGGTCGAGCGGGTGCTCGACGAAGCCCGCCGCGCGCCCGCCCTGGAAATGCTGACCATCTCCGTCAGCGCGCACAGCGAACGCGTGCTGCGCCTCTACGAACGCGCCGGCTTCCGCCGCTACGGCCTGCTGCCGCGCGCGCTGCGCCTGGCCAAGCCCGGCGGCGTGCAGTACGTCGACAAGGTGCAGATGCTGCTGATGCTCTGAACCCCGGCCGGGCGCCCCGCCCCGGCCTGACTGGATCCCGCCCATGAGCGCCCTGCCCCCCGATCTCGAAGACCGCCCGCCGCTGCCGCCGGCCCTGGCCGCCATCGCCTCCTGCGTGAACGGCTACGACCCCTCGGCCCTGCCGGTGGCCGCCGCACAGGACTTCATCGCCCGCTTCGTGCCGACCCTGGCCGAAGGCGGCGCCATCGAACGCCTGGCCCTGCGCGCCTGCCTGGGCCGGGTCCTGGCCGAGGACCAGATCAGCCGCATCGACGTGCCGGCCCATGACAACTCGGCCATGGACGGCTACGCCCTGCGCGGGGCCGAGCTGGCGGCCGCAGGCGAGACCCGGCTGCGCGTCGTCGGCAAGGGCCTGGCCGGCGCGGCCTTCCAGGGCGCGGACGTGCCGCCCGGGGCCTGCGTGAAGATCACCACCGGCGCGGTCATGCCCGCCGGCCTGGACACCGTCGTGCCGCAGGAGTTCTGCCGCCTCGAGGGCGAGCAGGTCAGCGTGCCGGCCGGCGTCGTCCGCCCCGGCGACAACCGCCGCCTGCGCGGCGAGGACCTGGCCTGCGGCGAGGCCGCGATGCGCGCCGGCCGCCTGCTCAGCCCCTCGGACCTCGGCCTGGCGGCCTCGCTCGGCCTGGCCGAGCTGCCGGTGCGCCGCCGCCTGCGGGTGGCCTTCTTCTCGACCGGCGACGAGCTGCGCTCGATCGGCGAGCCGCTTGAGGCCGGCTGCGTCTACGACAGCAACCGCTACACCCTGCACGGCATGCTCAGCCGCCTGGGCGTGGAACTGCTCGATCTCGGCGTCGTGCGCGACGAACCCGCTGCGCTGGAAGCCGCCTTCCGCAGCGCCGCGGCCAGTGCCGATGCGGTGATCACCTCCGGCGGGGTCAGCGTCGGCGAGGCCGACCACACCAAGCAGGTCATGGCCCGGCTCGGCGAAGTGGCCTTCTGGCGCATCGCCATGCGCCCCGGCCGGCCGATGGCCTTCGGCCGCATCGGCGCCGGCCCGCAGGGCCCGGGTGCCGTGCTCTTCGGCCTGCCCGGCAATCCGGTGGCCGTCATGGTCACCTTCTACGCCTTCGTGCGCGACGCGCTGCTGCGCATGGCCGGCGCCCGCCCGCAGCCCCTGCCCACGCTGCGCGTGCGCAGCCTGGAGACGCTGCGCAAGAAGCCCGGCCGCACCGAGTACCAGCGCGTGAGCCTGCAACAGGCCGCCGACGGCGTGTGGGACATGCGGCTGACCGGCGCCCAGGGCTCGGGCATCCTGCGCTCGATGTCCGAAGCCCAGGGCCTGGCCGTGCTCGGCCACGAACAGGGCACGGTGCAGCCCGGTGACTGGGTCGAGGTGCTGCCCTTCCACGCCCTGATCTGAGCGGCCGCCTAGCGGGCGGCGACGCTCAGGCGGGTGCCGGTCCGGGCTCGGTGCGCGGCCCCGGCGTGCTGCGCCGGGCCAGCAGGGTGTAGACGGTGGGGACGACGAAGATCGTCAGCAGCGTGCCCAGGGACATGCCGCCGACGATGACCCAGCCGATCTGCTGGCGGCTTTCCGCGCCGGCTCCGCTGGCCAGGGCCAGGGGGATGGCGCCCAGCACCATCGCGCCCGTCGTCATCAGGATGGGGCGCAGGCGCAGGGCGGCGGCCTCGGCCACCGCGTCCTGCACGCTGCGGCCCTGCTGGCGCAACTGGTTCGCGAACTCGACGATCAGGATGCCGTGCTTGGTGATCAGGCCGACCAGGGTGATCAGTCCGATCTGCGAATAGACGTTCAGCGTGCCGCCGGTGAGCTGCAACGCGGCCAGCGCACCGACCATGGACAGCGGCACCGAGATCAGGATGACCAGCGGATCGACGAAGCTCTCGAACTGTGCCGCCAGCACCAGGAAGATGAAGGCCAGGGCCAGCACGAAGACGAGGCCGAGTGCACCGCTGGAGGTGCGGAACTCCCGCGAAATGCCGTTGAGCTGCAGGGCGTAGCCCTCGGGCAGGGCGCGCGCGGCGGCCGACTCGATGAAGTCCAGTGCCTCGCCGAGGGCGGTGCCGGGTGCGAGATTCGCGGTGATCGTGACCGAGCGGCGCTGGTTGAAGTGGTTCAGCTCGCGGGGGGCGACGTTCTCCTCCACCTGCACCAGGGCCGAGAGCGGCACCATGGTGTCGCCGCGGCCGCGCACATAGAGGCGGTCGATGTCCTGCGGCCGGCTGCGATCGCCGGCTTCGGTCTGGACCATCACGTCGTACTGCTCGGCACCGCGCTTGTAGCGGGTGACCTCGCGGCCGCCGAGCATGGTCTCCAGCGTGCGCGCGACCGCATCGACGGCGACGCCCGCGTCGGCGGCGCGCTCGCGGTCCACCCGCAGACGCAGCTCGGGCTTGTTCAGCCGCAGGTCGGTGTCGGGCTGGACGATGCCGGGGAAATTGGCCATCTCGGCCAGCAGGGCCTGGGCGGCCTGGCCCATGCCTTCGTAGCTGTCGGAGCTGACCAGCACCACGTTGACCGGCCGCTCGCGCAGGCTCTGGCCCAGCGAGGGCGGCGTGACCGGGAAGGCACTGACCCCGGGGAGGGCCTCGAAGCGGGGCCGCAGCGCCTCGGCCAAGGCCGGGGTCTTGCGCGTGCGCTCGGTCCAGTCGACGGTGCGCAGCACGGCGATGCCGCGCTCGACCGTCGGGTTGCCGGCCACGACGAAGATGCGGTCGAACTCGGGGAAGTCGCCGCTCTCGCGCACGATGCCGTCGATGGCCTCCAGGTAGCGCTGGGTGAAGGCCAGGGTCGCGCCGTCCGGCGCGCTGACATTGGTGAAGATCGCGCCGCGGTCCTCGATGGGCGCGAGCTCGCTCTTCATGCCGCGGAACAGCAGGGCCGCCGTGGCGGCGGAGACCAGCATCACCACCAGCACCAGCGCGCGGTGGCGCAGGCTCCAGACCAGCGTGCGGCGGTAGCCGTGGGTCAGGCCGCCGAGCAGGCCCTCCATGAAGCGGTCGAAGCGGCCGGGCCGGGCTTCGTGGCGGAGCAGCTTGCTCGACATCATCGGGCTCAGCGTCAGCGCGACGAAGCCCGAGACGACGACCGCGCCGGCCAGCGTCAGCGCGAACTCGGCGAACAGCCGCCCGGTGCGGCCCGGCGTGAAGGCCAGGGGCGCGTAGACGGCGGCCAGGGTCAGTGTCATCGCGACGACGGCGAAGCCGATCTCGCGCCCGCCCTTGATCGCGGCCTGGAAGGGGCTGAGGCCGGCCTCGATGTGGCGGTGGATGTTCTCCATCACCACGATCGCGTCGTCGACCACCAGACCGATGGCGAGCACCAGGGCCAGCAGGGTCAGGGTGTTGACGGTGAAGCCGGCCAGCGCGATCAGCGCAAAGGCCCCGACCAGGCTGACCGGGATGGTGACCAGCGGGATCAGCGAAGCCCGCAAGGAGCGCAGGAAGACGAAGACCACCAGGGCGACCAGCAGCACCGCCTCGCCCAGGGTCTGGTAGACGGAGCGCACGGCACGGTCGATGAACTCGGTGCTGTCATTGGCCACCTGCACCTTCAGGCCCGGCGGCAGCTCGGCCTGCAACTGCGGCAGCAGCGCGCGCACGCCGGCCGCCACCTCCAGCGGGTTGGCGGTGGCGTTGCGGATGATGCCGGTGGCGATGGCCGGCACGCCGTTGAGCCGAACAGCCGAGCGTTCGCTCTCGGCCGCCTCCTCCAGCCGGGCCACGTCGCGCAGGCGCACGGTGTGGCCCTGCACCTGGCGCAGCGCGATCTGCGCGAAGCCCTCGACGGTGTTGAGGTCGGTTCTTGCGGTGACGGTGAACTCGCGCTGCTGGCTCTCGATGCGGCCGGCCGGCAGCTCCAGGTTCTGCGCGCGCAGCGCTGCCTCGACGTCCTGCACCGTCAGGCCGTGGGCCGCCAGGGCATCGGGCTGGAGCCAGATGCGGATGGCATAGAGCCGGTCGCCGTTGAGCCGCACGTCGGCCACGCCGGGCACGGTCTGCAGGCGCGGCTTGACGATGCGGGTGAGCAGCTCGGTGATCTCCAGCGGGTTCAGGCTGTCGCTGCTGAAGGCCAGCCAGACCGTGGGCGAGGCGTCGGCCTCGACCTTGGCGATGACGGGCTCGACCACCGCGTCGGGCAGCCGGGCACGCACCCGGGCCACCCGGTCGCGCACGTCGGAGGCGGCGTTGTCCGGATCCTTGGCCAGCTTGAAGCGCACCGTGATCTGGCTTTCCTCGGCCCGCGAGATCGAGCTGAGGATGTCGATGCCGTCGATGCCGGCGATCGAATCCTCCAGCGGCTTGGTGACCTGGGTCTCGATGACCTCGGAGGCCGCCCCCAGCAGCCGGGTGGTGACGGTGACGACCGGCTCGTCGATGCGCGGGTACTCGCGCAGCTGCAAGCCCCGGAAAGCCACCAGTCCCACCAGCAGGAGCAGCAGGGACAGCACGGTCGCGAAGACCGGCCGGCGGATGGAAAGCTCGGCGATCTGCATGGCGGGGCCCGCCCTTCAGGCGCCCGGGCCGCTGGCGCGGGCCGGCGTGCCAAGGCGCACCGGACGCACGGCCAGGCCGTCGGCCCGCATCAGCCGGGAGGGGCCGGCGGTGACGATGAGGTCACCGGCCTGCAGGCCGGGCGCGAGCACCTCGACCCGACCTGCGCCGCGCCAGCCGCTGCGGACGGGCAGCCGCTCGCTGCGGCCCGGCTGGCCCGCGGCACCGGCCTGCACGCGCACCAGGAAGAGCTGGCCGTTCTGCGGCACCAGGGCCTCCTCGGGCACCGTCAGGGCGCCCTCGCGGCGGCCCAGCTCGATCTCGACCCGCGCGAACATGCCGGGCCGCAGGCCGGGGGGCACGGCCTCGAGCCGGGCGCGCACGGCCAGCGCACGGCCCTCGGCATCGACCTGGGCCTCCAGGGCCTGGATGCGGGCCGAAAGTGCCTGCTGCGGCTGGGCGTCCAGGCGCAGGCTGAGCGCCTGGCCCGGCTTGAGCCGGGCCAGCTCGCGCTCGGGCAGGCGGAAGTCGACCTCCATCTGACGCAGGTCTTCCAGCATGACCAGGTCGGCGCCGGCCGCCACCACGGCACCGACATCGACCTTGCGCAGGCCGACCCGGCCCTCGAAGGGTGCCAGCAGCCGCAGACGCGCCAGTTCGGCCCGGGCCAGCTCGCGCTGGGCCTCGGCCACGGCCAGGGTGGCGGCGGTCTGGTCGGCCACGCTGCGGGTCACGAAGCCCTGGGCCACCAGGTCGACATTGCGCTGGTGGTTGCTGCGGGCCACGGCCAGCTGGGCCTCGGCCTGGGCCAGCTGCGCGCGCGGCAGGCTGTCGTCGAGCTGCACCAGCAGCTGGCCACGGCGCACGGCCTCGCCGTCGCGGAAGCCGAGCTGCACGATGCGGCCGCCGACTTCCGGCCGCAGCATCACGCTCTGGACCGCGCGCAGGCTGCCGACGGCCTGCACGAGCTCGCGCAGGGTCTCGCGCCGGACCTCGCCCAGCTCGACCGCGATCGGTCCGCCGCCGCCCGGTCCGCCCCCGGCGCCGCGCGGGGAAGAGGCTGCCGCCGGCGGGCTGGCGGCAGCCGCTCCCGGCCCGGAGGGGGCGTGTTGCAGCCACCAGGCCCCGGCCGAGAGGCCGGCCAGTGCGATCAGGGCGAGGAGGAGGATGGGACGCTTCATGCAGGGCAGGGGCTCAGGACCGGGGGCCTCGACGGCCGCGGGCTGCGATCCTCGCCGCAAGCGGCCGGCCCTGCCGGCGTCGACCCCAAGACCGCAGGGCGCAGCGCGCCGGCAACACGGGCTTCACACAGCGGGCTCATCGGCGGACCCCGCCGGGCACGCCCTGGTTGGCCAGGCGGTCGGCACGCTCGTTGCCGGGATCGCCGGCATGGCCCTTGACCCAGCGCCAGTCGATGCGGTGCAAGGCGGCCAGCGCATCGAGCCGGGCCCAGAGGTCGGCGTTCTTGACCGGCTGGCCGCCGGCGGTCTTCCAGCCCCGACGCTTCCAGTTGTGGATCCATTCGCTGATGCCCTGCTGCACATAGCTGCTGTCGGTGTAGACGACGATGTCGCAGCTGCGCTTGAGGCTGGCGAGGGCCTCGATGACGGCGGTCAGCTCCATGCGGTTGTTGGTGGTGCTGGGCTCGCCGCCGAAGAGCTCTTTCTCGTGCTCGCCGCTGGTGAGCCAGACGCCCCAGCCGCCGGGGCCGGGGTTGCCCTTGCAGGCGCCATCGGCGTAGATGGTGACGGCGGGACGCTGGATCGGGAGATTCATTCGGAGGATCGTTTCGAGCGGGAGGAGGGGGACAGGGGCGGCATCAGGGCTTCGCGGTGACCGCCCGCCACGGCCGGGGCGGCACGCGCGCGACGCGGCCGCTTCCAGGCCGGGCCGATCAGGCGCATGCCGGCCACGCGCTTGACGGCCACCAGGATGTGCAGCGCGCCGAACATCGGCCACCAGCGGTCGCCGGCGGATTCCATCCAGGCCCAGCGGTCCAGCCAGGCCGCGCTGCGCCAGGGCGGACGGTAGGCGCCGAAGCGGCCGCCATCGATCTCGAAGCCGAGCAGGCGCAGCCAGTCGCGCAGGCGTCGCGGGCTGATCAGGCGGCCGGTGCCGGCCTCGCCGCAGGGCAGGTAGACGGGGCCCTGGCTGCCCAGGCGTCGCAGCAGCAGGCCACCGCCCTGGCGCAGGCCCCAGAGGCTGTCGGGGTTGAAGCCGACGATGACGACCCGGCCCTCGGGCATCAGCACGCGCTCGACCTCGCGCAGGGTGGCATGCGGGTCCAGGCAAAGGTCCAGGGTGTGCGGCAGCAGCACCAGGTCCAGGCTCTGGCTGGCGAAGGGCAGCGCGTGGAAATCGCAGCGCACGGCCGTCCGCGTGTCGTCGGCCCCCCCCTCGTCGACCTGCCAGCGGTGGGGCATCCGGTTCGCCCGCAGGCCGTCAAGCACCGGCAGGCCGAGCTGGATGGCATGGAAGCCGAAGAGGTCGGCGACCAGCGCATCGAGCTGCTGCTGCTCCCAGTCCAGCGCATACCGTCCGGCAGGGGTCTCCAGCCAGGGGGCCAAACCTATACTCAGCGGACTCAAAGTCATGAAGCTGCTCGCCGTTCCCGCCTTCACCGACAACTACATCTGGATGCTCCACGACGCCGCGCACGCGGTGGTCGTCGATCCGGGGGACGCCGCACCGGTCCTCGCGATGCTCGACCGGCTGAAGCTCGAAATCGCCGGGATTCTAGTGACGCATCACCACGGCGATCACACCGGCGGTCTGGCCGGCCTGGCCGAGCGGGCAAGGCAGCGCGGCAGGGTGCCGCCCCCGGTCCTCGGCCCGGCCGGCAGCGGCATCGCCGGCCTGACGCAAACCGTGGCCGAAGGCGACACCGTCGAGCTGCTGGGCCTGGGCTTCCAGGTGCTGGCCGTGCCCGGCCACACCCTGGACCACCTGGCCTATGTGGCCCGGCCAGCCGGCGAGGCCCCGCTGCTCTTCTGCGGCGACACCCTCTTCTCCGGCGGCTGCGGCCGGCTGTTCGAGGGCACGGCGGCGCAGATGCATGCCTCGCTCGGCCGCCTGGCTGCGCTGCCGGCCGACACGCGCGTCTGCTGCGCCCACGAGTACACCCTGTCCAACCTGGCCTTCGCCAGCGCGGTCGAGCCCGACAACGCCGAGCTCGCCGCCCATCGCGCGCATTGCGAGGCCCTGCGTGCGCGCGGCGAGCCCACCCTGCCCAGCCGCATCGGCCTGGAGCGGGCGATCAATCCCTTCCTGCGCAGCGGCGAAGCCGCGGTCGCAGCCCAGGCCCGCGCCCAGGGCGCAGCCTCCGACGATCCGGTGGCCGTGCTGGCCGCGATCCGGACCTGGAAGAACCACTACCGATGACGCCTCCCCCCTGGCCGCTGCGGCGGCGTGCTGCCCGGCCCGCCGGCCTGCTGCTGTTGAGTGCCCTGCTCAGTGCCTGTGCCGGCTTGCAGCCGCCGCCCGCCGCCCCGCAGGCCAAGGTGCCGGCATCGCCCCCGCCCACCGCCCGTCGCGAGTTGCCGTCGCCGAACCGGCCGCAGGCCCTGGCCACCCTGCCCGCCCCCAGCCTGCCGCCCGCGCCGGCCAGCCCGCTCGGCCGCCCGGCCGATCCGGTGATCCGGCCTGGCTTCTCCAGCCCGGAGGCCCTGCCGCCCGTCGGCATCCGTCCGGCCGACGCCCTGCCCGCCGCCGGCACGCCGATCGACCCGCTGCAACCCGAGGTCCAGCCGCAGCCCGAGGCCCAGGCGCGCCGCGACCTGTGGGACCGCATCCGCGAGGGCTACCGCCTGGAGCCGCTCGAAACGCCCGAGGTGGCCCAGCAGCGCCGCTGGTACGGCAGCCGGCCCGACTACGTGCAGCGCATGACGGCGCGCTCCAGCCGCTACCTCTTCCACATCGTCGACGAGGTCGAGCGCCGGGGCCTGCCGACCGAGCTGGCCCTGCTGCCCTTCATCGAGAGCGCTTTCAACCCGCAGGCCATGTCCTCGGCCAAGGCCTCGGGCATGTGGCAGTTCATCCCCTCGACGGGCAAGCATTTCGACCTGACGCAGAACCTGTTCCGCGACGATCGGCGCGACGTGCTGGCCTCGACCCAGGCCGCGCTGGACTACCTGCAGAAGCTGCACGCGATGTTCGGCGACTGGCACCTGGCCCTGGCCGCTTACAACTGGGGCGAGGGCAATGTGCAGCGGGCCATCAAGCGCAACCAGCGCGCCGGCCTGCCGACCGGCTACGCCCACCTGCGCATGCCCGAGGAGACCCGCCACTACGTGCCGAAGCTGATCGCGGTGAAGGCCATCGTGGCGGCGCCGCAGGACTTCGGCATGGCCCTGCCGCCGATCGAGAACCACCCCTACTTCCTGGCGGTGCCGATCCAGCGTGACATCGACACCGCGCTGGTCGCCGAGCTGGCCGAGCTGCCGCTGGCCGAAGTGCAGGCGCTCAACCCCTCGATGAACAAGCCGCTGATCCTGGCCGCCGGCACGCCGCAGGTGCTGCTGCCCTGGGAGAACGCGCAGCGCTTCGTCCACCGCCTCGCCCGTCATCGCGGCGGGCTGGCCAGCTGGACGGCCTGGGTCGTGCCGGAGACCATGAGCCCGGCCCAGGCGGCGCAGAAGGTGGGCATGGCCGAGAGCGAGCTGCGCAGCCTGAACCGCATCCCGCCCCGGATGATGGTGAAGGCCGGTTCCACCCTGCTGGTGCCGCGCGCCGGCAAGCGCGACCAGGATGTGGCCGAGCATGTGGCCGAGAACGCCCGGCTGGCCCTCGCCCCGGTGCGCCCGCCGGGCCGGCGCGTGGTGGCCAAGGCCCGGGCCAAGGACCGCACGCTGGCCCTGCTGGCCGCGCGTCATGGCCTGAGTGCCGAGGCGGTGGCCGGCTGGAACGGGGGCTCGGCCGACATGAAGCTGCGACCCGGCCAGGCGGTGGTGCTCTACCTGCCGACCCGGGCCGCCGCCGTGCCGGCGCGGGCCAAGGAGCGCCGCGCGACCGAGCTCGCGGCACGCAAGCCGGCCGGCAGCCGGGCCGAGCGCCTGGCCCAGGCCGAGGCGCGCCGCAACAAGTCGCCGGCCGTGGCGGGCAAGCCGGCCGCTGCGACCGGCAAGCGTGCGGTGGCGCAGGCCGGCAAGTCCGAAGGCCGGCGCAGCGGCGAACGCGTGGCCCAGGCCAGCCCCCGCTGAGGGCGCGACCGGCTCAGCGCCGGTCGGCCAGGGCGTGGGCCAGGGTGCCGAGGTCGACGAACTCCAGTTCGCTGCCCACCGGCACGCCACGCGCCAGGCGGGTCACGCTCAGGCCCTGGGGCCGCAGGGCCTGGGCAATGGCCTGGGCGGTGGCTTCGCCTTCGGCCGTGAAGCTGGTCGCAAGGATCAGCTCGTCGACCACACCGTCCTGCGCCCGCTGCAGCAGCGGGGCCAGTCCGATGTCGTGCACGCCGATGCCATCCAGGGGCGAGAGGCGGCCCATCAGCACGAAGTAGAGCCCGCGGTAGCTGCCGCTGCGCTCCAGCGCGGCTTGGTCGGCGGGGGTTTCGACGACCAGCAGCTGGCGCGCATCGCGGGCCGGGTCGAGGCAGGTCGCGCAGACCTCCGCCTCGGTGAAGGTGTGGCAGCGCGCGCAGTGGCGCACCGCCTGCTCCGCATGGCCCAGGGCCTGGGCCAGCTGGCGGGCCGCGGGGCGGTCGTGCTGCAGCAGGTGGTAGGCCATGCGCTGGGCCGATTTCTGCCCGACACCCGGCAGCCGGCGCAGGGCATCGATCAGCGCTTCCAGCGCGCCGGGGGCTGCACTCATGGCGGCGGGAGCCGGCGGGACGCGCGCGCGGCGTTCAGAACGGCAGCTTCATGCCGGGCGGCAGCGGCATGCCGGCGGTGACCTTGGCCATCTTCTCGGCACTCAGGGCCTCGGCACGGCGCAGGCCGTCGTTGAAGGCAGCGGCCACCAGGTCTTCGAGCATGTCCTTGTCGTCGGCCAGCAGGCTGGGGTCGATGGCGATGCGCTTGACGTCGTGCTTGCAGCTCATCGTCACCTTGACCAGGCCGCCGCCGGACTGGCCCTCGACCTCCAGCAGCGCCAGTTCGTCCTGCGCGCGCTTGAGGTTGTCCTGCATGGCCTGGGCCTGCTTCATCAGGCCGGCGAGTTGTCCCTTGAGCATGGGGTGATCCTCGAAAAGTGACGGGTCGGAAAGAAGGACCTTGCAGCCGTCCGCGGGTCAGCGGGGCTGCAGGGTGCCGGGCAGCAGCTGGGCGCCACGGTGACGGCCAAGCAGGGCCTGGACAAGCGGATCGGCCTCGCAGGCCGCCTCGGCCGCCTGCTGGCGGGCCAGCCGGGCCGCGGCATCACGGCGCGCCGGGCTGTCGTCGACCGGGCCCGCCTCGACCTGCAGCGTGACCGGGCGCTGCCAGTGGGCAGCCAGCGCGGCCTGCAGCCGTTCGATGTGCAGCGGGCTGCGCAGGGTTTCGCGGTCGATGCGCAACTGCACCTCGCCGGTCTCGGGCCCCAGCTTCAGGCACTGGGCCTGCCAGGCGAGCTGGCGATGCAGCGCGGCCACCCGGCCCTGCGCGATCAGGGTGTCGACCAGGGCGGCCCAGGCCACGCCCAGCGGGCTGTCGGGCAGCGGGTCGGCACGCTCGGCCGATGGGGGCGGGGCCGTGGAGGCCACGGCCGCCTCGGACGGCGACTCGAAGTCCAGCTCGGGCGGGGCCCCATCCTCGGCGGCGAAGGGCGCAGCCTGCCCCTGCGCCTCGACGGGATGGGGCGCATCCTCGCCCGGCAGGGCCTGGCTTGCAGGGGGCGTCGGGCGGTCCTCGCTCAGCGCGGGATGCGGGACTTCCTCATCCCAGGGGGCCGGCTCGCGCGGGCGACGCGGCGCAGGCGCCGCGGCCTCGGGACGGGAGGGCGGCGGCGCCACGGCGGGGGCGGGACGCGGCGCGATCGCGGCGGCCGGCAGAGAGGGCGACACCGGCGCAGGGGCCGCGACCGGCGACGCCATCGCCCGGGCCGGCCAGGCCGCGGGCCCTTCGTCCGGCGGCTGGGGCGCGGGCATCTGCGCGGCAGGCGGGGCCGGGCTGCGCAAGGCCGCGCTGGACGTGGCGCGCGGGCGGGCGGCGGGCTCGGCCGGCGCAGGCGCCGCAGGGCGCGGCACGCCGTCCGGTGCCGGCCGGAAGGCCAGGAAGCGCAGCAGCACCATCAGCAGGCCGCTGAACTCGTCGGGCGCGAGCGCCAGCTCGGCGCGGCCCTGCAGGGCCAGGCTGTAGAGCAGCTGGGTTTCGTCGGCCGGCAGGCGGGCCGCCAGCGCGAGGGCGGCCGCCTGCTCGGGATCGTCGGCATCGAGCGCGCCGGGCACGGCCTGCTGCACGGCCATGCGCTGGCAGAGGGTGGCGATGGCTTCGAGCATGCCCTCGGCCGACAGGCCCTCGTCGCGCAGGCGGTCGCAGTGCTGCACAACGCGGGCGCCATCGCCCGCGGCCAGGGCCTCGACGAGCGACTCGGCCAGCCGATCGTCGACGGCGCCGAGCATGGTCCGCACCCCCTCCTCGGCCAGCGCGCCATTGCCGTAGGCGATGGCCTGGTCGGTCAGCGAGAGGGCGTCGCGCATCGAGCCCCGCGCGGCCCGGGCCAGCAGCCTGAGCGCGCCGGGCTCGGCGGGAATGGCTTCGGCAGCCAGCACGCGGCCCAGGTGCTCGCGCACGGTCTCGGGCGCCATGGGCCGCAGGTTGAACTGCAGGCAGCGCGAGAGCACGGTGATGGGCAGCTTCTGCGGGTCGGTCGTCGCCAGCACGAACTTCAGGTGCTCGGGCGGCTCCTCCAGCGTCTTGAGCATCGCGTTGAAGGCGGTGCTCGACAGCATGTGGACTTCGTCGATCAGGTAGACCTTGGTCCGCGCGAGCACCGGCTTGTAGACGGCACGGTCGAGCAGCTGGCCGATCTCCTCGACGCCGCGGTTGCTGGCGGCGTCGAGTTCGGTGTAGTCGACATGGCGGCCGGCATCGATGTCGCGGCAGTGGTTGCAGACGCCGCAGGGCTGGTCGGTCACCCCGCCCTGCCCGTCCGGGCCGACGCAGTTCAGGCTCTTGGCCAGGATGCGCGAGACCGTGGTCTTGCCGACGCCGCGGGTGCCGGTGAAGAGGTAGGCGTGATGCAGCCGGTTCGAACGCAGGGCGTTGGCCAGAGCCTGCACCACATGCTCCTGGCCCACCATCTCGTCGAAGCGGCGCGGCCGGTACTTGCGGGCCAGGACCAGGGTCGTCATGGCGAGGATTCTAGAGGCCGGTCTCCACGGCCCCGGACACGACCGGGGGCGCAGGGATAATCCGTGGCTTCGATCCCTGCCCTGCCCCGCGCCGCCCGATGAGCCACGCCCCCACCCCCGCCCCGCTGAGCTATGACCAGGCCGGCGTCCAGTACGACCTCATCGATCCGCTGAAGGTGGCGGCCCAGCGTGCCGCCGCCGCGACCGCGGTGCAGCTCGGCAAGCACGGCTTCGGCGAGGTCGCGGCCTCGCGCGGCGAGTCGGCCTACGTCGTCGACGTGGGCCCCTTCTATCTGGCGAGCATCGTCGAGTGCCTGGGCACCAAGGTGCTGGTGGCCGACGAGATGGCGCAGCTCACCGGCCGCAGCTGGTATGCCGGCATCGCGCAGGACACGATCGCGATGGCGGTGAACGACCTGATCACCGTGGGCGCCACGCCGCTGCTGGCCCAGGCCTACTGGGCCGCCGGCGGCAGCGCCTGGTTCAAGGATGCGGCGCGCGCACAGGCCCTGGTCGAAGGCTGGCAGAAGGCCTGCGAGACCTGCTCGATCGCCTGGGGCGGCGGCGAGACGCCGGCCCTGGCCGGCATCGTCGAAGCCGACCGCATCGACCTGGCCTGTGGCTGCACCGGCCTGGTCAACCCCAAGAGCCGCCTGACCCTGGGCGACAAGCTGCAGGCCGGCGACGCCATCGTGCTGCTGGCCTCCAGCGGCATCCACGCCAATGGCCTGAGCCTGGCGCGCAAGCTGGTCGAGCGTCTGCCCGAGGGGTATCTGACCGAGATCGACCCGGTCGGCCACCCCGGCCTGCGCTATGGCGAGGCCCTGCTGGCGCCGACCGCGCTGTATTCGCCGGTGACCGAGGCCTTGGCCCAGGCGGGCATCGTGCCGCACTACGCCGCCAACATCACCGGCCATGGCTGGCGCAAGCTGCTGCGCCATCCGGCCGCGCTGACCTACCGCATCCACACGGTGCCGCCCGTGCCGCCGGTGTTGAAGTTCATTGCTGAACAGGCCGGCCACGACGCCCGCGAGGCCTACGGCACGCTGAACATGGGCGCGGGCTTCGCGCTCTTCGTGCCGGCCGACCTCGCCGCGCGCACCGTCGAGATTGCGCAAGCCCAGGGCATCGCGGCCTGGGTGGCCGGCGCCGTGGAGGCCGGGCCGAAGCAGCTGATCGTCGAGCCGCTGGATCTGCGCTGGGGCGAGGACGATCTGCACCTGCGCTGAGTCGCCCGGCGACCGGCACCGGCCCCGGCGTGGGCCGCGCACCACGGCGAACGGCAGGGCCTTCGCCGCCCTCGCCTAGAATGCTCGGCGACGGGCCTCCCCGCATGGGAGCGCGGCCAAACGGGTCAGGTGGGGAACCAAGCAGCCCTAACTGTTGCGACCAGTGCCGGGGGTAAGGCTCGTCACCTTTTCTGCAAGCCCGGTTCGGGTTTGCGTGCTCAGGCTCCTTGCCTGAGGGTGTGCGGGCTTGCAGCCTGCACATTGGCCTGTCCGGAGGGGCTCGAACCCCCGACCTGCGGTTTAGAAGACCGCTGCTCTATCCAGCTGAGCTACGGACAGCCTGACCATGAGTTTAGGGGCCGCGCCCCTAGAATCCAGACACCTCGGGGTGTAGCGCAGCCTGGTAGCGCAACTGCTTTGGGAGCAGTAGGTCGCGAGTTCGAATCCCGCCACCCCGACCATGCCGGACGCCGTCAGCGGCGCCCGGCCTTGTGGCTCAGACCGTGAGCTTGCGGCGCAGCCCGTCGAGGCCGGTCTGCTCGTAGGCTTCGAAGGGCTGGTGGATCCAGGGGCTGGTCGGCAGCGCCTCGACGAAGTACTCGGGCGTGTAGATCGACACGCCCTTGACCCATATGACCGCCGCACGAAGCTCAGTGATGGCCGGCAGGCCGCGCAGGCGGTCGACGACCGCCTTCAGCGTGGTGCCCGAATCCGCCAGGTCATCGACCAGCAGCACCCGACCGGCCAGCTCGCCGCGCGGCAGGGTGATGTACTGGGCCATGTCGAGCCGGCCCTGGATGCAGCCGCCACCGGCGCGGTAGCTGCTGGTCGACATGATGGCCAGCGGCTTGTCGAGCACGCGCGACAGCACGTCGCCAGGCCGCAGGCCGCCACGGGCCAGGCAGAGGATCTGGTCGAAGTCCCAGCCCGAATCCGCGACCTGCAGCGCGAGCTTCTCGATCAGGCCGTGGTACTCGTCCCAGGAGACGTAGAGGTTCTTGCCGTCGTCGGTCAGCATGGGGCTCAGGCCAGCAGGTGGAGGGGGAAGGATGCGCCGTGCACCGGGCTCAGGCCTGGTAGGGATGGCGCAGCAGGATGGTGTGCTCGCGGTCCGGGCCGGTCGAGACCATGTCGATCGGCGCGCCGATGAAGGCCTGCACCCGCTCCAGGTAGCGGCGCGCGTTCAGCGGCAGCTGATCCCATTGCGTGTGGCCGAAGGTCGTGCCGTCCCAACCCGGGAAGCTCTCGTAGATCGGTTCGCAGCGGGCCACCTCGTCGGCGTCGAGCGGCAGGATGTCGATCACCCGGCCGTCGAGCTTGTAGCCCACGCCCATCTTGATCTCCTTCAGGCCATCGAGCACGTCGAGCTTGGTCAGGCACAGGCCCGAGACGCCGTTGATGAGGATCGAACGCTTCAGCGCCGCAGCGTCCAGCCAGCCGCAGCGGCGGGCCCGGCCGGTGACGGTGCCTCGCTCCTGGCCGACGGTGGCAAGGTGGTGGCCGACCGTGCCTTCCTGCTCCCAGGCCAGCTCGGTCGGGAAGGGCCCGCTGCCCACCCGCGTGGTGTAGGCCTTGGTGATGCCGAGGATGTAGTGCAGCTTGTCCGGGCCGACGCCCGAACCGGCCGCGGCATTGCCGGCCACGCAGTTGCTGGACGTGACGTAGGGGTAGGTGCCGTGGTCGATGTCGAGCAGGGTGCCCTGCGCGCCCTCGAAAAGCACATTGCCGCCGGCCACGTTGGTGGCGTGGATGCGCACGCCGACGTCGGCCAGCATGGGCAGCAGCTGCTCGGCCATCTTCAGGGCCTGATCGTGGATGGGCGCGAAGTCCAGCGCCGGGCGGCCGAGGTAGCCGGTCAGCACGTGGTTGTGCAGCGCCAGCAGCTCGCGCAGCTTGGTGGCGAAGCGCTCCGGGTGCTTGAGGTCCTGCACGCGCAGCGCGCGGCGGGCCACCTTGTCCTCGTAGGCCGGGCCGATGCCCTTGCCGGTCGTGCCGATCTTGCCGCTGCCGGAGGACTCGCGCAGTGCCTCGCGGGCGCTGTCGAGCGCCACGTGGAAGGGCAGGATCAGCGGGCAGTTCTCGCTGAGGAAGAGGCGCGAGCGCACATCGATGCCGGCCGCCTCCAGACGGCCGATCTCGCCGAGCAGATGGGTCGGGTCGACGACCACGCCGTTGCCGATGTAGCAGGCCACGCCCTCGCGCATCACGCCCGAGGGAATGAGCTGCAGCGCGGTCTTCACGCCCTTGATGACCAGGGTGTGGCCCGCGTTGTGACCACCCTGGAAGCGGACGACGCCCGCGGCATGGTCGGTCAGCCAGTCGACGACCTTGCCCTTGCCCTCGTCACCCCACTGGGTGCCCACCACCACCACATTGCGTCCCCCCTGGGGGCGCGGCGCGCTTGCATTCATTGTGTCAATCCTGAATCGATGTCGGGGAAGGTGTCGCGGCGGCGCTCAGAGCGCACGCACGATCCACTGCCCGTCGACCGCGACCACCTCGCGGTCGCAGGCGAATTCCTGGGTTTCGTGTTCATGGCCGGGCAGCAGGCAGACCACGGTCTCGCCCTGCTCGCGCAGGCTGCGCACGGCTTCGCGCAGCGCGCTGTCCTCGCCCCAGGGGGCGCGGATGGCGGTGCGCCGGCCGCTGGCACCGGCCTGGGCGGCCAGGGCCTTGAGGTCGGTGCTGAAGCCGACGGCCGGCCGGTTGCGACCGAAGATGGCGCCGACCTCGTCGTAGCGGCCACCGCGCAGCAGCGCGTCGCTGGCGCCCGGGGCGTAGACCGCGAAGCGCGGGCCGCTGTAGTACGCAAAGCCGCTCAGGTCGGCCAGGTCGAAGCCGACCCGCACCCCGGCATGGGTGCGGCGCGCGTGACCGGCCAGGCGACGCAGATCGGCCAGCGCAGCGCGGATGAGCGGGCGCTCGGGCAGGGCCCGGGCCGCGTCGTCAAGCACGGCCTCGTCGCCGTAGAGCTGCACCAGCGCCGCCAGGCCGGCTCGGACCTCGGCCGGCAGGCCGGCCGAAGCCTCCCGCAGGCCCGCGGCATCCTTGCCCGCCAGGGCGGCGTAGATGGCTTCGATCTGGGCCGGCTCGCAGAGCACGCCGGCCATCAGGCCCCGCATCAGCCGGGCATCGGCAAGGTCGAGCACGGCGCCGTCGATGCCGAGGGCCGCCAGGCCATCGAGCGCGAGGTCGTGAATCTCCAGGTCGGCCTCCAGGCCGGCATGGCCATAGAGCTCGGCACCGAACTGCAGCAGCTCGCGGCCGGCACCGGGCGCACCGGGTCGGGTGTGCAGCACCGGACCGCAGTAGCACAGCCGGCTCAAGCCCTCGCGGTTGAGCAGGTGGGCGTCGATGCGGGCGACCTGCGGCGTCGTGTCGGCGCGCAGGCCGAGCATGCGGCCGCTGAGTTGGTCGACGAGCTTGAAGGTCTGGAGGTCCAGCGCCTCGCCGGTGCCGGAGAGCAGCGAGTCGAGATGCTCGACCAGCGGCGGCATCACCAGCTCGTAGCCATGGCTGCGGGCGGTGTCCAGGAGGCGCCGCCTCAGGTCTTCGATGCGCCGGGCCTCGCTGGGCAGGACGTCGGCAAGGTGCTCGGGCAGGAGCCAAGCAGAGGTCATGGAACAGTGGCCAGTGGTTGAAGCCGGATTGTATCGGCGGGGTGACAGGCCTCGGCCGCCCCGGCCGCCTGCGGCTCAGGGGGTGGACAGCAGCAGCACGAGGCCGCCGGCCACCAGGCTCAGCGCACCGATGAAGCGCAGCTGGCCATCACGCAGCTGCAAGAGCTGCTGGAAGGTCTCGCGCCAGCGGGCCGGTGCAAGCAGCGGCAGCAGGCCTTCGAGGATCAGCACCAGGCCCAGGGCCTGCAGCAGCTCATGCATCGACGGGCCTCGAAAGGCGGCCGGGCCCGCAGGGGGCCCGGCGCGGGGTCAGCGGCCACGGCCGCTGCCGGAGGACGGGTCCCGCATCGCGCGGAAGAAGTCACCGTCGGGCTGCACGACGATCACGTCGCTCTTGTTGCGGAAGCTGGCGCGGTAGGCCTCCAGCTGACGGTAGAACTGCGCGAAGGACGGGTCGCGGCCGAAGGCCTCGGCGTAGAGGGCCGAGGCCTTCGCATCGCCCTCGCCCTTGATCTTCTGCGCGTCGCGGTAGGCCTCGGCGACGATGACCTCGCGCTGCCGGTCGGCGTCGGCGCGGATCTTCTCGCCCTCGGCCTGGCCGGTCGAGCGCAGCTCGTTGGCCACGCGCTTGCGCTCCGACTCCATGCGGCGGTAGACCGATTCGGTGATGCTCGCCACGAAGTCGACGCGCTTGATGCGCACGTCGACGACCTCGATGCCGAAGGCCTTGGCATCGTCGCCGAGCCGGGCCATCACGCCCTGCATGACCTTCTCGCGGTCGGTCGACAGCACCTGGGTCACGTTGCGCCGCGTGACCTCCTCGTTCAGCGCAGCCTGCACGATGGGGCTCAGCCGGGCCTCGGCATTGCGCACATCGGTGCCGGCGTTGCGGATGAACTGGCGCGGGTCGCTGATGCGCCACTTGATCAGCCAGTCGATCACCAGGCTCTTCTTCTCGGCGGTGAAGATGGGCCGGGTCTCGGCGCTGTCCATGCTCTGGATGCGCTTGTCGAGGAAGACCACGTTCTGGAAGGGCGGCGGCAGCTTGAACTTCAGGCCGGGCTCGGTGATGACTTCCTTGATCTCGCCGAGTGCATAGAGCACGGCGAACTGGCGTTGGTCGACGACGTAGAGCGTCGACGAGGCGGCCATCAGCGCGATCAGCGCGCCGGCGACGGTGATACCGATGCTTTGCTTCATGATGGTTCTCGGATCCTCGGGCTCAGCGGGTCTCGCGGTCGCGGCTGCGCTGCGGGTCCCGCCCGCGTGCGTCCACCACCGGCGGCAGCACCGGCAGGGCGGGCACCTCGGCACCCGGGGCGGAGGCGGCGCCGGCGGGCGGCGTCGCGCCCGAGGCCTGCATCAGCTTGTCCAGCGGCAGGTAGAGCAGGTTGGAGCCGCTGCGGCTGTCGATCATCACCTTCGAGACATTGCTGTAGATGTCGCGCATGGTGTCCACATGCAGGCGGTCGCGGGTGACCTGCGGCGCCTTCTGGTATTCGACCAGCACCTGGCGGAAGCGCGAGGCATCGCCCTCGGCCTGCGCGACCACGCGCTGGCCGTAGCCGGCCGCTTCCTCGCGCAGTCGCGCCGCCGTGCCCTGGGCCTTGGGGATCACGTCGTTGGCGTAGGCCTGGCCTTCGTTCTTGAAGCGCTCGCGGTCGGCGCCGGCCTTGACGGCATCGTCAAAGGCCGCCTGCACCTGTTCTGGCGGCAGCACGCCCTGCACATTGACGTTCGAGACGAGGATGCCGGCCTTCAGGCGATCGAGCTGGGCCTGGATGGACTTGACCAGGTCGGAGGCCAGGGCGTCGCGCTGCTCGTAGAGCACCGAGTCCATGCGGCTGCGGCCGACGATCTCGCGGACCGCGCTCTCGGCGGCCAGCAGCACGGCCTCGTCGGCATTGCGGTTCTCGAAGAGGTAATCCTTCGGATCCTTCAGCCGGTACTGCACGGTGAAGCGGATGTCGACGATGTTCTCGTCCTCGGTCAGCATCGAGGATTCACGCAGGCCGGTGGCCTGGGCCACCGCGCTGCGGCCGACGTCGACCGAGCGCAGCTGGGTGACGTTGACCACCTCGTGGCTCTGGATCGGATACGGCATGCGCCACTTCAGACCGGCGTCGACCGTGCTGCTGTAGCTGCCGAAGGTCATCACCACGCCCTGCTGACCTTCCTGGACGATGTAGACCCCGCTGCCCAGCCAGAACACCAGCACGGCGGCAGCGATCAGGCCGACGCCGATGCCGGCGCTGCGCGGATCGGGCAGGCCGGGGCCGCCCGAAGGACTGCCCTCGGGGCGTCCCGGCTTGCCGGGGCCGCCCCCCTTGCCGCCCATCAGGCCGCTGAGCTTGCGGTTGAAGTCGCGCCAGAGCTCGTCCAGGTCGGGCGGGCCTTCGTTGTTGCGGCCGCTGTTCAGCAGCACGCCGGCGCGGGCACGCCAGGCCAGTCGGCTGAACGCCCCCTGCACCAGCGCGCTCAGGGCCTTCAGCGCCAGGACCGGGCGGGCCGCGGGACGGGCCGCGGATCGGGCCGTGAAAGGTCGGACGGTGTCGTCGTGCATGGCTCAGACAGGGCGGTCGTGGGTGCCGGTGCGCGGCATGGAGCCGGCCGGCAGGGCGTCGTCATCAAGAGGGGCGAGCGGCCCCGGGGCCTGGCCCCGGGGGTCGTCGTCGGCAAAGAAGGCTCGGGGGGCCGGCAGCGCATCGGCATCGATCACCCGTCGGGCGATCAGCTGGCGCAGCTCGGCCAGGCCCTCGCCTTCGCGCGCGCTGACGAAGATGCGAGTGAAGCGGCGGCCGTCGAGTTCCAGCTCGTCGATGCGCTGACGCGGACGCTGGTCCGGCTCCAGCCGATCGAGCTTGTTGAAGACCAGGATCTGCGGCAGCTCGGCGGCACCGATCTCGCGCAGCACCCGCTGCACTTCGGCCATCTGCTCGTCGGCCACCGGGCTGGCGGTGTCGATCACGTGCAGCAGCAGGTCGGCCTCGGCCGCTTCCTGCAGCGTGGCCTCGAAGGACTCGACGAGGGTGTGCGGCAGGTCGCGGATGAAACCGACCGTGTCCGACAGGCTGACCGAGCGCTGCGCGTCCTCCAGGTAAAGCTGGCGGGTGGTGGTGTCGAGCGTGGCGAAGAGCTGGTCGGCCGCGTAGCTGCGGGCCTTGACGAGGGCGTTGAACAGGGTCGACTTGCCGGCATTGGTGTAGCCGACGAGCGAGACGCGGAAGGTGCCGGCCCGCTCGCGCGACTTGCGCTGCGTGCCCCGCTGGCGCTTGACCTTGACGAGGCGCGACTTCAGCTGCTTGATGCGCTCGCCGATCATCCGGCGGTCCAGCTCGATCTGGCGCTCACCCGGGCCGCCGCGCGTGCCGATGCCGCCGCGCTGGCGCTCCAGGTGGCTCCAGCGGCGGACGAGCCGGGTGCTGAGGTATTGCAGCCGGGCCAGCTCGACCTGCAGCTTGCCTTCGTGGCTCTGCGCGCGGGCCCCGAAGATCTCGAGGATCAGGCCCACACGGTCCAGCACCTCGCAGCCCAGGTGACGCTCCAGGTTGCGCTGCTGGGCCGGACTCAGGGGCTGGTCGAAGATCACCGCATGAGCCTGGTGGCCTTCGACCAGGGCCTTGATCTCGTCGGCCTTGCCGCTGCCGACGAACAGCGCCGGATCGGGCGCGGATCGACGTGCCGTCAGGCGGGCGACGGTCACGTCCCCGAGCGATTCGGCGAGCAGCGCGAGTTCGTCGAGCGTGGGGTCGAAGGGGCTGCCCGGACCGAGATCGACCCCCACCAGGATGGCGCGGGCTTCGGGGCTGGCGGTGGAGGCGCTCAAGAGAGGATGCTCCCAGAGCGGCCCGCATCGTCGAATCGGGCGGGCCGGCCGGGTCGGCGGGACGCGGGCTTCAGGACGCGTCCGTCGGCTCGTTGGCGTGGAAATTCACCGGACGGCCGGGGACCACGGTGGAGATCGCGTGCTTGTAGACCATCTGGGTCACGGTGTTCCGCAGCAACACGACGTACTGGTCGAAGGACTCGATCTGGCCCTGGAGCTTGATGCCGTTGACCAGGTAGATCGAGACCGGGACATGCTCCTTGCGCAGCAGGTTGAGGAAGGGGTCTTGCAGGAGTTGTCCTTTGTTGCTCACGATATGTTCCGTGTTGAAGAGGGGAGAGGCGAAGTTAACACAGGGGGCCGATCCGGCCGGTCCGTCAGGACTCCTTCGCGGCGAAGGGATTCCGTCCGGAACGCAGTTCGATCCGCAGCGGCGTGCCCTCCAGCTTGAAATGCGCGCGGAAGCGGCCTTCGAGGTAGCGCTTGTAGCTGTCGGTCACATGCTCGGTCGAGGAGCCGTGGATCACGATGATCGGGGGGTTCTGGCCGCCCTGGTGCGCGTAGCGCAGCTTGGGCCGGAACGCCCCTTCGCGCTTGGGCTGCTGGTGCTCCACGGCCTCATGCAGCAGGCGGGTGAGGATCGGGGTGGACAGCTTGCGGGTCGCCGAGGACCAGGCCTCGGAGATCGCCTTCCAGACCGGCCCCAGGCCCTGGCGCTTGAGCGCCGAGATCTGCAGCACCGGCGCAAAGCGCAGGAAGGCCAGGCGCTGCTCGATCTGGCGCTGCAGCTGTTCGCGCTGGTAGGCGTCGACGGCGTCCCATTTGTTGATCGCGATCACCACCGCGCGGCCGGCGTCGAGGATGTAGCCGGCGATGTGCGCATCCTGGTCGCTGACGCCCTGGGTCGCGTCGAGCAGCAGCAGCACGACGTTCGCATCGGCAATGGCCTGCAGGGTCTTGACCACCGAGAACTTCTCGATCGCCTCGAAGACCTTGCCCTTGCGGCGCAGGCCGGCGGTGTCGATCAGCTCGAAGCGCTGGCCGTTGCGCTCGAAGGGCACGGTGATGGCGTCGCGCGTGGTCCCCGGCATGTCGAAGGCCACCAGGCGTTCCTCGCCCAGCCAGGTGTTGATGAGCGTGCTCTTGCCGGCGTTCGGGCGGCCGGCCACGGCCAGGCGGATCGGCCGGTCGGCGCTGCCGTCGGCCAGCAGCTCGGCCTCGGCCTCCTCATCCTCGTCGGACTCGTCGGCGCTGCCGAAGCAGGTCTCCAGGGCCAGCTCGGTCAGGCTGCGCACGCCCTGGCCGTGGGCGGCGGAAACGGGCAGCGGTTCGCCGATGCCCAGCTCGTGGCCCTCGCCCAGATGCGCGCTGCCGACCATGCCCTCGGCCTTGTTGGCCGCCAGCAGCACCGGCTTGCCGGTCTGGCGCAGGTAGCGGGCGATGTCGTGGTCCTGGGCGGAGATGCCGCCGCGCACATCGACGACGAAGATCACCACATCGGCCTCGGCCACGGCCTGGCGGGTCTGGCGCGCCATCTCGCGGACGATGCCGGTCTCGGCCGTCGGTTCGAAGCCGCCGGTGTCGATGACGATGAACTCGCGGCGCCCGAGCCGGCCATCACCGTAGTGGCGGTCGCGGGTCAGGCCGGCGTAGTCCGCGACGATCGCGTCGCGGCTCTTGGTCATGCGGTTGAACAGGGTCGACTTGCCGACATTGGGTCGGCCGACCAGGGCGATGACGGGTTTCATGGCGTTGCGGACCTTCCGCGGTCGGGCCACGTCCGGCCGGGGGGCCGCCGCGGCGGGCTCAGAAGGAAACGACGGCGGCACCCGGGGGCACCGCCGCCGTCGGCGGAATCAGGCGCAGGGCCGCCCACGCGGCCACGCACCGCGTCAGCGCGGCAGCCGCAGCGCGAAGACGCCGCCGCGGCGCGTGCTCAGGAGCACCGTGCCCCCGGGCGCCACGCTGAGCGGGCTGTCGACGGCACTTCCGTCGGTGGCGATGCGGCCGACCGGCTGACCGCTGTCGCGGTCGAAGACATGCACATAGCCTTGCGCGTCGCCGACCAGCAGATGACGACCGACCACCACGGGCGCCGTCAGCTGCCGGCGCAGCAGGCTTTCGCTGCTCCAGCGGACCTCGCCACCACTGCGCTTCCAGGCCATGAGGCGGTCGTTGGCATCGACGCTGTAGACCTGCTCGGCGTCGACGGCCGTGCCCTCCTCGCCACTGCCGGACTTGCTCCACAGCAGGCGGCCGGCATCGGCATCGACGCAGCCCAGGGCGGACTGGAAGGCCCGCGCGCAGATCACCTTGCCCTCGCGGCCGGCGGGGCCGACCAGATCGGCCAGGCGCTCGACCTCGTTGGTGCCACGCGGGGCCGCCAGGGGCAGGTCCCAGCGCACGCTGCCATCCAGGCTGTCGAGCGCGACCAGGCGCGGGCCGAGGCCGACGACCAGCAGATTGCGGTGGGCACGCAGCACGCCCGGCTTCAGCAGGGTCAGGGGCTCGCCGGCGCCGGCCCGCTGCTGGGTCCACAGCGCACGGCCGTTGAGGGCGTCGAAGGCCAGCACCTGGCGGTCGACCGTGAGCACGAAGACCCGCTCACCCGCCACCAGCGGTGCCGTGACCACCCGGCTCCCGAGCCGGGTGCGCCAGAGCTCACGGTCCTCGCGGACCACGATCAGCTCGTTGTCGAGCGTGACCACGGCCGCCACCAGGCCGTCGCTTCCGAGGGAGGCCCCGAGCTCCTGCCGCACATGGGCCCGCCACAGCACCCGGCCATCGGCAAGGGCGTAGGCAGCCAGACGGCCATCGCCTCCGGCCACCACGTAGCGGTCACCGGCCAGCACCGCCTGGCTGGGGCTGCGGCGCGAAGGCAGGTCATCACGCCACAGCAGCTGGAGCTGCACCGGCTGGGCCGGCAGGGTCGGCAGCGGCGCGGGCTTGGGCGCGCTGGATCCGAACAGGCTGCCGCAGCCCGCGAGCAGGCCGGCAGCCGCCAGCGACAGGACGCCCGCGAGCAGACGACGGACGCCCGGCTTCGGGCAGAAACGGGTCAGCGACATCATTGCGCGGCTCCGGAGGCGGCGGGAAGGGAGGGCTGCGGTGCGCCCAGCGCAATCAGCTTGGCTTCGACCACGCGGCGGTAGTCGCCCTCGGACCCGAAGGCCGCCAGGGCCTGCTGGAAGGCGGTGATCGCCTCGGCATGCTTGCCCTGCGCGCGCAGGATGTCGCCGCGCCGATCGGCGCCGAGCGCGGCAAACAAGCCTTCGCTGTCCTTCGGCAGTGCGGCCAGGGCCTCGTCGAACTTGCCCTGGTCCAGCAGCACGCCGGCCAGGCGCAGGCCGGCGATGCGGCGATAGCCTTCGTCGGCCGCGTGCTCGGCCGCCCAGCGCAGCGTGCCTGCGGCTGCATCGGCCTGCTCCTTGTCCAGCTGCACCTTGGCCGCCAGCAGCGCAGCCTGCGCGGTGAAGACCGTGCCGCCAAAGCGGTCCCGCAGGTCACCGAAGACCCGGCCGGCCTTGTCGGCGTCGCCGGCGCTGACCGCCCGGTCGATCTCGTCGAAGAGCACGCCGGCCTTGGCGGCCTGGCTGCGCTGCCACCAGTTCCAGCCGTTCCAGCCCGCCGCGATCAGCAGCGCGACGGTCAGCAGGCTGGTGATCAGGGTGCCGTGGCGCTTCCAGAAGTCCTTGATCTGGTCGAGCTGTTCCTGCTCCTGCAGGTCGAGAGGGGTGGCCATCGCTAGGTTCTTGGGGACGCAGGGAACACGCAGGAAGGCCGGCGGGCGCCGGCGGCAAGCCGCGGATTATGCGGGGAGGAGTTCGGCCGCCCAGGCGGCCACGTCATGCAGGGGCTTGAGCTGCTGGGCCGCGCGAGGCGCATCCCCGCCCTGCCCTTCGCCAGCGGCCGGTGCCCGCAGGGGCTTGAGGGCCACCAGGCCCTCGGCCAGCTCGGCCTCGCCGAAGACCAGCGCATAGCGCGCGCCGCTGGCATCGGCCTTCTTGAACTGCGACTTCATGCTGGCCGGGCCCTCGGCCCCGGCGGCATGCCAGAGCACGGCCACGCCGGCCGCGCGCAGGGCATCCACCGCCACCATGGCCGGCTGCAGCGCGGCCGCGCTCGGCACCACGGCATAGACGTCCGGCGCGGGCGGCGCCGGCAGCACGCCGACCTCCTCCAGCAGCAGCATCAGGCGCTCGATGCCCAGGCCCCAGCCCACGCCCGGCGCCGGCTGGCCGCCGAGCTGGCCGACCAGGCCGTCATAGCGCCCGCCGCCGCAGACCGTGCCCTGGGCGCCCAGGCGCTCGGTCACCCATTCGAAGACGGTCAGGTTGTAGTAGTCCATGCCGCGCACCAGGCGCGGGTTCAGGCGGTAGGCGATGCCGGCGGCATCCAGCACGCCGCAGACCGCCGCCAGGTGGGCGCGCGAGGCCTCGCCGAGGAAGTCGCCCAGCTTGGGCGCGGACTCGACCAGGGCCTGCATGGCCGGGTTCTTGGTGTCGAGGATGCGCAGCGGGTTGCTGTGCAGGCGGCGCCTGGCGTCCTCGTCCAACTGGTCGGCATGGGCCTCGAAGTGGGCGATCAGCGCGGCGCGGTGGGCCTGGCGTTCGGCCGGCTGGCCCAGGCTGTTGAGCTCCAGCCGCAGGTCGCGGCCTTCAACCAGACCCAGCGCACGCCACAGCGTACGGGTCAGCAGGATGACTTCGGCGTCCACGTCGGGCCCGGGAAAGCCCAGCACCTCGACGCCGACCTGGTGGAACTGGCGGTAGCGGCCCTTCTGCGGCCGCTCGTGGCGGAACATCGGGCCGAGGTAATAGAGACGCTTGCCGCCCTCGCGCAGCAGGCTGTGCTCGACCGCGGCCCGCACCACGCCGGCCGTGCCCTCGGGGCGCAGGGTGAGCTGGTCGCCGTTGAGCTTGTCCTCGAAGGCGTACATCTCCTTCTCGACGATGTCGGTCACCTCGCCCAGGCCGCGCACGAAGAGCGCGGTCGGCTCGACGATGGGCGTGCGCACATTGGCGTAGCCGTGGCGGCGCATCAGTTCGCGGACGGTGGCCTCCAGCCACTCCCACTGCGCCGAGGCCGGCGGCAGCAGGTCGTTCATGCCCTTCACCGCACGCAGCGGGGAAGCGTCAGGCCTTGCGGCGCGGGAAATCTCGCTCATGGACAGCTCGGACGGCCCGCCAGGGGCCATCTCGTCTCGGAAGGAAATCGGAGGGGCGGGGTCCGCCCGCCCGGACGCTCAGGCCGGCTGGCCGTAGCGCCGCTCGATGTAGGTCTCGACGACCTTCTGGAATTCGGTCGCGATGCCCTCGCCCCGCAGGGTCAGGGCCTTCTCGCCGTCGATGAAGACGGGGGCGGCCGGGGCCTCGCCGGTGCCGGGCAGGCTGATGCCGATGTCGGCATGCTTGCTCTCCCCGGGGCCGTTGACGATGCAGCCCATCACCGCGACCTTCATGGATTCGACGCCCGGGTAGCGGGCCTTCCAGACCGGCATCTGCGCACGCAGGAAGTCGTCGATCTGCTTGGCCAGTTCCTGGAAGGTGGTGCTGGTGGTGCGGCCGCAGCCCGGGCAGGCGGTCACGCTGGGGTTGAAGGCGCGCAGGCCCAGGGCCTGAAGGATCTCGGTGGCGATCACCACCTCCTGCGTGCGCGACTCGCCGGGCTGCGGCGTGAGGCTGACGCGGATGGTGTCGCCGATGCCCTCCTGCAGCAGCAGGCCCATGGCCGCGGTGGAGGCCACCGTGCCCTTGGTGCCCATGCCCGCCTCGGTCAGGCCCAGGTGCAGGGGATGGTTGCAGCGCGCCGCCAGTGCACGGTAGACGCTGACCAGGTCCTGCACCCCGCTGACCTTGCAGGACAGCAGCACCTGGGCCGGGTCCATGCCCAGCTCCACGGCATAGGCCGCCGAATCGAGCGCCGACTGCATCAGGGCCTGGTACATGACCTGCTGTCCGGTCCAGGGGGTGGCGCGGGCCGCGTTCTCGTCCATCAGGCGGGCGAGCAGCTCCTGGTCCAGGCTGCCCCAGTTCACGCCGATGCGCACCGGCTTGTCGTACTTGAGCGCCGCCTCGACCATCATCGCGAACTGGCGGTCCTTCTTGTCGCCCTTGCCGACATTGCCGGGGTTGATGCGGTACTTGCTCAGGGCCTGGGCGCAGTCCGGAAACTCGCTCAGCAGGCGATGGCCGTTGTAGTGGAAATCGCCCACCAGCGGCACGGCGATGCCCATGCGGTCGAGCTGCTCGCGCACATGCGGCACGGCCTTGGCGGCCTCGGGCGTGTTGACGGTGATGCGGACCAGCTCGCTGCCCGCCTGGGCCAGTTCCTTGACCTGGATGGCGGTGCCGATCGCATCCTCGGTGTCGGTGTTGGTCATGGACTGCACGCGCACCGGGGCGTCGCCCCCCACGGTGACGACATTCGAGCCCCAGACGACGCGCGCCTGCAGGCTGCGGCGGGCGGCCGGACGGGCGGCGGCGATGGCCTGGGTCGGATCGGCAAGGCTCATTTCAGCTCCAGACGGGCGACGTTGCCGCGATTCAGCGGATTCAGGTCGATCGCGGTGTCGCGGAAGCTGACCTGGGTGCCCTTGACGTTGCCGACCGTCAGGCTCAGCGGCAAGACGCCATCCAGGCGCAGCGATTCGCCCGCGGCGAGGGTGCGCGACAGCAGCACCTTGCCGCCGGCCTCCCGAACCTCGATCCAGGACGACTCCACGGCCTGCAGCGCCAGCGGACCCGCGCCAGGCGCCGATGCCGCAGCGGCCGACGGGACGGCCACCGGGCCCGAGGCACCCCCCCCTGCCGGTGCGACGGCGGCGGCCGCGGCCACGGGCACGGCGGAGGCCGATGCGGCGCCCTCGGCCGCGATCGCGGAGGCGGGCAGTCCCTCGGCCACCACGCCCGGCCCCAAGGGCAGGCTGGCCGCCGGGTCCGGGGCGGCCAGATCCTGTGCCAGCGCCGGCGCGGCTGGCGCCTCGGCGTCCTGCGCCGCAGGCGGCCAGAACACCACCGCCGCGGCTCCGGCCAGCAGCAGCAGGGTCAGGGCGATCAGGGGCTGACCGAGCGTGCGCGGCGAGCTGCCCCAGTCGACCCGGCGACGGCCCCCGTCACGGAAGGGCTGGTTCAGGCCGGCCTGGCCGAGCGGCTCGATCGCCGGCTGGTCCTGCTGCGGCAGCAGATCCAGCACGCGGCGGGGCTCGACCTTCAGGACGCGGCACAGGCTCTGCGCCAGCGCCCGCGCAAAGGTGCGGTCGAGCAGGCCGTCGATCCGGTCGGCTTCCAGCATCTCAAGCTTGCTGACCTGGACCTTCAGGGTGGCGGCCAGGGCCTCCAGCGTCAGGCCCTGGCGCTCGCGCTCGGCGCGCAGGATGGCGCCGGCCGTGGACGGGTGGGCTTGCGGCACCGCGGGCGGCGCGAAATCTTGCTCATTCATCGAAGGCACCCCGTTCGAAGGCTGCGGTCTCGCGCGCCTCGGGGTAGCGGCTGCGCAACTGTTGGCCCAGGGTGGCCACTTCGGCGGTCCGCCCCAGTCGGTGTTCGATACGGGCCAGCAGCCACAGCGATTCTGCGTTGCGCAGCTCGGCGCGGTCGTTGACTCGCTTGACGTAGAAGCGGGCCCGCTCGGGCTCGCCGCGGCGCAGCAGCACCTCGGCCAGGTTCATCGCGCTGGCCGGCTGGCCGGCGTCCAGGTCGAAGGCCTGCTGAAGCAGGTCCTGGGCCCGAGGCAGGTCGCCGGCCTGGCGCGCGCAGACCCCCTGCACCAGCAGGGTCCGGGCGCGCTGGCGGTAGGCCGGCTGCGCCAGTGCCCGCTCAAACAGGGCGTCGGCCTCGGCCCACTGCGCGCGCTGGCAGCGGAAGTAGCCGTAGTTGTGGAGGCTGTCGGCGTCGTGCGGATCCAGCGCCAGCGCCCGCTCGAAGCTCTCGCTTGCCCGGGGCGCATCGCCAAGCGCCGCGTAGATCAGGCCGCGCAGGTTGTGGGCCGGCACCGCGTCGGGCCGGACGGCGAGGGCCTGCTTGACCTCGTCGAGCGCGGTCGCGTACTGGCCCTCGGCGAAATAGGCGGCGGCCAGTTCCAGGCGCAGCCGGGCACGCCGCTGGACCTCGGTCTCGTCCGAGCTGGTGATGGGGTCGGACGAGGGGGCCTGCGCATGCAGCGGACCGGGCAGTAGGACGGTCAGCCCCAGGGCGAGCCCCGCAAGCCAGGGGGCCAGGCCACGGCGCAGGCAGGACTTCACCGGCGCGCCTCCACGACCACGGGAATGCCGCCCAGCAAACCGCTCTCGCGGCGCTGGGCCAGGCGCTCGGCGGCGCGGGTGCGGTCCTGCACCTCGCCGGCGAGCTGGCCGCAGGCCGCGTCGATGTCGTCCCCCCGCGTCTTGCGCACCGTGGTGACGATGCCGCCCTCGGCCAGGATCTGCGCGAAGACCTCGACGTTCACCGCCGAGGAGCGCCGCAGGCCCGAGGCCGGGAAGGGATTGAAGGGAATGAGGTTGAACTTGCAAGGCACGCGGCCCACCGGGCCGTGCTCGCCCACCAGGCGCAGCAGGGCGCGGGCCTGGGCCGGGCTGTCGTTCACGCCGTCGAGCATGCAGTACTCGAAGGTGACGAAGTCGCGCGGCGCCTTGTCCAGGTAGCGCTGGCAGGCGGCCAGCAGCTCGGCCAGCGGGTACTTGCGGTTGATCGGCACCAGGTCTTCGCGCAGCGCATCCTCGGGTGCATGCAGCGACACGGCCAGGGCCACCGGCGCAGCTTCGCGCAGGCGGTCGATCATCGGGACCACGCCCGAGGTGCTGACGGTGACCCGGCGGCGCGACAGGCCGTAGCCGTGGTCGTCCAGCATCACCTTGAGCGCCGGCACCAGGGCGTTGAAGTTTTGCAGCGGCTCGCCCATGCCCATCATCACGACGTTGCTGATGATGCGCTGGTCGCTGGTCGAGTTGCCGCGGGCCGGTGCGCCGTCGCGGGCCCGCGCACGGGCCCGCAGCGCGTGCTCGGCATGCCAGAGCTGCGCCAGGATCTCGCCGGTCTCCAGGTTGCGGCTGAAGCCCTGGTGACCCGTCGAGCAGAAGCGGCAGCCGACCGCACAGCCGGCCTGCGAGGACACGCACAGCGTGCCGCGGTCGTCCTCGGGGATGAAGACGGTCTCGACCGCATCGCCCTGTCCGACGTCGAACAGCCACTTCACGGTGCCGTCGGCCGACACATGCTCGCTCAGGATGGGCAGCGGGCGGATCTCGGCCGCGCCGGCCAGCTTGCTGCGCAGGGACTTGGCCAGGTCGCTCATCGCGTCGAAGTCGCGGGCGCCCTTCTGGTGGATCCAGCGGAAGAGCTGGGTCGCACGGAATCGCTTCTCGCCCAGGCCTTCGCAGTGCGTGGCCAGGCGGTCGAGGTCGAAGTCGAGGAGGTTGATCACGTCAGCGGGCACAAAGCCTCGGGCCGGGCTTCAAGCATAAAGGCCCCGCGGCATGCGGCAAGCATGCGGCGGGGCCAAGGGGTGGGGCCGGGCCGGCGGCCGGACACCGCCAGCCCCGGTCCGCCCCGCGCCGCTCAGCGGCTGTAGACGTTCAGGCCGGGGAAGAAGAAGGCCACTTCGGCGGCGGCGGTCTCGGGGGCGTCCGAGCCGTGCACGGCGTTGGCATCGATCGAGTCGGCGAAGTCGGCGCGGATGGTGCCCTTCTCGGCCTTCTTCGGATCGGTGGCGCCCATCAGCTCGCGGTTCTTGGCGATCGCGCCCTCACCTTCCAGCACCTGGATCATGACCGGGCCGGAGATCATGAAATCCACCAGGTCCTTGAAGAAGGGACGGGCCTTGTGCACGGCATAGAACTGCTCGGCTTCGGCGCGCGAGAGGTGCACGAACTTCGCCGCGGCGATCTTCAGGCCGGCGCCTTCGAAGCGGCTGTAGATCTGGCCGATCACGTTCTTCGCGACGGCGTCGGGCTTGATGATCGAGAGGGTGCGTTCAATCGCCATGGAAACTCCGGGAAATCAGGTTTGGGCAAAGCCCATGATTGTAGGTGGGCGGCGCGACATCGTTCACACCGCCCGGGGATCGCGGGGACCGGCAGGCTTCAGCGACCGCGGCGCTTGCCGCCCCAGTTGCCGCCGCCGCCCCCGCCGCCCTTCTTGCCGCCCTTGTTGAAGTAGGCGTCGGCGCCGATGTAGCCCACCGAGGTCTGCATCGGATCGGGCTGCTTCGGACCGCCCTTGGGGCCCTTGGGACCGCCGGCCGCTCCGCCCGGCTCGCCGCTGTCGGGCCGGCCGAAGCCGGCGACGATGCGCTGCGAGCCCTTGACGAAGCGGCGGTCGAAGGTCTGTTCCAGCGGGTTGGGAATCGCACCGCCAGGGATGTAGTCGTCGTCGACGCGCTGGGCGCCGCCGAAGCCCTGCGCCGGGCGGCGCGGGCCGCCCTTGGCGAAGCGACGGTCGAAGGTCTGCTCCAGCGGGTTGGGGATGCGGCCCACATCCTCGAACAGGGCTTCGCCGTCGGCATCGCGCAGCACCTCGCGGGGCGGACGCTCGGCCCGCGGCGGACGCGCGGCACCGCCCTGCGGACCACCGGCCGGACGCGGACCCTTGCCGCCCGGGCCGAACTTGTTGCCACCGGCCTTGCCCGGCTTGCCGGCGCCGGCCGGGCCGCGGGCCGGCAGCTCGCCGGGCTGGGGCCGCGGGCCGTTCTGCATCGGCTTCGGCCCGCGCGCGGCCTTGCCGGTCTTGGCGGCAGGCTGTGGACGCGGGCCGTCGTGCAGGCCGGCGAGCTGGCGGATGACCTTCAGGTCGGGCTCGTCCAGCTCCACCCAGACGCCGCGCTTGAGGCCGCGCGGCAACACGACGCTGCCGTAGCGGATGCGGATCAGGCGGCTGACGACCAGGCCGACCGATTCGAAGAGCTTGCGCACCTCGCGGTTGCGGCCTTCGGAGATGACGACGCGGTACCAGTGGTTCGCGCCTTCGCCGCCGCCGTTGTCGATGCTGCGGAAGGCCGCCGTCTGGCCGTCGATGGCCACGCCGGCCAGCAGCTGCGCGCGCTGCAGCTCGCCGAGCTGGCCGAGCACGCGGACCGCGTACTCGCGCTCGACGCCGAAGCGCGGGTGCATCAGCCGGTTGGCCAGGTCGCCGGAATTGGTGAAGAGCAGCAGGCCTTCGGTGTTGATGTCGAGCCGGCCGACCGACAGCCACTTGCCTTGCGGCAGGCGCGGCAGGTGGCGGAAGACGGTAGGACGACCTTCCGGATCGCTGTGCGTGACGACCTCGCCGGTGGGCTTGTGATAGGCCAGCACGCGGGCGGTCGGCGGGTGGATGCGCAGGCGTACCGGCTTGCCCTTGACCTCGACGCGGTCGCCGATGACGACGCGCATGCCAAGGTGGGCGACTTCGCCGTTGACCGTGACCTGGCCGTCGGCGATGAGCTGCTCCATGTCGCGGCGCGAACCCACGCCCGACTGGGCCAGGACCTTGTGCAGCTTGGGCGCGTCGGGTTCGGCTTCGAGCACGCGCTTGCCGGCATCGGCCGGGCCCTCGTCCTCGGCCGCGTCGGCCTCGGCTTCGCCCGCGGCGGCGGTCTGGGCAGCGGCTTCGGCTTCGGGGTCGTAGTGCCCGGTGATGAGCGCGTCGAAGAGCGCACGGGCGGCGACCAGGCTCTCGACGGGCGGCGGCACCGCGGCGGGTCGGCCCGGGCGCGGCGGGCTGCCCGCTTCGGTCTCGGCCTCGACCGGGGTCTCTGCCGGGGCGTCGGCGGCGGCATCCGCCGCTTCGGGCTGGGCCTCGGCATGCGGCGCAGCGTCCGCCGGCACGGCGACCGGCGCTTCCGCGGAGACCGGGGCGTCCTGGGGCTCGGCGGCGGGCTTGCGCGGGCTGCGGCGACGGGCCGGCTTGGCTGCCGGGATCTCGGCTTCGGCCTGGACCTCGGGGGCAGGCTCGACCGGCAAAGCGGCTTCAGCCTGTGCCGGCACGGCTTCCGCGTCGGCTTCGACCGGGGCGACGGCCGCCCGGCTGCGCCGGCGAGGGGCCGGCTGGGTGTCGGCCTCGGCCGGCGGCGTCGGGCTGGCTTCCGCCGCGGGACGCGCGGCGGGGCTGCGGCGCCGGCGGGCGGGGGCCGTCGGCCCGGCGGAGTCGGCCGGCGGGGAAAGATCCGGCGCGTCGGGCTGTTCGTTCATGCTCATGTCGTCTCGGTGGGAGGACGAGGGTCGGCCGCAACTTCGGCATCCGGGGCCTGGGAGGCGGCCGGTGCGGCGACAGGAAGGACGTCCGCCGTCACGGCGTCGTCCGGGCTTGGGGCCGCGACCTCGTCCGCCCCGTCGGGGCGGGCCAGGTCCGGCGCCGTGGCGCGATCCGCCGGCTGGGCCGGATCGTCTTGGCGGTCCTCCACCCCGGGGGTGGGCCGCAGCGCCGGCCCGGTGTCTTCAGGCGACACCGGGTCCGGGGGAAGCAGGGAGAGGGTCTGGCCGGCCGCCGGATCGCCGCCCAGGCCGCTGCCGTCGAGCGGCGGCAACTCGGCCAGCGAGGCCAGGCCCAGGTCGTCGAGGAAGGCCCGGGTCGTCGCGAAGAGCGCCGGCCGGCCCGGGGCCTCGCGGTGGCCGATCACCTCGATCCAGCCGCGGTCCTCGAGCTGCTTGATCATCGGCGCACCGACGGTCACGCCGCGGATGTCCTCGATGTCACCGCGGGTGACCGGCTGGCGGTAGGCAATGATGGCCAGGGTTTCCAGCGTCGCGCGGGTGTAGCGCGGCGGCTTCTCGGGGTTGAGGCGATCGAGATGCAGGCGCATGGCCGGCCGGCTCTGGAAACGCCAGCCGCTGGCCAGCTCGACCAGCTCCAGGCCGCGGTCGGCCCAGTCCTCGGCCAGGGCGTCCAGCACCGGACGCAGCGTGACCGCGTCGACCGGGTCGTCGAAAAGCAGCTTGAGCTCGCGCAGCGGCAAGGGCTCGCGCGCACAGAGCAAGGCGGCTTCGAGGACGCGCTTGGCATCCTGAATGTTCATCGATCGCAGCTTCGGGGCGGCCAGACGGCCAGGGGTCGGACAGGGTGCGGGCCGCAGGGGCCCGACGGAACCGGAATCCGCCGATCAGGGGCGCGCCATTCCGGGAGGCAGGACGGGGGCCGCGAAGGAAGGCTGCGGCCTGTCATGCCGGCGGGTTCACACCGCCTCTCAGGGCGATAGTGTACGGGACGCCCCTGCAGGCTCCGGCCGCAGCGGGCGGGAGGCGTTCACGAGGCTTCCCAATGCACGCCCGGCGGGTCGGCTGGCAGGGCCGCCTGCAGACCGAGCGTAGTCACCGCGGCCAGCAGGTCGGCCGGCGGCGGTGCCACGCAGCGCAGGCGGCGGCCACTGAGCGGGTGCACGAGGCTGAGCACCCGCGCATGCAGGGCCTGGCGCTGCAGGCCGGCCGCCGGCGCACCGCCGTAGACGGCGTCCGCCAGCAGGGGATGGCCGCGGTGGGCAAGGTGGACGCGGATCTGGTGGGTGCGACCGCTGTGCAGCAGGCAGCGCAGCAGGCTGACGCCGCGCGGGCCGGCCTCGGCCACCCCACCCAGGCGCTCGATGTCGGTGCGGGCCGGCTTGCCGCCGGCGACGACGGCCATGCGCACGCGGGAGGCCGGATCGCGACCGATCGGCGCGTCGATGGTGCCGGTCGGCGGCGGCAGGCCGTGGGCCAGGGCCAGGTACTCGCGGTGCACCTCGCGGGCGGCGATGGCGCGCACCAGCGCCGTCTGGGCAGCCAGGGTCTTGGCGACGACCATCAGGCCGCTGGTGTCCTTGTCCAGCCGATGCACGATGCCGGCCCGCGGCAGGGCCGATGCCCCGGCGTGGTGGGCGAGCAGACCGTTGAGCAGCGTGCCGGACCAGTGGCCCGCCGCCGGATGCACGACGAGGCCGACCGGCTTGTCGACCACCATCAGGGACTCGTCCTCGTGGACGATGGCCAGCGGCAGGGGCTCGGGCCGGAAGGCCTGGCTCTGCGGCGTCGGCACCAGACGCAGGGCCAGCTGCTGGCCGGCAAGCAGGCGCTTGGCGGGGGTGGTCGCCGGCCGGCCGTCGATCGTGGCCTCGCCCTGGGCGATCAAGGTCTGCACATGGCTGCGCGAAAACTCCGGCGCGAGCCGCGCGAGCCAGCGGTCCAGGCGCTCGCCGTGTTCGGCAGGCGCGACCTGGCCGACGCGCAGCTCGGCCGGCGCTTCGTCCGGACCCTCGCCTTCGGCCTCGTCCACCGGGCCGTCCAGAGCCTCGGGCCAGGCCCCGGCAAGCCCCGGATCCCGCGGGGGGGCACCCCTATACTCGTCGGTCATTTGTCCTTTGATGGGCGCCCGATCCGCTGCGGGCCGGCGCCGAAGTCCCTTGCGATGAACCTGCACCGCCAACCGCCCTGCTCCGGCCGCCTCGGCCGCGCCTCCCTGATGGCCGCCGCCGTGGTCCTGCTGGCGGCTTGCGCGTCGAAGCCCGGCCTGGGCAGCGACGTGGAGAAGTGGGACACGACCCGATTGTATGAAGAGGCCCGCGACGAGTCCGCCGCGGCCAACTGGGACCGTGCGATCCAGCTCTACACCCGCCTGGAAGCGCGTGCCGCCGGCACCCAGCTCGCGCAGCAGGCCCAGCTGGACCTGGCCTACGCGCAGTGGAAGAACGGCCTCAAGCCCGAGGCCCTGGCCACCCTGGAGCGCTTCATCAGCCTGAACCCCAGCAGCCCGGCGCTGGACTATGCCTACTACCTGCAGGGGCAGATCAACTTCAACGAGCGGCTCGGCCTGCTCGGGAGCTTCGCGCGGCAGGACCTCTCCGAGCGCGACCAGCAGGCCTCGCGCGACGCCTACCAGAGCTACCGTCAGGTCGTCACGCTGTTCCCGAATTCGCGCTACGCGCCGGATGCCGGCCTGCGGATGAACTACATCCTGAACACGCTGGCACAGTACGAGGTGCATGTGGCGCGCTACTACGCGCGCCGCGGTGCCTGGGTGGCCGCGGTGAACCGCGCGCAGCAGGCGGTGCAGGAATTCCGCAACGCCCCGGCGGTCGAGGAGGCGCTGTTCATCATGGTCCGCGGCTACGACGAGCTGAAGCTGCCCGAGCTGCGTGACGATGCCCAGCGCGTGCTGGTCAAGAATTTCCCGAACAGCGTCTTCCTGAGCGGCGGCCTGGACGCGAAGGCCAAGGTCAGCAAGCCCTGGTGGCAGGTCTGGTGAGGTCGACCAGCCAGTCCAGCGCCTCGTCGAGATCGTCGAGGCGCGGCATCGGCGGCAGCGCGCTCAGCAGCTGCCGCCCGTAGCCCGGCGCCGCCAGGCGCGGGTCGGCCACCACCAGCAGGCCGCAGTCGCTCTCGCGGCGGATCAGTCGCCCGGCGCCCTGCTTCAGCGCCACCGCGGCCTCGGCGACGAAATAGTCCTTGAAGGGGCTGCGGCCCGCGGCCTCCAGCTGCCGGCTGCGCGCCTCGACCAGCGGGTCGCTCGGCGGAGGAAAAGGCAGCTTGTCGATCACGACGCATTGCAGCGCCTCACCCGGCACGTCGATGCCCTCCCAGAAGCTGGCCGACCCGACCAGCAGCGCGGGCTCACCGGCGACGAAACGTTCCAGCAGCTGCCGCTTCGGCAGCCGGCCCTGCACCAGCAGGGCGATGCCGGCGTCGGCCAGCGGGGCCTCCAGGTCCTCGGCAATGCGCTGCAGGGCGCGCAGCGTGGTCGTCAGCACGAAGCTGCGGCCGCCCAGGCGCAGCGCGCAGCGGGCGGCCAGGGCCGCGACGGCGGTCGGATGTTCGGGGCTGTTCGGCCGCGGGAAGCGCGCGGGCACATGCAGCCGGGCCTGTTGCCGGTAGTCGAAGGGGCTGTCGAGCTTGAGGGTACGGGCCCGGTCGTCCAGGCCGGTGCGCTCGGTGAACCACTGCAGGCGCGCCTCCGCGCCCAGCGTGGCCGAGGTGAAGACCCAGGCCCGCGGCGCCGCGTCGAGCTGGCCCTGCATGGCCTCGCGCACATCGAGCGGACTGTCGACCAGGCGCATGGCCAGGCTGCCCAGCTCGATCCAGCGCACGCGCCCCGTCTCGGCCGGCTGGCCGAAGGCCCGGGCGGCCTGGGACAGGGCCTGGGCGCGGTCGGCCAGCTTGGGGAAATCGGGCGCCAGCTCGCTGACGGTGTCGAGTGCAGCCTGCACGGCCGTGGCGGCTGCGGCAAGGGCGGCAAGACCTTCGACGAAGTCAGGCGCCTCGGCCCGGTCCTCCCAGCGCAGTTTCAGGCTGCCGCCACGCGGCGGCCGGTGGGCCAGCGGACCGGCCGCCACCAGGCGCAGATCGCGCGCGGCGCGGTCGAGGCGGCCGGCCAGTTCGGCCCAGGGCTGCAGGCCGCGGGCCTCGCGCAGACCGGCGGCCAGCAGGTCGCGGGCCAGGTCCAGGGCCTGGGCACTGCCGAGGTTGCGGCCGAGGAAGCCGACGCCGGCCTCGGCCAGCTGGTGGGCTTCGTCGAAGATGGCCAGCTCGACGCTGGGCAGCAGCTCGGCCATGCCGGTGTCGCGCAGGCTCAGGTCGGCGAAGAAGAGGTGGTGGTTGACGACGACCAGATCGGCCGCCATGGCCTCGCGCCGCGCCTGCATCACATGGCATTCGCGGAACTGCGGGCAGTCGCTGCCCAGGCAGTTCTCGCGGGTGGAGGTGATCAGCGGCAGCAGCGGCGAGCGCTCGTCCAGGCCCGGCAGGCCGGCCAGGTCGCCATTGGGCGTGCCCTGGGCCCAGGTCTCGATACGGGCCAGCGCGCGCTGGGTGGCGGCATCGGCCATGCTGTCCTCGCCGCGGGCCAGGATCAGGCGGTGCTGGCAGAGGTAGCTGCCGCGGCCCTTGAGCAGCGCGGTGCGCAGGGGCAGGCCCAGGGTGTCGCGCAGGGCCGGCAGATCGCGGCGGTAGAGCTGGTCCTGCAAGCTCTTGGTGGCGGTGCTGACCAGGGTGCGACGGCCCGAGAGCAGGGCCGGCACCAGGTAGGCGAAGGTCTTGCCGATGCCGGTGCCGGCCTCGACGACCAGCACGGCCTGGTCGGTGATGGCTTCGGCCACGGCCGCCGCCATCTGCTGCTGGCCGGAGCGTTCGAGGTAGGACGGATCCTGCGCGGCCAGCGGCCCCTCGGGACCGAAGCAGCGGGCCACGGCCTGGACCAGGTCCTCGGGCGGCGCCGCGTCGGGCCAGGGCAGCGCGTCGCGCTCGGCGGGGTCGGGGCGGTCGGCATCCATCGGGTCCGGGCCAGTATAGGAGCCGGCCCGGCAGGCCTCAGGTCAGCCGGGTGTCGACGTTGCGATGCGGCAGGGCCAGGAACTCGGCGCTCTGCATCTCGTTGAGGCGCGAGATGGTGCGCGGGAATTCGTGCGCGAGCGGCCCTTCGGTGTAGAGCTGCTCGGGCGGCACGGCGGCCGAGACCGCCAGCTTGACGCGCCGGTCGTAGAGCACGTCGATCAGCCAGGTGAAGCGCCGCGCCTCGGCGGCGAGCTTGGGCGGCATCAGGGGCACGTTCGACAGCAGCAGGGTGTGGAACTGGCTCGCGATCTCGAGGTAATCGTTCTGCGAGCGCGGGCCGCCGCAGAGCTGCGCGAAGTCGAACCACACCACGCCCCCGGCACGGCGCCGGGCCTTGAGCTCGCGATGCTCGATCAGCAGCCGGGGCTCCTCGTCGGCGCACTCGGCCAGCTTGCCGAAGGTCTCGGCCAGCTGGGCATCGGCGGCCGGACCGGCCGGGCAGTGGTAGAGCGCGACCTGCTCCAGCGTGCGGCGCCGGTAGTCGATGCCGGCATCGACCTGCTTGACCACCAGATGCGTCTTCAGCAGCTCGATGGCCGGCAGGATGCGGTCGCGATGCAGGCCGTTGGGGTAGAGCCCGTCGGGGTGGAAGTTGCTGGTGGTGACGATGGCCACCCGGTTGCGGAAGAGCGCGTCCAGGAGGCGGTGCAGGATCATCGCGTCGGTCACGTCGGCGACGTGGAACTCGTCGAAGCAGATGAGACGGTGCTTGCGGGCGATGCGCCGGGCCAGTTCATCCAAGGGATCGGCGCGGCCCTTGAGCTCCTGCAGCTCGCGATGCACCTCGCGCATGAACTCGTGGAAGTGCAGCCGCGTCTTGCGGCGCAGCGGCACGGCCTGGAAGAAGCTGTCCATGAGGAAGCTCTTGCCACGGCCGACGCCGCCGAACATGTAGACGCCCTTGGGCAGGGCCGGCTTCAGCAGCAGCTTGGCCACCGCATTGCGGCGCCGCGCCAGGTAGGCGCGCCACTGGTCCTCGCAGCGCTGCAGTTCGGCCACCGCGGCCTCCTGGGCCGCATCGGCGGTGTAGCCGCGACCGGCCAGGGTCTGGTGAAACAGCTCGGTGACGGTGGGCATGGGCGGAATCATCGGTGAAACCGGGCGGTCACCCGACGCCCGGACGTCGTGCGGCAAGGAAGCGACGCCGGCCTCCCCGGCCCCCGCCGCCCGCGGGCCTGGGGACCGCGCGGGCGGAAGGCTGGCCTCAGAAGTTCAGCGTGCGGCCGTCGACGGCCAGCGCGGCTTCCTTGGTCGCTTCGCTCAGCGAGGGGTGGGCATGGCAGATGCGGGCGATGTCCTCGCTGCTGGCCTTGAAGGCCATGGCCACGCAGGCCTCGGCGATCAGCTCGCTGGCCACCGGGCCGACGATGTGCACGCCCAGCAGTTCGTCCGTCGTCGCGTCGGCCAGCATCTTCACCATGCCGGTCGTGTCGCCCAGCGCGCGGGCGCGGCCGTTGGCGATGAAGGGGAAGCTGCCGGCCTTGTAGGCGCGGCCGCTGGCCTTGAGCTGCTGCTCGGTCTGGCCGACCCAGGCGATCTCGGGCGAGGTGTAGATCACCCAGGGAATGAGGTTGAAGTCGACATGGCCGTGCTGACCGGCGATGCGCTCGGCCACCGCCACGCCCTCTTCCTCGGCCTTGTGGGCGAGCATGGGGCCGCGGACCACGTCGCCGACCGCCCAGACCTTGGGCAGGTTGGTCTTGCACTCCTCGTCGACCACGATGGCGCCGCGCTCGTCGAGCTTCAGGCCGACCGCCTCCGGCGCGAGGCCGGCGGTGTGGGGCACGCGGCCGATGGAGACGATCAGGCGCTCGACCTCCAGGCTCTGCTCGGCGCCCTTGGCATCGGTGTAGGCCACGGTCACGCCGGCTTCACCCTTCGTGACGCTGTTGATCTTCACGCCCAGGTTGATCTTCAGGCCCTGCCGGGTGAAGGCCTTGTTGGCTTCCTTGGCGATGGTCTCGTCGACCGCGCCGAGGAAGGTCGGCAGGCCTTCGAGCACGGTGACCTTGGCCCCCAGGCGGCGCCAGACCGAGCCCATCTCCAGGCCGATCACCCCCGAGCCGATCACGCCCAGCGTGGCCGGCACGGCGCCGATGCGCAGCGCGCCGTCGTTGCTGAGGATGCGCTCCTCGTCGAAGTCCGCGCCCGGCAGCGCACGGGCGCTGGAACCGGTGGCCACGACGATGTGCTCGCCGCTCAGCGTGGCAGCGCCGGGGCCGTCGACGGCGATCTCGTAACCCTTCTCGGTGGCCTTCACGAAGCGGCCGGTGCCGTGGAAGAACTCGACCTTGTTCTTCTTGAACAGGTAGAGGATGCCGTCGTTGTTCTGCTTCACGACGGTGTCCTTGCGGCCGACCATCTTGGCCACGTCCAGCGTCAGGCCGGACACGCCGATGCCGTGCGCTGCGAAGTGCTTGCCGGCGTGCTCGTAGTGCTCGCTGGACTGCAGCAGGGCCTTGCTGGGAATGCAGCCGACATTGGTGCAGGTGCCACCCGGGGCGGGGCCGCCCTGGGCATTGGTCCAGGCATCGATGCAGGCGACCTTGAAGCCGAGCTGCGCGGCGCGGATGGCGGCGATGTAGCCGCCGGGGCCGGCGCCGATGACGATGACGTCGAAGTGTTGGGACATGGGGTTCTCCGATCTCGGATCGCGGCCCCTCTCGGGGCCTCGGAAGCGGCCGCCCGACCCGGGCGGCCGCCTGCGCGCCGCCGGGGGGTCGGGTCAGTACCTGGGGGCGCTTCGACGGCTCAGATGTCGAACAGCAGGCGCGCGGGGTCTTCCAGCGCTTCCTTCATCGCGACCAGGCCCAGCACGGCCTCGCGGCCGTCGATGATCCGGTGGTCGTAGGACATGGCGAGGTAGTTGATCGGGCGGACCACGACCTGACCGTTCTCGACCACGGCACGGTCCTTGGTGGCGTGCACGCCCAGGATGGCCGACTGCGGCGGGTTGATGATCGGCGTCGACAGCATGGAGCCGAAGGTGCCGCCGTTGCTGATCGAGAAGGTGCCGCCCGACAGCTCTTCGAGCGAGAGCTTGCCGTCCTTGGCCTTCTGGCCGAAGCCGGCGATGGTCTTCTCGATGTCGGCGAAGCTCAGCTGGTCGGCATTGCGGATGATGGGCACCACCAGGCCGCGCGGCGAACCCACCGCGATGCCGATGTCGAAATAGCCGTGGTAGACGATGTCGTTGCCATCGACCGAGGCGTTCAGGATCGGGAACTTCTTCAGCGCATGGACGGCCGCCTTCACGAAGAAGGACATGAAGCCGATCTTGACGCCGTGCTCCTTCTCGAACTTGTCCTGGAAGCGCTTGCGCATCTCCATGACCGGGGCCATGTTGACCTCGTTGAAGGTCGTGAGGATGGCGTTGGTGGCCTGCGACTGCAGCAGACGCTCGGCCACGCGGGCCCGCAGGCGCGACATCGGCACCCGCTGCTCCGGGCGGTCCGAGAGCTTGGGCGCCGCCACGTCCACGGCGGGCAGCGGCTTGGCGACGGCCGGGCTGGCCGGCACGCTGAGCGCCGGGGCCGGAGCGGCCTTGGCCGCGGGGGCGCTGGCGGCCGCAGCCACGGCGCCGAGCACGTCGCCCTTGGTCACGCGGCCATCCTTGCCGGTGCCGGCGACACCGGAGATACCGGCATCGGCCGCGATCTTCGCCGCCGCCGGCGAGTACACGTCCGACTTGCTGCCTGCGGCCGCCGGGGCGGGGGCTGCCGCGGCCGCCGCCGGGGCCGCGGCCACCGGCTTGACTTCCAGCGGGCTGACCGCGGTCTGGCCCTCGGTGTCGATGCGGGCGATGACCTCGTCGCTCACGCAGAGCTCGCCGTCGTTCTTGACGATCTGGGCCATCACGCCGGCCGCCGGCGCCGGCACTTCGAGCACGACCTTGTCGGTCTCGATCTCGATCAGGATCTCGTCGATGGCCACGGCTTCGCCGGGCTTCTTCTTCCACTGCAGCAGGGTGGCTTCGGCCACGGATTCCGACAGTTGCGGAACCTTCACGTCGATGATGGGCATGGTGTCTCTCTAAATGCTGTGCTTCAAGCAGCCGCCGCGGACCCGGCTCGGCCGGTCCGTCGGCGGCGACCCGTGAGGGGCTGAGCCCGGCGACGAATCGTCCGGCGGACGATTCGCGCCTGGCGAAGGGCGCTTCGGGGTGGCCTTACTTCGTGAGGACGAAGCCCTTGAGCTTGCCGAAGGCCTGGTCGAGCAGGGCCTTCTGCTGCTCCTGGTGCAGGTGGGCGTAGCCCACCGCCGGCGAGGCCGAGAAGGGCCGACCGGCATAGCCGAGGCGCTGGCCTTCCAGCATGTTCTCGTGGATGTAGTGCTGCACGAAGAACCAGGCACCCTGGTTCTGCGGCTCATCCTGGCACCAGGTGATCTCGGTGGCGTTCGGGTACTTCTTCAGCTCGGCTGCGAAGGCCTTGTGCGGGAAGGGATAGAGCTGCTCGACGCGCACGATGGCGACGTCGGACGCCTTCTTCTCCGCCCGCTTCTTCACCAGGTCGTAATAGACCTTGCCCGAGCAGGCGACCACGCGCTTGACCTTGGCCGCGTCGATCGTCGCGTCCAGTTCGCCGATGACGGTCTTGAACTCGCCCTTGGTGAACTCGGCCAGCGGCGAGGTCGCGTCCTTGTTGCGCAGCAGGGACTTGGGCGTGAACAGGATCAGCGGCTTGCGGAAGGGCCGCACCATCTGCCGGCGCAGCACATGGAAGATCTGGCTGGCGGTGGTCGGCTGGACGACCTGCATGTTGGTGTCGGCCGAAAGCTGCAGGAAACGCTCGATGCGCGCCGAGCTGTGCTCCGGGCCCTGACCCTCGTAGCCGTGCGGCAGCATCAGGGTCAGGCCGTTGGAGCGGCCCCACTTGACCTCGCCCGAGGCGATGAACTGGTCGATCACGACCTGTGCACCGTTGACGAAGTCGCCGAACTGCGCTTCCCAGATGACCAGGGTGTTCGGCTCGGCCGCGGCATAGCCGTACTCGAAGCCCAGCACCGCCTCCTCCGACAGGATGGAATCGATCACCGTGTAGGGGGCCTGGCCGTCGGCCACGTTCTGCAGCGGGATGTAGGTGCCGGTGTCCCACTTCTCGCGGTTCTGGTCGTGCAGGACGGCGTGACGGTGGGTGAAGGTGCCGCGACCGCAGTCCTCGCCGGACAGCCGCACCGGATAGCCGGAGGCGACCAGCGAGGCGAACGCCATATGCTCGCCCATGCCCCAGTCGACATTGACTTCGCCGCGGCCCATCGCCGCGCGGTCCGCCAGCACCTTCTCGACGAGCGGATGCACCTTGAACCCCGAGGGCACGGTGGTGATGCGCTCGGCCAGGCGGCGGAACTCGGTGACCGGGATCGCGGTGTCGCCGGCATCGGTCCACTTGCGACCCAGGAAGGGCGACCAGTCGACCGCGTACTTGCTCTTGAAGTTGGTCAGCACCGGATCGACCGTGTGCTTGCCCTCGTCCATCGCGGCGCGGAAGGCCTTGACCATCTCGTCCGGCGCGGTGGCGGGAATCACGCCCTGGGTGACCAGCTTCTCCGCGTACAGCTTGCGGGTGCCGGGGTGGGCCGCGATCTTCTTGTACATCAGCGGCTGCGTCAGGCTGGGCGTGTCCTGCTCGTTGTGGCCCAGCTTGCGGAAGCAGACGATGTCGACGACGACGTCCTTGTTGAACTGCTGGCGGTAGTCGAGCGCGAGCTGGGTGGCCAGCACGACGGCCTCCGGATCGTCGCCGTTCACGTGCAGCACCGGGGCCTCGATCATCTTCACGACGTCGGTGCAGTACAGCGTCGAGCGGCTGTCGCGCGGGTCGGAGGTGGTGAAGCCGATCTGGTTGTTGATGACCAGGTGGACGGTGCCGCCGGTGTAGTAGCCGCGCGTCTGGGCCAGCGCGAGCGTCTCCATCACCACGCCCTGGCCGGCGAAGGCCGCGTCGCCGTGGACCAGGACCGGGAGCACGGTGTCGCCTTCCTGATCGCCGCGGCGATCCAGGCGGGCCTTGACCGAGCCCTCGACGACCGGGTTCACGATCTCGAGGTGCGAGGGGTTGAAGGCCAGGCTCAGGTGCACCGGGCCGCCGCGGGTGGTGACGTCGGACGAGAAGCCCTGGTGGTACTTCACGTCGCCGGCGGTCAGCTCCTCGGGCGCGGTGTGGTCGAACTCGGCGAACAGGTCCTTCGGCATCTTGCCGAGGGTGTTGACGAGCACGTTCAGGCGGCCGCGGTGGGCCATGCCGATCACGATCTCCTGGACCCCGACTTCACCGCCGCGGTTGACCAGTTCGTCCATCGCCGCGATGAAGCTTTCGCCGCCTTCCAGCGAGAAGCGCTTCTGACCGACGTACTTGGTGTGCAGGTAGCGCTCCAGGCCTTCGGCCGCGGTCAGGCGGTCGAGGATGTGGACCTTCTTCTCGGCCACGAAAGCGGGCTTGCTGCGGATGCTTTCGAGCTTCTCCTGCCACCAGCGCTTCTCGGCCGGCTCGGTGATGTGCATGAACTCGGCGCCCAGGGTGCCGCAGTAGGTCTCGCGCAGCGCCTGCAGGATCTCGCGCAGCGTCTGCTGCTCGGCCTTCGTGAAATAGGTATTGGTCGCGCTGAACGTGATGTCCATGTCGGACTCGCTCAGGTCGTAGAACGCCGGCTCCAGCTCGGGAATCTTCGGGCGTTCCTGGCGCTTGAGCGGGTCGAGGTCGGCCCAGCGCGCCCCGAGCGAGCGGTAGGCGGCGATCAGGGACTGGACATGGACCTGCTTGCGGGCCACCGCCAGTTCGGCGGCGCTGGCCTTGACGGCAAAGGCATTGGCCTTGGCCCGCTGCGCGAAGGATTCGATGACGGGCGCATGGGCCACGTCGCGGCTCTCGCTGCCATCGACCGCAGGCACGTTCTGCAGTGCGTCGAAGTAGCTGCGCCAGTTGTCGGGCACGGAGCCCGGGTTGAGGAGGTAGGCCTCGTAGAGCTCCTCCACATAGGGCGCGTTGCCCCCGAACAGGTACGAGTTGGACCTGTATTGCTGCATCATCTTTCGCTCACCTTTCGCGCCGGCTGCCGGCACTCTGGCTGGTTGGAAAACCTTCCGCGACACGGCTTGACCGCTTGGCGGATTGCGACCCGCCTTCGGTTTCCCGCGAGGGAAACACGCAAGGGGACGGGAAGGACCCTCAAATCACGAAAATCAATGTAGCACTGGCCCCTGACGCGAGCATTTCGACTTTGTGCAGTCGAGCCCTGTTTCGATGCTGGTAAACCCGAGGCAAAACGGCTGTCAAGGCCGTTTTTGCACCATTGAGGTTCATTGAGGCCGACCGCTGACCGGTGGCTGGTCGCGTTGCGGCACGAAGAGCTCGCCCACGTCGACCGCGTCGAAGCGGTACTGGGCACCGCAGAACTCGCAGCCCACCTCGGCCTCGCCGCGCTCGGCGATCAGGCCGTCCATTTCCTCGCGACCCAGGCTGCGCAGCATCGCGCCGACGCGCTCGCGCGAGCAGCGGCAGGCAAAGCGCGGCGCCCGGTCGCCGACCAGGGGCTCGAAGCGCCGCAGGTCCTCTTCCCAGAACAGACGGCGCAGCACGGTCTCGGCGTCCAGGGTCAGCAGTTCCTCGGGCGTCAGCGTCGAGGCCAGGTGCGCGATTCGGGTGTAGGCCTCGCTCAGGCCGATCGCGTCCTCGCGGGCCGCGCGCTCCAGATTGCCCTCGCCTTCCACCGGCAGGCGCTGGATCAGCAGGCCGGCCGCCAACTCGCCGTTGGCCGCCAGGATCAGCTTGGTGTCGAGCTGCTCGGACTGCAGCATGTAGTGCTCCAGCACCTCGCTGAGCCGGTGCAGCGGCTCGCCACGGTCGCCGTGGAGCGGCACCACCCCCTGGTAGGGCTGCTGGCCGGGCAGGCGGTCGGCCGGGTCCAGGGTGATGGCGCAGCGGCCCTTGCCTTGCGCATTGACCATGGCCGGCAGGCCCGCGTCGGGTGCCAGCTCGCCTTCGAGCGTGGCGGTGGCACGGAATTTCAGCTCGGGCTGCACCTCGACCACGGCCAGCTTGACCGGCCCGTCGCCGTGGATCTGCAGCACCAGCGCGCCGTTGAACTTCAGGTTGGCCTGCATCAGCACGCCGGCTGCGGCCAGCTCGCCGACCAGGCCCGTCAGCGGCGCGGGCCACCCCCCCGCGGCCGCGCGCCGGGCCTGAAGCGCCTGCCAGCCTTCGGTCAGGCGGACGAGCATGCCGCGCACCGGCAGGCCCTCGAAGATGAATTTGTGCAGTTCGCTCATGGCTCAGGCGGGTTTGAAGCCATCGTCGCCGGCGGCCGGGGCGTCGATGCGCTGCAGCCCCTCGCGGAAGCGGCGGCCGCGGTCCACGTAGGAGGCCGCCGAGCGTGCCAGCCCGGCCTGCTCGGCCTCGCTCAGGGGCCGCACGGCCTTGGCGGGCGAGCCCAGGATGAGCTGTCCCGCCTCGAAGACCTTGCCTTCGGTGACCAGCGCACCGGCGCCGACCAGGCAGCGCGGGCCGATCACCGCCCCGTTCAGCACCACCGCCTGGATGCCGACCAGCGCCCCGGCGCCGATGCGGCAGCCGTGCAGCATGGCCTGGTGGCCGATGGTCACGCCCTCCTCGATCACCAGGGGATGGCCGACGTCGGTGTGCAGCACCGCGCCTTCCTGCACATTGCTGCCCGTGCCGATGGCGATGGGCTCGTTGTCGCCGCGCGCCACCACGCCCGACCAGACGCTGCCCCCTGCGCCGACGGTGACCGCACCGATCAGCTCGGCGCGCTCGGCCACATAGGCCTCGGGGTGAACCTGGGGCTCCCGCCCCTCGAATCGGTACAAGGCCATCGCCGCACAATCTCCGCACGCGGCCTGACGCCGCGCAAAGCCCGGATTCTAGAGAGCCGTCCTGCCCCGGCGGCCCCGGCGTCCCCAAGCCCGTCCTGCCTGCCGTCCCAGCCCATGCCGTCGGATGCCTCCGCCGGGGCCCTGCCCGCCCCGCCTCCTGTCGAACTGCGCGAAGCAGCCCGCCACGCCTGGGCCGAGCCCGATCCGACCCGCAAGGCGGCCCTTGCCCGCGCACTCGCCGAGGCCGCCGCAGCCGGCCGGCAGCCGCTCGACACGCAGGCGCGGCTGCTCGCACCCGCCGAGCGCCCGGGCCAGCCCGAGCGGCCCCGCCTGGTGCCGCCCAAGGACGTGCCGCAGCGCGCCCTGAGCACGCCGGCCGGCCGCGCGGCGCTGCTGCATGCCATCGCGCACATCGAATTCAATGCCATCAACCTGGCCCTCGACGCCGCCTGGCGCTTCCCGGGGCTGCCGCCCGCCTTCTACCGCGACTGGCTGCGGGTGGCCGGCGAGGAGGCCCTGCACTTCAGCCTGCTGGTCGAGCACCTGGCTGCGCTGGGTACGGCCTATGGCGACTTCGATGCGCATGACGGCCTTTGGCGCATGACCGCCGCCACCGCCCACGACCCGCTGGCCCGGATGGCCCTGGTCCCCCGCACGCTGGAGGCCCGTGGCCTGGACGCGACCCCGCCGCTGCAGGCCAAGCTGGCCCGGGCGGGGGACGCCGGCGCCGTGGCCATCCTGGACGTGATCCTGCGCGACGAGATCGGCCACGTCGCCGTCGGCAACCGCTGGTACCGCCACCTTTGCGCGCTGCAGGGCCTGGACCCGGTGAGCACCTACCCGACCCTGGTCGCACGCTACAAGGCCCCGCGGCTGCGCGGGCCCTTCAACTTCGAGGCGCGCGGCGCAGCCGGCTTCAGCGCCGAGGAACTGGACGCGCTGGCCACGGGCGCCGGGGCGGACGCAGGCGCCGCAGGCGGCTGAGGCCGCCCGCCCGCCAGACTCAGGCCGGCACCGCCTCGGGCAGGCCGAAGAGCGCGCGGGTGTTGGCCCGGCTCGCCTCGGCCACGGCCTCGACCGACAGGCCCTTGAGCTGGGCGATCTGTGCGGCCACATGCGGCACATAGGCCGGCTCATTGGTCTTGCCGCGGTAGGGCACGGGCGCGAGATAGGGGCTGTCGGTCTCGATCAGCAGACGCTCCAGCGGCAGCGCGGCCGCCACCTCGCGCAGTTCCCGGGCGTTCTTGAAGGTCAGGATGCCGGAGAAGCTGATGTGGAAGCCCAGGTCAAGCGCGGCCTCGGCCACGGCCTGGCTTTCGGTGAAGCAGTGGAAGACGCCGCGCAGCGGGTGGGCGCCGGGGGCGGCGGCTTCCTCGCGCAACAGGGCCAGCGTGTCCTCGGACGCGCTGCGGGTGTGCACGACCACCGGCAGGCCGGTGGCGCGCGCGGCGCGCAGGTGCACGCGGAAGCGCTCGCGCTGCCAGGCCATGTCGGCCACGCTGCGGCCGTCGAGGCGGTAATAGTCCAGGCCGGTCTCACCGATGGCAACGATCTTCGGCCGCGCAGCCAGCGCCAGCAGGGTGTCGAGGTCGGGCTCGCGCACTCCCTCGTTGTCCGGGTGCACGCCGACGGTCGCAAACAGCTGCGGATGCTGCGCGGCCAGGGCCTGCACCGCGTCAGCCTCTTCCAGCGTCGTGCAGATGCAGATGGCCTGCTCGACCCGGGCGGCACGCATGGCCTCCAGCACCTCGGGCAGGCGCTCGCGCAGGCCGGGGAAATTCAGATGGCAGTGGGAATCGATGTACATCGTGCGGAGCCGCCGCGGGCAGCCCGGGAATCAGAGCGTCTGGGTCGGCTTGGACGAGGCCAGCAGGGTGCCGAGGATCTCCTCGATGCGGATGCGCAGCGCACGCCCCGGGTCGTCGGCCGGGAAGGCGATGCCCACCCCCTGGGTGCGGCCGCCCGGCGCCCGCGGGGGCGTGATCCAGGCCACGGGCCCGCAGAGGCGGCGGGGCTGAAGCTCGTCGGGAAGGGTCAGCAGCAGCGTGAGCATGTCACCCAGCCGCAGCGGCCGGGTGGTCGGCACGAAGATGCCGCCCTCGCTGAGGAAGGGCAGGTAGGCCGCGTAAAGCGCTGGCTTGTCGCGGAAGACCAGCTGGATGGCACCGGGCTGCAGCGTGCCGTGCAGGGTCAGGGCCTCGGGCAGCGGGGCCAGGCCGGACAGCAGGGTGCTCGGCGCTTCGCGCTCGGGTGCCGGGGGCTGGAGGGGCTCGCCGCTCATGGCCGCGAGTTTAGGGGGGGTGCCGCCGCCGCGTCGGCCAGGGCCTGCCGGGCTTCCGCGAGCAAGGCCTCCAGCGCCAGCGCGGCATGCCAGGGGTGCTCGGCCTGGCGGGCCTCGCGGCGCAGGCTGCGGGCCCAGTCGCTCAGCACCCGCAGGGCCTGGGGCGAGCCACCGGCCGGCCCCAGGCTGTCGGCCGGGAAGAAGCGCGGGGCGGCGCCCAGCACCCTGCGCATGCGATCGTGGCAGAGCTTGGCCAGGGCGTCGATCAGCAGCGGCAGCGGCAGCTCGGCCAGTCGCGCACTGCGGCCGGCGCGCACCTCGGCCGGCAGCTCGCGCCAGAGGGCGGCATCCAGGCCCTGCCCGGCGCGGGCCAGGGCCTCGAAGGGCGCGCCGCCGGCGGCGGCCAGCAGCAGGCCGGCGGCCTCGGGCGACTGGCCCTGGCCTTCCAGCCAGGCCTGGGCCTGCTCGGCGGGCGGCAGGCCCAGGCGCAGGCTGCGACAGCGGCTGCGCACCGTGGGCAGCAGGCGCTGCGGCGCCGCGCTGCTGAGCAGGAAGCGAAAGCGCGGCGGCGGCTCCTCCAGCGTCTTCAGCAGGGTGTTGGCCGCCACCGCATTCATGCGTTCGGCCGGATGCACCAGCACGATCTTGGCCCCGCCGCGGGAGCTGGTCTGCTGCGCGAAAGCGACCGCACGGCGCAGGGCCTCGACGCGGATCTCGCGGCTGGGCTTGCGGCTGGACTTGCCGCCCCCCTCCTCGGCGGACGGAGCGGCCTCGGCCTCCTCGCCGCTGCCCCAGCCCAGCTCGCCCTGCAAGGCCTCGGGCAGCAGCAGCAGCAGGTCCGGATGGGTGCCGGCGCGCAGGGTCTGGCAGCCGGGGCAGTGGCCGCAGGCGCGGCCGGCGGGCCGGGCGGGGCCGGGCGCGGTCTCGCACAGCGCGGCGGCGGCCAGGGCCACCGCCAGCTCGTAGCTGCCGACGCCGGCCGGGCCGTGGATCAGCAGGGCCGGCGGTTCGCCCAGGCCCTGGGCCTGGGCGAAGGCCGCGTCGAGCCAGGCCGGCAGCTGCCCGCCGGGCAGGCCAAGCGCCGCGCCGGCCGGGGCCGCTGCAGCCTCGGGCCGTCCGGCCGCCGGGCGTGCGGCGCGGGCGGTGGACCGCGATGCCGTGGCCATGCCGGGGCGGGCCGGGCTCAGAGGCCGCGCGCTTCGAGCACGCGGGCGATCTGGGCGGCGACGGCCTCGCGCGGCGCATCGGCCTCGATGCGGGCGAAGCGCTGCGGCTCGGCCGCCGCACGCGCGGCATAGCCGTCGCGCACCCGGGTGAAGAAGGCCTGGTCCAGGGCCTCGAAACGATCGGGCGCACGGGCGCCGGCCAGGCGCTCGGCGGCGATCGACGGCGCCAGGTCGAACCAGAACGTCAGATCGGGCTGGCGCAGCTGGCCGGGTGCGTCGACACGGGCCTGGACCCAGCTTTCCAGCGTGCGCAGCAGCGCCAGGTCGAAGCCCCGGCCGCCACCCTGGTAGGCGAAGGTGGCATCGGTGTACCGGTCCGAGAGCACGACGGCGCCACGCGCCAGCGCCGGCTCGATGCACTGCTGCAGGTGGTCGCGGCGCGCGGCGAAGACGAGCAGGGCCTCGGTCAGCGGGTCCATGGCCTGGTGCAGCACCAGCTCGCGCAGCGACTCGGCCAGCGGCGTGCCGCCCGGTTCACGCGTGCTCACCACCTCGCGGCCCGCTGCGCGGAAGCGCTCGGCGATGCCGGCGATGTGGCTGGACTTGCCGGCACCATCGATGCCTTCGAAGCTGAGGAAGAGTCCGGTCGGAGCGGGCTGGCTCATGGGCGGGGGGCAGAAGAGGCGGGGGGAATCGAGGCCGGTCGCGACGCGGTCGGCGCGAGCTGGAAGCGCCGGACGGCGCGATTGTGCGCGTCGAGGTCGGCACTGAATTCGCTGCTGCCATCCCCGCGGGCGACGAAGTAGAGCGCGGGCGTGGCCTCGGGCTGCACGGCAGCGCGCAGGGCCTCGCGGCCGGGCAGCGCGATCGGCGTCGGCGGCAGGCCGGCCCGGGTGTAGGTGTTCCAGGGCGTGTCGGTCTCCAGGTCGCGGCGGCGCAGGTTGCCGTCGAAGGCCGGGCCCAGGCCGTAGATGACCGTCGGGTCGGTCTGCAGCCGCATGCCGATGCGCAGGCGGTTGACGAAGACGCCGGCGACGCGGCCACGGTCAGCGGGCTGACCGGTCTCCTTCTCGACGATGGAGGCGAGGATCAGGGCCTCGTCGGCACTGCGCAAGGGCAGGTCGGGCGCGCGGGCAGCCCAGGCCTCGGCCAGCGCCTGCTGCATGGCGCGGTAGGCGCGGCGCAACACGTCCAGATCGGCGCTGCCGCGGCTGTAGGGGTAGGTGTCGGGGAAGAAGCGGCCCTCGGCCGGCTGGCCGGGCGCGCCGAGCGCGGCCATCAGCGCGGCCTCGTCGAGGGCGGCGGTGTCAGGCCGCAGGGCCTCGGCGGCGGCCAGGGCGGCACGCATCTGGCGCACCGTCCAGCCTTCGCCGATGCGGACGGTGGCCAGTTCCTCCTCGCCCCGCACCATCTTGCCGAGCAGCTCGGCGCCGGTCGTGCCGCGCGCGATGGCGTAGCTGCCGGCACGGATGCGAGCGGCCTCGCCCGACCAGCGGAAGCCCTCGTACAGCAGGCGGGCCGGCAGCTCGACGCCGGCCTCGGCCCAGGCCCGTGCGACCTGCTGCGGGCTGCTTCCAGGCTCGATGCGCAGCTCGACGCGTTCGGCCGCCAGCGGCAGCGCCCCGTGCTGCCAGGCCTGCACGGCCAGCGCGGCGAGCAGGGCCGGCAACATCACCCCCAGCAGCAGCAGGATCAGGCCCGTGCGCCGCAGCCGGCCCCAGGTGGCCGCCGGAGGACTGCGGCGCAGGAAGGGCCGCAGCGGCCGGGTCGGGATCATCGGCTCATGATAATCAGGGCATGAACCTGCAAGCCCCTGCTGCTGCCGTCCAGCCTGACGGCGTGTTGCGCCTGCCCCGCACGGCGGTGATCGTCGCCGAGGGCGCCGACGCCGCGAGCTTCCTGCATGGCCAGCTCAGCAACGACGTGGCGCGGCTCGGCGCCCGCGAGGCCCGGCTGGCGGCCTACTGCTCGGCCAAGGGCCGGATGCTGGCCAGCCTGCTCGTCTGCCGCCCGGGTCCCGAGACCCTCTGGCTGGTGCTGGAAGCCGCCCTGCTGCCGGCCACGCTCAAGCGCCTTTCCATGTTCGTGCTGCGCGCCAAGGCCAAGCTGCGCGAGGGCAGCGGCGAACTGGCCGTGCTCGGCCTCGCCGGGCCCTCAGCCGCCCGGGCGCTGGCCGACGCCGGCCTGACGGAGACGGCCGCAGCCGACCAACCCGCCCGCGCCTGGGCCAGCGCCGCCGTCGACGAGGACCGTGCCCGCCTGCTGCGCCTGCCCTCGGCGCGCTCGGCGCCCCTGGCGGCCGACTGCCCGCGCGCGCTGTGGATCGGCCCGGCCGAGCGGGCCGAGGCCTGGCTGGCCGCCCATCCGGCCCTGGCTGCCGACACCTGGGACTGGCTGGAAGTCGCCAGCGGCGTGGTGCCGGTGCAGGCCGCGACGGTGGAGGCCTTCGTGCCGCAGATGCTGAACTACGAGCGGGTCGGCGGCGTGGATTTCCGCAAGGGCTGCTACCCGGGCCAGGAAGTCGTGGCCCGCAGCCAGTACCGCGGCACGCTCAAGCGGCGTGGCCAGCGCGTCGACGCCGAGGTCTCCCTGGCGGTGGGCGCCGAGGTCTACGCAGCGGACGACCCCGGCCAGCCGGCAGGCGTGGTGGCTGCGGCCGCACCGCGGCCCGATGGCGCCGGCTGGAGCGCGCTGGTCGAGCTGAAGCTCGCCGCCCTGGACAGCCCGGGCCTGCACCTGGGTGCCGCCGACGGCCCGGCGCTGCACCTGCAGCCCCTGCCCTACCCCCTGCCGGCCGAGGCCGAATGAGCCCCGCGGCCCCGCCGGGCGTCGAGCACTACCTCTATTACCGCGTGCCGGACGCCGCCGCCACCGGCCTGCGGCTTGCACTGCTGGCCGAGCAGGCAGCGCTCTGTGCCGCCCATCCAGGGCTGGAAGCCCGGCTGCTCGAACGCGTGGACCCCGCGGCAGGACAACGCACCTGGATGGAGATCTACCGCCGGCCCGGCGCCGGGGTGGAGGAAGCCCTGGCGGCGGCCATCGAGGCGAGGATGGCCGCGCACTGTGCGGCAGCGGGTGTGGGCGGCCGGCACCTGGAGGCCTTCCGCGCCCTGCCGCCATGTGCCTGATCGGCCTGGCGCTGGACGCGCACCCGCGTTTCCCCCTGGTCATCGCCGCCAACCGCGACGAGTTCCGCAGCCGCCCGACCCAGGCCCTGCACTGGTGGGCCGATCGCCCGCCGGGCGCGGTGCCGGTGCTCGGCGGCCGCGACCTTCAGGCCGGCGGCGGCTGGATGCTGCTCTCGCCGCAGGGCCGCCTGGCCCTGTTGACCAATGTCCGCGCACCGGCCTCGCAGCGGCCCGAGGCCCGCAGCCGCGGCGAGTTGCCGCTGGGCTGGCTGGACCACCCCGCCAAGGCCGAAGCCTGGGCCGCCGCCCATCCACCGGCGGCGCACAACGGCCACAACCTGCTGCTGGGGGAACTCGATCCCACCGGCCATGGGGCCGGCCGCTGGCATGCGCTGCAGGCCGGCCACGGCGCCTTCGCGCCCGGCCTGCAAGCCCTGGGGCCAGGCCTGCACGGCGTATCGAATGCCGCGCTCGACACCCCCTGGCCCAAGCTGCGCAAGCTCAAGGCCGCGATCGGCCAGGCCCTGGCGGCCACCCCCCAGCGGACGGCTGAGGATCGCCCCGACGATGGGCCGGCCGACCGCCTGGCCCGGCAGCTTTTCGCCGCCCTGGCGGACCCCCGTCCCGCCGATCCTGCCGAACTGCCGGCGACCGGCGTGTCGCCGGCGTGGGAACGCTGGCTCTCGCCCTGCTTCATCCGCACGCCGGACGGGCGCTACGGCACGCTCAGCTCCTCCGTGCTGCTGCTGGAGCGGCGCGCGGCCGGCAGCCGCCTGCTGTGGATCGAGCGCAGCCACGCGGCCGAGGCCGGCGCGCCCGCCCGCGAGCGGCGCATCACCTTGCCCTGGCCGCCCGGCCCGGGCGCGCTGCCCGCGGTGGAGGATGGGGCCGAGGCCGCGGCAGCCTGAGGCCGGCCTGGCTCAGCCGGGCCGCCGGCCGCCCGGCTGCGCCAGCAGGCGCAGCACCAGCTCGACCCGCGCCTGCCAGGGCGAAAGCGCGATGCAGGGCAGCGGCGCGTCGGGCGCCATCGGCCGGGCCAGATCGGCCAGCGGCTGGCCGCCGGCATCGACCGCCTCCGGATCGATCACCTCGCCCTCCGGCAGCCGGCTCGTGCGCCAGACCACGCAGCCCTGGGCGCGGGCCCGCGCCAGCGCGGCGGCCAGGCCCCGATGCAGGGTGCCGTTGCCGGTGCCGGCGACGATCAGGCCCGCCAGCGGCCGGCCATCGGCCGGACGGTGGGCGCAGAGGACATCGACCAGCGCGCCATCGGCATCGGCATGGCTGGCCAGCACCTCGACTCGCGGCCAGGGCGCGGGCGGCAGGCCCGCGGGATCCAGACCCAGCGGCGGTTCGTCGACCGGCACCGGCCCGGGCGGCGGCACGGGGCGGCGCAGGCGCCCCCCGTACAGCTCGCCCAGGCGGCCCTGCGGGCCGGGCGCGAAGGCCGAGAGACGCTGCGGATGCAGCTTGCGCAGGCCCCGCGGGGCCAGCAACTCGCCGCCAAAGACCAGGGCCACGCCCGGCGGCGCGGCCGGATCGGCGGCCAGCCGCAAGGCATCCAGCAGGTTCACGGGACCGTCGGCGCCCCGCGCGCTGGCCGGCCGCATCGCAGCCGTCAGCAACAGCGGCTTGCGCGGCGCCAGCACGCGGTGCAGCAGCCAGGCGCTCTCCTCCAGCGTGTCGGTGCCGTGGGTCAGCACCAGGCCGCTGACTTCGGGCCGCGCCAGCTGGGCGGCGCAACGTGCCAGCAAAGGCTGCCAGACCACGGCCCCCATGTCCTTGCTGTCGAGCTGCGCCACCTGCTCGTGCTCGATGGCCAGGCCCTGCAATTCGGGCAGCGCCGCCAGCAGCACATCCACCCCCTGCTGGGCCGCGCGGTAGACCAGGGGCTGGTCCGGCCGGTCGGCCAGGCCGGCGATGGTGCCGCCCGTGCCAAGCACGACGACCCGTGCATCTGCGGGGGGCCGTGTAGGAGCGGGGCTTGGCAAGTCCATCGAACTGGTTGAAACTACAGCCACTGGATGAAAAGACAGGGATCGAAAACCACATGCCGGGTGCCATGGCCCCGGGTGCTGCCGACCGAGGACCGCGCCAATGGACGACTCCCCCAAGCTCACGAACCGGCAGCAGCAGGTGCTGGCACTGATCCGCCGCGCCATCGAGACCACCGGCGCGCCCCCCACCCGGGCCGAGATCGCAGCCGAACTCGGTTTCCGTTCGGCCAATGCCGCGGAAGAACATCTCCAGGCCCTGGCCCGCAAGGGGGTGATCACCCTGCTCGGCGGCACCTCGCGCGGCATCCGGCTTCAGTCTGACACATTGCGCGCGATCCACGCCGGCCGCAGCAGCACGCCCGACGATGTCATCGCGACCCGCTACAGCGCGCTACGCCTTCCGCTGGTCGGCCGGGTCGCAGCCGGTCATCCCATCCTCGCGCAGGAGCACATCGAGCAGATCCTCGGTGTCGACCCCGCCCTCTTCGCCCGCCGGCCCGACTACCTGCTCAAGGTTCGCGGCCAGAGCATGCGAGACGTCGGCATCCTCGACGGCGACCTCCTCGCCGTGCAACGCGCCCACGAAGCCCGCGACGGCCAGATCGTCGTCGCCCGGCTGGCGGACGAAGTCACGGTCAAGCGCTTCCGGCGCGTGGCCGGCGGCATCGAACTGCTGCCCGAGAACCCCGATTTCCAGCCGATTCGCGTCGGGCCGGCCTCCGGCGACTTCGCGATCGAGGGCCTGGCCGTCGGCCTGATCCGCAACACCGTGCTGAGCTGAGGAAGACCGTGATGACGCCTGGACCCCTCCTGCCCCTGACGCCCACCCTGCCCGCACTGCCGCGGGCCACCAGCTTGCGCCGGCCGCTGACGCCCTTCCGCAGCGAACGCCATGCCGCTCCGCGGGCGGGGGCCAGCCGCACGGTGAGAATCAGTACCGACCCCTGCGACCCGCGCCGGGCCGTGATCGGCGGCACCATCGGCCAGGTCTGCGCGGCGCTTGAAGGCATGGTCGCGGTGGAAGCCATCGGCAGCCTGCCTCGCTGCGATTGAGGCCGTCCGGCTGCGCCCCCCATGAAAAAAGCCCGCGGCATCCGCCGCGGGCTTTTTGCTGAACAGGCCCTGAGGCCTCAGCCCATGTGCAGGCCGCCGTTGCAGGAGAAGTCGGCGCCGGTGGTGAAACCACCGTCCTCGCCGGCCAACCAGGCAATGACCGAGGCGATTTCTTCCGGCTTGCCCAGGCGACGCACCGGGATGCCGGAGATGATCTTGTCGAGCACATCCTGGCGAATGGCCGTGACCATGTCGGTGGCGATGTAGCCCGGGCTCACGGTGTTGACCGTCACCCCCTTGCTCGCCACTTCCTGGGCCAGGGCCATGGTGAAGCCGTGCATGCCGGCCTTGGCCGCCGAGTAGTTGGTCTGCCCGAACTGGCCCTTCTCGCCGTTGACCGAGCTGATGTTGATGATGCGGCCCCAGCCCTTGTCGAGCATGCCGTCGATGACCTGCTTGGTCACGTTGAACATGCTGTCGAGGTTGGTCGACATCACGGCGTCCCAGTCGGCCTTGCTCATCTTGCGGAACATGCCGTCGCGGGTGATGCCGGCGTTGTTCACCAGCACATCGACGGAACCATGCTCGGCCTTGACCTTGTTGAAGGCTTCGACGGTCGAATCCCAATCGGCCACATTGCCGGCCGAGGCGTAGAAGGTGTAGCCCAGAGCGGCCTGCTCGCCCAGCCACTTGTTGTAGTCGCGGCTCGGTCCGCAACCTGCGATGACCTTGAAGCCCTCCTTGTGCAGGCGCTGGCAGATGGCGGTACCGATACCGCCCATGCCGCCGGTGACGTAGGCCACCTTGCCGTTGTTATTGCTCATCGCGATGTCTCCTGGCTATGGGTTCTGAAACGAAGCCCGAGCACCGACCGCCGCGGCAAGGCGGTCGGGAACCCAGGCGGGAGCGGGAAAGGTGTGCGGACTCAGCGCTCGACGGTCAGGGCCACGCCCATGCCGCCACCGATGCACAGCGAGGCGATGCCCTTCTTGGCATCGCGCTTCTGCATCTCGTGCAGCAGGGTGACCAGCACGCGGCAGCCGGACGCGCCGATCGGGTGGCCGATGGCGATCGCGCCGCCATTGACGTTGACCTTGCTGGTGTCCCAGCCCATTTCCTGGTGCACGGCACAGGCTTGGGCGGCGAAGGCCTCGTTGATCTCCAGCAAATCCAGTTCCGAAGCCTTCCAGCCCGCGCGCTCCAGGGCCTTGCGGCTGGCGGGCACCGGACCCATGCCCATGATCTTCGGGTCCAGGCCCGAGGAGGCGTAGGACGCGATGCGGGCCATCGGCTTGAGGCCCAGCGCAGCCGCCTTGGCCGCGCTCATCACCATCACCGCGGCGGCGCCGTCGTTGATGCCCGAGGCATTGCCCGCGGTGACCGAACCGGCCTTGTCGAAGGCGGGGCGCAGGCCGGCCAGCACGTCGGCGCTGGTCTTCTTGTTGATGAACTCGTCCTGGTCGAAGACCAGCGGATCGCCCTTCCGCTGGGGAATCAGCACGGGGACGATCTCATCCTTGAAGCGGCCGGCTTCCTGCGCGGCGGCTGCCTTCTGCTGGCTGGCCAGGGCCAGGGCGTCCTGGGTCTCGCGGCTGATGCCGTATTGCTTGGCGATGTTCTCGGCCGTGATGCCCATGTGGTAGTGGTTGTAGGCATCCCACAGACCATCATTGATCATGGTGTCCACGACCTTCCAGTCGCCCATGCGCTGGCCGTCGCGCGAGCCCGGCAGCACATGCGGCGAGGCCGACATGTTCTCCTGGCCACCGGCAATGACGATCTCGGCATCGCCGTCGCGGATGGCCTGGACCGCCAGCATCACCGCCTTCAGGCCCGAACCGCAGACCTTGTTGATGGTGAAGGCGGGCACGCCTTCGGGCAGACCGGCCTTGATGACGGCCTGGCGGGCCGGGTTCTGGCCGCTGCCGGCGGTCAGCACCTGGCCGAGGATGACTTCGCTGATCTGCTCACCCGACACGCCGGTGCGCTGCAGCAGGGACTTGATGACGGCGGCGCCCAGTTCGGGGGCCGGCGTCTTGGCCAGCGAGCCGCCGAACTTGCCCACGGCGGTGCGGGCGGCGGCAACGATCACGATGTCAGTCATGGTTCAGGCTCCTCCAGAGTCTTGGTCGTAGGTCGATCAGAAAGGGACGTGATCGTCAAAGGGGCGGTGTCGGTCCGGGCCCTGCCGGGCTGCGACGGGTCGCAGCAGACACGCGGGACCCGGGCAAGGCAAGAGCCGGACCCGGTTGGCGTGCCGACGAGTGTCCTGCGGGGTCCGGCCGCCGTCCCTCGGCGGCAACCCCGACGGGGCAGACTTGCAACATGCGGCTCAGTTGGGATGGCGGACCCGGGCGTAGCGGCCGGGCGCGGGCTCCAGGGCGGGATAGCGGCTGTTGCCCGCCTGGGCCGGTGCCGCAACGAGTGCACCCGCCTGCGCATCGAGCCAGTCCAGCCAGCCGGGCCACCAGCTGCCGGGCTCCTCGGTTGCCTCGGCCAACCAGTCCTGGGCGGACGGCACGAGGTGCGCGTTCGTCCAGTGACTGCGCTTCTTCTTGGCCGGCGGGTTGACCACCCCGGCGATGTGGCCGGACGCGCCGAGCACGAAGGTCTTGGGCCCCGGGAGCAGGTTCACGCTCTCGTAGGCGCTCTCCCAGGGCACGATGTGGTCCTCGCGCGAGGCGTAGAGGAAGACCGGCATGTCCAGCTTGCCCAGATCGACCCGCTCGCCGCAGACCACCGCCTTGCCCGGCTTCTTGAGGTTGTTCTCGAGGTAGGTGTTGCGCAGGTACCAGCAGTACATCGGCCCCGGCAGGTTCGTGCTGTCGGAGTTCCAGTACAGCAGGTCGAAGGCCGGCGGCGTCTCGCCCTTCAGGTAGTTGCCGACGACATAGTTCCAGACCAGCTCGTTGGGCCGCAGGAAACTGAAGGTCGCGGCCAGTTCGCGACCCTTGAGCAGGCCCCGCTTGCCGATGGTCATCTCGCGCAGGGCCACGGCCTGCTCGTCGACGAAGAGGTCGAGGATGCCAGTGTCGCTGAAATCGAGGAAGCTGGTCAGCAGCGTCATGCTCTTGCAGGGCTTCTCTCCCCGCGCCGCATAGACCGCCAGACCCGTCGTCAGCAGCGTGCCGCCGACGCAGAAGCCCAGGGTGTTGATCTGCGACTGCTTGCTGATCGAGCGCACGGCCTCGATGGAACCGATCACACCCTGCTCGACGTAGTCGTCCCAGGTCGTCTCGGCGAGCGACTCGTCCGCATTGACCCAGCTGACCAGGAAGACCCGGTGGCCCGCCGCCACCGCGTGGCGCACGAAGGAGTTCTCCGGCTGCAGGTCGAGGATGTAGTACTTGTTGATGCAGGGCGGAACGATGAGCAGCGGCGTCTTGCGGACCTTCTCGGTCGTCGGCGCGTACTCGATCAGCTGGCAGACCGCGTTCTCGAAGACCACCGTGCCTGGCGTGGTCGCCAGGTTGCGACCGACCTCGAAGACCGATTCGTCGGTCTGCGAAAGGTGGCCCTGCCTCAGATCGTGGAGCAGGTGCTGCACGCCGGCGGCCAGGCTCTGCCCCTGGGTATCCACGGCCTTGCGCAGGGCCTCGGGGTTCAAAGCCAGGACATTCGATGGCGCAGTGGCGTCGATGAATTGCTGCACTGCGAAACGCACCCGCTCACGCGTCTTTTCGTCGCCCTGGACGGCATCGGCCAGCGAAAGCATCGTGCGGGCGTTCAGCGCATAGAGCTGCGCGCTCAGGGCGGCCGCGGGGTTTTCGGCCCAGGCCTCGCCGGCGAAACGGCGGTCGGCTTTCGGCGGCTCGATCTTCGCGTCGGGACCTGCCGCCAGCCGGTTCCACAGCTCGGTGGCGTCGAGCAGGTACTGCTTCTGAGCCGCCAGCACGGCCTCGGGGGCGAGCGCCATGCCGGACAGGCCCGACAGCGCGCGCTGCCAGCCCTCGGTCAGCGCCTTGTTTGCAGCGCCAAAGCCCGGCAGTTCGGGCAGGCCGGTGTTGAACTTGTCCATGAGTCTCCTGGGTCGTGGGCGCACTGGCCGGTTGGATGCGGAGTATTCCCCGGTTTCAGCCAGAGGCCGTGCACGGAATGCATGTTCAGTGCCATCGATGACATTTCGGTGCAGCGGCGCGCTGCGCAGGTGCACCGGCGGCCCGGGCTCCAGCCGCGAATCCTGAGGCATGCTGGGGCTTGCGGCTTGCGCAATGCTGTCGGCCGTCGTCGCGGCGACACTGCGGGTTCGCCCGCACACCGTCTTGCCTCCTTGCCACGATGTACCTGGTTGCCATCGCCTGGATCTATGTGGCCCTGATGATGGCCGTTGCCGAGGCCACCCACGCCCAAGGCAGCGTGCTGGGCGGCCTGATGACCTTCCTGCTGTACGGCGTCGGGCCGCTGGCCCTGGTGCTCTACCTGCTCGGCACGCCCCAGCGGCGAGCCGCCCGACGTGCGGCGGAAGCCGCCGAGGCCTCCTCGGGCCCAGGGTCTAAGACGGATGATCCGGCTGCCGCGGCCACCAAACCGCCGCCGCCATCCGCCCCGTGACCCCGTCCCGGCGGAAGGAGAAGCAGCGCACAGCGTCTTCGTGCGTGCAGACGCCCGCGGTCTGCACCTGGCGCAGCCCCAGCGCCTGAAGGCGCAGCCGGGCGAGCGCCGGCAGATCCCCCAGCCAGCGCGGCCGGCCATCGGCCGCCGGGCGCGGGCTGGGGCGAAAGCCCGGTCCGGGCTGCGAAGGCGTGGCCCCGAAGGCCGGCAGCACCTCGGCGCCCACTTCGAAAGCCTGCGGTCCGATGCAGGCGCCGATCCAGGCCTGGAGGTCCGAGGGCAGAACCCCCGACGCCACCTGCAGGGCCGCCACCGCCGCCTCGATCACCCCTCCTGCCAACCCCCGCCAGCCCGCATGGACCGCAGCCACGGCCGGCCGATCCGGCGCGGCCAGCAGCAGCGGCAGGCAATCCGCAACCTGCACGATGCACGGCAGGCCGGGCTCGGTGCTCAGGCAGGCGTCGGCCTCGGGCAGCCAGCGGGTACCGTCCGCAGGCGTGTCGATCACCTGCCACGCCAGCCCGGGCATATGGCCGGCCGGCGCCGCCTCGGGCGCCCAGAAACCCAGGGCCCGGGGCTGGCCTGTGGCGTCGCGTCCCCAGCGCAGCACGCGAGCACCATGGACCTGCCGCATCCACAGGCCACCGCAGGCCTCGCCCGCCAGCAAGGCGTCGGACGCCCCCGACCCGGGCAGCCAGGCCCCGTGCCGGCCCAGCCAATCGAGGAAGCGACGGCGGTTCTCGGCCACATCGGCCGGGGCATCGCCCACGGCACTGCCGAGGTTCAGGCCCTGCCAGGGGCCCTGGCTGATCCCCCCGCGGCGGGTGCTCATCACGGCACGCGCCGGGCCGAAGCCAGGGCCGGGCTCCAGCAGGTCGGCAGGCGTCAGCTCATGGAGGTTCGGGGCCGTCATGGGGGCATCATCGCCGAGTCCCGCCCAGGCCCGGTCGGTTCCAGCCCCACCGCTACACTGCCTCGCATGTTGATTGACTCCCGCCGCATCCGCCATTGCCGCGCCTGCGGTCATGCCGTCGACTACAGCGTGCCGGCCGACGACAACCGCGAACGCGCGGTCTGCCCCGCCTGCGGGACCATCCACTACGAGAACCCGATCAACGTCGTCGGCACCGTGCCGACCTGGGGGGACCAGGTGCTGCTCTGCCGGCGTGCCATCGAGCCGCGCCACGGCTTCTGGACGCTGCCCGCCGGCTTCCTCGAACTCGGCGAGACCAGCGCCGAGGGCGCGCTGCGCGAGACCGACGAAGAGGCCGGGGCCCGCGTCGAGCTGCAGGGCCTGTTCAGCGTGATGAACGTGGTGGCCGTCGGCCAGATTCACCTGTACTACCGCGCCGCGCTGCGCGACGTGGATTTCGCCCCCGGGCCCGAAACCCTGGAGGCCCGCCTCTTCACCGAGGCCGAGATCCCCTGGGACGACCTGGCCTTCCGCACCGTGCGGACCACGCTGGAGCGCTACTTCGCCGACCGCCGCGAAGGGCGTTTCGGGCTGCACTGCGTCGATTTCCGCTGAGGGCCCCGCCGCTTGCCGGCGGCTCCGGTCCCAAGCGTCGCTGCGCGTTGACCCCGATGGGTCGGGCCGATCCCATCGGAAACACTTCCGTGTCCATCCTCCGGGAGATTCCATGGCCGACGCCAGCGATGTCATCACCAGCCAGCACATCGAGTCCCTGCAGGCCGTGCTGAAGCACGCCGACAAGGCGCTCAAGCTGCTCGAAACCAAGGCCAAGCGCAAGGTCGAGTACTTCGTCGACGCCCTCGACCGGCTGGAGAAAGAACGCAAGGCTCTCGAAGGCCGCATCGAGAAGCTCAAGGCCGGCGTGGCCAAGCTGCCCCGCTCCACCCCTGCCTTCACCAACCTGGTCAAGGAGGTGTCGGCCTACGCCAAGAGCGCCGAGGCCGAGAGCAAGCAGGAAGAGATCCGCAGCTACTACTTCGGCAAGTCCAAGGTCGGCAGCAGCAGTGCGCTGGAAAGCAAGATCAAGTCGGTACTGCCGGACAAGTGCAAGGGCAACGCCTCGCAGGCGCTGAACGACGTGGTTGCGGGCGAGGACAGCACCAAGGACGCCTCCGCCGCCGGCTCCGGCGTGCGGCATGCCTCCTCGGGCAAGGCGGGGGTCAGCTCATGCACCCTCTTCTGCACCTACGAGGAGGCCAACAAGGGCCTGGAGACCCTGGTCACCATCGTCGGCGTCGGCAGCCACCAGGGCAGCAAGAGCTACCAGATCCACTGGTCCTCGATCTCCAAGCTCAAGGTCGGTTCGGTCTTCGACCTGTGAGACGCCGCACCGCAGCGGCGGCGGGCGCAGGCGCTCAAGCCCCCCGCGTGATCTGCTGCGCCTCCACCTCCACCAGCAGTTCGGCGCGGCAGATGTCGGCGTGCAGGTAGAGGGCGCCGCGCAGCGCCGGGCTGTCGGCCGGGAAGCGGCGGGCCAGGGCCTCGGCCACGGCCGGCTGGTCGGCCGGGTCGCGCAGGTAGAGGGTCAGGGCCAGATCGGCCCAGCGGTGCGGGGCGCGGGCATCGATCTGCGCGGCCAGCCAGACCGATTCCAGGTTGTCCAGCAGGGTCGCGGCCTGCTTGTCGGCCCGGCCGGCATGCAGGCTGGCGTGGCCAACGATGGCCGCGGTGCCCGAAATCAGCAGGCCCTCGCGGCCGCCGCCCAGTTCGGCCAGGGCCGCACGCGCAAAGATCGGGCTGCGCGGTCCGTAGTCGCTGGGGTAGTGGTAGGCGCGGGTCTGGCGCGGGTTCTCCACCGGCACCGGCGGCTGCGGCCCGGCCAGCACATGCACGGTCAGCGGGCCGTGGTGGGTGCCCAGCGCGCAGGCGGCCGGCACCCGGTCGCTGGCGCTGCGGCGCGCCTGGGCGTAGGCCAGGCGGCGGCCGACATTGAACTGGCGGTAGCGCTCCAGGCCGTCCTGGCCGTCGGCCGGGTCGCTGCCGTTGATGTCGGCCAGGTAGTTCCAGATCTTCAGCAGGTGCCAGACCCGGCCCGCCGCGGCCTCGGCATCCAGCAGCCCGAACAGCTCGCGATAGAGGCGCTCGGTGGCCGCCTGCAGGCCGCCCGGCTCGGCGGCCTCGTCGAGCGTGGCCGTGGCCAGCCAGCCATCGGCGCAGCGGGCGGTCGTCCAGCAGCCCAGCTGCGCACGCTGCACCGGGCCGGCGTGCAGCCAGCGCTCGACACAGGCCCCGCCCCCACCCAGGCGGGCCGGCTCGGCCCGATCACGGGCCTCCTGCCCTTCGATCAGCCGCTCGGCCAACAGGGACCAGCCCGGCGGCAGCGCCTGCCCCGCCGCCACACGCTGCCAGCCCAGGCCGCCGGCTGCCCGGTCGGGCCCGTCGAAGGCATCGCCCGACAGGGGCGCAGGCACGGGGGCGAGAGAATCGGAAGACATGCGTGAAGGGGCGGCGCGGTCACGTTCACCGGCCCACGCCGGCGAAGCGTCGGCAGTTTAGAGGCCCGCCCCACGCCCTGCCCTGCCCTGCGATGTCCACCTCCGCCCCGGATCCCTCCGCCCACCCCTGCCTGGCCTGCGGCGCCTGCTGCGCCTGCTACCACGTCGACTTCTCCGTCTATGAACTCGACGAGCACGGCGGCAGCGTGCCCGCCGGCCTGGCCGTGGAAGTCAATGGCAACACCGCCCGCATGCGCGGCACCGACCATGTGCCGATCCGCTGCGCCGCCCTCGTCGGCCAGGTCGGCCGCGCCGCGCACTGCGGCATCTACGAATGGCGGCCCGGCCCCTGCCGCGAGCTGGAACCCGGCAGCCACGGCTGCGAAAAGGCCCGCGCCCGCCACGGCCTGCCGCCGCTGGACGCCGCCGCCTGAGCCCGCCCGGCCCCCGCGTGGCGCGCCCGCCGTCGCCCACCCCGGCTGCGGCGACAATCCCCGGCTTCGCGCCGCCCGCCGGCCTGCTCCTTCCCTGCCCCGCCTGCCCGCCATGCCCTCCATCCTGCAGTCCCTCCCCGTCGGCCAGAAGGTCGGCATCGCCTTCTCCGGCGGCCTGGACACCAGCGCCGCGCTCCACTGGATGAAGCTCAAGGGCGCCCAGCCCTATGCCTACACCGCCAACCTCGGCCAGCCCGACGAGCCGGACTACGACGAGATCCCCCGCAAAGCCCGCCTCTACGGCGCCGAGCAGGCCCGCCTGATCGACTGCCGCCCGCAACTGGTCAACGAAGGCCTCGCCGCCCTGCAGGCCGGCGCCTTCCACATCAGCACCGCCGGCATCACCTACTTCAACACCACGCCCATCGGCCGCGCCGTCACCGGCACCATGCTCGTGGCCGCCATGAAGGAAGACGACGTCAACATCTGGGGCGACGGCAGCACCTTCAAGGGCAACGACATCGAGCGCTTCTACCGCTACGGCCTGCTGACCAACCCCGCGCTCAAGATCTACAAGCCCTGGCTGGACCAGAGCTTCATCGACGAGCTGGGCGGCCGCGCCGAAATGAGCGCCTTCATGACGAAGGCCGGCTTCGGCTACAAGATGAGCGCCGAGAAGGCCTACTCCACCGACAGCAACCTGCTGGGCGCCACCCACGAGGCCAAGGACCTGGAGTTCCTCAACGCCGGCATCACCATCGTCAACCCGATCATGGGCGTGGCCTTCTGGAAGGACGAGGTCGAGGTCAAGCGCGAAACCGTCAGCGTGCGCTTTGAAGAAGGCCGCCCCGTCGCCCTGAACGGCGTGGAATACCCCGACGCCGTCGAACTGCTGCTGGAAGCCAACCGCATCGGCGGCCGCCACGGCCTGGGCATGAGCGACCAGATCGAAAACCGCATCATCGAAGCCAAGAGCCGCGGCATCTACGAAGCCCCCGGCCTGGCCCTGCTCTTCATCGCCTACGAACGCCTCGTCACCGGCATCCATAACGAAGACACCATCGAGCAATACCGCGAAAACGGTCGCAAGCTCGGTCGCCTGCTCTACCAGGGCCGCTGGTTCGACCCGCAAGCCCTCATGCTGCGTGAAACCGCCCAGCGCTGGGTGGCCCGCGCCGTCACCGGCACCGTCACCCTGGAACTGCGCCGCGGCAACGACTACAGCATCCTCGACACCGAAAGCCCCAACCTCACCTACGCCCCCGAGCGCCTGAGCATGGAAAAGGTGGAGAACGCCCCCTTCACCCCGGCCGACCGCATCGGCCAACTGACCATGCGCAACCTGGACATCAGCGACACCCGCGAGAAGCTGGGCGTCTACAGCCGCAGCGGCCTGCTCAGCCTGGGCGAAGCCGGATCGGCCCTGGCGCGCATCGGGAACGACAAGGGCTGATTCGCCCCCCAAACCGCATCAAGCCAAAGGGCTGCCCACGGGCAGCCCTTTTTCTTTGCCTGCACACACGGCGCTTCCGTGAACGCGCCTCAGGAAAGGTCAAACCAGCGGCCGGCCTCCGAACGCAAGCCAACGCAACAACAACAAGCCAGCTGCCCCAGAAAAAGCCTTGGCCACATTGCCAATCTGCCAAACCATCAGCTCGGCCGAATCCAGCGCAGACGGATCAGCGCGGGCCTGAACCCGCTTGCCCAGCCGATACCCCGGATACGCCGCCAACATGCCCAACAGCAGCGCAGACTGCTCGGCCGACCCGAGCGGCCTGAGCACCCACCCCAGCGCACCCCAACCGAGATAGAACAACACCATGGTGTTGCGCAGGTACAGAACGACCTGCAGCTCGTCCCAGGAATAGTGGAAGAAATAGTCCCGCAGTCTTCTGGTGGGCTTGGGTGGGGTCACGGTCCTGTACCGGTTCTATTTTTGCAGTCCGCACCTTATTCCTGTCGATGTTGCTAAGTCGCTGGTGGTGACTGGCTCACATTAAGCTGAGTCGCTGCGTGATTCATTAGGGAATGCTTCCGCGTTGACTTTCAGGGATGCTCTTGTAGTTAAATTTAAACGGTGCCTCAGGCGCCCGCTTGAAAATGGGCCAAGCCATATTTTTTATGGCAAATCATTTCTCAACTATATTTTTAACTAAATCTCCATCGTTCAACGATGCGCCCGAATTCATTTGCACGAATATTTTAGTTTTAGAATTTCCGTAACGATGCGGCCCAGCCAAAAATGCAACCTCTGCAAATGCATTGACAGTAGCATTATAATCTTCCTGAGTCGAAAAATCAAATACAGCACCCCCTTTTCCAGGCACTCCCGTCAAGTCAAAATTATACTTATTTCTAGCCCTCGCTCCAAGCGCCATTGGTTTATCGCGGGTGCAGTTCTTTCCAATACCAGCAGCGACGATTTTATCGCACACTGATGCAGCACTAATTGTCTTTTCCAACGAACAGCCAAGAAGAAACAAAACGCCGAAAAATAAAAAACTTGCAGCGCACTTAAATATCATTTAAATCTCCAATATTGATAATCCAAAGCTAAACCCAAGCAGTACCGTCAGTTGTCAGCTTTAATATTTGGCTCGGCATAGACAATACACTCACCGAACAAAAGGAATGTTTTATAAATTTATTTATGGGTTCGCAGCAAAATAAGCACGATAAGTTGAGAACTAGAACGCTAATTTTCAACTAGCGACCGCAACCTTAAATGAGTCTCTGGTTATACTAAACGCAAACTAAGCTCCAATTATTTACTGACAAGCACCTGCCTCGCGCGCTCCGTACATAGCTTGACTCACGGTAAAATTTTCTCCAGCGCCAGATGAAAGCTGCCGAATGAGGCCTTTACATGAAAAACCTTGCATATCTAAATATTGCTTTGCTGATCTCATAGCCTCTCGATTCCAGTCGATGTTCAAGCTATCCACTGCTACAGTAGCATCAGAAACTTTATAGCCATCTCCAGCCTCAGATGAAAGCTGACGAATAAGTCCCTCCCGCGAGAAACCCTGCATACTGAGGTACTGCCTCGCAGATCTAGCAGCATTATTCTGAGGCCCCGTCATTCTTGTTTCGGCTGATGTGCTTTCTTCTTCAGATTTTTGGACGGGCGGTTTTTCATTCGCATTAAAAATATCAGCGATATTTTCCGCCTTAGCTTCCGTGGAAATCTCAGCCGATTTCTTCGTATTTTTTATTGCGCCACTTGACGCATCCGGAATAGAAACAATAAATGCAATAAATAACACAAAGAAGCTTAGGCCATAAACCTTAATAACTTTTGATCTCGTAGTCCCAACACCAAGAAATGTTTTGGTCGGCCTTACCATTCCCCAAAGCAGAATAATTAGGCATAATAACGCCATTAGAAAAATCAATGCTGTGAAATTCATTACTTCATTCCATTAATATTACGATATTCCTCAAAAACGCTGCTAACAGCCCAGCGCTCGCGGTAAGCCGCGCCGAAGTGCGACGCATGGAGAGCACCCGCAATCGGAGCTTGTGAGCATCGGCTTGGCCAACCAGTTAGGCTGGGAAGCGAAGGCACTAAGTTATGTATGGATTGGGAATTAGGGTTTATGTTCATGTTGCTTAAGGACTTCGAAAAGCTCATCCCAAAACGCAACAATTACGCGCTCGATTTCTTGTAGATGGGTAGTTGTAACATATATACCCTCTCCCAGCAGTGGTTTGCCCAAGTGCAATGATGGTCCGATATCTGGGTCGCTAGATAATTGCGGATCGATGAAAAAATTTGGCCTCGCTTTTCGAAGAGCTTGAGCGGCTTCACCCTCTCCGTGCTTGATAGCATTTGCTAGCTGTTCAATTTCTTTAAGCTGCCCCCAAGACGGAAGGCTCTTTATGTGGACACCCAATTTTTCAAGATGCGCCACGACATGAAAAGGTTTTAGTTTTTTGGGGTCGTTCTGCACGCGTAGTGGATCACGCAATTCGCGCTTATAGAACAGCATTATATGCTGCTCATGAATATGGAATAGCGATGCAGCGAATAAATTCACTACACCCTGATTTAATCCACTCATGAGAGAGTAGTGTTTGTATCCCGCATTGAAGGCCGCATCCATAAAATCAGAGGGATCATAGTCGCCGCTTGTGAGCGAAGAAGTAAGCCCACTCCATGTTTGATTTTGAATGTCCGCAGCCTCAGCCGAGATGTTTGAGAGCTGAGGGAGAATACTTTCATGCAGAACCTTGACGAGGTTCGCCAACTCAACAAATAGAGTGGAGCGAAAGTGGTTGTGCCAAAAACTTGCGTTGAAATACATGAAGAGCCCAACGTGAAAGCTCACTGGCAGCCGCAGGCTGTCCAGTGCAGCGGCGTGTTCTACGTGCTTGGTTGCGGGCCAGCCCGCCAGCCTCACTGTTCAGATTCAACAGATCCCCCACTGGGCGTCAATTGATGCTGTTAGGGTCACGCTGCGTTGATGGCTTGACCGCTCAATCTCGCTTGTGTGTGCATGCCTGCAACGCAGCGCAAACTAGCAGATTCTTAGCGCTGCATAAACCTGCCCATTTCTGCAGATCCCTTGCTGGAGTGTGCCGAGCAACCTTGCTCGAAGAACAAGTAATGGATGTCACGCCGACGACGTGCCCGCGCCGCCTAACGTTCAAGGCCCCGAAGAGTACACGCTCCCGTCGCCGCCTGAAAGACCCACCCACACCACGTTTTATTCCAGAGTCGCTCAGCGCATTGGCTGACCCAAAGGCTTAACCCCAGATGCAACACACCCCCTTTCAAGCGACTTGACCCTTTGCATGATGCGATCCAAAAGCGGCGCGACCTGCCGTAAGCAGCGCATGTTCATGGCAAGCAGCTCCAACGTTTCACCTTGTTTCTCTGTGGCGGTCTTCCGGGCATCACCAATACCTCTGATCGGCGATTGCACAGGTGAAGCAAGCCCCGCACTTTCTTCTGCCTCAGTTTCTGACGGCACGCCATCAATGACCTGTTCAGACACCTTCAGCGGCGGATGCTCGCCACCAGGCGGGCCGGGAAGGGGTGGCCGCTCCGGCCGCCCGAGCCCCCGGCACAATCCGCGCCCGGCCCGCTTCCTTTCCTGCCATGTCCCCCGACACCCCCTCCCCTTCCTGCAACGGTGGCCTGCCGCCGCCCGCGTCCGTGCGCATCGGTCTGGTGTCGGTCAGCGACCGGGCGAGCGCCGGGGTCTACACCGACCAGGGCATTCCTTCGCTGCAAGCCTGGCTGGGCAAGGCGCTGCTGAATCCGATCACCTGGGTGACGCGGCTGGTGCCCGATGAGGTGCCGCAGATCAGCGCCGCGCTGCAGGCGCTGGTGGACGAGGAGGCTTGCGATCTGGTGCTGACCACCGGCGGCACCGGCCCGGCGCCGCGCGATGTGACGCCGGAGGCGACGCGGGCGGTGGGCGAGCGTGAGATGCCGGGCTTTGGCGAGCAGATGCGGCAGATCAGCCTGCGCTTCGTGCCCACGGCCATCCTGTCGCGGCAGACGGCGGTGATTCGCGGCAAGGCGCTGATCCTGAATCTGCCCGGCCAGCCCAAGTCCATCGCCGAGACGCTGGAGGGCCTGCCGGCCGCCACGCCGCCCTGCCCGGGCATCTTCGCGGCGGTGCCGTATTGCATCGACCTGATCGGCGGCCCTTACCTGGAGACGGACGCCGCCGTGTGCAAGGCCTTCCGGCCGAAGACGGCGATCCGCTGGACGCGGCCCTGAGCTTGGCGGCCGCGCCGACGGCGCTCAGGGCAGGAAGGGCGGGGTCAGCAGGCGCAGGCCCAGGCTGAGCCAGCGGCTGCGGGGCTCGCCGCCCAGGCGTTCGCCGGCGGTGGCGTCCAGTTGCAGCCGCCCGGGCAGCAGCCAGCTGCGCAGGCCGATCTGGACCATGGGCCGGCCGGCCGCCTGGTCGAAGACTTCGGCGATGCCGCCCAGGCGGGGCGCGACGGCCCATTCCAGGCCCAGGCCCCAGCTCAGGCGCTCGCGCCGGGTGGCGCCTTCGTGCAGCAGGCCCAGGTTGGCGTGCAGCAGCAGTTCGTCCAGCCCGAAGGAGCGGCTGAAGGGCAGGTAGGCGTAGAACTCGTCGGCCGGGCCGGGTCGCTGGACGGTGCCCACGGCCAGGCCGTAGCCCCAGTCGCCCGGCGTGAGGGGACGGAACAGGGTTTTGGCCTGCAGCAGCACGGCATCGGTGGCCGGGCCCTCGCCGCGCTGGCGCGCACCGCCCAGCGTCAGTTCCAGCCCGCCGGCCGGGTTGCAGGCCGGCAGGGCCCAGCTTTCGCCGCCCTCGGGGCCGACACGGCGCCAGGTTTCGAGCTGGCAGGCCTGCGGATCGACCAGGCGGGCGTCGTCGGTGACCATGGGGCGGGCGGCCCAGGCCGGTGCGGTGGCCAGCCCCAGCAGGCCGAGGACGGCCACGCTGCGCCGGATCGGCCGGCGGCGATGGGCGTGCGGGGCGGGCCAGGGCATCGCAACAGTCTGTGCCCGCAGGGCGACAGCGCGATGACGGCCGCCGGGGCGGAACGGTGGCGGGCCGCCCGCCGGTCTCACAGCCGCAGCCGGGTGCCCAGCTCGACCACCGCGCCCTCGGGCAGGCGGAAGAAGCCGGCCACGCCGCGGGCCTGGCGGCTCATGGCGGCGAAGACCCGGTCGGCCCAGGCCGAAGGACCGCCCGCGGCCCGCGGCAGCAGGGTTTCGCGGCTGAGGAAGTAGCTCGTGGCGGCGGGCTCGATGGGCAGGCCGTGCGCGGCCAGACCGGCCAGGGCCTGCGGCAGGTCGGGCTCTTCCATGAAGCCGAAGGCCACGCCGACCCGCCAGAAGCCCTGGCCCAGGGGCTGCACGCTCAGGCGCTGTCCGGCCGGCACCCAGGGGCTGTCGGCAAAGCGCACGGTGAGCACCAGGTTGCGGGCGTGCAGATGCTGGTGGTGCTTGAGGTTGTGCAGCAGGGCCTGCGGCACGGTCTGCGCGTCGGCCGAGGGGTAGATGGCGGTGCGGGCGATGCGCGGCAGCGGGTCGGCGGCGAGGCGGGCGACGAAGTCGTCCAGCGCGAGGCCGTCGCGGCGCAGCGCGGCCAGCAGGCGATGGCGGCCACGCGCCCACAGCGCCATGCCCAGGCCCAGCAGGCCGCCCAGGGCCAGGGGGAACCAGCCGCCGTCGGCGAACTTGATCAGGCAGCCGCCGATCATCAGCCCGTCCAGCCCGAGCAGACCGGCCAGCAGCAGGCCGACCCGCAGCCGCGGCCAGCCCCAGGCGCGGCGCGCGAGCACGGCCACCAGCAGGCCGGTGATGCCCATGGTCAGGGTGACGGCGATGCCGTAGGCGGCCGCCAGCGCCGAGGAGCTGCCGAAGCCCAGCACCGCCGCCAGCACGCCGGCCAGCAGCACGGCATTGACGACCGGCATGTAGATCTGCCCCGAAGCCGCCGCCGAGGTGTGGCGCACCGTCAGCCGCGGCAGGAAGCCGAGCTGCATGGCCTGCCGGGTGACCGAGTAGGCCCCCGAGATCACCGCCTGCGAGGCGATGATGGCCGCCAGGGTCGCCAGGCCCAGGGCCGGCCACAGGGCCCAGGCGGGGAACATCCGGAAGAAGGGGTTCTCCAGGGCGGCCGGCTCGGCCATCAGCAGCGCGCCCTGCCCCAGGTAATGCAGGGCCAGGGCCGGGAAGACGAAGAAGCTCCAGGCCCGGGCGATGGGCTGGCGGCCGAAGTGGCCCAGGTCGGCATAGAGCGCCTCGGCGCCGGTGACGGCCAGCACGATGGCGCCCAGAACCAGCAGGAGGCCGGGGCCGCGATCGGCCAGGAAGCCGACGGCCGCCAGCGGGTTCAGCGCCGCCAGGATGGCCGGGGTCTGCGCGATCTGCACGACGCCGGTCAGCGCCAGCGTGAAGAACCACAGGGCGATGATGGGCCCGAAGGCCGTGCCCACCCGGGCCGTGCCGAAGCGCTGCACCAGGAAGAGCCCGGCCAGGATCAGCACCGCGGCCGGCAGCGTCCAGTGCGCCAGCGCGGGCGAGGCGACGGCCAGGCCCTCCATCGCCCCCAGCACCGAGATGGCCGGGGTGATCAGGCTGTCGCCATAGAACAGCGTGGCCGCGGCGAGGCCCAGGGCCAGCACGAGGGTGCGCTGCGCCGGCCGACCGTCCATCAGGCCGGCGACGCGGGCGGCCAGGGCCAGGGCACCGCCCTCGCCGTGGTGGTCGGCACGCAGCACCAGCAGCACGTACTTGAGCGAGACGACGAGCAGCAGCGTCCAGACGATGACCGAGACGGCGCCCACCAGGTGCGGCGCATCCAGCGGCACGCCGGTGGCGGGGGCGAAGACCTCCTTGACGGTGTAGAGCGGGCTGGTGCCGATGTCGCCATAGACCACGCCGAGCGCGGCCACGGTGAGGGCGGCCTGGGTGGCGCGGGGGGCCGGCACGGCGCCGGCCCCTTGGGGAAGGGAAGCCATGGGGTCGGGGCCGCGAGGGGCCCGGAGCGGAGAGGGCTTCATGCTCCGCCGCGCGGCATCAGGGCCGCATAAGGACGCGGCGGCCGGGATGGCGTGCGGGCTCAGGTGCCCTCGTCGGGCTCGGGCTCGACCAGGCGGTAGCCCACGCCCGGCTCGGTCAGCAGGCGGCGCGGGTCGGCGGGCTCGGCCTCCAGCTTGGCGCGCAGCTGGGCCATGTAGAGCCGCAGGTAGTGGGTCTGCTCGACGCAGTCCGGCCCCCAGACCTCGGCGAGCAGCTGGCGGTGGGTGCGCACGCGGCCGGCGCCGCGCACCAGGCAGGCGAGCAGGCGGAATTCGGTGGGGGTCAGATGCACCTCGGCGCCGTGCAGGCGGACGCGGTGGGCGGCCAGGTCCACCGCCAGGCCGTCACGGACGTAGTGGCGGCGGGCCGGCTCGGGCGCGCGGCCGCGGTGGCGCCAGGCCACCCGCATGCGGGCCAGCAGCTCGGGCAGTCCGAAGGGCTTGACCAGGTAGTCGTCGGCCCCGGCGTCGAGCAGGCGGACCTTGCCGGCCTCGTCCTCGCGGGCGGAGATCACCAGCACCGGCAGGCCGGGCAGGCGCAGCGGGCTGTCGGGCGCGCGCAGGCGGACGAGCAGGGCCTCGCCCTCGCCGTCGGGCAGGCCCAGGTCGAGCAGCAGCAGCTCGGGCGGCTCGCGGCGGCGCAGGGCTTCGGCGAGCTGGGCCTCGGCATCGGCCCGGCTTGCCGCGGCCGCCACGGCATGGCCCTCGGCCTCCAGGCCGGCGCGCAGGGTGGCGCGCAGCACGGGGTCGTCCTCGACCAGCAGCACGCGCAGGCTCACGGCGGGGTCTCCCGGGGCCGCGGGACCGGCAGCCCCGGCTGCGCAGCGGGCCCGTCCGGAGCCGGCCGCTCGGAGCGGGCGGACGCCGGATCGGCCGCCAGCGGCACCTCGCCGGCGGCGGGCGCATCGGCGGCCAGCGGCAGCCAGCATTCGAAGCTGGCGCCGCCGTGGGCGCGGGCGCGCAGGCGCAGGCGGCCCCCGTGGGCCGCGGCGATGGCCCGGCCCAGGGCCAGGCCCAGGCCGGCGCCGCGGCGCTGCGGGGCGGCCTCGCCCGGCGCACGCGGGCCGCGTTCGAAGGGCTGGAAGATGCGCTCGCGCAGGGCCAGCGGCACGCCGGGACCGCGGTCGCGCACGGCCAGCAGCAGACCGCCGTCCTGGCGTCGGGCCAGCAGCTCCACCGGGCCGGCGGGGCCGCCATGGCGCAGGGCGTTGTCGACCAGGTTGTCGAGCAGCTGCACCAGGCGCGCGGCATCGGCCTGCAGCAGCGGCAGGCCGGGCTCGACCCGGGCCTTGAGGCGCCGCGCCGGGTCATGCCGGCGGGCGCGGGCCAGCACGGTGGCGACGATCTCCTCGACCGACTCCCAGTCCGCCGCCAGCCGCGCGCCGGGCGCCTCCAGCCGGGCGAGCTGCAGGCTGTTCTCGCTCAGGCGGACCAGGCCCTCGGCCTCCTCGATCACGGTGTCGAGCAGGGCGGCGCGGCGGGCCGGGTCCAGCGGGCGGTCGGTCTCGCGCAAGGCGGTGGCCGCGCCCAGCAGGGCGGCCAGCGGCGTGCGCTGGTCGTGGGCAATCGACGCCAGCAGGGTGTTGCGCAGGGTGGTGGCCTCGGCCTCGGCGCGGGCGGCGGCGGCGGCCTCGCGCAGGCGGGCCTGGGCCAGGGCCTCGGCATAGGGCTCCAGCAGCTCCGGCAGCGCGGCCAGGCCCTCGGCCCAGACCGGGTCGGCCGGGCCGCGCTCGGCCCGCGCCAGGCCCAGCACCAGCACACCCTCCGGGCCCTGCGGGCCGGGCAGCGGCAGGATCCAGGCCGATGACGCCTCGTGGTGGCCGGTGCCGGGGCCGAAGGCACGGCCGAGGCGATGGGCCAGGCCGGCGCCCTCCCGCTGTTCGGCGCCGGGTGGGTCGCCCACCCAGGCCTCGGGCCAGGACCCGGCGGCGGGCAGCCAGAGGCTGGCGCCGAGGAGGCCGGGCCGATCGCGCAGGCCCTCGCGGAGGCGGTCGAGCAGGGCCGCGGCCAGCTCGCGCGGATGAGCAGCCCCGCGCAGGGCCTCGGCCCAGGCGCGGCGGGCCTCGGCCCGTGTGGCCTGGGCGGCGGCACGCTCGGCCGCGCGGCGCTGGCGTGCGACCAGGGCCGCCACCAGGCCGCCGACCAGCACGGTGGTGGCCAGCAGCAGCACATCGGGCTGCAGGGCCACGCGCAGGCTGCCACGCGGCGGCACCAGGCTCCAGTTGAAGGCGGCCACCGCCAGCGTGCAGACCGCCACCGAGGGCCCGGGCGGCAGGAGCAGGCCGCTCAGTGCCGCGGCCAGCACGAGCAGCAGCGCGAGGGTGGCATGCTCGACCCGGCCGTCGAGGGCGGCCAGGGCCAGGGCCGTGAGGCCCCACAGCAGGGCCGCCGCCGCCAGCGTGCGCCCGGACGACCCAGGCCGGCGGGCAGGAGACGGGGGAGCGGCGAGCGGTGCCATGGGGCGAAGCCTGCCACGCCGGGCATCAGGATGGCATCAGGACGCGGTCCGCAAGCCCTGTCCGCCGGGCACGGCCGGGGTGCGGCGGGCTCCCGGCCGGCGTGACCCGCTCAGCGGAGCGGGCTGCACCGGGCGCCGGCCCGGGGCCGCCCTTCCCTCACTTCACCAGGCCCTTGAGCCCCTCGGCGTCGAAGGCCTCGGCGCGCTGCGCATCGCCGGGCACGCAGACTTCGGGGTTCTGCGCCTTGATCAGCGTGTCCAGCGCCTGCCAGAGCATGGCGATCTGGTGCTCGTGGCCGGCGGCGGAATCGATCAGGCCGCGCATGGCCTGCGAGACGGGGTCGTCGCCCTGGGTGACGCCGTAGGCCGAGAAGCCCATCTTGGCAGCGGCGGCCTCGCGGGCCGCATCGTCGGGCGCATGCAGGATGCGCGCAGGGTTGCCCACGGCGGTCGCCCCGGCCGGCACGGGCTTGACGACGACGGCGCTGGAGCCGATGCGCGCGCCATCGCCCACCGTGAAGCCGCCCAGCACCTGCGAATTGGCGCCGACGATCACGCCCTTGCCCAGGGTGGGATGGCGCTTGGCGCCCTTGTAGAGCGAGGTGCCGCCCAGGGTGACGCCCTGGTAGATGGTGCAGTCGTCGCCGACTTCGGCGGTCTCGCCGATGACGACACCCATGCCGTGGTCGATGAAGACGCGATGGCCCAGGGTGGCGCCCGGGTGGATCTCGATGCCGGTCAGGAAGCGGCCGGTCTGCGACAGGAAGCGCCCCAGCCAGAACCAGCGCCGCCGCCAGCAGGCATGGGCCCAGCGGTGGATGACGATGGCATGCAGGCCCGGGTAGCAGGTGAGCACCTCGAAGGCCGAACGCGCGGCCGGGTCGCGTTCGAGGATGCAGGCGATGTCTTCGCGCAGGCGGGCAAACATGGTCGGGGGCGGAGGCGGGGGCTGCGCGGGGCGGGAGAGCCTGCGGAAAACCGTCGGGATTGTCTCATCGGCCCCCAAAGGCCCGCAGACCCCGGGGCCGACCCGGCCTTGTGCGGCTTGGCCTCAGCTGAGACGATGCGGCGCGCTTTCGCCCTGCCCTGCCCTTGCCCCGATGAACACCTCCCGACGCGCGGCCTACGACGCCCAGCGCCACTGCGCCGACACCCGGGCGCTGTGCCACGCCCCGGCGCTGAACATGTACTTCGGCATGACCGGCACGGTCGGTGCCTGCTGCTACAACCGCAGCGAGGCCTACGGCCAGTACCCGCAGTCCAGCGTCCGCGAGCTTTGGGACAGCGCCCACCGCAAGGCCCTGGAAGCGGCCATGCTCACGCCCGAGACCCCGCTGGCTGGCGGCTGCCGGCTGTGCGCGCTGCCCTACGAGGCCGGCAACTTCCAGGGCATGGTGGCACGGGCCTTCGACTCGCTGGCGCCCGCGCCGGCCGCGCCCGTCGGCTGGCTGCAGCGCGCGAAGGACCGGCTCAGCCGTGCGCCGGGCCCCTACCCGCGCCAGATGGACTTCGAGCTGTCGAACACCTGCAACCTCGAGTGCTCGATGTGCAATGGCTGGTTCTCCTCGCTGATCCGCGAGAAGCGCGAGAAGCTGCCGCCGATTCCCTGCCCCTACGACAGCGCCTTCGTCACCCAGCTGCGCGAGTTCATCCCGCACCTCAAGCGAGCCCGCTTCTACGGCGGCGAACCCTTTCTGATCCCGATCTATCACGAGATCTGGGACGCGATGATCGAGCTCAACGAAGGCATGGAGGTGGTCATCACCACCAACGGCACCGTGCTCAACGAGCGGGTCAAGCGCGTGCTGGACCGGCTCAACGGCCTGCTGGTGATGTCCATCGACAGCCGCGTGAAGTCCACCTACGAAAAGATCCGCGTCGGCGCGAACTACGCGCAGGTCATGCGCAATGTGGATGCCTTCGTCGAGCGCCTGGCCGGCCAGGGGCGGCTGTCGATGGCCGTGTGCCCGATGCCGGTCAATGCCGACGAGATCCCGGACCTGCTCGACTGGTGCAACGGCCATGGCGTGCGGATTCACTTCAACGTGGTGTCCCAGCCGGCCGGCGCCTCGCTGCGCAGTCTGTCGATCGAGGCGCTGCGGGCCCTGTCGCAGCGCTACGACGCGGTGGACTGCCCGCAGGGCTCGGCCCTGGAACGGGACAACGCGCAGGCGTTCGAGGGCCTGCGCCTGCAGCTGCGCCACTGGGCCGAATCGGCCGTGCAGGCGCACGCGAAGTTCTCGCCCCTGGTCGGGCTGCTGGGGCAGGCCGAGGCCCGGGGCGAGCGGCTGCTGGCCGAGGTGGTTCGCCGCGAGCTGGACCTGCGCGTGCGCGCGCATGCCCCGGCCGACGCGCTGCTGGCCTGCGGCGAGGAGATGCCGCGGCTGGACTTCCTGTTCAGCTACCTGCGCGCCAGCGGCGAGGCCTATCTGGCCGAGCAGCGCCTGGCCGAGCCCGAGGCTCTGGCCGTGCGCCGCCGCCTGGCCGAGGTGGAAGCGCTGATCCGCAGCCTGCCGCTCGATCCGGAACTGCTGGTGCGCAACGTGGTGCTCAGCAGCCCCTGCCTGACCGTGCAGGCGGTGCTGCGGCATGACGATGCCTCGCTGGCCCGGATGATGGGCACGCTGGCGGGCCACTCGGCCGCCGCGACGGCGGCGACCGCCTGAGGCCGCAGGGCCGGGTGGCGCGGCGCCGGCCTTAGCGGGCGGCGGGGTCGAGCCAGTCGCCGGGATCGCGCCAGCCCAGCAGCTCGGCCAGGCGGCGGAGCACCCAGACCGACTCGGCGGGGCTGACGCCAGCCTCCGGACCCGCCAGGCCACGGTGGCAGCGCGCCAGCACATCGTCGGCCGTGACGCCCAGGGCGCCGGGCAGGCCGCGGCAGCTCTCGGCCAGGCTCTGGGCCAGGTCCTCACAGAACTCGTGACGCTCGCTCAGGGCGGCCAGCTCGGGGGCGCGCCAGCCGCGCGGCGGGCTCGGGTGCAAGGCCAGGAAGGAAGGCGGGAGGGTGTGCATCCCGCGGGTGTAGCAGAGCCGCAGGCGCGGCCCGCGGCCGGTGGCCGGCCGGCACGCTCAGGTCCGGTCGGAGGCGGCGGGATCCGCCGCCTCGGGGCCGGCCCGCTTGCGGCCGGTGAACATCGCGAGGATCAGGTTCTCGCGGTGCCGCCAGCTCTCGAACACGGCAGCGGCCACATGCACGGCCACGGCGATCAGCGTGAGCTCGACCAGGCCTTCATGCAGTTCCTCGACCCATTCGACACCCCACCAGCGGTCGAGCGTCATCATCCAGCCGGTGCCGCCGATGCCGACGACGGCGGCCAGCAGGAACAGGATCATCACCGCCGCGGCCGGGTTGTGGCCCAGGTGGCGCGGCTCGCGGCCCCGCCGCATCGCCAGCAGGTAGGCGCGCAGGGTGGCCGGGCGCGGCACGAAGTGGTCGAAGCGGGCCGCGCCGCGGCCGACGAAGCCCCAGACGATGCGCGCGGCCACCAGGCCCAGCGCAAGCCAGCCGAGCCATTCGTGCAGGTTGCGCAAGTCGTCGCGGCTCAGCCAGGCGCCGAAGAAGCTGGCGACCAGGCTCCAGTGGAAGAAGCGCACGAAGCGATCCCAGACCCGCACCGTCGGCACGGGCCCGGACCGGCGGCGCGCGGCGGCGCGGCGGTCCATGGCGATCAGTCCTTGCGGTTTTCCTGGACGATCGCGCCGGTGATCGGGTGGAAGTAGACCTCGACCGCCTTGCCGGCCTTGTCGTGGCCATAGATTTCCCAGCACTTGCCCTTGGAGACATGCAGCTTGCGCACGTCGTCGACATAGCCCTGGGCGCGGAACTTCTCGCTCATCTGCTCGGCCGTGAGCCACTTGCTGGTGGGTTCCTCGGTGCAGCTCGGGCCGGCCTGGGCGGCGGCCGCGGCGGACAGTGCGAGGGCGAGAACGAGGGTCTTGCGGAAGGTCATGGCAGGGGCTCCTGGAAGGGGAATGGGACCGGGTCCGGGCTGCGGACCGCTGGACGCCAGTCTCTCCAGGGGCACTGAAGGGGCGCTGAAGCGCGCGCTTCAGCTTCGCAAGCGAAAACGGTCTTCGTCGGCGGCATCGTCGCCGGCGGGCGGGGCGGCGTCAGCGGCGGGCCGGACCCGGTCGCGCGAGACCCAGCGGGGTTCGTCGCCGGCCTCGGCCTCGTCGTCCAGGCCGGCGGGGCCAGGTCGCAGGGTGTCGAGCGGCCGGCAGACATGCCGCGCCAGGCCCTGCAGGCGCTCGGAGTGCTCGATGCGCGTCAGCACGGCGGCCGGATCGAGCAGCATGGCGAAGGGATGGACGGGGTGGGCGTTCGGGCGCGGCATGGCGGGACTCCATCGAGGGGATGGTTCCCACTCTAGGCAGGCCGGGCCGCGGGCGCAGTCGCCGGATGGCGCGGCAGCGTGTCAGGCAAGCACCGACACGCTGTCAGGCGCCGAGGGGGTCGGACGTCTCCCGACGCCGCCCCCGGGCCGGGGCCGGGCGCCCGCTCAGCGCAGCGGCGGTGCCGGCCACAGGCGGCCGCTGTCGAGGGCGATCTGCCACTGCAGCAGCCAGGCGTCCAGGGCGGCGAGCTCGGCGGCGAGGCCGGCCTCATGGGCCAGGCGGCGGGCCTGCAGCAGCTCGGCCAGCGAGGCTTCGCCGAGCGCATGGCTGCGCTCGAGGCCGCGGGTGACCTGCTCCAGCCGCTCGGCGGCGGCCTGCGCGGCCTGCCAGGCGGTGTGCTGGGCCTGGGCTTCGCGCAGGCGGGCGGCCTGCTGGGCGGCCAGGTCGCGCCGGGCCTGGTCAAGGCGTGCGTCCTGCGCGGCCAGGCGGGCGCGGCTGGCCTCCAGGCCGGCGTCGCGGGCCGCACTGCCGAAGGGCAGGCTCAGGCTCAGGCCGACGCGGCGTTCGCCGTCCAGCGTCGCGCGGCCCAGCTGGACGCCGACGGTGGGATCGGGCTGGCGCTCCAGGGTCTCGGCCGCCAGGGCGGCGGAGGCGGCCTCGCGGTCGCGGACCAGGGCCTCCAGACCGGCGTGCTGGCTGTCGAGCGGCAGCTCGGCGGCCGGAAGCGGCGGCAGCGGCAGCTCGGGCGGCGGCAGGACCAGGCCGGGGAACTGGCGCAGCAGCAGCAGCTCGGCCGCAGCCGCCCGGCCTTCGGCGCCGCGCTGCAGGGCCTGCCACTGCGCGAGCGCCGCCTCGGCCTGCAGCGCGTCGAGCGCGGAGGCATCGCCCAGCTGCTTGCGGCGTACCAGGCCCCGGGCCTCCTCGGCGGCCACCGCGGCCTGCCGGGCCAGGCGTCGGGCCTGCAGGCCCTCGCGGTGCCAGCGCGCCAGGCCGTCGAGCAGGGTGCCGGCCTGAAGCTGCCAGTCGCGGGCCCAGGCCGCCCGGGCGGCGTCGAGCCGGGCCTGGCCCAGGCGCTCGGCCGCCGCCTGCTTGCCGGGCAGACGCAGGCCGCGCTCCAGGCTCAGCTCGACATCGTTCGAACGCCGGCCGGCCACCGGATCGAGGGTGCGGCGGGCCGCGCCCAGGCCCAGGGTCCAGGCATGCGGGCCCAGCTGCAGCTGACGGCCGGCGGCGGTCTCGGCCTGCACGTCCGCCCGCGCAGCCTGCAGGGCCGGCGCGGCACGCAGTGCGGCCTCGACCGCCTCCGGATCGGGCAGGCCGGGCGCGGCCTGGGCCGCGGCGGCCAGCAGCAGGCCGAGCGCGAGGCTGCGGGGCAGCAGCGCGGGGCGGGACGACAAGCTCATTGCGCAGCCTCCGCGGCCGGCTTGAAGCCACCGACGGCCTCGACGGGGCTGATCCACCAGCCGCCGTCGGAGCCGGCCAGCTCGGCCTGCAGGCGTGCGAGCAGGCGGGTGGCCTGCTCGCGCGGCAGCACCAGGCTCAGGTGCTGGCGCTGGGCATGGCCCTGCACGCGCTCCTCGTCGGCCGCCAGGTGGATGTGCGGCCCGCGCGCCGCCACGGGATGCAGGCTGAACTCGACCCCGCCCGCGCCCTCGGCCAGCAGCAGGTCGGTGACGCGCAGCCCGGCCGCGGCCGGGAGCAGAAGGTGCAGACAGACGTGGGAGGACATGGACAGGACAGCAGGGGGAAGGCCGGACTCAGGCCGCACGGCCCAGACCGAAGCGACGGAACATCAGCGGCAGCAGCAGCAGGGTCAGGGCCGTGGAGCTGATCAGGCCGCCGATCACGACGATGGCCAGCGGGCGCTGGATCTCGGAGCCCGGCCCGGTCGCGAACAGCAGCGGCACCAGGCCGCCGGCGGTGATGGCGGCGGTCATCATCACGGGGCGCAGGCGGCGCTCGGCGCCCTCCACCACCACGCGGGCCAGCGGCAGGCCCTGCGCGAGCAGCTGCTGGAAGTGGCTGAGCATGACCAGGCCATTGAGCACGGCGATGCCCAGCAGCGCGATGAAGCCGACCGAGGCCGGCACCGACAGGTACTCGCCCGACACGCCGAGTGCGAACACGCCGCCGATCAGGGCCAGCGGAATCGTCGCGAAGACGAGCAGGGCCTGGCGCACCGAGCCGAAGGTGGAGAAGAGCAGGAAGAAGATCAGCGCCAGCGCGACGGGCACGACCAGGCCCAGGCGGCTGGCCGCGCGCTGCTGGTTCTCGAACTGTCCGCCCCACTCCAGCGCATAGCCGGCCGGCAGCGGCACGGCGCGGGCGACGGCGGCCTTGGCCTCGTCGACGAAGCCGACGAGATCGCGGCCCCGGACATTGGTCTGCACGACCACGTAGCGCTGCGCACGCTCGCGGTCGACCTTGACCGGACCTTCGACCCGCTCCAGCCGCGCCACGCCGGCCAGGGGCACGGCCTCGCCGGCCTCGTTGCTGACCCGCAGGGCGGCGAAGGCCTCGGGCGAGGCGCGCAGGGCCTCGCTGCCGCGGATGACCAGCGGCACGCGGCGCGCACCTTCGAGCACCACGCCCACCGGCTGGCCCTCGACCCAGCGGCGCAGCTCGGCCTGGATGGCCTCGATGCTCAGGCCCAGGCGGCCGGCGGCCAGGCGATCGATGCGGACCTGCAGGTACTGCACGCCGTCGTTGCGCAGGGTCAGGGTGTCGGTCGCGCCGTGCAGGCCGGCGACGACCTGCTCGATGCGATGGGCGAGCTCGCCGAGCTGGACCAGGTCGCTGCCGTAGAGCTTGAGGGCGACGTCGCCGCGCACACCGGTCAGCATCTCGGAGACGCGCATGTCGATCGGCTGGGTGAAGCCGGGGCTGACGCCGGGGAAGTCCTCCATCACCTCGCGCAGGCGGTCGGTCAGCCAGTCCTTGTCGGGCTCGCGCCACTGCTCGCGCGGCTTGAGCACGAGGAAGGTGTCGGTCTGGTTCAGGCCCATCGGGTCCAGGCCCAGCTCGTCGGAGCCGCTGCGCGCGACGATGCCGGCCACCTCGGGCACGCGGGCCATCACGGCCTGCTGCACGCGCAGGTCGAGCGCGACGGTCTGGTCCAGGCCGATCGAGGGCAGCTTCTCCAGCTGCATGATCAGGTCGCCCTCGTCGAGCGTGGGCATGAAGGACTTGCCGACCGAGACCGCCATGCCGCCCGCGGCCACCAGGGCCAGGGCGGCGGCGCCGAAGGCCAGGCGCTCGTGACGCAGCGTGGCCTGCAGCAGGCGGTGGTAGCCGGCCCCGAGCTTGCGGACCAGCCAGGGCTCATGCGCCGGGCCGGTCTTCAGCAGCCAGGAGGCCAGCACCGGCACGAGGGTGAAGGACAGCAGCAGCGACACGCTCAGCGCGTAGACGATGGTGAGCGCGACCGGCGCGAAGAGCTTGCCCTCCAGCCCCTCGAGGCTCAGCAGGGGCAGGAAGACGATGACGATGATCGCGATGCCCGCGACCACCGGCACCGCGACCTCGGCCGCCGCGCGCCACAGCAGGTGCAGCAGCGGCAGGCGCTGCGCACCGGGCCGGGCCAGCGTGGTCTCGACGTTCTCGACCACCACCACGGCGCCATCGACCAGCATGCCGATGGCGATCGCGAGCCCGCCCAGGCTCATCAGGTTGGCGCTCAGGCCGGTCCAGCGCATCAGCACGAAGGTGCCGAGGGCCGAGAGGGGCAGCATCAGCGCGACGACCAGGGCCGCCCGCAGATTGCCCAGGAAGGCCAGCAGCAGCACGACGACCAGCACCACCGCCTCGGCCAGGGCCTTGCCGACGGTGTGCACGGCGCGGTCCACGAGCGCGGAACGGTCGTAGAAGATGTCGACGCTCAGACCCTCGGGCAGCGTCGGCGCGAGCAGGGCGAGCTTGTCCTTCACCGCGGCCACCACCTGGCGCGCATTCGCGCCGCGCAGGCCCAGCACCAGGCCCTGCACGGCCTCGCCCTGCCCGTTGCGGGTGACGGCGCCGTAGCGGGTCATCTCGCCGAAGCGCACCTCGGCGACGTCGCCGATGCGCACCAGGCCGCCGCTGGCGCCACGGACCACCGTGGCGCGCACGTCGTCGAGCGTGCGGATGGCGCCCTCGGCGCGGACGATCAGCGCTTCCTCGCCGGCCGCCAGTCGACCGGCGCCGTCGTTGCGGTTGCCGGCCGCCAGGGCGGCCTCCAGCTGGGCCAGGCTCAGGCCGCGAGCCTGCAGGGCCGCCGGATCGGGCACGACCTCGAAGGTGCGGACCCGCCCCCCCAGGCTGTTGACGTCGGCCACGCCGGGCAGCGTGCGCAGCGCGGGGCGGATGAGCAGGTCGAGCACGCGGCGCTTCTCGTCGAGCGCCTGCGGCCCCTCCAGCGTGAACATCAGCATCTCGCCGAGCGGGGTGGTGATGGGCGCGAGGCCGCCGCTGGTGCCGGGCGGCAGGTCGGCCATCACCGTGGCCAGGCGTTCGCTGACCTGCTGGCGGGCCCAGTAGACGTCGGCGCCATCCTCGAAATCGACGGTGATGTCGGCCAGCGCGTACTTGGACGTCGAGCGCAGCATGACCTGGCGCGGGATGCCGAGCAGCTCCTGCTCGATGGGCACGGTGATGCGGGTCTCGACCTCCTCGGGCGTCATGCCGGGGGCCTTGAGGATGAGCTTGACCTGGGTGGTGGAGACGTCGGGGAAGGCGTCGATGGGCAGGCCGCGCCAGGCCACGGCCCCGGCGGCGACGAGCATCAGGGTGAGCACCAGCACGAGCAGGCGCTGACGGAGGGACCAGGCGATCAGGCGATCGAGCATGCGGCGGCCTCCGGCGCTCAGGGCAGCAGGGCCAGCAGGGCCGCCGTGCCGCGCACGACGACCAGGCTGCCCGGCGCGAGGCCGGTGACCGCCAGGCGGGCGCCCTGCCCGCCCTGCACCGTGACCGGCTGCAGGCGGTAGGCCCCGGGCGCGGTCTCGATGAAGACCACGCTGCGGCCGCGGTGGCGCAGCACGGCGGCGCTGTCGACGGTCAGCAAGCCGGTGCCGCGCGGGGCCAGGCCGGCCTCGATGAGCTGGCCGGGCCGCAAGCGGCGGCCGCTGGCGGCGGCGGGCGGGCTGATCTCGGCGCGCACCCGCAGGGTCTGGGTGGCGGGGTCGACGACGCCCGCGCTGCCGATCACGCGGCCGACGGCGGCGACGCCCTCGACCTGCACGGCCTCGCCGGGACGCAGGGCGTCGGCCTCGGCCACCGGCACGGTCAGCTCGAGCCACAGGGTGGAGAGGTCGGCCACGCGCATCAGCATGTCGCCGGCCTCGACCCGCTGGCCGACGGTCAGCGGGGCTTCGATCACGACGCCGGCCAGCGGGCTGGCCAGGCTGAGCTCGCCCGGCGCCTCGGGCCGCAGGCCGTTCAGGCGCAGCGCGCGCAGGCGCTCCTCGTGCAGCGTGCGGGCCTGGGTGTCCGCGGCGCGGCTCGCATCGAGGCGGGCCGCGGGGATCAGGCCCTCGGCATGCAGCTGCTCGTCCCGGGCCCGGCTGCGGGCGGCCAGGTCGGCCTGGCTGGCGCTCTGGCTCAGCTCGCGCTGCAGTTCCTGCGCCTGCAGGCTGCGCAGGCGCAGCAGCGGCTGGCCGGCACGCACCGTGTCGCCGAGGGCCACGGCCTGCTGCTCGACCCGGGCCGCCAGCGGCGCGGCCAGCACGCGCTGGCGATGCACCGGCACCAGCACCTGGGCCGGGTAGCGGCGCAGCGTGGCCTCGGCGACGCCCTCAAGGCGGGCCGTCTGCACGCCCAGGGCCTGAACCTGGGCCGGCTGCAGCCGCAGGGGCTCCGGATCGGACGGGGTGGCAGGCTGGGCCGCCACGGTGGCGGCCAGCAACAGGCCAGACAGCAGGCCGGCGGAGAGGCGGTAGGGCATCGGGAAAGGCAGGGTGCGCGAAGGGACGGACGGTGCTAAGCGTGCCCGAGATGTCTGAAGCGGTGGTGAAGCCTGCCCGGCCTGGCGGGTGCTATCGTTTTTGCCTCCTCCCGTGCCCCTGCCCCATGCGCCTGCTGCTGCTCGAAGACGACCTGATCCTGGGCGAAGCCCTGCGCGATTTCCTGCGCAGCGAAGGCCATGTGATCGACTGGTTCCCGCGCCTGCTCGAAGCCAGCGCAGCCCTGCACAACGAGCCCTATGACGCGCTGCTGGTGGACTGGCAGCTGCCCGACGGCTCGGGCCTGGACTGGATCCGCGGCCTGCGCGCCCGCGGCGTGACGACGCCGATGCTGATGATGACCGCCCGCGACCTGCTCAGCGACCGCATCCGCGGCCTGGACGGCGGCGCCGACGACTACCTGGTCAAGCCCTTCCCGCCCGAGGAGATGGTGGCCCGCCTGCGCGCGGTGCGGCGCCGCTCGGCCGGCGTGGTCAGCCCGCGGCTGCGCTTCGGCGGGGTCGAGGTGGACCTGAATGCCCGCATCGTCTACCTCGACGGCGGCCCGGTCGACCTGACCCAGCGCGAGTGGTCGATCTTCGAAGCCCTGGTGCACCGCGCCGGCCGCATCGTGCCGCGCGGCGAGCTGGAGGCGCTGATCCTGGGCTTCGGCGCCGAGCTGGCGAGCAATGCGCTGGAAGTCCACATCTCGGCGATCCGGCGCAAGCTCGGGCGCGAGCTGATCGAGACCGTGCGCGGCCTCGGCTACCGGGTGCCGCGCTGATGAGCCTGCCTTCGATCCGCAAGCGCCTGACCGATGCGGTGCTGCAACTGTCGCTGGCCTGGGGGCTGGCGGTCTCGGGCGTGGTCTGGCTGGCCGTGCAGCATGAGGTCGACGAGGTGATGGACGGGGCCCTCAAGGAGTCCGCCGAGATCCTCTACGGCCTGCTGAGCTTCCACGCCGCCGAACTGCCGCTGGACCGCCAGGGGGCGCTGCCGGCGCCACCGCACCAGGAGCTGCTGGTCTGGCAGCTCGTCGACCGCGACGGCCGGGTCGGGCTGCGCTCGCACCATGCCCCCGACACCGCCCTGGGCCCGCCCGGCCAGCTGGGCCTGGTCGACGTCGGGGAGGCCTGGCGGGCCTATGTGCTGCCCTTCGACGCGACCGGCCGCACGCTCCACGTCGCCCAGCCCGGCACCGAGCGCCGCGAGGCGCGGATGGAGGCCGCCGAGTTCACGGCCCTCTGCGTGCTGATCGTCGGCGTGCTGTGCGCCCTGCTGCTGCGGCTGCGGGTCGGCCGCGAGCTGCAACCCCTGCAGACCCTGAGCCGCGAGGTGTCGAACTTCCAACCGCTGGAGGCCCACGCCACCCTGCCGCCGCCGCAGCGGGCCGAGCTGCAGCCGCTGCGCGAGGCCATCGTCGAGCTCGGCCGTCGCCTGGCCGACCGGGTGCGGCACGAGCGGGCCTTCGCCGGCCAGGCCGCGCATGCGCTGCGCACGCCGCTGGCCGGCCTGGGGGCGCAGCTGGCGGTGGCTTGGCGCGAAGCCACGCCGGCCCAGCAGCCGCGGCTGGCCCGCGCCCGCGAGGCGGCCGATCGCCTGGGCCGGGTCGTCAGCGCCCTGCTGACCCTGTTCCGCAGCGGGGTCGAACCGAAGGTGCAGGCCCTGGACCTGCGCACCCTGCTCGACAGCCTGCCGGTGGAGGGCCTGCGCATCGAACTGCTGCGCAATGGCGTGCTGCATGCCGACCCCGATCTGCTGGCGGCCGCCCTGCTCAACCTTTTCGACAACGCACTGCGCTATGGCGCGCAGACCCTTCAGGTCGACTGGGCCCCGGCCCCGGGCGGCGGGGTGGAGCTGCAGCTGCAGGACGACGGGCCGGGCGTCAGCGCGGAACGTCACGCCCAGCTGCAGGCCGCGCTGGCCCATGGCGACTTCGATGCGGTCGGACCCGGCCTCGGCCTGCGGCTGGCGGATCGGGTCGCGCGGGCCCATGGCGGCATGCTGGCCCTGCGCAGCGCGCCCAGCGGCTTCGCGCTGACGCTGAGCCTGGGGCCCGCGACGGGCGGCTGAGCCGGCCGGATATCATCGTCCGCTTATGCACGGCATCCACCGCCTCAGCCTCCGCACGCGCCGCCTCGGCGCGGGCTGGCTGGCGCTCGTGCTGCTGCTGGCCAGCCTGCAGCCGCTCATGGCGCAGGCCTGGCGGCAGTGGGGCGGCGGCAGCGGCGACTGGGTGCAGGTCTGCACCTCGGCCGGCATGCGCTGGGTCACGCTGCAGGCACCGTCCGGTGCCGAAGCGGCGGCGGCCTCCGGTGCGGCCGGGCACGGCGATCCGGCCGGCATCTCGGGCCCCGACCACTGCCCCTGGTGCCGCACCGGCCTGCACCTGCCGGCGCTGCCCGGCATCGAGCGCCTGCCGCAGGCCCTCGCGATGCCGGTGCTCAACCCGCCGCCGCCGGAGCCTTCCAGCCCCGGCCGGGTGGGTCCGCCGCCGCGGCATCTCCTCGCGCTCGTGAGAGCGCCGCCGGTCGCCGCCGCCTGAGCGCGGAACGATCCGGTCCCGACGCGCGGCGCGGTCCTGCCCGCGCGACCTGTCGCACGGCCTTGCCTGCACCTCCGTCGCCACGGCCTCCGGGCTGAGGGGCGAGCTGTGCCCGGCCCCTGCTGAGGGCCGGTGGCCCGCCAGGACCCGAGCGCCTGCGTCTCGACCGCCCCGGCCGCCTTCGTGCGACCGCCTGACCCGGCGGTGTCGCGCCTGCGCGCCGTCCACAGCCACCCGATGACCGTCCGGCCGCCTCGGCCGGACGGCGCATCCCGCGGCGCCCGCCCGCCTTCGTGCAGGCGAGGCCGCGGGGTGTGCCCTGCCCTTTTCCCTGCCCTTTCCTCACGCTGGATGCTTCCCATGAACACCCACTTCAAGCCCTTCGCCTTCCGTCTCAGCCCGCTGCGCTCCGCCGCAGCCGCCGTGCTCGGTGCCAGCCTGCTCGCCGCCTGCGGCGGCGGGGGCGGCGACAGCCCGCAGGCCGTCAAGCTGCAGTTCGCGGCGCTCAACGGCAGCAGCGCGGTCAGCTGCACCGGCTCGCTGAGCGGCCTGGGTTCGACGGCCGCCTCGGCCAAGCTGCAGGACCTGCGCTTCTATGTGTCCGAGGTCGAGCTGGTCGATGCCAAGGGCAACGTCACCCCGGTCAAGCTGGACGCCGTCACCAACTGGCAGATCGCCGGTTCGGGCGCGGCGGGCGTGGCCCTGGTCGACCTGGCTGCGGCCGGTGAGGCCTGCGACGCGACCTCGCCCGAGACCCACACCGAGGTGGTCGGTTCGGCCGACGGCGGCGACTACACCAAGGTGCGCTTCAAGATCGGCGTGCCGCTGGCCCTGAACCACTCGAACGTGGTGGGCGCCGCAGCGCCGCTGGACATCGCGGCGCTGAACTGGTCCTGGGCCGGCGGCCGCAAGTTCCTGAACATCGAGGTGAACGCCGATGCCCCGACCACGCTGACCACCTTCAACGTGCACCTGGGCTCGACCGGCTGCACCGGTTCGAGCCCGGCCACCGGCCTGGTCGACACCTGCGCCCGCCCGGACCGCATGACGGTCGAGCTGGCCTTCGACCGCAAGGCCAGCGCACAGAACGTGGTGATCGACCTGGCCCAGCTCTTCCAGGGCGTGGACATCACGCAGAACATCAACGGCGCGCCGGGCTGCATGTCGGGTGCGACCGACTCGGAATGCGTGCCGGTCTTCAGCAACCTCGGCCTGGACCAGAGCACCGGCCTGCCGCTCAGCACCACGGCGCAGCGGATCTTCCGCCTCGCGGGCAGCACCGGAGCGCTGTGAGATGAGCCGCCGCACCCTGCTTGCACAGGCCCTGGGGCCGATCCGTCTGCGTCACGTCTGCGGAGCAGCCGTCGTGACGATCGCAGCCGCCCTCGCGGCCTGCGGTGGGGGCGGCGGCACGACCGCCCGCGACCCGGGCGATCCCTCGGGCGGCGGCGTGGACCTGCCCGCCCTGCCCGCAGGCTTTCCGAGCCCGCGCATCCCGGCCGACGCGCCGGTCACGGCGGCCCGGGCCGAACTGGGCCGCCACCTCTTCTTCGACATCCGGCTCTCGGGCAATGGCCGCCAGGCCTGCGCGAGCTGCCACCAGCCGGACAAGGCCCTGACCGACGGCCGCATGACGGCGATCGGCTCGACCGGCCAGGCGCATCCGCGCAACACGCAGAGCCTGCTCAACGTCGTCTTCAGCCCGACCCTGACCTGGGCCAACCCCAGCCTGCTGCTGCTCGAAAAGCAGATGGAGGTGCCGCTGTTCAGCGAGGACCCGGTCGAGATGGGCATCAACGACGGCAACAAGGCCGAGGTGCTGGCGCGCCTGCGCGGCGACAGCCGCTACCCGGCCCTGTTCCGCGCGGCCTTCCCCGACAGCGCCGGCGAGCCGGACTGGTCGCGCATCATCACCGCGATCTCGGCCTACCAGCGCACGCTGTACTCGGGCGACAGCCGCTACGACCGCTTCCTGAAAGGCGCCCTGACGCTGACCGCGTCCGAGCAGCGCGGGCTCACGCTGTTCTTCGAGGAGAAGGCCGAGTGCTTCCACTGTCACGGCAGCTTCAACTTCAACGACCAGATCGTGCATGCCGGCAGCCGGCTGATCGAGACGCCGTTCAACAACACCGGCCTCTACAACATCGGCGGCACCGGGGCCTTCCCGGTCGGCAACCGCGGGGTCTTCGAGCTGACCGAGCAGCCGCGCGACATGGGCAAGTTCCGCGCGCCCAGCCTGCGCAACGTGGCCCTGACCGCGCCCTACATGCATGACGGCACGATCGCCACGCTGGAGGAGGTGCTGGACTTCTACGCCGCCGGCGGCCGGAACATCACCGAAGGGCCGCATGCCGGCGACGGCCGGCGCAACCCGAACAAGAGCGGCCTGATCGGCCTGATCCAGCTGAGCACGCAGGACAAGGCCGACCTGATCGCCTTCCTGCGCGCGCTCACCGACCTCAGCCTCGCCAGCAACCCCGCGCTGGCCGACCCCTGGGCCGGCACCGCCAACAGCTTCCGCACCACGCTGCCGTCGACGGCGGCTTCGGCCACCCCCTGAGGTCCGCGATGCCCAACAAGCTTTCGACCCTGAAGACCCCGCGGCGCCTGCTCGCCGCACTGATCGCCCTGGCCGCGGCCACGGCCCAGGCCCATACCGTGGGCGACGACGCGATCCCGCCGCAGCCCGGCTGGCGCGTCGGCGTGGCCGCGGCCCTGGCCGCCGTGGAGGCCGATGGCCCGGTGCCGGCGGCCCGGCTGAACGGCCAGAGCAATGTCGGCGACACCCTCAGCGACGTGCGGCGCGAGCCGCTGGAACACGCCACCGTGGAACTGGCTTGGCGCTTCGCCGACCAGGCGGGGCTGCATGTCGCCGTTGGGCGGCATGGTGCGGACCCGACGCACATCGAGTCCGCCTGGCTCGCGCTGCGCCCGGCCGCCGACAGCGCATGGCGCCTCGGCCTCGGCCGCAACCGGGTGCCGCTGGGCACGGTGATCACGGCTGCCGGCCACTACGACCGCTTCCTGCAGACGCCGCTGGCCAAGCGTGCCGCCTTCAACGGCGACTGGATCGAGGAAGGCGCCAACCTGGCCTGGCGCGGCGCGCCCGGCGCAGGACCGCTGGGCCTGGACGGCCTCGACGCCGGCCTGTGGCGGGCCGGCACCTTCCCGGGTGGCGACGGCGCCTCGCCCGCCCCGGTGCTGCACCTGCAGGGCGGGCCGGCCGGGCTGCGCTGGGATGCGGTGGCGGCCTGGCTGAACCCGGACGCACGCGGCAGCTACGCCCGTCCCGCCGCCGGCCTGCCCGGCGTGGGCCACAGCCACGGCCTGCCGGACTGCAGCGGCTCGCTGCGCGACGTGGTCTGCTTCGACGGCACGGTGCGCCTGCTCGGCGGCAGCCTGCAGTGGCGGCCCGCCGCCCTGCCCGACTGGCGCTTCGTCGCCGCCGGCCTGCACCGCCAGGAGCAGGGCGATCTCTACGGCCGCAACGGCGACACCCGCTACCGCGGCCGCGGCTGGGGGGGCTGGCTGGAAGCCGGCTGGACGCCCCACGCCGCCTGGGAGCTTGCGCTGCGCAGCGAAGCGCTGAATGGCCGCAACACCGTGGTCGGACCGGGGGCGACGCTGATCGTGCGCGACGCCGGCCTGGACGGCGAGAGCCGTTCCTGGCGCCATGCGCTGATGCTGGGCTGGACTCCGGTCCCCGGCTGGCGCCTGAGCGTGGAAGGCGCGCGCGAATCGGTCTCCGGCGTGGCGCAGACCGTGCTCGCCCTGCGACTGCGCTGGGCCCTGCCCGAGCTGCTGCACGGCCACTGAGCGGCGCGGGGCGCGGGCCGAAGCGGGCCTGCGCCCGGGCTTGTCAAGGCGGACTTGCCGGCTTGCCCCGGACCGCCGGGGCCGCGAGGCTCGCGCGGGCGTGATCGGCTTCCGCCCCCCGGGAGCCGGCCGATCCCTGCCGCCCAGGAGCCTCCATGAGCCGACTTTTCGGACCCGCGCAGCGCAGGCTGCAGGACCAGTTCGACACCCGCCGCATCGCCGACAAGGTCGAGGCCATCGCACTGCACGACAGCCTGAGCGAGGGCGACCGCGCCTTCATCGCCGGCCGTGACATGTTCTTCCTGTCCAGCGTCGATGCCCAGGGCATGCCCACCGTGTCCTACAAGGGCGGCGCGCCGGGCTTCGTGCGCACGCCCGACGAGAAGACCCTGGTCTTCCCGTCCTACGACGGCAACGGCATGTTCCTGTCGCTGGGCAACCTGGCGGCCACCGCCAAGGTCGGCCTGCTGTTCATCGATTTCGAGACACCCAACCGCATCCGCGTGCAGGGCGAGGCCCGGCTGGACACCGACCCGGCCGCGCTCGCCGACTGGCCCGGCGCGCAGCTGCTGGTGCGGGTGACGGTGCAGGCCGTCTGGCCGAACTGCCCGCGCTACATCCACCGCTACCGCAAGGAAACACCGTCGCGCTACGTGCCCCGGCCCGAGGACCCGGTGCCGCTGGCCGGCTGGAAGCGCATCGACCTGCTGCAGGACGATCTGCCCGCCGCCGACCAGGGCCGTGCCGCCCGCGAGGGGGGCACGATCTCGATCGAGACTTGGTTTGGCCAGGTGGCCTGCGGCGACCCTGAAGCCTGAGCCGGACGGCTCAGCGCATGCCGGCCGGCAGGGTCAGCTCGCCGCGGGTTTCGAAGCGTCGCTCGCCGAGCACGCCGCCCACCCCCACCTTGCCGCGCAAGACGTAGTCGAGGCGGCGGCCGTCCTTGCCCTCGACCACCCGCAGCGCCTGGCGCAGGGCATCCAGCGCGGTCACGGTGACCGGCACGAAGAGCTGGGTTTCGCCGAAGGGCGTCAGCCGGCCCTTGATGTCGCTGATGCCGCTGCCCAGCGGCTTGCCCCCGACATCGAGTTCGAGGAAGACACCGCTGTAGTCCAGCTCGGCGTCGTTGGGATTGAGCAGCCGCAGCTTGACGCCGAAGCGCCACTCGAGGCCCGCACCGGGCAGCGGCTCGATGCCCACCACCTGCACGCGCAGCGGATCGCGCAGCGGGATGACGACGCAGCCGGCCAGCGGCAGGGCCGCGGCCAGCAGCAGGCGACGGGCGAGCTCGCGGCGACGTGGCGAGGACGGGAGGCAGGCGCGCGGCGGCAGGGATCGGGAGGCAGGCATGGGGGGAGTCTAGACAATTGCCCCCCGGGGACCGCTGGTCTATCCTGCGCCCGCCCGGCGACGACAAGATCGCCGGCTCGGGCCGCCGTCCGCGCGGACCGCATTCCCACTTCAAGAGGCCATCAAGCCCTCACCCGGAGACAAGCACCATGGACGCCCAGACCCTGATCATTGCCCTCGCCGTCGCGGCGGTGGTCTTCTTCATCCTGCGACGCAGCCAGGGCGGTCCGGCCGAAGCCGCTGTCGCAGCCCCCCTCGCGCCGGCCGCGGCGCCGGCGGCGCTGGGCGATGTCCAGGCCTATCGCAAGGCCCATCCCTCGAACCAGATCCAGGGCAAGCTGACCTGCCACCACTGCGGCTCGAACCGGGTGGCCTGCAGCGGCAGCTGCGAGAACTGCGGCGCCAAGCTCTTCAGCGCCTGAGGCCTGGCCCGCGCCCCGCGGGCGGCGAAACGCAAAGGGCGGCCCGCGGGCCGCCCTTTTTCATGGATGCCGCAGCGCCCGAGGCCTGCGGCATGCAGCGATCTCAGCGACCGCCGCCGCGCGGACCGCGGTCGTTGCGGAAACCGCCCGGGCCACGATCACCACGCGGCGCGCCGCCCTCGGGACGCGGGGCGCCGTAGCCCCCCCCACCGCCACCTTCGGCCCAGCGGCCACCACCGCCGCCACCGGCACGGGCCTGGCCCTTGCGGAAGCCGGGCATGGGCTTGTCGCGGCGCGGCTTCGGCGCCTGCGGGGTGGGTTCGAGACCGGGGATCACGGTCGGCACCAGGGTCTGGCGGGTGTAGGCCTCGATCGCGCGGATCTTGGCGCGCTCGCGGTGTTCGGCGAGGGTGATGGCATGGCCGCTGCGGCCGGCACGACCGGTGCGGCCGATGCGGTGCACATAGTCCTCGGCCTTCATCGGCAGGCCAAAGTTGATGACATGGCTGATGGTCGGCACGTCGATGCCCCGGGCGGCCACGTCGGTGGCGACCAGCACGCGGATGTGGCCGTCGCGCAGGTTCTGCAGGCGACGGTTGCGCACGCCCTGGGGCATGGCGCCGTGCAGGGCGACCGCCGCATGGCCCATCTGCTGCAGGGTCTCGGCCAGGGCTTCGGTGTCGACCTGGGTGCTGGCAAAGACGACGGCCTGCTCAAGCGCCACGTCGCGCAGCCAGTGCTCCAGCAGCTTGTGCTTGTGGTCGAGGTTGTCGGCCCAGTGCAGGGTCTGGGTGATGTCGGTGTGGCGGTCCTGGGCGGTGGCCAGTTCCAGGCGGCCCGGTTCGCGCATCACGCGGGAGGCCAGGGTCATGATGCGCGGCGCGAAGGTGGCCGAGAACATCATGGTCTGCTCGCGATGCGCGGTCGCGTCGTGCAGGGCGGCCAGGTCCTCGGCAAAGCCGAGGTCGAGCATGCGGTCGGCCTCGTCGACGACCAGCATGTGGCAGAGGTCCAGGCGGATCTGCTTGCGTTCCTGCAGATCGAGCAGGCGGCCCGGCGTGGCGACGACCAGGTCGGCGCCGCGCAGGTCGAAGAGCTGCTTGCCGTAGGCCATGCCGCCGACGATGGTGGCCACGCGCAGGCCGCGCACGGCATCACGCACCTTGTCGTGCTTGCTGGCGCTGCGCATCGCGGCGCTGACGCCGCGCATCAGGTCGATGGCATCGGAGGCCACCTGCTGGGCCAGTTCGCGGGTCGGGCAGAGCACGATGGCGCGCGGAGCGGCCACCCGGGAGGCGGCAGCGGGCGGCAGGGTCAGCAGGCGCTGCAGCACGGGCAGCAGGAAGGCGGCGGTCTTGCCGCTGCCGGTCTGGCTGGAGACCATCCAGTCGCCACCGGCCAGGGCCGAGGGCACGGCCTGGGCCTGCACCGGCGTGGGCGCGGTGTAGCCGAGCGCAGCCACCGCATCGACCAGGGGCTGGATCAGGCCGAGGGCGAGGAAGGCATTGGGGGCCTGGGGCTCGGTCGGGACCGGCTCGGCCACTTCCTGCACGGTGTTCAGGGGCGCCTGGGCTTCTTCAGCTTCGGCCAGAAAGGACATGGCGTGGCCAGCGGCCGCATCAAGGGTCGTCATCGCAGCTTCCGCCGTCTTGCGGCGGTTCCGTCGTGCTCGGATCGGGTGCTCGGCACCTCGAAACCCGAGGGTTGGGTGAACATCGACCAACCGACGGCAAGCCACGGAAACCGGTTCGACCGGTGCGCCGCGCAGGGGGTCCGCGGCAAACGCGACGGACCGGGGGCGGGTGAGACGATGGGCGGAGGTGGTCGAAAGACAATTCGTACCACCCGGGCACGCCGTGAGGAGTGCAGCCTGCGATTATGGCACGGATACGACAGCCGATCCGTGCGAACCCTAGGTTTTGTCGCCTGGGGGCGACGCCAGCACCCGCCGGGCCATGCTCTGGGCGATGGCCTGCCGACCCGCCACCCAGGGCGGACCAGCCACGGCGCGGGCCTCGCGCGCGGCGGGCTCGTCGAGCAGGGCGAGCGCACGGTCCAGCGCGGCCGGCAGGTCGGGCAGCCGCTCGGCGGCTCCGGCCGCGCAGGCCGACTCGGCCGCGGCCGCAAAGTTGAAGGTGTGCGGTCCCATCAGCAGCGGGCAGCCGCAGGCGGCGGCCTCGATCAGGTTCTGCCCGCCCAGCGGCGCGAAGCTGCCGCCCAGCAGGGCCAGGCCGCCGGCCGCAGCCGCGCTGTAGTAGGCCGCCATTTCACCCAGGCTGTCGCCCAGCCAGACCGGCGCCTGCGCGGCCTCGGGCGGCGGCAGGCCCTCGGCCCCCCAGGCGCTGCGGCGGCTCAGCGGGCCCAGCGGGGCCAGCAGGGCCGCAACGTCGTCGAAGCGCTGCGGATGGCGCGGCACCACCAGCAGCCGCAGGCGGCCGGCCAGGCTCGCGGCACGCGCCTGCCAGGCGGCGAGCAGGGCGGCCTCCTCGCCCTCGCGGCTGCTGGCGAACAGCAGCAGCGGCAGGCGGCTGGCGGCCGCCCAGGCCCTGCCACGGGCCAGCAGCGCGGGCTCGGGCCGCAACTCGAACTTCAGGTTGCCGAGCGCCTCGACCCGGCGCACGCCGGCGGCCTGCAGGCGGGCGGCGTCCTCGGGCGTCTGGGCCAGCGCACCGGCCAGGGCACGGTGGGCCGGGCGCAACAAGGCGTCGAAACGGCGACCGCGACGCAGGCTGCGTTCGCTGAGCCGCGCATTCAGCAGCCAGACCGGCAGGCCCTGAGCCTGCGCCTCGGCCAGCAGGCCGGGCCAGACCTCGGTCTCCATCAGCAGGCCACAGCGGGGCCGGGCCCAGGCCAGGAAGCGGCGCACCGGACCGGGCGCGTCCCAGGGCAGCCAGACCTGGCGATCGCCGGGTCGCAGCAGGGCCGCGCCGGCGGCCCGGCCGGTGGCGGTGCCATGGCTGAGGATCAGCCGCAGCGCCGGATCCTCGGCGCGCAGGGCCTCGATCAGCGGCTCGGCCGCCCGCGTCTCGCCGAGCGAGACGGCATGCAGCCAGACCGCGCCGGGCGCGGGCGGCGGCTCGCCGTAGCGGCCGAAACGTTCACCGAGCGCCTGCCGGTAGCCCGGCTCGGCCCGGCCCCGCCAGGCCAGGCGGACCCGCAGGGCGGGCGCGAGCAAGGTGCTGAGGCCGCGGTAGAGGCCGAGGGCCAGGGCCTCGGCGGACGACCGCTCGGGCGCGGTCGCGGCCTCGCCCGCCTCAGTGGGCGGCGGCACCGAGCACGGCGTCCGGCTTGACGGCCTTCAGCGCAGCGAGGAAGGTGCCCTCGATGCGATGCAGCGCCGCCTCGGTGTGGCCTTCGAAGCGCAGCACCAGCACCGGGGTGGTGTTGGAGGCGCGGATCAGGCCGAAGCCGTCGGCGAAGTCGACCCGCACGCCGTCGATGGTGACGACCTCGCTGGCGCCCGGGAAACTCAAGGCACCCGACGCCACCTGCTCGCGCAGGGTCGCGACGATGGCGTGGTGCTCACCCTCGGCACAGGCCACATTGATTTCCGGCGTGCTGAAGCTGGTCGGCAGGGCGTTCAGCACGGCGCTGGGGTCGGCCTCGCGGCTGAGGATCTCCAGCAGGCGGGCGGCGGTGTAGGTCGCGTCGTCGAAGCCGTACCAGCGCTCGGAGAAGAAGATGTGGCCGCTCATCTCGCCGGCGATCGGTGCGCCGGTGGCCTTGAGCTGGGCCTTGATCAGCGAGTGACCGGTCTTCCACATCATGGGCTGGCCGCCGGCGGCGCGTACGGCCTCGGTCAGGCGCTGGCTGCACTTCACGTCGTAGATCACCGGCTCGCCCGGGCGGCGGGTCAGGATGTCGCGGGCGTAGAGCATCAGCTGCCGGTCGGGGAAGATGTTCTGGCCGTCGCGGGTCACCACGCCCAGGCGGTCGCCGTCGCCGTCGAAGGCCAGACCCAGCTCGGCCCCGGTCTCGGCCACGGTGCGGATCAGGTCGCGCAGGTTCTCGGGCTTGGACGGGTCGGGGTGGTGGTTGGGGAAGTCGCCATCGACCTCGGAGTACAGCTCGATCACCTCGCAGCCCAGGGCCCGCAGGATGCCGGGCGCGCTGGCGCCGGGGATGCCATTGCCCGAGTCGACGACGATCTTCAGCGGCCGGGCCAGCTTCACGTCGCCGACGATGCGCTGGGTGTATTCGGCCAGCAGGTCGACCGGGGTCACGCGGCCGCTGCCCTGGGCGTAGTCCTCGGCCTCGATGCGCTTGCGCAGGCCCTGGATCTCGTCGCCGTAGATCGCACGACCGGCCAGCACCATCTTGAAGCCGTTGTAGTCCTTGGGGTTGTGGCTGCCGGTGACCTGGATGCCGCTGTTGCAGCCGATCGCGCCACGGGTGGCCGCCGCGTAGTACAGCATCGGCGTGGTGACCGCGCCCAGGTCGATCACATCGACACCGGCTGCGGTGAGACCGCGCGACAGCGCCGCCACCAGCTCCGGCCCCGAAAGCCGCCCGTCGCGGCCGACGGCCACGACCTTCTCGCCCAGGCGCACCGCCTCGCTGCCGAAGGCCCGGCCGAGGTGCTCGGCCAGGGCGGCGTCGAGCGTCTTGCCGACGATGCCGCGGATGTCGTAGGCCTTGAAGATGCTGGCGTCTACATGCATGGGAGGAAGTCTCCGGGACGGGGATGGGTGGGAAAGGGGGCTCGGGCCATTCTAGGGACCAACCCTGAGGTTTCGGCCGCCCCACCCGCCCCGAGCGGAGGGGGTGCGGACGGCGCGGCAGGCCAAGGGCTTACTCGTCGTCGCCGCCCAGCACCGAACCCAGCAGGCCGCCGCCGGCAAAGCCGCCGAGCACCGAGCCCTCCTCGCGCCGGCCCCCCATCTGCGGCGCGGCCGCGAACACGCGGCTGGCGAGGCGGCTGAAGGGCAGGCTCTGCAGCCAGACGGTGCCGGGACCGCTGAGCTGGGCAAGGAACAGGCCTTCGCCGCCGAAGAGCGCGGTCTTGATCTTGCCGACGTACTGGATCTCGAAATCCACGCTCGGCGTGTAGGCCACCACGCAGCCGGTGTCGACCCTGAGGGTCTCGCCGGGCTTGAGCTCGCGCCGGACGACGGTGCCGCCCGCGTGGATGAAGGCCAGGCCATCGCCCTCGAGCTTCTGCATGATGAAGCCCTCGCCGCCGAAGAAGCCCACCGAGAGCTTCTGCTGGAAAGCGATGCCGAGGCTCACGCCACGCGCCGCGCAGAGGAAGGCATCCTTCTGGCAGATCAGCGTGCCGCCCAGGCGGGACAAGTCCATCGGCAGGATCTTGCCGGGATAGGGCGCCGCGAAAGCCACCCGTTGCTTGGCCTGCGCCTGGTTGGTGTAGACCGTGGTGAACAGCGATTCGCCGGTGATCAGGCGCTTGCCCGCGCCGAGCAGCTTGCCGAAGAAGCCGCCCTGCTGGGCCGAGCCGTCGCCGAAGACGGTGTCCATCGTGATGCCGGCTTCCATGAACATCATGCTGCCGGCCTCGCCGATGGCCGCCTCGCCGGGGTCGAGTTCGACCTCGACGAACTGCATCTCGCTGCCCTTGATCTCGAAATCGACCACATCCATCGCCATCCTGAAACTCCTCGCGCAAAGGGGGCGCCGACGGGGCCGGCGCATGCGGCGCGGATGTTAGCGAGGCGCCCCGACGCGCCCGGGCCTCACCAGGGCAGTTCGCCGCGGACGAAACGCCGGGCCGCTTCCGGCAGGGCCGCCCCGCCGTCGGCGAAGAAGGGGCCGACCGGCGCATCGGCCAGCACCCGGCCCTGCTCCAGATAGAGCACCCGGGTGGCCAGGCGCTTGACCTGCCCCAGGTTGTGCGAGGCGAAGACCAGGCTCATGCCGCCGGCCGCCAGGCCCTCGATCAGGGCCTCGACCTCGCGCTTGGCGCCCGGGTCCAGGCTGGCGGTGGGCTCGTCCAGCAGCAGCAGGCCGGGCCGGCCGGCCAGGGCCCGGGCCAGGGCCAGGCGCTGCTGCTGGCCGCCGGACAGCGCACGGGCCGGACGGGCGGCCTCGGCGCGCAGGCCGACCTGGTCCAGCAGCTCGGCCACCCGCGCGGCCGGCTCGGGCTCGACCGCGCCGGCCAGGCGCAGGGCCAGGCGCAGGTGCGCGGCCACCGACAGACGCAGCAGCGCCGGCCGCTGGAAAAGCATGCCGATGCGCAGCGCCGGGGCCTGCAGGCACAGGCCGGCATCGGGCCGGCGCAGGCCGTGCAGCAGGCGCAGCAGGGTGCTCTTGCCCGAGCCGTTCGCCCCGACCAGGGCCAGCCGCTCACCCGGCGCCAGGCGCAGGTCCAGCGGGTGCACGGCCGTGCGCGTGCCGAAGCGCACGCTGGCGCCGCGCAGCTCGATCAGCGCCGGCTCAGTCATGCGCCTGCCCCTCCACCGCCGCCTCACCACGACCCTGCCAGGCCCGCAGCGCGGCAATGCCCAGGTTCAGCAACAGCACCACGCCCAGCAGCACCAGGCCCAGGGCCAGGGCCAGCGGCAGATCGCCCTTGCTGGTCTCCAGCGCGATCGCGGTGGTCATCACCCGGGTGTGCCCCGCGATGTTGCCGCCGACGATCATCACCGCGCCCACCTCGGCCACCGCGCGGCCGAAGGCCGCGAGCACCACCGTCAGCAGGGCCAGGCGCTCGTCCCACAGCAGCAGCAGGGCCGCCACCGGTCGGCTGGCGCCCAGCGAGCGCAGCTGCTCGCCGTGCAGGGCCCAGGGTGCTTGCAGGGCCTGCCGGGTCAGGGCCACGACGATGGGCAGGATCAGCACCGTCTGCGCGATCACCATCGCCGTCGGCGTGAACAGCAGCCCCCAGCGACCCAGCGGACCGGAGCGCGACAGCAGCAGGTAGACCACCAGACCCACCACCACAGGCGGCAGGGCCAGCGAGGTGTTGAGCAGCGCCAGCACCAGACGCCGGCCGCGGAAGCGGCTCAGCGCGAGGGCTGCGCCCAGGCCCAGACCGATCAGCGCGGCGATCAGGCTGGCCGTGCCGCTCACGCCCAGCGACAGGGAGACGATCTGCCCCAGCTGGGGATCGGCCCCACGGATCAGGGCCAGGGCCGTGAGGACGCTGTCGGCGAAGGTGTTCAAGGTCAGGGCGGCACGAAGGCGGCAGGGCACCAGGCCGGGCCCGTCGGGCCCCTGCCCCTGCGGCACACTGCGGCGGCGGATTCTCCCGAGGGCCTCGTCCCCTGACCATATGAAGCCCGATGCATAGGATTGACCTCACCTACGCGCTGCGCAGCACCCTGCCCGACGATCGCCGCCCGCCGGCCCTGCACCATCCGCTCTTCGCCCTGCTGGATGCCCTGCACCGCAGCGGCTCGATCAGCGCGGCAGCCCAGACCCTGGACCTGTCCTACCGCCACGTCTGGGGCGAGCTCAAGCGCTGGGAAGGTGAACTGGGCCGCGAGCTGGTCGTCTGGGCGAAGGGTCAGCGCGCCGCCCTCACGCCCTTCGGCGAAAAGCTGCTGTGGGCCGAGCGGCGCGCGCAGGCCCGCCTGGCGCCGCAGGTGGAAGCCCTGCGCATGGAGCTGGAACGCGCCTTCGACGACGCCTTCGACGACCGCGTCGACGTCATGACCCTCTGCGCCAGCCATGACCAGGCCCTGCCCCTGCTGCGCGAACTGGCCCGCGAACAGGGCCTGCACCTGGACCTGAACTTCATGGGCAGCCTGGATGCCCTGCGCGCGCTGGATGCAGGCCAGTGCACGATGGCCGGCATCCATGTGCGGGACGGGGTCGCGCGGGCCTCGGTCAGCGCGCGCATCTACCGGCCGCGGCTCAAGCCCGGCCACCACAAGCTGATCGGCTTTGCCCAGCGCACCCAGGGCCTGATGGTGGCGCCGGGCAATCCCCGCCGGATCGCGCGGCTCGACGACATGCTGCGCGCCGATCTGCGCTGGGTCGGACGGGCCGAAGGCACCGGCACCCGCATCCTGCTCGACGAGCTGCTGGCCGAGGCCGGCCTGGAGGCCCCGCCGGCCGACCTGACCGAGCCCTCGCACGTGGCGGCCGCCCAGGCCGTGGCCAGCCGTGCCGCCGATGCGGCCTTCGGGCTGGAAGCCGCCGCGCGGCAGGCCGGGCTGGACTTCATTCCCCTCGTGCGCGAGCGCTACTTCCTGCTGACCCTGAAGAGCCTGCTCGACAGCAGCCCGGCCCTGCAACGCCTGGTGCGCCTGCTCGGCTCGACGGCCTGGGCCCAGGTCCTGGCCGGCCTGCCCGGCTATGCCGCCACCGAGCCCGGCGCCGTGCTGGCCCTCACCCGCGTGCTGCCCTGGTGGACCTACCGCAACCCGCCCCGCCCGGCGGCTGAAGGGGTCGCGGCCCCGCCGATGGCCTGAGTCGCAGCCCGCGGCCCAACGCCGGGCGCGAGGCCGGCGGGCCGGGTCAGCGCGTGTCAGTCGCGGCCGCCACGGCCCTTGCCGTGCTCCCCGTCGCCCCGCCCGGGGCCATGACCGTGGTCGCGGTCCGGCCCGCGGCCCTTGCCGCCACGGTCACGGTCGTGGTCACGGTCGTGGCCATGCGGGCGGTCACGGTCCCCGTGCCCCTCCCGGTGCGCGTGACGGCCGCCGCGCTCGTCGTCGCCGCCATGGCGCCGCCGGTATTCGGGCGCGTAGACCCCGTCGTACCAGTCGTTGCGGACGAAGTAGACGGGCGTGCCGCAGGCGTCGTAGCGATGGCAGTGCTTGCGCCAGTTCTTGCGGTGGCCGGGTGGCACGTTCAGGTAGAGGGGCCGCGACCGGTGGCCGCCCTCGACGAGGATCACCGGCCGCGGCGACACCAGCACCGGCCGCGGGAAGGTGCCGATGTCGATCACGCCGTAGAAGCCGGGCTGGCCGATGCGGACGGAAACGCCGACATCGACGTCGGCGGCGTGGGCGGCAGGCAGGGCGGCCAACACCAGGCCGGCGGCCAGCCAGCGGCGGATCGGGCGGGGGATGGACATGGGGGGACTCCTTCGTGTCGTCGGGATCGGCGGGCCGCCGGTGCCCCGGGCGACATGGTGCCAGCCCGATGTCGCTGCCGCGCGGGGCCGGTGGGAAGCAAGGTGAAGGCGGCCGGGTCGCGGCGCTACTCCACCCCGGCCATCAGCGGCGGCGGAACGGCGGCGGGAAGGCGGACCTGCCGGCGCCGGCACCAGCCGAAGAAGCGCGCCACCTCGTCGCGTCGCGCCAGGGTGTCGGCGGTCCCCAGGGCCATCAGCTCCGCGGTGTAGGCCGACTCGAACAGCAGGTAGCTGGCCAGGGCCGCGCCACGGGCCTGCTCGCCCCGCCCGGCGACGCCGACCCCGCGCAGCAGGGTGCGGACCGGGGCCGGCAGGGCCTGCAGATGGCGGGCGGCCAGGTCGTCCAGGCGCTGGCTGGGCGCGATGACCAGCACCTCGATCGGCCGCAGATGGGTCTGGCCGCGGGCGCTTTCCGGCAGCAGGGCCAGGGTGCGGTTGATGCGCTCCAGGCGCTCGATATCCACCGCCAGCGCATCCAGGAAGATGTTGGACAGGGCATGGCCGGCCACCTGGGCCAGGCTGGGGTAGGCACCGTCGTCGCCGCTGGGCGGGCGGGCGGCCGCTTCGTGCATGCGGCCCGCGCCGATCACCAGGATGCGTTCGGCCCCCAGGTGCACGGCCGGCGAGATCGGCGCGGCCTGGCGCATGGAGCCGTCGCCGCACCAGTGCGCGCGGCCGTCCACCGCCAGCGGCTGGGCCGGGAAGACGAAGGGGATGGCGGCCGAGGCCAGCAGGTGGCGGTGGGTGATGGGGCTGGCCACGGCCAGGCGCTGCGAGCGCGTCCAGGGCTGGATCGGGTGCCGGGCCTGGACGAAGGTCAGGTGGGTCCCGGTCGAGTAGCTGGATGCGGTGACCGCCAGGGCATGCAGGTGGCCGGCCTCCATCAGCCCCGGGACCCGACCCAGGTCGATCCAGTCGCGCAGCAGCTGCTCCAGCGGCGTGTTGTCGAGCAGGGAACGCGGCCGTGCGCGGCGCCAGCGGGCGATGGCCCAGCCCACGGTCAGCATGGTCAGCCAGCGTGCGCCGGTGCGGATGACACCGAAGGCGTCGGCGCGGTAGACCTGCTCGGCCGAGAAGCCGGACCAGACGCGGCCCAGGCTGTCCACCGCGGCATCGAAGTCGTCGGCCCGGCTGGCCAGGGCCGCCGCATTGAGGGCCCCGGCCGAGGTGCCGACCAGGATGGGAAAGGGGTTGCCCCCGCCCGCCGCAGCGCAGTCCCGGCGGATGCGGGCCAGGGCCTGCAGCACGCCCACCTGGTAGGCGGCGCGTGCCCCGCCGCCGGTCAGCAGCAGGGCAGTCCGCGGGGCATGGGAGGGTTCCGGGGCCATGCCGCCAGCTTGCGACCGGCCGGGCCGGGGAGAGCCCCGGAAATGCCCGCGGGCGGCCGTGCCATCCGCGGCTTGCGCGGACGGCGCCCTCCGCCTCAGCCCGCCTCGTAGACCAGGCGGGCGCCGTCCGGGGCCAGGGCGCGGCAGCGCTGCAGGGCCTCCTCGCTGGGCAGGATGCGGGCGTCCTCGCCCAGGTCCAGCTCGACCTCGCCCCAGGGCCGCTGCAGCCGCAGCTGCAGGCGCAGGCCGAGCAGCTTCTCGCCGCCTTCGGGCAGCTCGATGCGTCGCGGCGGGAAGTCGCGCAGCAGGGCCTGCACGCCGTCGAGCAGCGTCCGCTCGGCCGGACCGAGGCCGCCGCCCTCCAGGCCCAGCGCCAACTTCACATGCCGGCCGAAGCGGCAGCGCGCCTCGCCCAGGCTCCAGACCTGGTTGACGTTGAGCCGCAGGCCGCCACTGAAGCGGTCGGGCTGCACCTTGCCCTGCACGATCACCAGTTCGTCGTCACGCAGCAGCTCGCGGTTCGCGTCGAGCAGCTCCTCGTTGGCCACGGCCTCCAGGGTCTCGCTGCGGTCGTCGAGGCTGAAGATCGCGACCCGGCCGCGCTGGCCGTTGACGACCCGCAGGCCGGTGACGATGCCGGCCAGCAGCTGCGGCTCGCGGCTGTCGATCAGGTCGGCGATCTTCAGCTTCGCGAAGCGCCGCACCTCGGCGGCATGCTCGTCGAAGAGGTGGCCGCTCAGGTAGAAGCCGAGCGCGGTCTTTTCGTGGCCCAGCTGCTCGCGCACGCTCCAGGGCGCGGTGGCCACGAGGGCCGGTTCCTGGGTGGAAGCGCCATGCACGTCCTCGCCGCCGAAGTCGAAGAGGCCGCCCTGGTCGGCATGGCGGGCCTGGGCCTCGGCATCCTCGAAGCCCAGGCCGATGCTGGCGACCAGGGCCGCGCGCTCGGGCGTGATGCGGTCGAAGGCGCCGGCCTTCACCAGGGCCTCGACGGCGCGCTTGTTCACCCGCTGGCGGTCGATGCGGCGGCAGAAGTCGAAGAAGCTGCGGAAGGGGCCGCCGGCCTCGCGGGCCTCGACGATGGCCTCGACCGCGCCCTGCCCCGTGCCCTTGACCGCACCCAGCGCGTAGCGGACGCGGCCCCGCTCCTTGAACCCCTCGCCGTCCTGCTTCGGCAGGCGGCCCGGCTCGCCCTCGGCCGGCGGATCGACCGGCTCGAAGCCCCAGGTGCCGGTGTTGATGTCCGGCGCCTCGAAGACGATGCCGAACTGCGCGACGGCGTCGTCGTGGAAGATCTTCAGCTTGTCGGTGTCGTCGATCGACACCGTCATGTTGGCCGCGAAGAACTCGGCCGGGTGATGCACCTTGGCCCAGGCCGTGTGATAGGCCAGCAGGGCGTAGGCCGCGGCATGCGACTTGTTGAAGCCGTAGCCCGCGAACTTCTCCATCAGGTCGAAGATCTCGTTGGCCTTGGCGGCGTCGATGCCCTTTTTGTCGGCGCCCTCGGCGAAGATGACCCGGTGCTTGGCCATCTCCTCGGGCTTCTTCTTGCCCATGGCCCGGCGCAGCAGGTCGGCGCCGCCGAGCGAGTAGCCGCCGACGATCTGCGCCACCTGCATGACCTGCTCCTGGTAGACCATGATCCCGTAGGTCTCCTTGAGCACGCCCTCCATCAGCGGGTGGGGGTACTCGACCTCCTCGCGACCGTGCTTGCGCGCGCAGAAGCTGGGGATCAGGTCCATCGGCCCGGGGCGGTACAGGGCCACCAGGGCGATGATGTCCTCGAAGACGCTGGGCTTGGCCTCGCGCAGCATGCCCTGCATGCCGCGCGATTCCAGCTGGAACACGGCCACCGTCCGGCCCTCGCTGAGCAGGCGGTAGGTGGCGCGGTCGTCGAGGGCCAGGGTCTCGAAGCTGAAGTCCTTGCGCGCGGGGTGGCGCGCGACGATGAACTTCCGGGCCAGCTCCAGGATGGTCAGCGTGGCCAGGCCCAGGAAGTCGAACTTCACCAGGCCGATGGCCTCGACGTCGTCCTTGTCGTACTGGCTGACCGCGCTGTCGCTGCCGGGCTGCTGGTAGAGCGGGCAGAAGTCGGTGATCTTGCCGGGCGCGATCAGCACGCCGCCGGCATGCATGCCGATGTTGCGGACCAGGCCCTCCACCCGCTCGGCCAGGGCCAGCAGTTCGGCCACCTCCTCTTCCTTCTGCTCGCGCTGCTCGATCTCCGGCGCCTCCTTGCGCGCATAGATCAGGCCGGGGTCGGGCTTGTCGCCGGGGCGGGCCAGGGTCACGGTCTTGCCAGGCGGGGCCGGCACCAGCTTGGCGATGCTGTCCACATGGCCATAGCCCATGCCGAGCACCCGGCCCACGTCGCGCAGCGCCGCCTTGGCGGCCATGGTGCCGAAGGTGGCGATCTGGCTGACCGCATCGCGGCCGTACTTGAGCTTGACGTAGTCGATGACGCGGTCGCGGTTGCCCTGGCAGAAGTCGATGTCGAAGTCGGGCATCGAGACCCGGTCGGGGTTCAGGAAGCGCTCGAACAGCAGGTTGTAGGCGAGCGGGTCCAGGTCGGTGATCTTCAGCGCATAGGCCACCAGGCTGCCGGCGCCCGAACCGCGGCCCGGCCCGACCGGGCAGTCGTGCGTCTTGGCCCAGTTGATGAAGTCGGCCACGATCAGGAAGTAGCCGGGGAAGCCCATCTTCAGGATCACGCCGATCTCGAAGTCCAGCCGCTCCAGGTAGCGCGGCCGGGCGGCTTCGCGGGCCGCCGGATCGGGATAGAGCTGGACCAGACGCTCCTCCAGCCCGGCTTGCGAGGCCTCGCGGAAGTAGTCGGCCATGGGCATGGGCACGGGCACGCCGTCCGGGCCGGGGCGCAGCGGGGTCGGGAAGTCCGGCAGCTGCGGCTTGCCCAGCACCAGGCTCAGGGCGCAGCGGCGGGCCAGGGCCACGCTGTTGGCCAGGGCCTGCGGCAGGTCGGCGAAGCGGGCCTGCATCTCGGCCGTGGTCTGGAAGCGCTGTTCGGGCGTGAAGCGCTTGGGCCGCTTGGGGTTGGCCAGGGTCTCGCCCTCGGCAATGCAGGTGCGGGCCTCGTGGGCCTCGAAGTCGTCGGCCGTCAGGAACTGGATCGGATGGGTCGCGACCACCGGCAGGCCCAGGCGGGCCGCGAAGGGCAGGGTCGCGCGGACCAGGGGCTCGTCCTGCGGCCGGCCGGCGCGCTGCAGCTCCAGCACATAGCGGCCGGGGAAGATCGCGGCCAGCTGCCGGGCCAGGGCCTCGGCCCGGGCCTCGTCACCGGCCAGCAGGGCTTGGCCGACCGCGCCGAGGTCGAAGCCCGAGAGCGCGATCAGGCCCGTGGCGCGGGCGGCCAGCGCGTCCAGCGTCAGGCAGGGGGTGGTGCCGCGGTGCAGCTCGCCGGTCCAAGCCGCGCCGAGCAGCTCGGAGAGATGGCGGTAGCCCTGCGCGTCCTGGACCAGCAGCAGCAGGCGGGTCGGCACGCGGTCGGCCGCCTCGGGCGCCAGCCAGACCTCGGCGCCCAGCAGGGGCTGCACGCCCTTGCTGCGGGCCTTGTTGTAGAACTTGATCGCGCCGAAGAGGTTGGCGAGATCGGTCACCGCCAGCGCCGGCTGGCCGTCGGCCGCAGCGGCGGCCACCAGATCGCCGATGCGCAGCGTGCTGTCGACCACCGAGAACTCGGTGTGGCTGCGCAGGTGGACGAAAGGGGTCGGCTTGGGGTCGGCGCTCATCGGGGCATCCTAGCAAGGCCCCCTGGGCGGTCCGGCCGGCGGAGACGGACCGGACACGGTCGGCTGCGGCAGGGGCACCGGAGCCCCCGGGCGGCCCGGCCCTGCGAGGCCCTCTTCCTAGAATCCGGCCCATGTCCGATGCCCCTGCCCCACCGGCCGCCGTGCTCAACCTTGCGGCCTATCGCTTCGTGCCGCTGGACGAACTGCCGGCGCTGCAGGCCGCGATCCGGGCCGCCGCCGAGGCCGCCGGCCTGCGGGGCACGGTGCTGCTTGCGCCCGAAGGCATCAACCTCTTCCTGGCCGGCCCCGAGGCGGCGGCCCTGGGCCTGCTGGCACAGCTGGGCCGGATCGATGCCCGTCTGGCGGCCCTGCCCGCCAAGCGCAGCTGGAGCGAGGCCCTGCCCTTCGCCCGGCTGAAGGTCAAGATCAAGCGCGAGATCATCCGCATGGACCGGCCGGCCGTGCAGCCCGCCGCGGGCCGCGCGCCAGCGGTCGATGCCGCGACCCTGGCCCGCTGGCTCGACGCCGGCTGCGACGATGCCGGCCGGCCGCTGCGCCTGCTCGACACCCGCAATGCCTGGGAAGTCGACGCCGGCCGCTTTGCCGGCGCGATCGACTGGCGCCTGGACAAGTTCAGCGCCTTCCCCGAGGCCCTGGCGGCGGCGGCCGACACGCTGCGCGACGCCACCGTGGTCAGCTACTGCACCGGCGGGATCCGCTGCGAGAAGGCGGCCCTGCTCGGTGCCGAGCTGGGCCTGACGCACCTGCTTCAGCTTGAGGGCGGCATCCTGCAGTACCTGGAGACCGTCGGCGGCCGGCACTGGATCGGCGACTGCGTGGTCTTCGACGAACGCGGCGCGCTCGACCCGGCGCTGCGGCCGGCAAAGCCCGCGCCGGCGCAGCCTGCCGGCGGCGCGACGACACTGGCCGGGTGACACACGCCGCGCCCAGGCCCCTGCTCGAACTGCAAGCGCTCGCCAAGCGACATGGCGAGGTGCCGGTCTTCCGCGAGGTCTCGCTGCGGCTGGAAGCCGGCGAGTTCCTGGCCCTGGTCGGCGATTCGGGCGTCGGCAAGTCGACCCTGCTGCATGCGGTGGCTGGCCTGGAGCCGATCGACGCCGGCCGCCTCTGGCTGGACGGCGAGGAGCTCGGCGGGCTGGACGAGGCCGGCTGGGCGCGGCTGCGCCGCGAGCGCCTGGGCTTCGTCTTCCAGGCCTTCCACGTGCTGCCGCAGCTGACCGTGGCCGAGAACGTCGGCCTGCCGCTGCAGTTGCTGGGCCAGGCGGGGGATCGCATCCGCGCCCGGGTGGCCGAGATGCTGGAGGCCACCGGCCTGGACGGCCTGGGCGGGCGGATGCCGGCCCAGCTTTCGGGCGGGCAGCTGCAGCGGGTGGCGATCGCACGGGCCCTGGTGCACCGGCCCCGGCTGCTGCTGGCCGACGAACCGACCGGCAACCTGGACCCGGGCACCGCCGCCCGCATCCTCGACCTGCTGGACGCCGCCCGGCGCCGCGAAGGCACGGCCGTGCTGCTGGTCACCCATGCCGAGGCGGCCGCCGCGCGGGCCGACCGCGTGCTGCGCCTGCACCCCGACGGACTGCGGCCCGGCCGCAGCGGCTGAAGCCGCCCCGTGCCGGGCCGTGTGCAGGGCCCCGGAAGGCCCCGCGCGCTGCGACAGGCTCTGCGCCGTGGCGGATCAGGTGGCCGTCGTCGCCGGCTGCAGCAGGTTCAGCAGGCTGGTGTCGGTGTCACCGAGCAGCGAGCTGACCAGACCGCCGGACAGCAGGCCGTCGGTGCCGCCGAGCAGGCCGCCTGCCAGCCCTTCCGAGCCCAGCAGGCCGCCGACCAGACCGTCCGGCCCCAGCAAGCCGTCGAGCAGGCCACCGCCGCTGCCGCTGCCGAGCAGACCACCCAGCAGGTCGCCGCCCAGCAGATCGCCACCGAGCAGGCCCCCCAAGAGGTCTCCCCCCAGCAAGCCGCCGAGCAGGCCGTCGGCACCGAGCAGACCGTCGAGCAGCCCGCCACCCAGCAGGTCGCCGCCCAGCACATCGCCGCCGAGCAGGCCGCCCAGCAGATCTCCACCCAGCAGCCCGCCGACCAGGCCGTCGGCACCGAGCAGGCCATCGAGCAGGCCGCCATTCAGCAGGTCACCGCCCAGCAGGTCGCCGACCAGCGGCAGACCGCCCAGCAAGCCCCCCGTGCCGCCCCCCAGCAAACCGCCCAGGAGACCGTCGGCGCCGAGCAGGCCGCCCAGCAGATCCCCACCGAGCAGGCCGTCCAGCAGACCGCCGCCGAGCAGGCTGTCCCCGAGCAGGCCGCCGCCCAGCAGGCCACCGATCAGGCCGCCGTCGACGCCGAGCAGGCCGTCGACCAGGTCGGTCACCGGGCTGAGCAGACCACCGACCAGGTCGGTGACGGTGTCGAGCGTCGGCACCAGGGCCTCGGCCAGCAGCGTGTCGTCGCCCAGCAGGCCGCCGACGTCGGTCAGCAGGTCGGCCGCGAGCAGATCGACCGTGTCGAGCAGGCCGGCGACCGTCTCGGTGCTGTGGCCGGCCAGCACATCGGTGCCGACCAGGTCCCCGACCAGATCGGTCAGGTGGTCCACCAGGTGGTTGACCGTGCTGGAGACGGCATCGCCGCCCAGCAGGTCCAGGGTGGGGGTCAGGCTGGCCACCAGGCCGTCGACCTGGTCCAGCGCACCGCCGCCGTTCAGCTCGGGGCCGAGCAGGAGGGCGTCGAGCTGCGAGGTGATCGCGTCGAGCTGGCCATTGACGTTGCCGAGCAGCGGATCGAGGGCCGCGGCGGTCTCGGCGCCCAGCAGGCCACCCAGCAGGCCGGAGACGACGCCCGTCACGCCTTCGACGGTGCGGTCGACGCCGGAGGTCAGCGTGGACGGCAGCGGCGCGGGCGGCGGCGGGGGCGGCGGGTTGTCGTTGTCGTCGTCATCGTCGAGCGCGGCCGCAGCGGCCAGGCCGCCGCCGAGCAGGGCCGCGGCCAGCAGGCCCGCCCCGGCGGCATCGTCGAAGAAGCCGGCCGCCCCGGCCACGGCCGAGCTGCTCTTCTTCAGCATGACGATCGGCTCACCGGCCGGATCGACGATCTCGACGAAGGCGGCATCCCCGGCCACGACCAGCAGGTCGGCCGGCGGCGCATCGGGATCGACCGCCGCCGGGCGGACGATGACCTCGGAGTTCGGCGCAACCTTCACCAGCGCCTGGCGATTGCCCGGACCGTTGGGCACCAGCACCTCGACCGCCTCGGCACCCGTCACCACCCGATCGCCGGCCAGCAGGGCCTGGCCGCGCGGCACGTTCACGACGCCTCCCTGGCGCATCACGGCAACCGGGATCTCGGGGTTCGTGGGGGCAGCGGCGGCGACCGTACCCAGCTCGACGGGTGCCACGGTCGTGGACGTTGCGTCCGCAACGAAGGCCGCAGTCGGCTCGGGCTGGCTTGAATTCATGAAGGCTCCTGCACGGGGGAATCGGGATCTTGGGCAAGGGCGAACCCTCACGCGAGCCGCAGGCTAGCGGCCCGGACGCCCCAAGGCGGTGTGGGTGTGTGTGCAGTCGTTTCTGACGTCAGCAAACGTCATGGAATGGCAGCCCGCCCCCCTCAAGCGGGTGGCCGGCCGTGGCACGGTGTCCACGGCCGGTCCATGCCCCTCGAAGCCGCGCCCGGTCGATCGGGCTTCGACAATCGCGCCGATGTCTGCCCGCCCTGCCCTGACGACCTTGCTGCGCACGGTCTCCCACCCGGTCTGGCGGGCGCAGCGCCTGCGGCAGGGGCTGGCGGCGTTGGCGGTGGCGCTGGGGGTGGCGCTGGCCTTTGCCGTGCATCTGATCCACGGCTCGGCGCTCGACGCCTTCGAGTCCGCCGGCCGGCGGGCCGATGCCGCGCCCGACTGGGTGCTGCAGGCCGCCGCCGGCGACTTCGACGAAGGCGTGCTGACCGAGCTGCTGGCCTTGCCCACGGTCGCCCAGGCCCTGCCCCTGCTGGAGGCGCGGCTGCAAGCGGCCGGGCCGGGCCAGCCCGCGCTTCGGGTGCTGGGCCTGGATGCGCTGGCCGCGGCTTCGCTGGCGCCCACGCTGCTCCCCCGCCCGCAGGATCGCGAGCCCCTCGCCGCCCTCGACCCCGGCCTGATCTTCCTGAATGCTTCCGCCCAGCAGGCCCTGGGCCGGGCGGCCGGCTCGACGCTGCGCCTGGCCGGACCCGAGGGCCGCGCCCTGGACCTGGCGGTGGCAGGCGACTTCGCCGATGCCGGCCCACCGCTGGCCGTGATGGACCTGGCGGGCCTGCAGCCCCTGGCCGGCCGGCTGGGCCGGCTCAGCCGCATCGAGCTGCGCCTGGCCGAGGGCGTGGACCGCGAAGCCTTCCGGCGCGACTGGCAGCAACGCCATCCACCCGAGGCCGGCCTGCAACTGCAGAGCGCGGCCGACCGGACCAGCCGCCTGGCCGGCGCCTCGCGGGCCTACCGGGTCAATCTGACGGTGCTGGCCGGCATCGCGCTGTTCACCGGCGCCTTCCTGGTCCATGCGGTGCTGGCCCTGGCAGTGGCGCAGCGCCTGCCGCAACTGGCCCTGCTGGGGGTGCTCGGCGTGCCGGCGGCGCTGCGGCGGCAGCTGGTACTGGCGGAGTCGGCGCTGATCGGCGGTTTCGGCAGCGTCGCCGGCCTGCTGCTGGGGGCCGGCCTGGCCTGGCTGGCGCTGCGCCTGCTGGGCGGCGACCTGGGCGGCGGCTACTTCCCGGCCGCTGCCGAACAGGGCCCCGGCCTGCGGGTGGGCCTGGGGGCCACGCTGGTGCACGGCACGCTGGGCCTGGGCGCGGCCCTGGTCGGCGGCTGGGGGCCCGCACGCGCGGCCGAGCACCTGACCCCGACCCAGGTGCTCAAGGGCGTGGCGACGCTGGACGGCCCCGGGCCCGGCCGCCTGCGCGCCTGGGCCGACCCCCTGCTGCTGCCGGCCGGTCTGCTGCTGAGCCTGCTGCCGCCGCTCGACGGGCTGCCGCTGGGCGCCTACCTGGGCATCGCGCTGATGTTGCTGGGCGGCATCGCCTGCGTGCCGGGCCTGGCCCGGCGGCTGCCCGCGCCGGCCTGGGCGCAGGGCCCGAGGCGTGCGCCGGCGGCGGCCGGCTGGCACACCCTGCTCGGCCTGGCCCTGGCGCGCGCGCGGCGGCAGCGCCAGCAGGCCACGGTGGTGGTGGCCGGCGTGGTCGCCAGCCTGGCACTGTCGGTGGCGCTGACGGTGATGGTGGGCAGCTTCCGCGGCGCGGTGAGCGACTGGCTGGATGCGGTGCTGCCCGCCGCGCTCTACGCCCGCCTGGCACCCGTGGCCGGCGAGACGCCCCCGCTGCCGCCCGGCCTGCGCGAAGCCGCTGCCGCCCTGCCCGGCGTGCGCCGGGTCGACACCCTGCAAAGCCTGCCCCTGCAGCTGGATCCGGCACGGCCGGCGGTGACGCTGATCGCCCGCAGCCTGCCCGAGCGGCCGGACGAGGCCCTGCCGCTGATCGGCCCGCCCTGGCGGGGCCGCGCGCCCGAGCCGGCCGTCTGGGTCAGCGAAGCCTTCGCGCGCCTCTACGGCAGCCAGCCGGGCGATCGCCTGCTCCTGCCCCTGCCCGATGCGGCCGGCCGCCACCGCCCGGTGGCCCTGCGGGTGCACGGCATCTGGCGCGACTACGCCCGCCAGCACGGCGCGCTGGTGATCGACCGCCGCGACCACCTGGCCCTGGGCGGGCAGGACGCGCCGCAGGACCTGGCGATCAGCCTGGACGAAGGTGCCTCGGCCGACGCGGTGGCCGAGGCCCTGCGCGCTGCGGCCGCCCGCCTGCCGGGCGGCCAGGGCCTGGCGCTGCAGCGCGCCGACGGCATCCGCCAGCTCTCGCTGGAGATCTTCGACCGCAGCTTCGCGATCACCCGCTGGCTGCAGGCCGTGGCGATCGGCATCGGCCTGTTCGGCGTGGCGGCCAGCCTGTCGGCCCAGGTGCTGGCCCGGCGGCGCGAGTTCGGCCTGCTGCTGCACCTGGGCTTCAGCCGCCGCCAACTGCTGGCCCTGGTGACGGCCGAGGCGGCGGTCTGGGCCCTGCTCGGCATCGTGCTGGGCCTGGGCCTGGGCCTGGCGATCGCGGCCGTGCTGATCCTCGTCGTGAACCCGCAGAGCTTTCACTGGACGCTGCCGATGCAGATCGACCCCCTGCCCCTGGCCGGCCTGGCCCTGGCCGTGCTGGCCGCCACCGTCGCCGCGGCCGCGGCCGCGGCCCGGCGCGCCCTGCGGGTCGACCCGGTGCGGGCCGTGCGCGAGGACCTGGGATGAGCCCCCGCCTGCCACGCCGCCCGATGCTGCTGGGCCTGGGCGGGCTGGTCCTGGGCGTGCCGCCGACCGGCCGGGCCGCCGGGGCCGCGGTGCCGCCGCTGCACACCAGCCTGCCGCTGCGCCTGCCGCGCGACCACGGCGCCCATCCCGCCTGGCGCACCGAGTGGTGGTACCTGACCGGCTGGCTCGGCCGGGGCGCGCAGCCGCTCGACGACCCGGCCCCCTGGGGCTTCCAGCTCACCTTCTTCCGCCGCCGCGGGCCGGCGCCGGCCGACCATCCCAGCCGCTTCGCGGCGCGGCAGATCCTGTCGGCCCACGCTGCCCTCACGCCGCCCGGCGGGCCCGGCCTGCGCCATGCCGAGGCCGTGGCCCGCAGCGGCTTCGGTGCCGCCGAGGCGGCCGAGGACGACACCCGCGTCCACCTGCGCGACTGGCGCCTGCTGCGCGTGGTCGCCCCCGGCCGGCCGGTCGAGGGACCGGGCCACCACTACCTGGCCGAATGGTCGGCGGGCGGCATGCGCGCGCGGCTGCGCTGCGAGAGCACGCAGCCGGTGCTCTTCCAGGGCGAGCGCGGCTGGTCGCGCAAGGGGCCGGACCCCGAGCAGGCCAGCCTCTACCTGAGCGAGCCGCAGCTCCAGGTCCACGGCGAGCTGCAGGTCGACGGCCGCCGCCACACGCTCAGCGGCCGCGCCTGGCTGGACCATGAATGGAGCGAGGCCCTGCTGCACCCCGAGGCCGTCGGTTGGGACTGGGCCGGCATCAACCTGCACGACGGCGGCGCGCTGACCGTGTTCCGCCTGCGCCGTGCCGACGGCAGCACGCTGTGGGCCGGCGGCAGCCACCGGCCGGCCGGCGCGACCGAGGCCCGCGCCTTCGCGCCGGGCGAGCTTCGCTTCCACCCCGGCCGGCTCTGGCGCAGCCCGGCGAGCGGAGCCCGCTACCCGGTCACCTGGACGATCGAGAGCCCCGCCGGCCGCCACACCTTGCGCGCCCGGCTCGATGCGCAGGAGCTGGACGGCCGCGCCTCCACCGGCGCCGTCTACTGGGAGGGGCTGTCGGACCTGTTCGAGGCCGGCGGCCGGCCGGTCGGCCGCGGCTACCTGGAGATGACGGGCTACGCCGCCGCGCTGAAGCTGTGAGCTGGCGCGGCCGGGCGGGCCGTCGCCCCGCCTCCTACACTGCCGGCGCCCCGCTGCCCGGGGCGCCTCCCCGCACGCATGAGCCCCGCATCCCCCGCCTCCCCCAACGCCGCCGGCCGCCGTCTCAGCCCGCTGCGCGGCCTGCTGCCCTTCTTCCGCCCCTACCGCGGCCGGGTGCTGCTGGCCGCACTCTTCCTGGTGCTGGCCGCGGCCAGCACCCTGGCCTTTCCGGTGGCGCTCAAGGCCCTGGTCGACCAGGGCTTCATCGCCGCGGACCCGGGCGAGCGCCTGTTCGCGCTGCGCGGCCACTTCCTGGCCCTGTTCGGCGTGGGCGTGGCGCTGGCGGTGTTCTCGGCTGCACGCTTCTACATGGTCAGCTGGATCGGCGAACGCGTGACGGCCGACCTGCGCAATGCCGTCTACCGCCATGTGCTGAAGCAAAGCCCCCAGTTCTTCGAATCGACCCAGGTCGGCGAGGTGCTCTCGCGCCTGACCACCGACACGACGCTGGTCCAGACCCTGGTCGGCTCCAGCCTGTCCATGGGCCTGCGCAACACGGTGATGGGCCTGGGCGCCCTGGCCATGCTCATCGTCACCAACCCGGTGGTGATGGCGCAGGTGCTGGGCATCCTGGTGGGCGTGGTGCTGCCGGCGATCTGGGCCGGGCGCAAGGTGCGGCGCCTCTCCCGCGCCAGCCAGGACCGCGTGGCCGACAGCAGCGCGATCGCCGCCGAGGTGCTGGGTGCCATCCCGGTCGTGCAGGCGCACGGCCAGGAGGCGCGCGAGGCCAGCCGCTTCGACGATTCGACCGAACGCGCCTTCGGCACCGCCGTCAAGCGCAGCCGCCTGCGCGCGGTGCTGGTGGCCTTCATCATCGCGGCCACCTTCGCGGCCCTGCTCTGGGGCCTGTACCAGGGCACCCAGGCCGTGGTGCGCGGCGAGATCACGGCCGGCCACCTGGGCCAGACCATCGTCTACGTGATCATCTTCGTCGGCTCCGTGGCCGTGCTGGCCGAGGTCTGGGGCGACCTGCTGCGCGCGGCCGGCGCCAGCGAAAGGCTGCTGGAGCTGCTGCACGGCGTCTCGCCCATCCAGGAGCCGCGCGAGGCCCAGGCCCTGCCCGCACGCGACCCGGCCGGCGTCGCCCTGCGGCTCGAAGGCCTGCGCTTTGCCTACCCCTCGCGGCCCGACACCCTGGCGCTGGACGGCTTCAGCCTCAGCGTGCGCTCGGGCGAGACCGTGGCCCTGGTCGGTCCCAGCGGGGCCGGCAAGAGCACGCTGTTCCAGCTGCTGCTGCGCTTCTACGAGCCGCAGCAGGGCCGCATCGAGCTCGACGGCGTGCCCATCGCCCGGCTGCGCCTGGGCGAGCTGCGCAGCCGCATCGGCCTGGTGCCGCAGGACTCGACCGTGTTCTCCACCAGCGCGCTGGAGAACATCCGCTACGGCCGGCCCGATGCCAGCGAGGCCGAGGTGCTGGCCGCTGCCACCGCCGCCCAGGCCGACGGCTTCCTGCGCGCGCTGCCCGAGGGCTATGCCACCTACCTGGGCGAGCGCGGCGTGCGCCTCTCGGGCGGCCAGCGCCAGCGCATCGCGATCGCCCGCGCCATCCTGAAGAACGCGCCGCTGCTGCTGCTCGACGAAGCCACCAGCGCGCTCGACACCGAGAGCGAACGCGCCGTGCAGGCTGCGCTGACCGAGGCCATGCGCGGCCGCACCACGCTCGTCATCGCCCACCGCCTGTCCACCGTGCAGCATGCCGACCGCATCGTCGTGATGGAGCAGGGCCGCATCGTCGACATCGGCCGCCATGCCGAGCTGCTGGGCCGCTGCGCGCTGTATGCGCGGCTGGCGGCGGTGCAGTTCGATGAGGCGGGGGCGGTGGGGTGAGGCCAGGGCACCCATGCGCATGATCCCTGCGCATGGGCGACACTTGCCGCACCCCGAACGTGGAGCCCTCCTTGCAAGCGACCAAGCCCCCCAGCCCCAGCAAGCGCCCGGTCAATCTGAGCCTGGATGCGCAGCTGGTCGAACGCGCCAAGGCCCTGGGCATGAACGTCTCGGGCACGGTCGAGGCGCTGCTGGCGGCCGAGGTCGAGCGGGTGTACTGGCAACGCTGGAATGACGACAACCGCGAGGCCATCGCCCACTACAACGCCCGCGTCGCGCGCGAGGGCCTGCCGCTGGTCCGCCACCGCAGCTTTGCCCGAGGCGTGTCGGACGAGGCTTGAAATGGCCCGCTACGACCTCTATCGCAACCCCGATCCGACCGAAACCGAGGCGGTGCCCTTCCTGCTTGACGTGCAGAACGAGCACATCGACGGCCTGGCGACGCGGGTGGTGATCCCCCTGCGCCCGACGCGCCACTTCGGCCCGCGCGCCGACCGACTGCACCCGCTGCTGGAGGTCGAGGGAGAAAGCCTGGTGCTGGACACCGCCGCCCTGGCCGCCGTGCCGCAGGGCTGGCTGCGCGAGCGCGTCGGCAGCCTGCGCGCGCAACGCGAGCCAATCCAGACCGCGCTGGACACGCTGTTCGGCGCGTATTGAAAGCCTCTCCGTGAGCCCGACCCCCCTCCCCACCCCCTACGAAGACCTGCTGCGCCATGTGCTCACCCACGGCGTGGCCAAGGGCGACCGCACCGGCACCGGCACCCTGTCGGTCTTCGGGCACCAGATGCGCTTCGACCTGTCGGCCGGCTTCCCGCTGATCACGACGAAGAAGGTGCACTTCAAGTCCATCGCGCTGGAGCTGCTGTGGTTCCTGCGCGGCGACGGCAACGCCCGCTGGCTGCAGGAACGCGGCGTGACGATCTGGGACGAATGGGCGGCGCCGGACGGCGACCTGGGGCCCGTCTACGGCGTGCAGTGGCGCTCCTGGCCGAGCCGGGACGGCGGCACCATCGACCAGATCACCGAGGCCCTGCGCCTGCTCCGGGAGGATCCCAACTCCCGCCGCAACCTGGTGAGCGCGTGGAACGTGGCCGAGCTGCCGAAGATGGCCCTCATGCCCTGCCACGCCTTCTTCCAGTTCTACGTCGCCCCCGGCGTGGACGGCGGCCGCGGCCGCCTGAGCTGCCAGATGTACCAGCGCAGCGCGGATCTCTTTCTGGGCGTGCCCTTCAACATCGCCAGCTACGCCCTGCTGACCCACCTGATGGCCGCCCAGGCCGACCTGGACGTGGGCGACTTCATCTGGACCGGTGGCGACTGCCACCTCTACAGCAACCACCTGAGCCAGGTGCGGACGCAGCTGGAGCGCACGCCCTACCCACTGCCGACCCTGGCGCTGCGGCGCCGGCCGGCTTCGATCTTCGACCACGTCTTCGAGGATTTCGAGATCGTCGGCTACCAGCACCACCCGGCGCTGAAGGCCCCCGTGGCGGTGTGAGGCCGGCATGACCCCGAGCGTCCGCCCCGAGCTCTGGCTGATCGCCGCCGTCGCCCGCGACGGCGCCATCGGCCGTGACGGCAGCATGCCCTGGCACCTGCCGCAGGACCTGGCCCACTTCCGCCGCGTCACCCTGGGCTGCCCGGTCCTCATGGGCCGCAAGACCTGGGACAGCCTGCCCGCGCGCTTCCGCCCCCTGCCCGGCCGGCCGAACTGGGTCGTCAGCCGCAACCCGGCCTGGCAGGCCCCCGGCGCCCACGCCGCCACCTCGCTGGACACCGCGCTGCAGCAGGCCGGCGACTGGGCTGCGGCCGACGCCCGCGCCCGCGGCCTGCCGCCGCAGGCGCCGCTGCGCGTCTTCCTCATCGGCGGCGGCCAGCTCTATGCCGAAGCCCTGCCCCGGGCCGATGGCCTGGTGCTGACCGAGATCGCGCTGGACGTGCCGGACGCCGACACCCGCTTCCCCGCCTGGCCGCGCGAGGCCTTCGTCGAGACCCAGCGCGAGGCCGGCGCCGCCGACGCCCCGCTGGCGCATGCCTTCGTGAGCTACCGGCGGCGCGCCCCGGGCTGAAGGCCGCCGCCGGAGACGCTGCGCCGGGCGGCCGGGGCAAGCCCTTCCGCCCCCGTCCCCCGGCCCGCCCCAGGCTCATCGGGCGAGACCCATATGCTGTACAAATACACATATGTTCTCGCCCGCTTCCCCGCCCCGGGCCACCGGCCCGGCCGACGCCCTGCCGCGTCTGGACGGCCTGTGGCGGGCCGACCGCCTGGCGGCGGCCAGCGGGGCCACCTGCCCGAGCGGGCTGTCCGGGCTGGATGCGGTGCTGCCCGGGCGGGGCTGGCCCCTGGGGGTGCTGAGCGAGCTGCTGATCCCCGCCCCGGCCAGCGGCGAGCTCGGCGTGCTGGCCCCCCTGCTGCGGCAGCACCAGGCCCAGCCCGGGGCGGCGGGGCTGCTGTGGGTGGATCCGCCGCACGGCCTGCAGCACGACGGGCTGGCCGCCCTGGGCCTGGCCGAGCTGCCGCTGCTGTTGCTGCGTGAAGCCCGGGCGGCCGACACGGCCTGGGCCGTGGAGCAGGCCCTGCGCAGCGGCCTGGCGCTGGCCATCGTCTGGTGGTGCCTGCAAGCCCTGCCGGCCCTGAGCCTGCGGCGCCTGCAACGCGCGGCCCAGGCCTCGCCGGCCAGCCTGCTGGTGCTGCTGCGGCCGCAGGCGGTGGCCGCGCAGGCCAGCCCGGCGCCCCTGCGCCTGCAGCTGGACCCCGTGGCCGGGCCGGCGCTGACGCTGCGCCTGCTCAAGCGCCAGGGCCCGCCACTGGACCGCCTGCTGCACCTGCCCCGCCCGCATCCCCTGCGCCTGGGCGCAGCGCGGCTGCAGCCGCTGGGCCCGGCCGCCCCCCGGCCCGTGCCGGCGCCGCGGCCGCTGCCGCACAGCACCGGTCCGCGGCGGCTGGGCGTGGTCTGAGCGTCGCCACCGCAGGCCATGCCACCCCCCTTGTCCCGTCCGCCACTGTGGCTGGCGCTCTGGCTGCCCGGCCGGTCCGGCTTGCAGCCGCCGCAGGACCCGGCCGCCATGGCCGAGGCCGTGCAGGCCCTGGCGTGGCGCCTGTCGGCCTTCAGCGCGCGCATCGTGCTGCGCGAGGAGGGCCTGCTGCTGGACCTGGCGCCCACGCTGCGCCTCTTCGGCGGGCTGCGCACGCTGCTGCGGCGCCTGGCCGATGCCGGCCGGCAGGCCGCCGGGCCGGGCGGCGGCGCCTGGCCCGGACGCGGCCGCTGGGGTCTGGCACCCACCGCCACCGGCGCCTGGCTGCTGGCCCAGGCCCCGACGGGGCCGCGCCGGCTGCTGCAGCGCCACCGGCTGCAGCAGCGGCTGGCCGCCCTGCCGATCCAGCTGCTGCCGGCCCTGCAAGGCGCCTGGCCGGCCGAGCCGGGCGAGGCCACAGCCTGGCAGCCGCTGGCCGAGGCCCTGGGCTGCGACACCCTCGGCGCGCTGCGCCGCCTGCCGCGTGGCGGCCTGCAGGCCCGCTTCGGGCCCGGCCTGCTGCGCGCGCTGGACCGCGCCTGGGGCGAGGCGCCCGAGCTGCCCGAGCTCTGGCTGCCCGAAGCCCCCTGGCACTGGCGGCTGGAACTGCCGGCGCACGAGGACCGGCTGGACGCCCTGGCCGCCGCCCTGGCCCCGGCCTGGGCCGCGCTGGCGGCCTGGCTGCAGCCGCGCCGCCGCCAGGCCAGCCGGCTGATGCTGCGGCTGGCGCATCCGCAGCGCCGCGAAGCGCAGCCCGACACCGTGCTGCACCTGGACCTGGCCCAGGCCGAGCATCGCCCCGAACGCCTGGCCGCCTTGATGGGCGAGAAGCTCGCACGCTGCCGCCTGCCGGCCGCCGTGCGCGCCCTGCGGCTGGACCTGCTGGGCAGCACGGCCGAGGACGTCGGCGAGGGCCAGCTCTGGCCCGGCCCCGAGCAGGACCTGCGCCGCCGCGCCGAGCTGATCGACCGCCTGAACGCGCGCCTGGGCCCCGGCCCGCTGCGCGAGCTGGACGCCTGCGACGACCACCGGCCCGAGCGCGCGCAGCGTGAACGGCCCGCCCGGGCCCAGAGCCCGGCGGGCACGGGCCGCCCCGGCCCCCGGCCGGTCCCGCCCGGCCCGCGCCCGCTGTGGCTGCTGGCGCAGCCCGAACCCCTGCCCTGCGACGCCCGCGGCCAGCCCTGGCATGACGGCGCGCCGCTGCGCCTGCTGGGCCGGGCCGAGCGCCTGGAGGCCGGCTGGTTCGACAGCCCGGGCGAGCGGCGCGACTACCAGCCCGCCCTGGGCGCCGACCAGCGCTGGCGCTGGGTCTTCCGCCGCCCCGACCGTCCGGGCCAGGCCGGCGGCTGGTTCCTCCACGGCTGGTTCGGCTGAGGCGCCATGGACGCGATCGACCCGGCCTGGGCGGCCGCCACCGGCCTGCCGCGGGAGACGGCACCACCCGGCGCGGCGGGGGACGCGGCCGGTCCCGTGCCGCCGGTCGAGCTGGTCTGCCGCAGCAACTTCAGCTTCCTGACCGGCGCCTCGCACCCCGAGGAGCTGGTGGCCCGCGCCGCCGAGCTCGGCTATGCCGCGCTGGCGCTGAGCGACGAGTGCTCGCTGGCCGGCATCGTCCGCGCGCACGAGGAGACCCGCCGCCAGCGCCTGGCCGGCCGGCCGCTGCAGCTGCTGTGCGGCAGCCTCTTCACCCTGGAGCCCGGCCCGCAGGCCCTGGACGGCCTGCCCCCGGCCCCGCTGCGCCTGGTGCTGCTGGCCCGCGACCGCGAGGGCTATGGCGACCTGGCCGAGCTGATCAGCCTGGGCCGCGGCCGCTGCAGCAAGGGCCGCTACCGCCTGCATCCGCAGGACCTGCTGCAGCCGCCGCCCGACACCGGCCTGCGCCCGGGCCTGCCGGGCTGCCTGATCGTCTGGCTGCCCGAGGGCGCGGCCCCGCCGCCGCCCGAAGCGTCCGAGCCCGCGGACGGGGACCTGCCGGACCGCCCGGCCGGGCCCCTGCCCGAGCCGCTGCCGCTGTGGCGGGCCCAGGCGCAGTGGCTGGCGCGGCACTTCCCGGCGCTGCCGGGCGAGCCGCCGCGGGTCGGCATCGGCCTGGTGCTGCTGCGCCTGGGCGAGGACGAGGCCCGCATCGCCGCCCTGGAGGCGGTGGCCGCCGCCAGCGGCCTGCCGCTGCTGCCGGCCGGCGACGTGCTGATGCACCGCCGCGCGCGCAAGCCCCTGCAGGACACGCTGAGCGCCATCCGCCTGGGCCGCCCGCTGGCCGATTGCGGCCGCGCGCTGGCGCCCAATGCCGAGCAGCACCTGCGCGACGCGCTCAGCCGCGCCGCCCTCTTCCGCCCGGCCTGGCAGGCGGCGGCGCTGGCCTTCGCGCAGCGCTGCCGCTTCTCGCTGAGCGAGCTGCGCTACGAGTACCCCGACGAGCTGGTGCCGCCCGGCCACAGCCCGGCCAGCCACCTGCGCGCGCTGACGGCGGCCGGCGCCGCGCGGCGCTACCCGCAGGGTGTGCCCGCCGCGGTGGCCGCGCAGATCGAGCGCGAGCTGGCCCTGATCGCCCTGAAGGCCTACGAGCCCTTCTTCCTGACCGTGCATGACGCGGTGGTCTTCGCGCGCGGGCGCGGCATCCTGTGCCAGGGCCGGGGCTCGGCGGCGAACTCGGCCGTCTGCTACTGCCTGGGCATCACCGAGGTCGACCCGCAGACCGCGACCCTGCTCTTCGAGCGCTTCATCAGCGCCGAGCGCGACGAGCCGCCCGACATCGACGTGGACTTCGAGCACGAGCGCCGCGAGGAGGTCATCCAGTACCTCTACGCCAAGTACGGCCGCCAGCGCTGCGCGATGGCCGCCGCGCTCAGCACCTACCGCGTGCGCGGCGCGGTGCGCGAGGTGGGCCAGGCGCTGGGCTTCGCGCCGGAGACCATCGAGCGCCTGGCCGCCAGCCTGCAGGGCTTCGACGCGCCCGAAACCCTGCCGCAGCGCCTGGCCGAGCTGGGCCTGCCGCCGGATGCGCCCGGCCTGCAGCGCTTGCAGGGACTGGTGCAGCAGCTGATCGGCTTTCCGCGCCACCTGTCGCAGCACAGCGGCGGCATGGTGATCGCGCGCGGGCGGCTGACGCGGCTGGTGCCGATCGAACCGGCCGCGATGGAGCGCCGCAGCGTGATCCAGTGGGACAAGGACGACCTCGAAGCCCTGGGCCTGCTGAAGGTGGACGTGCTGGCCCTGGGCATGCTGAGTCTGCTGCGGCGCGCGCTGGACGGCCTGACGGCCTGGCGTGGCCCCCTGGCCTCGCCCGAAGGGCCGCGGCCCTGGACGCTGGCCGACCTCCCGCGCGAGGACCCGGCCACCTACGCCATGATCCAGCGCGCCGACACGGTGGGCCTCTTCCAGATCGAGAGCCGCGCCCAGCAGGCCATGCTGCCGCGGCTGCGGCCGGCCTGCTTCTACGAGCTGGTGGTGCAGGTGGCCATCGTCCGGCCCGGGCCGATCCAGGGCGGCATGGTGCACCCCTACCTGCGCCGCAAGCAGGGCCTGGAGCCGGCACGCAGCCCCTACCCCGCGCTGGAGGACGCCCTGGGCCGCACCCTGGGCGTGCCGATCTTCCAGGAGCAGGTCATGCAGCTGTGCATGATCGCCGCCGGCTTCAGCGGCGGCGAAGCCGACCAGCTGCGCCGCGCCATGGCCGCCTGGCGGCGCAAGGGCGGCGTGGGCCACTTCCACGCCCGCATCGTCGAGGGCATGACGGCGCGCGGCTATGCGCGCGACTTCGCCGAGCAGCTCTTCCGCCAGATCGAGGGCTTCGGCGAATACGGCTTCCCGGAAAGCCATGCCACCAGCTTCGCGCTGCTGGCCTACCTCAGCGCCTGGCTGAAGTGCCATGAACCGGCGATCTACCTGGCCGCCGTGCTGGACGCCCAGCCCCTGGGCTTCTACGCCCCCGCCCAGCTCGTGCAGGACGCGCGCCGCCACGGCGTGGTCGTGCGTCCGGTCGACGTGCAGCACAGCGACTGGGACTGCCGGCTGGAGCCGCCCGAAGGCGAGCTGCCCGGCCCGGCCGAGAGCGCCCCCGTCGAAGGCCCCGCCTGGCCCGACCGCGGCCGCCCCGGCCAGCCCGCCGTGCGCCTGGGCCTGCGCCAGGTGGCGAGCCTGGGCCGGGCGGACGCGCAGGCCCTGGTCGAAGCCCGCCGGGCTGGCGGCCCCTTCCGCGACCTGGAGGATCTGCGCCGCCGCAGCGGCCTGGGCCGCCCGGCCCTGCAGGCCCTGGCCCGGGCCGACGCCCTGCGCTGCCTGGCCGGGCCGCGCCGCCAGCAGCTCTGGGCCGCCAGCGCCCCCGGCGCCCCGCTGGCCCTGGACGGCCTGGCCGCCGCTGCCGACGCGCCGCCGCCCCTGCCCCCGATGCCCGAGGCCGAGGCCATCGCCCAGGACCATGCCCGGCTCGGCCTGTCCCTGCGCCGCCACCCCCTGGCCCTGCTGCGCCCGCGCCTGGCCGCGCGCGGCCTGCGCAGCGCCCGCGAACTGGCCGGCCTGGCCGACGATCAGCCCACCTGGGCCTGCGGCCTGGTGCTGATGCGCCAGGCGCCCGGCACCGCCGGGGGCACCGTCTTCCTGAGCCTGGAGGACGAGACCGGCTGCACCCAGGTCATCGTCGACCGCCGCCTGCGCGAACGCCAGCGCACGCCGCTGCTGCAGGCCCGGCTGCTGGCCGTGGCCGGCCGCTGGCAGCTCAGGCACGGCGTCGGCCAGCTGCGTGCGCGGCACCTGCTGGACCTGAGCGACTGGCTGGGCGCGCTGCAGGCCCCCGCGCGCAACTTCCGCTGAACCGCCGCAGGCCGCCGCGAGGGGCCGGTCGCCGGGATCCCCGAGATCACCGAGACTGACGGCCCTCTTCCCCTCCCCAGGACCGCCCCGCATGAAAGCCCTCTGGAAAGGCGTCGTCATCGCCGAAAGCCCCGACACGGTCGTGATCGAAGGCAACCACTACTTCCCCGCCGCGGCGCTGAACCCGGCCTACACCCTGCCCAGCAACACGCGCAGCACCTGCTCGTGGAAGGGCGAGGCGCGCTACCTGAGCCTCTTCGTCGACGGCGAGGTCAACCCCGACGCCGTCTGGACCTACCCCGAGCCCAAGGAGGCCGCCGAAGCCATCCGCGGACGGGTGGCCTTCTGGAAGGGCGTGCAGGTGATCGAGTGAGCGCCGGCCGGGCGCTGGCATGATCGGGCGCCCCGCCCCGCCCCGCCCCGCCCCGCCCCGCCCCTGCCTGAGCCTGTGACCGTGCCGATGCAATTCGCGACCTGGAACGTCAACTCCTTGAACGTGCGCCTGCCGCACCTGCTGGACTGGCTGGCCGCCACGCCGGTGGATGCCCTGGTGCTGCAGGAAACCAAGCTGACGGACGACAAGTTCCCGGCGGCGGAGATCGAGGCGGCCGGCTACCAGGTCGCCTTCTTCGGCCAGAAGACCTACAACGGTGTCGCCCTGCTCAGCCGTGGCCCGGTGCGGGAGGTGCAGCGCAACATTCCCGGCTTTGCCGACGAGCAGGCGCGGGTGATTGCCGGCACGCTGGACGATGCCGACGGGGCGCCGCTGCGGGTGATCGGCGCCTACTTCCCCAACGGGCAGGCCCCGGACAGCGAGAAGTTCGTCTACAAGCGCGCCTGGCTGGCTGCGCTGCACGACTGGCTGCGCGCCGAGCTGGCCGCCCACCCGCGGCTGCTGCTGATGGGCGACTTCAACATCGCGCCGACCGATGCCGACGTGCACGACCCGGCGGCCTGGGCCGGCCAGATCCACTGCACGCCCGAGGAGCGCGCGGCCTTCCAGGGCCTGCTGGACCTGGGGCTGGTGGACGCCTTCCGTCTCTTCGAGCAGCCGGCCAAGAGCTGGAGCTGGTGGGATTACCGCAACCTGGCCTTCCGCAAGAACCAGGGCCTGCGCATCGACCACATCCTGCTGAGCCCGGCGCTGCGGCCGCGCGCCAGCGCCTGCGTGATCGACAAGGCGCCGCGCAAGCTGGAGCGGCCCAGCGACCACGCGCCGGTGGTGGTGACGCTGGCCGACGCGTTGGGCTGAGCGGGCGGCGCAGCTTGGCTGGGCCCCACCCACCGCGGGATGCAGGCGCCCGGCACCTGCATCCCGGCCCGCAGGCCGGTCAGCGCAAGGCGTTTCGGGCGGCCACGCCGGTGGCCGGGAAGTCGGTGAACAGGCCGTCGACGCCGAGCTTGAAGAAGTAGTCGATCTCGGCCCGGCCGTCCTTGAAGCCGTAGATGCCGGCGTCGTCACGGAAGGTGTAGGGATGCACGCGCAGGCCGCGGGCGTGGGCGGCTTCGACGACGCCGGTGCTGCCCTCGACGCGGCGGTCGCGCCCATCGACCACGCCGTCGCCATTGCGGTCGACCCCGTCGTTGACGGTGCGGACGAGGTAGGGCTTCCAGGGGCCGATGCCATCGGCGTAGGTCTTGACGAAGTCCAGGCCGCCGGGGGTCAGCAGGTCGGCAAAGGTGCGGACATCACCGCGCACGACGAAGTCGTAGGGCTGGCGGTAGGGCGCGACCAGGGACAGGCTGCCGTCATCCTTCACGTCGTCGGCATCGATCAGCTGGATCAGGCGCAGCTGGGTCCGGCCGTTGAGGTACTGCAGGTTCGCGACCTCGAAGGACTGGATGTAGACCGGCGCGCTGGCGGTGTTGCCATAGGCCAGGTGCAGGAGCGTGAGGAGCTTGTCCTCGAAGGTGTTGGCGCCGAAGCCGGCTTCCACCGCATGGAAGGTGGAGTGCTTGATCTCGGGATAGATGCCGATCGTGCGGCCAAGGCGGGCGCCCTCGGTCTTGGCGAGCGTGATGATCTCTTCGATCGTCGGGATCTCGTAGAGGCCGTTGAAGCCCTGCGGGCGGCTGGCGCGCGGCTGCACGGCGCGCAGGGTCTTGAGCTCGGCCAGGGTGAAGTCGCTGGCGAAGTAGGCGGTGGTCGGTACGCCGTCCACGTTCTTCGTGCGCATGCGCGAGGCCGGGAACTTGCTGGCGACGTCGGTGGTGCTGTCGAGCATGGGCTCGTGGCGGGCCACCATCGCGCCGTCCTGCGTCAGCACGAGGTCGGGCTCGATGAAGTCGGCGCCCTGCTCGATCGCGAGGCGGTAGCTCTCCAGCGTGTGCTCGGGCCGCTCGCCGGAGGCGCCGCGGTGGCCGATGACGAGGGGCGTCTGGCCATCGAGCGTGCGCAGGGCCGGGTCGTCCCCCCCGCCACAGGCTTGAAGAAGGGCGGTCATCAGGAGCAGGCTGAAGGGGGCAGTCAGGCGCATGGGGGTGGAAAGCCGTGGACGAATCCCGGCATTCCATCCCGGCGCCGTGGCAGGGCTGTGACGCCCTGCCCGGCCCGGGCTCAGTCGTCGAGCCCCAGCTCCTGGATCTTGCGCGTGATGGTGTTGCGGCCGATACCGAGCTTGTGCGCGGCCTCGATGCGGCGGCCGCGCGTGATGTCGAGCGCGGCGTGGATGAGCTGCGCCTCGAACTTGCGGGTGAGCGTGTCCCAGACCTCGGGGATGCCCGCCTGCAGCATGGCGCGGGCCTCGCGCTCCAGATCGTGCAGCCAGGGGCCGGCGCCCAGGCCGGAAGGGCCGCCGCCGGGGCCGGGGAAGGCCGGGAAGGGGCTGGGGGCCGGAACGACGGTCGGCGGCAGGGTCTCGGCCAGGGCCGGCGATTCGACCGGCGCCGGGCCATCCCCGAGCGAAGGGGCCGGCGGCAGCGACGCACGCGCGGGCGGCGACTGGACCAGGCCCATCAGCTCGGGCGGCAAGTCCTTCACGTCGATGACCTGGGCCGGCGCCATCACGGTCAGCCAGTGGCAGATGTTCTCGAGCTGGCGGACGTTGCCCGGGAAGTCGAAGGCGGCCAGTCGCGCCAGCGCCGGTTCGGCGATGCGCTTGGCCTCGATGCCGAGCTCCTTCGCACTCTTCTGCAGGAAGTAGCGGGCCAGGGCCGGCACGTCCTCGCGGCGCTCGCGCAGCGCGGGCAGACGCAGGCGGATCACGTTCAGGCGGTGGAACAGGTCTTCGCGGAACACGCCCTGCTTGACCCGATCCTCCAGGTTCTGGTGGGTCGCCGCGATCACCCGGACATTGCTGCGCATCGGGTTGTGGCCGCCGACGCGGTAGAACTGGCCGTCCGACAGCACCCGCAGCAGACGGGTCTGCAGGTCGAAGGGCATGTCGCCGATTTCGTCGAGGAAGAGCGTGCCGCCATCGGCCTGCTCGAAGCGGCCGCGGCGCGTGGTCTGCGCACCGGTGAAGGCGCCGCGCTCGTGGCCGAAGAGCTCGCTCTCCAGCAGGTCCTTGGGAATGGCGGCGGTGTTGATCGCGACGAAGGGGCCGTTGGCGCGCGGGCTGTGCTTGTGCAGCGCCCGGGCAACCAGCTCCTTGCCGGAGCCGCTCTCGCCGGTGATCAGCACGGTCACATTGCTCTGGCTGAGGCGGCCGATCGCGCGGAACACGTCCTGCATGGCCGGGGCCTGGCCGAGCATCTCGGGCATCTGCGCCATGCGTTCGTCGGCCACATCCTCGCGCAGGCTTTCATCGACGGCGCGGCGGATCAGCTCGACGGCCTTGGGCAGGTCGAAGGGCTTGGGCAGGTATTCGAAGGCACCGCCCTGGAAGGCGCTGACCGCACTGTCCAGGTCGGAGTAGGCCGTCATCACGATGACCGGCAGGCCGGGCAGGCGCTCCTTGACATGGGCCAGCAGGTCCAGGCCGGAACCGCCGGGCATGCGGATGTCGCTGACGAGCACCTGGGGCAGGTCCTCCGCATCCAGCGCCGCGATGACATCCCGCGGGTTCGAGAAGCTGCGCACCGGCAGCTCGTCGCGCATCAGGGCCTTCTCCAGCACGAAGCGGATGGATTGGTCGTCGTCAACGATCCAGATGGGTTTCATGAAGGCGCTCGGTCCGGGACATTCAATCAGGATGGCCGGCGGTCCCGGCCCAGAGCCCGCGCCACGCGACGCTCAGGGCAGCGGGATCGTGATGCGGAACAGCGTGCGCCCGGGCTCGCTCTCGCAGTCGATCGTGCCTTGATGCCGCGCGACGAAGCTCTGGGCCAGGGTCAGCCCGAGGCCGGAGCCGCCCTCCCGCCCCGACACCAGCGGATAGAAGATGCGGTCCAGAAGGGCCTCGGGCACGCCCGGCCCGTTGTCCTCGATATGCAATTCCAGTGCCAATCGCCAGCGCTGCTTGCCCAGCGTGACCTGGCGCGCGATGCGGGTGCGCAGCACGATGCGCGCGTCGCCGGCCTGGCGCCGCTCGGCCAGGGCCTGGGCGGCGTTCTGCACGATGTTCAGCACGGCCTGGATCAGCTGCTCGCGGTCGCCGCGGAAGTCGGGGATGGACGCGTCGTAGTCGCGCTCGATGGCCAGACCGCGCGGGAACTCGGCCAGCACGAGGGAGCGCACCCGCTCGCAGACCTCGTGGATGTTCATGTCGCCCACCACCAGCGGCTTGCGGTGCGGCGCGAGCAGGCGGTCGACCAGGGCCTGCAGCCGATCGGCCTCGTGGATGATGACCTGGGTGTACTCGGCCAGCTCGCGCTTGGACTCGACCTCCATCTGCAGCAGCTGCGCCGCGCCGCGAATGCCGCCCAGCGGGTTCTTGATCTCGTGGGCCAGGTTGCGGATCAGCTCCTTGTTGGCCTCGACCTGTTCGAGCGCGCGCTCCTCGCGGCCCTGGCGGGCCTGCTGCTCGATCTCGATCAGCTCGATCACCGTCGCGCCGGGCTCGTCCATCTGGTTGACGATCACATGCACCTGCAGCGGCTCGGCCGGGCCGGGCACGCTCAGATAGGGTCGGTGGAGCTGGGCTTCGAGCCGGCTGGTCGCGAACTCGTTGCGGGCAACGGCCGCCACGGTCTCGGCCAGGAGGTCGGATTCGACGAACCAGCCGAACCAGGAGCGCCGCAGCATGTTGCGGCGCGACAGGCCCATCACATGCTCGAAGGCCGAGTTGGCGAACAGGCAGCGGCCGTCGGGCTGGACGACGGCGACCATGGTCGCAAGCTGGTCGAAGGCCTCGAAGCGGCGGTCATGCGCCGGGACGGCCGGCATCAGCCCGGTCCTCCGGCGGTCTTGGCCAGTTCACGGCGCAGGGCGGCCAGGTCGGCCTGGCTGCGCTCGATGCTCTCGCGCAGCAGGGCGAGCCGGGCGCTGCGCTCGGCCAGGGCTTCACCGGGCCGGGCCGGGGCCTGGGCCTGTTCCAGGTCGCGCTGCAGCCCGGCCAGGCGCTGCTGCTCGGCCGCCAGTTCGGTCTCGAGGATGCGGCGCTTGTCGCCGTCGCGCGCCCGCTGCACGGCGGGATCGACCCGGGCCTGCGCGCCCTCGGCCTGCAGCTCACCCGTGCGCAGCACGGCGGCGGCGCGCGGCGGGACGGTGGCAGGCAGGCTGACGACGGCCTCGATCGGGCTGCAGCCGCGCTGGCGCGCCTCGGCCGCCTCCAGGGCGTCGGTGTAGAGGTTGCCGCTGCAGCGATAGACCGGCCGGGCCTGGCCCCGGGCGGACTCGGGCAAGGCCAGCAGGGTCGGCGCCAGCAGGGCGAGCAGCGCGGCAAGGAAGGGGGCGCTCATGGCGGCATCCATCGTCGGGGACATCGCGCAGTATCCCGCAGCCCCTTGGGCGGAGGCCCGGGCGCCGATCCAAGAAAAAAAGGCGGCTTGCGCCGCCCTTTCGGATCTGCAGGTCCCGGCAGGGATTACAGCGTGTAGTACATGTCGAACTCGACCGGATGGGTCGTCATGCGCATGCGCTGGACTTCCTGCATCTTCAGGTCGATGTAGGCGTCGATGTACGAGTCGGTGAACACGCCACCCTTGGTCAGGAAGGCACGACCCTTGTCGAGGTACTCCAGCGCCTGTTCGAGGCTCGAGCACACGGTCGGGATCAGCGCGTCCTCTTCCGGCGGCAGGTGGTACAGATCCTTGGTGGCGGCTTCGCCCGGATGGATCTTGTTCTCGACGCCGTCCAGGCCGGCCATCAGCAGCGCAGCGAAGCCCAGGTAGGGGTTCATCAGGGGATCCGGGAAGCGAGCTTCCACGCGACGGCCCTTCGGGTTGGCGACGTAGGGGATGCGGATCGAGGCCGAGCGGTTCTTGGCCGAGTAGGCCAGCTTCACCGGGGCTTCGTAGCCCGGGACCAGGCGCTTGTAGCTGTTGGTGCCGGGGTTGGTGATGGCATTCAGCGCGCGGGCGTGCTTGATGATGCCGCCGATGTAGTACAGCGCGAAGTCGCTCAGGCCGGCGTAGCCGTCACCGGCGAACAGGTTCTTGCCATCCTTCCAGACCGACTGGTGCACGTGCATGCCCGAGCCGTTGTCGCCCACGATGGGCTTGGGCATGAAGGTCGCGGTCTTGCCGTAGGAGTGCGCGACGTTGTGGATCACGTACTTCTGCAGCTGAACCCAGTCAGCGCGCTGGATCAGCGTGGCGAACTTGGTGCCGATCTCCATCTGGCCGGCGTTGGCCACTTCGTGGTGGTGGACTTCGACGGGGATGCCGAGCGATTCCAGCACCAGGCACATCTCCGAGCGCAGGTCCTGGCCGCTGTCGACCGGGGGCACCGGGAAGTAGCCGCCCTTGACGGCCGGACGGAAGCCGCTGTTGCCGTGCTCGTAGTCCTTGCCGGTGTTCCAGGCGGCTTCTTCCGACTCGATCTTCGAGAAGCAGCCGGACATGTCGACGTTCCAGCGGACGCTGTCGAACACGAAGAACTCGGGTTCCGGACCGAAGTAGGCGGTGTCGCCCAGGCCCGAGGCCTTCATGTAGGCCTCGGCCCGCTTGGCCAGCGAGCGCGGGTCGCGCTCGTAGGGCTTGCCGTCGGTCGGATCGATGACGTCGCAGGTCAGGATCAGCGTCGGCTCTTCGAAGAAGGGGTCGATGTTCGCCGTGTTCGGGTCCGGCATCAGCTGCATGTCGGAGGCTTCGATGCCCTTCCAGCCGGCGATCGAAGAACCGTCAAAGGCATGGCCCGAGACGAACTTGTCTTCATCGAAATGCGAGACGGGCACGGAGACGTGCTGCTCCTTGCCGCGGGTGTCGGTGAAACGGAAATCAACGAACTTGATTTCGTTTTCCTTCACCATCTTCATCACGTCGGCGACGGTCTTGGCCATCAGGGATCTCCTAGCGGAACGCTTTGGTCGAGGTGTCTTGGGATGAGGCTGCCCGGTCATCGGAGCGCCGGGCAGGCCGAAAGAGGCGGTGGCAATTTAGCAGAATCCATGCCCATGCCCGGGGCTTGCAGCCGCATGCGTCGATCGCCATGCCGGGTCGGCATATGCACCACTTAAATGCATTGGTGCACTCAAATCAGGCTTCCCGCACGGACTCCGGGCCCGTGACGCAGGCCAGGGCCTGCAAACCGCCCCGTAATGCAGCATAGGCCGCGGCGCTGGCTTCCTCCGTGCCCTTCACGCCCAGCTCGATGTGCCGACCGTGCACCGGATGGTCCACGCTGGGGAGGCTGAAGATGCGGACGGCCGGATGGTCCGCCTCGATGCGCTCCATCAGCGGCGTGAGCGCCGCCTCCATCGCGCCGTAGACGATCAGCGCGCGCTCCACCTGGCGGGCCGTCCCGAAGTGCGCGGCGTAGTGGGTGTCGAGCAGCCAGGCCAGCATCGGCCAGGCCATCACGGGGAAGCCGGGCAGGAAGTGCACGGTCGCCCCGCCCTCGGCCGTGCAGCGGAAGCCGGGGATGCGGTTGTAGGGGTTGGGGATGATCTCGGCACCCGCCGGGAAGACCCCCATCTGCAGGCGCTGGAGGTTGTCGGCCCGCTCGGGCTCGAAGGGCTGGCCCTGCTCGGCGGCCACCTCGCGCATGCGCTGCTGGATCAGGGCCTTGGCTTCGGGGTGCAGCTCCAGCGGCCGGCCCAGGGCGGCGGCGGCGGCCTGGCGGGTGTGGTCGTCGGGCGTGGCCCCGATGCCCCCGAAGCAGACCACGGGCTCCGCACCGGCGAAGGCCTCGCGCAGCGTGGCGGCCAGCCGGTCCGGCTCGTCGCCGAGGTAGCGGGCCCAGGCCACGGCCAGGCCGCGGGCCTTCAGCAGCTCGATGGCCTGGGCGAGATGCTTGTCCTCGCGGCGGCCACTGAGGATTTCGTCGCCGACGATGATCAATCCGAAACGCATGGACAGGGCCTGCTCAGAACGGGAGGGCCGGCGGGGGCACCGGAACGGCCGGGGACGCGACGGGCGGGAGGTCGATCACCGATCCGGCCGCGGCAGCCTCCCGCCCGGCCCGGGCCGATTCGGCCTGGCGCCGAGCGCTCAGCGCGGCCAGCGCATAGTGGGTGAACCACAGGCAGGAGAAGGCAAAGACCAGGGTGTAGAGCCAGACCGACAGCACCAGCAGCACGGGCGCCAGGATGACGGCCGCCGCACCGAAGGCCCACAGCAGCGAGGGCGCCGCCCCCAGGTAGCCGGTGACGACGCCGATGACGAGCAGCGGCAGCCGCTCCTCGCGCAGGATGGCCTGGCGCTCGGCCGCATCGGCGTGGTCGGCAAGCGCGTCATAGCTCATCACCCGGTAGCTGAGCCAGCCCCAGATCAGCGGCGGCAGCAGCAGCACCAGGGGCGGGATCAGCCAGAACGGCAGGCTGAGGAGCAGCGCGAACAAGGCCAGCAGGGTCGAGCCGAGCGACCACAGCAGCGAGCGCAGGAAGCTGGCCTGGCCACGCCGGGCCAGCTGCGGAAAGCGGCGCGCGGCCACCAGCCGCACCACCGCGGGGGCCAGGCTCAGGGCCACCATCAACAGGGCCACGATCACCAGCAGCGGCACGGCCAGGGCCAGCACGATCAGCGGCACGACCAGGGCCCGCATGCTGGAGGCTCCGACCCGGTCGAGCCAGGCCAGCGCACCGGCGGCCAGCGACCAGCTGTCCAGCCAGGCCCGCACGGCGGTGTTGGCATCCTCCCAGAAGAACCCGCCGAACAGGCCGGCCAGCGCGGCGGTCAGGGCGAGCGGGGCCAGGGCCCACAGGATGATCCGGGGATGCAGGCAATAGGCGGCAGCGCGCCAGAAGGCATCGAGCAGCAGGTTCATGCGGCCAGCATACCCAAGCCCACCGCCGGCAGCCGGCGTCGCGCACTCAGGCCGCCGGCGGGCGGATGAAGTTCAGCACCTGCTGCAGCGTCAAACCGTCATCGTCGAAGCCCCCGTGCGACAGGCTGCGGCTCCTCGGGCCGGGCGAGACGTGGACTTCGATGTCTGCCTTCGCCCCCCGGAGCTTCGGCGCAAGCCGGGCCGACCAGTCGACCGCCAGGCCGGTGATCGGCACCGTGCTGCCACCCTCGAAGGATTCGCGCAGCAGGTAGAGCAGCGAGCGGCGGTAGGGGCCGACATGGTCGGCCTCCTCGGTGGGCTCGTCGAGGTGGAAGGTCTGGAAGCGCCGGACCGCACCGGATTTCAGCAGGGGCAGCAGCTGCGCCGCGAAGGCGTCCGCCCGGATCGCCGGCGCCATGAAGCTGATCGACTCGATCGGCAGGCCGGCCGCCGCCAGGTGCGTGGCGAGGTGGCTGGCGACGATGCTGCCGGCCGAATGCCCGACCAGATGCAGGCGCAGGCTTTGCGCGCCGGCCGCCCGCTGGACGTGGCGCCAGAGCTGGACCAGGCCGGCCTGCGCGTGCAGCGGCTTCTCCCGGCCTGCGGCGTCGCGGCGGATCTGGCTCATGGCCTCGGCGTTCTGCTTCATCTCGGCCCACAGGGCCGTGCCGGGCCGGGCCAGGGCCTGTTCCAGGCGGCGGTTCCAGATCCGCTCGAAGCTGTCGCCGAGGCCGCCGCCGGCCACCCGCTCCCGGCCCTTGAGCACATCCTCGATGCGATGCTTGAGCGTGTCGAGGAAACCGGTCTCCCACATCAGGAAGACGGGCAGGATCTGCCGCTCGTAGAGCGCAGGGATCCAGCGCGCGGCGATGTCGGCCGCCGCAGCCTCGTCGACCAGGCCGCCGTGGGCGTACAGACACACGTCGAGCGGCGCGTCCGGCGCCCGCCCCCACTGCTGGCGCGCCAGCGGGACCTGCACGTCCACCAGGGCCTGGACATCACCGGGCTGGGTGCGGAAGCGGCCGCTGTTGCTCAGGTCCCCGTTGTTGCCCAGGTTGAGGATGTAGGGCGAGAGCTCGCGATCACGCAGCACGGGGTCGCGGGCCAGGGCCACGCGGGCCCGGCCTGCGGGGCCGTCCTCCAGGCGCAGGCCGCCGCTGCCGGCCAGGGCCTCGTGGGTGTGCGTGACCACGCCGAGCTGGGCCACCCAGCAGTCCCAGCCGTTCTCCAGCCAGTCCTCGTAGCTCATGACCGCCTGGCCATGCCGGCCCCAGCTGGGGCCCCAGGAGTTCTGCAGGATGAAGCCGCGCTCGTCGTAGCCGAGGATCGCGAAGGCATGGCCGCCGTGGGCCGCGCTGCCGGGCTTGCGCTGGATGAGCGGCAGGTCCTGCGGACGCCGGGCGGGCGCCTGGGCCTTGGTTCGGACCAGCTCGTCCCAGCCGGCATGGCAGCCAGCGGTGACGAAGAGCGCCCCCGTCTCGGCCAGCGCGGCGTGCAGGTCGGGCAGGTCCTTGGGATTGAGGCGGTAGTAGGCGCCGAGCGGACGCCGCACGGCATCGAGCCACCAATCCTCGGTGGGCTGCGCCGGCGTGGGCGGCAGCTCGATGCCCTCGAACAGCGCCTGGCGGCAGACACCGTGGCGGAACCAGCCCTTGAGGGCCCCGCGTGCGCTGGAGCCCTCGTCCTCGGCCGAGCCGGGAAACTCGTCGTAGCGCCGCGCCATGCTGTAGAGCATGAAGGGCGCGACGCGCGGCCGGGCCTCGCGGCCGGCGCGTCGCAGCAGCTGGTTGACGACGGTGGCCAGCGCAAAGCCCGTGCAGGCATTGGTCTCGCCCTGGTCCTCGACGGGCAGGCCCGGCGCGGGCATCAGCGAGGGCGGCGGCACGGTGGCCACGCTGGGCAGGTAGCTGCGGTCGCGGAAATCGATCGCGTCGGGACGCGCCACCCGCTTCCAGGCGGTGGCGGGGGCAGACCGGGCCGCACGTGCGCCCTTGGCGGACGCAGCGGCAGGCGGGGGGGCAGGACGACGGCTGGCCATGGGCGGACTCCGGCAGGCAAAAAGGGGGACGGGATGCGGCGCGATGCCCTGCGCCACGGCTGCAGCGCAGGGCCGGCGAGCCTCGCCCAGCCCGGGTGCCGCGGCAAGCCCCCCGCGAGGCGGGAGGGCCCCGCCGTCAGCCCCCGGCCCGCAAGCTCGTCGCGTCCAGGGCCTGGCGCAGGGTGTCCAGGGTGTCGAGCAGGTGAGCGCGGGCCTCGGCCCCCAGGCCGGGCCGGGCCAGCCGGGCCTCGACCGCCTGGCGCAGGCCCAGCGCCTCCTGGCGCAGCAGGCTGCGCGCATCGGCCCGGCTCAGGGCCGTCGGCCGCAGCAGCAGGCCGGCCAGGCGGTTGACCTGGTCGCGCTGCAACTCGCGGCGCAGCAGCGGCAGGTCGGCCGTGCCGTCGAGATCGCTCCAGACGGCGCGGCCGATGCGCTGGTAGACCTCGGCCAGGCCCAGGCGCTCCTGGCCGGGATCGAGCTTCTCCTGGGCATCGAGCAGACGGCTGGCCAGCGCGTCGCTGTAGATCGGCGCCAGCACGCCGCGCTGCAGCTCCAGCAGGGCCGCGCTCAGCGGGTAGTCGGTGGCCGCGGGACCGCCCAGGCGCATGGCGTCCTGGCGCTCGGCGAAATCCGGCGCCATCCGGCGCAGCAGGGCGGGCGACAGCTGCAGCGCGTCGGCGGCCAGCAGCTCGCGGCCCAGCAGGCCCAGCGCCTCGCGCTGGGTGGACGCCGGCAGGGGCTGCAGCGGCTCGCGGCCACTGCCGGGATGGTCGCGCAGGGTGCGCACGCCGCCGATCTGGCGCAGCAGCACGGTGGCCACCCGGCCCATGTCGCGCAGGGCATAGGCCACCGAGCGGCGCAACACGGAATAGTCCTGGTCGCTGCGCAGCGCGCGCTGGCCCTGGCGCTGGATCAGCTCGCGCGCCAGCGCGAAGCGCTTGCGCGCGTGGACGATGGGGTCGGCCCCCAGGTCGAAGGGCTGGGCCTCGGGGTCGAGGCCGACCGCGTTGTCCTCGTCGGTCGCGTAGGCCAGCAAGGGCTCGGCGCTGCGCGCCGCGATGCGCTGCAACTCGGCCTCCTCCTGCGCGGCAGCGATGGGCTTGTAGGCGTACTCGATGGCCCAGTAGTCGTAGGGGCCGAGCGTGCTCTGGAAGGGCTCGGGCTGCGGCTGGCCGGCCGGTGCGAGGTGCACCGGCGCGTACTCCATCACCGAGCCGGTCTGGCCGTGCACCGCGGTGAAGGCCGGGTCGGCGAGCTGGGCCTCGGTGTAGACGGTCGAGGCGCGGAAGTTGTGGCGCAGGCCCAGCGCATGGCCGACCTCGTGCATGGCCACGTCCTTCAGGTAGGCCTGGACGAAGGCCTCGGCCTCGGGACTGTCGGGGTCCAGGTCGCCGCGGCTGGCCAGCAGGTCCAGGGCATAGCCGAGCTGCTCGGCCGCATGGTCGCCATGCCGGCAGAGGGCGGGGTCGTGGCCCGCGGGGTCGGTGGCCGAGTCGGCAGTCGCCATCGGCCCCAGCAGCTGGGACCGCAGGGTGCGCAGGGCCCGCGAACTCAGGCTCTCGAAGGCAATGTCCGCGTCGAGGATCTCGCCGCTGCGCGGGTCCACATGGCTGGGGCCGATCGCGCCGAAGCTGGCTTCGGCATTGCTCATCCAGCGCACCGAGGCCTTGTCGCTGTCGAGGGTGTCGAAGGCGGCATCGTCGGGCTGCTGCTCGACGCGGATCGCATCCTGGAAGCCGATCGCCGCGAAGGCCTTGTTCCATTCGAGGATGCCGGCGCGCAGGCTGTCGCGGTAGCGCAGCGGCACGCTGCGGTCGAGCCAGAAGGTGATGGGCTTCTTCGGCGGGGACAGCGCAGCCTGCGGATCCTGCTTCTCCAGCCGCCAGCGGTTCACATAGCGGCGCTTGGGCGAGCGCGGCAGCTCGTCGGCCACGTCATGCACGGTGGTCACGAAGTGGCCGATGCGCGCATCCGCCCGTCGCGGCAGCAGCGGCTCGGCCGGCAGCGGGCTCAGCGAGTAGTGCATCGTCACGAACAGGCTGCGGACATCCGCGAGCGTCGGCGGCAGGGTCGGCGCCGGCGCGCCGGGCGCGCCACCGGCCGCCGCGAGGGCCGCGACATAGTGATTGCGGACCTCGAAGGCCAGCAGGCCTTCGCTGTTGCGCAGGCGGATCAGGGCCGAGTTGCGGGTGTCGTGCCCATAGGGCTGGCGGTAGCTCCTCTGCAAGGCGGCGCCGAGACCGGCCAGGTCGCCCTGGAACAGCAGGCCCAGGTCGATCAGCACCGACTTCCGTTCCGGATGCGGCGCGCTGGCCAGCGCGGCGCTCGCGATGAGGCTGGGCGAGTAGCCGGCCTCCAGCACCGCGCGGGCGGCCACCCCCTCGCCCGGAGCCACATAGGCGCTGTTCAGCGCCAGCAACTGCACCAGGTTGCCGACCTTGCGGAACTGCACGATCTGCGGCCGGCCGACCGCCTGGCCGAAGCTGCTGGCCATCAGCCCGCCGTAGATGCCGGCGCTGCCGATGCCGGTGGCGATCTTCGGGCTGAGAAAGTAGGGGCGCTCGAAATCCTCGGGGCGCAGCTCGATCCAGTGCCGCTCGTCCTTGCGCCAGACCGGCAGCAGGCCGGGCAGGGTCTCCGCCCCGCGGCTGACCACGGCGAAAGCCGGGGGGCTGCCGGCGGCCGGCGCTTCGGGCGGGGCGGTGGCCGGCCGGGCGGCCGTCGGCGAGGTGGCCGCGGGCGCGGAGGCCGGGCCGGCGGCCGCGGCCGGGGCGGCGGTCCCGCCCACCGCGGCCGGCGCGATCGGGGGGACGGCGCAGCCGGCCAGCATCAGCCCCGCGAGCATCGACAGCGCCGCCCGGTGACGCGGGCCCCCGGCAGGGCGATGCGGGCGGGCGGCGGCGGGCAGAGGGGCGTTGGGCGAGGTCATCGTCGGGCGGTCGGGCAGGACAGCGGGCGCCGGATCGGCGGCCCGCGATGATCCTTCAAAGCCGGCGGCCCCGCGGCCCGGCCCCTGCATGCACCCGCCCGCCGGACCGGATCGCCCCCGCCACGGCCGGCCGCGGCGAAGATGCCGCCATGCTGACCGTCCACCACCTCGAACATTCGCGCGGGCACCGCATCCTCTGGCTGCTGGAGGAGCTGGCCCTGCCCTACACGCTGCAGATCCACCGCCGCGATCCCAAGACCCTGCTCGCCCCCGACAGCCTGCGGGCCGTGCATCCGCTCGGCAAGGCGCCGCTGGTCGTCGAGGACGGCGAGGTCCTGGCCGAATCCGGCGCGATCGTCGAGATCCTGCATGCCCGCCACGGCCAGGGCCGGCTGCGACCGCCCCCCGGCACGGCCGAGGATCGGCGCTGCACGCACTGGCTGCACTTCGCCGAAGGCTCGGCCATGCCGCCGCTGGTGATGGACTTGGTCTTCCGCCGCATCCGCAGCGCACCCATGCCCTTCTTCGCCAGGCCCATCGCCCGGGCCCTGGCCGACAAGGTGCAGCAGGGCTGGCTGATGCCGCAGATCGAGGCGCAGCTCGACGCGATGGAAGACGAACTGGCCCGTGGCGGCCCCTTCCTGGCCGGCCCGGCCTTCAGCCTGGCCGATCTGATGATGGGCTACCCGGTCGATGCCGCCTGTCAGCGGCCCGGGCGGCTCGCCGGGCGGCCGCGGCTGGCGGCCTGGCGGAGCGCCCTGCATGCGCGACCGGCCTACCAGCGCGCGCTGGCGGTCGGCGGCCCCCTGTTTCCCGGCGCAAGCCCTGGCGAAGCCGGCTGAGCCGGCCCCCCAGCTCAGCGAGCCGGCAGCAGCCGGCCGGGATCGACCGGCTTGCCCATGCGGCGGATCTCGAAATGCAGCTGCACACGCTCGGCGTCGCTGCTGCCCATCTCGGCGATGCGCTGGCCCTTGCGGACCGGCTGGTCTTCCTTGACCAGCAAGGTCTGGTTGTGCGCGTAGGCGCTCAGGTAGCTGGCGTTGTGCTTGACGATGACCAGGTTGCCGTAGCCACGCAGGCCGGCGCCGGCATAGACCACCCGGCCGTCGGCCGCGGCGAGCACCGGATCGCCCGCCTTGCCGCCGATGGCCAGGCCTTTGTTGCGGGCATCGTCGAAGGGGGCAAGCACCGGTCCGCTGGCCGGCCAGATCCAGGCGGGCTCGTCCTCGCCCGTCGACGAGGCCGCCGGAGGGGCGGCCGGAGCGGGTGCCGGCGCCGCGGCCGGGCCGGGCGCGGCGGAGGCCGCGGGGGTGGAACCGCTCCCGGCGGGGACGGCCGGGCCGGGCGGGACCGGGGCCGATGGCGGCGGCGTCACCAGGGTGATCGCGCTGCTGCCCGGCGGCAGCACGCGCAGCACCTGGCCGACTTCCAGGCGGTTCGGGTCGCTCAGATTGTTCCAGCGCGCGATGTCACGCCAGTTCTGGCCGTTCTCCAGCGCGATGCGGATCAGCGTGTCCCCTGGCCGCACGCTGAAGTAGCCGGGCTTGCCGGCGTTCTCCCAGCCCGGCGGCTGCGGCTTGACGGTGGAGGGACTGCCCAGCGGCGTGGCCACGGCCACGTCCGAATCGGCCGCCGGACTGCCGGGCCCGACCGGCGCGCCGGGCCGTGTGGCGGCAGGGGCGGCGGGCTGGGGCCGGCCGACATTGCGGTCGACGACGGGCGGCGCGCGGCGCGGGGTGGTGTCGCAGGCGGCGAGCAGGGCCAGGGTGAGCAGGCCGAGCGCGAGGCCGCGAGGGGCATGGGCCCGAGGGGCCGGATCGAACGGGGTGCTGGGCATCATCGTGCAGGGTTTCCTGCCCGGGCCGACGGGGCGGCTGCCGCATCGTCTGTCGCGCCCCGCGGGGCCGCATCCAGCGGCAGTCAATCGGGTCGGCCGTTCAGGCGACGCCCGATTCTAGGGGGACGAAAAGCACGGCCTCGTGGCGCTGCTCGACCAGGCGGCCGTCGGCCATGCGATCCACCACGGCCAGGCACTGCGGCCCGCCCGGGCTGCGGGCAAGCGGCGCGACCAGCCGTCCGCCGGGCGCGAGCTGGGCCAGCCAGGCCTCGGGCAGGGCCTCGCCACCGGCGGCGGCGATGATGCCGTCATAGGGCGCCATCGGCGCATGGCCGAGCCGGCCATCGCCGTGCACGAGACGCAGGCGATCGCCGCGATGGGGCGCCAGCCGGGCCTGGGCCAGCTCATGCAGGGGCCGCAAGCGCTCGATGCTGACCAGGCGGCTCACGCCGAGCTGCAGCATCACCGCCGCCTGGTAGCCGCAGCCGCTGCCGATCTCCAGCAGGCGCAGCGGCCGGCCGGCCGGCTGCGGCGCGATCAGCAACTCCAGCATGCGTGCGACGACCGAGGGCTTGGAGATGGTCTGGCCCCAGCCAATCGGCAGGCTGGTGTCCTCGTAGGCCTGCTGGGCCAGCGCACTGTCGACGAACAGGTGGCGTGGCACCGCGCGCAGGGCCGCGGCCACGCGCGGATCGCGCAGGCCCTGGGCCTCCAGGCGGCGGATCAGGCGCTCGCGGACCTGCTCGGAATCCAGGCCCAGTCCGGCCGGTACCGTCTGACGGGCCCGGTCGCGTGCAGCCGCATCGAGCGGCGCCTGCGGCCGCAGCATGGGGGGCTCGGGCGCCGCCGCCGGGCGGCGGGCACCGGGCCCGCGATCCCCGCTTCGCACGGCATCGAGCGGCAGGGGAAAGCGGGGCCGGGACGGCGCCATGCTCGGCCTCGACTCAGGGGCGGAGCCAGCCCGACCAGGCGGGCATCGCGGCATGGTCGGTCAGGTCGACCTGCAGGGGCGTGATCGAGACATGGCCGGTCTCGACCGCCTGGAAATCGGTGCCCTCGCCGGCTTCGCGGGCGCTGCCGGCGGCACCGATCCAGTAGATCGGCTCGCCACGCGGGTTCAGCTGACGGATCACCGGCTCACTCGCATGGCGCTTGCCCAGGCGGGTCAGCTTCCAGCCGGCCAGGGCCGCCTTCGGACGCTGCGGCACGTTCACGTTCAGCAGCCAGGGGCCGGCCGAGGGCGGGCGCTGCAGCACGCGGCCGATCAGCTCGTGCGCGACGGCGGCGGCCGTGTCCAGCTCGGCCCAGCCCTTGTGCTGCAGCGAGAAGGCGATCGCCGGGATGCCGAAGAGATAGGCCTCCATGGCTGCGGCGACGGTGCCGGAGTAGACGGTGTCGTCCCCCATGTTCTCGCCGTTGTTGATGCCGGAGACGACGAGATCGGGCCGCTGCGGGAGCAAGCCGGTCAGGGCGACGTGCACGCAGTCCGAGGGCGTGCCGTTCACGTAGCGGAAGCCGTTGGCCGCCGTCTGCACGGTCAGCGGGCGCTGCAGCGTCAGGGCGTTGGAGGTGCCGCTGGCATTGGCCTCGGGGGCGATCACGTCGACCTCGCCGTAGGCCTTGCAGGCCTCGACCAGGGCGGCCAGGCCGGGGGCGAGATAACCGTCGTCGTTGCTGACCAGGATGCGCATGGCGGCGAGTGTAGGGGCCGCCCCGGCGCCGCCTGCCGACAGGGGCTGACGCCGGGACACGGCCCGGCCCCGCACGTCCGGGGGGGTCGAACGCTCGGCCCGGACCGGACCTGCCGCTAAGCTCGCCGCCATGCCACCGGGCCCTGCCCGGCCACCTTGGATCCGCCGGGCCGCCCGCCCCGCGCCCTGCCCCGCCCGACCGAGCCGCCCACCATGCCCGTCGAGGTCCTGATCGTCGAAGACAACCCGGTCGCGCGGGCCTTCCTCGGCCGCGTCGTGCGGGCCAGCTTCTCCGACGTGCAATCGATCGACGAAGCCGGCGACCTGCAGAGCGCGCGCCAGCGCCTGATGCGGGGGCCCGGCCTGGGACCGCACGGCCTGATGCTGCTCGACCTGGAGCTGCCCGACGGCAGCGGGCTGGAGTTGCTGCGCGAGCTGGCCGAGCACCGCGCGACCAAGATCGTCACCACCCTGTACTCGGACGACGAGCATCTCTTCCCCGCCCTGCAGCGCGGCGCCGACGGCTACCTGCTCAAGGAAGACCGCTTCGAGGTGCTGGTCGAGGAGATGCAGAAGATCGTCCGCGGCCAGCCGCCACTCTCGCCCGCCATCGCCCGCCGCCTGCTGGCGCACTTCCGCCAGGGCGAGGACGGCCAGGCCCCGCGCGTCCTGAACGCCAGCACCCGGCCCCAGGTGCCGCCGCCGGACCTGCCGGCCCTCACCCCGCGCGAGCGGGAGGTCCTGACCCTGCTCAGCAAGGGCTTCACGATCCGGGAGATCGCCGGTCTGATGGGCATCAAGTGGTTCACCGTGAACGACCACATCAAGGCCATCTACCGCAAGCTCGACGTGTCCAGCCGCGCCGAGGCGGCGGTCTACGCAAGCAAGCAGGGCCTGGTCTGAGGGTCCGCGGACCGGCCCGCCGCGACCGGTCTTGCGGACGTCCGCCGCCATGAGCCCGCAGCCCGTCGCCGCGCCCGCCGGTGCCCGCGCGGACCCGGTCCCCGCCTTGCACGGCCGTCGCCTGCACCTGCTCGGCCTGGCCCTGATGCTGGGCCTGCTGCCGCTGATGGCCCTGCTGCTGATGCTGGCCCGCCTGCCGCAGCCGGGCATCGCCTGGGGCCTCACCGCCGACGGCGGGCTGGCGCTGGGCGAAGCCAGCACGGCCGCGGACCTGCGCGCGGAGGCCGGCCACAGCGTGGTCGCGATCGCCGCGGGCGGGGGGCCGGATCAGGCCGTGAACGCCCTGGTCCGCCTGCCCTCGGCACGCTGGCTGACCGAGAACCCGGCGCGTCAGGCCTGGGTCGAGACCCAGCAGCGCCTGCAGGCCCTGGGCCAGGCGGAGCAGCTCGTGCTGGTGCTGGCCGATGGCCGCCGCCTCGCGGTGGCGGCCCCGCGCGGCCTGCGCCTGGACGCCGGTCCTCTGCTCCTGGCCGGCCTGATCCTGCTGCTGCACGGGCTGGCGTCCTGGGTGCTGATCCGCCGGCCGGGGGCCCGCAGTGCGGTCTTCGCGCTGATCAGCGCCTGCGTGATCGGGCAGCTGCTCTTCATCCTGGTCGGCGAGGCCAGCCCCCTGCTGCTGCCGCCCGGCTGGGCCCGGGCCGAGCCGATGCTCCGCAGCGGGCTGGACCTGGCGGCCGGTGCCGCCACCCTCCATGCCGCCCTGCTCCACCCCCAGCGCCACCCCCGGGCCGGCTCGCTGGCCCTGCTGGGCTGGCTGCTGAGCGCCGCCGTGCTGCTGGCGCTGCTGGCGCGACCGGAGCTGCCGGCCTGGCTGCTGACCCAGCTGGCCGTCGGCGCGCAGGGCCTGGCCGCAGTGGGCGTGCTCGGACGGCACGGGCCGCAGGGCCCGCATCCCCAGGCCCTGCTGCTGCGGCGCATGCTGAGCCTGGTGCTCGGGGCCTGGCTGCTGCTGAGCCTGGCCGTGGCCGCCAGCGGACCGGGCCTGGCGGCGCAGCAGGTGGCGGGCGCCGCCTCGCTGCTGTGGACGGTCTTCCTCGCCTCGCTGCTCCTGCTGCTGCCCTTCCTGCACGACCGGCAGCGCCTGCTGCGCGAGTTCGCGCTGCTCTGCGGCGCCGGCACGGTGGCCGCATCGCTGAACCTGCTGTTCCTGGCCCTGCTGCCGGGCCGGGCCGGCGCCTGGACCGGTCTGGCCGCCTTTCTCGGCGTCGTCGCCTACCTGCTGGGCCGGACCTGGCTGCTCGCGCGCATGCGCGGCCCGCGCCTGAACGACACCGGACGCCTGTTCGACGCCATCTACCGCAGCGCCCGGGCCGCCGAGCATCAACCCCAGGCCATGCCCGGGCTGCTTGCCGAGCTCCTGCGCGGCGTGTTCGACCCGCTGCAGAGCCTGGCCCGCGGTCCGCAGCCCGACCGGCCACCGCGCTGCCTGCTCCTGGAGCACGGCGCCGGCCTGGCCGTGCCCCTGCCGACGCCCGAGGGCGGCGAGCCCCCGGGCTGGATCGAACTGCGCCTGGCCGAACGCGGCCGACGCATCTTCAGCCGCGAGGATGCACGGCTGGCCGAGGCGATCCGGGCCCAGCTCGGCCGGGCCATCGCCCACGATCGCGCGGTCGAGCGCGGCCGGCGGGAGGAGCGCCAGCGCATCGCCCAGGACCTGCACGACGACATCGGCGCACGCCTGCTGACGCTGATGTACGGCGCCGGCTCCCCCGAGCGCGAGGACTACATCCGCGACACCCTGCAGGACCTCAAGACCCTGAGCCGCGGCTTGGCCGCCGGCCCTCCCCGCCTCGGCGAAGCCGCGGCCGACTGGAAGGCCGATGCCGAGCACCGCCTGCAGCTGGCCGGCCTGCGCCTGCACTGGCAGCTTCAGGCCGGGCACGACCCTTGGTTGAGCGTGGCGGCCTGGTCGGCCCTGACCCGGGTGCTGCGCGAGCTGCTCAGCAATGCCATCGCCCATGCGCAGGCCCGCTCGGTCTGGATCGCGCTGGATTGCGGCCCCCAGGCGCTGACCCTGCAGTTCGAAGACGACGGCCGGGGCCGCGAGCCGCAGGACTGGGCGCCCGGGCTCGGCCTGGGCGGCATCCGCAAGCGCGTGCGCCAGCTGGGGGGACGGGCCGACTGGCAGGGCCGCCCGGGGGGTGGCATCGTCTGCCGCCTGCGCCTGCCGCTTGCAGGCATCGAAGCCGAAGCCGCGGCCGCCGAGACCCCGAGACCGCCTCAGGACTGAAGCGGTCCGTCGGCCCTCAGGGCGTGGGCGGCAGGTCCGACCGCGGGGCCCCGGGCCCGCCCGGGGCCTGCGCCAGGCCCGCGCCCGGTGGCAGGTGCAGCACGCGCTGCGGGAAGGGGATGTCGACCGCCATCTGCTGGAAGAGCGCGAGCAGGGCCAGGTTGACGTCGCTGCGGACATTGGCCTGGCCGTTGTCCGGATCGGCGATCCAGAAGGACACGGTCAGCTCCAGGCCGTCGGCCGCGAAGGCCGTCAGATTGCAGCTCGGGCCCGGCGTGGCCAGCACACGCGGCACGCGGGCCACGGCCTCGACCACCCGGGCGCGCAGGCCGTGCACGTCGGTGCCATAGGCCACCTGCACGATCGTCTGCAGCAGCACGTTCGGGTCGGCCAGCGAGAGGTTCTCGACCCGCGTGGTGATCAGCATCTCGTTGGGCACCAGCGATTCGCGGCCCCCGGCCGAGCGGACCCGGGTGTAGCGGGTCGAGATGTCGGCGATGCGACCCTCGAAGTTGTCGATCCGCACCCAGTCGCCGATGCGCAGCGAGCGCTCGGCCAGGATCACGAAGCCGCTGACATAGTTGGCCGCCAGCTTCTGCAGGCCGAAGCCGATGCCGACGCCGATCGCACCGCCCAGCACGCCGAGCGCCGTCAGGTCGATGCCGACGGTCGACAGCGCGATCAGCAGGCCGACGAACATCAGCAGCGCGCGGACCACATTGGAGGCGACCTTGCGCAGCGACAGCGACTCGCCGACCGCGCCGGCCAGCAACCGCGACTCGATGGCTGCGGACACCCAGAGCGCAACCATCAGCACGATGGCCGCGCTGATCGCGCCCTCGATCAGCTTGCGCAGCGTGACCGGCTTGCCGCCGAGCGTCCAGCTGATCTCGTCCAACTCGGCCAGCAGCACCGGCAGCACGCCGGTGACCCACAGCACGACGCCGACCCAGACCAGCCAGGACAGCCAGCGCTCGAAGATCCGTACCCAACCCGATTCCGGCAGCGCCATCCGCAGCACATGCACCGCGCTGCGGATCAGGGCCAGCGAGAACAGGATCGGCAGCGCGAGCTGGAAGACCGGCAGCAGCGTCTGCCCCGGAAACACCAGCCGCCGCGCGATCGCGGCCAGCAGGAAGGCCAGCAGCGGAAAGACCGCGCCATCGATCAGGCGCTTGCCGACCAGCAGGCGCCCGGCCTTGAGCTGGGCCTGGCGCAGGGCCCAGACCAGCAGCGCCGCCATTGCCAGGCTGGCAGCCAGCACGGCCAGCTCGCGCAGGGCATGGGGCTGGGTCAGCGCGGTCAGCAGCAGATTCAGATCCTCGGTGACCGAGGGCTGGGCCCGGGCCCCGGCCTGGGCCTGGGCGCCCGCGGCCCAGGGCAGCAGCAGCCCCAGCAGCCAGAGGGGCCTCATCCGGTTCGGCCCCCATCGACCCCGGCCAGCACCCGCAGGTGGGCCAGCACGCTGCGCGCGAGCGCGCCGAGGTTGTAGCCCCCTTCGAGGCAGGAGACGATGCGGCCGCGGGCATGGCGCTGCGCACAGGCCTTGAGCTCGCGGGTGATCCAGGCGTAGTCGTCCTCGACCAGCATCAGCTGGGCGAGGTCGTCATCCCGGTGCGCATCGAAACCGGCCGACAGCACGAGCAGCTCGGGCTTGAAGGCGTCCAGGCGCGGGATCAGCCGGGTGGTGAAGAGGTCGCGGATCGCCGGGCCCTTGGTGTAGGGCGGCACCGGCAGGTTCAGCATGTTCGGGCCCTTGGGCACGTCGCCGCTGCCGGGGTAGAGCGGGTGCTGGAAGAAGCCGACCATGACGGTGCGCATGTCATGGGCCAGGATGTCCTCGGTGCCGTTGCCGTGATGCACGTCGAAGTCGACCACGGCGACGCGCTTGAGGCCGTGCACGTCGAGCGCATGCCGGACCGCCACCGCCACGTTGTTGAACAGGCAGAAGCCCATGGCCTGGTCCTTCTCGGCGTGGTGGCCGGGCGGGCGCACCGCGCAGAAGGCGTTCTCAGCGCCGCCGGACAGCACCAGGTCGGTGGCCGCCACCGCCGCACCGGCGGCCCGCAGGGCCGCCTGCCAGGTGCCGGGGCCGGCGCGGGTGTCCGGGTCGAGGCTGCGGGACTGGCCGCTGCGGTCGATCTCCGCGCAGAGATCACGCATCGTCGCCACATGCAGCGCGGTGTGCGCGCGGGCGAGCTGGGCCTCGGTGGCCAGCGGCGCCTCGTGCAGGTCGAGCAGGGCATCAAGGCCGGTGGCGATCAGCAGGTCGGCGATCGCGTCGAGACGTTGCGGGCTCTCGGGGTGATCGGGGCTCTGGACATGCTTGCGGCAGTCCGGATGCGTGAAATAGGCAGTGGCCATCCCAGGGGATCGACCCGCAGGACGGGTGCGAATCAGCTATGGTGCGCCGCATGGCATGGACCCAGAGGCTGCGGCAGGTTGCGGATCAGATTAGCACGATCATCGTCGGCAAACGACCGCAGGTGGAGGACGCGATCATCTGCCTGCTGGCTGACGGCCACCTGCTGATCGAGGACCTGCCGGGCGTCGGCAAGACCACCCTGGCGCAGGCCCTGGCCCTGTCGCTGGGCCTGCAGTTCAAGCGCGTGCAGTTCACCGCCGACCTGCTGCCGGGCGATCTGCTCGGCGCCAGCATCTACCTGCGGGACAGCGGCCGCTTCGTCTTCCATCCCGGCCCGGTCTTCAGCCAGGTGCTGCTGGCCGACGAGATCAACCGCGCCGGCCCGCGCACGCAGAGCGCGCTGCTGGAGGTGATGGAGGAAGGTCAGGTCAGCCTGGACGGCGCGACCCATCCCCTGCCGGCGCCCTTCTTCGTGATCGCCACGCAGAACCCGCTGGACCAGGCGGGCACCTACCCCCTGCCGGAAAGCCAGCTCGACCGCTTCCTGATGTGCATCCAGCTCGGCTACCCGGACCGCGCCAGCGAGCGGGCCCTGCTGGCCGGGCAGGACCGGCGCGCCGCACTGGCCGGCCTACGGCCCTGCATGCAGCCGGCTGAGCTGCAGGCCGCGCAGCAGGCGGTGTCGGCCATCGCCGTGTCCGAGCCGCTGCTCGACCACCTGCAGGCCGTGCTGGCTGCCAGCCGCGACGGCCGCTGGTTCATCGAAGGCCTGAGCCCGCGCGCCGGCCTGGGCCTGCTGCGCGCCGCGCGCGCCCGCGCGCTGTTCGAGGGGCGCGACTACGTCACGCCGGACGACCTCGATGCGCTCCTGATCCAGACCGCCGCCCACCGCCTGCGTCCGCTGCCGGCCGCCGGCCGCGGGCCGCGCGAACAGCTGCGGGCGATGCTCGACGCCCTGCCCGCGGCGTGAGCCCGCCGGCCGACCGGGCCGGCCCGGCGCTGCAGATCGGCTGGCGCAGCCTGCGCATCCGGCCGACCCGGGCCGGCCAGGTCTTCGCGCTGACGGTGGCCGGCCTGGGCCTGGCCTCGATCAACGAGCAGCTCAGCCTCGGCCATGCCCTGACCGACCTGCTGATCGCGCTGGCCGGCGTGGCCCTGCTCCTTGGCGTGCTCGCCCTGCACGGTCTGCGGCTGACGCTGCGGCCGGTCGAGCCCGTGCATGCCGGTGAACTCGCCCGGCTGCGGCTGCGGCTGGAGGGCGGCGGCCGCCCCACCCTGACCGGGGGACGGCGTCATGGCCTGGGCCTGAGCCTGCGCCCGGATGGCGGCCTGCTGCTGGCCGCCGCGACCGAGCCGGTCTGGACCGAGGTTCCGGCCGAGGCCGCCGCCGACGTCGAGCTGCGCCTGCCGACCGCGCGCCGCGGGCACCTGGCCCTGCCCCCGCTGCGGATCGAGACCCGCTTCCCGCTGGGCCTCTTCACCGTGTCGGCCGACTGGCAGACCGACCACCGGCTTTGGGTCTGGCCGGCCCGGCTCTCCGGACCGCCTGCGGCAAGCGGCCGCGGGGGGGGCTTCGGCCGCAGTCCGGGCGAGGAGGCCGTGGACAGCCTGCGCCCCTGGCGGGACGGCGACCCCCTGCGGCACATCGCCTGGCGCGCCTCGGCCTCGGCGCTGGCGCGCGACGAGCTGCCGCGGGTGCGCGAGCACGCCCCCGGCCCGGCCGAGGGCACGGTGATCGACTGGCAGGCCCTGCCCGCCGGTCTGGACACCGAGACCCGCGTGCAGTGGCTCGCCGAGGCCGTGCTGGCCCGCGGCCTCGGTGGCCCGGCGTGGAGCCTGCGCCTGCCGGGCCAGACCCTGCCGCCCGGGCAGGGTCCGGCGCAGCGGCGGGCCGCGCTGGAAAGGCTGGCGCAGTGCTGAGCCCGCGCGGCACGGGCCGCCCGCGCGAGGTGCGCGACACCCTGTTCCTGCTGGCCGTGCTGGGCTTCACCGTCGCGCCGCACCTGCCCGGTCAGCCGGCCTGGACGACGGTGCTGGTGCTGGGCGTGCTGGCCTGGCGGGCGCAGCTCGCGCTGCGCGGCAGCGCCCTGCCCGGCCGCGGCCTGCTGCTGGGCCTCCTGCTGCTGGCCCTGGGGCTGAGCCTGTGGAGCCACGGCAGCCTGGTCGGCCGGGCGGCCGGCCACACCCTGCTGGTCGTGCTCGTCGCGCTGAAGACGCTGGAGCTCCGGGCGCGGCGCGATGCCCTCGTGGTCTTCTTCCTCGGCTTCTTCCTGGTGCTGGCGCAGTTCCTCGGCAGCCAGTCACCGGGCACGGCGCTGGCCGCGGTCCTGTCCGTCTGGGGCCTGCTGACGGCCCTGGTGCTGGCCAGCCTGCCGGCCGGCAAGCCACCGCTGCGCGAAGCCGCCGGCCTGGCCGGCAGCCTGCTGCTGCTGGCCCTGCCGCCGATGCTGCTGCTGTTCACGCTGCTGCCGCGGCCCCAGCCCTTCTGGCCCGGGGCCGGCCAGGCACGCACCGGCCTGTCGGACAGCCTGGCCTGGGGCGATGTCGGCCAGCTTGCGCTCGACCCGCAGCCGGTCATGCGCCTGCGCCTGCCGCCCGGCCAGGTCCTGCCGCCCGAGGCCCGCTACTTCCGCGGCCCGGTGCTTGCCCAGTTCGACGGCCAGCGCTGGACGGTGCTGCGCCCGGGCTTTCCGCGCGCGTTGCAGCCGCCGGCGAACCTGCGGCCCGAAGGCCAGCCGATCGAGTACAGCGTGCAGGTGGAACCCACCCGGCTGCCGGTGCTGCCGCTGCCCGAGCTCAGCGGGGACCTGCGCGGCGCGGCCCCCGAGCTGGCCGAAGCCCGGCGCGAGGACGACCTGCACTGGTCCCTCGACGCCCCGCTGCATCGCCGCCTGAGCCTGCAGGCCCGGCTGTGGCCGCAGTTCCGGCATGGACCCGTCGAGCCGGTGCTGGGCCTGCAGGACTACCTGGAGCTGCCGCCCGGCCACAACCCGCGCCTGCTGGGCCTGGCCGCCGCGATGCGGCGGGATCCGCGCCTGCAACAGGCCGGGGCCCGCACCCTGGCCGACGCCGTGCTGCAGCAGCTGCGCGAAGGCGGCTACCGCTACACGCTGGCGCCGGGCCCGATGGGCGAGCCGCGCGACGCGATCGACCGCTTCTGGTTCGAGCGCAAGGCCGGCTTCTGCGAGCACTACGCCGCCGCCTTCGTGGTGCTGATGCGGGCCTTCGATGTGCCGGCCCGGCTCGTCACCGGCTACCAGGGCGCGGACTGGGAGGCCGGCGAGGGCGTCTGGATCGTCCGCCAGCGCCATGCCCATGCCTGGGCCGAGATCTGGCAAGCCGGCGAAGGCTGGCTGCGCATCGACCCGACCCAGGCCGTGGCCCCGGACCGGCTGCAGGACGGGCCGCCGCCGGCCGAAGCCGCCGCCTGGCTGCGCTGGCTGCCGGGCGGACTCGGCGCACGCTGGCAGCGCGGCTGGCAGGCCTTCGAGCAAGACTGGCATGAGCAGGTGCTGCAGGCCGGCAGTGCCGCCGCGCGGGCCGAGCGCAGCACCTCATGGCCGGTGCGGGCCGGCCTGGGCCTGGCCCTCCTCGGCCTGCTCGGCGGGCTGGTCTGGCGCCTTGCCCCGCGGCCCCGACCCGACCCCTGGCCGGCCTGCTGGGCCCGCCTGGGCCGGTGCGCGCAGCGGGCGCTGGGCCCCGGGCCGCAGCCCGCCAGCCCGCTGGCGCTGGCCCGGGCCCTGAAGGAGCGGCACGGCGCGCGGGCCGCAGACGCTGCAGCGGCGCTGGACGCCCTGGCCCGCTGGCGCTGGCGGCCCGAGGAGCCCGGCCACGGCCAGCCGCGGGTGCTGCGGGCGCTGGCCCGGCAGGCCGAGGCCGCGCTGCGCCGGCTGCCTCCCCCTACGCACTGACACATCCGCCCGGCAGCCGGGCGCAGACCATGCGGCACACTCGATCCATGCACCGACGGCTCCTTCTCTCCCCCGCCCTTGCCGCCAGCCTGTGCCTGCTGCCGGCCACCCCCGTCCCGGCCGCCGACGAGCCGCCCCCCGCGGCGGCCACGCCGATCGCCGACAAGCCCGGTCCCGCCACCCAGGCGCTGGAAAGCCGCAGCCCCGCGCGACCGCCGCTCATCAGCACCGACCCTGGCATCCCGCCGCCGGCCGAGCCGGGTGGCTACGCCGAGCGCGAGGACGTGGCCCGCATCCTCGATGCGCTGTCGCGCCGCCACGGCTTCCGGGTGGAACAGGCCGCGGCCCTCGTCGCCCAGGCGCGCTACCAGCCGCGCGTCGTGCAGCTCATCCTGCCCACCCCCGGTGGCCTGAAGAAGAACTGGGCGGCCTACCGCGCCCGCTTCGTCGAGCCGATCCGCATCCAGTCGGGCGTGAAGTTCTGGGCCCAGCATGCGGCCCTGCTCGACCAGGCCGAGGCGCGCTACGGCGTGCCGCCGGCCATCGTGATGGGCATCCTCGGCGTCGAAACCGGCTGGGGAGCCGACACCGGCACCTTCCGCGTGCTCGACGCCCTGGCCACCCTGGCCTTCGATTTCCCGACCAGCAGCCGGCGCGACCGCAGCAGCTACTTCCGCGACGAGCTCGGCGAATTCATCGACCTCTGCCTGAAGCAGGGCCTGGATCCGACCAGCCTGCGCGGCAGCTTCGCCGGCGCGATGGGCCTGCCACAGTTCATGCCCAGCTCGCTGCGCAAGCTGGCGGTGGACTTCGACGGCGACGGCCGCATCGACCTGCAGGGCAGCGTGGCCGACGCGATCGGCTCGGTGGCGGCCTACCTGCACGCCTTCGGCTGGGAGCCGCGGCTGCCGACGCACTTCCACATCGAGCCGCCCAGCGATGCGGCCGACCTCTCCACCCTGCTCGCGCCCGACATCGTGCCGAGCTTCGCGGCCAGCGAGATGGCCGAGCGCGGCGCCCGCCTGCCCGAGGATGCGATGAAGCGCCCCGGCCTGCTGGCCCTGGTCAAGCTGGAGAACGGCGACGCGCCGGCCACCCTGCTGGCCGGCACCGCGAACTTCTATGCGATCACCCGCTACAACTGGTCGAGCTACTACGCCATGGCGGTGATCGAGCTGGGCCAGGCGGTGGAAGCCGCAAGGCGGGCCCCCTCGCCCGCAGCGCGCAAGCCGGCCAGCCGGCCGGCGTCCAAGCCGGCGCGCAAGGCCGGCGGCGGCTGAGGGCCGCGGCCCCGCTCAGCGCGAAGCCGGCGCGGGCGCGCTGGCCGCCTCCAGCACCGGGAGGCTGCGCTCCAGGCCATCGAGCGTGAAGCGGGCGGTGAAGCGCCAGTCGCTGGCGGATTCGGGCAGGCCGTCGATCACTTCCAGCACGGCATCCTGGCGGGCCAGGATGCCGATGCGCTGCAAGGTCGTCGGGCTGAGAACATAGCCGGTCGCGTAACTGACACTGACTCCCGGCCGGTCGCGGCGCTGCCAGGCCGCTGGCGGCACGATCTCGCCCAGCGGAATTTGCTCGCCGCTGTCGGCCACCTGCAGCCGAAGCCCGCTGAGCAGACCCGATGGAAAGTCTCCGGCGCGAGGCGGATCGGCGGGCCGCGTCGCGAATTCCAGCGACAGCGCGAGAACCGGCCGGCCCGCAGGATCGAGCGAGAAAACCAGGCCGACGTTGCAGCGCGGGTCGGCACGGACACGTGACTGCACATAGGGCCGCCCCTTCTCGCTGCGGCCGCTGGTCCAGGGCGTCTGCGGCAAGGTCTGCGCCAGGCGCTGCCCCGCCGTGTCCACGCCGAGCTGGCGCAGTTGCGCGCGACTCAGCAGGGTCATGCGCTGGGTGGGGGTGAGGTTGGCGATGTCGAGCAGGCGCCGGGCCGCACCCATCTCGTCGAGGTAGAGGTTCAGCACCGAGATCGCGGCCTGCGCCTGGGCCACCGGGTCAGCCACGGCTTCGCCGGCCTGCGGCGCGGGCCGGAACTGATGCACGCCGTAGGCGCGGTCGTCCAGCACGTCGCGCCGCACGCCCCCGAGGAAGGCATAGGCACAGGACGACTGGCAGCGCGTGGCCGCGGCCACGCGCTCGCGCGGGCCCTCGGTCTGCACCCAGAGATCGCCGCCGGTGCGGGTGGCCAGGCCCAGCCAGCGGATCTCGCGGCCCAGCTCCAGGCCGCCACGCAAGTCGCCGCCCGGGCTGTCCAGATGCAGGGCGGCGAGGTCTGCGGCCTGGCCACGCAGGCTGCGCGCGGGCTGCTGGGCGCGCAGGGCATCGCGCAGGCGGGCGACGACCTCGCGGTCGATCTGGCCGCGGCCGAGCAGCAGCTTCACGCAGCCGTCGGCCGCCTGGTCCGCCCCCGCCAGCCCTTGGGCGTCGGGGCCGCAGACGCGGTGCACGCGGAAGCGCATGGGCTGGCGCAGGGCCTCCGGCAGCGGGCTGGACGCGCTGCCCGGCGGGGTGGCCACGGGGCGGGCCGCGGGGGACGCCGAGGGTCCGGCGGTGCCGCCGGCGCAGGCCGCCAGCAGCAGCACCACCAGGGCCGATGCGAAGCGGCGGAGCAGGCGGCCGCGGGCCGGCGGGCGGAGCGGGGAAGGCATCGTCATCGGCATGGGGCGAGCCTGCCACAAGCCGGGCCGGCCCGCGGGATGCCCGACCGCGCCCTGGCCCGCGCAGCGGGCGGCCCGCCGCGCTGCGGACCGCTCAGCGCCGGTGGCGGGGCGGCCGGCTGCCGTCCACGAAGGTCGGGGGCTGGCGGCGCACCCAGGCGATGAAGACGGCGATCTCGGGATGCGCCTGCAGCGCGGCCCAGCTTGCATAGTGCCGGGCCAGGTCCTTCTCGGAGAGGGTCGCGTGGATCTTGCGGTGGCAGACGCGATGGACGAGGAAGCTCTCGCGTCCGCCCTGGCTGCGCGGGATCAGGTGGTGCAGGTCCGCGCTGGGTCCGGGCACGATGGGCCGGGCGCAGAGCGGGCAGTCCGGCGGCGGAGCCGGCGGCCGCCCGAAGGGCGTGCCGCCGCGCAGGGCGCGCTTGCCGACCATGCAGGCACTCCCCGGCGCAGGCTCAGGGCCTGAGGCTGGCGCAGCCGCTCACGGCGGGATGCCGGCGCCGGCCAGCCTGCCTCAGGCCCGCTCGGCCACCCAGCCGGCCACGGCGGCCAGGGCCGCCGGCAGGGCCGCCGGGTCGCTGCCGCCGGCCATGGCCAGGTCCGGCTTGCCGCCGCCCTTGCCGCCGACCTGCTGGGCGACGAAGTTCACCAGCTCGCCGGCCTTGAGCTGGCCGATGCGGTCGGCGGTGACGCCGGCCGCGAGCTGCACCTTGCCGCCCTCGACCGCCGCCAGCACGATGGCCGCCGTCTTGAGCTTGTCCTTGAGCTTGTCCATCGTCTCGCGCAGGGCCTTGGCGTCGGCACCGTCGAGCACCGCGGCCAGCACCTTGGTGCCCTTCACGTCCACGGCCTTCGCCATCAGCTCGTCGCCCTGGCTGCTGGCCAGCTTGCCCTTGAGGGCGGCCAGCTCCTTCTCGGCCGCACGCAGCTGATCGACCAGGCTGGCGATGCGGCCTTCCAGCTCCTCGGGCGCGGCCTTGAGCAGGGCGGCGGCGCGTTGCAAGTTCTTCTCGGTCTCGCCGATGTAGGCCAGCGCGCCCTCGCCCGTGGTGGCCTCGACGCGGCGGATGCCGGCGGCCACGCCGCTCTCGGCCAGGATCTTGAACACGCCGATGTCGCCGGTGCGCGCCACGTGGGTGCCGCCGCACAGCTCCTTGCTGGAGCCGATGCTGAGCACGCGCACGGTCTCGCCGTACTTCTCGCCGAAGAGCATCATCGCGCCGCTCTTCTGCGCGTCCTCCAGCGCCATCACGCGGGCGTCGGTGGCGGCATTGGCGAGGATCTCGGCATTGACCAGGGCCTCGACGCGGGCGATCTGCTCGGCCGTCATCGGCGCGGTGTGCGAGAAATCGAAGCGCGTGCGCTCCGGCGTCACCAGCGAGCCCTTCTGCGCCACATGCGCGCCCAGCACCTCGCGCAGGGCCTTGTGCATCAGGTGGGTGGCGCTGTGGTTGCGCACGGTGCGGGCGCGGCGCGCGGCATCGACCCGGGCGCTCAGCACGTCGCCGACCTTCAGCGTGCCCTCGGCCACGCGGCCGTGGTGGCCGAAGACCTCGGCCTGGATCTTCAGCGTGTCGTCCACGCGCACCAGGGTGGCGGCGTTGCGCAGCTCACCGGTGTCGCCGACCTGGCCGCCGCTCTCGGCATAGAAGGGCGTGTGGTCCAGCACGACGACCACGTCGCTGCCGGCCTCGGCGGCGGGCACCGGGCTGCCGTCGACGTAGAGCGCCGTCACCGTGGCGCCTTCGCGCGCCAGCTGCTCGTAGCCGTGGAAGGTGGTGGCCGCGCCGCTGTAGGCCAGGCCCTGGGCCATCTTGAACTTGCCGGCGGCGCGGGCCTGCTCGCGCTGGCGCTGCATGGCGGCCTCGAAGCCGGCGGTGTCCACCGCCACGCCGCGCTCGCGGCAGACGTCGGCGGTCAGGTCCAGCGGGAAGCCGTAGGTGTCGTGGAGCTTGAAAGCGGTCGCTCCGTCAAGGACCACACCATTTGCGTCGCGCTTGACGCGATGAATGTTTTTCCCTGTCAGATTTAGGGCTTGGACGTGAGCAGGGCTAGGTTCGTCATCGAAGACGATGACTTGGTCGCTCATCTTTCGCTGTTGGTCGATAAAGGACACAACGGCTACGCCGGGCAACGGCTCTTGTGTGTAGGAAAAGAACATGACGGAGGGCTCAGCAACATGGCGCTCAGCAATTGCTTGGTCCAAGGCTCCTTCAAGGATCAACATCCCAGTCGCAATGGTCTGGAAGAAGCGCTCCTCCTCCTGCTTCAGCACCTGGGTGATGCGGGCCTCGTCGCGGGCCAGCTCGGGGTAGGCCTCGCCCATCTGGCCGACCAGGGCGGCGACCAGCTTGAAGAAGAAGGGCGCGCGCGCGCCGAGCTTGTAGCCGTGGCGGATGGCGCGGCGGGCGATGCGGCGCAGCACGTAGCCGCGGCCCTCGTTGCCGGGAATGACGCCGTCGGCCACGGTGAAGGCGCAGGCGCGGATGTGGTCGGCGATGACCTTGAGGCTGGGGCTCTCGGCGTCCACCGCGGCGCCCCCGGCCGAGGCCTCGACCGCCGCCTTGGCCGCGGCCAGCAGGGCGACGAAGGTGTCGATCTCGTAGTTGCCGTGCACGCCCTGCAGCACGGCGGCGATGCGCTCCAGGCCCATGCCGGTGTCCACGCTGGGCTTGGGCAGGGGGTGCATGACCCCGGCCTCGTCCCGGTTGAACTGCATGAAGACGTTGTTCCAGATCTCGATGAAGCGGTCGCCGTCTTCCTCCGGGCTGCCCGGGGGGCCGCCGGGGATGTGGTCGCCGTGGTCGTAGAAGATCTCAGTGCAGGGGCCGCAGGGGCCGGTGTCGCCCATCATCCAGAAGTTGTCGCTGGCGTAGCGGGCGCCCTTGTTGTCGCCGATGCGGATGATGCGCTCGGCGGGCACGCCGATCTGGTCCTTCCAGATGCCGTAGGCCTCGTCGTCCTCGGCGTAGACGGTGACGGTCAGGCGCTCCTTGGGCAGCTTGTAGACCTCGGTCAGCAGCTCCCAGGCGTAGGCGATGGCGTCGCGCTTGAAGTAGTCCCCGAAGCTGAAGTTGCCCAGCATCTCGAAGAAGGTGTGGTGGCGCGCGGTGTAGCCGACGTTCTCCAGGTCGTTGTGCTTGCCGCCCGCGCGGATGCACTTCTGCGCCGTGGTGGCCCGGGTGTAGGGGCGCTTGTCGAAGCCGAGGAAGACGTCCTTGAACTGGTTCATCCCCGCATTGGTGAAGAGCAGGGTCGGGTCGTCGCCGGGCACCACCGGGCTGGAGGCCACGATCTGGTGGCCCTTGCTCTCGAAGAACTTCAGGAAGGTCTGGCGGATCTCGGCGGCTTTCATCCGGGGGCTTTCGGCTGGGGTCGGCAGGGTCTCGACGAAGCGCGGAATTGTAGTTTTGGGCCGGTGGCGACAATCGACACCCCGCCCTTGCCCGCGCCGCCGCCCATGAGCCCCACGCCCCCGCCCGATTTGCAGCTTGCCGACGCCGGCCTCTGGCGCTGCAATGCCTTCCTGGCCGGCGCCTGGCAGGCCGGCACGGGCCGCTTCACCGTGCATGCGCCGGCCAGCGGCGAAACGCTGGCCGAGGTGGCCGCCCTGGGCGAGGCCGAGGCGCAGGCCGCCATCGCGGCGGCCGAGGCCGCCTGGCCCGCCTGGCGCGCCCAGACGGCCAAGGCCCGTGCCGCCCTGCTGCAGCGCTGGTTCCTGCTGATCACCGCCGCCACCGAGGACCTGGCCCGGCTGATGAGCGCCGAGCAAGGCAAGCCCCTGGCCGAGGCCCGCGCCGAGGTGGGCTACGGCGCCAGCTTCGTCGAGTGGTTCGCCGAGGAAGCGCGCCGCGTGCACGGCGAGACCATCCCGGCCACCGACCCCAGCAAGCGCATCCTGGTGCTCAAGCAGCCCATCGGCGTCTGCGCGGCGATCACGCCCTGGAACTTCCCGCTCGCCATGATCACCCGCAAGGTCGCGCCGGCCCTGGCCGCCGGCTGCCCGGTGATCATCAAGCCGGCGGAGCAGACCCCGCTGACCGCCCTGGCCCTGGCCGAGCTGGCGCAGCGTGCCGGCTTCCCGCCCGGCGTGCTGAATGTGCTGACGGCCGACGGGCCGGGCTCCATCGCCCTCGGCCGCGTGCTCTGCGCCAGCCCGGCGGTGCGGCACCTGAGCTTCACGGGCTCGACCGAGGTCGGCCGCATCCTGGCCGCGCAATGCGCGCCGACGGTCAAGAAGCTGGCCCTGGAGCTGGGCGGCAACGCGCCCTTCCTGGTCTTCGACGATGCCGACCTGGAGGCCGCCGTCGAGGGCGCCCTGGCCGCCAAGTACCGCAACGCCGGCCAGACCTGCGTCTGCGCGAACCGCTTCTACGTGCAGGACGGGATCTACGAGGCCTTCGTGCAGCGCCTGGCCGAAAAGGCCGCCGCGCTGCGCGTGGGCCCGGGCACGCGCGAGGGCGTGCAGCAGGGCCCGCTGATCGATGCGGCCGCGCTGGCCAAGGTCGAGTCGCATGTGGCCGACGCCCTGGCCGGCGGCGCCCGCCTGCTGACCGGCGGCCGGCGCGTGCAGCCCGCCGATCACGCAGGCGGCCACTTCTACGCCCCCACCGTGCTGGCCGACGTGACGCCGGCCATGCGCTGCACGCGGGAAGAAACCTTCGGCCCGGTCGCCCCCGTGCTGCGCTTCCACACCGAGGCCGAGGCCCTGGCCGCCGCCAACGCCAGCGAGTTCGGCCTGGCCGCCTATGTCTACACGCGGGACATCGGCCGCGTGATGCGGGTGAGCGAGGGCCTGGAGAGCGGCATCGTCGGCGTGAACACCGGGATCATCTCGACGGCCGAGGCGCCCTTCGGCGGCGTCAAGCAGTCCGGCCTGGGCCGCGAGGGCTCGCACCATGGCCTGGACGAGTACCTGGAGATGAAATACGTCTGCCTCGGTGGCCTGGACGGCTGAGCTGTCAGGCCCACATCACCCCCCCTCCCCCGCCCGCCGTGCCTGGACCGCGCGGCGGCCTGCCCGACCCGATCGACCATGGCCCTGCGACACGCCATCCTGCTGAGCTTCCTGGCATCGGCGCTCTACATCCACCTCCGTGGGCGGGTCCGCTTCCCGCTGAAGCGGGCGCTGGACTTCACCATCGTCCTGGCCCCGGTCAATGCGCTGATGTACCTGTTCTCGCGCGTGCCAGCCCAGCCCTTCCTGGATCCCGCCGATTTCCCGCAGCTGCAGCCTCTGCAGGCGAACTGGCAGCGCATCCGCGACGAGGCCCTGGCCCTGGACGGGGCCGGCCGGATCCGCGCCTCCGAGGGCTACACCGACGTCGGCTTCAACAGCTTCTTCCGCACCGGCTGGACGCGCTTCCACCTGCTCTGGTACGGCAGGAAGCTCGACAGCGCTGCCCGCGCCTGCCCGCAGACCGTGGCCCTGCTCCGGCAGATTCCCGGACTGAAGGCGGCGATGTTCGCCTCGCTGCCGCCGGGGGCCACCCTGGTCCGGCACCGCGACCCCTACGCCGGCTCGCTGCGCTACCACCTGGGCCTGTGCACGCCCAACGACCCGGGCTGCTTCATCGAAGTCGATGGCGAACGCCGCCACTGGCGCGACGGCGAAGCGATGATGTTCGACGAGACCTTCATCCACCACGCAGCCAACACCACGCAGCAGCCACGCATCGTGCTGTTCTGCGATGTCGAGCGGCCACTGCACTTCGGCCCAGTGCGGGCCTTCAACCGCTGGTTCGCCGGCACGGTCATGGCCGCGGCGGCCTCGCAGAACGAGGGCGGCGACGCCTCGCTGGGTGGGCTGAACCGGGTCTTCGGGGCGATCTACCGCCTGCGGCTCAAGGCCAAGGCCCTGAAGGTGCGCAGCCGCGGCAGCTACTACACCGGCAAGTGGCTGCTCATCGCTGGCCTGCTCTGGCTGCTGTTCGCCTGAGCCCGGCCTGGACCAAGGGTTTCCACGCTTGCGGCTCGCCGAAGAGGTCAGATTCCCTGACCTCAGGCTTCAGAAGATGCGTCTTGTGGTGACTGGGGGTTAACCCTAGATTAGCGACATGGGCCGCGACCTCCCGTCGGCCTCCAAGCTTCCCCAAACCCTCGGAGCCCTGCCATGACCCGCACCGCCACGCTCACCCTGCGCCGCACCGCGGCCGCCGCCGCCCTCACCCTGGGCGCGCTGCTTCCGGCCTTCGCCGCGTCGCCGATCGACGGCATCCTGCCCGCGGCCCCCATCGTCCTCGGCGAGGCCGGCCGCGCCGACACCGCCTCGGCCCTCCACCTGCTGGCCGCCGCGGCCGAGGCCTACCGTGCCGACCCGGCCCGGGCGCTGACCGCCTTCAACGACGGGCTCGCCCCCTTCCAGCAGGCCGACCTCTATGTGTTCGCCATCGACGCGCGCAGCGGCCGCATGCTGGCCAACGGCGGCTTCCCGGGCCTGACCGGCGGCGATGTGGCCGCCCTGCGCGACGCCCGCGGCGCCGCGGTGGGCGAGGCCTTCCTGCACCTGCCCCAGAACGCGATCAGCCAGGTCAGCTACCGCTGGCGCAACCCGCAGACCTGGCGGGTCGAGACCAAGCGCAGCCAGGTGCTGCGGGTCGGCGACACCCTGATCGCCGTGGGCAGCTACCAGTCCACCCCGCTGGCCGAGCGCAAGCTGCACCCGGCCCTGGGCCAGACCGCCGCGCTGCCGGCCGGCCAGGCCAGCGCGCTGCGCGCCCATCCGGTGAGCTGGTGGGGCGTCTGAGCCCCGCGGCGGCCTGAAGCCGCCGCGAGCCGGCACCGCAAGGCCGCCTTCGGGCGGCCTTTTTCATGGCCGACCGCCACAGCGCCGGCACATAGCCCGCGTCTCAGGGCGCCCAGATCGCTTCTTCGCTGCAGGCGCCGACGTGGACGATGCCGATGCGGCCGTTGTTGGGCACGAAGACCTGCTGGGCCGCCGTCTTGGGGAAGGTGGAGCCGTCGGCGCAGCCTGCGCTCTGGGTGCTGCCGATCACGAGCTGGGTGCCGGGATGGACTTCGCAGACGGCCAGCCGGTCCAGCGGGCTCCACTCGGGGCAGATCGCATTGGCGGCGCGGTAGCTGTCGCGGCTGCCGCTGGGCCGCTCCAGCGACCACCAGCCGCCGAACTTGGTGTAGGGCTTGGACGCATCGAAGACGCGGTAGAGCTTGATGGGCTGCTCGCTGACCGAGAAGACCTGCGCGTCGCAGACGCCGCCTTTGCCGCTCGGTAACTGCACCTGGCGCTGCAGCACCGGCTGGCTCGAAGGGCTGAGGCCCGGCACGGCCTGCGGCGCCCGGCCGGCACAGGCCTGGCCGTCGATGCCGACCGGCGGCGCGGCCGCGCTGCCGCCTTCGCGGCCCAGGTTCGCGCAACCCGCCAGCAGCAGGACCAGGCCGAGGCCCATCAGCGATCGCTTCATCGTGCAACTCCCTTGCATGTTCGTCGTGAGACCCGGTGCCCCGCCCCTCGCGGACCGGCACCGGCCGCGAATGTAGGGGTCGAAGGCCCAGGCGCGGACGCCGGCAACATCCGGATGCATCTGCGACGGCCGGGTCGGGAAGCGACCCCGCCGACCCGGTCCTCGAAACCCGGGCCGATCTCAGCCGGCCGGGTCGGCAGGGTCGTTGGCCGCGGCGTCGGCGCGGCCCTCGGCGGGGACGAAGAAGACCTTGCTGCCCAGCGGCGCGGCGCCGTCCAGCGCGGCCAGCGCGCGCTGCCACAGGTGCTCGGCATCGAGCATGCCGGGCCCGCTGACGACCAGGCCGATGCGCGGGTGCACGCGCAGGCCCTCGGCCTCGCCGAGCTGGAGGGGCCGGGCCAGGGCCTGGATCAGTTTGTCCGCGACGGTGCCGGCGCTGGCCGGCTGGTCCAGCCGGGCCAGCCAGACGGCCAGGCGCGTCGGCCCGTCGACGGCCACCACATCGCTGCCCCGCAGGTTCGCGCGCATGCGCACGGCCAGCTTGCGGCGCAGCAGGGCCGAGGCGCCCTCCCCCAGGCGTTCGCGAAGCTCGGCCAGCTCGGGCAGCTCGATGAGCAGCAGGGCCATGGGCGCGGGCTCGCGCTCGCGCAGGGCCAGCATCTGCTGGATCTGCGGCACCAGCTGGGCGCGGCTGGGCAGGCCGGTGGCGGCATCCAGCGGCGCGAGCTGGCGCAGCGGCCGGTCGAGGCGGTGGCGGACGATGGCAAAGCCCAGGCTGGCGGCCAGCGCGGCCGGCGGCAGGCCACCCGGCAGCACGGCCTGCAGGCCCAGGGCGGCCAGGGCCTCGTCGCGGGCCAGGTCCGTGGCCCGGCCGCCACCGGGGGCCGGGCCCGTCGGATCGAGCAGCACGGTGGGCCGCGCCGCACAGACGGCGGCCAGGGCCGGCGTGGCCCAGTCGGCCCAGGCCTGCAGCGCGGCCTCATCCGGCGGCTGCAGCAGCAGGCCGGCGGGTGCGCGGCCGAGCAGACGCGGCCACAGCTGGGCGGCGGCCCCCGCGTCGCGCGGCCAGCCGGCCTCCACCGGCCCGGAGGCCGCGGGGTGGCCGGCGCCGATCCATCCGAAGCTGGCGGCACTCATGGCGCAGCCACCTTCACGCGGCTGCCGTCCTGCAACAGGGCGTTGACATTGATCACCACGGTCTGGCCCGGGGCCAGGCCACGGCGCAGCAGCACCTCCCGACCGGCGGTGCGCTCGACCTGGACCGGCACGAAGCGCAGCCGGCTGTCCCCGTCGACCGTGGCGACATGCGGCTGCCCCCCCCGCAGCAGCACGGCGTTGCCGGGTACGGTCACGCCGGGCTGGGCGGCGTCGGCAGCCAGGTCCAGTTCGCCGCGCAGGCCGGCCGGCAGGCGCTGGCCGGGGTTGGGCAGCTTCAGCTCGACGCGCATGGCACCACTGGCGGGGTCGATGCGGCCGGCCAGGCGCTCGACCCGCGCCTTGAAGACCTCGCCCGGAAACTCGGCGAAGCGCAGCTCCGCAGGACGACCGGGCTGCAAGGTGGCCGCTGCGGCCTGCGGTACCTCGACGACGACGCGCAGCGCGTCCAGCCGGGCCAGGCGGAACAGGGCCGGGCTGCTGTTCGCGCCGTCGGCGCTGACGCGGTCGCCGCGCTCGACCGCGCGCTCGACGATGGTGCCGGCGAAGGGCGCGCGGACCTGCTGGAAGCCCTGCACGGCCTCCAGCCGACGCACCTCGGCCTGGGCGGCGGCCGTGTCGGCGCGGGCCACTTCCAGCGCGGCATTCAGCTCGTCGAGCCGCACGGCGGAGAGGAAGTTCTGCTCGACCAGCGGCCGGCTGCGGTCCAGATTGAGCTGGGCCAGACGCTCGCGCGCCTGGGCCTGGCCGAGGCCGGCCCGGGCGCTGGCCAGGGCCTGGTCGACCTCCGGCGCGGCGATGCGGGCCAGCAGCGCACCGGCGGCCACGCGGTCGCCCAGGTCGACGCGGCGTTCGACCAGGGTGCCGCTGCTGCGGGCATAGAGCCGGGCTTCCTCGATGGGCTCGGTGCGCGCGGGCAGGCGCAGCGGCGCGCCGGCGGCCACTGGCTTGGCCCGGGCGGTTCGCACCTCGGGCACGGGCGCCGAGGCGGCCGCGGCCGGCGCAGACGCGCCCTGGGCCTGAAGCGCCGGCGGGCCGCCGAACAGGCCCGCGACCAGCAGCAGCGCCGGCTGCAGCAGGGCGCGGCGGGATCGGGCGGCGGCAGACCGCGGCGGGCGGCAAGGCGGGGCGTCGGGCATGGGGGGCGAGGCCGGAACAAGGGGGCGGATGAAAAAGCTCATGGCGCAGGCGGCGGCTCCACGGTCGGCGGCAGGCCACGGCGCTGCAGGGCACGCCAGCGCGGCAAGGCGCAGCGGCTGAAGAGCAGCGGCACCAGCACCAGGCTGCCGAAGGTGCCGAAGACCAGGCCCCCGACCACGGCGCGGCCGAGCGGCGCATTCTGTTCACCGCCTTCGCCATGGCCCAGGGCCATGGGCAGCACGCCGACGATCATGGCCAGCGCCGTCATCAGCACCGGCCGCAGGCGGGCCCCGGCAGCGGCCAGGGCGGCATCGCGCGGCGTGTCGCCGGCGTCCAGCCGGTCGCGGGCGAAGCTGGTGATCAGCACGCTGTTGGCGGTGGACACGCCGATCACCATGATCATGCCCATCAGTGCAGGCACCGAGAGCGGCGTGCCGGTGAGCCACAGGCCGGCCGCCGCCCCGGCCAGCGCCACCGGCAGCGCCGCCATGGCATTGAGCGGCAGCAGCCAGGACTGGAAGTTGGCCGCCTGGACCAGGAAGACCAGCAGCACCGCCAGCGCCAGGCCGCCGGCGAGGTCGCGGTAGGCCTGCTGCATGAGCTGCACCTGGCCACGCATCTCGATGCGGTTGCCGGGCTTGAGCTTGGCCTGGGCTTCGGACAGCTGCGGCGCCAGGGCCTCGGCCACGCCGCCCAGGTCGCGGGTGCTGACATTGCCGAGCACGTTCAGCGCCGGCGCCAGGGTCACGCGGCTGACATTGGCGGGCACGGTGCGCGGCGTGGCCGTGGCCACGGCGCGCAGCAGGATGGGCTCGCCGTTCTCGGCCAGGCGCACCGGGGTGTTGAGCAGGGTCTCGACCGACTCGATGGCCAGGGGCGGGATGATGAGCTGCACCGGGTAGGAGGTGCCGGTGGCTGTATCCGACCAGAACTGCGGTGCCACCGTGTTGCCGCTGCCCAGCGCGGCCAGCACCGCATTGGCCACCTGCTGCTGGGTGATGCCGTATTGCAGGGCCCGGGCGCGGTCGATCTCCAGGTGGATCTGCGGCAGGTCGGGCACCTGGCGCAGGGCCACGTCCTCGACGCCGTCCAGGCCCCTCAGGCCCTCGGCAAGCTGGCGGGCGACGGCGCGATTGCCGGGCCCGTCGCGGCCGACGATGCGCAGGTCCAGGGCGCTGGGCGAGGCGCCGGCCAGCGTCAGGCCGGTGGTGTCGGCTGGCCGCATCAGCACGAGCAGCTGCGGGAAGCGCTCGGCCAGCAGGCGGCGCAGGCGGGCCTCGGTCTCGACGACCGGCGTGCGCGGACCGGGCTTGAGTTGCAGGTAGAGCTCGCCATCGAAGCTGCCGACCACGGTGGAATCGACCCAGGCCTGGTTGATCGCATCGGGCGCGCCGATCACCTCGACGACGCTGTCCAGCTCGCCCGGCGGCAGCTCGGCGCGGATCGCGCGCTGCACGTCGGCGAAGAGCCGGGCCGTCTCCTCCAGCCGCAGGCCGGTGGGGGCGCGCAGGTAGACGCGGATCAGGCCGGCATCGGTGCGCGGGAAGAACTCGCGCTGAAGCTGGCTGGCCGCGTAGCCGCCCAGGGCCAGCAGGGTCGCCACGCCCAGGATGACCGCCAGCAGCCCGGGCCCCAGGCGCTGCATGGCGCCGGACAGGCGGGCCACATAGCGGTCGCGCAGCGCGTCCAGGCCGTGCTCGACCCGGTGCTGCAGCTTCTCGCTGAGGTTCAGGCCCTTGCGCTGGCGCCGCGCCAGCTCGCCGGGCAGCAGCACATGGGCCAGCATCGGCACCAGGGTGCGCGAAAGCAGGAAGGACGCGGCCATCGCGAAGACCACCGCCAGCGCCATGGGCTTGAAGACATAGGCCGGCACGCCGGTCAGCAGGAAGATGGGCAGGAAGACGATGCAGATGCAGAGGGTGCTGACGAACTCGGGGAAGACGACTTCCCTCGCGCTCTTGAGCACGGCCTCGCGCACCGTCTCGCCCAGCGCGATGTGGCGGTTGGTGTTCTCGATCTCGACCAGCGCGTTGTCGACCAGGATGCCGATGGCCAGGGCCAGGCCGCCCAGGGTCATCAGGTTGAAGGTCTGCCCCGTGGCGGCCAGGCCAGCCACCGAGGCCAGCAGGGCCAGCGGGATCGAGGTCAGCACGATGGCCGTCGAGCGCAGGCTGCCGATGAAGACCAGCACCACCGCCGCGACCAGGCTGCCGACCAGCACGCCCTCGAAGGCCACGGTGTCGACGGCGGCCTGCACGAAGACGCTCTGGTCGAAGACCGGCTCGATCGTCATGCCCGGTGGCGCGGCGGCGCGGATCTCGGGCAGGCGCTCGCGGATCTGCCGGACGATGTCCACCGTCGAGGCATTGCCGAGCTTGAGGATGGAGACCATCACCGCGTTGTCGCCGTTGAGGCGCGCGAGGTTGGTCTGCACGGCCGGGCCATCGCGCACGCCGGCCACCTCGCCCAGCCGGATCAGCCGTTCGCCGATGCGCTTTATCGGCAGCTCGGCGAAATCGCCGGCCCGCTCGGGGCTGGCATTCAGGCTGATCTTGAGCTCGCGCTCGCCCTCGCGCAGCGCACCGGCCGGCAGGGTCAGGTTCTGTGCGGCCAGGGCGGCCCCGACATCGGCGGCCGTCAGGCCATGGCGCTGCAGGGCGGCCGGGTCCAGGTCCAGCATCACCTGCCGGGCCGCGCCGCCGTAGGGCAGCGTCATCCGCACGCCGGGGATGTTCTGGATCTGCGAACGCAGCGCGAGGCGCGCGTAGTCGTAGAGCGCCGCGTCGTCGAGGGTGGCCGAGCCCAGCACCAGGTTCACGATCGGCTGGCTGGACTGCGAGGCCCGCACGATCAGCGGCGGGGTGGTGCCGGGCGGCATGCGCCGCAGGATGGTCTGCGAGACCGAGGTGACCTGCGACAGCGCGATCGCGATGTCCGCCTGCGGCTGGAAGTCGATCTTGACGATCGCGACGCCGTCGGTCGTCTCCGAGCGGGCCTCCAGCACGTCATCGACGTTGTTGAGGATGGCGATCTCGGAGAAGGACGTCAGCTTGCCCGCCATCTCGGCCGCGCTGAGGCCGGGATAGGTCCAGATCAGGTTGACCGAGGGAATGTCCACCGAGGGAAGGATGTCGGTCGACATCTTGCGCGCCGACAGCACCCCGGCCAGCACGATCAGCAGCGCCATCACGGCGATGGTGTAGGCCCGGTCGAGGGCGTAGCGGACGATCCACATGGGGCGGGCGGAACCTCGGTCGGGAAACAGCCAGCGCCCGGCGGGACGCCGGCCGCGAGGGAAGGGGGCCAGACGTCCGCATTAGAGCCGAGGCCGCCGTCTTCCCGCCCGACCCGGGGCAAACCCGCAGGGAAACCCCCGCAGATGTGGACCCTCTCACACCCGCGGGCCGGCCGGGCGGCCGCCTCGCCTTGTTCGGCCGACGCCGGGCCCGAACAATGGCAAACCGGCCCGCCCCACGCGCGCAAAGCCGGCGACGCGAAGCCGCAGCCGTCCGGCCCCGCGTTCCGAAAACCAACTTTGGGAGGTTCATGGCCCCGCTGCACCGAGGCTTCCGCGGCCGCACGCGACTGCTCTTCACCGGCCTGGCCCTGGTCACGCTGCTGCTGTTCACCGGCCTGCTGCACACCCTGGTGGTGAAGCGCCTTCAGCGCACGGCCGAAACGGAGCAGCTCGCCCTCCTCGACAAGGTCGACCAGGCCCTGCGCCAGGCCGCACGGGCCCGCCTGCAGGTGCTCGGCACCCTGGGCGACGCCGCCACCCTCTGGTCGACCGGGCTGGACAGCCACGAGGCGCAGGACCTCGTCGACCGCCTGCAGCGCAGCAGCCGCCACCCTGGCTGGCTCGGCATCGTCGACCTGCAAGGCCGCATCCGCACCGCCACCGGCGGACGGCTGCTGGGCCATCGCCTGAGCGACGAGACCTGGTTCGGCAGCGGCCTGCGCAGCGGCCGGCTGGAGCCGATCGACGACCCGCTGCTGCGCAGCGTGGGCGCCGCCGGCGGCCAGCATGCGCTCGCCTTCGTCGTGCCGATCCGCCGCGGCAGCGAGGTGCTCGGGCTGCTCGTCGAAGTGCGTGGCTGGGACTGGGCCGACGCCGCGCTCGAAAGCGTGCTGGCCGGCAGCGCCTCCCGCCAGGGTCTGAGCGTGATGCTGGGCGACGGCCTCGGCCGCCCGCTCTACCGCCATGCCGAGCTCGGCAGCACCCCGGGCCGCTTCGCCGGCCCGCTGCTGGTCGAGCGCAGCCGCTGGAGCGGCCCCGACGACGATCTCGACTGGCTGCTCGTGCTGGAGCAGCCGCGCCGCGAGGTGCATGCCGACGCGGACCAGCTCGGCGGCACGGTGCTGCTGGCCGGGCTGCTCTTCGGCCTGGTGCTGGTGGGCGGCATCTGGTGGAGCAGCGCGCGGCTGGCCCGGCCGGTCGAGCGCATCGCCGCGGCCGCCCAGCGCATCGCCGAAGGCCATCTCGACACCGCCATCCCCCAGTTCGACCGCGGCAGTGCCGAGTTCCGTGCGATGTCGCGCGCCATCGCCACCATGAGCCAGCGCCTGATCGAGGCCCAACGCGTGCTGGAAGAGGAAGTCCGTGCACGCACCGCCGAGCTCGAGGATGCCAATGCCCGCCTGGCCCATCTGGCCGACACCGACCAGCTGACCGGCCTGCTGAACCGGCGGGGACTCGAACCCCGGCTGGCCCACACCCTGGCCCTGGCCCGCCGCCAGCAGAGTCCGGTCAGCGTGATGGCACTCGACATCGACCACTTCAAGGCCGTCAACGACCAGCACGGCCATGCCACCGGCGACGCCGTGCTGCGCGAGCTCGGCCGCTGGCTCGGCCAGCGATTCCGAGGCACCGACCTGTGCGCACGCACCGGCGGGGAAGAGTTCGTGCTCGTGCTGATCGACAGCCCCGGCAGTTCGGCCGAGGCCCTGGCCTGGCACATCGTCCGCGAGATCGCGCAACTGCCGATGCCCGGGGTCGGTCGCATCACCGTCAGCATCGGCCTGGCCGAAAGCGGACGCACCGCCGGCGACGGCACCGAACTGCTGCTGGCCGCCGACGCCGCGCTCTACGCGGCCAAGCGGGCGGGCCGCAACCGGGTCGTGGGGGCCGTGGGACCGGCATCGCCCGGCTGACTCCGGTCACTCGTCAATCAAGCGACCCGCCAACGAAAACGGGCCCCGTGGGGGCCCGTTTTGTCTTGGCGAGGGTGGGAGTCACAAGATCCTCGCCAACCCGCATGAATCCTAGGTTTTCGGGCTGTTCTATTTTTCATGTGCCCCCAAATGTGCCCCCAGACTTCGCATGCTGCCCCCTTCGGAGCCCGCTTTCGTGGCTGGTGTGGCTGGCACCGCCGGGGCCGCGTTGATGTTGTCAGGCCGCGACGCAGGCGCCAGCACTTGGGGCCAGTCCGCCAGCCCGATGCCGCGTTCGATCACTCGAACGTTCCGGCCAGGAAGGCGCGGCACAGGTTCGGCAGGGAATCCGGCGCCGATGGTTCGACGCCAGAAACCTAGGCGGACGTTCGGGCCTGCGCCCGAGCCGTGGTCCCGACTGGATGCGGCAGGCGGGTGCCGGCGCGACCCCGCCGGGCGCTCCAGCTCAGTGAGACATGGCGAGACATTCAAAGGAGCTGAAGCCCCAGGGACGGAACACCCCTCCCCCCCCGGAAACTCCCGCCGCAAAAGATGAGGCTACGGGAACGGTCCTAGGGGGACTTTCCTCCTAACTTCTGACCCCCTACCCCCTCCGCCTTCTTTGCCTTGCGGACTCAATCCGGGGTTGATCGTTCAGGCGAATTGAACGAAGGACGCAGCCTCCGCCGGACTGCCTTCCTTCGGCTTGGGGTCGTCCTGCCGGCGGCCCTCAACGGCGCGGAAGAAACCCCAGCCGCCGCCTGCACCACCCGCGCAGCCATAGGGGCCGGCAGGCCGGCCCGTTCCCCCTCGCCGCGCCTTCCTTGTGAAATGCACTGCGGACACTGCGGACACTGCGGACATGAGGATTCATGCGGGTTTGCGGGCCGTTCAACTGCGGACAAACACTGCGGACACTGCGGACACTCAGTCCGCCACGGTCCACCGAAGACCGGGCCCGATCCCTCGGGCCTGCATCGATCACTCGCCCGACTCGTCCAGCAGGCTTGAGCGGACACGGATCACGCTGGTGGGCCCAGCGTCTGGCACCCGCACCCGGCTGGTGAAGCCGTCCGCCTTCTCCCGGCGGATGTGGCCCAGCTCGTCCAGCAGCTTCAGCATGGCCCGAGCCTCCCAGCCCTTGGCAACTTCCTGGCGGAACACCTCAGGCAGCACGTACCACTCCAGGCCCAGCACCTCCACCAGACCATCATCGGTCTCGATGGCCCGCCGCCAGCCGGCCCGGTTGATGACTTGGCCGCGGCGGTCATCGTCGGCGCGGTGCCATGGAACGAAACGGCCTTCGCCGTTGGTCGCGAACCAGTGCCGCGCCTGGCGCAGCATCGCAGTCCGCTCGCTTGTGCCGGTGCCGGCCGGCCGCGCAGCCAGCCAGGCATCGAACACGGCCCGGGCTGCGCGGTGCGCCTCGCCCTCGGGCCAGCCGGTCAGGCCGGCCGCGGTCGCCATCTCCCCGGCCGCCGCCACCAGGGCGAAGCGCCGCGCCACCCGCTCCACCTGGCCGGAGGCCTCGGCCTTCAGGGTTTCGGCCTCGAACTCCCGCATGCGCTCGCGCAGCTCGGCGGCCAGGGTGTCGGTGCGGCCGGTCAGATGCTCCAGCCAGGCGCGGCCGGCGCTGCCGTAGCACTTGCCGCAGGCTTCGCTCAGTGCCTTGGCCAGCTCGCCCGGGCTGCCGGCCTCGGCCGCATGGTCGAACAGGCCCAGGCCCCGGCCCGCATCGGCGCCCAGGTCGATGAGCCGCAGCTCTTGCCCGGCCCGGGCCTTCTTGCCGGCCTCGGCCATGTGGTCGGCCAGGCCCACTTCGCCGGCCGACAGGAACAGCAGGCGCCAGGACAGGCGCGGCCGGCTGCCCCCGGTGCGGCTGGCGCGGGCTTTGCCCTGGCCGTTGCCCAGCATGTAGGCCGCCTCGCCCGCCGCCTTGGGATCGAGCTGCGCCAGCTCGTCCAGGGTCAGCAGGGCGTCGGAGTGCGCCGCGGCCAGGCCCTCGATGCCGTTATCCGTGCCGCGCCAGCGCTGCATGTAACCCGGCCCGCCCCAGACGCTGGCGGCCACCCGCAGGGCCGTGGTCTTGCCGCAGCTCGAATCGCCCACGAAGTGAAAGCCGCCGGAGTCGCCGCCGGCCCAGGCCACCAGCGGGCCCGCGAAGGCCACGGCCACAGAGAAGGCGAGCCGGCTGTTGCCGATGCAGGGCCGCGCGATCCGCGCCTGCCAGGTGGACAGGGCGCCCCGCTGGGCGAAGGTGCGTTCGGTCGGCTTCTCGCCGTGGAAGAGGATGGGCTCGCCGGGGTCGCCGCCCAGGGTTTCATCGTGCAGCACGAAGGCCCGGCCATGCCAGCCGGTGCGGTCCACCAGGCGCACCAGCTCGGGCGGGTTGCGGCTGGCCAGGTACTCGGTCAGCCAGCGGCGGCGGGCAGTGTCCACCGGGGTGGCGAAGCCTTGATGCTCCAGGGCTGCGCGGTACTGCGTGCCATCGCCCGCCAGCATCTCGCGGGGCATCAGCCAGCGCTTGCCCGGGCCGTCCGGGGTGTCGAAGGCCAGCAGCAGGGACCAGCCCGCGCCCTGCGCATCCCGGGCCCGGGCCAGCACCTGCAGCGGGTCGCAGACACGGCGCCAGCCGCCGCCGTCGCCGTTGCCGCTGGGTGGCAGGTTGCGATGCACCCCCAGGGCATCGACGCGGAACAGGTCGCGCTCGGCCTGCAAGGCATCGCCCTCGGGGTCTTCGCTGGCTGCGCCAGCGGCCGGGGCCTTGCGCCGCGCAGCGGCCTGGCGGCCGGCCGGCGCTTCCTCGGCCGCCGGGGCGGTGTCATCGCCTGAGCCCGGGGCCTGGCGGGCCGCTGGCGCTGCGTTCGCTGGTGCGGCAGGGGCTGGCCTCGGCCGGGCGGTGTCGGCGGCTTGCAGGGCCGCCTCGATGGCCGCCTGCACGGCCGCAGCGCCGGCCCGGCAGTGCAGGTCGTTGAAGTCGGATTCCTCGCCTTGCAGGCCCTCGGGCGCGATCACCAGGCCGGCGCAGGCGCGGGCGGCTTCGCTGGCCTTGGCGCGGCCGGGGTTCTTGCCGGTGCGCTCGGCGGTGGCGCGGTCGTCATCGCAGCAGAAGGCCAGGCGGGCGGCCTTGAAGCGCTGGCGCAGGGCGCGGCCGGCGGCCAGCAGGTTGCCCGCATCCCAGGCCACGGCCACGGGCCGGCCGGTGCATTCGTGCAGGCTCGCGGCGGTGGCGTAGCCCTCGGCCACCAGCAGCCAGGCGGCGCCCTCGGCCGCGCCGATCAGGTGGAAGGTGCCGGCCTTGCGGGCGTCCTTCGTGAAGAGCTTGTCCGGCCCTTCGGCCGGCCGCTCGGGCAGGATGCGCTGCACGTTCACCAGCTCGCCGGCTGCGTCCACTGCGGGCACCAGCAGCACGCCCTCGGGCAGGAAGCGGCAGCCGTGGGCCTGCACGCCCTTGCGGGCCAGGTAGGGCGAGGCGCCGGCCTCGCTGGCGCGGTGCCACAAGGCCCGGGCCCGCTCGGCGGCCTGCGCCTGGCGCTGGCATCGCTCGGCCTCGGCCGCGGCTTCGTCGGCCTTGCGCTTTCGCGCCAGCTCGGCCAGTGCGGCGGGGTCGGGCTTCGGGGCGGCCTGGCTGTCCTTGGGGAAGCTGAAGCCGTGGTCCTTGGCCAGGGCAAACAGGGTGCCGATGGTGACACCCCCGCCGGGCTTGATGCTGCGCCAGGTGGCGCGGGCGTCGCCCTTGCGGTAGCCCTCGGCGCCAGCGCTCCAGCGGTCGAACAGCTCGAACCCTTCGGGGCCCAGCTCGGACTTCAAGGCCATCCCGACCCGGGCCCATTCGTCGCGGGGCAGCGCAGCCGGGATGCAGAAGAGGGCCGCCTCGATGGTGGCCGGGGTGTGAGGCGTCATGGTCAGGTGTCGGTGAACAGGTCGCGCTGCGCGGTGTCGGGCTGGGTCAGCCAGTACAGGGCCTGCAAGCCAAAGGCGCCATCCGGCAGCGGTCGCTCGACAAGGGACTGGCTCACGTCAAGGCCCTTGCGGCGCATGGCGCTGATTCGCTTGGTCAGGCTGCCGCAGCCCACCAGCGCTTCCAGCTCATGCCGCGTGGCCGGGCCGCGCTCCAGTCGCTCGCGGATCAAGGCCTCTTGTGCAGCGGTGCCGCGGTAGCCGATGCGACCGGAGAGGCGGAACCGTCTGGCCAGCGCCAGCGGGTGCGAGCTGTCCGCTTGTGCAGGCGCCTGCATCGGGAGGGGTGGCGGGGCCTGGCGCTGCATGGCGCCCCCTCAGTGCAGGGGCTGCCCGCCAGGGTGCGGGGGCCAGGGGGTGCCGGGCTGGTGGCTGCCCAGCATGGCCACTGCAAGCGGCAGGGTGTCGGCGCTGGGATCGCAGTCGAAGACCTGAAGCACCAGGCCATTGAAGATGCCGCGCGGCCAGTACGTCACCCCCATGAACTCGACGGGCTGCCGAAGGCGCTTGTCCAGCTCGGCACGGATGTGGCCCACCAGGCCCGCAAGCGCGGGATAGGTCTGGCCATGCGCCAGGGCTCCCTTCGTCGCGGCTTGCGCCGCAGCGGCCTCGCGCTGGATGGCTTCATGGACTGCCCCGCGCATCGCCTTCTTCCGGTTGGCGGCCTTGCCCATCACGCACCCCCCTTGCGACGGGAAGCTGCAACTTGGCGTGTCACCCAGGCATGGACCTCAGAGGCGGGCCACAGGCTTGTGCGACCGACCTTCACCGGGCTGGTGAATTCACCCGATGCAATCAGCTCATAAAGCCGAGACGTGCTGAGCCCGACGATGGACAAGACCTGAGGCAGACGCAGAAGACGCTCAACCTGCGGCGGGTTCGGCACAGGTTCGCCGGAAGGCTCTGGACTCTGGTGCATGGCGGCGGCTTCGGTTGGTTGCGATGGCTCGCACTGTTCCGGCAGCACCCCGCGGGATCAAGGTAAGCCGCGCCGCAAAAAATCGGCGGCTGGATTACCTAGACGAGCCCGAAACACTCCGCCAACAGCGGATGAAGGTCGTGTGGATCAACACGCTTCCGGGCCCGCTGGATCGCCTTGAGGCAGGCCTCTGGCCCGCGTGGTAGTCCCGCCTCTTTTGCAAGCTCAGCCAGTAGGGTGCAGGCCGGGCCGTCAACGTAATTCGTGACCTTGCCCGGCAGCTCGTCGGGGTAGAGCGCGAAAAGCGCCAGCACCCCCAGCGCGGCCAGGTCGAACGGGGCCAGTCGTGGCCCAGGCCCGCGACATGCAGCCGCAGCCGCCGTCGCGCTTTCGGCCAGGTCGTGGAGGGCATGAACCACATGTAGCGTGGCCCCCGCGCCGTGCCGTGCATCGTGAGCCGTACTCAGCAGCTCGGCAGCGCCCTGCATCGAGAGCCGCACCTTCGGTTGCCAAGCGGGCGGCATCGTCGGCGCCAGGCTGGCCGGATCGTCGAAGGCAGCCCAGGCAGCATCGTCGCGGGCCTTGATCTGCTTCCGCTCGCTGGCGCTGGGCGACTTCGCAGGCTTTCCTGTACCCCAGCCCTCAAGGTCATCGGCCAGGCCCAGCAGCGCCGCGGCCAGGTCTTCCAGGCGGTCGCGGTCTGTCGCCCGCTCGGGGGCATCCTTCGCCCGCTCGGCGGCATCCTTCGCCAGGTCAAGCTGCCTCCGCACAGTGGCCACCAGGCGGGCCCGGGCTTCGGCGTAGGTGTACGGCCTCACGGCCTGAGCCTCTGCGGCTTGCCCATCGTCGCACCCCTTGTGCGCCCCTTGAAGAATCGCTGCGCCCGCCGAGGAAGGGAAGGCCTCGGCACCCTGCGGGGATCAGTCGCAGGGCTGGCGCAGCGAAGCGGAAGGCTCAGCCGCGGGGCGAGCGGCCCGCCGGTGCGGCAGCAGGCAGGGCACCTGAGGCGAGCGGCCGCAGTGCGGCCATCCTGTCGGCAAGATCAGGCCGCAGCAGCCAGGCCGCCGCGCTGTCGCGGGTAGGCGGCTGCCCGCCCAGGGTGGCGGCAGCGTCAGCGCACCAGCCCACCAGGGCCAGGCCGGACGCAAGGGCCTCGATCATCCTTTCGGATGCGGCGTGGTCCTCGGGCAGCGGCGCCGCGTTCAGGTCGTCCAGCAGGAGGGCAGCGTGGCCAGCAGCATGGCCAGCCAGCTCGGCCACTGCAAGAAGCCGAGACTGGAGATCGTCGCAAGCGGCAGCGCTCATGCGCTGGCCTCTTGATCCGCACCCATCACCAGCTCGCGGACTTCTCGCGCCAGGTCATAGAGCAAGAACAGCACGGGTTCCTGTTGCGTCGCGGGCGCAGTGCTGAAGGCGTCGCAGCCCTGCGCCGACAGGAAGCTGAGCAAGCCGACGAGCTGCGCGGAGCGCTCGTCAAAGCGGGTCCGGTCAAAGCGCGGCCCCGGCTGCGGCTTCGGCATGTGGGGGAAGGAGATGGGCGCCGGCAGTTCGCCGGATGCAGACACGGTGTCAGCCATGGTGAGGCTCCTTGTTTGACGGTACAGGCTGGCCCCCCTCTGCCAAGAGGTAGGAGGCGGCCGGAACGCGGGTTGGCAGACCGGAAACAAGGGACCGGCAGGGCCTAAGCCCTCCCGCGCCCGGCCGCCAAACGGTGCCGTGCGCATGCACGCGGAATGAGAAGGGCCGCGCTCGACGCTGTTGCGCCTGGCGCGGCCTCCGCGCCTTGTTTGCCGGGCTGCCAAGCCCGGGCCGCTGCAACGCAGCGGCGTGTCGGACTGTGCAGGCGCCTGCGCACAGCGTCAAGCCCTGGCCAGCAGCGCGAAGCGCCGACACGCACTGCGGGTCGAAACGGGTGCGGGGGCTACTCTTCGCGCCGACTTTTCGGGAAGACAAGGGCAAGGCACCAGGGCCGGGGCAGCTCAGCCGGTGTGGCCAGGTCGAAGGCCGCAGCCTGGCGCCGTCCTCCGCTGGCTGCGCGGCCGCAGCACCAGCTCGGGCAGATCAGCCGGCGTGGCCAGGTCGAAGGCCGCAGCCTGGCGCCGTCCCCGGCTGGCTGCGCGGCCGCAGCGCCAGCTCGGGCAGCTCAGCCGGCGTGGCCAGGTCGAAGGCCGCAGCCTGGCGCCGTCCCCGGCTGGCTGCGCGGCCGCGGCGCCAGCTCGGGCAGCTCGGCCAGCTCGGGCCGCGTGGCCAGGTCGAAGGCCTCAGCCTGGCGCCGTCCCCGGCTGGCTGCGCGGCCGCGGCGCCAGCTCGGGCAGCTCGGCCAGCTCGGGCCGCGTGGCCAGGTCGAAGGCCTCAGCCTGGCGCCGTCCGGGCTGACTGCGCGGCCGCGGCGCCAGCTCGGGCAGCTCAGCCGGCGTGGCCAGGTCGAAGGCCGCAGCCTGGCGCCGTCCCCGGCTGGCTGCGCGGCCGCGGCGCCAGCTCGGGCAGCTCGGCCAGCTCGGGCCGCGTGGCCAGGTCGAAGGCCTCAGCCTGGCGCCGTCCTCGGCTGGCTGCGCTGCCGCGGCGCCAGCTCGGGCAGCTCGGCCAGCTCGCGGGCCGCGTGGCCAGGTCGAAGGCCTCAGCCTTGCGCCTGAGGGCAGGGATGGATGAGTGAGTGTCCGCAGTCTGTCCGCAGTTTGTCCGCAGTCCCAGCACCCCGCCAGCCCGCTCATTTCCTTGTGTCCGCAGTGTCCGCAGTGTCCGCAGTCGCTTTCTCTCCGCCCAGCAGCGCGAAGGCTGCCCAACTGCCTGCGGAGGCGTTGCGCTCTTGCGCCTCGCGGCGCTCAGGCCGCCCGGCGGGCGCGGCGGAAGGGCACCACCTTGCCGGTGTCCCGGGCGGCTTCCATGTAGTCGGCCCAGGCCTGCATCAGCTCGTGGCGCTCGGGCAGGTACTGCGCATGGTTGTAGGCCGCCCGCACCTTGTTGCCCTCGACGTGGGCGAGCTGGGCCTCGATCACGTCCGCCCGGTGGCCCATCTCGTTCAGCACGGTGGAGGCCAGGCCGCGGAAGCCGTGGCCGGTCATGCGGCCCCGGTAGCCCATGCGGTAGAGGGCGAAGAGCATGGTGTTGTTGCTCATCGGCAGGGCGTGGTCGCGCTCGCCCGGGAACAGCAGGTCCTGCGGGCCGGTGCGGGCCTCGCCGCGGGCGGTGCGCCAGGTCTCCAGCAGCTCGACGGCCTGGCGGCTCAGGGGCACCACGTGCAGGCGACGGCGCTTCATGCGCTCGGCAGGGATGCGCCACTCGCAGGCCTGCAGGTCGAACTCGCCCCAGCGGGCGCCGGTCAGTTCCTGCGTGCGAACGAAGGTCAGGGCGAGAAGCTGCAGGGCAAAGCGGGTGGCGGCGCTGCCTTCGTAGGCGGCCATCTTGCGCAGCAGCTCGGGCAGCTCGGCCGCACCGATGCGGGCGTGGTTCTCCACGTCACGGGGCTTGAGCACGTCGCCGGGCTTCACGTCCGCCCCGGCATTGCGCTCGGCCAGGCCGTGGGCCACGGCCCAGCGCAGCACCTGGCCGCAGGTGGCCAGCAGGCGCCGGGCCAGCTCGCCGGCCCCGCGGGCCTCGATGCGCTTGGACAGGGCGACGAGCTGGGGGGCGGTCAGCTCGGCCACCTGGCGGGCGCCGATGACGGGGAAGGCGTCCTGCTCCAGGCGTCGCAGGGCGTAGGCGGCGTGGCGCTCGCTCTTGTTGCTGGCCCAGTCCGCCCACCAGCGGCGGGCCACGGCCTCGAACGTGGTGGACTCGGCGCCAGCCGGGGCAGCCTTGGCCGCCTTGCGGGCCGCGGCCGGGTCGGTGCCGGCGTCAAGCTGGCGCCGGGCTGCGTCGCGGCGGCTGCGGGCCTCGGCCAGGCTCACGGCCGGGAAGGTGCCCAGGGCGAGGCGCTTCTCCTTGCCTTCGTGGCGGTACTTCCAGCGCCAGGCCTTCATGCCCTCGGGGCTCTTGGGGCCAGCCGGCCAGACCTCCAGATAGAGGCCGCCGCCGTCGCTCAGGCGGTTCCACTTCTTGCCCTCGGGGCAGCGGGCGTTCTTGCACTCGGTCGCGGTCAGCATGGGGGCACCTCCGGGGCCGCGTTGTGCCCCCTGGCGGGCATGTGCCCCCAGGGTTTCGCAGCCGTGCCCCCAAATGTGCCCCCGCTTCGGGCCGGCTGTCCACGGTCTCCGGTGGACCTGTGTGGACAGTACAGACGCAAAAAAGCCCCGGCTGGCGGGGCTTTAGTGGACTTTGGCGGGCCTCGGCGGAGGCCGGCGGAAGGTCGTTTGGCGGAGAGGGTGGGATTCGAACCCACGGTACCTTGCGGTACGCCTGATTTCGAGTCAGGTACATTCGACCACTCTGCCACCTCTCCTGATTCGGTGCGCTGGTCGGCGAAGCCCGCAACTATAGCTGATCTTCGGCAGGCTTCGGCAAGCCGGGCGCGTCAGGCGCGCAACACGGCCTGGCCGCCCAGGTAGGGACGCAGGGCTTCGGGGATGGCGATGCTGCCGTCGGGCTGCTGGTGGTTCTCCAGCACGGCCACCAGGGTGCGACCCACGGCCAGGCCGGAACCGTTGAGGGTGTGAACCAGCTCGGGCTTGCCCGCCGCGTTGCGGAAACGGGCCTGCATGCGGCGGGCCTGGAAGGCCTCGCAGTTGGAGCAGGAGCTGATCTCGCGGTAGGTGTTCTGCGCCGGCAGCCAGACCTCCAGGTCGTAGGTGCGGGCGGCGCCGAAGCCCATGTCGCCGGTGCACAGCAGCACGACGCGGTAGGGCAGCTGCAGCAGCTGCAGGATGCGCTCGGCGTGGCCGACCATCTCCTGCAGCGCGGCGTCGCTCTGCTCGGGCGTCGTGATCTGCACCATCTCGACCTTGTCGAACTGATGCTGGCGGATCATGCCGCGGGTGTCGCGCCCGGCGCTGCCAGCCTCGCTGCGGAAGCAGGGGCTGTGGGCGGTGAGCTTGATCGGCAGCTGCGCGGCGTCGAGGATCTGCTCGCGCACGCTGTTGGTCAGCGAGATCTCGGAGGTGGAGATCAGGTACTGCGCGGGCGCCGTCTCGTCGCCGCCGCGGCTGACCCAGAACATGTCGTCCTTGAACTTGGGCAGCTGGCCGGTGCCTTCGAGCACCTCCTGGTTGACGATGTAGGGCGTGTAGCACTCGGTGTAGCCGTGCTGCTGGGTCTGCACGTCCAGCATGAACTGCGCGAGTGCGCGGTGCAGGCGGGCCACCGGGCCGCGCAGGAAGGCGAAGCGGCTGCCGGAGAGCTTGGCCGCGGTGTCGAAGTCCAGGCCCAGGGGGACGCCCAGGTCGACATGGTCGCGCGGGGTGAAGGGCAGCGGCGCGGCGTCGGTGCCAGGGCCGGCGGGGCTCCAGCGGCGCTGCTCGACGTTGCCGGTCTCGTCGCGGCCGACGGGCACTTCGTCCTGCGGCAGGTTGGGCAGGCCCATCAGCGTCGCATTGAGCGCGGCCTGCACCTGCTCCAGGCGCTCAGCGGCGGCCTTGAGCTCGTCGCCCAGGCCGGCCACCTCGGCCATGACCGGGGCCACGTCCTGGCCCTTGGCCTTGAGCTGGCCGATCTGCTTGGACAGGCTGTTGCGCTTGGCCTGCAGTTCCTCGGTACGGACCTGGATCTGCTTGCGCTCGGTCTCCAGCGCGGTGAAGGCCGCCACGTCCAGGAAGGGCTGCGGCGACTTGCGGCGCTCCAGCTTGGCGACGACGGCGTCGAGGTCCTTGCGCAGCAGGTTGATGTCGAGCATGGGGATCGGGATCAGGTTCGGAATGGGCCCGGCCGCGCTGCGGCGGGGCCGGGCAAGCGGAAACGGCTCGGCAGGCCTTCAGCCCAGCTCGGCCATGGACTTGTCGCCCAGGCCCAGGGGCAGCGGGAAGCGGATGTGCTCTTCGACGCCATCCATCTTGCGCACGCTGACGGCCCCCAGTGCGCGCAGGCGCTCGATGACCGCGCGCACCAGCACGTCGGGCGCCGAGGCGCCGGCGGTCAGGCCGACCGAGAGCGGCCGGCCGGCCCGCGGCTGGAACCAGGCGGGCTGAAGGTCATCGGGGCCGTCGACCATGTAGGCCGGCGTGCCCAGGCGCTCGGCCAGCTCGCGCAGGCGGTTGCTGTTGGAGCTGGTCGGGCTGCCCACGACGATCACCAGATCGGCCTTCGGCGCCAGCAGCTTGACGGCGTCCTGGCGGTTCTGGGTCGCGTAGCAGATGTCCTGCTGCTTGGGCTCGCGGACCTGCGGGAAACGAGCCTTCACGGCGGCCAGGATCTCGGCGGCGTCGTCGACCGACAGGGTGGTCTGGGTGACCACCGCCAGCTTGGCCGTCTGCGCCGGCTGCACGCGGGCCACGTCGGCCACGTCCTCGACGAGGTGGATGCCCTCGCTGAGCTGGCCCATGGTGCCCTCGACCTCCGGATGGCCCTTGTGGCCGATCATCAGGAACTCGAAGCCTTCCTTGTGCAGCTTGGCCACCTCCACATGCACCTTGGTGACCAGCGGGCAGGTCGCGTCGAAGATGCGGAAGCCGCGGGCCTCGGCCTCCAGCCGCACTGCCTGGCTCACGCCATGCGCGCTGAACACCAGGGTGGCACCGGCCGGCACCTCGGCCAGGTCCTCGATGAAGATGGCGCCCTTGGCCTTGAGGTCGTTCACCACATAGGTGTTGTGCACGATCTCGTGGCGCACGTGGATTGGCGCGCCGTACTTCTTGAGCGCACGCTCGACGATCTCGATCGCGCGGTCCACGCCGGCGCAGAAGCCGCGCGGCTCGGCCAGCAGCACCTCGCCGACGGGGGCGACGGGGGAAAGCGAGGGCTCGATCATGGCCAGGGCTCCGCTCAAAGCACGCCGATCATCTGCACCTCGAAGCGCACGGGCAGGCCGGCCAGCGGGTGGTTGAAATCGAACAGGGCCCAGTCCTCGGCGGCCGGGCCCAGCTCGCGCAGCACGCCGGCGAAGGCGCCCTGCCCGTCGGGCGTCGGGAAATGCACGACATCGCCGACGTGGTAGGTCTCGTCCGGGTCGCCGTACTGGCGCAGCACGGCCAGGCTGACGCGCTGGATCAGCTCGGGGTTGCGATCGCCGAAGGCCGCACCGGGCGGCAGCTCGAAAGCCTTGTGATCGCCCTCGGCCAGACCCAGCAGGCACTGCTCCATGGCCGGCGCGAGCTGGCCGCTGCCCAGCGAGAGCGTGGCCGGCGGCCCGTCGAAGGTGCTGACGACATCGCTGCCGTCCGGGCCGGCGAGCCGGTAATGCAGGGTGAGGAAGGAAGCGGGCTGAACCGTGGCCACGGGGGGCATCCTTGCTTGGCTAGACTGGGGTGGATTGTAGGGACGGGGTTGCTGCCCGCCCCGGACGCCCCTTCGCGACGCCCGAGCCATGGCCCTCGACCACCTGCCGCCCGACGCCCGCCCCCGCGAGAAGCTGCTGCAGCGCGGCCCCGGCGCCCTGTCGGACGCCGAACTGCTCGCCCTGCTGCTGCGCACCGGCACCCCCGGCTGCGACGTGCTGCAGCTGGCCCAGCGCCTGCTGGAGACCTGCGGCGGCGTGGCCGGCCTGCTGCATGCCGACGCGGCGCAGCTCGGCCGCGTCAAGGGCCTGGGCCCGGCCAAGTCGGCCGAGCTGCTGGCCGTGGCCGAACTGGCCCGCCGGGCCCTGGCCGCCGGCCTGAAGGAGGCCCCGGTCTTCACCGCCCCCCAGGCCGTCAAGGACTACCTGGCCCTGCAGCTGGCCGCGCGCGAGCAGGAAGTCTTCGCCGCCCTCTTCCTCGACAGCCAGCACCGCCTGCTGGGCTTCGAGGAGCTCTTCCACGGCAGCATCGACCAGACGAGCGTGCACCCGCGCGAGCTGGTCAAGCGCGCCCTGGCCCGCAATGCGGCCGCGCTCATCGTCGCCCACAACCATCCCAGCGGCGTCGCTGAGCCCTCGCGCGCCGACGAGGCCCTGACCGCCACCCTCAAGACGGCGCTCGCCCTGGTCGACGTGCGCCTGCTCGACCATGTCGTCGTCGGCCGCGGCGGCTGCGTGTCCTTCGCCGAGCGGGGGCTGCTGTGAGCCGCCTGCCGACCCGCCTGAGCGTGAACGGCCTGCACGAACTGCATGCCGTGCAGCGCGCCATCGCCGAGCTGCGCGCCGAGGCCGAACGCCGCGAAGCCGAAGCCCGCGCCCGGGCCGAAGCCGCCGACCGCGAACGCCGCGCCTTCGAGCTGGCCGTCGGCCCCGTCACCCCCCTGCCCGATCCCAACCTGGCACGCCCCGAACGGCCCCGGCCCGAACCCCTGCCGCGCCAGCGCGAGGCCGACGAGAAGCGCGTGATGCAGGAGGCCCTGTCCGACGACTTCGACGTCGAGGACCTGCTGGAAACCGACGACGGCCTCTTTTTCCGCCGGCCCGAGATCGGCCTGGACGTGGTGCACAAGCTGCGCCGCGGCCACTGGGCCATCCAGGCGCAGTGCGACCTGCACGGCCTCCAGCGCGACCCGGCGCGCGAACGCCTGGCCAGCTTCCTGCGCGATGCGCGCCGCGCCGGCCTGCGCTGCGTGCGCGTGATCCACGGCAAGGGCCACGGCTCGCCCGGCCGCGAGCCCGTGCTCAAGGGCAAGGTGCGCAGCTGGCTGGTTCAGAAGCAGGAGGTCATGGCCTTCGCCCAGGCCAGCGCCGCCGAAGGCGGCCACGGCGCGCTGGTGGTGCTGCTCAAGGGCGAGCCGGGCGGGCGCTGAGGGCGCTCCTGCGCGCACCACGCGGCCCCGCGGCTCGCGCGGGGCCGCGGCCTCAGCCCGCCACCGGCAGTAGCAGGCAGACGGCCCGCGCTTCCATCGACAGGCCCTCGCCCACCGGCCCGAGCTTCTCGGCCGTCTTGGCCTTGAGGTTCACGCGCTCCGGCGGCAGGCCCAGGCAGGCGGCCACGGAGGCGACCAGGGCCGGCATGTGCGGGGCCAGCTTGGGGGCCTGGGCGACAACGGTGGCATCCACATTGCCGGGCTGCCAGCCGGCGGCGCGCACGCGCCTGAGGGCTTCGGCCAGCAGCACCTTGGAGTCGGCGCCGGCGAAGGCCGGGTCGGTGTCGGGAAAGTGGCGGCCGATATCGCCCAGGCCGGCGCCGCCCAGCAGGGCGTCGGTGATGGCATGCAGCAGGGCGTCGGCGTCGGAATGGCCGAGCAGGCCGTGGCTGTGCGGGATGCTCACGCCGCCCAGGATCAGCGGCCGGCCGGTGACGAGGCGGTGGCAATCCCAGCCTTCACCGATCCGGAAGGGCAGGGGCGGCAGCTTGGCGGCGGGCGGTGGGGGGGCGGTCATGGGCAGAAGGCTGGGGTGGGGGCGTCCGAAGGCGCGGGGGCGGGCTGAGGATCCGATACGAGGGGCCGGGCGTGGGTCGGGGGCCAGGGGCGCGCGACGCTGCGTGGACGGGCGACCTGGCCGCCCTCAGGGCCCCGCGGCGCGCAGGCGCAGCAGGGCCTCGGCGGTCGCGAAATCCTCGGGCCAGGTGACTTTCAGGTTGAGCAGGTGGCCGGGCACCAGGCGCGGACGCAGGCCCAGGGCCTCGATGGCACTGGCCTCGTCCGTCACGCCAGGGCCGGCGGCATCGAGCGCGCGGGCCAGCAGGCCCAGGCGGAACATCTGCGGCGTCTGGGCGGCCCACTTGCCGCGACGGTCCAGGGTCTGCTCGACGCGGCCTTCGGGGCCGGCAGCCTTCAGGGTGTCGGCCAGGGGCAGGGCCAGCAGGCCGCCGACCGGGTCCTCGCGGCAGGCCTCGATCAGGCGCTGCACCCAGGCGGGCTCGACCAGGCAGCGCGCCGCATCGTGGACCAGCACCCAGTCCTCCTCGGCCGCGCCGGCGGTGCGCAAGGCTTGCAGGCCCTGGCGCACGGTCTCGGCGCGGCTGGCGCCGCCGACGGCGGCGGTCTCGCGGCCGGGGCCGGCCCATCCGGGCAGCAGCTCGGCGAAGCGGCGGTCGCCGGGGGCCAGCACCAGCAGCAGGCGATCGACCCCGGGCACGCGGCCCAGGGCGTCCAGGGTGTGGGCCACCAGCGGCCGACCGGCCAGCGGGGCGTACTGCTTGGGGCCGCCGGCGGCGGCACGCTCGCCGAGGCCGGCGCAGGGCAGCAGCAGGTGGAGGCGGGCAGGGGCGGGGTGGGCGCCCCCGGACGTCAAGGACGGCACCGGGCTTGCCGCAGGCGGGGCAGAGGTCATGGCGGCGATCTTAAGATTCGCCGCCCTGCGCGCTGACCGTGGCCCCGCTCCTGCGGCGGGGCACCCGGCGTCCGCCGGCCCCGTGCCACGGACCGGCTGTCGCGCAGGCCCGGTCCTGCCCCGCCCTGCCCCCTTCACCGGGCGCGGCGGGTATTTGTGTTTTCGTGCCCGCCCCGAATGCCCGGCCTGCCGGCCGGCCCGCCCTCCGCATGCAGCTGCCCCGCCTCGCCCCCGGTCAACGCCCCACCCTGCCCCGGCCGCCGGGCTCGGCCGACGCCCTGCTGCTGGCCCGCCTGGCCCAGGGCCGGGCCGGCCAGCTCACGGCCATCGTCTGCGCCGACCCGGCCGACGCCCAGCGCCTGGAAGCCGAGCTGCCCTTCTTCGCGCCCGGCCTGCGGGTGGCCGTCTTCCCGGACTGGGAGACCCTGCCCTATGACAGCTTCTCGCCGCACCAGGACCTGATCTCCGAACGCCTGGCCACGCTGTGGCGCCTGCTCCAGGGCCAGCGGGGTGCGGCCCCGGCCGAAGGCCCGGACGCCGCCCTGGACGTGGTGCTGCTGCCCGCCACCACCGCCCTGGTGCGGCTGGCACCGCCCAGCTTCCTGGCGGCCACCACCTTCCAGTTCCGCCAGAAGCAGAAGCTGGACGAGTCGGCGCTGAAGTCGCAGCTCACCCTGGCCGGGTATCAGCATGTGAGCCAGGTCGTCTCGCCCGGCGAGTACGCGGTGCGCGGCGGCCTGATCGACCTCTTCCCCATGGGCTCGCCGGTGCCCTTCCGCATCGACCTCTTCGACGACGAGATCGACTCCATCCGCACCTTCGACCCCGACAGCCAGCGCAGCCTCTACCCGGTGCCCGAGGTGCGCCTGCTGCCCGGCCGCGAGTTCCCGATGGACGAGGCCGCGCGCACCGCCTTCCGCGCCCGCTGGCGCGAGAAGATGGACGGCGACCCCAGCCGGGCCCGGCTCTACAAGGACATGGGCAGCGGCCTGGCCGGGCCGGGCATCGAGTTCTGCCTGCCGCTCTTCTTCGACGAGACCGCCACCGTCTTCGACTACTTCGGCACGCAGGCCGCCGTGGTGCTGCACGGCACGGTCGACGAGGCCCTGGCGGCCTTCTGGGGCGAGATCCGCGAGCGCCACCGCTTCCTGCAGCACGATGCCGAGCGTCCGCTGCTGCCGCCCGAGGCCGTCTACCTGACGGCCGAGGACTTCTTCGGCCGCTGCCGCGCGCAGCCCACGCTCTCGCTGCGTCCGCCGCGGGCCGCCGCGGGGGACGAGACCGCCTCGGCCGACGCCGAGCCGCCCGCCACCACGCCCTGGGCCCGCCCCCTGCCCGACCTGGCCCTGGACCGCGGTGCCGTCGAGCCGCTGCGCAAGCTGGCCACCCAGATCCTGAGCCGGCGCGAGAAGGCCGGCCGCCTGCTGCTGCTGGCCGAGAGCGAAGGCCGGCGCGAAAGCCTGCTGGAGCTGCTGCGCGAGCACAAGCTGGCGCTGCCGAGCGTGGCCGACCTGCCGGCCTTCCTGGCCAGCGAGCATGTCGCGGCCATCAGCGTCGGCCCGCTGGCCGCGGGCTTCCACTGGATCGAGGCGGGCGGCGAAGCCCCGGGCGAAGCGGGCGGTCCGCTGAACCTGCAGCTCGTCACCGAGACCGAACTCTTCGAGGCCGCGCCCACCCAGCGCCGCCGCCGCAAGCAGGAGCAGGTCAGCGACGTCGATGCGCTGATCAAGGACCTGTCCGAGCTGCGCCCCGGCGACCCGGTGGTGCACAGCCAGCACGGCATCGGCCGCTACGTCGGCCTGGTGAACATCGACCTCGGCGAAGGCTCGACCGAGTTCCTGCACCTGCAGTACGCCGAGAAGGCCACGCTCTACGTGCCGGTCGCGCAGCTGCACCTGATCAGCCGCTACACCGGCGTCAGCGCCGAGGAAGCGCCGCTGCACAAGCTGGGCAGCGGCCAATGGGACAAGGCCAAGCGCAAGGCGGCCGAGCAGGTGCGCGACACCGCCGCCGAGCTGCTCAACCTCTACGCCCGCCGCGCCGCCCGCGAGGGCCATGCCTTCCGCTTCAGCCCGCAGGACTACGAGGCCTTCGCGGCCAGCTTCGGCTTCGAGGAGACGGCCGACCAGCGCGCCGCCATCCATGCCGTCATCCAGGACATGATCAGCCCCAAGCCCATGGACCGCCTGGTCTGCGGCGACGTGGGCTTCGGCAAGACCGAGGTCGCGCTGCGCGCGGCCTTCGTGGCCGTGACCGGCGGCAAGCAGGTGGCCCTGCTGGCCCCCACCACCCTGCTGGCCGAACAGCATTACCAGAACATCGCCGACCGCTTCGGCCAGTGGCCGGTGAAGGTGGCGGAGATGTCGCGCTTCCGCTCGACCAAGGAGATCAAGGCGGCGATGGAGGGCCTGGCCGACGGCACCATCGACATCGTCGTGGGCACGCACAAGCTGCTGAGCCAGGAGACGAAGTTCAAGCGCCTGGGCCTGCTGATCATCGACGAGGAGCACCGCTTCGGCGTGCGCCACAAGGAAGCCATGAAGGCCATGCGGGCCGAGGTGGACGTGCTCACGCTCACCGCCACGCCCATCCCGCGCACCCTGGGCATGGCCCTGGAGGGCCTGCGCGAGCTGAGCGTGATCGCCACCGCGCCGCAGCGCCGACTGGCCATCAAGACCTTCGTGCGCAGCGAGGGCAGCAGCGTGATCCGCGAGGCCGTGCTGCGCGAGCTGAAACGCGGCGGCCAGGTCTACTTCCTGCACAACGAGGTCGAGACCATCCAGAACCGCAAGCAGAAGCTCGAGGAGCTGCTGCCCGAGGCGCGCATCGCCGTGGCCCACGGCCAGATGCCCGAGCGCGAGCTGGAGCGCGTGATGCGCGAGTTCGTGCAGGGCCGCCACAACCTGCTGCTGTGCTCGACCATCATCGAGACCGGCATCGACGTGCCGAGCGCCAACACCATCGTGATGAGCCGTGCCGACAAGTTCGGCCTGGCCCAGCTGCACCAGCTGCGCGGCCGGGTGGGCCGCAGCCACCACCAGGCCTATGCCTACCTGCTGGTGCCCGACGTGGAGGGCCTGAGCAAGCAGGCCGCGCAGCGCCTGCAGGCCATCCAGGACATGGAAGAGCTGGGCAGCGGCTTCTACCTGGCCATGCACGACCTGGAGATCCGCGGCGCCGGCGAGGTGCTGGGCGAGCACCAGAGCGGCAACATGATGGAAGTCGGCTTCCAGCTCTACAACGACATGCTGAGCCAGGCGGTGCGCGACCTGAAGGCGGGCCGCGAGCCCGATCTGCTGAACCCGGTGAACACCGCGACCGAGGTCAACCTGCATGCGCCGGCCCTGCTGCCCGACGCCTACTGCGGCGATGTGCAGCTGCGGCTCTCGCTCTACAAGCGCCTGGCCTCGGCCGAGCGCCTGGACCAGCTCGACCTGCTGCTGGAGGAAATCGTCGACCGCTTCGGCAAGCTGCCCGCCCAGGCCCAGACCCTGTTCGACGTGCACCGCCTGCGCGTGCAGGCCCGGCCCTATGGCGTGATCAAGATCGACGCCGGCCCGGCGGTGATGAACATCCACTTCCGGCCCAACCCGCCGATCGAGCCGATGCGCATCATCGACCTCGTGCAGCGCCAGCGCCATGTGAAGCTGGCCGGCAACGAGAAGCTGCGCATCGACCGCGCCCAGGCCGATCCCAAGGACCGCGCCCAGACCGTGCGCGAAGTGCTCAAGGCGCTGGGCCAGCCGACCGTGCCGTCCGGCACGGTTTGAGCCGCCAGCGCGCCCCTCGGCTTCAGCCGACCTTCAGGCAGGGGGCGGACCATCCGCCTCCATGAATTCGCATGAACTGATGTTTCCGGCCGGCCCCTGGGCCTTGCGCCGGGCCCGTGGGCTGGTCCTGGCCAGCCTGACCCTCAGCCTGGCCGGTCTGGCCCCGACGGCGGCGCAAGCCGGCAGTTCGTCGAAGAAGACGCCGACACCGACGACCGTCGCCGTCAACCCGCGCGCGATCGACAGCCCGGGCCGCCTGCTGGCCTCGAACTGCTTCCAGTGCCACGGCACCGGTGGCACCGGCGGCTTCGACAAGATCCGCGGCGGCGAGGCCGAGGAAATCCGCGAGTACCGCGACCTGGCCCGCAAGCCGGCCCGGCAGGACATCATGGCCGCCCACGCCCAGGGCTACACCGACGCGCAGATCGCGCTGATCCTCCAGAACCTGAAGGCGAAATGAGCATGAGCACCCCCGAACACTTCCCGGGCCTGGCGCCGTCCCTGCTCTCGCGCCGCACCCTGCTGCAGGCCCTGGCCGTCGGCGCCGGCGTCAGCCTGCTGCCGCGTCCGGGCGGCGCCCGCGCCGCAGCGGCCCCGACCGGCCGCGTCGTCGTCGTCGGCGGCGGCATGGCCGGCGCCAGCGCGGCCAAGTACCTGCGCTATTGGGGGGGCAGCGGCGTGCAGGTGACCCTGGTCGACCCGACCGCGGCCTACACCTCGCACATCATGAGCAACCTGGTGCTCAACGGCAGCCGCAAGCTCAGCTCGCTGAACTTCAGCCGCGACGGCCTGCGCAAGCAGCATGGCGTCGTGATCCGCCAGGCGGCCGTGGAGTCGCTGGAGCCGATCCAGCGCGTGCTGCGCCTGTCCGACGGCAGTACCCTGGCCTACGACCGGCTCATCGTCGCCCCGGGCATCGACTTCGACCCGGCCTACGGCCTGACGGCCGAGGACTACACGCTGCGCACGCCGCACGCCTGGGCCGCCGGTCCGCAGACCGAGCTGCTGCGTCAGAAGGTGGCCGCGGTGCCGGCCGGCGGCGTGTTCGTGATGACCATTCCGAAGGCACCCTACCGCTGCCCGCCCGGCCCCTACGAGCGGGCCTGCGTGGTGGCCGACTTCCTGAAGAAGCGCCGCAACGGCAACGTGAAGGTGCTGGTGCTCGACGAGAACCTGGCCATCACCGCCGAGCGCGAGAACTTCACCCACGCCTTCAACGTGATCCACGGCGGCGTGATCGACTACCAGCCCGGTGTGCAGAACCTGCAGATCAATGCCTACACCGGCCAGGTCAGCTGGACCGACGCCGTCGGCACGCCGCGCAGCGTGATGGCGCAGGCCGTCAACCCGATCCCGCCGCAGCGCGCCCGCGGCAGCCGCAGCGGCGAATGGCTGCAGCAGGCCGGGCTGATCAACAGCGCCGACCGCCGCTGGGCGGTGGTGGACCTGCTGAGCTACGAGTCGACCGCGGTGGCCGGCGTGCACGTGATCGGCGACGCCGCGCAGACCGGCCTGCCCAAGGCCGGCCATGTGGCCAACCAGGAAGGCAAGACCTGCGCCGACGCGGTGCTGCGCCTGCTGGCCGGCGGCAGCCCCGACCCGGCGCCGGTGCTGAACTCGGCCTGCTACTCGCCGATCACGGCCGACACCGCCTCCTGGCTGACCGCGGTCTACCAGTACGACGCAAGCACCCGCACGATGAAGGTCGCCGCGAACAACGGCGTGATCGCCGGCGCCACGCCGACCGAGGCCGCCAACATCAGCAACAAGAACTTCAAGCGCATGGACACCTGGTTCAAGACGCTGATGGCCGACACTTTCAACTGAAGCCTCGCCCGGCCCCGCACAGGGGGCCGCGCACGCCTTCGCTACCATGCCGACCCGGCCCAGGCCGCGTCGGCAAGAGGCCGGCGCCCCCAGGGGCTGCCGGCCTTTTCTCATTTGCGATGTCGACTTCCACCGCCTCCCCCCTGCCCGCCGGTCTCGAGGCCAGCCGCCTGCTGGCCCGCGGCGTGTCCCTGCCCCTGCGGCTGAGCGATTTCAAGCTGATCGCCTTCGACATGGACTCGACGCTGATCAGCATCGAGTGCGTGGACGAGATCGCCGATGCTGCCGGCCGCAAGGCCGAGGTGGCGGCGATCACCGAAGCCGCGATGCGCGGCGAGATCGCCGACTACAAGGCCAGCCTGCGCCAGCGCGTGGCCCTGCTGCGGGGCGTGCCGCTGAGCGCACTGCGCCAGGTGGCCGAAGAGCGGCTGCGCATCCATGACGGCGCCCTGGCCCTGGTGCGCGCCTGCCAGGCGGCCGGGCTGAAGACCCTGCTGGTCTCCGGCGGCTTCACCTACTTCAGCGACCGCGTGCGCGACGCGCTGGGCCTGGACGCCACCCGCAGCAATGTGCTGGAGCTGTCCACCGACCCGGCGCAGACCGGCCGGGCCGACGCCGAACCGGCCCTGACCGGCCGCCTGATCGACCAGCCCTGGGGCGACATCGTCGACGGCGAGGAAAAGCGCCGCACCGTGCTGGAGACCGTGGCCGCGCTCGGCGGCACGGGCACGCAGGTGATCGCCGTCGGCGACGGCGCCAACGACCTGCCGATGATGTCGGTGGCCGGCCTGTCGGTGGCCTACCGGGCCAAGCCCGCGGTGCGCGCGCAGGCCGATGTGGCGCTGGACGTCGAGCGCCTGGACACCCTGCTGGCGCTGTTCGGCGCCGACGCCCGCTGAAGCGACCGGAGCCCGCCATGCCCGACACCCTGCCGCCCCGCCCGCTGGCCGTGCCCCTGGCCAAGGCCTACCGCCTGCTCAACCACGGCCCCACCGTGCTGCTGAGTGCCGAACACGGCGGCCGCCGCAACACCATGGCCGCGGCCTGGAACATGCCGCTGGACTTCGACCCGCCCAAGGTGGCGGTGGTGATCGACAAGGCCGTGTTCACGCGCGGTCTGGTCGAGGCCTCGGGTCGCTTCGTGCTGAGCCTGCCCTGCGCCGCCCAGCGCAGCCTGGTCGACGCGGTGGGCGGCGCGAGCGGCCGCAGCCTGGACAAGGAAGCCGCCTTCGGCCTGCGCTACCTGGCGGGCGAGGCCGCCCCGGCCGAATCCGGCGGGCAGCCGCTGGTGGCCGGCAGCGTGGCCTGGCTGGCCTGCCGCCGCCTGCCGCAGCCGACGATCGAACAGGCCCACGACCTCTTCCTGGCCGAGGTGGAGGCCGCCTGGGCCGATCCGCGCGTGTTCTCCAACGGCCGCTGGCACTTCGACGGCCACGACGCGCTGCGCACGCTGCATCACGTCGCCGGCGGCGCCTACTTCACCCCCGGCACCATGCTGCAGGGCTGAGCCCCGCGGCGCCCGGGACGGGGCGAAGGGGCCGAGCTCTGCGAGGTCCTGGGCGCAGCAGCCCGGCGGCTCACGGGCGCCCTGCGGCGGGCTTCAGACCAGCTTGGTCGCGCTGACGATGATGCCGTCCTCGTCGGCATAGAGCCAGTCGCCCGGACGCACCCAGACGCCCTGGATCTGCACGGCGATCTCGCGCTGGCCTTCGTTGCGCTTCTCGGTCGGCAGGGGCATGGCGCCGAGGGCGCGGATGCCGGTGGCGCAGGCCGCGAGTTCGGCCACGTCGCGCACGCAGCCGTCGACCACCACGCCGGCCCAGCCGTTGCGGGCCGCGGCCGCACCGAGGTTGCCGCCGACCAGGGCCCGGCGCAGCGAGGCGCCGCCGTCGACGACCAGCACGCGGCCTTCGCCCGGGCTGTCGACCGCAGCCTTGACGAAGCTGTTGTCCTCGAAGCACTTCACGGTGAATACGGGGCCGGCAAAGCGCTTGTGCGCGCCGAAGTCGCGGAAGACGGGCGGCAGCACGCGGAAGGCGCCGCTGCCGTCGTTCTTGTGGAGGTCGCAGAGGTCGCAGGTCGCGAAATCGGTCGTCATGGGGGGCTCCTGGCCGCAGGGCTTGCGGAATGGGTTCACGTCCGAAAAAGCCTAGCACGCCCCCTGCCGGGCACCGGGACGCTCCGCTGCACCGCGCTGGGCCGCAGCGCGGGCAGACCGGCTGATCGTCGGCGGGGCGGGCCGCTCGGCACCGGTGCCCGGCTCGCCAGCGCGGGGCGGGCGGGCCCAGGGCCTGTGCGTGGGCGCCCCGCGGCGGCGCGGAACGCTTGTTGCATTGGGCACGCCACCCCAGCCACCGCTCCGCACGAGGAGGACCGCCATGCTCGACCGCACCACCCCGACCCTGTTCTCGCATGTGAAGCCCGACGACACGCCCTGGCGTGGCGAAGGTGGCCTGCGCGACTTCTTCGCCTACCGCGACCTGGGCATCGCCGACGCGACCCGGGGCAAGGTCATCGCCCACCTGGTGAAGGCCAAGAACCCGCCGGCCGAAGGCACGGGCTGGCACCGCCACGAGGCGGAATTCCAGATCGTGATCATGATCAGGGGCTGGGCCCGCTTCATGTACGAGGACAAGGAGACCCTGGTCTCGGCCGGCGACTGCGTCCACCAGCGTCCGGGCATCCGCCACTACCTCTTCGACTACTCGCCCGACATGGAGTACCTGGAGATCGTCAGCCCGGCGGACTTCAAGACCATCGACGTGGAACCCGCCGCCGAGGTGCCGCCGTCGACGCCGTGGAAGTGACGCGGACCACGGCCGGCCCCGGATGAGCGAAGGCGCCCCGCGGGGCGCCTTCTTCGTGGGGCTGCGGGCCCGGGCGTCCGCAGCTTCGCCGCTCAGAACTCGGCTTCCAGCTCGTCGATGTCCTCGGGTTCGAGCTTGGCGTCGGCGATCCATGCCTGCATCTCGGGCATGGCCAGCACACGTTGGCAGTACTCGATCAGGCGGCGGTCGGACAGGCGCACGTCATAGGTCTGCAGCCGGGTGACGACGGGCGCGTACATGGCATCGGCCATGGTGCGGTGCTCGCCGAAGAGCCAGGGGCCGCCATAGGCGTCGAAGCACTCGGTCCAGATCTGCACGATGCGGTCGATGTCGGCCTGCGCGCGCGACCAGACCTTGAAGCCCGGGAAGCGGGCCTTCAGGTTCATCGGCAGCGCCGAGCGCAGGGCGCTGAAGCCGGAATGCATCTCGCCGCAGATGGCGCGGCAGTGCGCGCGGGCGGCGCGCGAGGTCGGCAGCAGGCCGGCCTCGGGGAAAAGCTCGTGCAGGTACTCGCCGATGGCCAGCGTGTCCCAGACCCGCACCTCGGCGGGGCCGCTGCCATGGTGCAGGCAAGGCACCAGCATGGACGGCGCGAGCAGCAGGATCTCGGCCCGCACATCGGCGTTGTCGGTGGAGAGCATCTCCTCCCGGAACTCCAGGCCTGCGAAGCGGGCCAGCAGCCAGCCGCGCAGGGACCAGGACGAGTAGTTCTTGCTGCTCAGCGTCATCGAGGCCGCCCCCAGCGCCACGGCAGGCGGTGCTGCGACGACGGCCGGCAGGGCCGGGGCCGCCGCGGGCGCGCGCCGCCCCGCCCGCTTGGGGCTGGGCGAGGGTGCGGCTTCGGGCAGCGGATCGGCGGCGGGGCGGCGGCGGGTAACCATGGCGGCAGGTCCTGCGGTGTCGGGCAGAGGAAGGGGTGGAGCCTGGGCCGATGCCCTGTTCCGGGTCGGCACGATCGAGGCCCGCAAGCGCTGTGCCACCGCGCGGTGCAGGTCGCCGAAGGCGGTGCACGGCCTTCGGTGGCCTGCAACTTGCCTGTTGCAAACCAATTCTTCCGCCCCTGCCCTGTCCGATCCGGAGCCCAGCGCATGCTGTACCAGGCCTACCAATCCCAATGCGATCTCCTGGCGCCCTGGCAGGAAGCCGCCCGGGGCTTTGCCCAGGCCTGGCGCTTCCTCGGCAGCCGCGAGCCCACCAGCCTGCGCCGCCTGGCTGCTGCCGCGGAGGTCTTCTCGCAACTGCGGCTGACCCATGAGCGGCCGCCCTTCAGCCTGGGGCGCATCGGTCCCGATGCCTGGGCGGTCGAGGAAGAGGTGATGGACCGCACGCCCTTCGCGACCCTGCTGCGCTTCCGCAAGCCGGGGGCGCCGGAGGGCCAGCCCCGCATGCTGGTGGCCGCGCCGCTGTCAGGCCATTTCGCCACCCTGCTGCGCGACACCATCCGCACCCTGCTGCAGGACCATGAGGTCTGGGTGACCGACTGGCACAACGCACGCCAGGTGCGCCTGTCCGAAGGGGTGTTCGGCTTCGACGAGTACGTGCAGCACCTGATCCGCTTCCTTGGCGTGATGGGCCCGGGCAGCCATGTGATGGCGGTCTGCCAGCCCTGCGTGCCGGTGCTGGCAGCGGTGGCCCTGATGGCCGAGGACGACCATCCGGCCCAGCCGCGCACGATGACGCTGATGGCCGGGCCGGTGGACACGCGGATCAACCCGACCGAGGTCAACAAGCTCGCGATCAGCAAGCCGATGGAATGGTTCGAGAAGAACCTGATCTGCCGGGTGCCGCTGCGCTACCCCGGCGGCATGCGACGGGTCTATCCCGGCTTCCTGCAGCTGACCGCCTTCATGAGCATGAACCCCGACCGCCACACCCAGGCCTTCCAAGGCCTGTACGAGGCCCTGGTGGCCGGCGAGACGGACAAGGCCGAGACCACCCGGACCTTCTACGAGGAGTACTTCGCGGTCAACGACCTGCCGGCCGAGTTCTATCTGGAGACCGTCGAGCGGGTCTTCCAGACCTGGGACCTGGCCCGTGGCGTGATGAAGGTGGCCGGCCGCTCCGTGAACACCGCCGCGATCCGCCGCACCGCGCTGTTCACCGTGGAGGGCGAGCGCGACGACATCTGTGCCCTGGGCCAGACCGTGGCCGCCCATGACCTGTGCAGCAGCCTGCGCGCCCACCTCAAGACCCACCACATCCAGACCGGCGTGGGCCACTACGGCGTGTTCAGCGGCCGGCGCTGGCAGCAGCAGATCTACCCGCGCGTGCGCGAGCTCGTGCACCAGCACGACGACGCCTGAAGCCCCCCGGGGGCGCACCGGCCATGCGGAGGCTCAGGGGCTGAGCCTGGGTTCGGCGGGCAGCGCGGGCTGTCCGGCCCGGCCGACCAGGCCGGCCGAGACGATGCCCGCGGCCAGGGCCAGGGAGGCGGCCAGGAAGACGCCACCCGGCCAGCCGGCATCCAGGATGCGGCCGAAGACCGGCGCGCCCAGCGCAAAGCCGATGTCCAGGCCCGAGTACACGGTGCCGTAGACGCGGCCGGTGGCACCGGGCGGCGCAGCGCGCTTGATCAGCATGTCGCGCGACGGTCCGGCCAGGCCGATGGCCACGCCCGAAAGCGCGACCGCCACCACCGCTGCGACGCCTGGAATCAGACCCAGGCCGACGGCCACCAGCACCGCCGCACCGGCGCCGATGGCCAGGGTGATGATGCGTTCCAGTGCCGCGCCGCGTGCGACCAGGAAACCGCCCGCCACCATGCCGGCCGCCCCGCAGAGCATGAAGCCGGTCACGACGAAGGCCGTGAGCGACAGCGGCAGGCCGTGCATCTGCTGGAGGGCCGGGCTGGCGAAGCCCTGGATGGCGGCCATCGCCGCGGTGCTCCAGAAAAAGAAGGAGAAGCACAGCCAGACCGAGGGCAGGCGCAGGAAGGCCATCGGATGCTCCACCGTCGCTCCCGCCACCGGCCGGGCGGCCACGCTGGCCTGGCGGCGGGCCTGGTGACGATCGTCCAGCGCGGCACGCTGGCGGTAGAGGATGAGGAGCACGGTGGCGGCCAAGAGGGCCGCGCCCAGGTAGGCCAGACGCCAGGAATCGAGCACGCTCGTCAGCCCGACCAGGAAGACCGGCGACAGCGCCCAGCCCAGGTTGCCGCAGATGCCGTGGGCCGAATAGGCATGGCCCAGGCGCTGCGGCGTGATGCGCTGGTTCAGGATGGTGAAGTCCGCAGGGTGGAAGGGCGCATTGCCCAGGCCGGCCAGCAGGGCAGCCACCGCGAGCGCGCCCGGCCCCTGGGCGCTCGCCGCGGTCAGGGCCGCGGCGATGAAGCTCAGGAAGGCGGCGAAGAGCACCGGCCGCGCCCCAACCCGGTCGACCAGGAAGCCCGACAGGGCCTGGCCCAGGCCGGACACGACGAAGAACAGCGTGACCAGCAGGCCCAGCTCGGTGTAGCTGAGGCCGAATTCGCGGATGAAGACCGGGAACATCGGCGGCAACAGCAGATGGAAGAAGTGCGAGCTGCCATGCGCCAGGCCCACCAGGCCGGTGGTGCGCAGATCGGCCCGCAGCGCGGGATCGTTCGGGAGGGGAAGAAGCGCCATGCCGGCATCGTAGGCAGGCCGGGCTCGTCGCGCTTACGATAGAAAGACATCCTTTGTCGAGATCAAGCCAATGCCTGCCCAGCCGACCGAGGGCCCGCTGCGCGGCCGCCAGGCCCCCCACCTCTACATGCCGACACCGGCCCGCCCGCTGCGGGCCAAGTTCAGCGTGCTGGCGGCCGACACGCGGGTCGAGCCGCACCACCATCCCTGGGCCCAGCTGGCCTGGTCGGCCACCGGGGTGATGCGGATCACGGCCGAGCGCGGCACCTACCTGGTCCCGCCCTCGCGGGCGGTCTGGATCCCGCCGGGCATCGAGCACACGGTGACCGTGGTCGAGACGGCCGAGCTGCGCACGCTCTACCTGCACCAGGCCGCCGGCCGCTGCGGGCCGGCCGCGGCCCGGGCCGAGGAACCCGAGGCCCCCCCGGAAGCCGACCTGCCCTGGCGGCACTGCCGGGTGCTGGAGGTGTCCGACCTGCTGCGCGCGCTGATCCTGGCCCTGGACCCCCGCCCCGACGGCGGTCCGCCGCCCGCGGCAGCCCAGACCGAGCGCGAGGCGCTGATCGCCCCGCTGCTGCGCGCCGAACTGGCCGGCGCCGCGCCGCTGCCGCTGGGCATCGCCCTGCCCGAGGACAAGCGCCTGCGTGCGCTCTGCGAAGCCGTGCTGGACGCGCCGCAGCGCCACGCCACGCTGGCCGGCTGGGTGCGCGACATCGGCGCGAGCGAACGCACCGTCGCGCGGCTCTTCCGCCAGGAACTGGGCACCAGCTTCGGCCAGTGGCGGCAGCAGGTGCTGCTGGCGCGGGCGCTGACGCTCGCCGCCCACGGCCGGCCGATGGGCGAGATTGCCGCCGCGCTGGGCTACGCCAGCCCCAGCGCCTTCAGTGCGATGGTGCGGCGCAGCCTCGGCGCGCCGCCGAGCCGGGTGTTCGCCGCGGCCTGAAGCCACCCGGCGCAGACCCGCGCGTGAACCGATCCGGGGAAACCCCGGCCCGCTTGCTACGATCCCGCCCCCGCCCGATGCAAAGCGCCATCCGATGAGCACCCCGATCCGCTTCGACTTCACGCGGCAGGACGCCCTGGGCCAGGCCTCCACCGCCCACGCCTGGGCCCGCGTGCCCGAGGCCCTGGACCCGGCCGCCCGCGCCGCCCTGAACGCCCGCGCCAAGGCCTTGCTGGCCGCGCGTGGCGCGGTGCTGGTCGCGCACTACTACGTCGAGCCCGAGCTGCAGGACCTGGCCCTGGCCACCGGCGGCATCGTCGCCGACTCGCTGGAGATGGCCCGCTTCGGCCGCGACCACGCCGCGCAGGAGCTGGTCGTGGCCGGGGTGCGCTTCATGGGCGAGAGCGCCAAGATCCTCTCGCCGCACAAGACGGTGCGCATGCCCGAGCTGGAGGCCACCTGCTCGCTGGACCTGGCCTGCCCGGCCGAGGACTTCGCCGCCTTCTGCGATGCCCACCCGGACCGCAGCGTCGTGGTCTACGCCAACACCAGCGCCGCGGTGAAAGCCCGCGCCGACTGGATGGTGACCAGCTCCTGCGCGCTGGGCATCGTCGAGCACCTGAAGGCGCAGGGCCGGAAGATCCTCTGGGCGCCGGACCGCCACCTGGGCCGCTACATCCAGCAGACCACCGGCGCCGACATGCTGCTCTGGCAGGGCGAGTGCATCGTGCACGACGAGTTCAAGGGCCTGGAGCTGGAGCTGCTCAAGGCCGAGCACCCGCAGGCCAAGGTGCTGGTGCATCCCGAATCGCCGTCGGCCGTGGTGGCCCTGGCCGACGTGGTCGGCTCGACCTCGCAGCTGCTCAAGGCCGTGACCGATGCGCCGACCGGCACCTTCATCGTGGCCACCGACAACGGCCTGCTGCACCGCATGCGTCAGCTCGCGCCGCAGGCCACGCTGATGGAAGCGCCCACCGCCGGCAACGGTGCCACGTGCAAGAGCTGCGCGCACTGCCCCTGGATGGCGATGAACGGCCTGCAGGCCCTCGTCGACTGCCTGGAGCGCCAGACCGGCGAGATCCAGGTGCCCGAACCGGTGCGAGGCCAGGCCCTGGGCTGCATCGAGCGCATGCTGGCCTTCGTCGCCGCACATCCGCAGGTGCTGGCCACGCCGGCCACCCGCGCGACCCCCCATCTCGTCACTGGACTCGGCGCCGCCTGATTGCCCCCATGCTGAACATCGAACGCAACGAGACCCTCGCCGAAGCCCGCGCCCGCAACATCCGCGAGGCCCTGGCCGAGGACATCGGCCAGGCCGACTGGACCGGCCGGCTGGTGCCGGCCGGACGCCGCGTGGTGGCCCGCGTGATCGTCCGCGAGGATGCGGTGCTCTGCGGCCGGGACTGGTTCGACGGCTGCTTCCTCGCGCTGGACCCGGAGGCACAGGTCGAATGGCGTGCCGCCGATGGCGAGGCCCTGCAGCGCAACCAGACTGTCTGCACCGTGCATGCCGAGGCGCGCGCGCTGCTGGCGGCTGAGCGCCCGGCGCTGAACTTCCTGCAGATGCTTTCGGGCGTGGCCACGGTGACCAAGCGCCACGTCGATGCCCTGGCCGATGCCTCGCCCAATCCGCGCGGCTGCGCGGTGCTCGACACCCGCAAGACCCTGCCCGGCCTGCGCCTGGCGCAGAAGTACGCGGTGCGCATGGGCGGGGGCAAGAACCAGCGCCTGGCGCTGTACGACGGCGTGCTGATCAAGGAAAACCACATCGCCGCGGCCGGCGGCGTGGCCCAGGCCCTGGCCGCAGCCCAGGCCCTGAAGGCCGGCGAGGCGCCGAACATCAGCATCCAGATCGAGGTCGAGTCGATCGCCGAGCTGATCCAGGCCCTGGACGCCGGCGCGACCAGCGTGCTGCTCGACAACTTCAGCCTGGACAAGATGCGCAAGGCGGTCGCGCTGAACGCCGGCCGGGCGGTGCTGGAAGTCTCGGGCGGCGTGACCCTGGCCCAGCTGCGCGGCATCGCCGAGACCGGCGTGGACCGCATCTCCCTGGGCACGCTGACCAAGGACATCGAGGCGGTCGACTACTCGATGCGGGTGCTGGACTCGGACTGAGCCACGGTTTTGCCGGTCGAACTCCACAGCCCAACGGATCCCATGGCGTGCCCCGCTTGGCGACGGTCTTGGGCATCGTCAGTCGCCTGCAAACCAAGAGCTCAGTCCTATTGCGCCTGCCCGCAGCGGGCAGGAGTTCGTCGCGGGTCTTGAGGGCCATGAACCGCCCCGTGAATCGCGGAGGCCCTATGCCGTGAGTCGGGGCGATCGGCCGCACACGGACGGCTCGATGCCGGCCTCAGCCAGTCCACGACACGCCGTGCATCGACGTCGATCACGAAGGTCATCCCTTCCCGCCGAGTCGAGATCTCGGTGAAGTCTGACGCCCAGAGCGGGTTCGGCACGTCAACTCCGAACGGGTGCTCGACCCTGTCCGGCGGACACGGCACCTTCGAGTCGGCGATCGTGGTGCGTGGTGCACTCGCACCTTGCCCCGGATTACGCCTTGCAGGCTCTGGCGGCGCATCAGCCGCTCGACGGCGCAGCGGCCCCCCCATGGTCTTCTCGGAGGAGTTGCCGCCAGACCTTCCCGGCACCTCAGACCTGCAGCCTGGTCCGCCCCACGCGTTCGAGATGCGCGGGGCCAGGACCTGGTCGCGCCGAGCCCGCAGGCTGCACAGCACGCGGGCCTGCGCTGCAGGGCCGCATGGCGCCGCTAGGGTGGCGATCTGCAGCCCGCGGCGGATCGGCTCGACCCCGTGGGCGTGTCGGTCCGGGCCCATATGAGCGCCCGCATCACTTCAGCCGGCGGTTGAGCTCCGCCTGGGCGAAGAAGGCGTTGCCCTACCTCAGGACCCCGTGGGTCTTGCGCAGCTCGCGTTCGAACCGGCGCATCCGGCGCCGCAGCGCCTCGGCCGCGCACTGAGCCTGCCTGCGATGGATTCGATGGCCGCCCTCTGCGAGTCCTGCTGCCTCTGCGCCTCCACGACCCTCCGCGTGGCGGCCCGCCCCCGAACCTCCGCCCATAACTTGCCTGCTCTCTTCATGGCTGCGTCCTGTCACAGGCAGGAGCCTCCTCGAAAGCCGGGACGGTTCGGATACATCTACTTGCATTTCCAAGCCTACGAAATCAAACAACTCAAGCGTTATCAGATCGTGATCCGTGCATTACGACACATCTAACAATCAAAGGAGCAACAAACCTTCTCAAGTCAAGGTCGATCATACCGATCCAGCCTCCACGGCGACACCATGCGTCGCTTCGTGAGGCTGCCATGACCATGACCACCGAAATCTCGATGACCGAACCGCTTGAGCACTCCCGAAGGGATTTCCTACGAGTCGGATCACTCGCCTGCATCACGACTGCAGCCGCCGTAGCGGGCTTTCCGCAAACCACACTTGCTCAATCCCTTTCCAACATCGGAGTGTCGGTGTCGGTAGATCAGGCAGCTCGCTGGCTGCGCTTCAGCACCTTCGCACCACTGGACAGCGAAATTCTGGATGTAGCGACTCGCGGCTACGCCTCTTGGCTCGAAACGCAGATGCTGCTACCCCAAAGCCGCACGGTATCCGATTGGGTCAGGCTTCAAGGTCCGCCAGGCTTCGAGGATCCAAATCAGCTCATTGCTTTCACCGAACGGGTTCGCGCCATCGATTGGAAATGCGTGTATGCCGCAGATCAGTTTCGCCAAAGGGTTACCTATGCACTCTCGAACATCTTTGTCGTCAGTACACTGAGCATTTCAGCTTATATCTGCGCATCATTCTGGGACACGCTCAATAAACATGCCTTCGGTAATTTTCGCGAACTGATCGAAGCGATCACGTACAGCGTCGACATGGGCATCTACCTGACGTACATGAATAATTCGAAGGGTGATGCAGCAAGCGGACGACAACCCGACGAGAATTATGCCCGCGAGCTGATGCAACTCTTCACGATCGGTTTGTGGGAACTGAATGAAGACGGCTCACGAAAAATCGACAGCAAGGGCCACCCGATCCCGACCTACAGTCAAGCCGACGTCACACAGATGGCACGCGTCTTCACCGGCCTGTATGCCAACGGCACGACCTACTGGGGCGAAAAGGTCAGATTTGGGTTCACGAACTTCAGCGCTTTCAGCAGCGAGTTATGGGCCTCGCCGATGCAAGCGGACGATTCACGGCATTCGCCGGAGTCTGTGAGAGCCCTTGACGGCAGAGTTGACATTCCGGCGGGAACGTCCTGCAGCCAAGCCATCCGCAAGGCGCTGGATGCCCTTTTCCAGCATCCCAGCTGCCCTCCCTTCATCGCCTTGAACCTGATCCGGCGCCTGACTTGCTCAAACCCATCGCCTGCCTATGTAACCCGGGTCAGCCGAGCCTTCGTAAACAACGGCCAAGGGGTCCGGGGCGACATGAAGGCAGTGCTCCGAGCGATCTTTCTCGATCCCGACCTGCTGACGCCGGGCACACCGCGGTTCGGCATGTTAACCCCTCGATATGTGTACACCATGGGGGCTGCTCGACGCCTGGGATGCTTCTCCAACCCGCTGACTCAACGGGTGATGAGCCAGTATGATCATACTCTGATCGGTTCTCAGCGACCCTTTACCGCACCGACGGTCTTCAACTTCAATCGACCGGACTTCACGACGCCAGAACTTCGGGCACTGGAACTTGTCGGCCCCGAGCTTGAGAATTGCGATGAATACGGGGCAAGCCAGGTTTTCACCGGCCTGGGTCATCTCTGCTCGAACGCCACCCTGACCCCCAATCTGAGCCTTCGCCTGATCTCCGCCGACAACGATGCCGCACTGCTTGACGAATTATCTCGACGGCTAAGCGGCAAGGTGCTTCCCGACGGAGACCGCAGCAGCCTTCTGTCCATCCTGCGCGGTATCGGACGAACCCAAGTCACGTATCAGCGTCAAGTACTCGCCGCGATGCTGTGGACGATCCTCATCCACCCTCAAAACATGGTGCTGTCATGAGCCGAAGCCTTCTGATCACTTATCTGGGGGGCGGCCTCGACGCCCATCATCTGATTTCACCGCGTCGCGGAACCAACCGAACAACCTATACTTCAGTGCGCGGTACCCTGGCCCTGGCAGACAACCCGAGCCAGGCCTTGAGCGAGGACTGGATGCTTCATCCGGCCATGAGCAATCTGCGTGCACTCTATGCCGAAGGTCGGGTCGCCATCGTGATGAACACTGGCACCCTTGCTGTACCAACCACCCGGGCACAATACGATGCACGGTCGGTTCCCCTGCCGCGCGCGCTCCAGAGCCACAACGACCAGACGCGAATCTGGCAACTCGGCGATGCAACCGACCTGATGGGTATGAGCGGCTGGATCGGCCGCATGATCGCAGCCCTGCCCAGCTCGCTGCGGGGGGGTAGTTTCTCGCAGATCACCTCGATGGCTGGTCCGCAGCCGGGCTTTACCGCCCCAGGGATCCGAGCCCTCGGCCTGGGTCCGACTGGTGTATTGGTCCGCCAGCCGAACATCCCAGCCAAGGTCATCCAGATGATGGAAGGCGTCATGGGCCGTGCTGGCAGTTTTGGGCATCCGCTGGCCAACGAGTTCGCTGCTGCCCAGCTGCGTGCAAACCAAAGTTCCGCTGTGGTGAGGAACGCGCTGGCCATGGTGACGGATACGACGCCCTACCCCGGACTGCCCGAGCTGCAGACTGTCGCTCGGCTGTTCAAGTCTGATGCCTACTCGGGACGCCCGCGCTCCGTGCATTTCTCGACCCAGGGTAACTACGATACCCACGCGGACATGATGAGTACCCTGGACAAGAATCTGAAGACTCTTGATCAGGGCATCGGCTCGTTTTGGAGCTCCGCGAAGGCTCTTGGCATTGAGAACGACGTCTCGATGCTGATTCACTCCGAGTTCGGTCGCAGCCTGGTGCCCAACGGCAGCGGCACCGACCACGGCTGGGGCGGCCATGCCCTGCTGATCGGCCCGGTGATCGGCGGCCTGCACGGCAAGTCGCCCGACCTGCGGCTGAACGGCCCGGACATGGTGGAGTCGCGCGGCATCCTGCTGCCCAGCACGCCGACCGAGCACCTGCTGGCCGAAGTGGCGCGCTGGATGGGCGTGCCGGCCGCCTCGATGGGCACGGTCTTCCCCAACCTGGGCAGCTTCCCGACGAGCTCGGGCTCCTTGCTGGGCGGCTTGCTCGGGGGCGGTTCCAGCAGCGCGCTCAGGCTCTATCCCTGAGCCCGGACGGGCTCAGTCGTCCTGATCGCGCCGCCGGCGCTTGCGCACCAGCACGGTCGGGAAACTGACCGGCAGGCTGCCCGGGTAGTCGCGGCTGTAGTGCAGGCCGCGGCTTTCGTGGCGGCTGAGCGCGGAGCGCACGATCAGCTCGGCCGCATCGACGAGGTTGCGCAGCTCCAGGAGGTCGCGGGTCACGCGGAAACTGCCGTAGTAGTCGTCGATCTCGCCTTTGAGCAGCTTGATGCGGTGCAGGGCCCGCTCCAGGCGCCGGGTGGTGCGGACGATGCCGACGTAGTTCCACATCAGCAGCCGCAGCTCGTCCCAGTTGTGGCTGATGACGACCTGCTCGTCCGCGTTCTCGACCTGGCTCTCGTCCCAGGCCGGCAGGGCCGGCGCGGGCGCGACGGGCTGGGCCAGCAGATGTTCGGCACAGCTGCGGCCCAGCACCACGCATTCCAGCAGCGAGTTGCTGGCCAGGCGGTTGGCGCCGTGCAGGCCGGTGCAGCCGGTCTCGCCCACGGCGTAGAGGCCCGGCAGGTCGGTTCGGCCCTGCAGGTCGCTCACCACGCCGCCGCAGCTGTAGTGCGCGGCGGGCACCACCGGAATGGGCTGGCGGGCGATGTCGATGCCCAGCGCGAGGCAGCGCGCATGGATGGTCGGGAAGTGGCTCCTGAGCCGGTCCTCGCCCAGGCCGGTGGCGTCGAGCCAGACGTGGTCGAGGCCATGCTTCTTCATCTCGAAGTCGATCGCGCGGGCAACGATGTCGCGCGGGGCCAGCTCGGCCCGGGCATCGTGGGCCGGCATGAAGCGCGCGGCCTGGCCGTCCTCGCCTGGCACGCCGGGCAGGCGCAGCACGGCGCCTTCGCCGCGCAGGGCCTCGGTGATCAGGAAGCTGCGCTCCTGCGGGTGGTAGAGGCAGGTGGGATGGAACTGGACGAACTCCATGTTCGCGACCCGGCAGCCGGCCCGCCAGGCCATGGCCACGCCGTCGCCGGTGGCGGTGTCGGGGTTGCTGGTATAGCGATAGACCTTGCCGAGGCCGCCGGTGGCGAGGATGACCGCGCCGGCGGCCACGGTCTCGACCCGCTTGCGATCGATGTCCAGCGCGTAGACCCCGTAGCAGCGCGGGGCCGCAGCCTCGCCCTGGCGGGCCTGGCGCCCGGCCAGATGGCGGGTGGTGATGAGGTCAACCGCCATCCAGCGCTCGCGCAGCGTGATGTTGGGATGCGCGCGGGCGCGGGCCAGCAGGGCCTCGTGGATGGCACGGCCGGTGGCATCGGCTGCATGGGCGATGCGGCGTACGGCATGGCCGCCCTCGCGCGTCAGGTGCAGGCCCAGCGGGCCGTCGGGGTCGGGCGAAAAGGGCACGCCGTGCTCGACCAGCCAGGCCACCGCATCGGCGCTGCGCTCGGCGACGAAGCGGGCGCTGTCCTTGTCGACCAGGCCGGCACCGGCCTCCAGCGTGTCCTGCACATGGCTGTCGACGCTGTCGTCCTGGCCGAGCACGCCGACGATGCCGCCCTGGGCCCAGGCCGTCGCGCCTTCGCCCAGGCTGCGCTTGGCCAGCACGATCACCGGCCGCTGCCCGGCCAGCTGCAAGGCCGTCGTCAGACCGGCCAGACCGGCCCCCACGATCACCACCGGCTGGGCTGCTGCGGCCCCCGTCACCTGCTTGTCATTCATCGCGAAATTCTAGGCGCCGCCCATCCCGGGCCACCCTGCGGCCCGGGATGCCCGACCGGGCTCAGTGCGTGCGCCGCTCGAAGCGGAATTCACCCGGATGAAGGATGGGGTCGACCTCGACCGGAATCACGCTCTTGGGCGGGAAGCGGCCTTCCAGCAGCAGCCGGGACAGCGGGTTCTCGATACGCTGCTGGATCGCCCGCTTCAGCGGCCGCGCGCCGAAGACCGGGTCGAAGCCGACCTTGGCCAGCTCGGCCAGCGCGGCCGGACTGACGTCCAGGCTCAGCTCCAGCCGCGCGAGCCGGCCCTGCAGGGCCTTGAGCTGGATCGCGGCGATGCCCTCGATGTGCTGCGCGTCGAGCGCGTGGAAGACCACGGTCTCGTCGATGCGGTTGAGGAACTCGGGCCGGAAGTGCGCCTTGAGCTCGCCCCAGACCGCCTCGCGGATCAGCTCCGGGTCCTGCCCCTGCATCTGCATGATGAGATGCGATCCGAGGTTGCTCGTCATCACGATCACCGTGTTCTTGAAGTCCACGGTGCGGCCCTGGCCGTCGGTCAGGCGGCCGTCGTCCAGCACCTGCAGCAGCACATTGAAGACATCCGGGTGGGCCTTCTCGACCTCGTCGAGCAGCACCACCGCATAGGGCTTGCGGCGCACGGCCTCGGTCAGAGTACCGCCCTCCTCGTAGCCCACGTAGCCGGGCGGCGCGCCGATCAGGCGGCTGACGCTGTGCTTCTCCATGAACTCGCTCATGTCGATGCGGACCATGGCCTCCTCCGTGTCGAAGAGGAAGGCGGCCAGGGCCTTGCACAGCTCGGTCTTGCCGACGCCCGTGGGCCCGAGGAAGAGGAAGCTGCCGGTCGGCCGGTTCGGGTCGCCCAGGCCGGCTCGGCTGCGGCGGATGGCGTCGGCCACCGCGACGATGGCCTCGTCCTGCCCGACCACGCGCTCGTGCAGCTTGCCCTCCATCTGCAGCAGCTTGTCGCGCTCGCCCTGCATCAGCTTGGCCACGGGGATGCCGGTGGCGCGGGCCACCACCTCGGCGATCTCCTCGGCCCCCACCTGCGTGCGCAGCAGCACGGGGCGGCCGGCGGCGGCCTTGCCGTTCTCATGGGCCTGGGCGTCGCGGAGCTTCTTCTCCAGCTCCGGCAGCTGGCCGTACTGCAGCTCGGCCACCTTGTTGAAGTCGCCCTTGCGCTTGAGCTCCTCGATCTGCGACTTGATGCGGTCGATCTCCACCCGCAGCTCGCCCGAGCCCTGGACCTGGGCCTTCTCGGCTCGCCAGATCTCGTCCAGGTCGGCCAGCTCGCGTTCGAGCTTGCCGATCTCCTCCTCGATCAGGGCCATGCGCTTGATCGATGCCTCGTCCTTTTCCTTGCGCACCGCCTCGCGCTCGATCTTGAGCTGGATCAGCCGGCGGTCCAGCTTGTCCATGGCCTCGGGCTTGGAGTCCAGCTCGATCTTGATCTTGGCCGCCGCCTCGTCGATCAGGTCGATGGCCTTGTCGGGCAGGAAGCGGTCGGTGATGTAGCGCTGGCTCAGCTCGGCCGCGGCGACGATGGCCGGGTCGGTGATCTCCACGTCGTGGTGCAGCTCGTACTTCTCCTGCAGGCCCCGCAGGATGGCGATGGTCGCCTCCACGCTGGGCTCGTCGACGAGGATGCGCTGGAAGCGGCGTTCGAGCGCGGCGTCCTTCTCGATGTACTTGCGGTACTCGTCCAGCGTGGTCGCGCCGATGCAGTGCAGCTCGCCGCGCGCCAGGGCGGGCTTGAGCATGTTGCCGGCATCGATCGCGCCCTCGCCCTTGCCGGCGCCGACCATGGTGTGCAGCTCGTCGATGAAGACCAGGGTCTGGCCAGCGTCCTGCGAAAGCTCCTTGAGCACATTCTTCAGCCGCTCCTCGAACTCGCCGCGGAACTTGGCACCGGCCAGCAACAGGGCGATGTCGAGCACCAGCAGGCGCTTGCCCTTGAGGCTGTCGGGCACCTCGCCGTTGACGATGCGCTGGGCCAGGCCCTCGACGATGGCGGTCTTGCCCACGCCGGGCTCGCCGATGAGCACGGGGTTGTTCTTGCTGCGCCGCTGCAGCACCTGGATGGCGCGGCGGATCTCGTCGTCGCGGCCGATCACCGGATCCAGCTTGCCCTGGCGGGCACGCTCGGTCAGGTCCAGGGTGTACTTCTTCAGCGCCTCGCGCTGGCCCTCGGCCTCGGCACTGTCGACCTTCTGTCCGCCGCGCACGGCCTCGATCGCCGCCTCCAGGGCCCCACGCTTCAGGCCGTGGCGGCGGGCCGTTTCGGCCAGCTCGGTCTTGGCTTCGGCCAGGGCCAGCAGGGCCATCTCGCTGCTGATGAAGGCGTCGCCGCGCTTGCCCGCCTCCTTCTCGGCGCCCTGCAGCCAGGCGACGAAATCGCGCGAGGGCTGCACCGGCCCCCCGCCGCCCTGCACCTGCGGCAGGGCCTCGAGGGCGGCATCCACCGCCGTCTTCAGTGCGGGCAGCTTCACGCCGGCCCGCTCCAGCAGCGCCCGCGGGCCGTCGGGCTGGGCCAGGAAGGCGGCCAGCAGATGGGCCGGCTCCAGGTAGGGATGCTCGCGGGTCACCGCGAGGCTGCTGGCCTCCTGCAACGCCTGCTGGAAGGCCGTGGTCAGTTTGTCGATGCGCATGGGTCCATCCTTGAGATGCGGTGGCCGGCACCGCTTGGTTTCTAGATGGGGCGGCACCCCGCCGATTCAAGGTGGGGGCGCTCGGGGCGCAGAGACTGCGGGACGCCATAGCATGCGCCGCAGCCCAGCCTTCGGCGGCCGGACCCACCCGCCTTCAAGGCCCCTTCCCGGAGACACCCCCCATGGCCACCAGCCTGCTCGCCCTGCTCGACGACATCGCCTCCATCCTGGACGACGTGGCCGCGATGACCAAGGTCGCCACCAAGAAGACTGCTGGCGTGCTGGGCGACGACCTGGCGCTCAACGCCCAGCAGGTCACCGGCGTGCAGGCCGACCGCGAGCTGCCCGTGGTCTGGGCCGTGGCCAAGGGCTCGATGGTGAACAAGGCCATCCTGGTGCCGGCGGCCCTGGCCATCAGCGCCTTCCTGCCGGTGCTGATCACGCCACTGCTCATGATCGGCGGCGCCTTCCTCTGCTTCGAGGGCTTCGAGAAACTGGCCCACAAGTTCCTGCACAGCCGGGCCGAGGACGCTGCCCACCAGGCCGAGCTGCGCGCCGCCCTGGCCGACGAGACGGTGGACCTGGTGGCGCGGGAGCAGGACAAGATCAAGGGGGCGGTGCGCACCGACTTCATCCTCTCGGCCGAGATCATCGTGATCAGCCTGGGCACGGTGGCCGCCGCCAGCTTCAGCCAGCAACTGGCGGTGCTGGTCAGCATCGCCGTGCTGATGACGGTCGGCGTCTATGGCCTGGTGGCCGGCATCGTCAAGCTGGACGACGCCGGGCTCTGGCTCAGCCGCCGCGGCGGCCTGCAGGCCGCCCTGGGCCGCGGCCTGCTGCGGGGCGCGCCCTGGCTGATGAAGGCGCTGTCGGTCTTCGGCACCGCGGCCATGTTCCTGGTGGGCGGGGGCATCCTGGCCCACGGCATCGCCCCGCTGCACCATGCGGTGGCCGCCTGGGCCGAGGGCGCTGGCGCGCTGGGGGTGCTGGGCGCCATGGCGGTCGACGGCTTCGTCGGTCTGCTGGCGGGGGCGCTGGTGCTGGGCGCGGTCCGCCTGATCAAGCGCCTGCGCGGCTGAAGCCGGGGCCGCGGTGGTCCGGCCCCGGCTTCAGCCGCGGGCCAGCAGGGCCTGCACCAGGGCCCAGCCCGCCGCCGCGCAGGCCAAGGCGCCCACCAGGTGGGCGGCGGTGTGCAGCAGGGCCAGGCCCAGGGCGCCGCGCTGCAGCAAGGCCAGGGATTCGGCCGAGAAGGCCGAGAAGGTGGTCAGCCCGCCGAGCAGGCCGGTGACCAGCAGCAGGCGCAGCAGATCCTGCGGCTGCTGGGCGAACCAGGCGCCGAGGCCGCCGATCAGCAGACCGCCAACCGCGTTGACGAACAGGGTGCCGAGCGGAAAGCCCGCCCACAGCGGGTTGAGCAGCAGGCTCAGGCCCCAGCGCAGCAGGCCGCCGGCGGCTGCGCCACCGGCCACGGCCGCAGCCTGCAGCCAGAGGGCGGGGCCCATGCCGCTCATCGCAGCTCAGCCGGCCAGCAGGCGCCGCACGCCGCAGGCCGCGCCTGCGCGGCGCGGGTGTCCGGCACCCACCCGCCGGGCACGGCCGAGCCAGCCGCCGGCCCGACCTGCGTCGCGCCCGTGGGCGGCCTCAGGCATTGCGGGCCTCGATGCCCCAGCGGGCCAGGGCCGCGTCGTCGGCCACGCGGGCGTCGACCCAGCGTGCGCCCTCGGGCGTGGTTTCCTTCTTCCAGAAGGGCGCCTGGGTCTTGAGGTAGTCCATCAGGAATTCGCAGGCCTGGAAGGCCTCGCCGCGGTGGGCCGAGCTCACGGCCACCAGCACGATCTGATCGCCCAGGTCGAGCGGCCCGACGCGGTGGATCACCCGCACGCCGCGCAGCGCGAAGCGGCGGCGGGCCTCGGCGATCATGGCCTCGATGGCCCGCTCGGTCATGCCGGGGTAGTGCTCCAGCTCCATGGCGGACACGCTGGCACCCTCGCTGCGATCGCGCACGGTGCCGATGAAGGCCGCCACCGCGCCGACGCCGCCATCGCCCTCGCGCAGGCGGGCGACTTCGGCGCCGAGGTCGAAGTCGGCGGTCTGGATGGTGACGGTGTCGGTGTGCATGGCGTGCTGATTGTCGGTTCGACCGGATCACATCGGCTGCCCCCGGCCACCGGGCTCATCGGCCCGCCGGCGTTCGGGCCACCCCAAGGTCCGCAGGGACCTTGGGGCCCCGTGCCCTGGGCTTCGCCCCCGGCCACCGGGCTCGTAGGCCCGCCGGCGTTCGGGCCACCCCAAGGTCCGCAGGGACCTTGGGGCCCCGTGCCCTCACCCCCCTGTGACCGGCGGGAAGAAAGCGACCTCTGCGCCCTCGCGCAGCGGGGTCGCTTCGTCGGCCATCTGCTGGTCGACGGCCATGCGCACGGCGCGGCCGCGGGCCAGGCGCTCGGCATGGGCGCCGCCGCGGGCGATCAGGGCATCGCGCAGGGCGGCCATGGTGGCGGGCTCGGGCCGCGCCACGGTTTCGCCGGGGCCCAGGGCTTCGCGCAGGGCGGCGAAGTAGCGGACGTGGACGGTGCTCATCAGGACAGGCTCAGGCGGAAGGGCAAGGGGCCGGGCGGCGCCGCTCACAGCAGGGCCGCATAGGGCAGGTAGGGCACCGGGTCGCCGGCGCGGATGACCTGACCGGCCGCCACATCAATCAGGCCCTCGGCCCAGACGGCCGAGGTCAGCACGGCGGAGGACTGCTTGGGGTAGATGTGGGCCTGTCCGGCGGCATCCAGCCGCGCGCGCAGGAATTCGCGGCGTCGGTCGGGGTGCGGCCAGTCGAAGGCGGCCGGCACCTGCAGCGCGCGCGGCGCGTGGACGGGCTCGCCCTCCAGCGCACGCAGCACCGGCCGCACGGCCAGCAGGAAGGTCACGAAGCTCGACACCGGGTTGCCGGGCAGGCCCATGAACAAGGCTTCGGCCGCTGCGCCCCGCGCCTCGCCCGGCGCGCCGGGCCGGCGCACTGCGCCGAAGGCCAGGGGCTTGCCGGGCTTCATCGCGACCTGCCACAGGTCCAGCCGGCCTTCGGCCTCGACGGCGGGCTTGAGATGGTCTTCCTCGCCCACCGAGACGCCGCCCGAGGTGAGGATCAGGTCATGCGCCTCGGCCGCGGCGCGCAGGGCCTCGCGGGTGGCCTCGCGGCGGTCGGGCACGATGCCGAGGTCGGTGACCTCCGCGCCGGCCGCCTGCAGCAGGCCGCGCAGGGTGTGGCGGTTGGAGTTGTAGATGGCGCCGCGCGGCAGCTGCTCGGGCGGCAGGCTGCCCGGCATCACGAGCTCGTCGCCAGTGGAGAACAGGGCCACCCGCGGACGGCGGCGCACCTGCACCGTGGCCCGGCCCAGGGAGGCGGCCAGGCCCAGGGCCTGGGCGCTCAACCGGGTGCCGGTGGCGAGCACGGTGGCGCCCTGGCGCACGTCGTCGCCGCGGCGGCGGATCCAGGCCTCGGGCTCGGGCAGCACGGTGATGCGCACGGCCGCACGGCCGTCCGGCAGGGTGAGCGCCTCGGCCTGCTCCTGCGGCACGACGGCGTCGGCGCCGGGCGGGATCTCGGCGCCGGTGAAAAGCCGCGCGGCCGTGCCCTCGGCCAGGGGGCCGCCGGGGTGGCCGGCCGCCACGCGCTGGCCCACCGGCAGCGCGCGGGCCAGGCCCTCGGGGCCGAGCAGGTCGGCACGGCGCAGGGCGTAGCCGTCCATCGCGCTGTTGTCCATGCCGGGCACGTCGAGCGGGGCGACGAGGTCCTCGGCCAGCACGCGGCCCAGGGCCTCGAAGCTGTCGACGGTCTCGACGCCGGCCAGGCGCGGGGTCTGGGCCAGCAGGCGGGCCAGGGCCTCGTCCAGGCTGATCAGCGGCTTGGGGGCGGGTCGGTTCATGCGGGGAGGCGCAAGGGCGAAGCAGGCTCAGAAGCCGAGCCGGGGCAGCGCGCGGGGCGTGTAGGCGAAGTCCGCAGCCTGCCCGATCAGGAAGGCGATGATGGCCTCGGGGTCGTTCAGGTCCAGCAGCGGCAGCTCGGTGGCCTGCGGCAGCTCGGCCCGGCTGTCGGTCGCGATCGCCCGGATGTGCGGATCGGCCGGGTACTGCACCGGCCGTCCGGTGCTGGCGCGCCAGACCTCGATCTTCGGCAGGTCGGCATGCTTGAAGCCTTCGACCAGGGCCCAGTCGCAGGGGGCCAGTTCGGCCAGCAGCTCGTGGGCGGTCGGCTCGCGGTCCTCGCGCAGCGTGCGCACCTTGGCCAGGCGGCGGCTGGAGGAGACGACGACCTCGTAGGCCCCGGCCTCGCGGTGGCGCCAGGAATCCTTGCCGGGCTGGTCGATGTCGAAGGCGTGGTGGGCATGCTTGACCACCGAGACGCGCAGGCCGCGCGCGCGCAGGCCGCCGACCATCTGCTCGACCAGCGTGGTCTTGCCCGAGCCGGAGTAGCCGCAGAAGCCCACGGCCTTCATGGCGGGGCCGGCCGGCAGGTCGAGGGTCATGCGGGGGCGTGGGCGGCCACGTAGTCCTTGACGACCTGGACCGAGGCCGGCACCGCCTGGACACGCTTGGGCAGGGCCTCGATGCCCTCCAGGCCCGCGGGCCGCGGGGGCTCGTGGCCCAGGGCCTCGACGATGGTCGCGGCGAACTTGGCCGGCAGCGCGGTCTCCAGCACGATCATGGTCTCGGGGCCGGGCTGCTCGGCGGCCACCTTCAGGCCGTCCGCCGTGTGCGGGTCGACGATCAGGCCGCTTTCCGAAGCCACGCGGCGGATGGTGGCCAGGCGGTCGGCATGCGTGCTGCGGCCCGAGCGGAAGCCGTAGCCCGCCACCTTCGCGAAGCTGGCGGCGTCGAGCGTGAAGCCGCCCTGCCCCACCTGCGCGCCGAAGAGCTCGGCGGTGCGGGCGGCGTCGCGGCCGAGCAGGTCGAAGACGAAGCGCTCGAAGTTGCTGGCCTTGGAGATGTCCATCGAGGGGCTGGAGGTCTCGTGCGTGTCGGCGCTGCCGCGCACGCGGTAGGCGCCGGTGCGGAAGAACTCGTCGAGCACATCGTTCTCGTTGGTGGCAACCACCAGGCGCTCGATGGGCAGGCCCATCATGCGCGCGACGTGGCCGGCGCAGACGTTGCCGAAGTTGCCGCTGGGCACAGTGAAGCTCACGCGCTCGTCGTTGGTCTCCGTGGCCTGGAAGTAGCCGGCGAAGTAGTAGACGACCTGGGCCAGCAGCCGCGCCCAGTTGATCGAGTTGACGGTGCCGATCTTGTGGCGGCGCTTGAAGTCCAGGTCGGCGCTGACGGCCTTGACGATGTCCTGGCAGTCGTCGAAGACGCCCTCGACGGCCAGGTTGTGGATGTTGGCGTCCTGCAGGCTGAACATCTGCGCCTGCTGGAAGGGGCTCATGCGGCCGAGCGGGCTGAGCATGAACACGGCGATGCCGCGCTTGCCGCGCATCGCGTATTCGGCCGCGCTGCCGGTGTCGCCGCTGGTGGCGCCGAGGATGTTCAGGGTCTCGCCACGGCGGGCCAGCTCGTACTCGAAGAGGTTGCCGAGCAGCTGCATGGCCATGTCCTTGAAGGCCAGGGTGGGGCCGTTGGACAGGGCTTCGAGCAGGACGGCGCCCTGGCCCCCGCGCGCAGGCGTGACGGGCTTGAGCGGCACGATGGCCGCGTCGCCGAAGGCTGCGACCGTGTAGGTCTTGTCGACCAGGGCCTTCAGCTCCAGCGGCGGAATGTCGTCGATGTAGCGCGAGAGGATCTCGAAGGCGAGCTCGGCATAGCCCAGGCCGCGCCAGCGCGCGAGCGTGGTGGCATCGACCTTCGGGTAGTGCGTGGGCAGGTAGAGACCGCCGTCGGGCGCCAGGCCTTCGAGCAGGATCTCGCAGAAGCGGCGCTCCGTGCGGTCGCCGCGGGTGCTGATGTACTTCATCGTTGCATTCGGTTCGGGAAGGCCCCGGGCCCGGCTCAGGCGAGATCTTCCTTGCGCAGGCTGACGATGGGCGCCAGCACGCTCGGCAGGGCCTGCATCTCGGCCAGCGCGGCGCGCATGGCGCCTTCGCGGGTGATGTGGGTCAGCATGATCAGGTCGGTGGCGGCGGGCTGGCCGGCGGCCACCTCGTCGCCCGGGCGCTGCAGCACGGCGTCCAGCGAGATGCCGCGTTCGGCCAGGATGCCGGTCAGGCGGGCCAGCACGCCGGCCTCGTCGGCCACGCGCAGGCGCAGGTAGAAGGAGGTCAGCACCTGCTCGATCGGCAGGATGGGCAGGGCGTCGGCCTGGGCCAGGGCCTCGGGCTGGAAGCCCAGGGCCGGCACGCGGGCGCCCTCGCCAGCGCCGGACAGGCGGGCGATGTCGACCAGGTCGGCAATCACAGCCGAGGCGGTCGGCTCGCTGCCCGCGCCCTTGCCGTAGTAGAGGGTGGTGCCCACGGCATCGCCCTGCACCATCACCGCATTCATCGCGCCTTCGACGTTGGCGATCAGGCGCTTGGTCGGCACCAGGGTCGGGTGCACGCGCAGCTCAATGCCCTCAGCCTGACGGCGCGCGATGCCCAGCAGCTTGATGCGGTAGCCCAGCTGCTCGGCATAGCGGATATCCGCAGCGGCCAGCCGGGTGATGCCCTCGACATGGGCCTTGTCGAACTGCACCGGCACGCCGAAGGCGATGGCGCTCATCAGCGTGGCCTTGTGGGCGGCATCGACGCCTTCGATGTCGAAGGTCGGATCGGCCTCGGCATAGCCCAGGCGCTGAGCCTCCTTGAGCACGACGTCGAAATCGAGGCCCTTGTCGCGCATCTCGGACAGGATGAAATTCGTCGTGCCGTTGATGATGCCGGCCACCCACTGGACCTGGTTGGCGGTCAGGCCTTCGCGCAGAGCCTTGATGATGGGAATGCCGCCGGCGACCGCGGCCTCGAAGGCGACGATCACGCCCTTGGCGCGCGCGGCCGCGAAGATCTCGCTGCCATGCACGGCCAGCAGGGCCTTGTTGGCGGTGACTACATGCTTGCCGGCCGCGATGGCCTCCAGCACCAGGGCGCGGGCGATGCCGTAGCCGCCGATCAACTCGACGACGACATCGATCTCGGGATCGGCAATCACCGCGCGGGCGTCGGCCACCACTTGCGCGGCATCCCCGACCACGGCCCGGGCGCAGGCGGTGTCGAGATCGGCCACGGTCTTGATCACGATGCCGCGGCCGGCGCGGCGGACGATCTCCGCCTGGTTGCGTTGCAGGACAGCGAAGGTGCCGCTGCCGACGGTGCCGATGCCGAGCAGGCCGAGCTGGAGAGCTTTCATGGAATCAGGACGCGAGAGGATCAAGGGGCACGCGGCCGGCTCGTGGCCGGCCGCGTCGGGGAAAGGGGGGGAGAGGCCGAGACCTCAGACGCTGTGGCGGCGGCGGTAGCCGGCCAGGAAACGCTCGATGCGGTCCAGCGCCTCGCCGAGGTCGTCGGTGTTGGGCAGGAAGACGAGGCGGAAGTGGTCCGGCTGCGGCCAGTTGAAGCCGGTGCCCTGCACGATCAGCACCTTCTCCTCGGCCAGCAGCTCGTAGGCGAACTGCTGGTCGTCCTGGATCGGATAGACCTTCGGGTCCAGGCGCGGGAACATGTAGAGCGCCGCCTTGGGCTTGACCACGCTGACGCCCGGAATGGCCGACATGCGCTCGTAGGCCATGTCGCGCTGGCGGGTCAGACGGCCCTGCGGCGCGACGAGGTCCTTGATGCTCTGGTAGCCGCCGAGCGCGGTCTGCACGGCCAGCTGGCCGGGCGTGTTCGCGCACAGTCGCATGGAGGCCAGCATGTTCAGGCCTTCGATGTAGTCCTTGGCCTGGCGCTTGTTGCCCGAGACGACCATCCAGCCGGCGCGGTAGCCGCAGGCCCGGTAGTTCTTGCTGAGCCCGTTGAAGGTGACGAAGAAGACATCGTCGGCCAGCGAGGCGATGCTGGTGTGGACGTTGCCGTCGTAGAGCGTCTTGTCGTAGATCTCGTCGGCGAAGACGATGAGCTTGTGCTGCCGCGCGATCTCGACCAGCTCCCGCAGCAGCGGCTCGGGATAGAGCGCGCCGGTCGGGTTGTTCGGGTTGATGATGACGATCGCACGGGTCGCCGGCGTGATCTTGCGGCGGATGTCGTCGAGGTCGGGGTACCAGTCGGCGCCCTCGTCGCACAGGTAGTGCACCGGCGTGCCGCCCGACAGGGAGACGGAGGCCGTCCACAGCGGGTAGTCGGGGGCGGGCACCAGCACCTCGTCGCCTGCGTCGAGCAGGGCGTTCATGCTCATCGCGATCAGCTCGGAGGCCCCGTTGCCGAGGTAGACGTCGTCCACCGTCACGCCGGCAATGCCCTTCTCCTGCGTGTAGTGCACGACGGCGCGGCGCGGCGCGAACAGGCCCTTGCTGTCGGTGTAGCCGGCGGCCGAGGGCAGGTTGCGGATCATGTCCTGCACGATCTCGTCCGGGGCGTCGAAGCCGAAGACCGCCAGGTTGCCGATGTTCAGCTTGATGATCTTCTGGCCGTCCTCTTCCATCTGACGGGCCTTGTCGAGCACCGGTCCGCGGATGTCGTAACAGACATTCGCCAGCTTGCTCGACTTGTGGATGGGTTTGCTCACGGGGGCTCCGCAGTGGGTCAGCGTCGGCCTGGCGCATGCCCCCTGACGGGGCCCCGGGCGCGAGGCGAAAGCTAGAATTTTAGTCGAGGGGTGGATCCTGGCTCTCGCATGGCCGATGGCCCGTGTCCGCCCGCGCCCCCGAGCCGGAAGCCCCGCCCCATGAAGTTCCAAGCCGATCTGCCCAGCCGTCCCAACGTGGTCTCCGCGGTGCATCCTGACCGCATCGGCGTGGGATCCGTGGTCTGGCGAGAGAGCCTGCTCCTGCCCTGGCAGGGCGAGGTCCAGGCCTGGGCCCCGGCGGGTTTCGACGGTCTGCGCCTCGAGGACTTCGAGGCCATCGCCGCACTGCAGCCCGAGCTGGTGCTGCTGGGCACCGGCAGCCGCCAGCGCTTCCCGAAGCCGGCCCTGCTGCGACCGCTGATGGCGCGCCGCATCGGCATCGAGACCATGAACACCGCCGCCGCCTGCCGCACCTACAACGTGCTGCTGTCGGAGGATCGTGCGGTGGTGGCGGCCCTGCTGCTGGACGCCTGAGCCAGCGGTCGGGGGAGCAGCCAGGGGAGGCCTCGGCGCGCCTTCTATAATGCGCGGCTGTTCAAGCCCTGCCCACCTGCCATGACGCCTGCCCTGAACAAACCCCTTCCGGATTTCGATGCGCAGGCCACCGGCGGCGTGACCTTCACGCCGCAGGCATTCCGGGGTCGCTCGATCGTCCTTTATTTCTACCCGAAGGACAACACCCCGGGCTGCACCACGGAAGCGATGCAGTTCCGTGACCGCCACGCCGATTTCCTCGCCTCGGGCGCCGTCGTCTTCGGTGTCTCGCGCGACAACCTGGCCTCGCACGACAAGTTCAAGCAAAACCTCGAACTGCCCTTCGAGCTGATTGCCGACACCGAAGAGAAGCTCTGCCACATGTTCGGCGTGGTCAAGAACAAGATCATGTACGGCAAGAAGGTCAAGGGCATCGAGCGCTCGACCTTCCTGATCGACCCGCAGGGCGTGCTGATCGCCGAGTGGCGCGGCATCAAGGTGGCCGGCCATGTGGACGAAGTCCTGCAGTCGGTCCAGGGGCTGCGCGCCGCCGCCTGAGGTCGGCTGCCGGGCTTCACCCGGCGTGCATAATGGGTTGCATGCCAGAGGGACGAAGCCCCGCATCCCAACAAAGCCGCACAGCTTGCTGTGCGGCTTTTCTTTTTTCCGGCTCCGCGTTCAGCCCTGACCATGCCCCTGCCCAAGCCCCCGACCCAGAAAGCTTCCCTGCTCGGCCCGCGTGACTTCGAGGCCCAGGCCGCGCCGCGTGCGCTCAAGCGCGGCACGGCGACGACGGACGAGGCCAGCGCCCCGCCCGCCTTGCTGGATCCGGCGCCCCTCGCAGCCGATGCCGATCTGGGTGCTCGTCCCCCACGCGCGCCCTCTCGCAGCCCGCGCAGCCGGAGCGCCGCCCGGCCCGAGGGGCTGGACCCTGCACCGACGGTCCCGCCGCAGGCCGTGCCGGCACCCGTCCATGCCGGCAACCCGGCGATCGAGACGCCACCACGCACAGCCGTCCGCGAGCAGCGCCCCGCGACCGAACCCGCCCGTGCCCGACCGCGTCGCCTGGCCGGCGGCCCGGCCAAGCTCTTCGTGCTGGACACCAACGTGCTGATGCACGACCCGACCAGTCTCTTCCGCTTCGAGGAGCACGACATCCTCCTGCCGATGATCACGCTGGAGGAACTCGACGGGCACAAGAAGGGCATGAGCGAGGTCTCGCGCAATGTCCGCCAGGTCAGCCGCGAACTCGACGCGCTCGTCGCGGCCATGGGCCACGGGGCCTTCGACTCGGCCGCCGGCATCCCGCTGGCCAAGACCGGTCATCGCGAGGCAGGCGGCAAGCTCTTCTTCCAAACCAAGCTGCTGGAGGTCAAGCTGCCCCAGGGCCTGCCGCAGGGCAAGGCCGACAACCAGATCCTGGGTGTGGTGCAGCACCTGGTGGAGGCCCACCCGACGCGCGAGGTGGTGCTGGTGTCCAAGGACATCAACATGCGGGTCAAGGCCCGCGCGCTGGGCCTGGCCGCCGAGGACTACACCAACGACAAGACCCTGGAGGATGGCGACCTCCTCTACACCGGCGTGCTCGCCCTGCCAGCGGACTTCTGGGACCGCCACGGCAAGACGATGGAGAGCTGGCAGCAGGGCGGCGCCACCTATTACCGCATCGCCGGGCCCATGGTGCCGGTGCTGCTGGTCAACCAGTTCGTCTACCTGGAGACCCCGGGCGCCGCGCCGCTCTACGCCAAGGTCACCGAGATCACCGGCAAGACGGCGGTGCTGCGCACGCTCAAGGACTACACGCATGCGAAGAACTCGGTCTGGGGCGTGACCGCGCGCAACCGCGAGCAGAACTTCGCCTTGAATCTGCTGATGGATCCGGACTGCGACTTCATCACCCTGGCTGGCACCGCAGGCACCGGCAAGACGCTGATGACGCTGGCCGCCGGCCTCTCGCAGGTGCTCGACGAGCGGCGCTACAGCGAGATCATCGTCACCCGCGTGACCGTGCCGCTGGGCGAGGACATCGGCTTCCTGCCCGGCACCGAGGAAGAGAAGATGGGCCCCTGGATGGGCGCGCTGGACGACAACCTCGAATTCCTGGCCCGCAACGACAGCGGCGCCGGCGAGTGGGGCCGCGCCGCGACCAACGACCTCGTGCGCAGCAAGATCAAGGTCAAGAGCCTGAACTTCATGCGCGGCCGGACCTTCATGAACAAGTTCCTGCTGATCGACGAGGCACAGAACCTCACGCCCAAGCAGATGAAGGCCCTGATCACCCGGGCCGGCCCCGGCACCAAGATCGTCTGCCTGGGCAACCTGGCGCAGATCGACACGCCCTACCTGACCGAGGGCAGTTCCGGCCTGACCTATGTCGTCGACCGCTTCAAGGGCTGGCCGCACAGCGGCCATGTGACGCTGGCGCGCGGCGAGCGCTCGCGGCTGGCGGACTTCGCGTCGGACGTGCTCTGAGGCGTGCGGCCACCCGGTCGCCCCCGACATGCCAAGGGCCCCCATGGGGCCCTTGGGCTTGAAGGAGCCCCTGCAGCGGGCTTCCGCCTCAGCGCCGGAAGCCGCCCGGCTGCAGCACGAAGAAGGCCGGGTTGAGGCCGGCCAGCGGCGTGCGCAGCTTGTCCAGCTCGGCCTCGGGGCCGTGCACTTCCAGGCGGGTGATGTCGGCCAGCTGCAGGGCCTCGCCCAGCACCGCACCGACATTGTCGAGATGGGCCAGCACGCCGGCGGCATCGGCGTAGCCCTCGCGACAGTGGACGTTGTCGCCCTCGACGCTGAAGGCGTAGTGCAGGCAGCGCGGCTCGTTGCGGGTCAGGTCGGTGAAGCGCGGCATCAGCGCCTGGAAGGCAGCGAGCTGGCCGGGCTTGGCCTTGAAGTAGGGCACGAGGGTGCAGCAGGTGTCGGGCTGGCTCATCGGAGTCTCCGGTTCGAGGGCAGGACGCACGCGGCCGGCAGGGCCGGCAGCGAACGGGCGGAGCTTGCCGAGAGGCGCCGGCCGCCCCCATCGGGGCGAACCCTGCGCGCAAGTCGCATAATCGGGACACACGGCTGCCCCGTCCGGGGTGCACCGTGCTGCTGGGGGTGTTGGCCGTGCTTGAGGCAGGCCGACTGAGAAAGTCCCTTTGAACCTGATTGAGGTAATCCTCGCGCAGGGAAGCGTCCAGTCCTCGGGGTCGGCCTGTTGGCGCGACCGCGTTGCTGCAGCGCTCACCTGCCATCGCAACGCAAGCACCGATGGCTCACCACCTGATCCCCCCGTCCCCCGCCGCCCCGGCAGCCGCGCCGCATGGGCGCCTGATCCTCGCCGGACTGTGGCCGCTGTGCGCCGCCCTGCCCGCCTGGTCGGTCGAGGACGCGGCCACGCTCAGTACCGTCCGCGTGCAAGGCCGGGCCGATGCGGCCCAGGTCGAGATCGGCGGCTTCGCCGGCACGCCCGCCCGCGAGCTGCCGATGCAGACCACCGTGCTCGGCGAAGGCCAGCGGCTGGATATCGGCGGCGTCAGCCTGGCCGATTTCGCACGGCTCGACGCCAGTGTCGGCGGCGCCTACAACGCCACCGGCTACTGGAGCAACATCACCGTGCGCGGCTTCAGCCTGGATCTGCGCAGCAACCTGCGCCGCGACGGTCTGCCGATCAGCGGCGAGACCGCCCTGCCCCTGGACAACAAGTCGCGCCTGGAACTGCTCAAGGGGGCCAGCGGCATCCAGGCCGGGGTCAGTGCGCCGGGGGGGCTGGTCAACCTCGTCGTCAAGCGGCCCGATGTCGAGCTGCGCAGCGGCCTGGTCGAGATCAAGGGCAATGGCAATCTGCTGGCCGCCGTCGACCTGTCGAGCCGCTTCGGCGAGGACCGCGCCTTCGGCCTGCGCCTGAACGTGGCGGCGGAGCGTCTGCGCCCGCGCCTGGACGACGCCGAAGGCCAGCGCCGCCTGCTGGCCCTGGCAGGTGACTGGCGACTGGCGCCCGGCAGCCTGCTGGAGGCCGAGTTCGAGATCAGCCAGCAGCGGCAGCCCAGCCAGCCCGGCTTCAGCCTGCTCGGCGGGCGCGTGCCCGACGCGCGGGACATCGACCCGACGATCAACTTGAACAACCAAGCCTGGGTGCGCCCGGTCGACTTCGAGGCCTTCACCGGCAGCCTGCGCTGGACCCAGGTGCTGAGCGCTGGCTGGCGCCTCGTCGCCCACGGCGCCAGCCAGCGGCTGAAGACCGACGACTACACCGCCTTCCCCTACGGCTGCGACGCCGAGGGCAACTACGACCGCTACTGCAGCGACGGCAGCTTCGACTATTACGACTTCCGCAGCGAGAACGAACGCCGCCGCCAGCATGCGCTGGACCTGGGCCTGCACGGCGGCCTGCAGACCGGCCCCTTCAGCCATCGCCTGTCTGCCGGCGTGTTGTTCAACCGCAGCCGGGCCGACTTCGAACGCCAGGCCTACAACTACGTCGGCGTCGGCCACATCGACGGTCGAAGCCAGGTGCCGGCCGACCCGACCCTGACCGACGACAACACCAACCGCCGCGAACGCAGCCGCGAGCTCTACCTGCGCGACCAGATCCGGCTCTCGCCCAGCCTGCAACTCTGGCTGGGCCTGCGTCACACCCGGCTGGAGCGCGAAAGCATCACCACCTCCGGCACCCGCGCCACGGCCTACGAAGACGACTTCACCACCCCCTGGATCGCCGCCAGCTGGACACCCGCACCCGGCCACAGCGTCTACGCCAGCTGGGGCCGCGGCGTCGAATCCGACGTCACCCCGAATCGCCCGCGCTACCAGCGCCGCGGCGAGGCCATCGGCCCGCTCGAGAGTCGCCAGACCGAGATTGGCTGGCGGGGCGGCAGCGCCGCACTGCAGGGCGGCCTGGCCCTCTTCCGCATCGACCGTCCTGTCTTCGCCGACCTCGGCCCCTGCAGCGACAGCAGCCCCGGCAGCTGCAGCCGCCAGGCCGACGGCGAGGCGGTGCACCAGGGTCTGGAGGCCAGCATCGACACCCGTCTGGGCCCCTGGACCCTGGGCCTGGCCGGCACCTGGATCCACGCCCGCCGTGAGGGCAGCGCCCAGGCCGGTCTGAACGGCAGCCGCCCGGTCAATGTGCCCGCCCGCAGCCTGCGCGCCGACCTGCAGTACCGCTTCAGCGCCCTGCCCGGCCTGCGCGCCTACGGCCTGCTCAGCGCGGACAGCGACCGCGTGCTCATCCCCGGCGACGACAGCCTGCGCATTCCCGGCTGGGCACGCATCGACATCGGCGCCAACTACGAGCAGCGCCTGGCCAGCGGCCAGCGCCTGATCTGGCGCGCCGGCATCGACAACCTGGCCAACCGCCGCGCCTGGCAGGAGAGCCCCTACCAGTTCGGCCACGTCTACCTCTACCCCCTGCCGGCCCGTAGCGTGCGCGCATCACTGCAGCTGGACTTGTGACAGGCGAGGAAATCCTGCTATAGTGCAAGGCTCTTTCCCCGATAGCTCAGTCGGTAGAGCGCCGGACTGTTAATCCGTAGGTCCCTGGTTCGAGCCCAGGTCGGGGAGCCAAGAAACGCAAGAGTCAGCAGGTTAGCGCCTGCTGACTTTTTTGCTTTCTGGGTTTGGCTGGTGCCAGTTTTGAGGTCGATGATCTTCCGACACCGCAACTCAGACCGACCGTTGTAGTGGCGCCGCATCGCTTGCTGCTCCAGTCGTCTGCCTCGGTCCACCCAACACCGGAATTTGCGACAGCGCGGAAGGGGCTCGGTTCACTGCGGGCGACCCCTTCAAGGCGTGCGCGATTGAGCAGTGAGCACAGCAGCCAGCTCAGCACAGTCTCTCGCACGCGCGACGCCGGTCGTGAGGCGGTCGAACATCGGACTCTTGCTCCGAGCCCGGCGGGCGCTTTCCAAGGTGCGCTTGTCCACGAATGTCTGGTCGGCGTACGGCGCGAGGCAAAGCAGGTGCGTGTCGTTCAGCTCGCTGCCCTTGCGCTCCGGCTGATCCTGGGCGTGGAGCCGCATCGATTCCTCGATGACCATCACGGGTAGCTGCTGCCTGGTGACTCGGCGCTTCAACTCAGCCCAGGGCAAGCGGAGCCCTTCTGCCACGATGCGCAGACGCTTCTGGAAGGTCAGCAGGTTCATCGTCTCGCCGAAGGTTGCAGATGGGTCGATGTCTTCGGGGTCCAACCCTGCGTTGATGAGCAACTGGACGGCAGGCTTGGCCACCCGATCCTCGACAACTGCGCGACCGTCGCGGTCAATCTGCTGCATGAACTCGGCCGCCATCGACCTCGCGTCCGGAATGCGCCTATCCCCCCGGGTCGCGATCTCGTGCGCAAGGCTCTCGTGCAACCTTCCGAGCATCCGAGCAGTCGCGTCCGGGTCCCTGGCCGGCTGGTTCATCCACGCGCTTATCGGCGTGTCATCGATCTGGGTCGCGCGCCACCTTGCAATCGCCGTGACCCGGCGCGCGTTCTGTTGTTGCTGAGTCAGCGCACTTCGAAGCAAACGCCAATCGCGGAAGCTCGTTGGAATCGCATCAGTACCTGCGCCCACGGCAATGAGCTCATGTCCGGCGAGGTCGCACACCTCAGTGGCATCGGCACCTGGATTGCGCATCGCAGCCGCAACCTCGGCCCGCAGAATGTCGATGATGGACCCAGGCCCGGCGCTTGGGTCCACAGGGCGTATCCAGGCAATGAGCGGCTGGCTCCAAACGTAGGACAACCGTGCATCCACAACATGTTCGTCGCGATGCTGAAGCAACTCCTCGATGTGATGCCAGCAGAGCAACGGCAGCCATCCCATTTCGAGCAAATCGGGGAGGAAGCGTTGCGCAGCCCGCCTGCGCTCGCGGCTGTCCGACATGATGTCGGCAACTAGGCCTGCCAGGTGCGCGGTGTCGGGGACAAACAGCCGACTGCGCTTGATCGGGGTGACTTCGGGCATGACTTCGCTCTGTGATCGACAGTGTCGCTCCACTTCAGCCCGACACTTTTCGGCCCAAAGTCATCGCTCGCGGGTCCGCCTGCAGCGCCTAGAGTTCTCCTCAGACGCAGCCCAGGAGCCGCCTGATGAGCCAGACGCAGACCGAGTCGAAACCGCCCGCCGCCGAGGTGCAGTCCGCCGTGTTCGTCCGCATGGCTGCCGTCGTGCGGATGACCGGACTCGGCCGGTCAACGATCTATCGGCTGATGGCCGAGGACAAGTTCCCGTCGCCGGTTCGCCTCGCCAAGCGCGCCGTCGCGTGGCGTCGCATCGACCTCGAGCAGTGGAGCGCGGGTCGCCCCACGGTGTCACACTGATGTCGTCGCCGCGCGCAGCGCGCTGAAGAACCTTCAGGCTACGCTGCCATCGAGAGCTTCAGCACGGCTCCGATAAGCAGCATCGCGCCCAGCACCTTGCCCCAGCGCCAGGTCGTGAACCAGTAGCGATGGTTCTCCCACAGCGCGCGGTGCAACCGCCCTAGACCCAAGAGCACGGCGAGCGCCGTGACGAACGGGCCGACCAGGCCTGCGGGCCCCGGCACTTGCCGGATCAGCAGCACCCACATCAGCGGCCACGCGACCGCATCAATGGCCGCGAGCAGGCGCCGGCCGGGCCAGTCAGGCGCGTCCGGCCGGGGTTCGCGAGCGACCAGCAGCCACACGATTCCTCCGACCCGGATCGCGCGGGCGGGTTCACACCGCCCGCGCCAACCGGTCAACTTCGCGTTCAGCCCGGCGATCGGCGCAGCGGCTCCGGCAGCCAGCGCGTGCCGGCCAGCCGCGATGCCGCTGCCGTCACCAGCGCATCCTTCTTCATCGCCTCGACACCACCACCCGCCAGTTCGGGCCCGACCTCCTTCAGCGCCTCGATGATCTGTGCCTTCGGCACGTGGTTCAGGTAGCCCTCGGCGGTCGGCTCCCACCAGACGGCCATGTCCAGGCCCAGCGCCGCCGCGATGGCATTTGCGCTGCCTGCCGCACCTGCGGTCGGCAGCGCGTTCGCTGTCAGCGCGCTGCACAGCGCGAGCAGGTCGAGCAGCTCGACCTGGGACAGGCCGAGCAACCATCCGAACCACTCGCCCTGCTGCTCGGGCAGGCGGGCTTGCCACGCATCCTTCGCCTGCTGAACCGCCAGCCAAGCCCGGCTGGCCTTGAGGTCGTCGGCCGCAGCTTCGAGCGCGTACCCCGACAACTGCGGCGACACCTGCAGCACCGAAGCCTCGCGCGGATAGTCGGCACCGAAGGTGCGCAGCACGAAGACATGGACTACCGAGGCCAGGGCCACCGCCGCGTTCTGCGCGAGCATCGCCTGCAGGGCCATTGTTCGATGCGCGGTAAGCCGCTTGGTCAGCGCCTCGCTGCAACCGGGTGCCCGGCGCTCCGGTGCCGCCGACGACGAAGCCGAGTGCGGCTCGTCGTCGCTCGCGTCATCGGAGCTGCCCTGGTCCGTCGCGCCCTTGGAGCGGACCACGGCAGCGATGGCCTTCCGATCTTCGTCGCGCACGAGTCCGCGCATCACCTCGACATCACCGTCGCGGCCAATGGAGACGACGACACCGGCGTGGGCCATCTGTTCCGGCGTCCAGGTCTTCAGCGCCTCGTGGATGACCTTGCACCGCGCCGCGATGTCCTGCTCTTCCAGGTCGATCATCTCGGCCTCGTTGGGCGGCCACTCGGGCGCGTCGTCCAGTGCCTGCGCCTGCTGCTCCAGTTCGGCAGCGCGGCGAGCCAGCGCATCGAGTTCCTCCTGCTCAGCGGCCGTGGGCTTGCGGTTGACGTGCACACAGGGCGCGAACTGCCGCAGGGCCTGCGAGTCCACGCTCAGCCGCGCCTCGACCCACTTCCAGCCTTCCGCACGCACGGTGACGGCCACGGCTTCGAGCTTCTCGACCGCCAGCCGCTCCAGCAGCGTTGGATCCGACAGGAAGCGGCTTTGCTCGTCGTCGAACAGGTCGCGTCGCACGACACCGCCTGCGGCCTCGTAGGCGTCGATGCCGACGAAGCGCACCAGCGCGCTGCCGGCCGCTTCCACCTCGCCAACAGTCAGCCGTCGCCGCAGCGCGGCCGGCGTCTTGTCCCAGGGCTGCGCGTCGAACCAAGTGCGCTCCTGCGCGGCGTGGTCGTCACTGAGCGTGAGCGCCATCAGCTGGTCCAAGTTGATTCCGTCCTCGCGGTACAGCGCCAGCAGCTTCGGCGAGAGCGCCGAGAGCTTCAGCCGGCGCTGCACCGTCAACACCGACACGCCGAAGCGCGCAGCCACGTCCTCGACGCCCTTGCCTTCGTCGATCAACGCCTTGAAGGCCTCGAATTCGTCGGCCGGATGCATGGCCTCGCGTCCGCTGTTCTCGGCGAGGCTGACCTCCAGCGCCCGCTCGGGCGGCACCAGCTCGCACAGCACTTCGTGTTCCTTCGGCAGGCGGCCACGCTGCTGCAACAGCAGCATCGCGCGACGCCGCCGCTCACCGGCCGCAACCGCGAACTTCAGCTTGCGCGACTTGCCCCGGCCGACCTCCTGCTCGGTGACGACCAGGTTGTGCAGGAGACCCTGCGCCTCGATCAGCGCCGCCAGTTCCTCGACCTGACCGACCGAGTGGCGCCGAACGTTGAACCGCGACGGCACCAAGCTGGCCAGCGGCACCGAGAGCAACTCCTTCGTGTGTTCCATGATGATGAACTCCATAGGTTGATGACACTGCGCGACCGTCTCTCGACAACGCATCACGGCGGCACGCCGGGCCAGGGAAAGGCCCAGGTTTTGAACGGCACGGCAACTTTGCGTAAACGGCGCCGTGCCCACTCGCTGCCTTCAAGATCGACTTGCATCAAGACCTCGTCTGTCTTCCCGACCCGAAAACCGCCTGCCCTGTTTTCCGAGGGAGCCGGATTGGCTGTTGATCCCTCGGCGTTGGGTTGAGCGGACTGCTGCCCCGCATTCGTCGGTCGCCGTGCGACACCGACAGCGCCGCGGACAAGCGCGGGCGCAAGGGCACCGTGGAATAGCTGGGAGGGGACCGCCGCAGGCGGGAGGGCACCGGCCTATGCCGCGAAAGGCCCTTGCGACGGCGCGCGCGGCGCTACGGTTCGCACATCGGGTGGCCGATGAACGCGGGCGCACTCGACATCACCGCCGAGGCCGGCATTGGCGCGCGAGAGGTGGCGTGCCATTCGCGTGTTAGCCCATCGTCCCACGTACCAACGCTTACCAAAAACTTCGGCGCAGAGGTGGACAACGCGACATCTCTTGGAGTCTTCTACAACCTGTGTAGAAGCCCGTCCCGTGCGGGCCACCACAAGCCGCCTGTCCGAGCGGATCGTGTCGTTCCCTTTCATCGCTTGGAGCAGGTATGCGCCGTTTCCACGAGGCGCCAGCCGCAGCCGTTGCGGCATCGAAGGCGCCACTGTTGCTCGATGACCGTCGCACCGCGACGGCGACGCGGCGCGCGCCGGGGCCGATCAAAGCGAGGGACATCCGGTGAACCGCGTGACACGCCCTGGCCTGCCGCGGCGTGTCGTGCCAGGAGACGCCATGGGGACGGCGACCAACGGGGCCGCGTCAAAGAGCGCTCGAACCCTGAGCGCCGAAGGCCGGAGGGGGGAAGTCCGGTTCTTCCTACAACGCGTTGCAGGAGGTCTCTATGTCGAACGAGAAGAAATCCCCCGGCGTGGGCTGCGAACGCAGCAGTCCGTCCAGTTCGCGGACGCGGAGCACTTCAGGCGGTGGTGTGACAACGACCCCATCCGCTTCGAGCACCCGCTGCTCCACATCAGCCTCAAGCGAGACGCCGACGAGCTCTGGCGAAGCAGCGACGCCAGCGAAACCTGAGGGCCCGGCGCTGGCGCGGATCGTGGCGGCTGCGAACTACACCGATCACGTCGCTGCCATCGCCGAACGCATTGGCGAAGCCATGGACCAGGCCACGGTTCACGGGCTGCTCGTCGATGGCGTCCATGCCCTCGGCGCCGAGCACGCGGTCTTCGTCAGCTTCATCCGCGACAACGCCGATCTTTCTACCTGCCGCTTCATGCTGGTGTGCGAGCCCGGCTGGTGCCAGCGATACCTTGAGGCCGGCTGCTTCGCCCACGACCCATGGCTGGCCTACGCGGCGCACCATTCGGAGCCGATCCCGGCCAGTTCACTGCCGGTGCTCGACGCCGAGGGCCAGCGAGTGATTGCGCTGGCCCAGCAGAATGGCTTTGCATCTGCAGCCCTCGTGCCGGCCCACTCGGGCGCCGGCCACTCGCGGATCAGTCTGCTCTGCCTCGGATCACCCCAACCCGGCTTCTTCGACGGCGAAGGGTTCGGCCGCTTCCGCCTCGGGGCCCGCCTGCTCGCCGCCGAGTTGCACGACTGGTGGCTGGCCCGCATCCGGCGCGAGCTGATCGTCAAGGCCCGCATCACGCAGGCCGACCTGGAGTTGCTCCGGCACGAGCATCAAGGCCACAGCAGCAAGCGCATCGCGGCTGAACTGAACGTCAGCAAGAGTTCGATCAACTCCCGCTTCCAGCGCATGAACATGAAGCTGGGGGTGCCCAATCGCCGGTTGGCAACACGCCTTGCCGTCGAGTGCGGCCTGTTGATTGGCTAAGTCGCCACGACTTCAGGCATCGGTTGCCACGCCTGCACCGCCAGAGCCAGTTGGTCCTGCTTCAGCGAGTCGGCCACCAGGGGCACGAGTCCATTCGACTTGGCATTCCGTAGCGAGTGTTTGGCGGATTGCCGTCGATCCAGGTAGTCGGTCAGCACGCTGGCGACCAAGCCAGCCAGTTCGCGCAGGGACAGATCCCTCCAGCGCTCGATCAAGCGACCTTCCGGAGGTGGGCTCCACGAGGCGATCGCTTCGACTGCATCCGACGGCGAGGCCCAGGCCGGCTCGTCCTCGATCCACCGATTGACGCGCTCTTCGATCGGCGCCACCAGCAGAGCTGCTGGCGCTGCGCCGATCGCATCGGCCATCGAACCTGGCAACTGCAGTTCACCGACTTGAGCCTCGACATCGCCGATCCAGACGGGTCGACGCGGATCTACAGAGCGAAGTCTTTGGAGCAACTGGCTCTCGAACCACGCCTGCGAGGGTTGCTGCGCTGCACAGAACGAGATCGAACCACGCCGCCGCACCATCAGCGCTTCGACGTTCAGCACCTGATGGCCAACGGTGGACATCGCGTTCAAGACGCGGTCGGCTTCGCAGCCCAGCGACGTGGCGACCACGCGGAACGTCGCCATCCGGGGCAGGACCTCCAGGCCGGCCTGCACCCAGCGGCGGTAGTTGATCCATCCTCCGGGAAGCACATCGACGCTCCAGCCGCGCCAACGAAGCGCCCGGGCGACAGGCAAGCTGTCGAGCCCACCTCGTCCACAGTAGACCAGGATGGCCTGGTCCAGCTTCAACGGCGCAACAAGCGCGGCGAGCGAAGCCGGCAACTCGGCGTCACCTGCGCTGTCTTGGGCCGCCAACGCTCGGTTCTGAGCGTCGGCGTGCCCCGTAACGAGTGGTCCCTGGCCGACCACTGCCGGCGAAAACTGCACCGCACCGGGGATGTGATCGTCCTCGTATTCCTCCCGCGTTCGCACGTCGATGACGAGTGCGTAGTGCGAGAAGTCCTGCACCTCGATCGCGTGCGGGTGGAAGGCCCCCGCGAGGGATTCGATCTCGGGCGGCTTGTTCAGCTTGCGCGCTCGATCCGATGATTCTTGGCTCGAAGTCATCGCGTGAAGTGGTGGGTGGGGAACCTAGAGTTTCCGAACGGGGCGCGGTGGTGCCCCCTGACACGAAGCCCCTCGGTCTCCTCTACCCAAGGACCCCGCCATGAACGCAATCAGCACTCTAGACCGGCCACGCCGCGCTGCCAAGCGGGGCATGCTCGCCCACTTCTTCGCCGTCGTTCTGGCGTTCGCTGCGCTCTTCGGCGCGAGCACGCCGGCTCGCGCCGTGGACGGCTGCAAGGTGCTGCTGTGCCTCGCCGCGCCGAGCTGGCGCTCGATCCCCGAGTGCGTTCCGACGATCAACCAGCTTCACCGCGACCTGGCCCGCGGCAAGCCCTTCCCGGTCTGCTCGATGGCTGGTGCCGGCAACTCCGCGAACAACACCTGGGCCAGCGCGCCCAGCTACTGCCCGCCGCAGTACACCCGCGTGTTCGAGGGCGAGAGCGGGCCGATCTACTCATGCGACTACGCCGGCGCCGTCACGGTGAACATCAACGGGGCGCCCTTCACCCGCACCTGGTGGAGCATGGGCGGCGACACCGTCACCGAGTTCACCCCGGCCGCCAAGGCGCAGCTCGGCACCTGGGACACCAAGTTCGACGACGACTACGCTGCCTGGTTCGCCGCGCTGCCGCCGCCGGCACCTGTCGCCGAGTCGGGCTACTGAGGCATCGGGCCATGGATGCTTCCGTCTTCCTCGCGCTGGCGCTGGCCTGCGCACCGCAGGTGCATGGCGACACGGCGCGGGCTCTGGTCAGCGTCGAGAGCGCCTTCAATCCGTGGGCGATCGGCGTGGTCGGTGGTGCGCTGCTGCGCCAACCACGCAATCGCGAAGAAGCGCTGGCCACGGCCAAGGCGCTGAAGGACGGCGGCTGGAACTTCAGCGTCGGCCTGGGCCAGATCAACGTCGGCAACTTCGAGCGACTCGGCCTGAACATGGAGTCCGCCTTCGAGCCCTGCGCCAACCTGGCCGCCATGCAGACGGTGCTCGGCGAGTGCTTCGACCGCGCGAGCGGCACTGCATCGAAGGCCGCGGATCAGACGGCCCTGCGGCAGGCACTGTCCTGCTACTACAGCGGCAACTTCGCCACCGGCTTCCGCCACGGCTACGTGCGCAAGGTCGTGTTCGCCGCACGCGCCGTTCCCACCTCCCAACTGAAGGAGCAGCTATGAGAACACTCGCATCAATCCGGCACGCCGCGCCGGCCCTGGCCGCCATCGTTCCGGCCCTGCTGTCGCAGGCCGCGCTCGCCCAGGGCTTCGACAAGATCAACACCACGGTCACGAACGTCAACACCATCCTGGTGACGATCTCGATCGCGGTGGTGACGATCGCGATCATCTGGGCGGGCTTCAAGATGATCTTCCAGGGCGCCCGCCTGGCCGATGTCGCCAACGTGCTGATCGGCGGCACGCTCGTCGGCGGCGCCGCCGCCTTCGCCAGCTACATCGTGACCTGAACTCCGGACGCGACCATGCAAGGCGAAGCCATCTACAAGGGCGCCACGCGCCCGGCCATGAAGCTGGGCATCCCGCTCGTGCCGCTGGTGGTGCTGTTCGGCACCGGCATGCTGCTGATCATGTGGGGCGGCACCCTGGTGAGCTGGTGGATCGCCCTCGGCGTCGTGGTCGCCTACGTGCCGGCGCTGCTGTGGATGCGCTTCGTGACGTCCAAGGACGACCAGCGCTTCCGTCAGATGTTTGTCGCCATGAAGCTGCGCCTTCACGACCGCAACCGCCGCTTCTGGCATGCGCGCAGCTACGCGCCCACCCTCTACCGGGGAGCCCGCGATGCTTGGCATGTCTAAGGCCAACGGCGCCGACACGCGGCCCGGTCGCAGCGGCTTCAGGCCCCGGCACTGGGCACAGGTCCAGGCGGAGAACCCGCTGGCCCGGTTCATCCCGTTCTCGTCACTGGTCAGCCCTCATGACGTGATCACGCGCGGCGGCGACTACCTGCGCGTCTGGCGGCTTGACGGCGTGGCGTTCGAGTGCGCCGACGAGCACCAGATCGCCGAACGGCATGAGGCGCTGTGCAGCCTGCTGCGCAACCTAGTTGGTGGCCAGTGGGCGGTGTGGACGCACCGCCTGCACCGCGTGGTCAGCGACAACCTGCAGGACCCGGCGCAGCCCGGGTTCGCGCGCGACCTGTCCCAGGCCTACCAAGCCAAGCTCGGCGAGCGCCGAATGATGAGCAACGAGCTCTACCTGACGCTGGTCTACCGGCCCAACGTCTCCCGGGTGAGCCGGGCCCTGCAGTCGACGCAGCGCACCCGTGCGGCCATCGCGGAAGCCCAGGCCGAGGCACTGCGCGTCATGGAAGAGCGCACTGCATTGGTCGGCCGGGTGCTGCGCGGCTTCGGCCCCGAGCTGCTCGGCACGCGCGAGCACCGCGGCCGGACCTACTCCGAGGTGGCCGAGTTCCTGGGCTTCCTGGTCAACGGCTGCTGGCGCCCGATCCCGATGACCGCCGGGCCGCTGTACCGGACGCTGCCCACGGCACGCCTGTCCTTCGGCGGCGACAAGCTCGAACTGCGTCAGGGCGACCAGCGGCGCTACGCGGCCCTGGTGGACATCAAGGAGTACGCCGACGCCGTCGAGCCCGGCATCCTCAACGCGCTGCTCTACGAGGCCAGCGAGTTCATCGAGACGCAGAGCTTATCGATCCTGCCGCGCCGCGAGGCCATGCGTGCGCTCGAACTTCAGCGCGACCAACTCATCGCCAGCGACGACGTGGTGGCCAGCCAGGTCACCGAGATGGACGTGGCGCTGAACGAACTCGGCGACGGCCAGTTCTGCATGGGCGAGTACCACTACAGCCTGGTCGTCTTCGGCGAGGACGTGGCCGACGCCGGGCGCCGGGCGGCCCAGGCCATCGGCGCCGTCGGCGAAGCTTCCAGCCTGCAGATGTCGCCGGTGGACCTGGTGGCCGATGCCGCCTGGTTTGCGCAGATGCCCGGCAATTGGCAGTGGCGGCCCCGGGACGCCAAGCTCAGCTCGCGCGCCTTCGCGGCGCTCTCCAGCGGCCACAACTTCGCGCGCGGCAAGCGCGACGGCAACCCCTGGGGCGAGGCGCTGGCACTCTTGCGCACGCCCTCGGGCCAGCCGTTCTACCTGAACCTGCACAGCAGCCCCGAAGGCGAGGACTCGGCCGACAAGAAGCTGCCAGGCAACACGCTGATCATCGGCTCGACCGGCGTCGGAAAGACGACGCTGGAGATGTTCCTGCTGACGCTCACGCGCAAGTGGGACCCGGCGCCGCGCCTGGTGCTCTTCGACCTGGACCGTGGCTGCGAGATCGCGATCCGTGCCCTCGGTGGCCGCTACTTCACCCTCGAAGCCGGCAAGCCCACCGGCTGCAACCCGCTGCAGCGCGAGCCGACCCCGGCACGCATCCAGTTCTGGGAGCAGCTGATGCGTACCTGCATCGCAACGCCGGCGATGCCACTGCTGCCGGCCGACGAGCGCGCCATTGCCGATGCCGTCAAGGCGGTGGCGATGATGCCGGCGCCGCTGCGCCGCTTCTCGACCGTGCGGCAGAACCTGCCCAAGGCGGGCGAAAACAGCCTCTTCGAGCGGCTCGGCCGTTGGTGCCAGGGCGGCGCACTCGGCTGGGTCTTCGACCAGGCCGACGACCGCCTGCTCGACCTGCACGCGGCGAATGTCATCGGCTTCGACACCACCGAGTTCCTCGACCTGCCCGAGGTCCGCACGCCGGTGATGATGTATCTGCTGCAGGTGATGGAAGAACTCGTCAACGGCGAGCGGCTGATCTACGTGATCTCGGAGTTTTGGAAGGCGCTGGACCACGAGATCTTCAGCGACTTCGCCAAGCAGAAGCAGAAGACGATCCGCAAGCAGAACGGCCTGGGCATCTTCGACACGCAGAGCCCGTCCGACGTGCTGCGCCACCCCATCGGCCGCACGATGATCGAGCAGAGCGTGACCAAGATCTTTCTCGCCAACCCGGAGGCGGTGCGCGAGGAGTACGTCGACGGCTTCGGCCTGACGCAGGCCGAGTTCGACATCGTGCGCAGCCTCGGCGCGCAGGGCGGCCGGCGCTTCCTGGTCAAGCAGGGACATGCCAGCGCGATCTGCGAACTGGACCTGGCCGGGCTCGAGGACTTCATCACCGTGCTCTCGGCCACCACCGACAACGTGGCCTTGCTCGATGCCGTGCGCGAACGGCATGGCAACGATCCGTTTCAATGGCTTCCCGTGCTCCTTCGTGAGGTTCAGGATCGGAGGTTTCGTACCTCCCGGAGAGCCGCATGAAAACTGTTCGCAATCTCCTCGCGCTGGTCGCGCTGGCACTCGCCGCCACCACCTCCGGCGCCCAGTTCGTCAAGGGCAACGAGGCCGTCAAGGTGATGCCCGATGGGACCAAGAAGGTGGAGACACCTCCGGTTCCAACAACAGGTCCAGCAAGCAAGGCCAAGCCTTGCGCAGCCGATGCTGGGTGCCATCCAGGCCCATGGCACATGGTTGAAACGTCTGCCGGCTTGCGTGAGTGCACGGAGCCATTCGCGCGGGCCACGACTTGTCGCGAATCGACCTACGGGACGCAGAAGCTTTCGCGCCTCTGGATCGCCAAGAGAGGGACTGCTTGGCTCTGGTGCCAGTACCCCGACATGGCCGGAAAGTGCGTTGACATGAATGCCCGGCCGCCGTTGAACCTGCCGGTTTCAGCAGTGCAGTAGGAGCAGGAGATTGCCATGTTCAATTGGGTCGGTTCGCAGTTCGACGCAGTGCTCAGCACGTACGTGCTGAGCGTGGTGTCCGCGCTTATGGCTGCGATCGCTCCGATTGCTCTGAGCGCGATGACGATTTGGGTCGCGCTCTACGGCTGGGCGGTGCTCCGCAATGAGGTGTCAGAGACGCTGCCGACCTTCATGTGGAAGGTCTTCAAGATCGGTCTGGTCTTGGCCTTCGCGCTGCAGTCTGGCTTCTACATCAGCAACGTCGCAGACACCGCGAACTCGCTGGCGATGGGAGTGGCGTCCACGTTCTTGCCTGCGGCGGTCGATCCGTCCACGGTAACGACGCCCTACGCCTTGCTGGACAAGTTCAACGACGACGCAAGCACTCAGGTCGCAGACATCATGAAGGAGGCGAGCATGTTCCGGCTCGACCTCGTGCTCGCAGCAGTGGTCTTCTCCATCGGCTCAGTGGTTTTCCTTTGCATCGCGCTCTTTGTCGTCACCCTCTCGAAGCTCTTCCTGACGTTCGTCATTGCGATTGGTCCGCTATTCATCCTCTGCCTGGCCTGGAAGCCAACGGCGCGGTTCTTCGATAGCTGGCTATCGATGGTCCTCAACGCTGTAGTGCTCACGTGGTTTGCGTTCTTCGCTCTGGGTCTGAGCGCGTTCATGGGCAACCAGATTTTCGTTGCGATCCAGAGCGGCGGTGGCTTTCTCGGCGCCACGTTCAACGTCCTGGGTGAGGCAACGCGCTACTGCGTGCTGATGATCCTCATGGCCATCATCTGCTTCCAGGCCCCGAGCCTCGCCTCTGCCCTCACTGGCGGCGCGGCAGTCCAGCAGGGCATTCAGATGATCCAGAACGCCATGATGGTCTCCGGCATGCGCTCGGCATCTGCGCGAGGTGCCGGAGCCGCGGGCGCAGCCGGCGGCGTCGTGCGCGCCGGTGCCGGCCTGCCCTACGCCGCAGGCCAGGCCACGGGTGCCGCTGCCGCAGCCACTGGCCGCGCAGCAGGAACCATGGCCGCCGGTGCCGGCGCCGTGGTCCGACAGGGATACGGCGCGGTGCGAACCGCCGCCTACAAGCTCGCCGCACTTCGCGGCCGAGCGTAGCCACCAACCTGTTGAAGGAGCGTGAGATGAAGACTCGTCTGAAGGCCGCTGCCGCCGCTGTCCTTGTTGCCGGCAGCCTCGGTGCCGGGAGTGCGCGCGCGCAGGGCATCCCCGTCATCGACATCGCCAACCTGATCCAGACCATCCTGCAGGTCCTGAACGATGTCACCGAGATCAGCAACCAGGTCCAGCAGATCACCCAACTGCAGGACCAGCTCAACAGCATCAACGGCATCCGCAACCTCGGCAACGTGTTCAACAACCCGATGCTGAAGAACTACGTGCCGGCCGAGGCCTACACCTACCTCAACGCCATCAACACGTCGGGGTACTCGGGGCTGAACGGCACGGCCAAGGCGTTGCGCGACGCGGGCATGGTCTACAACTGCATGGACCTGTCCGGCGACGCCCGGACCAGCTGCCAAGCCACGCTGGCGCAGCCGTACCAGCAGAAGGGACTGCTGCAGGACGCGATGAAGTCGGCGGCGGGCCGTCTTTCGCAGATCCAGTCGCTGATGGGCCAGATCAACGCCACCTCCGACCAGAAGGCGGTGCAGGAGATACAGGCCCGTATCGGCGCCGAGAACGCGCTTCTGGCGCACGAGATGTCCCAGGTGCAGATGCTGCAGGGCATGGCCGACAGCGAGGAGCGCATCGCCCGGTCGCGCGAGCGGGAGCGGCAGTACCAGATGCTCGCCCGTACCGGGAAGGTGGCCGACTACCTGCCCTGATGCTCAAGCACTGAACCGCTGCGCCGGGTCTTCGGCGCAGCCCCACGGAGGTACACCATGAGTGCCGTCCTGACGCCAGGAAGAGCCGCTGCATTGCCGGAGCGTTCGCGCGACGCCGGCAAGGTTGCTGCCGAGACGACCGCAATCGATGCCAACCGTGCGTGGGAAGTCGACCGGGCCATGATGCTGGAACGCTCCGAGCGCCGCGCATGGTGGGTCGCCATCGCCGGCCTCGTGCTGGGCCTGATCGGCATCGCGGCGGTGTTCGTCCAGGGTCCGCTGCGCCGCGTGGTGGAGATCCCCATCGTGGTCGACCGCGTGACCGGCGAGGCCACGATCCAGCAGCGCCTAGCCGTCGAGACCATCCCGCCGATGGAAGCGCTCGACAAGCACAACCTCGCCACCTTCGTGCGTGCCCGCGAGGGCTACAGCTGGATGTTCCTGCAGCGCGACTTCGACCAGGTCGCCCGCATGGCGGTGCCCGGCGTCTTCGCGGACTACAACCGCCAGTTCGAGGGCGACGCCGCCCTGCAGAAGAAGATCGGCGCAGCCGAGGACTGGCGCATCAACGTCATCGGCGTCCGGCTGGCCGCGTCCGGACGTCCTGGCAACAAGGGCGAGGCCACCGTCACCTACGACAAGGTGGTGCGGCTCACCGACCGCAACCTGCCCGAGGTCACCACGCGACACGTGGCCAGCGTCGTCTACCAGTACCAGCCCAAGGTGCTGGCCAAGGAACGCGACCGGCTCGAGAACCCGTTCGGCTTCGTCGTGACGGCTTACCGCTCCGATCCCGAGATCAACACGGCTGCACCGGGGGCCAAGCCATGAAGGCCTTCGCCTGGCTGGTCGCGTTGAGCTGCGCGGGACTGTGCGGCAACGCAGGCGCCGCGCCCGAGCCTGCCGACCCGCGCCTGCGCGAAGTCGTCTATGACCCGCGTGCCGTGGTCACGGTGCCCGTCAAGCGCGGCGTCGTGACGCTGGTGGTGCTTGATGCGGACGAGTCGATCACCGAGGTCGCAGCAGGCCTCGGCGGGGACTGCACGAAGGCGGATGCCGCTTGGTGCGTGGCCGCGCAGCCCGGTGGCCGCAACCTGTTCGTCAAGGCCAAGAGTTCGGCCAGCGCCGCCAACAACCTGGCCGTGGTCACCGACCGTCGCACGCACACCTTCCGCTTCGTTGTCCTCGCCGACGGCGATCCGAAGCCACCGGTGTACCGGCTGGTGGTCAAGGCGCCTCCTCGCGTGGTGCCTGCCGCCCGATTCGCCCTGCGCGATGCGGCGCCCCTCGTCGCGCTGCCGACCATTCCGCCGCCTCCGCCACCGCAGCAGGTTGTCGCCGAACGCCTGCAGGCCAAGCCCCAGGTGATGAACACGCAGTACTCGATCGCTGAGGGCACCGGCTCGCAGGACATTGTGCCGACGCTGGTCTACGACGACGGCCGCTTCACGTACTTGCGGTTCCCTGGCAACCGCGAGGTGCCCGCCGTGTTCCATGTGCTCGGCGACGGCAGCGAGACGCTCGTCAACGCGCGGATGGAAGACGACCTGCTCGTGGTCGATCGCGTCAGCCGGAAGCTGATGCTTCGCGCCGGTTCAGCGGTCGTCGGTCTGTGGAACGAAGCCTTCGATCTCGACGGGCGGCCACCCGGCGACGGCACCACGGTGCCCGGCGTGCAGCGCGTGCTCAAGGCCGATGCCAGCGGCAACCAGGCGCCCTCGGACGCGCGCAAGGGAGCGACACCATGACGCACGACCCCACCGATCCGCGCGACCGCGAGCCCAGCCTGCGCGCCGACGCCGACGCCGATGGCAACACGATCTCTCCACTGCCCGGTGAGCCGGGCATCCCCAACGTTGCGACCCGGCAGCGCATCTCGATGTCGAAGAAGGGGCTGCTGGCCGTGCTTCTGCTGGTCGGCTCGCTGGTCGCCGTCGCTGCGTTAACGATCCAGCGCTTCTCGGCCAGCGGCAAGAAGGCCGACGAGGAGTCGAAGCTGGTGAAGGACAAGCCCACCGCTGCAACCTCCGAACCCCGCCGGCTCGAGATGCCGCCGGCACCGACCGCCAGTGCTGCGGTGGCCACCGCACCGCGCATCCCGGCCCTGACGCCCACAGCCGACGACCTGGCCGAACCCATCGGTGTGCGGCGCACCGGATCGGGGGCGCCCGCATCGGGCGGCCCGAAGGTGGTCCCTCCCGAGGATGCCCCCGTCCTGCTGGTCACCACCCGGCCGGGGGCCCTCTCGGCGCCTGGGGCCTCCACCCGAAGGTCGGAGGCCATTGCACCCGCTTCGGAGGGCACCCCTGCGCCTGAGGCCACGGACCCGAACGATCCGATTGCGGCGACCTCGCGCAACCTGCAGGGCTACCAGCGCCAGTTGCAGGGGATGCTCGAAAGCCTGACCAAGACCGCAGCGCTGGCGACCGGCCAGGCCACCGGCAACATGCCTTCAGGGGCACTCCTCGGCGGGCCCCCAATGGTAGGCACCCCACCCGCCGCCGTGGCCGCCGCCGGTGCTGGCCTGTTCGGCGGCCAGCTCCAGGGTTCGGCCACTCCCAAGGTGGCCGCCTCGATGCTCGGCAACCGCAGCCTGACGCTGCCCAAGGGCACCGCCTTCACCTGCGCACTCAAGACCAAGGTGATCAGCGCCACCTCGGGCCTGGTCGGCTGCCAGGTCCAACGCAATGTCTTCAGCGACGACGGCCGCGTGCTGCTGATCGAGCGCGGCTCGCACCTGGACGGTGAGTACCGCATCGCCTCGGTCCGGCCCGGCACGGTGCGCATCCCCGTGCTGTGGACGCGCATCCGCACGCCGCTGGGCGTGACGGTGGACATCGACTCGCCCGGCACCGGCCAGCTCGGCGAGTCCGGCATCGACGGCTACGTCGACAACCGCTGGGGCGAGCGCATCGGTGCGGCCATGCTCCTGTCGCTGATCGACGACTCGGTGAAGCTGGTCATCCAGAACCAGGCCAGCGACCGGCAGGCCGACACCATCGTGCTGCCGTCCACCACGGCCAACACCAGCAAGCTGGCCGAGAAGGTGCTGGACAGCACGATCAACATCCCGCCGCTGATCTACCAGAACCAGGGCGGCATCGTCGGCATCTACGTCGCACGCGACGTGGACTTCTCGTCGGTGTATGAACTGAAGCCCACGGCCGCCGCCCCACAGCGCGAGGGCACGCCATGAACCAGCACGCCTGCGAGCACGAAGGCCTCGGCGAAGGCTGGTGCGGCGACGCCACCTCGGTTGTCGAGTTCCTGCGGCCACTGCGCGACCAGCTCGACGCCCCTGGCGTGCTGGAAGTCTGCGTGAACCGGCCGGGCGAACTGCTCGTCGAGACCGTGCACGGCTGGCAGACCGTGCCGGCTCCGGAGATGACGCAGGAGCGCTGCCTGTCGCTGGCCACCGCCGTGGCCACCTTCTGCGACCAGCAGGTGAACCAGGAACGGCCGCTGCTGTCGGCCACGCTGCCCAGCGGCGAGCGCATCCAGTTCGTCATCCCACCGGCCGTGCCACGCGGCACGGTTTCGATCACGGTGCGCAAGCCGTCGCACCTGATCAAGCGGCTCGATGACTTCGAGCGCGAGGGCCTGTTCGGGCGCACGGCGGCGGTGACGCGTACACCGAACGCCGAACTGCTGCCCTTCGAGCGCGAACTGGTGGAACTGAAGGATGCCGGCCGCTATGCGGACTTCCTGAGGCTGGCGGTTCGCAAGCACCAGACCATCGTCGTCAGTGGCAAGACCGGCTCGGGGAAGACCACCTTCATGAAGGGCCTGGTCGAGGAAGTGCCGAAGCACGAGCGGCTCATCACCATCCAGGACACGGCCGAACTGACGCTGCCGAACCACCCGAACGTGGTGCACCTGTTCTACAGCAAGGATGCCCAGGGCACGGCCCGCGTGACGGCCAAGTCGCTGCTCGAAGCCTGCCTTCGCATGAAGCCCGACCGCATCTTCCTGGCCGAGGTGCGCGGCGACGAGTGCTTCTACTTCGTCCGGCTCGCAGCCTCCGGCCACCCGGGCAGCATCACCAGCGTTCACGCCGGGAGCTGCGCGCTGGCCTTCGAGCAGATGTCGCTGATGATCCGGGAGACCGGCGCCGGCGGTGGCCTGCGCATGGACGAGATCAAGTGGCTGCTGAGTGTCGTCGTCGACGTGATCGTGCAGTTTGATCGCGACGAGCGCGGGCGCTTCATCTCCGAGATCCTCTATGAGCCCCGGCGCCAACGGCTCGGCCGCTGGGACCAGCAGGCGGCGGCGGCATGAGCAGCGTTGCAACCCTGCCGTTCTCCGCTTGGCCCACGGGCCGCAAGGTAGCCGCGGGCGTATTCGCTGTCGCCGGCTACGTCGCGCTCGCCTGCGCTGCCGTGTACGTGGCCGGAGTCCTGTTCCTGGTGCTGAACAAGGCGAACCCGAAGCAGGCCCAGTTCACCAGCATCGTTCATTACTGGGACCTCTACGCCAACGATGCGCAGCTCCGCAAGAAGCTGCAGCTCGCCATCGGCGTCTCGGGGATTGGCCTGCTGATCCTGCTGCCGGCCGGACTCGTTGCTGCCGCACGGCCGCGCCGGGCGCTGCACGGCGATGCCCGGTTCGCCAGCCCGGGCGAGGTCGATCGCGCGGGGCTGACCGGAAGCGACGGGCAACCGGGCATCTTGATTGGCCGGCACCGTGGCAGATTCCTATCGTTGCCCGGCCAGCTCTCGGTGATGCTGTCGGCGCCCACCCGAAGCGGCAAGGGGGTCGGCGTCGTCATCCCGAACCTGCTGAACTGGCCCGACTCGGTCGTGGTGCTCGACATCAAGGGCGAGAACTACGACATCACGGCCGGCTACCGCGCGGCACATAGCCAGGCCGTCTATGCCTTCTCGCCCTTCGACGAGGACGCGCGCAGCCACCGTTGGAACCCGCTGACTGCCGTGCGCCCCAGCCCGTTGCACCGCGTCGGCGACCTGCTCACCATCGGCCAGGTCTTCTTCCCCAACGACGGCGGCGCCACCTCGTCCGAAGCCTTCTTCAACGACCAGGCGCGCAATCTGTTCCTCGGCCTGGGCCTCGTCCTCCTCGAAACCCTCTCGCTCCCCCGAACCATCGGCGAGATGCTGCGCCAGTCCTCGGGCAAGGGCCGGTCGCTGAAGGACCACCTGAGCGGCCTGATCACGCAACGCCGCGAGGAAGGCTACCCGCTGTCAGACGAGTGCGCCGACGCCCTGCAGCGTTTGCTGTCGAACTCGGAGAACACGCTGTCCAGCGTGGTCGCCACCTTCAACGCGCCGCTGACGATCTTCGCGGATGCCATCGTCGATGCAGCGACCAGCGCCGACGACTTCCGGCTCGAGGACGTGCGCCGCCGCCGCATGTCGGTCTACGTCCGGATTCCACCGAATCGGCTGGCCAATGCCCGCCCGCTGCTGAACCTGTTCTTTTCGCAGCTCGTCAGCCTGAACACCCAGCATCTGCCCGAGCAGGATGCGACGCTGAAGCTGCAGTGCCTGCTGGTCAACGACGAGTTCACGGCGATGGGCCGGGTGGGCGTCATCACCAACGCCGCGGCCTTCCTGGCCGGCTACAACCTGCGCCTGCTGACCGTGGTGCAGGCGATGTCGCAGCTCGATGCGGTCTACGGCGACAAGGAAGCCCGGACCTTCGCGACCAACCACGGCCTGCAGATTCTCTACGCGCCGCGCGAGCAGCGCGATGCCGACGAGTACAGCGCCATGCTCGGCCACTTCACAGAGCGCGCCACGTCGCGGGGGCGCAGCCGCTCCTTCAGCGGCCAGGGCTCAAGCACCGTCAGCCGCAACGAGAGCGAGCAGCGCCGCGCGCTGCTGCTGCCGCAGGAGTTCAAGGAGCTGGGCAGCGAACGACTGGTGGTGATCTTCGAGAACTGCAAGCCCATCCTCGGCGAGAAGATTCGCTACTACCGCGACAGGGCCTTCACCTCGCGCCTGCTGAAGTCACCGGCCGTGCCGCGGATGGACATGGACCTGCACCTGGCGCGGGTCCAGCAGCGCTGGCGCTATGCCGACGATGAACTGCCGGCCGGGCAGACCTTGAGCCTGGAGGCGCTGGCCCACGACCACACGCTGCTGCCGGACTCGTTCGAGGGCCCGCCGGACAAGGTCGCCGACGAGTTGCTGACCTTCTTCGACAAGGGCGCGCTTGGGATCCCTGGCATCGGAGGCTCGATCGAGCCTGTCCCCGATGAAGACGGCGTCCTGCTCACCGAAGGCGACGCGACGGAGACGACGCTGGACGTGGCCGCGCTCGACGCGGATATCGACACGGTGCCGGGTGTCGAACCCGGCCCGCAAGAGACCCAGATCGTGCCCTGAGAACGCGGGAGACCTGCCATGCGCAACACCACCCCACTTGTCCCCTGGCTGCTCGTCCTCGCCTCCTGCAGCTCGCCCCCGCAGCCGCCGACCGTAGACGAGTCGCAGAAGCGGCCGGTGAACTCGCAGATGGCCGTCGAGCTGCAGGTGTGCAAGAACGACCTGCAGAACACCCGCCTGCTGGCCACCGAGTCCAGTCGCATCGCGGAGACCACGGCTGCCGCGCTCGCCAACGTGACGGCGCGCCAGCAACTGCTGGCTGCCATGCAGGCGCCGGCTGCCCAGCCGGTGAAGGCCAACAGCGTCTTCACCGTGCGCTTCGACTTCGGCAGCACGCGCGTCGCCATCCCGCCCGAGGTGACCGCCGCCCTGGTCGAGGACGCCAAGGCCTCGCCGCTCGTCCTGCTGCGTGGGCGCACCGACGCCACCAGCGACGCGCCGGCCGAGAGCCGCATCGCCCGCGAGCGCGCCGCCGCCGTGCGTGACTACCTGGTGGCCGCGGGCGTGGACCCCGCACGCATCCGCGCCACCTACCAGCCGGCCGGCGACCACGTCGCCGACAACGCCAGCGCCGGAGGCCGCAACCTGAACCGGCGCGTCGAGATCGAGCTGTACCGCGCACTGCCGGTGGCGCTCAGCGCGACGGCTGTCGCCCAGCCCTGATCCTTCCTTCAACCCAAAACCGCGAGGTCGCCATGGATGCAGACAACTCCCCCGTCCGCAAGGCAGCGCCAGCCCAGGGCGGCACCGTCGAGCCGGCCAATCGCGCCCCCGTGGCGATCGAGCGGTTTCAGACGCCAGCTGACACGCCCGGCGAGCGCTACGAGATGCGCGATCCCTTCGCGGAAGTCACGTACCGCGCAAACACCTTCACCGAGATGGTCGCGAAGGCGGATCAAGTCGGCAGCACGCGCATCGTCGCGGTGGCCGAGGACGGCAAGCGCACGCCGATCCAGAAGGTTGATGGCGAGTGGCAGCGGGGTCCGCAGCGCCCGGCGGCGCCGGAGCGACCCCTGGACGCCGTACCAGCGCGTGACGAGGTGCCCGAGGTCACCAATGTGGTTCCGATGCCGGGCGCCGCCAAGGCACCTGCGCAGCCCGGACAGGTCGATGCCAAGACCGTCGCCAAGATCGACGCCCAGGCCGAACGCGCCGCACTCGTGGCTCGCATCGAGTCCGCACTGATGGATCGCTACATCATCAAGCGCGCGCCGGTGACGATGGGCGACGTGACCATCGGACGCACCGAGTACCGCTTTCGCGGCGACACGTCGCGCGTGGCCTTCACCGAATCGACCTTCCGCCTGGCGACGGAAACCAACAGCCCCTCGGTCGCCCGCTCGATGGTCGACGTGGCCGAGGCGCGCAACTGGAAGGCGCTGCGCGTCTCCGGCAATGAGGACTTCAAGCGCATGGTCTGGCTCGAGGCGTCGGTGCGCGGCGTGAAGACGCTGGGCTACGAACCGAATCCCGGCGACCTGGAAGTTCTGAAGCGCGAGCGCGAAGCCCGGCTGGTCAACCGCATCGAGCCGGCCCGTGACGCTGGTGCCGCGGCAGCAGCCCCCGCCGACAAGGCATCGGCCCGCGGCGGCGGTAGCCGTAAGGCCGTGCTTGCCGCCATCGAGGCGGTGCTGGTCGCCAAGAAGGTGCCGGAGAAGCAGCGCGCGGCCGTGATGGCCGCCGCGACAGAGAAGCTCGCGCAGCGCATCCGAGACGGCCAGGCGCCGAAGGTCAAGGTCTACGACAAGGCGGCCCCATCGCAGCGGCCCGTCGTCATGCCGACGCCTGAGATGCAGCGCACACGCGACCGCGCCGCACCGGCACCTGTGCGATGAGGCGACGAAGTTGGAGATTCCGGCCCAAGGCATCACGGCACCGGCGGCGGTCTACGAGATCGCCGGCCGTCGCTTCGAGATCGGGTCGCGAGGCTTCGCAGACGCCATTGCCGACGCCCACGCCGGCCACCAGCGTCCCCGCTGCCTGTGTCAAGCTGAAGGCGTCGAGATGTACGTGGCGCGCCTTGGCGAGGGCTACATCGTCAAGCGCATGCCCGACACAGGAAGCCACCACGCGTCCGACTGCCCGTCCTATGAACCGCCGGCCGAGGTCTCCGGCCTGGGGCAGGTGCTGGGCAGCGCGATCACTGAGGACCCGGATACAGGCGAGACCACGCTGAAGTTGGACTTCCCGCTGAGCAAGATGCCGGGCGGATCGCAGATGCCGCCTACGGGCGGCGACAGCGACAGCGTCACCAGCGACGGCACCAAGCTCTCGCTGCGCGGCCTGCTGCACTACCTCTGGGACCAGGCCGAGCTGACGCGCTGGCATCCTGGCTTCGCCGGCAAGCGGACCTGGGCCACGGTGCGAAGACACTTGCTTCAAGCGGCGGACCACAAGTTGGCGCGCGGCGACGCGCTGCGCAACCGGCTCTATGTGCCGGAGCCGTTCTCCATCGCCGAGCGAGAGGCGATCAACGCGCGGCGCCTTGCGCAGTGGCAGCATGCGGTCGGCGTACCCGGGAAGGCGCAACACCTGATGCTGCTGATCGGCGAGGTCAAGGAGATCGTGCCCGCGCGCTACGGCTTCAAGGCGGTCGTCAAGCACATGCCCGACCAGGCCTTCGCCATCGACGAGCAGCTGTACCGGCGGCTCGGGCGGCGCTTCGAGCGGGAGCTGGCGCTGTGGGGCGCCAGCGACGACATCCACCTGGTGACGATTGCGACCTTCGGCGTGGGCCGTGCCGGCGTTCCGGCGATCCAGGAGTTGTGCCTGATGCCCGTGACGCGCCAATGGCTGCCGGTTGCCGACGGGTTCGAGAAGCAGCTTCTGGATCGGCTCGTCGGCGAGACCCGTTGCTTTGTGAAGGGCCTGCACTACAACCTCGGCCGGGGCGACCGGATCGCGAGCGCCGTGCTCACCGACTGCGAAGGGCCAGCGCCGATGCTGCTCATCGGGCCTGCTGATGCCGATGAGTCCTCGCCGGGGCCTGAGAATGGCGCCGCTGGTGTCGCCCCGATCTGGACGTGGCGTCGATCCGGAGAGCCGATGCCGCCTCTTCCGCTCCCGCGCATCCATTCGCCCCGGACGGCGCCCACTCAGGCCGAGCAAGCATCCCGGACGGCTCGCGCAGGGTGACTATAGAATGCATTACTTGCGCATAAGTAGTGCACTTTGCTACCATTCGGGCATGCCTGCCCGAAGCAATGCCGCCAAGCTGCTGCGCCTCGCCGCGAAGCAGCCCGTCGTATCGGCGCGCGAGCTGTCCGCGGCCGGCATCCCTGCACGCACGGCCTCTCGCATGGCGGCGCGCGGCCAGGTCCGTCGCGTGGGGCGCGGGCTGTACACCGGCGCCGAGGGCTCGCCAAGCGCCCACCAGTCAGCGATCGAGGTGACCCGGCAGGCGCCCAAGGCCGTGGTGTGCCTGCTCTCGGCCCTGGAGATCCACGGCATCGGCGTGCAGGCCCCCTTCGAGGTCTGGATCGCGCTGCCGGCCGGCACCCACGCTCCGAAAGGCACCCACACCGCGCTGCGCGTCACCCGCCTGTCCGGCGCAGCGTTCACGGAGGGCATCGAGAGCATCGTGCTCGACGGCGCGCCGGTCCGCGTCTATAGCCTCGCCAAGACCATCACCGACTGCTTCAAGCTGCGCAGCAAGGTGGGCCTCGACGTGGCGCTCGAAGCCCTGCGCGAGGCATGGCAGCAGCGCAAGGTGACGATGGATGACCTGTGGCGCTACGCCAAGGTCAACCGCATGACCAACGTGATGCGCCCGTACCTAGAGGCGATGACGGGATGAGCGCCGACCGCTCGGCTTCAGTGCTCGCCCGCCTGCTCAATCGCTCACGCAGCACGGGCGAGAGCTACAACCTCCTGCTCTCTCGCTTTGCGATCGAGCGGCTGCTGTACCGGATGTCGGTGTCCCCGCATGCCGGCAGTTTCGTGCTGAAGGGCGCGCTGCTGTTTGCGCTCTGGTACGACACGCCGCATCGGCCGACGAAGGACGCCGACCTACTGGGCTTCGGCGCGGATGACGCGGACACGCTGCGGAGCACGTTCACCGCGATCTGCGCGATCGACGCGGACGATGGAGTTCGATACGACACCTCAGGCATGCGGATCGCGCCGATCCGTGAAGACAACGTCTACGGCGGGCTGCGTCTGAACATCCCCGCGTCCATCGGCAGTGCGCGCCTGCCGGTGCAGGTGGACATCGGATTCGGCGACGCGATCACCCCCGCACCCGAGTCGGTCACCTACCCGACCCTGCTCGACGATCTGGCAGCTCCATCGCTGCGGGCCTACCCTGTCTACACGGTGATCGCCGAGAAACTGCACGCGATGGTCGTGCTGGGCATGAACAACAGCCGGATGAAGGACTTCTTCGATCTGGCAGTCATCGCCAGGACCTCGGAGCTCGACGGCGCTACGCTGGCGTCCGCCATCCGTGCGACGTTCGCAAGACGAAACACACCGGTGCCGACATCCGTTCCTGCTGCGCTGACAGCCGAGTTTTCGTCGAACCCTATCAAGGCCCAGCAGTGGCGGGCCTTCGTTACGAAGGCTGGCCTGCAGTGGACTAGTCTTCACACGGAGATAGAGACCCTCGTCGTTTTCCTGGTCCCGGCGCTTCTCGCGTGCAGCCTCGGCGACGACTTCAAACCGACGTGGAACCCTTCTACGCGCGACTGGGTCGGCGCCGAGGCAAACGATTCCCAGGCATAGACCTCCTACTGCCTCGACGCGAGGCGGCTGAGGTTCTCCTCGTCTAGCGATCGGCTGGCCACAACCTCCACGAGCAGCTCTGCAGTCAGGCAATCAGAGAACTTCAGGTCCGACCGCTCGACAAGGTTCGAAACGAACGCCTTCCTTGCCACCGGAAGCACAGGCGACTTGACGACACTTGTCATCGACGTACCAGGGTCAGCTTCTATCCAGAGGTCGTCTACTCGGACACTTCCCGCATCCTCGAATCTCAGAGCGATCGCGCTATTGACTGCCCCGCCCGCAAACGTCCACCAGCGCAACCGACCAGACGCCACATGCTCAAGCAACATTGAGCCCTGTCGCTCGGGTGCCGTGATCAGTTCACGCACCTCACTCAATTGCTGTGCACCCCGCCTCGACAGTCCGAGCTCCGCGTCGCCCTCATTCAAGAGAACGCGCCGCATGGCCTGGCACACCTCAAAGCCCAACCAGCGCGATGTCCCTAGCCATCTTGACTTGCCCCGGTCTTCTGTCGGCTCCACCGACACTGTTCGCCTCGACCAGTCCACGCACGTGACCTTCCAGCTGCGACCGCCAAGCAGTAGGACAGTAGGTCTCTCCCGCTGCTGTTGAACCGCCATCGGATCCACGTACCCCAGCTCAGTGGCTCCGTACTTCGCTGCCAGCACCATTGGGCTAGCGAATGCGGACAACAGATCGAGGAAGTGCCCCCGTCCATAGAGCTTTTCACCCTCGGGCCCCATCGACGTGAGTCCGCTGCTAACCAGTAGGATCCCCTTGGCCACCATGAACTCGAAAACTGCTGCAACGGTCGTCGCGGCTAGCTCCGGGAACTGAGAATGTCCCATGCCCACGACTTCGTGCGCCGGAGTTCCAGGCTTCTCTAGAGCCAAAGCCATCATTTGTTGAGCAACCATGTGCCACGGCATGGGCGGCGGCTTGACGTGCTCTACATACTTGTCGCGCCACAGAGTTGTGATCGCGCAGGCCAGCAGGAACGCCTCGTCGCTCGTAGTCAGGAAGAGGCAGTTGCGGCGACTGCCGCTCCGCCGCCCGGTGCGACCCATGCGCTGCAGAAACGACGACACAGTGCTCGGCGAGTCGATCTGGATCACGTGGTCCAGATCACCCACGTCGATTCCTAGTTCCAACGTGCTGGTGGCAACGATCACGCAATCCTGCTCCTCGGCGAATGCCGTCTCTGCAAGCTTGCGCTCCGATGCGCTCAGGGACGAGTGCGAAACGAAGGTTCGCGTGTTCAATGCGCGCAGCGCTACCGCCAACTCTTCCACCTTAGATCGACTGTCGCAGAAGACCAGTCGCTTGGCGCCTCGGTGCAGCCGAGAGATCACCGTCGCGGCGTTAGCCATCGTGCCGACGTGATCGATCGTGACATCTGCGTCGGTGGAGACCGACGAAGAGCCGACGATCTGCCACTCACCTGAACCAGCAAACCATTCGAGCAGTTCTTCAGGGTTGCCCACTGTCGCAGACAGCCCGATCCTCTGAATCGGTTGCCTCGCGTAGGCCTCAATGCGCTTGATGACGGCCCGTAGATGCCAACCGCGGTCGTCACCTGCAAACGCATGCAGCTCGTCAACGATGATCGTGCGGACGTTGCCGAACCAAGATGGTCGGTCCACTTTCGTGGAGATGAGCATCCCCTCAAGGGACTCTGGCGTCGTCAACAAAACATCGGGGGCCACCCGCTTGGCCCGAGCCTTGGCGCCTTGCCCGATGTCGCCATGCCAGACCTGTACGGTCCTCCCGACAAAGCCTGCGTAGCGCGATAGTCGCGATTCAAGGTTGTTCAGCAGCGCCTTGATCGGGCAGACATAGATGACGCTCGGGCCAGGCCACTCTTCGGTCGCCATGCGCGACAACACAGGGATCGCTGCAGCTTCGGTCTTGCCACCTGCAGTCGGCGCGAGGATCAGGCAATGCTTGCCTCCCAGGATCGGCTCCACTGCGTCGGCCTGCGTCGATCGCAGACCAGTCCAGCCCATCGAGTTAACGATGTGGTACTGCAGGGCACCATGCAGCCGATCGAACGCCTCCACGCTCATTGGCGGCCACCAGAGCTGTCGAGACGTTCACAGTTCGATGTCATCGACCGAACTCACACCGACCGAGGCACGCTCCTGGGCGGTCATCTCACTCTCGGAGATGGTGAGCGCATAGTGTTTGCGAGGGTCGAAGTCGTCGAACTGATCGACGCGGTCCATCACGTCGGCCACCAACTTCTTGAGGAACAGCCTGGGCGAAACACCCACCTTGCCGCCCAAGTTGCCAGTCACTGCCTTGGCGAGTGACTCGACATACCCATCGTCGACCAGGGTACGGACCCTGTCTCCGGCTGCGGCTCCGTCGGCATAGATGTCTCGCACCTTGCGACCCACTTCGAGGAGCGATTCATGGCCGAAGGCCGGCAAGCGGACCTGTACGGCACGTGGATTGTCAAAGCGCGAATCCGTACCGAAGTCGACGTGCAGCCGCTGGGCAAGGGGCGCAAGACGCTGGATGCCTTGGGCACCTTCGTAGAACGCCTGAGTACCGGTGATGAGCAAGTAGAGACCCGGGAAGCGGCCGGCGTCAATCTCGTCGATCCACTGCCGCAACGCATTCAAGCCCCGTTCGCGCGTGTCGGCACGCATGCGCTGCAGGGTCTCAACCTCGTCCAACACGAGCAGCAAACCGCCGTAGCCGGAGTCGCGCAACATGGTCAACAAGCCGGACAGGAAGTTGGTCGCTCCGAAGTGATCAATGTCTCCCTTCACCCCAGCGGCGCGTCGGACTGATGCAGCCACGTTGGGCTGACCACTGAGCCACGCCATCAGCCCGTCAGCCGTAGCGTTGTCGTTGGCCTGCAAGGCACGGCGGTATGCGCGCAGAGTGGCTGAGAACGCCGGCGCCACCTTGGTAACACTGGCGAGCCGCGCCTCCATCAAGGCCTCTGTCTTCGATAGCAGCATCGCCTCGTCCGAAGGATCGAGGCTTGCGTCTTCGAGTACATCGCGTTCCAACGCATAGAACCAACCGTCAACGATCCCGCGGAATGCACCCTCACCGCTGTCAGCTGTCGCTATGCGCTCCACCAAGCGCCGGTAAACGGTTTCTAGTCGATGCAGCGGCGTCTCGGTCTCGGAAATCTGCACTTCGCTCGTCGCGAGGCCTCGGGCCCGGGCGCGCTCCTGCAGCCAACGGCCGAAGAAGGTCTTGCCCGAGCCGTACTCTCCGCGGATGGCCTTGAATGCGCCACGTCCTGCCGAGACGGCGTCCAACTCTTCGTCAAGGGTTCCCTGCAATCGACCGTATCCAACAGCCAGCGCATCAAGACCTGACTTGGGGACCGTGCCGCGCCGCAGCGCTTCGATCACCTCGGCTCTTCGTTGTGGGCTGATCACGTTGTGGCCCTCACCGCACCATCACCCGAAACTGTCGGGCAAGCAGTTCCTTGTTCAGTTCAACAGTGCCAGCCGTCTCATCGAGAACGAGCACCGCGGCCTGGTCGACGTTCAGAACACGCTTCGCAGCATTGACGAAGCCGCTGATGCGCATGGCAGGCATGCCCAGACGCTGCGCGAGCGCTGCCTTGGAAAGCTTCCCACCTCTTGCTGCCAAAGCATCCAGCAACGCTCGTACGTCAGCGTCGGCGGGTGCCACGCGTGCGGCAAGCGCCTTCTGGGCCATGTAGGCTGGCGAGGCCTGAAGCGCGTCAATCCAGTGCACCCCCGGCGCCGGAGGGGCCACCGGGTCTGCCGCCCCAAACAGGTCAGGTTGCGGCAATGCCACGGGCTTCGGCCTCGGTGGCTTGCGAGAGAACGCCGGGACCTCGGGCGCCAACGGTTGCGCTGCAGCCTCCAGGGGCGACCACCAATCAGGTTGGGGGGCTGCGGCCACCTGCCAACCCTTGAGCGTCATGTTCCGCGGCGTGAACACGCTCAAGGGCACGACGACTTCCTGTGCCGAGACTCCCCCGTGATAGCCGTTCTTCTTGGCGCCGTGGCGAACACCTTCCGACCAGGAGCAAACCACAGCGTCTCCGGCTGCGGTCTTCACGCGGCCGCCCTCGAACAGCAACTCACTCCCATCCAGCGGCCCCGAAGGCAGACGCCAGCGATCTCCGTCGCCGTGACCTCTTTGAACGGTGCCATCGTCGATCACATGACCGTGATCGGCAGTGATGACAACGACCCGCCGTGCCCGGCGCGCTTCGCTCAGCAATGGCCCCAGCAACCGCAGATCGTCGACAGTCCATCGCACGTGGATCTGGTTTGAACCACTCAAGTGGTCGTCCACGGCGTTGTAGACAACCGCCACCACCTGCTGCTGTGGTGAAGCGATGGCGTCCCGGACCTGCGATGACAAGCCCTCAGAGTCCGAAAGTTCACCCTTGTGGAAAACGACTGGCGCCACGCCTGCCCGAGATGCCGCCACGAGTGCCGAATGACTCGAGAACGCCTGCTTCTCCTGCGCAGCCGCTCCGACGACCAAGCGTCCCGATAGAAGACTGGTACGGCTCACCTCGGTAATCGTTGGAAGGGCAGCAACACCCACCGCGAACGTCGGTGTCGGACCGACAATGTGTTCGTCCCACCCCAGCGCCTCCAGGTCTTCGCCTAGCTCGCGGAAGATGCTGTAGCTCAAGCCATCTGCGACCAACAGCAGCACTGGCGCCTGCTGTGCCAGGGGGGCAATCAGTCGCTCGTTGACCGCTTCGACCGGCATGCATGCAGGCTCTGCCCTCGGCTCACGGTTCCACACCTGGAGGGCCTGTGCGAAGGCCGCGTTGAACTCTTCGGCCTTCCGACGCGCCGCGTCTCGCAGCGAAACGAAAGCCGCGGAAAGACCCGGCAAGTCGTCGCCGCCGATGAGCTTGAACCGGGCCCAGTCAACAAACGCACCTTCACGTGCATAGGCCTGGGCAAGCGCGGCGAATCCCGTCGCGGCTCGGGTACTGCGGCCCTTGCCGTCTGGCCGCTCGGTGACCATCCACCGACACAGGCGAACCGCCATCTTCACGCGCAGCATGCGTGTGCTCGCTGCATCGGCGTACGCGTGGGTCGAAACCGAGCTGGCGGCACGCTCAACCGACTGGAGAAGTGCCGCCGATGGATCAGCGATGAAGGCCTTCAGTGCTTCGGCCAGCAGCCCAAGCCGTTGTTCCAAGCCGAGCGGCAGTACATCGCTCAGGTGCGCGTAGGCGTCCACATGCAAGTCGCGCAGCAAAGCCTCGGCACGTTCATTCACCCCGTGGCGCAAAGCAGGCGTCAAGGGAGTCAACGCATTGGCACTGAGCAGCTTCGCCGCGTCAGCGGCCCATAGACGCCCGTCTGCAATGCCGATTCGCTTGTCGCCCATGAATCGTTCGAGCCGAATCGCAGCAGCCGCCAGCTCGTGAACGCCCTCACCTTGAGGAGACAGAACAACGCCGCAAACCAGCCCGAGCGGCACGGCATCCTGGGTATTGCCGGCCACTACGCAACGCATGACTAGCGTGCCGACGGCACCGGCCGAATCACCTAGCCATGCAGAGATCTGCGGCTTCGCGGCGTCGGGCAAATCGGCAAACACTCCTGCGGAGTCGGTGCCGAGCGACCAGTTCAACAGCATCGCCGCATCAGGCCGAGAAGCCTCCAACGCAAGGCACCGGCTCAGGGTGTGCCGCCAAGCGGTGTCCAAGTCCAGAAAGCCGTTTGGCACCGGCGGATAGGCACCCATGCTGGCTCGCTCTACCAGCAGTTGTGCCATCCATCGAAAGCGGCTCAACCGCGCATCGATCTCGCGAGCCTTGAACAACTGCTGAACCATGCCCCATGCGTCGGGCTGAAAGACCTGAGTGCGCGCCAGTCGGGCTATGACATCGCCACCCAAGTCGCGAGAAGCCATCGGCGTCAGCAAGATGAGCCCCCGCGCCTCCTGGCCGTCCCCCGATTCTTCGAGGGCCGATAGAGCTTCACGCGCCATCAATGGGCTCTCGCACCATCGCAGCTGGAACGCCCGACCCGCCAATGTGATGGACTCCGGCCACGCGGCCTTCGCCTTGGCCTGGATCGCGATCACTCTGGCATCGCTGGCACGGTCCAGCACCGCGAGTGCCTGAGCCTCGATCTGCGGCAACGACAAGGGGCCGGCAACCACGGTCACTTGCTTCCTCCCGGCTTCTCCAGCCGCCATGAGATGGAAAGCCGCAGCTCCGTATCGCTGTCCAGCTTTGCGTGCAAGTCGTCTAGCAGGGCGAGCGCCTGCGCACTTGCAAGGTCAGCCGCGGCAGACTCCTGAACGACCACCGGCGGCCTGGGCGCTGCGCCACCAGGTGTCGCCGGCGCCTGCCCCGCGGGAGGGAGCGGTGGCGACACGGGGCCGCCCGGTGTTGGCCCGGGAGCCGGCGGCGGCGGCGGGGGCGGCGCTGCGGTCAGCAGCCGAACCGCTTTGCCACGCTGATCATCCAGGGCTGCCTTCAGGCCAATCGCGTGCTCATCGGCGGCAACTGCCTCACCCACCTTCGAGACGATCGCTCTTCCCGCCACTTGCCGGTCGTCGGCCAGCGCCTTCATGGCCTCAAAGATCTCCCAGGCTGCGGTGCGCGCCGCCTCGTCCAGCTCACGGGCCTTGGCCAAGGTTTGGCGCATCGCCACGTCAGAAGTCTCAATCGTGGCCTGGGCAAGAGCGGTGACGACGGCAGCGCCATCTGCACTGACAAGGCTGGCCACCAACGCCATGGCGGACCGCGCAGTTTGAAGCCGATGATTGGCCCCGCCGGTCGGGAACAGTGCTGACTTCTCGTTCAAGGTCTTGACGAGGCTGACCATCGGCTCGCGAGCTTCACGGGCTTTGACCTGCACGTCCTCGACCAACTTGGCCACGTTGCTGGCGTTCCGCGACGTGGGAATGGTCAGACCGAACAGCGACGCCGCTCGCTTGCAAGCTGCGTCCCAATCCGCTTGCTCAGGCAGTGTCTGCTCTCGAAGCTCCAGCTCATCAGGCATCTGGTCGATGCCCGGGGCGTAGGGAACATTGCCCTTCACGAACCGCCGGTTTGTTTGCCCAGCGAAGGTCAGGATGATCAGGTTCTGCACCTCTGCGGGCAGACCCATCGCCAACGGTTGGTCCATCCAGCGGCGCAGATTCGCCACCGTGAACGCGGCGCCTTCCTTGGCTTGCTCACGCAAGAAGTGCGAGCGCCAGTGGTCACCCAGCACAAAGTGCGTCTCACCCGTCTTACCGAGCTGTACCGGGTCGGCGATCGAGCGGATGACCTGCCTCAGCACTCGGTCACTGACCAAGGCCCGCCCATCGCTGGATGCGACGGCACGCTCAATCTCGGGCCAGACCTTCCTCACCGCAGCCAGCTTCACCTCGGTGTCAAAGACCGGGTGCGCTGGGTACTGATGCCTGAACAGCTGATCCAGCAGCGCTTCGAACGCAGACTTCAGGTTCGCACCCACCGGCGGCAGCGGGGTCAGGGTCTGGTCCAGCGAGCGGAACTGGTCTTCAGGTGCCAAGGGGTTGACCACGGCATCGCGCGAATCGCCTGCAATGCCGTAGGCCACTTCCAGGTACTGCCGAACGCGCTGCTGCAGCTGATCACGCTGGTTGCGCAGCAACGCCTGCGCCGGCCCGCGGTCCACCAGCGCCAAGTGCGAGGCCAGGTCGTTGAATCGCTCGCCTGTGAGGATGTAGTCCAGCACCACCAGCCGGCCGAGGTCATGCTGGGCCTTCGCACTGAAGAACGAAGGCATCCACACCAGCGTCTGCGTGTCATCCCCGTGGTATGCCGCCAGCCTGGCCAAATCGTCTGCGGGCGTGTACTTCTGGTCATCAAACGGAAAGTCGATCACCACCGTCCAGGTGCCGGGCCGCCCACGCAGCTTCTCGTCCGACATCTCGCGCACGTTCTCGTACAGCACCTCCACCTCGCGCCGCGTACCACGCCACAGCACGGGGTAGGTGGCGAACATGTCATTGGTGTCGGTCACGCCAAGCTGCTCGAAGAGCATCTCGCGCACTCGGCGCCGTCGGTTGCCCGGGTTGTCGCTGGACGCTGCCGGGCCACGCACGATGGGCTCGATGTCCACGCCCGTGACCTGGATCGAGATCAGCGAGTTGGCATCGTCGGTGACCTTGATCTCGCCGATGTCGGCAGCCCACTCCTTGCACTTGCGCAGGACGTCCTGGGTCTCGCGGCCCGGAATGGGAGACCTGATCGTGCCGTGGTTCAGCGCTGCCAGGCGCTGCGCCGTCAATGCCTTCAGGGACTCCACCTCGGGCACCAGAGCGCTCAGCAGAAGCGTCTTGATCAGCCGCGCGTCGTTGCGCAGCATGCGGGCCTTGGCAGGATCCGCATCGCCGATGCGGATGTTCTCCCAGGTCACACCGTGCTGCCGCTCCAGGTGGGGCAGCAACTTCTGCTTGTACAGCCGCTTGGCGTTGTCGAAGTGGATCCGCATCGCCTCGGAGAACGGCTCGTCGCCGTCGGCAATCACGTCGAAGAGATCGCCTACTGGGATGATCTGGCCCAGCTCCAGGTCGTCACGCCTATCCACCAGCAGTTGCAGCATCAGCTTGAGCGCCGTGCGCTCTCGCTGCAGTGCAGCCGACACGGCGATCAAGGTCTGCACCAGTGCCGGGCTGAACGGGTAGACCTTGCGGAACATCTCCTTGTCCGCAGTCTCGGTGAGGAGCGTGTTCCAGACCTCTGGCCTGACCCGCTGGAACTCGTCGAAGGCATTGCCAAGCGTCTGCCGCGCAGCCTCCGATACCGGCTTGAGCACGCGTTTCTCGACGATCGCAGGCAAGTTGCGGTCCTCGAGCCGGATGGTGTGGAATCGTGCTTCCCAGTGCCGCAGCGAGTCGCTGAACTGCAGTTGCAGCGATCCGGCCAGATTCTCCCCCACCAGCTCTCGAAGGTCGCGCTGCCGGGCCACAAAGCTCACGAGCGGAATCGGCCGATCCGCATTCCCGGCCTCAACCAACTTGACGAGCTTGGTGCCTTCGCTGCTCACAAAGCTTGCGTCTGCCGCCCGGCTGGCCAGCCACAGGATCAGTTCATCCAGGAACAAGATCACCGCGTCATAGCCGAGCGCCTTGGCATGACGGCTCATGATGCTGAGCCCGTCGTCCAGCGGCACGAAGGCCTCGCCACGGCTCTCCGCCACATCGGCGACGGCCGTGAAGAACCTGCTGATGAGGTCGCCCACCAGTCGCACGCGATCGTCGCCACTCGGCGGCTCCAGCATCGCGGCCTCGAATGAGGCAGCGTCCCACCCGCCACTCAGGTCGCCCCAGCCGCTGTCACCACCACTCCCCGTACCCGATCCCGCGTTCAGGTCCCGAAAGAAGGCCTCGTCGCCGCTGCGCTTGCGCATCCGCACCGCATCTTCGAACAGGCGCTCAGACAGGTAGAAGCCCGGAACGGGTGCATCGGGATGCCGCTGGCGCACGAACTCTGCATAGCCACCCAGGATGGCCGACTCCATGCTGCGTGCGCCGATCATGTGGTACGGCACCAGCAGAAACTTGCGGTCCTGAGTCCACCCGTTGTGCTGGGCCACCACGTTGGCCAGCTCCGGCATGGAGCGCGCCGAAACGTTGTTGTCGAGCAGCAGATTCAGCACGGCCATGAAGTGGCTTTTGCCGGCGCCGAAACTTCCGTGCAGGTACGCCGCCTTGCTGGTACCTCCCTGCACGGCCTGCTTGATGAAGGTCAGCGCGTCGTTGAAGCACTCATTGAGTTGGCGGGTCACGACGTAGTCGCGCAGTGTCGCTTCTGCATGCGTGACGCCGTCGGCCAGCTTCAAGACGAAGTCGCCCTGGTGCACCTGCTCTGGGATGGCGATCAGTTCTCGAATCAGTGTCATGCGGTGTGTGCTTTCTGCGGTAGCCCGAAGGTCCTGGGATCAGAGCTGCCGGCGCCAGATGTCCAGGCTGACCAGGGCAACGCGACTCATCCATTGATCAAATCGAAGACGTAGGTCATCAACGGGCTCGCGGTAGGCGAACTGAAAGACCTCTTCACTGACCAAGTAGGGGCCATCTGTTGTGGTCTGGCCGTCGGTCCGGTCTCGATATTCGAGAAAGGCCGACGCTGCCATGATGCCAACGAACTTGGTTCCAAGACCGTGGAAGGCCACCACGACATCCGTTTCACGGTCTTCGTGAATACGCAAGCGAACCCATGCGCGATAAGTTCGCGTGTCGGCAAAGTAGTCAAGCTGCTGGGCAGTCTTGACTATCTGATGTTTGAAGTAGTGGTCTGTATTCGCGTCACTTCGCTTCACCGAACTGCGATAGCCCGGATCGATTTCCCGCAGCTGCGCGATCAGCTGTGTACTGAGCTCTTGAAGCCGCTGCTCCGCCAGTCCGACCAGGTTGTCTGCGTGTGCGGATGCCTGCGACTGCATTTCCTGCACTTCGGCGTACCTGCGCTGCCGCATTCGATCTGCGGCTTGAGCGATGACATGCGCGAGCGGCTCTGTTTGACGGAGTGCGTCCTCGGACAGGCTCAGTGCACGGATGAACGCCTGCTTCTGTACTCTTGCGATCAAGGTGGCCAGCGGACGCAGATCACCGTCGTCCGCAGCTTCGAGCGCATCGATGTACTCATCTCGCTGATCACGGTTGATCACAAGCGGGAACCAACCAGCTTTCAGAAAGACAAGCGACGCGATGGCTCGGGCAACTCGACCGTTGCCGTCCTGGAAGGGGTGAATCTGAGTGAATCGATGGTGAAGCCACGCGGCCGAGACTTCTGGCGGCACGCGGTTGGCCTCGTGCTCAGCGTGCAAAGCGACCAAGCGGTCCATCTCCGAGGCCACATGCTCAGGCGGGCAATACTCGTGGACAGTTGCATCACGACGAGTTGGATTGTTCGGCTGCGGCTTCCAGTCGCCGTGAATCAGGGGGACCTGTACCGCGTTGCCAAAGGCATCAATGCCGTCCGTGTACTCCTGGGTCCGGGTCAGCTGCTGATGCAGTTCCTTGATGTACGAGGTGGAGAGCGACCTGCGCTGCGCGACAAAGTCGAACAGGCCTTCCAGCGTGGCCTCTTGGTCCCGAAGTATGGGAATGATCTCGGCGACGGGCCTGTCGGTTGTTCCATGCGGGATGAGGCTTGCTTCGATCCCACGTTCGATCAGCACCTGAGTGATGCCCCGATCCAGAGAGTACAGGCCTTCGATGATTCCTGTTTCGATGGCCCACTCGCGCCGCAGCCGGTCATTGAAACGAGTCAATGCCGGGGAACCTCTCAGGCGGACCGCCTGTTCGCTCCAAACCTGCGCCAAGTGTCCAAGGTCTGCCTGGACCATGCCTGAAACATCTTCCGGCAGGTCTGTGATCGGACTCCATGCATGGTGGACAAGGCTGCTTCCTTGTGGGGTCGTCATGTCGTCCTCCTTCTGCCTCGCCGTGCTGGCTGAGCTGCTGGCTTCCAGGATCGCAGATCGTCCAACGTGAATTGCAGGGCCCGCGCCTCATCGGCAACGAAGCTCTCGTAGTAGTCGCCCATGCGGGCGCCGAAGTCAGGGTTCATTTCGTTGTGCCACTGCTTGAGCCAGGGCACCAGATCGAGCAGGCCGGCCAGCAACGGCTGCAAACGCTCGGGGCTCCAGCCTTCACGCTCCTTCATGTCGATGAAGTAAGAGGCCAGGGCCATCGCCTGCTGAAGATGGTTCCATCCCGCCCAGGCAATGGGCAGGCTGCCATCGGCGCCGCGCTCGCAGCCGGGGTAGCTGACCCAGCGTTCCTTGGGCACGTCCAGGCCTTTTCGGAGGTCCCAGAACCTCGCTGACCTGAAGTCGTCCTTTTTGTACCTAGGCGGCACAGGAATTCGACCCACTTCCTCGGCTTTGCGCTCGTCCTGGTAGCGCTTAACCTCTTCCGCCAAGCGCTTCTCGACCCACGCCTCGGCCTCGGGAGTGAGGAGCGCCTCGGCGCCCAGGTCGAAGCGCGTGCGAGCCTCGGTGGTGAGCTCGGCGCGCCAGCCGGGGGCTTCCTGTGCCAGCACCTCGGCATCGACTACGTCCTCGCGCCGCTGCAGCGCCCAGGTAGCTTCCCATTGCGCACGTTTGCGCAGGCCCGTCTCGCTGTAGCGCAGCACGGGTAGGAATGGCACGGCCTCGTCGGCGACTAGCTCGGCCACGACCTGGTCGATGTCGAAGCCGGCGTGGCCCGCGTGCAGCTCGGCGATCTGCATGAAACCGGCGTCATTGCGCACCGCATCAGCGAGGCGGCTGACGGTGGTGAGCTGTGGCGGCTGGTCCGCACTGGCCGGCCACAGGTGCGGGGCCTCCAGGCGGTCAAGCAGCCAGCCGCGCAGTGCGGCGCGCTCCAGGTCTTCCCAGGCAGGCGTGTTCCAGCGGCGCTTGTACTCGGGCCGTTCGATCAGAGCGATGCTGCGGTCGCGCTCGATCAGGGCGATGCGGCGCTGGACGACCTTGCGGTAGTCCTCGGGCCAATGCGCAGGGATCTCAGTGACGGGCGTAGAGCCGTGACGCTCGAACCAGACGGTCGTCTCGCGTCCGGCAGCAACGCGACGGGCGAGCACTATCTCAAAGGCGCGCTCGCCCAAGCGCACGTCGGGCGGCTGGGCGGCGCAGCATAGGTCTTCGGCATCGTCGGGCAACAAGCCGTAGAGTGCGTAGCAAGTCCAGTCGAGTTCCTCCTGCCAAGCCACCGCCTCACGGCGCAGGCCAGCGGCGCGGTCCCGCATCGCATCCAGGCCCTGACGGGTAGGCAGCGGCTGAGCGCCTTCCCCCGCGCCGCAAAGCTGCGCCGCGGGCAGGCAGGCTCCGATGTCGCGCGTGAGCGTATCGAGTGTCCGGGCCAGCGTCAGCGGTCGATGAGGGGCGAGCGGAAACTCGGCCACATTGGTAGCGTTGAAGGCATAGCGCTCGTCCCAGAGAGTCTTACGCACGCGCGCACCTTCGCCGCCGACGCTGTCGCCGCCCTTCGGGAAGCAGACCTGCTTCAACCAGAAGCACGCCACCGACGAATTGAGCAGACCGAGCAGCCCCAGGTACTCATCTTCACCGCTACCGGTGGCAAGCTTGATCATTGGCGCCGTCTGTTTAAAGACCTTGCCACCGCGGTCCAGGACGAAGTGGTTGTGGGTGGCAATCTCTCCGAAAGCCAGGACATAGCGATAGCGCAGCCGGTCCACAGTTACTTGGTGCCAGCCCCACCAAGGACGCCCCTCCTCGAGGTAGGTCGTACGTCCAAACGTCACCCGACTCCCCAGCGTAGTGCGTTGGGGCCAGAGCCACCGCATCGCTCGCGGTAGCTTGTCCGCGGGCACAAGCCCGGCATCTCCGTATGGCGCGAAGACCACTTCAGTTGCGCCGAGACTCCAATCCCGGACCATGTCTCCTTCGACAAGGGAACCAAAGGCTGAAGCTTCCAACTGGAGGCGCGTGGGTACGGAGGCGGGGACTACGAATGCCTCGTCGGCACTAGTTCTACCTGTCCCAGAAACGACGGTACCCCTTGGAAACCGGGCTGGAAAGCGCTCGTCAAGCAGGTCCGAGAGCTCGGCCGCTCCACCGCCCCCAATTCGCCACGGATGCCGTTCGAATTTGGCTCTGGGCATGTCCGTCGCGCTGACGAAGTCGTTCTCGAACCCCGGCCTGTCTGTCGCCTCGAGGATGGAGGTCCACACACTCCCGAGCGCAGGATCCTCCGGTGTCGACGGCTCGCCCTTGATGCCAAGGACGCTGCGAACCAGGTCGCCCACAGGTGTGCGATTTCGCCCTAGAAGAATGACAGTCGGCGTGCCGTGACCCGGGATGTAGGCCCCCGAGGTGTCGATCATGTGAGTGAGGTCATACGCAGGTAGAACCTCAGTGACGAGCTTTGGACCGAACTCGCGCTTCATGAACGAGTTGGTGGTGATCAGCCCGACGTATCCGGCATGCCCCCCGCCCCGGCCCCGCAGAGTCAGGTCGAAGAAGCGCTCCGTAAACGGCACACCCAGGGAATACTGCCCTTGGCAACTCGCGTATCGCTTCCGATAGGCGCCGTTGAGCCTCGCGTCTTCAACCACGATGTACGGCGGGTTGCCCACCACTGCGTGGTATTGGAGGCCGAGGATGCGGTTGACCTCTTTCAAGTCCTCGCTGGCGTAGGCATGCGCCAGCCCAGTGCCTGCGTAGTGCTCGGTGCCCTCGAACATCCCTTCGGTGACGGTCAGGCCGAAGCGGGTGCCGTGCAGCAGGCTGTCGCCGATAGCCACGTTGAGCTTGAAGTCGGGCGCCTCCGACAACCGATGCACGTCGCTCACCTGCAGTGCCGCGATCCACAGCCGGAAGCGTGCGATGGCCACCGCGAACGGGTTCAGGTCCACGCCGGCCACGGCGTCCAGCGCCTTCTGCGCGATGTCGCGCCGGTTGCGGCCAGGCTCGGCACGCGCCCAGGCGTCCACCAGGCGATAGAAGCCGCCTAGGAGGAAGTGGCCGCTGCCACAGGTGGGGTCGATCATCCGCGCCTCGCTCAGGCCGTACTCGCGAATGGCCGGGGTGAGCGTGCGGTCGAGGATGAAGGCCTCGACGAAGTCGGGCGTCTGCAGCAGCGCGTAGCGCTTGCGCGTGGCCTCGGAGAGGTCCTGGTAGAGGTCGCCGAGGAAGCGTGTGTTCCAAGTAGGGTCCGTGAAGTCTCGAATCAGCGCACCCGAATCAGCGGAAACCTCTCGCCAGAACTGCAGCACCTCAATCGCTGCGTAGCCGCTGATGCCCAGACGGAACACTGGGTTGTGTGCCTCATCAAAGAATGTGTGCAGCCCAGGAAGCCGGCCTGCTTCTCGGAAACTCGAGATCAGGTACTCGCGATCACTTTCATGCGGGTGAACGCGGAAGTACGCGTCATGCCGATCGCGCGCCAACGCCAGTCGGCCCGAATCCGGAGTTCCGCTGAGCCAAGGCCGATCCACCAACTTGTTGTCTTCGATGAAGCGCAGGAAGACACAGCTCAGCAGCCAGTGCACCCCTGCCTGCGTGATGACTTGCTCAGCCCAGGACTCGAAAGTTTCCGCCGTGCGTTCGGCGTCACGCGCTGCCTGCCACTCGGCCTTCAATTGACCGCGGAGCTGCGGCACTTCGCTGGTGGGGCTGAGGGCACGCTCGCGCAGATCGTCTTCCAGCCGCTTGAGCAGGCGAGTCAGGTCGGCGAGCAGGACTTTGGGATCAACCATCGAATTGGGTCAGTCGGTGAGTTCACGCGGGCGATGCCGCGCGGTGCAGGTTCTTGGCCCATGCGACGGGAACAGTCGCCCACTGCGTGGAGGTGATGACCGGGACAGGCACGTCGTCGATGGTGGGCAGCCCTGTAGCCGCCATCGGCAGCAACATCCACAAGCTACTGAGCTTGCCCGGTCGTCCGACTTCATCACGAAGGTCGTCGATCAGAGGCATGAGGCCGTAGCGGGCGATCAGCCCCGAATTGACCAACAGCACAGGGGCAGTGGCTTCAAGCAGGGCCTGCTTCACCTGCGGCAGTGCTTTGTGAACCAGGCGCATCAGGCGGCCCCAATCGGCGCTGGTCGGAGCGGCGCCATCGGCCAGCAGGACCACGTTCCAGTTCACCTTGAGGGCATCAGCCTGCTGGCGCAGTGCCTTGATCATCAGTGTGTCGAAACTCACCCTCTGGCGGCCGAACCGACGAAGGAGTTCGGCTTCAACATGGTGAGCAAGACGGGGTTCGACGGTGAGCACGAGAAAACCGCCGGCCTTCTGTGCATAGGCCAGACGGTCTTCGAGCTTCTGCGCCTCGATGGCTGGCGCCGACGCCTCCTCGGCGCTGATGTCGGGCGCGGGCCCATTACGTTCGATCGCCGTGGTGGCACGCGAGTATTGGGTGGTGGTGCCTGCCGATACCCCGAGCGCCTGCGTGGATGGCACGTAGCCCGGCCCCGCCGGTGTATCGTCGCGCCAGACCAAAAGTGCGCCGACATCGCTGAGCATGGTGTCAAGCAGCGGCCGGGGCGGAAGCGGCTGCGCTTCCGGGTAGCGGCCGGCCACACGGTCTTGCACGTCCTTCAGCTTGAGGAAGCGCACGCCCATCAGGGCACCGAGAGACTGCCGCAATGCCAGCGATGCCGCCATGCCACGCGGGTAGATCTCTTGCCGGCTGGACAGTGCCGCGCGCTGTGATGCCGCGGTGGCCAAACGCAGCAGGCGCTGCGAGGAAAGAGCAGCGTTGGCCGGCGGTGCAAGAACGGACTCCAACGTCTCCAGGGCGCGCTGCGGTGTCAGCAAAGGCTCTGCCTGAGCGCAGGCGTCAGCAGAACTGCCGAGGCGCCGCGCGTACTCGGCCAGCTCGGCGGAGACGGCGATCAGCGGCATGGGTTGGTGCTCGTACTCCTGAAACCGTGGGGCCTTCATGCTCGCCTCGGCCTCGCAGCAAGCGCGAACCACGGCTGTTGCAAGACGCGCACGCTCTGCGTCGTCCTGGGAAGCGCAGCCGCGCATCGCAAGCAGTGCCGACGCCAGCTCAGGCACGGTCATCACGCCGCCCTGGGTCGACAGCAGGCTTTCGAAGTGGTTGCGCAGCTCGGTGAGCGGGGGCGTCTTCTGCCAGCGCTCGCGGGCTCTGAGGAGCGATTCAGAGGCATCGCTGCGGTCAATGGACTGTGAGGATGCAGCGACGCCTAGTGGCGTCCACAAGGTCGATCCTTCAGCCTCTTCAAGGCCGAGGTAGACGGCCAGGGCGGCCTCTTCGGCGCGGTCGTCACCGGCCGGGCGGCGAGGCAGCAGTTGCGCGGCCAGCTCGTTGACGCTGTTGGCACCTGCAGACGACGTGTCTTCCTCTGCCTCGTGCAACGTCGGGCGTCCCTGCACCAAGTCGGGCCGGATCGCGGCAAGCGCCTTGGCCTTGAGGCGGATCTCCTTGCGGACCTTGTCGCCCACTCCGCGAAGGTAGCGGAACCGCACGCGGTCTACGGCCAGCAACTCGCGGGCGTTGTGGATCGCCATGGCTTCGAGCACGTTCTGAGCTTCCACGCTGTAGCCGAGCTCGGCCATGTTGGTGTTGGCCGTGGCCAGGCGCGCTACGGCCTCGAAGGGGTCCGATGCCTGCTGGCTCGTGGCGGCTGCGGCCTCGAACACTCGGCGCCAATCCCGCAGCATTTCCTCTGCGTTGTCGAAGCGCTTCAGCGGATTGCGGTTGAGCGCCCTTGCGAAGAAGGCCACGAAGCCTTCGCGCAGCAAGGGGTCGAAACGCTCGGTGGCCAAGGTGGCTTCGCAATCGAGCATCGATGCCTGCGTCTTGCCATCACCCCACCGAGGCAGCAGGCCTGTGACCATCTCGTGCAGCGTGACACCCAGGGCAAAGCGCTCGGCCTGCAGATCCCATCGCGGCGGCTTGCGAAGGGAAAGGAAGGGATCTAGGTACGGATGCGTGCCGGCGGAGATGTTCTCGGGCGAGGTTCGGGTGAGCGAGAAGTCAAACAGCACCAACTGCAGCTTGCCCTTGGTGCCAGCCTGTGACATGCCGATGTTGTCGGGCTTGATGTCACGGTGGGCCACGCCTTGCTGGTCGAGGTAGTCGACTGCCTGGATCAGCTCCTCTCCGAACCGCTGCAGCAGGTCCAGCGAAAGGCGTGCCTCCTCCCGAATCCGGTGCGACAGCGTGGTGTCACCGGCCTTGCGCATCAACAGCGCGGTGCGGCCATTCACGGTGAGCGTGCGCTGCCACTCGACGATGTTGGGATGACGCAGCTTGGAGAGTGCCTCGCCTTCCGCCGTGAGGCGGTCGTTGAGACTCGCATCGAGCGCGACCTTCAGCACCATCTCTTCGGTGTTGCCATCAACACGGACCAGAAGTACGTCGGCTGACGAGCCCCGGCCCATCTTGCGGACGACGGTGAAGCCGCCTTCAATGCGCTCTTCGGGCTTGGCTTCAGCTGGGTCGACGGTGGCTTCGGGCTCAGGTGTCGTGAGTTCATCGACGACCTTGTCAAGGTCTTGCAGGAACTCGTCGACAGTGCCGTAGCGGCCCATCACGTCGGGGTTGGTGCTGTACTGGATGAGGTCTTGCAGCTGCTCGCCGCAGCCGTCCAACACATCGGAGAGCCGAAGGCCTTGCCCGATGCGCAGCTTCTCCGCCAGTTCCAACACCGACCCTGCGGGTGGGCGGCCAGAAAAGACGTGATACGTGATCGCGCCCAGGCTGAATACGTCCAGGCTGGGGCCATGCTGAGCCTCGGCTTGTGAGGTCTCTGGCGCCAGGTAGACCAGGCCAGGATCCTCCACGTACTCCTCGACGTGCATGGTGCCGCCCACCGTGCGTCGAGCCGGATCGACTGTGTCGCTGCTCTGGGTGCCTTCGCGCGTGCCGGTCTGCCAGTTCATGATGCGCGGCCGCGGCGTGGCGCCTGCAACGTCTTGCACCAACACGCTTTGCGGGCACAAGGCGCGGTGGTACAGCCGCTTCTGGTGCGCGTACTTCAGGGTTTCGGCCAGGTCACGGACGATCTGCAGGCGTTGATCCACGCTGAGTAACTGGCCCATCTCATGGAGCAGGAAGTCCAGTCGGATCGACTTGGGGTCGTGATCGAAGATCAGTGCTGGGCCAAGTTCAGTGTCTTGGTAGTCCTTGACCTTGACGATGCCCGGGTGGTCGATGCCTTCGAGGATCTGAAATTCGCGCTGTGCCTGGCGCACCAGCGACTTGCGAGCCTCGGCGGTGGCCGCAGCAGCAACGGTATAGATGCGAACGCGGCGGCGCACCGCGTCCATCGCCGCGTGGGTGCCTTCCCAGTCTTGATACGACGCGCCCTCCGACAGCAATGAGCCCAGTTGGTAGTCGCCGACCTTGCGGTGCTTGTTGGACGGCCGAATCCCCGCCTCCGCCATGGCTCGAGCCAAGACGCGGGCGTGCTGCTGATCGACACGACCAGGCTGGAGATCACGGATGTTCCCAGTGCCGTTGTGCAGCGCGCCGATGATGCCGGGGTCCGACTCGCTACCCGGCTGCCCGCGAAGGAAGGTACCGGACCGGGCCGTGCCGGTGAGCTTGCAGTTGAGGCTGGTGGCGGACAGGAAGATGAGCGGCTCGACGAATGGCAGCTTCACCTTGGCCTTGAGCACTGCTGACTGGCGACGCAGCAAGCTGGCGAGCCGCTTCGACTTCCGATTGGCCAGGATCAGCGGGTTGTCGTAGGCCCGCTCGCGGCCATCAGTGACCCACGACCACGTGTGTGCATCGCCCGATACGACGCCAGGCCTGCTCTTGATCTCGATGAGAAAGAGCCCGGCCGGCGTCAGGATCAAAGCGTCGACTTCGTTGACCTTCCCTTCCTCGTCAATGAACTCGAAGTTTGTCCAGGCATGCCAAGGCTCGCGGTCAGGCAAGTTGCCGCGAAGCCAGTCCAGCGCTTCGCGTTCCCACGCAAATTGGGACTGGGAAACCGCCTGCCAGCGCGTCGGGCCCATGGGCATCTAGATTCCTCCGTCTCGCACCGTTGCACCGGCTTGCGATTCGCTGTCGGGGACGATCTCCAACAGCTCGGCCAACTGGCAACCAAGCACGATGCAGAGGCGCTCCAGGGTCGCCAGCTCCACGCGGCTTGCACGATTGTTCGCAAGAGCCGTCACGGCGCTGCGATTGACGCCAGCAGCACGTGCGAGCTCCGCCGCCTTCAGCTGGCGCTGGCGCATCAGAGCAAACAAATTGGAACGGATCAATGCATCCACCTTGTGCCGGGGTGTTGCGCAGGATAGCATGTCGATGGGATTCCGTAACGGTTGTTCGCAGCCAACGGCGCCAGGCCTGCTGGCCGACGGGATGGTCTGGCGCATGACTTTGGTGAAGTTCAGTCCCGCGCATGCAGTCGCGGCCGTTGGCATCCAAATTCTTGTTTTTATTGACTTTTCCTAGCCAAGACCGAGTTGGCCGACTTGCGACACGCGGCCCACCTGACCGGCACCGGCACCGCTGTGATCTGCGGCATGCCCCGTCTGGCGATGTTGGATCGCATCGCCCCGGGTCGCGGAACGATGATCCGGCCACACACGAACGTGAAGGGACAGCATGAAGGTCGTTCGCCTCACCATCGCCAACTTCAGGGGCATCAAGTCCGCCGAGTTGCTGTTCGACGGGCACATCCTGATGGTGGGCACAAACAATGTGGGCAAGAGCACGTTGTGCGAGGCGCTCGACCTGGTGCTCGGGCCCGACCGACTCAATCGCTTCCCACCCGTCGACGAATTCGACTTCTACAACGCCACCTACCTGGTTCCGCCACCAGCCGAAGACGAACCGCCTCAGATCGTGCCGTTGCGGATCGAGGCGGTGCTGATCGAACCCGGCGCCGAGATCGCCGCCAAGTGCGGCGGCAACATGGAGTTCTGGCACCTTGGTGAGCAGCGGCTGCTCGGGCCTGGAGAGTTGGCCGCGGCGAACCCACCGGACGTTGTGCCCTGCCTCAGGATCGAGACGATCGGCAAGTACGACCCGGAGGAAGACGAATTCGAGGCCAGGACCTTCTTCTCCCACAGTCCCGACGCGCCGGAAGGGGAACTGACTGGCGTTCCGAAGCCGATCAAGCGGCTCTTTGGCTTCCTCTACCTCCGCGCCCTGCGGACAGGCTCGCGCGCGCTCAGCCTCGAACGCGGCTCGCTTCTGGACATCATTCTTCGCACCAAGGGTGTCCGCACAAGCCTTTGGGAGAAGACCATCGATCGACTGCGCGGCCTGGACATTGAGGCCGATGCCGCCGAGATCGCGCCCGTACTCCGATCCGTGGAACGCCGCCTGGCGCGGTACATCGCCTTGGAGTCACCCGGCAATGCCACCAAGCTGCACGTTTCTGAGCTGACTCGAGAGCACCTGCGCAAGACAATGACCTTCTTTCTCGCTCTGTCTGCGGACCAGGGCCATGTGCCGTTCCCGCACGCGGGCACCGGCACCATCAACACCTTGGTGCTGGCGCTTCTATCGTTCATCGCGGACTTGAAGCCCGAGACCGTGATCTTCGCGATGGAGGAGCCCGAGATTGCCGTTCCTCCGCACACGCAGCGCCGAATCGCCGAGTACCTGCTAACGAAGACCACGCAGGCTTTCGTGACCTCTCACTCGCCTTTTGTCATCGAGAAGTTCGAGCCTTCGAAGACGCTGCTTCTCGCTCGCAAAGACGGTGTGCTCTCGGCGCGCAGGGTGTCCGACGCGACAGGACTCAAGGACAACGACTACAAGAGGTTTGCGCGCTCGGGCCTGACCGAGTGCATGCTCGGGCGTGCAGCGATCGTGGTCGAGGGCGTCACCGAACTGCACGCCTTGCCGGTCGTCGCCCGCAGGATGGAAGAGGCCGACCCCAACTTGCAGCCGCTCGACATCGCGGGCGTGGCCTTCTTCGATGCCGACGGCGAGTCGAACATGCCGAAGTTCGGCAAGTTCTTCAAGACGTTGGGGCTGCGTACGTTCGCCTTCTATGACAACGACTACAAGAAGAAGCGCAAACCTGAGCAAGCGAAGGCGCTCGCGGAGAACTTCGAGATCAACGTCGAGCATGCATACAAGGGCTTCGAAGACCTCGTGGTCGCGGAGGTGCCACTGGACCGCCTATGGTCCTTCCTGTCCGCACTGCAGGCCAATGACGAGAACGGCAATCTAGCGATCCCGGATGCGCGCCCACCTGACGATGCCCTCCGAGCCCTTGCTAGGGAAGCCTTGGGAGGCAACAAAGGGGCCGGGTGGGCTGCGCGGTTGTTTGAAGAGTGCGAGTTGCATGAACTGCCGGCTACGGCAACGGCCTTCTTGGCGTCGGTGTTCGCGTTGTTTCCGCCTCCGCCCCCGATTGATGACAACGGTGAAGAGGCGGAAGCCGCCGCCGATCCCGACGAGCTATGAACGAGCCGTGCGCGCTGCGCGACAGCGTGTTGGCATGCGACGGCCACATCCTGGTCATCGGAGGACCGGGCAGCGGCAAGACGACCGTTGCGCTTCGCAAGGCTGTTCGCCGAATCAAGCAAGGCATGCAGCCGGGTCAATCTGCCCTGTTCCTCAGCTTCTCGCGCGCCGCGGTTGCCCGGATTCTCGACGCCGCAAAGCTTGAGACCACAGCCGCGGAGCGCGAGCTGCTGTCGATCCAGACCTTTCACTCGTTCTTCTGGAGCATCCTGAAGGCACATGCCTATCTCCTGGGCGCACCAGCCAAGCTGTCGATCCTGCTGCCACAGGACGAGAAGGCTCTATCGGGTGGGATCGACGATGACGATCCGGGCTGGGAGGACTGGCTGATCGAGCGTGAACGGCTGTTCCGCGAGGAAGGGCGAATCGCCTTCGACTTGTTCGCACCATACGCGACCCAGCTGTTGGCGACGAGTTCGCACCTGCGGACGGCAGTGGCCATGCGGCACCCGATCATCATCGTGGACGAGGCACAGGACACCGGGCAGTTCGCTTGGCAGTGCATCCAGATGCTTGCGCCCAGCTGCCAAGTCCTGTGCCTGGCAGACCTTGAACAACAGATCTTCGACTACCTGCCCGGCGTCGGTCCGGAGCGGGTCATCGCGATACGGGAAGCACTACAGCCGCACGAGGTTGACCTCGGCAGCCAGAACCACCGCAGCCCCGACTCTGAGATCTTGGCATTTGGCAACGACATTCTGACTGGCAAGACCCGTGGTGCACCGTACAAGGGTGTCTCCGCACTGGCCTATCGCCCGGAGAAGCCGCCGCCGAACTGGAATCACTTGCTAAGGCATGCACTCTTTCGTCTGTTCAAGGCGATTCGCACCCAGACCGGTTCGTTTCCCAAGACCGTTGCGATCCTGGTGTCGAACAACCGAAGTGCCCTGAAGATGTCGAACGCACTCAACGCTCTTGGGACAAACGTTGGGAAGGTCGTCCGCCACAAGCTGCTGTTCGACGAGGCCGAATCGTTGTTGTCCGCTCGCCTCGCGGCGTTTCTGCTTGAACCGAAGGATCTGACCGATCTCGAAGATGATGTAGCGACCTGCATGGAGATGATCGCGGCTGCGCGCCGAGCGACAGGCCAGGCACGCACCGAAGTAGCGAAGCTACAGGAGCAGGCCATCAAGATCCGAAGCGGCAAGGCGCTCAACATCAACATCGCGAAGTCATTGCGAAGCCTGATCACTGAGCTGAGTCTGTCTGAGTTCACTGGCGACCCGGCCAAGGACTGGCTGACGATCAAGCAGTTGCTTCGTGCGACGGGTCAAGTCGAACTCGGTCGCGTCGCCAATCAGCTTGACTACCTCGTCGCTTTCCGAAGAGGACACCGCATCTCGTCAGGTCTGGCAACGGAGTGGCTACGCGATGGGGCATACACAAACGCGCGCGCGGCGTTAGATCAGGCTCTCGCACAGGAGCAGATCCTGGACGGCGTGGAGGCACCAGCGGGGTTGCAGGTGATGAACTTCCACAAAGCCAAGGGGAAGCAGTTCGACGGCGTGATCATTGTTCGCGAGGCGCGTAGGACGAAGACTGGCGTTGAGTCATCGTTCGTCTGGCGAGGCGACGATCCTCCGTACCCGAAGAGCAGACGAGTGCTGCGCGTGGGGATCACGCGGGCTCGGGCGCATACGCTGCTGCTGGATCCGCTCTGGCCTATCTGCCCGCTGATGAAGGGCCACAAACTATGACATTCGAAGGAGGCTGCTGACGTGACATCTCCTCGCATCGACCTACGCCCGGGAATGACCGAGCCCGTTGTACTGTTGATATCCCGTCGCGAGGTAGATGCCGGCGACCTCGCCTCCGTCTTGTCGCGCCTGAAGGTTTTCTTGGCCACGCGCGAGGACGCCTGGCGCTACCGCGGGCAAATGACGTTGGTGGTGGACGGGTACAACCACGATCCGCGCGAGCTGGTCGACATCGCCGAGGTGCGGTCGCTTCTGCGCCGGCTGGAGGCCGAGTGGCCCTACTGGGCCTTCTTCTTCAATCAGGTGGACGACAGCATCAAGCTGCTGCTGTCCTGCGTGGCCGGCAGCCGCTACCTCGGCAACGGCGCCGTCGAGATAGACGCCAATCTAGTGGCCGCCGCAATGGCCCGCGCGTTCGGCGGCATGAACGCGGTCTTCGAGCGCTTCAATTTCCCCGAGGACGAACTCGAGCTGATGAGCCGCGGCTTCGTCGAGGTTTTGCAGCAGGCTGGGATGGGCTGACCGTTCATCGACGCCGTATCAGCGCGGTCGCAGGATCACGGTGTTCAACCCGATAAGCCGGTAGCGGTGTGGCCCTTCGACCAACACGCGCCCGAGTCGACGCGCCTTTCGTATCCCTCGGACAGCCTCTGTGCGCGTCACGGGAACCGGGAGCGCCGCCCAGCCGTTGAAGGCATCCCAGTCGTCGGGATGCGCCTGCTCGAACTCCATCTTGCAGGTACGGATGCGTTCCATGTTGGCCACCGCCTCAGATCGATAGACCTGCGCCATTCTGCGCGTGCCCCTGCGCGAACCAGGGCGCGCCCGAGGCGGCACGGATAATCCTCCCATGAAGAACCTGCGCCCGGAGACCCTGGGCATCCTCAAGCAGATCGAGACGCTCAGCGGCAGGCCCGTCGAGTTCAAGCCCGACGCTTCGCTGACCCTGCGCGCGACGTTGCAACTCGCGCGCAACGGCGCGCCGGCCCACGTGCTGCGCTACCGGCCCGCGAACGAGCCGCTTGACTACTGGGTCGCCTACCAGGCGGGCTACCTGTTGCGCCTGCTGGAACTGCCGCCGTCCGAGCGCTTCGACTTTGCCGGCACCGGCTCGGCGCCTGCCCAGGTGGAGGAGCTGTTGACCGCCGGCCTGAAGCTGACCGATGCCGAACGGTCGGCCGCTCCCCGTTTCGCGGAAGCCGCGGCTCACTGGGCCATGATGAATCTGCGTTCGTTCGCCATTGGCATGCGCATCGACCAGTGGCTGGCTGAACGGCACCCCGATCTTCACCTGCTGCAGCGTCATGGCATGGACGCCCTGCAGCAGGAGAACCTGCAGTTGCTCTCCCAGCGCGTCGGCAAGCTCGCAATCCCGGTGCCCCTGCTGGGTCCGGTCGCGGCATACGCTCTGTTTGCTGACCGGCTGCTGGGCAAGACCACCTACGCGATACCCTTTCGAGCGGCCGGCGCGCTGGACCTGGGCGCCGAGCTGCTCTCGATCGTCGACAAGCTGCCGGCCGATGCGGAGCACGATCGCGCGCTCGTCGATACCTGGGCCAGCGCGATCGGCATGACCGGGTGGTACACCTGGATCCCCTACAAGCCCTGAAACGCATGGCCGAGTTCAAGATTCCCATCAGCCGCTTCGACACCAACCTACTGCCGCCCGAGGCGCGACAAGTCGGCACCGAAGCGTTCAAGGCGGCCGTGGTGATGCACTTCGCCGCCGAGTACGCGGCGCAGGGCCAGACCGCCATGGTGACGGTGGACGACGAAGAGATCACCGTGCTGGCCTTCCCGGCCACCGCTTCGGCGCTCGACTTCGTGATGCCGATGCTCCGATCGGGCCGCATCGCCGAGGCCGTGCCGTACCTGGAAAGCCTGACCAAGTCGGCGCCGGCCGATGCTGCGGTGCTCTACAACCTCGGCATCGCCTACAGCGAACTCGGCCAGTACGACGAAGCCATCATTCGCCTCAAGCGTGCCGTGCAGCTGGATCCCGGCCACGCCCATGCCTGGGTCGGCATCGGCAATGCCTACCACCGCATGCGCAAGCCCGAGCAGGCGCTCGAAGCCTTCGAGCAGGCGGTGCAGGCGGATCCCAACGACGGCTACACGCGCCGCAACCTGGGCGGGATCCTCATCGGCTTCAAGCGCATTGACGAGGCGGTGCAGCACCTGCGCCGAGCGCTGGAACTGATGCCCGACGACCCGCAGTCGATCTTTGGGCTGGCCACGGCGCTGGAGCAGCTGGGCACGCGGGAAGCCGATGAGGAGGCCGATCAGCTCTACCGCCGCTTCATCCACGAGCACCCGAACTCGCCGATGGTGGAGCAAGCGGAGAAGTCACGCACGGCCTTCGCCCACCGGCAGGTGAAGTCGAACTCTGTCGGCGGCTTCCGGCCCGACGTGATGATGTACATCGCAGGGGCACTCGACACCTTCAAGAAGCAAGGCACGCAGAAGCGCCAGGCCATCGCGCTGGAGATCGCCATCCTCGGCCGCGGCGGCCTGGACATCAACGATCCGGACGAGAAGTACAGCCTGAAGTCACTGCCCGGCAAGTTCTCGGGCCTGCACCTGCTGGCCATCATGTACACGGCGTTTCAGCAGATCGATCCGACGATGGACACGGGCGTGGACTTCGCGGCCGAGTACAAGGCAGCGTTGGAGATGCAGGGGAAGTAGCCGGCGCCCGCATGATGTTGCGAGGTTTGCCCCTCACCGTTGGGGGACGAGGTCGATCGGCCTGAGCTGCGGTGCCACTTCCGGCGTGGCCCGGTGCGGAATCGCTGCCTGAGTGATCGGCATCTCCTTGATGAAAGCGGCGATGGCGCCTGCCAACTTGCGGTCGTCCGCATCGCCGGAAGTAGCTAGCGCCTTGCCCACGTGCATCCAGGCTTCGACGGCCTGCGCTCGCGTCGCCTGCGCCGCGGCCGTCGCCTTGGACCCCGGGCGCGTCGTCCGCAGGCGCCCATCCTGCCGGGCCTTCAGCCGCCACAGTGTGTCGTAGTTCTTGTCGCGCCCGCGGGTGGCCTGGCGGGTTGCCTCTGCTTCGATGCCCTGATCGCGCAGCTTCCCGGCGAAGGTCTCGCGCCACCGATGCAGGTCTGCCTTACGCGGATTGAGGCGCTTGCCGTGCCGTGATTCGGCCCGCACGCTGATGTGCACGTGCGGGTTGGCCTGGTGGTCGTGCAGCGCCATCACGTACTTGTGGTCCGCCAGCTCGACCTTGGCGAACTCGCGTGCCGCGCGCTGCACCGCCAGCGGATCGGTGCCACGTGGCATCGACAGCATGATGTTGTAGGCCTCGCGCCGGTCGCCCAGGTCATCGATGAAGGTGCCGCCGTAGCGCCAGTCGTCAGCCAGCCCCTGAAGTGCTGACTTTCCGCGCGAGGTGTCGCCGCGGTCGTCTTCAATGTCTAGGCGGCCGTTCTTGCTGATGTAGCGGAAGTGCGCCGCGATGGCCTTCATGCCGCGCCCACCGCCCGTGACCTTCACCATCACCTGCGGCGCCCGACGCACCACGGTCGCCTCGATGCGCTCGCGGATGGCGGCGGCCCGCTGCCTCGCAGCGAGCGCGCTGAGCTTGGGTTGCGGCCGGGTGTGCACGATCCGGTTGCCCGGATAGAAGAGCCTGTCGCCCCACTGCAGAAGGACGCCGTCGATGTGCTGACCTTGCGTCATGGCCGTGCTCCCGTGCGCGTGGTGCTGATGCGGTGCTGATGCATGCCACTTCCCCGACGTGGCTGCAGATCCGCCATCACCCGCGTGTAGTGATCCAGGTGCTCGCGCACGTCGGTGCCCAGCGTGGCCAGCATCGGCCGGTACTCCTCGGCTGGCCTGAAGGCGCCCTGCCGAAGCAGCGAGACGAGGTGGCTTAGGTTGCGGCTGAACGTGGACAACTCGGCACAGGACGCGATCAGCGCTCCGACGGTTTCGGCGCGGTCGCTGGCAGGCATGGGCGCGGGCTGCATAGCCAGCAGGTTGGCGACGAAGTCGCCCGGAGCTTGGCCAGCCAAACGGGCCGCAGCCAGCACCGCAGAAGCATCGTCGCGGGACATCCGCAGCGTGAGCCGCACGCGGCCCACAGCGCGGGCTTCGAGCCGCGAGGGACGTGTGCCTTCGATGGGCCCAGCAGGGCCGCCCAGAGCCTCTGCAAGCGTCGCCCGGACCCAACCCGAGGGCGACGTGCCGGCCAGCCGTGCGCGCTCGACCAGCGCGGCTTTCAGACCATGCAGATCGACGCTGAGTCGATCACGTGACGAGGGTGCCATACCCGAGCCTCCTGACATGCCGTGCGTGTCAGACAACGGCGCCACCGCGCCTATCTCTGCACTCACCAATGCATTCAGTCTCGGCTCGAATCGAGGTCACAGGACCGATGATTTCGGCCCAAGAATCATCGAACCGGCCGCTATGGTCTACCGGCATGCATCGGGAAGCCGACGACAAGACGACGGGATCTGCCGTCGATCCGCCGAGCAAGCGACGATCTGCCGCCGGCTGTGGATCGAATCAACCGCCGCTCATCACTAAGGACGGGACAAGCGACGGCAAGGCGACGGATCCTGCTGGGGCAGCAGACGAACTGCCGCCGCAGAGCCGATGATTCGCCGCCGAAAGTCATCGCGTCCGACCGGCCCGCAGCGACCTAGATTGGTCGTACTGCCACTGCGGAGTCTCCGTGCACCTGCAACCCAAACGTCCACCCGGACGCGCCGACCGGAAGGCCGCGGCGTATGCGGCTGAGATCGTGCGGCTGCGCGCGGAGGGCTACACGTACGAAGCCATCCGAGAGGCACTCGGCGAGGTCGGCATCACGTTGAGCGAGTGTGCGCTGAGGCGCGAGGTACGCAGGCACGAGAAGCGAACCGTGGGCACCGCTTCGGACGTTCACCCAACACCGCAGGTACCTCCAGGTCCGCGGTTGTATGTGGAGCGCCCCCTGACCACCGGGCCGCCGCCGTCAAAGGACGCCACCGGCCGCGAGATCGCAGCAGCGTTCTTTGACGCAAACCCCAGCAACCCACTGCTTCCAATCAAGGAGAAATCATGAGACTCGCGGTCATCAACTTTTCGGGCAACGTCGGCAAGACCACGATTGCCCGCCATTTGCTCGCGCCCCGGATCCCCGGCTGCCAGGTCGTCGCGGTGGAGAGCATCAACGCCGACGACGGCCAGTCCGTGACGATCCGCGGTCGGCAGTTCGCGCAGCTGCAGGAGTTCCTTCAGAGCGTCGACAACGTCGTGATCGACATCGGCGCGAGCAACGTCGAAGACCTGCTCAAGCTGATGCGCCGCTATCGCGGGAGCCAGCAGGACTTCGACGGCTTCATCGTGCCCACCGTGCCGGCCCGCAAGCAGCAGCAGGACACGGCGGCCACGTTGACGGAGCTGGCACGCATCGGCGTCCCGCCGGACCGGCTGCGCCTGGTCTTCAACCAGGTCGACGACGACAACCCGATCGAGCACACCTTCGAAACGTTGCTCGCCTATTGCGCCTCGTCGGGCGTGGTGCAACCACGGCTGGCAGCCTCCATCTCGTTCAACGAGGTCTACGCGCTCGTTCGTGGCACCGGCCAACCGCTGGCCGAAGTGGCAGCCGACAGCACCGACTACAAGGCGGCGATCGCGAAGGCCGGCACGCAGTCCGACAAGCTGGCCCTGGCTCACCGCCTCGCGATCCAGCGGCTCGCCTGGGGAGTCCTCCCCGAACTCGAGGCGTGCTTTGCAGCGCTGGACCTGCCTGCTCTGGCGCAGCAATCGGGCGTGGCAGCGGTTCCGGCAGCATCATGAACCCGAGCACACCACGTGAAGTGCTCATCGTCGAGGCTCTCGGCGAGGCCGCCAAGCTGATTCGACAGGTCGAAGCCTTGGCCCCGGCGCTGGATCAGTCACGCCAGTCGCTCGCGGACGCGCACAGCGGGCTCTCGGGTCAGCTGGCTGCGTTCGAGACCCAGGTGCTGGCTCTGACCGAGAAGGCCAAGGTCGTCGCGGTGAAGCACGTCCTGACGCGGACCGAGGAGGCGGCGAGGCAGTCGGCCGACCTGCAGAGTCGCGCCATGGCCGACGCGGCGAGGGTCGCCTTTGGCGCCGACATTGGCGCCGCACTCCAGCGCCTGCAGTCACTGCACGCGCGACCAGGACCGCGCTGGGAACCGTGGCTCACACATGCGGCAGCCGCAGCGACAGCATCGGCGGCCACCTGGACGCTGGCGATCACGCTGTGGCCTCGGTGAACGCGCATGCGCACGCTCGCGAGCACTGGTGTAGGATTAAATCCTACGCTGCACGCCAAAACTGCCATGCGCTCGACCCAACAGTTCAGCATCACCCTGCCCAACGAGATGGCCGACGCCGTGCGGGCGAAGGTGGCGGCCGGCGAGTACGCCACAGAGAGCGAAGTGATCCGCGACGGCTTGCGCGTCCTGCTCGCACGGGACCGGGCCGTCGAGGAATGGCTGCGCAAGGACGTGGCCGCCACGTACGACAAGCTCAAGGCCGACCCGTCGCGAGCAGTGGCGGCCGGCGCCGTCAAGGCACGCCTGGCCGCCGCGCACGAGAAAGCGACGAAGAAGGCGCCGGCCAAGGCCTGATCCCGTACGGCGTCGTCTACGCGCCCGAGGCGGCTGACCAACTCGAAGAGCTGTATCGCTACATCGCCGAGCGCAGGTCACCGGTGGTCGCCGAGCGCTACACCAGCGCGGTGATCGAGACCTGTGAGGGGCTTGCACTCTTTCCGCTGCGGGGCGTCTCGCGCGAGGACATCCGTCCCGGGCTGCGCGTCACCCACCACGGAGGTCGTACCGTGATCGCGTATGCCGTGGACCAGGAGCCGCGGCGGGTCTCCATCCTTGGAGTGCTCTACGGCGGCCAGGACCTCGCACGGGCCCTGGCCGAAGGCGGGGACGCCTGAACCATCCGCCCGAGGAAGCGGCTGCACTACGGCGTGTGGATGGGGCGCCGCGCGGCCGAAGGCAAGCGCGGCGCCGGTATTCCCGCGGGCCGGCGAAAGCCGGCCCGCGCGTTTTCAGACCGGCGTGGGCCAGCGATGATCGATGCTCACGCGTCGGTCGGCCAGCGCAGGCCCCAGCGCTCGATGACAGCACGCACGCGGCCATCACCTTCGGGGATGAGCGTGTGCAGGTCGGCACGGCCCCAGCGCAGCGCATCCAAGCAGCACAGCATGTCGTTGCTGATGGCGATGTCGACGGCGCGCAGTTCAAACAGGTCGAGCTGGAAGGCCTGACCGTTGTATGTTGCGGCCAGGAAGCGCGCGATGCGCGGGATCTGGCCGGAGTCGCGCGTCTCGGCCAGCTTCAACAGCCGCGCGAAGGCCTGGGCGCCGGCCTGGGTCGCCTGGAGCGACAGCGCGTCGCAGGCGGCGATCTCTGCGTCGATGGCGTTCTGAACCATGTGAGGCTCCTCGGGTGCGTGTGGGACAGCCGGTCCGATGGTCAGGCCGGCTGTCGGCGCAAGCGGCGATGACTTTCATCGGAAAGTCATCGCACATTGCTCAGCCCTTCAGCTTGCGCATCTCCTCGGCCAGCATCCACAGCGCGCGGTTCAGGCTCACGCCGCGGTCGATGCTGCCCACCGGCCGGGTCTGCAGCCGGCGACCCTGGGCGCTGCGGCCTGGCTGGCCACCGCGGATCACGTTCTCCTGCACGCGCTGGAAGGTGGTCCACAGGCTGTGCCCGATGTCTTCAGGCCTGCGCGCCTCGATCAGCTGCTCGGCAGTCACGGGCGCCGGACGATGCCCGCCGGTCTCCTCCACGCCGCGCTCACCGAAACGCAGCGCCAGGGCGGCCGTCGCGAAGGCGATTTCCTCGGGCGGCTCGAGCTGCAGCGCCTTCATCGCCTCGGTGTGCTCGCCCACCGCCTCGAACTCGTCGAGCACGCGGAACGCGCCTTCGATCACCTCGCCCTGGATGTTGCCCTTGTGCGGGATGCGGATGTCGTCCACCACCTCGCCCACCACCAGGCCGTTGCAGCAGACGAAGCGGAACATGCCCGCGAGCATCTGGTACGAACTGGCGCCGTCGTGGCTGTTGATCAGGATGATCTCGTTCGCCTCGGGCCGGGTCTGCACCTGTCCGGCGTGGCGCATGCGGATCATGTGCTTGGTGAACTCCGCCTTGCCTTCGACGCGGCTCTGGCCCTGGGCGACCATGAAGGGCTCGAAACCCTCCTTGCGCAGGCCGCGCAGGACATCGATGGTGGGGATGTAGGTGTAGCGCTCGGAGCGGCTCGCGTGCTTGCCCTCGGCGAAGATGGACGGCGCCGCGGCGCGCATCTGGTCCTCGCTCAGGGGCTGGTCACCGCGCATCACGCGGGTGTTGCGGGCAAAGCGGGTCGCCAGGGTCGGGGTCGAGTACATGATGGTTTCCTTCGATCGTTGATTGAGGTTCGAAGGGCGGGCGCACCTCAGCGGCTTCACGCCCACCCGATGAGGGTTCAGGCGTCGGCGTGCGCCGGCCGGCGCGCAGCACGGGGCTTGCGGGTGCTGGCGGCCGGTGCAGGCGGCTCGCCGCTGCCGTTGCTGGCGCCGGGCGCGCTGTCGTCGCCACGGGTGCGTCGGGCTTCGGACTCGGCGCGGCTGTCGAGGTAGTCGATCTCCTCGGCCGTGAACGCCATCCCGTAGACGGTCTCGCCGTCTTTCTCGTAGTTGTTGTTGCGCAGCCGGCCGACGATGTTGACGTGCGAACCCTTGCCCAGGTACTCGGCGGCGTTCTCGGCCTGCTTGCCCCACAGGGTCCACTGGATCGCAGTGGACTCCTCCTCGCGGGCTTCACCCGAACCGCGCCGCGTGTTGCTGATCGCGGTCAGCACGGCCTTGGCGATCTTGCCTTCGCGGCCGTTGACGAATTCGAGCTTGACGGCCACGGCCAGGTGCGCGTGACGCTGGATGACTTGAACGTTTGCCATGACGATCTCCAAACGAGAGCAAGCAGCCGGGTCCCGGTCCGGGTTCCCTGAAAACTGATCCTCTCGCTCGGACTCCCTTGCTCCCGCCCACGGGCGGGCGGGGGGTGGGCATGGCCCCTTCCCTCACGGGAAGGGGTTGGGGATGGGTGGTGTTCCTCAGCAGCCGAAGCAGTGAGCCGGTTTCCCGGCCCACCGCTTGAAGATCCCCCCACAAGTCCCCCTCGCAATTCGACGGGGGCGCGTGGGGGGAGCGCGGTGGGACGACTGGCGCACGGGCTGCCTCCTCCCCACGGTCGGCGCAGCGTCGCGGCCGATGTGCCAGCTCGCCTGGCGCAGCGGCTGCAGCGCAGCCGGCTGAACGATCACGAGCAGCGGCGGCTCTGCGGCCGACGTGCCACCAAGCGCAGCGACTGGCGCGACGGCCGAGCCGCGGCGATCACTTCAACGCATTCGGTCTTCAGCGGCCCGGCTACGGGCTTGGCGGGTGACCGGGGTGGCGATCTGGCCGGCGCCGCACCGAGCGGAGCGGAGCGCAGCGACCTGCAAGCCGGTCAGTTCGCCAAGCGGGCCTCGCTCACGCGCAGCGTGAGGGAATCAGGGCCCGCGATCCCCGGGCACGGGAAAGGGCCGCCGCGTGTTTCAGCCGGCAGCGCCGGCCTGACCGAATCGCGTCAGGGATGGAAGCCCGTCAGGGGCGAGACGGCGGTACCCCGGTGGCTCGACGCGCAGCGCGACAGCCCGGTCCCGCACCGCGGGGAGACGCCCAGGCCCACCGAGACCTGGCAGAACCTGCAACATCGAACGCACCACCCGGACACACAGCGCCGGCTGCACCAGCAACTCAAACCTGGGCAGCAGTGGACCCCGCCGCAGCATCAAACCTCGGATAGGACGCGCCCTTCACCGAATCCACCTTGACCACGCCTTCCTCGATCAGCCGGGCCAGCGCCACCTCGACGGACTCCACTGTCGCACCAGCCCCCAGGAGGGATTTCAGTGACCGCCACAGCGAAGCTGGGTTCGTCGGCCGCTTGTCGCCTATCTTCCTCAGGCTGTCTGTCTGAACCGCCCCGGGTTCTGAGGAGGCTCCAACCTTTGAGAGGATGGAGCGATGAGGAGAGCGAGCAAGTTTTCGCTCGAGGTCCAGGAGCGGGCCGTGCGGATGGTCGTCGAGGCCCAGGGCGAGCATGACTCGCAGTGGGCGGCCATCGAGTCCATCGCGTCCAAGATCGGCTGCACGGCCGAGACGCTGCGCCGCTGGGTGCGCCAGCATGAACGGGACACCGGCCAGCGTGATGGCCTGACGACGGCCGAGGCCCAGCGCATCAAGGAGCTGGAACGGGAGAACCGCGAGCTGCGCAAGGCCAACGAGATCCTGAAGCTGGCCAGCGCGTTTTTCGCCCAGGCGGAGCTCGACCGCCGGCTGAAGTGATGCGGGCCTTCGTGAATCAGCATCGTGACGTCCACGGGGTCGAGCCGATCTGCCGGGTGCTGCAGATCGCCCCCTCGGGCTACTGGCGCCACGCCGCGGGGCAACGCAGCCCCGCGTTGTGCAGCCCGCGAGCTCAGCGTGACGCAGCACTGGTGCCGCACATCGAGCGCGTGTGGCGCGCCAACCTGCAGGTCTACGGCGCGAAGAAGGTCTGGCGGCAACTCCACCGCGAGGGCCACGCGGTGGCCCGCTGCACCGTCGAGCGGCTGATACGTCGCCAGGGCCTGCGAGGCGTGATCCGCGGCAAGGTCGTACGCACCACGGTGGCCGACCCGAAGGCGCCGTGCCCACTGGACAAGGTCAACCGGCAGTTCAGGGCCGACAGGCCGAACCAGCTCTGGGTCTCGGACTTCACCTACGTCTCGACCTGGCAGGGCTGGTTGTACGTGGCCTTCGTCATCGACGTCTTCGCGCGGCGCATCGTCGGCTGGCGGGTCAGCCGTTCGATGCACACCGACTTCGTACTCGACGCCCTGGAGCGGGCGCTGTACGCCCGTCAGCCCGAGCGCGACAGCAGCCTGGTCCATCACTCCGACCGCGGCAGCCAGTACGTCTCGATCCGCTACAGCGAACGTCTGGCCGAGGCAGGCATCGAGCCCTCGGTGGGCAACCGCAGCGACAGCGATGACAACGCGCTGGCCGAGACGATCAACGGCCTGTACAGAGCCGAACTGATCCACCGTTGAGCACCCTGGAAGACCCGCAAGACGGTCGAGCTGGCGACGCTGGAATGGGTCTCCTGGTTCAACCATCACCGGTTGCTCGAGCCCATCGGCCCCGTGCCGCCGGCGGAGTTCGAGGACGCCTACTATCGTCAACGCGCCGAGTCGGCCACGTCGGCCTGACTCACACCAATGGGCCTCCACGAAACCCGGGGCGGTTCATTCCTCGGCGTGGTTTGGGTCTTGAGCAGGCGCAGCCCGTTGGCCACGACCAGTAGGCTCGCGCCCATGTCGGCGAAGACGGCCATCCACATCGTGGCGCTGCCGAACACGGCCAGCACGAAGAAGATGGCTTTCACGCCGAGGGCGAAGCTGATGTTCTGCCAGAGCACAGCGTGCGTCTTCTTCGACAGGCGGATCACTTCCGGAATGCGCCGCAGGTCGTCGTTCATGATGACCACGTCGGCCGCTTCCATCGCGGTGTCGGTACCGGCTGCGCCCATCGCGACACCGATGTCGGACTTGGCCAAGGCGGGCGCGTCGTTGATGCCGTCGCCCGTCATCGCGGTCGGGCCGTGCTTGCGCTTCAGGTCTTCGATGGCCTGGAGCTTGTCTTCGGGCAGCAGGTTGCCGCGCGCTTCGTCGATGCCGACTTCGTGGGCGATGGTCTGCGCGGTCGCGTTGTTGTCGCCGGTCAGCATCACGGGCGTCACGCCCAGTGCTTTGAGTTCGGCCACGGCCTGCTTCGAGCTCGGCTTGATGGTGTCGGCCACGGCGAACAGCGCCAGCACCCCTTCGTCGGACGCAAGCAGCGTCACGGTGCGGCCGGCTTCCTCGTGCCTCTTCAGCTCGGCTTCGATGGCCGGGCCGCACTGGCCACGCTCCTCGATCAGCCGGTGGTTGCCGAGCACGTAGGTCTTGGTGCCGACCTGGCCTTGCACGCCGCGCCCGGCCAAGGCCTTGAACGCATCCACCGGTGAATGCGCCAGCTTCAACCCTTCGGCGATGGCCTTCGACACCGGGTGATCGGACCGGCCCGCCAGGCTGGCCGCGACCTGAAGCGTGTCGTCAGCGCCGGCCAGCACCTGCTGGCCGACCAGCTTGGGCTTGCCTTCGGTGATGGTGCCGGTCTTGTCGAGCGCGATGGCGCGCAGCTTGCGCGCGTTCTCCAGGTAGGTGCCGCCTTTGACCAGGATGCCGCGCCGTGCCGCGGCGGCCAGCGCGCTCACCACCGTCACCGGGGTCGAGATCACCAGCGCACACGGGCAAGCGATCACCAGCAGTACCAGCGCCTTGTAGAGCGCCTGCGTCCACGTCCAGCCCATCAGCCACGGCGTGGCCACGGCCACCAGCACGGCGATCACGAAGACGGCCGGCGTGTAGACCGCCGCGAAGCGGTCGACGAAGCGCTGTGTTTCGGCGCGGCTGCCCTGGGCCTGCTCGACGGCGTGGATGATCCGCGCCAGCGTGGTGTTCGACGCGGCGGCGGTAACGCGGAACTCCAGCTCGCTGGTCTCGTTGACCGTGCCGGCGAACACCGGGTCGCCCGGGGCCTTCTCGACGGGGATGCTCTCGCCCGTCACCGGGGCCTGGTTGATCGCGCTGTTCCCGCGCAGCACCACGCCGTCGAGCGGCACGCGTTCGCCGGGGCGGATGCGCACGGTGGCGTCCAGCGGCACCTCGGCGGCCGGGCGCTGGGCCCAGGTGCCGTCTGGCTGCTGAACCAAGGCCGTGTCGGGTGCCAAGGCCATCAGGCCCTTGATCGCATTGCGGGCTCGGTCCACCGAACGCGCCTCGATCAGCTCGGCGATGGCGTACAGCGCCATCACCATCGCTGCTTCGGGCCACTGGCCGATCAGGAAGGCCCCGGTCACGGCCACCGACATCAGCGCGTTGATGTTCAGCTTGCCGTGCAGCAAGGCGCGGAAGCCCTTGGTGTAGGTTTCCAGCCCTGCGAGCACGATGGCCCCGAGCGCCAGGGCCATGCCGATCACCTGCGTCACGCGGGTTTCTGGTGCGAAGAACTCGATCGACTCCGCGGCGATGGCCAAGGCCAGCGCCAGGCCGAGCCGGCCGATCCCGGCCCCGAGTCCGTGCTCGACGTCGGCGGCCACCACCTCACCGGCACCCGTAGGCCGCTGCACGGGTTCGGGCTTGAAGCCCGCTTTCGTGATCGCCTCGACGGCCTGCGGCAGCACATCGGCCGGCGCAGTGATCGCGAGCGTGCGAGCCCCCAGCTGGAAGCTCAGCGAGCGGATGTCGGCCACGGGCTCCAGCGCGCGGCGGATCTCGGCTTCCTCGGCCGAGCAGTCCATGCTGGCAATGCGGAACAGCGCGGCATCGGGCGGTGCGACCGGTGCGGTTTTCGGCTCGGGGGTGTCGCAGGAATGGCAGCCGTGGCTGTCGCACGAGGGCGCGTCAGCGGCGATCGGCAGAGGGTTGGATTGCTTCATGGCGCACATTGAAATACCTGTAGCAGGTATAAAGTCAAGCGCGTTCGGCAACCGGTGTGCCGCTGCCCGATTTGAGGAGCTTCATGCCGATGGACGTGATGCCATGGCCCGAGCGGGCCGTGGTCTCGCCGCCGTGCATCCGCGCGATGGCTGCCACGATGGCGAGGCCCAGCCCCTGGTTCTCGCTGCTGCCCTCGCGGCTGGGCTCCACGCGGTAGAAGCGGTCGAACAGGCGCGACAGGTGTTCCGGGGCGATGTCTTCGCCCGGGTTCTGGACGAAGACGTAGGCGCAGGGCCCGTCGTCGACCAACTGGATCTCCAGGGTCGAGCCGCGCGGCGAATACCGGATCGCGTTGCTCAGCAGGTTCGACACGGCCTGCCGCAGGAGCCCGCGGTCGAAGGCGAACGTGGCCTCGCCCACCACCACCGCGTTCAGGCCGGCCTGCGACAGCACGGCGTCATAGAAGTCGATCACCGCACGCACCTCTTCGGCCAGGCTCGACGGGCCTTCGCGCCGGGCCTGGGCACCGCGGTCCGCGCGCGAGAGGAAGAGCATGTCGCGGATGATCGCGGCCAGGCGATGCAGCTCTTCCAGGTTCGAGGCGGCACTGTCCTGCAACTGCGCAAGCGTGCGTTGCGGTTGCAGGTCCAGTTCGCAGCGGGTGATCAGGATGGTCAGCGGCGTGCGAAGTTCGTGCGCCACGTCGGCATTGAAGCCTTCCAACTGCCGGTAGGCCGCCTCGATGCGCTCCAGCAGGGAGTTGAACTGCTCCACCCAGGGCCGGAGTTCCTCCGCATACGCCTGCGGGTCGAGTCGCTGGTTCAGCTCCTGGGGCGACACCGCATCCAGCTGCGATGCCAGATCCCTTAGGGGCGACAGGCCGTAGTGCACCAGCCAGAACCCGCTGGTCGAGATGGCACAACTGCCGATCACCGTGGCCGCGACGAGCGTCCACGCCAGGGTGGTGAGCAGCGATCGGGTGGCCCCGGCGTCGATGCGAACGATCAACTGGGCGGGCTTTCCGGCCCAGCTCACTTCGCCCTTGAACTCCATGTAGGACTCACCTGCTGCCCTGCCGTCGGGGCTGCGGTACAGCATCCGATCACCAGCGGTCAGGTTGATCTGGATGCTTTGGTCCCCGATGGAAAAATCGTCCAGCTTGTGGCGCAGCGCGTCCACGTCGTCATCGCCACCGACCTCCTTCACCACGTGACGCACGAAGTCCACGCGGTTGGTCAGGTCGCCTTCGAGGTGGCTCTGGAGGCTCCACGACATCGCAAAGTAGATCGACAGCGACACCGCCCCCAGGCCCAGCGCGGTCTGAAGCGCAAACAGCCACCACAGTCGAACGCGCAGCGAATAAGGATGCCGCTTCGCCGGGCTCATGCCGATTCGTCACGTGCTTCCAGCACGTAGCCCATGCCCCGCACGGTGTGCAGCAGCTTCTTCTCGAAGGGGTCGTCCAGCTTGCTGCGCAGCCGGCGGATGGCCACCTCGATCACGCTGGTGTCGCTGTCGAAGTTCATGTCCCACACCTCTTCGGCGATCACGGTGCGCGAGAGCACCTGGCCCTGGCGTCGCAGCAGCAAGGCCAGCAGTTTCAGCTCCTTGGCCGTCAGGTCGAGCTTCGTGCCCGCACGCGTGGCCCGGTGCCGTGCCAGGTCCAGCTCCAGGTCCGCAAGGGCCAGCGTGGTGCCGGTCGAAGAGGCGCGAGCCGTTCCCCCACGGCGCAGCAAGGCCTGCATGCGGGCGAGCAGTTCAGAGAACGCGAACGGCTTGACCAGGTAGTCGTCCGCACCGTCTTGCAGGCCCTTGACGCGGTCTTCGACCCGATCGCGCGCCGTGAGCATCAGCACCGGCGTGTTGTTGCGCTTGCGCAGGGACTGCAACACGCCGAAGCCATCGATCCCCGGCAGCATCACATCGAGCAGCACCAGGTCGTAGTGCCCCTCGGTGGCCAGGTGCAGCCCATCGACACCGTTCGGTGCCACGTCGGCCACGTAGCCATGCTCGGACAACCCGCGCCGCAGGTTCTCTGCCAGCTTGACCTCGTCTTCGATGATGAGCACGCGCATCGCGGCATTCTGCAAGTGCGAAGCAGTTAGCAAGTTTACAAATTTGTTAACTTGGCGTTCGGTTGGCGTTGGCATGGGATTTCTACAGTCCTTCCCATGGATCGCGCATTGCGAGTCCATGCAAGTCAACCCGCAAGAAAGAACCCGCACATGAACCGCATCGGTACCGCCCTCCTGGCTGGGGCTCTGCTGGCCTCCGGCACAGCTTTCGCCGAAACCCTGCGCAACGGCAAGTCGTTCTACGGCGAGCCCGTGCCCGCCTCGCCGCACGCTCGCACGGTCGATCTGTCCAAGAACAAGCCGATCAACGTCGACTGCGGCGACACGGTGACCTTCGTGAACGGCACGAAGACCTTCACCTGGAAGTTCGACTCGATCCGGCACAACACTGGCGTGAAGCTGGCCAAGATCGCCCCCGCCGACTTCGGTGCCGGCGAACAGACGGTCCACATCGGCCCGAGCCGCGACGAGCTCGGCGGCTGAGCTTCAAGGTTCTCCTCGTCGGAAGCGCCATTGCTCTAGTCACCCAGGCGCTCGCATGGGTTTTGACAGCGATGGATTCCGCCGAGTTGAATCGGCGAACAGCAACCACCTGAATTCACATCACGCACGAAGCGGTCAAGGAGTGCCCGTGAACCTCAAGCCTCATTCCCGAGCCCTGGGCACGGCCCTGATCCTGTCCACGGCCGTGTTGCTGGGTGGTTGCATGACCAAGCCGGTGCAGCCCTTGAGCGCCGACGGCACGTACTGCTACCGCGCCGGCAAGATGGCCAAGTTCAAGACGGCCTGCACGGGCCAAGCAGCCCCGTCCGAGCAGGCCCAGGCGGACGCCCAACGCTTCGAAGCCGACCCCGAGGCGCTGACCGTCTATGTGATGCGCAAGCGCTGGGTCGACGGCACGATCGTCGTGCCGCTTTCGGTGGACGGAAGCACGAGCATCGACACCGTGCCGGAATCCTGGCTCCGGCTCAAATTGCCCGCACAGCAGCCCCATCGCCTCACGGCCCGCTGGAACGACCAATCGGTCGACCTCGTGGTCGATGGCAAGCCGGGTGAGGTGCGCTTCGTCGAGTTGGCGGGGTCGCACTTCGCGTGGGGCACCGATTTCCGGTTGAACGCCACCACCCCGGCGGCCGCCATCCCGAAGGCTCAGGCCTCGCGGCTGGTCGCCGACCTGGACCTTCGTCGCTGATTCGCCCCACGAAACATGCGCCGCCGGCTCGTCATCGTTCTGATGTTCCTGTTGCCGTTGCAGTTCTCATGGGCTGCGGCGGCGACTTATTGCCGGCACGAAGCCGGTGAAGGAACGATGCACCTGGGCCACCACGTCCACAGCCATGGCGAGTCGGGCGCACACGCTCATGCCGAGGGGCACCCCGAAGACAAGCCTGGCAACGCCGGCCAGGCCACGCTCGATGACGACTGCGCCTACTGCCATGGCTTCCACCTGAAGCTCGTGCAGATCGAGCACCCTGATGCGTCGCCCGCTTTCAGCACGAGCGTCCCGCCTTATCAAACCAGGTCGGCCACCGCGCCGGACCCCGATCGCCTGGAGCGCCCGAATTGGCGGCTCGCCTGAACGGCGAGTGCTGAATCTTCCTCAAGCTTCCCTGAGGGCCAGCCTCGTCGAGATCCCCGGTTGTCGTTCAACTTCGGAGTTTTCGATGCGCAGGTTCCATCTGCCGTTGCTCAGCACGGCATTGATGCTTGTCTTGAATGCGCCTGCTGCTTGGTCGCAAGCCAGCACGGGTTCGCAAAGCCCCCCTGAAACCCTCTCTGCACCCCCCCGCTCAGGGCTCACGTTGCAGCAGGTTCTGCACAACGCGGCACAGAACAACGCCCGCCTGCGTGCGTCGGCGCTTGAGGCACAGGCGGCGGAAGCTGCCATCCAGCAGGCCGGCGTGCTGCCCAACCCGTCGCTCAGCGTCGATCAGGAAGACACGCGGCGTGCCACGCGGACCACCTCGGTGCTGCTGAGCCAGCCGCTGGAGCTGGGTGGCAAGCGGGCTGCGCGCGTCGAGCTGGCGCAGCGCGCCCATGACCTGGCGCAGGCCGAGCTGGCCGACCGCCGCGCCGATGTGCGTGCCACGGCCACGCAGGCCTTCTTCGACGCGCTGATCGCCCAGGAGCGCGTCGCCGTGGCCGAAGAGTCGCTGCGCATCGCCAGTGGCGGCACCACGGCGGCCTCGAAGCGCGTGATCGCCGGCAAGGTCTCGCCGACCGAAGAGACGCGCGCCAAGGTGGCCGAGGCCAACGCCCGCATCGAGTGGGTCCAGGCGCAGGCCGAGAAGGACATCGCGCTCCAGGCACTGGCAGCCGCGATGGGCACATCGCAGGCGACCGTGCCGGCGCTGGACGGCCGTGTCGATGCCCTGCCCGGTGTGCCCGACGGCACGCGCCTCGACGCACGCCTGACCGCCGCACCTGCTCTGCGTCGTGCGCAGGCCGATGTCCAGCGCTCGGCCGCTGCCTACCAGTTGGAGCGCTCCAAGCGCATCCCCGACCTGACCCTGAGCCTGGGCACCAAGCGCTCGGAGGAGCTGGGCCGCAACCAGGCGCTGATCGGTGTGTCGATCCCTCTGCCGGTGTTCGACCGCAACCAGGGCGGTCAACTCGAAGCGCTGCGCCGCCAGGAAGCCGCCCAGGCCCTGGCCGAAGCCGAGGCCGTGCGCCTGAAGTCCGAAGTGATGCAGGCCGCCGCTCAACTGAAGAGCCGCCGGGCCGAGGTCGAAGCGCTCAAGAACGATGTGCTGCCCGGTGCGCAGAGCGCCTACGAGGCCGCCAGCCGCGGTTTCGAGCTGGGCAAGTTCGGCTTCCTCGACGTGCTGGACGCCCAACGCACCTGGCTGCTGGCGCGCACGCAGTACCTGCGCGCGCTCTCCGACGCGCACCGCGCTGCTGCCGAACTCGACCGACGCCTCGGTGGCGACGAGAACGCCACCCAACCTTGAGATCGCCATGAACACGAACAACCGACTTGTCGACAAGCTGGGCAAGAAGCAACTCATCGCCATCGCCGTGGTGCTCCTGCTGGGGGCCGTGGGCGCGGTGGCCATCCTGGGCTCGTCGCCCTCGAAACCCGCCGCCGAAGAAGGCCATGGACACGGCCACGACGAAGCCAAAGGCCACGCCGACGGCGAGCACCACGGTGCCGCCAAGGGTGAGCACGGGCATGCCGACGAACACGCCGACTCCGAACACCACGAAGAAGCCGCCAAAGGCCCGAACGGCGGCACGCTGCTGACCGAAGGCGACTTCGCCGTCGAGGTGCTGCTGGCCGAGCAAGGCGGCGAGCCGCGCATGAAGCTGTGGCTGTCCAGGGGCGGCAAGCCCGTGGCCCCGGGCAGCGTCAAGGCGCTGGCCGAGCTGACCCGCCCGGGTGGTGACGTCGAGAAGCTCGCCTTCGCGGTCGAGAAGGACGCGCTGGTCAGCACCCAACCGGTGGCCGAACCGCACCTCTTCACCGGCACGATCGAAGTGCAGACGGCCAAGGAGCCATTCCTCTTCCCGTTCAACCAGAGCGAAGGCATCGTGGCGATGACCGACGCGCAGATCCAGTCGTCGGGCGTGGGCATCGACAGCGCAGGGCCCGCGGTCATCCGCTCGGCGCTGCAACTGCCCGGCGAGATCCGCTTCAACGACGACCGCACCGCGCACGTGGTGCCGCGCGTGTCGGGCGTGGTCGAGTCCGTGCCCGCAAACCTGGGCCAGGCGGTCAAGAAAGGCCAGGTGCTGGCCGTCATCTCCAGCCCGGCGGTGGCCGAGCAGCGCAGCGAGTTGCGCGCGGCGCAGAAGCGCCTGGAGCTGGCCCGCACCACCCACGACCGCGAGAAGCGCCTGTGGGAAGAAAAGATCTCGCCCGAGCAGGACGTGCTGCAAGCCCGCCAGGCCCTGCGCGAGGCCGAGATCGCAGTAGATAACGCGCAGCAGAAGCTGCAAGCCATCGGTGCCGGCACGGGCGGTTCGGGCACGCTGAACCGCTTCGAGCTGCGCGCCCCGTTCGACGGCGTGGTGGTCGAGAAGCACGTCGCGCTGGGCGAGCAGGTCAAGGAAGACACCAACGTCTTCACGCTGTCGGACCTGCGCACCGTGTGGGCCCAGATCAACGTGCCGGCCAAGGACCTGGACGTGGTGCAGGTGGGCAGCAAGGCCACCGTGCGCTCCACCGCGTTCGAGCAGTCGGCCTCGGGCACGGTCGCCTATGTGGGCTCTCTGATCGGCGAACAGACGCGCACCGCGCAGGCCCGCGTCACCGTCGACAACCCGAAGCTCGCCTGGCGGCCGGGCCTGTTCGTCACCGTCGAACTCACCGCCGAAGAAACCCAGCTGCCGGTGACGGTCGCCGCCGACGCCATCCAGACAATGGACGACAAGCAGGTGATCTTCCTGCGCACGCCGCAGGGCTTCGCGCCTCAGCCGGTGCAGGTGGGCCGCAGCGACGGCAAGCGGGTCGAGATCGTGAAGGGGCTGAAAGCCGGCACCAAGTACGCCAGCACCGGCAGCTTCGTGGTGAAGTCCGAGGCCGGCAAGAGCTCGGCCACCCACACGCACTGACGGACGGAGCCGATTCATGTTCGAACGCATCATCCGCTTCTCCATCGAGCATCGATGGCTGGTGCTGCTGGCCGTGCTGGGCATGGCCGCGCTGGGCATCTTCAGCTACCAGAAGCTGCCCATCGACGCCGTGCCCGACATCACCAACGTGCAGGTGCAGATCAACACCGCGGCGTCCGGCTATTCACCGCTGGAAACCGAGCAACGCGTCACCTTCCCGATCGAGACCGCGATGGCCGGCCTGCCCGGCCTTCAGCAGACGCGCTCGCTGTCGCGCTACGGGCTGTCGCAGGTGACGGTGATCTTCCGCGACGGCACCGACATCTACTTCGCGCGGCAACTGGTCAACGAGCGCCTGCAGGCCGCACGCGACCAACTGCCCGCCGGCGTGGCCGCTGCCATCGGGCCCACCTCGACCGGCCTGGGCGAGATCTACCTGTGGACGGTCGAGGCGAAGGACGGGGCCAAGAAGCCCGACGGCAACCCCTACACGCCCACCGACCTGCGCGAGATTCAGGACTGGATCATCAAGCCGCAGCTGCGCAACGTGCCCGGCGTGACCGAGATCAACTCGATCGGCGGCTTCGAGAAGGAGTTCCAGGTCGCGCCCGACCCGGCCAAGCTGTCGGCCTACGGCCTCACGCTGGGTGATGTGGTGCAGGCCATCGAGCGCAACAACGGCAATGCCGGGGCCGGCTACATCGAGCGGCGCGGCGAGCAGTACCTGGTGCGCGCACCCGGGCAGGTGAAGTCGATGGACGACATCCGCAACGTGGTGCTGCGCAACGAGGGCGGCGTGCCGGTGCGCGTGCGCGACGTGGCCACGGTAGACATCGGCCGCGAGCTGCGCACGGGCGCGGCCACCGACAACGGCCGCGAGGTGGTGCTGGGCACCGTCTTCATGCTGATCGGCGAGAACAGCCGCACCGTGGCCCAGGCGGTCGACAAGAAGATGACCGAGATCAACCGCAACCTGCCCGAGGGCATCCACGCGGTCACGGTCTACGACCGCACCACGCTGGTCGACAAGGCCATCGCCACGGTGAAGAAGAACCTGCTCGAAGGCGCGATCCTCGTGATCGCGGTGCTGTTCCTCTTCCTCGGCAACCTGCGCGCGGCGGTGCTCACGGCGATGGTGATCCCGCTGTCGATGCTGTTCACCTTCACCGGCATGGTGAACCAGAAGGTCAGCGCCAACCTGATGAGCCTGGGCGCGCTCGACTTCGGGATCATCATCGACGGCGCGGTCGTGATCGTGGAGAACTGCGTGCGCCGCCTCGCGCACGCACAAGAGCACCACGGCCGGCCGCTGACGCGCAGCGAACGCTTCCACGAGGTCTTCCTCGCGTCGCAGGAAGCGCGCCGGCCGCTGATCTTCGGCCAGTTGATCATCATGATCGTGTACCTACCGATCTTTGCCCTGGCCGGCGTGGAAGGAAAGATGTTCCACCCGATGGCCTTCACGGTGGTGATCGCGCTGGTGGGCGCGATGATCCTCTCGGTGACCTTCGTGCCGGCGGCCGTGGCGCTGTTCATCGGCAAGAACGTCGGCGAGAAAGAGAACCGGCTGATGGGCTGGGCACGCCGGGCCTATGAGCCGCTGCTCGACCGGGTGATGACCGCCAAGCCGCTGGTGCTGACCTTCGCCGCGGTGGCGGTGCTGTTGTCGGGCCTGCTGGCCACGCGCCTGGGCAGCGAGTTCGTGCCCAGCCTCAACGAAGGCGACTTCGCGGTGCAGGCGCTGCGCATTCCCGGCACTAGCCTCACGCAGTCGGTGGCGATGCAGCAGCAGCTCGAAGCCACGCTGAAGGCGAAGTTCCCCGAGATCGAGCGCGTGTTCGCGCGCACCGGCACGGCCGAGATCGCGGCCGACCCGATGCCGCCCAACATCTCGGACGCCTACGTGATGCTCAAGCCCAAGGACGAATGGCCCGAGCCACGCAAGACCCGCGAGGAGCTGATCGCCGCCGTGCAGGCCGAGGCCGCCAAGCAGCCGGGGCAGAACTACGAGTTCTCGCAGCCCATCCAGCTGCGCTTCAACGAACTGATCTCGGGCGTGCGCAGCGACGTGGCGGTGAAGGTGTTCGGCGACGACATGGACCAGCTCAACGCCTCGGCCGAGCAGATCGCCGCGCTGCTGAAGCAGATGCCGGGTGCGTCGGAGGTCAACGTCGAGCAGACCACCGGCCTGCCCATGCTCAGCATCGAGATCGACCGCGAGAAGACCTCGCGCTACGGCCTGAACGTGCAGGACGTGCAGGACACGCTGTCCACCGCCATCGGCGGGCGCGAGGCCGGCACGTTCTTCCAGGGCGACCGCCGCTTCGACATCCTCGTGCGCCTGCCGGACAACCTGCGCAGCGACCTGGAGGCCATCAAGCGCATGCCCATCGCTTTGCCGAAGACGGCTGAGTCGGCCAGCGTGCGCTACATCCCGCTGGGCGAGGTGGCCACGCTGTCGCTGGCACCAGGGCCCAACCAGGTCAGCCGCGAAGACGGAAAACGCCGTGTCGTGGTCAGCGCCAACGTGCGCGGGCGCGACATCGGCTCCTTCGTGGCCGAGGCCGAGCAGGCCATCCAGCAGCAAGTGAAGGTGCCCAGCGGCTATTGGCTGACCTGGGGCGGGCAGTTCGAGAACCTGCAATCGGCCACGGGGCGTCTCAAGATCGTGGTGCCGGTGTCGCTGCTGCTGGTGTTCACGCTGCTGTTCGCGATGTTCGGCAACGTCAAGGACGGCCTGCTGGTGTTCACCGGCATCCCGTTCGCGCTGACGGGTGGCATCGTGGCGCTGTGGATGCGCGGCATTCCGCTGTCGATCTCGGCCGCCGTGGGCTTCATCGCGCTCTCGGGCGTGGCGGTGCTCAACGGACTGGTGATGATCTCGTTCATCCGCAACCTGCGCGAAAGCGGCAAGCCGCTCGATGCAGCCATCCACGAAGGCGCGGTAACCCGCCTGCGCCCGGTGCTGATGACCGCGCTGGTGGCATCGCTGGGCTTCGTGCCGATGGCGCTGGCCACGGGCACGGGTGCCGAGGTGCAGCGCCCGCTGGCCACCGTGGTGATCGGCGGCATCCTGTCGTCGACCGCGCTGACCCTGCTGGTGCTGCCGGTGCTGTACCGGCTGGCCCACCGACGTGATGAGGACGAGGTCCTGGACGAAGACGAGAAGACGCCGGACTATCCGGTGATCTCCGGGCACGGCGCGCAGCCATGAGGCTGGCTCCTCTGCGCAAGCGCTCGCCGCAGAGCGCGGGCGAGTCGCGCCCGGGCCTGTCCGCCACATGGCTGGCCGGTGGCGTGGCGGCCTGGTTGGTGGCCGTGGACAACCTCAGCTTCTGGCGCACCTTCATCGGTGCCCAGAGCCCGACGCCCTCGACGGTGGCGGCCACGATCGCGCTGGCCCTGGTGCTGTGGACCTTCACCACGGCCGTGCTCCGATGGGCCGGGCCGCCGCGTGTTGCCCGGGTCGTCTTCGCCGTGCTGCTGCTGGCCTCCGCGCCGGCGGCTCACTTCGTCGACGTGTGGGGCGTGCTGCTCGACCGGGGCATGGTGCAGAACGTGTTGCAGACCGACCTGCGCGAGGCGCTCGACCTGCTCACCGGCACACTGGCCCTGGACGTGCTGCTGCGCGGCGTGCTGCCGGCGGTGGCCGTGCTCTTGCTGCCCGTCCGGCCGGAATCCTTCCGGGCCTCTTGGCGATCGAGCGTCGTCCTGTCCGTGCTGGCGGGCCTGACGCTGGGTGCGGCGCTCACGGCCTTCTATGCCATCTACGCGCCCACGTTCCGCAACCACCGCGAGCTGCGCCTCCAGCTTGTCCCGAGCAACTACCTGGGCGGCTTGTACGGTGCCCTGAGGCCGAAGCGCCTCGGGCCCCTGACACCCGTGGCCCTGGATGCGAAACGGGCCGATGCCGCAGGTCAGCGTCCCCTGCTGGTCGTGCTGGTGGTCGGTGAAACCGCGCGGGCCGACAACTTCTCTCTCGGCGGCTACGCCCGCCCGACGAACGACGCACTGGACGGCCAGCCCATCGTCTACTTCCCCGACGTCACCTCGTGCGGCACCGACACGGCCACCTCCTTGCCCTGCATGTTCTCGGGCCTGGGTGTGGAACGGTTCAGCGTCGAAGCCAGCCAGCAGCGCGAGAACCTGCTGGACGTGCTCAAGCGCACCGGCGTGCAGGTGACCTGGGTCGACAACAACTCGGGCTGCAAGCGCGTGTGCGACCGGGTGCCGACCGTGCGGCTGCACGAGCTGCATTGCAAGCCCGACGCGGATTGCCTCGACGGCCTGCTCGTCGATGCGCTGGAACGGCAGCTCGCCATCACATCCGGCGACGCCCTCGTCGTGCTGCACCAGCAAGGCAGCCACGGCCCGGCCTACTTCAAGCGCTACCCGCAGCCCGCACGCTTCCAGCCGACCTGCGAGACGAACCGCCTGCAGGACTGCACGCCCGAAGCCATCGTCAACACCTACGACAACACGATCGACTACACCTCACGCATCCTTGCCCGAGCGATCGACACCTTGCAGCAAGAGGTGGCCGACCGGGACGTGCTGCTGCTCTACGTGTCCGACCACGGCGAGTCGCTGGGCGAGCGCGGCGTGTTCCTCCATGGCATGCCACGCTGGGTGGCACCGCACGAGCAGTCGCACGTGCCGATGCTGCTGTGGATGAACGAGACGGCGAAGCAGCGGCTCGCACCGAACACCGGCTGTCTGAAGGCCGCAGCCCAGCAGAAGCTCTCGCACGACAACTTGTTCCACACGCTGCTGGGAGCGTTCGGTGTGTCCACGGGCGAATACGCGGCCGATCTGGATGTGCTGGCGGGCGCAAGGGGGCGGACGGACTGCCCGGTGCTGTCCGCACCGAAGGTGCATCTGCCCACCTGACCTGGATGCGTCATGCAGGCGGGTTCTCTTCACAACGCGGTGCATGAGCTTTTCGGCTGGATGGCCCTTGCCATGCTGGCCGTGGCGGTGGTCTGTGGGCTCTGGCTGCACTGGCAGGATCGACGCCAGCGGAAGCATCGGAACAAGGCCTTGCCGTCGAAGCGCCGAAAAAAGAGATGACGTGTCCGGCTCGTGCATATGACGCATATCGATGCGGCTCATCCATGGTGCCGGGGCCCACGCGCAACGTCCACTGGCGTTTGGCTTCTTGCAGCCGCAGCTGGGCTTCGCTGGTGAGATGGCCGCAAGAGCCTCGGCCTGCGCCAGATCGCCAGCGCGGACACGCCGCTGGCCAGCGGATCCAGCGCCTGTTGCTGCGCTTCGACCTGCTGCACGTCCGCCTGCGCAATGGCTAGGTGCCAGGCGGCTTAGCGCATTTGGCCGGCGACCTGCCAGCGGCCGAATGTCGCGGCCGTGTCCGCACTCGCAGCCAGGGCCTCGGACAGTGCGCGCCGACGGCTTTGCTGCCCGGGCATCCACAAGGGTGGGGCCGCGGCGACCTCGGTCTCGCGTGCGGCACCCGGGCGGCGATCGACCCAGCGCTCGTCGCGGTGCGACAGCTCGAGCGAGTGACCTGCCCCCAAAACCCGTACCAGTCGATATGAGGAATCCGCTAGGTTGAAGGAGGTTACTCCTGGGCTTGCTGCGGCGCCGGCACGGCGCCACCGGTCGTTTGTCGATGCTGTGCCGCAAACTTCGCCGGCGGCATCCGCCCGCAGCTGCTGTGCGGCCGGACCTCGTTATAGTCGGTCCGCCAGCGTGCAATCTCGTCGCGAGCCTGCTTCAGGATCTGGAACCAGTGCTCGTTCAAGCACTCGTCGCGGAACTTGCCGTTGAAGCTCTCGATGTAGGCGTTTTGCGTGGGCTTGCCCGGCTGGTTCAGGATGTGGCGCACGCCCTTGGCCTGAGCCCAGGCCATGAAGGCGCGGCTGGTGAACTCCGGCCCCTGGTCGGTTCTCACGGCCTGCGGGTAGCCCCGGAACCGCGCGACCTGGTCGAGCACGCGCACGACGTACTCGCCCCCGATGCCGTGATCGACCGCGATGTCCACGCACTCGTGACTGAAGTCGTCGGTGACGGTCAGGCACTTGATGCGCCGCCCGCTGGCCAGGCTGTCGCTGACGAAGTCCATGCTCCACACCTCGTTGATCGTCTGGCACTCGTGCAGCGGCACGCGTTCGAGCTTCAGGCGCTGCTTGCCGCGGCGCTTTCGCACCGACAGATCAGCCAGCTTGTAGAGCCGGTACACGCGCTTGTCGTTGATCTTGCTGCCTGCCGCGCGCAGCAAATCGCCGATGCGCCGGTAGCCGAAGCGCCGCCGCTCATGCGCAAGCTCGACGATGCGCTGGCTCGTCGCCTGGTCGTGCTGCGCACGCCGGGGCGGGTGCCGCCAGCTGTCGCGCGACAGGCCCACCAAGGCACAAGCCCGCCGTTCACTGATCGAGGTCGCTTCCAACATCATGCCCACCCCGCGTCGCTTCGCCGGTGGGCTCAGCGCTTTATGCCGAAGGCCACCTTCAGCGCCTCGTTGTCCAACACGGCCTCGGCCAGCAGCTTCTTGAGACGGTTGTTCTCGGCTTCCAGGTCACGCAGCCGCTTGGCGTCGCTGGTCTCCATGCCGCCGAACTTGGCCCGCCACTTGTAGAAGGTCGCCGAGCTGAAACCCTCTCGGCGGCACAGATCCGCCACGCTCATGCCGGCATCGGCCTGCTTGATGAATCCAATGATCTGCTCGTCTGTGTACCTGCTCTTGCGCATCGCGCTTCCTCTCGGTTGCGCGGATTCTTCTCTATTGCCGTGGTACGGGTCGCGGGTTGCAGGTCAGATGCAAGACAGCCAGCTTGGCCGCGTCGTCGCCATCCAGGACGTAGCTTCGTGCTGCGACGCGCGCAATGTAGCCAGCCTCATCGGCATAGGCCCACAGATTGACGCATACCTCAGGATTGCGGAGCGGGCGCGGCGCAGTCATGACAAGTCTCCCGAAAGCGGTGAATACCGAGCATCATGAAACAGGCCTGCGCGCTTACGCGGGGAGTTCAAGAGCGGGCACTTTCGACACCGTCACTTGGAGACGGTACTCGTAGAGTTCCACTTCCTTGTTGCTGGCACAGGCCAGGACCAAGTCTTCAGACATCGTCCGGCAAACGATGATGCCGCGCACGCGCTGGCCCGGCTCAGCAAGCTCCTTCCGCACCCAGTTCACGTAGCGCAGGAGTTGCCCGACCACGCGGTCGTAGCCCTTCTCGACCTTCAGTTCGAGCACAACGAAGTTGCCCGACTTGTCCTTTGCCAAGATGTCGATGCGGCGGCCTCCGCCAGCGGGGTACTCGAACCCGGTGATGTCTTCGTCCTGGAACAAGGTCAGCCCAGGCTCGATGAGCTGGAGGTTGTCGGCCAGGTAGCGCTGCAGGTCCTTCTCGAGGGCGAACTGGGTCGAGCCGGCGAGCGCGGCGTCAACGGCGGCCCCGGCATCGTCGTCCTCCTCGTCGACGGTGACCATCGCTCCACCGGCGCCAGCGATCTGAGTCTTGCCTGGCTGATGAATCGGCGCTGGATCTACGCCAGGCTGGTAGCGCCGGTACTCGCGTGACCCAACCTTGAACAGGAGATCATCGGTCGCATTCGTCGCCGGATGGTGGCGACGACTCGGGTCGTTCGTCGAAGCCTGAACAAGATGCGCGTGGATGCTGCCGGCCTTCAGCTTCGGGTAGTTCTTTGCGAACCACTCAACCGCACGTTGGGCGCTGAACGTTTCGTCGGGCTTCAGCTTCCACTCGGCGAGCATGTCTTTGAGAAGCGCCCGCGTCGGCTTGTCGTAGATGGTCCGGGCCATGGGGCGTTCTCACTTTCCAGGCAAGCAAGGGATTCGATCAAGACCTTCGGGGGCCGCGAAACGGCAGCACGGTGCTCGGCGCAGACGCTGAACCGGCAGGCGCATCCGTCGGCTGACGAATGCGGGCCAGTTGAACGACGTTGCCTCGCCCCTGAAAGTAGCCTTCGGGCAACCCAGCCAGCATCTCGATATCGTGCGACGCAAGGCCGAGATGCCGAGGAATGGCTTCCAGCGGCATCACGTTCTCATCGACGAGCAGGTCGATCGTGCGACGCAGCAAGCGCGGTCGCTCAGGCGCTCGATCGCCATCCCCCGGTTCCGACTTGGCGCCCCATCGCGCCGACCGACGCTTGAACAGCGCCTGAGCCCCTTCGTCGTCCAGGAGTTTCAGAGCCCGCAGCCGCATCAAGATCGCGCCAACGGATACGCCCCAGCGACGCTTCATCAACAGCAAGTCGTCCAAGGTCACCGGCATGCGCACTTCGGATGCGAAGGTCTCCGCGGGCAGGAGAAAGGCGCCCGCGAACCTGTGGGCCTGCTGTTCAAGTTCCTTGTGACGTTCGCGATCGGTTGGACGCGCGATGTGCCTGTGAAGGATCAGATGCCCGAGCTCGTGGGCGAGGTCGAATCGGCTTCGATAACCGTTGTCCTTATCGGCAGAGAGAAGCACCAGCGGTCTGCCGAGAACAGCGCTCCATGCAGACAGGCCTTCGATCTGTGCGATACCGGTCTCCTCACGGACGAGCACGACCCCAGCGCCTTCGATGGCCAGCGCCAAGTCCTGGACAGCCGACCGCCCAAGTCGCCAGAGATCGCGGCACTCCGCCGCGGCTAGTTCGATCTCTTCATGGGTGATCTGCTCAGGGTCGGTGAAGTTGCGGCTCGGCAGGTTCAAGGCCGGGAAGTCGACGAACTCGGTCAAGGCCAACGCAATGTCTTGAGCCCACTCCATCCGAGCTTCCAGCATGGCCCGGGCAGCCACATGCGCGGAGGCGTTGCTCCGGAAGAGCGGCAACGAAACCTTCTCCGCCGGCGGCCTGGTGAACCACTCAGGCGTCACATTGACAACCCCGGCCAATCGATCGAGTGCATCTCGCTCTGGAGCTTGGGTTCCCGCGCGCCACTTGCTCACCGTCGCGGGCGACACCCCCACCAGCGAAGCGAGCTGCGCTTGGGTCAGGCGGCGAGCAGCCAGCATCTGGCTGAGGCGGTCACACTGAAACCCTTGAACACCACCGCGGCTCATGACGAGGTGCCGTCCATGTCCTTCTTGCCGATGTTCTTCTTGAGCTTCGGCACGGCCAGGTCGATTTGGCTGGGCTCTTGGACGTCATAGCGCTTGGCAAACACCTCCAGCGGCTCGCGGAACAGCCAGCCGCGCATGTACCGATCGGGCACTGCGATCTGGATCGAGGTGGGCGATTCGGGCTGGATCTGCAAGGACCCCGAGAAGCAGGCCACGAAGAACGCCACGGCTTCAGCCGGCGGCTGGTACTGATCGAACAACTCCGGCTGCACCAGCGGTTCGATGGCCTTGTTTGCGAACGCCATCTGGCGGCGTGTCTGGCTGCGGCGTCCGTTGATCCAGAACCCTTCGGGGATGTTGAACCTGGCGAGGGTGAAGACGCCAGTGCGGCCGGTGACCAAGCCGTTGCCCTGGATGGCCGTTGGTGTCGCCTCAGCCGCCGCAAGCGCGCGGTAGAAGGCTTCGTTCATGTTGAAGTGCCTCAGCTGGCCGACGACATGCGGGAGGTGGCCCTCATCCATCCCCTTGGCTGCGGCGTACGCGCGCGCAGCACCAGCATTAAGTGCGTCTTCGACGCCGAGTACAAGCTCGCGCGGGATGCTGCGCAGAAGCAGGCCTGGGATCGTGTCTTTGGTGGGCGGATTCATGCTCTGGGTCACCTCGTCATCGATTTCGCTTAGACGTATTCTATACGGATTTTGTTTCGCTTAACCAGTTTTGGAGCGTGGATGCGCACAGGCCCTTCCCCCCAGGAGCGCACCTGAAGCCTCGAGCAACCGATCCACTTGAACTTCGTCAGAAATAGCTTCATACTTCTGACAACCAAGGAATCAACGTGTCCAACCTCGCCCAGCAAGTCCTCGCGCACGCCACCTCCATGCCGGAAGGCACCAGCCTGTCCGCCAAGGCCCTGTTGCACCTTGGCAGCCGGGCTGCGGTGGATCAGGCGCTGTCGCGCCTGGCGCGTAGCGGCGAACTGCTGCGCGCCGGGCGGGGCGTCTACGTCCTGCCAGTGAAGGGCAAGTTCGGAACACGGGCACCGGAAGTTGCCAAAGTGGTCCAGGAATGGGCCAGCCAGCGCGGCGAAACCGTGGTCGGCCACGGTGCGGCTGCAGCGAACAGGCTGGGTCTGACGACCCAGGTGCCGGTGCGCCAGGTCTTCCTGACCTCGGGCCGCAGCCGCAAGCTCAAGCTCGGCGCGCAGACGGTCGAGTTGAAGCATGCCCCGCCGTGGCAACTGCTCTACCCAGGGCAGGCCGCGGGCGAAGTCATCCGCTCGCTGGCGTGGATGGGGCCATCGGGCTCCGAAGCGGCGCTCGGTCAGCTCAGGCACAAGCTGCCGACGTCGGAACTGCTGGCCGTCGCCAACGCACGCGCGCGACTACCCACCTGGCTGGCGAGCCAAGTCAGCAGCCTGGTGACCCGTGCCTGAATACTTCGCCATGCCGCGCGAGGATCAGCGCGAGGCGCTGCTCGTTGCGGCAGAGCATTCGGGCCGTCCCCTGCACTTGCTCGAGAAGGACGTGTGGGTCGTCTGGGCCCTGCACCACCTGTTCACCGGGCCGCACGCGCAGCACCTGGTCTTCAAGGGCGGCACATCGCTCTCCAAGGCCTACGGCGTGATCAAGCGCTTCTCGGAAGATGTGGACCTCACCTACGACATCCGTGCCATCGCTCCGGACCTGATCGAAAAGGCCGACTCCCCCTGGCCCACGTCACGCAGCCAGGAGAAGAAGTGGAGCAAGGCGATCCGGCGGCGCCTTGCCGAACTCGTCAGCGGCAAGCTGGCGCCTGATCTTGCCAAGGCACTCGCCGAGCAGGGGCTGCAGGCCTCGGCCCGCGCAGAAGGTGAGAAGGTCTTCATCGACTACGAGGCCTTCGGCGAAGGCACGGGCTATGTCCGGCCCTCGGTCCTGCTGGAGTTCGGCGCGCGATCGACGGGCGAGCCCAACGAGCCGCGACCGGTCGCGTGCGACGCTGCGCTGCACCTTGCGGAAGTGAGTTTTCCATCGGCCACCCCCCAGGTGATGCGCCCGGAGCGCACGTTCTGGGAGAAGGCCACAGCCATCCATGTCTTCTGCGCCCAAGGCAGCTTTCGAGGCGGTGACCGCTACGCGCGCCACTGGCACGACGTGACGAGGCTGGACGCTGCCGGCTTTGCCGACAGCGCGGCAACAGACCGCGCGTTGGCGCTCGCCGTCGCAGAGCACAAGAGCATCTTCTTCGCCGAATCGATGCCAGACGGTGCACCCATCGACTACCGCGCAGCGGTCACCGGCGCACTGGATCTGGCACCCAGCGGCGACGCGCGGAAGACGCTGGCCGAGGACTACCAGCGCATGGTGGAGGACGGCCTGCTCTTGGATGACGCCGAGCCCTTTGAGGCCTTGCTGGAGCACTGCCAGGCGCTCGCAGAGCGCGTTAACGCTGTTGCCCGCGGGAGCACCTGAGACCTGATCAGCCCGACGCCACCAGGACCACTTGGGGTGATGTCGGGTGTTGCGTTGGGGAAATGCGGACATCCGGGTCGACACGCGCACCCTGCGCATCGACTCGGACGCTGGCTAAGCGTCAAGCACCGACAGGCGCACTTTGACACACCTCGCGCACGAGGATCTCGATCGCTTGGCGCTTCTCCGGCATGTAGTCGTGCCCGTCGTAGTGCCGCGCCTGAACACCGGTCAGGCCGTGCGACTGCAGATGCCCTCTGATCTCGCGGCTGACGCCGTTCGCCGCAAGCAGCGTCTCCACCCCTGATCGAATCCGCTTCAGCTGGAAGCCCTCGATCGAGTCACCGACCACGTCGTGAGCCCAGCCCGCGAGCGTCCGCACGCTAATGGCCTTCTTGCCAGCTGTCGTCGAGATCGCGAACTCACCCTCGCGTTTCAGGAGGGCGAGGTCGGCCCTGGCCAGCTTCACGAGCGGAATCTGGTGCGCGCGCGGCCCCTGGCCTGGCCGCCCCTTGCCGTCGAAGATCGTCAGGGCGTCATCGCTCACATCAGCCCACTTCAGCCGAACGAACTGTTCGATGCGCTGGCCCCCGGTCAGCACATGCAACCTCAACGCCGCTGCCTCGACGCCCGGGCGTGCGGCAATCAGCTTCCAGTACGCCTGGAGTTCGGCCTTGGAGAACGGTCGCTTGTCAGCACGATCGAACTGCGGGGATCGACGCGTCTGCGCGGCCGGGTTGAAGACGGCGCCGAAGGACTTGAAGACGACCGGGATCGACGCCGTGGTGCGGACATCCAGCGCGCACTGGAACGCCGCACGAAGGTACGAACGCAGCTTGTTGGCCGTACGTCCCTTGTTGGCCTCGATCAGCCTGCGCAGCATGTCCAGTACCTGATCAGGCGTGAGGTCAACCGCAGGCGCCTCGGCCACGATCGGCCACGCTTCGGTGACGTGCCGCTTGAAGATCTGGTCGGCGTCGACGTGGCTGCGACGACCCTGGGTCTTCAGGTGCCACACGTAGGCGTCGAGCAGCTTCTGCAGCGTCCGCTCGGACTTCTCGGCTTCGGCTGCCTTTTGCGCGACGAAGGACTTGCGCTTCTCTGCCTTGGCCTCGCGGAGGCCGCCCGTGTCGGCCCGCGCCGAATGAATGTCGGCGAGCTCGCGACACTTCTCGAGCGCGGCGGCCAGGCCATAGCCACGCGGTGTCGGCTGCAACTTCTTCGGCGGTGCCGACGGATCGTAGACCCCGATCGGCTCGCGGCTCGTCTTGCCGCCGAGGGAGTAGCGCCAGTAGAGCTGCACCGCGCCATTGGCGAGCTTGCGCGCCTGCAGCGCACCGCCTCGATCGAGGCGGCTGTGCAGGGTCACGAAGGCGCCGCCTTCCAGTGATTTGATAGCGGCGGAAGCCGCTGAAACTTGATCTCTTGCCATAGTCCGTAGCTGATCTGGTGCCAGTCTGGTGCCAGTTTTGGCGACGATGGTCCGAGACGGCTTGAAATGACTATGGACGTAAGCTGTTGATCTGTAAAGAGTATTCTGAAGGCGGCTTGTGTCAGGAGATCCCAGAAAGTCCCATCCCCAGGGACTGTTAATCCGTAGGTCCCTGGTTCGAGCCCAGGTCGGGGAACCAAAGAAAAGCAAAGCCCTGAACGCGCAAGCGTTCAGGGCTTTCTCTTTGCGCGGCCGGTTTCGGTTCGGGTCCGGGCGAGCCTGCCCCCATGCCCCACTCAACCTCCCCTCCTCGGCGATAAAGGGGCATGCATCGCCGAACCCTGCTGACGGCCCTCGCCCTCGGACCCTGTGTGACGCAGCCCGCCTGGGCGGTACGCCGCGAGCTGCCGGGCCTGGGCCTGCATCTGGAACTGCCTGATCGATGGATTCCGGTGCCACGGGCCGAGATCCTGGAAGCCGTGGCCCGCGGGCGGGAGGCTGGGGCAGCGTCTGATTGGCGCCTGGCAGGGGCCTGGCAGCGGCTTCCGCATCTGCGCTGGTTCTCGCTGCCGCATCTGCTCCTGGAATCGCAGCCAGGGGCCGGGCTGCCCAATCGCCGGCCGCAAGGGACGAGGCACGAAGTGGCGCGCGCCGGAACCCGCACGGTACACAGCCACCGGGCCGACTGGGCCTGGGACGATCAGAAGCTGCGATTCACGCTGCTCGCCTTCGAGGACATGCAGGCCGAGTTCACGGCCTGGATGGCCTCGCTTGACTGAACCGGAGCGGCAAGCCTGCCTCGCCCAGCTCTCAGCGCCTTGTCAGGACCACCGCGAGCTCATGCCCCCGGTTGGGATGGGGCACCGCGACATAGGGCGGCTTGGGCCAGTGCCAGCGGGCTTCAGGCAGCAGGGCGCGCATGCCATGGATGTCACAGTGGTAGGGCGGGCCCTGGATCAGGCCGGAGGCGAGGGCCTCGGGATTCGGCACCTGCATGAAGAGCACGGCGAGCAGACCCCCCGGGCGCAGCCAGCGGTGCAGTTGTCCGGCATAGGTTTGCCAGTGCTCGGGGTGCAGCGCGCAGAGGCAAGTCTGTTCGTAGATGGCGTCGAAGGGTGCCTCGGGCCGATGCTGCAGCACATCGGCCTGGACGATGCGGGCGTTCAGGCCCTGGTCGGCACAGCGGGCACGGCTGCGCTCGACGGCGGCGGGGGTGTAGTCGAGGCCGGTGACGTCGAAGCCTCGGCGGGCCAGTTCGGCGACCTCCCAGCCGCTGCCGCAGCCTGGCACGGCGATGCGACAGGGCTGCAGCTGGCCGCGGTCCAACCAGTCCAGCAGCTGGGGGCTGGGGGCACCGCGGTCCCAGCCGGTCTGGCCGGTGTCGAAGCGTTGCTGCCAGAACGCAAGGGTGGGACCCGCCATGGCTTCAGCCCGCGGACGCAGGCAGGGCCGGGGTGGTGACGCGCACGTCACCGCACTGCGCGCGGTGGCGCAGGGCATGGTCGATCAGCACCAGGGCCAGCAGGGCTTCGGCAATGGGCGTGGCGCGGATGCCGACGCAGGGGTCGTGGCGGCCGAAGGTCTCGACGGTGACCGGCTGGCCGTCCAGGTCGATGGACTGGCGCGGGATGCGGATCGAGCTGGTCGGCTTGATGGCGAGGGACACGCGCAGGTCCTGGCCGCTGCTGATGCCGCCGAGCACGCCGCCGGCGTGGTTGCTGAGGAAGCCCCGGGGCGTGAGCTCGTCGCCATGCACGCTGCCCGGCTGGGCGACGCAGGCGAAGCCGGCTCCGATCTCGACGCCCTTGACCGCATTGAGGCCCATCATCGCGTGGGCGATGTCGGCGTCGAGCTTGTCGAACAGGGGCTCGCCCCAGCCGGGCGGCACGCCCTGGGCCTCGACGACGATGCGGGCGCCGCAGGAGTCACCGGCCTTGCGCAGGGCGTCCATGTGGGCTTCCAGCGCCTCGATCTGGCTGGTGTTGGGCGCGAAGAAGGGGTTGTGGGGCACGTGCTCCCAGCCCTCGAAGGCGATGTCGATGGGCCCGAGGGCGGCCATGCCACCGCGCAGGCTCACGCCGTGATGCTGGGCCAGCCACTTGCGGGCCACGGCGCCCGCGGCCACCACCGGAGCGGTCAGACGGGCGGAGCTTCGGCCCCCGCCGCGCGGATCGCGCAGGCCGTACTTGTGGTGGTAGGTGTAGTCGGCATGCCCCGGACGGAAGGTCTGGACGATGTTGCCGTAGTCCTTGCTGCGCTGGTCGGTGTTGCGAATCAGCAGGGCGATCGGGGTGCCGGTGGTCAGGCCTTCGTAGATGCCCGAGAGGATCTCGACCTGGTCGGCTTCCTGGCGCTGGGTGACGTGGCGGCTGGTGCCGGGGCGGCGCCGATCGAGCTCGGGCTGAATGTCCTCGACCGACAGCGGCATGCCGGGCGGGCAGCCATCGATCACGCAGCCGATGGCCGGGCCATGGCTTTCGCCGAAGGTGGTGACGCGGAAGAGGTGGCCGAGGGTGCTGCCGGACATGATCGGGACGGGTCGCGGAAAGGACCGCGATTGTCGCCGAGGGCCGCGCGGCCGCCCGGCACCGCGTCGACCCGCTGACGCCGGCCCGGCGCTCCCGAGCGGGGCCGGGCCGAAACGCGCTTACTGCTGCTGCTGCGCAGCGGCCTCGTGGTCCGACGGCCAGTCGCGGATGTAGGCCTTGAGCATGCGGTTCTCGAAGTCCTGGCTGTCCACGACGGCCTTGGCGACGTCATGGAAGGAGATGACGCCATGCAGGGCCCGACCATCCATCACGGGCAGGTAGCGGGCGTGGCGCCCCAGCATCATGCGGCGGACTTCGTCGATGTCGGTCTCGGGGGTGCAGGTCAGCGGATGGTCGTCCATCACCGTGCGGACGAGGGTGTTGCCAAGCGCACCGCCATTGCCGATCAGGGCCTGGATTAGCTCGCGGAAGGTCAGCATGCCCGCGACGTCACCGTGTTCCATCACCACGAGCGAGCCAATGTCCATTTCGGACATCATCCGCGCGGCGTGCTGCAGGCTGTCGTCCGGGGACACGGTGTAGAGGGCGGAGCCCTTCACGCGCAGAATTTCGCTGACTTTCATGGTTTGTTCTCCTGGGGGGGCGACGTGCCCGATCGTGCGGTTTCAATATAACCAAGCCCCCACACGGCGCAAGGGTCATCCCCCCGGGTTGCCGGCAGGATCTTCCTGGGGCACGGGGCGGCGGCCGATGAGGTCGGCCAGGTGGAGGCGATCCAACCCCGCCGCACGGCGGAAGGCCGCGCTGGTCTCGCCCGGCCCGAGCAGGGTCTGGGCGATCAGTGCGGCGGCGGGAGTGCGCTCGGGATCGACCAGCAGCACATAGCGTGGCGGTTCGGCCTCGTCGAGGCGGGCGATCCAGTCCAGCGCCACCAGCTGGCCCAGCGTGGGTTCGAGCTGCAGCGGGTCCAGCCGAAGGCGCCGCGCCAGCTCGGCCGCCCCCAGGCCCTGCGATGTGGCCGGGCCCCGGGCCGCATCGAGCATGCGCAAGACGACCAGGGCCAGCTCGAAGGCCGAGCCCGGCCCCTCGGGCAGGCGTCGCACGCGCAGCTGCAGGCTGGGCGCATAGGCCGCGATGACTGCACCGAACAGCACGATCAACCAGACCATGTAGAGCCAGATCAGGAAGATCGGCAAGGCGGCGAAGGCACCGTAGACCCGGGTGTAGCCCGGAACCTGACCGACATACCAGCCCAGCAGGCCCTTGGCCAGTTCCAGGCCGACGGCGACAAAGGCCCCACCCGCCACCGCGTGGGCCCAGCGCACCGAGGTGTTGGGCACGTAATGGAACAGTGCGGCGGCAAAGCCACCGACCATCAGGAACTCCAAGCCCGACAGCAGGAAGCCGACCCCGCCCCCGGGCCGGCCCGAAACCCAGTCTTGACCTGCAGCGATCACGAAGGAGGTGAAGGACAGGCTGATGCCGACCAGCAGCGGCCCCAGCGTCGCGGCCGCCCAGTAGACGAGCACCCGCTGCGCGATCGGCCGGGGCTGCCGCACCCGCCAGATGCCGTTGAGGGTGCGGTCGATCGTCAGCATCAGCGACAGCGCCGTCGCCACCAGGATGACCAGGCCCAGCGTGCCGAGGCGGTTGGCCTTCAGGGCGAAGCTGGTGAGGTTCTTCAGCACCGGCTCGGCGATGCCCTCGGGCACCAGCCCCTGCAGGAACTGGCTCTCCAGCGCGCGGCGGAAGGGCCCGAAGACGGGGAAGGCATTGAACAGGGCCAGGGTCACCGTCATCAGCGGGACCAGGGCAATGGTGGTGGTGAAGGTCAGGCTGCTGGCGGTCAGGCCGAGGCGGTCTTCGCGGAAACGCTGGGCCAGGGTGCTGAGGGTGTCGCGCCAGGGCCAGCGCTGGAGGATCTCGGCCAGCTCGGCCGCGCGTTCACGCAGCGCCAGCAGACGCAGGGCAAGGGTTGAAGCCATGCTGGCATCATGCCAGCCATGCCCTTACTTCCACTCCCCACGCCCCGGGCCGCCGCGCAGAGCCGTGCTGCCGCCCTGGGCCTTCTCCTGGCCCTGATCGCGCTGGGCCTGCTGTGGGAGCTGCTGCTCGCGCCCACGGGCCGCGGCACGCTGGCCCTCAAGGTGCTGCCGCTGGTGCTGGCGGTGCCCGGCCTGCTGAAGCAGCGGCTCTACACCTTCCGCTGGCTGAGCCTCGCGGTGTGGCTCTACTTCACCGAAGGCGTGGTGCGGGCCTGGAGCGATCCGGCCCCGAGCCAGGCGCTTGCGGGCCTGGAGATCGCCCTGAGCATCGCGCTGTTCTGTGCCTGCGCACTGCACGTGCGTCAGCGCCTGGCCCTGGGCCGCGCACGCACCGCGGCCTGAGCCTGCGGCCATGGCACCCGACCCGCAGGCCCTGCTCGACCTCCTGCGCCGGCAGCTGGGTCCGGCCCATGTGCTGCGGCCGCAAGACACCGACCTTTCGGCCTGGACGGTCGACTGGCGCAAGCGCTATCACGGCCGGCCGCTGGCGCTGGTGCGACCGGCCGACGCCCAGGAGGTGGCCGCCGTGATGCGGGCCTGTGCGGCCGCCCGCGTGGCCGTGGTGCCCCAGGGCGGCAACACCGGCCTGGTCGGTGGCGGCGTGCCCGATGCCAGCGGGCAACAGATCCTGCTGAACCTGGGCCGGCTCAATCGCCTCCGCGCCCTCGACGCCGACAACCTCACCCTCACCGCCGAGGCCGGCTGCATCCTGCAGCAGGTCCAGCAGGCGGCGGCGGCGGCCGGTCTGCTTTTCCCGCTGAGCCTGGCCGCCGAAGGCAGCTGCACCATCGGGGGCAACCTGGCCAGCAACGCCGGCGGCACGGCGGTGCTGCGCTACGGCAATGCACGCGAGCTCTGCCTGGGCCTGGAAGTGGTCACGCCGCAGGGCGAGCTGTGGTCCGGCCTGGGCGGTCTGCGCAAGGACAACACCGGCTACGACCTGCGCGATCTCTACATCGGCAGCGAAGGCACGCTGGGCATCCTGACCGCGGCCACGCTCAAGCTCTTCCCCACCCCGGCCGCGCAGACCACCGCGCTGGCCGCCTGCGCCAGCCTGGAGGCGGCGGTGGCCCTGCTCGGCCGGGCGCGCGCCGCGCTGGGCGCCGCGCTGACCGGCTTCGAGGTGATGAACGCGGCCGCGCTGGACCTGGTCGCCCACCACTTCCCCGCCCTGCCCCGCCCCTTCGCGGGCGGCGCCTGGCCCGCGTGGACGGTGCTGATCGAGCAGTCCGAGGCCGGGGCCCCCGACGAGCCGGGCGAGGCCGCCGCGGCCCGCGCCACCGCGCGCTTCGAAGCGCTGCTGGCCGGTGCGCTGGAGCGGGGCACGATCGGCGATGCCGTGGTGGCCAGCAGCCTGGCGCAGTCGCGCAGCCTGTGGGCGCTGCGCGAGCACATCCCGCTGGCCCAGGCCGAAGCGGGGCTGAACATCAAGCACGACATCGCCCTGCCGGTCTCGCGCATCCCCGCCTTCGTCGAGGCCAATGCGCGGGCGCTGGCCACCGCCTGCCCGGGCAGCACGCTGATCTGCTTCGGGCATCTGGGCGACGGCAATCTGCACCACAACCTGCAGGCACCGGCCGGGGTCGATGCGCCGTCCTTCCTGCTCAGGCACGAGGCGCAGGTGAATGCCCTGGTGCACGACGCGGTGCAGGCCGCCGGCGGCAGCTTCTCGGCCGAGCATGGCATCGGCGCCCTGAAGTGCGGGGAGCTCGGCCGTCGCAAGGATCCGGTGGCCCTGGCCCTGATGCGCCGCCTCAAGCAGGCCCTGGATCCGCTGAACCTGATGAACCCGGGTCGCCTGCTGCCGCCGGGCTGAGCCCTGGCCAGCTTGCGCCAGCACGGCAGGCGCTCAGTGCGTCGGGCCTTTCAGGGCCTCGGGCATCGGCAGGGTGTGGACTTCGATGCCCTCCTCGCGCAGGGCCAGGCGTTCTTCCGGACTGGTCTGGCCGCGGATGCCACGCTCCGGGCTTTCGCCATGGTGGATGCGGCGGGCCTCGTCGGCAAAGCGTGGGCCGACATCCTCGGTGTGGTCCAGCACGTGACGGACGGCGCGTAGCCACAGGGCCTCGACGCTCTGCTGCTCCGGCGTGGCCTGCGGCCGCGGCGCGGGAACGTCCGGCGGCGGGCTGGGCTCGCTGCGCGACACGCCGGACAGGTTCAGGCGCGGCGCCGAGGGCCGCTTGTCGACCCGGGGGCTTCCGCAGAGCGGGCACTCGATCAGGCCACGCGCCTGCTGGTCGGCGTGGTCCGCCTCGGAGGCGAACCAGCCCTCGAAGCGGTGGCCGTGCTCGCACTGCAGGTCGAAAACCTTCATGCCGCCGATGATGCGTGATCCGGGCCGGGCGGGCTGGCCTGCCAGTCCAAGGCCCAACGGCCTTCGCGCCAATGGCGCAGCCAGAGCATGCCGATGAGGGTCTTGGCATCGGTGAGCTCGCCCCGGGCGGCCTGGTCTTCCAGGGCCTCCAGCGTGGTGGTCTGCACATCGAGGAACTCGCCCTCGTCGAGATGACGTTCGCCCAAGCTCAGGCCGCGCGCGAACCAGATCTCGATGCCCTCGTTGCTGTAGGCGATGGCGTTGTGCAGCAGGCCGGCCCGGGCCCATTCACGGGCGCGGTAGCCGGTTTCCTCGGCCAGCTCACGGATGGCGCAGGCCAGCACCGGCTCGCCGGCGTCCAGCTTGCCGGCCGGGAACTCGATGAAGGCGCGGTGCAGCGGATAGCGCCACTGGCGCTCGACAACCAGACGACCGTCATCGAGCAGGGGCACGATCATCACGGCCCCGGGATGGACGATGTACTCGCGGGCCGCCTCCTGCCCGTCGGGCAGCTGCACGCGGTCGCGGCGCACATGCAGGAAGTGGCCGCGGTAGACCTCGCGGCTGTCGATCGACTGTTCGCGCAGGTGGGCGTCGGGCGGGAGCGTGTCGGTCATCGCAGGCCCAGGGGTCGGCGGTGGGCGACCTGCCCCCTCAGCCCGGCCGACGCAGCTGGCGCCAGACGAAGCCGGGGAAGGCGAAGGTCAGGAAGAGGCAGAGCACGACCGCGTAGAAGGACCAGCCCTGCGGGTGGCGCTGGCCGATCTGGGCTTCCAGCGCGAAACCGAGGGCGGTGGTCAGGCCGGCAAGGATCAGGAGTTCCAGGAGCCGCCAGCCCAGGCCCTTGTCCTGGCGACGCGGCCCGATCAGCAGCACCCGCTGGCTGAGAAAGGGCAGGTTCGCGCCGACCAGGGCCAGCACGATCAGCAGGTAGACCGCGAGATCGAGCGACATCGTGAGACTGTCCGGAAACGGCCGCTCAGGTGGCCAGGGCCATGCGGATCGCGTCCGCACACCAGGCCATCAGCCCACCCGGCAGGAGGCCGAAGCCGAGCACCAGCAGGGCATTGAGCCCCAGCACCACACGCACCTCGGTCGGCAGCAGCTGCAGCTCGCCCGCAGCCGGACCGGAGTCGGCCGGTGCATCGAAGTACATGACCTTGACGATGCGGAGGTAGTAGTAGGCGCCGATCAGCGAGAGCAGCACCGCGACGATGGCCAGGCCAATGTAGAGCGGCACATTGGTCGAGACCAGCGACTGCAGCACCGCCAGCTTCGCGTAGAAGCCCACCGTCGGCGGAATGCCGGCCAGCGAGAACATGACCAGGGCCATGATGCCGGCCATCAGCGGGCTGCGGCGGTTCAGGCCGGCCAGATCGCTGACCTGCTCGCTTTCGAAGCCACGCTGGGTCAGCGCCAGCAGCACGCCGAAGCCGGCCAGCGTGGTCAGCACGTAGGCGACCAGGTAGAACATCGCCGAGCTGTAGCCGTTGGCGGCCGACAGGGTGTTGCCCGCGATCAGCGTCGGCGTCAGGCCGAGCAGCATGAAGCCGAGCTGGGAGATGGTCGAGTAGGCCAGCAGGCGCTTCAGGTTGTCCTGCGCGATCGCGGCGAGGTTGCCGAGCACCAGGGAACAGACCGACAGCACCATCAGCATCTGCTGCCAGTCCTTGCCGAGACCGATCATGCCCTCGACGAGCAGGCGGATGGTGATCGCGAAGGCGGCCAGCTTGGGCGCGGCGGCGATCATCAGCGTGACCGCCGTCGGTGCGCCCTGGTAGACGTCGGGCACCCACATGTGGAAAGGCACGACGCCAAGCTTGAAGGCCAGGCCGGCGACGATGAACACCACGCCGAAGACCAGCACCTGAGCATTGATCTGCCCGCTGCCGATGGCTTCGAACACCTTGCCGAGCTCGAGCGCACCGGTCGCGCCGTAGAGCATCGACAGACCGTAGAGCAGGAAGCCGCTGGCCAGGGCGCCGAGCACGAAGTACTTCATCGCGGCCTCGGTGGCCGGTGCATGGTCGCGACGCAGGGCCACCAGGGCATACAGGCTCAGCGACATCAGCTCCAGTCCCAGGTAGATCACCAGGAAGTGGTTGGCCGAAATCATCACCAGGATGCCGAGCAGGGCGAACAGCGACAGGGTGTGCAGCTCGCCCTTGAGCATCTCGCGCGAGGCCGCGTAAGGCCGCGCATAGATGAGGGTGACGGCCGTGGCCACCACGGCGAAGAAGGCCAGCAGATGGCCCATCGGGTCGCTGACGACCATGTTGCCGAAGGCGTACTGCGTCTGCCCCTCCTGGAAGCCCAGCAGGTGCAGGGCGGCCACGGCGGCCAGCGCAATCATCGACAGGCCGTGGGTCAGACCACGCCGGGGCGAGCTGACGAAGAGATCGGCCAGGGCGATGAGGCAGGTCATCGCCAGCAGCAGGATCTCGGGGCTCAGGACGGACCAGTTCATCGGGTTCATCGTCGGGGTATCGGGTTCAGGCCGGGGCGGCTCAGGGCAGCTTGGAGACGGCCACGTGGCGCAGCAGCTCGGCCACCGACACGTCCATCACGTCGGTGAAGGGCTTGGGATACAGACCCATCGCCAGCACGGCGAGGGCCAGCACGGCCAGCATCAGGAACTCGCGGGCATTCAGGTCGCTCAGGCCGCGCACGTCCTCGTTGGCCACCGGGCCGAAGTAGACGCGCTTGACCATCCACAGCGTGTAGGCGGCGCCGAAGATCAGCGTGGTCGCCGCCAGCAGGCCGATCCAGAAATCAACCTTCACCGCACCGAGGATGACCATCCACTCGCCCACGAAGCCCGCGGTGCCCGGCAGGCCGCAGTTGGCCATCGCGAACAGCACGGCGAAGGCCGCGAACTTCGGCATGGTGTTGACCACGCCGCCGTAGCTGGCGATCTCGCGGCTGTGCACGCGGTCGTAGAGCACGCCGATACAGAGGAACATCGCGCCCGAGACGAAGCCGTGGCTGACCATCTGCACGATGCCGCCGGCCATGGCCAGGGGATCGAAGAGGAAGAAGCCCAGGGTCACGAAGCCCATGTGCGCGATCGACGAATAGGCGACCAGCTTCTTCATGTCGCCCTGGACCAGCGCGACCACGCCGATGTAGAGCACCGCCACCAGGCTCAGGCCGATGATGAGGCCGGCCCAGGCCTGGCTGGCATCGGGCGTGATGGGCAGCGAGAAGCGCAGGAAACCGTAGGCGCCGAGCTTCAGCATGATCGCGGCCAGCACGACGGAGCCGCCGGTCGGCGCCTCGACGTGGGCGTCGGGCAGCCAGGTGTGCACCGGCCACATCGGCACCTTGACGGCGAAGGCGGCGAAGAAGGCGAAGAACAGCAGGGTCTGCGCGTCCATCGGCAGCGGCAGCTTGTGCCAGTCAAGGATCGCGAAGCTGCCACCCGACTTGTAGTACAGGTAGATCAGCGCCACCAGCATCAGCAGCGAGCCGAGCAGCGTGTAGAGGAAGAACTTGAAGGCCGCGTAGACGCGGCGCGGACCGCCCCACACGCCGATCACGATGTACATCGGGATCAGCGTGGCCTCGAAGAACACATAGAAGAGCAGGCCGTCGAGCGCGGTGAACACGCCAATCAGCAGACCCGACAGGATCAGGAAGGCGCCGAGGTACTGGTGCGGCCGGTCCTCCACCACCTCCCAGGCCGCAATCACGACGATCACGGTGATGAAAGCGGTCAGCGGCACGAACCACATCGACAGGCCGTCGATGCCGAGGTGGTAGCGCACATTGAAGCGCGCGATCCACGGCAGGTTCTCGACGAACTGCATGGCAGCCGTCGAGGTGTCGAAGCCGGAGACCACCGGCAAGGTCACCAGCAGGCCGACGAGGGCCCCGACCAGCGCGAGCCAGCGCGCGACATGCGCCTGGGCCTGGCGGCCGAAGGCAAGCAGGAGGACGCCGAAGGCGATCGGGGTCCAGATGGCAATCGAGAGGGTTCCCATGTTCTTCTTCGTGTTGCCCGCTCAGCGCCCGAAACGCACGAACCAGGTCAGCAGGACGAACACGCCGACGATCATCACCAGCGCGTAGTGGTAGATGAAACCGGTCTGGAGCGTGCGCACCCGCTGCGCGATCCAGCCGACCAGACGGGCGGGGCCGTTGACGAGCAGGCCGTCGATGAAGGCCACGTCGCCGCCCTTCCACAGTCCGCGACCCAGGCCCCGGGCGCCTGCCGCGAAGACCTTCTCGTTGATCGCGTCCATGTAGTACTTGTTCTCCAGCACCCGGCGCAGCGCGCCGAGGCGAGCATCGAAGGCCGCCGGGATGGCCGGCAGCTTCAGGTAGAAGACCCAGGCCGTCAGCACGCCACCGAGCGCCAGCCAGAACGGCAGGGTCTGCAGGCCGTGCAGGGCCATCGCCAGCGCACCGTGGAAGTGATGGGCCAGCTCCGCCATGGCGGGATGCTTGGCCGCGTCGACGGTGATCGCATCGGCGAGGAAGCCGCCGAAGAGCATGGGCTCGATGCTGAGGTAGCCGATCACGACCGAGGGGATCGCCAGCAGCGCGAGCGGCAGGGTCACGACCCAGGGCGACTCGTGCGGCACATGCGGCTCGTGGTGGCCGTGCGCATCGTCATGGTGATCGTGTTCGCCGGGGAAGGGCTTGTGGTGGAAGCGTTCCTTGCCGTGGAAGACCAGGAAGTACATCCGGAAGCTGTAGAAGGCGGTGACGAAGACGCCGGCGATGACCGCAAACTGCGCGAAGCCGGCAGCCGGCAGCGTGCTGGCCTCGACCGCCAGGATGATGCTGTCCTTCGAGTAGAAGCCGGCGAACAGCGGCGTGCCGATCAGCGCGAGCGAGCCCAGCAGCGAGGTGATCCAGGTGATGGGCATGCGCTTCCACAGGCCGCCCATATTGCGGATGTCCTGATCGTGGTGCATGCCGATGATGACCGAGCCCGCACCGAGGAAGAGCAGCGCCTTGAAGAAGGCGTGCGTCATCAGGTGGAAGACCGCCACCGAGTAGGCCGAGGCGCCGAGCGCGACCGTCATGTAGCCGAGCTGGGACAGCGTCGAATACGCGACCACGCGCTTGATGTCGTTCTGGATGATGCCGAGGAAGCCCATGAACAGGGCCGTGATCGAGCCGATCACCATCACGAAGTTGAGCGCGGTGTCGCTCAGCTCGAAGAGCGGCGAGAAGCGCGCGACCATGAAGATGCCGGCCGTCACCATGGTGGCGGCGTGGATCAGGGCGGAGATCGGCGTCGGGCCTTCCATCGAGTCGGGCAGCCAGACATGCAGCGGGAACTGCGCGCTCTTGCCCATGGCACCGATGAACAGGCAGATGCAGGCCACGCTCAGCAGCGCCCAGTCGGTGCCGGGGAAGGCCAGCGCGGCGAGTTCGTCCTTCTTCGCGAAGACCTCGGTGTAGTTCAGCGAGCCGGTGTAGGCCAGCAGCAGGCCGATGCCGAGGATGAAGCCGAAGTCACCCACCCGATTGACCAGGAAGGCCTTCATGTTGGCGAAGATCGCCGTCGGCTTGGTGAACCAGAAACCGATCAGGAGGTAGCTGACCAGGCCCACCGCTTCCCAGCCGAAGAAGAGCTGGAGCATGTTGTTGCTCATCACCAGCATGAGCATGCTGAAGGTGAAGAGCGAGATGTAGGCGAAGAAGCGCTGGTAGCCCGGGTCCTCTTCCATGTAGCCGATGGTGTAGATGTGGACCATCAGGGACACGAAGGTCACCACGCACATCATCATCGCGGTCAGGCCGTCGACCAGGAAGCCGACTTCCATGACGAGCTTGCCCAGCGTCATCCACTGGTAGAGCGTCTGGTTGAAGCGCGCGCCATCGAGGGCGACGAGCTTCAGCACCCAGGCCGAGATCAGGAAGGCAATCGCGACGCCGAGGATGGTCGCGACATGGGCGCCGCGACGGCCGAGCGTCTTGCCGAACAGGCCGGCAAGCACGGCGCCGGCCAGCGGGGCCAGCGGCACCGCGAGCAGCAAGGGGGTGGAGAGTTGGGACATCGGGTTCGAGGCTCCGTGGGCGGGGTCAGGGACTCAGCCCTTGAGCGTGTCCAGCTCGTTGACGTCGATCGTCGAGCGGTTGCGGAACAGCACGACGAGGATGGCCAGGCCGATCGCCGACTCGGCGGCGGCGACGGTGAGGATGAAGAACACGAAGACCTGGCCGGCCATGTCGCCCAGGAAGTGCGAGAAGGCGACGAAGTTCAGATTGACCGCCAGCAGCATCAGCTCGATGGCCATCAGCAGCACGATCAGGTTCTTGCGATTCAGGAAGATGCCGATCACCGAGAGCGCGAACAGCATCGCGCCAAGGGACAGGTAGTGGCCGAGGGTGAGGGTCATCGGGCGGCTCCTTCGGGGCCGGAGGCCGCGGCCTCGGACGGCGGGGTGGCCACGGTGGGCGCCACCTTCAGGATGCTGAGGCGGTCCGCCTTCTTCACGCGGACCTGCTGGCCCGGGTTCAGGTAGCGGCTGTCCTTGCGACGGCGCAGCGTCAGCGCAATGGCGGCGATGATGGCCACCAGCAGCAGCACGGCCGCGATCTGCAGGGGGTAGAGGTAGTCGGTGTAGAGCGCCAGGCCGAGCAGCTTGGTGTTGCCCAGGGACAGGGCCTCGGCCGAGGGTGCCGGCGCATCGCTGAGGCGGAAGCCCCCCAGCAGCACGGCCGCCATCTCGAAGGCGATCACCACGCCGACGCCGGCCGCCAGCGGCACATGCTTCCAGAAGCCGGCCCGCGTGCGGTCGAGGTTGGCGTCGAGCATCATCACGACGAAGAGGAAGAGCACCATCACCGCGCCGACATAGACCAGCACGAGGGTGATCGCGAGGAACTCGGCCTCCAGCAGCATCCAGACGCAGGACGCATTGAAGAAGGCCAGCACCAGGTAGAGCGCGGCGTGGACCGAGCTTCGGGCGGTGATCACGCGGAAGGCTGCAAACAGCAGCACGGCCGCGAAAAGGTAGAAGAGCGCGGTGGGGGTCGTCATGGCAGGGCGGCGGCGGGCCTCTTCGTCAGCGGTAGCGCGCGTCCGCGGCCTTGTTGGCGGCGATCACGGGCTCGTAGCGGTCACCGACCGCCAGCAGCATGTCCTTGGTGAAGTACAGGTCGCCGCGCTTCTCGCCGTGGTACTCGAAGATGTGCGTCTCGACGATCGAGTCGACCGGGCAGCTCTCTTCGCAGAAACCGCAGAAGATGCACTTGGTCAGGTCGATGTCGTAGCGGGTCGTGCGGCGGCTGCCGTCGTCGCGGACATCGGACTCGATGGTGATGGCCATGGCCGGGCAGACCGCCTCGCAGAGCTTGCAGGCGATGCAGCGCTCCTCGCCGTTCTCGTAGCGGCGCAGGGCGTGCAGGCCGCGGAAGCGCGGGCTCTGCGGGGTCTTTTCTTCCGGGAACTGAACGGTGATGGTCGGCGACAGGAAATGCTTGCCGGTCAGCTTCAGGCCCTTGAACAACTCCAGCAGCAGGAAGCTGCCGAAGAATTCCTTGATCGATGCGAGGGTGCTCATGCTGCCGCCCTTACTTCCAGATGTTCCACGGCGACTGCATCCACAGGCCGACCACGACCAGCCAGACCAGCGTCACGGGAATGAAGATCTTCCAGCCCAGACGCATGATCTGGTCGTAGCGGAAGCGCGGGAAGGTGGCGCGGACCCAGAGGAACATCGTCACGACGACGAAGGTCTTCAGGCCCAGCCAGATCCAGCCCGGGATGGCGTTGAAGAAGGCGCTGTCGATCGGCGGCAGCCAGCCGCCCAGGAAGAGCGTGACCGACAGGATCGACACCAGGATCATGTTCGCGTACTCGGCCAGGAAGAACATCGCGAACGACATCCCGGAGTACTCGATCATGTGGCCCGCCACGATCTCCGATTCGCCTTCCACCACGTCGAAGGGGTGGCGGTTCGTCTCCGCGAGGCCGGAGATGAAGTAGACGATGAAGATGGGGAAGAGCGGCAGCCAGTTCCAGCTCAGGAAATTCAGGCCCATGTCGGCGAACTGGCCGACGTCCTGCTTCAGCACGATCTGGCTGATGTTCAGCGAGCCCGAGATCATCAGCACGATGACGAGCGCGAAGCCCATCGCGATCTCGTAGCTGACCATCTGCGCCGAGGCGCGCATGGCGCCGAGGAAGGCGTACTTCGAGTTCGAGGCCCAGCCGGCGATGATCACGCCGTAGACCTCGAGCGACATGATCGCCATCAGGTAGAGCAGGCCGGCATTGATGTTGGCCAGCGCGACCTCGGGGCCGAAGGGCACGACCGCCCACGCCGCCAGGGCCGGCATGATGGTCATGATCGGGCCGAGGAAGAACAGGCCCTTGTTGGCCGCCGTCGGGATGATGATCTCCTTGAAGATCAGCTTCACCGCATCGGCGATCGGGGTCAGCAGGCCGAAGGGCCCGACCCGGTTGGGGCCCGGGCGGATCTGCGACCAGCCGATGGCCTTGCGCTCCCACAGGGTCAGATAGGCCACGCAGCCCATCAGCGGCAGCAGCAGCGCGACGATCTTGATCAGGGTCCAGACGACCGGCCACGCGCCCCCGAGGAGCGAGCTGCCGGTGCTTTGCATGAGTTCGAGCATGGTGGGGTGCCTTTCCTCAAGCCTTCTCGACGCGGACCGTGCCGCTCATCGCGCCGAGGGTGGCGGTGTCGGCATGGCCCGCGGGCAGGCGGACGCAGTGGGCGGCCAGGGTGGCTTCCTGCTCGGCGGGCAGCACGGCGATGGCGGCGCCCTGCGTGACGCGGACCGACGCACCGTCCTGCAGGCCGAGCGCGGCCCAGGTGGCGGGCGAGAGGCCGACGCGCGGCGCCCGACCATCGGCCGTGGCCTGCAGCGCAGGGGCACGGCGGACCAGGCTGTCGCTCGCGTAGATCGGCACTTCGGGCAGACGCTGCAGGCCGCCGTCGGCCAGGGGGCCGGTGCCGATGCTAGCCGGCAGGGCCACCGCATTGCTCAGGCGGGCAGGCAGCGCGGCCAGGTCGCCCAGGGCGGCGGCCTTGACCTCTTCGCTGCTCTCCGCGCCGAAGCCCGGCAGGCCCAGCAGGGTGCCCAGCACGCGCAGCACCTTCCAGGCCGGGCGGGTGTCGGCCAGGGGCTTGACCACGCCGTGGAAGCTCTGCACGCGACCTTCGGCGTTCACGAAGCTGCCGGAGGTTTCGCTGAAGGGCGCGATGGGCAGCAGCACGTCGGCGAACTCGGTGTTCGCGTCGGCGAAAGGCGAGAAGGACACGACCATCTGCGCGGCCGACAGCGCGGCGCGGGCGGCGGCGGCATCGGCGCCATCAAGCACCGGCTCGGTGTTCAGCAGCAGCAGGGCCTTGCGCGGTGCGTGGCCGAGCATGGCGGCTGCCGAGAGGCCGTCCGCAGCCGGCTGCGCGCCGACCAGCTGGGCGCCGACGCTGTTGGCCGCCTCGCCCAGCACGCCCAGCTTGGCGCCGGTCTGCTCGGCAATCCATTGGGCCAGGCCCAGCAGCGCCGCTGCCTGCGGATGCTGCGTGGCCGCGTTGCCCAGGAGCACGGCCTTGCGCTGGCCGGACAGCAGGCTGTCGGCCACCGCCTGGGCCTGCGCGCAGGGGCTGACCGCGAAGGGCGCGTTCAGGCCCTTGGCCTGGGCGACCGCGGCCGCGACACCGGCCAGGGCCTGGGCCCAGTCGGACGGGGCGGCCACCCAGCGGCTGGCGCTCGGCAGGGCCCAGTCCTCGGCCACCCCGTTGAGACCATGGATGGCGGCGCCGCGAACGGCGGCATGGCGCAGGCGCAGCGCGAATAGGGGGTGGTCCTTACGCAGGAAGGAGCCCACCACGAAAGCGACGTCCAGGGTGGACAGCTCGGCGATCGGCAGGCCCAGCCAGCGGGCCTGGCCGGCCGGCGCGGCCAGCGCCGCGTCGGTCTGGCGCAGGCGATGGTCGATGTTGTCGCTGCCCAGGCCGCGGACCAGCTGGGCCAGCAGATGCAGCTCCTCGACGGTGGCATGCGGGCTGGCCAGCGCGCCAATCGCGGCGGCGCCGTGCTCGGCCTTCACGCCCTTGAGGCCATTGGCCACGTACTCGAGCGCGGTCGTCCAGTCGGTGGCGAGCCATTGGCCGCCCTGCTTGATCATCGGCTGCTTGAGGCGCGACGGGCCGTTCAGGGCCTCGTAGCTGAAGCGGTCGCGGTCGGCGATCCAGCACTCGTTGACGGCATCGTTCTCGAGCGGCAGCACGCGCAGCACCTGGCCGGCCTTGACCTGCACGACGAGGTTGGCGCCCGTGCTGTCATGCGGGCTCACGCTCTTGCGGCGCGACAGTTCCCAGGTGCGGGCGCTGTAGCGGAAGGGCTTGCTGGTGAGGGCGCCGACCGGGCAGAGGTCGATCATGTTGCCGGAGAGCTCGCTGTCGACCGTGCCGCCGCTGAGCGTGGTGATCTCGCTGTGCTCGCCGCGATGGATCATGCCCAGCTCCATCACGCCCGCCACTTCCTGGCCGAAGCGCACGCAGCGGGTGCAGTGGATGCAGCGGCTCATCTCCTCCATGGAGATCAGCGGACCGACGTCCTTGCGGAAGACCACGCGCTTCTCTTCCTCGTAGCGCGAGGCGGACTTGCCATAGCCGACCGCGAGGTCCTGCAGCTGGCACTCGCCACCCTGGTCGCAGATCGGGCAGTCCAGCGGATGGTTGATCAGCAGGAACTCCATGACCGACTGCTGGGCCTTGACGGCCTTGTCGCTCTTGGTGCGGACGATCATGCCCTGGGTGACCGGGGTCGCGCAGGCCGGCATGGGCTTGGGCGCCTTCTCGATCTCCACCAGGCACATGCGGCAGTTGGCCGCCACGGACAGCTTCTTGTGGTAGCAGAAGTGCGGGATGTAGGTGCCGTTGCGTTCGGCCGCCTGGATCACCATGCTGCCTTCGGCCACCTCGACCTTGCGGCCGTCGAGTTCGATTTCAACCATGTTCTTGGTGCGATGCGCCGCGGTCGACTCAGGCCGGCACGGAGACCTGACAGGTCTTGTGCTCGATGTGATACGCGAACTCGTCGCGGAAGTGCTTCAGCATCGCGCGGACCGGCATGGCCGCGGCGTCGCCGAGCGCGCAGATCGTGCGGCCCATGATGTTCTCGGCCACGTTGTCGAGCATGGCCAGATCCTCGGGGCGGCCTTCGCCGTGCTCGATGCGCTGGACCATGCGCCACAGCCAGCCCGTGCCTTCGCGGCAGGGGGTGCACTGGCCGCAGCTCTCGTGCTGGTAGAAGTAGGACAGGCGCAGCAGGCTCTTGACCATGCAGCGGGTCTCGTCCATCACGATGACGGCGCCCGAACCCAGCATGGAGCCGGCCTTGGCGATGGAGTCATAGTCCATCGTGCAGGCCATCATGAGATGCGCCGGCAGCACCGGGGCGGAAGAACCGCCGGGGATCACGGCCTTGAGCTTCCTGCCGCCCTTCACCCCGCCGGCCAGTTCCAGCAGGGTGCTGAAGGGGGTGCCCATGGGCACCTCGTAGTTGCCGGGCCGCTCGACGTCGCCGACCATCGAGAAGATCTTCGTGCCGCCGTTGTTCGGCTTGCCGACCTTCAGGTAGGCCTCGCCGCCATGGCGGATGATCCACGGCACGGCGGCGAAGGTCTCGGTGTTGTTGATGGTGGTCGGCTTGCCGTAGAGGCCGAAGCTGGCGGGGAACGGCGGCTTGAAGCGCGGCTGGCCCTTCTTGCCCTCCAGCGATTCAAGCAGCGCGGTTTCCTCGCCGCAGATGTAGGCGCCGAAGCCGTGGTGGGCGTGCAGCTGGAAGCTGTGGCTGCTGCCGAGGATGTTGTTGCCCAGGAAGCCGGCGGCGCGGGCTTCCTCCAGCGCGGCCTCGAAGCGCTCGTAGACCTCGAAGATCTCGCCGTGGATGTAGTTGTAGCCCACCGAGATGCCCATCGCGTAGGCCGCGATCGCCATGCCTTCGATCACGGCATGGGGGTTGAACATCAGGATGTCGCGGTCCTTGCAGGTGCCCGGCTCGCCCTCGTCCGAGTTGCAGACGAGGTACTTCTGCACCGGCAGCGCACGCGGCATGAAGCTCCACTTCAGGCCGGTGGGGAAGCCCGCACCGCCCCGGCCGCGCAGACCGCTGGCCTTGACCTCGGCGATCAGCTGCTCGGGCGTCATCGGCTCGCCCTGCGTGCCGTCGGGCAGCAGGCCGGTCAGGATGCGGCGCAGCGCCACGTAGCCACCGCGGGCGACGTAGTCCTGCAGATGCCAGTTCGCGCCATTCAGACCGGCATAGATCTGCGGCTCGATGTGGCGACCGTGGAAACAGGTCTCCAGGCCGGTGGCCTTGAACTTGGACAGGTCCAGCGTGCTCATCGGGGGGTGCCTCTCACTGACCAGACTTGGCCGTGGCGGTGGCCGCCTCGGCCGCGCACATCGCCAGCAGCTCGTCCAGGCGCTCCTCGCGCATGAAGCTCAGCATCTCGCGGTCGTTGACCAGCATCACCGGCGCATCGGCGCAGGCGCCCAGGCATTCGCTGGGCTGCACGGTGAACACGCCGTCGGTCGTGCTGCCATAGGGCTCGACGCCCAGGCGCTTGCAGACATGGTCCAGCGCGGTCTGGCCCTCGCGCAGCTGGCAGGGCAGGTTGGTGCAGACGTTGAGCTTGTAACGGCCCACCGGCTGCTGGTTGTACATGTTGTAGAAGGTCGTGACCTCGTGCACCGCGATCGGCGCCATGCCCAGCACGGCGGCCAGCGCCACCTCGGCCGCCTGGCTCACATGGCCCTGCTCCTGCTGGATGATGGACAGGCAGGCCATCACGGCCGATTGGCGTTGCTCGGCGGGGTACTTGGCGGCCTCGCGCTCGAAGCGGGCCAGCGTGGCATCACTGAAAAAGCTCATCGCGCTCGTCTCGTGCAGGGTCAGCGGTCGATCTCGCCGAACACGATGTCCATCGTGCCGATCACGGCGACGGCATCGGCAATCATGTGGCCACGCGACATCTCGTCCATCGCCGCGAGGTGGGCGAAGCCGGGGGCGCGGATCTTCAGGCGATAGGGCTTGTTGGCGCTGTCGCTGACCAGGTAGATGCCGAACTCGCCCTTGGGGTGCTCGACGGCGGCATAGGCCTCGCCCTCGGGCACATGGAAGCCTTCGGTGAAGAGCTTGAAGTGATGGATCAGCTCCTCCATCGAGCTCTTCATCTCGACCCGCGAGGGCGGCGCGACCTTGTGGTTCTCGGTGATGACCGGACCGGGGTTCGCCCGCAGCCAGGCCGCGCACTGCTGGATGATGCGGTTGGACTGGCGCATCTCCTCGACGCGGACCAGGTAGCGGTCGTAGCAGTCGCCGGTCTTGCCGACCGGGATGTCGAAATCCATCCGGTCGTACACGTCATAAGGTTGCTGCTTGCGCAGGTCCCAGGCGATGCCCGAGCCACGCAGCATCGCGCCGGTGAAGCCCAGGTTGAGGGCGCGTTCGGGCGTGACCACACCGATGCCCACCGTGCGCTGCTTCCAGATGCGGTTGTCGGTCAGCAGGGTCTCGTACTCGTCGACCAGCGCCGGGAAGCGGCGGGTGAAGTCGTCGATGAAGTCCAGCAGCGAGCCCTGGCGGTTCTCGTTCAGGCGGGCGATGGTCTTCGCGTTGCGGACCTTGCTGGCCTGGTACTGCGGCATCACGTCGGGCAGGTCGCGATAGACGCCGCCCGGGCGGAAGTAGGCCGCGTGCATGCGCGCGCCCGAGACCGCCTCGTACATGTCGAACAGGTCCTCGCGCTCGCGGAAGCAGTAGATGAGGATGTTCATCGCGCCGCAGTCGAGACCGTGGCAGCCCAGCCAGAGCAGGTGGTTGAGCAGGCGGGTGATCTCGCTGAACATCACGCGGATGTACTGCGCGCGCTCGGGCACCTCGATGCCCATGAGCTTCTCGATGGCCAGGCAGTAGGCGTGCTCGTTGCACATCATCGAGACGTAGTCCAGCCGGTCCATGTAGGGCAGCGACTGGATGTAGGTCTTCGACTCGGCCAGCTTCTCGGTGGCGCGGTGCAGCAGGCCGATGTGCGGGTCGGCGCGCTGGATGACTTCGCCGTCGAGTTCGAGCACCAGCCGCAGCACGCCGTGCGCGGCCGGGTGCTGGGGACCGAAGTTCAGCGTGTAGTTCTTGATCTCAGCCATGGTCGTGCCGGGTCCGTTCAGTGCAGGCCGCCGTACTTGTCCTCGCGGACGATGCGGGGCGTGATCTCGCGCAGCTCGATGCTCACCGGCTGGTAGATCACGCGCTGCTGCTCGGGGTCGTAGCGCATCTCGACGTGGCCGTGGGTCGGGAAGTCCTTGCGGAAGGGGTGGCCGATGAAGCCGTAGTCCGTCAGGATGCGACGCAGGTCCTCGTGGCCCTCGAAGACGATGCCGTAGAGGTCGAAGGCTTCGCGCTCGAACCAGTTGGCCGAGGACCAGATGCCGTTGAGCGAGGCGACCATCGGCAGCTCGTCCTCGGGACAGAACACGCGCAGGCGCACCCGCTGGTTCAGGCTGACCGACAGCAGGTGCACGACGACGGCATAGCGCGGGCCCTCGGCCAGCGGCGAGGCGCCATCCTTGTACTGCGAGTAGTCCATGCCGCAGAGGTCGATCAGCTGCTCGAAGCGCAGCGCCGGCGCATCGCGCAGCAGCTCGGCGGCTTCCAGCAGGCGGGCCGCCGGCACGGTGATGGTGACTTCGCCACGGTCGGCGACGATCGAGCTCAGGCGGTCGCCGAGCACCGACTTCAGCGCGTCCTGCAGCGTGTCCAGGGTGGGATGAGACATGGTCGGCAGGGCCTCAGCGGGCGATGGTGTTCTCGCGGCGGATCTTGGCCTGCAGCTGCAGGATGCCGTAGAGCAGCGCCTCGGCGGTGGGCGGGCAGCCCGGCACGTAGACATCGACCGGGACGATGCGGTCGCACCCGCGCACGACGCTGTAGCTGTAGTGGTAGTAGCCGCCGCCGTTGGCGCAGGAGCCCATGCTCAGCACCCAGCGCGGCTCGGCCATCTGGTCGTAGACCTTGCGCAGCGCCGGCGCCATCTTGTTGCACAGGGTGCCGGCCACGATCATCAGATCGCTCTGGCGCGGACTCGGCCGGAACAGCATGCCGAAGCGGTCGATGTCGTAGCGCGCCGCACCGGCATGCATCATCTCCACCGCACAGCATGCGAGGCCGAAGGTCATCGGCCACAGGGAACCCGTCTTCGACCAGTTGATCAGCTTGTCGACCGAGGTGGTGACAAAGCCCTCTTTCAGAACGCCTTCGATGCCCATGACTTCTCCGCGTGTCGCCTCAACGTCCTGCTGCGCTCATTCCCAATCCAGTGCGCCCTTCTTCCACTCGTAGGCGAAGCCGACGACGAGGATGCCCAGGAAGATCATCATGGCCCAGAAGCCTGACGCACCAATTTCTGCCAGCGAGACCGCCCAGGGGAAGAGGAAGGCGATCTCCAGGTCGAACAGGATGAAGAGGATGGCCACCAGGTAGTAGCGCACGTCGAACTTCATCCGCGCGTCTTCGAAGGCCTCGAAGCCGCACTCGTAGGGGCTGTTCTTGGCCGCGCCGGGGCGGCGCGGGCCGAGCAGGAAACCGAGCACCTGGGGGGCCACGCCGACCCCGACGCCAACCAGGATGAAGAGGATGACCGGGAGGTACTCTTGAAGGTCCATGGTCGTGCGCTCGCGTCGGCTTGCTGTCAGGTGGTCGGTTCGGAGCGCACAAAACAAAGCGCGCTGGCACCGCACGAACCCCTTGGAAGGGATCTTTGCTGCACTCTCAGCGCGCCTGCTTTGCCCGATCCGGCTGCCCGGATCTGCCGCGGGTTCTCCGCGGGGCTCTCTCTGCGTCAATCTTGTTCTTGGTGCCGACGGCGAGACTCGAACTCGCACAGCTTTCGCCACTACCCCCTCAAGATAGCGTGTCTACCAATTTCACCACGTCGGCCCGAGGCTTCTTTTCGAAGCTCTTGGAAGCTGTCCAGCTGGCTTGAGGATGGCTCGCTGAACAGCCTTGAATCTTACCGTGAAAACCCGCGGGTTCCACCGCGTCCGAGAGGCCTTGTCGGTCAATTGACACAAGCGTCCCGGACGAGGACGGACCTCACTTCGAGGCGGCCGGGGCGGCAGGGAGCGGCGCCACGCTGGCGGCCGGCGCGGCGCCCGGAATGGCGTCGGCCGTGGCGCTGGCGGCAGGGGCCACCCGCTCAAGCACGCTGCCACCGGCCGCGCTCGCACCGCCCGAGCCGGGGTTGCCGGTGTAGGCCAGGGCCAGCGTCGACGCGAAGAAGACCGCGGCCAGGATGGCGGTGGTGCGCGACAGGAAGTTCGCGCTGCCGGTCGCACCGAACAGGCTGCCGGACGCGCCGCCGCCGAAGGAGGCCCCCATGTCGGCCCCCTTGCCGTGCTGCATCAGCACCAGACCGATCATCGCCAGCGCCGACAGCAGCTGGGCGACGAGGAGCAGGGACATCAGGATTTGCATGATCGGGAATCTCCAGGAATCCGTCGGTCGCCTCAGGCGGCCGCACGGCAGATGGCAAGGAAGTCTTCGGCCTTCAGCGCGGCGCCGCCGATCAGGCCGCCATCGATGTCAGCCTGGGCGAAAAGGACCTTGGCGTTGTCCGGCTTGACGCTGCCACCGTAGAGCAGGCGCATCTGGCCGGCGCGCGGCGAGGCCGCGGCCAGCTGCGCGCGAAGCAGCGCGTGCACGGCCTGCGCCTGTTCCGGGGTGGCGGTCAGGCCGGTGCCGATGGCCCAGACGGGCTCGTAAGCCACCACCATCTCGCCGACGCAGGGGCCCAGGGTGTGGATCACGGCCGAGAGCTGCCGCTTGACCACCGCTTCGGTCTCGCCAGCCTCGCGCTGGGCCAGCGTCTCGCCGACGCAGACGATGGGCGTGATGCCCTTGGCCAGCGCGACCTTGGCCTTGTCGGCCACGAGCTGGTCGGTTTCGCCGTGGTACTGGCGGCGCTCCGAGTGGCCGACGATCACATAGCGGCTGCCGAAATCGGCCAGCATGGCGGCGCTGACTTCGCCGGTGTAGGCCCCCTGCGCATGCACGGAGACATCCTGCGCGCCCCAGCCGATCGGGCTGCGCGCGAGGCGTTCGGCCGCCTGGGCGAGGTAGGGAAAAGGCACGCAGACGGCGGCTTCGGCCGGCAGCGGGCCCGCCGCCTTGAGGGCTTCGAGCAGTTGTTCGTTCACGGCATGGCTGCCGTGCATCTTCCAGTTGCCGACCACGAGGGGCTGTCGGGTTTCGCTCATCGGGAGGTCCTCGAAAGGTTCAAAGAATTCAGGCGGCGGCGGACCAGTCCAGCACGATCTTGCCGATGTGCGTGCCGGACTCCATCAGGGCATGGGCTTCGGCCGCCGCCGATGCCGGCAGCACGCGATGCAGCACAGGGCGCATGCGGCCCGCCTCGATCCAGGGCCAGACGCGGGCCTGCAGTGCCGCGGCCACGCGGGCCTTGACCTCGACGCTGCGCGGCCGCAGCGTGGAGCCGGTCAGCGTCAGGCGGCGGCGCTGCAGGCGGGCCACATCGATCGTGGCCTTGCTGCCGCCCTGCACCGCAATGACGGACAGGCGCCCGTCCTCGGCCAGGCAACGCAGGCCGCGCTCGATGTAGTCGCCCGCCACCATGTCGAGGATCACGTCGACGCCACGGCCGCCGGTCAGGCGCAGCGTCTCGTCGACGAAATCCTGGGTCTTGTAGACGATGGCCGCATCGGCCCCCAGGGCCACGCAGGCCGCAGCCTTGGCCGCATCGCCGACGGTGACGAAAACCGTCGCCCCCAGGGCCTTGGCGATCTGGATGGCCGTCACGCCGATGCCGCTGCTGCCGCCGTGGATCAGGATGGTCTCGCCGGGCTGCAGGGCCGCCCGCTCGACCGCATTGATCCAGACGGTGAAGCAGGTCTCCGGCAGGCTGGCCGCCTCGACCAGGCTCAGGCCGGCCGGCACCGGCAGCACCTGGCCAGCGGGGGCCACGGCATAACGGGCGTAGCCGCCCCCGTGGGTCAGCGCGCAGACGGCCTGACCCAGGTGGAAGCCGCGTGCAGCCAGCGCCTTCGCCTCGCCCCCGACCAGACGGCCGGCCACTTCCAGACCCGGCAGGTCCGAGGCGCCGGGCGGCGGCGGGTAGAGGCCCTTGCGCTGAAGGACGTCCGGACGGTTCACGCCCGAGGCCGCCACCTCGATCAGCAGCTCACCGGCCTGAGGCTGAGGCAGGCTGCGCTGCACGGGCGTCAGCACCTCCGGGCCGCCCGGCTCGCGGATGGCCAGGGCCGGCATCTGCGTCGGCAGCGGGAAGAGCGCGTCGTTCATGGGGGTCGGCACGGCGAGGCCCGGACACGGGACGAACCGCGGAACGCGGCCGCCCGTCGGGCCCGGCGATCAGCTCTGGAAGTCGCCGCCTTCGGCCGCCGGCGCGGCCTCGGCCGGGCGCTCGCCGCCACGGTCACCGCGATCACCCCGGTCGCTGCGCTCACGGCGCGGGCCACGGTCCCCCCGGTTGTCGCGGTCGAAGCGGTCGCGGCGCGGACGGTCCTCGAAGCTCGGCTCGACATAGCCTTCCGGCTTCTCGAGCAGGGCCTTGAGCGAGAGCTTGATGCGGCCCTTCTCGTCGGTCTCCAGCACCTTGACCTTGATGACATCGCCTTCCTTGACGAAGTCCTCCACCCGCTCGACGCGCTGGTGCGCGATCTGGCTGATGTGCAGCAGGCCGTCCTTGCCGGGCAGGATGTTGACCAGGGCACCGAAGTCCAGGATCTTGGTGACCGGGCCTTCGTAGACCTTGCCGACTTCCGCCTCGGCGGTGATTTCCTCGATGCGCTTCTTCGCGTACTCGGCGCGCTCGCCGTCGGTCGAGGCGATGGTGATCGTGCCGTCCTCGGCGATGTCGATCGTGGTGCCGGTTTCCTCGGTCAGCGCACGGATGGTCGCGCCGCCCTTGCCGATCACGTCGCGGATCTTCTCCGGATTGATCTTCATCGTGTAGAGGCGCGGGGCGAACTGCGAGACCTCGGTGTTCGCCCCGGCCACGGCCTCGGTCATCTTGCCGAGGATGTGCAGGCGGGCTTCCTTGGCCTGGGCCAGGGCAACCTGCATGATTTCCTGGGTGATGCCCTGGATCTTGATGTCCATCTGCAGGGCGGTCACGCCGGTGGTGGTGCCGGCCACCTTGAAGTCCATGTCGCCGAGGTGGTCCTCGTCGCCCAGGATGTCGGTCAGCACCGCGAAGCGGTTGCCGTCCTTGATCAGGCCCATGGCGATGCCGGCCACGTGCGCCTTCAGCGGCACGCCCGCGTCCATCAGCGCCAGGCAGCCGCCGCAGACCGAGGCCATCGAGGAGGAGCCGTTGGACTCGGTGATCTCCGAGACCACGCGCATCGCGTAGGCGAACTCGTCCTTGGCCGGCAGCACCGGCACCAGGGCACGCTTGGCGAGTCGGCCGTGGCCGATCTCACGGCGCTTCGGGCTGCCGACACGACCCGTCTCGCCGGTGGCGAAGGGGGGCATGTTGTAGTGCAGCATGAAGCGGTCCTCGAACTCGCCGGCCAGCGCGTCGATGCGCTGCGCGTCGCGGTCGGTGCCGAGGGTCGCGACGACCAGGGCCTGGGTCTCGCCGCGGGTGAACAGGGCCGAGCCGTGGGTGCGCGGCAGCAGGCCGGTGCGGATCTCGATGGGGCGCACGGTGCGGGTGTCGCGACCGTCGATGCGCGGCTCGCCGGCCAGGATCTGGCCGCGGACGATGCGTGCCTCGATGTCGAAGAGCAGGCCGTCAACCTTGACCTTGTCGAACTCGACGCCTTCGGCCTTCAGCGCGGCGAAGACCTGGGCGTTCGCGTCACGGCAGGCCTGGGTGCGGGCCTGCTTGGAACGGATCTGGTAAGCCGCGCGCAGCGGGCCTTCGGCCAGGGCGGTGACCTTGGCGATGAAGGCCTCGTCCTTGGCCGGCGGCTGCCAGTCCCAGACCGGCTTGCCGGCCTCGCGGACCAGCTCGTTGATCGCGGCGATCGCGACCTTGCCCTGCTCATGGCCGAAGACCACGCCGCCGAGCATCACTTCCTCGCTGAGCTGGTCGGCTTCCGACTCGACCATCAGCACGGCGGCCTCGGTGCCGGCGACGACCAGGTCCATCTTGGACTCGGCCATCTGCGCCTTGCTCGGATTCAGCAGGTACTCGCCGTTCAGGTAGCCGACGCGGGCGGCACCGATCGGGCCGTTGAAGGGGATGCCGCTGATGGCCAGCGCGGCGCTGGAGCCGATCAGGGCCGGGATGTCGGCGGCGACTTCCGGGTTCAGCGAGACGACGTGGACGATGACCTGCACTTCATTGAAGAAGCCGTCCGGGAAGAGCGGGCGCAGCGGACGGTCGATCAGGCGGCTGGTCAGGGTCTCCAGCTCGCTCGGACGGCCTTCGCGCTTGAAGAAGCTGCCGGGGATCTTGCCGGCGGCATAGGTCTTCTCGACGTAGTCGACGGTCAGCGGAAAGAAGTCCTGACCCGGCTTGGCCTCGGACTTGGCGACCACGGTGGCGAGCACCACGGTGCCGTCGACGCTGACGAGCACGGCGCCGCCGGACTGGCGGGCGATTTCACCGGTCTCCAGCGTGACGTCGTGCTGGCCCCAGCGGAAGGTCTTGCTGACTTTGTTGAACATGGACATGGAAGTCTCCTGGGAGGATGGGGCGGCGGCCTGCGCGCCCCGGGCTCCGGTTCAGGGTCGGTCAGCGGGATGCCATTCCAGCGGGGCAGGTGCGGGGGGCTGCGGGCCCCTGCCCTGCTGGAATGACACAGCGTCGCTCACGATCGGCCCCGTGGCCGGGAATTTTTCGGGCTCTTGAAACGCCAAGAGCCTGTGCTGGAGGAGACCAGACAGGCTCTTGGCGTCCGCTTGGGCTTACTTGCGCAGGCCCAGCTTCTGGATCAGTGCGGTGTAGCGGTCGGCGTCCTTGGCCTTCAGGTAGTCCAGCAGCTTGCGGCGGCGGCTGACCATGCGCAGCAGACCGCGGCGACCGTGGTGGTCCTTCGCATGGGTCTTGAAGTGCGGGGTCAGGTGGTTGATGCGCGCGGTCAGCAGCGCAACCTGGACTTCGGGAGAGCCGGTGTCGGCCGCGCCACGGGCGTTGGCGGCGACGATGTCGGTCTTGTTGATTTCGGACATGGGCAGAACTTTCGTTTCAATGGAAGCCGCCCTGCCCGGCCGGCCCTGGGGCTGGAGCCGGTGCAGACTGCGGTTTCCGTGGGACTTGCGGAACACGGGTGAAACCGACCCGTGCCGTGCGCTCTGGTTTGCTCTCCACGGGACGCAGGCGCCCCGGCAAAGCCCGTCGAGTATAGCGGCCCCGGCCTCAGGCGGCCGGTGCGTCGATCGCTGCCAACGGCCAGCGCGGCAGCACGTCGAAGGCCCCCGCGGGCTGTGGGCGGGCGCGGCCGGCGGCCACCCGCATGGCAGCCGCGAGGGCAATCATCGCGCCGTTGTCGGTGCAGAGATGCAGTTCGGGGTAATGGACACGCAGGCCGCGCCGTGCGGCGGCGGCGTCCAGCTCGGCGCGCAGGCGGCGGTTGGCGCCGACGCCGCCGGCCACCACGAGACGCCGCAGGCCGCTGGCCTTCAGTGCAGCCAGCGATTTCTTCACCAGGACGTCGACGATGGCGGCCTGGGTCGAGGCCGCCAGATCGGCCCGCGCCTGGGCCGTGGGACCCTCCGGTCCGGCCGCGGCTTCCAGCTTGCGAAGCGTGGTCAGCACGGCGGTCTTCAAGCCGGCGAAGGAGAAATCGAGCGTGCCGCTGTGCAGCAGCGGGCGCGGCAGGGCGAAAGCGGCCGGGTCGCCCTGCAGGGCGAGGGCGGCGAGGGCCGGGCCGCCGGGGTAGCCCAGGCCCAGCAGCTTGGCGGACTTGTCGAAGGCCTCGCCGGCGGCATCGTCGATGGTTTCGCCGAGCAGCGCGTAGTCGCCGACGCCGTCGACCCGCATCAGCTGGGTGTGGCCGCCGGAGACCAGCAGGGCGATGAAGGGAAAGCTCGGCGGATCGGCCGAGAGGAAGGGCGACAGCAGATGCCCCTCCAGGTGATGCACGCCAAGCACCGGCTTGCCCAGGGCCAGGCCCAGGGCGCAGGCGGTGGCCGAGCCGACCAGCAGCGCCCCGGCGAGACCGGGGCCACGGGTGTAGGCGATCAAGTCCAGGTCGGCGAGCCGGACCTGGGCGCGCTGCAGCACCTCGCGGGCCAGCGGCAGCACGCGGCGGATGTGGTCGCGCGAGGCCAGCTCCGGCACCACGCCGCCATAGGCCTGGTGCATGGCGATCTGGCTGTGCAGCGCATCGGCACGCAGCTGCGCGCGGCCGCCGGCATCGAGTTCGACCAGGGCCACGCCGGTCTCGTCACAAGAGGATTCGAAGCCCAGGATACGCATCGGGGCAGTGTATCGACGGGCTTTGCGGCCAGCGCCTGGCACGGCGGATGCAATGCCTTCTGCGGCTGCGCTCTTCGCGTGGCCTGCGATCTCCTCTGCAGGGCCAGTCCCTTTGACCCCGCCGGTTGCCATGCCGGCGGGGCATTTTTTTTGCCTGGGCCGCGATGTGGCGAGGCTCAGTGCACCGGGGCAAGGCGGCCGCGCGCGGCCAGGCCCAGGATCAGTGCACCCAGCAGCACCATCGGCAGGCAGAGCCACTGCCCCATGCTCAGGCCCAGGCTGAGCAGACCCAGGTGGGCATCGGGCTCGCGGAAGGCCTCGGCGATGAAGCGGAAGACGCCGTAGCCCAGCAGGAAGGCGCCGGCCACCTGGCCCGGCCGGCGCGGCCCGCGGCTGTAGAGCCAGAGCAGCGCGAAGAGCAGCAGCCCCTCCAGCGCGAACTGGTAGAGCTGCGAGGGATGGCGCGCGATCGCCAGGCCCGACTGCGGGAAGACCATGGCCCAGGGCAGGCCGGGGTCGGCCGCGCGGCCCCAGAGCTCGCCGTTGATGAAATTGCCCAGGCGCCCGGCCGCCAGGCCGACGGGCACGCAGGGCGCGACCAGGTCCGCCACCTCCCAGAAGGGTCGGCCGCGGCGGCGGGCGTAGACGAAGAGCGCAAAGATCACGCCGATCAGCCCGCCGTGGAAGGCCATGCCGCCCTGCCAGACGGCGAAGACCTCCAGCGGGTTCGCCAGGAAGTGCAGCGGCTTGTAGAACAGCACATAGCCCAGGCGCCCCCCCAGGATCACGCCGAGCACGCCGAAGAAGAGCAGGTCTTCGACCTCCGCCGGCGCCCAGCCTGCGGCCGCAAAGCGCGGCCGGCGCGCCTGCGCGCGGCCGAGCAGCACGAAGAGGCCGAAGGCGGCCAGGTAGGTCAGGCCGTACCAGTGCACGGCCAGCGGGCCGACCTGGAGGGCGATGGGATCGAACTGCGGATGGACCAGCATGGCAGGGGCGGCCGGCGGGCCGCAGACGCTCGGAAGGCGCCGAACCATAGCGCAAGCCCGTGTCAGTCCCCCCGCGGTGGCGGACCGGCGGCCGTCAGCGCCGCACGCACGTGTTCGACGAAGCGCCGCGTCGCCGCCGGCGCCTCGCGCGGCCAGACCATCTCGGCCAGGCCCTGCGGCGGTGCATGCCGCGCGTCGAGCCGGCGGTAGACCACGCCCGGCCGCTGCAAGGTGGTGATCGAGGCCGGCACCCAGGCCAGGCCCAGGCCAGCCGAAACCAGGTTGACGATGGTCTGCATCTGGATCGCCTCCTGCGCAATCGCTGGGGCACGGCCCTGGCGATGGGTCCAGGCCAGGATCGCGTCGTGCAAGGAGGGCGCGATGCTGCGCGGAAAGATGACCAGCGGCTCGGCCGCCACCGCCTGCGGATCCAGCGCCTGCCCGTGCGCGAGCGCATGGGCTTCGGGCAGGGCCAGGAGCAGGGGCTCGTCGAGCACGGGCAGGCTGTCGAAGCCCGGCAGCTCCGCCGGCCCGACGCCGCGGGCGCGCAGCAGGAAGCCGCAGTCGAGCTGACCCTCGCGCAGCGCGGCCTGCTGCACGTCGCCGGTGGCCTCGCGCAGCTCCACCTGCAGGCCGGGGTGGGCCGCGCGGAAGCTGCGCAGCCAGGCCGGCAGCGGGCCGAAGCCCAGGGTGGAGACGAAGCCCAGCCGCAGCCGGCCCAGTTCACCCCGGCCGCTGGCGCGGGCCCGCTCGACCAGGTCCTGCCCGGCGGCCAGCCATTGCCGCACCGGCTCGACCAGGGCCTCGCCGGCCGGGCTGAGCGCCACGCTGCGGCGGCTGCGCAGGAAGAGCGGCGTGCCCAACCGCGCCTCCAGCTGCTGGATGGCCACCGTCAGGGGCGGCTGCGTCATGTGCAGGCGCGCCGCGGCGCGGCCGTAGTGCAGGGTCTCGGCCAGGACGAGGAACTGGCGCCAGGCGCGGGCTTCGATGGGCGCATCATTCATTCGTCCAGCGTATCAAAATGCCATGAATGATCGATTGGACAGCCGGTCCGGACGACCCGGATACTTCGCGCCACCGCCTCCCCTCCCCTACCCCTTCTGCCTGCCGGCGCCCCGCGCCCTGCCCGCCATGAGCATCAACCGCCGTTCCAAGAACATCACCGAGGGCGTCGCCCGTGCGCCGAACCGCTCCATGTACTACGGCATGGGCTACCAGGAGACGGACTTCGGCAAGCCGATGGTCGGCGTGGCCAACGGCCACAGCACGATCACGCCCTGCAATTCCGGCCTGCAGAAGCTGGCCGATGCGGCCGTGATCGGCCTGAAGGAAGCCGGGGCCAACCCGCAGATTTTCGGCACGCCCACCATCAGCGATGGCATGGCCATGGGCACCGAGGGCATGAAGTACAGCCTGGTGTCGCGCGAGGTGATTGCCGACTGCGTGGAGACCTGCGTCGGCGGCCAGTGGATGGACGGCGTGATGGTCATCGGCGGCTGCGACAAGAACATGCCCGGCGGCATGATGGGCATGCTGCGTGCCAATGTGCCGGCGATCTACATCTACGGCGGCACCATCCTGCCCGGCAAGTACAAGGGCCAGGACCTGAACATCGTCAGCGTCTTCGAAGCCGTCGGGCAGTTCAGCGCGGGCAAGATGAGCGAGGAGGACTTCTGCCAGATCGAGCGCCGCGCCATTCCCGGCAGCGGCAGCTGCGGCGGCATGTACACGGCCAACACCATGTCCTCGTCCTTCGAGGCCCTGGGCATGTCCCTGCCCTACTCCTCGACCATGGCCAATGTCGAGAACGAGGTGCTGGACAACGTCAAGCGGGCCGCGAAGGTGCTGGTCGAGGCGGTCAAGGCCGACCTCAAGCCGCGCGACATCGTCACCAAGCAGGCCATCGAGAACGCGATCGCCGTGATCATGGCCACCGGCGGCTCGACCAACGCCGTGCTGCACTACCTGGCCATCGCGCATGCGGCCGGCGTGGACTTCCAGCTCGACGACGTCGAGCGCCTGCGCCGCAAGGTGCCGGTGATCTGCGACCTCAAGCCCAGCGGCAAGTACCTGGCCATCGACCTGCACCGTGCCGGCGGCATCCCGGCCGTGATGAAGGAGCTGCACAAGGCCGGCCTGCTGCATGGCGAAGCCCTCACCATCACCGGCCAGACCGTGGCCGAGGTGCTGGCCGGCGTGCCCGACCTCTCGCCCGACCAGGACGTGATCCGCCCGGTCGGCCAGCCGATCTATGCCGAAGGCCATCTGGCCATCCTCAAGGGCAACCTCAGCCCCGAGGGCGCGGTGGCCAAGATCACCGGCCTGAAGAATCCGGTCATCACCGGCCCGGCGCGCGTCTTCGACGACGAGCAGTCGGCCCTGGCCGCCATCATGGCCGGCAAGATCCAGGCGGGCGACGTGATGGTGCTGCGCTACCTCGGCCCCCAGGGCGGCCCCGGCATGCCGGAAATGCTGGCCCCGACGGGTGCGCTGATCGGCCAGGGCCTGGGCGAGAGCGTGGGCCTGATCACCGACGGCCGCTTCAGCGGCGGCACCTGGGGCATGGTGGTGGGCCACGTCGCGCCCGAGGCCTATGCCGGCGGCACGATCGCGCTGGTGCAGGAAGGGGACTCGATCACCATCGACGCGCACCAGCTGCTGCTGCAACTGAACGTGCCGGACGCGGAACTTCAGCAGCGCAAGGCGGTCTGGGTCAAGCCCGCCCCGCGCTACACCCGCGGCGTGCTGGCCAAGTTCGCCAAGAACGCGTCCAGCGCCAGCACCGGCGCCGTGCTGGACCGCTTCGAGGACTGAGCGGCCCGCAGCCTGCGGGGCTCAGGCCCCGGGCCCGCGACCCCGCGGACCCAGGCCGAGGGCTTCGCGCTGCTGCTGCTTGCGCACCTGACGACGTGCCGCCTCCCGGGCCATGGCCTGGCGGGCGGTCCGCCCGCTGCGGTCGGACCAGGTCCACAGCAGGGCGGCCACGCCGAAGGGCGCGAGCACCCAGGGCCAGGCCAGTGCATGCAGCATGCTCCATCCGAGCCCTTTGCCCAGGCACAAACCCACGCCTAGCAGCATCCATCCCATGTGTGACACCCCGTGTCATCCCTGGCACGGTTCCCGAAGAAGCCGGTCAACCGGACGACATAAACTCCGTTGATTGAGTCTCTCTCCCAGCCATCCTGGCTTTTCCAGAAAGGAAACCATGAAAGCCCTGCGTCTTCCCCTGATCCTGTCGGCCCTGGTTCTCGTCGCCCCGGCCACCTTCGCCAGCCAGGAACTGGCCCAGAAGCGCTCCTGCCTGGCGTGCCACGCCGTCGACAAGAAGCTGGTCGGCCCGGCTTTCAAGGATATTGCCGCCAAGTACGCCGCCGACAAGGACGCCGCCGCCAAGCTGGCCACCAAGATCCAGAAGGGTGGCGTCGGCTCCTGGGGCCAGATCCCGATGCCGGCCAACCCGCAAGTCACCGACGCGGAAGCCAAGGAACTCGTGACCTGGGTGCTGAACCAGAAGTGATCGTCCCTCGCCCTGGCCGCAGGCCGGGGTCCGATGCGATGCAACGGCCCTTCGGGGCCGTTTTTCATGGCCGCGCGGCGGCGGCGCTCAGCGCAGGCCGTTGCGCCCCGCCAGCTCCAGCCACAGGCCGGCATGGTCGGCCTCGGCATGGCCATGGTCGATGGCCTCGGCGTAGAGCTGGGCGAACAGGGTGGTGATCGGCAGCTCGGTGCCGTCGCCTGCGGCGGTGGCGAGCGCATTGCGCAAGTCCTTGAGCTGCACCGTCATCGCCGCACGCTTGGCGAAGTCGCGCTGCACCATGCGCTGGCCGTGCACTTCGAGGATGCGGCTGTCGGCAAAGCCGCCCTGCAGGGCCTGGCGTACGCGGGCCGGATCGGCGCCCCCGCGCTCGGCCAGGATCAGGGCCTCGGCCACGGCGCCGATGGTGATGCCCACGATCATCTGATTGGCCAGCTTGGCGAGCTGGCCCGTCCCGGTCGGCCCGACATGGGTGGCGCGGCCCAGCGCCGCGAAAACCGGCAGTGCGCGCTCGAAATCGGCGCTGCTGCCGCCGGCCATGATGGCCAGGGTACCGGCCTCGGCGCCCAGCGTGCCACCGGAGACCGGCGCATCGAGCGCCCCGATGCCGCGGGCGGCCAGCCAGGCCGCATGCTCGCGCGCCTCGGCCGGCTGGATCGAACTCATGTCGACGAACAGCGCGCCGGGCTTCATGGCGGCCAGCACGCCACCGTCCTGCAACTGCGCGCGCACGACGCGACCGTCTGCCAGCATGGTGATGACGAGGTCGGCGCCCGCCACCGCATCGGCGGCCCGGTCGACGGCTCGCGCGCCCACCTCGACGAGGCTGCGGGTCTTGTCCGGGCTGCGGTTCCAGACCGTCAGCGGCCAGCCGGCCGCCAGCAGGCGCCGCGCCATGGGCTGACCCATCAGGCCGGTGCCGAGCAGTGCAATGTTCATCGTCGGGACGGGAGCGGGTGATGCAGAGGCCTGGCAGCACGGCGCAGGGCTGCCACAGTTTATCGAGGCGGCATGGCCCCGCCTGGCCGGGCAGGGGGCAAGAGGTACGGTCCGGCCAGCCCGGGGCCCGGGCCCCGCCCGCAGGGCGCACAGCGACCGAGCGCCGGAACAGGCGCCCCTGGAGGGGCCAGCTTCAGGCTTCGGTGCGTGCGCGGTCACGGTGGAATCGGTCCTGCCCCTGCGGCCGCCCGCCCCGAGCGCAAGCGGCCCGCGCCCACCCCGCCGAGGTCGCCCTTGAACCCGCATTCGCTGTTTTCGCCCGCTGACCCGCGGCGGCCCGTCCGTCCCGCGGCCCGTGATCTGCAGCTGCTCGGCCCCTACCAGCTGCTGCAGCGCCTCGGCTCGGACCGCAGCACCCAGCTCTGGCGGGTCCGGCCGGAAGCGGATCGCCCTGCATCCAGCACCGATCTGCTGCTGCTGCCCGTGGCGAACGGTGCCCAGCCGCTTGCCGAAGGGGTCGCGCCCGCGCGCCTGTCGGCGCTGCCGCCGGACGGCCTGCTGCGCGGACGGCGCGTGGATCTGGGCCCAGCCGGACACGGCTGCCATCTGGCCGGCGTGTCCGGCCTCACCCTGCTGGAACGGCTGGGTCCCGAAGGCGGCCCCGTGCCCAGCCCGGCCGACTGGGTGGCGTGGATGGCGGAGATGCTGGACCACCTGGCCAGCCTGCATGAGGCCGGCCTGCGACCGCCGGGCCTCAGTGGGCACACCGTGCTGGTCGAGCCCGGCGGCCGGATCCGGCTGATCGGCATCGAGCTGGCCCGCGAGATGGACCCTCGCGGCGAGGGCCGCCGCGAAGACCTGCTGCTGGCCGGCCTGCTGCTCCATCGCGGCCTGGCCGGCCGCTGGGCGCTGGACGAACCGGATCTGCCGCGCGCCGCCCAGCGGCTGGAGCGGGAGATCGTCCGGCTCGGCTGGGCGCTGCCGCAGCCTCTGCCTGCGGCGCTGCGGGCCCTCGCCAACCGGGCGATCGATCACGATCCGGCGCGCCGTCCGCTCAGTGCGCGCAGCCTGGCGCAGGCGCTGCGCGGCTGGCTCGACAGCCATCGCGCCCAGCGCCCCGACCCCCTGGAGCGCCTGCTCGATCAAGTGCCGACCGCCGGGGTCCTGCCCGCCCATGCCGACCTCCCCGAGCATCTGGCCGCCTTGAACCGGCTGGAGGGCCAGCGCATCGACGCCTGGATCGTCTGCCTGTTCGATGAGCCGGCCCTGGCCTTCGAGCTGCTGCGCGGCCTGGGCGCCGTCGGGCTGGCCGGGCAGGTGCAGCCCGACGAGATTGCCACCCTGCGACGGGCCGTGCAGCTGGTCGGCCTGCACGGGGTGCGTCAGGCCGCGCAGGGTCTTCGACCCTGGCCGGGCGCGCTGGATCACACGGCAGCGCAGTCCCTGGCCCATCGCCTGGCCCAGGCCAGTCGGGCCGCCCACCTGGCAGAGCGCCTCTGCCCGGCCGACCACGACGGCGAAGCCGCCGGCCTGCTGGCCCTGCTGCAGGCCCTGGGGGAACTGCTGCTGGCCTATCACTTCCCCGAAGCGCAGCGCCAGATCGAGGCCCTGACCCAGTCCACGGCCCCCCTGCCATCCGGCCTGCGGCCCCTGACGCTGGAGGCGGCTGCACAGGCGGTGATCGGGACCAGCCCCCAGGCCCTGGCCCAGGGTCTGGCGCGCCACTGGGGCCTGAACGAGGCCCTCCAGCATGCCATGCAGCCGCTGCCGAGCGACCGGCCGGTGCGCGCCCCCGAAACCCGGCTGGACACCCTGCGCTGCGCCGCCAGCGCCGCGGGCGAACTGGCGGCCGGGACGCCGCCCCAGACCGTGGAACAGCGCTTCCAGCGCGCGCTCGGCTGGACGCGCGGCGAAGCCTCCCGGGCGGTGGCCGCCCTGACCCTCGCGCACTGAGACCGCTCGAAGCCTTCGGCGGCCCATGAAAAAGGCCCGCCGGTGGCGGGCCTCGGGGCCGATCGATCCACGGGGCCGAGGCCCCGCAGCCGCGATCAGTTGTTCTCGGCCAGCTGGTCGAGGATGGCCGGGTTCTCCAGGGTCGAGGTGTCCTGGGTGATGGCCTCACCCTTGGCGATCGAGCGCAGCAGGCGGCGCATGATCTTGCCCGAGCGGGTCTTGGGCAGGTTGTCGCCGAAGCGGATGTCCTTGGGCTTGGCGATCGGGCCGATTTCCTTGCCGACGTGGTCGCGCAGGATCTTGGCGATGGCCTTGGCCTCGTCGCCCGTCGGGCGGGGACGCTTGAGCACGACGAAGGCGCAGATGGCCTCGCCGGTGGTGTCGTCCGGACGGCCGACCACGGCGGCCTCGGCCACCAGGTCGGTGCAGCTGACCAGGGCGGACTCGATCTCCATCGTGCCCATGCGGTGGCCGGAGACGTTCAGCACGTCGTCGATGCGGCCGGTGATGGTGAAGTAGCCGGTCTTCTCGTCACGGATCGCGCCGTCGCCCGCCAGGTAGTAGCCCTTCAGCTCCGCCGGGTAGTAGCTCTTGACGAAGCGCTCGTTGTCGCCCCAGATGGTGCGGATCATCGAGGGCCAGGGCTTCTTGACGACCAGGATGCCGCCCGAGCCGTTGGGCACGTCGGCGCCGGTCTCGTCGACGATGGCGGTGGTGATGCCCGGGAAGGGCAGCGTGCACGAACCCGGCACCAGGGGCGTGGCGCCCGGCAGCGGGGTGATCATGTGGCCGCCGGTCTCGGTTTGCCAGAAGGTGTCCACGATGGGGCAGCGGCCGCCGCCAACGTGCTGGTGGTACCACTCCCAGGCGGCCGGGTTGATCGGCTCGCCCACCGAGCCCAGGATGCGCAGGCTGGACAGGTCGTAGCTCTTCGGGTGCACCGCGTCATTGGCCTCGGCGGCCTTGATCAGCGAGCGGATGGCGGTCGGCGCGGTGTAGAAGACCGAGACCTTGTGGTCCTGGATCATCTTCCAGAAGCGGCCGGCGTCCGGGTAGGTGGGCACGCCTTCGAAGACGATCTCGGTGCCGCCCAGGGCCAGGGGGCCATAGGTGATGTAGCTGTGGCCGGTGACCCAGCCGATGTCGGCCGTGCACCAGAAGACGTCGTCGGCCTTCAGGTCGAAGGTCCACTTGGTGGTCAGCGCGGCATGCAGCAGGTAGCCGCCGCTGCTGTGCTGCACGCCCTTGGGCTTGCCGGTGGAGCCGGAGGTGTAGAGCAGGAAGAGCGGGTGCTCGGCCTCGACCCACTCGGGCTCGCAGGTGGTGGGCTGGGCGTCGGCGACGTCGGCCATCCACTTGTCGCGGCCTGCGGTCATGCTGATGGCGTTGCCACCGCGCTTGACGACCAGCACGTTCTGGACCGACTCGCAGCCGCCCATGGCGATGGCGTCGTCGACGATGCTCTTGAGCGGCAGCTGCTTGCCGCCGCGGACCTGGCAGTCGGCGGTGATGACGGCCACGGCGCCGGTGTCGTTGATCCGGTCGCGCAGCGACTGGGCCGAGAAGCCGCCGAAGACGACCGAGTGGATCGCGCCGATGCGGGCGCAGGCCTGCATGGCCGCGACGCCGTCGATCGACATGGCGATGTAGATGACGACGCGGTCACCCTTCTTGATGCCGAGGCTGCGCAGGCCGTTGGCGATCTGGCTGACCTTGGCCAGCAGCTGGCTGTAGGTGACCTTGGTGACTTCGCCGCCGTCGGCTTCGAAGATGATCGCGGTCTTGTCGCCCAGGCCGCGCTCGACATTGCGGTCCAGGCAGTTGTAGGACACGTTCAGCGTGCCGTCGGCGAACCACTTGAAGAAGGGCGCGTTGCTCTCGTCGAGCGTCTGCGTGAAGGGCTTCTTCCAGCTGATCAGCTCGCGGGCCAGGCGGCCCCAGTAGGCGCCGTAGTCGGCCTCGGCCTCCTTGCACAGGGCCTCGTAGGCGGCGAAGCCGGCGACATGGGCGGAGGCGACCAGATCGGCCGGCGGGTTGTAGATCGTGATGCTGGTCTCTGACATGGTGTCTCTCTCCTCGGACGGGGGCGGCGCGCACTGTGGCGCCGGGGTCTTACGATGGTCTGACGGTCCCTGGCCGGGGTGTCACGGCGAATTCCAATCGCGCTGCCTAGAATCCTCGGCTTCCGGCAGATGGAAAACCCCCGACAAACCCCTGAAGGACGCGTGGTCACACGCGATTTTGTTCCGAGATGAGCCAAGCCCCCCTGTCCCAAGCTGGCAAGCCGGCGCACAAGCTGCCCGCCCTGCCGAACCTGATCTTCGCGAGCCGCTGGCTGCAGTTGCCGCTCTACCTGGGCCTGATCCTGGCGCAGGGCGTCTACGTCGTCCACTTCTGGGTGGAGCTGGTCCACCTGATCGAGGCGGCACTCGGCAACCCGGATGCACTGGGCAAGCTGGTGTCGAGCATCGGCTACAAGGCCGACGCGCCGGTCACCGCGCTCAACGAGACCATCATCATGCTGGTCGTGCTGGCGCTGATCGACGTGGTGATGATCAGCAACCTGCTGATCATGGTGATCGTCGGCGGCTACGAGACCTTCGTCTCGCGGATGAACCTGGAAGGCCACCCGGACCAGCCGGAATGGCTGAGCCACGTGAATGCCAGCGTGCTGAAGGTCAAGCTGGCCACGGCCATCATCGGCATCAGCTCGATCCACCTGCTCAAGACCTTCATCAACGCCGGCAACTACACCGACAAGGTGCTGATGTGGCAGACGATCATCCACATCGCCTTCCTGTTCTCGGCCCTGGCCATCGCGCTGGCCGACCGGATCATGCACCCGCCGGCCGGCGGCACGGACGCCCACTGAGCCTGCCGATGCGCGTGCGCCTCTCCCCTGCCGCGCTGCGGGCCCTGCTGATGCTGCCGGGCCTGGCCGGCTGGGCCGGGACCGCGCAGGCGGCCGAGCTGGACGGCGCCACGCTCGGCCCGCTCTGGGGCCTGCCCTTCGCCGGCATGCTGCTCTCGATCGCGCTGGCGCCGCTGCTGGCGCCGGGCTTCTGGCACCACCACCAGGGCAAGGTGGCGGGCTTCTGGGCCCTGCTCTTCCTGCTGCCCTTCGCCGCACTGCACGGGAGCGGGGCCGTCGGCGGCGTGCTGGCCCACACCCTGCTGGCCGAGTACCTGCCCTTCGTGATCCTGCTCGGCACCCTGTTCACGGTGGCGGGCGGCATCTACGTGCGCGGCAACCTGCACGGCAGCCCAGGCCTGAACACCGCGCTGCTGGCCACCGGCGCCGCCCTGGCCAGCGTGATGGGCACGACCGGCGCCTCGATGCTGATGATCCACCCGCTGATCCGGGCGAACGACAACCGCCGGCACACGGTGCACGTCATCGTCTTCTTCATCTTCATCGTCAGCAATGCCGGCGGCTCGCTGACACCGCTGGGCGATCCGCCGCTCTTCCTCGGCTTCCTGAAGGGCGTGGACTTCTTCTGGACCGTGCGGCACCTGCTGCCCGAGACGCTCTTCATGGTCGGCAGCCTGCTGGGGATCTTCTACCTGATCGACCGCCACTGGTATGCGAAGGAAGGCGTGCTGCCGCGCGACCCGACCCCCGACGACCACCGCCTCGGCCTGGAAGGCCGCATCAACCTGGTGCTGCTGGCGGGCGTGGTCGGCCTGGTGCTGATGAGCGGCACCTGGAAGCCCGGCATCGCCTTCGTGCTGGCGGGCACCGAAGTCGGCCTGCCGCAGCTGCTGCGCGACGCCGGGCTGATCCTGCTGGCCCTGCTCTCGCTGAAGCTGACCCCCGCCGCGGTGCGCGCCGGCAACCAGTTCAGCTGGGGGCCGATGCTGGAAGTGGCCAAGCTCTTCATCGGCATCTTCCTGACCATGGTGCCGGTGCTGGCCATGCTCAAGGCCGGGGAGGCGGGTGCCTTTGCCGCCGTCACGCGCGCGGTCACCGGCCCCGACGGCGCACCGCTGCCCTGGGCCTATTTCTGGTTCAGCGGCGGACTGAGCTCCTTCCTCGACAACGCGCCGACCTACCTGGTGTTCTTCAACCTGGCCGGCGGCGACCCCGAAGCGCTGATGCATGTGCTGGCGCCCACCCTGGCCGCCATCTCGGCCGGCTCGGTCTTCATGGGTGCCAACAGCTACATCGGCAACGCGCCGAACTTCATGGTCAAGGCCATCGCCGAGCAGCGTGGCATCCGCATGCCGAGCTTCTTCGGCTACATGGCCTGGTCGGGCGCGGTGCTGCTGCCGCTGTTCGCCCTGGTGACCCTGATCTGGTTCCGCTGAGCCGCCGCGGCCGACGTGGCCGTCAGCCCGGCGCAGGTCGGGCTGCCTACACTTTCCGATTCACCCCCTCGTGACCCGAGCCGCCGCCATGACCACGATCCGCCACGACGACCTCGTCGAATCCGTCGCCGCCGCCCTGCAGTACATCAGCTACTACCACCCGGCGGACTACATCGAGCACCTCGCCCGCGCCTACCAGCGCGAGGCCTCGCCGGCGGCCAAGGACGCCATCGCCCAGATCCTGACCAACTCGAAGATGTGCGCCGAAGGCCGGCGCCCGATCTGCCAGGACACCGGCATCGTCAACGTCTTCCTGAAGATCGGCATGGACGTGCGCTGGGAAGGCTTCAAGGGCTCGATCGAGGACGCCGTCAACGAGGGCGTGCGCCGCGGCTACCTGAACGCCGACAACACCCTGCGCGCCTCGGTGCTGAACGACCCGATCTTCGAGCGCAAGAACACCAAGGACAACACGCCGGCCGTCATCCACGTCAGCGTGGTGCCGGGCAACACGGTGGACGTAACCGTGGCGGCCAAGGGCGGCGGCAGCGAGAACAAGAGCAAGTTCATCATGATGAATCCCAGCGACAACCTGGTCGACTGGGTGCTCAAGACCGTGCCGACCATGGGCGCCGGCTGGTGCCCGCCGGGCATGCTGGGCATCGGCGTCGGCGGCACCGCCGAGAAGGCCATGCTGCTGGCCAAGGAAGTGCTGATGGAGCCGATCGACATGTTCGACCTGCTCGCCCGCGGCCCGCAGAACAAGCTGGAAGAACTGCGCATCGAGCTCTACGAGAAGGTCAATGCCCTGGGCATCGGCGCCCAGGGCCTGGGCGGCCTGACCACGGTGCTGGACATCAAGATCGCCACCTACCCGACCCATGCGGCCAGCAAGCCGGTCGCGATGATCCCGAACTGCGCCGCCACCCGCCATGCGCACTTCGTGCTGGACGGCAGCGGCCCGGCCTACGTCGAGCCGCCGAGCCTGGACCTCTGGCCCGACGTGAAGTGGGCGCCCGACTACAACAAGAGCAAGCGCGTCGACCTGAACACCCTCAGCAAGGAGGAAGTCGCGAGCTGGAAGCCCGGCGACACCCTGCTGCTCAACGGCAAGATGCTCACCGGCCGCGACGCCGCGCACAAGCGCATCGCCGACATGCTGGCCAAGGGCGAGAAGCTGCCGGTGGACTTCCGCAACCGCGTCATCTACTACGTCGGCCCGGTCGATCCGGTGCGCGATGAAGTCGTCGGCCCGGCCGGCCCGACCACGGCCACCCGCATGGACAAGTTCACCGAGATGATGCTGGCCGAGACCGGCCTGATCGCCATGGTGGGCAAGGCCGAGCGCGGCCCGGTCGCGATCGAGGCGATCAAGAAGCACCAGAGCGCCTACCTGATGGCCGTCGGCGGCAGCGCCTACCTGGTCAGCAAGGCAATCAAGGCCGCCACCGTGGTCGGCTTCGCCGACCTCGGCATGGAAGCCATCTACGAATTCGACGTGGTCGACATGCCCGTCACCGTGGCGGTGGACGCCGGTGGCACCAGCGCCCACATCACCGGCCCCAAGACCTGGCAGGAGAAGATCGCCAAGGGCGAGTTCAAGGGCATCACGGTCGCGGCAGGCTGAAGCCGGCGCAACAAGCCAAAGGCCCGGGGGCTTGCGCCCCCGGGCCTTTTTTCATGCGCTGCCAGCCGGCTGCAGGGGCCGACCGGCGGCAGCGCTTCAGTGGGCTGCGCCGCCGCGGATCAGGTAGTCGAAGGCGCCCAGGGCCGCCTTCGCGCCATCGCCGGTCGCGATGATGATCTGCTTGTAGGGCACGGTGGTCGCATCGCCGGCCGCGAACACGCCGGGCACCGAGGTCGCGCCGCGCGGGTCGACGAGGATCTCGCCGTAGCGGCTCAGCTCGACCGTGCCCTTGAGCCATTCGGTGTTGGGCACCAGGCCGATCTGCACGAAGACGCCGGCCAGTTCCACGGTGTGGGCCTGGCCGGTGCCGCGGTCGGTGTAGCTGAGCGCGGTGACCTTCTTGCCGTCGCCGTGGATCTCGGTGGTCTGGGCATGCTTGACGATGCTCACATTGGGCAGGCTTTCGAGCTTGCGCACCAGCACCGCGTCGGCACGCAGCTGCTCGGCGAACTCGATGAGCGTGACGTGCTCGACCAGGCCGGCCAGGTCGATGGCCGCCTCGACGCCCGAGTTGCCACCGCCGATGACCGCCACCTTCTTGCCCTTGAACAACGGGCCGTCGCAGTGCGGGCAATAGGCCACGCCGCGGTTGCGGTACTCGGCCTCGCCGGGCACGTTCACATTGCGCCAGCGCGCGCCGGTCGAGAGGATCAGGCTGCGCGCCTTCAGCTCGGCGCCGTTGGCCAGCTTCACGCCGATCAGGCCGCCGGGCTCGGCCGCCGGGCTGAGCTGTTCGACGCGCTGGCCGTTCATGATCTCGACGTCATAGGCGCGCACATGCTGCTCCAGCGCGGCGGCGAACTTCGGGCCGTCGGTCTCCAGCACGGAGATGTAGTTCTCGATGGCCAGGGTGTCCAGGGTCTGGCCCCCGAAGCGCTCGGCCACCACGCCGGTGCGGATGCCCTTGCGCGCCGCGTACACGGCCGCCGCGGCGCCGGCCGGGCCGCCGCCCACCACCAGCACCTCGTAGGGCGCCTGCTCGCTGAGCTTGGCCGCCTCGCGGGCCGCCGCGCCGGTGTCGACCTTGGCGAGGATCTCCTCCAGGCCCATGCGGCCGCTACCGAAGGGCTGGCCGTTGAGCAGCACGGTCGGCACCGCCATGACCTGGCGCTCCTCCATCTCGGTCTGGAAGAGCGCGCCGTCGACCACCACCGTGCGCACCTTGGGGTTGAGCACGGCCATCAGCGTCAGCGCCTGCACGACGTCCGGGCAGTTGTGGCACGAGAGGGACATGAAGACTTCGAAGCGGAAGTCGCCGTCGAGCGCGCGGATCTGCTCGATCACCTCGGGCTCGACCTTGGGCGGGTGCCCCCCCACCCACAGCAGGGCCAGCACCAGCGAGGTGAACTCGTGGCCCATGGGCACGGCGGCGAACTCCACGCCCAGGTCCTGGCCGATGCGGTTCAGGCGGAAGGAGGGCTGGCGCGCGGCCTGGCCGTCCAGGCGCAGGCTGATCTTGTCCGACAGGGCGGCGACCTGTTCGATCAGCTCGCGCATCTCCTGCGCACCGGCGCTGTCGTCCAGGCTGGCCACGATCTCGAACGGCTGCGTGACCCGTTCGAGGTAGGCCTGAAGCTGAGCGGTCAGTTGGGCGTCCAACATCGTGGTTCTCCTTGGGGACCCTCACCACGGCGGCGGGGTCATCGATCGTTCGGAAACGGCAAGCCCGGCCGAGCGCCCCGGGAGGGGCACCGGGCCGGGCTTGGGACGAGGCCTCAGGCCCGAAGCCGGAGGCTCCGGGCTGGGCCGGGGCGGCCCGCCTGCGCAGGCAGGGGGCGCGTGGACGTCAGATCTTGCCGACGAGGTCCAGCGAGGGCGTCAGGGTCTTGGCGCCTTCCTTCCACTTGGCCGGGCAGACCTGGCCGGGGTTGGCGGCGGTGTACTGGGCGGCCTTCAGCTTGCGCAGGGTCTCGGCCACGTCACGGGCGATCTCGTTGCTGTGGATTTCGGCGGTCTTGATCACGCCATCCGGATTGATCACGAAGGTGCCGCGGTAGGCCAGGCCGTCTTCCGGGATCAGCACGTCGAAGGCCTTGCTCAGCACATGCGCCGGGTCGCCGACCAGCGGGAACTTGGCCTTGCCGACGGCCGGCGAGGTCTCGTGCCACACCTTGTGCGAGAAGTGCGTGTCGGTGGTGACGATGTAGACCTCGGCACCCGCGGCCTGGAAGGCGGCGTAGTTGTCGGCAGCGTCCTCGATCTCGGTCGGGCAGTTGAAGGTGAAGGCCGCCGGCATGAAGATCAGGACCGACCACTTGCCCTTGAGGCTTTCCTCGGTGACGGTGATGAACTTGCCGTTGTGGAAGGCCTGGGTCTTGAAGGGCTGGACTTGGGTGTTGATCAGGGACATGACGGTTTCCGGTGGGTTGGGGGTGGATGCGGGTTCGATCTGAATCCAACGGAGCGAATGCTAGCTGCGCCGCATCATTGCCGCGATGGATAGAAGAAAAGGCGGCGATTGAAACGGGCAATCACCCGGCCCGCCTCAGGCCGCCGGGGCGTCCGGGCTCCCCAGCTCCAGGGTCACGCGCATCAGCTCGTCGTCGTCGGGATCGCGCACGGCCCGGAAGCCCAGCTGAGCGAGCAGCTTGAGCATGCCGCGGTTCTCGCGCAGTACCTCGCCGACGATGCGCCGCGTGCCGCGGCTGCGCACGTAATCGATGATGCGCAGCATCAGCAGCCGGCCCAGGCCGCTGCCCTTGAGCTCGGAGCGGATGACGATCGCGTACTCGGCCGCCTGGTTGTCCGGGTCGGTGATCGCCCGCACCACGCCCAGGGTCTGGGCCTTGGCCGGGTCGGGGTCGGTGCTGGCGATGAAGGCCATCTCCCGCGCGTAGTCGATCTGGGTCATGCGCGCCAGCTCGACATGCGCGAAGGCGCTGCGCCGCGTGCTGAAGAAGCGCATGCGGCGGTCGGTCGGGTCCAGGCTCTGGATGAAGGCGCTGTGCGCGGCCTCGTCCTCGGGCCGGATCGGCCGCACGACGAGCTTCCGGCCCCGCCAGACGACCGTCTGCACCCAGGCGCTCGGGTAGGGCCGGATCGCGAAGTGCTCGCGGCCGCCGGGCCGGGCGGCCGAGATCCGCACCCGCACGTCCACCGCCAGCGCACCGTCGGCATCGGCCAGCACCGGGTTCAGGTCCAGCTCGGCCAGGGCCGGCAGCTCGGCCACCAGGCGGGCCACGGCGATCAGGGTGTCGTAGACCGCCTCCAGCCGGGCCGGCGGATGGTCGCGGTAGCCCGCCAGCAGCCGCGCGACCCGGGTGCGCCGCACCAGGTCGGCGGCCAGGGCGCGGTTGAGCGGCGGCAGCGCGACGGCGCGGTCGGCCAGCACCTCGACGGCCGTGCCGCCGGCACCGAAGAGCAGCACCGGGCCGAACAGCGGGTCGATGCTGGCGCCGACGATCAGCTCCTGCGCATGCGGCCGCCGCACCATGGCCTGCACGGTCAGCGCATCGATGCGGGCCTGGGGCGCCCGCGCCCGCACCCGGCCGAGCAGGGCCGCCACCGCGGCCTCCAGCTCCTGCGGATCGTGCAGGCCCAGCACCACGCCGCCGACGTCGGACTTGTGCACGATATCGCGCGAGGCGATCTTCAGCACCACCGGGTAGCCGATGGACTGCGCGGCGGCCAGCACCGCGCCCACGTCCGGCGCGACGCGGCGGGTGGCCACCACCTCGACGCCATAGGCCTTCAGCAGGGCCATGGCCTCCTCGTCGTCGAGCAGCTCGCGGCCCTCGGCCAGGGCGCGGTCGATCACCGCCTGCGCGCGCTCGCGCTGCGGCGCGGCGATCTGCACCAGCCCCGGCGTTTCCATCAGCGCGGCCTGGTTCTCGCGCCAGGTGCGCAGCATGGCCAGGGCGCGCACCGCATCCTCGGGCGTCGCATGGTCGGGGATGCCGGCGGCGGTGAAGCGCGAACGCGCCTCGTCCATCGCCGCACCGCCCAGCCAGCAGCCCAGCACGCGGCCCGGGTGGCGGCGGGCCACCGGGAGCAGGGCCTCGGCCAGCTCGGTGCAGTCGATGCCCGCCGCCGGGGCGTGCAGCAGCAGCACGGAACCGGTCTCGGGGTCGTCGAGCAGGGCCTCCAGGGCCTCGACCTGGCGGGCGGCCGTCGCGTCGGCCCCCAGGTCGACCGGGTTGCCCACCGTCGCCCCCGCCGGCAGCAGCGGCGCCAGGCGGGCCTGCAGCGCGGCCCCCAGGGCATGCAGGGGCACGCCGTGGTGCTCCGCCGCATCGGCGGCGATCACGCCGGCTCCGCCGCCATTGGTCAGCACGGTCAGGCGCTCGCGCAGGTGACCGTGCAGCTGCGACAGGGTCTGCGCGGCCAGGAAGAGCTCCTGCAGCGTGTCGACCCGCAGCATGCCGGCCCGGCGGATGGCGGCATCGAAGACGATGTCGGCGCCGCTGAGCTGGCCGGTGTGCGAGACGGCGGCCAGCTGCCCGCCCGGGCTGCGGCCGGCCTTGACGACGATCACCGGCTTGCCGCGCGAGGCCGCCCGCGCGGCCGACATGAACTTGCGCGGCTGGTCGATGGATTCCAGGTACAGCAGGATCGCGCGGGTGCGGCCCTCGATGGCGAACTGGTCCAGCAGGTCGGCGGCATCGACGTCCATGCGCTCGCCGATCGACACCAGGTGCGAGAAGCCGAAGTTGCGCGACTTGGCCCAGTCCAGCATCGCGCTGACCAGGGTGCCGGACTGCGAGACGAAGGCGATGTGCCCCGGCAGCGCCTGGGTGTGAGCCGCGCTCGCGTTCAGGCCCAGGGCCGGCGACTGCAGGCCCAGGCCGTTGGGGCCGAGCAGGCGCAGCTGGTGCGGCCGGGCCGCCTCCAGCGCGGCCTGGCGCTGGGCCGGGCTGGGGTTGCCGCCGCTGACGATCACCGCCCGGGTGCCACGCGCCCCGAGGGCGCGCACCCAGTCGGCCAGCTCGGCCGGTGGGGTGCACAGCAGGGCCAGGTCCAGGCCTTCGGGCAGCTCCTCCAGCCGGCTCGCCAGCGGCTGTCCATCGAGCAGGCCGCCGTCCGGATCCAGGGCCAGGCAAGGGCCGCGAAAGCCGCCGCTGCGCAGATTGCGCCACAGGCTGCGGGCGTGGCGGGTCTCGGGACCGCGCTCGGCCGGCTCGGCATCGGCCAGCGGCCCGATCAGCAGCACCGAACGCGGATGGAGCAGCTTGTCGAGGTTGCGGATGGTCATGGTGCGGGCAGGGGATCGGGGCCCGGGTCGGCCGCTTGCCCGCGCGGCAAGGCCCGGGCGTGACAGGGGCTGAGCCCGCCCCACCCCGCAAGGACCGCGCCCGGCCGGGGCCGGCGGCTCACGGGGCGTCCGGGCCCGGGCGCCTCAGTCGAAACGGCCTGCCCGCAGCCACTTGGTCGCCACCCATTTCTCGCCTTCGAGCACCGGCGCGCCGCCGTGCAGGGTCTGGGTGGCGGGATGCGGTCGGTCGTAGCTGAAGAAGACGGCATGGCCGCGGCGCGGCGCGACCTGGAGCTTCACGTCGGGGAAGGTGGTCGCGCCGCCGCGGGTCGGCGTGTTCAGGTACATCACCACCGTGGCCAGGCGCTGGCCGCCGCGCTTGAGGATGCTGGGCGTGCCGGGCTGGGCCGGGTCGAAATAGTCGTAGTGCGGCTTGTACTGCGCGCCCGGGGCGTAGCGCAGCACCTGCAGGCCCTCGCCACGCTCGACCGGCCAGCGCAGCAGCGCGGCCAGGCGCGCCTCGATGCGGGCGCAGACCGGGTGCTCGCCGCGGCCGAAGAACATGCCTTCGCTGGTGCGCGCGGCATTGACCTCGCTGTCGCCGGTGGCCACGTCGACGGTGTGCGAGCGCGCCAGGCGGTCGCGTGCCCGGGCGATGATCTCCTCGCACTCGGCCGCATCGAGCAAGTTCTCGAAGACGACGATGCGCGGCTGGCGCATGGCCACCACCACGCCGACCTCGCGGTCGCCGGCCCAGAGGCTGGGCGGTTCGTCCTCCAGCGCCGGCTCGGGCAGCGCGCCGGGCGTGCCGCTGAAGCCCGGGCCGGCCCGACCGGCCGGATCCGCCGGGGCAGGTGCCGGCACCGGCGCCTCGGCCAGCTGCTTCAGGCCGGCGACCACTGCCGCGCCCAGCACGGCCTTGAGCGCCTCGCGCGCGGTCTCGGGCTGCCAGCCGGTCTTCTCCATCGCCGCCTGCAGGGTGGCGATGCTGTGGCCGGCGGCGGCCTGCTCGGCGATCCAGCGGCGGATGGCAGGGGTCAGGGGCTGCTTCATCGTGGATCCGGCGCGGGGCGGACGCGCAGGCTTCAGGCCGCGCTGCGGCGGCGGAAGACGAGGCGCTCCTCGTCGCTGGCGGCCGGGTCGAAGGCATAGCCCTCGTCGGCGAAGGCACGCAGCGCGTCCAGGTCCTGCGCGCGCTGGCGGATCGCGTGGCGGGCCATCAGGCCGCGTGCGCGCTTGGCATAGAAGCTGACGATCTTCCAGCCGGCCGGCTTCCATTCCTCGAACACGCAGTGCACGACGCGGGCCTTCAGGGCCTTGCGCGGCACGGCCTTGAAGTACTCCTCCGAGGCCAGGTTGACGATCAGGGGCTGCGGGTCCTTCGCCAGCTGGCGGTCCAGGGCCTCGGCCAGGCGCGGCCCCCACCAGGCGTAGAGGTCCTTGCCACGCGGATTGGCCAGGCGGGTGCCCATCTCCAGGCGGTAGGGCTGCAGCCGGTCCAGCGGCCGCAGCAGGCCGTAGAGGCCTGACAGGATGGCGAGATGCTGCTGCGCCCAGGCCAGGTCGTCGGCCCCGAGGCTCGTCGCCTGCAGGCCCTCGTAGACATCGCCGTTGAAGGCCAGCACGGCGGCCTTGCTGTTGGCGGCGGTGAAGCGGCTCGACCAGGCGCCGAAGCGGCCGACGTTCAGCGCGGCCAGCGGCTCGCTCAGGTCCATCAGCGCGGCCACCTGGGCGGCGTCCAGCGGTCGCAGCAGCTCGATCAGCTCGGCCGCCTCGGCCCGAAAGGCCGGCAGGGTGTGGGCCAGGCCGGGCGGCTCGGGCGTCTCGTAGTCCAGGGATTTGGCGGGGGAAAGCAGCAGCAGCATGGAAGGTCCGGGTCCGATCGGACGAAAGGCTACCACCGGGCCCCGGCGCGGGGCCTCGCGCCACGGCCCGGCCCCGCGGACGCATGGCATCCTCGCGCCCATGGCCGTTCCGTCCCCTGCCCCCGCCCCGGCCCCCGCGGCCGACGCCGCGCCCTGCCCCTGCGACCTCGGCGCCGCGGGCCGCCGCTATGCCGACTGCTGCGGCCGCTACCACGGCAGCGGCTGCGGCCAGGCGCCCGATGCCGCCAGCCTCATGCGCTCGCGCTACAGCGCCTTCGTGCTCGGCCGCCGCGAGGAGCTGCTGGCCACCTGGCATCCCGACACCCGGCCGCCCGCGCTGGAAGCCGATCCGCCCGGCCTACGCTGGCTGGGCCTGAGCGTGAAGGCCGCGCGCCGCACCGGGCCCGATGCCGCCGAGGTCGAGTTCATCGCCCGCAGCAAGCTCGGCGGCCGCGCGCACCGGCTGCACGAGCGCAGCCGCTTCCTGCGGGTGGACGGCCGCTGGCTCTACCTCGACGGCGTGGACCCGGCGAGCGGCCAGCCCGCCGGCGCGGCGTGAAGCCACCGGCCGCCGCCCCCTGCGGCGATGCGGCCGAAGCCGCCCCGCTGACCCTGCTGCACGACGATGGCGACTGGCTGGCCGTGCACAAGCCCGCCGGCCTGCTGGTGCATCGCAGCCCGCTCGATGCCGCCAACACCGACACCGTGCAGCACCGGCTCAAGGCCCAGCTCGGCGCCTGGCTGCTGCCGGTGCACCGCCTGGACCGCGGCACCTCCGGCGTGCTGCTGCTGGCCCGCACGCCGGCCGCGGTGCGGGCGGCGCAGGCGCCCTTCCTGGACGGCCGGGTGCGCAAGCACTACCTCGGCCTGGTGCGCGGCTGGCCCGCCGGGCCCATGGCCGTCGACCACCCGCTGCGGCCCGAGGATGCCGGCCCCGAAGCCCCCGCCCAGCCCGCCTGGACGGCCTTCGCCCCCCTGGCCCGGCTGGCGGTGGAGGGCGGCGCCGACCCGCGCCATCCGCAGAGCCGCTATGCCCTGGTCGCGGCCTGGCCGCGCAGCGGCCGGCGCCACCAGATCCGCCGCCACCTGAAGCACCTGGCCCATCCCCTGGTCGGCGACGCCACCCATGGCAAGGGCGAGCACAACCGCTGGTGGGCCGCCGCCCTGGGCCGGCCGCGGCTGTGGCTGCATGCCCAGGCCCTGGGCCTGCCGCATCCGGACGGCGGCTGGCTGCACCTTGCCTCGCCGCTGGACGCCCCCTGGAATGCCGACTGGCAGGCCCTGGCCGCCTGGCCCGGCTGGCAGACGCCGTGGCCGGAGACGGCCTGGGGCGCCACGCCACCCGAGCTGCCGGCGGGGCTGGACGAGGGGCAGGATCCCAGCGACTCGGGGGGACCGGACGGCCGGGACCGCTCGATCGACCTGGACGGGCCCGCCCGCCCCTCGCCCCCCTCGCCCCCAGCGCCGGACGCCCCGGCGGGGCACGCGCCGCCGGCCGGATGAAGCCGCCCCTCAGCCCGCGCGGCGCGGCCTTCAGCCTGGCCGGCAGCATGCTGCTGGTCGGCGCCTATGTGAGCGCCGCGCCGCTGCTGCTGGCCTGGTTCCCGCTGGCCGTGCTGGCCAGCCTGCGCTTCCTGCTGGCCGGCCTGTTGATGCTGCCCTGGCTGCGCCGGCCGGCCGGGGCGCCGCCGCTCCGCCCCTGGGAACACGGCCTGCTCTTCGTGCAGGCCCTGTTCGGCAATGTGCTGTTCACCGTGCTGATGCTGGAGGGCGTGGCCCGCGGCGGCGCGCTGCTGGCCGGCTCGGTGATGGCCGCGCTGCCGGCCGCGGTGGCCCTGCTGGCCTGGGCCCTGCTCGGCGAGAAGCCGGGGCCGCGCGTGGGCGGGGCCGTGGCCCTGGGCGGCGCCGGCATCGCGCTGCTGGCCTGGCTGCGGCATGCCGGGCCCGGCGCCGCCACCGAGCCCTGGGGCCTGCCCCTGCTGCTGGGCGCCCTGGCCTGCGAGGCCCTGCAAGCCGTGCTGGGCAAGCACCTGAGCGGGCGCCACCCACCGCGCTTCATCACCGCCGGCATCAATCTGTGGTGCCTGGTGCTCTGCCTGCCGTTGGGCCTGGCCGCCCTGCCCGCCTGGCCGGCGGCGGCCGTGCCGGCCGGCGCCTGGGCCGGGCTGCTGGCCTATGCCCTGATGGCCAGCGTGCTGGCCGTCTGGCTGTGGATGCGCGGCCTGAGCGTGCTGCCGGCCAGCACCGCCGGCCTCTTCACCGTGCTGCTGCCGCTGAGCGCGGCGGCCGTGGGCCTGCTGGTCGGCGGCGAACGCGCCGGGCCGGGGCATGCCCTGGCCTATGCCCTGGCCCTGGGCGGCCTGTTGCTGGGGGTGATGCCGGCACGCCGGCAGGGCGGGCGCGGCGCCTGAGCTGGCCCCCGCCCGGGGCCGCCTCAGCGCGCGGCGCGCTGCACCAGGGCCACGCCGGCTGCCGTCAGCGCGGTGCCGAGCAGCACGTCCAGACCCAGTGGCTCGCCGAAGAGCACGGCAGCCATCAGGGCGGTGGTCGGCGGCACGAGGTAGAGCCAGCTCGTCACGGCGGCGGCCGCGCCGCGCTGGATCATCAGGTAGAGCAGGCTGCTGGCGCCCAGCGTCAGCCCGAGGACGGACCAGGCCAGGGCGCCGACCATCTCGGCATGCCAGTCGATGGGCGCCGTCTCCAGGGCGGCCAGCGGCAGCGTGGCGGCCAGCGCGGCCAGCATCTGCACGCAGCCGGCGGTGCGCGCGTCGCAGGGCGCCACGAAGCGCTTCTGGTAGAGCGTGCCCACGGTGATCGATGCCAGGGCCAGCAGGGCCAGCAGCAGATTGGGCCCGTTCACCTCGCCCTGCCCCAGCTTGCGGCCCACCACCAGGGCCAGGCCGGCCAGGCCCAGGGCCAGGCCGGCCCACTGCAGCGGCGCAACCCGGCCGCCATCGCCCGGCGCAGCGCGGGCCGCCAGCCACAGCGCCGTCAGCACCGGCTGCAGGCCGACGATCAGCGCCACCGCGCCCGCGCCCAGCCCCAAGCGCACGGCCGCCCACACCCCGCCCAGGTAGCCGGCCTGCATCAGCAGGCCGGTCACGGCCAGATGGCCCCAGGCCGCCCGGCCCTGCGGCCAGCGCGCACCGCTCAGCCCGATCCAGACGCCGAAGCAGGCGATCGACAGGGCATAGCGCCAGCTCAGGAAGCCCATGGGCGGGGCATGCGGCATGCCGTAGCGCGCGACGATGAAACCCGTGCTCCAGATCAGCACGAAGACCGCCGGCACGACGCGCCAGACGGCGCCCGGGGACACGAGGCGCATCCGGCCTCAGCGCGCCTTGGCGCGGATCTCCGGCAGCGCCTTCTGCAGGTAATAGACCATCGACCAGATCGTCAGCGCCGCCGCCACCAGGATCAGCAGCGTGCCCCAGAAGCGCGTGTCGATCGCGCCGAACAGCCGGCCGTCATAGAGCAGGAAGGGGATGGCCACCATCTGCACCGTCGTCTTCAGCTTGCCGACCATGTGCACGGCCACGCTGCCCGAGGCGCCGATCTGCGCCATCCACTCGCGCAGTGCCGAGATCGCGATCTCCCGCCCGATGATCACCAGCGCCACCAGCGCATGCAGCCGGCCCAGGTGCACCAGCACCAGCAGCGCCGCGCAGACCAGGAACTTGTCCGCCACCGGGTCCAGGAAGGCGCCGAAGGACGAGGTCAGGTTCATCCGCCGCGCCAGCCAGCCATCGGCCCAGTCCGTCAGCGCCACCACGATGAACAGCCCGGTCGCCCAGACGTTCTGCGTGCCCGCCTCGATCGGCAGGTAGAACAGGCCCACGATCAGCGGGATGGCGACGATGCGCGCCCAGGTCAGGGCGGTGGGCAGGTTGAAGAACATGGGGGCATTGTGGGGTACGCGCCAGCGCCCTCAGCCCTCCAACTGCCCCCAGGCCTTTTCCAAGCGCTTGACGCTGACCGGCTGCGGGGTGCGCAGCTCCTGGGCGAAGAGGCTGATGCGCAGTTCCTCCAGCAGCCAGCGGTATTCCTGCAGGCGGGCATCCGCGGCGCCCTTGCGTTCGGCCAGGCGGCGCCACAGGCGCTGTTCCAGGGGGCGCAGTTCGGCAAGCTTCTGGGCGTCGCGCGGCGGGTCGGCGCGGCATTTGTCCAGGCGAAGCTGCACGCCCTTGAGGTAGCGCGGCAGGTGCTGCAGCGCCGTCCAGGGGTGGTCGTCGAGGAAGCGCTTGCCGACGAGGCGGCCGAGCTGGGTGGCGGCGTCCTCGGCCACGTCCTTGGGCGGGTTGCGGTCCTTGAGCTTGCGCAGGGCCAGGGCGTGTTCCTGCAGGATGGTCAGGCCCAGGCGGGCCACTTCCTGAGCGATCAGCACCAGGCGCGGCCGGCCCTCGGCCAGGCGGGCGGCGAAGCTGGCGGCGTCGGCGGGCAGGGGATCGGCCAGGAAGGCGCGCTCGATGGCCAGGCCGAGCAGCATGGCTTTGAGCTCATCGGCTGAGCCCAGGGGCATGTAGGCCACGCCCATTTCGACCAGGCCGGGGAGCTGGCGCTCCAGCGCGCGCAGCGGCTCCTTGAGCTGCAGGGCGAAGAGGCGGCGCAGGCCCTTGCGGTGGGCGGTGGCGGCGGTGTCGGGTTCGTCGAAGACGGCGATTTCGACATGGCTGGCCTTGTCCAGCACGGCGGGGAAGCCGATCAGCGTCTGGCCGCCACGGCCGGCCTCGCGCAGCTCCATCAGCTCGGGCAGGGTGCCGAAGGTCCAGGCGGTGTGGCGGGCGCCGGCTGCGGGCATGGGGGGCGCCGCAGCGGCGGGCGGGGCTGCCGCTGCGGCGACGCGGCGGGCGTTGCCGGCCGAGGGGCCAGCGACTGCGTCCCCCGCGGGCGCGGGGGACGGGGCAGGCGCGGCCTCGGGCGCCGGCGCCGCCGCCGCGCCGGCCAGCTTCAGCGCCGCCAGGGCCTGGAAGGCGTGGCGGGCCTGGCCGCCGAACTCGGCCTTCAGCGCCGCCAGGTGACGGCCCATGCCGAGCTGGCGGCCGTGCTCGTCCACCACGCGCAGGTTCATGAACAGATGCGGCGGGAGCTGGTCGAGCTTGAAGTCGGCCTTCTGCACGGCCAGCTGGCTGCGCTCGCGCACGGCGGCCAGCAGGGCGTCGAGCAGCGGGCCTTCGCCGAAGGGCGTGAGCTCGCAGAACTCGGCCGCGAAGGCGGGCAGGGGCACCAGGCGCGAGCGCGGGCGCTGCGGCAGGCTCTTGAGCAGGGCCAGCACCTTGGCCTCCAGCATGCCGGGCACCAGCCAGTCGCAGCGGGCCTCGCTGGCCTGGTTCAGCGCCACCAGCGGCAGGCTGACGGTCACGCCGTCCTTGGGGTCGCCAGGCTGGTGCAGGTAGTCGACCTTGCAGTCGATGCCGCCCAGACGCAGGGTCTTGGGGAAGGCCGCGGTGGTGATGCCGGCGGCCTCGTGGCGCATCAGCTCCTCGCGGCTGAGCATCAGCAGCTTGGGATTCGCCCGCACGGCTTCGCGGTACCAGCGCTCGAAGCTGGCGCCGCTGGCCACCTCGGCGGGCAGGTGCTGCTCGTAGAAGGCTTCGATCAGGGCCTCGTCGACCAGCACGTCCTGGCGGCGGGCCTTGTGCTCCAGCTGCTCGACCTGCTCGATCAGCTTGCGGTTGTGGGCCAGGAAGGGCAGGCGGCGTTCCCAGTCGGCCGGCACCTCGCCCTGCACCAGGGCCTCGCGCAGGAAGATCTGCCGGGCGGCGGGCAGGTCGAGGCGCGCATAGTTCACGCGCTTGTTGTTGTAGACGACCAGGCCGTAGAGGGTGGCGCGTTCCAGGGCCACGACCTCGGCGGCCTTCTTCTCCCAGTGCGGCTCCAGCAGCTGGGTCTTGAGCAGGTGGCCGGCCATCTGGGGCAGCCAGGCGGGGTCGATGGCGGCCAGACCGCGGGCGAAGAGCCGGGTGGTCTCGACCAGCTCGGCCGCGACGATCCAGCGGCCGGGCTTCTTGCTCAGGTGCGCGCCGGGGTGGCGCCAGAACTTGATGCCGCGGGCGCCGAGGAACCAGTCCTCGTCCTCGCTCTTGCAGCCCACATTGCCCAGCAGGCCGGTCAGCAGGGCGAGGTGGATCTGTTCGTAGCTGGCCGGCGTGGGGTTCAGGCGCCAGCCCTGCTCGGTGACGACGGTGAGCAGCTGGCTGTGGATGTCGCGCCACTCGCGCACGCGGCGCGGGCTGATGAAGTGCTCGCGCAGGCGGTTCTCCTGCTGGCGGTGGCTGAGCTTGTGGCTGGGCGCGGTGGCCGCCGGCAGGGCCGGCACGCGGCGGGCGCCGGGGGCAGGCTCGGCCGCGGCGGGGGGCTGGGCCTGGGCGTGGCCGCGGCCTTCCTCGATGAACTGCCAGAGCTTGAGCAGGCCGACGAACTCGGAGCGCTCGTCGTCGAACTTCTTGTGCTTCTCGTCGGCGGCCTGCTGCTGTTCGATCGGGCGGTCGCGCACGTCCTGCACCGAGAGCGCGGCGGCGATCACCAGCACCTCGGCCAGGCTCTGGCGCTCGCGCGCGGCCAGGATCATGCGGCCCACGCGCGGGTCCAGCGGCAGGCGGGCCAGCTCGCGGCCGATGGCGGTGAGCTGGTTGGCCTCATCCACCGCGCCCAGCTCGGCCAGCAGGGCATAGCCATCGACGATGGCCTTCTTGGGCGGCGCCTCCAGGAAAGGGAAGGCCTCCACATCGCCCAGCTTGAGCGACTTCATGCGCAGGATCACGCCGGCCAGGGAGCTGCGCAGGATTTCCGGGTCGGTGAAGCGCGGGCGGCCGGTGAAATCGGCCTCGTCATACAGCCGGATGCAGATGCCGTTGGCCACCCGGCCGCAGCGGCCGGCGCGCTGGTTGGCCGCTGCCTGGCTGATGGGCTCCAGCAGCAGCTGCTCGACCTTGTTGCGGTAGCTGTAGCGCTTGACGCGGGCCAGACCGGTGTCGATGACGTAGCGGATGCCGGGCACCGTCAGCGAGGTCTCGGCCACGTTGGTGGCCAGCACGATGCGCTTGCGGCCGCCGCTGTGGAAGACGCGGTCCTGCTCCTCGGCCGAGAGGCGGGCGAAGAGCGGCAGGATGTCCGCATCGCGGTGCGCGGGCTGGTGGCTCAGGTGCTTGCGCAGGTGCTCGGCGGCCTCGCGGATCTCGCGCTCGCCGGGCAGGAAGACGAGGATGTCGCCGCCGGCCGAGGGGCCGCCGCGCCAGAGTTCGTCCACCGCATCGGCGATGGCCTCGTGCAGCTCGCGGTCCTTCGGTTCGCGGCGCTCGGCGGCTTCGGGCTTGGCCTCGGGCTTCCTGCCGCCCTCGCCCGGCTGGCCGGCCGCCGGGGCCTTGTCGTCGAAGATCGGCCGCCAGCGCTGCTCCACCGGGTAGAGCCGGCCGCTGACCATCAGCACCGGCGCCGCGCCCTTGGGGCCCGCGAAGTGACGCGCGAAGCGGTCGGCGTCGATGGTGGCGGAGGTGACGATCAGCTTCAGGTCCGGCCGCTTCGGCAGGATCTGCCGCAGGTAGCCGAGCAGGAAGTCGATGTTGAGGCTGCGCTCGTGGGCCTCGTCGATGATGAGGGTGTCGTAGGCCGAAAGCAGCGGGTCGGTCTGGGTCTCGGCCAGCAGGATGCCGTCGGTCATCAGCTTGACGCTGGCCCCGGGCTGCAGCCGGTCCTGGAACCGCACCTTGTAGCCCACCACCTCGCCCAGCGGCGTGCCCAGTTCCTCGGCGATGCGCTTGGCCACGCTGCTGGCGGCAATCCGCCGCGGCTGGGTGTGGCCGATCAGGCGGGGGCGCTCGCCCGGCCGGGCGTTCGCGGCGCCGCGGCCCAGGGCCAGCGCGATCTTGGGCAGCTGAGTCGTCTTGCCCGAGCCGGTCTCGCCGCAGACGATGACGACCTGGTGCTCGCGGATCGCGTCGGCGATCTCGTCCCGGCGGCCGGAGACGGGCAGGCTCTCGGGAAAGGTGAGGGGCGGCAGCGGCGTGGGCGCAGGGCGGGCCCTGGCCTCGTCCGCGCGCGGACGGGGCGGGCGGCCCGGGCGCTCGGCGCGCGGGGCGGCGGGGGCCGCCTCGGGGGCGGGGGCGTCGGGGGGCAAGGTCTTCACGGGCGGCGGATTATCCGGGGCCCGCCCGCCCCGGCCGCCCGGATGGGGCAACCCCCTGCGGCACAATCCCCGCAGCCTGTCTCGCGCCCCCAATGGACCTCGTCTTCCCCCACACCTTCGTCCCCTGGTTCCGCTCGGTCGCACCCTACATCCATGCGCACCGCGGCAAGACCTTTGTGGTGGCCATTGCCGGGGAGCTGATCGCCGCAGGCAAGCTCGCCCACTTCGCGCAGGACCTCGCCCTGCTGCAGGCCATGGGCGTGCGCGTGGTGCTGGTGCACGGTTTCCGCCCGCAGGTGGAGGAACAGCTCCGAGCCAAGGGCCACCCCTCGCGTTTCAGCCACGGCATGCGGGTGACGGATGCGGTGGCGCTGGACTGCGCGCAGGAAGCCGCCGGCCAGCTGCGCTACGAGATCGAGGCGGCCTTCTCGCAGGGTCTGCCGAACACGCCCATGGCGGGCTCCTCGGTGCGGGTGGTGTCGGGCAACTTCATCACCGCCCGGCCGGTCGGCATCGTCGACGGCCTGGACTTCATGCACACCGGCTTCGTCCGCAAGATCGACGCGGCGGGCATCCGGCGGGTGATCGACTTCGGCGCCATGGTGCTGCTCTCGCCCTTCGGTTTCTCGCCCACCGGCGAGGCCTTCAACCTCAGCATGGAAGACGTGGCCACCAGCGCCGCGATTGCGCTGCAGGCCGACAAGCTGCTCTTCGTGACCGAGGTGCGCGGCATTCCCCAGCTGATCGGCCGCGGCCCGGCGGCGGTGGCGATCCAGGCCGGTCATGCGGTGGCCGCCGCCGACGACACCGAGATCGACCAGGAACTGGCCCTGGCCGACGCCGAGAAACTGCTGGCGGCCCTGCCCAACCCGGTGCAGCCCACCGACACCGCCTTTTACCTGCAGCATGCGGTGAAGGCCTGCCGGCATGGCGTGGAGCGCGTGCACATCCTGCCCTTCGCGGTCGATGGCGCGCTGCTGATGGAGGTTTTCACGCATGACGGCGTCGGCACGATGATCGTCGACGAGAAACTGGAGAGCCTTCGCGAAGCCAGTGCCGACGATCTCGGCGGCATTCTTCAGCTGATCGAGCCCTACGAACGCGAGGGCACGCTGGTCAAGCGCGACCGGACGGAAATCGAGCGCGACATCGGCCACTACACGGTGATCGAGCACGACGGCGTGATCTTCGGATGCGCCGCGCTCTACCCCTATCCCGAGCGAAACACCGGCGAAATGGCGGCGCTGACCGTCAGCGACCACGTGCAGGGCCAGGGCGACGGCGAACGTATTCTCAAGCGCATTGAGCAGCGCGCCCGCGCGATGGATCTGGCCAGCATTTTCGTGCTGACCACCCGGACCATGCACTGGTTCATCAAGCGTGGTTTCGTGCCGGTCGACCCCGACTGGCTGCCCGAAGCGCGCAAGCGCAAATACAACTGGGATCGCCGTTCGCAGGTGCTGGTCAAGCCCCTGAAGTGAGCCATGCCGCCGCAGCGGCCATGGCCCATCCCGCGATCCCTTTTCTTTTCGATCCCCCTGAACCTGGAGATTCCGCGATGGCCCGCACCGTTCAATGTGTGCTGCTCAAGAAAGAGGCTGAAGGCCTGGATTACGCGCCCTACCCCGGCGAACTCGGCGCCCGCCTCTATGCCGGCGTCAGCAAGGAAGCCTGGGCGCAGTGGCTCAAGCACCAGACCATGCTGGTCAACGAGAACCGGCTGAATCTGGCCGATGCGCGCGCCCGCCAGTACCTGGCACGGCAGATGGAGCGCTACTTCTTCGGCGAAGGCGCAGACCAGCCGGCGGGCTTCGTGCCGCCGAGTGCCTGAGGAGCGCGCCGGGCGCTGGGGCCGCGAGGCCCTGCGCCCAGGGTTGAAAGCGGCCATACTGGACGCGAATCATTCTTGTTTGGCTCTACAATCGTGATCTCCCTGATCCGAACCGGAGCCTTCATGTCCCTCCTTCCCCGCGCCCTCGTCCGCAGCCTGGCGGCTGCCTTGCTGGCGACGACGGCCGCCACGGCGATCGCGCAGCAAGCCCAGCTGAACCTTTATTCCGCCCGGCATTACCAGACGGACGAAGCGCTCTACACGGACTTCGAGCGCAGCACCGGCATCAAGATCAACCGCATCGATGCCGACGACGCAGGCATCCTGGCGCGACTGAAGAGCGAGGGCGCGGCGAGCCCGGCCGACGTGATCCTGCTGGTCGATGCCGCCCGCCTGGCCCGTGCCGAGGCCGAGGGCCTGTTTCAACCGGTGGTTTCGGCCACGCTGGGCCAGCGCATTCCGGCCAAGCTGCGCGGTGCCGACAGTGGCCAGGGTTCGGCCTGGTTCGGCTTCTCGACCCGCGCCCGGATCGTCGTCTACAACAAGACGACGGTGAACCGCGAGGACGTCGACACCTACGAGGAACTCGGCGAGGCCAAGAACAAGGGCCGGCTCTGCACGCGCTCGGGCTCGCATCCCTACAACCTCTCGCTCTTCGGCGCGATGCTCGACCACCTGGGCCCGGAGAAGACCGAAACGTGGCTGAAAGGCCTGGTGGCCAACATGGCCCGCGACCCGAAGGGCGGCGATACCGACCAGATCAAGGCGGTGGCCAGCGGCGAGTGCAGCGTCGGCCTGACCAACAGCTACTACCTCGCCCGGCTGATGCGGTCGAGCAAGCCGGAGGACCGGGCGGTCGTCGAGAAGATCGGCGTGGTCTTTCCCAACCAGGCCAGCTGGGGCACGCACGTCAACATCGCCGGCGGGGCCGTGGCCAAGCACGCCAAGAATCGTGAGGCCGCAGTCAAGTTCCTGGAGTACCTGGCCAGCGATTCGGCCCAGGTCTATTTCGCCAATGGCAACAACGAGTACCCGGTGGTTGCCGGCGTGAAGGCCAACAACCCGGCGCTGGATGCGCTGGGATCGTTCAAGCAGGAACTGCTGCCGATTGCCGTGATCGGTCGCAATTCGATCACCGTGCAGCAGATGCTGGATCGCGTGGGCTACAAGTGATTGGCTGAGGACGGTTTCTGCCGAATCCATCCCACAACCCGGCTGCGGCCGGGTTGTTTCGTTGGGGGATGGATACGCACTTCATGGGATTTGTCACGGCTTCGCCAGGCCGCTGGGGACAACATGCTTAGAATCGCGCCCAGCCGTGTTGGGCGGCGTATAAAAAGCGACCAGACGAACTTTAGGAGTCAGACGATGAGCAGCGTTCAGGATCTTGTCCGCCAGCGGGATGAACTCGCGCGGCAGCAGCAGGAACTCAACCAGCAGATCGAGGCAGCCCGCCGCAGCGAACGTGCTGGCGTGATTGCCCAGATCAAGGCCCTGATGGCCGAGCATGGCGTGACCGTGGCGGAGCTCGGCAGCAGCAAGCCGGCCCGCGGCAGCGCGAAGGCATCCAACCCGAGCGGTTCGAAAGTCGCCCCGAAGTATCGTCACCCGGACAGTGGTGAAACCTGGAGCGGTCGTGGCCTGAAGCCGAAGTGGCTGCAGGCTGAAATCGCCGGCGGCAAGTCGCTCGACGATTTCAAGATCTGACGGTCGCCAGCCGACGCAAGCACGGGCCCCGCGGGGCCCGTTTTTCATGCCGCGGCCTCAGGCGCGGCTGCGGACCTGGGATTCGTAGAAGCAGATGGCTGCCGCAGCGGCCACATTCAGCGATTCCTCGCCACCGGGCTGCGGAATCCGCAGCGTCAGCGCACAGGCCTGCAGCAGGGCAGGCTGCACGCCCTGGCCCTCGTGGCCCAGGACCCAGGCCAGCGGCCGCGGCAGCGGGTGGCGGCCGAGCACGGCCTCGGCGTGCGGACTGGTGGCCACCAGGGGCAGGCCCATCGCGGCCAGGGCCTCGGGGGCCAGGCCCTCGGCCAGGCGCAGGCCGAAGTGGGCGCCCTGCCCGGCCCGCAGCACCTTGGGCGACCACAGGGCCGCCGTGCCCTTGAGCGCCAGCACCTGGCCGATGCCCAGGGCCGCCGCGCTGCGCAGCATGCTGCCGACGTTGCCGGCATCCTGGACGCGATCCAGCACGAGGGTGTCCCGATCGGACTGGGGGGTCGCTGCAGCTGGCGTCTCGATCAGCATGCCCAGGGCGGCGGGCGATTCCAGGCCACTGAGCTGTGCGAAGAGCTTGTCCTCGACGATCGCGCAGCGCAGCGCGCCCTCGGCCAGCGTCCGCAGCGCCGGCCGCTGCATCCAGGCGCTGCGCGCGATCACGGCCTGCTGCGCCCGGCCGCCACGCGCCAGCAGCGCGCTGCACAGGTGCTCGCCTTCCAGCCAGACCTGGCCCAGCTTGCGGTAGGCCGCCGGATCCTGCGTCAACTTGCGCAGGCGCTGGATCAGCGGGTTGTCGCGGGCGCTGATCTCCACCGGCGGGGCGCTCATGAGCCGGCCCCCGTCTCCGAGGCCGCAGGGGCCGCGGACCGGGCGCTGGCCGCCTCCCGCACCGGGGCGAAGCTGCGCCGGTGCGCCGCGCAGGGGCCGTGGGCCTGCAGGGCGGCCAGGTGGCCGGGGGTGGGGTAGCCCTTGTGCACGGCAAAGCCGTAGGCCGGATGGGCGGCATCCAGGTCCTGGCAGAGCCGGTCGCGGTGGACCTTGGCGAGGATGGAGGCGGCGGAAATCTCGGGGACCTTGGCATCGCCCCGGACGATGGCCTGGGCCGGCATGGTCAGCCGCGGCAGGCGGTTGCCATCGACCTGCACGCGCGCAGGCTTCAGGCGCAGGCCGGCCACCGCGCGCTGCATGGCCAGCAGGGTGGCCTGCAGGATGTTGAGGCGGTCGATCTCCTCGACGCTGGCCTCGGCGATGCAGCAGCTCAGAGCCTGGCCCCGGATTTGGTCGAACAGGGCTTCGCGGCGGGTCGGTGAAAGCAGCTTGGAATCGCCCAGGCCGGCGATCGGCGACTCGGGGTCGAGGATGACCGCGGCGGCCACCACCGGCCCGGCCAGGGGGCCGCGACCGGCCTCGTCCACCCCGGCCAGGAGGCCATGGGTGATCCACGGGAAGTCGAGCTGCGCCGGAGCGGGAGCGGCGGGGGGGCGGGCGCGGCGGGTGGCCATGGTCAGGGCGAGGGCATCAGGCGCCGAGCAGCGCGCCCAGGGCACCGGCGGCAGCCCGGGCGGTGTCGCGGCGCAGGCGGAGATGAAGTTCGGTGAAGCGCTCGACCAGCCGCGCGCAGGCGGCCGGATCGTCCAGCCAGCGCAGGGTCGCGGTGGCCAGGGCCTCGGGCGTCATGGCGTGCTGCAGCAGCTCGGGCACCAGGAACTCGCCGGCCAGGATGTTGGGCAGGCCGACCCAGGGCTGGTAGGCCATGCGCTTCATCAGCGCCCAGTTCAGGCTGGCCATGCGGTAGCCGATGACCATGGGTCGCTTGAACAGCGCGGCCTCCAGCGTGGCGGTGCCGCTGGCGATGATGAGGCTGTCGCTGGCGGCCATCACCTCGTGCGAGCGGCCGTCGAGCAGCTGCACTGCATCCGCTGCACCGGCCGCGGCCAGGGCTTCCTCGACCAGGCCGCGCAGGCCGGGCGCCACCGGCAGCAGCAGCTTCAGGCCCGGGCGGGCCGCCTGCAGGCGCCGGCCCGCAGCGGCGAAGGCCGCGGCATTGAAGCGCACCTCGCTGCGCCGGCTGCCAGGCAACAGGCCGACGACGATCTCGCCTTCGGCCAGGCCCAGCGCGGCGCGGGCGGCGGCCCGGGGCGGATCGAGCGGCAGGGCATCGGCCAGCGGGTGGCCGACATAGCTGGCCGCGATGCCCGACTTCGCGAGCAGCGCGGGCTCGAAGGGAAAGAGGCAGAGCACATGGTCGGCCGCCGCCGCGATGGCCTTGACGCGGCCGCCCCGCCAGGCCCAGATCGAAGGGCAGACGAAGTGCACGGTCGGCAGGCCGGCCTGCTTGAGGCGGGTCTCCAGGCCGAGGTTGAAGTCGGGCGCGTCGATGCCGATGAAGGCCGCGGGGCGCGCGTCGAGCAGGCGATCGCCCAGCTCGCGCCGCAGCTTCACCAGCGGGAGGTAGACCTTCAGCGCGTCGACGAAACCGTGCACGGCCAGGCGTTCGGCCGGCCACCAGCTGTCCAGGCCCTCGGCCTGCAGCCGGGGGCCGCCGATGCCGACGGCCGAGAGCGCCGGCCAGCGGGTGCGCAGGCCCTGCATCAGCAGACCGCCGAGCAGGTCGCCCGAGGCCTCGCCGGCCACCATGCCGAGCTTCATCGGGCGGGGGATCGTCGGAGCGAGGAGGCAGCGCGCGCCGTGGCTCAGCGCACGATGCCGCGGCTGGAGCTGGCGAGGAAGGCCAGCATGGCCTCGACCTCGGCGTCGCCGCCCTCGACGGCGCCACGCAGCCCCGCGATCTCGGCCATCGCATCGGCCAGGCTGAGGCCCTTGCGATACAGGAGGCGATGGATCTGCTTGAGCTGGGCCAGGCGCTCGGGGCTGTAGCCGCGACGGCGCGGACCTTCCAGGTGCGGGCTCTGGGCCTCGGCCGGGTTGCCGGCCGCGACGATGAAGGGGGGCAGGTCCTGCGACAGCCGGGTCTGGAAGCCGACCATCGCGAAATCGCCGATGCGAACGAACTGGTGGATGCCGCTCAGGCCGCCGATCAGGGTGGCGTTGCCGACCTCGACATGGCCGGCGAACTGCACCGAGTTGGCGATGACGTTGTCGTCGCCCAGCCGGCAGTCGTGCGCCAGATGCACATAGGCCATGATCCAGTTGCGGTGGCCGACCTGGGTCAGCCCACCCGCCCCGACCACGCCGAGGTTGAAAGTGCAGAACTCGCGGATGGTGTTGCCGTCGCCGATGCGCAGCTCGGTCGGCTCGCCCGCGTACTTCTTGTCCTGCGGCACCGCGCCGAGCGAGCAGAACTGGAAGATGCGGTTGTCGCGGCCGATGGTGGTGTGGCCCTCGATCACGCAATGGGTGCCGATGGTCGTGCCCTCGCCCACCACCACATGCGGGCCGATGATCGAGTAGGGCCCGACGCTGACCGAAGGATGCAGGGCGGCCGCCGGGTCGACGATTGCGGTGGGATGGATCTGGGCCATGCCGAAGCTCTGCGGTCCGGGGTTCAGGCGATGCTGCGCATCGTGCACATCAGCGCGGCCTCGACGGCGAGTTCGCCGTCGACCAGGCCGCGGGCCTTGAACTTGTGGATACCGGCGCGGATGCGGTCCACCTCGACCTCGAGGATCAGCTGGTCGCCGGGCTCGACCGGGCGCTTGAAGCGCGCGCCGTCGATGCCGACGAAGTAGATGACCTTGTCGTCGCTGGCGCTCTCGCCCTCGCCGGAGAAGCTCAGCAGCGCAGCCGCCTGGGCCAGGGCTTCGAGCATCAGCACGCCCGGCATCACCGGACGGTGCGGGAAGTGGCCGAGGAAGAAGGGTTCGTTGATCGAGACGTTCTTGAGCGCCTTGATGCGCTTGCCCACCTCGACCTCCAGCACGCGGTCCACCAGCAGAATGGGGTAGCGGTGCGGGAGCTTCTTCAGGATGGTGTGGATGTCCATCGTCATGATGCGTCGGGCGCTGCGGATGGCGCCGTGAGGGTCGCGGGGACCGTTGGAGAGGAATCGGAAGCCGGCTCGCCGAGCCGGGCCTCCAGGGCACGCACCCGCTCGCGCAGGCGGTGGAGCTGACGCAGGGTGACGGCGTTCTTCTCCCAGCTTCGATTGTCATCGAGCGGAAAGAAGCCGGTGTACTGGCCCGGGGTGTCGAGCGAGCGGCTGACCGTGCTCTGGGCCGAGACATGCACCTCGTCGGCGATGCGCAGGTGGCCCAGCACGCCGGCACCGCCGCCGATCGTGCAGCGCGCACCGACCACCGTGCTGCCGGCAATCGCGGAGCAGCCGGCCATGGCCGTGTGCTCGCCGAGCTGCACGTTGTGGGCGATCTGGATCAGGTTGTCGAGCTTCACGCCGTGGCCGATCACGGTGTCGCCCAGCGCGCCGCGGTCGATGCAGGTGTTGGCGCCGATCTCGACCGCATCGCCGATGCGGACGGCCCCGAGCTGCTCGATCTTCACGTAGCCCTGCTTCGTCGGTGCGAGGCCGAAACCGTCGGCCCCGATCACCACACCGCTGTGCAGCAGGCCGTCGGCGCCGACCACGCAGTCGAAACCCACCACCACCTGCGGCGCCAGCCGCGTGCGGGCCCCGATGCGGGCATTGCGGCCAATGTGGCACTGCGCCCCGATGACCGCGCCGTCGCCGATCTCGGCACCGGCCTCGACCACGGCCAGCGGACCGATCGACACGCCGGCGCCGAGGCGGGCCGTCGGGTCCAGCACCGCGCTCGGATGCACGCCCGGCACGGCGGCCGGTCGGGTGCGCGCCGCCCACCACTGGGTCAGGCGGGCGAAGGCGTGATACGGGTCGGGGGTGATCAGGCCGGTGCAGCCGGCCGGCAGCGCCTCGCGTGCGGCAGGGGCCAGGAGGACGGCACCCGCGCGGCTGGTGAGCAGCTGGCTGCGGTAGCGGGGGTTGGCCAGGAAGCTGATGGCCTGCGGGCCGGCGCGGTCGAGCGGCTCGATCGCGCACAGCCTGCGCGCCCCGTCGCCTTCGAGCTGCACCGTCTGCGGACCGCCCAGGGCCTGCTGCAGCACCAGCAGCAACTCGGCCGCCGACACCTCGAAGGGCTGCTGCGGATCCGCCCCGGCGGGGCCCGTGGCCGTGGGGCTCATCGTCCGATCGCGCCCGTCTGCCGGGCGCCGGTCACTTGCTCGCGCCGCCGTTGAGCGACTTGATGACCTTGTCGGTGATGTCGATGCGCGGACCGGCGAAGACGGCTTCCTGAAGGATCAGGTCGTACTTCTCGGTCTCGAAGATCTGCTTGATGACCTTGTTCGCACGATCGACGACCTGGGCCAGCTCCTCGTTCTTGCGCTGGTTCAGGTCCTCCTGGAACTCGCGGCGCTTGCGGGCAAAGTCGCGGTCCTGCTCCTGCAGCTCACGCTGGCGACGGGAACGTTCGGTCTCGCTGAGCGTGGGCGCGTCCTTCTCAAGCTTCTCGGACGCGGACTTCAGGCGGCTGGCAGTGTCGGCCAGTTCCTTCTCGCGGCGGCTGAACTCGGTTTCCAGCTTGGACTGCGCAGCCTTGGCCGGCGCGGCCTCACGCAGGACGCGTTCGCTGTTGACGTAGCCGATCTTCAGTTCCTGGGCTGCGCAGACTTGCAGGCTCGCCGCGAAGGCAGCCGCGGCCACGAGCGTGCGGGGGAGATTCATCTTCATCAGAACGCAGTCCCGATCTGGAATTGGAAGCGCTGGATTCTATCTTGGGGGAACTTGCGGATCGGCACGCCCATGCTGACCTTCAGCGGACCGACCGGCGAGATCCAGGACAGGCCGACACCGGCCGCGACGCGCAGCGTGCTGAAGTCGAGCGACTCCTCCGCAGCCCAGACGTTACCGGCATCGACCCAGCTGAAGATCCGCAGCGTGCGGTCGTTGCCGGAACCCGGCACCGGCACGTAGAACTCGCTGTTCAGATTCAGGCGCCGGGTGCCGCCGGTGTAGGCGCCTGTCACGTCGATGGGACCGAGCGAGCCCTGATCGAAGCCGCGCACCGAACCCAGACCCCCACCGAAGAAGTTCTTGAAGACCGGGAAGGGCTTGCCCCCCAGACCCTTGCCGTAACCGAACTCGGCATTCAGGCCCAGCGTGTACTGCTTGCCGAAGGGCACCCACTGCTGGAATTGGTAGTTGCTGCGCAGGTAGTTGGTGTCCAGTGCGACACCCCACTCGGCATTGAAGCGCTGGTATCGGCCGTTGGTCGGCACCAGGGCCGAGTCACGGCCGTCGCGCTGCCAGCCCAGGGTCAGCGGGAGGCTGGCGCTGGTCTGGCCAAACTGCTCGCGGTAAAGCAGGTAGCTGTTGGGCAGCAGCAGGCCGGCCTCGATGGTCGTGCGTTCGGCACCGATGCCGAAGAAGACGGTATCCAGCTCGGTGAAGGGCACGCCAAACCGGACGGCGCCCCCCTGGGTGATGAAGCGGTAGGACTCGCCCTGGCTGTTGATCGGCCGCTGCGTGCGGTGGTAGAGGTCAATGGCCCGCGACACACCATCGACCGTGAAGTAGGGGTCGACCGTGCTCAGCACGATGGTGCGGTTGAACTTGCCGGTGTTGAGCTCCAGCCCCAGGTAGTTGCCGGTGCCGAAGATGTTGTCCTGGCGGATGCCGAAGGTGAAGGTGACCTTCTCCGCACTCGAGAAACCGGCCCCGAGCTGGATGTTGCCGGTGGCCTTTTCGGTGACCTTCGCGGTCAGGTCGACCTGGTCCGGCGAACCCGGCACTTCAGCCGTGTCGACCTCGACCTGGCTGAAATAGCCGAGCCGGTCGATGCGGTCGCGCGAGAGCTTGATCTTGCGGCCGTCGTACCAGGACGATTCGAACTGCCGGAACTCGCGGCGGATCACCTCGTCGCGGGTGCGCTCGTTGCCCGCCACGTTCACGCGGCGCACGTAGACGCGCTGTGAGGGCTGACCGCCGATCACGACGGCGACGCGACCGGCCGCACGATCGATCTCGGTGCGCGGCTCGATGCGGGCGAAGGCGTAGCCGAAGTTGCCGTAGAGCTCGCTGAAGCGGCGACCCGTCTCGGCCACATCCTCGGCGCGATAGGGTGCGCCGGGCTTGATCGTCACGCGCTGCTTGAACTCCTCGTCGCGACCGAGGAAGTCCCCCTCCAGCCGCACGCCGGTCACGGTGTAGGGCTGGCCTTCGCTGACGTTGATGGTGATCGAGATGCGCTGCTTGTCCGGCGTGATCGCGACCTGGGTGGAATCGACGCTGAACTCCAGGTAGCCGCGGTTCAGGTAGTAGGCGCGCAGCGCCTCCAGGTCGGCATTGAGCTTGACGCGCGAATAGCGATCGGACTTGGTGTACCAGGTCAACCAGCCGCTGGTGGTGGACTCGATCTGCTTGAGCAGGTCCTTCTCGGAAAAGGCCTTGCTGCCGAGGATGCGGATCTCGCCGATCTGGGCGACTTCGCCCTCGACCACATTGAAGCTGACGTTGACGCGGTTGCGCTCGACCGGGGTGATGGTCGTGATGACCTCGGCGCCATAGAGGCTGCGGGTCAGGTACTGGCGCTTGAGCTCCTGCTCGGCGCGATCGGCCAGCGCGCGGTCGAAGGGCCGGCCTTCGCCGATGCCGACATCGCGCAGCGACTTCAGCAGCGCGTCCTTGTCGAATTCCTTCAGGCCCGTGAACTCGACCGCGGCAATCAGCGGACGCTCCTCGACGATCACGACGACGACGTCTTTCTCCACCTCGAGCCGGACGTCCTTGAACAGGCCGGTGGCGAAGAGCGCGCGCAGTGCGGCTGCGCCCTTCTCGTCGTTGTAGACGTCGCCGATGCGGAAGGGCAGCGCGCCGAAGACGGTGCCTGCATCGGCCCGCTGCAGGCCCTCGACCCGGATGTCGCGCAGCGCGAAGGGATCGACGGCGAGGGCCGGCGTGGCGACCAGGGCCCAGGCCATCGCCATGGCGGCCAGGAGAGGACGCGGACGGACGGCGGGACGGCTTGCGCGCGGAACCGCAAGCCCGCGCTGCGGCGCGAGGAAGGCTGACATGCGTGAGGAGGAGGTCAGTACTGGCCCAGCAGGCGGGCCAGGTCGTTGTAGAAGGCGAGGGACATCATCAACACCATGATGGCCAGTCCGCCGCGCTGCAGCCGGTCCAGCCACGCCTCGGAAATCGGCCGGCCGGTGAAGCCTTCGACAATGTAATACACGAGGTGTCCGCCATCGAGCATCGGCAGCGGCAGCAGATTCAGCACCCCCAGGCTGACGCTGACCAGGGCCAGGAAGCCGAGAAAGGGAATCAGACCCGAGCGCGCCGTCTGGCCGGCGGCATCGGCAATGGTCAGGGGGCCGCTCAGGTTCTTCAGCGAGGCCTCGCCGATCAGCATGCGGCCGAGCATGCGAAGGCTGAGGACGGCCACTTCCACCGTGCGCTCGACCCCCTTGCGCAGGGCGTCGACCGGGCCCTGGCGCAGCAGCACCTGCTCGGGCACGCCGCCGACCAGGGCCTCGATGCGCGGCACGGGCGGGCCGCCGTCGGCACCCAGCCGCGGCTGCACGCGCACGCTCAGCTCGCGGCCGTCGCGCTCGATCCGGAAGTTCAGCGCACGCGGCATACCGCCCTCGATCCCCGCCGCCCGGATGCGCTCGCGCAGCTGCACCGCATCGGCCACCGGCTGGTCGTCGATGGCCAGCACCCGGTCGCCTTCGCGCAGGCCGGCGCGGGCCGCCGGGCCCTCGGGACGCGGGCTGCCGATGCGGGCCGCGCTGTAGGGGCCCGACAGGCCGATGCGCCGCCCGAGGCCGGCATCGACCTCGGAGGCATCCAGCCGGGACAGGGGCAGCACGAGCTCGCGCGGGCCCGCCGACCCCTCCACCCGCAGGCGCAGGTCGGCGCGATCCAGGGTGGCCTCGGTCAGCTGCCAACGCAGCTCGGCATAGCTGGGGACCGGCTGCCAGGTGCTGTCCTCCGGCCGGGCAGCGGGTGCCTCGGTCCGGTGCAGCGCCAGCACGCGGTCACCGGCCTGCAGGCCGGCGTCGGCCGCCAGACTGCCGGCCTGGGGGCTGCCGAGGATCGGCAGCGCTTCTTCGATGCCGATCAGGTGCATCGCCGCATACAGCAGCACCGCCAGCAAGAGGTTGACGGCCGGGCCGGCCGCGACGACGAAGGCACGCTGCAGCAGGGGCTTGCGGTTGAAGGCCCGGCCGTGCTCGGACGGATCGACCGGACCCTCGCGCTCGTCGAGCATCTTCACATAGCCCCCCAGCGGCAGCAGGGCCAGCACGAACTCGGTCTCGCCCCGCTGCCAGCGCAGCAGCGGCCTGCCGAAGCCGATCGAGAAGCGCAGCACCTTCACACCGCAGGCCCGGGCCGCACGGTAATGGCCCCACTCGTGGACCGTGACGAGCAGGCCGATGGTGAAGAGGAAGGCGAGGACGGTGCTCATGGCCGGGCAGTGTCGCTCAGCCGCGCAGGCGGGCGATGTGCCGGGCGGCGGCGGCGCGCGCCCGGCCATCCAGGGCCAGCAGGCCGTCGAGGCTGTCGGTCTCACCGGCCGCCGGCGCACAGCTATCCAGCGTGCCGGCATTGACGGCATGGATCTGGTCGAAGCGGATGCGTCGGTCGAGGAAGGCCGCCACCGCGACCTCGTTGGCGGCATTCAGCACGGCCGTGCTGCCCTCGGCCCCGGCCAGGGTGTCCCAGGCCAGTTGCAGGCCGGGGAAGCGGGCCGCGTCGACCGGTTCGAAGCTCAGCGCGGCGGCGCGGCTCAAGTCCAGCGCGGGCGCGCCGCAGGCCACGCGCTCCGGCCAGGCCAGGCCGTAGGCGATGGGGCCGCGCATGTCCGGCGTGCCGAGCTGGGCCAGCACCTGGCCGTCGCGGCAGACCACCATCGAATGCACGATGCTCTGCGGGTGGATCAGCACGCGGATGCGCTCCGGCGACAGGCCGAAGAGCCAGCGCGCCTCGATCACCTCCAGCGCCTTGTTCATCATGGTGGCCGAGTCCACCGAGATCTTGCGGCCCATCACCCAGTTGGGATGGGCCACGGCCTGCTCGGGCGTGACCTCGGACAGGGTCGCCGGATCGCGCTGGCGGAAGGGACCGCCCGAGGCGGTGAGCACGATGTGGTCGATGTGTGCGTCCCAGTGCGCGCGATCCTGCGGCAGGCACTGGAAGACGGCGGAATGCTCGCTGTCGATCGGCAGCAGGGTCGCGCCGCCCTCGGCCACCGCCCGCATGAACAGCGCACCGCCCACGACCAGCGCCTCCTTGTTGGCCAGCAGCAGCCGCTTGCCGGCGCGGGCCGCGGCCAGGCAGGGCGCCAGGCCGGCGGCGCCGACGATGGCCGCCATCACGGTGTCGACCTCGGGCAGGGCGGCGATGCGGGCGAGCGCGTCCTCGCCCGACAACACCTCGGTGCCCGGCAGGTCGACCAGCGCGGCACGCAGGGCCTCGGCCTGGACGGCACCCGGCATCACGGCATAGGCCGGCCGCCAGCGGCGGCACTGCGCAGCCAGCGCCTCCACCCGGCTCGCCGCGCTGAGCGCGACCACCTGGAAGCGCTCGGGGTGTCGGGCGATCACGTCGAGCGTGTTCTCGCCGATGGACCCGGTCGAGCCGAGGATGCAGACGCGCTGAAGGCTCATGCCGTGAGACAGAAAGGGACGGCGGCTCAGGCCACCAGGGCCAGGGCCACCGGCAGCACCGGCAGCAGGGCATCGATGCGGTCGAGCACCCCGCCATGACCGGGCAGCAGGCCGCTGGAATCCTTGACCCCGGCGCTGCGCTTGACCAGGGACTCGAAGAGATCACCGCTCACGCTGAGCGCGGTCAGCAGGGCCAGGGCGAGGGCCAGCACCAGCGGACCGTGGCGTTCGAGCAGCACGGTGTAATAGCTCGGGCCGGCGGCGCCGAGCAGGCGGTCGGCCGCGATCCAGGCCGTGGCCAGCAGGGCCACGCCCAGCGCGCCGCTCCAGACGCCCTCCCAGCTCTTGCCCGGACTGATCGTCGGCGCCAGCTTGCGGCGGCCGAAGCGGCGGCCGCCGAAATAGGCGGCGATGTCGGCCACCCAGACCAGGGCCAGCAGCGACACAAGGAAGGCCAGCCCCTGCGCCCTGGCCGTCAGCAGGGCCAGGCCGGCGGCCCACAGCATGGGGGCGCCCAGCAGCAGCCGCAGACCCTGAGGCCAGGCCGGCCAGCGGGCGACGCCGCCCCCCAGCACCCGGACCAGGCCCAGCACCCAGGCACCGCTCAGACACCACCACAGGGCTGCCGGCGCGACCGGCAGCGGGGCCGAGGCCGTGAAATGCGCCGCCTGCCAGCCCAGGCCGACACGGGCCAGCACCGCCCCGAGCAGGACCAGCAACAGGCCCGCCAGCACAGGCTGGCGGCTGCCGTTGAGACGGGCCCATTCCCAGCCCCCGGCGCCGACGATGGCCGCGCCGATCAAGGCCAGCGGCCACAGGCTGCGCGCCGCCATGGCCGGCAGCAGCACGGCCAGCAGCAGCACCGCGGTGATCACGCGCTGGCGCAGCATCGCAGGCTCCGGTTCAGCGTGACAGGAAGGAAGCCGGCTGCGACAGCGGCACGGCCGCGTCGGCATCCGGCGGGGAAGCCGTCACCCGGCCGAAGCGGCGTTCGCGACGGGCATAGGCCTGCAACGCGCGATCGAGTTCGCCGGCATCGAAGTCGGGCCACAGGCAGTCGCTGAAATGCAGCTCGGCATAGGCGCTTTGCCAGAGCAGGAAGTTGGAAAGGCGAAGTTCGCCGCCGGTGCGGATGAAGAGGTCCGGGTCCGGGGCCTCGTGCATGACGAGGTGGCGGGCCAGGCGGGCCTCGTCGAGGGTGGAGGGGTCCACGCCCTCGGCGAGCAGGCGCTTGCAGGCCTGCACGATGTCCCAGCGCCCCCCGTAGTTGAAGGCGACGTAGAGATCGATGCGCTGGTTGTGCGCAGTCGCCGCCTCGATCGTGTCCCAGGAGGCGATGACGCCGGCCGAGATGCCGCTGCGGTCGCCGACGATGCGCACCCGCACACCCTCCTCGCGCAGGGCGGCCATGTGCTTGGCCACGGCATTCATCATCAGCGCCATCAGGCCCGAGACTTCGTCTTCGGGCCGCTTCCAGTTCTCGCTGGAAAACGCGAACACCGTCAGGTGGCGCACCCCGCGGTCGGCGCAGGCGCGCACCGTGCGCACCAGGGCATCGACGCCGGCCTTGTGGCCGAAGACGCGCGGCATCAGCCGCTTGCGGGCCCAGCGCCCGTTGCCATCCATGACGATGGCGACATGCCGGGGGATCGACGGGGAATCGGCTTCGCGCATCAAGGTCTCGTCCAGGCCACCCGGCGCAGGCGCACCGGGCCGATCGGCCAGCAGGGGCTCAGACGGCCAGGATCTCGGCTTCCTTGCCCTGGACCAGCTTGTCGATCTCGGCAATCGTCTTGTCGGTCAGCTTCTGGATGTCCTCACCCGAGCGACGCTCGTCGTCCTCCGGGATCAGCTTGTCCTTGAGCATCTTCTTGGCCTGCTCGTTCGCATCGCGGCGCAGGTTGCGCACGGCCACCTTCGCGTCCTCGCCGGCATTGCGCACGACCTTGGTCAGCTCCTTGCGGCGCTCTTCGGTGAGCGGCGGCATCGGCACGCGGATCAGGTCACCCTGGCTGGCCGGGTTCAGGCCCAGATCGCTCTCGCGGATGGCCTTCTCGATCTTCTGGCCCAGGCCCTTTTCCCAGGGCTGCACGCTGATCGTGCGGGCATCGAGCAGGCTGACGTTGGCCACCTGGCTGATCGGCACCATCGAGCCGTAGTACTCGACCTGCACCTGGTCGAGGATGCCCGGGTGGGCGCGGCCGGTGCGGATCTTGGTCAGCTCGTGCTTGAAGGCCTCGATGGACTTGGCGCTCTTCTGCTCGAAGCTTTTCTTGATGTCGGCAATGCTCATGGCGGAAAACCTCGGGGGGTCAGACGTGGACCAGCGTGCCCTCGTCCTCGCCCTGCACGACACGCATCAGCGCACCGGTCTTCAGGATGGAGAACACGCGGATCGGCAGCTTCTGGTCGCGGCACAGCGCGAAGGCGGTCGCGTCCATCACCTGCAGGTTGCGGGCGATGGCCTCGTCGAAGCTGATCGTGGAATAGCGGGTCGCGCTCGGGTCCTTGGCTGGGTCGGCGGTGTAGACGCCATCGACCTTGGTGGCCTTGAGCACGACTTCGGCACCGATCTCGGCGCCACGCAGCGCAGCGGCGGTGTCGGTGGTGAAGAAGGGGTTGCCCGTGCCCGCGGCGAAAACGACGACCTTGCCTTCTTCCAGGTACTGCAGGGCCTTGGGCCGCACATAGGGCTCGACCACTTGGTCGATCGCGATGGCGGACATCACACGGGCGGTCAGGCCGTCCTGGCGCATCGCGTCGGCCAGGGCCAGCGAGTTCATGACGGTGGCCAGCATGCCCATGTAGTCGGCCGTCGCCCGGTCCATGCCGACCGAGCCTCCCGCGACGCCGCGGAAGATGTTGCCGCCCCCGATGACCACGGCCACTTCGCAACCCAGCTTCGTGACGGCATGGACCTCGGCCACCATGCGGGCGATGGTCGCGCGGTTGATGCCGTAGGCGTCATCGCCCATCAGGGCTTCGCCGGACAGTTTGAGCAGGATGCGTCGGTACGCGGGCATGCAGGAGACTCCTCGGGTCGGTGGGGCGCCCGGGACGAAAACGGGAGGACGGCCCGGCGCAGCGCCGTCCAGTTTAGGGGGAAACCTGGGGTCTCGCCCCGGCCCGGCAGGACCTCGGCAGGCCCGCCGGGCCCTTGAACCGGAACCGCCCCCGCGGGGCGGTTCCAGCCAAGGCGCTCAGGCGCCCTTGGCGGCTGCGACCTGGGCGGCCACTTCGGCCGCGAAGTCGTCCTGCTTCTTCTCGATGCCTTCGCCGACCACGTAGAGCGTGAAGGCCTTCACCGTGGTGCTCGCACCCTTCAGGTAGGCGGCCACGGTCTGCTTGCCGTCGGCGGCCTTCACGAAGACCTGGTCGAGCAGCGAGACTTCCTTCAGGTACTTCTGCACCGAGCCCTCGACCATCTTGGCGACGATCTCGGCCGGCTTGCCCGATTCAGCAGCCTTCTCGGCGGCGATCTTGCGCTCCTTCTCGACCAGCTCGGCCGGGACCTCGGCGCTCGACAGCGCGGCCGGCTTCATCGCGGCCACGTGCATCGCCACGTCCTTGGCGGCGACTTCGCTGCCCTCGAACTCGACGACCACGCCGATGCGGGTGCCGTGCAGGTAGTGGGCCAGCTGGGCGCCCGAGGCGTAGCGCTGGAAGCGGCGGATCGACATGTTCTCGCCGATCTTGCCGATCAGGCCCTTGCGCACGTCCTCGAGCGTCGGACCGAAGCCATCCTGCGCGTAGGCCAGGGCCGACAGCGCGGCCACGTCGGCCGGATTGGCTTCGGCCACCAGGCGGGCGGCGGCGTTGGCAAAGGCCAGGAAGCTGTCGTTCTTCGAGACGAAGTCGGTCTCGCAGTTGATCTCGATCATCGCGCCGGTGCTGCCGCTGATCGCAGCAGCGATGACGCCTTCGGCGGTGATGCGCGAGGCCGCCTTGCCGGCCTTGTTGCCCAGCTTGACGCGCAGGATTTCCTCCGCGCGGGCCAGGTCGCCGTCGGCCTCGGTCAGGGCCTTCTTGCACTCCATCATCGGCGCATCGGTCTTGGCGCGCAGTTCGGCGACCATCGAGGCGGTGATTGCAGGCATGGTGTCACTCCGTGTTGGGATGTCCCGCCGGGGCGGGACGGCGGCGCACAGGGCGCCACAGGGGGCTTCCGACCGGCCGGACGGCGGGCCGCGGACGGCCGGTCGACAAACGGGGGCTCAAGAAAAAGGGGCTGAGACAGCCCCTGATCCTGGCTGGCGCCGAGGCGTCAGACCGCGTCGCTGACCTCGACGAACTCGTCGCCGTCCTGGGCCGCAGCGACCACTTCATTGATCGCGTTGGCCTTGCCGGCCAGCACGGCCTCGGCCACCGACTTGGCGTACAGCGCCACGGCCTTGGCCGAGTCGTCGTTGCCGGGGATCACGTAGTCGATGCCATCCGGGTTGTGGTTGGTGTCGACCACGCCGATGACCGGAATGCCCAGCTTCTTGGCCTCGGCGATCGCGATCTTGTGGTAGCCCACGTCGATCACGAAGATGGCGTCCGGCAGCGCGTTCATGTCGGCGATGCCGCCGATGTCCTTCTGCAGCTTGTCCAGCTCGCGCTGGAACAGCAGGCCTTCCTTCTTGCTCATGGACTCGAGACCGGCTTCCGCCTGGGCCTGCATGTCCTTGAGCTTCTTGATCGAGCCCTTGACCGTCTTGAAGTTGGTCAGCATGCCGCCCAGCCAGCGCTGGTCGACGTAGGGGATGCCGGCGCGCTGGGCTTCCTGCGCGACGACTTCGCGGGCCTGGCGCTTGGTGCCGACCAGCAGGATCGTGCCGCGACGGGCCGACAGCTGGCGGATGAACTTCATCGCTTCCTCGTAGAGCGGCAGCGTCTTCTCGAGGTTGATGATGTGGATCTTGTTGCGATGGCCGAAGATGAACGGGGCCATCTTGGGGTTCCAGAAGCGGGTCTGGTGTCCGAAGTGGACGCCGGCTTCCAGCATTTCGCGCATGCTGAACGACATGGTTTCGATTCCTTCGAAAGGTTGGGTCTGAGGCACGGCACGGATCAAGGCTCCGGGGATGCGGCCGCTGGCCGTCATCGTCCCGGGACCTCGACACCTTTTCGGAGCCGGGCCCGCGAGGGCGGGACATGGGTTCATCCGGCCACGGATCTGGCAGGGCACCCGGGCGGGTCATCGGAACGACCGGCTGAAGCAGGCACACTGCGCATCTTCGCGACCGACAAGCCTTGTTGGCGGGACCAGCAAGGAGGCGTGTTCGGCAGGCAGTCCCTCGGACCTGCCCGAACCCACCGACGCAAATTGCCGCGGAACCGAACCCCAGGAATGCACCTGGGTGCCGGACCGGCCTGCCAATTCGCTGGCCCCGCAAGCGCGCACGGCTTGCAGATCCAGCGCCTTGCGCCTTGTCTTCGGATAAACCCAAAGAGTTTAGCACCTTGACCCGCCCCGACCTCTGCGACCAGCTGACCCGGCTGCAACCGGGCCTGCCCCAGGGCGCGCAGGATGCCCTGGCCAGCTGCCTGCAGGCGGCGCTCGATCCCCAGGTGGCGCCGGCCTTCCTGCAGATCGACGCCGCAGGTGCGCAAGCCGCCGCGCGGGCCATCGACCAGGCCTGCGCCGCCGGCCGGCCGCGGCCGCCGCTGGGGGGCCTGGCCGTCGTGGTGAAGGACCTGTTCGACGTCGCCGGTCAGGTCACGGCCGGCGGCTCCCGCCGTCTGGCCGGGGCGGCGCCCGCCCGTGCCGATGCGCCGGCCGTGGCCCGCCTGCGGGCCGCCGGGGCGGTGCTGATCGGCCGGGCGCACATGAACGAGTTCGCCTACTCCGGCGTCGGCCTGAACCCGCACCATCCGGTGCTGGCCAATCCGGCAAGCGCACGGCTGGAGCCGGGCGGACCCCGGCGTGTACCGGGGGGATCCAGCTCCGGGTCGGCTGCCGCGGTGGCGGGCGGCGCGGCCTGGGCCGGCCTCGGCAGCGACACCGGGGGCTCGCTGCGCATTCCGGCGGCGCTGCAGGGCCTGGTGGGCTTCAAGCCGACGCAGTCCGCCATACCCCGCGAAGGCATGCTGCCGCTTGCACCGACGCTGGACACGGTCGGCGCGATCACCCTCAGCGTGCGCGATGCGGCCCTGCTCGACGCGGTGCTGCGCGGCGCCCCGCTGCCGCGCCGGGACCGGCCGCTGGCCGCCCTGCGCCTGGGTCTGCCTGAAACCCTGATGCTTGAGGCCCTCGACCCGCGGCTTGCCCGCGGCTTCGAGGCCGCGCTGGCCCGGCTGCGCGCGGCCGGCGCCCGCATCGACCCGCTGCCGCTGCCCGAGCTGGGCGAGCTGGCGGCGATGAATGCCCTCGGCGGCTTCCCCGCGGCCGAAGCCTGGGCCTGGCACCGCCAGGCCCTCGAGACCCAGCCGGACGCCTACGACCCACGGGTCGCCGCCCGGATCCGCCGCGGCGCCAGCCAGTCCGCGGCCGACTACCTTGACCTCCAGCGTGCCCGCGCCGCGTGGATCGGCCGCGTCGATGCGGCCATCGCCGGCTTCGACGCCCTTCTCTCACCCACCGTGCCCGACCTTCCCCCCCTGCTCGATCCCCTGCTGCCGGCTGCGCCCGGCGCCCCGGCCACGGAGGCCGAGGCCCGCGACGCGGCCTTCTTCGCGGTCAACGCCCGCCTGCTGCGCAATCCGACCGTGGTCAATGTGCTCGACGGCTGCGCGATCAGCCTGCCGGCGCAGGCCCCGGGCGAGCCGCCCCTGGGCCTGATGCTCTGGGCCGGCCGCGGCCGCGATGCCGGCCTGCTCGACGCGGCCCGCGCCGTCGAAACCGCCCTGGCCGCTGCGCATGCAGGAGCTGCCGCATGAAGCCGCAGCGCATCGCCGTGATCGGCGCCGGCATCGTCGGCGTCGCGAGTGCCCGGGCCCTGGCCGAGGATGGCCATGCCGTCACCGTCTTCGAGCGCCGCGGCAGCCTGGCCGCCGAGGGCAGCTTCGCGCCGGCCGGCCTGCTCGCCCCGGGCGTGCTGGCCCTGGGCGGACCGGTGGCCAGCCTGGTCGATCCGCCGCCACTGCCCGGTCTGGCGGGACGCTGGCAGCGCTGGCGGGCGACGCGCGACGGCCGCACCCAGCGTCGCCGCGAGCAGATGGCCCGGCTGGCCCGGGACAGCCAGCGCGTGCTCGGCCGCTGGTTCGACCGGGAGGCCCTGCCTTACGAGCACAGCCTGGGCGTGGGCCTGCGGATCGCCGACGAGGCCGGCCGGCTTCGGCTCGAAGCGGCCCTGGCCGCGCAGCCCCTGGCGGCGGCCGGCAGCCGCTTCCTCGACCGCGAGGCCTGGCGGGCCAGCGAGCCCGATCTGGCGCCCGATGCGCCCGGCAGCGGCCTGCTGTTCTGGCCGGAGGCCGAGATGGTCAATGTCCGGCAGATCGCGCAGCAACTGCGCGAGCAGGCGGAAGCGCGCGGTGCGCGCTTCCTCTTCGGCGTCGAGGTGCAGCATGTCGAGCCAGGCCGGCCGCTGACCCTGCAGTGGATCGAGCACGACACCTCGAACCGCGGCAGCCTGAGCGGCGCCCGACCCGGCGGCCGTGGCCCGGCACCGCCGGAGCGCACGGCGCCGCCGCCCCGGCAGTTCGACGCCGTCGTGCTGTGCAGCGGTGCGGCCGCGCCGCTGCTGCCCGGCCCGGCCCTGCCGCTGGTGCGCGAGGCCGGCCTGTCCCTGACCCTGCCGCTGCGCGACCCCGACCGGGGCCCGGTGCGCGGTCTGATCGACGCCGACGGCGCGCTGATGATGGCCCGCCTCGGCGACCGCCTGCGCGTGGCCGGCCTCTGGCACCGCCCCAGTGGCGATGGCCAGCCTCCGAAAGCCCTGGTCGAGCGGCTCTACCGTGCCGCGCAGCGCGACTTCCCCAGCATCACCCAGACCGAACGGGGCCAGGTCTGGTGCGGCATGCACCTGGGCTTCGCCGATGGCCTGCCGCGCATCGGCGCCAGCGAGGCCCCGGGCCTGTGGCTCAACCTCGGCCACGGCCGTGCCGGCTGGGCCCTGGCCTGCGGCAGCGCCCAGCGCCTGGCCGACGCCCTGGCGGGCCGCGGCCAGGCCGAGCTGCTTGCTGCCGACGCGCTGGCGGACGTTGCGGCATGAGCTCCGGGCCGGCCTCCGCCCTGCCCGCCGCGCCGCAGCGGCTGCCACGGCGCCAGGGCCCGGCCGAAGGGCTGCCGCTGCACGACAGCGCCCTCCTGCGACGCGGCGAGGCCGAAGCCGCCCGGGCGCTGCCGCCCCATGCGCTGATGGCGCGGGCCGGCCATGCGGTGGCCCGCCTCGGCCGTGCGCTGGCGCCGCATGCCCGCCAGGCCTGGGTGCTGGCCGGCGCCGGCAACAACGGTGGCGATGGCCTGGTCGCGGCCCGTCTGCTGCGGGCCGCGGGCCTGCCGGTGAGCGTGTGGCTGGCCGCCGAGCCGCAAGCCGGCGATGCGTGCTGGGCCCTGGCACAAGCCCGGGCCGCCGGCCTCGCCGTGTCAGCCGGCGGCCCCCCGCAGCCGCCCGAGGGCCTGGGTCCGGACGACCTGGTGATCGATGCCCTCCTGGGCTTGGGCCTGTCGGCCCGGCGCCCCCCCGAGGGGCCGGTGGCCACGGCATTGGCCGCCCTCGAGGGCCTGCCGGCTGGCATCCTGGCGGTGGACCTGCCGAGCGGCCTGGCCGCCGACACCGGCAGCTGCGCAGGCCCGGCCGTGCGCGCCCGCTGGACGCTGAGCCTGCTCGGCCTGAAGCCCGGTCTCTGGACGGCTGCGGGCCGCGACCATGCCGGCACGATCTGGCATGACGACCTGGGGGTGGCGCTTCCGGCGACGGCAAGCACGCCGCGCCTGCTGGACGCGCCGGGCTGCGCGGGCTGCTGGCCGGATCGCCCGCACACCGCGCACAAGGGCAGCCAGGGCGATCTGTGGGCGCTGGGCGGTGCGGCGGGCATGTCAGGCGCCATCGAACTGGCCGCCCGGGCCGGCCTGGCCGCAGGAGCCGGCCGCGTGCATGTCCTGCGGCTGGACCCGACAGCGGCTCCGCCCGGCCATCCGGCGCTGATGACCCGGGCACCGGAGGCCCTGCGCGGCGAGGCCCTGGCCCGTGCGACAGTAGTGGCCGGCTGCGGCGGTGGCGCGGGGGTCGGCGCCTGGCTGCCGGCGCTCATCGCCGGCGCGCCGCGGCTGCTGCTGGATGCTGATGCACTGAACGCCCTGGCCACCGACCCAGCCCTGGCACAGGGACTGCGCACACGGACCGCCCCGGCCATGCTGACCCCGCATCCGCTGGAAGCCGCCCGCCTGCTGGGCTGCACGACCGAAGCGGTCCAGGCCGACCGCCTGGCGGCCGCGCGGCAGCTCGCGCAACGCTACGGCGCGATGGTGGTGCTCAAGGGCTCGGGCAGCGTGCTGGCCGCGCCGGATGGCCGCAGCGCGATCAACGCCAGCGGCAATGCCGCCCTGGCCAGCGGCGGGACCGGCGACGTGCTGGCCGGCTGGATCGGCGGCCTGTGGGCGCAGGGCCTGGACGCATGGGACGCGCTGCGGCTCGGCGTGTGGAGCCATGGCGCCGCGGCCGACGCCTGGCAGGCCGCGCGCGGCCCCGGCCAGCCGCTGGACGCGCTGCGCCTGATCGAGGCCCTTCAGAACCTGCCGCGCGGCTGAGACGCGGGCCCGCCGGAGGCGGGTCCTGCGCGCTCAGCGCTTGCTGCTGCGCCGGCTCTTGCGGGCCGGGCGGGCCTCGGCTGCCGCCGCGGCAGGATCGGCGGCGGCCTTGCGGCGGCCGGATCCCGCCTTCGCGGACGGAGCCGTCTTGGCGGCCTTGGCCGCCTTGCCGCCCTTGGCACGGGGCCGGGGCTCGACGACCGGAGGCCCCACCTCCCAGAGCGTTTCAGGGGCCGACTCCTCGCCGGGCGGCGGCGACAGCAGGGCCGCGCGGCGCGGCTTGCCAGCGCCTGCGGCACGGGCCTTGCGCGCGGCCTGCTTCTCGTCCCGATCCTCGGTCTGGACGGCGGCCAGGGCCTCGACCGCGGACACGGGCTCGGCCGGAGGCTCGGACGCCGGACGGGCACGGCCAGCGGCCTTGCCCCCACGCCCGCCGCCCGCCGGCGGCGGCGCGAGCAGCGGATCGCGCACCAGACGGAAATCGATCTTGCGCCCGTCCAGGTCGACCCGGCTGACCTGCACCCGCAAGCGGCTGCCCACCACATAGCGCACGCCGGTGCGTTCGCCACGCAACTCCTGGCGGGCCTCGTCGAAGCGGTAGTACTCGCCGCCGAGCTCGGTGATGTGGATGAGGCCCTCCACATACAGCTCGTCGAGCGTGACGAAGAGGCCGAAGCTGGTCACCGCGGTGACGGTGCCCCCGAACTCCTCCCCGAGGTGCTCGCGCATGAACTTGCACTTGAGCCAGGCCTCGACGTCGCGCGACGCCTCGTCGGCGCGGCGCTCGTTCGCGCTGCAGTGCGCACCGGCGGCGTCCCACATGGCCTGCTCGGCCGGACTGAGCTTGGGCTGGCGCACCGGCGGCGCGGGCACGGCGGTGGCCATCGCGCCCGCCCCCTTGCCTGCCGGCTTGCCGCGCGGCAACTTGCGGGTGTGGACGGCCGAACTCGCCAGCTCCGGCGCATGCAGGTGATAGCGCTTCTGGCCCAGGATGGCCTTGATCACCCGATGCACCAGCAGGTCCGGGTAGCGTCGGATCGGGCTGGTGAAGTGCGCGTAGGCCCCGTAGGCCAGGCCGAAGTGGCCGCTGTTGACCGGCGTGTAGATCGCTTGCTGCATCGAGCGCAGCAACATGCTGTGGATCTGCTGCGCATCGGGCCGCTCGCGGGTGGCCTGGGCGATGGCCTGGAACTCGCGCGGGTGCGGGTCGTCGCCGATGTTCAGCCCCAGGCCCAGGGCCTTCAGGTAGTTCTGCAGCGTCGTGCGCTTCTCGGGCGTGGGGCCTTCGTGCACGCGATAGAGCACCGGATGCTCGGCCTGGGCAATGAACTCGGCCGCGCAGACATTGGCGGCCAGCATGGCCTCCTCGATCAGGCGGTGGGCGTCGTTGCGGGTGCGCGGGACGATCTTCTCGATGCGACCGTTGTCGTCGCAGACGATGGCCGTCTCGGTGGTGTCGAAGTCCACCGCACCGCGCAGGCTGCGCGCCTTGAGCAGGGCGCGGTAGACCTCGTGCAGGTCGACCAGATGCGGCACCAGGGCCTTGCGCTTCGCGGCCTCGGGCCCGCGGGTGTTGGCCAGGATGGAAGCGACCTCGGTGTAGGTGAAGCGCGCGGCCGAGTGCATGACCGCGGGGAAGAACTGGTAGGCGACGATCTCGCCGCCACCGTCGATCACCATGTCGCAGACCATGCAGAGCCGGTCGACCTCCGGGTTCAGCGAGCACAGGCCGTTGCTGAGCTTCTCCGGCAGCATCGGGATCACGCGGCGCGGGAAGTAGACGCTGGTCGCCCGCTCGTAGGCATCGTCGTCGATGGCCTCGCCCGGCTTCACGTAGTGGCTGACATCGGCGATGGCGACCACCAGACGCCAGCCGTTGGGTTTCTTCGCTCGGCCGATCGCGATCGGCTCGCAGTAGACAGCGTCGTCGAAGTCGCGCGCATCCTCGCCGTCGATGGTGACGAGCGGCACGTCGCTCAGGTCGATGCGGCCCTTCTTGTCGATCGGCCGCACCTTGTCGGGCAGCTTGGCCGCCTGGGCCATGGTCTCGGCCGTGAAGCGGTGCGGCACCTCGTATTTGCGGACCGCGATCTCGATCTCCATGCCGGGATCGTCGACCTCGCCAAGCACCTCGGTGATGCGGCCGACCGGCTGCGCATACATGGAGGGCGTCTCGGTCAACTCGACCGCCACCACCTGGCCCGGCTGGGCCTTGGCCGTGGCCTGCTTGGGGATGAGGATGTCCTGGCCGTAGCGCTTGTCCTCGGGCGCGACCAGCCAGACGCCCCCCTCGAACAGCAGGCGGCCGATGATCGGCGTCTTGCGGCGCTCGAGGATCTCGAGCACCCGGGCTTCGGGGCGCCCCTTGCGATCCAGACGGATGATGCGGGCACGAACCCTGTCGCGATGCAACACCGCACGCATTTCCTGCGGCGACAGATAGAGATCGGCCTCGCCGTCGTCACGCTGCACGAAGCCGTGGCCGTCACGATGGCCCTGCACCAAACCTTCAACTTCAGCCAGCAGTGTTGCACTCGCGCCACTTTTCACATTCGGGCTTGAGCCCTGTTCATTTTTCATCTTAGAATTTCATTCTTCGTTGCCGAGCCCAGGTGGCGGAATTGGTAGACGCACTAGTTTCAGGTACTAGCGGGTAACTCCGTGGAGGTTCGAGTCCTCTCCTGGGCACCAACACTGTCGGTACGGCAGTCAAGGAAACGAAACAGATCGAGGCAGACGCCCTCAAGCTTGCAGCTTGAGGGCGTTTTGCTTTGTGACGTCGCGAAGGGCGATGCCTCTTGCGGGCCATGAACCGCGCCATGACCTTGCGGCATCGAACGCCAAGGGTTTGTGAAGGCGGGCCGAACCGTCGTCAAAGTCATGGGCCGAGTGTGCCCCAGCTTCGCGGCAACATCGCCCTGCCCTGTCTTCCGCGCGCCACCTCGGTTCAGCTCAAACCGCCAAAGTAGCGCCGCAGACCGGAGAGCAGCATCTCGACCGCGATCGCGGTCAGCACCAGGCCCATCAGCTTCTCCAGCGCATGGACCAAGGGCTCGCCCAGCCATCGCTGCAGGCGCGCGGCGGACAGCAGCACGAGCAGGCAGATGCCCATGGCCACTGCCAGCGCCAGCACCCAGTGCAACAAGCGATCCGGCTGGCGCGACGCGAGCAGCAGCACGGTCGCCAGGGCCGACGGCCCAGCCAGCAAGGGAACGGCGAGCGGAAAAATCAGGGGTTCGCGTCGGTCCGCCTCCATGGGCATCACCCCGTCGCGGGCGAAGATCATGCGGATGGCGATGATCATCAGGATCACGCCACCCGCCACTTCGAGCGCCCGCTCGGAAAGGTTCATCAGCCGGAGAAACCCCTGACCGCCGAGCATGAAGGCGAGCAGAAGCAGGAAGGCGATGACGCTTTCGCGCAACGCGAGCCGGGCTCGCCGGGCGGGATCCACCCTGTCCAGCACGGTGATGTAGACCGGCAAGCCGCCCAGCGGATCCAGCACGAGCAGCAGGAGGACAAGCGCCGAAGCGAAGCTGTGGTCCATGACTGCCATTCTCGGCCAGTCCTGGGCGGGGCAGGCGTACGCAGCGCAACCCTCCGAGGACCCATGACAAAAGGGCGCCCGAAGGCGCCCTTTTGCGTTTGGCGGAGTGGACGGGACTCGAACCCGCGACCCCCGGCGTGACAGGCCGGTATTCTAACCGACTGAACTACCACTCCTTGTCGGTAACGATATTTCGCATTGCTGCGCAAGCATCGTCAAACTTGGCGTCCCCTAGGGGATTCGAACCCCTGTTACAACCGTGAAAGGGTCGTGTCCTAGGCCTCTAGACGAAGGGGACTAAAACCGTCGCCTCTTGAACCGCGCGCCACCAGATCATTTGGTGGAGGTAAGCGGGATCGAACCGCTGACCTCTTGCATGCCATGCAAGCGCTCTCCCAGCTGAGCTATACCCCCTTTGAATCACGATGCCAGCGGGTGGGCTGGTTCGTGGCAAGCTGCATCGTTTTGCGTTGCGTCTTGCTTTTGGGCTGCGCCGTTCAAGCGAGAAAGAGATTATGAACCACTTTCAGGCCTCGCGCAAGCGCCTGACCACAATTTCTTGATCAAAGAGCGACAGCACCGCGTCGACCGAAGGCGTCTGGGCCCGGCCGCACACGGCCACCCGCACCGGCATGGCCAACTGCGGCATCTTCAGGCCCTGGGCGGCAAGGACCCCCTTGAAGGCTTGGCCGATCGCAGCCGCCGTCCAGTCCGGCAGGGCAGCCAGCGCGTCGGCCAGCGCCACCAGGGCCGGACGGATGGCCGGGCTCAGATGCTGAGCCTGCTCAGCTTCCGAGGGGCTGACGGGTCCGTGATACATCGACAGCCAGTCGGCGATCTCGGCCGTCGTGCTGCAGCGGTCCTTGAACAGACCGATGCGCGCGGCGCTGCGCGGGTCCTCGGCGAGACCATGCAGCCCACGGCGTGCCAGTTGCTCGGCCACCAGCGGGACGAGGGCCTCGTCGGGGCTCATCTTGAGATGCTGGGCATTCACCCAGCGCAGCTTGGCCTCGTCGAACTGGCCGGCGCTCTTGCCCAGGTGGTCCAGGTCGAACCAGCTGATGAGCTGCTCGCGACTGAAGATCTCATCGTCACCGTGGCTCCAGCCCAGGCGGGCCAGGTAGTTCACGACGGCATCGGCCAGATAGCCCTCGTCGCGGTAGGCCGTGACCGGCTTGGCCCCGTGGCGCTTGCTCATCTTCTCGCCCTGCTCGTTCAGCACGGTCGGCAGGTGGGCGAAGACCGGCGGCTCGGCGCCCAGCGCGCGGAAGATGTGGATCTGCCGCGGGGTGTTGTTGACATGGTCGTCCCCGCGGATGACGTGGGTGATGCCCATGTCGAGGTCGTCGACGACCACGCAGAAGTTGTAGGTCGGCACGCCGATGGCCTCGCCGGGCGCAGCCGGGCGGGCGATGACCAGGTCATCGAGCTCCTCGTTGCTGAACTCGATCAGGCCCTTGACCTTGTCCGTCCACGCCACGCTGCCACCCTGCGGCGTCTTGAAGCGGATGACCGGGGCCACGCCCTCCGGCACCGGCGGCAGGCGCTTGCCGGGCTCGGGCCGCCAGCGGCCGTCGTAGCGCGGCTTCAGCTTGGCGGCGAGCTGTTGTTCGCGCAGCGCATCCAGCTCGGCCGGCGTGGTGTAGCAGCGGTAGGCCAGCCCGGCGTCGAGCAGCTGCTGCACGACCGCACGATAGCGGTCCATGCGCTGCATCTGGAAAAAGGGGCCCTCGTCGTGCGCCAGGCCCAGCCACCGCATGCCCTCGAGGATGACGTCGACCGCCTCCTGCGAGGAGCGCTCGGTGTCCGTGTCCTCGATGCGCAGGATGAACTGCCCGCCCCGGGCCCGGGCGAAGAGCCAGGGGTAGAGGCCGGAGCGGATGTTGCCGAGGTGGATGAAGCCGGTCGGGCTGGGCGCGAAACGCGTGCGGACCGGACGTTGGAGGTCGCTCATGGCTTGGAGATCGAAAGGCCGGTACGGCACAGGCCGCGCGGCCGCCAAAGACATCGGGCCGGTCGCCGACACGGCGACCGGCCCGCCGAGGGATTCAGACCAGGCGGTCCAGGCCGCGGGCCAGGTCGACCTTCAGGTCCTCGACATGCTCCAGGCCGGCCGCGACGCGGATCAGGCCCTGGGTGATGCCGGCGGCCAGGCGCTGGTCTTCGCTAAGCCGGCCGTGCGAGGTGCTGGCCGGATGGGTGATGGTGGTCTTGGTGTCACCGAGGTTGGCGGTGATCGAGCAGATGCGCGTCGCGTCGATGACGGCGAAGGCGCGCTCGCGGGCCTGCACCGCGTCGGCGGACTTGACGATGAAGCTCAACACCGCGCCGCCCACCCCACCCTGCTGGGCCATGGCCAGCGCATGCTGGGGATGCGAGGCCAGGCCGGGGTGGTAGACCCGCTCGACGGCCGGATGCGCTTCCAGCCACTGGGCCAGGGCCAGGCCGTTCGCGCTCTGCGCGGCCATGCGGATCCCCAGCGTCTCCAGGCCCTTGAGCACCACCCAGGCATTGAAGGGTGACAGGCTCATGCCGGCGCTGCGCATCACCGGCACCAGCACGCCTTCGACGATGGACTTGGGGCCGCAGACCATGCCCGCCAACACCCGGCCCTGGCCATCCAGGTACTTGGTGCCGGAATGGATGATCAAGTCGGCGCCCAGCTTCACCGGCTGCTGCAGCGCCGGCGAGCAGAAGCAGTTGTCGACGACCAGCAGCGCGCCGCCCTCGTGGGCGATGTCGGCCAGGGCCTGGATGTCGCAGACCTCGGTCAGGGGGTTGCTGGGCGTCTCGGCGAACAGCAGCCTGGTGTTCGGCCGCATCGCGGCACGCCATTCGGCAGGCTCACTCTGCGAGACATACGTGGTCTCGACGCCGAACTTGCCGAACTCGCTGCTCAGCAGCTTGATGGTCGAGCCGAACACGCTGCGCGAGCAGACCACGTGGTCGCCGGATTTCAGCAGGCCCATGCACAGCAGGAGGATCGCGCTCATGCCGCTGGCGGTGGCCAGGCAGGCCTCGGTGCCTTCCAGCGCCGCGAGGCGGCGCTCCATCATCATCACCGTGGGGTTGGTGAAACGGCTGTAGACGAAGGCCTCCTCCTCCCCGGCGAAACGGCGGGCGGCGGTGGCGGCGTCCGGATGCACGAAGCTGCTGGTCAGGAACAGGGCCTCGGAGTTCTCGCCCCAGGGCGTGGCCGGCAGGCCTTCGCGCACGGCCAGGGTCTCCAGCCGCGCGTCGGGCGGAAGATCCACCCGGGGCAGGCCCGGCTTGCGGGCGGTGTCGTCCTGATCGGCCATGCTCAGACCTCCACGCCACCCTGCAACGCCAGACGCTGGCGGTTGTCCTCTTCCTCCTCGAAGCCCAGGCTGCGCTGCTTGGAGATGGCGTCGAAATCCTCGCTGCTGACGTCGCCGGTGATGTAGACGCCATCGAAGCAGGAGGCCTCGAAGCCCGCCAGCGCTGGCTGCAGCAGGCCCACCGCCTTCTTCATCGCGGCCAGATCCTGGTAGATCAGGGCGTCGCAGCCGATGTAGTCGCGGACTTCATCACTGCTGCGGCCGTGGGCGATCAGCTCGGTCTTGGTCGGCATGTCGATGCCATAGACGTTGGGGTGGCGCACCGGCGGCGCGGCCGAGGCCAGGTAGACCTTGGCCGCACCGGCCTCGCGGGCCATCTGAACGATCTCGCGGCTGGTCGTGCCACGCACGATCGAATCGTCGACCAGCAGCACCCGGCGGCCCTTGAACTCGCTGCCGATGGCATTGAGCTTCTGGCGCACGCTCTTCTTGCGCTGCCCCTGGCCCGGCATGATGAAGGTGCGGCCGACGTAGCGGTTCTTCACGAAGCCCTCGCGATAGGGCTTGCCCAGCCTCTGCGCCAGCTGCATCGCGCTCGGCCGGCTGGACTCGGGGATGGGGATGACCACGTCGATCTCGGTCGGGGGCACGGTGGAGATCACGCGCTGCGCCAGCGTCTCGCCCATGTTCAGGCGAGCCTGGTAAACGGAGATGCCGTCGATCACCGAATCCGGCCGCGCCAGGTAGACGAACTCGAAGATGCAGGGGTTCAGCGTGGGCTTGGCCGCGCACTGGCTCGCATGCAGAGCGCCTTCATAGTCGATGAAGATGGCCTCGCCCGGTTGCACATCGCGCACGAACTGGTGGCCGGTGCCTTCCAGCGCCACGGATTCGCTGGCCACCATCAGTTCCCGGCTGCCATCCGGCAGCATGGCCTCGCCCAGACAGAGCGGACGGATGCCGTAGGGGTCGCGGAAGGCGAGCAGGCCGTGGCCGGCAATCAGGCAGACCACGGCATAGCTGCCCTTGATGCGCTTGTGCACAGCCGCCACGGCATCGAAGATCACCGCGGGCGTCAGCGCCTGGTCGCGCGCCGCGCTCTCCAGCTCGTGCGCGAGCACGTTGATCAGCACCTCGGTGTCGCTCTCGGTGTTCAGGTGGCGGCGGTCGATCGCAAACAGCTCGCCCTTGAGGGCATGGGCATTCGTCAGGTTGCCGTTGTGCACCAGCACCAGGCCGAAGGGCGCGTTCACGTAGAAGGGCTGCGCCTCTTCCTCGCTGTAGGCATTGCCCGCGGTGGGGTAGCGAACCTGGCCCAGGCCGATCTGGCCGGGCAGCGCGCGCATGTTGCGGGTGCGGAACACATCGCGGACCATGCCGCGCGCCTTGTGCATGAAGAACTTGGTGCCGCGATGGTCCGGGCCGGCGGTGACGATGCCGGCCGCGTCCTGACCACGGTGCTGCAGCAGCAGCAGTGCGTCGTAGATGAGCTGGTTGACGGGGGCTTTGGAGATGACGCCGACGATGCCGCACATGGGTTTCAGCCTTTCTGTGCCGAGGACAGGTGGCCCGCGGCGGCAGCGCGCAGATGGCGTGCTACCGCGTCGGGCAACCAGGGTTGGATCTGTTCGAGAACGAGCCCGAGCCCCTGCACGGCCCGCGAGGCCTGCCAGTCGGTCGAGCCCGCGAGGGGCGTGAGCCGGATGCCGCTGACCAGCACCAGGCCGATCACCAGCGCGCGCAGCAGGCCGAAGACGCCGCCGAGGACGCGGTCAACCGGCCGCAGCGGGGAGGCCGAGATCGCCTTCTGCAGCAGCCAGGACAGCAAGGCCCAGACGAAAAGCGCGATCACGAAGAGCAGCACCAGGCTTGCGATCAGGTTCAAGGCGCTGCCGGGCGCCCCGATCGGCAGCCAGCCCGCCATCGACGGGCTGTAGCGCTGGGCCAGCAGGTAGGCCACGATCCAGCCGGCGATCGACATCAGCTCGAAGACGAGCCCGCGCCACAGCCCGATCACGAAGGACACGGCCAGACCGAGCAGCGCCAGGCCGTCGACCCAGCCCAGGGATTCGAGGTTCATGCGGCGGTCCTCCTCACAGCGTCAGCAGGCCGGGCTGGAAGCCGGCCTTCTCCAGGCGGTCCTGCACACGGGCTGCCTCCTCGCGGTCGCTGAAGGGACCGACGCGGACGCGGATGCGCTTGCCGCCTGGCACGTCGATCTCGTGGACATAGGTCTTCAGGCCCAGCCGTTCGACCTTCAGCCGCGCCGCCCGGGCGGTGGCGGGATCGGCGTAGGCGCCGATCTGCACGATGTAGCGGGCACCTGCCGTGGCCTCCGCGGCAGGCTTGGCCGTGGCGGCGGCGGGGGGCTCGGACCCGCCCTTGCCTGCCGTCGGCGGCTCTGGACGCCTGGGCGAGGGCACGGCCGAAGCGGCGGGGGGCCGCGCCAGCGGCGGCGCCGAGGCCGCACGACGGGTGGCCGGCACGGCCGCCTCGACGGTCTCGCGCTCGGCGGCCGGCGGAGCCTCCGGCAAGCGGGCCGCAGCCGGCGCCGACGCCGGAACGGGCGCCGGGCGGGCCGGCCGGACTGGATCGGTCACCGGCTCAACAGGCGCGGAAGCCGTCTCGGCATTCGCCCGCTCGCTCGGCAAGCCCAGCGCGGCAGTCGCTTCGCGGCGGGGAATGTCGATCGGCAGGTCGCTGGGCAGCGGGCGCGGCGGACTGTCAAAGACCCAGGGCAGCAGCAGCACCGCCACCATCACGAGCAGGGCCGCGCCGATCAGGCGTCGGCGGGCCTGGGTGCGCAGCCGCTCCTCCTCGGCCGGACCAGCAGCGGCGGCCGGCGGGCTCAAGCGGGACAGGAAGGAGGCGAGACCCATGCAGGGAAAGGGCGCGGTGGTCGGACGGAGGAAGGACCCGGGTCGACCGCGCCCGGGACTCAGGCCCGCCCCAGGTGCGGCGCCTCGCGCCGCGGCAGGCCGTTCTGGAGCACTCCACCGACGGTGAAGAAAGAGCCGAAGACCACGATTCTATCGGCCGGGTCGGTCTGCCCCAGGGCGGCGAGCAGGGCCTCCCGCGGTGCAGCATGGCGTTCGACACGCGGCTGCTGCGGCCCGGGCACGCGGCCCTGGGCGCGGGTGGCGCGGGCGGTGTCGAGCGCAGCCTGCAGGGTGTCGAGATCGGCCGCACGGGGCGTCGGCAGCGCGCAGAGATGCCAGACGTCGACCAGCGGCAGCAGCGGCGCGATCACCGCCGCCAGGTCCTTGTCCTTCATCGCACCCAAGACAGCATGCGTGCTCGGGTGGTAGGCCATCTGGTCGAGGTTCTGCGCCAGGGTGGCCGCGGCATGCGGGTTGTGGGCGACATCCAGCACCAGGGTCGGCTCACCGGGCACGACCTGGAAGCGACCGGGCAGCTCGACCAGGGCCAGGCCGGTGCGCACCGCCTGGGCCGACACCGGCAGGCGCGAGCGCAGGGCCTCCAGCGCGGCCAGGACCGCCGCGGCGTTGAGCAGCTGGTTGGCCCCGCGCAATGCCGGATAGGCCAGACCGTGGTGGCGCTGGCTGCGGCCGCTCCAGGACCACTGCTGCCAGCGACCGCCCTCGCCCTGCTGGCCGGCGTAGCGGAAGTCGCGGCCATGCAGCCACAGGTCGGCGCCGATCGAGGCGGCATGCGTGAGCACACTGGCCGGCGGCAGGGGATCGCCGACGATCATCGGCTTGCCCGGCCGGGCGATCGGCGCCTTCTCGGCGCCGATGGCCTCGCGGTCCGGGCCGAGGAACTCGCAGTGGTCAAGGTCGATGCTGGTGAGGATCGCGCAGTCGGTGTCCACCACATTCACCGCATCCAGGCGGCCGCCCAGGCCGACTTCGAGGATCAGCGCATCGAGGCCCGCCTGGGCCAGCAGCCGCAGGATGACCAGGGTGGTGAACTCGAAATAAGTCAGCGGGTCGCCCTCGCGCGCCGCCTCGACCGCCGCGAAGTGCGGCAGCAGCGCGGCAGCCTCGACCGGCCGGCCGTCGATGCGGCAGCGCTCCTCGAAGTGCACGAGGTGCGGCGAGCTGTAGACCCCGGTGCGGTAGCCGGCCTGGCCGAGGATGGCCTCCAGCATGGCGCAGGTGGAACCCTTGCCGTTGGTGCCGGCCACGGTGACGACCGGCACGTCCGGGGCCAGGTCCAGGCGAGCGTAGACGCGCCGCACGCGCTCCAGGGTCAGGTCGATGCCGCGCGGATGCAGGCCTTCGGCATGGGCCAGCCAGCGGGCCAGCTCGGCGCGGGCCGTCTCGGTCGCGGTCGGGGAAACGTCGGTCACGGCAGCGGCTTCTCGCGGGACGGATCAAGCAAAAAGGGCGGCCGGAGCCGCCCGTCGGAAAGTTCGGGCAGCGCGCTCAGGCGATCGCGTCGGCGCTCTGGCGCTGCAGCATGGCCAGCATGCGGGCCACCGTGGGCCGCAGCTCGCGGCGGTCGATGATCATGTCGACCGCGCCCTTGTCGCGCAGGAACTCGGCGCGCTGGAAACCCTCGGGCAGCTTCTCGCGCACGGTGTTCTCGATCACGCGCGGCCCGGCGAAGCCGATCAGGGCCTTGGGCTCGGCCACCACCACATCGCCCATGAAGGCGAAGCTGGCGGACACGCCGCCCATGGTCGGGTCGGTCAGCACGCTGATGTAGGGCAGGCCGGCCTTGGCCAGCCAGGTCAGCGAGGCATTGGTCTTGGCCATCTGCATCAGGCTCAGCAGGCCCTCCTGCATGCGCGCGCCCCCGCTGGCGGCGAAGCTGATGAAGGGCACCTTCTGTTCGATCGCGGTCTCGACGCCGCGCACGAAGCGCTCGCCAACCACCGAGCCCATCGAACCGCCCATGAACTCGAACTCGAAGGCCGCGGCCACCACCGGCAGCGTCATCACCGCACCGCCCATCACGACCAGGGCGTCGGTCTCGCCGGTCGCGTCCAGGGCCTGCTTCAGGCGCTCGGGGTACTTCTTGCTGTCCTTGAACTTGAGCGGGTCGACCGGCAGCACCTCCTGTCCGATGTCGTAGCGGCCCTCGGCATCGAGGAAGGCATCGAGCCGTGCCCGCGCGCCGATGCGATGGTGATGGCTGCACTTCGGGCAGACGCCGAGGTTGTGCTCCAGATCGGTCTTGTAGAGCACGGTCTCGCAGGCCGGGCACTTGGTCCACAGGCCCTCCGGCACCGAGCGGCGCTCGGCCGGATCGGTGGGCTGGATCTTGGGCGGCAGGAGTTTTTCAAGCCAGCTCATCGGAGGGTCCTTTCATCGAACATCGGAAACAGGAAGGGCGGGACGGCCGCGTCGCGGCCCCGCCGGCATCGCTCAGCGCCTTGCGGCCGAGGCCGCATCCAGCGGACCGCGGATCGAGGCCATGAAATCACGCGCCACCTCGGCCCAGCGGCCGGCCGGTGCCGCTTCCAGCAACTGGACCAGCTTCGAGCCGATCACGACCGCATCGGACACCGCCGCGACCGCAACCGCACTCTCGGCATCGCGGATGCCGAAGCCCACGCCGACCGGCACCCGCACATGCTGGCGGATGCGGGGAATCATGCGGCCGACCTCGGCCGTGTCGAGGTGGCCGGCGCCCGTCACGCCCTTGAGCGACACGTAGTAGACGTAGCCCCCGGCAATGCGGCCCACCGTGGCCATGCGGGCCTCGGTGGACGTCGGGGCGAGCAGGAAGATCAGGTCCAGGCCGGCTGCCTTCAGCAGCGCGGCGAAGGTCTCGCACTCCTCGGGCGGGTAGTCGACGATCAGCACGCCATCGACGCCGGCCGCCGCCGCATCGCGTGCGAAGGCCTCGACGCCATAGCACTCGACCGGGTTGGCGTAGCCCATCAGCACGACCGGGGTGCGGGCGTCGTCGCGACGGAAGTCGCGCACCATGGCCAGCACCTCGTGCAGGCCCACCCCCTGGGCCAGCGCACGCTCGGAAGCCTTCTGGATCACCGGGCCGTCGGCCATCGGGTCGGAGAAGGGCACGCCCAGTTCGAGGATGTCGGCGCCGCCGGCCACCAGGCCGTGCAGGATGCCGACGGTGGCCGCGGGGGCTGGGTCGCCGGCCGTCACATAGGGAATCAGGGCCTGGCGGCCCTGGGTCTTGAGGGTCTCGAAGACCGCAGCGATGCGCGCGCTCATGCCTTCACCTCCACGACCGAGACGCCGCCCTTGACCGACTGGCCGCGGCAGGACGGACGGCAGTAGAAATCGGCGTTCGACAGGTCGGCCACGGTGCCGATGTCCTTGTCGCCCCGACCCGAGAGGTTGACGAGGATGTGCTGATCGGGCCGCATCGTCGGCGCCATCTTCATCGCATGGGCGACGGCATGGCTGGATTCGAGCGCCGGGATGATGCCCTCGGTGCGGCACAGGCGGTGGAAGGCGGCCAGGGCCTCGGCGTCGGTGATGCCGACGTACTCGGCGCGGCCGATGTCCTTCAGGTAGGCATGCTCGGGACCGACGCCGGGGTAGTCCAGGCCGGCCGAGATGCTGTGCGTCTCGGTGATCTGGCCGTTGCGGTCCTGCAGCAGGTAGGTGCGGTTGCCGTGAAGCACGCCGGGCGTACCGCGCGTGAGCGAGGCCGAGTGCTTGCCGCTGTCCAGGCCCTCGCCCGCGGCCTCGACGCCGATCAGGCGGGTCCCCTCATGCGGGATGTAGGGGTAGAAGATGCCCATGGCATTGCTGCCGCCGCCGACGCAGGCGACGACGGCGTCGGGCTGGCGGCCGATCTGCGCCGGCATCTGCGTCAGGCACTCCTCGCCGATCACGCTCTGGAAGTCGCGCACCATGGCCGGATAAGGCGCCGGGCCGGCCACCGTGCCGATGATGTAGAAGGTGTTTTCGACGTTCGTCACCCAGTCGCGCAGGGCCTCGTTCAGCGCGTCCTTCAGGGTCTTGCTGCCGCTGTCGACCGGCACCACGGTGGCCCCCAGCAGCTTCATGCGGTAGACGTTAGGCGACTGGCGCTTCACGTCCTCGCTGCCCATGTAGACCACGCACTCCAGGCCGTAGCGCGCGCAGATGGTGGCCGTGGCCACGCCATGCTGACCGGCGCCGGTCTCCGCGATGATCCGCGGCTTGCCCATGCGCTTGGCCAGCAGGGCCTGGCCGATGGTGTTGTTCACCTTGTGCGCGCCGGTGTGGTTCAGGTCCTCGCGCTTGAGGTGGATCTGCGCGCCACCCAGCTCGCGGCTCAGGCGCGCAGCGTGGTAGACCGGGCTGGGCCGGCCGACGAAGTGCGCCAGCTCGTGGCGGAATTCGCGCTGGAACTCGGCGTCGTGCTGGTAGCGGGCATAGACCGCCTTCAGCTCGTCGAGCGCATGGATGAGGGTCTCGGCGACGAAGGTGCCGCCGTAGGGCCCGAAGTGCCCGCGGGCATCGGGTTGCTGGTAGTCCAACATGGGAATGCTTTCGATCCGGGAGACCGGGGCTTCAGCCGGCGGCCTCATGGGGGCGGGCATCGGCCTGCCGAACGGCATCGCAGAAGGCTTGCATCAGGACGGCGTCCTTGACGCCCTTGCCCACCTCGACGCCGGAGCTCACGTCAACGGCCCAGGGCCGCACGCGCTCCACCCCATCGATCACATTGGCAGGATTCAACCCACCAGACAAAACGAGCGGACAGGGCGCGCTTGCTGGAATGAGTGACCAATCGAAGACCTTTCCGCCGCCGCCATAGCCCTCGACATGGGCGTCGAGCAGCAGGGCCTGGGCGCTGGGAAACTGCTGGGCGAAGTCTAGCAAAGCGAAACCCGGCCCCATCCGGGCCGCCCGCAGATAGGGTCGGCCGGGGGCCTCGCAGGCCGCGCGGTCCTCGTCGCCGTGGAACTGCAGCAGCAAGGTGGGGATGGCGGCGCAGGCCGCGGCAATCTCCGCCGGCTCGGCGTTCACGAACAGCCCGACCGGCGTGACGAAGGGCGGCAGACGCCGGGCCAGCGCGGCCGCGCGGGCCACGCTGACCGCGCGGGGACTCTTCGCGTAGAAGACGAAACCGAGCGCGTCGGCGCCGGCGGCCACGGCGGCGTCGACATCGGCCTCGCGGGTCAGGCCGCAGATCTTGATGCGGGTGCGGTGAGACATGAAAAAGGGGCCAACGGGCGGCAGGATCGGCACGCTGCACAGCCCTCAGGGCAGCCAGTCGATCGACGCATTGTGTTCGGGCAGACCGAGCCCGGCATCGTAGACCGGGCCGAGGAAGTAGAGGCCGTCCGGGGCAAAGGTCGGCGCGGCGCGTTCGCGCGAGCGGCTGGCCAGCACCTCGGCCATCCAGTCGGGCGGCCGGCTGCCCTGCCCCACCGCCACCAGGCAGCCCATGAGGTTGCGGACCATGTGGTGCAGGAAGGCGCTGGCCTCGACCTCGAAGCGCCACAGCGCACCGCGCCGCGTGATGGCGATGCGGCGCATCTCCTTGACCGGCGAGAGGGCCTGGCAGCCCGCGGCGCGGAAGGCGCTGAAGTCATGCGTGCCGATCAGATGGGCCGCCGCGGCCTCCATCGCGGCCTGGTCCAGCGGCCGGAACACCCAGCCGACCAGGCCGGCCTCCAGCGCGGGCCGGGCCACGGATTCCCGCAGCAGGTAGACATAGCGGCGGCCGCGCGCATGGCGGCGCGCGTCGAAATCGGCCGGCACCGGCTGGCACCACTGCACGGCGATGTCGGGCGGCAGGTAGCGGTTGGTCCCGCGCACCCAGGAAAAGGGCTCGCGGGCCACCGGCGCATCGAAATGCACGACCTGGTTCAGGCCGTGCACGCCGGCGTCGGTCCGACCGGCGCAGGCCGTGCGCACCGGCTGGGCGGCAAAGGCAGCGAGGGCCGCTTCCAGCTGGTCCTGAACCGTCTGGCCGCTGGGCTGGCTCTGCCAGCCGAGGTAGGCGCTGCCGCGGTAGCTGAGGCCGAGCGCCAGGCGTGCGGGGGGATGCAGCGTGTCCTGCGGCACCGGCACGACGCTCAGCGGGCTCCTCCGAGGCGGGCCAGGAGCTCGCGGGCACGGGTCTGCTGGCCGGGATCGCCCTCACGGAGCACTTCCTCGGCGAGCTCGGTGGCGCCTTCGCGGTCGCCGATCGCGAGGAACTCGTCCGCCAGCTCCAGCTTGCGGTCCAGGCCCCCGGCCTGCGGCGCGGCCAGGGCGGGGGCCGGCTCGTCGCCGAGGTCCAGATCCAGGCCGAGGGCCTGCGGCGCGTCGGACAGCACCTGGCCCGGCCGGGCCGAGGGCTCGGCCGCCGGGCGGCCGCCCGGCTGGTAGAGCGGATGGTCGGGCTCCAGCTCGGCCCCCAGGCGCTGGGTCTGCCACCAGGCCTCGTGATCCTCGCCGGTGGTCTCGAAGATGTCGCGCGCCAGACTTTCGTAGGCCGCGAGATCGCGTCGCAGCGCGTGAATCTCGAGCAGCTTCAGCCGCAGCGGCAGGCTGTCCGGATCGTGACGCAAGGCCTCCTTGAGGATCTCCTCGGCCTGCAGGTCGCGGCCATAGCCGAGGTAGACCTCGGCCTCGGCCACGGGATCGACATCCTCCTGGGCGTCCAGATCCTGCAAGGAGAACTGCATGGGGAGCTCGGCGAGCTCATCGCGCAGGGGACGCCGACTGGCCGCCACCAGCTCAAAGGGCGAGACGGTCTCGAAAGCGTCCTGCCCGGCAGGCGCGGCAGGGCGATCCGCCAGGACGGGCTCGGGCTGCACGGCCGGCTCCGGCTCCGGCTCCGGCTCCGGCTCCGGCTCGCGGACCGGCACCGGCTCAGGCTCCGGCTCGCGGACCGGTGCCGGCTCGTCGGCCGGTTCGAGGTTCGCCAGGGGCGCCGCCTGCTCAGGTTCCGGCTCGGGCGCGGGGGCCTCGGTCGACGGTGCGGCAAGGTCCTCGGGCGACTGGGCTTCAGGCGAAACCGCCGGAGGCGGCGAATCCACGGGCGGCTGGGCGGGCTGCGTCGCCCCTGGCGTCGGGCTGCGGCGGCGCAAGGCCCAGAACGCGAGCGCGAGACCCAGCAGCAGCGGCAGACCCCATCGCAAGGCCTGAGGCAGCGCCGTGGGGCCGGCGGCGGATGCCGCCTCGGGCGCGGGCACCGCCCCCGTGTCGGTCGCTGAGGCCTGGGATGCCGGCAGCTCGGGCACCGGCGCAGGCTCACTCGCCGAGGCGGGTTCAGGGGGGGGCGCGGGCGGCGCCGGGGTCGGGACGACGGGCTCTGCCGGTGCCGGTGCCGGTGCCGGTGCCGGTGCCGGTGCCGAGGCGGCAGGCTCTGCATCGGCGGCGCGGGGCGGCGCGACCGCCACGGGCGGGGCCACCGGAGGGGCCGGCTCGACCGGCTCCGTGGGCAGGGGCAGAGGCTGGGCCGGCGCCTGGTCGATGCTGTGAGCGAGCAGCAGCCGGCGGGCCTCGGCACGGTCGAGGGCCAGCACCTGGTCGGGTGTCGGCACCCCCAGCACCGCACCCTCACGGAGCTTGTTGATGTTGCCGTTGATGAAGGCCTCGGGATTGGCACGCAGCAGCGCGGCCATCATCTGGTCGAGGCTGGCTCCGCGCGGCAGGCGCTTCAGCGCCAGCACCGACAGGCTGGAGGCCGGGTCGACGCGCAGCGAAGCCGCGTGGTCCGGCGGCGCAGGCGCGACCCCTTCCGCCTCCGTCTTGGTCTCCGGCGCCGGAGCCGGTGCGGGGACCGGCGGCTCGGCCTTCGGCGGCTTGCGCGCGCCCTCGAGTCGCAGCGAATAGTCGCGAATCACGCGGCCCTTGGCCCACTCGACCTCGATGATGAGGTCGACCGCCTCCTCGTTGAGCGGCTGGGCCCCGCTGATCAGCAGGTAGGGACGCCCGTCCTCGCGACGACGCAGGCTGAACTGCAGCTCGCGCAAGGGCGCCGCGAGCCTGGCGCCGGCCTCGCGGTAGGCGGCCGGATCGGCCAGGCGGGCGGCGAGGGAGTCTTCCTCGTCGGCGCGAAGCCGGACCAGGTCGACCTCGGCGCGCAGCGGCTCGCCGAGACCGGACTTCAGCGCGAGGCGCCCGAGGGCGAGCGCCTGGGCTTCGGTCGGCACCACCAGGGCCGCCACGGCAAGGGTCGGGGCCCAGGCCATCCAAGGGGCGTGGCGGAGCTTCGGACGACGATCGGACATCAGGCTCGACTCCCAGGAAGGCGGCCGCGGAGGACCGCCGAAGGCGGACTCAGGCTTCCACCAGCAGGCGCAGCATACGGCGCAGCGGCTCGGCTGCACCCCACAGCAGCTGGTCGCCGATGGTGAAGGCGCCCAGGTACTCGGGGCCCATGGCCATCTTGCGCAGGCGGCCGACCGGGATGGTCAGCGTGCCGGTGGTCGCCACGGGGGTCAGGTCCCTGATCGTCGCTTCGCGGGTGTTGGGCACGACCTTCACCCAGGCGTTGTCGGCCGCGATCATGGCCTCGATGTCGGCCAGCGGCACATCCTTCTTGAGCTTGAAGGTCAGGGCCTGGCTGTGGCAGCGCATGGCACCGATGCGCACGCAGAAACCGTCCACCGGCACGGCCGGCGTGCCGAAGCCTTCGCCCTGGCCGAGGATCTTGTTGGTCTCGGCGCCGCCCTTCCACTCTTCCTTCGACATCCCGTTGCCCAGATCCTTGTCGATCCAGGGGATGAGCGAACCGCCCAGCGGCACGCCGAAGTTGGCGGTCTCGGCAGCGCTCAGGGCGCGCTGCTTGGCGATGATCTTGCGGTCGATCTCCAGGATGGCGCTCTTCGGGTCGTCCAGCAGGCTCCGCACCTCGGCATTGAGCGTGCCGTACTGGGTCAGCAGCTCGCGCATGTGCTGCGCGCCGCCGCCGCTGGCTGCCTGGTAGGTCTGGGTGCTCATCCACTCGACCAGGCCGGCCTTGTAGAGGGCGCCCACGCCCATCAGCATGCAGCTGACGGTGCAGTTGCCGCCGATCCAGTTCTTGCCGCCCCGGGCCAGCGCGTTCTTGATGACCGGCAGGTTGACCGGGTCGAGCACGATGACCGCGTCGTCCTTCATCCGCAGCGTCGAGGCCGCGTCGATCCAGTGGCCGTTCCAGCCGGCGGCACGCAGCTTGGGGAAGACCTCGCTCGTGTAGTCGCCGCCCTGGCAGGTCAGCACGATGTCGCAGCGCTTGAGGGCCTCGAGGTCGAAGGCGTCGAAGAGCTGGGTCTCGTTCTTGGCCAGCGCGGCCGGGGCGGCGCCGCCGGCATTGCTGGTGCTGAAGAACAGCGGCTCGATGTGGGCGAAATCGCCCTCGGCCTGCATGCGGTCCATCAGGACCGAACCCACCATGCCCCGCCATCCGACGAGGCCGACCCGTGCTTGTGCCATGTTTGCGTCCTTCTGCTTGAGCCGCGTGCCGCGGTCTTCTGTCTGGTGTTGTTGGTCGAGAGGCGGTCGGGAAACCCGGGCGGATCCGTCTTCGGATCAGCCCTGGGCGCTCAGCGCGGCGACCACCGCATCGCCCATGGCGACGGTGCCGACGCGGGTGTCGCCTTCGCGCCAGATGTCGCCGGTGCGCAGGCCCTGGCTCAGGACGGTGTCGACGGCCCGCTCGATGCGGGCGGCCGCCTCGGCCTGGTTCAGGCTGTAGCGCAGCATCATGGCCGCGCTCAGGATGGTGGCCAGCGGATTGGCCACGCCCTTGCCGGCGATGTCGGGCGCGCTGCCGTGGCTGGGCTCGTAGAGGCCCTGGTTCTTCGCGTTCAGCGAGGCGCTGGGCAGCATGCCGATCGAGCCGGTCAGCATCGCGGCCTCGTCGCTGAGGATGTCGCCGAACATGTTACCGGTCACGATCACGTCGAAGGCCTTGGGCGCCTTGACGAGCTGCATCGCGGCGTTGTCGACGTAGAGGTGGTCGAGCTTCACGTCCGGGTACTGGGCATGGACCTCGGTGACGGTGTCCTTCCAGAACTGGAAGGTCTCCAGCACATTGGCCTTGTCGACGCTGGTCAGCTTGCCGCCACGCTTGCGGGCGGCCTGGAAGGCGACATGGGCGATGCGCTCGATCTCGGGCTTCGAATAACGCATCGTGTCGAAGGCTTCCTCGGCGCCGGGGAAGTGACCGTCGACCGCGGTGCGGCGGCCGCGCGGCTGGCCGAAGTAGATGTCGCCGGTCAGCTCGCGCACGATCAGGATGTCCAGGCCCGCCACCAGCTCGGGCTTCAGGCTGGAGGCATGCGTGAGCTGCGGATAGCAGATGGCCGGGCGGAAGTTGGCGAACAGGCCCAGGTGCTTGCGCAGGCCGAGGATGGCCTGCTCGGGACGCAGCGGACGGTCCAGGGTGTCGTACTTCCAGTCGCCCACGGCGCCGAAGAGGATGGCGTCGGCGCCGGTCGCCAGCTTCAGCGTGGCCTCGGGCAGGGGATGGCCGGCCACGTCATAGGCGGCGCCGCCGACCGGCGCGCTCTCCAGCTCGAAGCGCAGGTCGAGGGCCTTCAGGACCTTGACCGCCTCGGCGACGATTTCGGTGCCGATGCCGTCACCCGGCAGGACTGCGATCTTCATCAGGACTACTCGTTGTTAGGGTCGGGGCCGGCCGGGGGCCGGCGAGGTCGGGCCCGAGGCCCGGCGCCCGCGGGGGCGGGTCTCAGCCCGGCAGGCGGTGGGCCAGCCAGGGCTTGGTGGCCAGGCGCTCGGCCTCATAGGCCTTGATCTTCTCGGCATGGCGCAAGGTCAGGCCGATGTCGTCGAAGCCGTTGAGCAGGCAGAACTTGCGGAAGGGCTGCACCTCGAAGGGCAGCTCCACGCCGTCGGGCTTGACGACCACCTGACGCTCCAGGTCGACCGTCAGGCTGTAGCCGGGGAAGGCGGCCACTTCGTCGAACAGCCGGGCCACCTGGGCTTCGGGCAGCACGATGGGCAGCAGGCCGTTCTTGAAGCAGTTGTTGAAGAAGATGTCGGCGAAGCTCGGCGCGATCAGGGCGCGGAAGCCGAACTGCTCGATGGCCCAGGGCGCGTGCTCGCGGCTGGAGCCGCAACCGAAGTTCTGCCGCGCCAGCAGCACCGAGGCGCCCTGGTAGCGCGGCTGGTTGAGCACGAAGTCCGGATTCGGACGGCGCGTGGTCTGGTCCTGGCCTTCACGCCAGGGCTCGGCATAGCGCCATTCGTCGAACAGGTTGATGCCGAAGCCGCTGCGCTGGATCGACTTCAGGAACTGCTTGGGGATGATGGCGTCGGTGTCGACGTTTTCGCGGTCGATGGGCGCCACCACGCCCTGATGCACACGGAAGGCTTGCACGGCTTGCTCGCTGGAGGGGGGTGGGCGGGACCGCAGCGGTCCCGCCCGGGCTTCACTTCTTCTTGGCGGCGTCTTCGACGACTTCGCCGGCGCGCTGCACGTCCTTGCCGACGCCGGCAATGGTGTTGCAGGCGGACAGCGCGAAGGCGGCAAGCAGCATCAGGACGATCTTCTTCATGGTCAGGTCCTCCAGGATCGAAAGGGAGAGAAAACAGGCCTCAGGCCACGCGGCGCACGTCGACGAAATGCCCCGCCAGCGCCGCAGCGGCGGCCATGGCCGGGCTGACGAGGTGGGTGCGGCCGCCCGCGCCTTGGCGACCTTCGAAATTGCGGTTGCTGGTCGAGGCGCAGCGCTCGCCCGGCTCCAGCCGGTCGGCGTTCATCGCCAGGCACATCGAGCAGCCGGGCTCGCGCCAGTCGAAGCCGGCGGCCTTGAAGACGGCATCCAGCCCTTCGGCCTCGGCCTGGGCCTTGACCAGGCCCGAGCCCGGCACGACCAGGGCCTGCTTGACGTTGGACGCGATGCGGCCGCCGACACGGCGGACGACCGAGGCCGCCTCACGCAGGTCCTCGATGCGGCTGTTGGTGCAGGATCCGATGAAGACCCGGTCGATGCGGATGTCCGCCAGCGGCTTGTTGGGCTCCAGCGCCATGTACTGCAGCGCGCGCTCCATGGCACCGCGCTTGACGGCGTCCTTCTCCTTGTCGGGATCGGGCACGCGGTCTTCGATGGACAGCACCATCTCGGGCGAGGTGCCCCAGGTCACCTGCGGGCGGATCTGCGCGGCATCGAGCTCGACGACATGGTCGAAGTGCGCACCCGGGTCGCTGTGCAGGGTGCGCCAATAGGCCACGGCCTGCTCCCATTCGACGCCGGTCGGCGTGAAGGGCCGGCCCTTCACGTAGGCGATCGTGGTCTCGTCCACCGCCACCAGGCCGGCGCGGGCGCCGCCCTCGATGGCCATGTTGCAGACGGTCATCCGGCCTTCCATGCTCAGGGCACGGATGGCCGAGCCGGCGAATTCGATGGTGTAGCCCGTGCCGCCGGCGGTGCCGATCCGGCCGATGATGGCCAGCACGATGTCCTTGGCGCCGCAGCCCTTGGGCAGCGTGCCCTCCACCTTGACTAGCATGTTCTTGGCCTTCTTGGCCAGCAGGGTCTGGGTGGCCAGCACATGCTCGACCTCGGAGGTGCCGATGCCATGGGCCAGGGCCCCGAAGGCGCCGTGGGTGCTGGTGTGGCTGTCACCGCAGACGACCGTCATGCCGGGCAGGGTCGCGCCCTGCTCGGGGCCGATGACGTGCACGATGCCCTGGCGGCGGTCGCTCATCTTGAACTGGGTGATGCCGTGGGCATCGCAGTTCTTGTCGAGCGTTTCGACCTGCAGGCGCGAGACCGGGTCGGCAATGCCTTCGCGGCGGTCGGTGGTCGGCACGTTGTGGTCGCTCACCGCCAGGTTGGCGGAGATGCGCCAGACCTTGCGGCCGGCCAGATCCAGCCCCTCGAAGGCCTGCGGGCTGGTCACCTCGTGGACGAGATGGCGGTCGATGTAGAGGACGGCGGTGCCGTCGTCCTCGGTGTGGACGACATGCTCATCCCAGAGCTTGTCGTAAAGGGTGCGTGCACTCATGGGCAGGGCTTCTCGGGCGGGGCGGTACGCATCGGAACCCCCTATTGTGCCGCCGCGCCTTCCGGGGTGTCGGGCCGTTGCGGCGCCGCAGCGTCAGCAAGTTTCCGGTCGCGCCCCGATCAGCCTCGCCAGGCGGCCAGGCTCTGGGCCTGGATCTGCGCCTCGATGGGCCGGGCCTTGCGGCCGCGCTTGCCCAGGTGGGGGGCCAGCGCCACGCCGCGCAGCTCCAGCACGCGCGGCTTGCCACCGCGGCCCAGGCCCTGCACGAGCACGCCGGCCCCGCAGGGCACGGCGGCGATGAGCGGATCCCCGGCCGCCCCCTCGATCAGGCTCAGGCCGCGGCCGCCCTTGGGCTGCAGCTTGAGCTCGGCGAGCGGGAAGACCAGCAGGCGGCCGGCCCGGCTCAGGACCGCCAGCTGGTCCTGCCCGGCCTCGACCGGCTGCGGCGGCAGCGGCTGCTCGCCGTCCTCCAGCGTCAGGAAGGCCTTGCCGCTGCGGTTGCGGCCGGCCAGGTCGGCCACGGTGGCCAGCAGGCCATAGCCCCCGGTGCCGGCCAGCATCAGGGTCTGGGCGGCCGGGCCGGCATGGAAATGCAGGGCCTGGGTGCCGGATTCCAGCTCGATCATGGCCGTGACCGGCTGGCCATCGCCGCGTGCCCCCGGCAGACCGGCCACCGGCAGGCTGTAGACGCGGCCGCTGCCGCCGGCTGCGCTGCCGAAGACGAGCACGGTGTCGACGCTGCGGCAGGCGAAGACGCCATAGAGCCCGTCGCCGGCCTTGAAGCTGAAGCTGGCCGGATCGTGGCCCTGCCCCTGGCGCACGCGCAACCAGCCCTTGCGGCTGACGATGACGGTGACCGGCTCGTCGACCACCTTCAGCTCCGCCACGCTGCGCTTCTCGGCCTGGATGAGGGTGCGGCGGGCGTCGCCGTGGGCCTTGGCATCGGCCTCGATCTCCTTGATCACCGTGCGCCGCAGCACGGCCGGGCTGCCGAGGCTCTCCTCGAGCCGGGCCCGCTCGGCGCGCAGGCTGGCCAGCTCCTGCTCGATCTTGATCGCCTCCAGCCGGGCCAGCTGGCGCAGGCGGATCTCCAGGATGTCCTCGGCCTGGCGCTCGCTCAGCGCGAAGGCCTCGATCAGCGCGGCCTTGGGCTCCTCGCTCTCGCGGATGATGCGGATGACTTCGTCGAGATTCAGCAGCACCAGCTGCCGGCCTTCGAGGATGTGGATGCGGTCCAGCGCCTTGCCCAGGCGGTGGCGGCTGCGCCGGGTCACGGTCTGCAGGCGGAAGCCAGTCCACTCCAGCAGCATCTGCCGCAGGCTCTTGGGCGTGGGCCGGCCGTCGGCCCCGACCATGGTCAGGTTCAGCGGCGCATTGCCCTCCAGGCTGGTGTGGGCGAGCAACAGGCGGGCCAGGGCCTGCGGGTCCACCGTGCGGCTCTTGGGCTCGAAGACCAGGCGCACCGGCGCGTCCTTGCCCGATTCGTCGCGCACCGTGTCGAGCAGGCCGAGCACCGTGGTCTTGAGCTGGAGCTGCTCGGGGCTGAGGGCCTTCTTTCCGGCTTTGATCTTGGGGTTGCTCAGCTCCTCGATTTCTTCGAGCACCTTCTGCGCGCTGGCGCCCGGCGGCAGCTCGGTGACGACCATCTGCCACTGGCCGCGCGCCAGGTCCTCGATCACCCAGCGGGCGCGCACCTTGAGCGAACCGCGGCCGCTGCGGTAGGCCTCGCGGATCTCGGCCTCGGTCGAGATGATCTGACCGCCGCCCGGGAAGTCCGGCCCGGGCAGCAGGGCGAACAGCGCCTCGTCGTCGAGCGCCTCGTCCTTGATCAGGGCCACGGCGGCGGCGGCCACCTCGCGCAGGTTGTGGCTGGGAATCTCGGTGGCCAGGCCGACCGCGATGCCGCTGGCGCCATTGAGCAGCACGAAGGGCAGGCGGGCCGGCAGCTGGCGCGGCTCCTCGGTCGAGCCGTCGTAGTTCGGCAGGAAATCCACCGTGCCTTCGTCGATCTCGTCGAGCAGCAGGCGGGTGATGGGCGCCAGCCGCGCCTCGGTGTAGCGCATGGCCGCGGCGCCGTCGCCGTCGCGGCTGCCGAAATTGCCCTGGCCGTCGACCAGCGGGTAGCGCTGGCTGAAATCCTGGGCCATGCGCACCATCGCGTCGTAGGCCGCCTGGTCGCCATGCGGGTGGAAGCGGCCGAGCACATCGCCGACGACCCGGGCGCTCTTGACCGGCCGTGGCGCGCCCGACGCGCCGAAGCCCAGACCCATGCGCTGCATCGCGTAGAGGATGCGTCGCTGCACCGGCTTCTGGCCGTCGCACACATCGGGCAGGGCCCGACCCTTGACCACGCTGAGCGCGTACTCCAGGTAGGCCCGCTCGGCGTAGTCGGCCAGGCCCAGGGCGTCGGGCGCGGGAGGGAGGGGGGTGAACAGATCGTCCATGGACGCAGGGGCAGGCAGGTCGAACGGGAAAGGGTCGGGGCCGGGAGGCCGGCCGCGCTCGGCGCGCATTGTCCCCAGGACGCGCCACAGCCCGGCGGCGGCCGACCCGGACCGGCTGCGCCTTACCATGCCCGCGGCCCCCGCCCCGCCCCGATGCCCTCCGACGCCCCGCCCTGCCCCGCCCCGCCCGTGCGCCGCCGCCGGGTCTACTACTTCGCGGGCTTCGACACCCGCGGCGCGCGCAGCTACCACGCGCTCTACCGCGACGAAGCGGCTCGGCAGCAGGCTTGCGGAGACCGTCGCTACGCGGTCGGTCCGGCCGAAGTGGCCGGCGAGGCCCTGACGGACTGGCAGATCGAGGCCCTGCACGGGGGCCAGGCCACCCGCACGCACTACCGCTTCATGGCCTGGAACGACCTGCTGCGCGCCTACTGGCCCGAGCGCCTGGGCCCGGTGCTGGCATCGATGCCGGCCTTCTACCTGCGCTTCGCCGCCTGCGGCGCGCTGGGCCGCACCCGGCGTCTGGCCGCGCCCTTCTTCTGGATGATCCTGCTGCCCCTGCTGCACAGCCTGGCGGCCCTGCTGCTGGGCGGCCTGGCTGCCGTGGCCCTGGGGCTGGCCTGGCCGGCCGGCTGGGGACCGCCCGGCCTGGGCCTGATCCTGTCCGTTTTGCTGGGCCTCGCCGTGCTCGCCGGGCTGCTGCACCTGGGCGAGCGCGGGCGGGTGTTCTGGCTGATGCGGGCCTGGCGCTTCCTCTGGGACTGGTCAGGGCGCCGCATCCCGGCGCTGGAGCAGCGGCTCGACGCCTTCGCCGCGCGCATCGAGCAGGACCTCCAGCAGCCCGTGGCGGGCGAAGCCCCCGCCGACGAGGTGCTGCTGGTCGGCCACAGCGCGGGCGCGCTGGCGGCGGTCTCGGTGGCGGCACGCTGGCTGGCCGGCCGGACGTCAGGGCCCGCTCCGCAGGTCAAGCTGCTGACGCTCGGGCCGGTGCATCCCTTCCTCGGCCTGATCCCGCAGGCCGGCTGGTACCGCGAGCAACTCGCCCAGGTGGCTGCTTCGGGCATGAGCTGGCTGGACCTCTCGGCCCCGGGCGACCCGCTGTGCTACGCGCTGGTCGACCCGCTGGCCGCCTGCGGCCTGCCGCCCGCCCCGCCGAACCTGCGCCTCAAGTCCGCCCGCTTCGACCGCATGCTCGCGCCCGAGCGCTACGCCCGGCTGCGCCGTGACATCTTCCGCATCCACTTCCAGTACCTGATGGCCAGCGAGCGCCCGGTGGAGCACGACTACTTCCAGCTCAGTGCCGGCCCGCAGCGGCTCGAGCAGCTGCTGGCCCGCAACGTCCGTCCGGCCTGAGGCGACGATGGGCTTCATGCCGCCCCGCCCCGGCCCGCGCAGCCTGGCCGCGCTGCTCGGTGGCCTGTTCCGGCGCGACGGCCGCTCGATGCTGAACCTGCTGCCGCCCCGCGCCTACCGGGTGCAGATGGGCAGCGCGCGGCTGGCCGGCCAGCGCCTGCACCTGGTCAATGCGCCCGAGACCGTGCGCGAGCTGCTGGTCGAGCGGGCCGAGGCCTTCCCCAAGCATCCCTACCTGGCCGACATCCTGCAGCCGCTGATCGGCATCAGCCTGTTCAACGCGACCGGCGCCGCCTGGGCCAGGCAGCGCCGCCTGGTCGACCAGGCCTTTGCGCTGGCCGGCCTGCGGCTGGCCTTCCCGCGCATGCTCGACAGCATCGACGCCCTGCTGGCACGGACCGACGCGCTGGCCGACGGCCGGCAGACCTGGGACGCCGATGCGGCCATGAGCCATGTGACCGCCGACATCATCTTCCGCACCCTGCTGTCGCAGCCGCTGTCGGCCGAGGCCGCGCAGCGGGTCCACGACGCCTTCCGCCGCTACCAGGCCGACGCCCAGCGGGTGATGGGCCTGAGCGCGCTGCGGCTGCCGACCTGGCTGCACCGCAGGCGCTGCCGGCAGCAGGGCGCGGCGATCCGGGCGACCTTCGCCGGCCCGATCCACGCCCGCCACCAGGCCCTGCAGCGCGGCGAAGCGGGCGGGCCGGACGACATGCTGGCCGCCCTCTTCCGGGCCGAGGATCCGCTGGACGGCAGCCGCCTGGGCGTCGAGGAAGTCGTCGACCAGGTCGGCACCCTCTTCCTGGCCGGTCATGAGACCTCAGCCTCGACCCTGGCCTGGGCGCTCTACCTGCTGGCCTGCCAGCCGGCCCTGCAGGACGCGGTGCATGCAAGCGTGCAGCAGCTCTGGACCGACCGGCCGCCAGCCTTCGGCGACACACGGCAGCTCGAACAGGTGCAGGCGGTCTTCCGCGAAACCCTGCGGCTCTATCCGCCGATTGCCTTCTACCTGCGCGAGGCTGCGGGCGCCGACTGCCTGCGGGGCAAGGCGGTGCAGGCGGGCGACATGGTCGTGGTCTCGCCGTGGATCGTCCACCGCCACCACGCGCACTGGCCGCAGCCCGACACCTTCGACCCGGATCGCTTCGGTCCGCAGGCCGCGAGCGCCCCCCGGGGGGCCTACCTGCCCTTCGGACTCGGCCCGCGCGCCTGTCCAGGCGCCGCCTTCGCCACCCAGGAAAGCGTGCTGATCTTGGCCCGGCTCGTGCAGCGCTACCGTCTGCAGCCCCTGCCCGGCCACACCCCGCAGCCGACGGCGCGGCTCACGCTGCGCTCGGCCAACGGGGTGAAGCTGCGGCTGCTGCGGCGCTGAGTCTGCGGTGGAACAACGTCACCAACCCGGCACAAGGCTTGCGATACAGTCTTCAAGCTTCCAGCGACCGCCTCGCGCCTTTTGACACACCATGAATTCAGCCTCCCCCCCAGCGACATCCCGCGTTCTGAGCGGCGCAGCTGTTTTGCTTTTCATTGTCGGGGGATTGACTCGTCTTTTTCCACTGGCTGATTGGCCCAATCGTGTCTATTGGCAGTTTCTTTCGGAAGACGGTTATCTGATGCAGACGGTTGCGCGGAATTTCGCGCTGGGCTTGGGGCTTTCCACCGCTGACGGAACAATGCCAACGAATGGCGTACAGCCTTTGGCCACGTTTGTTTTCGCCGCGCTGCATGGCTTGGTCAACGGTAACAAACTGCTCGCGATTGCCGCCGTAGCTGTGTTGTCGACAGCCCAGGCCCTACTCGCTGCTTGGGCCATGGCTCACTTCATTCGTCAACTTGCCGGAGATCCGCCCCAGGCGCGGAGCTTGGGGGCTCTGGGGGCTGGCTTGTGGCTGTGCGGCTATGTGCTTATCGCTCACAGCGGCAACGGACTGGAGACGGGTCTCTATCATCTCGCCGTACTGGCCGCTTGGCTGGTTTATCTGCGTCAACTGACGGCCCAGGCTCTGCGCCCCGCCACGACGAGCGAGAGCATGAGGCTGGGAGTCGCATTGGGCATGGTCTTTCTGGCCCGTAACGATGCCGTCTTCTTCATCGGTGGCCTTCTGGCGGCGCACGTATGGATCGGGGGAGAAGCTGGGGGAGGTATTCTGCGTCGCCTACGGGATGCCACGATTGCCGGTCTTACCTCGCTCGCAACCGCCTCCCCTTGGCTAGTTCACAACAAACTCCTGTTTGGCTCGATCGTGCCCATCAGTGGTAGCGCCCAATCGCACGACAGCGTGCTTGGGCAGAACATGACGGTCGTACCCGCCAACCTGCTGGAGGCCATGCTTGTCCTGCTGCCGATCCCGGGAGCGGTGGAGCGCAGTGGTCCGGTGCTTGTGGCGGGGCCCTTCCTTGTGATCGTGCTGTTGCTGGGATTTGGATACTGGTCTCGCGGTCGCGGAGTAGGTGTCCGTCGGATGGTGGTGGCAAGCACCCTGTTCTTGGGTGGGCTGGTGGGTTACTACGGTCTTTTTTTTGGTGCAGCCCACTTCATCCCACGCTATCTGTCAGTGCTGAGCGTGCTCCTGTGGCCCATGCTCGTGCTGCTCACTGGTGCGCTCGCCGACCGAGTGCAGACTCGATGGCAAGGCTTGAGACCGCTGGGCGTGGCGGGCTTGGTGGTGCTTTGCGCGGTGTCGGTGAATAACGCGCGGCTGCACTGGAATCACGGCGAACAGCACATGCATCGTCAGGTGGCGGAATGGGTCACTGAGCATGTTGCGCCAGAAGTCTGGGTAGGCGCTGTGCAGACTGGCACGCTTGGTTATTTTCACGACCGAACGATTAACTTGGATGGCAAGGTCAACCCCGAGGCCCTGAAGGTGATCCTGCGAACCGGCGACGTTCGTGATGCGTACATCATGGACTCGCCCATCCAACACATCATCGACTGGGTGGCCATAACCGATTGGGCAACAAAACCTGGAGCCCCGACCTTCAAAGCCGCGTTTGATGTGGCCGTTCGAGACACGTCTCTCAACCTCGGGGTGCTCACACGCCGGCAACCCCCAGCCAACATCGATGCCCACTGAGCGGGTCAGGCACCATCGCAAGTATGGCCAGTCGGGATGAGGAACTCGTTCGTGAGCGGTCCCGTCCGAGAGCGCAGACCGTCGATTGATGCGAGCGGAAGAACCATGAACCAAAAGGTAAATGGCGGCATGAGCTACCACCGGCAAAATGCCCGATATCTGCAGAAGCCACTCCGAGCAACGCTCCTGCTGTGCTGGAGGACACCGTGCTGAGTGCCCTCCCGAGCCATGGCGCACGCCGGGCACTGGTGCTATCCATCGTATTGTCGGTACTAGGCTACGCAGGTTTCTCGGTATGGGCCGGCTGGCGTGAGGTCACAGCACTGATCTTTGAACTCGGACTCGCCGGCATCGGATTGATGCTAATCCTGTCGGGTGTGAACTATGGTCTACGTTTCCTGCGCTGGCAGATATTGCTCGCGCGCCTCGGCCATCGCGTGCCAGCCGCGCCGGGTGCGCTGATTTACGTGGCGGGCTTTGCCCTTACGACCACCCCCGGGAAGGCTGGTGAAGCCATCCGCAGCATCTTCTTGAAGGCCCATGGCGTGGGCTACCACGCCAGCCTGGCTGCGCTGTTCAGCGAACGTCTGTCGGACCTGATCGCCGTCGTGCTGCTTGCTTGCCTGGGCGCGACCAGCCACCCCAGTAGCCGGCCAGTGGTGGGCGGCGTACTGCTGCTCATCGTCTTGCTGCTGCTGACCCTGGCCCTGTCCGAGCGACTGCGCCCGCTGCATGCCCGGCTGCAGGCTTCGGGCGGCAAGCTGGGCGCACTCGGCGCGCGGCTGTGCGAGCTGATGTTCTCCGCCGCAAGCTGCCACCGCCCCGGCATCCTGCTCGCGACCACCGCGGTCAGCGTGCTGGCCTGGGGCGCCGAGGCCTGGGCCTTCCACCTCATGCTCGAAGGCATGGGGCTCTCGCTGCAAGCCATCTGGGCCTTCTTCGTCTACGCCCTGTCGATGCTGGTCGGCGCGATCAGCTTCCTGCCCGGCGGCCTGGGCTCGGCCGAGGCGACCATGGTCGGCCTGCTGATCGGTGCCGGCCAGACCGAGGCCTCGGCCGTGGCCGCCACCCTGCTGATCCGCCTGACCACGCTGTGGTTTGCGGTGGCCCTGGGCGCCTGGGCGCTTGCGGTGGTCAGCCGCGCCCGGCCGGCGACGGCCCTCGGTCCCCAGCCCTGAGCCGGCACGGGAAGCCCGAGCGATGAAGTACGCCAAGGCCTGGGGCCGGCTGCCCGGAATCGGCGAGGCGCGCCAGCGGCCCTGGGGCGACCGACACGCCGCCCTGCCCGCCGAGGCCGGCCCGCGCATCGCCCACGGCCTGGGCCGCAGCTACGGCGATGTCGCGCTCAACCCGGGCGGCGAGCTGCTGATGACCCGCGGCCTGGACCGCTTCATCCACTTCGACCGCGCCCAGGGCGTGTTGCGGGCCGAGGCCGGCGTCAGCCTCGACGAGGTGCTGGCCCTGGTCATGCCCGCCGGCTGGTTCGTCGCAGTCACGCCGGGCAGCCGCTACGTCAGCCTGGGCGGCTGCGTGGCCAATGATGTGCACGGCAAGAACCACGCGCGGGCGGGCAGCTTCGGCCACCATGTGCGGGCCTTCGAGCTGCTCCGCTCGGACGGCAGCCGCCAGGTCTGCCGCCCGGGCGATGCCGACGGGCGCTTCGAGGCCACCGTCGGCGGCCTGGGCCTGACCGGGCTGATCACCTGGGTCGAGATCCAGCTCATCCCCATCCGTCGACCCTGGATGGCCGTGGTGCAGCGCCGCTTCGCCTCGCTGGACGCCTACTGGGACCTGGACGAAAGCCTGGCCGCGCACCACGACTACACCGTCGCCTGGGTCGACTGCCTGCGCGGCGGCCGCGGCATTTACAGCGCAGCCGATTTCGCCGGCCACGACGCACCGCAGGCCGAGCCCGGCCCCGGCCGCCGCCGCGTGCCACTGGAGCCGCCGATCTCGCTGGTCAACGGCCTTTCGGTCTCGGCCTTCAACCTGGCTTATTACCACCTGCCGCGGCCGGCCTTCTCGCTGCAGCCGGCGCTGAAGTACTTCTACCCGCTCGACGGCCTGGCCGACTGGAACCGCATCTACGGCCGCCGCGGCTTCTACCAGTACCAGTGCGTGCTGCCGCGGCCGGCCATGAAGGAAGCCTCGCGCGCGCTCTTCGACCGCATCGGCCGGGCCGGCAGCGGCTCCTTCCTCGCCGTCTTCAAGACCTTTGGCGAGCGTCCGCCGGCCGGCCTGCTGTCCTTCCCGCGCGCCGGGGCCACGCTGGCGCTGGACTTCCCCAACCAGGGCGCGGCCTCGCACCGCCTCTTCGCCGAGCTCGACGCCGTCGTGCGCGAGGCCGGCGGCGCGCTCTACCCGGCCAAGGACGCGCGCATGTCGGCCGACATGTTCCGCGCCGGCCACCCGGCCCTGGACGCCTTCCGGGCGCATGTCGACCCGGCCTTCAGCTCGGGCTTCTGGCGGCGCGTCGCCGGAGAGCCCCCTTCCCTCCCGCAGCCCGCATGAACCGCATCCTGATCTTCGGTGCCACCTCGGCCATCGCCGCGGCCGCCGCCCGCCTGTGGGTGGCGCGCGGCGCGCGCGTGCACCTCGTCGGCCGCAGCCCGGCCAAGCTCGAAGCCCTGCAGCAGGACCTGCAGGTCCGCGCCGGGGGCGGGGCCGCCGCCATCAGCGCGCGCAGCGCCGACCTGGACCGTCTGGCCGAGCTGCCGGCCCTGCTCGACGAAGCCTGGGCTGCACTCGGCGGCGGGGTGGACGTGGTGCTGATCGCCCAGGGCACGCTGCCGGACCAGGCCGCCTGCGAAGCCTCGCTGGACGAGACCCTGGCCCAGCTCCACACCAACGGCGTGGCCGTGGTCGCGCTCTGCACCCTGCTCGCGCAGCGCATGGCGCCGGGCAGCGCGCTGGCGGTGATCACCTCGGTGGCCGGCGACCGCGGCCGCCAGTCCAACTACGTCTACGGGGCGGCCAAGGGCCTGGTCAGCCGCTTCCTGCAGGGCCTGCGCAACCGGCTGGCATCGCGCGACATCGCGGTGGTCGACATCCGCCCGGGCTTCGTTGATACCCCGATGACCGCGTCCATTGCCAAGAAGGGCGCGCTTTGGGCTCAACCCAAGGCCATAGCCCGCGGCATCGTGGCCGCAGTGGACCGCCGCGCTGACATCGTTTACCTGCCGGCGATCTGGCAGCTCATCATGCTGATCATCACCGGCATTCCCGAAAAGATCTTCAAAAAACTCAAGCTCTGAGCCAGACAACCCGAGCCGGATCAAGGAGCGCTCAGGGCGACGGTAGCTCATCCAGAAAGCGACTGAAGCAGGTTGCGACATGATCAACCGTGCAGTGTCGACGAGCGAAATCTTGACCCGCGCGAGCCAGGCGCTCTCGCTCGTCCGGATCATGCAACAACCTCTCGATGGCTTCGGCCAACTCGGACGGATGGCGGGGCCGGCACAGGATGGCGGTCTTCTCGTGCTGAAGATAGTCGCGGAGGCCGTGAGCGTCGGTGGCTACGACGGCCTTGCCGGCATGCATGGCCGAGACGAGAGTCACATGCCCGCAGGGCACCTCTTGTGCCTGGAGCGGCAGTACGGTGAGGCTGGCATGGTGCAGGATGTTGGCCACGTCCTCGATCGGCAGGTCGGAGCGGGCGATGACGTTGGAGGGCGCCTTGAGGCCGACCAGGCTAGCCGAGGAGCCGACGATCACCAGACGCCGGTGCGGAAGCCGGCGCATGGCCTCCACCAAACTCGCATAGTCGCGGCCTTGGCTGCCGATGGCGCACAGGTAGTCACCCTGCACCAGGGCGGGCCCGACTGGCCGAGGCAGAGGCGGTGCAGCCCACAGCATCATCTGCAAGCGGTCCGGAGCCAAACCGAAGACCTCCTTGTAGAGATCCAGCTCGTAGCTTGAGAAGGTGATCAGCCGGTCAGCACGCCGATACACGCGCCCCATCAAGGCACGCTGGGCGCCACGGGGCAGTTCGGTGAAATTGAACGCGTAGATGAAATGATGGGCCTGCGGGCACAGACTCGGCATCAGCAAGCCGTTGTAGAAGGCTGGCCTGGGCCCATGACTGACAAGCACCCCGCCCTGAACGGCTGCCTCGCGGCAGGCTTGCCACGCCAGGACTGTTCGGGCGATGCTGTCTCGACGCGGCAACCAGCCCGGCAGGCCCAGGCTGCGGACCGAGCGGTGAACCCAGGGCGCGTCCAGGGGCGTCCCCAGGTAGTCGGGCGCCAGCCAGTTCCAGTCCGGATCGAGCTCGCTGACGTTAAGCACAGCAGGCCGGGCCCGGGCAATCGTCGCGCCATCAGACATCGAGCTCAACCGCATCGCCGCGCAACTCCATCAGCTCGCGGCGGGCCGCCGCCTCGCCCTTGCCCATCAGGCGATGCATGGCCTGCTCGGTGACGGCAAAACCCTGCGCGGCCCAGGCCACCGGCAGCAGGCGGCGGGTGTCGGGGTTGAGGGTGGTGTCCCAGAGCTGCTCGGCGTTCATCTCGCCCAGGCCCTTGAAGCGGCTGATCGACCAGGCGCCCTCGCGCAGGCCTTCCTTGCGCAGCTTGTCGAGGATGGCCTGCAGCTCGCCCTCGTCCAGGGCGTAGAACTTGGCCGCCGGGCGCTTGCCGCGCGCCGGCGCGTCCACCCGGAACAGCGGCGGTCGCGCCACGTGGAGGTGGCCGCGCTCGATCAGCTTGGGGAAGTGGCGGAAGAAGAGCGTGAGCAGCAGCACCTGGATGTGCGAGCCGTCGACGTCCGCGTCGCTGAGGATGCAGACCTTGCCGTAGCGCAGGCCGCTGAAGTCGGGATCGTCCTGCGGGCCGTGCGGGTCGATGCCCAGGGCGACGGCGATGTCGTGGATCTCGGTGTTCTTGAACAGCAGGTCGCGCTCGACCTCCCAGGCGTTCAGCACCTTGCCGCGCAGCGGCAGGATGGCCTGGGTTTCCTTGTCGCGGCCCATCTTGGCGCTGCCGCCGGCCGAATCGCCCTCGACGAGGAAGACTTCGTTCAGGCTCAGGTCGCGGCTCTCGCAGTCGGTCAGCTTGCCGGGCAGGACGGCCACGCCCGAGCCCTTGCGCTTCTCGACCTTCTGCCCGGCGCGCTGCCGGGCCTGGGCCTGGCGGATCACCAGCTCGGCCAGCTTGCGGCCGTGCTCGACGTGCTGGCTCAGCCACAGCTCGAAGGCCGGCTTGACGAAGGTGGCGACCAGGCGCAGCGCATCGCGGCTGTTCAGGCGCTCCTTGGTCTGGCCCTGGAACTGCGGGTCCAGCACCTTGGCGCTGAGCACGAAGCTGGCGCGGCCGAAGACATCGTCGGGCATCAGCTTGACGCCCTTGGGCAGCAGGGCGTGCAGGTCGATGAAGCCCTTGAGGGCCTGGAAGAGCCCGTCCTTGAGCCCGGCCTCATGGGTGCCGCCGGCCACGGTGGGGATGAGGTTGACGTAGCTCTCGCGCACCGCCGCGCCGTCCTCGGTGAAGGCCACGCACCACGCGGCGCCCTCGCCTTCGGCGAAGCTCTCGGTCTCGCTGCGGCCGGCGTGGTGGGCGCCTTCGAAGAGCGGGATCAGGGGCTCGGCATTCAGCGTCTGGGCCAGGTAGTCGCGCAGGCCGCCGTCAAAGCGCCAGGCCTGGACCTCGGGCTCGGCGCCCGCCTTCTCGCGCGTCAGCGTCACCGTCACGCCCGGCATCAGCACGGCCTTGCTGCGCAGCAGGTGGACCAGCTCGGCGCGCGGCAGCTCGGCGCTCTCGAAATACTTCGGGTCGGGCCAGACGCGCACGGTGCTGCCCTGGCGGCGCTCGCCGGCCACCAGCTTGCGCTGCTGCACCGGTTCGATCACGTCGCCGCCGGCGAAGGCCAGGGTCGAGACCTTGCCCTCCCGGTGCACCGCCACCTGGAGCCGGGTCGAAAGCGCATTGGTCACGCTCACGCCCACGCCGTGCAGGCCGCCGCTGAAGCTGTAGGCGCCGCCCGCGCCCTTGTCGAACTTGCCGCCGGCATGCAGGCGGGTGAAGACGATCTCCACCACCGGCACGCCCTCTTCCGGATGCAGGCCGGTGGGGATGCCGCGGCCGTCGTCCTCGACGCTGACCGAGCCATCCGCATGCAGGGTCACCGCGATGCGGCTGCCGTGGCCGGCCAGGGCCTCGTCGGCGGCGTTGTCGATGACCTCCTGCACGATGTGCAGGGGGTTGTCGGTGCGGGTGTACATGCCCGGCCGCTGCTTGACCGGCTCCAGGCCCTTGAGGACGCGGATCGAGGCCTCGCCATAGGCCCCGGGCGAGGACGGGGAGCTTGCAGAACGGGGGGTCGGCGCAGACATGGCCAGCATTGTAGGAAGCGGCCCCCAGCCGGCGCGCGACCGCCCGGGCTCAGGCCCGGGCCGCGAAGACGCTGAAGCGCGCCTGCGGATCGCTCCAGTGCTCGATGGCCTGCCAGCCGGCCGCGCGCAGCAGGGCTTCGAAGGCCTCGGGCGTGTACTTGCAGGAGTTCTCGGTGTGGATGCGCTCGCCCGCAACGAAGGCGCGCTCGCCGCCCGGCCAGCGCACGGTCAGCGCGCGGCGGGCCTCCAGGTGCATCTCGATGCGCGACAGGCCGGCGTCGAAGCGGGCCACATGGCGCCAGTCGGCCAGCACGAAGTCGCTGCCGATGCGGCGGTTCAGATGGCGCAGCACATTGAGGTTGAAGGCGGCGGTCACGCCCAGGGCATCGTCGTAGGCGCGAACCAGTTCGCCCTCGTCCTTCACCCGGTCGACGCCGATCAGCAGACTGCCGCCCTGGGCGGCTTCGCGCACCCGCTGCAGGAAACCCAGGGCCTGCTCGGGCGTGAAGTTGCCGATGCTGGAGCCGGGATAAAACATGGCGCGCGGGCCGGGACCCACGGCCTCGGGCAGCTCCAGCCGGCTGGCGAAGTCGGTGCCGACGCCGATCACCTCCAGCGCCGGATGCGCGCGCTGCACGGTCTGCAGGATGTCGCGCAGGTAGTCGGCCGAGATGTCGACCGCCACATAGCGCCGGGGCTGCAGCGCGGGAAAGAGCGAGACCGCCTTCTCGCAGCTGCCGGCACCGAGGTCGACCAGGGTCGGCGCGGGGCCGATCACGCGGGCGAAATCGGCGCCATGGGCGGCCAGGATCTGCGCCTCGCTGCGGGTCGGGTAGTACTCGTCGAGCGCGGTGATCGCGTCGAAGAGGCGCGAACCCAGGGTGTCGTAGAAGAACTTCGGCGGGATCTGCGCCGGGCGGGCGAGCAGGCCGGCCTGCACCTCCTCGCGCACCGACTCCACCGCCCGCGGGGCCTGGAAGAACTGGGGCTGGCGGAAGGCGGCGCGGGCTTGGGGATCGGGAGCGTTCATGCGGAGGGATTCAGCGTCTGGGGCCGCGGGGGCGGTGCGGGTCACATCGTCTGGTCCGCTACGCGGACGGGCGGCTTTCGGTCGCAGGCCGAGACATGTCCTTACAGTGACCGGGTGTTTCCGGCCGCCCGGCCCCGCCCGGACCGACGGCCCCGGGGGGCGGCATCATCGCCGACCGCGCGACGGCCGGCATCCAGGCGGGCGGCAGCTGCGCACATGCGCAGGCTGTTGTAAGCCCTGGGGACAGGCCGCGACGCATGCTCACGGCCCGCCGCCCTGCCCGGGCCCCGAACCCGCCCGATTCCCGGTCCACCGAGTCCCTTCATGTCCTCAAGCCCCCCGGCCGATGCCCGCGACGAAGCCGGCATCCGCGCCCTGTCGATCGCCCGTTACCGCCGGCGCGCTGCCGCCTACGACAGCACCTGCGGCCCGACCTGGCCGATCCGCGAGCGCTGCGTGGCCGCGCTGCAACTGCAGCCGGGCGACTCGGTGCTCGACGTGGGCTGCGGCACCGGCCTGTCCTTCGAGCTGCTGCGTGCCGGGGTGGGAGCGGGCGGCCGGGTCGTCGGCTTCGACCAGAGCCCCGACATGCTGGCCCAGGCGCGCCAGCGGGTCGAGCGGGCCGGCTGGTCGAATGTCGAGGTGGTCGAGGAAGCGGCCCAGGGCCTGGCCCTGGACGAGCGCTTCGACGCGCTCTTCTTCCACTACACCCACGACATCCTGCAATCGCCCGCCGCCGTGGCCGCCCTGCTGGCCCGCGCCAAGCCGGGCGCGCGGGTGGCGATCGCCGGGGTGAAGGCCTTCCCCTGGTACCTGGCCTGGCTCAACCCCTGGGTCTACGCGAAGAACCGCGCCTACAACGGTGCGCCCGGCGGGCTGCGCGCGCCGTGGCGGCGCATCGCCGCGCATCTCGACGGCTTCCAGAGCGTCGACACCCAGTGGGGCATGGGCTACCTGGCCAGCGGCCGGGTGCGCCCGGCCCCCGGCCAGCCGGGGACCCCGGCATGAGCGCCTGGCGCGCCGGCCTGGCGCTGCTGCTGCTCAACGCCCTGCTGAGCTTCAACCTGCTGTGGCCGACCCCGCTCATCCTGCCGGACCACCGGCTCGCGCCGGCCTTCATCCTGCTGTGGACTGGCCTGCTGGCCTGGCAGCGCTGGCGCGGCGCCCCCGGCCCGCGGCTGCTCGGCGCGGTGGCCACCTTCATGAGCCTGCTGGTGCTGCTGCGCTACCTGGACGTGGCCGTGCCCGGCCTGTTCGGCCGGCCGATCAACCTCTACTGGGACGTGCAGCACCTGCCGCGCTTCCTGTGGGTCAGCGCCGAGCAGCTGCACCCGCTGCTGGCGCTGCTGGCCGGCGGGCTGGGGCTGCTGCTGATCGTCGCCGGCCTGGTCGGCCTCAAGCGCGGGCTGCAGGCCCTGTGGACGCGGGTGGCGCGCGAGCTGCTGCCCCAGGCCGCGCACTCGCGCCTGGCCTGGGCGCTGACAGTCTTCGGCCTGCTCTCGGTGGCGGGCAATGTCGCCGGACTGCCGCTCACCTGGCCCTACATCAGCAAGCCCATCCTGCCGACCTATGCGCGCCAGGCCGAGCTGCTCTTCACCATCGCCTCGCCCGGCGGCGCGGAGCGCGAACTGCCGCCCTCGCCGGCCTTCGACGGCAAGCTCGATGCGCTGGGCGGCCAGGATTTCAAGCTCTTCTTCCTGGAGTCCTACGGCGCCATCGTCGACGACGATCCGGCGATGCGCGCGGCCCTGGTCCCGGCCCGGGCCGAACTGGCCCAGGCGGCGGCGGATGCGGGCCGCTGGATCCTCTCGGCCTACCTGCGCTCGCCGACCTACGGCGGCGCCTCGGACCTGGCCCACCTCAGCCTGCTGTCGGGCATCGACCTGGCCGACCCGCGCCGCCACGACCTGCTGCTGACGACCGAGCGCAAGACCCTGGTCCACCACTTCATGCGCCACGGCTACCGCAGCTTCGGGGTCTACCCCGGCCTGAGCTGGGCCTGGCCGGAGAGCCGTCACTACGGCTACGAGACCCTGGTCGACGGCCCCGCCCTGGCCTACACCGGCCCCAAGCTCGGCTACTGGTGGATCCCGGACCAGTACAGCCTGGCCAAGCTGGAGCAGCTGCACCCGCGGCCGGCGGAGGGGCCGCCGCGCTTCATGGTCTATGCCTCGATCACCAGCCACATTCCCTTCAGCCCGGTGCCGCCCTACCAGCCGGACTGGTCGCGGGTGCTGGGGCCGGAGCCTTTCGAGCCCGAGGCCACGGCCCGCGCGCTGGCCGAGCAGGCCGACTGGCTGAACCTGCGACCGGGCTACACCGGCATGATGGTCTACAACATGCGGATGATGGCCGGCTACCTGCGCGCCCAAGCCGGCCGGCCCGAACTGCTGATGATGCTGGGCGACCACCAGCCGGCCAGCGGCGTGACCGGGCCGGACCAGCCCTGGGAGGTGCCGGTGCACGTGGTGGGCACGGATCCTGCGCTCCGGGCGCGTTTCGAGGCCCTGGGTTTCCAGCCCGGCGTGCAGCCCCAGCGCCCGGCGCTGGGCGGCATGCACGAGCTGACCGGCATGCTGCTGCGCATCTTCGACGCCGACAGCCCGCTGGCCGCCCGGTCGGAGGCCGGCCCCATGTCCTCAACCCCGTGAAGAGCCAAGCCCGCACCCCGCCCCACACCCGCCCATGAGCCTGCACCCCAGCCCGCTTCCGCACCTCCCCGCCCGGACCCGGGCGGTGCTGCTTGGCGCCCTGCTGGCCGGCAGCCTGGCCTGGGCGATGCGCAGCCTGCTGGTCGAGCCGCCGGCGATGGCCGCAGCCTGCGCGGCCAGCCCCTGGGCGCCCGGTCCCTGCCTGCTGCGCGCCCTGGCCGTCGAAGCCCTGCTGCAGCAGCGCATCGGCTGGCTGGCCCTGGGCCTGGCCCTGCTCGGCCTGCGATGGCCGCGGCTTCAGGCCCCGGCCGCGGCCTGCGCGGCGGGCGGGCTGCTGCTCTACGCGGCCGATCCCTCGGCCCCCGCCCTGCTGCTGGCGCTGCTGGCCAGCTTGGGCGGCAGCAGCAGCGGCCAGCCCAGCGCCAGCAGCCCCGCGGCATAGGCCAGGGCCTGGTGGTTGGCCAGGCCCTCGATCACCGGCAGGGCGAGTGCGCCGGCCACGAAGAGGGCGGCCATCAGCCGTTCTTCACGGGCCGTGGCCGGCAGGCGCTCGCCCAGCGTGGCCAGCGCCACGCCGAGCACGGCCGGTGCCACCAGCAGGGCCAGCGGGAAGCCGCGGTAGCGGCCGTCAAGCACCTGCCACAGCAGCAGGGTGGCCACGCCGAAGAGGTAGAGCCCGCGCACGGTCGCGGCCAGGCGGCGCGGGGCGGGCTGCGATGTCGTCCAGGCCTCGCGCAGGCCGGGCCAGGAGGGCCGGTCCTGCCCCGCCTCCAGGGCCTGCAGGCGCCGCATCAGCGCCTGGACCAGGCCCAGGGCCAGCAAGAGACCGCAGGCCACGGTGAGTCCGGCGATCCAGGGGTCGAAGGCGGCCCGGCCCCAGAGCAGGAGGCTGTCGGTCTGGGCGGGCAGCAGGCCTCCGGCCAGCGCGGCCGCGGCGACCACACTGCCGACGCCCAACGGCTGCAGCTGCCCCCGGCTCAGGCGCCAGGCCAGCAGCGCCAGGAGCCCGGCGGCCAAAGGCACCGGCCACGGCGCCCGGCCGCTGTCGACCGGCCCCTGCCAGGGAAAGCGTGGCTGGCCGGCAGCGGTGAACAGGCCCCAGGCCTGGCCCATCTCGCCCTCCAGCGCGCGCTTCCACGGCTGGTCGAAGGCTTCGATCAGGTTGAAGTCGAGGCCCAGGCCGACGCTGCGCAGCAGCAGCTCGCGGTGAAAACGGGCCTGTTCGATCCGGCCCGGCACCGCCCCCTGGCGCTGCCGACCGGCAGCCGGCCAGCCGGTCTCGCCGACGAGGATCGGCAGGTCGGGGAAATGGGCCTGGGTCCGTGCGGCCAGGTCCAGCACATGGTCCACCGCCTCGTCGACAGCAACCGGCTCGTCCTCCCAGTAGGGCAGGATGTGCACGGTGACCCGGTCGACGTGGGGCCGCAGCACCTCGGCATGGCGCCACCAGAACTCCCAGACATCGGCGTAGGTGACCGGAACCGGGCTGTCGCGGCGGGCGGCGGCCAGCAGCGCGGCCAGGGCCTGGGGGCTCTGCTCCTGGCGCAGCAGCACCTCGTTGCCGACGATCAGCAGCTCGACGCTTTGCGGATGGGCGCGTGCCAGCGCGATGGCTTCGCGGATCTGGCGCGCATTGGCCACCGGGTCGCGGCCGATCCAGGCGCCCAGCTTGACCCGCATGCCCAGGCGCTCGGCCACGGCCGGCACGGCCTCCAGGCCGCGGTCGACGGCATAGGTGCGCACGCAGTTTGTGAGCGTGCGCAGCTGCCGCAGGTCCGCCTCGATCTGTGCGGGGCTCACGCTGGGCCCGGGGCGGAGCGGGTTCAGGGCCGGATCGCGAAAGGGCGCGTAGGACAGGCAGGGCACGGCCGGCCCCGGCCGGCCGGTGGCCTGGGGCGCATCCGGCAGGGCCTGCGGCCAGATCGCGCGCAGCCACAGCAGGGCCCCGATCAGCAGGGCGGTCACGATCAGCAGGAACGGCAGGAGCCGGCGCGGGGACAGGAAGCGCATCGGGGGATCAGCAGGCGGAAGAATGAGCAGCTTTCGGCACCGGATCGGTCAGCCGGGGGAACGCACCGCGCGTTTCAGTATCCAGCCGGATGCAGGGGCCGTGCCGCCTCCCTGGGCGAAGGCCTTGCCCGGCCCGCACGCAAACCGTGCGCCGCCGCCCCATCTCCCGTCCCGGACCCGCGTCCGGCCCGGCCGCTTTCTTGCTCCACCCCGCCTCATGAGCGAACGATCCTCCCGCCGCACCCTGCCGTCGGTCCGTCGTCTGCCCTGGACCCGGATCGCCACGGCCCTGCTGATCGCCACCGCCGTCGCGGTGGTGCACCTGCTGGCCTGGCGTCTGATCCAGACGCCGCAGGCCCTGCCCGACGCCCCCATCCGCATCGCCGGGCTGGCCTACAACGCCTTCCAGCGGCACGACAGCCCGCTCGACGGACGCTACCCGAGCGATGAGGCGATCGCCGAGGACCTGGCCACGCTGGCGCAGCTGACCGGCCGCATCCGTACCTACGGCTCCAGCGAGTTCCCGGCCCTGCCCGGCCTCGCCGAGCGCCACGGCCTGCGGCTGACGGCCGGCGTCTGGCTGGACCGTCGGGTCGACAACAACGAGCGCGAGATCACCGCGGTCGAGCAGGCGGTGGCCCGGCACCCGAACATCGACCGGGTCATCGCCGGCAACGAAACCCTGCTGCTGGGCAGCCTGGAACCCGCGCAGCTGATCGCCTACCTGGACCGGCTGCGCCGCACGCTGTCGGTGCCGGTGTCCACGGCCGAACCCTGGCATGTCTGGCTGAAGCGGCCCGAGCTGGCCGAGCATGTCGATTTCCTCACCGTCCACCTGCTGCCCTACTGGGAAGGCGTGCCGGCCGATGTGGCGGTGGACTATGCGATGAGCCGGCTTGAGGAACTGCGCAGGCGCTTCCCCGGCAAGCCCATCGTGATCGGCGAAGTCGGCTGGCCGAGCGGCGGCGACCGCGTCGACGGCGCCCGTGCCAGCCCGGCCGATCAGGCCACCTTCGTGCGCGGCTTTCTGGCCAGGAGCCGTGGCCTGGGCCTGGACTACTTCCTGATGGAGGCCATCGACCAGCCCTGGAAACGCGCGACGGAAGGTCGCGCCGGGGCCTACTGGGGCATCCTCGACGCCGACCGGCAGCCCAAGTTCTCCTTCGACGGCCCGCTGAACGTGGACCGGCACGAGCGCGGCAAGGCCGGCCTGGCCAGCCTCGCCGGTTTCCTGCTGATCGCGCTGAGCCTGAGCCTGCTGCCGCGGCTGCGGCTCGCGGCCCGCATCGGCTTCGCGGTGACGGCGCAGGGCGTGGTCACGCTGACCGTGCTGCTGGCCACGCTGCCGATGAAGCACTATCTCGAACACCTCGACTGGATCGTGCTGGCCCTGCTGGCCCCGGCGCTGGCGCTGACGGCGGTCACGCTGCTGGCCCAGCTCTTCGAGTTCGCCGAGTTGTTCTGGGACGGCAACCTGCGCCGCCGCTTCGGCCCCAGGCCGCTGCCGCGCGGCGCACGCGAGCCGCGCGTGAGCATCCACCTGGCCTGCTGCAACGAGCCGCCGGCCATGGTCATCGCCACCCTCGACAGCCTGATGCGCCTGGACTGGCGCAACTTCGAGGTGCTGGTGATCGACAACAACACCCGCGACCCGGCCCTCTGGCAGCCGGTGCAGGCGCATTGCGAGCGCCTGGCCGCCGCCCGCGGGACCGAAGGCCCGACGGTGCGCTTCTTCCACCTGCCGAGCTGGCCGGGCTACAAGGCCGGCGCGCTGAACTTCGCGCTGCAGCACACCGACCCGGCGGCCGAGGTGGTGGCCGTGGTCGATGCCGACTACCTGGTCGAGCCGAACTGGCTGCGGGATCTGGTCGCGCACTTTGACGATGCCAAGGTCGGCGTCGTGCAGTCGCCGCAGGCCCACCGCGACTGGGAAGGCCAGGCCTTCCGGCGTGCGATGAACTGGGAGTACGACGGCTTCTTCCGCATCGGCATGCACCACCGCAACGAGCGCGACGCGATCATCCAGCACGGCACGATGACGATGATCCGCGCCAGCGCGCTGCGCGATGGCGGCTGGTCGGAGTGGTGCATCTGCGAGGACAGCGAGCTCGGCCTGCGCCTGATGCAGCGCGGCCTGCGCGCGGTCTACGTCGACCAGGTGATGGGCCGCGGCCTCACGCCGGATGGCTTCGTCGCCTTCAAGAAGCAGCGCCAGCGCTGGGCCCAGGGGGCGATGCAGATCCTCAAGGCCCATGCCCGCAGCCTGCTGGGCCTGAAGCCGGCCGCCGGCCAGCCGCAGGCCGCGCTCAGCCGGGCGCAGCGCTACCACTTCGTGGCCGGCTGGCTGCCCTGGCTGGGCGATGCCATGCACCTGGTGCTGAGCTTCGCCACCCTGTTCTGGACCATCGGCCTGATCGCCGCGCCGCAGTGGTTCAGCCTGCCGGCCATGCTCTTCCTCGGGCCGCTGACCGGCCTGATGTCGGTGCGGCTGCTGATCGGCCCCCTGCTCTATCTGAAGCGGGTGCCCTGCCGGCCGGCGGGCATCGTCGGCGCGGCCCTGGCCGGGCTGAGCCTCTCGCATGCGATCGCGCGCGGCGTGTTCGCCGGCCTGACCCAGCGCACGGCGGTGTTCGAGGTCACGCAGAAGGGCAGCGCGGCCGGAGCGGCCGCGCGTCGTGGCGGGCCGGTGGGCGTGCGGGAGGAGGCCGGCCTCTTCCTCGCGCTGATGCTGGCGCTGGCGGCGGTGGCCTGGGTGCGGCCGGCCGACCATGTGGAATCGCTGATGTGGCTGGGCGTGCTGGCGCTGCAGGCCGTGCCTTATGCGGCGGCCCTGGTCTGCGCCTGGCTGTCGCGCCGGGCCCCGACGGTCGCGCCCGCCGCGCCGCAGGCCGCCGGCCCGGGCGGCCGTCGCCGGACTGGCCCAGGCGGCCGCCCGGCGGCCGCGGTGGCCCGGCCGCGCCGACCGGCCATGCAGGGGGCGGTGGACCTCGGCCCGCGGGTGGCCTCCGGCGGACGCCGCGGACGCGCGGCGCGCCGCGCGGCGCTCAGGCCCTGAGCACGGGCTGGCCTGCCGGCCAGCGGCTGTCGGGCCGGAGCCGCAGCTGCGGCTGGCCCAGGGCATCGACCGTCCAGGCCTCGGCATAGGGCAGCGGCCAGCCGAGCAGGGTGCAGGCCTCCTCGCAGTGGCGGCGCAGCTCGGCCTCGTCGCGGCCGCCCAGATGCATCACCCCATAGCGGTGGCTGCCGAGCCACTTGAACTCGCGCGCCAGGCCGGCGCCCTGCTTGGGCATGGGCAGCAGCATGCCGTCGGGGAAGCGGGCGGCGAAGGCGGCGCGCTGGGCCCGGCTGGGCATGGGCGGAACCTGGCCCGCATGGAAAGCACGGAAGACGAAGCTGGACGTGGCCCCCGCCGTGGGCTCGCGGCGCGGCTCGTCGGCCAGCCCGCCGCCGAGGGCCAGGGTGAGTGAGAGGCTGTGCGGGTCCAGGCCGAGCACGCGGCGGTAGAGATCGCCGAACTGCGAGGCCAGCCGGGGATTGAACTCGATCACCGTGAGCCGGTCGCTGACGGGATCGTGGAAGAACTCCATGTTGAAGCAGCCGCGCGTGAAGCCGACGGCGCCCAGGAAGCGACGCGCCACATCGAGCGCACGGGCCTGGACGGCCGGGTCCAGCCGGCTCGGCAGATCCCAGCGCATGAAGGCCTGGGTGCCGGGGTACATGATGGCGTCGACCACACCGAGGGCATGGACCTCGCCGTCGACGACGACCCCATCCAGGTTGTACTGCGGCGCCTGCACCGGCTGCTCCAGCATCATGCGGTGGGCGGTGCCGGCCTCCGGCAGCCGCTGCCGGGCGATGCGCTCGAAGGGCTCGACAAGGCGGCGGATGATCCACAGCTCGGCCCAGCCGAAGCGGGTCAGGGCCTGCAGCGCGGCACGGTCGTCGACCTCGCGGGCGAGGACCGAGAAGGCCGCCTTCACCGGCTTGGCGAAACAGGGGTAGCGCAGGCCCTCGGGGATGGTCTCGCCGTAGCCCACCGGCAGCGGCTCGCAGGGCACCGTGGCCTCCGGCGCGACACGCTCGAGCACGCGGCGCGCGTGCAGCTTGTGCTGGCAGGCCAGGATGGCATCGGGCGAGGCGCCGGGCAGGCCCAGACGCTCGGCCAGCAGGGCAGCAGCCAGCGCGCCGAACTGCTCGTGATGGGAGACCACCGCCTGCCAGCCCCGACGGGCGGCGCGGCGCACCAGGCGATCGGTGAAACGGTCGAGGTCGAAGCCGAGCAGGCCGACCTGGCTCGGAAAGCTGAACAGGTCGAAGCCGGCATGGTCGAAGCGCACGCGCCCGGCACAGGCATCGAAGGCCGCGCGGTCCCAGTCGTAGCTGAAGAGCTGGAGGGCGGGGGGGCGGGAAGACCGCATCAGGAAGACTCCTCGGGACGGGGGGCAAGGGCCTGCTGGGCGCGTTGCCACCAACGCTGCGCCCCCCAGCTCAGCACCAGCAGCAGCGCAAGCGCCAGGCCGAGGCCGGGGGCGAACAGGTCGCGCAGGGCCCGGGCGGTGCCCAGCTCGCAGCCCATCTGCACATAGGCCGCGCTGCTCGCGGCCATGCCGACCGCCGTCCACAGCAGGTAGCGGCCCAGCGGCATGGCGCTCAGGCCCATGAGGGGATTGAGCAGCTGGTAGGGCAGCACCGGCGCCAGCCGCAGGGCCAGCAAGGCCACCGGACCATGCCGCTGCAGCACGGCGTCGACGCGGGCCATGCGCGCGCCATGGCGCGCCTGCACCCGCTCGCGCAAGCAGTGTCGCGTCAGCAGGAAGGGCGCAGCCGCGCCCAGCGTGGTCGCCAGCGTGACCAGCAGGGTGCCGACCCCCAGGCCGTAGCGCGCGCCGATTGCGAGCAGGAGCACCGAGCAGCCGGGGATGCCGGTGGCCGACCAGAGCGTCAGCAGCCCGAAGAGCAGGCCCGCGAGCGGCCAGGCCGGCAGGCCCTGCCAGAGCGCGGCCAGCTCGCGCGCCACGCCCAGGGGGTCCTGGCCGATCCGCCCCAGCAGCGCCGGGAGCTGGTCGAGCCAGTCGCTGCTGGACGCCCCGCCAGCGGCCAGCACGGACGGCGCGAACAGCAGGGCCAGCAAACCCGCCATGCCGCAGCCCAGGCAAGAGGCCGGGACATGGGGAGGGGAGATCGGGCGCATGCGCAGAGGAGGTCGGGGAAGCGCCTTGCGGCTTACGGCCAGGCGGCGATCGCGGATGCGGCGCCGGAGCCAGGCCGGCACCAGACGCAAGAAGGGCCCCCGCAGGGGCCCTTCCTGGCACGAGCCTCGGCCTGAACCGGGCTTCGATGCGGCGAGGCCGATCAGCGTTCGGCCAGCGGCTTGACGTCGCGGCTGGCCGCGCCGGTGAAGAGCTGGCGCGGACGGCCGATCTTGTACTCGGGGTCCGAGATCATCTCATTGAGCTGGGCGATCCAGCCCACGGTGCGGGCCAGCGCGAAGATCGCGGTGAACAGCGAGACCGGGATGCCGATCGCGCGCTGCACGATGCCGGAGTAGAAGTCGACGTTCGGATAGAGCTTGCGGGCGACGAAGTACTCGTCCTCCAGCGCGATCTTCTCCAGGGCCATGGCCAGCTTGAACATCGGATCGTTCTCGAGGCCGAGGGCGCCGAGCACTTCGTGGCAGGTCTCGCGCATCAGCTTGGCGCGCGGGTCGTAGTTCTTGTAGACCCGGTGGCCGAAGCCCATCAGCTTGACGCTGCTGTTCTTGTCCTTGACCTTGGTGATGAACTCGCCGATCTTGGCCACGCCGCCCATCTGCTGGATGTCGGCCAGCATGTTCAGGCAGGCTTCGTTCGCACCGCCGTGGGCCGGGCCCCAGAGGCAGGCCACGCCGGCGGCGATGGCCGCGTAGGGGTTGGTGCCCGAGGAACCGCACAGGCGGACGGTCGAGGTCGACGCGTTCTGCTCGTGATCGGCATGCAGGATGAAGATGCGGTCCATGGCGCGGACCAGCACGTCGTCGGGCTGGTAGTCCTCGCAGGGCGTGCCGAACATCATCCGCATGAAGTTGGCCGTGTAGCTCAGCTCGTTCTTCGGGTAGATGTAGGGCTGGCCGACCGAATACTTGTAGGCCATCGCGACCAGCGTCGGCATCTTCGCGATCAGACGGATCGCGGCAATCTCGCGGTGCTGCGGGTTCGTGATGTCGGTGGTGTCGTGATAGAAGGCCGACATGCCGCCGACCAGGCCGGTCAGCACGGCCATCGGGTGCGCATCGCGACGGAAGCCACGCAGGAAGAACTGCATCTGCTCGTTGACCATCGTGTGCTTGTTCACGCGGCCGACGAACTCTGCCTTCTCGCTGGCGTTGGGCAGTTCGCCGTTCAGGAGCAGGTAGCAGGTCTCGAGGAAGTCGCAGTTCACCGCGAGCTGCTCGATCGGGTAGCCGCGGTACAGCAGCTCACCCTTGTCGCCGTCGATGTAGGTGATCGACGACTGGCAGGACGCGGTGCTGAGGAAGCCCGGGTCGTAGGTGAACTTGCCGGTCTGGGCGTAGAGCTTGCGGATGTCGATGACATCCGGACCAACCGTGCCCTTGTAAATGGGCAGGTCCATCGACGGGCTGCCGTCCGAGAACTGCAGCGTGGCTTTCACGTCGGAAGGGGTCATGGGCATTCCTTCAGGGGAGAGGGGCGGGATCGGGGAAGCAAGCTCGATGCCGTGCCGCCGGCCGGCGCGGAAGCGTCAAACCGGTGCGCTGCGCAGCGCGTCGAGCACACGACGTACGTCGGGGTCAACCAGCTCGCCTTCGGGCTCGCGACGGGCGAGCAGGAGGTCGAGCAGGTCGTTGTCCGGCAAATCCATCAGCCGGGCCAGGGCGCGGGCTTCGCGCCAAGTCAGCGGGGCCTCGTGAGCCCGGAAGTAGCGCTCGACGAACAGATCGTTCTCGAGCAGCCCGCGCCGGCATCGCCAGCGCAGGCGGCCGCGGTCGGCCTCGTCCAGCGGCGCGTCCGGATCCAGGGCCTCGGAGATCGTGGGACGAGGCAGGTCCATGGGCAGCTGGTCGTTCGGGTTCAAGGGATCAGACGGCCCGGCGGACCATCAGCTCCTTGATCTTGCCGATGGCCTTGGTCGGGTTCAGACCCTTCGGGCACACATCCACGCAGTTCATGATGGTGTGGCAGCGGAAGAGGCGGTACGGATCCTCGAGGTTGTCAAGGCGCTCGCCGGTGGCCTGGTCGCGGCTGTCCGCGATGAAGCGGTAGGCCTGCAGCAGGCCGGCCGGGCCGACGAACTTGTCCGGGTTCCACCAGAAGCTCGGGCAGCTGGTCGAGCAGCTCGCGCACAGGATGCACTCGTAGAGGCCGTTGAGCTCGTCGCGCTCCTCGGGCGACTGCAGGCGCTCCTTCTCCGGCGGGATCTCGTCGTTGACGAGGTAGGGCTTGATCGAGTTGTACTGCTTGAAGAACTGCGTCATGTCCACGATCAGGTCGCGGACGACGGGCAGGCCCGGCAGGGGCTTCAGCACGATGGTGCCGGGCAAGGAACGCAGGTTGGTCAGGCAGGCCAGACCGTTCTTGCCGTTGATGTTCATCGCGTCCGAACCGCAGACGCCTTCGCGGCAGCTGCGGCGGTAGCTCAGCGTCGGGTCGACTTCCTTGAGCTTGATCAGCGCGTCGAGCAGCATGCGCTCGTTGCCCTCAAGCTCGACCTCGAGGGTCTGCATGTAGGGCTTGGCGTCCTTGTCCGGGTCGTAGCGGTAGATCTGGAAGATGCGCTTCTGGGCCATGGTGTTCTCCTGGTGCGCTTAGAAGGTACGGACCTTGGGCGGCACCGACTCGACAGTCAGCGGCTTGAGGTTGACCGGCTTGTACGAAAGGCCGTTGGTGGCACTGTCCCAGAGGGTGTGCTTCATCCATTCCTTGTCGTTGCGGCCCAGCGGGAAGTCGGCATCGTCGGCGGCGCGCTCGTAGTCCTTGACCGTGTGGGCCCCGCGGCACTCGTGGCGGGCCGCTGCGGAGGTCATGGTGGCCTGGGCGGCTTCGATCAGGTTGTCGACTTCCAGCGCCTCGACGCGGGCGGTGTTGAAGACCTTGGACTTGTCCTTGAGGGTGATGGCCTTGACGCGCTCGCGGATGGCGTTGATCTTGACCACGCCTTCGTCCATCGTCTTCTGCGTGCGGAACACGCCGGCGTGCTGCTGCATCGCGTTGCGGATGTCGTTGGCGACGTCCTGCGCGTACTCGCCACTCTGGCTGGCGTCGAGACGGGCCAGGCGGGCCAGCGAGAAATCGGCGGCGTTCTTCGGCAGCGGCTTGTGGGCCTTGGCCTCCTTGGCCAGACGGTCCACGATGTGGTTGCCCGCGGCCCGGCCGAACACCAGCAGGTCCAGCAGCGAGTTGGTCCCCAGACGATTCGCGCCATGCACCGACACGCAGGAGCATTCGCCGACCGCGTACAGCCCTTCGACGATGATCTTGTAGTCGTCGCCCTTGGGCACGACGACCTGGCCGTTGATGTTGGTCGGGATGCCGCCCATCTGGTAGTGGATGGTCGGCACCACCGGGATCGGCTCCTTGGTGATGTCGACGTTGGCGAAGTTGTGGCCGATCTCGAACACCGAGGGCAGGCGCTTGAGGATGGTGTCGCCGCCCAGGTGGGTCATGTCGAGCTGGATGTAGTCCTTGTTCGGACCGCAACCACGACCTTCCTTGATCTCCTGGTCCATGCAGCGCGAGACGAAGTCGCGCGGCGCCAGGTCCTTCAGCGTCGGGGCATAGCGCTCCATGAAGCGCTCGCCGTTGATGTTGCGCAGGATCGCGCCCTCGCCACGGCAGCCTTCGGTCAGCAGCACGCCCGCGCCGGCCACGCCGGTCGGGTGGAACTGCCAGAACTCCATGTCCTGCAGCGGGATGTTGGAGCGGGCTGCCATGCCCAGGCCGTCACCGGTGTTGATGAAGGCGTTGGTGGACGCGGCGTAGATGCGGCCCGCACCACCGGTGGCCAGCAGCACGGTCTTGGCGTGCAGCACATGCACGTCACCGGTTTCCATCTCGAGCGCGGTCACGCCGACGCAGTCACCGTCGGCATCGCGGATCAGGTCGAGGGCCATCCACTCGACGAAGAACTGGGTGCGCGCCTTCACGTTCTGCTGGTACAGCGTGTGCAGCATCGCGTGGCCGGTGCGGTCGGCCGCGGCACAGGCGCGCTGGACCGGCTTCTCGCCGTAGTTCGCGGTGTGGCCGCCGAAGGGGCGCTGGTAGATCGTGCCGTCGGCATTGCGGTCGAAGGGCATGCCGAAGTGCTCAAGCTCGTAGACGACCTTGGGCGCCTCGCGGCACATGAACTCGATCGCGTCCTGGTCGCCGAGCCAGTCGGAGCCCTTGACGGTGTCGTAGAAATGGAAGTGCCAGTTGTCCTCGGACATGTTGCCGAGCGAGGCACCGATGCCGCCCTGGGCCGCCACGGTGTGCGAGCGGGTCGGGAAGACCTTGGACAGGACCGCGACATTCAGGCCCGCACGGGCCAGTTGCAGCGAGGCGCGCATGCCGGAACCACCGGCCCCGACGATGACGACGTCGAACTTGCGCGTCGGAAGAGAGCTTGCCACTTGCATTACAGCCTCCACAGCACTTGAATGGCCCAGCCGGCACAGGCGATGAGCCAGACGATGGTGAACACCTGAAGCGAGAGCCGGATCGCGACCGGCTTCACGTAGTCCATCCAGATGTCGCGCACGCCGACCCAGGCGTGCCAGAGCAGGGCGACGATGACGACGAAAGTCAGAACTTTCATCCATTGCGCCGCAAAGATGCCGGCCCAGCGGTCATACCCGAGCGGGCCGCCGAAGATCACCTGGGCCAGCAGGACCACGGTGAAGAGGGCCATCAGCGTGGCGGTCACGCGCTGGGACAACCAGTCGCGGAAACCGTAGTGCGCACCGACGACGATGCGCTTGGAGCCGTAGTTCTGCGTCATGACGAAGGACTTTGCGAAGGACTCGGGAATCGGCTCAGAACAGGCCGAAAAGCTTGGCACCCAGCAGCACCGTCAGCACGGTGCCGATCGCGAGGGTCGCGAGGGCCGAGCTGTGGCTCTGCTGCTTGCTGACGCTGTGGGTGGCGTCCATCCACAGGTGACGCACGCCGGCAACGAAGTGGTGCAGGTAGGCCCAGATCAGGCCCAGGGCCACGAGCTTCAGGAACCACCCGGGGTAGATGCCGACGCCGTGGGCGAAGGCGCTGGTGAACTGCTCGTAGCTGATCTCCGAGCTGAGGCTCTTGTCGAACATCCAGAGGATGAAGGGCAGCAGCAGGAACATCACGGCGCCGCTGACGCGGTGCAGGATCGAGACGATGCCCGCCGGCGGCAGCCGGTACGACACGATCTGGGACACGTGGATGTTGCGAAACACCGGCCTTTGCGGACGGGTCGGACTGGCGTGATCACTCATGGCAGGAGGGTGGGCTGGAGTGGCTACGGGTAAACCTTGAGATTTTAGGCGATACGCTTACAGGGACCGGGGCTACCCGAGTGCAGCCCCTGGCCGCCAGCATGGCGTCAGCTCAGTTCGTTTCGGTAGTGGTGCTTGGCGGTGTGATACAGGCCGCGGCGCAGCTCCACCACCTTGTCGCCGTACGTGAAGGAACGCCGCTCGACGCTGAGAAGCGGCGTGCCGACGGGCACCCGCAGGAGTTCGGCCTCGTCGGCCCCGGCCGGCACGGCACGCAGCCTTTCGTCGGCACGCACCATGTGCACGCCGAATTCGCTTTCGAACAGACCGTAGAGCGGGCCGCGGTACTCGCTGAGCCGCTCGGCGGTCAGGCCCTTGAACAAGGCCCCGGGCAGCCAGATTTCATCCAGAACCGCCGGCGTTCCATCAAATGAAAGGATGCGGCGGATCTGCACCGCGGTCTCGCCGGCCTTCATGTCCAGCGCCCGGGCCACCTCGGCCGGCGCCCGCAGGCGGCGGCAATCCAGGAACAGCCGCTCGACCGAACGCGGGGCACTGGCCTCGTCCGTCGATTCGAGGCGCAGGAAGCGGTACTGGACCCGCTCCTCGGCATGGGTGGCCACGAACGTGCCCTTGCCCTGGCGGCGCACGAGCAGGTTCTCGGTCGCCATCTCGTCGATGGCCTTGCGCACCGTGCCCTGGCTGACGCGAAAGCGCGCCGCCAGCTCCATCTCGCTGGGGATGGCCTCGCCCGGCTTCCATTCGCCGGCCTGCAGGCTGCGGACGATCAGCGCCTTGATCTGGCGGTAGAGCGGGCTGAATGCCGGCCCCGCGGCCTCGGGCGTGGCGCTGTCGGGGGTCAGGGGAGGCACGGCGTTCATGTCGGCCGCGATTGCAACACAGGCGCCGCGGCACGTCGACGCAAGGGCTGAATGATGTCTTATATAAGACATAAGACTATTGACGCGGCCGCCAGAGCGAACCTAGACTCCCCTACACTCGAAAAACGCCCTGGCCCAGTGGGAGTACCCGCAAGCAAGGACAGGTGCCGGACGGCGGCATTGCCGACATCGCCGTCCTTCAAGACCCCATCCGGCCCGCCGTTTTCATCCTCGGAGACCTCCAACATGAGCAAGTCCCCCGTCCGCGTCGCCGTCACCGGCGCCGCCGGCCAAATTGGTTACGCCCTGCTGTTCCGCATCGCCTCGGGCGAGATGCTGGGCAAGGACCAGCCGGTCATCCTGCAACTGCTGGAGATCCCCGACGAGAAGGCCCAGAACGCGCTCAAGGGCGTGATCATGGAGCTGGAAGACTGCGCCTTCCCGCTGCTGGCCGGCATCGAGGCCCACAGCAATCCGGAAGAAGCCTTCAAGGACACCGACTACGCCCTGCTGGTCGGCGCGCGTCCGCGTGGCCCGGGCATGGAGCGTGCCGACCTGCTGGCCGCCAACGCCGCCATCTTCACGGTGCAGGGCAAGGCCCTGAACAAGGTCGCCAGCCGCAACGTCAAGGTGCTCGTCGTCGGCAACCCGGCCAACACCAACGCCTACATCGCGATGAAGTCGGCCCCGGACCTGCCGGCCAAGAACTTCACCGCCATGCTGCGCCTGGACCACAACCGCGCCGCCTCGCAGATCGCCGCCAAGACCGGCAAGGCCGTCGGCGACATCAAGAAGCTGACCGTCTGGGGCAACCATTCGCCCACGATGTACGCCGACTACCGCTTCGCCACCATCAACGGCGCTTCGGTGAAGGACACCATCAACGACCAGGTCTGGAACGCCGACACCTTCCTGCCGACCGTCGGCAAGCGCGGTGCCGCCATCATCGCCGCCCGCGGCCTGTCGTCGGCGGCCTCGGCTGCCAACGCCGCCATCGACCACATCCGTGACTGGGCCCTGGGCTCGAACGGCGAATGGGTCACGATGGGCGTGCCGTCCAACGGCGAATACGGCATCCCCAAGGGCATCGTGTTCGGCTTCCCGGTCACCACCGAGAACGGCGAGTACAAGATCGTCGAAGGCCTGGAAATCGACGCCTTCTCGCAAGAGCGCATCAACATCACCCTGGCCGAGCTGCAAGGCGAGGCCGACGGCGTCAAGCATCTGCTGTGATCCGTCTCAGCGCATGACAAGGCGCTGATCAGCGCAAAGGAAGCCGGTTCTTCACCCCACCGGCTTTTTTTGCGCCCGCGAGGCCCGGATCCGGCCCCGCAGCCCCCGTTCTCCGATGCCTGGAGCCCTCGATGAGCCTGGTCGTCCATCCCCGTGATGCCCTGTTTGCCGCCGGTGAGCGGGCGCCGCTGCTGCCGGTTGCCGACCACTACGCCGGCGTCGAGGCCCGCATGCGCAAGGCCCTGGCCCTGCAGGGCGACCTGGCCGACCGGGCGCTGTTCGACGTCACGCTGGACCTGGAGGACGGCGCGGTCGTCGGCGCCGAGGCCGAACAGCTGGCCCTGGTGGCCGAGCTGATCGCCAGCCCGGCCAACCGTTTCAACCGGGTGGGCGTTCGCCTGCACCCCTACCTGCATCCGAGCTTCCCGCAGGAGGTGGCCGGCCTGCTCGGCCACGCCGAAGCGGCGGCGCGCCTGGCCTTCCTCATGGTGCCCAAGGTGGCCGATGCGGCCGAGCTGGCCGCCGCCTGCGCGCACATCGAGACCGCCGCCCGCGCCGCCGGCGTGAAGGCGCCGCCCGTCCATGCCCTGGTCGAGACCCACGGCGCCCTGCACGAGGTGCACGCCCTGGCCGCGCTGCCCGCCGTCGAGTCGCTCTCCTTCGGGCTGATGGATTTCGTGTCCGCGCACCGCGGCGCGATCCGCTCGGAAGGCATGCGCCTGCAGGGACAGTTCAGCCATCCGTTGATCGTGCGCGCCAAGCTGGCGATCGCCGCAGCCTGCCACGCCCACGGCAAGACGCCCTCGCACAGCGTGATCACCGAGTTCAAGGACCGCGAGGCGATTGCCGAAGCCGCGCGCCGCGCGGCACAGGAGCTCGGCTACCTGCGCATGTGGTCCATCCATCCGAACCAGATCGCCCCCATCGTCGAGGCCTTCGCGCCGGATCCGGCCGAGATCGACGACGCGATCAGCATCCTGCTGGCCGCGCAGGCCCAGCAGTGGGCGCCGATCGCCCACAAGGGCCTGCTGCACGACCGCGCGAGCTTCCGCTATTTCTGGCACGTGCTCGAACGTGCCGAACGCACCGGGCAGGCGCTGCCGGCCGAGGTGCGCACCGCGTTCTTTGACCCCGCGGCCTGACCCGGCCGCTCCGTTCCACCCGGCCGGGCTGCGATCACCCCCGCAGCACCGCGCCGATCGGTCCACCCTTCCCGACCCACGACACGCCATGAGCCAAGAACAACTCACCCCCGGCCAGCGCTTCCGCGCCGCACTTGCAGCCGAATCCCCGCTGCAGATCATCGGTGCGATCAATGCGAACCACGCACTGCTCGCGAAACGCGCCGGCTTCCGTGCCATCTACCTGTCCGGCGGCGGTGTGGCCGCCGGCTCGCTCGGCCTGCCCGACCTCGGCATCAACACGCTCGACGACGTGCTGACCGACGTGCGTCGCATCACCGACGTCTGCGACCTGCCGCTGCTGGTCGACATCGACACCGGCTTCGGCCCGAGCGCCTTCAACATCGAGCGCACCGTCAAGAACCTGATCAAGGCTGGCGCGGCCGCCTGCCACATCGAGGACCAGGTCGGTGCCAAGCGCTGCGGTCATCGTCCGGGCAAGGAGATCGTCACCCAGGGCGAGATGGTCGACCGCGTGAAGGCCGCCGCCGACGCGAAGACCGACGCGTCGTTCTTCCTGATCGCCCGCACCGACGCGATCCAGATGGAAGGCGTAGACGCCGCCATCGAGCGTTCGATCGCCTGCGTCGAAGCCGGCGCCGATGCCATCTTTGCCGAAGCCGCCTACGACCTGCCGACCTACAAGAAATTCGTGGACGCGGTGAAGGTGCCGGTGCTGGCCAACATCACCGAGTTCGGCGCCACCCCGCTGTTCACCCGCGAGGAACTGGCCTCGGTCGGCGTCGCGATCCAGCTCTACCCCCTGTCGGCCTTCCGTGCGGCCAACAAGGCGGCCGAGGCGGTCTACACCTCGATCCGCGCCCAGGGCCATCAGAAGGACGTGCTGGATCTCATGCAGACCCGCACCGAGCTCTACGACCGCATCGGCTACCACGCCTTCGAGCAGCGTCTGGACGCACTGTTCGCCGCGAAGAAGTAAGCCCTGCGCGCCGCCCGCATTCCGCCTACCGCATTGACCTGATCCGAGGAGCACCCCGTGACCGAAGCCACCACCCCCGCCCTGCCGAAAGCCAAGAAGTCCGTCGCCCTGTCCGGCACCGCCGCCGGCAACACCGCGCTGTGCACGGTCGGCCGCAGCGGCAACGACCTGCACTACCGCGGCTACGACATCCTGGACGTCGCCGCCCAGTGCGAGTTCGAGGAGATCGCCCACCTGCTGGTCCACGGCAAGCTGCCGACCGTCGCCGAACTGGCCGCCTACAAGAACAAGCTGAAGGCCCTGCGCGGCCTGCCTGCGGCCGTCAAGGCCGCGCTGGAGCAGCTGCCGCCCTCCTCGCATCCGATGGACGTGATGCGCACCGGCGTGTCCGTGCTTGGCTGCGTGAAGCCGGAGAAGGATGACCACAACCATCCGGGCGCCCGCGACATCGCCGACAAGCTGATGGCCAGCCTCGGCTCCATGCTGCTGTACTGGTACCACTTCGCCTACAACGGCAAGCGCATCGAGGTGGAAACCGACGACGACTCGATCGGCGGCCACTTCCTGCACCTGCTGCACGGCGTGAAGCCGAGCGACAGCTGGGTCAAGGCCATGCACACCTCGCTGGTGCTTTACGCCGAGCACGAGTTCAACGCCTCGACCTTCACCGGCCGCGTGATCGCCGGCACGGGCTCGGACATCTACTCGGCCATCACCGGCGCGATCGGCGCGCTGCGCGGCCCCAAGCACGGCGGCGCCAACGAGGTGGCCTTCGAGATCCAGAAGCGCTACGACAGCCCGGACGAAGCCGAGGCCGACATCCGCGCCCGCGTCGAGAAGAAGGAAGTCGTGATCGGCTTCGGCCACCCGGTCTACACCGTCAGCGATCCGCGCAACAAGGTCATCAAGGAAGTCGCCCAGCAGCTGTCCGTGGAGCAGGGCAACACCAAGATGTACGACATCGCCGAGCGCCTCGAGTCGGTGATGTGGGACGTCAAGAAGATGTTCCCGAACCTCGACTGGTTCAGCGCCGTCAGCTACCACATGATGGGCGTGCCGACCGACATGTTCACCCCGCTCTTCGTGATCGCCCGCACCAGCGGCTGGAGCGCGCACATCATCGAGCAGCGCATCGACGGCAAGATCATCCGTCCCTCGGCGAACTACACCGGCCCCGAAGACCAGGTCTTCGTGCCGATCGCCGAGCGCAAGTAATCCGGAAGAAGAAGGTCAAGCCGCCGCCATGAACACCGCCTTCCGCAAGCCCCTGCCGGGCACCTCGCTGGACTACTTCGACGCGCGCGCCGCCGTCAATGCGCTCAAGCCGGGCGCCTGGGACGGCCTGCCGTACACGGCCCGGGTGCACGCCGAGAACATCGTCCGCAAGGCCGATCCGGCGATCGTCAACGACTGCCTGCTCCAGCTCATCGAGCGCAAGCGCGAGCGCGACTTCCCCTGGTTCCCGGCCCGCGTGGTCTGCCACGACATCCTCGGGCAGACCGCGCTGGTGGACCTGGCCGGCCTGCGCGATGCCATCGCCGACCAGGGCGGCGACCCCGCCAAGGTCAACCCGGTCGTGCCGGTGCAGCTGATCGTCGACCACTCGCTGGCGGTGGAATGCGGAGGCTTCGACCCGAACGCCTTCCAGAAGAACCGCGACATCGAGGAGCGCCGCAACGAGGACCGCTTCCACTTCATCAACTGGACGAAGACCGCCTTCGACAATGTGGACGTGATCCCCGCGGGCAACGGGATCATGCACCAGATCAATCTGGAGAAGATGTCGCCGGTGATCCATGCCCAGGATGGCTTGGCCTTCCCCGACACCTGCGTCGGCACCGACAGCCACACCCCGCACGTCGATGCGCTGGGCGTGATCGCGGTGGGCGTGGGCGGCCTGGAGGCCGAGAACGTGATGCTGGGCCGCGCGTCCTGGATGCGCCTGCCGGACATCGTCGGCGTCGAGCTCAGCGGCCGCCGCCAGCCCGGCATCACCGCCACCGACCTGGTGCTGGCCCTGACCGAGTTCCTGCGCAAGGAAAAGGTCGTCGGCGCCTACCTGGAGTTCTACGGCGAGGGTGCGGCCAGCCTGACCATCGGCGACCGCGCCACCATCTCCAACATGGCGCCCGAGTACGGCGCCACCGCCGCGATGTTCAGCATCGACGGCCAGACCCTGGACTACCTGCGCCTGACCGGCCGCACGGAAGAGCAGCTCAAGCTGGTCGAGACCTACGCCAAGGAAGCCGGCCTGTGGTCCGACAGCCTGGCGAAGGTCGAGTACGAGCGCGTGCTGCGCTTCGACCTGAGCAGCGTGGTGCGCAACATGGCCGGCCCGAGCAACCCGCACAAGCGCCTGCCGACCAGCGCGCTCGTCGAGCGCGGCATCGCCACCGGCCTGGACCAGGCCCGCGCCCAGGAGGCTCAGGGCCTGATCCCCGATGGCGCCGTCATCATCGCCGCCATCACCAGCTGCACCAACACCAGCAACCCGCGCAACGTGATCGCGGCCGGTCTGCTGGCGCGCAAGGCGCGGCAGCTGGGCCTGGTGCGCAAGCCCTGGGTCAAGTCCTCGCTGGCGCCCGGCTCCAAGGTGGTCGAGCTCTACCTGAAGGAAGCCGGCCTGCTGGAGGACCTGGAAGCGCTGGGCTTCGGCATCGTCGCCTTCGCCTGCACCACCTGCAACGGCATGTCGGGCGCGCTGGATCCGAAGATCCAGCAGGAGATCATCGACCGCGACCTCTACGCGACCGCCGTCCTCTCCGGCAACCGCAACTTCGACGGCCGCATCCACCCCTACGCCAAGCAGGCCTTCCTGGCCTCGCCGCCGCTGGTGGTGGCCTACGCGATCGCCGGCACCGTGCGTTTCGACATCGAGCAGGACGTGCTCGCAGTGGTCGACGGCAAGGAGGTGCGCCTGAAGGACCTGTGGCCCGCGGACGAGGCCATCGACGCGCTGGTGGCCCAGGCCGTCAAGCCCGAGCAGTTCAACCGCGTCTACATCCCGATGTTCGCGAAGCAGGATGCCGAGCGCGCCGCCTCGCCGCTCTACGACTGGCGCCCGCAGAGCACCTACATCCGCCGCCCGCCCTACTGGGAAGGCGCGCTGGCCGGCGAACGCACGCTCAAGGGCATGCGGCCCCTGGCGCTGCTGCCGGACAACATCACCACCGACCACCTGTCGCCGTCGAACGCCATCCTGATGGACAGCGCGGCCGGCGAGTACCTGCACAAGATGGGCCTGCCGGAGGAGGACTTCAACTCCTACGCCACCCACCGCGGCGACCACCTGACCGCGCAGCGCGCGACCTTCGCCAACCCGCAGCTGGTCAACGAGATGGCCGTCGTCGACGGCAAGGTCAAGAAGGGCTCGCTGGCCCGCGTCGAGCCGGACGGCACCGTGATGCGCATGTGGGAAGCCATCGAGACCTACATGAACCGCAAGCAGCCGCTGATCATCGTGGCCGGGGCGGACTACGGCCAGGGCTCCTCGCGCGACTGGGCCGCCAAGGGCGTGCGCCTGGCCGGCGTGGAAGCCATCGCGGCCGAGGGCTTCGAGCGCATCCACCGCACCAACCTGATCGGCATGGGCGTGCTGCCGCTGGAGTTCAAGCCGGGCACCACCCGCCTGAGCCTCGGCCTGGACGGCACCGAGACCTATGACGTCGAGGGCGCGCTGACCCCGCGCACCACCCTGACCCTGGTGGTGAACCGCAGGAACGGCGAGGTGCTGCGTGTGCCCGTGACCTGCCGTCTCGACTCCGACGAGGAAGTCTCGGTCTACCAGGCCGGCGGCGTGCTGCAGCGCTTCGCGCAGGACTTCCTGGCCTCGAACAAGGCGGCGTGACCATGGCCCATGTTCCGCAAATCAAGGTGCCGGCCACCTACCTCCGCGGCGGCACCTCCAAGGGCGTGTTCTTCCGCCTGCAGGACCTGCCGCCCGCAGCCCAGGTGCCCGGCCGTGCGCGCGACCGGCTGTTCCAGCGCGTGATCGGCAGCCCCGACGCCTATGCCGCCCACATCGACGGCATGGGCGGCGCGACGTCCAGCACCAGCAAGTGCGTGATCCTCTCGAAGAGCACGCAGCCCGGCCATGATGTGGACTACCTCTACGGCCAGGTCTCCATCGACAAGGACTTCGTCGACTGGTCCGGCAACTGCGGCAACCTGTCCACCGCGGCGGGCGCCTTCGCGATCCATGCGGGCCTGATCGATCCGGCCCGCGTGCCGGAGAACGGCACCTGCGTCGTCCGCATCTGGCAGGCCAACATCAAGAAGACCATCATCGCCCACGTGCAGGTGACGGGCGGCCAGGTGCAGGAAACCGGCGACTTCGAACTCGACGGCGTGACCTTCCCGGCCGCCGAGATCGTGCTGGAGTTCCTCGACCCCTCGGACGATGGCGAGGACGGCGGCGCGCTCTTTCCGACCGGCAATCTGGTCGACGAGCTCAGCGTGCCGGAGGACGTGGTGAAGGGCGGCCGGCTGCAAGCCACGATGATCACCGCCGGCATCCCGACGGTCTTCGTCCGGGCCGCCGACATCGGCTGCACCGGCACCGAGTTGCGCGAAGCCATCAACGGGGACCCGGTGGCCCTCAAGCGCTTCGAGGCCATCCGCGTGGCCGGCGCACTGCGCATGGGCCTGATCAAGACGCCCGAGGAAGCGGCCACCCGCCAGCACACGCCCAAGATCGCCTTCGTCGCGCCGCCGAGCGACTACGTCGCCTCCAGCGGCAAGACCATCGCGGCGAAGGATGTGGACCTGCTGGTCCGCGCGCTGTCGATGGGCAAGCTGCACCACGCGATGATGGGCACGGCGGCGGTGGCCATCGGCACCGCGGCGGCCATTCCCGGCACGCTCGTGAACCAGGCTGCCGGCGGTCAGGCGCGCGAGGCGGTGCGCTTCGGCCACCCCTCGGGCACGCTGCGCGTCGGCGCGGCAGCCGAGCAGCGCGACGGCCAGTGGGTGGTCACCAAGGCCATCATGAGCCGCAGCGCCCGCATCCTGATGGAAGGCTGGGTGCGCGTGCCCGGCGACAGCTTCTGAGCCGGCTGCGGGATTGAGCACAATCCGACCCGTCGCCGCCTGGAGTCCCACGCCATGAACCGCCTGCTGCCCGCCGCCTGCTCCCTGACCCTGATGCTGGCGGCCCTGCCGCTGGCCGCACAGACGACGGCGGGCACCGCCCCGACGGCGACAGGCAAGGCGCGGGCGGGTCAGGCCACCACGGACGCCGCAAGCCGCAAGCGTGCCGCGGCCCGGCCGGCCGGGGCAGGCGCCTCGGCGAGCGCGAGCAACATCCTGGAGCTTCCGCTGAGCCCGGCCCAGTTGGCCGCAGCCGAGCGGGTGCACACCGGACGCGCCGACTGCGAGAAGAAGCAATCGGTCCAGGTCGATCGGGTGGCCGGTCAGCCCGGCCACTTCGACGTGCGCTTCGGCGCACGCAGCTTCCGCATGGTGCCGGAGGAAACCACCACCGGCGCCGTGCGCCTGCACGACCACCGCGCCCAGGTGGTCTGGCTGCAGATTCCCAGCAAGTCGATGATGCTCGACCAGCGGGCCGGCCAGCGCCTGGTGGACGTCTGCCTGCATGCCGAACAGCGCGAAGGCGGTCCGACCCAGGTGGCTGTCAGCGCCGTCGACGATGCAGCCTCCAAGCCCGCAGCACCGGCTGCAGGCTCACTGCTTGAGCCTGCACGCTGATGCCCCTTCCCTTTCCTCCGATCGGAGGCCCGCGGGCCTGACGGGCCGCAGCGCCGATCCCCCTGTCGCAGCTGGATTGAAAGGCTCGCGAAAAGCCCCTCTTCCGGCCTGCGACAATCTGCCGCAGTGCAGCAACCGGCTCCGCCGACCGCCTGCATCCTCTTTCCCCCCAGCTCCCCGGAGTCTCCAGCCATGGCCAAAGCCGCCCCCGCGAAGAAGGCGCCTGCGCACGCATTCGCCAAGACCCTGAAATCCTTCTCCACTGCCTCGGGCAAGGAAGGTCTCTTCTACTCGCTGCCGCAGCTCGGCAAGCAGCTCGGCGTCGACGTCTCGCGCCTGCCGGTGTCGATTCGCGTCGTGCTGGAGAGCGTGCTGCGCAACTGCGACGGCAAGAAGGTCACCAAGGAACACGTCGAGCAGCTGATCAACTGGAAGCCGGTGGCCGACCGCGTCGACGAGATCCCCTTCGTCGTCGCCCGCGTCGTGCTGCAGGACTTCACCGGCGTGCCGCTGCTGGCCGACCTGGCCGCGATGCGCAACGTCGCCGAGACCATGGGCAAGAACCCCAAGACCATCGAGCCGCTGGTGCCGGTGGATCTGGTCGTCGACCACTCGGTCATGATCGACCACTACGGTTCGAAGAAGGCCCTCGACCTGAACATGAAGCTGGAGTTCGAGCGCAACCAGGAGCGCTACGAGTTCATGAAGTGGGGCATGCAGGCCTTCGACACCTTCGGTGTCGTGCCCCCGGGCTTCGGCATCGTCCACCAGGTGAACCTGGAGTACCTGGCGCGCGGCGTGCACAAGGCCGCTGCGGCCCGCGGCACCCCGGCCGTCCACTACCCGGACACCCTGGTCGGCACCGACAGCCACACGACGATGATCAACGGCATCGGCGTGGTGGGCTGGGGCGTGGGCGGCATCGAGGCGGAAGCCGGCATGCTGGGCCAGCCGGTCTACTTCCTGACCCCGGACGTCGTCGGCTTCGAGCTGACCGGCAAGCTGCGTGAAGGCGTGACCGCCACCGACCTGGTGCTGACCGTCACCGAGATCCTGCGCAAGCACAAGGTGGTCGGCAAGTTCGTCGAGTTCTTCGGCGAAGGCACCCGCACCCTGGCCCTGCCGGACCGCGCGACCATCGCCAACATGGCCCCGGAATACGGCGCGACCATGGGCTTCTTCCCGGTCGACGAGAAGACGGTCGAGTACTTCAAGGGCACCGGCCGCACCAAGGCCGAGATCGAAGCCTTCGAGGCCTACTTCAAGGCCCAGAAGATGTTCGGCGTGCCGGGTTCGGGCGAGGTGGACTACACCTCGGTCGTCAGCCTGGACCTGTCCACCGTGGCCCCGAGCCTGGCCGGCCCGAAGCGTCCGCAGGACCGCATCGAGCTGGGCAGCCTGGCCAGCACCTTCACCGAGCTGTTCAGCAAGCCGGTCGCCAACAACGGCTTCAACCAGCCGGCCGAGAAGCTGGGCCAGGCCTTCACCGCCGCCGACGGCACCGAGATCCACAACGGCGATGTGCTGATCGCCGCCATCACCTCGTGCACGAACACCAGCAACCCGGGCGTGCTGCTGGCCGCTGGCCTGGTCGCCAAGAAGGCCGTGGAAGCCGGCCTGAAGGTCGCCCCGCACATCAAGACCTCGCTGGCCCCCGGCTCGCGCATCGTCACCGACTACCTCGAGAAGGCCGGCCTGCTGCCCTATCTGGAGAAGCTGGGCTTCAACGTCGCCGCCTACGGCTGCACGACCTGCATCGGCAATGCCGGTGACCTGACCCCGGAGATCAACGAGGTCATCCAGAAGAACGATCTGGTCTGCGCGGCCGTGCTCTCGGGCAACCGCAACTTCGAGGCGCGCATCCACCCGAACCTGAAGGCCAACTTCCTGGCCAGCCCGCCGCTGGTCGTGGCCTACGCGATCGCCGGCAACGTGACCAAGGACCTGATGACCCAGCCGGTCGGCAAGGGCAAGAAGGGCAAGGACGTCTACCTCGGCGACATCTGGCCGACCAGCGACGAGGTCTACGCGCTGATGAAGCACGCGATGAACGCCAAGGCGTTCAAGGCGAACTACGACAAGGTCAAGAACGATCCGGGCAAGCTCTGGGAGAAGGTCAAGGGCGTCGCCGGTCAGGTCTACACCTGGCCGAAGAGCACCTACATCGCCCAGCCGCCCTTCTTCGAGAACTTCACGATGGAACCGGCGGTCACCGAGTCCGGCGTGAAGGGCGCGAAGATCATGGCCCTGTTCGGCGACTCGATCACCACCGACCACATCTCGCCGGCTGGCGCGATCAAGGTCGGCACCCCGGGCGGTCAGTTCCTGAACGACGCCGGCGTGCAGAAGGCCGATTTCAACAGCTACGGCTCGCGCCGCGGCAACCATGAAATCATGATGCGCGGCACCTTCGCCAACGTGCGCGTCAAGAACCTGATGATCCCGCCGAAGGCCGACGGCTCGCGTGAAGAAGGCGGCCTGACCCTGCTGCAACCGAGCGGCGAGAAGGCCTTCATCTACGACGCCGCGATGAAGTACATCGCCGCGGGCACCCCCACCGTGATCTTCGCCGGCGAGGAATACGGCACGGGTTCGAGCCGTGACTGGGCCGCCAAGGGCACCCAGCTGTTGGGCATCAAGGCCGTCGTGGCACGCAGCTTCGAGCGCATCCACCGCAGCAACCTGGTGGGCATGGGCGTGCTGCCCCTGCAGTTCAAGGGCGACGACAGCTGGGAGAAGCTGGGCCTGACCGGCAGCGAGACCATCGACGTGGTCCTCGGCGCCGAGATCAAGCCGCAGAGCGACGCGACCCTGGTGATCACCGGCGCCGACGGCAAGACCAAGAAGGTCACCGTCACGCTGCGCATCGACACCGCGATCGAGGTCGACTACTACAAGCACGGCGGCATCCTGCCCTTCGTGCTGCGTCAGCTGCTGGCCGCCTGATCCCGGGCTCCTCGCGCATGGCGCCTCTTGCCCCTCGGGGCGAGGGGCCTCAAGGCGGCGTCCTGCTTGCGCAGGACGCCGCTTTTTTCATGGGTCCGGAAATCGCAGCACGCGCCCCTTGGGCCGGCGCAAGCCGGAAACTTGCGGGCATGAAAAAAGCCACCCCGGAGGGTGGCTTGGCGTCACATCGAAAGAGGCTGGAACCGACGGCCTCACGCCCTGGGGCGCGAGGCCGTCGTCACCTCAAGCGCGATCAGCGGGCAGCGGGGGCCGCCACCTTGGCAGCAGCCGGGACGGCCGCGACAGCCGCACCGCCCTTGCCCAGCTTGAAGGTCCAGACCATGCCACCTTGCTCCAGGTAGTTGACCTTCTTGGCCACGTCACCACCCCACAGCGGGACGGCGCCGCCCCAACCGGAAACCACGGTGATGTACTGCTCGCCGTTGGCTTCCCAGGCCACCGGCGGGGCGACGACGCCCGAACCGGTCTGGAACTGCCACAGGACCTTGCCGGTCTTGGCGTCGGCGGCCTTCAGGTAGCCTTCCGGCGTGCCCCAGAACACCAGGTTGCCGGCGGTGGTCAGCACGCCACCCCACAGCGGGGCCTCGTTCTTCACTTCCCAGACGATCTTGCCCGACTTCGGATCGATCGCGCGCAGCGCGCCGATGTAGTTGTCGTCGATGGTCTTGATGGTGAAGCCGGCGCCCAGGTAGGCCGCACCCTTCTTGTAGGTGATCGGCTCGTTCCAGATCTCCATGCCCCATTCGTTCGAGGGAACGTAGAAGAGCTTGGTCTGCGGCGAGTAGGCCATCGGCATCTGGTTCTTGCCGCCCAGGAAGCTGGGGGCCGAGAAGACGACGTTGCCCTTCTTGCCGTCAGCCGACGACGCCGGGTTGCCCGGACGGTTGGCCGGGTCGTAGTTCGGACGGCCGGTCTTCAGGTCGATGCCGGTGGCCCAGGTCACCTTCTTGACGAAGGGGAAGGCGTTGATCAGCTCGCCGGTCTTCGCGTCGTTGACGTAGAAGAAGCCGTTGCGGTCAGCCTTGCCGCCGACGCGACGACCGTCCATGTCGAAGGTCACGAACTCGTTGACGCCGTCGAAGTCCCAGCCGTCGTTCGGGGTGTTCTGGTAATGCCAGACGATCTTGCCGGTCTTGACGTCGATGGCGACGGTCGAGCACGAGAAGAGGTTGTCACCCTGGCGGATGTGGCTGTTCCACGGGGCCGGATTGCCGGTGCCGAAGTAGGCCAGGCCGGTCTTGGCATCGTAGGTGCCGCCGAGCCACGGGGTGGCGCCGCCGGTCTTCCACAGGTCGCCAGGCCAGGACTTGTTGGTCGTGCCCGAGACACCGTTCTCGACCTTGTTGCCCGCCTTGTCGAAGGTGTAGCCCATGTGGCCTTCAACCACCGGACGCACCCAGACCATCTGACCGGTCTTGGCGTCACGCGCCTCGACACGGCCAACCACGCCGAACTCGCCACCGGACACGCCGGTCAGCACCAGGCCGTTCACGACCAGCGGGGCGGCCGAGTAGCTGTAGCCGTCCTGGTAGTTGTCGATCTTCTCGCGCCAGACGACTTCACCGGTGTCCTGGTTCAGGGCGACCAGCTGGGCGTCCAGCGTGCCGAAGATCACCAGGTTGTCGTACAGGGCGGCGCCGCGGTTGATCACGTCGCAGCACGGCACGATGCCTTCCGGCAGACGGTGCTCATACTTCCACAGGCGCTTGCCGGTCAGGGCGTCCAGCGCGTAGAGGCGCGAGTACGACGCGGTGACGAACATCTTGCCCTTGTAGATCACGGGCTGGGCTTCCTGGCCGCGCTGCTTTTCGCCGCCGAAGGAGAAGGCCCAGGCCGGCGTCAGGTTCTTGACGGTCGCGGTGTTGACCTTGGTCAGCGGGCTGTGACGCTGGCCTTCGGTGCCGATGCCCCAGCTCAGGATGTCGCCCGGGGTCTTGGCGTCGTTCAGGATCATCTGGTCGGTAACGGCGGCTTGCGCACCGAGGGTGGCAAGGGCCAGACCGATCAGGACGGCGGTGGTCTTCAGCTTCATGGGGATGTGCTCCTCCGGTTGTGACATCAATGACGCAGGGTGTGCGGTCCACAGGACAACCCAAAATGGCAACTCGCGTGCCAAAACGTCTGGTTGGATGGCCGATCCAGGGCAAGCCCTGAGTCCAGGTCCTCTTGAATCGACCCGGGCATCGTGCCCGGAGTTTTTCCTCAATCCCACCCCGCGTTGCTACGGGGCTGGACACCGAAAATTCAGCCTGTCCAACCCAGGGTCTACCCTCGGTTACGACGCGAGAACTTGGTCGACTTGGGACAAGGCTCCACAAGAGGACACCCGGGCTGCTGCGGGTAGCGCCAACCGTCCAGCGCGTCGAAGATCCGGGGAATGCCGATTGCTTTGAAGGGCCCGATGGACCGCCGCGCCCCCCCTGACCGACCGACCTCCGAGCCCCCCGGCAGCTGCCCGCCGGCCGCCGTCGAAGTCCGTGCCCCCGGCCGCCTGCATCTGGGCTTTCTGGATCCCGCGGCGACCCTGGGCCGTCGCTTTGGCAGCCTTGGCCTGGTGATCGGCGGCTTCGAGACCGTTGTGCGCCTGGCCCCGCTGGACGACCCGACGGCCTCCTGCGACCGCGTCGAGGCCGCAGGCCCCGCAGCCCTGGCCGAGCGCGAGCGCGCCGCCGCCCACCTGGCCGCCCTGCGCCTGCGCCTGCCGGGCCCGCGTCGCGCGCCGATGCAGCTGACGCTGCAGCAGGTGCTGCCGGCCCACGCCGGCTTCGGCTCCGGCACCCAGCTCGCGCTGGCGGTCGGCCGGGCCTATGCCAGCTTCCAGGGGCTGGAGCTCGACACGCCCGCGCTGGCCCGGCTGCTGGGCCGCGGGCTGCGGTCCGGGGTGGGCATCGCGGGCTTCGACCAGGGCGGCCTGCTGCTCGACGGCGGACCGGGTCGCGACGGCCAGCCCGCGCCGCTGCTGGCCCGCCTCGCCCTGCCGGCCGACTGGCGCGTGCTGCTGGTGCTCGATCCGCAGCAGACCGGCCTGGCCGGCGAGCTGGAACGCAGCGCGCTGGCCAGCCTTCCGCCCCTTCGCCAGGCCGAGGCCGCCGCCCTTTGCCACGAGGTGCTGATGCGGGTCCTGCCCTCGGCCGCCGATGGTGATTTCGCCGCCTTTGCGCAGGGCGTGTCCGCCGTGCAGGCCCTGCTGGGCGCGCACTTCGCGCCGGCCCAGTCGGGACGGGCCTATCTCAGCGAGCGGGTGGCCGACCTGATGGACGCGCTGGCCCGTGAAGCCCCCCGGCAGCTCGGGCTGCCGGCAGGCCTCGGCCAGTCCAGCTGGGGACCGACTGGCTTCGCCATCCTGCCGAGCCAGGCCGCGGCCGAGCGGCTGGTCGCCGCCCTGCGGGCTGCGGGCCGCGTGCCGGAGGGCCTGAGGCTGCAGGTGGTCGCGCCCCGCAACGAAGGCGCGGCACTGCGCCTGCTGCCCGCCGGAGCCTGCGTGCCGCCCCCAGGCAACCCGACGGCCGTCGCGGCCTGAGCGTCCCTCCCCCGCGCGGCCCGCGCCGCGCACCGCCCCACGCCCACACCGAGCCCCCCCCATGGAACGCCCTCGCATCCTGCACATGTTCACACCGGGCCAGCAGATGAGCCCCTTCGACATCAACATGGCGGCCGATGCGGGCTATGACATGGTGCCGATCTACTCGGAGGTCACCCTCGACCGCGTCGCCGGCCTGACGCAGGACGCGATCTTCTCGCGCGGCCCGCGCGGGGTCAGCCGCACCGGCATCTTCATCGGGGGTCGTGACGTGCTGCTGGCCGCCGACATGGTCGACAAGGCGGTGGCCGCCATGGTGCCGCCCTTCGTCGTCTCGGTCTTCGCCGACCCCAGCGGCTCCTACACCACGGCCGCGGCCATGGTGGCCTGCGTCGAGGCCGGGCTGAGGACGCTGGGCAAGACGCTGGCCGGGCTGAAGGTCGTCGTGATCGGCGGCACCGGCACGGTCGGCCGCATCGCCGGCGTGATCGCCGCGCAGCAGGGCGCGCGCGTCTGCCTCTCGACCCACTTCGGCGAGAGCATGGCGCGGCAGGCCGCAGCCGAGACCGGCGCGCGCTTCGGCGTCACGCTGGAGGGCAGCTCGGGAGGCGACCGCCATGCCGTGCAGCGCTCGCTGGCCGAAGCCGATGTGCTGCTGGCCACCGCGGCCGCCGGCATCCAGGTCGTGCTGCCCGAGGATCTGACGGTGGCGCGCAGGCTGCTGGTCGCCGCCGACGTGAACGCCGTGCCGCCGGCCGGCATTGCCGGCATCGGCATGATGGACAAGCTCAGCCTCCTGCCCGGCACCCAGGCCCTGGCCATCGGCCCGCTGGCCATCGGCAACGTGAAGTACCAGACCCAGCACCGCCTGCTCAAGCGCATGTGCGAGTCGGACAAGCCGGTGACCTACAGCTTCCCCGATGCCTTCGAGGTCGCCCGCGAGGTGCTGGCCGAAGAGGCGGCCACCCCCTGAGGCGGATACGGAGCAAGCGATGACGCCGCACGCGCCGACGCTGATCGTCGCCGGCCTGTCCGTGCGCGCGCTGGCCCAGGCAGCTGCACGCGAAGGCTGGCAGGTGCTGGGCATCGACGCCTTCGGCGACGCCGACACGCGGGCCGCCTGCGCCGACTGGCGACCCATCGGCCCGCCCGGCAGCCTGCACATCGACGCACAGGCGCTCGAAGCCGCGCTGCAGGCCTGGCAGGGCCGGCCCGGCCTGCGCGGCTGGATCGCCGGGCCCGGCCTGGAAGCTGCACCCGCCGCCCTGGCGCGCGCGGCCACCCTGCTGCCGCCGCTGGGCATGAGGGCGGCAGCCATCGCCCACCTGCGCGATCCCGCGCACTGGACGTCCACCCTGCAGACCCTGGGCCTGCCCCATCCTCCGACCCTGCCCGACGCGCTGGCCGAAGCCCCGCCCGACCGCCGCGGCTGGCTGCTCAAGGCCGCCTGCGGCAGCGGCGGCTGGCAGGTGCGTCGGGCCCTGCGCGGGCGCGGGCAGGACGGCCCGGCACGCAGGCCGCGACCGGGCGACTGCTGGCAGCGCGAGCGGCCGGGCCGCGCCGCGTCCCTGCTCTACGTGGCCGACGGCCGGCAGGCCCGCGTGGTCGCTGCGCAGTGGCAGCGCAGCCGCGCGCTGCGCGGCCGGCCCTGGGTCTTCGACGGGCTGATCGGTCCGGTGCGCCTGCCGGGTGCCGCACAGGCTGCGGCCGAGACGGCGCTTCAAGCCCTGGTGCCGGCCTTCGGCCTGATCGGCCTCGGCAGCCTGGACCTGCTGGTGGACGGCGAGGCCATCGAGCTGCTGGAGATCAACCCCCGCGCCAGCGCCAGCCTGGGCCTCTACCCGGAGCTGCCCTTGATCGCGGCCCATCTCGCGGCCTGCGCCCGCGCCGCGGGCCTGGACGCACCCTGTCCCCTGCCCCCCGGGCCCCGCACGGCCGCCGAGGCTCAAGGCCTGAGCCTGCGCGGCAGCGGCCTGGTCGAGGCCCCCCGGCCCTTCGTGCTTTCCGCCGGGCGGGCCACCGCCCTGGCGCGCTGGCCCGGAACCCACGACCATCCGATGCCAGGCAGCCGCCATGGCCGCGGAGACCCGGTCTGCAGCCTCCAGCTGGCCGCCACCGACGAAGCCACGCTGCAGGTCGCGCTTGAGCAGGGCCGCCACGCCCTGCAGGCCCTGCTGTGCGCGGCCGAAGCCCCCGGACCTGCCAGGCCTGCACCCGCCGGCTTGGCTGCGGGCCTGGCGACGGCTTGAGGCTGAAGCGATTCCGAACGATCCCGCGCCCCGTCCGACCGGCCATCAAGAAGCCGGCTTACCCCACGAGATGCCCATGAGCCCGTCCACCGCCCTCCCCGCCGCTTTCGCGGATTCGCCCCTGAGCGTCAACCGCCTGGCCGCCGTCCAGGTCCAGGCCCTGCTGGAGCGTGCCGATGCCCTGCGACTCCAGGTCCGCCGCGACCCCCGCGGCACCACCTTCATCGACGCCGGCATCGCCACCCGCGGCAGCACCGAGGCCGGCCTGCGCATCGCCGAGATCTGCATGGGTGGCCTCGGCCAGGTCGGCCTGAGCACGCGCGCCGACAGCGCCTGGGCCGACTGGCCGAGCTGGATCGAGGTGCGGAGCGCGCAACCCGTGCTGGCCTGCCTGGCCAGCCAGTACGCCGGCTGGAGCCTGTCGGCCAGCAAGGAGGAGGCCGGCGGCAAGAAGTTTTTCAGCCTCGGCTCCGGGCCGGCGCGCGCGCTGGCGCAGAAGGAGGCGCTCTACGCCGAGCTCGGCTACCGCGACCAGGCCGAGGCCGCCGTGCTGGTGCTGGAGGTCGACCGCGAACCCCCGTCCGTCGTGCTCGACAAGATCCTGCGCGACTGCGGCCTGCAGCCGCCGCAGCTGACGATCATCCTCACCCCCACGCGCAGCCTGGCGGGCACCACGCAGGTCGTCGGCCGGGTGCTGGAGGTGGCGCTGCACAAGGCCCACGAACTGCACTTTCCGCTGGCGCAGATCGTCGACGGCAGCGCCAGCGCCCCCCTGCCCCCCCCGGCCGCCGACGGCCTGGAGGCCATGGGCCGCACCAACGACGCCATCCTCTACGGCGGCCGCGTGCACCTGACGGTGGACGCCGATGACGCCGCCGCGCGCCAGCTGGCGCAGCAGCTGCCCGCGCTGAACTCACGCGACTACGGCAAGGGCTTCGCCGAGATCTTCAAGGCCGCCGACTACGATTTCTACAAGATCGACGGCGCGCTGTTCGCACCGGCCGAGGTCTGGGTCAGCAGCTTGCAGAGCGGTGCCACCTTCCACGGCGGACGCTGCGATTACGAGCTGCTGCGTGGCCAGTGGCAGGTCGGATGCTGAGCCGAATCCGCCCGAGGCTCAGGCGATGACACTGAAGGTCGCGATCTTTGCCGACGAGACCGGCTGGCACACCCGCCAGTTGCGTGAAGCCCTGCGTGCCCGTGGTGCCGAGGGTCGCTGCGTCGACCTGGAAGCCTGCCGCATCGACACCGAGGCCAGCCGGCACGGCCTGCTCATCCCCGGCTGGGGCGATGGGCTGCCGGACGCAGCGCTGGTACGCGGCATCGCCGGCGGCAGCTTCGAGCAGGTGACCAAGCGCCTGGCCGTGCTGCACCTGCTGGAGCGCCTGGGCGTGCCGGTCTACAACCGCGGCCGGGCCATCGAGCGCAGCGTCGACAAGGCCAGCACCAGCGCCCTGCTGCATGCCGCCGGCGTGGCGACGCCACCGGCCTGGGCGATGGAATCCGAAGCCGCTGCGCAGCGCCTGCTGATGCGGGAGACCGCAGCCGGCCGCACCCTGGTGCTCAAGCCCGTCTTCGGCTCGCAGGGCAAGGGCCTGCAGCAGGTCGGCTGGGTGCGCGACGCCGACCATCCCGAGGGTCATGCCGTGCCCCTGCCGCCGCCCGCCGCGGTGCAGGGCCTGTACTACCTGCAGCGCTTCGTGCCGCCGCAAGGCGCAGCGGATGAGCCCAGCTTCGACTGGCGGGTGCTGGTCGTCGGCGGCCGGGCCCGCGCCGCCATGCAGCGGGTGAGCCGGCACTGGATTCACAACGTCGCCCAGGGCGCCCGCTGCGTGGCCGCCCCCTTGACCGAGGCCCTGGCCGAGCCGGCCGAGCAGGCCGCCCGGACCCTGGGCCTCGACTATGCAGGCGTGGACCTGATCCCCAGCCCCGGCGGACCGCAGGTGCTGGAGGTCAACGGCGTGGCCGCCTGGCGCGGCCTGCAGAAGGTCACCTCCTTCAACCTGGCCCAGGCCCTGGTCGACGACCTGCTCGACCGCGTGATGCCACGGCGCGCCCGGTCGGCGGCACGTCAGGCCTGAGCGGGCCCAGTCTGCGCTGCCCCCAAAGCCGCCGATGTCCGATCCCGCCATCCTGGCCCTGCGCCAGGCCTTCCTCGATGCATGCCGGCTCGATGTGGCCGTGCGCAAGCCCGGCAATGTCAGCCTGGCCTCGCCCGGCCACGGCATGCAGGCCCGGCACTTCCTCGACAGCGCGGCCGCGGCCGCGCCGGCCCTGATCGCCCGCGGCCGCCCGGTGGGCGAACGCATCGAGGCCGCCGTCGAGGCCACCTGGGCCGTCGCCGGCTGCAACACCAACCTCGGCATCTTGCTGCTGTGCGCGCCCCTGGCCGTGGCGGCCGAGGGCTTGCTCGACCCGCAGGCGCCGCAGGCCCTCGATCCGCAGGCCCTGCAGGCCCGCTGTGCAGCGGTCTGTCAGGCCCTGAGCCTGGACGACAGCCGCGCGGCCTACCGCGCCATCGCCCGCGCCCATCCAGGTGGCCTGGGCCGACGCGCGCAGGGCGATGTCCATGCCCCGCCGAGCCTGCCCCTGCAGGCGGCGATGGCCCTGGCCACCGACCGCGACCGCATCGCGCAGGCCTACACCCAGGGCCTGGCCGAGCTCTTCGCGCCGGGCCTTCGGCAGTGGCAGGCCGCAGCGCCCATCGGGGTCGAAGGCCTGCCGGTGGCTGCCGTGCAATCGGTCTTCCTGGCCTTCCTCGGCAGCGCGCCCGATTCACACATTGTCCGCAAGCACGGCCCGGGGCCGGCACAGGCTGTCACTGAACAGGCCCGGCGCTGGCAGCTTCGTCAGGCCCCTGGGCAGGCCTTGGACGCGCTGCATGACTTCACGGCCTGGGATGCCGAACTGAAGGCCGCAGGCCTGAACCCAGGCACCAGCGCCGATTTCACCGTGGCCACGCTGATGCTGGCCGGCCTCTGCGGCCCACGCCTGCTTCGCTAGGGTTGGCGATCATGGGCGGTGGCATGGATCGTGATAGTTTCGCCTCGTTGATGCCCGGGGCATCAGCGACCTGAGCTCGACACCTTAGACCCCTGCAAACGGAGACATCCCCATGGCAAAGATTGATCGCGTGCTCGTCGGCGAATCGCTCGTCGGTGACGGCAACGAAGTCGCCCACATCGACCTGCTCATCGGCCCGCGCGGCAGCGCCGCCGAAAGCGCCTTCGCCAACGCCCTGGTGAACAACAAGGACGGCTTCACCTCGCTGCTAGCCGTCGTCGCGCCGAACCTGCTGTGCAAGCCGGCGACCGTGATGTTCAACAAGGTCACCATCAAGGGCGCCAAGCAGGCCGTCCAGATGTTCGGCCCGGCCCAGCGCGGCGTGGCCATGGCGGTGGCCGACTCGGTCGAAGACGGCACCATCCCGGCCGACGAGGCCGACGACGTGTTCGTCAGCGTCGGCGTGTTCATCCACTGGATGGCCGACGACGACAAGAAGATCCAGGACTACAACTACGCGGCCACCCGCGAAGCCATCAAGCGCGCGGTGAACCGCGAGCCCTCGGCCAAGGAAGTCGTGGCCAAGAAGGGCAGCGCCTCGCACCCCTTCGCGCCGAATTGAGTCCGGACCGGACGGCCCTCGCCGCGGCTTCGGCTGCGGCACGTTCCACCGTCCGCTCCAGCCTCCCGGCTGTCCGAACGAGCCGACTGCCCTGCAGTCGGCTTTTTTGTGGGCTGCGCTCAGGCCTTGTCGGGCACCATGCCGTTGCCGATCAGGGACAGCACGGCCGCACCCGAAGCCGCCGGCGCGGGCAGCTCGGTCGTCACCGCGCGTCGCCGCTCGATGGCCACGCCCACGCCGTCCAGATCCGGGAACTTGCGCGGCTTCACGACGACGACCCGCACCCAGTGCGCGCGGAACTCGTGCAGCAGGATGTCGGCAATCTCCTCGGCGAAGGCCTCGAGCAGGCGCAGCCGGTGCTCGGCCATCAGGCGATGCAGTCGCTCGCGGACCTCGGCGTAGTTGATGGTGTCATCGATGTCGTCGCTGTCGCAGGCCTTGGGCCGCGGCACGCCGGCATACAGGTCGATGCGCAGGGGCTGGGTGTCGTGCAGCTCGTCGTGATGGATGCCGATCACCGTCTGGCCGACGAAGCCTTCGATGAAGATCAGGTCCAGCGGCTGCGCAGCTTCGACCGCGAGCGGAGAGGGAGGCAGCATGCCGGGCATCTGGGGGCGGGGGGCGTTCATCGGAAGTCTCCTCGGGGCGGCAGGGGTGGCCCGCAGGCCGCGGCCGATCGTGCGGTCGCTAGGCCTTTGCCGGATCGAATCATGCAGCAAGTCACGGGCCACGGACGGCTGGGGAAGGCTTCGCAATCACCGGCCCGTCCCCGGGATATGGATGCCCCGTCCCATGGGCCGGCGGCGCCACAATCGAAGGCTGCACGCCCAGCCATCCGCCCTCAAGGGACCATGCCATGAGCCTCACGGTGATCGAGAACAACCGCCACGCACACCGCGTGATGGAAGTCGTGCTGCAGGGCTTCCGCGCCGAGACCAGCGATGTCGTCGTGCAGTCCTGGCAGCGCTGCATGCAGCAGCATCATCTGCACCCCGACCGGCCGCGCAAGCCGCCGGTGCTGCCGCGCGAGCAGCTCGAAGCCCGCTGCCAGCGCCTGGCCGACCTGCTGGACTGCGCGCGCCATGAGATGGCCACCCTGTACCAGCAGCTCGCGGACCCCGAGTCCGCCGTCGTGCTGACCGACACCGAGGGCGCGATCCTGCACATGGTGTCCTCGCCCGAGTTCGCCGACGACCTGCAGCCCATGGGCTTCCACGTCGGCGCGATCTGGAGCGAGGCCGAGGCCGGCACCAATGGCATGGGCACCTGCCTGGCCTCGGCCAGCGCGGTCGCGGTCAGCCGCGACGACCACTTCTTCACGCAGTTCACCTCGCTGACCTGCTCGGCCGTGCCGATCTTCGACCCGAGTGGCGCGATGTGTGCCGTGCTCGACGTGACCAGCCGCTCCAGCCTGCCGCAGCAGCACGGCCTGGTGCTGCTGGGCATGACCGCGCAGATGGTCGAGAACCGCCTGCTCGACCTGCGCTGCCGCGATGCGCATCCGCTGCATTTCCACAGCCGGCCCGAGTTCGTCTACACGCTGCACGAGGGCCGGCTCGCGGTCAGCGGCGGCGGGCAGATCCAGGCGGCCAACCGCAGCGCGCTGATGCAGCTCGGCTTCCGCACGATGGACGAGCTGCGCGGCCGCCATGTCGACGAGATCTTCCAGACCTCGCTGGCCAATCTGCTCGAGCGCAGCAGCCGCAGCGCCTACCACCCGGTCGTGACCTACCGCGCCGCGCAGGCCGCGCACCGCTTCTTCGCGGTGGCCCGACCGCCGGCCGCCACGGCGCTCGGCGAGCGCAGCGTGCCGGTGGCCAAGCCCGGCCTGGAACCGGCGATCGACATCGTCGCGCGCCCGGTGGGCGGCGTGGCCCAGGGCGATGGGCTGCTGAATGGCGCCGACGGCGGAACGTCCGGGGCCTTCGGCGACCCGCGTCTGGCCACCCAGCTGCACCGTGCGGCACGGGCCATCTCGCGCCAGATTCCGGTGCTGCTGCAGGGCGAGACCGGGGCAGGCAAGGAGGTCTTCGCGCGCGCGCTGCATGGCCGCAGCCCGAACGCGGGCGGGGCCTTCGTCGCGGTGAACTGCGCCAGCCTGCCGGAAAGCCTGATCGAGAGCGAACTCTTCGGCTACCGTGCCGGCGCCTTCACCGGCGCGCAGCGCAGCGGCCGGCGCGGCAAGGTGCTGCAGGCCGACCGCGGCACGCTCTTCCTCGACGAGATCGGCGACATGCCGCTGGAGCTCCAGGCCCGGCTGCTGCGCGTGCTCGACGAGCGCCAGGTCACGCCCCTGGGCAGCGAGGAGACCGTGCCGGTCGAGTTCCAGCTCATCAGCGCCAGCCACCGTGACCTGCCGGCCCTGGTGCAGGCCGGTCGCTTCCGCGAAGACCTGTACTACCGCCTCTGCGGCCTGGCCGTCATGCTGCCGCCGCTGCGCGAGCGCAGCGACCAGCGCGAGCTGATCCTGGCCCTGCTCGCCACCGAGGCCGGTCCCGAGGCCACGCTGAGCGCGCGAGCGATGGACCGCCTGCTGGCCCATCCCTGGCCGGGCAATGTGCGGCAGCTGCGCCACGTGCTGCGCACGGCCGTGGCCCTGGCCGATGGCCACCGCATCGATGCCGAGCACCTGGCCCAGCTGGCCAGCGTGGCTGCCCCCTCGGCCGCGCCCGCCCTGGCCGCGCCGCAGCCGCTCGCCGACGCGATCGAGGAGGACGAGGCCCAGCCCGACCCCGCCGCCCACCTGAACGTGATCCAGGCCAATGAACGCGAGGTGCTGATGCGCCTGCTCAACGAGCAGCGCTGGAACGTCAGCAAGGTCGCCCAGGCGCTGGGCGTGAGCCGCAACACCCTCTACCGCAAGCTGCACAAGCTGCACATTCCGCTGACCCACGCGCGATGAGTTCCGACCCCGCCGCTGCAGCCGCACGGCCGCCCCAGCGCTTTGCCTTCGCGATCACCGGTTCCGGCCACTTCCTCGAAGAGTCTCTCGCCCTCGCACGCCGCCTGCCCGATGTGGACCTGCTGCTGTCGGCCGCCGGCGAGGAGGTGCTGCCCATGTACGGCCACCCCCTCGACCGCCTGAAGCAGCACTTCCGCGTCGTGCGCGACAAGACGGCCAGCGCCGTGCCCGTGGGCCAGATCTACGAAGAGGCCTATCACACCATCGTCGTCGCGCCGGCCACCAGCAACACGGTGGCCAAGATCGCCTACGGCCTCTCGGACACCTTGCCCACGAACATGGTCGCGCAGGCCGGCAAGCTGGGCATCCCGAGCATCGTCTTCGCCTGCGACACCGAGCCCGTGGTGCTGACCACCGCGCCCAAGACCTCGGACCAGGACTGGTTCACCCTGAGGCCGCGCCGCATCGAGCTGGCCAATGTCGAGCGCCTGCGCACGATGGAATTCATCGAAGTCGTCTGCGATCCGGCCCAGCTCGAAGCCGCGCTGGCGCGTCGCCTCGACCAGCTCGGCCTGGCCTGGGCGGCCTGAAGCCGGCCCCGGCCCTTGCCCGCGATGGAGCACCTCGTCTTCCTCACCGGCCGCCTGGCCGAGCCGGCGCTGCGCCGCGTGCTGGGCAGCTTCCAGCCGCCGTCCTTCAGCTGGGAGGTGCGCGAGATCGGCCTGCAGGTCGCCGCGCTGATGACGGCCGACATGGTCAAGCGCCGCGTGCCGGCGCCGCTGATCACCCCGGCGGCCGGGGGCCAGCCCGAGCGCCGCGCCGACCGCCTCATCCTGCCGGGCCGCTGCCGGGGCGAAGTCGAGGCCCTGTCGGCCCATTACGGCATCCCCGTGCAGCGCGGGCCCGAGGAGCTGAAGGACCTGCCGGCCTTCTTCAAGCGCGCGGCCACCGCGGTGGACCTGGGCCAGTACCGGACGCGGATCTTTGCCGAGATCACCGATGCCGCGCGGCTCAGCGTCGACGAGGTGCTGGCCAAGGCCCGCGCCTACGCGGCCGACGGCGCCGACGTGATCGACCTCGGCGGCCTGCCGGCCACGCCCTTTCCCCACCTGGAGGACTGCGTGCGCGAGCTCAAGGCCGAGGGCCTGAAGGTCAGCGTCGATTCGCTCGACCCGCAGGAACTGCTGCGCGGCGGCCGGGCCGGTGCGGATCACCTGCTGAGCCTGCGCCTGGACACGCTGTGGATCGCCGACGAGGTCGACAGCATTCCCGTGCTGATCCCGCGCGAGCCCAGCGACGAGGCCTCGCTGCATGCCGCCATCGACGCCATGCTCGCGCGCGGCAAGCCCTTCCTGGCCGATCCCATCCTCGACCCCCTGCCCTTCGGCCTGCTCGAATCGCTGTGCCGCTACCAGCGGCTGCGGCAGCGCTATCCGCAGGTCGAGATCATGGTCGGCGTGGGCAATGTGACGGAGCTGACCGAGGTCGACACCGCCGGCCTCAATGCCCTGCTGCTCGGCGTCTGCGCCGAGCTGGACGCCGCCGCCATCCTGACCACCCAGGTCAGTCCGCATGCCCGCCGTGCGGTGGCCGAGGCCGATGCGGCCCGCCGCATCATGCACGCCGCCATGCAGCAGCAGATGCTGCCCAAGGGTCTGAGCGACCGGCTGATGACCGTGCATGCCAAGCGGCCGTGGACGGACAGCGCCGAGGAGATTGCCGCCACCGCCGCCCAGGTGCGCGACCCCAACTTCCGTGTGCAGATCGCGCCCGAGGGCATCCACGTCTACAACCGCGAGGGCCTGCGCGTCGCGCAGGATGCCTTCGCGCTCTGGCCGCAGCTCGGCCTGGAGAACGACGCCGCCCATGCCTTCTACATGGGCGTGGAACTGGCCCGGGCCGAGATCGCCTGGCAGCTCGGCAAGCGCTATGTGCAGGATCAGCCGCTGGACTGGGGCGTGGCCCATGCCCGCGCGGCCGGCGACGACGGCGCCTACTGCGCGCCCGGCAGCACGCTGACCCACAGGACCCCGAGGCCGGCAGCGGCCGACGCGAACGCCGCCTCGCCCCCGCCGGCCACTGCCGAGGTCCCCGGCCCGGCGGCCGATGCAGCCGGCGATCCGGCCCCCGCCCCATGAACGATTCCATCTTCGAAGCCGTCGTCAGCACCAGCTCGACGGACGGCCAGGCCAATGTCGCGCCGCTGGGCGTGCGCTACCGCGGCGACGAGGTGGTGCTGATGCCCTTCGCGCCCTCGACCACGCTGGACAACATCCTGGCCACCCGCGCCGCGGTGCTGAACCTGAGCACCGATGTGCGCGTGATCGCCGGCAGCGTGACCGGCCGCCGCCAGTGGCCGCTGGTCGAGGTGCCGGGCGTGGCCGGCGTGCGCAACCGCCGCCTGGCCGACACCCTGCGCCACCTGGCGCTGGAGCTGGTCGAGGCCAGCGAGCAGGTGCAGGAAGCCACCCGCCGTCCCGTGCTGCGCCTGCGCGTGCTGCACGACGTGACGCATGCGCCCTGGCCCGGCTTCAAGCGCGCCCAGGCCGCCGTGCTGGAAGGCGCGGTGCTGGTCAGCCGCCTGCACCTGCTGCCGCGGGCCAAGGTGGAGGCCGAGATGGCCTACCTTCAGATCGCCATCGACAAGACGGCCGATGCGGCCGAGCGCGAGGCCTGGTCCTGGCTGGTCGAGGCCGTGCGGGCCCACCACGCCAGGCCCGCGGCGGAGGGAGGCCGATGAATGCGCCGCTGCCGCGCGGCGTCTGCCCGCCGCTGGACGCGCCGGGCGGGCCGAGGGTCGCGCCGCGGCCCTCGGCACCCCGGCTGCTGGTCAGCGTGCGCGACACGGCCGAGGCCCTGCAGGCCGCTGCCGGGGGCGCGGCCATCATCGACGCCAAGGAACCCGCCACCGGCGCCCTGGGCGCCGTGCCCGAGGCGGTGCTGCGGCAGCTCGTCACCGCCCTGCGCGCGGCCGGCCATGGGCAGCCGGTCAGCGCCACCATCGGCGACGGGCCCTGGGACGACGTGGCCGCGCTGGAGGCCCGCGTGCGCGCCACGGCCGCCTGCGGCGTGCAATGGGTCAAGGTCGGCGCCGGGCCGGGCGACGCCCGCAGCCTGGTCGCCCTGGGCCGCCTTCAGGCCCGGCTGCGGGCCGAGCAGGACGCCGCCGAATCCGCCGGCCAGCCCCGCCCCCTGCTCGCCTGGCGCGGCCTGGTGCCGGTGCTGCTGGCCGATGCCGGCCTGGACAGCTGCCGGCTGAACGCCGCGCTGCGCAGCGGCTTCCCTGCCCTCATGCTGGACACCGCCGACAAGCGCGGTGGCAGCCTGCTGGCCCGCCGCCCGGCGGCCGAGCTGCAGGCCTTCGTGCAGGCCGTGCAGGCCACCGGGGCCTGGGCCGGCTTGGCCGGCTCGCTGCGTCTCGACGAACTGCCCGCGCTGCGCCGCTTCGGCGCCGACCTGCTCGGCTTCCGTGGCGCCGTCTGCGACAGCGACCGTGCCGGCCGGCTGGCACCCGAACGCCTGACGGCGCTGCGCGCCGCGCTGGGCCCCGCGTGACCCCCCTCGCCGGCTCCTGAGACGGGGCGGGCCGACCCGCAGCTCGGGGGGCTGCAGGTCGCACGCGCACGAATCCTGCACTCGGCCGGGACATGACGCCCTCGCCGCCCGCCTCCTCCCCGTCGCCCGGGCCCGGCGCCCCGGCGCTGCGCATCGTGATCGTCGGTGCCGGCTTCGCCGGCACCACCCTGGCGCGGGCACTGAGGCGCTGGCGCGGCCCGGCGATCGAGCTGACCCTGGTCTCCGACGAGAGCTACACCACCTTCAATCCCATGCTGCCCGAGGCGGTCGGGGCCTCGGTCTTCCCCGAGCAGGTCGTTGTGCCGGTGCGCGAGATGCTCCGGCCCGCGCCCGGCCGGCGCTTCGTGATGGGCGAGGTCCGGGGCGTGGACTGGAGCGCCCGCCTGCTGCACTGCCAGACCCTGGCCGGCCCGCAGGCCCTGCCCTGGGACCATCTGGTGCTGGCGGTCGGCAGCGCCGCGCGCCTGGACCTGATGCCCGGCATGGCGGAACACGCGCTGCCGCTGAAGACCGTGGGCGACGCCATGCACATCCGCAACACCGTGCTGCGCCGCCTGGCCCGCATCGAGCTGGAGACCGACCCCGCCCTGCGCCACGAGCTGGGCCATTTCATCGTGGTCGGGGGCGGCTTCTCGGGCGTGGAGGTCGCGGGCGAGCTGGTCGACTGCCTGCACAGCATGCGCCGCTACTACCCCGAGGTGGCGGCCCGGGAACTGAAGGTCAGCGTGCTGCACGGCGGCGACCGCCTGCTGCCCGAGCTGCCGCCCGGCCTGGGCGAGGCGGCCGAGCGCTCGCTGCGGCAACGGGGCGTGGCGGTGCTGCTGAAGGCCCGCGCGCAGCGCGTGCGTGAGGACGGGGTCGATCTCGACGACGGCCGCGCCCTGGCCGGCCGCACGGTGATCGCCACGGCCGGCGTGCGCGCCCAGGCCCTGACGCTGCAGCTCGGCCTGCCGCTGGTGCAGGGGCGCATCGTCGCGGCGGCGGATCTGTCGGTGCCCGGCCACGAGGGCGTGTGGGCGCTGGGCGACTGCGCCTACGTGCCCAATGGCCGCAGCGGTCAGGTCGCGCCGCCCACCGCCCAGTTCGCGGTGCGGCAGGCGCGCCACCTGGCGGCCAATCTGGCCGCCGCGGTGGCCGGCCGGCCGACCCGACCTTTCCACCACCGGGCGCTCGGCATGATGGCCGCCATCGGCCACCGCAAGGGGGTGGCCCAGGCCGGTCCCTTCCAGCTCAGCGGCCTGCCGGCCTGGCTGATGTGGCGGGCCTACTACCTGAGCCAGATCCCCTCCACCGGCCGGCGGCTGCGGGTGTTCTTCGAATGGGTCTGGGGCATGGTGACGCCGACCGACATCACCCACCTGCGCTTCCAGCGCAGCCCCGGCCGGCTCCCTCCCGCCGCGCGGACCGAGCCGGCCCTGCCCCCCGGGGCGCCCGCCGCAAGACCCTGAAAAAGGCCCGCGCGCGGCGGGCCGGATCGGACGGCGAGGCGGCTCGTTCAGGCCGCGACCAGCTTGCGCAGCACCGTCTCCAGCGAAGCCACGCTGCGGTCGACGTTCTTCAGCTTGTCGAGCCCGAAGAGGCCGACGCGGAAGGTGCGGAATGCCGGCCCCTCATCCAGGGCCAGGGGCACGCCGGCCGCAATCTGCAGGCCTTCGGCCGCGAAGCGCGAGCCGTTCTGCCAGGCCGGATCGGCGGTGTAGCTGACGACCACGCCCGGGGCCTGAAAGCCGTCGGCCGCCACGCTGGGCACCTTCAGCTCGGCCATCAGGGTGCGCACGCGGCGGCCCAGCTCCCATTGCGCAGCCGCGGCCTGGGCGAAGCCGAAGTCGCGCGTCTCGGCCATCACATTGCGGGCGACGACCATGGACTCGGTGGGCATGGTCGCGTGGTAGGCATGGGCGCCCGATTCGTAGGTGGCCATGATCTGCAGCCACTTCTTCAGGTCGATGGCGAAGCTGCTGCTGGTGGTGGACTCGATCGCCCGGTGTGCGCGCTCGCTGAACATCACGAAGCCGGCGCAGGGCGGGCCGCTCCAGCCCTTCTGCGGGGCCGAGACCAGCAGGTCGACCCCGGTGGCCTGCATGTCGACCCAGGCGCAGCCCGAGGCAATGCAGTCCAGCACGAAGAGGCCGCCGACGGCGTGGGTGGCGTCGGCCACGGCCTTCAGGTAGCTGTCCGGCAGGATCATCCCGGCCGAGGTCTCGACATGCGGGGCGAAGACGACCGCCGGCTTCTCGCGCGCGATGGTGGCCAGCACCTCGTCGAGGGCCGGCGGGGCGTAGGGCGCCGTGTCGCCGGGGCCGGTCTTGGCCGCGCGCAGCACGGTGGGCTCGGAGGGGATGTGGCCCATCTCGAAGATCTGCGACCAGCGGTAGCTGAACCAGCCGTTGCGGATCACCAGCACGCGCTGGCCGGTGGCGAACTGGCGGGCCACCGCCTCCATGCCGAAGCTGCCGCTGCCCGGCACGATGGCCACGGCATGGGCCTGGTAGGCGGCCTTGAGGATGCCGGAGATGTCGCGCATCACGCCGCCGAACTTCTTCGACATGTGATTGAGCGAGCGGTCGGTGTAGACCACCGAGTACTCGAGCAGGCCGTCGGGGTCGACGTTGGAAAGCAGGGCGGGCATGGCAGGTACAGCAAAAAAGGCCCGAGGGCCTGGGACGGGCAGCTTATCAGCGCAGGCCAGCGCACGGGACCCAGGGGCTGCCCCGGGCCCGCAAAGGCCCGGGATGTGCCAGCGGCGGCGGACAAGCGGGGCTGGATCGGCCAAGAATCGGGTCCCGCGTCGAAACCCTTCCCCCGGCCATGCCCCAGCTCCCGCGCGCACCTCGCCCGACCACGGCCTGGTCCCCCGCCTCCCGATCCGGTCTGCGGCTGGCCCTGGGCAGCCTGCTGCTGGCCGCGCCGCTGGCCGGCGCGGCGCCGGAGCCTCCGCGCAGCACATGGTTCGAGGTGCGGGAGCAGCCGGGCGGCCTGCAAAGCCTGAGCGGCCCCCACCCGACCGAGCTGGCCTGCAAGAAGGCGATGAATCGCAACGAAGCGGGACGGCGCTGCGTCGAGCGTCCGCCCGAGACGCTGCCGCGACCTGCCTCAGCGCCCGAGGCGGCGGGCCCAGTCGGCGGGATCGAAGCCCACCGTCAGCGCGCCGTCGGGCCACTGCACGAGCGGGCGCTTGATCAGGCTGGGCTGGGCCTGTAGGAGCCGGTCCAGGCCCTCGGGCGTCGCCGCGGCGGCCTGCTGGCCGGGGTCGAGCTTGCGCCAGCTCGTGCCCTGGCGGTTCAGCAGACGGTCGGCGCCCACGGCGGCACGCCAGCCCGCCAGCGCGCCGGGGGGCACGCCGAGCTTCTTGAAGTCGTGGAACAGGTGGTCCACGCCCTGCTCGGCCAGCCAGGCGCGGGCGCGCTTGACGGTGTCGCAGTTCGGGATGCCGTGGAGGATCAGGGGCTGCATGGTCCGAGTGTCGCAAGCCGCGCCGGCTCAGGCCCGCGGGTGATGCGCGGCATGCAGGCTGCGCAGGCGCTCGCGCGCGACATGGGTGTAGATCTGGGTGGTCGACAGGTCGGCATGGCCGAGCAACATCTGCACCGCGCGCAGGTCGGCCCCGTGGTTGAGCAGGTGCGTGGCGAAGGCGTGGCGCAGGGTGTGCGGCGAGATGGACTGGGTGATGCCCGCACGCAGGGCATGGGCCTTCACGCACTGCCAGAAGCGCTGGCGCGTCATGGCCTCGGCCTGTGCGGTGACGAAGAAGGCCGGGCTGGCGCGTCCGGCCAGCAGCTGCGGCCGGGCCGTGTCGGCGTAGTGGCGCAGCCAGCGGCGGGCTTCCTCGCCGAAAGGCACCAGGCGCTGGCGCGCGCCCTTGCCGTCGATGCGCAGCACGCCCTCGTTCCAGCCGATGCGCACGGCCGGCAGCTCGACCAGCTCGGACACGCGCAGGCCGCTGGCATACATCAGCTCCAGCATCGCGCGGTCGCGCAGGCCGAGCGGGGTGCTCAGCTCGGGGGCGGCCAGCAGGGCCTCGACCTGGGCCTCGCCGAGCGACTTCGGCAGCCGCGGCGCCTGGCGCGCCGGGCTCAGCCGCAGCGTCGGATCGTCCGGTCGGCGGCGCTCGCGCAGGGCCCAGCGGAAGTAGCGGCGGAAGGTGCTGAGCCGACGGTTGGCCGTGGCAGCCTGGGTCTCGGCGTGGCGGGCCAGGATGTAGGCCAGCAGATCCGCCTCGCGGGCCTCGTCGAGGCCGCGGCCGTCGGCTTCGGCGGCCAGCCAGCCGGCGAAGAGGGCCAGGTCGCGGCGGTAGGCCGCCAGGCTCAGGCGCGACAGGCCGTCTTCCAGCCACAGCGCGCCCAGGAAGCTCTCGATGGCCTCGGCACTGGCGGCGGGCAGGGCCGCCGCAGCCGGCCGGCCGCGGCGACGCGGCGGGACGGGGGGGGCGCCGCTCATCGGGTCAGGCGCTGCAGCCGGGCCATCAGTCCAGCCGCAGCTTCTGCTTGTCGACCACGCCCTTGTAGACCTCGAACTCGGCCCGGGTCTGCTCGGCGAAGGCCGCCGGGCTGTTGCCGACGATGACCGAACCGGTGGCCTCGATGCGCTGCCTGACCGAGGGGTCGGCCAGGGTCTTGGACACCGCCGCATGGATCTTGTCGACCACCTCCTGCGGCAGGCCCTTGGGCCCGTGGATGCCGTAGAAGGCCATGCGGTTGACGGCCGGCAGGCCGACGTCGGCGAAGGTCGGCACCTCGGGCAGCACCGACACCCGCTCGGCCGAGGCCACGACGATGGCCTTCAGGCGCCCCTGCTTGATGAAGGGCAGGGCCGAGGGCAGGTTGTCGAAGATGATGGGCACCTGGCCGCCCACCGTGTCATTGAGCGCGGGGCCCGCCCCGCGGTAGGGGATGTGGGTGACGAAGGTGCCGGTCAGGCTCTTGAACAGCTCGAACTGCAGGTGGCCGATGCCGCCGGTGCCCGAGCTGGCGAAGCTGAACTTGCCGGGGCTCTTCTTCAGCAGGGCCAGGAAGCTCGCGTAGTCGCTGGCCGGGAAACTCGGGTGCACCGCGATCACATTCGGCGTGGCCGCCATGTTGATGATCGAGGTGAAGTCGGTCAGCGGGTTGTACGGCGTCTTCGGGTTGATCGCGGGGTTGGAGGCCACGCTCGACACGGTGGCCACGCCCAGCGTGTAGCCGTCCGGGGCCGACTTGACGACCTGGTCGGCTCCGACGATGCCGCCACCGCCGGCCTTGTTCTCGACGATCAGCGTCTGGCCCAGGTGCGGCGTGATCTTCTCGGCGAGCACACGGGCGACGATGTCGGTGGTGCCGCCCGGCGCGAAGGGCACGATCAGCCGGACGGGCTTGTTCGGATAGGCCCCCTGCGCGCGCAGGGCGGGACTTGCCACCAGGCCCAGGCCCAGGGCCAGCAGCTCGCGTCGGTCGATCGGGGTTCGGCTCATGCGTGTCTCCAGTCGTTCGGATCGTCGAAGGACCGGCACGGGCCGGCCTGCTGGCTTGACCGTAACGATAGCCCACCGGGCTGGGCATCGTGGGGACTACGTAGACCGCGCCCGGGGCGGCCGGCCAGGCCGCCCGCCGCCCTGGCGCTCAGGCCCCGCGACGCATGCCGCGACGCTGCAGGGCCAGCAGGGCCAGGCCTGCGGCACACAGCCACAGGGTGCCGGGCTCGGGCACCGCGGTCACGGGGCCGGAGCCCGAGGCCTTCAGCTGGTAGGCGATGCCGGAGAAGCTGGTCAGCGTGGTGGTGTTCCGGCCCAGCTCATCGACCGAATAGACCCCCAGCCCGCTCCCACCGAAGGCCGTGGCCAGATTGGGGACGCCGGCCGCCACGCTGGACAGGGGCGCATCGTAGAACGCGAAGTACACCCCCGTGATCCGCTGCGCGGCCCGGTCGGCGGCATCGCCCTTGCGGAAGAGCGGGTCGACGTCGTTGGCGTCGGCGTAGTCGTCGCAGGCGTCGTCCGTGCTGCCATCGGGGCAGATCTTGTTCGCCACCATGCCGGTCAGCAGCAGGTCGCGGGGGTAGAGCTGCACCGACAGGCCCAGCGGATAGGGCGCACCGGACTCGCTCAAGGTGGTGTTGTTGACCACCAGCTCCAGGGTGTCGGCGCTCAGCGTAGCCCCGTTGGCGAACTGCAGGCTGAGCTGGCCGGCGCCGGTGTAGAAGGTCGAGGTGCCGGCCCAGATGCCGGCATAGGCCGGCGAGGCCGGATCGGGCGCAGACGCGGGGCGCACCGAGGTGACCGCCGGATCGGCCACCGTGAAGCTGCCGGTGTAGCCGAGCTGAACGTACTGGCCCTCGACAACGGTGTTGTAGCTGCCGGCGAAGCTGTAGTCGAGGGTGTCGGCCTGGGCCGCGACGCAGGCGCCGATCAGCAGGACGGTGGGGAGCAGGTGCTTCGGGCGCATGGCGGGGCGGCAAGATGGGTTGACCCGACACAGCGGGCAGGAAGCGCAGGTGTAGGTCCGGCACCTGAGGCTGGCCTGAAGCGCCGCGGGAGCGCGCTTCGCGCCGCCCGGCCTGCGGGCACCACGTACTCCGCCCGGGCCTAAGCTTCCGGCATGAGCACCGCCCTCCTGCTGTTGCCCGACCTGCTGCTGATCGTCTGCGGCTTCCTGGTCTGCCGCTACACCGCGCTGGACCGCAGCGTCTGGTCCGCCGCCGAGAAGCTGGTCTACCACCTGCTGTTCCCGGCCCTGCTCTTCGGCGCCATCGTCCGCAACCCGCTGAGCCTGGGCGAGAGCGCGGCCCTGGGCGGCGGCGCCCTGGCCCTGACCGCACTCGGCGTGGCCACCAGCCTGGGCCTGGGCAGGCTGCCGGGGGTGGAGGCGCGCCTGCATGCCTCGGGCGCGCAGACGGCCTTCCGCTTCAACTCCTACGTCGCGCTGGCCCTGGCCGAACGCCTGGCCGGTGGCGCTGGCGTGGCAGGCGTCGCGCTGCTGGTGGCGCTGTGCGTGCCGCTGTGCAATGTCGCGGCGGTCTGGCCGCTGGCCCGCCACAGCCAGCAGGCCTTCGGCCGCGAGCTGCTGCGCAATCCGCTGATCCTCTCGACCGTGGCCGGCCTGCTCTGCAACCTGGCCGGCCTGCGCCTGCCCGAGGTGCTGGGCACGACGCTGCAGCGCATCGGCTCGGCCGCGCTGCCCATCGGCCTGATGGCCGTCGGCGCCGGCCTGCAGCTCGGCGGCCTGAATGCCAGCCCGCGGCTGGCCGCAGCCTTTCTAGGCATCCGTCATGCGCTGCTGCCGCTGGCCGGCCTGGGCCTGGCCCTGCTGCTGCCGCTGTCGCCCACCCAGCGCACGGTGCTGGTGATGTTCTCGGCCCTGCCGACCGCCTCGAGCTGCTATGTGCTGGCCGTGCGCATGGGCGGCCACGGGCCTTTCGTCGCGGGCCTGGTGACGGTGTCGACGGCGCTCGGCATGGTGAGCCTGCCGCTTTGGACGGCACTGGCCGGCCGGCTCGCTGGCTGAGCCTGCGGCCGCAAGGGCCGGGCTCAGGCCGGGTCGGGCGACTGGGCCAGGGCCCAGTCCAGATGCTCGGCCAGCAGCGGGCTCAGGCCGGGCCGCGCGCGCTCGGCGGCCAGGGCCTGGCGGATGTCGGCATCGCCGGTCGCGCGCAGGGCATTGCCCAGGGCCACGACCAGGTTGCGGCGCCAGCGCGCGTGGCCGATGCGGCGGATCGCGCTGCCCTCGGTGCGGCGCAGGAAGGTGGGCTCGTCCCAGGCCCAGAGCTGCAGCAGGGTGGGGTCGCGGAAGTCCTCGCGCACGGCGAAGTCCGGCAGCGGGCTGCGCTGCGCGAACGTGTTCCAGGGGCAGACGCGCTGGCAGTCGTCGCAGCCGTAGATGCGGTTGCCCATCGCGGCGCGGAACGCCAGCGGAATGGGCCCGTCCTGCTCGATGCTGAGGTAGCTCAGGCAGCGCCGCGCGTCCAGGCGCTGCGGGCCGAGGATGGCCTGCGTCGGGCAGACGTCCAGGCAGGCCGTGCAGCGCCCGCAGTGCGCGGCGGTGGGCGGCGTGGCGGGCAGCGGCAGGTCGGTGCAGATTTCGCCGAGGAAGAACATCGAACCGCCTTCGCGGCTCAGCAGCAGGGTGTGCTTGCCGCGCCAGCCCAGGCCGCTGCGCTGGGCCAGTTCCACCTCCAGCAGGGGGGCCGAGTCGGTGAAGACGCGGTGGCCGAAGGGGCCGATCTGCGCGGCCAGGCGCTCGGCCAGCTTCTGCAGGCGCTGGCGCAGCACCTTGTGGTAGTCGCGGCCCCGGGCGTAGACGGAGACGGTGGCCGCACGCGGATCGGCCAGGCGGGCGGCCTCGGCCTCGGCCCAGTCGCCTTCGGCACCGCCGTGGGCCGGGCCGGGCAGGTAGTCCATGCGGGCGCAGATCACGCTGCGGGTGCCGGGCACCAGCTCGGCCGGCCGCGCGCGCAGCGGGCCGTGGGCGGCCATGTAGTCCATCGTGCCGTGGTGACCGGCGGCCAGCCAGGCGGCCAGGCCGGCTTCGGCACCGTCGAGCGCCGGATCGGCCACGGTGATCTGGGAAAATCCGAGCTCCGCGGCCCAGCGCCGCAAGTCCGCCAGCACGGCGGCGCCGTCCAGCGGCGCGGCCGGCGCGGAGGCCGATTCCGACGTCGCATGCATGCCCCGATTCTAGGAAGCCTGTCGCTGGCCTGGCCCGACGAAGCCGCCTGCGCCGCCTGTGCGCAGGCCCTGGCCGCCTGCCCGGCGCTCCGGGATGCCTTGATCGAGCTCGACGGCCCGCTCGGCGCCGGCAAGACCAGCTTCACCCGCCACCTGCTGCGTGCGCTCGGCGTGGCGGGCCGCATCAAGAGCCCGAGCTATGCGGTGGTCGAGCCGCATGCCTGGACCGGTGCCGATGGCCGCCCGCAGCAGGCCTGGCACTTCGATTTCTTCCGTTTCGGCGACCCCCGGGAATGGGAAGACGCCGGCCTGCGCGAACTCTTCGCCGGCCCCGGACTCAAGCTGGTCGAGTGGCCGGCCCTGGCCGGCCCGGAGCGTCCGGTCTGCGACCTGCGGCTGCGGCTGGCCCCGGGCGCCGACGACGGCGCCCGCCGGGTGCAGGCTGAGGCCTGCAGCCCGCTCGGCCTGCAGCTGATCGACGCGCTGCGGCCGGCGGCCTGAGGCCCGGGCCGCCCCCGTCGCCCCCTGATTCCTCGCTGTCCCAGCCTGCCCACCGGATGCCTCCCACCCCGCGCCCCCCTGCCCTGCCCGCCCGCCGCCGCCTGCTCCGCCAGGGGGCCAGCCTGGTGCTGGGCCTGGGGGTGGCCGAGCTGGCAGCCGGCGCCCAGCTGCTGGCGGTGCGGGTCTGGCCGGCCGAGGACTACACCCGGGTCACGCTGGAATCGGACACCCGGCTCAGCGTCAGCCACTTCCTGATCGCCGAACCGGCCCGGCTGGTCATCGACCTGCAAGGCCTGGTGCTGAACCCGACGCTGCGCGAGCTGGCCGGCAAGGTGCGCGGCGACGACCCCTACATCGCCGGCGTGCGTATCGGCCAGTTCAGCCCGCAGGTCGTGCGCCTGGTCTTCGACCTGCGCCAGCCGACCGCGCCGCAGGTCTTCGGCCTGGAGCCGGTCGCGGCCTACGGCCACCGCCTGGTCTTCGACCTCAAGCCCGTCGTCGAGCGTGACCCGCTGCTGGCCCTGCTGAGCGAACGCGGCCTGGCCGGCCCGCCGCCCGCCGCGCCGCCCGCCCCCGCGGCCAGCGAGGCCGCGCGCGAGGCGGCCGACAGCGTGCGCGATGCGCTCGGCGAGTTCATCGGCCGCATGCCGCAGGGCGAAGCGGGGCCTGCAGCCTCCGCCCCGCCGCGTCCGGCGCGCAAGCCGGCCGCGGCACCCGAGCCCCCGGCCGAGCGCAGCACCGAGCGCCTGGTCGTCATCGCCCTGGACCCCGGACACGGCGGCGAGGACCCCGGCGCCATCGGCCCCAGCGGCCTGCGCGAGAAGGACGTGGTGCTCGCCATCGCCCGCCAGCTGCGCGAGCGCCTGGATGCGATGCCCCCGCTGCGCGCCTACCTGACCCGCGACAGCGACCACTTCGTGCCCCTGCACGAGCGGGTGCGCAAGGCGCGTCGGGTACAGGCCGACCTGTTTGTCTCGATCCACGCCGACGCCTTCTTCACGCCGCAGGCGCGCGGCGCCTCGGTCTTCGCACTGTCGGAATCCGGCGCCAGCAGCAGCGCCGCGCGCTGGATGGCGCGGCGGGAGAACGAGGCCGACCGCATCGGCGGCGTGAACCTGGAGACCAAGGATCCGCAGCTCACCCGCGCCCTGCTGGACATGAGCACGACCGCGCAGATCCGCGACAGCCTCAAGCTCGGCAGCGAGGTGCTGCGCGGCATCGGCAAGGTGGGCCGCCTGCACAAGCCGCAGGTCGAGCAGGCCGGCTTCGCGGTGCTGAAGGCCCCGGACATTCCCAGCATCCTGGTCGAGACGGCCTTCATTTCCAACCCGCAGGAAGAGGCCCTGCTCGCCGACCCCGAGCACCAGCGCAAGCTGGTCGAGGCCCTGGCCACCGGCATCCAGCGCTACTTCGCCAAGCATCCGGTGCGGCCGCGCAGCCGCACGCTCTGATCAGTTCCAGTTCCAGGCCCAGATCAGGTCCAGCGCGCTGTCGGTGCCGCCCTGCGCGCGCAGGGTGAAGCGCTGGGCCACGCGGTAGATCAGCTGCAGCCTGCCGGCGGCCGCCGCGAGGCCGCGCTCGTAGCCGAGGTAGAGCCGCTCGCTGAGCTGCTTGCCGACGGTCACCACGGTGTCGCGCACGGTGCCGGTCTCGTCCTGGCGCACCGCGAACTCGTCGAGCCGCAGGCTGCGCGCCAGATTGAATTCGCTGCCGCCCTCGCCCGAGAGCAAGGCCACGGCCGCGCGCTGCAGCAGCAGGGTCTCGCTGCCGGCCAGGCTGTCGTAGCGGCGGCCGGTCACCAGCAGGGCCAGCTTGTCGGTGTCGGGCAGCTCCGGATCGGAGAAGAGCTTGACCCGCGGCGCCTGCGCGCTACCGCCCACCCGCACGCCGACGGTGGAGTCGCTGATCGCCCGCACGGCCTCGATGTCCAGCCGCGGGTTGGCCAGGTCGCCCGCGAAGCTCACGACGCCGCGCGAGATGCTGAGCTTCTGGCCATAGGCCTCGTAGCTGCCGCGCTCGGTGCGGATCTCGCCCTGGGCGGCCAGCAGGCCGCGCGGCGCACTCAGGCGCAGTTCGCCGACCAGGCGGGTGTCGATGCCGCGACCGCGCAGCAGCACGCGCGGCCCCAGGCTGAGGCGCAGGTCCAGCTCCATCGCGCGGCCCGGGCCGCGGGCCGCAGCCACCGGCGGCGCGCCGCGGCGGATCACCCGCACGTCGTCGCCGAGCTTGGGCGCGCCGGCCTGGCGGATGTCGAAGAGCCCATCCTCGGCGGCCAGCTGGCCGCGCAGGCGCAGGCGCTGCGGGTCGAGGCGCAGCTCGGCTTCGCCGCCGACGACGAGACGGCGGTCCACCCGGCCCAGCAGCTGCGCGCGGCGTGCCTGCAGGCGCACGGTGGCCTCGGGCGCGGCGCCGAAGATCGCGTCGCCGGTCGCGACGATCTCGCCTTCGCCGGCCGCGAAACGCAGGCGGGACAGCGTGCCGCTGCGGCCGTCGAAGCTCAGATCGACCGAGCCTTCGCGCAGGGCCACGCCCTCCAGGGCCTGGCGCAGCGAGAGTTCGCGGCCGCTCAGCTGGCCGTTCAGCTCGGGGCCGCCCAGCGCGCCGCTGATCGCCAGGCCCGCTTCCAGGCGCCCGCCCAGGCGCCAGCCCGGCGGCACCCAGGCGGCCCAGCCGGCGAGGCTGTCCACGGCCAGGCGCAGGGCGCCGTAAACCTTGTCCTGCGGGCCGGGCCAGGCGGCCGGGTCGCGCAGATGCAGCCGCTGCTCGCCGTCGATGCGGCCCAGGCCGGCGCCGGCGATCTCCTGGGTGAAGCGCCATTCGCCCCCCTCGGCCTCGGCCGCCAGGCGCAGGGCCTGGAGCTGCAGGCGCTCGGTCAGGCCGAACTCGCTGATCTGCAGGTCGCCACCCTGGCGCTCGACGGCCGCCTTCAGGCGGATGCCGCCGCGCGTCTGCAGCGAGACGCGGGCGCCGATGCGCAGGTCGCCGCCCCAGCCCACCTCGGGCTGCAGGCGGGCCAGCAGGGCCGGCACGTCCAGGGCATCGAGCGCGGCCTCCAGCGCGATCTGCGGCGGACCGCCGCCGGCCGCCTGCGCCGCCTCGGCCTGCTGCCAGCGCAGCGCCTGGCCGGCCAGGCTCAGCCGGCCCGGGGCCAGCCGGGCCTGCCAGCCGTCGGGGCCGTGGTCGAGCTGCAGCTGCAGGCCCTCGGCCGCGAGCCAGGGGCCGGCAATGCGCGGCGGCGGCGCCTCGGGCACGGCCACCGGCTGCAGCTTGAGTTGCGCGAGCTGGCCCAGCCAGCGGCCGCCGGCCTCGGCCGCGGCCGTCCAGCGGCCCGCCAGCACGGCATCGAGCTGCACGGGGCCGACCGGCTCCGCCGGGGCCGCGCCCTCAGCCGCCGGGGAGGCCGCCGGCCGCAGCCGGGCGGCGAGCTCGGCGCGGTGCTCGGCCAGGCGGCCCTGCAGCGCGAACCGCGCGCTGTCGACCCGCAAGGCCGGCAGGCTCAGGCCGCTCAGGCTCAGCAGGCTGTCGAGCCGGGCCTCGGCCACGGCCTGCGGCGAGCCCGGCAGGCCCTGCAGATCCCAGCGGGCCTGCAACTGCGCCAGCGCCAGGCCGACCAGCCTCAAGCCCTCGGCCTGCAAGCTGCCCTGGCTGCGGCCGGGCCAGGGCCGAGGGCCGGGCTGGGGGCGGTCGAAGCTCATCTGGCCGCTGAGCCGGCCGGCCGGGGCCTGGGCGGCCGGGCCGGGCCCCAGGGGTGCGAGGGCCGTCAGGGCCGGCGCGTCCAGCCTCAGCGTGAGGCCGGCGGCTTCCGTGTCGACGGTCGCCCCAGGCAGCGGCCAGCGGCCGTCCAGGGCCAGCTGGTTGCCGGCCAGGGCCAGGCGGGCGGCCAGCTCGGCCAGGGGCTCGACCTTCAGGTCCAGGGCCAGGCTCAGGGGCAGGCTGGCGAGCTGGCTGTCGCCGAGCCGGGCCTGCAGGCGGCCACGCCAGGCGGCGGGATCGGCCGGCGCGGCACCGGCCGCGGCGTCCAGGGCCCAGTCGGCCGCGCCGTTCAGGGCATGGCGTCCGCGTCGCCAGGCGGCTTCGGGCGGGCCGGGCAGCCAGAGCCGCGGGTCGAAGGCTGCCAGCGTCAGGCGGCCGCTGCTGCGCGAGGCCTGCGCAGCCGCACCGCCAGCCAGCGCGCCGTGCAGCCGGGCCTCGGCCTCCAGCCGGCTGCCGCCGGCTTCGGCGCGCAGGGTGTGCAGCGTGATCTCGCCTGGCCGTGCGCCCAGGCGGAGCTGCATGCGGACGGGCGCCTCGCGCAGCGCGGCGGGCAGGCGCTCGCGGCCGGCGCCGCTCACCTGGCCCTGCAGGCGGGCCTCGATCAGGAGCGGGCCCCAGGCCACTGCGGCCGGCGACACCCGGGGGGGCGTGGCCGACGCGCCCGGCGTGACCGGGGCAGGCTGCGGGGCGGACGCAGCGGGGCGGCCCGCCATGCCGGCCGCCTCGGACGGGTCGGTCAGCGCATGCTGCAGGCTCAGCGGGCCGGCCAGGCGCAGCGGCGGGGCGCGGCGGTCCAGGGCGGCGAGCTGCAGGCTGTCCAGCGTGAGCCGCAGGTCAAGCTGCGGCAGGCCGGTCTCGGGCCACGCGAAGCGGCCCTCCAGGCGCAGGCGGCCGGCCTCGGCGGCCGGCGCGCGGGCGGCCGCCTCGGCCGGACGACCGGCGAAGCGCAGCTCGGCGGACTCCACCGTCCAGGCCCGGCCGGCGCCGTGCAGCCGGGCATCGAGCTGCGCCAACGGCAGGCGGCCGAGGTCCCAGCGATCGGCCGCCGGGTTGCGCAAGGCAAGCTGCAGGCGCTGGGTGGCCTGTTCGCGCAGGTCCAGCTGCACCGTGCCGCTGAGGGCGGTCTGCGGTGCCTGCGCACCGAACAGGGCGGCCAGGGGGGCCAGGTCCAGGCGCTCGAGCGTGGCGTCCAGACCGTCGAGCGGGCGGGCCGCGAAGGGCGCGAGCCGGGCCTGGGCCTGCACGGCCTGATCGGCCAGGCGCAGCCCGAGCCGGGCCTGCGGCGCGGCCAGCGGGCCGTCGACTTGCAGGGCAGCCTGCAGGCCCTGCAGGGCGGGCGGCAGCAGGGTCGGAGACGCCGGGGCCGATGCGGCAGCCGCAGGCGCCGGCGCGGCGGCAAGCCGCAGCTCGGCCTGGAGCGGCAGGGGGGCGGCCGCGCCCAGCCTCAGATGGCCGTCGACTTGCAGACCGCGCCAGCGGGCCCGCAAGTGCTCGATGCGGTGCTCGGGCCCCAGCTTCAGGCCCTCAAGGCGCAGGGCCTCCAGGGGCGCGGGCAGGCCGGGCAGTTCGATGCGGTCCAGTTGCAGCCGCGCCAGCGCCAGGCTCAGCGGCAGTTCCAGGCTTTGCAGCGGCGGGCGGGGGGGTTCGTCGGGCGCGGCCGGCGCCAGGGCCTGAAGCGCGAAGCGGCCAGCCTGCAGATGCTCGAGCTGCACGGCCAGCCAGGCCGGGCCGGGTCCGCCGGGGGCCAGGCGCAGGCCGGCGAGTTCCAGCCGCTCGATCTGCACGCGCCAGCGACCGGCCTCGAGCTGCAGGCGCGCGAGCCGGAAGGGACCGGGGCCCAGCAGCGGGCCCCGGGGCTGTGCGATCTCCAGGCCCGGCAGCCCGGCCTGGGCCCAGCCCAGGATCTGGCGGGTGCCGGCCTCGCTGTGCAGCGCCCGCCATAGGCCCAGGGCGGCGGCCAGCGCGGCCGCCAGCACCAGGGCGAGGACCAGCGGCAGGCCCAGGCCCCAGGGGCCGAGGCCGCGGCGTGCAGGGGTCGGGCGCGGCGCAGCCGGTGGCGGGGCCGAGGGCGGACCGGACGGCGGCAGGCCGTCCGGTCCGGGGGGCGGAAGAGGCGCCATCAGTAGCGCACCCCCACGTTGACATGCAGGCGCAGCGAGCCGGTGGCCTCGCCGTAGGCCAGGTCGATGCGCAGCGGACCGATGGGGCTGCGCCAGCGCAGGCCCAGGCCGTAGCCGTAGGCGGGCTGCAGGTCGCGCCAGCCCGAGCCGGCATTGCCGGCGTCGAGAAAGGCCGCGGCGTACCAGTCGCGCCAGCGGCCGTCCAGGCGGCGCAGCAGCTCGGCGCTGGCGGTGGCCATCAGCGGGCCGCCGACGGTGGCGCCGTCGCGATCCACACCGAGGGTCTGGTAGCCGTAGCCGCGCACGGAATCGTCGCCGCCGACGCGGAACAGCAGGGCATCGGGCACGGCCAGGCCCTCGCGCTTGATGACCTGGCCGGCCTCGGCGCGGAACTGGGTGAACCAGTTGCCGCCGCGCCCGGCCAGCGGCTGGTACCAGAGGCCGCGGCCGTAGACGCGGGTGAAGGGGCCGCGGTCGCCGTCGGCATCCACGGCATAGCCGCCCCCGCCTTCCAGCGCGACCGCCCAGCCCTGGGTGGGGAAGATCAGGTTGTTGACCTCGCGGCGCGACCACGCGTAGTTGCCGCTGAGCGCCCGGGCATCGCTGCGCTGGCTGTCGGTGCGGACCACACTGCGGTTGAGCTCCAGGTAGTAGAGGCGCTCGATGGGGTCGCTGTCCTGGCTGCGGCCGACGCGCAGGCGCTGCGATTCGGTGATCGCGCCCGCCGCGTCGAGGTAGGTAGCCTGCAGGCTGAGCAGGTTGCGGTAGTTCTTCGGCTGCGGATCGCCGAGCAGTTCCAGCGAGGCCAGGCGTTCGAGCAGGCCGAACTTCAGCCGCGTGGTGGCGACCAGGTTCTGGCCGAAGGGCCGGCGGTGGGTGAAGTCGCCGCCGAAGCGCGGGCCCGTGTTGGTGCTGTAGCCCAGGCTCAGCGTGGCCGACTTCAGGGGCTGTTCGCGCAGGCGCAGCACCAGGGTGGCGGGGTCGGCCTGCTCGGGGTCGGCGTCCAGCTCGACGGCCACGCCCTGGTAGAGGCCGACGCGCTGCAGGGCCTCCTGGTAGTCGAGCAGCAGACGCTCAGCATGCACGCTGCCGAGCGGGAAGGGCCGCACATTCAGCGCGGCGGCCTCGGGCGTGCGGACCAGGCCCTCGACCCGGATGCGGCCGATGCGGAAGAGCGGTCCGCTGTCCACCTGGAAGCTCAGCTCGACGGTGCTGCGCTCGGCATCGACCCGGGCCTCGCTGGCCGCGATGCGGGCGCTGGGGTAGCCGTTGGCGCGCAGGCTGCTCAGCAGCTCGGCCTTGGCCGCGGCCCAGGCCGCCTGGGTGAAGCCGGCGCCCTGCGGCAGCGACCAGCGGGCCTGCAGCCGCCGCCAGCGCGACTGGGCCTGCGCGCCGGCCGGGCTGTCCTGCTCGCCCGCCTCGGCCAGCGCCCCCTCCAGGCGCAGGCTCAGCCGCTCGATGCGGGCCTGGGGGCCGGGCGCCACCAGCAGGCGCAGGGTGGGCAGGCCGCCGGCGGGGTCGTCCTCCCGCTCGCCAAGGATGCGCGCCTGGAAGTAGCCCTCGGTCTCCAGCAGGGCGGCGGCCTGGGCCGGCGCGGCCGCGAGCAGGCGGCCGATCTCGGCGGCGCTGATGGCCGGCCCCTCGTCGGCCGCATCGCCGGTCGCGGCAGCCTCCGAGGGGCTGAGCGCCGCACCCAGGCGGCTGACGAAGCCGGCGGCGCCCAGGCCCTCGGGATGCTGGTAGCGGGCGAGGTCGAGGTGGCGGATCAGCAGGGCCTGCAGCGCGTCCGGGGCATGCAGCTCGAGGCGGTAGCGGGCCCCGGGCAGGGCCTCCAGCACGGCCGGATCGGCGATGCGCTGCGGCTCGCCGGCCGCGGTCGAAGTCGAAGCCAGGGCGCGGGACACGGCGACAGGCGGGCCTTCGGCCTCCTCGGAGGGGTCCTCGCGCGGGGCGGCCGCGGCCTGCACGAGCAGGCCCGACAGGGCAAGTGCCAGCAGCAGGCGCGGCGGCCTGCGGCGCGCGGCCCTCATCGGGACAGGCTGGCCATCGCGCCTTCGAGGCCGGCGAGGCTGAGGGAGAACATGCGCTGCGGCCGCATGAGGCGCTCGATCAGGCCGATGCTCGGCCGCCAGGCCCATTCGGCCGGCGCGACCGGGTTCAGCCAGACATGCTGCGGGAAGTGCTGGAAGAGCCGCTGCAGCCAGGCCGCACCGGTCTCGGGGTTCATGTGCTCGACGCTGCCGCCGGGATGCGTGATCTCGAAGGGACTCATGGTCGCATCGCCGACGAGGATCAGGCGGTGGTCGCGCGGGGTGGCGCGGATGAGCTCGGCGGTGTCGAGGCGGTCGGCCCGGCGCCGGGCCGGGTCGCGCCAGACGCCTTCGTAGACGCAGTTGTGGAAGTAGACGCGCTGCAGGTGCTTGAACTCGCTGCGGGCGGCGCGGAAGAGCTCGTCGACGCGGCGGATGTGCAGGTCCATGGAGCCGCCCACATCCATCATCAGCAGCACCTTGACATGGTTGTGGCGCTCGGGCCGCAGCTTCAGGTCGAGCCAGCCGGCATTGGCGGCGGTGGCGGCAATGGTGCCGGGCAGGTCCAGCTCCTCGGCCGCGCCCTCGCGGGCGAAGCGGCGCAGGCGGCGCAGCGCCAGCTGCAGGGCGCGGCCCTGCAGCGGGGCGTCGACATCCTGGGCGCGGAAGTCGCGCGCCTGCCAGACCTTGATCGCCCGGCCCTCGCCGGGCTCGGCGCCCGTTCCGCCCAGGCGCAGGCCGCGCGGGTTGCTGCCGCCGTGGCCGTAGGGCGAGGTGCCTCCGGTGCCGATCCAGCGGCTGCCGCCCTCATGGCGACCGCGCTGGGTGGCCAGGCGTTCCTCCAGGCCGCGCAACAGGGCCTCCCGGTCCAGCGGCTGCAGGGCGGCCTGCTCGGCCGCGCTGAGCTGGCGCCGCATGCGCTGGATCAGCCAGTCCTCGGGCACCCTGGGGCCGTCGGCCTCGGCCGGCGGCAGGCCGTCGACGAAGCGCCCGAAGGCGCGGTCGTAGCGGTCGAACAGGGTTTCATCCTTGACCAGGGCCAGGCGGCCCAGGGCATGCAGCCGGGCCAGGCTGCCGGGCGCTTCGGCCTCGCCCCCCGCGGCGGGTGCATCGAGCAGGCCGGCATCGAGCAGGCCCAGCAGGGCCAGCCATTCGCCGGGGCCGACGCGCAGGCCTTCGGCGCGCAGGGCCAGGAGGAAATCGATCAGCACGGCGGGTGCGGGCCGCAGCTCAGCGATGCCGGCGCTGCATCTCGACGAGTTTCTCGAACAGGGCCAGGTCCTGCTCGGTCTTGAGCAGCGCGCCGACCTGCGGCGGCAGGGCCGTGAGTTCCTCGTCCTCGCCCAGGGCCTCGGGGGGCAGGCCGTCGGCCAGCAGCAGGGCGATCCAGTCGATCAGCTCGCTGGTGCTGGGCTTCTTCTTCAGCCCCGGCAGGGCGCGGATCTGGCTGAAGCGGCGCAGCGCGGACTCCAGCAGGCGCGGCTGCAGGCCGGGGAAATGCATCTCGGCGATCGCCCGCAGCGTGGCCGCGTCGGGGAAGCGGATGTAGTGGAAGAAGCAGCGGCGCAGGAAGGCGTCCGGCAGCTCCTTCTCGTTGTTCGAGGTGATGACGACCAGCGGCCGGTGGCGGGCCGTCACGGTCTCGTGCAGCTCGGGCACCTGGAAGGCCATGCGGTCCAGCTCGTGCAGCAGGTCGTTCGGGAATTCCAGGTCGGCCTTGTCGATCTCGTCGATCAGCAGCACCACCTGCTGCTCGGCCGTGAAGGCCTGCCACAGCACGCCCGGCAGGATGTAGTGGCGGATGTCGCGCACGCGGGCCTGGGCCTCGGGATCGGGCAGCTGGGCGTCGCGCAGGCGGGCCACCGCGTCGTACTCGTAGAGGCCCTGCTGGGCCTTGGTCGTGCTCTTGATGTGCCAGGTCAGCAGGGGCATGCCGAGCGCGGCCGCGACTTCCTCGGCCAGCAGGGTCTTGCCGGTGCCGGGCTCGCCCTTGATCAGCAGGGGCCGGCGCAGCGTGGCGGCGGCATGGACGGCGAGCTGCAGCTCATCGGTGGCGACATAGCGGGCGGAGCCCTGGAACTTCATGGTCATCGGGGTTGACGCGATGCGCCAAAAAGACGGTTCGAACCGGGGTGGCGCGGGCCTTCGACACCCTGCGAATCCAGTATAGGCCGGCCCCTATAATCCGCGCCGCTTCGCGTTCCCCAGGGCGCACGCCCATTCCAGAGCCATCAACAACGAGCCCGTGCCGACCATGAAAGCTGTCGTCTCCGCCACCCTTGCCGTGCTTGCCCTGAGCGCCACCTCCGTGTTCGCGGCCGACATCGTCGGCGACGCTGCCGCCGGCAAGTCCAAGAACGCGATGTGCATCGGCTGCCACAGCATCCCGGGCTACCAGGCCAGCTTTCCCGAAGTGCACAAGGTGCCGATGATCGCCGGCCAGAACGCGGCCTACATCGGCGCGGCCCTGCATGCCTACAAGAAGGGCGACCGCAAGCACCCGACGATGCGCGGCATCGCCGACACGCTGAACGACCAGGACATCGCCGACCTGGCCGCCTACTACGCCGCGGAAGCGGGCCAGCCCGCGGGCGTGCCCGAGACCCCGGCCGCGCCCGACGCCAAGACCGCCGAGCTGCTGACCAAGGGCGGCTGCGTGGCCTGCCATGGCGTGAACTTCAACAAGCCGGTCGACGGCAGCTACCCGAAGATCGCCGGCCAGCATGCCGACTTCCTCTACGTGGCCCTGAAGGCCTACAAGACCGAGAAGAACCCGCAGGTCGGCCGCAACAACGCGATCATGGCCGCGACCGCCAAGAACTTCAGCAACGACGAGCTCAAGACGCTGGCCAAGTACATCGGCTCGCTGCCCGGCGATCTGAAGACCGTGCCGCAGTCGCGCTTCCGCTGATCCTCTGGCTCCGGCCCGCGCGATGATCCGCCGCACCGCAACCGCCCTCCGGGGCGGTTTTTTCGTTGGGGGCCGCCGTCTCCAGGCGGTGGCGGTCGGCCTGGTGGCTGCCGGGCTGCTCGGGCTGGCGGGGGCGGTCGCCGCGCAGGCGCCGTCCGGCGGCGTGACGCTGCGCTGGGCCGCCCAGGGCGATGTGCAGAGCCTGGACCCGCATGCGCAGAACGAGTCGCTGTCGAACCAGATCAACGCGCAGGTCTACGAAAGCCTGATCCAGCGCGGCAAGCAGCTGGAGCTGGTGCCGGCCCTGGCCACGGCCTGGACGGCCGAGGGCCCGCGACGCTGGCGCGTGACGCTGCGGCCGGGGGTGCGCTTCCACGACGGCCGGCCCTTCACCGCCGAGGACGTGAAGTTCTCGGTCGAGCGTGCGGCCGCGGGCAGCTCGGACCTGCGCGTCTACGCCCTGGCCCTGGGCGCGGTGAAGGTGATCGATCCGCTGACCGTGGTCTTCGAACTGCCTCGGGTCAACCCGGTCTTCCTGGAGCACCTGAGCGTGCTGCCCATCATGAGCCGCGGCTGGGCCGAGGCCCACCGCGCGACCCGTCCGCCGGACCTGAAGGCCCGCGAGGAAGGCCATGCCACCCGTCATGCCAACGGCACCGGGCCCTACATGCTGGTGCGGCGCGAGGCCGATGCCCAGACGGTCTTCCGCCGCAATCCGGCCTGGTGGGGCAGCTTCGAAGGCAATGTCGATCGGGTGATCTTCCGGCCGATCGCCAATGACGCGACGCGCACCGCGGCGCTGGCCTCCGGCGAGGTCGATTTCCTGCTCGACCTGGCGCCGCAGGACGCCGAGCGCCTGCGCCGCGATCCGGCGATCCGGCTGATGGAGGGCCCGGAGAACCGCATCCTCTTCATCGGCCTGGACCAGGCCCGCGGCCAGCTGCTGCACGGCAGCCTGAAGGACCGCAACCCCTTCCAGGACCGGCGCGTGCGCCAGGCGCTCTACCAGGCCATCGACATCGAGCTGATCCGCACGAAGCTGATGCGCAAGCTCGCCTGGCCGACCGGCGCGCTGATGCCCTCGCCCGTCGGCCACGGCCAGGACGCGACCCTGGAGCAGCGCCTGCCCTACGACCTGGCCGCAGCGCAGCGCCTGATGGCCGAGGCCGGTTATGCCGAAGGCTTCGGCTTCACGCTGGACTGCCCGAACAACCGCTACCTGAACGACGAACAGATCTGCCTGGCCCTGGCCTCGATGTGGGCGCGGCTGAAGGTCAAGGTGCAGGTCCAGGCCATGCCGCGCACGCTCTTCTTCCCGAAGCTGCAGCGGGGTGACACCAGCGCCTACCTGCTGGGCTGGGGGGGCGCGATCACCGATGCGCAGATCACCCTGACCCCGCTGTACCACAGCCCCGGCGCCGACAGCGCGGGGGCATGGAACTTCGGCGGCGTGCGCAATGCCGCGCTGGACCGGCACGTCGAGGCGGCCGCGCAGGAAGCCGATCCGGTCCGCCGCATGGCCAGCATCCGCGCCGCCGTGCGCGAGTTCCAGGCCCAGGTGCATGCCCTGCCCCTGCACCGCCAGGCCATCGTCTGGGCCATGCGCCGCAACGTTCAGGTGGTGCAGCGGCCGGACAACTGGCTGGAGTGGCAGTGGGTGCGGGTCGAGGGGCGCTGAGCGCGCCGGACCGTTCTCAGTCCCGGGTCGCCCGCGCGCGCACGGCAGCCAGGTAGCGCTCGCCGTCGGGCGGCAGGCCGCTGCGCTGCGAGGCCCAGATCATCTCGCCCAGGCATTCCATGGCCTCGTGGTGGGCGGCGTGCATCGAGCCGCGGCGGCGGGCCAGCAACTCGAGGGCCTGGCGGATGCCGCGCGGCTGGTCGATCTGGGCCTGTTCGACCAGGCTCAGGTGCATGGACAGGTGCAGGAAGGGATTGCTGCGACCTTCGTCCACGGTGAAGCGCGCGGCCAGCGCGGCGTCGAGGTCGGCCAGGTCGGCGTGGTATTCGGGGTGCTCGGCGATCCAGTCGGCGGCGATGGCATCCATCGGCGTCAGCGGTTCACCGGCGCGGGCCTTGCGATGGGCCTCGCAGAAGAAGCGGCGGACGTCGTCCTGGCTGGGCTGGTACATGGGCGGATTGTCGACGCAGGCTGGCCGCGAGGCGGCGCCACCCGTCCCGCGCTCAGTCGGCCGGCCAGGCCGGCACGCGCCAGCGGCCCCACAGGGCGGCGCTGCGCAGCAGCACGGTCAGGGTGGCGCCGGCCGCCAGGGCCTGGGCCTCGTCGGCCCCCAGGCTGCGGGCGGCCACCAGGGCCCAGCCGCCGGCGAAGGCGCAGAGGGCGTAGGGGCGGTGGTCGCGGAAGGCGCTGGGGATCTCGTTGCAGACGATGTCGCGCAGCACGCCGCCCATCACGGCCGTGATCACGCCCATCAGCACGGCGATCAGCGGCGGCATGCCGTGCTGCAGGCCGAGCTGGGTGCCGGTGGCGGTGAACAGGCCCAGGCCCAGGGTGTCGGGCCAGACGATGGCGCGGCGGGTGGGGCGCACATGGCGGCGGCGCATCCACAGCATGGTGATCAGGCCCAGACCCAGCAGGAACCAGACGTAGCCGCTGTGCTCGACCCAGAAGAAGGGCCGGCGGTCGAGCAGCACATCGCGCAGCGTGCCGCCGCCGAAGGCCGCGAGGCCGGCCACGGCCAGGGCGCCGACCACGTCGAGCCGCTTGTGCGCGGCCTCCATCAGGCCGCTGAGCGCGAAGGCAGCGATGGCCGCGATCTCCACCAGCAACAGGGCGGTTTGCAGGCTCAGCGGATCGGGCGGCAGCATGGCAGGCGGGGCAGGACGGCAAGGGGCGGGCCGGCGCGGCGCCGCCGGCCACGGCAGTGTGCCGGGGCGGGCCGGCGGCCGACGCTGTGGGAACTGCGCAGGCCGCCCCTACCATCGCGGCCCATGGCCCCCAACGACCTGCTGCCGGCCTCCGGCAACCTCTACGACGCGATCCGTGCGGGCTTCCCGACCGAGCTGGACCGCCCGGCCCTCGAGCTGGCCGACGGCCGCGCCTGGCGCTGGCGCGACCTGGACGCCGCGAGCGCCAAGATCGCCAACTTGCTGCTGAGCCTGGACCTGCCGGCCGAGCCCGACGGCAGCCCGCCGCGGCTGATGGTGCAGACCGAGAAGTCGCCCGAGGCCCTGCTGATCTTCCTGGCCGCGCTGCGCGCCGGCTTCGTCCACGTGCCGCTCAACCCGGCCTACCGGGGCGAGGAGATGCAGCACTTCATCGAGGACGCCCGGCCGGCCGTGCTGGTCTGCCGCCCGGCGGACTTCCCGGCCCTGTCCACCCTGGGCTTTCCGCGCGGCGTGCGCCATGTCTATACCCTGGGCAGCGAGGGCGAAGGCACGCTGATCGACCGGGCCAGCTTCCACCCCGAAGCCTGCGCCACCCGGCCCTGCGCGCCGGGCCAGACCGCGGCGCTGATCTACACCAGCGGCACCACCGGCCGCAGCAAGGGCGCGCAGCTCGGCCATGCGGCCCTGCTCGCCAATGCGTGCATCGTCGGCCGGGCCTGGGGCTGGACCGGCGCGGACGTGCTGGTGCATGCCCTGCCGATCTTCCACATCCACGGCCTCTTCGTGGCCGCGATGGGCGCGCTGCTGCACGGCAGCACCCTGCGCTGGCTGGACCGCTTCGAGTCCCAGGCCGTGCGGGCGCAGCTGCCCGGCGCCACCCTCTTCATGGGCGTGCCGACGATGTACACCCGCCTGCTGCGCGAGCCCAGCCTGGACCACGCCGCCTGCGCCAGCCTGCGGCTGTGCGTGAGCGGCTCGGCACCGCTGTCGGCCGAGACCTTCGCCGCCTGGGAAGCCCGCACCGGCCACCGCATCCTGGAGCGCTACGGCATGAGCGAGGCCGGCATGATTGCCTCCAACCCCCTGCACGGCCTGCGGCGCCCGGCCACCGTCGGCCCGGCCCTGCCGGGCGTGGGCCTGCGGGTGGTCGATGCCGAGGACCGGCCGCTGCCCGCGGGCGAGACCGGCGCCGTGCAGGTCGCCGGCCCCAGCCTCTTCGACGGCTACTGGCGCCAGCCGGCCAAGACGGCCGAGGCCTTCGTGGCCGACGCGGCCGGCCGGCGCTGGTTCCGCACCGGCGACCTCGGCCGCCTGGACGCCGAAGGCGTGCTGACCCTGGACGGGCGCAGCAGCGACCTGATCCTCAGCGGCGGCCTCAACGTCTACCCGGCCGAGATCGAGCAGGCGCTCGACAGCCTGCCCGGCGTGGCCGAATCGGCGGTGATCGGCGTGCCGCATCCGGACTTCGGCGAGGGCGTGCTGGCGGTGCTGGTGGCTTCCACGAGCCCGCCGCCCGATGCTGCCGCCCTGCTGGCCGCGCTGCGACAGAAGCTGGCCGCGTTCAAGTGCCCGAAGGCCATCGTCTGGACCGAGGCCCTGCCGCGCAATGCCATGGGCAAGGTGCAGAAGAAGCCCTTGCGCGAGCAGCATGCCGGCGCCTTCGCGCCGGGCCCTGCCGCGGGCTGAGGCCTCGCCCCGGCCGGCTCAGGGCGAGGCCTGGCCCTGGGGCGCCGGCTCGATCTGGTATTCGAAGAAGCGCTGGGCCGAGAAGGCGATGGTCGCCATCAGCACGGTCGCGCCCAGCATCAGCGCGCCGATCACGGCGAAGACCGCCGGCCAGCCGCTGTGGCCGGGCGGACCGGCCGGGCGGTGGCGTTCATCCCAGCGCGCATCGGGCATCAGGCCGGCATGCAGCGCAGCCGCCGCGCCGGCCACCAGGGCCAGGCCGAAGAGGGGAATCAGCAGCCAGGCCAGGCGATCGTCCTGGCCATAGTGGTCCATGCGCCACAGGCCCCAGGCGCCGAGCAGGGCCGGCGGCCAGTGCAGCCAGCCGAGCAGGTCATGCAGCCCATGCAGGTAGAAGCGATGCAGGCCGAGGCCCCCGCCGAGGAAGGCGATCCAGGCGGTCAGGGTCTTGGACTTGGCGCGGGCGGAACCGGACATGGCAGGGCGTTGGGGGTCGGGGAAAACAGTCCGGCCCCGGGGCCGGCAGGCGGCATTGTGACCAGCCCGCCCGGCCCCGGCCGCTTCGAGGCCAGACACCCCGCGGAAGCGCTGGCCTGCGGCCCTATAATCGCGGGTTTCGGTGACGGTCGCCCCGTCCCCGGCCATGCGGCGCGGCAAGCGCCCGGACGGCCGGAGAAGGTGCGGCGTATCTACGGCACCGGAGCCCGGGCCGGTGCCCACGCACCGGCCACCAGCCTGCCTGCCCCCGTGTGTCTCCGGGCGAGCGGCGGGCGCACTGAGTGCACTACGTCAAGGAAATCCCATGGTCGTGATCCGACTGTCCCGTGGCGGTTCGAAGAGCCGTCCGTTCTACAACATCGTCGTTGCCGACAAGCGCGAGCGCCGTGATGGCCGCTTCCTCGAGCGCGTGGGCTTCTACAACCCGGTCGCCTCGGGTGCCGAAGAGCCGCTGCGCGTGGCCTTCGAGCGCGTCGACCACTGGGTGAAGAACGGCGCCCAGCTCTCGCCGACCGTCCTGCGTCTGGTCAAGGACGCCAAGGCCAAGGCCGCTCCGGCTGCCTGAGCCCGCTCCGGCCTGCGCCGTGGATCGTCCCCAGGACGTGAGCACACCCGACGGTGAGGCCTGGCCCGCCGATGCGATCGAGATCGGCCGCATCGGCGAGGCCTGGGGCATCAAGGGCGGTTTCCGCGTGCTGCCGCATGCGAGCGAGCCCGAAGCCCTCTTCTCCTCCAAGCGCTGGTTCCTGAAGGAGCCGGAACTTCGCCCGCGTCCGCCGGGCAGCCCGCCCTTGCCGACCCTGCTGCGCATCGTGCAGGCGCGCGAGCATGGCGAGGGCATCGTCGCGAGCGCGCACGATGTCGAGGACCGCAACGCCGCCGAGGCCCTGCGCGGCGCACGCATCTTCGTCTCGCGCAGCAGCTTCCCCAGCGCGGCCGAGGACGAGTTCTACTGGGTCGACCTGATCGGCCTGCAGGTCGTGAACCGCGAGGACGTCGTGCTCGGCCAGGTCGTCGACCTGCTCGACACCGGCGCGCACAGCGTGCTGCGCGTGCAGCCTGCCGCCGTCGAGGGCGAGCCCCCGCCGGCCGAACGCCTGATCCCCTTCGTCGCGGCCTACATCGATGCGGTCGAGCGCGATCTGGGCCGCATCCGGGTCGACTGGGGCCTGGATTACTGAGCGGCCGCGGCCCTGCCCGGGCCGGCCGCCGCGGACGCGATGCGCTTCGACGTCCTCACCCTCTTCCCCGAGCTTTTCGCGCCCTACACGCAGCAGGGCGTGATCCGTCGTGCCTTCGAGGCGCGTGGCGGCCAGCCGCCGGCCCTCGACCTCAAGCTCTGGGCCCTGCGCGATTTCGCCGAAGACGCCTACCGCCGGGTCGACGACCGACCCTATGGCGGCGGGCCCGGCATGGTCATGCTCGTCGAGCCGCTGGTCCGTGCCCTGCGCAGCGTGCGGGCCGAGCAGGCCGAAGCCGGCCTGCCGCGCACACCGCTGATCCTGTTCAGCCCGGCCGGCCGGCCGCTGAACCAGGACCGCGTGCGCGCCCTGGCCGCCAGCCCCGGCGCCGTGCTGCTCTGCGGCCGCTACGAGGGCGTCGACCAGCGCTTCATCGACGCGCATGTGGACGAGGAACTGAGCCTCGGCGATTTCGTGCTGTCCGGCGGCGAGTTGCCGGCCCTCACGCTGATCGATGCCGTCGCCCGCCTGCAGCCCGGCGTGCTGCACGACGCGGCCTCGCACGAGCAGGACAGCTTCGCGGCCGACCACGGCCTGCTCGACTGCCCCCACTACAGCCGGCCCGAGCGCCTGCCCGAGGACGGCGCGGCCGTGCCGCCGGTGCTGCTGTCGGGCCACCATGCGGCGATCGCGCGCTGGCGGCGCGAGCGCCAGCTGGCGCTGACCGCCGCGCGCCGCCCCGAGCTGATCGAGGCCGCCCGCGCCGCCGGCCGCCTCGATGCGCGCGACGAGGCCTTTCTGCGCCGCCTGGCCGAGTCGCCCGCCGATCGCGCCTGAACGCCTGGCGAGGGCCGAGCTTCACGCTATACTCGCAGGCTTTTCCCGATCCTCTGCCAGGTCGGAGCGCGGATTTCCTTGCAGCCCCTCGGGGCCGCCCCGCCTCCCGCAGCACCTTCGCGTGCAGCGCAAATCCAGGACGCCGGCACGATCGCATGAGGACCCCATGGACCTGATCCGTCAACTCGAGCAAGAAGAAATTGCCCGCCTGGGCAAGACCATCCCGGCCTTCGCCCCCGGCGACACCGTGATCGTCAGCGTGAACGTCGTCGAAGGCACCCGCAAGCGCGTGCAGGCCTACGAAGGTGTCGTGATCGCCAAGCGCAACCGCGGCCTGAACAGCAGCTTCATCGTCCGCAAGATCTCCAGCGGCGAAGGCGTCGAGCGGACCTTCCAGCTCTACAGCCCGCTGATCGCCTCGATCGAAGTCAAGCGCCGCGGCGACGTGCGCCGGGCCAAGCTGTACTACCTGCGCCAGCGCAGCGGCAAGTCGGCCCGCATCAAGGAAAAGCTGGCCTGATCGTCCCCACCCGGACGGCCACCCGCCCCGAGAACCGCCACCGCCTCCGCGCGCTGGCGGTTTTTTCTTGCCCGGGGCGAAAGGCCGGCTCCTGTCCCGTGCGATGAGCCTTCCCGCCCCCCTGACGCCCCTGGACCCCGAATCGCTGCCGGTGCTGAGCACTGGTCACGGCGAGCCACAGGTGCCGGCCGAGCGCCTGCAGGCCCGGGCGCTGCGCCGCCACTTCGCCGCGCCGCCTGCCTGGACGCCCGAACTGCTCGGCGACCGCAGCGAGCTGCCGGGAAGCGAGGACCCGCTCACGGAAGCGGCGGTGCTGATCCCGCTCGTCCAGCGCCGGCAGGCCACGGGCGGCGACACGCTTCAGGTGCTGCTGACCCGGCGCACCGCGCAGCTGCGCAAGCATGCCGGCCAGATCAGCTTCCCCGGCGGCCGGGCCGAGGCCGGCGATGCCGGCCCGGTCGGCACCGCCCTGCGCGAGGCGCAGGAAGAGATCGGTCTGGCCACGCCGGCCGTGGAGCTGCTCGGCTGCCTGCCGGTCTACACCACCGTGACCCGCTACCGCGTCACGCCGGTCGTCGGCCTGGTCGACGGCACGGCCCTGCGCCTCCAGGCCGATCCGGCCGAGGTCGGCGAGATCTTCGAGGTGCCGCTGGCCTTCCTGATGGACCCGCGGCACCACGAGCGCCGCGCGATCCCCCAGGCCGAGGGGCTGCGGACGGTCTACAGCATGCCCTGGTCGATGCTGGGGACCGACGGCAGCCCGCGGCGGCAGCTGATCTGGGGCGCGACCGCGGCCATGCTGCGCAACCTCTACCAGCTGCTCAGGGCCTGAGCCCCGGCCGGCTGCCAGCGAGCCCTCGCTATCATCGAGCGCATGAGCTTTTTCTCGGTGTTGCTAGCGCTGCTGATCGAGCAGATGCGTCCGCTGCCGCAACGCGCGCTGCCGCACGAAGCCATGTTGAGCTGGACGCGCTGGATCGGACGCAACTTCGACGCGGGCCGCGGCCACCACGCCTGGATCGTCTGGGGCCTGGGCGTCGTCGGCCCGGCACTGCTGAGCGCGCTGATCGCCCTGCTCCTCGGCCATTTCAGCCTGCTGCTGGCCCTGGCATGGAACATCCTGGTGCTCTACCTGACGCTCGGCTTCCGCCAGTTCAGCCACCACTTCACCCGCATCCGCGATGCGATCGACCGGGGCGACGAAGATGCCGCCCGTGCCGCGCTGACCGACTGGCGCGGCACCGAGCGCCAGGAGCTGCCGCGCAGCGAGCTGCTGCGCCAGGTGATCGAACATGCGCTGATGGCCGCGCACCGCCACGTGTTCGGCGTCTTCTTCTGCTTCATCGTCTTCGCGATGTTCGGCCTGGGACCGGCCGGTGCGGTGCTCTACCGCCTGGCGGAGTTCCAGACCCGCTACTGGTCGCACAAGCAGAGCCAGAGCGGCGTGCCGGCCAATGCGCGCCTGCTCGCCGTGGCCCGGCAGATGTTCGACCGGATCGATCATCTGCCGGCCCGGCTGACGGCCTTCGGCTTTGCCGTGGTCGGCAACTTCGAGGAGGCGGTGGCCTGCTGGCGGCGTGACGCCCTGCTGTGGGCCGACCGCAACAAGGGCACGGTCCTCGCCGCCGCGGCCGGCGCCGTGGGCCTGCGCCTGGGCGCGGCCCCGGGCGGCTGGGCGCCGGATCAGGCCCTGGGCCCGGCCACCGGCCCCGGCACGCCGGGCCAGCGGCCCGAGCCCGGACACCTGGGCAGCGTCGTCGGCCTGGTCTGGCGCTCGGTGCTGCTGTGGATGCTGCTGCTGGCCCTGCTGACCCTGGCCAATCTCATCGGCTGAGCCCGGGGGCCGCGGGTCAGCCGGCCCGGCTGCGTCCGGGCCGCAGGCGGGCTTCGTGCAGCGCGTGCAGGGTGATCTTGCGGACCTCGGTCTTGCTCTGCTCGATGTGGCTGCGCAGCAGCGACTGGGCCTGATCCGTCTTGCGCTGGATGACCGCGCGCAGGATCTTCGCGTGCTCCTGATAGGTCGCCTCGATGCGGTCGGCACGGGTGAAATCGAGGCGTCGCACGATCCGGATGCGCTCGGTCACCTCCTGATGCACGCGGGCGATCTCGGCATTGCCGGCGGCCTGCACCAGGGCCGCGTGGAAGGCCTCGTCGAGCGCGCCGACCTGTCGGCCGTCGTCCAGGCGCTCGGCGGCCGGCACCAGCCAGACGGCGCGCAGCGCGGCCAGCTCGGGCGGATCCTCGCTGCGATGCGCGAGCCGGGCCAGGCAGGCGGTCTCCAGCAGGATGCGCAGGTCGTAGAGCTGCTCCAGGCGATCGAAATCGATCGGCCGCACGAACCAGCCGGTCTTGGACTCGACCTCGATGAAGCCTTCGTTGCGCAGCCGGAACAGGGCCTCGCGCACCGGGGTGCGGCTCACCCCGAGGCGCTGGCCGATCTCGACTTCGGTGAAGCGGTCGCCCGCGATCCACAGGAAGTCGTGCAGCTCGGCCTTCAGCCGGGTGTAGACCTGTTCGGCCAGCTTGCCGCGGGGTGGCAGATCGCTTGGGAAAACGTCGACGGACATCCCGCGATCATCCGACAAAGTGCCCGCGTCCCCGCCCGCGGGGCCGGCATGCGACGGCCGGTGCGCAGGGGGGCGCCGGCCGTCCGGTCGGGCCGGGCATCAGGCCGAAGCCGGCAGCAGCGCGGCCTCCAGCGCCGCCAGCGGCGCGGCCCAGCCGACGATGCCGCCCTGGGCCACCAGCATCTCGACCACGGCGGCATGGAAGGCCGGGAAGTAGCTGGCTGCGCAGTCCTCGACGAGCAGGCATTCGTAGCCGCGGTCGTTGGCCTCGCGCATCGTCGTCTGCACGCAGACCTCGGTGGTCACGCCGGCGATCAGCAGATGGGTGATGCCGCGCGCGTGCAGGATCGCGTCCAGGCCGGTCGCATGGAAGGCGCCCTTGCCGGGCTTGCGGATCACCAGGTCGCCGGGCTGCGGCTTCAGCGCCGGCACGAAGTCGGCGCCCGGCTCGCCGGCCACCAGCACGCGGCCGAGCGGGCCGGGGTCGCCGATGCCGCAAGCCAGGCCGCCGCGCGCCTTCTTCGAGGGCGGGCAGTCGGCCAGCAGGGGGTCGTGCGCCTCCTGGGTGTGGAGGACCTGCATGCCCTGCGCGCGGGCCAGGGCCAGCAGGCGCTGGCAGGCCGGCACGATGGCCTGCAGCGGGCGCACATCGTTGCCCAGCAGTTCGCCGAAGCCACCGGGCTCCAGGAAGTCGCGCTGCATGTCGATCAGCACGACGGCGGTGTGCGCCGGGTCGAAGGCATAGGCATAGGGTCGGGCGGCGAGGGTAGGCATCAGGCAGCCTCCGGAAGGGCGGGGGGTTCGAGGCGCTCGCCGGCCATGGCACGGCCGATGGTCGCGAGGTCCAGGCCGGCGGCGGCGGCGTCCAGCACGATCTCGCCATGCGACAGCACCAGCAGGCGCGTGGCCAGGGCCAACAGCTCGTCGAGGTCCTCGCTGATCAGCAGCACGCCGCAGCCGGCATCACGCGCGGCACGCAGCCGGGCATGGATCTCGGCGCTGGCCTGGAAGTCCAGGCCGAAGCAGGGGTTGGCGACGATCAGCAGGCGCGGAGCGCCCTCCAGCTCGCGGGCCAGCACGGCACGCTGCACATTGCCGCCGGAGAGGGTGTCGATCGGCGCCTCCGGGCCCGGGGTCTTCACCCCGTAAGCCGCGATCTTCTCGACCGCCTGCGCGCGCAGCGCGCGGCGCGACAGCCAGGGCCCGCGCGCAAGCGGCGGCCGGTCGAAGCGGCGCAGCGCCAGGTTCTCGGCCACCGGCAGTCGGCCCACGCAGGCACGCTGCAGCGGCTCCTCGGGCAGGCTGCGCACGCCGTGGCGGGCCATCTGGGCGCGGGTCGGGCGGTAGGCCTGGCCATCGACCTCGACCGTGCCGGCCGCACGGGGCAGCACACCGGTCAGGGCGTCCATCAGTTCGCGCTGGCCGTTGCCCGAGACGCCGGCGATGCCGACGATCTCGCCGGGCTGCACCGCCAGCGACAAGCCGTCGAGCACCGGCAGGCCAGCCTCGCCGAGCACGCGCAAGCCGTGGACGCGCAGGCGCGGCGTGCCAGCGACGGGCGGGGCGGCAAGGGGCGCCGTCGCGATGGCCGGCGCCGGCCCGGGCGCCTCGCCCAGCGGCAGCGCCGGGGCGGCCTGGCCCATCATCCAGCCGGCCAGCTCGTCCCGGTGGGTGGCTGCCACGCGGGCACCGCCGGCCGGGCGGCCGCGGCGCAGCACCGTTACCTCGTCGCAGTAGCCGAAGACCTCGCGGAACTTGTGGGTGATGATGAGCACGCTCAGCAGGCCCTCGCGGCACATCGCGCGCACGCGGCCCAGCACCTCGTCGGCCTCCTGCGGCGTCAGCACTGAGGTCGGCTCGTCCAGCACCAGGAAGCGCCGCTTGGCGTAGAGCGCCTTCAGGATTTCGAGCTTCTGCTTCTCGCCGGCCGCCAGATGGGCGACCCGCGCGTCGAGCGACAGCGGGAAGGGCGCGGTGGCCATGAAGTCGGCCAGCGCCGCGCGCTCGGCCCGCCAGTCGATCAGCGCGCCCAGGTCGCGCCGCGCCAGCGCCAGGTTCTCGGCCACCGTCATGCCCGGCACCACGGTGAAGTGCTGGAAGATCATGCCCAGGCCCAGCGCCGCCGCCTCGCGCGGGCTGGTGATCAGCTGCTCGCGGCCATCGACCAGCACCGTGCCGCGATCCGGCCGGTAGAAGCCTATGAGCGACTTCACCAGGGTCGACTTGCCGGCCCCGTTCTCGCCGAGCAGGGCATGGAAGGAGCCGGCCTCGACCGTCAGGGACACCGCGTCCAGCGCCTGCAGCGCGCCGAAGCGCTTCGAGAAATCGATCATCTCGACCCGGGCCGCGCCGGTCGGGATGAGCTCGGGAGGAATGCGCATCGTCATGGTCGGCTTCCTTTCAGGCCATCGCGGCCAGCAGCGCGGCCGAGGACGCCACCGCACCGAACACCCCGCCCTGCATCGTCACCATCTTCAGCGCCGCGGCATGGTTGCCCGGATCGGTGGCGGCGGTCGCGTCCGAGACGATCACGCACTCGTAGCCGCGGTCGTTGGCCTCGCGCATCGTGGTGTGCACGCAGACATCGGTGGTCACGCCCGTCAGGATCAGCTTGCGGATGCCGCGCAGCTGCAGCAGCAGCTCCAGGTCGGTGGCGCAGAAGGAGCCCTTACCCGGCTTGTCGATGATCGGCTCGCCATCCTGCGGCGCCAGCTCGGGGATCAGCTGCCAGCCCGGCTCGCCGCGCACGAGGATGCGGCCGCAGGGCCCGGCATCGCCGATGCCGACCCCGTCCCGGCCGATCTGCCGGGAGCGCCAGCGCTTGTTGGCCGGCAGGTCGGACAGGTCGGGACGGTGGCCTTCGCGGGTGTGGATCACCGTCAGGCCCAGCGCGCGGGCGCGGGCCAGCAGGGCCTGGATCGGGCCGATCGGCGCGCGCACCGCCGACAGCTCGTAGCCCATGCGCTCCACGTAGCCGCCGTGGCCGACGAAGTCGACCTGCATGTCGATCACGAGCAGCGCGGTGTCGGCGGCCGACCAACCCCCGTCGAAGGGCCAGGCATAGGGCTGGGCGTCGACCGGCGCCAGCATGCGGGGCAAGGGATTCATCGCGGCATCTCCCCAGGCTCAGCGGTTGAGCGAGAGCTCGCCCGGCGCGCCGTCGCCGGGGCCGGGTCGGCCCAGGCCGATCAGCAGCGCCAGGGTCAGCACGTAGGGCAGCGCGGCCAGCAGGTAGTAGCCCTGGCTGTAGCCCAGGGCCTGCAGGGCCGGGCTGATCGCGCTGGCACCGCCGAACAGCAGGCCGGCCAGGATGCAGCGGCGCGGATCCCAGCGCGCGAAGATCACCAGGGCCACCGCCATCACGCCCTGGCCGCTCGAAAGGGCTTCGCTCCAGGCGCCCGGATAGACCAGCGACAGCGAGGCGCCGCCCACCCCCGCACAGGCGCCTCCGAAGGCGGTGGCAGCGATGCGGTAGCCGGCCGGCGAGAGACCGAAGGCGCGCGCCGCGTTCTCGCTGTCGCCCACCACCCGCAGCCGCAGGCCGAAGCGGGTGCGACCCAGCGCCCAGGCGGTCGCGAAGGCCAGCCCCACACCCAGCACGAAGAGCGGGTTGATCGCCAGCGCCGCGCGCACCGCCTGGTGCTCGGACCAGTCGCCCAGCGGCAGGGCTGGCAGGTCGGGCGCGCCGGGCTGGATCAACGGCTTGCCCAGCCAGAAGGCCAGGCCCGAGCCGGCCAGCATCAGGGCGATGCCCAGGGCCGTGTCATTGACCCGCGGCAGGCTGCACAGCGCACCGTGCAGCAGGCCCAGGGCCACGCCGACCCAGGCCGCGGCGAACACGCCCAGCCAGGGCTGGCCCGTGGCCAGGGTCACGGCATAGGCCGTCATCGCGCCCATCAGCAGCGTGCCCTCCAGGCCGAGGTTGATGCGGCCGGCCTTCTCGGTCACCGTCTCGCCCAGGCTGACCCAGAGCAGCGGGGTGCCGACGCGGATCGCGCCGCCCAGGATGGCCAGCGGGACGCCCCACCAGCCCAGGATGTCGGTCTCAGCCATGGCGGGCCCGTCCTTTCCACGAGAAGCTCCGGCCGCGCAGGCTTTCGCAGGCGATCAGCGCGACGAAGGCAAAACCCAGCAGCACCGTGACCGCCGCATCCGGCAGCCCCAGGCGTCGCTGCAGCAGGCTGCCGCTGGCGGCGATGCCGCCCACCAGCAGGGCAACCGGCACCACGCCGGCCGGCGAGAAGCGCGCGGCAAAGGCGATCAGGATGCCGGTGTAGCCATAGCCGGCGATCAGCGAGGCATTGGCTGCGCCGTGGATGGCGGCCACCTCCACCGCACCGGCCAGGCCGGCACAGGCCCCGCCGACCGCGCAGGCGCCGATCGTCAGCCCCGCCACCGGCAGGCCGACGCCCAGCGCAGCACGCGGGTTGCCGCCCGCCACGCGCAGGGCCAGGCCCAGCGGCGTGAAGCGGATCACCAGCCAGGCCAGCAGGGCCAGGCCCAGCCCCAGGCCCAGGCCCCAGTGCACTTCCAGGCCCGGCAGCGGCGGCAGCAGCAGCTCGTCGGGCAGCGGATGGGTGGACGGCTTGTTGAGGCTGGCGGGATCGCGCAGCACGGTCTCGACCATCTGGTTGAACAGCGCGAGCGCGATGAAGGCCATCAGCAGGCTGGCGATGGTCTCGTTGACTTCCCGCGCCTCGCGCAGCCAGCCGACCAGACCGATCCAGACCGCCCCGGCCAGCGCGCCGGCCACCGCCATCGCCGGCCAGACCAGGGCCGCGCCCTGCCCCGCCGACGCCAGCCCATGGCCGACCGCCGCGGCCGCCAGGCCACCCAGCACCAGCGCCCCCTCGGCGCCGATCACGACGCGGCCGGCCTGCGCGGGCAGCGCCACGGCCAGGCCGGTCAGGATCAGGGGCGCCGCGCGCTGCAGCGTGTTCTGCCAGGCAAAGCTGTCGCCGAAGCCGCCTTCGAAGATCAGCAGCCAGACCTCGATCGGACGGAAGCCCGCCAGCGCGACGGCCAGCGAGAACAGCAGCAGGGTCAGCAGCAGCGCGGCTGCGACCGGCATCAGGCCGGCCGCCAGCGAGCGGCCGGGCGGGAGGGCGGCGGAGGAGGCCATGGCCGGGCGTCCTGGCTCAGCCCGGGAGGCTGCCGACCACGCCCTCGACCAGATAGTTCATCTGTTCGAGCAGCGGATCGAACTGACCCAGGCCGGCGCCTGCCGGGATGACGACCTTGCCCTGGTTGTCCTTCAGGCCGCCCTTGAAGATGACGTAGCCGCTCTTGAGCATGGCGGCCTTGACGGCATCGGCCTGCTTGCGCGCGGCTGCGCCGACCGCCGCGCCATAGGGCGACATCTTCACGTAGCCGTCCTTCAGGCCGCCGCGCAGCAGGTTGGGCATGGGCGCGCCGCTCTTGAGCGCGGCAATCTGCGCGGCATAGGGCGTGGACCAGTCCCACTCGGCGCCGGTCAGGTAGCCCTTGGGCGCGAGCGCGGCCTGGCTGGCGTGGTAGCCGCTGCAGAACACGCCGCGCTTCTCGGCGGTCTCGACGATGACCTTGGGGCTGTCGACATGGCAGGTCAGCACGTCCACGCCCTGGTCGATCAGGCTGCCGGCGGCCTCGGCCTCCTTCACCGGCATCGACCATTCCCCGGTGAAGATGATGCGGGTGGTGATGCTCGGGTCCACCGAGCGCGCGCCCATCGTGAAGGCATTGCAGTTGCGCAGGATCTGCGGGATGGGCTTGGCCGCGACGAAACCCAGCTTCTTGCTCTTGCTGCTGTGCGCGGCCACGATGCCGGCCAGGTACTGGCACTCGTCGATGTAGCCGAAGTAGCTGCCGGTGTTGGCCGGATGCTTGCCGGCCGTCCACAGGCCGCCGCAGTGCGCGAAGCGGACCTTCGGGTACTTGGCCGCCATCTTCAGCATGTGCGGGTCGAAGTAGCCGAAGGAGGTCGGGAAGAGCAGGGTCGCGCCGTCCTGCCGGATCATGGCCTCCATGGTCTTCTGGACCGCGGCGGTCTCGGGCACGTTCTCTTCCTCGACCACCTTGAAGCCCTGGGTCTTGAGCGCGGCCGCGGCGGCGGCCTGGGCCTGGTTGTAGCCAAAGTCGCCGCGCGGGCCGACGTAGATCACGCCGATCACCGGCGCCGCCTGGGCCCGGGCGGCGCCAAGCGCACCGGGCAGCAGCAGGCTGGCGCCGAGTGCGCCGCCGCCGGCCAGCCAGTGGCGGCGGCCGGGCGAGGCCGGGCCGCGGGCGGCCTCGGTCGGGCAAGCATCGGTGGGAATGTGGTCGGCGCGGGACATGGGCGAAACCTCCGGTGGGGATGGGCGGGGCGCAGGGCGCAGGGCGCGGGGTCGTCAGGGCGCGGCGGGCGGCTCGGCGCCCGGCGGCTCGGGGGGATCGAGGTCGATCAGGCTGACGTGGGCCGCCACCACGCGCCAGCCGCCCTGGCCGGGCTGCGCGGTGCGGATCCAGGTCTGGCTCTGGCGGCCGATGCGCTGCAGCCGGCCGGCCTGCAGGAAGGCGGGGCGGATGAACTCGGTCATCGCGGTGCCGCAGTCGGGGCCGTGGGCGGTGATGAGGGTGCGGCGCAGCGTGCGCGCCAGGCCGGTGGCCGGCCGGCCGGCGCGGAAGGCGCGGATGGCCTCGATGCCGTAGAGGTTCTCGCCGATGCCGTAGCGCACGGTCTGCGGCGAGGCGAGGAAGAGCGCATCGAGGGTGTCGAGGTCGTTGGCGACCAGGGCCGCTTCGTAGACCGCGAAGACGGCCTCCAGCTCGGCTTGGGCGGCCGGCCAGGGGGAGGGGGTAGTCGACATCGCGCAGGCCTTCTCAGTTGAGCGCGGCCACGGGCGCGCTGCAGACGCCAGCGGCCTCCAGCGCGGCGGCGGCACGCAGGGCCTGGCCCTCGCACCAGGGCGCGGCAATCAGCTGCACGCCGATCGGCAGGTGCGGCTGCGCGGCATCGCAGCCCCAAACCGGCACGGTGACGACCGGCAGCCCGATGCAGGAGATGGGCTGGCTCATCACGCCGAAGTTCGGCCGGGCCGGCAGGCGCTGGCCGTCCAGCTCGATCCACTCGGTGCCGAGCGGCTGGGCCACGCAGGGGGTGGCCGGGGCGATCAGCAGCTCGCACTGGGCGAACAGGCGGGCGGCGTGCTCGGCGAAGCGGCGCCGCATGCGGTGGGCCTGCTGCAGCCAGGCGGCCGGCAGAAGCGCGCCGGCCAGCAGGCGGTCGCGGATCAGCGGTTCGAAGTCGTCCGGGCGGCGGCGCAGATTGGGCAGGTGCAGGTTGCCGGCCTGGGCGTTGGTGATCAGGAAGGCGGCAGCGCGGCCGGCCTCGACCTCCGGCAGCTCGGCCCGGCGGCGGGTGCCGAGTGCCGCGGCCACGCGGGCGACGGCCGTGCGGGCGGCCGGCTGGGCCATGCGCTCGAACCAGCCGCCGAGCACGGCACTGCGGAGGCCGTCGAGGCCGCGGCCCAGTTCGCGCAGCACCGGCTCGGCCGGACGCGGATCGCAGCCCGGGTCGGCGGCGTCGGGGCCCTGCATGGCGTCGTAGCTCAGGGCCAGGTCGCGGGCGCTGGAGGCAAAGGGTCCGAGGTGGTCCAGGTCCGGCACGAAAGGGAAGCTGCCGTGGCGCGGCAGGCGGCCGAAGGTCGGCTTGAGGCCGAAGATGCCGCACTTCGAGGAGGGCACGCGGATCGAGCCATTGGTGTCGGAGCCGATCGTCAGCGGCACCTGGCCGGCCGCCACCGCCGCGCCGCAGCCGCCCGAGGAGCCGCCGGCGCTGCGGCCGAGGTCGTGCGGATTGCGGGTCGGGCCGACATGCGAGTTCTCGGTGGTGAAGCCGTAGGCGTACTCGTCCATGTTCAGCGCCCCGACCAGGATGGCGCCGGCCGCCTCCAGCCGGCGGATCAGCAGCGCGTCGCGCGCGGCCGGCGGGCTGTCGGCCTCGATGCGCGAGCCGGCCAGGGTCGGCAGGCCGGCAATGTCGAACAGGTTCTTGGCGGCGAAGGGCACGCCGGCCAGCGACAGGCCGCTGCGGTGGGCATGGCGGTCGATGCGCTCGGCGCGACGCAGCGCACGCTCGGCCAGCACGGCGGTGAAGGCATTCACGCGACCGTCGGTGGCGGCGATGCGGGCCAGGCTGTGCTCGACGGCAGCCCGCGCGCTGAGCTCGCCCTGGCGCACCTGGCGGGCGAGGCAGGCGGCGTCGCGCGGCACGGCGGGGCTCATGCCCCGCCCTCCGGCTCGACCGGACGGAACACGCTGCCCGACTCGGCCTGCGGCGCCAGCGGCACCGCGAACACGCTGGCCGCCATCTGCGCCGACAGGCCCAGGTAATGCAGCACGCCCGGGCGATGGGCCGCGGCGATCGGCAGGCCGAGCACGGCCGCCTGCGCTTCGAGCAGCGCGGCCAGGGCCTCGGGGCCGGGCATGGGGAAGGGGGCGGACGGGTCGGGCATGGCGGGAAGGCTTCGGCAGCGGACGGCTCAGCGGGGGGTGGCAGCCACGGTGGCCGCCAGGTAGGCACGCCAGCCGCCGTGGGCGCTGATGTCCTCGGCGCCCTGCGCGGCCTCGGCCTCGCAGAGGAAGCCATGGACGATGCGGCCGTCGTCGAGACTCAGGCTGCCCAGGCCCAGCGGCGGCGGGATAAGCGCGAGGAAGCTGCCGACATGGCGCTGCGGCAGGGCCCACAGCTCCAGCGCGATCGAGGCGCCGCCGGGCCCCACGCGCAGCAGGCCGGGCTTGGGCGGCACGGTGCCGGGCAGCGCGACCAAGCGGTAGGCCGGCGCGGTGCGGGCCTCGCCGACGAAGACGGCCTCGCGCTCGCGCAGCTGGCCATGCAGCGGCAGGCCGCGCAGGTGGGCGCCGACGACGGCCAGGGTGAGCATGGGCTCGCTGGCCGGCCAGCGCGGCGGCGGCGGGCTGGCCGGCGGCTCAGCCAGACGGCCGGGTGGCAGCGCGGTGGCGGCCTGCCAGGCCTGGCCCCAGCGGGCCAGGGCGGCATCGGCCCCGCCGGCGGCGAGAAAGGTCACGCCGAAGGGCAGGCCGACCGGGGTGCGCGCAGCCGGCAGGGCCAGCGCACACCAGCCGAGCAGGTTCACGTAGTTGGTGTAGGTGCCCAGGCGGCTGTTGACGCCGATCGGATCGGCCGCGACGGCGTCGAAGCGCGGATGGGTCGGCGCCGTGGGCACCATCAGCGCATCGACCTCGGTCCACAGCCCGGCGAGGCGGGCACGCCGGCCGCGCAGCGCGTACAGGCCCTTGAAGGCGTCGGCGGCCGTCTGGCCGCGGGCGCGTCCGATCACGGCGGCCACGGTGGGGTCGAAGACCTCGGGCGCCGCGTCGAGCAGGGCGCCGACGGCGGCCTGCCGCTCGGCCACCCAGGGGCCGTCGTAGAGCAGGCGGGCGGTGGCGTGCAGCGGCTCGAAGTCCAGCGGCACCAGGGTGGCGCCCAGGGCCTCGGCACGGGCGCAGGCAGCGGCCCAGGCGGTGTCGTAGCCGAGCTCGCCGTCGAGGTCGGGCAGGCGCGGCACGCCCAGGCGCAGCGGACCCGGCCAGGACGGCAGGCCGGGACGGAAATCGCTGTAGGCGTCGCCGGGGTCGGGGCCTTCGATGCAGGCCAGCAGCTCGGCGGCGTCCTCCACGGTCAGCGCGAAGATCGACACGCAGTCCAGCGTGCGGCAGGCCGGCAGCATGCCGGCATTGCTGACCCGGCCCGGGGTGGGCTTGAGGCCGACGATCTGGTTGAAGCCGGCCGGCACGCGGCCCGAGCCCGCCGTGTCGGTGCCGAGCGCGAAAGGCAGCAGGCCCGCGCCCACCAGCACCGCCGAGCCCGAGCTGGAGCCGCCGCTGATGCGATCCGCGGCCAGCACACTGGCCGGCGCCCCCCAGGGCGAACGGGTGCCGACCAGGCCGGTGGCGAACTGGTCGAGATTGGTCTTGCCGAGCAGCACCGCGCCGGCGTCCAGCAGGGCCTGCACGGCCCGCGCGGTGGCAAGGGCCGGCTCGCGCAGCGCGGTGCAGGCGGCGGTGGTCGGCCAGCCGGCCACGTCGAGGTTGTCCTTGACGGCGAAAGGCAGGCCGAACAAGGGCCAGCGGGCCAGGCGCTCGGCCACCGTCAGGCCGGCGGCGGCCTGCTCCAGCGCATCCAGGCGCTCGGCCACGGCGGCAGCCGGCAGGCGCAGGATCCAGGCGGCCGCCGGGCTCTCGCGGTCCAGCCGGGCGAGACGGGCCTCGATCAGGGCCCGCGGCGCCGCCCCGTCGCGCTGGGCCTGGCGCCAGTCCTCGATCGTGTGCAGCTGGGACGGGTCGGGATGCATGAGTGCTCTCGCTGGTATACAAGCGAGGACGCTTGCACGGCATGTGCCAGCCCGACGACCGCCCCTTCAGACCGGGGGGCTGGCCCGCAGACGCCCTCCGGCGCACGGTGCCAGCGCGGCTGCACGGCCGGACCCCCATCCACTGCCCCCAACGGAAGCCCCAAGCCGGGGCGGGAGGATGGCCCGGGCTGGTGTCGGACGCCCCGCGCGGGGGTGGCCACGGCCCCTATGCACCCACCGAGAATGGGGTTTTGGCTTCCTCCATCGATCGATGCCTCTGCTCCTTCGCCGCGGCCTCGGGCCCCTCGTCGTCCTGGGTGCCCTGCTCCTGACCGGCTGCGCAACGGTGACCACCGCACCCGACCCCCTCGAACGCCGTCCCGAGCCGGACCAGAGCGTGGTGGTGCTCAGCCTGACGGGCAACACCAGCCAGGTGGGAGCCGCCAGCAGCATCTCGGTGCGGCGCTTCGACCTGGCCCATCCCGACCGGGACGAAACCCACGTCCTGCGGCAGGTGGCACCCGGCATGGCGCGCGACACGGCGCTCTACATCGGCACGCTGCCGCGCGGCGAGTACGAGATCCGCAGCTTCGACTACGCCGCCTCGCAGCGCTTCCTCGCGCTCAACGAGCTCACGCGGCGGCGCATCGGCCGCTTCTCGGTGGATGCCGGCAGGCCGGTCGATCTGGGCCGGCTGATCACGACGCCGATGAACACCGAGGTGCTCGTCGGCCGCAGCCTGCGGCAGTCGGACAACCTGCAGCTGATCCACCGCTTCGCCGAGGCCTACCGGTCCTTCTTCGACCGGCCCGACGTGGCGCTGGGCTGGAACACCGGGCGCGACCCGGCCGATCGCGTCGAGGAGTACGCGCTGGCCGTGCCCGTGGGCGCCGACCATCCGGTCGAGCTGGCCGATGGCCGCGTGGTGATGGCCGCGCGCATGGGCACCGCCTGGGTGCGCCAGACCGATGGCCAGTGGGAGGCGGTGCGGGGCGAGGGCCTGGAATCCCTGCTGTGCGTGCGCGCCGGCGACGCGCCGGAACGCGCGCTGGTCGGCGTGGGCGAATTCGGCACGCTGGTGCGCCAGGCCGAGGGCAGCAAGCGCTTCGAGCGCGTTGCCCCCGGCACGCTGCCGCCAGGCAATCTGCTGTTCGTCGCGGGCGACAGCCGCCACGGCTGGTTCCTGGTCCACCAGGCCGGCAGCCGGCTGCAGATCCTGCGCTCCAGCCGGTTCGAGAACGGCGACTGGAGCCCGGTGCGCGAGATCACGCTGAGTCGCAGCCTGTGGAGCGGAGCGGAGCAGTTCTGGGTCTGGACCACGCCGGAAGGCTTTGCCTACGCGACCGGTGACGGCGGCCTGCAGCGCTACGAGCTGGCCAGCGGCCGCTGGACGACCGGCGCGCCGGTGCCACGGCAGCATCGCATCCTCGCGATCGCCGAGGACGGCGGCGGCCACATCGGCCTGCTGACCTCGCCGGGCGCCGGCTTCGCGGGCGCCTTCGCCGGGCAGTTCCTCAGCAGCGACGCCGGCCAGAGCTGGCGCGAGCTGGAAACCGCTTTCAAGATCAAGGTCACGCCGCCACGGCGCGCAAGCAATGGCGATCTGCTCACCCTGGGCGGTGTGTTCAGCAACCCCGAGATGCAGGCCAGCGCCGACCACGGCGTGACCTGGACCAAGCGCGGTGACTTCCTGCTGGACCAGCAGCTGCACATCCTGCCGAGCGGCCTGATGCTGGCCACCTCGCAGGGCGGCCACGGCCTGTTCGTGGTCCGGGCCTCGAAGGACCAGGGCCGCAGCTGGCGCATCGAGTTCAGCAACTTCGATCGCCGGGCCTACGAGGCCCAGCAGAACCGCCGGCGCTGAGCGGGACCGGCCGGCCCCGCGGCGCGGCCGGGGCTCAGCCCGCCAGCCGCGTCCGGTGCCGCGCGACCTGCGCGCGCACCTGCAACGGGGCCGTGCCGCCGAGGACCTTGCGCGCCTCCAGCGAGCCGCGCAGGGTCATCACCTCGAACACATCGGCTTCGATGCGCGCATCGAAGGCCTGCAGCTCGGCCAGCGTCAGCTCGCTGAGGTCGATGCCGCGGCCGATCGCGGTCTTGACCGCATGCGCCACCACCTCGTGCGCATCGCGGAAGGGCAGACCCTTCTTGACCAGGTAGTCGGCCAGGTCGGTCGCGGTGGCATAGCCCTTCTTCGCCGCGCGCTCCATGGCCTCGGGCTTGACGGTGATCCCGCCCACCATCTCGGCAAAGATCCGCAGCGTGTCGCGCAGGGTGTCGACCGTGTCGAACAGCGGTTCCTTGTCTTCCTGGTTGTCCTTGTTGTAGGCCAGGGGCTGGCCCTTCATCAGGGTCACCAGGCCCATCAGGTGGCCGACGACGCGGCCGGTCTTGCCGCGCGCCAGCTCGGGCACGTCGGGGTTCTTCTTCTGCGGCATGATCGACGAGCCGGTGCAGAAGCGGTCGGCCAGGTCGATGAAGCCGAAGCTCTGGCTCATCCACAGGATCAGCTCTTCGCTCAGGCGGCTGATGTGGACCATGCACAGCGTGGCGGCGGCGGTGAACTCGATCGCGAAGTCGCGGTCGCTCACGGCGTCCAGGCTGTTCTGGCAGACACCGTCGAAGCCCAGGCTGCGGGCCACGCGCTCGCGGTCCAGCGGGTAGCTGGTGCCGGCCAGGGCGGCGGCGCCCAGCGGCAGGCGGTTGACGCGCCGGCGCACGTCGACCAGGCGCTCGGCATCGCGCGCGAACATCTCCACATAGGCCAGCAGGTGGTGGCCGAAGCTCACCGGCTGAGCCACCTGCAGGTGGGTGAAGCCGGGCAGGATGACCTCGGCGTTCCTCTCGGCCACGTCGACCAGCGCCGCCTGCAGCGCGGCCAGCAGGGCCAGCAGCTCGTCGATCTCGCCGCGCAGCCACAGGCGCACGTCGGTGGCGACCTGGTCGTTGCGGCTGCGGCCGGTGTGCAGGCGCTTGCCGGCATCGCCCACCAGCTGGGTCAGGCGGGCCTCGATGTTCAGGTGCACGTCCTCCAGGACCAGCTTCCACTCGAACTGGCCGGCCTCGATTTCGGCGCGGATCTGCGCCATGCCGCGCTGGATGGCCGCGCCATCCTCGGCACTGAGCAGGCCCACCGCCTGCAGCATCTCGGCATGGGCCAGGCTGCCGCGGATGTCGGCATCCCACAGGCGGCGGTCGAAGTCGACGCTGGCGGTATAGCGCTGCACCAGCTCGCTCATCGGCTCGGAGAACAGCGCGGACCAGGCCTCGGCCTTCTTGTCGAGCTGGTGGGGGGCGGACGGGGTGCTCATGGGGTTCGGAACCGCTGAAAAGAGGGGCGCCCGGGCGCGGGACGAAGCCGATGATTGTAGAAGTCGGCCCCTGCCGGGCCGGCCGCGGATAATCGGGCGATGTCCCCCTCTGCCCTGCTGGCGTCGGTGACGGAGCTGCTACGCGCCGTCCTGAAGCTCGACGCCCCGGCCGATGGCATCGTCTCGCGGCATTTCCGCGATCAACGCAGCCTCGGCAGCCGCGAGCGTCATCTGCTCGCCGAAACCACCTACACCGTCCTGCGGCTCAAGGCCCGGCTCGCGCATCTGGCGCAGTCCGGCCGCGGTCCGCTCGAGCGGCGCCTGGCCCTGCTCGCCTGGGTCGGCCCCGAATCGATGCTGGAGGCGACCTGCACGCCCGAGGAATACGCCTGGGCCCGCCACGCCCGCGCGATCGACCCGGCCACCCTGCCCGACCCGCAGCGCCACAACCTGCCCGACTGGCTGGCCGCCCCGCTGCGCGAACGGCTCGGCGAGCCGGGCTTCTGGGCCCTCGTCGAGGCCTGCAACCGCAGCGCGCCGCTGGACCTGCGGGTCAATGCCCTCAAGGCCCGGCGCGAGGAGGTGCAGGAGCAGCTGGCCGAAGCCGGCATCGAGGCCCAGCCGACGCCCTGGTCGCCCTGGGGCCTGCGGGTCGAGGGCAAGCCGGCGCTGCAGCGCCTGCCGGTCTTCACCGAGGGCCTGGTCGAGGTGCAGGACGAAGGCAGCCAGCTGCTGGCCCTGCTGACCGAGGCCCGCCGCAGCGAGATGGTCGCCGACTTCTGCGCCGGCGCCGGCGGCAAGACCCTGGCCCTGGGCGCGATGATGCGCAGCACCGGCCGGCTCTATGCCTTCGACACCGCCGGCCACCGCCTGGAGGCGCTCAAGCCGCGCATGGCGCGCAGCGGCCTGTCCAATGTCTACCCGGCGCAGATCGCCCATGCGCGCGACGAGCGGATCAAGCGCCTGTCGGGCAAGCTCGACCGGGTGCTGGTGGATGCGCCCTGCTCCGGCCTCGGCACGCTGCGGCGCAACCCCGATCTGAAATGGCGCCAGACGCCGCAAGCCCTGGCCGAGCTGCAGGACAAGCAGCGCACCATCCTGGCCAGCGCCGCCCGCCTGCTCAAGCCCGGTGGTCGCCTGGTCTATGCGACCTGCAGCCTGCTCGACGAGGAGAACGAGGCCATCGCCGAAGCCTTCGGCGCCGCCCATCCGGCCTTCGTGCCGGTCGCAGCCGACGAGGTGCTGGCCCGCGCGCGCATCGAGAACCCCGCCCCCCTGGTGCGCGGCCCCTACCTGCGGCTGTGGCCGCATGAGCACGGCACCGACGGCTTCTTCGCCGCCGTCTGGGACCGCAAGGCCTGAGCCCCTCCCGGCGCGGCCCGACCCCGGCTCTCGGGCCTTCCGGGCCCCGCAAGCTTGCATTTGTTGCGCCACCGCAAGAACTTGGCCCCCCCTCGGCCTAAAATTGCGGGGCAATTCAAAGGAACGTCATGGATTTACTCGCTGCTGTCTGGTACGGCCTGATCGACGGTCTGGCGCACGGGGCGACCCACGCCAGCATCTGGCAAGTGGTGGTCTACACCCTCGTGGTGACCCACATCACCATCGCCGGGGTCACGCTCTACCTGCACCGCTCCCAGGCGCACCGCGCGCTGGACCTGCACCCCGTCGTCAGTCATTTCTTCCGCTTCTGGCTGTGGCTGAGCACCGGCATGGTGACCAAGGAATGGGTCGCCATCCACCGCAAGCACCACGCGAAGTGCGAGACCGAGGAGGATCCGCACAGCCCCCAGACCCGCGGCATCAAGAAGGTGTTGCTGGAAGGTGCGGAGCTCTATCGCGCCGAGGCCAAGAACCAGGAAACGCTGAGCAAGTACAGCCACGGCGTGCCCAATGACTGGATCGAGCGCAACCTCTACACCCGCTACAGCTGGCAGGGCGTGGGCCTGATGCTGCTGATCAACGTGGGCCTCTTCGGCGCCATCGGCCTGACCGTGTGGGCGGTGCAGATGCTGTGGATCCCGATCCACGCCGCCGGCATCATCAACGGCCTGGGCCATTTCTGGGGCTACCGCAACTACGAGGCGCCGGATGCCTCGACCAATGTCTCGCCCTGGGGCCTGATCATCGGTGGCGAGGAGCTTCACAACAACCACCACACCTACCCGACCTCGGCCAAGTTCTCGGTGAAGCCCTACGAGTTCGATGTGGGCTGGATGTACATCACCGTGCTGTCCTGGTTCGGTCTGGCCAAGGCGCGCAAGACCATCCCGGCGCTCAAGCTCGGCACCGTCAAGGCCCAGGCCGACGCGAAGACGCTGGAAGCGCTGATCGCCAACCGCTACGAGCTGATGGCCCGCTACGGCCGCGAGCTGCAGAAGGCCTGCCTGAGCGAGCTGGCCCGGCTGAAGGCCGAAGGCCACCAGCACAGCGCGCAATGGTCGCGTCTCAACCTGGCCCGCCGCTGGCTGCACCGCGACGACGAGCGCATCCCGCAGGACGTGCGTCCCGAGGTGGCCCAGGCTGTCGCCGATCATCCGGCCCTGAACCAGCTGCACGCCATGCGCGAGGAGCTGCGCCAGCTCTGGACCCGCACGAACGTGTCGGCCGAGCAGCTCGTGCATGACCTGCAAGCCTGGTGCCGCAAGGCCGAGACCAGCGGCAACGCCGCGCTGGCCGGCTTCGCGCAACGCCTGCGCGCCGCCCACGCCTGAGCGCTGCGGCGGCCCGGCCGCCTGCCCCGATCCAGCGCGTGGCCTGCCCCGCGCCCGGCCCCAGGTGCTGCTGAAGCCCTGGGGCCTTTTTCCGTCCGTCCCCGTCCCGAGTCGCCGCCATGGCCCAGCATTTCGAACTGCACCCCCAGGACCCGCAGCCCCGGCTGCTGCGTCAGGCCGCGCAGATCCTGCACCGTGGCGGCCTGGCTGCGATCCCGACCGATTCCAGCTACGCCTTCGTCTGCCATCTCGACGACAAGGAGGCGGCCGCCGCGCTGCGCCGACTGCGCGGCATCGACGAGAAGCACCACCTGACCCTGCTGTGCCGCGACCTGGCCGAGCTGGCCACCTACGCCCGGGTCGACAACCGCCAGTACCGCCTGCTGAAGTCGGCCACGCCGGGGGCCTACACCTTCATCCTGGAAGCGACCAAGGAGGTGCCGCGGCGCCTCTCGCATCCGCAGCGCCGCACCATCGGCCTGCGCGTGCCGGCGCACAAGGTCACGCAGGCGCTGCTGGGCGAGCTGGGCCAGCCCCTGCTGGCCACCACCCTGATCCCGGCCGGCGAGACCGAGCCGCTCAACGATGCCGACGCCATTCGCAGCCGCTACGAGAAGCTGATCGACGCCGTGCTGGATGCCGGCGCCTGCCCGATGCAGCCGACCACGGTGGTCGACCTGAGCGGGGGCGAGATCGCCCTGGTGCGGGCCGGCGCGGGGCCGCTGGCGCCGCTGGGCCTGGACTGAGGGCCGGGCCGCAGGGCCCGACCGGGGCCGGCGTGCCCCCCCGTACTCAGCGCGCGGCGGGGCCCGCGTCCTTCAAGGCCTCGGCCAGACGCTCGGGCCGGAAGCCCAGCACCGTCTGGCCCTTGACGAGGAAAAGCGGCGTCCCGCCGCCGCCCAGGGCCTGCCAGCGCTCGCGGCACGGGGGCTCGACATCGATCTCGCAAGCCAGATAGGGCACGCCAGCCTGCTGCAACCACCGGTGGGCCTGCTTGCAGACGCCGCACCAGGTGGCGGAGAACATCAGGATCTCGCCCGGCCGCACGCCGGCGGCCAGCTCGGCGCGGGCCTGCTCGGCCTGACGCGCCCCCAAGAACTGCGAGGCGCCCCAGCCGACGCCCGCCGCCAGGGCCAGGGCCAGCCCCTCGCGCCAGCGCCGGCCCGGGCGGGCGGCGGCCTTGGCGCTCGTCATGGCGGGATCCGCTCCGGCGCTCAGACCGCGGCGGTAACGATCATCTCGACCTTCCAGCCCGGGCGGGCCAGCTGGGCCGAGACGGTGGCGCGGGCCGGCGCGCAGCCGGCCGGCAGCCAGGCTTCCCAGACAGCGTTCATCGCCGGGAAGTCGGCCAGGTTCGGCAGCACGATCTCGACGCGCAGGATGCGCGACTTGTCGCTGCCGGCACGGGCCAGCAGCGCATCGATCTGGGCCAGCACCTGCTGGGTCTGGCCGGTGATGTCGGCGCTGTCATCGCCCGCCACCTGGCCGGCGAGGAAGGCGAACCCGTGGGCCACCGTCATTTCGGAGAGGCGGGCGTTGGTGTCGAAGCGCTGGATGCTGGAAGCGGTCATGGGAAGGATTGAAGGGGTGGGAAGGAAATCGAAGAGAAGGTGCGCTGCGCGCCTGGGGCCCGCCCGCGCCGCGGACGGCGCGGACGCCCGGCCTGCCGCGCGGCTCAGCGCGACGCGACGGACTTCTGGCCCAGCCGGCCCTCGGTGCCGGCACGCAGCTTGGCGATGTTGCTGCGATGGCGCCAGATCAGCAGGAAGGCCATCGCAAGCAGGGCCAGGAAAAGCGGGCCGGGGCCCCAGATCAGCAGCTGGTAGAAGGGCGCAAACAATGCCGCCACCATCGAGCCCAGGGACACGAAGCGGGTGAAGCCGACGACCATCGCGAAGCTCGCCAGCGTCGCCAGGCCCAGCACCGGGTTCAGGGCAAAGATCGCACCGGCCGCGGTGGCCACGCCCTTGCCGCCCTGGAAACCGAAGAAGACCGGGTAGAGGTGACCCAGGAAGGCCGCGAGGGCCACGGCCGCCGCGACGGGCTCGCCCAGCTCCGGCGCCAGCCCGCGCAGCACCAGCACCGGCAGCACGCCCTTGAGGGCGTCGAGCAGCAGGGTGAGCAGGGCCGCGGCCTTGCGGCCGGAGCGCAGCACATTCGTCGCGCCGGGGTTGCCGGAACCATAGCTGCGCGGATCGGCCAGGCCGAAGGCACGGCTGACGATCACCGCGAAGGAAATCGAACCCAGCAGGTAGGCCGCGGCGATCGCGGCAAGGGGAGCCATCCAGTCCATGCCCCGGATTGTGCCGGCGCGCGCGCGTCCGCCGGCTCAGCCCGGTTGGGCGCAATGCACCGGCCGCGCGCCCAGCGCCTCGACCAGCACCTGCGGCGCCAGGCCCAGCAGGTAGCCGCGCCGGCCGCCGTTGATCAGGATGCGCGGCAGCCCGAGCACGCTGGCCTCCACATGCACCGGCAGGGGCTTGCGGGTGCCGAAGGGCGAGGTGCCGCCGACCTGGTAGCCGCTGTGGCGCTGCGCCACCTCGGGGCTGCAGGGCTCGATGCGCTTGCAGCCGATCTCGCGCGCCAGGGCCTTGGTGCTGACCTGGCAGTCGCCGTGCATCAGCACGATCAGCGGGCGCTGGTTCTCGTCCTGCATGACCAGGGTCTTCACCACTTCATGTTCCGGCACGCCGAGCTGGCGCGAGGACTCGGCCGTGCCACCACGGTCCACGTAGTCGTAGAGATGCTCGGTGTAGGCGATGCCGGCCCGCTTGAGCCAGGCGGTGGCGGGGGTTTCGGTGGCGTGGGAGGCGCGGGCCATGATCCGGGGCCACAGGGGCCTTGCAGGGCGGGTGTCGAGAGGCCGCCAGTGTGCCGCGCCGCCACCCCGGCGCGGCCCGCGCGGGCGGCAGACCGGATCCGCGCGCGGCGCGGGGCCCCGTGCTAGCCTCGCCGCCCCGCGCCCGCGCCGGCCTGTGGACCCTGCCCCGATGATCGTCGACCTCCAATCCCCCATCGCCCCGGCCGTCGCCGTCGACCGCCTGATCCAGCAGGGCTTTGCCACGCTCACGCCGGAGGCCCTGGGCCAGCTCGCCGGGCTCAGCCCGGCCCAGCTCGATGCGCTGCACCCGCACTGGGCGGCGCTGCCTCCCGACCGTCACCTCAAGGACGGCGGCCGCTACCGCCACCGCCGCCACGGCTGCTATGTGCAGACCCTGCCGCAGAACCTGGCCCGCTGCGACCTGAGCGCGCTCTCCGCCGGCCTGCAGGCCACGCCGCACCGCGCGCACTGGCAGCCGACCACCTACAACGCGCTGCACGGCGGCATGGAACGCTGGTTCGATCCGCTGGAGCCGGAACTGGCCGCCAACCCGAGCTGGACGACCCTGATCGCCGCGATCGGCGGCCTGTTCGCCCAGCGCCGTGCGCCCGAGGACGGCCGCTGGTGGATCGAGACCCATCCCTTCCGCATCGACACCCGCGACGGCGTCGGCCGGCCGACGCCCGAGGGCGCCCACCGCGACGGCGTCGACTTCGTCGCCGTGCTGCTGGTCGAGCGTCATGCGGTGATCGGCGGCGAGACCCGCGTCTTCGAGGCCGGCGGCCCCGGCGGGGTGCGCTTCACGCTGCAGCGGCCCTGGAGCGCGCTGCTGCTGGACGACGCGCGGGTCGTGCACGAGAGCACGCCCATCCAGCCGGCCGATGCCAACGGCCAGCCGCTGCCGCCCGAGGCCGTGGCCCGCGAAGGCCACCGCGACACCCTGGTGCTCACCTACCGCAGCGGCGGCTTCCAGTCGCCCGGCGGACGCTGAGGCCGGGCGCGGCAGCACGGGCCCGCGCTGCCGCGCCGGGCTCAGCGCGCGACCGCCTGCGACTTCTTGCGGTAGGCCTCGGCCGCCGCTGCATCACCACGCGCTTCGTACACCGAGACCAGCTCGTTGAACACATAGCGGTCGGCGATACCGGCCGCGGCGTCGTCCTTCTCCAGCGCCTCGAAACCCTGGCGCGCAGCCTCCAGATCGCCGCTCAGGCGCTGGGTGTGGGCCACCAGCCAGCGGCCGCCGCGGATGGCCGGCGCCAGGCCCTGCTGCTGGTAGATCGCCAGCGCCTTCTGCAGCACCGGCAGGGCCAGGTCGTGGCGGCCCATCTCGTTGAGGGTGATGCCCATGTTGTTCAGCGCGGCAGGCTCCCACTTGCGGGCGCGCGGGTCCTTGGCCTCGCGGGCGAAGTCGATGGTGCGTTCATGCCAGGCCAGGCGACCTTCGCGGGTCGGCTCGACCAGGGCGACGGAGTGCATGGCATCGGCCGTCAGCGCCTCCAGGCCGGCCGGCCGCGCGAGGTCGAGCGCGCGGATGAAGAAGGGCCGCGCCTGGCCGCCCTGCCCCTGACCGCGCAGGATGCGGCCGCGCTCCAGCGCATCGCGCACCCGCACCTCCACGCCTGCACCGGCCAGCCTGGGCTCGATGGCCTCCAGCTCGCGCTCGGCATTCGCGAACTCGCCCCGGATGGTGAAGGTGCGCGCGATCTGCGTGACGAGGATCAGCGCCTCGTCCCCCTGCGCGCGGGCCAGGGCCTCGCGGAAGACCTGCTCGGTGCGCACCGGCTGGGCGTAATCCCAGAGGGCATCGACGTCGAGGGCCGCCCGGGCCGGGCCGGCCAGCAGGGCGGCGCCCAGGCTCAGGGCGATCAGCGAACGGCGCAGGACCGGGCCCGCGGATCGGGCTTGGGGGGGGCAATGCATGGTGTCTTGTCTCCGTGGACGCGGGCCGGGTGCAGTCCCGGCCTCGGATGGCGCCGGCAGTCCCAGGCCTCGGCCTGCGCTGCGGGTCGCGGGCGATTATGGGCAGCCGGCCCGGCCGGGCCGGGCGCGGGGGCATGGGGCCGGCCGGCGCCGGGGGTCGCAGCCCCGCGACAGCCTCGGGCCGGACCCGGGCCAAACCCGCCGACAATCGCGCCGCGCCGCCCGGCCCTCTGCCCGGGGGGGCCCCTGCCCGACCGAATGTCCTCACCCACCTCCCCTCCCCGCCCGGTCCTGGGCGCCGCCACGCGCCGCGCGATGTTGCTGCGCCTGCTGGCCCTGACCCGGCCGCACTGGTCCATCTTCGGCCTGGGCCTGGTCGCAATGGCGATCTATGCCGCCACCGAAGCCGCGATCCCCGCGCTGCTCAAGGAGCTGCTCGACGGCAGCTTCGCCGCCAAGGACCCGGCCGCCGTGCTGCGCACGCCGCTGCTGCTGATCGCGCTGTTCCTGATCCGTGGCGTGTCGGACTTCGCCCACACCGCGGCGCTGAACGACGTGGCCACCCGCCTGGTGCTCGGGCTGCGCCGCCAGGTCTTTGCCAAGCTGCTGCGCCTGCCGGCCAGCCACTTCGACGCCCAGCCCAGTGCCAGGCTGATCTCGCTGCTGACCTACAACAGTGATCAGGTCAGCCCCATCATCACCACCGTCCTGCTGACCGTGGTGAAGGACAGCCTGACCGTGCTGGGCCTGCTCGTCTACATGCTCTACCTGGACTGGCGGCTGGCCCTGGTTTTCTTCGCGGTGCTGCCGGTGATCGCCTGGGTGATCCACACCGTCAGCCGGCGCCTGCGCGGCCTCAGCCACAAGCAGCAGGGCTCGATGGGCGAGCTCAACCACGTGCTGCGCGAAGTCAGCGAAGGCCAGCAGGAAATCAAGGTCTTCGGCGCCGCCGCCTACGAGGAGGCCCGCTTCGACCGCATCGCCCAGAGCCTGCGCCGCACTGCGATGAAGGTGATCACCACCTCGGCGGCCAATGGCCCCATCGTGCAGCTGATCGCCGTGCTGGCGCTGGCGGCCATCATCCTCTACGCCACGCTGCAGTCGCAGCAGCAGGGTCTGACGGTGGGCGGCTTCGTCAGCTTCTTCGGCGCGATGGCGCTGCTGCTGGCGCCGCTCAAGCGCCTGTCGAACGTGAACGAGCCGCTGCAGCGCGGCCTGGCCGCGGCCGCCAGCATCTTCGAAGTCCTGGACGCGCCGGCCGAACCCGACACCGGCACCCGCCAGCTCGAAGGCCGTGCCCGCGGCGCGCTGCGCTTCGAGGGCCTGCGCTTCCGCTACGCCGGCGCCGAGCGCGAGGCCCTGGCCGGCATCGACCTGAGCATCGAACCCGGCGAAACCGTGGCCCTGGTCGGCGCCTCGGGCGGCGGCAAGTCCACCCTGATGGCCATGATCCCGCGCTTCTACGAGCCCGGGGCCGGCCGCATCACCCTCGACGGCATCGACCTGCGCGAACTGCCGCTGGCCGATCTGCGCCGTCAGATGGCGCTGGTCACCCAGCAGGTCGTGCTCTTCGACGACACGGTGGCCGCCAACATCGCCTACGGCCGCCAGGGCGAGAGCCCGCGCGCCGCCATCGAGGCCGCCGCCGAGGCCGCGCATGCGATGGACTTCATCCGCGCCCTGCCCGAGGGCCTGGACACCGTGATCGGCGAGAACGGCGCCCGGCTCTCCGGCGGCCAGCGCCAGCGCCTGTCGATCGCCCGCGCGCTGCTCAAGGATGCGCCCATCCTGCTGCTCGACGAAGCCACCTCCGCGCTCGACACCGAGAGCGAGCGCGTCGTGCAGGCCGCGCTCGACAACCTGCGCCGCGGCCGCACCACCCTCGTCATCGCCCACCGCCTGTCGACCATTGCCAATGCCGACCGCATCGTCGTGCTCGACGAAGGCCGCATCGCCGAAGTCGGCAGCCACGAGCAGCTGCTGGCCGCCGGCGGGCTGTATGCGCGGCTGCACCGGCTGCAGTTCGGCGAGGGCGCCGCGGAGCCCACGGACACGACGCCGATACGCTGACCTGGGCCCCAACACCGACCATGCCCTGCACCGCCGCCGTACCCGCCCGGATCCTGGTGATCCGCCTGTCCGCCTTGGGCGACGTCATCATGGCTTCGGGCTTGCTGCCCGCTCTACGGGCGATCCACCCCCGGGCTGAGATCAGTTGGCTGGTGGAGCCGGCCGCCCTGCCCCTGCTGAGCGGGCATCCGCGGCTGGACCATGTGATCGTATGGCCGCGCGGCGAATGGCGCCGCCTGTGGCAGGAGCGACGCTACGGCGCATGGCTGAAGGGCTTTCTTCAGCTTCGGCGTCAACTGAAGGACGGCCGCTTCGACCTTGTGCTCGACACCCAGGGCCTGCTAAAGAGCGCCGTGTGGGGATGGCTGAGCGGGGCGCCACGCCGGATAAGCCTGATCGGCTGGGAGGGCAGCCACCACCTGGCCACCGAACGGCTGGTGCCGCCCGAAGCGGACGCCAGGCGACGCTTCGGGGCGGAGTACCGGGCGCTGGCCGAATACCTCGGGGCCCCGGCAGACACGTTCCGCCCGGATCTCGTGCCCAGCGAAGCCGCAACCTTGGCTGCGGATCGCGCGCTGGCCTCCGCCGCCCGCCTTGCGGGAGCCGACCCTGCCCTGCCACGGGTGGTGTTTTGCCCCTGGACCACCCGTCCGCAGAAGCACTGGTTCGAGGACCGGTGGGTCGAACTCGCACGGCTCGTACGGGCCCGTGGCATGCTGCCAGTCGTGCTGGGCGGGCCGGCGGATCGTGCAGCATCGGAACAGCTGGTGGCCCAGGCCACTGGTACCCTCCAGTTAGCCGGCCACCTGCCTTTGGATGCCAGCCTCGCCGTGATCAGTCAGGCTAAGCTGCTCATCGGGGTGGACACCGGCCTGACGCATGCGGGAACGGCGCTGCACATCCCCACCGTCGCGCTGTTTGGCTCAACCCGCCCGTACCTGGATGCCGGCAGCCCGACGACCGTCGTGCTGCACAGCGGACGGGCATGCTCGCCATGTCGGCGCCGCCCCAGTTGCGGGGGTCGTTTCGACTGCATGCGTGACCTAGACCTGGCGCAGGTCTGGCGCGCGGCCGAAACGGTCCTGGCCGCCGCCCAACCCGGAACCGAGTTGTCCCTATGACCCGTGACCTAGCCGCGCCCAGCGCCCGATCTGCGCTCTCCATCCTGATGTACCACCGCGTCGGCGTTTTCCCCCGACCGGCCGCTCATCGAGCGCTGTTCTGTGATGTCGGGCGCTTCGCCCGACAAATGCATTTCCTGCGTTGGGCAGGGATCGACGTGGTCAGCCTCGACCAGGCGCTGGTCCACGTCGCTGCAGGCCAGTTCGACCGGCCGCGCGTCGTCCTGACCTTTGACGACGGGTACCAGGATTTCGCGGACCATGCCTGGCCGATTCTGAAATCGATGGGCTATCCGGCCTCGGTCTTCCTCGTGAGCCGACAGGTCGGCGGCCCGGCGCGCTGGCTAGGCTCTGACCTTCCCGCCGCCAACTTGATGGACCGTGCGACCCTGCGCAGGCTCGACGCGGAAGGCGTGGACTTCGGATCCCACACCCAGAATCACCGCCGCCTTTCAACTTTGTCTGACACCCAGATGCGCGGCGAGATCCTCAACAGTAAGCACGAACTGGAAGACATGCTGGGCCATGACATCCGCCATTTCTGCTATCCCTACGGGGACTACACGGAATCGGCACGCGCATGCGTACAGACCGCCGGGTACCACAGCGGCCTGACCTGCATCCGGGGTGCCGCCAATCTCGCAACGAATGTGCACGAGCTGCCCCGAAAGGCCATTTCCCACGGTGACAACCTGTTCGGCTTTGCCTGGAAGATCTTGTTCAAGCACGCGCGTAAAGGACGTGGCGCCATCGTAAAGGCCGAGGCGGCGGCTGAATAAGCCCTCATGCGTATCCTTCAACTGCTACACAGTCCAAGCTATGGTGGGGCCGAAAGCCACATGCTGGCGCTGGGAATTGCACTAAAGCAGCGCGGTCACGCGGTTTGCTGTGCCGTGCCGGGCGGCAGCTGGCTGGCTGGTCAATGCGAAGCGGCAGGGTTGCAGGTCGAAATTCTGAGGATGGCCGGGCTGTATGACCTGGCCGCGCTATTCAAGCTGCGCCGTCTGATTCGCCAGTGGCAAGCTGACATCGTGCACGCCCATCTGGTGCGCGCGTCCCAATATGCAGGCTGGGCCGTCCGGGGTTTGCCGGCTGTCGCCGTCAGCACCGTTCATGCAACGAATGTCCACAAGCACATGCGCCGGGCCAAGCGCCTGATTGCGGTTTCGGACGCGGTACGCCAAAACCTCCTCAGGCAAGGGCACGACCCTTCCCGGGTCATCACCGTGCACAACGGCCAGAGTTTCACGCCGCCCGGTCCCCGGGACGCGCTGCGGACCGAACTCGGTCTTCCTTCAGACGCCTTTGTCCTACTCAGCGCAGGCCGTTTCGTGCATGCCAAGGGCCAGGATTTGATGATCGAAGCCCTGAAGCGATGCCCACACCCGGTCCATTTGGTCCTGGTGGGGGACCATCGGTCGGGTTACGGGCAAGAACAACTGGCCCAGGCCGGTGAGCGAGTACATTTCCTCGGGTACCGTCCAGACGTGGGGCGGCTGCTCGGCGTGGCCGACGCCTACCTCTGCGCATCCCGACGCGAAGCCATCTCACTGTCGGTGATCGAGGCCGCGGCGGCCGGCCTCCCGGTGATCGCGACCGCCGTGGGCGGCATCCCCGAAGTCATCGAGGACGGTGTGCAGGGACGCTTGGTCCCGCCGGAGAACGCAGATGCTCTCGCCTCTGCCATCTGCGAGTTGGTCGCAAACCGAGCCGTTGGCGAACGATGGGGTCGGGCAGGACGTCAGCGCTACGAGGAACGTTTCACGCTCGATCACATGATCGACGGCACGGAAGCGGTCTACGCGCAAGCGCTGGCGGCACGCGCATGAAAGTGCTCCACATCGAAGCCGGCCGCCACCTCTATGGCGGCGCGCTGCAGGTCGTCTTCCTGCTGCGCGGCCTGCGCGCGGCGGGGGTCGACAGCGTGCTGGCCTGCCCGCCCGGCAGCGCCATCGCCCCTGCCGCCGCGGCGCATGCCACGGTGCACGAACTGGCCATGGGCGGCGACCTGGACCTGGGCCTGGTCGGCCGCCTGCGCCGGCTGATCCGTGCCGAGCGGCCGGATCTCGTCCACCTGCACAGCCGGCGCGGCAGCGATGTGCTGGGCGCCCTCGCCGCGCGGCTGGAAGGCGTGCCGGTGGTGCTGAGCCGGCGCGTCGACAACCCCGAGCCGCGCGCCTGGGTCGCGCTCAAGTACCGCCTGCACGACCGCATCGTCACCATCTCCGAAGGCATCCGCCGCGTGCTGCGCGCCGAGGGCGTGCCCGAGGCCAAGCTGGTCTGCGTGCCCAGCGCGGTGGACACCACCGCCTATGCGCCGATCGCCGCCGACCACCCGGACCGTGCCGCGGTCCGCGCCGAACTGGGCCTGGCGCCCGACACCCTGCTGCTGGTGATGGCCGCGCAGTTCATCGCTCGCAAGGGCCACCGCACCCTGCTGGCCGCCCTGCCCGGCGTGCTGGCCCGCCACCCGCGCGCCCGGGTGCTGCTGCTGGGCCGCGGGCCGCTGCACGAAGCCATCGTCGCCGAGGCCCGCGCGGCCGGCCTGCACGGCGCCCTGCCCGACGGCGGGCCGGTGCTCTTCCCCGGTTTCCGCGACGACCTGCCGCGCCTGCTGCCGGCCTGCGACCTGATGGTCCACCCGGCCGAGATGGAGGGTCTGGGCGTGGCCCTGCTGCAGGCCGCCGCCTGCGGCCTGCCCATCGTCGCCGGCCGTGCCGGGGGCATCCCCGAGATCGTGCGGCCGGGACTGAACGGCGAGTTGATCGAACCCGGCGATGCCGCAGCGCTGGCGCAGCACCTGACGAACCTGCTCGGCGACCCCGCGCTGCGCGCGCGCTACGGCGCGGCCGGGCGGCAGCTGGTGCTCGACGAGTTTTCGGTGGATGCGATGGTGGACGGCAACCTGGCCGTGTACCGCGCCTGTGTCGGGGCTGCGCCCGGGTGATCGACAATCCTGCCATCCAGGCGCCACGCCATCCGCCACTCGGAGTTTCCCGATGAACCAGCACCGGATTCCCGTCTACCGCCCAGATCTCAGCGGGAACGTCAAAGCCTATGTCAACGAGTGCATCGACTCGTCGTGGATCTCCTCGCGCGGCCGCTTCGTCGGAGAGTTCGAGTCCGCGTTCGCGGCGTACATCGGGGTCGAGCACGCCGCCTCCGTCTGCAACGGCACGGTCGCCCTGCATCTGGCGCTGCTGGCGCTGGGCATCGGACCGGGCGACGAGGTCATCGTTCCCACGCTCACCTACATCGCGCCCGTCAATGCCATCTCGTACACCGGCGCCACGCCCGTCTTCGTGGATTCGCTGCGCAGCAGCTGGCAGATGGACCCGGAGGACGTGCGGCGCCACATCACGCCGCGCACACGCGCGATCCTCGCGGTCCATCTCTACGGTCAGACCTGCGACATGGCCGCGCTGGCCGCGATCGCGCGCGAACACCGCCTGTTCCTCGTGGAAGACTGCGCGGAGGCCTTCGGATCGACGTACGCGGGCCGGCATGCCGGGACCTTCGGCGACATCGCCACGTTCAGCTTCTTCGGAAACAAGACCATCACGACCGGCGAAGGCGGCATGGTCGTCACCAATGACAAGACCCTGAACGAACGCGCGCGCCACTTCAAGGGCCAGGGTCTGGCCGCGCACCGCGAGTACTGGCACGACGTGGTCGGCTACAACTACCGCATGACGAACATCGCTGCGGCCATCGGCCTCGCGCAACTCGAGCGGGCCGACGAGATCATCGCGCGCAAGCGAGATCTGGCCCAGCAGTACGCGCGTCGCCTCGCCGGCCTGCCGATCGAGCTCCACGCCGAGGCGCCCGACACGCAGCACAGCTACTGGATGGTGTCGATCCTGGCCGAGCGCGCCGAAGCGCGTGAACCGCTGCGTGCGGCCCTGGCCGAAGCGGGCATCGAGACCCGCCCCCTGTTCTATCCAGTGCACACGATGCCGATGTATGCCCGCAGCTACCGCAAGCACCCGGTGGCGGAGGACCTGGCATGGCGCGGCGTCAACCTGCCGAGCTGGCCCGGCCTGAGCGGCGAACAGATCGACCACATCGCCCACTCGATCGCAAGCTTCTGCTCCAGGTCGGCATGAGCTCGCGTCTGTACATCGTCGGCACGGGGGGCTACGCAAAAGAGGTCGCCCAGCTCGCGCACGCCGTGATGCAGTCCACCGGTTCGTGGACGGAGATCGCCTTCCTTGGAGAAGACGAGGCCGATGCGAGCATGGCCATGCGGTTCGGCAAGGTCGTCGGGACCGACGCGCTCCTGCTCGATGCCCGGCACGACCTGGACGTCGTGATCGGCATCGGCTCGCCGCGAATCCGCCAAGCGCTGGCGACGCGGCTGTCGAAACTGAGCCACCTTCGCTTCCCGAACCTGTTCCATCCCCGCAGCACGGTCAGCCTCGATTACATCAAGTGCGGTGTGGGGAACCTGTTCCATGCCGGCAGCGTAGTGACGTGCGATGTCGTTGTCGGTGATTTCAATGTCTTCAACCTCAACACCACGGTCGGTCACGACTCGGTCATCGGCTCCTGCAACGTGTTCAACCCCGGATGCAACATTTCCGGGAACGTGAGAATGGGTGATGGCTGCCTGGTTGGCACGGGATGCCAGGTGCTCGAGAAACTGAGCATGCCATCCAGGACGACCCTGGGTGCAGGCTCTGTCCTGGTCAAGTCGATCGACGTGGAGGACGGCGTCTATGTCGGCATTCCCGCCCGGCGACTGCGATGAGTCCGTTCGCCGCTGAAGCGGCCGCCGCGCGACGGCTGCGTGACCCATGCTGAAGCTGGGTCTGCTCGGTCATGGCTTCGTTCGGTGGACGGGCGGCCAGGACTTACTCAGGCTGATCACGGCCAGTCTGGCGGCCACCGGGGAGCCGATGGAGTTGCACGCGCTGCTGCCCGAGCCACGGCGCCGCTTCCACGAACGCGGCTGGGCCGGTGCCCTGTGGCGAAGCAGCCGCCAATGGCTGGGTCACCCGCTGCCCGCACCGGCATCGCCCGCCGGTGAGCCCATGGAACGGATCTTCTCCGGCCACGGCATCGATGTGCATGTGCACCGCATCGAGGCCGGGCACGCCGCCATCGCACGAGCCTCGGAACGGCTCGGCCTGCAGGCCCTGCTGCCGGCCGATTCGGCGCTCAAGCCGGTGGTGCGAGTCCCCTGGGTCGGCTACATCTACGACTTCCAGCACCGCCATCTTCCGCAGTACTTCACGCCGGACGAATCGGCCTCGCGCGACCGACGCTTCCGGTCCACGCTGTCACGCGCATCGAGCGTCATCGTCAACGCGAGAGACGTCGCCGCGGACATCGAGCGCTTCTGTCCTGGACATGCCGCGCGGGTGTTCCCCCTGCCGTTCGGGGCCGCGCCCGCAGCCCACTGGTTCGCGCTCGATTCGGGCGCGATGCGATCCCGGTATGGCATCGCCGGCGCCTACTTCATCATCAGCAGCCAATTCTGGAAGCACAAGGATCACCTGACCGCGTTCCGTGCCTACGCCGAGGTGGCGAAGGACCACCCTGGACTGACGCTCGTCTGCACCGGTTCGACGGAAGATCACCGGGATCCCGCGTACTTCCCGGGCCTGCTGCAGTCACTCGCATCGCTGGGCATCAGCGAGCGGGTGCAGATACTCGGGCTGATCCCCAAGGACGACCAGATCGCGCTGCTCAAGGACGCGGTGGCGGTGATCCAGCCAACGCGCTTCGAAGGCGGACCCGGCGGCGGTGCGGTGTACGACGCCGTGGCCCTCGGCGTGCGTTCGATCCTCTCCGACATCCCGGTCAACCTCGAGATTGCCGAGGAACGGGTCAGCTACTTCCCGGCCGGCGACGCGGCGACGCTGGCCGATCGCATGCGCGCCGCCCTCGCGACGCCGCACGTCTGCCCCTCGGCGCAGCACCTTGTCGAGAGCGGACAGAAGCGCCGACGCCTGTGCGGGTCGACTCTTCTGGAATCCATCGAATTCGCGCGGCGGCAGCAGAGCCGCCGGGCCTAGGCTGAGAGACCATGACTTCCCGTCCGGAGCTGCCCGCTCGACTGACCCCCGCGCGGCTGCCGCCCCACTGGCCCGGCGTCGCGATCCCGTCGGCCGCCGCTCGCCCCGCGGACCCGCCGCGCATCACCGTCGTCACACCCTCCTACAACCAGGCCGCCTTCCTCGAATCCACCATCCGCTCGGTACTGGAGCAGGGTTATCCGGCGCTCGACTACCACGTGATCGACGGCGGCAGCACCGACGGTTCGGTCGACATCCTGCGGCACTACGCGCCGTGGCTGACCAGCTGGGTGTCGGAGCGCGACCGTGGCCAGGTCGATGCCCTCCTCAAGGGCCTGGCCCGCGCCGACGGCGAGTGGTTCAACTGGATCAACTCCGACGACCTGCTGGCCCCCGGCGCGCTGTGGGAGGTGGCCCGCGTGCGCGATGCCGACCTGCTGGGCGGCTGCACGCAGAACTTCAGCGAGCACCGTCTCGACCGCCTGCGCACCAGCCGCGCGCTGACGGCACGCGACCTGGTGCGCCTGCCGATCGAGTCGCGCACGCGTTGGCACCAGCCAGGCATCTGGTACCGCACCGCGGCGCTGCGCGAGACCGGCATCGATGCGACGCTGCACTACCGCTTCGACCTCGACCTGCTGATCCGCTACACGCAGCGTTTCCCGCGCGTGCAGTACAGCGATCGCAGGCTGGCGTGGTTCCGGCTGCATGGCGCCTCCAAGTCGCTCGCCGACGCCGAGCGCTTCAGTGACGAGCACCAGGCGCTGCTGACGCGCCTGCTCGACGACCCGGCCCTGCAGACCCTGCACGCGGACGCCCGCGCCGCCCTCGCGGCGCTGCAGTGGCGCAAGACGCTGCGTGCGCTGCAGGACGACCACTCGCGCCCCCGGGCGTCCCGCCTGCTGGCGCTGTGGCGGACGGCGCGGCAGGTGCCTGGGGCCTGGCGCATCAACGCCACCTATGACACGCTGGGCCGCCTGCTGCGGCCACGCCGCCGCTAGAGCCGGGCCGCGGCCTGCTGCAGCCGTTGCCGGATCAGCGGCACCAGCGGTTCGACGGGCCAGCGGCGGCTGGCCTGCAGCAGCACGAAGCGCGCGGCCGGATCGGCAAACGCGGCTTCGACCAGCGCGGCGGCCTGGTCACGCTGCTGCTGCGTGATCACGAAGCGGGTCGCGGTGTTCGCCAAACTCTCGAAATGGTGGCGGCCCCGCTCGATGAACTGCGCGTAGGCACCGTAGAGCGTGAACTCCGACAGCTCGCCGGGCCGCTGGCCCAGCAGGCTGCGCCACCAAGGGCGCCCGCCATGCACCTGGGCCAGGTGGGCGTGCAGACCGCGCGCGGTGTCGCGATGGAACACGAACGGCCAGGCCACGAAGTTCAACGGGCGCACCGTCTCGGCCGGCAGCGCCAACATGCGCGCGGCGGCATCGGCCCAGTGCGCGAAGGTGGGCTGGTGCTCGATCATCAACGCGGCCCGGTCGTCGTGCAGGTAGTGCTCGGCGCGCAGCGGCACGGTGGGCAGCACGTCGGAGTCGAGCGCCACGTAGGCCGTGTACGGCCCGATCGCCGGCACGGCGAGCTTGACGATCTGCTGCACGTGCCATCCATCGCTCGCCGCGTCCGGAAACCAGCCGAAGCGCTTGGCCAGGCTGCGGCGCAGCTTACGGTATCCGTCGGGCCAGCCCGACAGGCGCCGTCGCGTGGCCTCGACCTCGGCGGGCAGCACCTCGGCCGAGGCGATCCACTCGACCCGGGTGGCGCCCAGCGCGTTGCGGAACAGCGGCAGGTCCTCGGTTTGCACTACCGCTAGGTGCGGCAAATCGCAGCCGAAGGCCTCGAGCGCCTCGCGCAGCAGGCCGAAGCGCTGCAGGTCGGCGCGGTAGGTCGGCGTCAGCAGTGCTACTCGCATCGGGCTACTCTCCATGGCGAAGATCATGGCTTACGTGAGGACATCGTATTCTCCGCCTCCAACGCCCAGAGCGCCGCATACTTATGAAACGCGTACTGCCCTAAGATTACAGCCATCAGAAATCCACGGCTTCCGTCAAGAAAACCGCCCCGCACCAAGTACTGCTGCAGGAAGTCGATTCCAAAGCGTAACGCGGCGTACGCCAAAGAGCCACGACGACCGTTAGCGAACTTCTGAGCAGCGAGCAAGCAGCCGTACTTGAGGTGCTTTTCCTGCACGTGCTGGTAGTTGCGCCATGAGTAGTGCTCCAGCGGCGCATTGAGAACACGCTCCTTGCGACGCGGCATCATTAGAGATTCATGCACCTGGTGGTCACGGTAGCGCGCGCCCTCGCGACGGAAGAGCTTGGCCTGTGGCGAGGTGTAGCGCCCATGTTTCAGAGGGCGCCCGAAAAGAAAGGTCTTCCACGGCATTTTAAGCACAGTGAAATCGCATCCCGACTCGTCGAGCACACGATCGATCTCGTCGCGCAATTCCGGTGTAACCACCTCATCAGCGTCGATCGAAAGAACCCAATCGCCACTGCAGTGGTTGAGCGCGCGGTTACGCTGAGGACCGTAGCCTGGCCAGTCGGTAACCCATAGCTTATCAGTGTAACGGCTGACGATGTCGATCGTGCCGTCGGTGCTGCCACTGTCCAGCACGATGATTTCACTTGCCCAGCCAACTACCGACTGCAAGCTAGCCTCGATTCGGTCACCCTCATCGCGAACAATCATCATCACAGAAAGCGTTGTGCGGCGGCTAGAGCGGGCGGACATGGCGTGTTATGTTATGAGTAAGATGCCAATATATCATCTGAGGCGTCGTAAACTGCGGGTCGCTTACCCTAGACAGGTCCGGTTCTTCCCCGTCCGCTTGGCCTCGTAGAGCGCCACATCGGCCCGGGCCAGGGCGGCGTCCAGCGGGTCGCCGGGGCGGTGGGCGGTCACGCCGGCGGAGAAGGTGACGAAGATGCGCTCGGGGCCGTCCCGGGTGAACAGCTCGGCGCTCAGCAGGCGCTGCAGGCGGCTGAGCACGCGCTGGGCCTCGTCGACCGGGGTGGCGGGCAGGAGCACGACGAACTCCTCGCCGCCGTAGCGGGCCAGGGTGTCCTGCGGGCGCAGCGCGCGGGTGACGTGGCGGGCGAGGAACTGCAGGGCGGCATCGCCGCTGGCATGGCCGAGGCGGTCGTTCAGGCGCTTGAAGTTGTCGATGTCGAGCAGGGCCACGGCCAGCGGCGGTGGGCCGGCCGGGAGCTCGGTCAGGGCGCCGTCTGCGATCTCGGTCGGGGCACCGGCCGGAGGGCCGGCCGCGGCCTCGTCGGCGGCACGAGCCAGGCGCACGCACTCGCTGTCGAAGGCGCGCATCAGGCCGCGGCGGTTGGCAATCTGGGTCAGCGGGTCGGTGGAGACCTCGTCGTCGAGGCGGCGGATCTCGTCCTCCAGCGTGCGCACGCGGTCCTGCATGGCCTCGGCGCGGGCCTGCTCGGCCTGCAGGCGGTCGCGGGTCTGCGCGACGAGGGACTGCACGGCGCGGCTTTCGGCCACCATCTCGCGCACCCGGCCGGCCAGGCCGTCCAGGGTGTCGGCGGCGGCGATGGCCTCGGCATGGCGGTCCAGGCTGTCGGCATAGCGGCCGGAGGTCTGGCCCAGGCTGGCCAGGTCGCTGAGCATCTGCCGGATCGAGGCCTTCAGCGCCTCGCGCGCGGCGCGGCGCTCGCCTTGCAGGCGCTGCTGGCAGGCGCGGGTGGTGGCCAGCATCTCGTCGAGCTGGCGCAGGCCGCGCGCGGCCAGGCCGGTCTCGAACTGCTGGCGCATGGCCTGGGCCTGGCCACGGGCCCAGCTCTCGTCCTCGGCCAGCTCGATCAGGCTCTCACTCAGGCCGCGGCAGAGGCGGGTGAGCACCTCGTGGCCGTGCAGGCGGTGGGCGATCAGGCGACGCGCTTCCTCGCAGAGCAGGGCCACCTCGCCAGCCGAGGCGGCATCGGGCGGGCGAGCGGCCTGCAGGCGCCGCTGCAGGCGCTCGGCCAGGGCACGGGCGCTGGCATCGTCAGCCGGCAAGGCGGCGTCGAGCGAGGCGGCCAGGCTGTCGACCAGGGCCGGCCAGGCGGCGGGTGGATCGGCGGCCTGGGGCCGCGCGGGCGGGTCCGCGGCGGCTTGCGGTCCGGCGGTGGGGGCGAGGGCGTGCTGCGGCGCCGCCGGGGGGGTTCCGGCCGGCTGGCCCTGGGCGATGGGGGCCTCAAGCGGCCTCGCCGGCTCGGCGCCCGGCCGGGCGGCGGGCTCGGCCTCGCGCGGGCCGGGGGGCTCGTCGGCCTCGGCCGGCGCCTCGTCCCAGCGGGCCAGCAACTGGGTCAGGCGCTGGTGCAGGCGAGCGGCGTCCTTGCGGCTGCCGCCGAGCACGCGCTGCAGGCTGTCCTTGCGGCGGGCGACGGTCCAGCCGCGGTCGGAGCGCTCCAGCGCGCGCAGGGTGCGTTCGATCAGGCCGGCCCAGGCCTCGCCGTCCGGGCCTTCGGCGCGGGCCGGCTCCGGGGGCTGCTGGCCGGATTCGGCGGCATAGGCGCGGGCGTAGTTCTCGGGGGTGGGTTCCAGGCGTTCCAGGGCCAGACGGCGCAAGGTGGCCTTGGCCCGCACCGCAACCGAGGCCGCGGCCTCCGGGCGGGGCTCGGGCGCGTTCATCCGGGATGGGCGCCCGGGCTGCGCGGCCGGACGGAAGGCAGCCGGCGCGGCGCGGCCTGCGGGGCGATGGTCTGCTGCCAGGGCTGATCACCCGCCGTCAGACCGGCCACCCAGGCCTGCAGGGCCGCGGCCGCCATCGGCCGGGCCATCAGATAGCCCTGGGCGCTGTCGCAGCCCAGGTCCAGCAGCGCCTCCAGCTGGCCCAGCGTCTCGACGCCTTCGGCCACCACGCGCAGCGAGAGCGTGCGGGCCAGCGCGACGATCGCCCCGACGACCGCGGCACTCTGCGGCGTGACGCCGAGGTCGCGGATGAAGCTGCGGTCGATCTTCAGCTCGTCGATCGGCAGCGTGGTCAGGTAGGCCAGGGAGGAGTAGCCGGTGCCGAAGTCGTCGATGGCCAGGCCGACGCCGATGGCGTGCAGGCGGTGCAGGGTCGGGATGACGGTCTGCAGGTTCTTCATCAGGCCGGTCTCGGTGATCTCGATCTGCACGGCGCCGGCGGGCACGCCGGCCGCCTCGGCCGCGCTGCCGAGGGTGGCGATCAGGTCGCTGCACTCGAACAGGCGGCTCGGCAGATTGACCGCGATGGGGCCGTCCAGGCCCGCCAGGCCCCGCCAGGCCGCGGCCTGGCGGGCGGCTTCGCGCAGGGCCCATTCGCTCATGGGCACGATCAGGCCGGTTTCCTCGGCCAGCGGGATGAAGTCGCCGGGCGGCACCAGACGGTCGCCGCGCTGCCAGCGCATCAGGGCCTCGACCCCGGCCACCCGGCCGCTGCGCAGATCGATCTTGGGCTGGTAGTGCAGCACCAGCTCGCCGCGCGACAGGGCCATGTGCAGGGCCGTCTCGGTCTGCAGCTGCTCGCGGCCGCCGCCGGCCAGGGTGGGGTGGTAGAGCGTCACCGCATTGCGGCCGGCCTCCTTGGTCGCGCGCATCGCCGCGTCGGCATGGCGCAGCAGCTCGGGGACGGAGGCGCCATCGCGGGGGAACAGGGCCACGCCGATGCTGGCGGTGATGAAGACATCCTGGCCGGCCAGGCTCAGCGGGGCGCGCAGGGCGTCCTGCAGGCGCTGGGCGACCGCGCAGGCGTCACGCTCGCGGCCGGTGCCATTGAGCAGCACCACGAATTCGTCGCCGCCCAGACGGCCGAGCAGGTCGTCGTGGCGGGTGGCGGGCCGTGAACCCTCGGGCGGGTCGACCCCAAGCGCGCCGTGCCGCACGCAAGTCTGCAGGCGGAAGGCGACGCGGCGCAGCAGCTCGTCACCCGCCGCATGGCCCAGGGTGTCGTTGACCAGCTTGACGCGGTCCAGCCCGATCAGCAGCACGGCCAGGGCCTCGCCCTCGCGGCGACCGGCATCGATCGCACGCTCGGCCCGGGCGATCAGCTCGCGGCGGTTCGGGAGGCCGGTCAGGGCGTCGAAATGGGCCAGTTGGTGGATGCGGTCCTCGGCGGCGCGGCGCTCGCCGACGTCCTGCACGATGCCGGTGTAGCCGCTGAGCTGGCCACGCGGATCGAACTGCGGCTCCACCTCGACCTGCAGCAGCAGCTCGGGACCGCCGTCGCGCGCCAGGCGCAGGTCCAGCGTCATCGGCTCGCGGCCGGCCAGGGCCTCGCGCAGCTGGGCCAGCAGGGCCCGGCGGGCCACGGGCTCAAGGCGCCGCAGCACCTGCCGCAGGCCCAGGCGGCTGCCGCTGGGCAGGCCCAGCACATGCAGCGCCTCGGCCGTGCAATCCAGGCCGAAGCGGCCGGGGCGCCAGGCCACGCTGCCGATGCGGGCGATCTGCTGGGCACGGGCCAGCTCGCTGCGCTTGCGCTCAAGCTCGTCGCGCACGCGGGCCGCGCGCAGCAGATGGCGCAGGCGGCCGACGAGCATCGCCCAGCGGCTGGACTTGAGGAAGAAGTCGGTGGCGCCGGCGCGGTAGGCCTGCTCGATCGAGGCCTCGTCGTCCAGACCCGTCAGCATCAGCACCGGCAGCGCCGCCAGGCCAGGCCGGGCGCGCAGCAGGCGGCAGGTCTCGAAGCCGTCCTGGCCGGGCATCAGCGCGTCCAGCACGATCAGATCGGGCCGCCAGCGCTCGAGCAGGGCCAGGGCCTCGGGCCCGCTTTCGACCACCGTGACCTCGAAGCCATGCTGACGCAGCGCAGTGGCGGTCAGCAGCCGGGCGACGGCGTCGTCGTCGATCAGCAGCAGCTGCGGCGGATCGACGGGCTCGTGATCGAGTCGGATGCTGAAGGGCATGCGCGGCAGCGGCGGGTTTCAGGCGCCGGGCTGGCCCAGTGCGGCGATCGCCGGACGCACATGGCCTAGCTCGGCCCGCAGGCGGTCGAGCAGCTCGGGCAGGCCCTCGCGACGCTCCTCGCGCGCCAGGCGCTCGGCCTCCGCGCAGCAGCGCGACAGGGCCAGGGCACCCAGGCTGGCGCTGGAGGACTTGAGGGTGTGGGTCACATGCCGGACGACCGCCAGATCACCGGCCGCCTCGGCCGCGTCGAGCTGCGGCAGCAGGCTGGCCAGCGAGGCCTCGAAGAGGCCGGCAACCCGCGGCAGCAGGCCATGGCGCCCCTGGGGATCCAGCGCGCGGAGCTGGGCGAGGGCGTCGGGGTCGAGCAGGGGGCCTCTTGCGGGCGAGCGTTCGGCGGTCACGGTCGGCAGGGATTCAGCGCAGGCTGGTGGCCCGGGCCAGGGCCGCCAGCAAGGCTTCGTTGGTTTCACCAGCGTAGCTGAAGAGCGAGGCGAAAGCCTCGCGGATCGGATCCAGATCATCCCCCTCCACCGCCTGCACCAGGCGCAGGTAGGGCATGCAGGGCCCCTGGCCCTCGACCAGGGCCTGGCGCACGCGGTCGGGCACGGGCAGGCTGCGGAACAGGGCCTCGAAGGGCTGGTCGAGCAACTGGTCGAGCAGGGAGAACACGCCGCAGATGAAGCATTCGCCGGCCAGTTCCTCGTAGCCACTGCGCTGCAGCAGCTCCTCCATCAGCAGGCCGCGGCGCACGGCGGCGAACATCAGCGGGCGCAGGTTCAGGTCCTCGCTGGCGGTGGCCAGCAGCAGGGCCAGCCAGCGCTGCAGGCGCTGGGTGCCCAGCAGCATCAGGGCGTGGCGGAAGGAACCCACCTCCACCGCCAGGCCGAAGGCCGGCGAGTTCAGGTAGCGCAGCAGGCGGAAGGCCAGGCGCGGGTCCTGGCTCAGCGTCGATTCGAGCGTCTCGACCGAGGCGCCGGACTGCAGCTGCCGCATCATTTCCATGATCACGCCCAGTTCGGCGGAGGGCTGGCCGGCTGCCCGGTCGGCCGGCCGGTGGCGGCGGGCCAGGGCGTCCTGGAAAGGCCAGCCCAGCACGGCCACGGCGCCGCGGGCAAAGCTGGCCTCCATCTCGGCCAGGGTGTGGATGCCGGACTGGACGAAGCCGATGCTGCGCGGCACCGGGCTGGGCTGGCCGGCCGACTCCTTGAGCCGGCGGTCCTCGCCCAGGTCGATGATGGACTGGCGGAAGCAGGGCAGCAGCTCGCGGGGCAGCTCGCGCGACGGCCGGCCCTTGATCAGCAGGGCATTGCCGCGTGCGGCCAGCGCGGCGATGACCGCGGTGTGGGCCGGGTCGGCCGCCATGAAGGCCGGCACCTCCACGCCCAGGTGGCGGGCTGGCTGCGCGGCCATCAGGTCGTGCAGCAGGCTCTCGCTGAGGATGTTGAGCGAGACCTCGCCCGCCCCCTCCGGCCAGACCCCGGCCAGGGCATCGAGCAGCTCGCCGGCGGCCAGGGGCTCGCCGGGCCGCAGGGGGAAGAGCGTGAGCCGGGTCGCGATCACCGCGCGCTGGCGGTCGATCATCGGGGCGTAGCCCAGCGCGACGCGGGCGAGGATGGAGGAGCTCACAGGTCAGCAGGGCGGGTGTCGAAGCCCCATTGTCCGGAGCGGTGCCTGCCGGAAAACCGCGGAATGGCCGGCTTCAGCCACCCGCTTCCGGGCTTCAGCCCTTCAGGTAATCGAAGAGGCTCAGGCGCTGCACCTGGGCATAGGCCTGCAGCGCGGCGTTGTAGCCGGTCTGCTGGTTCTGGAAGTCGGAGATCGCGGCCACCATGTCGAGATCGGTCGCGTCGGACTGCACCTGCTGCGCATCGAGCTGCTGCTGGCCGAGGCGGCTCTCGATGCCCTCGAGCCGGTTCAGGGCCTCGCCGGCCGCGCTGCGCTCGCGGCCCTGCTGGACCAGCACGCGGTCGATCACGCGCAGGGCCTCGGTGTTGGACGCGGCGATCGTCGCGCTGCTGCGGCCGGGGGTCTGCAGGGCATCGGCCATCGCGGCCAGGGCATCGAAGACATTGATCGTCGCGCCGCCGCGGTCGGGCACCGCCGTCCAGGTGCGGTCGCCGTCGACGGCCGAGGTCAGGCGGGCCTCGCCCACCGCCAGCTGGGTGTCGCCCGGCGTGCCGCGGTAGCTGACGCCGCCAGCCCCCTCGACAAAGGGCTCGCCTGCCGAGCCCTGGCCGCCGAACAGGTAGCTGCCGTTGCCGTCACCGCGGTTGGCCAGGTTCAGCAGCTGCTCGCGCAGGCCGCGCAGGCTGTCGCCCAGGGTGGCGCGCTCGGCGTCGGTGTAGGCGCCGTTGCCGGCGTTCACCACCAGGTCGCGGGCCTGCTGCAGCAGCTCGGCGGACTGGCCGAGCGTGCTTTCGCTGAGCGTCAGGTGGGTGCGGCTGGCGTCGAGCGCGCGCAGGCTGGCGGTGCTGATGGCCAAGCTGGCGCTCGCCCGCTCGGCGCGCGCGGCGGCCACGGGATCGTCGGAGGCACGCTCCACGCGCTTGCCGCTGACGAGGCGCTGCTGGGCCTCGCCCAGGGCCTGCTGGCGGCGTTGCAGTTCGCCGATGCCGGCTTCGTAGCGGGAGGCGGTGGTCAGGCGCATGGGGTGGGCTTTCCTTCGGGACGCCGGACTCAGCCGGCAACCTGCAACAGGGTGTCGAACAGGGACTGCGCGACCTGCAGCACCTTGGCCGAGGCCTGGTAGGCCTGCTGGTACTGGATCAGGCGTGCCGCTTCCTCGTCCAGGTTCACGCCCGAGCGCGCGCTGCGCTCGGCCGTGGCCTGCTCGGCCGCGCTGCTCGACAGCTCGGCCAGCGTGCGGCCGCTGTCGACGCGCAGGCCGACCTCGGCGATCAGCTCGGCATAGGCATTGCCGGCGGTCGAGCCCTCGACCAGGGCCTTCTCGCGCAGGCCGACCATGGCCAGGGCATTGCCGTTCTGGTGGCGCAGGCTTTCGGCCACCTCGGCAGCGCTGCCGCTGGGCGGTGCGACGGTGAAGCGGTCGCCGGCCTTGGGGGCCCCCTGCAGGGTCAGCGACCAGCCGAGCGCGGCGCTGTCCGGATCGCCGCCGACGGGGAAGTCCAGCGTCAGCGGCTGGGGCAGGCCGGCCTCGCTGGTCCAGGCGCCGCCGTCGACCCGCCAGCGGTAGCCGGTGGCGGCGGTGCCGGTGGCCGCGCCGGTGAATTCCAGCTCGACCTGGGGGCGGCTCGCGCCATCCCAGCTGCGCACGGCCAGCGCGGCGACCGAGGCGGTACCGAGGTTCGCCGCGCTGGCCGAGGCCGCCACCGGTGCGGCCGCCGCCACGCCCAGCGGGTCGCGCATCGCCACCTGCAGGCCCAGCGCGCCCTGGCCGCCGTCGTCGAAGAAGGGCCCGCCCGGATGCAGGCCGCCGGCCGCGTCCACCGCCACGCCGAGGGCCTGCTGGGCGTTGACGGCCGCCGTGACGCCCGAGACCAGGGCCTCGAAGCGGCTGCGGGTGGCGGGCAGATCCTCGTTCTGGAAGCGCAGCACGCCGCCGAGGCGACCGCCGGCCAGCTGGCTGGTGGCCAGCGGCGCCGCGCTGCCCACCAGGGCCACCTGGCGCAGGCGCGCATCGCTCGGGTCCACCCGCAGCTCCAGGGCACGGGCCTGGCTGCCCATCACCAGGGCCTGGCCGCCGGGCAGCATCACGTTCAGGCCGCCCTGGTCGGTCTCGACGGTGCTCACGGGCAGCAGGGCCGAGAGATCGCGCACCAGCTGGTCGCGCTGGTCGAGCAGGTCGTTGGGGGCCTGGCTGGCCCCCTGGGCGGCCTGGATCAGGCCGTTCACGCGGGCGATGGAATCGATGACCTGGTTGGCCTGGGTGCTCATCACGCCCAGGTCGCTGCGCACGCCGGACTGCATCTGCTCAAGCTGCTCGGCCACCGCGCGGGCGCGGGCCGCGAAGTCCTCCGCCCGCGACACCACGACCTGCCGGGCCGACAGGTCCTGCGGCGCCGAGGCCACGTCGACGAAGGCATTGAAGAGCTGGGTCGCCGCCTGGCCCAGGCCCTGCTCGCCCAGCGGGAACAGGGTGTCGAGCTGCTGCAGCTGCTGCAGCCGGGCCTCGTCCATCGCCGCCTGCGAGCTGCTGCGCTGCTCCTCGCGGACGGCATAGCTGTCGTAGGCCCGGCTCACGCCCGCGACCTCGACGCCCTTGCCGATGTAGCCGGCGCCGCTGAAGGCGCCGGGCGTCGCGCGCAGCAGGATGTCCTGCCGGCTGTAGCCGGCGGTGTTCGCATTGGCGATGTTGTGCCCGGCGACCTGGAGGGCCGTCTGGCTGGCGTTCATCGCACGGACGCCGAGGGAAAGCAGGCCGGACATGGGAAACCTCGTCGGGAAGCGGCGGCCGGACTCAGCCGTTCAGGCTGCGCGCGACGCGCAGCGTGGTGTCGATCACGCGGCCGAGCTTGCTCGCGTAGTCGGGGTCGGTCGCATAGCCGGCCTTCTGCAGGCTGCGCGCGAAGCCCTGCGCGCTGCCGCCCTCGGCCACCACGCGCGCATAGCGCGGGCTCTGGCTCAGCAGGCGGGCATGGTCGGTGTAGGCCTCGGCATAGCTGCCGTAGGCGCGGAAGGTCTGGCGGACCTTGCGCGGCACGCCGTCCACGACCTCGGTCGTGGTCACGGTGGTGGTCTTGCCGGTCCAGCCCGGGCCGGCCTTGATGCCGAAGACGTTGTGCGAGCTGGACCCGTCGGGCATGCGGATCTCGCGGCGGCCCCAGCCGGATTCGTGCGCCGCCTGGGCCAGGATGAAGTCGGCCGGGATGCCGGTGGCCTGCGATGCGGCCTGGGCCGCCGCGCGGTGCTGGGCCACGAACTGCTGCGGCGCGCTGCCCGCGTGCAGCGCCGCGGGCGAGAGCGCCTCGCGCGAGAGGCTGCCGGGCCGGCGCGGGAGTTCGCGGACCGTCCCGGAGGCTGCGGTGGCGGTGGGAGATTCTGAAGATGCCGAGGACGCCGAGGACGCCGGGGACGTGGCCGCAGGCTGCTGCCGGGCCAGCTGGCGCGCGATCTGATCGGCCAGGCCGCCAGGCAGGCCGCTGAGCTGCTGCGCGAACTGCTGGTCCAGCATCTCGGTGCCGAGCTGGGTGCCGCCGTTGTCCATCAGGCCGCTGCTCGGCGTGGCGGCCCGCATGCTCTTCATCAGCTCCTGCATGAAGAGCGATTCGAACTGCCGCGCCGCGGCCTGCACCGCGGCCTTGGGGTCGCGGGCGGCCTCGCCGCGCAGGGCCTGGAGCTGGGTGGCCGGCAGGCTGCCGGGCAGGGCGGCCATCAGATCACCTCCAGCTCGGCGTTGAGCGCGCCCGCGGCCTGGATGGCCTGCAGGATGGCCAGCAGCTCCTGGGGCGTCGCGCCCAGGCTGTTCAGCGCCTTGACCACATCGGTCAGCTGCGCGCCGGCCGGCAGCTGGATCAGCGAGCCGGCGCCCTGCGCCACCGTGATGTCGGACTTCTCGGCCTGCACCGTCTGGCCGGCGCCGAAGGCATTGGGCTGGCTGATCACCGGCTGGGTGCTGATCGTCACGCTCAGCGCCCCGTGGGCCACCGCGCAGGCGCTGAGCGTGACCGCCTGGTTGACCACGATGGAGCCGGTGCGGGCATTGATGACCACCTTGGCGGCCGGCATCTCGCGGGCAATGGGAAGGTTCTCGATGTCGGCCAGCAGGGCCACGCGCGCGCCCGGGTCGGCCGGCATGGCCACCCGCACGGTGCGGCCGTCCAGGGCCTGGGCCAGGGGCTGGCCGGCCCGGCGGTTGATGGCCTCGACCACCGCGCGGGCGGTGGAGTAGTCGGCGCTGTTGAGGTCGAGCTGCAGGCTGTCGCCCTGGTTCAGCGGCGTCGGCACCGCACGCTCGACCAGGGCACCGGCCGGGATGCGCCCCGCGTTCAGCGTGTTGATCTGGACCTTGGAGCCGCCGGCCGAGGCCCCGGCCCCGCCGATCACCAGATGGCCCTGGGCCAGGGCGTAGACCTGACCGTCCGGGCCCTTGAGCGGCGTGGTGATGAGCGTGCCGCCGCGCAGGCTCTTCGCATTGCCCAGCGAGGCCACGGTCACGTCCAGGGCCTGGCCGGGCTGGGCGAAGGGCGGCAGGCTGGCGGTGACCATCACCGCCGCCACATTGCGCACCTGCATATTGGTGCCGGCCGGCACCGTCACGCCGAGCTGCTGCAGCATGGACTGCAGGCTCTGGCCGGTGAAGGGGGTCTGGGTGGTCTGGTCGCCGGTGCCGTCCAGGCCCACCACCAGGCCATAGCCGACCAGCGGGTTGCTGCGCACGCCCTGCACGGCGGCGATTTCCTTGAGCCGCGCGGCCTGGGCCGGGGCCGGCCACCACAGCGCGGCGCTGGCCACCAGGATGCAGAGCGCCAGCGCGAAGCGCAGCAGGGGGCTGAGGGGCTCGATCCGCAGCGCGGTGGCCTCGTCCTCGTCCTCATGCTCGTCCTCGGCGACGGCGGCCGCGGGGGGGCCGGCATGCCGCTGCGCGGCGTGGCGCAACCAGGACAGGCGGGAAGGCGGCTGGGTCAGGATGGCGTTCATGGCGGTGTCGGTCCGCGGGGGCGGAGACGCTCCCCTCCCCCTTCGACACCATTCTGGAAATCTTTAGATCGGCAGAACGCTCAAAAAGAAGCGTGCCAGCCAGCCAATCACCTGCGCGTCGGCGGCGGCCCCGCGGCCGCGATGCTCCAGGCGCACGTTGGCGATCGAGGTCGAGGCCACGCTGTTGCCCGGCTGGATGCTGCGCGGATCGACCTGGCCCGAGAAGCGCAGCACATCGACCGCATCGTTCACGCCGATCTGCTTCTCGCCGGTCACCAGCAGGTGGCCGTTGGGCAGCACCTCGACGACGCTGACGGTCATCGTGCCGGTGAAGTCGTTCGTGCTCTGGGTCGTGCCCTTGCCGCTGTAGGTGTTGCTGGAGTTGCCCGAGGCCGAGGCCCGGTTCAGCACGCTCGGCGGCAGCAGCGGCACCGCGCTGACGCCGGCCGAGACATCGCCCGACTTGTCGATCGCGCTGCTGGAACTGGCGCTGGCCGTGATCTTCTCCACGATCCGCACCTGCAGGGTGTCGCCGACATGCCGCGCACGATGGTCCTCGAACAGCGGCCGGTAGCCGGCCGCTGCATAGAGCGAGCCGGTGGCCGCCGGCGGGTTGGCCGCGGCCACGGCGGCCGGGCGCACCGGCCCGGTGTCGGGCACCTCGACGCGCGGCGACAGGCCGGCGCAGCCTGCCAGCAGCGCGGCGGCCGCCAGTGCGAGGCCGGCCGGGGCCGGCGCACGGCGGCGGCACGGGGGGGGCGGAAGGCGACGGTCGTCCATGGCCGGGCTCAGATCTGGCCCAGACGCTGCAGCATCTGGTCGGCCGTCTGGATGGCCTTGGAATTGAGCTCGTAGGCGCGCTGGGTCTGGATCATGGTCACCAGCTCCTCGACGACGTTGACATTGCTGGTCTCGACGAAGCCCTGGGTCAGGCTGCCCAGGCCGTTGGCGCCGGGCGCGTCGGTGTTGGGCGCGCCGGAGGCGGCCGTCTCGGCAAACAGGTTCTGGCCCAGCGGCTCCAGGCCCGCCGGGTTCTGGAAGTTCGCGAGCTGGATCTGCCCGATCTGCCGCGGCGCGGCCTGGCCCGGCATGCGCGCGGTGACGATGCCGTCGCTGCCGATGGTCACGCCTTGGGCCTCGGGCGGCACGCTGATGCCGTCGCCGAGCAGCTCGCCGTTGTTGGTGACGATCTGGCCCTGGGCATTGAGCTGGAAGGCACCGTCCCGGCTGTAGGCGGTGCTGCCGTCCGGCCGCTGGATCGGGAAGAAGCCCGCGCCCTTGATGGCGACGTCCAGGCTGTTGCCGGTCTGCTGCAGATTGCCCTGCGTGAACTGCCGCGAGGTGGCCACCGCGCGGGTGCCCAGGCCGACCTGCAGGCCGGTCGGCAGCTGGGTCTGCTCCGAGCTGTTGGCGCCGGCCTGGCGCAGGTTCTGGTACATCAAGTCCTCGAAGACCGCGTGCGAACGCTTGTAGCCGTTCGTCGCGCTGTTGGCGAGGTTGTTCGAGATGTGGTCCAGCTGGGTCTGCTGGGCCTCCATCCCGGTCTTGGAAATCCACAGGGCGCGCATCATGGCCTTCTCCTTCGTGCCCGCCGATCGTCGCGCGGACGGCGGGTGGGGCATCGGCGGAAGAAGGGCCGCGCGGGCCGGCTTCTTCCGGCCGCGGCTCAGCGGTCGACCGACAGCAGCTTGGCCGCGTTGTCCTCGTTGCGTTCGGCGTGGCCGAGCAGCTTGAGCTGCTGCTCGAACTGGCGGGCCGCGGCGATCATGGCCACCATCGTGCCGATGGCACTGACGTTCGAGCCTTCCAGCGCCCCGTCCTGCAGGCGCGCGGCGGGGTCGGCGTCGAGCGGGTTGCCGTCGGCGGTGCGGAACAGGCTGTCCTCGCCGCGCTGGAGCGGCGCCTCGGGCGTGACCAGCTTGAGCCGGCCGACCGGAATGAAGCTGCCGTTGGCCTGCCGTGCGCTGACCGTTCCGTCGGGCGCGATGCTGGGCTCGGCCCCCGGCGGCACGGTGATCGGCCCGCCCTCGCCCAGCACCGGCAGGCCGCCCAGGCTCATCAACTGACCCTGGGCATCCACCGTCAGCGCGCCGGCGCGGGTGTAGGCCTCGCTGCCATCGGGCGCCTGCAGGGCCAGCCAGGCGCGGCCCTGCAGGGCCACGTCCAGCGGCCGGCCGGTGGCGGTGACGGGGCCGGGCGCGGGGTCGTAGCCGGTGGTGGTTTCCAGCGCGTAGGCGCGGGTGGTCGCGCCGTCGCCGCGCACCGGCACCGCGCGGAAGGCCTGCAGCTCGGCCCGGAAGCCGGTCGTCGAGGCATTGGCCAGGTTGTTCGAGAGCAGGTCCTGGCGCTGCATCGTCGCCTTCGCGCCCGACATCGACAGGTAGATCATGCGGTCCATGGCGGGCTCCGGGCCTCAGGGGTTCAGGGTGGCGGGCTCAGCGCAGATTGACCAGGGTCTGCAGCACCGAGTCCTGCGTCTTGATCGTCTGCGCATTGGCCTGATAAACGCGCTGGGCGGTGATCATGTTCACCAGCTCGCCGGTCAGGTCGACATTGCTGTCCTCCAGCGCGCCCGACTGCAGATTGCCCAGGTTGCCGAGGCCGGGCGCATTGACGATGCGATCGCCCGAGGCCAGGGTCTGCGCCCAGCGGTTGTTGCCCTGCGGCTCCAGGCCCTGGGGATTGCGGAAGGTCGCCAGTTCGAGGCGGTAGACGTCCTGGTACTGGCCGTTGGAGAAGCGCGCGCGCACCGTGCCGTCGTCCTCCACGCTGACGCTGCTGAGGCCGGCGTAGGTATGGCCGTTCTGGGTCTGCTGCGTGGTGGCCGAGCTGGCCGCGTAGCCGGTGGCCTGCACGCCCAGGGTGATCGGCGACAGGCTGATCGGATCGCCCGCGGCCGAGGTGCCGGTCAGCGCACCGAGGTTGAAGCTGGCCGCGCCGGCCGGCCAGGGGCTGCCGCTGCTGGCGTCGAAGGCCAGGGTGCCGGCCGGCGTGGCCACCGAGGTCGTGCCCGCCGTGGCCGCGAAGACCTGCCAGCGGTCGGTGGCCGGGGTCGGCGGGGTGGTCGTCGCGTCGGCGGCACCGCCGGCGATGCGGCGGAAGTAGAGCGTCATCTCCACCGGCTCGCCGGTGCCGTCGTAGACGGTGATCGGCGTCGAGTGGTTGTAGGTGCTGGGATCGGCCGGGTCCAGCGGCAGGGTGCTGTCGGCGGCCAGGGTGGCGCGGGCGTCGAGGTTCATCTCCAGCGACAGCGTGGTGGTGGCCGCCGCCGCCAGACCGCCGGTGGGCAGGGTGACCGGCCCCAGCGTGGCGCCGGGCAGGCCGTTGGCATTGAGCGGCCGGCCGAGCAGGGCCATGCCCTCGTTGTTGACCACCTGGCCGAAGCGGTCCAGCTTGAACTGGCCATTGCGGCTGAAGTAGGTCTCGCCGCCGAAGGTGGGCGGCGTGGTGCCGGTACCGGCGCCGCTGAGCACACCGAGCTGGAAGAAGCCGCTGCCGTTGATCGCGAGGTCCAGGGGGTTCTCGGTCAGGGTGATGTTGCCCTGGGTGAACTGCTGGGCCACGGCCTGCAGGTTCACGCCGATGCCGATCTGGCCGTTGCCGACGCGGTTGAGCGCGCCCGCATACAGGTCGGCGAACTCGGCCCGCGAGCCCTTGAAGCCGACGGTGCTGGCATTGGCCACGTTGTTGCCGATGACCTCCAGGTTCTTGCTGGAGGCGTTCAGGCCGGACAGGCCTTGCTGGAAGCTCATGGTCGGTTTCCTCGGGGGCGGGGGGGGATCAGGACAGGGCCTTGACGGTGCTCGCGTCGACGCGGCGACCGCTGGCCAGTTCAAGCATCAGCGCATTGCCTTCGGTGGCCACGGCCTGCACGGTGTCGGTGTTCAGGGCGGTCGCGGTGACCTTGGCCGCGCCGGACTGGGCCGTCACGCGGAAGCTGAAACCGGCGGTGCCCGCGGCGGCAGCCTGGGCCTCGGTCGGGGTCCAGCTGAAACCGTGGCGGCCGGCGGACTGCGCACCCAGATCGAGGGTGTCGACCACCTTGCCGCTGGGGCCCAGCACCTCCACGCGCACGCTGTCGGCCGGGCCGGCCAGCTCGACGCCGGCCGTGGCCTTGCCGCTGCTGTCCGGGTCCAGGCGGTTGCCGGCCAGCAGCACCTGGTGGCCCACCAGCTGCGCGCCCTGCAGCGCGCGCAGCTGGCCGAACTGGCCGCTCAGCGTCTGCACCGTGCCGTTGAGCTGCTCGATGCCGGTGACCGTGCTGATCTGCGCCATCTGGCTGGTGACCTGCGCGTTGTCCATCGGGCTCAGCGGATCCTGGTTCTTCATCTGCGCGACGAGCAGCTTGAGGAAGCGCTCGGAGGCATCGGCGGCCGAGGTCGCCGTGGCGCCTGCCGCCCCGGAAGCGGCGGCGGCCGAAGCCGAGGTGGAAGAGATCGCAGTGCTCATGGCATCGGGCCGGACAGGGTGAGGGGGGTGGCGGCGCGCAAGGGGCTCACTGGCCCATCTGCAGCGTCTTGAGCAACAGCGACTTCGCGGTGTTCATCACCTCGACGTTGTTCTGGTAGGAACGCGAGGCCGAGATCATGTTGACCATCTCCTCCACGCTGTTGACGTTGCTGTAGGTGACGTAGCCCTGGCCGTCGGCCTGCGGGTGGCCGGGGTCGTGGACGCGGCGGCCGGGGCTGCTGTCCTCGCGCACTGTGGAGACCTGCACGCCGGCCGAGCCCGCGCCCGCCAGGGGCAGCGTCTGGAAGACCACTTGCCGCGCCTTGTAGGCCTGGCCGTCGGGGCCGGCCACCGTGTCGGCATTGGCCAGGTTGGAGGCCACGGTGTTCAGGCGCTGGCTCTGCGCGCTGATCGCGCTGCCGCTGACCTGGAAGATGTCGAGCATGCTCATCGCGGGGCTCCTGGGCTCACTGGCCGGTGATCGCGCTGGTCAGCGTCTTCACGCTGCCGTTGAGGAAGCGCAGCGTGGCCTCGTAGTGCACGGCGTTGTCGGCGAAGCTGGCGCGCTCGCGGTCCATGTCCACGCTGTTGTCATCCAGGCTGGTCTGGCTGGGCGTGGCGTAGCGCAGCGCGGTGGGGCCGGCCTCGCCGGGCTGCAGCGGCAGGTGCCCCGCGCGCGGCGCGGTCTGGGCCGGCACCAGGCTGGCGCCTGGGTTGGCGTGGCCGGTGGCTTCGCGCAGCGCGGCGGCGAAATCCATCTCGCGGGCCTGGTAGCCCGGCGTGTCCGCATTGGCGATGTTGCTCGCCAGGATGCGCTGGCGCTCGGCGCGCAGGCTCAGGGCCTGGGCCTGGAAGTTCAGCGTGTCGGTCAGGCGGTTCAGCATCGCGGGCTCCGCGGCGAAGGGCCGGCGCTGCAGCACACGACCCGGTGGGGGATGGGCATCGATTGTGGAAAGCGGGGGGCCTGCCATGGCGGGGAATAGCGGCTGCCGGACCCCGCATTTCCCGGCCCTTGCGCCGCGCCCCCCGCCTACAGTGCGGCGCATGCCCCTGCCCTCGTGCGCCGTTCCGCACCCCCCCACCGAGTCCCGCGACCCGCCGCGCGCCCGGCTGGCAGCCACCACGCTGCTCGCCCTGGCGCTGACGCTGCCGGGCGCGGGCGCCCGCGCCGCCGACAGCCCACCGCCCGATCCGCTGGCCGCCGCCCGCAACCAGGCGCTGCAGCAGGTGCAGCAGGCCGCCGAGGCCCTGGCCGAGGGCCGCCGCGTCGAGGTGGAAGCCGGCCCCCTGCCCAATGTGCAGCGCCTGGCCCCCTGCGCCGAGGTGCAGGCCAGCCTGCCACCCGGCTACCGCGCCTGGGGCAGCACCCGGGTCGGCCTGCGCTGCGTGCAGGGCCCCGTGCGCTGGCAGGTCTACCTGCCCGTGACCGTGCGCGTCTGGGGCCCGGCCCTGGTGCCGCGCCAGGCCCTGCCGGCCGGCCGCAAGCTGGCGGCCGAGGACCTGCAGCCCGCCGAAGTCGACCTGGCCGCCCTCCCCTCGCCCGCGCTGCAGGACCCGGCCGAGGCCGAGGGCCGTGTGCTGATGCGCAGCCTGGCCCCTGGCCAGGCCCTGCGCGCCGGCGACCTGCGCCAGCGCCAGTGGTTCAGCGCCGGCAGCCCGGTGCAGCTCACCGCCATCGGCCGTGGCTTTGCCGTCGAAGGCCGCGGCCAGGCCCTGGGCGCCGGCCTGGACGGCCAGCCCGTGCGCGTGCGTATCGACAACGGCAGCATCGTCCAGGGCATCGCCGTCGGCGAAAACCGGGTGGAGCTGAGGTTGTGAGCCCCCGTCCCTCACCGTCCGGCCCAGCGCCTCAGGGCCCGACCCCCCGGGTTTGCGGGGGCCGTGCAGATTCCGCTCAAGCTTGGCCGTGCGCGTCCGAAAGCTCCACCATGTCGCACCTCCGCACGGGCCCCTCCGGGCCCTCCGCCCCCCACCGGTCGGCCTCGGCCGCCCCTGACTTCGGGAGCCTGTCATGAAGATCGGCCCGTCCACCCCGCCCCCGGCCGCCGCCGCGCCGGTGCAGCCTGCCGCCCTCTCGGCCCAGGACACCCAGGCCACGGCCCGCAGCACGCAGGAGCTGTCCGCCCCGGCCCACCGCGCCGCCGGCGCCGCCGCCAGTCCGGCCGGTGAAGGCACCCGGGTCGAGATCTCGGCCGCCGCCCAGATGCTGAGCGGCACCGACGGCGACTTCGACGCCGACAAGGTCGCCGCCCTGCGCCAGGCCATCGCCGACGGCAGCTACCGCGTCGATGCCGGCGCCATCGCCGACAAGCTCATCGCCAACGCCATCGACGTGCTCGGCGGCGGCGCCAAGCGCGGCTGAAGCCCGGGGCCGCCGATGAACCCGCAGCCTGCCGACCCCCTGCCGGCCGCCCCGGCCGGCAACACCCTTGCCTTCGAGCGCGCCCTGGGCGCGCTCGAACACCATCTGGACACCCTCGGCCAGGCCCTGCGCCAGCGCGACAGCGGCACCCTGCTGGAAGCCAGCCGCGCCCTGCAGCAAGCCCTGCCCGCCGCGCTCGACCGCCTGCGCCACGACGCGCCCCACCCCCTGCCGCCCGAACTGCGCGAGCGCCTGCTGCGCGACCGCGGCCGCATCCTGGCCCAGCGCGAGGCCCTGAGCCGCGCCCACGCCGCGGTCGATCGCGCCGTCAGCGTGCTGCTGCCGGGGGAGACTCCCGTCTACCACCCGGCCGGCCTCGCCCGCGGCGAGCGCCATCTCGGTTCGGCCTGAGGGCCCATCGTCGGGGCCTTCTCCGTCATGGGTTCCGCAGTTGCGTTGCGCAGCCCGTGGGGCGCCTCTCGCAACGCCTCACGCGCCATGGCGATCTCACGGGGACTGAAGCTTTTCCCGTGAGGTGAACGCGATGCCCACTGCGCCCGCCCCAGGTCAATTGGAGCCGCCAAAAAAGACGATCCAACCGCTCTTCGTCTTCAGGAAACGGGCTTGAGCCGCACCGCCCGATCCATAGATTGCGGCCATCGTGGGGCCCATCGCACGCGTTATGCCTCCGGATGTCCCGATGATGTAGTCACAAATAAAACCTGGCTTGCCACTTGCTCGATCACAACCCAGCTTTTCGAATTTTGTGATTCGAATGGCTTCACCACCGCCAAGGCCTTTGTTTGCCATGGCCCCGAGACACATCATGGCACCCACAACATCATTACCCTGTGGCCCACTCGCACAATTCTGATTCAGCTCATTGATCTTTGCGGCCTGATCGTCAAAACGCTTTTTGACAAGGTCATACATCACGGATTCACTGGGCTCGCCCTTCGCGAGAGGCTCAGGGCCTTCGTCGTCGGCTTGATCAGTCGCAACCGATGTTTTTTGATTCTTGCCTGCACCGTTCACCTTAGACGAACTTGTATTATTTTTACCTGAAGAGGCCACCTTCTCGGCGGCACTTCCAGCATAAGATGAACCAAGGATGCGACGCTTCTCGATCTCATCTTTTTGCTCAGCAACCTTGGTAAGAAGTGCAGTACCAGCGGCGGTCTGCTGATCCAGCTCGAAAGGTATATATCGAGCAACCAAGGCATTGAGATCTGCTTCACTTGAAGCTTGACTGATGCGCCGACCGAAATCCTGCTGAGCAGCACCAATCATTGCATGCCGCTTCTTTATAAAATCTTCCCAAAGGGCATTGATCGGCCCAATGTGGATATATTTTCTGTATCGCGGTTCAATCTCGTTTGAATACGCAACCCCTCGCTCAAGACCGACCAAGCCGGAGCCGAGGGCATCGACGCGAGCCCGCTCGATCTTTTGCAAATCCAGTGCAATCTCCTCCTGCTTGGCTTCAAGCGCCTTGACCGTGGGGTTGTTGTTTCGAGGTGAGTGCCGTTGCCCGCCCGTGAGCTCAGCAATCAGTGCCTCGATTGCGACCATGCCCTCGTAACCTCGTTGGGTTTCAATGTAACCCCTGGCCAAACGTTCCAGTGCGGGCTTCGCAACCCGCTCGTTCGCCTCGGCCATGACGGGGTCAAACATGTCAAGATCGGCCGCTGACATAAACCCACGCAATCTTGGCGCATCGGCGGCAATCGCTTGATAGGCCTTGTACCCATCATCAGTCGGCGGCAGGCCTCCCAGTGCAGCATAGGCGTCTCGGATTTCCTGCCGCGCAGCCCGGATACTCTGAACCCCCTTGGCGTACTGAGGAAAAATCCCCTGGGAAAATGCGCGCCCGAAGAAGCCCATGTCAACCATCACCCCATCGGGCGTGCGCCCCATCATGCGGCAATCGAAGCCAAGTTTCTGCAAGCCCTGCAAATCAGAAGCGGAGAGCTGATCATACGGCTTGCCGAAACCCGCCACAAATCTGCTATCTTCCAGCAACCAGTTGTCGCGAGGCAAACCGGAAGGCTTGATTTCACCGAGCGGGCCGGTTTTCTCGGGCCGGTAGTTGATTCTTCGTTCGGGCGCACGCCCAGCGGCAGCACCGAAACGACCGTTTTCAGCAAACTCTGGCGGAAGATTGCTTACATCAAGCGCCAACCAATTTGCAGCTTTCGTGCACTGCTGGGCATCAGCCCCTTGCGGCATGTAGGAAGGCGGCCGCCCCGGCACCCCTTGGTCGACGCGAGCCCTGTTGACCGCATCCCGAAATATCTTGCCTAAATCAATCTCGGCCAGCGCAGGATTTGAGCTTTGCAGCACAAAAAAACCAAGCGCCAGCAAGGCATTTCTTATCCTCGCAACATGTTGGCTATTCATAAAAACCTACCCGGCAAGATATATAAATCAGTTAAAAAGACTTCAACCCATAAGCCAGAAATTACCCAGCGATGGACTGCACAGACTTTTACCCGAACAGCAGCTTGCCGGATCTTATTCTGTAGACATACGCAAGCCGCCTGAGTCGGGTCATCGCGACCCGAAAGTGAAGAAGGCTTACAACACCCTCCTTTGCGGGCTTGCGCGGATTTCATCGATGATTTGCCGACTCGGCTGGTCAAACGTACTCTTACTCCTCCGGAGATCTCGCACCTTGTAAGACTGCGCCCTCAATGCCCCCCATGCCCCCCCTGCGGCTTCCTCACCCGCACCTCCACCCCGGGGCTTGAGGCGGCCGGCGGGGTCTGGGGCGCGGCGGCGGGCGGGCTCGCGGCGGGTGCGGCGGCAGCTTCCGGGGCGGCGCCGGTCCAGGGCCGGGCGACGGTGCCGGGGGGGTGCTTCCACCAGCCGGGGTCGCGCGGGTCGCCGGGGGGCTGGTCGGGGCGCACCTTCAGCACGGTGAACATGCCGCCCATGTCGATGGGGCCGAAGGGGCCGGTGCCGGCCATCATGGGGGCGGTGTTGGCGGGCAGGGGCATGCCGGCCATCTCGCTCATGTCGGCCATGCCGCGTTCGCCCATGAGCATGTAGTCGGGCACGAGGCGGTTGATCTTGTCGACGAGGCCGCGGTGGTCCACGCCGATCATCGTGGGCACGTTGTGGCCCATGGCGTTCATGGTGTGGTGGCTCTTGTGGCAGTGGAAGGCCCAGTCGCCCACCTCGTCGGCGACGAAGTCCATCTGCCGCATCTGGCCGACGGCCACGTCCACCGTCACCTCGGGCCAGCGCGAGGCGGGGGGGGTGGGGCCGCCGTCGGTGCCGGTCACGAAGAACTCGTGGCCGTGCAGGTGGATGGGGTGGTTGGTCATCGTCAGGTTGCCCACGCGCAGGCGCACCTTGTCGCCCTGGCGGGCGACGATGGGGTCGATGCCGGGGTAGAGACGGCTGTTCCAACTCCACAGGTTGAAGTCCAGCATGGTCATGACCTTGGGCGTGGCGCTGCCGGGGTCGATGTCGTAGCTGTTGAGCAGGAAGCAGACGTCGCGGTCCACCTCCTGGATCCACGGGTGCCGGCCCTTGGGATGGGTGACCCAGAAGCCCATCATGCCCATGGCCATCTGCACCATCTCGTCGGCATGCGGGTGGTACATGAAGGTGCCGGGCCGGCGGGCGACGAACTCGTAGACCCAGGTCTGGCCCGGCGGCACGGCGGGCTGGGTGAGGCCGGCGATGCCGTCCATGCCATTGGGCAGGCGCTGGCCGTGCCAGTGGATGGTGGTGGCCTCGGGCAGCTTGTTGGTGAGGAAGATGCGGACGCGGTCACCCTCCACCACTTCGATGGTGGGGCCGGGGCTCTGGCCGTTGTAACCCCAGAGGTGGGCGGTGAAGCCGGGGGCCATCTCGCGCACCACGGGTTCGGCGACGAGGTGGAACTCCTTCACGCCGTCCTTCATGCGCCAGGGCGCGGTCCAGCCGTTGAGGGTGAGTACCGGGCGGTAGGGCCGGCCATTGGGCGGGGCCAGCGGGGGCTGGGTGGCGGTGCCGGGGGCGACCGCGGGTTCGGGCAGCGCGGCCATCGCGACACGGCTGACGCTGGCGGCGGCCACGCCGGCGGTGATCGCGCCACCGCCGGCCAGGAAGTTTCTGCGGGAGACCATGGGCTCCTCCATCAATGTCCGCCAGCAGCGGCCGGGGCCGGTGCGGCGGGGGGGGAATCAATCGACACCGGCGCGGCCAGGGGCCGGCCGACCAGGGCTTGCGCGAGGGCGGCGTCGGCACGCCAGAAGGCGCGGCGCGCGTCCATCGCGGCCTCGACCGCGGCGACCTGCGCGCGCGCGTCGGCCAGCAGCTCGAACACGCCGACCAGCATCCCGTTGTAGCGAAGCAGCTGCTCGTCGACGATGCGCTGGGCCAGGGGCAGCAGCTCGGCCTGGTGCAGGGTGGCGATGTCGTGGGCGTGGCGGTAGGCGCCATAGACCTCGCGCACCTCGGAGCGCGCCTCGACGGCCAGCTGCGCCGCCTGCTGCAGCGCGATGCGGTGGCGCGCCTCGGCCTGGGCCAGCCGGGCCTGGCCGGAATCGAAGAGCGGCAGCTCGAAGCGCAGCTCGGTGCCGCGGCGGTCGGGGCCGGTCTCGGGGCGGTCCCGTTCCAGACCCAGCTGCAGGACATTGACCCAGCGGGTCGGCCGGGTCAGGCCCAGGCGGGCCGCCGCCTGCTGGACGGCCTGGCGGGCGGCCTGCAGGTCCAGCCGGGAGGCCATGGCCTGCCGCTCGATGTCCGGCTGCTCGGCGGGCTGGGCGGGCAGCGGCGGCAGGCGATCGGGCAGACGCAAGGCGGTGTCCTCGCCCCACAGGCCGATCGCGCGGATCAGCGCCTCGCGGCGCGCCTGGGCGGCCTGCTCGGCCTGGGCCAGGCGCAGGGTGGCCTCGGCATGGAAGGCCTGCTCGCGGGCGCGGCGCAGGGCGTTGAAGTTGCCGACCTCGGCCATGCGCCGGGCCAGTTCGGCGCCGGCTTCGGCCGCCTCGCGGATCTGGCGGCGGTAGTGCAGGCGCTCCTCGGCAGCGACCGCTTCGATCCAGGCCTGCCGCACAGCCGCCAGGTGGGCCAGCACCTCGGCGGCCAGGGCCTGCTGACGGGCGGCGAAATCCGCCTCGGCCAGCGGTCGCAGCCAGGGGGTCAGGGCCAGGCGGAGCAGGTCGATGCCCAGGCGCAGCTCGATCTCCGTCTCATCGCCCTGCCGGAAGCGGCCGACGCTCAGCGAGGGATTGGGCAGCCGGGTGGCCTGCAGCAGTTCGGCCTGCGCCAGGCCCAGGGCCTCGAAGCGGGCCTGCAGGCCGCGGTGCTTCAGCAGGCTCAGGGCCAGGGCCTGGTCCAGGCCCAGGGGCTGGGCGAGCAGCTCGGCGCTGCGGGCCTCGGCAGCGGCTTCGTCGGCCGGCGTGCGCGGCCAGACGGGCCGCAGCCCGCTGCGCGCCTGCACCTGCTCGGCCACCGGCGCGAAAGCCGCCGGCCCGGAGGGCGCAGCGCAGGCGGCCAGCAGCAGCGGGATCGGCAGGGCCAGCAGGCGCAGGCGAAGGGAGCGACGCGAAGGCCCCAGGGCGCTGGAAGGGCTCATCGTGCCCCCCCGACACCCTGTGGCCCGCCCTGCCCGGCCGGGGCCGCGGACGGGTGGCCCTGGTGGCCCTGGTGGCCGCCGTGGCCCGACGGCCCCGGCTGCGGGTCGGGCGACGGCGTCGCCGGGCCCCCCCTTCCTGCGGCAGCAGCAGGCACCGTGGCACCCGGCGCAGGCGGCTCGCCGGATGCGGGGCCGAGGTGGCCACGCCAGCCGCCGAGGCGACCGACGGTGTCATTGGCCTCGCGCCAGTCGCGGCCGGTGGCGGGCAGGCTGCGGTGCTCGGCCACGGCCGAGCGGTGCAGCAGCGGGGGAACGGGCGCGGCCGGGTCGAGCGGATCGGGCCGGGGCGGCGAAGCCAGGGCGCTGGCCGCCAGCAGGACCAGGGTGGCGGCCGGGGCCAGGCCAGGCCAGCCACGCCCAAGCCGACGGCCGGGCGGGAGAAGCGGGGAATGCATGAAGACCTCAAAGACGGCTGAGGGGGCCGGCCGCACCGGGGCGGCCGACCGGACACGCGCCCCGGGGGGACGCGCGGGCTCAGGCGCTCAGGCTTCGAGGGGGGCGGTCGAGACCGGGCGGCACCCGGTCGGCGGAGGGCAAGGGCGCCGCCTCGGGCTGCGCCTCGCCCGGCATGGGGGCAGCCGGCCAGGCCGGCAGGGCCGCCGGCAAGGCCAGGCCCAAGGTGCAGAGGCTGCACGCGCTGCAACGGTGGCCGCCGCTGCAGTCGCCCAAAGCGCAGGTACCAGGGTCTGCAGCCGGCTCGCCGTGGGCATGCTGGGTGTGATCGGAGGGGCCGGCGGGGTCGACGAAGCGGGTGGGGTCTGCGGAGCCGGCTGGGCCGGCATCGCCAGCGTGACCGGCGTGAAGCTCAGGGGCCGTCGCATGGCCCGGATGGCCTGCGTGACCCGCAGGCCCCGCAGGCCCCGAAAGCCCGCCCACCCCCTGGGCCGGGCCGTTCATCGCGCAGCCCATGGCCAGCACGCGCTGCGCCTGCAGCGGCAGGGCCAGCATCAGCAAGGCCAGCAGGATGAGGCGCAGGCGGGACGACATGGTCGCGAGTCTAGGCCGGACGCGGGCGGCCGATCCGGCGTGGGGGCAGGCCGCCGCGCGGAGCGGCTGGCACGCGCCCACCTCGCCCCCAGCGACCAGGGCAGCCCAAGCCCCCGCGGCCCTCACGCAACCTCCATCGGCGCCGGCCGCCAGCGCTGCAAGCGCCAGGCGTTGGCGACGACGCCCAGGCTGCTGCACGCCATGGCGGTGCCGGCCAGGGCCGGGCTGAGCTGGCCGGCCAGGGCCAGCGGCAGGGCGATCAGGTTGTAGCCGAAGGCCCAGCCCAGGTTCTGGACCAGGGTGCGGCGGGTGCGGCGGGCCAGGGCCAGCGCATCGGCCACGCGACGCGGGTCGCCCTGCATCAGGGTGATGCCGGCGGTTTCCATGGCCAGGTCGGTGCCCCCGCCGATGGCCAGGCCCAGGTCGGCCGCGGCCAGGGCGGGCGCGTCGTTCAGGCCGTCGCCGACCATGGCGACCGGGCCGTGGGCCGCGCGCAGGCGGGCGATGGCCTCGGCCTTGTCGGCCGGCAGCAGGCCGGATGCGCAGCCGTCCAGGCCGAGCTGGCGGGCCAGGGCCTCGGCGCTGGACGCATGGTCGCCGCTGAGCATGACGGTGTGCAGGCCCATCGCGCGCAGGCGGCGCACGGCTTCGGCGGCTTCGGGGCGGACCCGGTCGCCGAAGCTGAGCAGGCCGAGCAGGCGCGGGCGGCCCGCCGGCTGCACCGCCATCAGCCAGGCCAGGCTGCGGCCGGCGGCGGCCTCGCGGGCGGCGGCGGCCTCGAGCGGGGCGGTGTCCAGACCCTCTTCCTGCGCCAGGCGCGGGCTGCCCAGGCGCAGCAGGCGCCCGTCGATCCGGCCTTCGATGCCGCGGCCGGGCAGCGCGCGGGCGTCCTGCGCCTGCGGCAGGGGCGTCGCCAGCGGGCCGATGCCGGCCGCGCCGCCCTGCACCGCCTGGGCGAGCGCGCGGGCCAGCGGATGCTCGCTGCCCTGCTGCAAGGCGGCGGCCAGGCGCAGCAGCTCCTCGGGCGACACGCCGGGCGCGGCCTGCAGGCCGGCCAGGCTCGGCTGGCCGAGGGTGAGGGTGCCGGTCTTGTCGAAGGCGACGACGCGGATCGTCGGCGCCGCCTCCAGCGCCGCGACATCGCGGATCAGCAGGCCATGGCGCGCGGCCACGCCGGTGCCGGCCATCAAGGCCATGGGCGTGGCCAGGCCCAGCGCGCAGGGGCAGGCCACGACGAGCACCGCCACCGCATGCAGCAGTGCGGTGGCCGGCGCGGCGCCGGCCAGCAGCCAGCCCAGACCGGTCAGCAGGGCCAGGCCCAGCACAGCCGGCACGAAGACGGCACTCACCCGGTCGACCAGGTGCTGCACCGGCGGCTTGGCGGCCTGGGCCGTCTCGACCAGGCGGACGATGCGCGCCAGCGTGGTCTCGGCGCCGACGGCGCTGACGCGCAGCTCCAGCACGCCCTCGCCATTGAGCGTGCCGGCGCGCACGCGCTCGCCCGGGCCGCGCGCCACCGGCAGGCTTTCACCGCTGAGGGCGGATTCATCGAGGTGGCTGAGGCCGGCGAGCAGCACGCCGTCGGCGGGCAGGCGCTCGCCGGGCCGCACGCGCAGGCGGTCGCCGACTCGCAGGGCCTCGACCGGGCGGTCCAGCTCGCGGCCATCGTCGAGCAGCAGGCGCGCCCGCGCCGGCCGCAGCGTGGCCAGCGCGCGCAGGGCCTGGGCGGTGCGCTGCTTGGCCCGGCCTTCCAGGGCCTTGCCCAGGCGCACCAGGGCCACGATGACGGCGGCCGACTCGAAGTAGAGCGCCTCGGTCTCGCCCCCCCACCAGAGCACCATCGACAGGCCCCAGGCCGCCGTGCTGCCCAGGGCGACCAGCAGGTCCATGTTGCCGCTGCCGGCCCGCAGCGCGGCCCAGCCGGCCCGGAAGAAGCGCAGGCCCGGCCCGAACAGCACCCCCGTGGCCAGCACCGCCTGCACACCCGCCGGCGGCATGGCGTGCAGGCCGAAAGGCATGGCCAGCATGGGCAGCAGCAGCGGCAGGGTCAGCAGCAGGGCCAGGGCAGTGCCCAGGATGTCGCGGCGCTGGGCGGCTTGGCGGGCGGCGGCGGCGGCTGCTTCGGCGCGGGCCTGGGCAGCGAGGGTCGCGTCGATCGGGGCCTCTTCCGGCACGGGGCCGGCCGGCCTCGGCGCAGGGCCCAGCGTGTCGCTGCCCAGCACCGCGTAGCCGGCCCGCTCGACCGCAGCGACCAAGTCGGCAAGGTCCAGCGCCTGCCCGGCCAATGCCTCGACCCGCGCCTGGTCGTTGACCGGATTCACCGCCACCGCCGCCACCGCGGGCAGGGCCCGCAGCGCGCGCTCCACCCGCAGCGCGCAGGCGGCGCAGGACAGGCCGCCGAGCGCCAGCGTCCAGCCCGCAGCCGACGAACCCGGGCCGCCGGCAGGGCGCACGGGCGAGGGATCGGGCAAGATCGGCATCATGTGGCTTGAGATGTGGGGGCGATGCACTGTGGCGCAAGTCCCCGGCCCGCGGGATGTCGCAGATCAAGCGCGATCCGGCGCGCCGTGGCGCGCGACCGGGCACCGGGCCGCCGTGTGCCGAACAGCTTCGCCGCACCCAAGAAAAAGGGGCTTGCGCCTTCGCGCAAGCCCCTTTGGAGAGATGGTGGCCCAGGGTCAATCACACGCCTCTATGAAAAACGACTCGGAGGCCTTCGAGTTACCCTCACAACAGAACCTGATTCAACCACCATCGGCTGATCAAACCCATCGGATATGTGCCAGCGAGGAAGTCTAGGATGCCTACTATTGCCAATCCGCTGGGTTGACCGCTTCGGCGTGACTCACACCAACGGGCCTCCACGAATCCCGGGGCGGTTCAATTGAGCTTGCAAGGACTCAGGGGAGCAGAGGTCAATGGCGAGAGACATCGCGCAAGGACTCAGCAATTTCAGTTTTCTGGCTGAGCACAGCCCGTTGCTCGCTGATCTTGGGGCAACCGCGGAGCGGCTCTATCCCTTCGATCCTGCCAGCTGCGTGCTCAAGCTACGGTTGCTGGCAGAGTCGATCACGCAGGACGTGGCGTCCCGCATCGGCATACGCCTGCTTCAGCCCACCCAGGCCGAACTGCTGCGTGCGGTGGACCAGCGCCTGGGGCTGGACGCGCAGGTGCGTCAGATGTTCAACCTACTGCGTCACCGGGGCAACGAAGCCGCGCACCAGGCCGATCACCGCATCGGCTACCGTGAAGGGCTGGAAGCACTGAAGGTGGCCCGCGAAGTGGCGCTGTGGTTCCACCGCAGCTTCGGCAGCAATCCCAACTTCAAGCCCAGTCCCTTCATCCTGCCGGACGACCCCAGCCAGCGGCTGCTCACGCTGCAGCAGCAAGTGGCCGACCTCACCCAGAACCTGCAGCAAGCCCAGACCGAGCAGGCGGCCAGAGCCCAGATGGCCGAGCTGCTGGCCGCCCAGGCGGCGCAGGAGCGCGCGCTGGCCGAACGTGCCGCCGAAGAGCGCAGCGTCTACGAAAGCCTAGCTGAAGAGGCCAGCACCCGCTACGCCGCCCTCAAGGCCGAGTTCGACGCCCACCTACAAACCGCCAACGCTGCGCAGTCCGTACCCAGCTCGCAGGACATTCAGGCCTTTGCGCAGCGCACCACCCAGGCGGCACAGAAGGTGGCGATGGACGAAGCGTCCACTCGCCTGCTCATCGATCAGATGCTCAAGGACGCCGGCTGGGAGGCCGACACCCACGAGCTCACCCATGCCAAAGGCGCACGGCCGGAGCGCAACCGCAATTTGGCGATCGCCGAATGGCCCACCGTGGGCAAACAGAGCGCCGATTACCTGCTGTTCGCCGGTCTCACCCCCATCGCCGCGGTCGAGGCCAAGCGCTTGAACGTGAATGTCGCCGGCAAGATCGGCCAGGCCGAGCGCTACGCCCGCGGCTTGCAAATCGAGCCCGAGCACGAAGCCGCCTGGCTGGCTGAAGGCCGCCAGGGCCCCTGGCCCGACGGCCAGGGAGGCGTGTTTCATCTTCCCTTCGCCTACTCGTGCAACGGCCGCCCGCTGGTCAAGCAGAGCCCTGAAGCCAGCGGCACCTGGTTCCGCGATCTGCGCCGCCAGGGCAACCTGGCCAAGCCGCTGCACAGCTTCCATTCGCCCGAGGGCCTGCTCGACCAGCTGCGCCGCAACAAGACCGAGTCCGAAGCCAAGCTGCAACAGGAAGGCTTTGCCTACCTGGGCCTGCGCGACTACCAACAAAAGGCCATCAGCGCGGTGGAAGCCGCGCTGGCCGCCGGCCAGGCCAACTGCCTGCTGGCCATGGCTACCGGTACGGGCAAGACGCGCACCATCATCGGCCTCATCTACCGCTTGCTCAAGGCCGAGCGCTTTCGACGCATCCTCTTCCTGGTGGACCGCACGGCGCTGGGCGACCAGGCCATCGACGCCTTCAACGAAGCACCGCTGGAGCAAAGCCAGCCTCTGTCCAAGATCTACAACATTGCCGAGCTGGGGGACATGGCCGCCGAGGCAGAAACCCGCGTGCAGGTGGCCACGGTGCAGGCCATGGTCAAGCGCATCTTTGGCAGCGACAACCCGCCGCCGCTGGACGCCTTCGACTGCATCATCGTGGACGAAGCCCACCGCGGCTACACGCTGGATCAGGACATGACTGAAGGCGAGCTCGTCCTGCGTGACCAGGCCCAGTACCTCTCCACCTACCGGCGCGTGCTCGACTACTTCGACGCCGTCAAGGTGGGGCTGACCGCAACCCCGGCGCGCCACACCACCGACATCTTCGGCCGACCGGTCTACACCTACTCGTACCGTGAAGCCGTGGCCGACGACTGGCTCATCGACCACGAGCCACCCATCCGCTACCAGACCCTGCTGAGCCAGCACGGCATTCACTTCGACAGCGGCCAGCAGGTCGAGGCTATCAACCTCGGCACCGGCGAAATAGAAACCGCCGAACTGGACGACGAACTGCACTTCGAGCTGGAAAGCTTCAACAAGCGCGTCATCAGCGAACCGTTCAACCGGGTCATCTGTGAACAGCTCGCGCAAGAGCTGGACCCCATGGGCGAAGAGAAGACCATGATCTTCTGCGCCACCGACGCGCATGCCGACATGGTCAAACGGCTACTGGGCGACGCCCTCAAGGCCGTGCACGGCGAGCACTACAACCAGGCCGCGGTGGAGAAGATCACTGGAGCGTCTGACAAGGTGGACCAGCTCATCCGCCGCTACAAGAACGAGCGCTTTCCCACCATCGCCATCACCGTGGACTTGCTGACCACCGGCATCGACGTGCCGCCCATCTGCCACCTGGTGTTCATGCGCCGGGTGCGCTCGCGCATCCTGTACGAACAGATGATCGGCCGCGCTACCCGGCGCTGCGACGAAATCGGCAAGACCGTCTTCAAGATCTACGACCCCGTGGATCTGTACGCGTCGCTGCAGGCAGTCAACACCATGCAGCCGCTCGTGAAGGACCCGAAGGTCACTCTGGAACAACTGTTCGACGAACTGAACAACCCCGCCGCGCACCAAGCCGCGGGCAACGCCCCCGGCCGCAGCCACGCTCACGACGTGCTTGACCAGCTCAACCAGAAGCTCATGCGAGTGCTGCGCGACGCCGCGCACAAGGCCGAGAAGAAGCCCGCCCTCAAAGAGAAGCTGGACCAGCTTGAACAGCAATGGGGCGTGCCGCCGCAGCAACTGCACCGCCACCTGCACCAGATAGGGCAAGAAGGTGGTCCCCAGGCCGCAGCCGAATTTCTGCGCCGCAACACCCGCCTGCTGCTGCAACTCGCCGAGGTCAAGCAGCTCTTGGGCACGGCCTACATGCCCGTCATCGCCACCCAGGCCGACGAACTGCGGGAACGCAGCCAAAGCTGGGGCCTGTACGCCAAGCCCGAGGACTACCTCGACAGCTTCAGCCACTTCGTACGCGAACAGATCAACCAATCGGTTGCCATGGCCACGGTGGTCAACCGCCCCAAGGACCTCACCCGCGAACAGCTCAAGGAAGTGCGCCTGTTGCTTGACGGCGCGGGCTACTCCGAAGCCAGCCTCAAGGCCGCTTGGCGCAAGCACAGCAACCAGGACATCGCTGCCGGCGTCATGGCCTACATCCGCCAAGCGGCACTGGGCGAAGCGCTGCTGCCCTTCGATCAGCGGGTGGCCCAGGCCATGCAGAAGATCTACGCCCAACACGCATGGACACCGGTGCAACGCAAATGGCTGGACCGCCTGGCCAAACAACTCACGCACGAACTGGTCATCGACCAAGCTTTCGTCAACAACGCCTTTGCCAATGATGGTGGTGCAAAGCAGTTGGACAAACTGCTGGGCGGGCAGCTTGACAGTGTGATGGGCGCGTTGGCTGCCGGTCTCTGGCCACGCGCCGCCTGACAATTCAGCGCTTGACGCTCCACAGATTCAAAGAACTCAAAAATGACTACTCAAGATATCGTCCAGAAGCTCTGGAACCTCTGCGACGTGCTGCGCGACGACGGCATCAACTACAGCGACTACGTCACCGAACTCGTCCTGCTGCTCTTCATCAAAATGGAGCACGAAAACACCGAGAGCGGCATCCTGCAAAGCCACAAGCTGCCGGCCTACGCACGCTGGCCCGAGTTGCGCGACAAGAGCGGCCTGAACCTGCTGCGCCACTACCGCGAGACCCTGCTCAAGCTCTCCGCCAGTGACGACCGGCTGATCGCCGCCATCTACGCCGACGCGCAGACCAGCCTGAAAGAGCCGCGCCACCTGGAACAGCTCGTCAAAAGTCTGGACGGCATCGACTGGTTCAGCGCCCGGCAAGACGGCCTGGGCGACTTGTACGAAGGCCTGCTGGAAAAGAACGCCAGCGAAACCAAGAGTGGCGCCGGCCAGTACTTCACGCCCCGCCCGTTGATCGACGCCATCGTCCAGGTCATCAAACCCCAGCCCGGCGAAACCGTTCAAGACCCGGCCGCTGGCACCGCTGGCTTCCTGATCGCGGCCGACCGTTACATCAAAGACCAGACCGACGACCTCTACAACCTCAGCGAAAAGGAGCGGAAGTTTCAGCGTAACCAGGCCTTCCTGGGCATGGAGCTGGTGCCCGGCACCCGCCGCCTGGCGCTGATGAACTGCCTGCTGCACGGCATGGAAGGCGACGCCGAAGGCGTGGTGCACGTGGGCAACACGCTGGGCAGCGCCGGCAGCGGCCTGCCCAAGAGCCACATCATCCTCAGCAACCCACCCTTTGGTACCGCCAAGGGCGGTGGCGGCCCCACGCGCGACGACCTGACCTTTGCCACCAGCAACAAGCAGCTCGCCTTTGTGCAGCACATCGTGCGCCACCTGCGCGACGGCGGTCGCGCCGCCGTGGTGCTGCCCGACAACGTGCTGTTTGAGGCCGGCGTGGGCGCCGACATCCGCCGCGACCTGATGGATAAGTGCCGGCTGCACACCATCCTGCGCCTGCCCACTGGCATTTTCTACGCCCAAGGCGTCAAAACCAACGTGCTGTTCTTTGAGAAGGTCAGCCAGGCCGCCACCGGCAGCACGCAGGAAGTGTGGGTGTACGACATGCGCGCCAACGCGCCCAAGTTCGGCAAACGCACCCCGCTTACCGACGCGCATTTCACTGACTTCATCGCCGCGTACGGCGACGAAGCCAACGGCAAAGCCGCGCGGCAAGACCAGGGCGAACAGGGGCGCTTTCGTCGCTTCAGTCGCGACTGGATCGCCGGCGAGAAGGGCGACAGCCTGGACATCGCCTGGCTCAAGGACGACAGCGCGGAAGACGCAGCCGACCTGCCCGAACCTGCAGTGTTGGCGCGCGAAACGGTGGAGGAACTGAACGGAGCACTGGCGGAACTGGAGGCGATCTTGGCTGAACTGGGCGAACAGCAATGAGCGACCTGCCAAAGAATTGGGAGTATGGAAAGCTCTCCCAAGCTGCCCATGTTGTACGCGGGATTACGTTTCCTGCTGGAGAAAAGCGAAACGACCTTGCCCATGGCTATGTCTGCTGTCTCAGAACGACCAATGTGCAGCAGAGGCTCGAATGGGACGATGTGTACTACGTTCCAACGAGCTACGTAAAAAGAGACGAGCAACTTGTTCGCGAAGGTGATGTGCTGATGTCCATGGCCAACAGCTATGAGCTCGTTGGCAAGGTGGCACGTGCCATCAATGTTCCGCAACCTGCAGCATTCGGGGCTTTCCTCGCTGCTGTACGTCCAACACACGCGATAGATGGCGGCTACCTATATCACTTCCTGCGTAGCAGCAATGTTCAGAGCAAGTTGCGTGAGGGTTCCAGTCAAACGACCAATATCGCCAACATTTCTGTAGGGAAGCTTTCCGAACTGACTGTTCCGCTCGCACCTTGGAATGAGCAAAAACGCATCGCCGACAAACTCGACACCGTCCTCTCCCGCGTGGACGCCGTCAACACCCGCCTGGCCCGCGTCGCCCCCATCCTCAAACGCTTCCGCCAGTCCGTCCTCGCCGCCGCCACCTCGGGGCGCCTGACAGTGGATTGGCGCAACGATTCACATCCAGATGTTGGCGATATCCCGCTCAACTGGAAAAGAACAACGTTGCGGCACTGCATCACATCCATGACGGGCGGTGCTAGCCCAAGTGTTGAACACTATGCACCTGCTGGGGTGCTCGCCCTCAACAAGGGAGATATCAAGCTGTATGGAAGGCTTGCGGAAAAGCAGGATCAGAAGCGTGTACCTAAAGAGTTTGCAGAGCTACATGGTACAAAGCTGGTACAGAAGGGCGACTTGTTGGTAACCCTCCGGGACCTCTCCAACAAGGCGGACTTCCTCGGGCTCATTGCACAGTTCATGGGTACGGAGGTTGCCTTGCCCACACAGGGTATGTATGCCCTATCTGTGGCCGACAACACCCTACCCAAGTTTCTCATGTACTTCTCAAATAGCCCCATATATAGAGAGGTGATGAAACGAGAAAAGGTTGGGGCGACCCAGGTCCATCTGAGAAATGATCAGTTCCTTGACATTCCATTAGCGCTTCCTCCTGTCAAAGAACAAGCCGAAATCGTCCGCCGCGTCGAAACCTTGTTCGCCTTCGCCGACCGCCTCGAAGCCCGCCTGCAAGCCGCTCAGACCGCCACCGAACGCCTGACTCCGGCCCTGCTGGCCAAGGCCTTCCGAGGCGAACTGGTGCCCCAAGACCCGAACGACGAACCGGCGAGTGAACTGCTGCGCCGACTGGAGCAGGAAGCACCGTCGACCAGCACAAGACGCGGACGGAAAAGCGCTGTATGAAGCTGCTCTCGATCGAGTTGTTCGGGCAATACAAAGGCCTGAGGGATCAGGCCTTTGACTTCTCATCGGTGAGGGGAGACGTGGCCGTCCTCATCGGCGCCAACGGCTCAGGCAAGTCGCAGGTGATGGAACTCATCGCTGAGGCCTTTGCCTTCCTTGAGCGGCTGCAGCGACAGGACTTCCGGGTACGTGCGCCGCTGGGGTATGACTTTCGCGTTACCTACGAGATGGCTTCGTCTCGCTACGAAGGTTTACGCCGGTTCGCCGTGGACACGCGGGATGGTCTTCGTCTTGCTGTGTATCAGCTCGTTGACCAGCCTCGCGATGGTGTTGCGCAGCCGGCCCGAGGGACATGGAGTGAGATCACGGCGGCTGGCTCATTGGAAGACTTGGCGCTACCGCGGGTCATCGGATACGCCTCTGGCATGTCCGAGAACCTTCAACGAGCCTTCATGCGCAATGCGCTTCAGTACTTTGACGTGATTCGGGTCAGGGCGAACTTGAAGAAAGAGCTTGCGCTGCCTGAAGTGGATGAAAGGGCAACGCTGGCCATCAATGAGCGCTATCTCAGGCGTAACCCGGGAATATTTGCTGCCGAAGGGGAGGATCCCGAATCGGGCCTTTTCAGGCTGCGCGAGACCGATACAGCGATCCCCAGAAACCTCTTCCTCGACTATGACTGCGCAGCGCTGCTGATCGCGTTACTCGGCATGCTCCCACATGCTGATCGTGACGAGGTTTGGGATGAAATCCCTTTCCGCCATCCAACGCGTGTGGTATTGAGATACGACCTGCGTGGGCAGGCGACTGCTTCGGACAACGCTCGCGACATCAAGCGCTTGATCGAATTGGCGGGACCGCACAGGTGTACGCCGATCTCCCCACGAACCAGCGAGCCCGAGTATGAGTTGCTGGAACTCGACTACTTGGCCGGCGACATCGAGATCGATTTCGCGGACCCGGAAGTCATCCGTAGGATGGTTGACAACTCGCGAGAGCCCGACCAGTGGTTCTCGGCCTTGTACAAGCTACAACTGCTGGGCGTCGATGAATGGTCGGGGGCCGTAAAGCGCGCGCTGCGACGCGATAGCTTCCAAGGTCATGTAGAGAAGCCGCTGAAAGGGAAGCTCCCACTGTCTGTGCAGGAGCTCTGGATGTCGGATGGCGAGCGTACCGTCGCGTTTGACGACTTGAGCGATGGAGAAGTACAGCTTCTGTTGACACTTGGCGCCGTGCGACTCTTCGGGGACGATGAGACGCTGTTTCTATACGACGAGCCCGAAACGCACCTGAACCCAAGCTGGCGCACGCGATTTCATTTGGACTTTGAAAAGGCGAATGAGGCCAACGGAAAAGCCCAGGCCATCATCTCCTCGCACTCGCCGTTTCTGGTCTCTTCGCTGCCTCGCGAAGCGGTCTTCCACTTCAGGAAGGTCGACGGTGTGACTCACATGACGAATCCGCCAGGAGAAACCTATGGCGCATCGTTTGACGTGCTGATCAAAAAGCACTTCAACCTGCACGCAACGATCTCCGAGACGGCTGTCCAAGAAATTCGTGAGCGGCTCGCAGATCGGCAATTTTCGAATCAACAGAAGTTGGACTGGCTCGAAGACTCCGTCGGCGAGTCGATGGAACGTTCGTACCTCATCAACAAGTTGCAGGCTAGCTGATGCTGTTTGCAATCAGACCGGACCTTGAGCAGTCGAAGGTTTTTGACGGGCTCAACCTATTTCTCGTGGAGAGGCTGCTGGCCGCGCTGGAAAGCCGACCAGTGGATGAAACACACCTCCCGGTCGGCTTGTGTGCTGCGATAGCGGGAAATCAGCCGACTCGTGCTGCAGTTGATGCCCTGACGGCAAAGCTGACGGCGCTTGGTCAGGGGCAAAAGCAAGCTCTCAGGGACGCGTTGGTATTGAGAACTGATCCCTGTGCTTTCCTGTCTGATCGTGACGCGCCGCTACCAGCCATACCCGAAGCGGTCTTTCCTGCCTTAAAGGCCCTTGCTGTTCACCTCTTCCAGCGCACTGCGAAGCTCAATGGCGTAGAGCAGGCATGTGGTGAGTGCATCGACGACCACTACGCGCGCTTCCGCCAGCGCGACGCGCCGGGCAATGGCAATGTGTGCTGCGTTTGCGGGACGGAATACCTTGCTCAGGTTCGGGCCGACGAGAACGACAACGAGCAGTGGCGCGGCCCGTACGACCATCTTCTGGCAAAGGATCTGTACCCACTATACGGAGTCGATCCCAAGAACTTGCTACCCATCTGCAACACCTGCAACTCCAAAGCCAAGCTGGCCAAGGATTTGGTTCTCAAGGCTGGAGTCCGTCGCCTCAGCTTTTCACCTTGGACCGAGCAAGCGTCGTTGCAAGAGATCGAGGTGGTCGTCGATGACGCGAACGAGCTGTTTCCACGCGTCGTCGTGAACCTCCGGAGCGCTGATCCTGATCGACAAGAGAAGCTTTCCACCTGGGATGACGTCTACGAGATCAAGTCTCGCGTGGAGGGCGAGTTCAAAGAGTTGGCCGCAAAGTTGGCCGAGGATGCTCACGCGCCCAACGATGCATCCTTTCTGCTGAAGCTCCGCGAGGTCCGCCTTGCCAAAGCCCAGGCAGAACGGCTGACGCCCTTCAACTACTGGCGTGCCCGTGTCTACGCGGCGGTGAGCGGCATGAATCCACGAAGCCGTGAGGCTTTGCGTCAGGCGACTACTCCTACGCCGCAAGCGATTCAGGACATGGAGGCGCTGTTCTTTCAATGAACGGTGATCGCCAGCGAGCTCCAAAGAAAAACAGCCCCATGCGGGGCTGTTGAACTTAAGGCTTGCATCTGTGAAATGAACTTGAGGATTGCTCATGGTGCAGTCCAATGCTTGAAGTCATAAAAAAGGGGCTTGCGCCTTCGCGCAAGCCCCTTTGAAGAGATGGTGGACCCGGGGGGGATCGAACCCCCGTCCGCAAGCCATTCCCGGGCAGATCTACATGCTTAGCCGCCTGATTTGGATCTCACGCTGCCGTCGCGCAGGAGCACGCTACGGTCAGCGCCAGTCACCTAGATCTCGCCGAACGCCAAGTAACCCGACGGTCGACCAGCCGATGTGCATGACGTCTCAGCCTTCACCTTGCGGATCGGACCCGGCCCATCGGCCTGCCGTTGAGACGCTCACCGGTGTTTAAGCGGCGAGGGCGAAACGTTCGTCGTTCGCAGTTGGTTTGTTTCAGCTGGATTTACGAGCTCACTGATGCTCGGCATGCCCCGCTCCAAGTCCGCACCCACGTCGAAGCCAGGTCGGGCCCAGGGGGCGGAGTGTAGGCCAGCGGCCCAGCCCGCAGGGCGGGCCGGGCCTCACTGGATGCTGAAGATCACGCGCGGGCCGCCTGCGTCGGCGGCCGCCGGGGCGGATGCTGCGGCAGCAGGCGCCGCCGCCGGCTCGACCAGGCGCGAGCGGGTCAGCAGCACGCGCTCGGCCGGCAGCTTGGCGCTGAGATAGGCCTTGACCTGGTTGCCGCGCTCGTCGGCTAGGGCGCGCAGTTGCGGCTCGGCGGTGGGCACGGCGGCGGCCAGGCGGGCTTCCATCTCCTCGGGCGGCAGGGTCTTCTGCAGGCCGATGAGGTTGCGCGGTTTGCCGGGCAGGTCGGCGGCCTTGTAGGCGACTTCCAGCCACTTCGTGCGCTCGGCGGGATCGACTTCGACGCTTTCGGGTGCGGCGCGGGTGGCGCGGGCCTTGGCGGCACGGATCTGCCGCTCGACCGCCTGCTGGCGCAGGCCCGGCACGTCCACGCCGGGATCGGCCTGGCCGGTGGCCTCCAGCCGCAGGCCCTTGCGGTCGGCCAGGGCCTGGGCGATCTTGTCGAGCCGGGCCCGGGCGGCGGCGTCGAGCTGGGCCGAACCGGGCGCAAAGCGCAGGTCGCCCAGGTCGTCGCCCCCCGGCCCGCCGCTGAAGGCCTTGGCGATCAGGCTGAAGGGCGCGGTGATGGCCTTGCCGATCAAGTTGACGATGACGCGCAGGATCACCCGGCCGACCGAGAACTGCGGATCGTCCAGGCTGCCGCGGATCGGCAGGTCGATGTCGATCACGCCGTTGCGGTCCTGCAGCAGCGAGACGGCGAGCTGGACCGGCAGCTTCAGCGCATCCGGGCTGTCGACCTTGTCGCCGAAGGTGAGCTGGTTGAGCACGATGCGGTTGCTGGCTTCGAGCTGGCCCTGCTCGATGCGGTAGCGCAGCTCGACCGACAGCGTGCCCTTCTCGATGCCGTAGCCGGCATAGCGGCCCGAATAGCTCGACAGGCGGGTCAGCTCGATGCCCTGGGCGCGGGCCGTGAGGTCGGTGGCCAGGCGCGCGCCGAGCGGGTGCACGGTGCCGTCGATGGACAGGGGGGCGCCGCTGTCGACCTTGCCGGCCAGGGCGACGGTGGCGGGCCGCGGGTCGTCCCAGGCCACGGCCGAGACCTGGCCCTGCAGCTCGGTCAGCTGGGCCGAGTAGTTGGGCTTGATGAAGTTGTCGGTGAAGTCGACACGGCCGCCGCGCAGCTCGATGGCCGTCCAGCGCAGCTCGGGCGGCGGGCCGGCCGGCGCGGCAGGGGCCGAGGCGGCGGGTGCTGGGGGCGTTGCGGGCGCTGCGGCGGCCGCACCGGCCGAGGCATCGGGCGTGGTGATCGAACGTTCGCCCTGCTCGCCTTCGCGCTTGACGATGTCGGCCAGGTTCAAGCGTGCATTGGCATTGATGATCACGCGGCCGTAGAAGTCGTCGAGCAGGATGCTGCCGAGGTCGGCCTGCAGGCGCTGCGGCGTCCAGCGGAACTGGCTGCCGCTCAGGCTGAAGCGCTTGAGGCGGACGAACTCGGCGTCGTTGAGCCGGTCCAGCGCGAGCAGGCGATCGACCGAGGCCTGGCCCTTCCAGGCCGCGCGCTCGACCGGCAGCTTGGCACTGCCGTCGAGCTGCAGCTCGCCACGCGCGCCCAGCTCGGCCCGGGCCAGCACGAGGTTCAGGTAAGGGTCGAGGTAGGGCTGCAGCACGGCCAGTTGCAGGGCCGAGAGGTCGACCTTGCTGCGCAGCTGCAGGGGCTGCGGCCGCACGGTGCCGTCGAGCTGCAGGCGCCCGGTGCCCTGGGCGCGGGTGTCGAGCTGGAAACCCAGGCTGCGCCCCAGGTCGGCCCCCAGGCCGCTGAGCTTGAGCTGCAGTCGGTCGAGCGCCACGGTGGCGGTCGGCTGCACGGCCGCATCGTCGAAGCGCAGCGCGCAATCCGTGCAGCGCAGCTCGGCCAGCTGCCAGCGCAGCGGCGGCGCCGCGGCCGCCTGGGGCGCGGGGCGGGCGGTGGCGGGCTTCGCGGCCGGCTCCGGCACCCATCCGGCCAGCCAGGGCAGCGTGGCGCTGCGGGCGCGGGTGGCGGCCAGGTTCAGACCGTCGAGTTCCAGCCGGGCGATGTCGAGCCGGGGCGCGGCAGGGCCGCCCAGGCCCTCGAGCTGAAGGCCCTCGAGCCGCAGCTCGCGCAGGCGCAGGCGGTCCTCGGCCGGTGTGACGGGGCGCAACAGGGCGCTGCGCGGCGCGGCGGCACGGGCCGGCGGGGCCGTGCGGGCGCCGGCACGGCCCGGACGCAGCGCCGGTGCGGGCGGCTCGGCCGTGGGGACCGCGGGCGAGACATCGAGCTGGGCCAGGCGCAGCTTTGCGTCCTGCACGGCCAGGACGGCGGGCCGACCGGCTTCGGCGGGGGCCTGGACGATGCGGGCCTGCAGACCCAGACGGCCCTGGGACAGCCGGACCGGCAGCGGCTGCGGCAGCAGCGGGGCCAGGGCCTGCAGCCAGGGCGCAAGGCCGAGGTCCTGCAGTTCGGCCTCCAGCTGCAGGGCGCCGCCCAGGGGCTGCAGCGTGCCGCCGAGCTGCAGGCGGGCGCCGCGGCTGTCGACGGCATGCAGGCTGAGGCGGGCCGGCGGGGCATCGGCCGCACTGCGCAGGCCCAGCAGTTCGACGGCCAGGCCCTGCAGACGCAAGGGCCCCTCCGGGTCCTGGACGGTTTCCAGGGTCTCGACCTCGGCCTGCGCGAGGGCCGCGGGCGGAGCGGCGGGTGCGCTCGCGGCAGATGCCGCCGCGGTGCCAGCCGGCGCGGCGGCGCCCAGGGCCAGCGGCGGCGGCGGCTTCAGGGCCGGCAGCTCGCCACCGAGCTGCAGCCGGCCGTCGTCAAGCCGAAGACGGTCGATCGTCCACTGCCACGGAGCACGGGGGGCGGCCGGGGCCGCTGGCGCCGCCGCTGCGTCCATCCCCGGGGCGGCCGGAAGCGGCCGCGCGAGCGCATCGCGCAGCCTGGCCAGGTCCAGGCCCAGGGCCGGACCCTGCAGGCTCAGCTCGGCCAGGCTCAGGCGCTGAGCCAGGGGCTCCAGGTCCAGGCCACGCAGGTGCAGGCGCTGCCAGTGCAGCAGGCCGCCATGGCCGGGCGCGGCGATCTGCAGGCCGTCGACCGCCAGCTCGCCCAGCACCTGCACGCGCGGCGTGGCGGCGGCCTCGGCCGGGGCCTGGAAGACGAGGTCCAGCGCGAGGTCGAGCCGACCGGCCTGCACGCTGGCCGGCAGGGGCTGCGGCAGCAGGGGCCGGGCCAGCGGCAGCAGGGCCTCGGCCCACCAGGCCAGGTCGACCTGCTGCCAGGCAAGGTGCAGGCGGGCCTCGGGCCGGGCGCCGAAGGGCAGGGCCTGGGCGCGGGCCGCGAAATCGCTGCCGTTGATGCGGGCCGAGAGCTCGGGCTGCACCTCGATGGCGACCTGGCTCGGCAGATTGGAAAGGAAGGGCAGACCGATGCGCAGGGCCTCGATGCGGTGGGTGGCGCCGCTGATCGCGTCGCGGAAGCGGACGTCGCCGTCGATCAGGCTGAGGTTGTTGAGCGCGTAGCGCAGCGGCTCGCCCGGGGGCGGCGGCGCATCGGCTGGGGTGGCCAGCTTGTCGAGCAGCGGCGCGATGTTGAGTCGGCCGTCGGCCTCGCGCGCCAGGTCGATGCGCGGGCCCTGGACCTGCAGGCGGTCGAGCACGGGCGCCAGCCGCCAGATCGACTCGCTGGACAGGTTCAGCTCGAGCGCCTCGACGGCGAGCCAGGGCTGGCCCTCGGGCCCGACTTCCAGGCCCTCCAGCCGCACGGCCAGGGCCCAGGGCGTGATGCGCAGGGCCTGCAGCCGCACCGGCGCGCCCAGGGCCTGGCTGGCCGCGTCGAGCAGCTGCGGGCGCAGCACGCGCGGCAGGATCAGGCTGGCGACCAGCGTCCAGGCCAGGGCGGCGATCGCCAGCGCGAGCAGCAGGCGGCGATGCCGCTGCAATCGGGCCCGGAGGCGAGCGGGCAAGTCATGCGGCAGGCGGAGCATGGCGGCAGGCGGTGAGGCGGGGGATGCGGCGGCGCAGTGTCGCCAGCGGTCGGGCCAGGGTCAAACCGGGATCGGCCCCGGGACGGTGCTCAGGACGGCTCGGCAGCGAGCAGGTCGAGCAGCTCGAGGGGCCGGTCGATGGCCGCTTCGGCCCCCCACGCGGCCAGGGGCGTGCCCAGGCCGAGGTAGCCGTAGGCGGCAGCGACCCCGGGCATGCCGGCGGCATGGGCGGCCTGGATGTCGCGCTCGTCGTCGCCGACGTAGACACAGTCGGCCGGCGCCAGGCCCAGGGCCGCGCTGGCGGCCAGCAGCGGCGCAGGATGGGGCTTGGGATGCGGCGTGCTGTCGCCGGCCACGAGCACGGCGCAACCCCCCAGGCCCAGGCCCTGGACCACCGGCTCGGCATAGACCATGGCCTTGTTGGTGACGATGCCCCAGCGCAGACCGCGAGCCGCCAGGGCCTGCAGCAGCTCGGCCACGCCGTCGAAGAGGCGCGAGTCGCGGGTCAGCGCGCCGGCATATTCGTCGAGAAAGGCCAGGCGCAGGGTCTCGTAGTCGGCGTCGCCGGGATGGCGGTCGAGGCCGTAACCGATCATGCCGCGCGCGCCCGACGAGGCCACCCGGGCCAGCTCGGCGATCGGCAGGGGGGGCAGGCCGGCACGGGCCCGCAGGCGGTTGAGGGCGCCGCCCAAGTCGGGGGCGGTGTCGGCCAGCGTGCCGTCCAGGTCGAAGAGCACGGCGCGCGCGGGGAAGACCGGCCGCCGGGCAGGGGCAGAGGAACTCATCGGTGCAGGACGGCGGCAGCGCTCAGGGTCGGCGGAAGGCGAGCATGTAGTTCACGCTCTGGTCCTCGCTGAGCCAGTAGCGGCGGGTCAGCGGGTTGTATTCGAGACCACAGCCGGCGACCGCATCGAGCCCGGCCTCGCGCGCATGGCGGGCGAGCTCGCTCGGGCGGATGAACTTCGCGTACTCGTGGGTGCCGCGCGGCAGCATGCGCAGCACGTACTCGGCACCGACGATCGCGAACAGGAAGGCCTTGGCGTTGCGGTTGATCGTCGACGCGATCACCCAGCCCCCCGGCTTGACCAGCTGGGCGCAGGCACGCACCGTGGACGCCGGATCGGGCACGTGCTCCAGCATCTCCATGCAGGTGACGAGGTCGAAGCTGCCGGGCTGCTCGGCCGCCAGGGCCTCTGCGGCCACCTCGCGGTAGGCCAGACCCTGCACCCCGGCTTCCATCGCATGCAGCTGCGCCACCTTCAGCGGCTTGCCCGCCAGATCGATGCCGAGCACCTGGGCCCCGCGGCGGGCCATGGACTCGGCCAAGATGCCGCCTCCGCAGCCGACGTCGACGGTGCGCTTGCCCGCAACACCGCCGACCCTCGCATCGATCCATTCGAGGCGCAGCGGGTTGATCTGATGCAGCGGGCGGAACTCGCTCTCGGGGTCCCACCAGCGGTGGGCGAGCTCGCTGAATTTCGCCAGCTCCTGGGGGTCGACATTGCTCATGGGCAGCATGCTAGCGGCTGGGATCGGCAGGCCGGCCGACACGCCGCATTACCCGCCCTCTTCGCCGGGACCAAGAAAAAACCCCGCCGGAGCGGGGTTTCGCGGTGAGCGGGGCTTGCGCCCCGGAACTCACTTGTTGCGGGTGCCGACGACCTCGATCTCGACGCGGCGGTTCTGCGCGCGGCCGGCCTTGGTCTTGTTGTCGGCGACCGGCGAGGTCTCGCCCTTGCCTTCGGTGTAGATACGGTTCTTCTCGATGCCCTTGTCGACCAGATAGGCCTTCACGGCGTCGGAGCGACGCAGCGACAGCTTCTGGTTGTAGGCGTCCGCACCGACCGAGTCGGTGTGGCCGACGGCGATGATGACTTCCAGGTTCAGGCCCTGGGTCTTGGCGACCAGATCGTCCAGCTTGGCCTTGCCTTCGGGCTTCAGCACAGCCTTGTCGAAGTCGAAGAAGGCATCGGCCGCATAGGTGACCTTCTCGCTGACCGGGGCGGGCGCCGGGGCCGGCACGACGGCGGGGGCCGGAGCGGGCGCCGGGGCCGGGGCGGGCGCAGGCTTCGGCGCGGGGGCCGGAGCCGGAGCGGGCGCAGGCGCCGGGGCCGGCACGCCATCGCAACCCTGGACGCCGGTGGCCGGGGTCCAGAAGGCATCACGCCAGCAGTGTTCGTTGGAACCGTTCTTCCAGACGGTGCCGTCGGCCGCACGCCAGTTGTCGATCGTGCCGGGGGCCGGGGTGCCGGTGGCGCAGGCGCCGAGGGCCGCCGAAACCACCACCATTGCGATCTTGTTCAGTTTGTTCATGATGCTCCTTGGGCTGTTCGCAGGCGCCGCCACGAACGTCAGAGGGTTGTGCAAGCCGGAATGAAGCCGAGCTGCAAGGCATTTCGCCTGCCGGAAAGATTCTGCCATAGGCCTTTTGCCCGGCAAGTGAGGGCTTCATGACAGCACCTGCCCAGGCTCGCATGTTGCCCTCGGGCGACAAGCGACGCACCTTACACTCGCTGGTCCAGGGCCGGGTTGGCGGCCTGCCTCCGGTGCGTCCGGAAGTCGGCGGCCCGGTGGCTTGCGCGGCGACCGCGCCCACCCTCCGGCCCCGGCGGCCGCCCCTTCGAGTCTTGCCCTTTGCTGCATGAGCGCCTTCGCCAAGGAAACCCTCCCGATCAGCCTTGAGGAGGAGATGCGCCGCTCCTACCTCGACTACGCGATGAGCGTGATCGTGGGGCGGGCCCTGCCGGACGCACGCGACGGCCTGAAGCCGGTGCACCGGCGCGTGCTGTTCGCCATGCACGAGCTCAACAACGACTGGAACCGGCCCTACAAGAAGTCCGCCCGCATCGTCGGCGACGTGATCGGTAAGTACCACCCGCACGGCGACACGGCGGTCTACGACACCATCGTGCGGATGGCGCAGGACTTCTCCCTGCGCCACATGCTGGTCGACGGCCAGGGCAACTTCGGCTCGGTCGACGGCGACAACGCGGCGGCCATGCGGTACACCGAAATCCGCCTGGCCAAGATCGCCCACGAGATGCTGGCCGACATCGACAAGGACACCGTCGACTTCGGCCCCAACTACGACGGCTCCGAGAAGGAGCCGCTGGTGCTGCCCACCCGGCTGCCCAACCTGCTGGTCAATGGCTCGGCCGGCATCGCGGTCGGCATGGCCACCAACATCCCGCCGCACAACCTCAACGAGATCGTCGATGCCTGCCTGCACCTGCTGAAGGTGCCCGAAGCGACGATCGAGGAGCTGATGGAGATCGTGCCCGCGCCCGATTTCCCCACCGCCGGGATCATCTACGGCACGAACGGCGTGCGCGAGGGCTACCGCACCGGCCGCGGCAAGGTGGTGATGCGCGCCAAGGTGCATTTCGAGGACATCGACCGCGGCCAGCGCCAGGCGATCATCGTCGACGAGATCCCCTACCAGGTGAACAAGAAGACCTTGCTCGAGCGCATCGCCGAGCTGGTCCACGAGAAGAAGATCGAGGGCATCAGCCACATCCAGGACGAGTCGGACAAGTCCGGCATGCGGGTGGTGATCGAGCTCAAGCGCGGCGAGGTGCCCGAGGTTGTGCTGAACAACCTCTACAAGCAGACCCAGCTGCAGGACAGCTTCGGCATGAACATGGTCGCGCTGATCGACGGTCAGCCGCGCCTGTGCAACCTGAAGCAGCTGCTCGACATCTTCCTGGAGCACCGCCGCGAAGTGGTGACCCGCCGCACCGTCTTCGAGTTGCGCAAGGCCCGCGAGCGCGGCCATGTGCTGGAAGGCCTGGCGGTGGCGCTGGCCAACATCGACGAGTTCATCCGCCTGATCAAGGAGTCGCCGACCCCGCCGCTGGCCAAGGCCGCGCTGATGGCCCAGGCCTGGGATTCGAGCCTGGTGCGCGAAATGCTCGCCCGCGCCGCCGACCAGGCCCCGGGCGGCCGCGAGGCCTTCCGCCCCGAGGGCCTGCCCGCCGCCTTCGGCCTGCAGGCCGACGGGCTCTACCGCCTGTCCGAGGACCAGGCCGGCGAGATCCTGCAGATGCGCCTGCAGCGCCTGACCGGCCTGGAGCAAGACAAGATCGTCGGCGAGTACAAGGAGGTCATGGCCCAGATCGCCGACCTGCTCGACATCCTCGCCCGCCCGGAGCGGGTCACGACGATCATCGGCGACGAACTGATCGCGCTGCGCCAGGAATTCGGCCAGACCAAGGTCGGCGCCCGCCGCAGCGTGATCGAGCACAACGTGCAGGAGCTCGGCACCGAGGACCTGATCACGCCGACCGACATGGTCGTCACGCTCAGCCACACCGGCTACATCAAGAGCCAGCCCCTGGCCGAGTACCGCGCCCAGAAGCGTGGCGGCCGCGGCAAGCAGGCTGCGCAGACGAAGGAAGACGACTGGATCGACCAGCTCTTCATCGCCAACACGCACGACTGGATCCTGGCCTTCTCGGACCGCGGCCGTGTCTATTGGCTGAAGGTCTGGGAGGTGCCGCAGGGCGGCCGAGCCAGCCGCGGCAAGCCCATCGTGAACATGTTCCCGCTGCAGCCCGGCGAGAAGATCACCGTCGTGCTGCCGCTGACCGGCGCCTTCCGCAGCTTCCCGGCGGACCACTACATCTTCATGGGCACCGCGTTGGGCACGGTCAAGAAGACCGCGCTGGACGAGTTCAGCAACCCGCGCAAGGCCGGCATCATCGCCGTGGACCTGGACGAGGGCGACCACCTCATCGGCGCAGCCCTGACCGACGGCCAGCATGATGTGATGCTCTTCAGCGACGGCGGCAAGGCCGTGCGCTTCGACGAAGGCGATGTGCGGCCCATGGGCCGCACCGCCCGCGGCGTGCGCGGCATGGCGCTGGAGCCGGGCCAGACCGTGATCGCCATGCTGGTGGCCGAAGACGAGACGCAGAGCGTGCTGACGGCCACCGAGAACGGTTTCGGCAAGCGCACCAGCATCGTCGAGTACACCCGCCATGGCCGCGGCACCAAGGGCATGATCGCCATCCAGCAGAGCGAGCGCAACGGCAAGGTCGTGGCGGCCACCCTGGTCCGTGCGCATGACGAGATCATGCTGATCACCGACACCGGCGTGCTGGTGCGCACGCGGGTCGGCGAGATCCGCGAGCTCGGCCGCGCGACCCAGGGCGTGACCCTGATCGCGCTCGATGCGGGGGCCAAGCTCAGCGGCCTGCAGCGCATCGTCGAGAACGACGCCCAGGACGGCGGCGCCCCCGAGGGCGAGGCCGGCGGCGGTGACCCCTCTTCCCCCTCCGGAGACTCGGCATGAACCGCCCTGCCCTCTCGCTGCGCCCGCTTGCCCTGAGCCTGGGCCTGATGCTGCTCGCCCAGCCGGCCCTGTCGGCCAGCCGTGAGAACGCGCAGAAGCTGCTGGCCATCCAGCAGAGCACGCTGGACGCGGTGGCGCGGGGCTTGGTCGAGAACCCGGTGCGGCAGCTGCTCAGCTCGGCGGAGACGGTGCTGCGCGCGCGCGTGCCGGCCGACAAGCGCGAGGCCGCGGCCCGGCAGATCCAGGATGCGGCGCGCAAGTACATGGACGACACGCTGCCGGTGGCCCGCCGCCGCGCCGCCGACCTCGCGCAGCAGCTGCTGCTGCCGCAGATCGAGCAGAAGTTCAGCGACGAGGAGATCCGCCAGATCGTGGTCTTCTACGAATCGCCGGTCGCCAAGAAGATGCAGACCGTGCTGCCGGACATCAACAAGGTGCTTGCCGAGCGGCTGCTGAGCGACATGCGCGGCGAGCTGCAGGAGCGCATCAAGCTGCTCGACCAGCAGATGAGTGCCGCGCTGGGGCTGAACCTCAGCCCGCCGGCCAGCGCACCCAAGCCCTGAGCCCCCGACGGGCCCCTGCCGCCGGGCCGGTGGCGCCCCTCCGACCGAGTCGACCCATCCCTTCGCGATGAACGCTCCCCTCACCTCGCAGGCTGCCTTGGCCGCCAACGCACTTGCCCCGCGGCGCATCTTCAACTTCTCGCCCGGCCCCTCGACCATGCCCCAGGTCGTGCTGGAGCAGGCCGCCGCCGAGATGCTGGACTACCGGGGCAGCGGCGTGAGCGTGCTGGAGATGAGCCACCGCAGCGCCGCCTTTGAAGGCATCCTGGCCGCAGCCGAGGCCGACCTGCGGGAGCTGCTGGCCATCCCGGCCCATTTCAAGGTGCTGTTCATGCAGGGTGGCGCGATCGGCCAGAACGCGATCGTGCCGCTGAACCTGGTGGCGCGGCGCCCGGCCCGCAAGATCGACGTGGTGCTCACCGGCGAATGGAGCCGCAAGAGCTGGACCGAGGCGCAGCGCTACGGCGACGTGGCCCTGGCCGCCAGCACCCTGGACAGCGGCCACACCCACATGCCGCCCGCCGCCGGCTGGACGCTGCGGCCGGACGCGAGCTATGTGCACGTGTGCAGCAACGAGACCGTGCATGGCGTCGAGCTGCACGAGCTGCCGGACCTGCGCGCGCTCGGCAGCGAAGCCCCGCTGGTGATCGATGCCTCGTCGAACATCGCCTCGCGGCCGATCGACTGGACCCGGGCCGCCCTGGTCTTCGCCGGTGCGCAGAAGAACCTCGGCCCCTCGGGCATCACCGTCGTCATCGTCCGCGATGACCTCATCGGCCAGGCCCTGCCGATCTGCCCCAGCGTGTTCGACTACCGGGTGACGGCCGAGCAGCGCTCGATGTTCAACACCCCGCCGACCTACCCGATCTACCTGCTGGGCCTGATGCTGCAGTGGCTGAAGGGCGAGGGCGGCGTGGCTGCCATCGAGCGGCGCAACCTCGCCAAGTCGGGCCGGCTGTACGCAGCCATCGACGGCTCGGGCGGCTTCTACCGCAACCCGGTCGCGGTGGCCGACCGCTCGCGCATGAATGTGCCCTTCTTCCTGCCCAGCACGGCCCTGACCGATCGCTTCGTGGCCGAGGCCGAAGCCGCCGGTCTGAGCGCACTGCGCGGCCACAAGGTGGTCGGCGGCCTGCGCGCCTCCATCTACAACGCCATGCCGGAAGCCGGGGTCGAGGCCCTGGTCGCCTTCATGCAGGATTTCCAGCGCCGCCATGGCTGACACCCCGACGCCGGCCAACCCGGCCCTGCTGGCCCTGCGCGACCAGATCGATGCGGTCGACCGCGAGCTGCTGGCCCTGCTGAACCGCCGCGCGACGCTGGCCGGCGAGGTCGGCGAGCTGAAGAAGCGCGAAGGCTCGGTCGTCTTCCGCCCCGAGCGCGAAGCCCAGGTCATCGACGGCCTGAAAGCCTGCAACCCCGGACCGCTGAAGAACGACAGCGTCGCGCCGATCTGGCGCGAGATCATGAGCGCCTGCCGTGCGCTGGAGACGCCCACCCGCGTGGCCTACCTCGGCCCGGCCGGCACCTTCAGCGAGCAGGCGGCGCTGGGCTACTTCGGCAGCTCGATCGCGCGGGTCGACTGCACCAGCATCGACGAGGTCTTCCGCAGCACGACGGCCGGCGCCGCCGACTTCGGCGTGGTGCCGGTCGAGAACTCCACCGAAGGCGTGGTCGCCCGTTCGCTCGACCTCTTCCTGACCACGCCGCTCTTCATCATCGGCGAGACCAGCCTCTTCGTCCGCCACAACCTGCTGCGGCGCGAGAACAGCCTGCAGGCCATCGAGGCGGTCTGCGCCCATCCGCAGGCCCTGGCGCAGTGCCATGGCTGGCTGTCCAACCACCTGCCGGGCGTGGAGCGCCGGCCGGTGGCCAGCAATGCCGAGGGGGCCCGCCTGGCCGCGGCCGATCCGCGTCTGGCCGCCATCGCCAGCGAGCGCGCGGCCAGCGAGTGGGGCCTGCACATCACCGCGCCGGCCATCCAGGACGATCCGAACAACCGCACCCGCTTCGTCATCGTCACCCACCCGGACCGCCACCCGGCGCCGCGGGCCTCGGGCCACGACTGCACCAGCCTGGTCGTCTCGGTGACGAACCGGCCCGGTGCCGTGCACGACATGCTGGTGCCGCTGAAGCAGCATGGCGTGTCCATGTCGCGCTTCGAGTCGCGCCCGGCACGCACGGCCGACCAGTGGGCCTACTACTTCTACATCGACCTCCAGGGTCACCCCGACCAGCCCGAAGTGGCCCAGGCCCTGCGCGACCTGCGCGGCGTCTGCGACTACTACAAGCTGCTCGGCACCTATCCGCTCGACGTGCACTGAACCGGCCGGCGCGTCGCTGGCCGGTGCCCGGCCCGCTGCGGCCCTCCCCCTTCGCTTCCCTGCCCCATGTTCCAGCAGCTCGGCCTGATCGGTTGCGGCCTGATGGGCGCCTCCTTCGCGCTGGCGCTGCGCGAGGCCGGCCTGGTGCGGCGCATCGTCGGCCACAGCGCCTCGCCGGCCACCGTGCAGAAGGCGCTGGCGCGCGGCGTGATCGACGCCGGCGCGGCCAGCCCGGCCGAGGCCGCCGCCGGCAGCGACCTGCTGCTGCTGGCCGTGCCGGTGGCCGCCACCGCGTCCAGCCTGGCCGCCCTGGCGCCTGCGATCGAGGACGGCGCCCTGCTGATGGACGTGGGCTCGACCAAGCGCGATGTGGTCGCCGCGGCGCGGCGCAGCCTGGGTCCGAGGCTGGCCCACTTCGTGCCGGCCCATCCGATCGCCGGCAAGGAGAAGGCCGGCCTGGACCATGCCGAAGCCGGGCTCTACCGCGAACGCACGCTCATCCTCACCCCGCTGCCGGAGAACCCGCCCGCCCGGGTGGAGGCCGCCGCCGCGCTGTGGCGCGCGCTCGGCAGCCGCGTGTGCCAGCTCAGCCCGGAAGCGCATGACGCGCATTTCGCGGCCGTCAGCCACCTGCCGCACCTGATCGCCTTCGCCGCCTTCCAGGCCGTGGCCGCCCAGCCCGATGGGGCCGCCCACCTGGCCCTGGCCGGGCCGGGCTTCCGCGACTTCACGCGCATCGCCGCCAGCGACCCGGCCGTCTGGCGCGACATCCTGGCCGCCAACCGCGACGAGGTGCTGCGCCAGCTCGACTTCTTCGAGGCCGAACTCGCCCGCCACCGCCAGGCCCTGCAGGCCGGCGACGCCGCCGCGCTGGAGGCGCTGATCCGCACGCCCGCAGCCGGCCGCAGCGCCTGGACGATGGGTGGCCCGGCCGCCTGCCCGCCCGCCGCAGCGGGCGACTGAAGTCCTTCCCCCGATCCCGCACGCGGCCGGCCCGGCTGCGCGCCCCGTGAACTGCCCGCCGATGTCCGCCTCCGCCGACCGCCCGCCCTTCCTCGACCTGCCGCCCCTCGTCGCCCTCGGCGGCACGGTGCGCCTGCCGGGCTCCAAGAGCATCTCCAACCGCGTGCTGCTGCTGGCCGGCCTGGCCGAGGGCACGACGCTCGTGCACGACCTGCTGGCCTCGGACGACACCGCCGTCATGCTGGACGCGCTGCGCACCTTGGGCTGCACCGTCACGCCCAGCGCCACGCCGGGCGGCCCGCTGGCCGTCACCGGCCTGGGTGGCCGGCTGGCGGTGAAGGAGGCCGACCTCTTCCTCGGCAATGCCGGCACGGCCATGCGCCCGCTGGCCGCGGCCCTGGCCCTGCTGGCCGCCCGTCAGGGCACGACGGGCGCCGGCTTCCGCCTGCGCGGCATCCCGCGCATGCACGAGCGGCCGATCGGCGACCTGGTCGAGGCCCTGCGCCCGCTGGGCTGCCAGGTGGCCTGCACCGGCACCGAAGGCTATCCGCCCCTGGCCCTGAGCGGCCCCGGCGCGCTGGCGCTGGACGCGTCGATCCGCGTGCGAGGCGACGTCTCCAGCCAGTTCCTCACCGCCCTGCTGCTGGCCCTGCCCCTGGTCGCCGAGGACCGGGCGCTGCAGGTGGAGGTGCAGGGCGAGCTGATCTCCAAGCCCTATGTGGAGATCACGCTCAAGCTGCTGGCGCGCTTCGGCATCGCGGTCGAACGCGAGGGCTGGCAGCGCTTCACCCTCCCGGCCGGCAGCCGCTACCGCTCGCCCGGTGCGGTGCATGTGGAGGGCGATGCCTCCTCGGCGTCCTACTTCATCGGCGCGGCGGCGATCGCCGCGGTCGACGCGCCGCTGCGCATCGAGGGTGTGGGGGCCGACTCCATCCAGGGCGACATCCGCTTCGTCGACGCCGCCCGCGCCATGGGCGCCGACGTGACGATGGAAGCCAATGCCCTGCTCGTGAAGCGCGGCGCCTGGCCGCTGAAGGCCGTGGATCTGGACTGCAATGCCATCCCCGATGCGGCCATGACCCTGGCCGTGATGGCGCTCTATGCCCAGGGCACGACGCGGCTGTCGAACATCGCCAGCTGGCGCGTCAAGGAAACCGACCGCCTGGCCGCCATGCGGGCCGAGCTGACGAAGTTCGGCGCGACCGTGATCGAGGGGCCGGACTTCCTGGAAGTCACGCCGCCGGCCGGCGCCTGGCAGCGCGCGGCCCTCCACACCTACGACGACCACCGCATGGCCATGTGCGCCTCGCTGGCGGCCTTCAACCCGCTGGCACCCGGCGCCGCCGGCCAGCCGGCCGTGGCGGTGCGCGTGCTGGATCCGGGCTGCGTGGCCAAGACCTACCCGGACTACTTCGCCGACTTCCTCGCCCTCGTCACGCCACAGGCCGGCGCGGTGCCGGTGATCACCATCGACGGCCCGACGGCCTCGGGCAAGGGCACGCTGGCCTCGCGCGTCGCGCAGCGGCTGGGCTACCACCACCTGGACTCGGGCGCGCTCTACCGCGCCTGCGCGCTCGCCGCGCAGCGCGCCGGCATCGCCCCGGACGACGAGCCGGCCCTGGCGGCACTCGCCGCCGCGCTGCCGCTGCGCTTCGAGGGCGGCCGGGCCTGGCTCGGCACACCGGGCGAGGACGTGACGGATCGGCTGCGCGAGGAGGCCATCGGCCAGATGGCCTCGCAGATCGCCGCGCTGCCGGCGCTGCGCGCCGCCCTGCTCGACTGGCAGCGCCGCTGCCGCCGTGCCCCGGGCCTGGTGACGGACGGCCGTGACATGGGCACCGTCATCTTCCCGGACGCGCAGCTCAAGGTCTTCCTGACCGCAAGCGCCGCGCAGCGCGCCGAGCGCCGCCACCGCCAGCTCGCCGCCGCAGGTGTCTCGGCTACACTACCGGCCCTTCTGGCTGACCTTGAGGCGCGCGACGCGCGGGACCGTTCCCGCAGCAGCGCCCCGCTGAAAGCGGCCGAGGATGCGCGCCAACTCGACAACTCGGCGCTGTCGATCGAAGCCTCGGTCGAACAGCTGCTGCGATGGTGGGATGACGCGCAGGGTGGGGCCCCGCACGGCCCGGAGCACGCTCCGGCCGCCTGAGGCCCGACCCGCAGGATGGGCGGCCTCACCGCCGCCCAGGGCCCGCGCCCCTCCCTCCCTGGCCCGACGGGCCGCCCGGGGGCGCGGATTCAACCATCAACCGCCGTCTCCGCGGCGATACCGCCGGCGCCCGCCGGCCCGGAAGACCCCATGCCCCAAACCGCTCCCGCCTACCAAGGCTCGGAATCGTTCGCCGCGCTCTTCGAGGAGTCGCTCCACAAGTCCAACATGCGCGCCGGCGAGGTCATCTCCGCCGAGGTGGTGGCTGTCGAGCACAACTTCGTGGTCGTGAACGCCGGCCTGAAGTCCGAAGCCTATGTGCCGATCGACGAGTTCCGCAACGACCAGGGCGAGCTGGAAGTCCAGGTCGGTGACTTCGTCGCGGTGGCCATCGACGCCATCGAGAACGGCTACGGCGACACCATGCTGTCGCGCGACAAGGCCAAGCGCCTGGCTTCGTGGCTGTCGCTGGAAACCTCGCTGGAGTCCGGCGACTTCGTGACCGGCACGGTGAGCGGCAAGGTCAAGGGCGGCCTGACGGTGCTGGTCAACGGCATCCGCGCCTTCCTGCCGGGCTCGCTGCTCGACACCCGCCCGGTGAAGGACATGACGCCCTTCGAGGGCAAGACCATGGAGTTCAAGGTCATCAAGCTCGACCGCAAGCGCAACAACGTTGTGCTGTCGCGTCGCGCGGTGGTCGAGGCCTCGATGGGCGAAGAGCGCGCCAAGCTGCTCGAGACGCTGCGCGAAGGCGCGATCGTCAACGGCGTGGTCAAGAACATCACCGAATACGGTGCCTTCGTCGACCTCGGCGGCATCGACGGCCTGCTGCACATCACCGACATGGCCTGGCGCCGTGTCCGTCACCCGACGGAAGTGGTGCAGGTCGGCCAGGAACTGACCGCCAAGGTCCTGAAGTTCGACGCCGAGAAGATGCGCGTCAGCCTGGGCCTGAAGCAGATGGGCGACGATCCCTGGATCGGCGTCTCGCGCCGCTACCCGAACAGCACCCGCCTGTTCGGCAAGGTCACCAACATCGCCGACTACGGTGCCTTCGTCGAGATCGAACCGGGCATCGAAGGCCTGGTGCACGTCTCCGAGATGGACTGGACCAACAAGAACGTCGCCCCCAGCAAGCTGGTGACGATGGGCGAGGAAGTCGAAGTCATGGTGCTGGAGATCGACGAAGACAAGCGTCGCATCTCGCTGGGCATGAAGCAGTGCCGCGCCAACCCCTGGGAAGAGTTCGCCCAGAACCACAAGCGCGGCGACAAGCTGTCGGGCCCGGTCAAGTCGATCACCGACTTCGGCGTCTTCGTCGGCCTGGCCGCCGGCATCGACGGCCTGGTGCACCTGTCGGACCTGTCCTGGCACGAGCCGGGCGAGGCCGCCGTGCGCAACTACAAGAAGGGCCAGGAAGTCGAGGCGCTGGTGCTGGCCATCGACGTGGACCGCGAGCGCATCAGCCTGGGCATCAAGCAACTCGACGGTGACCCCTTCGCCACCTTCACGACGATGAACGACCGCGGCGCGACCGTGACCGGCACCGTCAAGACCGTGGACGCCCGTGGCGCCGAGATCCAGCTGACCCCGGACGTGACCGGCTACCTGCGTGCCAGCGAGATCTCCCGCGACCGCGTGGAAGATGCCCGCAACGTGCTGAAGGAAGGCGACGAAGTCACCGCCCTGATCATCAACGTGGATCGCAAGACCCGTTCGATCCAGCTGTCGATCAAGGCCAAGGACAGCGCCGAGCAGCAGGAAGCCATGCAGCGCATCTCGCAGTCGAACGAGCGTGAGAACGCCGGCACGACCAGCCTGGGTGCCCTGCTGAAGGCCAAGCTGGACCAGGGCAACAACTGATCCGCACCGCAGGGCCCGGCGCCGGGCGGCCTTCGGGCCCCCGGTCGTCGCGGACCGGCTGCAACGGGGGCTTCGGCCCCCGTTGTCGTTTCCGGAGCCCCCACCGCGCGCGGTAAGCTGCGCGCCCGCGTGGCCCGCTCCGAGGCGCGAGGCCCTGCAGGATCCCCCCCGATCATGATGACCATGACCCGTTCCGACCTGGTGAACCTGCTGGGCGAGCGCTTTCCCCAGCTCACCCACCGCGACGCCGAGTTCGCGGTGAAGACCATGCTCGACGCGATGAGCGACGCGCTCGCCCAGGGCCACCGCATCGAGATCCGCGGCTTCGGCAGTTTCTCGATCAACCGCCGGCCGCCGCGCATGGGCCGCAACCCGCGCTCGGGCGAACAGGTGCCGATTCCCGAGAAGCTGGTGCCGCATTTCAAGCCCGGCAAGGCCCTGCGCGAATCGGTCGATGCAGCCGGTGCCCGCGCCGCCGCCGCCGCCGAAGAGGCGGGAACCGAAGCCTAGAATCCGGCGCATGCGGGTCCTGACCTGGCTCCTGCGGGCCTTCCTCTTCTTCACGCTGTTCGCCTTCGCGCTGAACAACCAGGAGGAGGCCGTGGTCCGCTGGTTCTTCGGCCATGAGTGGCGGACCGCGATGGTCTACATCGTGCTGGCCGCCTTCGCGCTGGGCTGCGCCCTGGGCGTGCTGGCCATGCTGCCGAGCTGGCTGCGTCTGCGCCGCCGCGTCCAGGAACCGCCCGTCGAGGTGACGCCGACCGCAGGCTCCCCGGCGGCCCCCCGCGCCGGGGAGGCCGCCACGACGGCCGACCTCGACAGCCGACCCCCTCCCCTCCCCGACCTGCCGGCCCTGGGGCCGCGCGACAGCCTGCGCGGCACCCCCGATGGATCTTGATCCCACCCTGCTCTCCCTGCTGCCGCTGGCGGTGATGGCCGCCTTCGGCTTCGGCTGGCTTGCCGCCCGCTTCGATCTGCGCCAGTGGAAGCGCGAGCAGGCCGATTCGCCCAAGGCCTATTACCGCGGCCTGAACCTGCTGCTCAATGAACAGCAGGACAAGGCCATCGATGCCTTCATCGAGGCGATGCGCCAGGATCCCGGCACGGCCGACCTGCACTTCGCGCTGGGCAATCTGTTCCGCCGCCGCGGCGAATACGAGCGGGCCGTGCGGGTGCACGAACACCTGCTGGCGCGCAGCGACCTGGCCGAGTCCGAGCGCGCCCGCGCGCAGTTCGCGCTGGCGCAGGACTTCCTGAAGGCCGGCCTCTTCGACCGCGCCGAGGCCGCCTTCCGCGCGCTCGACGGCAGCGGCTTCGCCACCGATGCGCGGCTGGAACTGCTCGGCCTCTACGAACGCTCGCGGGACTGGCATGCCGCCATCGAGACCGCGCGCAAGCTCGAGGCCAGCGGGGCCGGCTCCTTCGCCACCCGAATCGCCCACCATGCCTGCGAGCTGGCCCAGGAAGCCGATGCGCGCCAGCGTCCCGAGGAAGCCCGTGCCGCCCTGGCCCGCGCTCGCGAAGCCGCGCCCCAGGCCCCGCGCCCGCAGGTGCTGCAGGGCCTGGCCTTGGCCCGCGCCGGCCGGGCCGCCGAAGCCCTGGCCGCCTGGCAGCCCCTGCTGGTCAGCCAGCCCAGCATCGCGGCCCTCGTGGCCGGCGAGATCGCGGCAGCGGCCCGGGCCGCCGGCCAGGTCGAAGCCGTGCGCACCCGGCTGCACGAGGCCTACCGCCTCGCGCCCAGCCAGGACCTGCTGAACGCGATCTACCAGCTCACCGACGCGCCGGCCGACCAGCAGACCCTGCTGGACGAGGCGCTGGCCAGCCGGCCCAGCCTGTCGGGCGCCGCGGCCCTGCTGCGGCATCAGGCGGCCCAGGGTGAGGCCCTGACGCCCGCCCGGGCCGATGCCCTGGCCCGGGTCGTCAGCAACGGCGCCCGGCCGCAGCAGCGCTACCGCTGCGCGGCCTGCGGCTTCGAGGCGCAGAACTACTTCTGGCAATGTCCGGGCTGCCAGACCTGGGACAGCTACCCCCCGCAGCGCCTGGAAGACGCCTGAGGCCCGACGGCCTGCAAGCTGGGGAGGCACGACCCACTTCCGAGGGACCGTGGCCGGCCTGCGCGGAACGCGGTCTGCCTAGAGTGGCCTGCAGCCGGCACCTTTGCCGGCGCCACCTGGGAGACAAGGCATGCACACCTTCCTGCGTCGAAGCCTGGCCGGGCTGCTGGTCCTGACGGCCGGCACGGTCTGGGCCGCCGTTGAAGTCAACCGAGCGGACCAGGCCAGCCTGGAGTCGGTCAAGGGCATCGGGCCCGCGCTGTCGGGCAAGCTGCTGGCCGAGCGGCAGAAGGCCCCCTTCCGCGACTGGGGGGACCTGATCGGCCGCGTCGGCGGCGTGGGTCCCGGCAGCGCGCAGCGCCTGTCGGACGCCGGGCTCACGGTCGAGGGCAAGCCCTTCGCCGCCCCTGCGGCGGGCCCGAACCCGGCGCCGACCCGGGCGGTCCCGAAGGCCGCGGCACCGAACCCGGCGCGACCGGCGGCCAGCCGCTGATCGCCGCACGCCGGGCCGCCGGGAGGGCGGCGCCCGGCGACGGTGCGAAAATCGCGGGTTTCCGGCCCGCTGGGGGCCGGCCCGCCGCGACCCACCGCCCGAGACCCCATGGACATCGAACGCATCAACGCCATCGGCACCCGACTGGCCGACCTGACCCACCGGACCGCCGAACTTCGGAGGTATCTTTGACTGGGATGAAAAGTCCCGTCGACTGAGCGAGGTCAATGCCGCGCTCGAGGATCCGACCGTCTGGAACGATCCCAAGAACGCCCAGGCCCTGGGCCGCGAGAAGAAGTCGCTCGAAGCGGTGGTCGAGACCATCGCCAGCCTGGAGCGCAACCTGGCCGACAACAGCGAGCTCTACGAGCTGAGCAAGGCCGACGAGGATCTCGATGGCCTGGCCGTGATCGAGGCCGAGACCGGCCCGCTGGCCGAGCAGGTCGAGGGCCTGGAGTTCCGCCGGATGTTCAACAACCCGGCCGATCCCATGCCCTGCTTCCTGGACATCCAGGCCGGCGCCGGCGGCACCGAAGCCTGCGACTGGGCGCAGATGCTGCAGCGCCAGTACCTGCGCTACTGCGAGCGCAAGGGCTTTGCCGTCGAGGTGATGGAAGAAACCGAGGGCGACGTGGCCGGCATCCGCAGCGCCACGCTGAAGATCAGCGGCGACTACGCCTTCGGCCACCTGCGCACCGAGACCGGCGTGCACCGGCTCGTCCGCAAGAGCCCCTTCGACAGCTCGGGCGGACGGCACACCAGCTTCGCCAGCGTCTTCGTCTACCCCGAGGTCGACGACTCGATCGAGATCGAGATCAATCCGGCCGATGTGCGCACCGACACCTTCCGCGCCAGCGGCGCCGGCGGCCAGCACATCAACAAGACCGATTCGGCCGTGCGGCTCACCCACGTCCCGACCGGCATCGTCGTGCAGTGCCAGAACGATCGTTCCCAGCACCGCAACCGCGACGAGGCCTGGCAGATGCTGCGCGCCCGCCTGTACGAGCACGAGATGCGCAAGCAGCGCGAGCAGCAGCAGAAGCTGGAGGACAGCAAGACCGACGTGGGCTGGGGCCACCAGATCCGCAGCTACGTGCTGGACCAGAGCCGCATCAAGGACCTGCGCACCAACGTCGAAGTCTCGGCCACCCAGAAGGTGCTCGACGGGGACCTGGACGGCTTCATCGCCGCCAGCCTGAAGCAGGGCGTCTGAGCCTGCGGGCTCAGACCCTGAGCCCCCCCAAGCACCGAAGCCCCTGCCGGCGCGATGCCGGCAGGGGCTTGCTGCTTTCGGGGTCCGGGCCTTGCGTGCCCGGGGGGCCGATCAGCGCAGCAGCGACAGCACCTGCTGCGGCAGTTGGTTGGCCTGGGCGACCATGGCGGTGCCGGCCTGCTGCAGGATCTGGGCCTTCGACAGGTTGGCCGTCTCGGCCGCGAAGTCGGCATCCATGATCCGGCCGCGCGCAGCCGAGGTGCTTTCCACGCTGACCTGCAGCTGCGAAATCACGGCCTCGAAGCGGCTCTGGAAGGCACCGGCCTGGGAGCGGGCCGTGTTCAGCGTGTCCAGGTCGGTGTCGATGTCGCTGATCACCGAGGTCGCGGCGCCGGCAGTGCTGATGTCGGCCGCCGCATAGGCGGTCAGCGCGGTCATGTCGAAGTCGGTGGCGGCGGTGATCACGTCGGTGCCGTCGGCGCCGATCTGGAAATCGGTGCTGGTGAAGCTGCCGTCCAGCAGGTTGATGCCGTTGAACTTCGCGTTGTCGCCGACGCGGGCGATTTCCTCAACGAGCTGATCGGCTTCCGACTGCAGGTTCGCACGGTCGGCATCGCTGATCGAGCCGCTGGCCGACTGCACGGCCAGCTCGCGGATGCGCTGCAGGTTCTCGCCGATCTTGCCCATCGCGCCTTCGGCCGTCTGGAACAGCGAGATCGCGTCATTGGCATTGCGCTGGGCGACGTTCATGCCGCGGACCTGGGCGTTCATGCGCTCGGCGATGGCCAGGCCGGCCGCATCGTCCTTCGCGCTGTTCACCCGCAGGCCGGAGGACAGGCGCTGCATCGCGGTGGCCAGGGTGGACTGCGAGCCCCCGAGGTTGCGCTGGGCGTTGAGCGAGTAGTTGTTGGTGTTGACGGTCATGACCATGATGGGCTCCTTGACGGGATGAGAAACCCGGCTTGCGCCGGCGATAGAAGGACGGTGATGCAGGTTCCAGGGGCAACCGGCATGCACCGAGCTGCCTGCCCGCCGACCGGGCCGAAGCCCGTCCGGAAGGCGCTCGCCCGACGCAAGGGGCCTGCGTGCCACCGGTCCTTGTCGGGCGGCTGCAGGGGTCCTTGCCGGACCGCGGAATCGATCGTTCGACCCGTTGGCTGCTTATCGGACCGGCCCCGCCGGGACTTGAGGGGCCTTCGGAAAAACACCGTGATTCCGCTTGCCGTGTAGGAATTTGTCCGACACGGCTGTCTCCGCGCCAGCACCTCGCAAACAGCGCCAGGCTGATTCAAGCCGGGCGGGGGCCTGCCTACAGTTCATTCCACGGTGATCGCGAAAACAGAGCGCCGATCGCCCGCCAGATCCCTCCCCGCCACCCGCCACGCCAGGAAGCCGCCATGACCACCGAACAGATCCTGATGGAGATCCGCGAAGCCAACCTCTCCTACCTGATGCTGGCGCAGAGCCTGATCCGCCGCGACCGCGAGGAGGCGCTGTTCCGCCTGGGCCTGTCGGAGGAAGCCGCCGACCTGCTGATCACGCTGAGCCCGGCCCAGCTGATGAAGGTCGCGTCGGGCAACCAGCTGCTGATGCGCATGCGGGTGGACGACGAGATGGTCTGGGGCCTGCTGACCAACCACGGCCGCAGCGCCGCCAACGAGGGCGTCAGCCGCCTGCACGCCAGCATCCTGATGGCCGGCCGGCACCAGGAAGCCGCCTGAGTCCGCTCCGCACGAGACCCTGAACCAGAACCTGAACCGGGAGCCCGCCATGAGCCGCAGCAAGAGCCTTCTGACCGAAGCCAAGCAGATCGAGACCGCCGTCACGCTGATCCAGCTCGGCGCCCGCCTGCAGGTGCTGGAGTCGGAAACCGACCTCTCCTACGAGCGTCTGCTGCGCCTGTACAAGGAAGTCGCCGGCAAGTCGCCCAGCAAGGGCCAGCTGCCCTTCAGCACCGACTGGTTCATGACCTGGCAGCCCAACATCCACGCCAGCCTCTTCCTGAACATCCACGAGTACCTGAACAAGAGCGCGGCCCTCGACGAGATCGAGACCATCATCAAGGCCTACCGCCTCTACCTGGAGCAGATCCAGACCCAGGGCCTGGAGCCGCAGCTCTCGATCACCCGCGCCTGGCGCCTGGTGAAGTTCATCGACAACGGCATGCTGACCATGACGCCCTGCAGCCAGTGCGGCGGCCACTTCGTCACGCATCCGCACGAGATCGCCAAGCACTACGTCTGCGGCCTGTGCAACCCGCCGGCCCGGGCCGGCAAGGGCAAGGCCAGCGGCGCGCTGCAACTGCACTGAAGCCGGCCGGCGCGCACCATGTCCGCGAACGCTTCCTGCCTGCCCGAGCGCCAGGCCATGCGACCGGCCGCACGCCTGACCCTGGCCTGGCCGCTGCCGGCCGTGGCCGCCTGGACCAGCGCCTGGGCCCTGCAGATCCTGCTGGGCCATGCCGGACTCGGCCCCCGGACCGCCGCCCTGCTGGCCTGCCTCCTGCCGCTGGTCTTCCTGCCCGGCACCGACAGCCGCATGCGCCAGGTCTGTCTGCTGCTCGGCTACCCGGTGATGCTGCTCGGCGGCCTGCTCGCCGGCCTGCTGCCGGCCTGGGTCTGGCTGCTGCCGCTGGGCCTGCTGCTGCTGCTCTACCCGCGGGCGGCCTGGCGCGATGCCCCGCTCTATCCGACGCCCGCCGCGGCCTTCGACGAGCTCGCCCGCCAGCTGCCCCTGCCGCCGGATGCCCGCATCCTCGATGCCGGCTGCGGCCTGGGGGACGGCCTGCGGGCACTGAAGCGGGCCTATCCACTGGCCCGGCTGGAGGGCATCGAAGCAAGCCGCCCGCTGAGCTGGATCGCCCGCCTGCGCTGCCGGGGGGCCCGCATCGAGCGGGGTGACCTGTGGGCGGCCGACTGGCGCGGCATCGACCTGGTCTACCTCTTCCAGCGTCCCGAATCGATGCCCGAGGCCCTGGCCAAGGCCCAGGCCGAACTGGCCCCGGGGGCCTGGCTGCTGAGCCTGGCCTTCCCCCTGCCCGGGCAGCGGGCCGACCTGCGGATGCCGGCGGGCGGGCACACCCTCTATGCCTATCGCGCGCCCTTCCGGCCGGCCAGCGTGCGGCCGCAGACACGCGGGCTGCAGCGGCCGCCGGAGGGTGGCTGAGCCGGTCTTCCCCTTCCTTGTCTCCTGGTGGCGTTTGGAGCGCCTTGACGGCGGATCAGTCCCTGATCCGCCGCTTTTTTTGGGCTCTTGCCGCGCAGGGCTTCGGGGGACCATGGGCCCGAGCTTCCCGCCCCTTTCCTTCCCCCAACAGCGAGTCCGCGCACCATGTTCGTCCTGATCGGCTGGGCCGTCGCCATGGCCTGCATCTTCGGCGTCTTCATCGCCCACGGCGGCAACATCGGCGTGGTGCTGCATGCGCTGCCCTTCGAGATGACCACCATCGGCGGTGCCGCCGTGGGTGCCTTCGTGGCCAACAACCAGCCCAAGGTGCTCAAGGCCACGATGAAGGGCCTGGGCCAGTGCTTCAAGGGCAGCAAGTACACCAAGGCGCGCTACATGGCGCTGATGGCCCTGCTCTACGACATCCTGCAGAAGGCCCGCAAGGACGGGCTGATGGCCATCGAGAAGGATGTCGAGGACCCGCACAGCTCGCCGCTGTTCCAGAAGTACCCGGAAGTGGGCAACGACCACCACGTGGCCGAGTTCATCACCGACTACCTGCGCATGATGGTCAGCGGCAACCTGAACCCGCACGAGATCGAATCGCTGATGGACAGCGAGATCGAGACCCATCACCACGAGGCCCATGCCGCCGTCGGCGCGCTGCAGCGCCTGGCCGGTGCGCTGCCGGCCTTCGGCATCGTGGCGGCGGTGCTGGGCGTGGTGAACACCATGGGCTCGGTGGGCCAGCCCCCGGCGGTGCTGGGCGGCATGATCGGCTCGGCCCTGGTCGGCACCTTCCTCGGCATCCTGCTGGCCTATGCCTTCGCCGAGCCCCTGGCCGGCCTGCTGGAGCAGAAGGTGGAGGAAGGCAGCAAGGAGCTGCAGTGCATCAAGACCACGCTGCTGGCCTCGATGCAGGGCTACGCCCCGGCCATCGCCATCGAGTTCGGCCGCAAGGTGCTCTATTCCACCGAGCGCCCGACCTTCGCCGAACTCGAAGGCCACGTCAAAGGCAAGAAATGAGTCCCCCCCCGGAGCGCCTGCGGCGCACCCCCCCGAGGGGGGCGACGCCAGCGGACCGGCGAAGCCGGATCCGCGGCGTCTGCTGGAAGTCGGCCTGGCTTCGCCGGCCGGATCCATTGAGGTCGGAGGCCTGCCATGGCCGGTGATGCCAAGAAGCTTCAGCCCATCATCATCAAGCGCATCAAGAAGGGCGGCCATGCGGCGCACGGCGGGGCCTGGAAGATCGCCTACGCCGACTTCGTCACGGCGATGATGGCCTTCTTCCTGCTGATGTGGCTGCTGGGCTCGACGACCGAGGGCGACCGCAAGGGCATCCAGGACTACTTCGCCAATCCGGTGAAGATCTCCATGCTCGGCGGCTCGGGCTCGGGCGATTCCTCCTCCGTCGTGCGCGGCGGCGGCGAGGACCTCAGCCGCCAGGGCGGCCAGGTCAAGAAGGGCGAGACCGAGCAGAAGCGCAGCAGCTACACCCTGGCCAAGCTCGAGTCGCTCAAGGCGGAGCAGGCCGAGGCGGAACAGGCGCGGCTGAAGATGCTGCGCGACAAGGTCGAGGAGGTGCTGGTCGCCAGCCCGCGGCTGACCGAGTTCAAGTCGCAGATCAAGCTCGACCTGACGCGCGACGGCCTGCGCATCCAGATCACCGATGCCCAGAACCGGCCGATGTTCGCCAGCGGCAGCGCCACGGTGCAGCCCTATCTGCGCGAGCTGCTGCGCACCCTGGGCAGCGTGCTCGGCGAGGTGCCGAACCGCCTGACGCTGGAGGGCCACACCGATGCCGCGCCCTTCACCGGCGGCGCCGCCGGCTACAGCAACTGGGAGCTTTCGGCCGACCGGGCCAATGCCTCGCGGCGCGAGCTGATCGCCGGCGGCCTGGACGATGCCCGCATCCTGCGCGTGCAGGGCCTGGCCGCCAGCCAGCCCTTCGTGAAGGACGAGCCGCTGGCGCCCACCAACCGCCGCATCAGCATCGTGGTGATGAACCGCGAGGCCGAGGACCGTTTCTTCCGCGGGGCCGAGCGCGAGGACGCGCCGCTCGACGTGGACAACGCCCGACACCCCCCCGAGGCCGGCGCGCTGGTCCAGCGTCTGCCGCTCCCACGGCCATCAAGTCCGCCGGCCTCCGGCCGATAAGCAGCGAACGCCCCCTCCCCGAGGACGCCCCATGAGCACCCCTGAGCTGAAATTCCTGATCGTCGACGACTTCTCGACCATGCGCCGCATCGTGCGCGGCCTGCTCAAGGAGATCGGCTACCAGCAGGCCGAGGAAGCCGAGGACGGTGTCGTCGCGCTGCAGATGCTGCGCAACGGCCACTTCGACTTCGTCGTCAGCGACATCAACATGCCCAATATGAACGGCTTCGAGCTGCTCAAGGCCGTCAAGGCCGACGAGGCGCTCAAGCACCTGCCGGTGCTGATGGTGACGGCCGAGGCACGCAAGGAGGACATCGTGCTGGCCGCCCAGATCGGCGCGGCCGGCTACATCGTCAAGCCCTTCACCAAGGCCACGCTGGAGGAGAAGGTGCAGAAGATCATGCAGAAACTCGCCACCGCGGCCTGAGGAGCATCGCATGAGCCCCACCCTCCTGCCGGCCGAGATGCTGAGCCCGCTGCAGCCCCAGGGTGCCTCGCCCGAGGTCTACCAGAAGCTCGGCGAGCTCACCCGCATGCTGCACGACGCGCTGCACCAGCTCGGCTATGCGCCGCGCCTGCGCGATGTGGCCGACAACCTGCCCGATGCCAAGAGCCGCCTGCAGTACATCGCGCAGAAGACGGCTGACGCGGCCAACAAGGTGCTGAACTCGGTCGACCAGGCCAAGGCCGATCACGAGGCCATCGCGACCCAGACGCGCGAGATGGCGCGCAGCATCGTCGCCGACCCGGTCAAGGCCGTGGCCAGCGGCGCGGTGATGAACTTCGTCGGCGATGTCGAGGCCGCCTCGCGCCGCATCGACGCGCACCTGACCGACATCATGATGGCCCAGGACTTCCACGACCTGACCGGCCAGGTGGTGGCCCGGGTGGTGGGCCTGGCCTCGACCATCGAGGACCAGCTCGTCGAACTGCTCAAGGCCACCGCACCGGCCGAGCTGGCCGCCCTGCCGTCGGCGCCCCCCCGTGGCGAGACCAGCAGCCTGCAGGGCCCGGTGGTCGATGCCGAGGGCCGGACCGACATCGTCCACAGCCAGAGCGAGGTCGACGACCTGCTGGCCAGCCTCGGCTTCTGAGCCTCGGCGGCGGTCCCGGCCGCCGCCAGGCCGCGCCCCCAGCAGCCGATAAGGGCAGGGCCGGCACCGCTTATCCGGCCCCGGGCGCGGGCTGCGCTGGGAAGAATCCCCTGCCAAGGGACTCCTTCCAGCCATGGCCCAGAACGACGCACAGGACCGCCACCTTCCCGCCTCGGCACGCCGGCTCAAGCAGGCGCGCGAGGACGGGCAGGTGCCCCGCTCGCGCGACCTCGGCCATGCCCTGGCCGTCGGTGCCGGCCTGCTGCTGGCCCTGATCCTGCTGCCGCGGGCCTTCGGGCCGCTGTCCGACATCCTCGTCGGCGGCCTGCGCTTCGACGCCCAGAGCCTGCGCACGCCCGGCGTGCTGGAGGCCCGCCTCGGCACCGCGCTGGGCCAGTTCCTGCAGGCCGTGCTGCCGGTCGGCGCGGCCCTGCTGGCGGTGGCGGTGCTGGGCGGTCTGGCCCTGGGCGGCTGGAACTGGACGCTCAAGCCCCTGCAGCCGAAGTTCGACAAGCTCAACCCCCTCAGCGGCCTGGCCGGGCTGTTCTCCAGCGACAAGCTGGTCGACACGCTCAAGGCCTGCTGCCTGGCCCTGGCCATCGTCACGGTGGCCGGCTTCTTCCTGGCCCAGGGCCTGGAGCGCTTTGCCGGTACGCTGCAATTGCCGCTGCCGGCTGCGCTCGGCCACCTCGGCGGCCTGCTGCTGCGCGGCCTGGGCGCGGTGCTGGGCCTGCTGCTGCTGTTCGCGCTGGTCGACGCGCCGCTGCAGCACTTCCAGCATGCCAAGCGCCTGCGCATGAGCCACCAGGAGGCCAAGCAGGAGCACAAGGAGCAGGAGGGCAGCCCCGAGGTCAAGGGCCGCCTGCGCCAGCTGATGCGCCAGCGCGCGCAGCAGCGCATGTTCAGCGCGCTGCCGACGGCCGACCTGGTGGTGACCAACCCCACGCACTACGCGGTGGCGCTGAAGTACGAGGAGGGCTCGGCCGGCGCGCCGCGCATCGTCGCCGTCGGCGCCGACCTGGTCGCCCTGCGCATCCGCAAGATGGCCGCCGAGCACGGCGTGCCCGTGCTCGAAGCCCCGCCCCTGGCCCGCGCCCTGTGGGCCCATGGCGAACTCGACCGCGAGATCCCGGTGGCCCTCTACGCCGCCGTGGCCCAGGTGCTGGCCCATGTCTACCAGCTCAAGGCGGCCCTCGCCGGCCAGGCCCCGATGCCCGGCAGCCTGGCCCCGGTGCCGGTGCCGGCCGGGCTGGACCCGCACACCGCCCCCGCGGCCGGCTGAGCCGCGCCGCGCCCTTCCCGCCGTTCTGACCCTCCCCGCCCGGACCCGCCCCGATGAATCCCGCCCTGCGTCAACTGCAAGCCTGGCTGGGCCCGCAGGCCCGCCTGCTCAGCGGCCTGGCCGCGCCGCTGCTGGTCCTGCTGGTGCTGGCCATGATGGTGCTGCCGCTGCCGGCCTTCGCGCTGGACCTGCTGTTCACCTTCAACATCGCGGTGGCGCTGATGATCATGATGGTCGCGGCCAACATGCTGCGGCCGCTGGATTTCGCGGCCTTCCCCAGCGTGCTGCTGCTGTCCACCCTGCTGCGCCTGTCGCTGAACGTGGCCTCCACCCGCATGGTGCTGATGGAAGGCCACACCGGCACCGGCGCGGCCGGCCAGGTCATCGAAAGCTTCGGCCATGTGCTGATCGGTGGCAACTTCGCGGTCGGCCTGGTCGTGTTCGCCATCCTCGTGGTCATCAACTTCATGGTGGTGACCAAGGGCTCGGAGCGCATCGCCGAAGTCAGCGCGCGCTTCACGCTGGACGCGATGCCCGGCAAGCAGATGGCGATCGACGCCGACCTGAACGCCGGCCTGATCGACGAGAAGGAGGCCAAGCGCCGCCGCGCCGAGGTGGGCGAGGAGGCGGAGTTCTTCGGCTCGATGGACGGCGCCAGCAAGTTCGTGCGCGGCGATGCCATCGCCGGCATCCTGATCCTCTTCATCAACATCGTCGGCGGCATGCTGATCGGCATGGTCCAGCACGGCCTGTCGGCCGGCGAGGCCGCCGACAACTACATCCTGCTGGCCATCGGCGATGCCCTGGTCGCGCAGATCCCGGGCCTGCTGATCTCGGTGGCCGCCGCCATGGTGGTCTCGCGCGTGGGCAAGGGCGAGGATGTCGGCCAGCAGATCGTCGGCCAGATGTTCCGCAGTGCGAAGTCGATCGGCGTGGCCGCCGGCGTGATCGGCACCCTGGGCCTGATCCCCGGCATGCCGCACCTGGTCTTCCTGCTGATGGCGTCCGGCCTGGGCACCCTGGCCTGGGCGCAGCAGCGCCGCGCGGCCGAGGCCCGCGCCGCAGCCGCCGCGGCACCGGCCGAGGAGCTCAAGCCCGTCGACCCGAACGCCGAGGCGAGCTGGGACGATCTGCAACCCGTCGACACCCTGGGCCTGGAGCTGGGCTTCCGCCTGATCCAGCTGGTCGACAAGGCCCGCGGCGGCGAGCTGCTCGGCCGCATCAAGGGCGTGCGGCGCAAGTTCGCGCAGGACGTGGGCTTCCTGCCGCCGCCTGTGCACATCCGCGACAACCTGGAGCTGCGCCCCGGCGCCTACCGCCTGACCCTGCGCGGCGCGGTGATCGGCGAGGGCGAGGCCTATCCCGCCATGCTGCTGGCGATCAACCCGGGCGGCGCGCAGACGCCGCTGATCGGCACCCGCACCAGCGACCCGGCCTTCGGCCTGCCGGCGGTCTGGATCGACGAGGGCCAGCGGGAAGCAGCGCAAATGGCCGGCTACACCGTCGTTGATTGCTCGACCGTGGTGGCCACCCACCTTTCACACTTGATGCAAACCCAGGCCGCCCGCCTGCTGGGCCGCAGCGAGACGCTGGCCCTGGTCGAGCACCTGAGCCGCCTGGTCCCCAAAGTCATCGAAGACGTGATCCCCAAGATGGTCCCGATCGCCACGCTCCAGAAACTGCTGCAGCTGCTGCTGGAGGAGGGCGTGCACATCCGCGACATGCGCTCCATCGTCGAGACGGTGGCCGAGCATGTCGGGGCCAACAGCAGCCTCGCCACCGACCCCGCCGAGCTGGCGCGGCGCGTGCGCATCGCCCTGGCGCCGGCCATCGTCCAGCAGATCTACGGCCCGGTGAAGGAGCTGGACGTGATCGCCATCGAGCCCGAGCTGGAACGCCTGCTGGCCCAGGCCCTGGGCGGCGGCACCGGGCCGATGCTGGACCCCGGCGTCGCCGATGCGCTGAGCCGCGGCGCCGCCGACAGCGCCAAGCGCCAGGAGAACCTGGGCCATCCCGCCTGCCTGCTGGTGCCCGACGCGATCCGCGTGCCGGTGGCCCGGCTGCTGCGCCGTGCCGCGCCGCGGCTGAAGGTGCTGGGCCACAGCGAGATCCCTGAAACCCATTCCATCCGTATCGGTTCCGTCATCGGAGGCACCGCATGAACGTCCAGCGCTACACCGGCCGCAGCTCCCGCGAGGCCATGCAGAAGATGCGCGCCGCGCTGGGCGAGGAGGCCGTCGTCCTCTCGACCCGCCAGACCGCCCAGGGCGTCGAGATGCTGGCCATGGCCCCCCAGGCCCTGGCCGCCGCCCACCGGCTCGCGGCGCAGGCCGATGCGGGCGATGCGGCCGAGCCGCCTGCAAGCGCCGCCACGGCCCCGGCGGCCGGCGACGAGGTCGCCCAGGATGTGCAGAAGCTGGCGATGAGCACCCTGTCCTTCCAGGACTATGTGCGTGAACGCCTGCTGCGCAAGCGCCAGGCGGCCTTGCAGCCGTCTGCGTCCGTCGCCGCGGCACCGGCCACCCCGCCGCAGGCCCGGCCCGAGGCCGCAGCCCGCCCGCCGGCCAGCCCGCCCGCAGCGCGCCGCGCGCCGGCTGCGGCCGAAGCCCCGGACCGGCCTGAGGCCAGCCCCCGCCGCGCGCAGCCCGCGCCCGGCTCAGGCGATGAGCTTCGTGCCGCCGGCACGCGCCGTGCGCCGCCGGCCCCGCCCGAGCACCTGCCCCTGCTCGCCGATCCGGTCGACATGGCCATCCATGCCGTGGAGCAGCGCGTCGCGCGCCGCCAGGTCGCGACCATCGCGCCCGAGCCGGCGCCGGCCGAAGCCGCCCGCCCGGCCGCGCCGAGCCACGGCGAGTCGGCCATGATCCACGAGCTGCGCGCGATGAAGGGCCTGATCGAGGAGCGCTTCGGCGCCCTGGCCTTCATGGAGCGCCTGCAGCGCCATCCGGCCCAGGCCCGCCTGACCCAGCGCCTGCTGGACTGCGGCTTCTCGACCGCGCTGATCCGCAAGCTCGTCGACGCCCTGCCCGCCACGCCGGCCGAGGCCGACGAGATCGGCTGGGCCAGCGGCGTGCTCGAACGCAATCTCCTGACCGGCGAGCGCGAGGCCGCGCTGGAGGAGCAGGGTGGCATCTATGCCCTGATCGGCTCGACCGGCGTCGGCAAGACCACGTCCACCGCCAAGCTGGCCGCGGCCTTCGCCACCCGCCACGGCGCCTCGCAGCTGGGCCTGATCACGCTCGACGCCTACCGCGTCGGCGCGCAGGAGCAGCTGCGCAGCTACGGCCGCATCCTGGGCGTGCCGGTGCACACGGCGCATGACCGCGCCTCGCTGGAGGACCTGCTCGACCTGCTGTCGGCCAAGAAGATGGTGCTGATCGACACGGCCGGCGTGGCCCAGCGCGACAGCCGCACCCACGAGCTGCTGGAGATGGTGGCCCATGCCTCGATCCGCCGCCTGCTCGTGCTCAATGCCTCGGCCCAGGGCGAGACCCTGGAGGACGTGGTGCAGCGCTACCGCGGCGCCCGGGTGGAAGGCGTGGTGCTCAGCAAGCTCGACGAGGCCGTCAAGCTCGCCCCCGCGCTCGATGCGCTGATCCGCCACCGCATGAAGGTGCTGGCCATCGCCAACGGCCAGCGCGTGCCGGAGGACTGGCACCGCCTCAGCGCGCAGGCCCTGGTGCAGCGCGCCCTGCGCGGCGGCGGCAGCGCGGCCTGGCGCTACGACAGCAGCGAGATGAACCTGGTCTTCGCCGCGCCGCTGCCGGCGCGCGAGCCGGCCTCGCGCCTGTTCAGCCCGCCCGCCCGCTGAAGCCCGCTGCCCTGCCGAGGACCCCGCCGTGAGCGCCTCCGCCCGCTTGCCCGAAGACCAGGCCGCCGGCCTGCGCCGCCGCTTCGCGACACCGACGCTGCGCATCCTGCCGGTGATCGCCAACCCGGCCCTGGCCTGGGGCGGCCTGCTGCTCGAGCGCCTGGCCAGCGCCGCGGCGCGGCTGGACCGCCGCACCCTGGTCGTCGATGCCGGCCTGCATGCCCGCGAGCCCGACGCGCTGGCCCGCTTCGACCTGGCTGCGGCCATCGAGCCGCTCGACAGCCACCTGGCCTACCTGGCCGCGCGCGGCCTGCCGCAGCAGCATGTCGATGCCGGCGGCTCGACCGAGGCCTTTCTCGACGCCCTGGCCGAGGCGGCCCCCGAGGCCGAGCTGATCCTGCTGCATGCCCCCGCCGCCGATCTGGCACGGCTTTTCGGCCGCGCGGTGCGCGACGGCCGGGCACCGCAGCTGCGCCCGCTGGTGCTCTGCGACGACTCCAGCGCCACGCTGACCGAAGCCTATGCCGCGCTCAAGCTGCTGGCCCTGCGCGCCGGCCTGCGCACCCACGAACTGCTGCTGGCCGCACCAGCCGGCTCGCGGCTGGCGCCGCGCATCGCCGCCAGCCTCGCGCGCTGCGCCGACGGCTTCCTGGGCGGCGTGCAGCAGCACTGGCTGAGCGTCGATCCCGCCGAGCCGCCCGAGCAGCCCCCGGCCGCCGCCCTGGTGCAGCGCCTGGACGCGCTGCTGGCCTGCGCCTACGCGCAGCCGGTCGGCGAGGCCCCGCGGCCGCGCGCCGACCGCCCCGGCCACGCAGCGCTGGCGCCGCTGCCGGCGCTGGCCCGCGAAGCCGGCCGGGCGCGGGCCGCCGCCCCCTCTTCCGCGATGCGCTGAGACCGCCATGAGCCCCTTTGCCTCGCCCTCCCGCAGCCCCCTGCCCGCCGCCGCCATGTACACCGCCACCGGCCGCCCCGACACGAATGCGGTGCTGCGGCAATACAGCCCGCTGGTGCGCCGACTGGCGCATCAGATGATTGCCAAGCTGCCGGCCAATGTGCAGCTCGACGACTTGATCCAGGCCGGCATGATCGGCCTGGCCGATGCCTCGCAGCGCTTCGACCTGGCGCAGGGCGTGCAATTCGAGACCTTCGCCAGCCAGCGCATCCGCGGCGCCATGCTCGACGAGCTGCGCGGCAGCGACTGGGCCAGCCGCGGCACGCGCAAGAGCCAGCGCGAGATCGAGACCGCCGTGCAGCAGCTGGAGCACCGCCTCGGCCGCGCGCCGCAGGAAAGCGAGATCGCCGCGGCCATGGGCCTGTCGCTGACCGACTACCAGGGCCTGCTCGGCAAGGTGCGCGGCACCCAGCTCGTGCACCTGGAGGACATGAGCGGCGACGAGGGCGACGAGGACTTCCTCGACCGCCACGTGCCCGACAGCGGCGAGACGCCCATGAGCCGCCTGCAGGACCGCCGCATGCGCGAGGCCCTGGTGCAGGCCATCGAGCAATTGCCCGAGCGCGAGAAGCTGGTGATGAGCCTGTACTACGAGCAGGACCTCAACCTCAAGGAGATCGCCGCCATCCTCGGCGTGACCGAGAGCCGCGTCTGCCAGCTGCACAGCCAGAGCATCGCCCGGCTGCGCGTGAAGATGCGCGAGCACTGAGCGCCGGGCTGCCCCTCCCCCCTTCCCCCTTCCCGTCAAGGCCGAGCATGTTGACCCCCTTCCTGAACCGCCTGGGCCGCAAGGCCGTGGCCGCCCCCAGCCTGGTCGAGACCGGCTCCGCCGGCAGCTCGCGCGAGGCCATCGAGCTGCGCTCGGCCGTCACCTCCATCGCCAAGCTGGCCTCGCGCCTGGGCCAGGATGCCGCGCAGGTGCGCGGCGAGATCGACGATGCCGCGCGGGTCGGCCAGCAGGGCGCGGCCGCCGTGCAGGCCCTGGGCGTGCAGGTGCGCGAGGTGCAGGCCTCGCAGACCGGCATCGCCACCACCACCGAGGCCAGCCATGCCGCGGTCGGCCGCGCGCGCCGCGCGGTCGAGCAGGTCGGGCAGGAGGTGGCGGCCATCGTCGACACGCTGCGCCATGTCTCCGACGCGGCCGGACAGATCACGCAGATCGCGCTGCAGACGCGGCTGGTGGCCTTCAACGCCAGCGTCGAGGCCAAGCGGGCCGGCGAGGCCGGCCGCGGCTTCGGCGTGGTGGCCGATGCGGTGAAGGATCTCTCGGCCCAGGTCGAGACCTCGTCCAAGGCCATCTTCAGCACCGTGGCCGAGCTGGACCAGCGCATCGGCGCGCTGGCCCGCGAGATCCAGACGCGCGAAGGCCAGACGGCCGCCAGCCAGGGCGCCTTCCACCGGGCGCTGGCCGAGGTCGAGGACGGGGTCGGCCGCATCGGCGACGCCGCCGCCGAGAGCCGCAGCATCTGCACCCGGCTGGCCGAGCAGATGGGCGGCATCGAGCGCGAGATGCAGCAGGCCGTGGCCACGCTGGGCCAGGCCAACCAGCGCAGCGAGGCCTTCCTGAAGGCCGGCGAATCGCTGATCGAACTGGTCGCCGACTGCGGTGTCGAGACCGAGGACAGCCCCTTCATCCGTGCCGCGCAGCAGGCGGCCGGCGAAGTGGCCGAGGCGCTGGAGGACGCCCTCGCCCGCGGCGAGCTCAGCGAAGCCCAGCTCTGGGACGAGGCCTACCGACCGGTCGAGGGCAGCACGCCGCAGCAGCACCTGACGGCCTACAACGCGGTGACCGATCGCCTCTTCCCGGCCATCCAGGAGCGCTTCCTGGCCCTGGATCCGAAGGTGGTGTTCTGCATCGCGACCGACCGCAACGGCTACATCCCGACGCACAACCGCATCTACTGCCAGCCGCAGCGCGCCGGCGATGTCGCCTGGAACACGGCCAACAGCCGCTGGCGCCGCATCTTCAACGACCGCACCGGCCTGGCCAGCGCCCGCAACACCCGACCCTTCCTGCTGCAGACCTACCGCCGCGACATGGGCGGCGGCCATTTCGTGCTGCTCAAGGAAGCGGCGGCCCCGATCGTCGTGCAGGGCCGCCACTGGGGTGGCATGCGCATGGCCTTCAAGTTCTGAGGCCCGGGCCGGACCGGCCGCGCCGCGCACCGTCCCGGTCGCGGCGCCGGCCGGAAGGACTCACTTGTAGTAGCCGACTGCGCAGACCTGGTCGCCGACCTTGGTCACGTAGCTGAGCTTCTGGACCGGCTCGGTGCTGCCGGGCCGCGGCCACATATAGGCCACCTCGCCCACCTTGCCTTCGGCGGCCGTCTGGTAGAGGGCCTCGCCCAGGGCCTTGCCGGACTTGTCCTTCAAGTCCTTCAGGCTCTTGCCGGTCAGGGTGGGATGGGCCGTGAAATGGCCGTCGGGGCCGCCGCAGAAGGGATAGAGGTCGCGGTCCTTGAAGCCGCCTTCGCCCTTGGCGAACTGGTCCAGGGCCTTGGCCTTGTCGGCCTTCACGGCGGCCACGGCCTTGTCGAGCATCGCGCGGGCCTCGGCCGCGCTGCCGAAGTCACTCGCCTGGCTCAGGCCGCTCAGCAGCAGGCCAGCGGCGAGCACGGCGGAACGCAGGATGGTGGGGGTGGGCATGGAAAGGTCTCCTCCTTGATCAGACAGGACCCGCCCAGCGCTCCGCCAGGCCGAGGCAGAGGCGCTTCGGACCGGAGGCGTCGAGGGGGGTGGGACTGCGTCGCGGACCCGGCCTTCAGCCCGATCCGTCGCGCCCTGGCATTGCATCCCTTCGCGCTGTCGCCGGCCTGACCCCAGGCTGGCCGCCGACCCCGGATTTGCCCGGGGCGGGTTCCCCCGGGGCTTGCACAGGCGGGTCGCTCAGACCTGCATGTTCATCACGTCGGAGTAGGCCTGGACCAGCTTGTTGCGCACGGTGAGCGCGGCCTGGAAGCCGATCTGCGCCTTCTGCATCGCGACCATGGTCTGCTCCAGGCTGACCGTGGGGTTGCCGAGCTGGACCTCGCGCTGCAGGGCCGCGACCTCGTTCTGGGCGCCACTGACCTGGCTGAGCGCCAGGCGGAAGCTGTCCTGGAAGTTCACGGCGCCGCGCGCGGCTGGCGCCTGGGCCGCCGTCGCGGCGGCGCTCTCGCGCAGCTTGGCCGCGACCCGATCGGCGACCTGCGACATGCCCGCCCGGGCCGCGGCCTGGGCGAAGTCGAAGGGCTTGAGCTTGACGTCCATGCTGCGCATTGTGCGGAGCGGCCGGGGCGGCAATGGCGGGAACTGCCCCGCTTCGGCGCGACTGTTCCCCGCATGTGGCGGCCGCCCCGTCGGAACAATGCCTCACCATGGAGACCGCCCTGGCTGCCAGCCCCTCGATGCCGCTCGCCGGCCCCACCCCGTCCGGCCCGGCCGGCCTGCTGCAGCGCCTGGGCACGCTGCCGCCGGCGCGCAAGTGGATGCTGGGGGGCGGCCTGATCGCGCTGCTGGCCCTGGCCCTGCTGCTCGGCACGGCCGGCAGCCGGCCCGACTACAAGGTGCTCTACGCCAACCTGTCCGACAAGGACGGCGGCGCCATCCTGGCCCAGCTCTCGCAGATGGGCGTGCCCTACAAGCATGCCGATGGCGGCGCGGCCATTCTGGTGCCCTCGGACAAGGTGCACGACGTGCGGCTCAAGCTGGCCTCGGCCGGCCTGCCCAAGGGCTCGATCGTCGGCTTCGAGCTGATGGACAGCGCGCGCTTCGGCCAGACCCAGTTCCAGGAGCGGCTGACCTTCCAGCGCGGCCTGGAGGGCGAGCTGACCCGCTCGATCTCGGCCCTGTCGGCCGTGCAGGCCGCCCGCGTGCACCTGGCCCTGCCGAACCAGAACGGCTTCTTCCGCGAGCAGCAGAAGCCCAGCGCCAGCGTGCTGCTGACCCTGCATCCCGGCCGCACGCTGGACCGCGCGCAGATCGCCGGCATCGTGCACCTGGTCAGCGCCAGCGTGCCGGAGATGAATCCCAAGTCGGTCAGCGTGCTCGACCAGAGCGGCGCGCTGCTGTCGAGCCCGCCCGAAGGCGGACCGGCCGCCGGCCTGGACGCACAGCAGCTGCAGTACGTGCAGCAGATCGAGCGCAGCTACACGCAGCGCATCACCGACCTGCTGGAGCCGGTGGTCGGCCGCGACAACCTGCGCGCGAACGTGACGGCGGAGATCGACTTCTCCGAGACCGAGGCGACCTCCGAGGAATTCCGGCCGAACCAGGGCGAGAAGGCCGCGCCCGCCGTGCGCAGCCAGCAGACGCTGGAAAGCGGCCCGGGCACCGCCAGCGCCGTGCCGACCGGCGTGCCGGGCGCGGCCAGCAACCAGCCGCCGACGCCAGCCTCGGCCCCGATCAACGGCCCGGCCCAGACCCTGGCCGGCGCCAGCACCGGCAGCACCGGCGGCAACGGCCGGCGCGAATCGACGGTGAACTACGAGATCGACCGCACCGTGCGCGTGACCCGCGGCGCCAGCGGCCAGGTGCGGCGCATCAATGCGGCCGTGGTGCTCAACCACCGCAGCGTGACCGATGCCAAGGGCAAGACGAGCAGCCAGCCGCTCAGCGAGGACGAGCTGGAGAAGCTGACCGCCCTGGTGCGCGAGAGCGTGGGCTTCAATGCTGAGCGCGGCGATTCGGTGAAGGTGGTCAATGCCCCCTTCCGCATCGCCGCCCCCGAGGCCGAGCCGGACATCCCGCTGTGGCAGCGGCCCGAGCTGCAGGAGCTGGTGCGCAGCCTGGCGCTGCCGGTGGGCATCGCGCTGCTGGCGCTGATCATCGTCTTCGGCGCGATCCGCCCGGCGCTGAAGGCGGCGCGGCCGGTCGAGCGGCCGGCCGGCCCGCGGCTCGACACCGTGGTCGACGACGTCGGCACGCTGCCGATGCCCGGCGGCGAGGCCGCGGCCGCGCTGGGCGGCCCGTCGGCCCAGGCCCTGCCGGCCCTGGAAGCCCCGGCCACCGACCGCCGGCTCGACCAGGCCCGTGCGCTGGCCAAGGAGAACCCCGCCGCGGTGGCCACCATCATGCGGCAGTGGGTCAGCAAGGACGCCTGAGCCGGCGGCCTCCCGAACACGCCCCCCAAAGACCCGACCATGGATGACCAGGGACTGGAAGACGCGGCAATCCTGCTGATGTCGCTCGGCGAGGAAGAGGCGGCCGAAGTCTTCCGCCACCTCTCGCCGAAGGAAGTGCAGCGGCTCGGCGAAACCATCGCGCGCCTGAAGACGGTGCCGCGCGAGCGCGTGGAAAGCGTGCTCCAGCGCTTCAGCGACGACGCGGCGGACACCACGCTGCTCGTCAGCGACACCGACGAGTACGTGAAGAGCGTGCTGCGCAAGGCCCTGGGCGAGGACAAGGCCAATCTGCTGATCGACCGCATCCTGCAGGGCGGCGACGTCTCGGGCATCGAGAGCCTGAAGTGGATGGATCCGGGCTCGGTGGCCGAGCTGCTGCGCAACGAGCATCCGCAGATCGTCGCGGCCATCCTCGTGCACCTGGAGTACGACCAGGCCGCCGAGGTGCTCAAGCAGTTCCAGGAACGCCAGCGCAACGAGGTGATGGTGCGGGTGGCCACGCTCGACGGCATCCAGCCCAGCGCGCTGAAGGACCTGAACGAGGTCATGAGCAAGGTGCTGGCGGGCGGCGAGCGAACCAAGAAGTCCTCGATGGGCGGGGTCAAGACGGCCTCCGAGATCATCAACCTGATGGGTTCCAGCGTGGAGACCTCGGTGCTGGACTTCATCCGCGGCGCCGACGCCGACCTGGCCCAGAAGATCATGGACAACATGTTCACCTTCGACGACCTGATGAAGGTCGACGACCGGGGCATCCAGGCCCTGCTCAAGGAGGTGCAGAGCGAGTCGCTGGTCATCGCGCTCAAGGGCGCCACGGCCGAGCTGCGCGAGCGCATCTTCGCCAACATGTCGAGCCGCGCGGCCGAGACGCTGCGCGAGGACCTGGAGTCGCGCGGCCCGGTGCGCCTGTCCGAGGTCGAGGCCGAGCAGAAGGACATGCTGAAGATCGTCCGCCGACTGGCCGACGAAGGCCAGATCGTGCTGGGCGGAGGCGGCGACGATGCCTTCGTCTGACTTCCGTCCGCACCCGCTCGGCTGGCCAGCCGAGCCCGCCCCCCGCCGCGACGAGGAGGCCCAGGCCCGGGCCCGCCGCCGCCTGCACGAGCGCCCGCCCGAGCCGCCCCCGGCCGCCCAGGGGCGCGAGCCCTACGCCCGCTTCATCCCGCGCGAGGAACTGCGCGGCTTCACCGCCTGGCGGCCGGGCCAGCTCGGCCCCGCGCCGCCCGCAGCGCCCGAGCCCGAGCCCCCGCCGCCCGACCTGGAGGCCGAGCGCAGCCTCGCCCGGGCGCAAGGCCGGCAGGAGGGCTATGCCGACGGCTACCGCGACGGCCTGGTCGCGCTGGAGGGCTTCAAGCAGCGCTACGCCCAGCAGCTGACCGAACCGCTGGCCGCGCTGACCCGTCAGTACGGCGAGCAGCTCGACACCCTCCAGGCCCTGCTGGCCGAGCGGGTGGCCGACATCGCCGTGGCCCTGGCCCGCGAGGTCGTGCGCGACACCGTGAGCCGGCGGCCTGAGCTGCTGGTGAAGGTGGCGCAGGAGGCGCTCGATGCCACCCTGGGCTCGGCGCGCCAGATCGTGCTGCGCGTGCACCCCGAGGAGCTGCCGCGCGTGGCCGAGGGCGTCGGCGAGGCCCTGGCCGCCCGCGGCGCGCGGCTGCAGGCCGATCCGCAGATCGCCCGCGGCGGCTGCCGGGTCGACAGCGAGCTGGGCAGCGTCGAGGCCAGCCTGGCCGCGCGCTGGGCGCGGGCCGTGGCCAATCTGGGCCGCGAAACCCCCTGGAGCGTCGCGGCCGAGCCCGGCGACGGAGGCCTCGCATGACGCCCGGCCCCGCCCCCGAGTTCGCCCCCGAGACCGCCGCTCGGACCGCCCCGGCCGCCGTGCTGCCGCCGGCCTGGGCATGCTACCTGAGCGATCTGGAAACCTTCGCCGCCAGCCCGGCGCCGCTGACGGTGCACGGCAGCCTGGTGCGGGTGGCCGGCCTGGTGCTGGAGGCCGCCGGCCTGCGCGTGCCGGTGGGCTCGGTCTGCCAGCTGCAGCCCGACGGCCAGCCCCCCGTGCTGGCCGAGGTGGTCGGCTTCGCCGGCGACCGCGCCTACCTGATGCCGACCGGCGAGGTGCAGGGCCTGGCCAGCGGGGCGCGCGTCGAGCCGCTGGCCGTGCCGGTGCAGCCGCCCCACCTGGGACAGCCCAGCCATCCCTGGCGGCGTCTCGAAGACCGCAGCCGCCACCTGCCGGTGGGCTCCGGCCTGCTCGGTCGCGTGATCGATCCCGAGGGCCAGCCCATGGACCGGCGCGGTCCCCTCGCCCCGGTCCACAACGAACCGCTGCTGCGCCGCCCCATCAACGCCATGGACCGCGATCCCGTGCGCCTGCCGCTGGACACCGGCGTGCGCGCGATCAACGCGATGCTGACGGTGGGCCGTGGCCAGCGCATCGGCCTCTTCGCCGGCTCGGGCGTGGGCAAGTCGGTGCTGCTGGGCATGATGGCGCGCTACACCGCGGCCGATGTGATCGTCGTCGGACTGATCGGCGAGCGCGGCCGCGAGGTCAAGGAGTTCATCGAGGACATCCTCGGCGAGGAAGGCCTCCGGCGCAGCGTGGTGGTGGCCGCACCGGCCGACGCCCCGCCGCTGCTGCGCATGCAGGGCGCGACCTATGCCACCGCCATCGCCGAGCACTTCCGCGACCAGGGCCGCCACGTGCTGCTGCTGATGGACAGCCTGACGCGCTATGCGATGGCGCAGCGCGAGATCGCGCTGGCCATCGGCGAGCCGCCCGCCACCAAGGGCTATCCGCCGAGCTGCTTCGCGAAGCTGCCGGCCCTGGTGGAACGCAGCGGCAACGGCCTGCCGGGTGGCGGCTCGATCACCGCCTTCTACACCGTGCTCAGCGAGGGCGACGACCAGCAGGACCCGATCGCCGACGCCGCCCGCGCCATCCTCGACGGCCACATCGTGCTGAGCCGCGAACTGGCCGAGGGGGGGCACTACCCGGCCATCGACATCGAGCGCTCGGCCTCGCGGGTCATGCACAACGTGGCGGGCAAGGCCCACCTGGATGCGGCCCGCGTGTTCCGCCAGCGCTGGTCGCGGCTGTCGAAGGCGCGCGACCTGATCCAGCTGGGCGCCTACCAGCCCGGCCACGATGCCGAGCTGGACCTCGCCATCAAGCAGGCCGAGCCGATGCGCGCGCTGCTGCAGCAGGACATGCGGGCCGGCGCGCCGCTGGCCGACAGCATCGGTGCGCTGCAGCAGCTGGCCGCCAGCCGCTGAGACCTCCCCCCTTCGCCCGCCGCCCTGGAGCCGCCATGCCGACCCCTAACGATGCCCTCGACACCCTGGCCGCCCGGCTGCGCGAGGAGCGCGACCAGGCCCTGGCCCAGCTGCGCCGCGCCGAGCAGCAGCTGCAGGGCGTGATGCGCCAGTCCGAGCAGCTCGACGGCTTCCGTGGCGAGACGCTGCAGCGCTTCGGCGCCGCCGAGGGCCAGGCCACCTCGCCCGACCAGCTGCGCCATCTGCACCACTTCATCGGCCGGGTCGACGAGGCCCTGCTGCAGCAGCAGGGCGCGATCGAACAGGCCCGCAAGCGCTGCGAGCGCAGCCGCGCGCTGCTGGTCGGGGTCGAGCTGCGGCTGGCCTCGGTCGACAAGCTGCTGGCGCGCCGCGCGCAGCAAGCCGCCGAGATCCAGCGGCGCCGCGAACAGAAGCAGAGCGACGAGTTCGCGAGCCGCAGCGCATGGAATCGCCTGCATGGCGAAGGCGCCGCGCCCGGCCTGCACTGAGAACGCCTGCGCGAAGCCGTCATGACATCGATTGCCAGCACCCCCCTGGCCCGCCCCGCCGCAGGCCGTGGCGCGGGAGGCTCAGAACCTGAGCCCTCGGCCGCAAGCGGGCCCGGCTTCGGCCACTGGCTCCGGCAGGCCCGCGACGATGGCGCCGAGGCCCAGGCCCGGCTGCGCCAGGGCGAGGCCCTGCAGGAGGATCGCCAACGCGAAGATCGCCAGGCCGAGGCCCGGCAGATCGAGACCCGCTCGCTCGACAGCCGCCGGCTCGAGGCCCGCCAGCAGGCCGCCCGGCTCGGCCCGCCCCCGGCCGCGGCCGAGCCGGCAACCGGCGCCGCGCCGCCCGAGGCCGCCGGCCGCGAACGCGCGGCGGCCGCGCCGCAGCCGCGGGCCGGAGAGACGGCTGCGCCCGCCCCCCGACCCGAGCCCCCGAGCGCGACGCGGGCGCCCGCCCTCCGGTCCGGCCGGCCGGCCGCATCCCCCGCGCAAGCCCCCGAAGCGCCCGCCGGCGAGGCCCCGGCGCCGGCCCGCCAGCCAGGCGCAGCCCGTGACGCGGCCGAAGCGGCCGCGGGCATGCCGCCGCCGCAAGCCGAGCCTGGCCGGCCGCCCGCCGGCCAGCCGGCCGCGGCCGAAGGGCTGCAGGCCCGTGCCGTGGAGGCTGTCGACGCGATGCCCGCCCGCACGGCCGGCGGAACCGCGCAGGCCGGGGCCGAGCCCGGGCCGCCGGCCCCGGCGGATGCCGCAGCGGGCCCGGACCCGGCCCATGCCCTGAAACCCGAGGCCGCCAGGACCCTGCCGGGCGCCCTGGAGGCCCTGGCTCCGGCCGGGACCGAGGGCCGGGACAGCCCCCCCCGGCCGGCGACGCGCGAGGGCCCGGACGGTCTCGCGGCCGCTGCCCCTGCGGAACGGGATCGCGACCCGCAGCCCGGTCCGGCCGGGGCCCGGCCGGCCGAGCCATCCACCCCCCCGGGCCTGGCCGCGCCCGCCACGGCCGGCCCCGGGGCCCTGCCCCCGGCGGCCGAGGCGGCGGTGGCCCTGCCGCTGCGCATGCCGACCGAGGCCAGCGACTTCGGCCGGGCGCTGGCCCTGCAGATGCAGACCTTCGTCGACCAGGGCGTGCAGGAAGCCCGCCTGCAGCTGCTGCCCGAGGGCCTGGGCACGGTGGACGTGCGCATCGTGCTCGACGGCCAGCAGGCGCAGATCGACTTCCATGCCACGCAGGCAGCCACCCGCCAGGCCCTGGAGGCCAGCCTGCCGGCCCTGGCCGCCGGCCTGCAGGCCGGCGGGCTCACCCTGAGCGGTGGCGGCGTGTTCGACGGCCGCGAGCCCCCGCCGCCGCCCGAGGCGGCCGGGGGCCCGCGGCGACGCGTCGCGGCGCCGGAGGCCGGACGCGCGGCGGTCGTGCCCCGCGCCTGGCCAGGCAGTGGCAGGGGCCAGGCCGGCGGGCTCGACCTCTACGCCTGAATGCCCGGCGCCGGGGCGGCGCGGGCGTGCGGAAAGCCGCGGTTTCCCGCGCCTTATCGGCCCTTGGTGCGCAGGGGCGGCTCCGAATAATGGCTTCACGACGGACCGCCGTCGCAGCCCTGCCGACGGCAGGGGCCGGCGGACCGCAAGCCGACCCGCAAGGAGCCCCCGATGTCCGCAGCCGCCGCCACCGCCGACGCGGCCTCTCCGCCCGCCAAGAAGGGCAAGAAGAAGCTGGTCCTGATCCTCGGCCTGGTGCTGGTGCTGGCCCTGGGCGGCGGCGCCGCGGCCTTCTTCCTGCTCAAGCCCCAGGCCGAGCCCGAGCTCGACGAATACGGCGAGCCGGTCGAGCACGCCGCACCGGTCAAGCACGAGAAGAAGGCCGAGCATGGCGCGCCGCCGACCTTCCTGCCGCTGGACCCCTTCGTCGTGAACCTGGCCGACCGCGAGAGCGAGCGCTACGCCCAGATCGGCATCACGCTGCAGGTGGACGACCCGAAGGTGGCCGAGGAGCTGAAGGCCTACATGCCGGCGATCCGCAACGGCGTGATCATGATCCTGGCCCACAAGACCGCCGCCGAGCTGCTGAGCCGCGAGGGCAAGGAGCAGCTGGCCGCCGAGATCCGTCGCGAATCGGTGCGGCCGCTGGGCATCGAGATCGAGGACGAAGAGGACGCGCCGGCCGCCGAAGCTGCGCCCAAGAAGCGCAAGAAGCGCAAGGCGCCGGTGCATGTGCCGGTCGAGCAGGTCCACTTCTCCAGCTTCATCATCCAGTGACCGTCCCCCGCCCGCCTGACGAACCTGTCGCGAGAGAGCCGAGATGAACCAGCAGATCCTGTCGCAGGACGAGGTCGATGCGCTGCTTCAGGGCATCACCGGCGAAAGCCAGAAGCTTGACGCCACGCCCGAGCAGAGTGGCGGCATCCGCGACTACAACATCGCGAGCCAGGAGCGCATCGTCCGCGGCCGGATGCCGACGATGGAGATCGTCAACGAACGCTTCTCGCGCAACATCCGCATCGGCCTGTTCAACATGATCCGGCGGACGCCGGAGGTGGCGGTCGGCGCGATCAAGGTGCAGAAGTACAGCGCCTTCCTGCGCGAGATCGTCGTGCCGACGAACTTCAACATCGTCAGCGTGCGGCCGCTGCGCGGCAGCGGGCTCATCGTCTGCGACCCGACCCTGGTCTTCGCGGTGATCGATGCGCTGTTCGGCGGGGCCGGCAAGTTCCACGCACGCATCGAGGGCCGCGACTTCTCGCCCACCGAGCAGCGCGTGATCGCCCGCCTGGTCGAGGTGATCACCACCGAATACCGCAAGGCCTGGCAGGGCGTGTACCCGATCGAGCTGGAGTACCAGCGCTCGGAGATGCAGCCGCAGTTCGCCAACGTGGCCGCGCCCAGCGAGATCGTGGTCTCGACCTCCTTCACGCTGGAGGTGGGCGAGACGACCGGCATGATCCATTTCTGCATCCCCTACGCGACGCTGGAGCCGATCCGCGACACGCTCTACTCGACCGTGCAGGGCGACAGCTCCGAGCACGATCGTCGCTGGGTCAAGCTGCTGACGCACGAGATCCAGGCCGCCGAGGTCGAGCTGGTGGTGGAGCTGGCCCAGGCCCCGGCCACCGTGGAGCAGTTGCTGGCGATGAAGCCCGGCGACTTCATCGAGCTGGACCTCGGTCCGCACATCGAGGCCAAGGTGGACGGCGTGCCCGTCTTCCAGGGCAGCTACGGCACGAGCCGCGGCAAGTACGCGCTGAAGATCGATCAACTCATGACCGGCCAGGCCCTGAGCTGGCTTGGAGACGCCCATGGCTGATGCCACCCCCGACACCGACGCCGAACAGGACGCGATGGCCGCCGAGTGGGCCGCCGCGCTGGAGCAGCAGGCCCCGGCCCGGCCGGAAACCCCGCAGGAGCTGATGCAGGCCGAGACGGTGGCGCCTGCGCCCTTCGCCAGCTTCACGCCCCCGGGCGCCGCGGCGGCGGGCCACGACATCAACATGATCCTCGACATCCCGGTGCAGCTCACCGTGGAGCTGGGGCGCACGCGGATCCCGATCAAGCACATCCTGCAGCTGGCCCAGGGCTCGGTGGTCGAGCTCGATGCCCTGGCCGGCGAGCCGATGGATGTGTTGGTCAACGGCTACCTGATCGCCCAGGGCGAGGTGGTCGTCGTCAACGACAAGTTCGGCATCCGGCTGACCGACATCGTCACGCCGAGCGAACGCATGCGCCGCCTGAGCCGCGGTTGAAACGCTATGGACCTGTCCTCGATGCCTTCCGCACTGTTCGGCTTTGCCCTGACGGTGCTTGCCATCCCGCTGCTGCTGTGGCTGCTCAAGCGCTCGCCGCTGGGCGCGCAGCTGGGGGCGGGCGCCGCACGCAGCTGGCCGGTGCCGGCCCGGCTGATCAGCCGCCTGCCGGTGGGTCCGCAACAGCAGGTGCTGACGCTGGAAGTCGGCCAGGGCGAGGAACGCCGCTGGCTGATCGTCGGCGTGACCCCCCAGGGCATGCAGACCCTGCACACGCTGAACCGTCCGCCGGCGGAATCGGTGGCCCCGCCGCCCGCGCCGGCCGCCCCGGTCATTCGTCTGCACCCGCATCGCTGAGAACCGGAGCGCCCATGCCGCTGAATCGAATGCGCGCACGGCGCAGGGTGGCGGTCGGCCTGCTGCTGGCTGGCCTGGCCGGCCTGGCCACCGCCCAGGGCACGCCGGCCGGGCCCGGCCTGCCCCTGCTCATCGGCCAGTCGGCCGGTGGCAGCAGCTACTCGGTGCCGGTGCAGACCCTGCTGTTCTTCACCGCGCTCGGCTTCCTGCCGGCCCTGCTGCTGATGATGACGGGCTTCACCCGCATCGTCATCGTGCTCAGCCTGCTGCGCCAGGCCCTCGGCACGCCCTCGGCGCCGCCCAACCAGGTGCTGATCGGCCTGAGCCTGTTCCTGACCCTGTTCGTGATGGGCCCGACCCTCGACAAGGTCTACAGCGAGGCCTGGCAGCCCTATGCGGCGCAACAGATCAGCTTCGAGCAGGCGCTGGACAAGGGCCAGGCACCGCTGCGCGCCTTCATGCTCAAGCAGACCCGGCAGAGCGACCTGGCCCTGTTCGAGCGCCTGGCCAAGCTGCCCGAGGACGTGAAACCCGAGGACGCGCCGATGCGCGTGCTGGTGCCCGCCTTCGTGACCAGCGAACTGAAGAGCGCCTTCCAGATCGGCTTCCTGATCTTCATCCCCTTCCTGGTCATCGACATGATCGTGGCCAGCGTGCTGATGAGCCTGGGCATGATGATGCTGAGCCCCGTGATGGTGGCCCTGCCCTTCAAGCTGATGCTCTTCGTGCTGGCCGACGGCTGGAACCTGCTGCTGGGTTCGCTGGCCGCCTCCTTCGCCCCCTGAACCGCGAGCCCGGGCCATGGACCCCCAACAAGTCATCACCTTCGGCCAGCAAGGCCTGATGCTGCTGCTGACCCTGGCCGCACCGCTGCTGCTGACCGTGCTGGCCGTGGGCCTGGTCATCAGCATCGTGCAGGCGGCCACGCAGCTGCACGAGGCCACGCTCTCCTTCGTGCCCAAGCTGGTCGCGGCCTGTGCGGTGCTGGCCCTGGCCGGGCCGTGGATGCTGAACAGCCTGGTCGAGTACCTGCAGCGCATGCTGCAGGCCATCCCCGGCGTGGTCGGCTGAGGCCCAGGCCTTGATCTCGATCAGCGAGGCCCAGCTCGCCGCCTGGATCGGCCCGCTGCTGTGGCCCTTCCTGCGCATGCTGGCGCTCTTCGCCAGCGCGCCGGTGATCGGGGTGAAGGCCGTGCCGATGCGGCTGAAGATCGGCCTGGCCTTCCTGGTGGCCCTGGCCGCGCAGGCCACGCTGCCCGCCAGCGCGACGATTCCGCTCGACAGCGCGGCGGCCGTGCAGGCCGTGGTGCAGAACGTGCTGGTCGGCGTGACGATCGGCCTGGCCGCGCGCATCGTCTTCGCCGCGCTGGAGTACGCGGGCGAGCTGGTCGGCCTGCAGATGGGCCTGAACTTCGCGGCCTTCTTCGACCCGATGAGCGGCAGCCAGTCCACCGCCGTCAGCCGCTTCTACGGCACGCTGGCGGCCTGGATCTTCATCACCGTGCACGGCCACCTGATGCTGAGCGCGGCGGTGATCGACAGCTTCCAGCTCTTCCCGGCCACCGGCTCGCCGCTGGCCGTGCTGCAGCAGCTTCAGCCGCAGGCCTGGGGCGCGGAGATCTTCCGCCTGGGCCTGTGGATCGCGCTGCCCATCCTGGGCATGCTGCTCTTCGTCAACCTGGCCCTGGGCGTGGTGGCGCGGGTCGCGCAGCAGCTCAACATCTTCGCGATCGGCTTCCCGATCACCCTGGGGGTGGGCCTGATCGGCATGGCCCTGACCTTGCCGCTGATGGAAGCGCCCTTCACGATGGCGCTGGAGAAGGCGCTGGCCGTGTTCCGCTGAGCGCGGCCGCCGCCCGTCCCGTGCTCAGCGCCCCTGGAACTTGCGGGCCACGAAGGCCTTGACCGTCTCCTTGGCCTGCAGCTTCAGCTCCGGCGCCTTGGGGGTGGCATACGAGCCCTTGACGCGTACCGCGTCCGCCCGCTTCTTCAGTTCCAGCACGTGGTAGGGATGGTGCGGGCTCGGCGGACCGACCGCCTCGTCGGAATCCACCCAAAGCTCGGGGTCATCGGCTGACAACTGGTCCAGGTAATTCACCCGCTTGCGGTAACTGATGATCCGGGCATCGTTGTAGAACTTGTAGCGATCGAAACGGCGCAAGTCGTAGAGAATCGCCCCGAAATCCGCCATGTGGTCAAGCGAGAAATAGGGGTAGGCCTTGAAGACCAGCTTCTCCCACACCGAACCATCGAGACTGGCCTGCGGCACCGAGGCGACGATGCCGCGCACCCGGGTGGATTGACGCGCGACCGGATCGGCGCTTTTGGGCTGGGCCTGCTCGGACTGCAGGCCGATCCACAAGGCCATGCTGGCGCCGGCCGATCGGCCCTGAAGCACGATGTTGGCCGGCTGGATCTTCAAGGCCGCGGCATGGCAACGGATGAACTGCAGGGCGCGCTGTCCATCGCGCAGGCTGCGCAGGACGCCCTTCTCGGGATCCGCTTCCAGATTCGGATTCTTGGTTCCGGCATTGGCATACCGGTAATTCACGACCGCAACCGCCACCCCCCACGCCTGGTAATCGAGGGCCGTCGATGCATAGCCGCTCTTGTCGCCGTAGAGAAATGCACCTTCATGGTAGAGAACCACCAGCGGATAGTTTGCCCGAACGGCCGCAGGGTAATACAGATCAAACTTCGTGCGGACATCGCCGTCGTAGGCAATATCCTTGTAGACCGATTTCCCGGGCGCCAGCCCGAGACTTTTCCCGGTGCAGGACACCTGGGCCTCGACCGGCAGATGGAGCAGCCCGGCGCATGCGAGCAGCAGGATGCGGAAGAACGACAAGCTCATGAACACCTCGGACAAAACCTGACCCCACGAAGCTGCGGATCGGCTGCCCGCTCTGGCTTGGATTCCCCGGCATGACGTCTGACAGAATGCTTGCAACCAGCATGCCCGAGCGTCTCCTCCAGCGGCGCGACAAGGCGGCCCAGTGCGCCGCTGCGGGTCCGCGTCGCCCATGAAGCTCCCTGGAAACCCCATGGCCCTGCGCACCCCGATCACCCTCGCGGCCTCCCTGGCCCTGCTGAGTGCCTGTGCCGGCTACCGCGGCGGCTGGGAAAGCCTGCCCTACATCGGAGCCATGCCGCCTGCGGCGGGCGTGAATGTAACAGCCGACGAGGCCCGACTTCGGCGCGAACTCGTGCTGCCGGGCCTGCGGCTGCGGGTGAACCTGAACAATGCGGTGCGCACGCATGACACACAGGTCTATGCCGGGGTGCTGCCCCTGGGCATCGACCCGCGAGCGGTCCCGCTGCAGCCGGCGCAGCCCGGACTCACGCAGCTCACGCTGTCGGTGTGGCCGCAGGGCGGACGGTCCTTCCTGCTGCGCCCCGCGCGGGCCCGGCTGAGCGTCGGCGGGCAGACGGTCGCCGCCCAGGCCGCCAGCGTCTGGGGCCAGTGGAATGAAGCGGGCGAGCCGGTCGAGCGGGGCGGTCGCTACGCCGACCGACCGCTGTCCGGGGAACTCCTGCTCGAGGCCCGCGACCGGCCGCATGTGCTGACGCTGACGTTCCCGATCGAGCGGCCCTCGCCCCAGGACGGCGACATCGTGCTGGAGCTGGACGAGGCCCTGAGCAGCCCCGGCACGCCGGCGATTCCGCGCATCCGCTTCCAGCCCAGCCGCTGGACCGAGGGCTACAACTGAGTCCGGCCCGGCCCGGGCTCAGCCCGCGGCCGGTGCGTGTGCGCGCAGGAACAGGGCCACATTGGCCTCGACGGTGGCCGCATCCGCGGCGGCATCCGGCAGCGGCAGGCCGAGCATCGCGGCGCAATGGTCGCGGCCGAGGAAGAGCGCATAGAACTGGTCGGCCGCGCGGGCCGGGTCCGGCACCCGCAGGCTGCCGGCCGCGTGCAGGGTGCGCAGGGCGTCGGCAAGCTGGTCGGTCAGGCGGCGCGGGCCCTGGCCGAAGAAGCTCGCGCAGGCCCCGGGATGCTGGCCGGCCGTCGCGTACAGGGCGCGGTGCATGCCGATCACGCCGGGGTCGCGCATCAGGCTCAGGAAGCTGCGGCCCAGGTGGCGCAGCAGCCGGGCCGGGTCGTGCAGATCCGTCGGCGGCAGGCGGTCGAAGGCAAAGACCTCGTCAATGCGCGCCGCGACGCAGGCTTCGAACAAGTGCTCCTTGCTCGGGAAGTAGGTGTAGATGGTCATCTTGGACACGCCCGAGCGGGCGGCCACCGCGTCCATGCTGGTGCCGGCGAAGCCTTCGCGCTGGAAGTGTTCCGCTGCGGCCTCGAGCACGCGGCGCAGCCGCTCCGGATCGCGCGGACGACCACGCTTGACCGGCGGAGGCGACGCTGATTCCATTACTTGACCGTATAGTAAATCATGGATAGATTACTGTACCAGCAAGTCAAGTTAGGTCATCCATGAAGTTGCCCCACCCCTTCCGCGCCCGCGGACCGCGCGCCCTGCTGGCCCTGGGCCTGATCCTGGCCGGCTGCGCCGGCCCGGCGCCGACACCTGGCGGTCTGGCCGTCCCGGAGGGGGCCTTCCGCCATGCCGAGGGGGAGCCCTTCCGGGCCGAAGGCCCGTGGTGGCGCGATTGGGGAGACCCCGCCCTGACGGCACTGGTCGAGCGCGCCCTCGGGGACAACCTCGACGTGCGCGCCGCCCTGGCCCGTGTGCGCCAGGCCCAGGCGGGCTGGGCGGCCCAGGCCAGCCGGCAGGGGCCGACGGTCGATGCCCAGGGCACGGTGTCCGACCAGCGCAGCGGCCTGCCGGAGGCCGTCAAGCGTGGGCAGCCCGATGTGCGTGCCCTGCGCCTGGGGCTGGACAGCAGCTGGGAGCTGGACCTCTTCGGGGGCGTGCGTGCGGCCGTGCAGGCGGCCGAGCTCGATGCGCAGGCCGCCGCCCTCGGCGTGGACGGTGCACGGCTGCTGGTGGCGGGCGAAACCGCCCGCCACTACCTGCTGTGGCGTGGCGCACGCGAGCAGCTGGCCCTGCTGGACGCCCTGCACGAGCGCCTGCGCGAGGCCGAGGGGCTGCAGGCGCGGCGCCTCGCCGCAGGCGAAGGCAGCGCGCTGGCCCTGCGCCGCGCCGAGGACGAGCGCCTGGCCCTCGACACGCAGCGCCCGCCGCTGCGCACGCTGATCGCTGCGAGCGAAGCCCGGCTGGCCGTGCTCAGCGGCCGTTCCCCGAGCGAAGCCCTGCCCGAGCTGGCCGGGGCGGGCCGCCAGCAGCTGGAACGGCCCCGGCCCGGGCCCGGCCTGCCGTCCGAACTGCTGCGGCGACGGCCCGATGTGCAGGCGGCCGAGCGCCAATGGCGTGCCGCTGGCGCACGCCGTGCCGAGGCCGAAGCCCAGCGCTGGCCGCGGCTCTTCCTGAGCGCGCTGTTCGGCGGCCAGGACCTGACGCTCAACGGTGCGGCCCTCGCCCCCGTGCGCTTCAGCAGCGCCGCCCTGGCCTTCCGCCTGCCGGTCTTCGACGGCGGACGCACCCGGGCAGGCATCGAGCGGGCCGGGGCCCGCGAGGCCGAGGCCGAGCACGCCCTGCAGGCCGCCGTGCTGCGTGCCCTCGAAGAGGTCGAGACCGCCCTGGTCGCCCGCGGGCAGGACGGGCAGCAGCGCGACCTGGCCGAAGCCACCCTGGCCAGCCGACAGGCCCAGCGCGGCCATGCCCAGGCCCTGTGGCAGGCCGGCCAGACCGGTCGCCTGCCGCTGCTGGAGGCCGAGCGCGGCGTGCTGGCCGCGGAGCTCGCGCTGAGCGCGGCCCGCCATCGCGAGGCCCAGACCACCGTGCAACTGATGCTGGCCCTGGGCGGCGGCTGGTCCCTGCCACCGCAGGCCACGCGCTGACCCCGGCCGAAGCCCCTCCTTCCCCCACGCCCGCCGACCCGGAGCCCCCATGCCCGTCGACTCCCTCCCGCACCCGCGCGGCCGCACCCTGTGCAGCCTGCCGGCCCTCGCCAGCCTGCTGCTGGCGGCCTGCAGCGCCGAAGCCCCGCCCCCCAGCCGGCCCCAGCCTGTCTTCGTGAGCTCCGTGCAGGCCGCCGGCGACAGCGAAATCCGGCAGTTCAGCGCCATCCTGCGGCCGCGTGTGGAAAGTGATCTGGGCTTCCGCCAGGGCGGGGCGATCCGGCTGCGGGCCGTGGAGCTCGGCCAGCGCGTGCGGGCCGGCCAGTTGCTGGCCGAGCAGGATCCGGTCGACCTGCAGCGTGCGGTGCAGGCGGCCGAGGCGCAGCTGCGCGCGGCCCAGGTGGACCAGGGCCAGGCCGAGGAGGATGCGACCCGCTTCGCCGGCCTGGCCCGCGACGGCGCGATCGGCCAGGCCGATGCCGAACGCCAGCGCAGCCGCGCCGAAGCGGCCCGGGCCCAGACGGCCCGGGCGCAGCAGGCCTTGCAGCTTGAGCAGCAGCGCCTGGGCCACAGCCGCTTGCTGGCCCCCTTCGACGGCGTGATCACGGCGGTGCGGGCCGAAGCGGGTCAGGTCGTGGGCGCGGGCCAGCCGGTGCTGGGCCTGGCCCGGGAAGGGACGCCCGAGCTGCAGGCCGACCTGCCCGAATCGCTGCCCGGCGGCCCCGCCGCCTGGCAGGCCCGGCTGCTGGCCGGCGGCCAGGCGCCGCTGCCGCTGACCTTGCGCGAGCAGGCGCCCATCGCCTCGGCCCAGGGGCGCACCCTGCGCGTGCGCTACGCCCTGCCGGCCCGCGAAGCCGCCCGGCGCCCCGAGCTGGGCCTGGGCCGCAGCGTCGAGCTGCTGCTGACGCGCCGGGGCACGGCGGCCGAGGCGGGCAGCGTGCGCATCCCCGTCAGCGCGCTGCTGAAGAACGGCGCGGAGGCCAAGGTCTGGCAGGTGGTCGAGACCGCCGCCTCGGCCTCGGCGCCGGCGGGCGCCCGGCTGCAAGCCCGGCCGGTCGAGGTGCTGGCGCATGAGGGCGAGACCCTGCGCGTGCGCGGCTTGCAGCCGGGCGAGCGCATCGTCAGCGTCGGCGCGCAGAAGCTCGACGCCGGCCTCGCCGTGGCCCCGAGGAGCCGGCCGTGAGCGCGGGCCCGCAGACCCCGCCCGGTGCGCCGCGGCCCGCCGCCGGCCCCGCCCCGGCCGAGCGCTTCAACCTCTCGGCCTGGGCCGTGGCCCATCCGGCCCTCGTGCTCTTCATGATCCTGGCGACGCTGATCGCCGGCGTGTTCAGCTTCCAGCGCCTGGGCCGGCTGGAGGATCCGAACTTCAATGTCCCGGCCATGACCCTGGTCGTCGCCTGGCCGGGCGCCAGCGCCGAGACCCTGCGCGGCCAGGTGCTCAACCGCATGGAGCGCGAGCTGCAGGAGATCGGTGGCGTCGACCGCATCCAGAGCTTCGCGCGCCAGGGCTTCGGCGGCATGACGCTGTGGATGGACGGCGGCACGCCCAAGGCCGAGCTGGAAGCCGCCTGGTACCAGGCGCGCAAGAAGATCGGCGATGTGCGCCACGAGTTTCCCGAGGGCGTGCGCGGCCCCTTCTACAACGACGAATACACCGACGTCTACGCAATGCTGGTGGCCCTGCGCGCGCCCGAGCTGACCCTGCCCGAGCAGGGCCGCCTGGCCGAGGAGCTCAAGCGCAGCCTGCGCGCGGTGCCCGGCGTGGCCAAGATCGACATCCTGGGCCGGCAGGCGGAGAAGGTCTTCGTCGAGTTCTCGACCCGCAAGCTCGCCGCGCTGGGCCTGACGCCGCAGCCCATCCTGGACGCGCTGGCGCGGCAGAACGCGCTGGCCCCGGCCGGCGCGGCCGAGCAGGGGCCGGACCGCGTCTTCGTGCGCGTCGGCGGCGCGCTGCGCGACGCCGCCGACGTGGCCGCCCTGCCCATCGAGGTGCGCGGCCCCGAGGGCCCGCGCACCCTGCGGCTCGATGCCCTGGCCACGGTGCGCCGCGGCACCGAGGACCCGGCCAGCTTCAGCATCCGCCGCCAGGGCGAGCCGGTGCTGGCGATCGGCGTGACCATGGTCCGCGAGGGCAACATCCTCGCGCTCGGCCACGCGCTCGATGCACGGCTGGCGACGCTGCAGCGCGAGCTGCCGGCCGGCGTGACGCTGGAGAAGTACGCCGACCAGCCCCAGGTCGTCGACGCCTCGGTGTGGGAGTTCGAACGCGCCTTCCTCGAAGCCCTGGCCATCGTGCTGGCGGTCAGCTTCGTCTTCCTCGGCTGGCGCACCGGCATCGTGGTCGCGGCCTCGGTGCCGCTGGTGCTGGGCCTGGTGGCCATCGTCATGCACGCCCTGGGCTGGGCGCTGGACCGCATCTCGCTCGGCGCGCTGATCATCGCCCTGGGCCTGCTGGTCGACGACGCGATCATCGCCGTCGAGATGATGGTGGTGAAGATCGAGGAAGGCTGGGACCGCGTGCGCGCCGCCAGCTTCGCCTGGACCTCGACCGCCTTCCCCATGCTGACCGGCACCCTGGTGACCGTGGCCGGCTTCATGCCGGTGGGCTTCGCACGCTCGATCTCGGGCGAGTACGCGGGCGGCATCTTCTGGGTGGTGGGCCTGGCGCTGATCGCCAGCTGGTTCGTCGCCGTGGTCTTCACGCCCTACCTGGGCGTGAAGCTGCTGCCGCGCCGCATCGGCAGCGGCCATGCCGGGGCCGACCCGCACGACAAGCCGGTCTACCGCGCGCTGCGCCGCGTCGTCGAGCGGGCGGTCGCGCATCGCGGCAAGGTGCTGCTGGGCACGCTGCTGGCCTTCGTGCTGGCCGCGGCCGGCATGGGCCGGGTGCAGCAGCAGTTCTTCCCGACCGCCTCGCGGCCCGAGCTGCTGGTCGAGCTGCGACTGCGCGAGGGCAGCAGCTTCGCCGCCACCGAAGCCGCGGTGAAACGCATGGAGACGGTGCTGGCCGCCGACCCGCAGATCCAGGGCTACACCGCCTACGTCGGCGCGGGCTCGCCGCGCTTCTTCCTCTCGCTCGCGCCCGAGCTGCCCAACCCGGGCTATGCCCAGTTCGTCATCCAGACCGCCGGCCTGGCCGAGCGCGAGGCCGTGCGCGGCCGCCTGCGCGCCCTGCTCGATGCCGACGAGGCCTTCCCCGAGCTGCGCGGCCGGGTGCTGCGGCTGGAGTTCGGCCCGCCGGTCGGCTTTCCGGTGCAGTTCCGCGTGATCGGCCCCGAGCCCGACACCCTGCGCCGCATCGCCGCCGAGGTCCGCGACCAGATGCGCGCCAGCCCGCTGCTGCGCGATGTGCAGCTCGACTGGAACGAGCAGGTCCGCAGCGTGCAGGTGCAGCCCGATGCGGCCCGCCTGCGCGAACACGGCCTGGCCAGCGCCGACGTGGCCGGCGTGCTGCAGGCCGTGCTCTCGGGCGCACCGGCCACCGCGATCCGCAGCGGCGAGGACCTGGTCGAGGTGCTGGTGCGCGCCAGCCCCGACGAGCGCAGTGCGATCGAGCGGCTGGGCGACGTGCAGCTCTTCGGCCGCGACGGCCGCGCCCTGCCGCTGTCGGAACTGGCGACGATCACGCCGGGCTTCGAGGAGCCGGTGATCTGGACCCGCAACCGCGAGCCCGTGCTGACCGTGCGCGCCGACGTGGTCGACGGCGTGCAGGCCCCCTCGGCCACCGCGGCCGTCTGGCCCACGCTGCAGCCGCTGGTGCAGCGGCTGCCGGCCGGCTACCGCCTGGAGATCGGCGGCGCGAGCGAGGAGAGCGACAAGTCCAACCGCGCGCTCTTCGCCGTCTTCCCGCTGATGTTCCTGGTCACCCTGGGCGTGCTGATGGTGCAGCTGCAGAGCTTCCTGCGGGTCGGCATCGTCTTCCTCACCGCGCCGCTGGGCCTGATCGGCGTGGTGCCGGCGCTGCTGGCCTTCCAGGCGCCCTTCGGCTTCGTTGCGCTGCTGGGCGTGATCGCGCTGGGCGGCATGATCATGCGCAATGCCGTGATCCTGGTCGACCAGATCGACCACGACATCGCGGCCGGCGCGGCCCGCTGGACCGCCGTGGTCGATGCCAGCGTGCGGCGCGCGCGGCCGGTGGTGCTGACCGCCGCCGCCGCCATCCTGGCCATGATCCCGCTGAGCCGCAGCGTGTTCTGGGGGCCGATGGCGATCGCGATCATGGGCGGCCTGGTGGTGGCCACGGCGCTGAGCCTGATCGTGGTGCCGGCGCTCTACGCGGCCTGCTTCCGGGTGCGGCCCGCTGCCACACCGGCGCCGGCCGGGCGCTGAGCGGGGCCGGGCCTCAGGGGCCGGCGCGGCGGGCGCGCACCGCGTCCATCGCCGCGCAGATCGGCCCGACGGTGTCGAGCATGCGCGGCGTCGGCTGGCCCAGCTCGCCACCGTCCAGGCGCAGCAGCTGGCCCCGGGCGACGGCCCGCAGGCCGGGCCAGGCGCGCCAGGGCGCCAGCGGATCGGGCAGGCCGGGCTCGGCGGTCGCGATCATCAGCTCGGGGTCTTCGCGCAACACGGCCTCCAGGCCCAGCTGGGGCACCACCGGGCGCAGGCCGGCGAAGACATTGACGCCGCCGCACAGGCCGATCAATTCGTCGATCAGGTGCCGGCCGCTGACCGTCAGCAGCGGCTGGTGCCAGACCTGGAAGAAGACCCGCACCGGCGGCTTGCCCGCCGCCGCCGCGCGCAGCGCGGCCAGCCGGGCGCGCAGGGCGGCCCCGGCCGCCTCGGCCTGCGGGGCGCAGCCGGCCAGGCGGCCGATGCGCTCGATGCTGTGGGCGATGTCGGCCAGGCGGCGCGGATGGTCGTGGAAGACCGGCAGGCCCAGCGCATCGAGGCGGGCGAGCTGGCGCTCGGGCGTGCCGCCGTCCCAGGCCAGGACCAGGTCGGGCTGCAGGGCCAGGATGCGTTCCAGGTCCAGGCCGTTGCTGTCGCCGATGCGCGGCAGGCGGCGGGCCGCGGCCGGATGCTCGCTGTAGGCGCTGACGCCGACCAGGCGCTCGCCGGCCCCGGCCGCGAAAGCCAGCTCGGCCAGATGCGGCGCGATGCTGACGATGCGCCGCGCCGGCCGCGGCAGGCGCAGGCGCAGGCCGCGGTCGTCGATCACCTCGACCGGGCCGGCGGGGGCGGCCGCGGCGGCGACGCCCCCGCCGGACGCCGTTTCCTCCCGCGCACGCGCACCCGCTCCGGCCGCCGGTGCAACACCGGGCGCAGGACCCGGTGCGGCGGCCCGTCCGGCACCGGCCCAGGCCAGGCCGGCCAGGGCCGCCACGCCACCCAGCAGGCGGCGGCGCGCGGCGGGATCAGAACCGGGCTTCATCGCCGGGCGGCCCGCGGGCCGCAGGGGACGGGGGCAGCGGGGCGCGGCATGCCGCCTCTCACGCCGGCACGAAGACCGGCCCCTGCGGCGTGGCCAGCAGGTGCAGGGGATGGCCGTAGAGGGCCGACAGGGTCTCGGCCCGCAGCACCTCCTCGGCCGGGCCGGCCTGCCAGCGGCCATCGGGCGCCAGCAGCAGGGCATGGCTGGCCCAGCGGGCGGCCTGGCTGGGGTCGTGGAAGCTGGCCATCAGGCTGCGGCCGGCGTCGGCGCGCTCGCGCAGCAGGTCCAGCAGGCGCTGCTGCTGGGGCAGGTCGAGCGCGGCCAGCGGCTCGTCCAGCAGCCAGAGCAGCGGATCCTGCGCCAGCAGACCGGCCAGCGCCACGCGCTGGCGCTCGCCGCCCGAGAGCTCGTCGAGGCGCCGCCCGGCCAGCGCCGCCAGGCCCAGGCGCTGCAGCGCAGCGGCCGTGGCGGCCCAGTCCGCAGGGGTGTCGCGCACGGCCGCGTCGCGGTGCGGATGGCGGCCGAGCAGCACCGCTTCGTCAACCCGCAGGCCAGCCGGCACCAGGGGCTGCTGCGGCAGCAGGCCGCGCAGGCAGGCGGCCTCGCGCAGCGGCCAGTCGGCCAGCGGCCGGCCGGCCAGTTCAAGCCGACCGGCCTGCGGCGGACGCAGGCCGGCCAGGGCCTGCAGCAGGGTGGTCTTGCCGGCGCCGTTGGGGCCGAGCAGGGCCCAGCGCTCGCCGGGGTGCAGGGCCAGGTCCAGGCCGCGCAGCAGCGGCCGGCCGGGGTGGCCGAGGTCGAGCGCGCGGGCCAGCAGGCGGGGGCTGGGGGCGGCGTCGACGGATTCAGCGGCTTCAACGACTTCAACGGCTTCGAAAGCGCTGTGCGCGAGATGCCCCCTGCCGGCGGGCCCGGGGTCCACGGCCTCCACCGCGGGCAGGGCCGGCTCGCCCGCAGGAGCCTCGCCCGACGGCCGGCCCTCGCCACGCATCAGCAGCAGCAGGAAGAGCGGCACGCCCAGCAGCGACAGCAGCGCGCCGACCGGCAATTGGGCGGGCGCCAGCAGGCTGCGCGCCAGGGTGTCGGCCAGCACGACGACGCTGCCGCCAGCCAGGGCACAGGCGGGCAGCAGGCGGCGGGGGTCGGCGCCCAGCAGCAGGCGCAGGCCATGCGGCACCAGCAGGCCGACGAAGCCGAGCGCGCCGGCCGTCGTCACCGCCACCGCCGTGCAGGCCGCACCGAGCAGGCAGAGCGCCAGCCGCAGCCTGAGAACCGGCACGCCCAGCGACTGCGCGCGGGCATCGCCCAGCAGCATGACCTTGAGCGGCGCACCGAGCGCGGTGGCCGCGGCGGTCGCCAGGGCCAGCACGGCCAGGGCGGGCGCCCAGGGCTCGGCGCCGGAGAGTTCGCCGATCAGCCAGAACAGCATGCCGCGCAGCCGCGCCTCGGGCGCCAGCGCGAGGCTGAGGGTGATCAGGGCCTGCCAGCCGGCGGCCAGCAGCACGCCGCTGAGCAGCAGGCGCGAGGGCGCCTCGGCCGCCTCGCCCAGGCCCAGGCCGCGCAGGCCCTGGCGGCCGATCAGCAGCAGGAGCAGCAGGGAGAGCGCCGCCCCGCCCCAGGCCGACACGCCCAGGGCCAGGCCGCCCAGGCCGTAGCCCAGGGCCAGGACCGCGCCGAGCGAGGCGCCGCCTGACACGCCCAGCACATAGGGATCGGCCAGCGGATTGCGCAGCAGCAGCTGCATCAGCGCGCCGGCCAGGGCCAGCAGGCCGCCGACCGCGAAGCCGGCCAGCACGCGCGGCAGGCGCAGGCGTTCGACGATGGCCTGGGTCAGCGCGGCCTCCGGGCCCTCGCCGACCCAGCCCAGGGCCTGCGGCAGGGCGTCGGCCTCGCAGCCGGCGCTGCCGCAGGACAGGCCCAGCAGCAGGCTCAGGCCGACGAGGCCGGCCAGCGCCAGGCCGGCAGCCTGGACGCGGCCGGACCGCCGGCGCGCCGGCTCAGGGGCGCCACTCAAGGCCGACATGCAGCTCGCGACCGGCCGAGGGGTAGCTCAGCACGGTCTGGTAGCGCTCGTCCGTCGCATTCAGCACGCGGCCGGTCAGCCACAGGGCCGGGGCCAGCTTCCAGGCGCCGCTCAGGTTGAGCAGGGTGTGGCGTTCCAGGGTGACGCGGGCCGCGGGGAAGCTGCCGAAGTCCAGGTCGCTGCGGCTGCCGCCATGGACGAGCTGGCCGTTGACGCGCCACTGCGTGGTGTTGCGGCCGATCTCGACGCTGCCGAAGTGGCGGGCGCGGCGGATCAGGGTCTCGCCCTGGTCGTCCTCGGGGCGCTGGAAGGTGGCGCTGGCGCGCAGGCGCCAGCCCGCCCATTCGGTGCTGCCGCTGAACTCCAGGCCCTCGACCTCGGCCCGCGCGATGTTGGTCGCGGGGAAACCGGCGATCAGGTCGCGGTAGCGAGTGCGGAAGAGCGCGAGCCGGCCCAGGCTGGCCCCGGCCGCGGCCTGCAGGCCGAGCTCGACGCTGCGCGCCTTCTCGGGCTTGAGGTCCGGGTTGCTGAAGCCGGGGAAGTAGAGCTGGTTGAAGGTCGGCACGTTGAAGGCATTGGACACGCTGCCGATCAGCTTGAAGGTCTCGTCCAGCTGCCAGCCGGTGGCCAGCAGGCCGGTGGTCGCGCTGCCGACGTCGGAGTGGTCGTCGTGGCGCAGCGCGGCCTGCAGCTGGCCAGGCCCGAAGCTGGCCTGGTAGGCCAGGGCCAGGTGGTCGGTGTCGCGGCGCTGGGCGGTGTAGCCGGTGGTGCTCCTGACCTTCTGGCGCGCGGTGCCGAAGGAGACGGCGGCCTGGCCGGGGCCGAGGTCGATCTCGTGGCGCCATTCGATCTGGTGACCCTCGGTGTCGAAGCGGGTCTCGGCCACGCCGCGGCTCACATCGTGAGACTGCTCCTCGAAGGCGGCCAGGCTCAGCTTGGCGCGCCAGCCGGGCGTGAAGCGTGCATCCCAGTCGAGCGCGAGGTTGCGCAGCGCGGTGTCGAGCAGGTTGACCCGGTCGGTGGGGGCGAAGGCGCTGTCGTACTGCACCCGGCCGTCCTGCAGCAGCAGGCGGGCGGCCAGGCGATGGCGGGCATCGAGCTGGTGGCTGAGGCTGGCATTCAGGCCGACGTTGCGGTAGCCGTCCCGGTCGGGATTCACGCCCGGGGCCTGGCGCGGGTCGATGGCGGTTTCGCCCTCGGTGCGGAAGTGCGAGAGGCCGAGGCTGTAGCGGGTGGCCCCGCCCTCGCCCAGGCTGCCGCCGACGCCGGCCGACACGCGCCGGCTGGCCTGGCTGCCAACTTCGACCAGCGCATAAGGCTGGGTGCCGGGGCGGCCCTGCTTGGTGAAGACCTGGATCACGCCGCCGACGGCATTCGCGCCATAGAGGGCCGAGACATTGCCGCGGACGATCTCGACCCGCTCGATCTGGTCGAGCGGGATCTGCTCGATGGCCGCGCTGCCCACGGTCAGCGAGCCGACGCGCACGCCGTCGACGAGCAGCAGCGACTGGTTGCGCGCGGCGCCGCGCAGGAAGACGGTGCTGACCGCGCCGTGGCCGCCATTCTGGGCGACCTCGAAGCCGGCCAGGCCGCGCAGCAGGCCGGGCAGGTCGGTCTGGCCGCTGGCGCGGATCTCGGCTTCGCCGAGCACGGTGGTGTGGGGCAGCGCCTCGGTGATGCGCTGTTCGAAGCCGCTGGCACTGACGACGACGGGTTCGAGCGGGGTGGCGCCCTGGGCGAGCGCGAAGGTCGGGACGAGCAGGGCGAGGGCGCCTGCGGCCGCCCGGGGGGCCGGAGCCTTGGACAAAGACATGGTGGGACGGAAACAGAGGTTCGGACCTGGATCCCCGCAGGTCGATGGGCCTTGGATGCAGCCGCCGCGCACCCGGGTGGGCGGGGCAGGCCGCATCGTCGATTCCTCAGGCCGGTCTCCGGGCTGACAAGTCTTGATGGGCCGTCTTCCCACGGTGCAGGCACCGCAGTGACAGACCGGCCTCACGGCCGATCGGGGCCCACCCGCACTTGCTTACCGTTGCGGGGGCAGCACAGGTTGGCGGCATGGCCGCGCCCTGTTTCCCGTTTCACCCGCGCGCGCTGCGCGCCGCGGACACCTGGGGAGGGGGTTTGCCGTGCGCCGTGCGCCGGACGAGGACTCCTGCATGAAACCCAAACGGCCCGGCGGGGCGCAGGGCGCCCCGCCGGGAAGAAACCCGATCATGCCAGTCGGATCCTCGGCCCCGCGTGGCCGCCGCACGACAGGCCACCCAGGCACGCCGTTTCATAGGGGATGGCGCGGGCTGGTGGCCGGGCTGCGGCTGCCCTTGAATCGCGGCGCACACTTCGGCCGCGCCCGGTCCTGCCGGCCCGGCCTCTCCCCCTTTGCTGGAAGCCCCCCCATGAGCACACCCTCCCCTGCCCTGCGCGACCTGGTCGGCCTCGGCCAGAGCCCCTGCCGCCTGTCGGAAGCGGCCCTGATCCTGATCGACTGCCAGAACACCTACCGCGAGGGCCTGATGCAGCTCGAAGGCGTCGAGCCGGCGCTGCAGGAGGCCCAGCGGCTGCTGCTGCGCGCCCGGGCCGCCGGCGTGCCGGTCATCCACATCCAGCACGACGCCGGCCCCGGCACGCCTTACGACATCCGGGCCGAGATCGGCGCCATCGCCGAGCCGGTCGCGCCGATCGAGGGCGAGCCGGTGATCGTCAAGCACTACCCGAACAGCTTCGTCGGTACCGACCTCGACGAGCGCCTGAAGGCCCTGGGCGTGAAGCAGCTGGTGCTGGCCGGCTTCATGACCCACATGTGCGTGAACTCGACCGCGCACGGCGCCTTCAACCTCGGCTATGCGCCGACCCTCGTCGCGAGTGCCACCGCCACCCGGGCGCTGACCGGCGCCCAGGGCAAGGTGGTGGCGGCCGCGCAGGTGCACGATGCGGCCCTGGCCGCCACGCGCGACCTCTACGCCGCCATCGCCGACACGGCCGCGGCCCTGCCGGACTGAGCCCGGCACCGCAGGCAACTTGCCTGCGACCGACGGCGCCGCGCGGGGCCGCGGCCGGGCTGCGGCAAGATGAGGCGCCGCCGCGCCGCGCCCCTGCATGTCCGATCTGCCCGCCCCCACCCCGCTGCCCCTGCAACCCGCGCTGGACCTGCAGCGCAGCCTGATCCTGCGCTGGACCGCCCTGGCCCTGGCCCTGCTGCTGGGCCTGGGCCTGTGGGAGGGCTGGCAGCTGCGGCGCAATGCGCTGGCCGAGCTGCCGGCCAGCGCCCAGCTGGCGGTCACCCTGCTGCAGGAGGACATCGCCCGCCGCGCCGGCTCCTTCGACCGCGAGAACCTGGTGCTGCGGCCCGAGGTGCTGGACCCGCTGGCGCGCCGCATCCCCCTGTGCCTGGCGGCCTACAACCTGCGAGGCCCGCTGATGGCCGTTCATTGCGAACCGGTGCGGCCCGAGTCCGCGCTGGACCGCTGGCTCGGCGAACGCCTGCGTCCGGCCGAGGACCTGCGCGACGAACGCACGCTGCTGATGCCGGCCGGCATCGTGGTCGCGCGGGTCGAAAGCCAGGTGCCCTGGGAGCAGGTCGGCCACGCCTGGGCCGAGCGCCTGCGGCTGCTGCTGGCGGTGGCCGCCGGCCTCGGCCTGATGCTGCTGGCCGTGACGCGGCCGGTGCGCCGCGCGCTGGAGCCGACACAGCAGATCCTGGCCGCGCTGGCCCGGCTCGAAGGCGGCGACCGCCGCGTGCGCTTGCCGCTGCCAGCCCTGCGCGAGCTGCGCCATGTCGCGCAGAGCTTCAACCGCCTGGCCGAGGCCTGGGTCGCCCTGATCGAGGAACAGCGCCGCCTGGCCCTGCGCCTGCTGGACGTGCGCGAGGAGGAACGCCGCCGCCTGGCCCGCGAGCTGCACGACGAGATGGCGCAGCGCCTGAGCGCGCTGCAGGCCGAGGCGGCGGTCAGCGCCGCGCTGGCCGAACGCCATGCCGACCCGGCCCTGCTCGGCGGGGCGCAGCGCATCGCCAGCCTGACCGCCCAGGCCCTGGACGGTCTGCAGCAGGTGCTGCACGAGCTGCGGCCGGCCGCCCTCGACCGCTTCGGCCTGGGCCCGGCGCTGCAGGCCCTGGTCGACAGCCCGCGGCGGCGGCCCGATGGGGAGCCGATCGCCTGCCGGCTCGTCCTGCCCGACAGCGGACTCGACCTGGGCCGCTTGCCGGCCGGCCATGCCGTGCATGTCTACCGCATCGTGCAGGAAGGCCTGAGCAATGCCTGCCGCCACGGCCAGGCGACCCAGGTCCAGGTCAGCCTGGGGCTGCGCGAGGACGGCGGCCTGCGCGTCGTCGTGCAGGACGACGGCCGTGGCCCCGGCCCGCAGGGCCTGGCGCCCGGCCACGGCCTGCTCGGCCTGGGTGAACGCGTGCAGGCCCTGGATGGCCGCCTGCAGCTCAGCCTGCCGCCCGGCGGCGGCATGCAGCTGGCGGTGGACCTGCCCCCGCTGCCGGCCGCTGGGGAGGGGGCGCGATGATCGATGTGCTGCTGGTCGACGACCATGCCGTCGTCCGCGAGGGCTACCGGCGCCTGCTGGAGCTGCAGCTCGACATGCGGGTGGTCGGCGAGGCAGGCGACGGCGAGGACGCCCTGCGCCTGTGGCGGGCGCTGCGGCCGGCCGTGCTGGTGGTGGACCTGGCGCTGCCGGGCCTGGGCGGCATCGAGCTGATCACCCGCCTGCGCCAGCGCGACCCCGCCAGCCGCTGCCTGGCCTTCAGCATGTACCGCGACGAGGTCTGGGTGCTGCAGGCCCTGCGTGCCGGCGCACTGGGCTACGTGACCAAGAGCAGCCCGCCCGGCGAGCTGGTGCGGGCCGTGCGCGAGGTGCATGCCGGACGCCGCGTGCTGAGCGCCGATCTCGAGGCAGTGAGCGAGGCCGACACCGGCGAGACCGGCCCGCACGGCCTGAGCCCGCGCGAATTCGAGGTGCTGCGCGCGCTGGTCGGGGGCCGCAGCGTGCGCGAGATCGCCGATCAGCTCTGCCTGAGCGTGAAGACCGTGCACAACATCCACTACCAGATCAAGGCCAAGCTGCAGACGACCAGCGATTTCGACCTGGCCCGCCTGGCCTGGCGACGCGGCTGGCTGGAGGCCTGAGCACAGCGCCCCGCCCCCCCCGGACAGCCGAGCGCGGCACGGGGGCTCTGCGCCGCGGCGCGGCGCGGCGCCTAAAGTCGAGCGGTGCGGGGCTGCGGCCGACCGTGCCGACCGCGTCTGGAGGGCCCGTCATGGATGCCGCGATCCTCAGCCAGCTGCTGCTGCTGGCCGCCCAGCTCAGCGACCTGCCCGCGGGGGACGTCGGCGTCGCGCCGCACGTCGAGCAGCTGCCGCTGGCGCAGCTGCACGCCCGGGTCTGCCCCGACCGGCCGGCGGACTGCCGCGGCATGCAGGCCCACCACGACCCGGCCGAGCGGCGCATCCTGCTGGCCGACACCCTGGACCTGGCCCATCCGGTGGGCCGCTCCTTCCTGCTGCACGAGCTGGTCCACGCGCTGGAGGCCGAGGCCGGCCAGACCCCGGCCGCCGAGGACTGCGAGGCCGTGCTGCGCTCGGAACGCCGCGCCTACCGCGCGCAGGACGCCTTCCTGCGCGATCAGGGGCAGCGCGAGCGCTTCGGTGACCGGATCGAGATGCTGGCCTGCCAGAGCCGCCAGGGGCCGGGCGTGGCCCTGCTGGAACCGGCGCTGCACAGCCCGGGAGGCGAATGGCGGATGCTGCAGCGCTTCATGGAGGATCTCGCCGCCGAGGAAGCCCGCAAGCCCGCCACCGCCCCGCCCGCGGGCCGGCGGGTGCCCGCCGCGGCGATCAAGCCGCCAGGCCGTCCAGCGGCACCTGCTCGCGCAGACAGGCCACGGCATCGAGATGCGCCGGCAAATGGCGGTTCAGGTGATGCCAGGCGCCCGACACGCGAGTGAAGGGCAGGTCGAGCCGCGAGTTCAGGCCGCCGAAACCGTCGAGCGCGCCGAGGAACTGGTGGCGGTGGCGGTAGACCGGCGGCAGATCGCAGACGGCGCCGAAGGTGACGATCCGCAAGCGCTCGAACAGGGGCGAGTCACGGCCCTGGCGGCGCAGCGCGTCGGCATGCCGTTCGAGGGCATGGTCGATCATCAGGCAGCCCTTGCTGTGGCCGACCAGCAGGCGCAGCCGCGGCGGCGCGGCCACGAGCAGGGCGGCCAGGGCGTCCAGATCGGCCAGCGGCGAGACCGGCTTCGCCCTTGCGCCGACCCGGCCGCCCGACGGGGCCGGGGCCGGCGGGGTGGGCGCCTGCAGGCGGCGACCCAGCTCGCGCAGGCCGTGGCGGAAGCGGTCGGTGGCGCCGTAGAAGAACCAGCCCCCCAGGGCCTCGCTGAGCAGATCGGACGCGCCGTAGCCGCTGACCAGGCCCGCCACCTCGATGCCGTAGGCGTCGGCCACATTGCGCGCGAGCGCGGCGGTGCCCAGGGCCGAGCTGCCGACGCCGGCCACGACGAGCGCCTGAACGGTCTCGCCCTCGGCGGCCAGGAAGTGCGCGATGTCGGGATGGTGGCGGATGCGCCGGCCGCTGCCGCCAGGCGGCACGACGATCAACGCACCCTCCTCGTCGGCCCCGGGGCCGACGCCGGCCTGCTCGTCGGGCGTCAGCGCGCCGGTGTCGTAGAACCAGGCATCCAGCCCGGCGTTGCGGCGCTTGAAGGCCGGCGCGAGGCCGGCGACAAGCTGGGTGTCGAGGGTGGACATGAGGGCCTCCGGGCAGCGGGCGGGGAAGACCCGCATCGTGCCGGCAGGCCCCTGCGCCGACCATCCCCCGGAACGCCGGGAGCCGGCTCCCTCACCGGCCGCGGCTGTCCTTCAGGCCGGTGATGCGGTTGAACACCGGCCGGCCGGGCGCATGGTCCTGCCGGTCGCTGACGAAGTAGCCGTGGCGCTCGAACTGCAGGTGCGATTCGGGCGCGAGCGCCGCCAGGCCCGGCTCGACATAGCCCTGCTGCACGCGGCGGCTGGCCGGGTTCAGCACGGTCAGGAAGTCGCGGCCGCCGGCATCGGGCTGGGCCTCGGTGAACAGGCGCTCGAACAGGCGCAGCTCGGCGGGCAGGCCGCCGCCCGCCTCGGGCGCCTGCGCGCCCAGCCAGGTGATGGTGCCCTTGACCTTGACGGCGTCCGCGCCGGGCGTGCCGCTGCGGGTGTCGGGCACGACGTTGGCGGTGACGGCGGTGATGCGGCCCTCGGCATCCTTCTCGCAGCCGGTGCATTCGACGATCAGGCCGTACTTGAGCCGCACCTTGTTGCCGGGGAAGAGGCGGAAGTAGCCCTTGGGCGGCACTTCGGCGAAGTCCTCGCGCTCGATCCACAGCTCGGGGCCGAGGCTGAAGCGGCGCGGCGCCAGCTCGGGCCGCTGCGGATGGGCCGGGGCCTCGCAGGGCTCCAGGTGGCCGGGGCCGTAGACGGCGTCCCAGTTGCTGAGCTTGAGCTTGAGCGGGTCGAGCACGGCCATGGCGCGCGGGGCCCGGCCTTCCAGGTCCTCGCGCAGGGCGGCGTCGAGCGCGACATCCTCGATCCAGGCGTGGTCCTTGGTGACGCCGATGCGCTCGCAGAACAGGCGCAGCGCTTCGGGCGTGACGCCGCGGCGGCGCAGGCCGACCAGGGTCGGCATGCGCGGGTCGTCCCAGCCCTCGACATGGCCTTCGTCGACGAGCTGCCGGAGCTTGCGCTTGCTGGTGACGACGTAGCTGAGGTTCAGGCGCGCGAACTCGTGCTGGTGCGGGCGCGGGGTGGTGATCAGGCCCAGCTCGACCAGCCGATCCAGCAGCCAGTCGTAGAAGGGGCGCTGGTCCTCGAACTCCAGGGTGCAGATGCTGTGGGTGATGCCTTCGAGCGCGTCCTCGATGGGGTGCGCGAAGGTGTACATGGGGTAGACGCACCAGCGGTCGCCGGTGTTGTGGTGCGTCGCATGCTTGATGCGGTAGAGGGCCGGATCGCGCAGATTGATGTTGGGCGAGGCCATGTCGATCTTCGCGCGCAGCACGGCGGCGCCGTCGGGCAGACGGCCGGACTGCATCTCGGCGAAGCGCGCGCGGTTCTCGGCCGGCGTGCGGCTGCGATAGGGGCTGTCGGTGCCGGGCGTGGTGAAGTCGCCGCGGTGGGCGCGCATCTGCTCGGCGCTCTGCTCGTCGACATAGGCCAGACCGGCATCGATCAGGGCCTCGGCGGCGCGGACCATGAAGTCGAAGTAGTCGCTGGCGAAGTAGCGGTGCTGGCGCGGCGGACCGCCGGCCGGATCGGCTTCCTCCCAGCCGAAGCCCAGCCAACGCACGGCCTCGTCGATGGCGTCGACGTACTCCTGCTCTTCCTTCTCGGGGTTGGTGTCGTCGAAGCGCAGGTGGCACAGGCCGCCGTAGTCGCGCGCCAGGCCGAAGTTCAGGCAGATGCTCTTGGCGTGGCCGACGTGCAGGTAGCCGTTGGGCTCGGGCGGAAAGCGGGTGCGGATGGCTGCGGCGTCCAGCGGGCCGGCAGCATGGAGGGCCGCATCGCCAGGCCGGCCGGCAAAGCGGCGGCCGGCGTAAAGGCCGCTGGCGAGGTCGCGCTCGATGATCTGGCGCAGGAAATGGCTGGGCTTGGGCGCGTCGGCGGGCGGTCCGGACATGGGGCGGCAGGATTCGGTCGGGCAAGGCGCCGGCGGGCGCGGCACGGGAGGTCCGCAGACCCGGCGCAGGGGCCGGGCCACCCGGGGAACTGGGCCGCGATTCTATCGACCGGCCCCCGCGGCCCGGGCCGCGGCGGGTGAAGCGGCTTCACACAGCTTTACCTGCGCGCGGTCATCGGCCCGCGCGCGGGCCGCGTTGAGGCGGCACGGGCCCGGAAAGCCCGCCCAGGAGACCTGCGATGCTTGCCATGAACCTTTCTCGCCCGCCGCTGCGGGCCCGTCTGCGCCGCGCCGCGGCGGCCCTCACCCTGGCCGGCGGTGGCCTGCTGGCGGCCGGGGCCGCCGAGGCCGGTTCGGACATCCACTGGTCGATCGGCGTGCAGCTGCCGCCGATTGGCACGGTGATCTCGAACCACCCGCAGCGCGGTTATGGCTACGGGCCGGCGCCGGTGGTGGTCTACCCGGCCCCGGCCGTGGTGTACGGCCCGCCGGCCTACTGGAGCGGCCCGCCGCGCGGACCGGGCTGGCACCGCGACCACGATCGCGGCTGGCGCGAGGGCTACCGCGACGGCCGCCGCGATGGGCGGCGCGACGAACGACGCGAGGAGCGCCACGAACGCTGGGACCGCTGGGACCGGCACGACGAGCACCGCCACGGCCACGGCCACCGCTGAGCGCCCGGGCCTGCGGCCGGTCGGCGCTCAGCGCCGCCTGCCGCCACCGAGCAGGCCGCCCAGCACGCCGCGGATGATCTCGCGGCCCACCGCCGAGCCGACGGTGCGCACCGCGCTCCTGGCCGCCATCTCGGCCAGGCCTTCGCGGCGCCCGCCGCGGGGGCCGGTGGAGCCGAACAGCAGATCACTCAGTCCGCCCAGCAAGCCCCCCGCGGCCGAACCGGCCGCTTCCTGGGCCGCGCCGCCTGCGGTCTGGCCGCCCGCCTGGCCGCCTTCGCGGGCCTGGCGATCACCGGCCTCGGCGCTGGCACCGGCGCGCTGTTTCAGGGCTTCGAAAGCGCTCTCGCGGTCCACCGTCTTCTCGTAGACCCCGGCGACCAGCGAGCCGGCCCGCAGGGCCTGGCGCTGCTCGGCCGTGATCGGGCCGATCTGGCTGCCGGGTGGCAGCACATAGGCGCGCTCGGTGATGCCGGGCCGGCCCTTGGCATCGAGCAGGCTCAGCAGGGCCTCGCCCACGCCCAGCTCGGTGATGGCGGTGGCCACGTCCAGGCCGGGGTTGGCGCGCATGGTCTCGGCCGCGGCCTTGACGGCCTTCTGATCGCGCGGGGTGAAGGCGCGCAGCGCGTGCTGCACGCGGTTGCCGAGCTGGCCGAGCACGCTGTCGGGCAGGTCCAGCGGGTTTTGCGTGACGAAGTACACGCCGACGCCCTTGGAGCGCACCAGACGCACGACCAGCTCGATGCGCTCGACCAGCACCTTGGGCGCATCGGCAAAGAGCAGGTGGGCCTCGTCGAAGAAGAAGACGAGCTTGGGCTGGTCCAGGTCGCCGACCTCCGGCAGGGTCTCGAACAGCTCGGACAGCAGCCACAGCAGGAAGGTGGCGTAGAGCCGCGGGGCGGTCATCAGCTTGTCGGCCGCCAGGATGTTGACCACGCCCTGGCCGTCGACGGTCTGCATGAAGTCGGCGATGTCGAGCATGGGCTCGCCGAAGAAGCGGTCGCCGCCCTGGGCCTCGATGGCCAGCAGGCCGCGCTGGATGGCGCCGACGCTGGCCGCGCTGATGTTGCCGTAGGCGGTGGTGTAGTCCTTCGCGTGCTCGCCGACGTGCTGCAGCATGGCGCGCAGGTCCTTGAGGTCGAGCAGCAGCAGGCCGTGGTCGTCGGCGATCTTGAAGACGATCTGCAGCACGCCCTGCTGGGTCTCGTTCAGCGCCAGCATGCGGCCCAGCAGCAGCGGGCCCATGTCGGACACGGTGGCCCGCACCGGGTGGCCCTGCTCGCCGAACACGTCCCACAGCGTCACCGGGCAGGCCTGCGGGGCCGGAGCCTCCAGACCGCGTTCGGCCAGGATCTTCGCGACCTTCTCGCCGATGCGGCCGGGCTGGCTGATGCCGGTCAGGTCGCCCTTCACGTCGGCCAGGAAGACGGGCACGCCCAGGCGGCTGAAGCCCTCGGCCAGGGTCTGCAGGGTGATGGTCTTGCCGGTGCCGGTGGCGCCGGTGACCAGGCCATGGCGGTTGGCCAGGGCGGGCAGCAGTTCGCAGCGGATGGCCTCGCGGCGGGCCAGCAGGATGGGATCGGGCATGGCGGAAAGACGACTCGGAAGGGGGAGGCCCCGGGGCGACCCGGGGGCCGCGCCTAAAATCACCGCCATCCTAAAGAGAACACGAACCGCAGAGAGAGCACCATGGCCGGACATTCCAAGTGGGCCAACATCCAGCACCGCAAGGGGCGGCAGGACGAGAAGCGGGGCAAGGTCTGGACCCGCGTGATCCGCGAGATCATGGTCGCAGCCCGCCAGGGTGGCGGTGACCCCAATGCCAACCCGCGCCTGCGCCTGGCGGTGGACAAGGCCAAGGCCGCCAACATGCCGGCCGACACGGTCAAGCGCAACATCGACAAGGCCACCGGCAACCTCGAAGGCGTGAGCTACGAGGAGATCCGCTACGAGGGCTACGGCATCGGCGGCGCGGCCATCCTGGTCGACTGCATGACCGACAACCGCGTGCGCACGGTGGCCGAAGTGCGCCACGCCTTCAGCAAGTACGGCGGCAACCTGGGCACCGAGGGCTCGGTGGCCTTCCAGTTCAAGCACTGCGGGCAGATGGTCTTCGCGCCCGGCACCTCGGAAGACAAAGTGATGGAAATCGCCCTGGAAGCCGGGGCCGAGGACGTGGTGACGGACGAGGACGGTGCCATCGAGGTGCTGACCGCCCCGGCCGATTTCGAGGCCGTGCGCGATGCGCTGCAGGCCGCCGGCCTGGTGCCCGAGGTGGCCGAGGTCACGATGCGGGCCGAGAACACCATCGAGCTGCAGGGCGAGGACGCGGCGCGGATGCAGAAGCTGCTCGACGTGCTGGAGGACCTGGACGATGCCCAGGACGTCTTCCACAACGCGGTGATCGACGCTTGACGCGCCGGGCCGCACCAAGCAACACCACAGGGACGGATTCCAATGAAAGTGCTGGTGATCGGCAATGGCGGGCGCGAACACGCGCTGGCCTGGAAGCTCGCCCAATCCAAGCGGGTGCAGACGGTTTTCGTCGCCCCGGGCAATGGCGGCACGGCGCTCGACGCCAATCTCGTCAACCTGCCGCTGCGCGACGTGACGGCCCTGGCCGACTTCGCCGAGGCCGAGAAGATCGGCCTGACCGTGGTCGGCCCCGAAGCGCCGCTGGCCGCTGGCGTGGTCGATGCCTTCCGCGCACGCGGCCTGCGCATCTTCGGCCCCAGCCGGGCCGCGGCGCAGCTCGAAAGCTCCAAGGCCTTCGCCAAGGCCTTCATGAAGCGCCATGCCATCCCGACGGCGGCCTACGAGACCTTCACCGACGCGGCGGCCGCCCATGCCTACGTCGACGCGCAGGGCGCCCCCATCGTCGTGAAGGCCGATGGCCTGGCCGCCGGCAAGGGCGTGGTCGTGGCGATGACGCTTGAGGAAGCGCATGCCGCCATCGACGACATGCTCTCGGCCAACACCCTGGGCGTGCTGCACAACGACGGCGGCGCACGCGTGGTGATCGAGGAATTCCTGACGGGCGAGGAAGCCAGCTTCATCGTGCTGGCCGATGGCCGCCACGTGCTGGCCCTGGCCACCAGCCAGGACCACAAGCGCCTGGGCGATGGCGACACCGGCCCCAACACGGGCGGCATGGGCGCGTATTCGCCGGCCCCGGTGGTCACGCCCAATGTGCATGCCCGGGCGATGCAGGAGGTGATCCAGCCGACGCTCGACGGCATGGCCCGCGACGGCATCCCCTACACCGGCTTCCTCTACGCCGGCCTGATGATCGACGCCAAGGGCGGCGTGAAGACGCTGGAGTTCAACTGCCGCCTCGGCGACCCGGAAACCCAGCCGATCTTGATGCGGCTCAAGAGCGATCTGGTCGATGTGCTGCAGCATGCTGCCGATGGCACGCTCGACCAGGTGGAACTGCAATGGGATCGCCGCTTCGCGCTCGGCGTGGTGATGGCCGCGGCCGGCTATCCCGCGCAACCGCGGGCGGGCGACCGCATCCACGGTCTGCCGGCTGCGTCGGACGATGCCATGATCTTCCACGCCGGCACCGCGCTCGATGCGCAGGGCCATCCGATCGTCAGCGGCGGTCGGGTGCTCTGCGTGACGGCGCTCGGCGACTCGGCCAAGCTCGCGCAGGCGCGGGCCTACGAGGCGCTGTCCGGCATCCACTTCGACGGCATGCAACTGCGTCGCGACATCGGCCACCGCGCGATCAAGCGTTGATCGCGCGCCGGCCGCGGCCTGCGGCGCGTCGCCCGACGTCCCACGGCCTCCGGCCCTTCCTCCGATGAGCACCTCTCCCCTGTCCCCCTCGCCCACCGCCCCGGCGCCGCTGGCCTCGCCCGAAACCGCGGCGGTCCGTGCCTACCTGCTGGACCTGCAGGACCGCATCATCGCGGCCCTGGCGGCCGAGGACGGTGGCACCTTCCTGCGCGACGGCTGGACGCGTGCGCCCGGGGAGCGCCTGCAGGGCGACGGCCTGTCGCGGCTGATCGAGGAAGGCGCCGTCTTCGAGCGCGGGGGCTGCAACTTCAGCCATGTGCGCGGGCCTGCGCTGCCGCCCTCGGCCACCCAGCACCGGCCCGAGCTGGCCGGCGCGCCCTTCGAGGCCATGGGCGTCTCCCTGGTCATCCACCCGCGCAACCCGCAGGTGCCCACCGTGCACATGAACGTTCGCATGCTGGCGGCCCACCGCCCCCTGGCGGACGGCACGACGGAGACCGTCACCTGGTTCGGCGGGGGCATGGACCTGACGCCCTACTACGGCGTGGAAGAGGACGCCGTGCACTTCCACCGCGTCTGCCGCGATGCCCTGGCGCCCTTCGGCGCCGGGCTGCACCCGCGCTTCAAGGCCTGGTGCGACGAGTACTTCTTCCTGAAGCACCGCGGCGAGCCGCGCGGCGTCGGCGGCATCTTCTTCGACGATTTCAACGAACTGGGCTTCGCGCAGAGCTTCGCCATGCTGCGCAGCGTCGGCGATGCCTTCATCCCGGCCTACCTGCCCATCGTGCAGCGCCGCCGCGCCCTGCCCTACACCGAGGCGCAGCGCGACTTCCAGGCCTACCGCCGCGGCCGCTACGTCGAGTTCAACCTGGTCTTCGACCGCGGCACGCTCTTCGGCCTGCAATCGGGCGGCCGCACCGAGGCCATCCTGATGTCGATGCCGCCGATCGTGCGCTGGCGCTACGACTGGAAGCCCGAGGCCGGCACGCCCGAGGCCCGGCTCTACAGCGACTTCCTGCGTCCGCGGGACTGGGCGCAGGGCGGCTGAGGTTTGCAGCGCGCGCCCCGCCGCATCGGCCTGTTCGGCGGCAGCTTCGACCCGCCGCATCTCGCCCACCTCGCCCTCGCCCGCTGCGCGGTCGAGGTGCTGGCGCTCGATGAACTGCGCTGGATCCCCGCTGGCCAGCCCTGGCAGAAGGGCCACCTGGTGGCTTCGGCCGAGGACCGGCTGGCCATGGTGCAGGCCCTGGTCGACACCCTGGCGGACCCACGGCAGCGGGTGGACCGCCGCGAGATCGACCGCGCCGGCCCCAGCCGCACGCTCGACACCCTGCGCGAGCTGCAGGCCGAGCAGCCCGGCGCCGAGCTGTGGCTGCTGATCGGCGAAGATCAGCTCCGCAACTTCCCGAGCTGGCAGGGCGCGGCCGACATCCTGGCCGCCGCGCGGCTGGCCGTGGCCCCCCGGCCCGACCCGGCCGACGGCCCGCCAGCCCGCCCCGCCCTGCCCTGGCCCCCTGAACTGCAGGCCCTGGCCCGCGTGCAGACCCTGCCGATGCCGGTCCACCCGGCCGCCTCGACCGCGTTGCGCGCGGCCCTGGCTGCCGGTGGCACGGCGGCCGCACTGAGCGCGTCCGGCGACGCCGGGTCCGCCCTGCTGGCGGTCCCGGTCGCGCGCTATATAGACTCGCACCGCATTTACCGCGGAACTTGACCCCCCCGGGCCGCAGCGATCCCCGCACGGCGCCCCGAGAACCGCCCCCACCGCCCAGGAGCTGAATGGACATCCGCAAACTGCAACGCGCCATCGTCGATGGCCTCGAGGACGTGAAGGCCCAGGACATCATGGTCTTCAACACCGAGCACCTCTCGCCGCTGTTCGAGCGGGTGATCGTCGCCTCGGGCAGCAGCAACCGGCAGACGAAGGCGCTGGCCGCCAGCGTGCGTGACGCGGTCAAGGCCAAGGGCTTCGCGGTGATGCGCACCGAGGGCGAGGACAACGGCGAATGGATCATCGTGGACTGCGGCGCTGCCGTCGTGCACGTGATGCAGCCGGCGATCCGCACCTACTACCACCTCGAAGAGATCTGGGGCGAAAAGCCGGTCAAGCTCAAGCTGGGCGAAGCCAAGACGCGCCTGGTCAAGGCCAGCGAGCCGGTCGAAGCGGCCCCCGCGCCGAGGCCGCGTCGCAGCGGCTCGGCCGCCGAGGCCCTGGACAAGCCGGCACGCAAGGTCGCCGCCAAAAAGGCCGCAGCCCCGGCCGAGAAGGTCGCAGCCAAGAAGGTCGCAGCCAAGAAGGTGGCGGCCAAGACGGCCGGCAGCGGCGTGGCCGCCAAGAAGCGCAGCGTGCGCCGTGCCGAGCCGGTGCCGGTGGTCGTGAAGGTCGTCGGCAAGCCGCCGGCCAAGAAGGCCGCGGCCGAGCGCAGCCCGGTCGCCCGCAAGGTGGCCGCGAAGAAGGCGGCCCCGCGTCGCACGGCCACGGCCGCCGCGCCGGTGGCCACCGCCCCGGCCCGCAAGGCGCCGGCCCGCAAGACGGTTGGCGGCGCCGCCCCGCGCAAGCCGCGCGCATGAGGCTGACGCTGGTCGCCGTCGGCCAGCGCCTTCCGGCCTGGGCCGACACGGCCTGCGAGGACTACTGGAAGCGCTGGCCCGCCGAATGGCGGGCCGAGCTGAAGACGGTCAAGGCCGAGCCGCGCACCCTGGGCAAGCCGGTGGAGGCGCTGATGGCCGCGGAGGCCGAGCGCCTGCGTGCCGCCCTGCCGCGCGGCGCGCGGCGGGTCATCCTCGACGAACGCGGCGAGCGCCAGACCACCGCCCAGCTTGCCGAGCGCCTGCGCGAATGGGGCCGCGACGGCCGCGATGTCGCGCTGCTGATGGGCGGCCCCGACGGTCTGGACCCGGCCCTCAAGGCCGAGGCCGACGAGCGCCTGCGCCTGTCGGACCTGACCCTGCCGCACGCGCTGGCGCGCGTGTTGCTGATCGAAGCGCTCTACCGTGCCGCCTCGCTGAACGCAGGCCATCCCTACCACCGGGACTGAACGCAGGCGCCCTGCGTCGCCCTTTCGTCCCGCCGCCTGACCATGAGCCGTCCCGAGTGGATCTACCTGGCGTCGCAGAGCCCGCGCCGCCGCCAGCTGCTGGCCCAGATCGGCCTGCGCCATGAACTGCTGCTGCCCGATGCCGAGGAAGACGCCGAAGCCCTGGAAGCCAGCCGGGCCGGCGAGGCCCCCGAGGACTATGTGCAGCGCGTGACCGGGGCCAAGCTGGAGGCTGCGCGCCTGCGCTGGCAACGCCGTGGCCTGCCCGCCGCGCCGATCCTGTGCGCCGACACGACGGTGGTGCTCGGAGACCAGATGCTCGGCAAGCCGGCCGACGACGCCGAGGCCGCGCAGATGCTGCAACGCCTGTCCGGCCGCAGCCACCGCGTGCTGACGGCGGTGGCGCTGCTTGAATCGCCGCATCCCGCCTTCGCGGCGCGCTGTGTACTGCAGGCCTCGACCGTGCGCTTCGCCGCCGTCGACACCGACGAGATCGTGCGCTACGTGGCCAGCGGCGAATCGCAGGGCAAGGCCGGCGCCTATGCCATCCAGTCGCAGGCCGCGGCCTGGATCGAGCATCTGGAGGGCAGCTACTCCGGCGTGATGGGCCTGCCTCTGCACGAAACCGCACAGCTGCTGCGCGGCATCGGCTGGCAGCTCTGACCCCGCGACACGGCGTGGCGGGGGGCGCCACGTAACATGCCGGGCATGCAAGAGATCCTGATCAACTGGGCGCCTCAGGAGACCCGCGTCGCGCTGGTCGAACACGGCGCGGTGCAGGAACTGCATCTGGAGCGCACGCTGGAGCGCGGCCACGTCGGCAACATCTACATGGGCAAGGTGGCCCGGGTGCTGCCGGGCATGCAGTCGGCCTTCATCGAGATCGGCCTGGAACGCGCCGCCTTCCTGCATGTGGCCGACCTGCACCGCAGCGACGGCGCCCCGCATAGCACGCCGCCCCTGCCGATCGAGAAGCAGGTCTACGAGGGCCAGTCGCTGATGGTCCAGGTCATCAAGGACCCGATCGGGAGCAAGGGGGCGCGCCTGTCCACGCAGATCAGCATCGCCGGCCGGCTGCTGGTCTTCCTGCCGCAGGACGATCGCATCGGCATCAGCCAGAAGATCGGCTCGCCCGAGCAGCGCGATGCGCTGCGCCTGCGCATGCAGGCCCTGGCCTGGCCCGGCGGCACGGCCGCCGAGGACCGCCAGGGCGGCTTCATCCTGCGCACCAATGCCGAGGATGCGAGCGACGAGGAACTGGCCGAGGACATCGCCTACCTGCGCAAGATGTGGACTTCGGTGCGCGAGACCGCCTTCAAGGTCGCGCCCGGCAGCCTGCTGCACGAGGACCTGAACCTGGCCCAGCGGGTGCTGCGCGATCTGGTCACCGACAACGTGCAGTCGGTCCGCATCGATTCGCGGGCGCAGTTCGAGGCGCTGCAGGCCTTCGGCCAGCGCTATGCGCCGAGCTCGGTGGCGCGCCTGGCCCACTACACCGGCGAGCGGCCGATCTTCGACCTGGCCAATGTCGACGACGAGATCGCCCGCGCGCTCGCCCGCCGGGTCGACCTGAAGAACGGCGGCTACCTGATCATCGACCAGACCGAGGCGCTGACGACCATCGACGTCAACACCGGCGGCTATGTCGGCGCGCGCAACTTCGAAGAGACCATCTTCAAGACCAACCTCGAGTCGGTGCATGCCATCGCCCGCCAGCTGCGGCTGCGCAACCTGGGCGGCATCATCATCATCGACTTCATCGACATGGGCCGGGAGGAGCACCGCCAGACGGTGCTGGCCGAGCTGAAGAAGCAGCTCGCGCGCGACCGCACCAAGACCACGGTCAGCGGCTTCACCCAGCTCGGCCTCGTCGAGCTGACCCGCAAGCGCACCCGCGAGAGCCTGGCCCACCAGCTCTGCGAGGTCTGCCCGACCTGCCAGGGCCGCGGCCAGATCAAGACTGCCCGCAGCGTCTGCCACGACATCCTGCGCGAGATCCTGCGCGAAGCCCGCCAGTTCAACCCGCGCGAGTTCCGCGTGATCGCCAGCGCCGCGGTCGTCGAGATGCTGCTCGACGAGGAAAGCGCGCACCTCGCCGGCCTGTCCGAGTTCATCGGCAAGCCGGTCTCGCTGCAGGCCGAGCCCGGGATGAACGCGGAACAATACGACATCGTCCTGCTCTGACGCAGCGCCGCGGGGGGGCGCTGGTATCCTCGCCCCGCCGGTCCGGACCGATCCCGCCGGGCCGCCGCCCGCGGGCGAAACCGCTCCCATCCAGCTCATGTCCCTGCCCCACCTCCCCTCGTCGACGCTGCGCCGCCGCAGCCTGCTCGCCCTGCCGCTGGCCGCTGGCCTGCCCGCCGCCCAGGCGCAGTTCCGGGTGGAGATTTCCGGGGTGGGCGAGACCCAGGTGCCGATCGCGATCGCGACCTTCCGCGGCGAAGCCGGCATGCCGCAGCCGATCTCGGCCATCATCCGCGCCGACCTGGAACGCAGCGGCCTGTTCCGCAACCTGGACACCACCGGCGTCGCGCTGGACGAAGGTTCGCAGCCGGCCATGGACGGCTGGCGCAGCAAGGGCGCCGACGCGCTCGTCGGCGGCTCGATCGCCAAGCTGGCGGATGGCCGCTTCGATGTGCGCTACCGGCTGTGGGACGTGGTCAAGGGCACGGATGCCGGTGGCGCCAGCTACGCGGTGGTGGCCGGCGACCTGCGTCTGGTCGCGCACCAGATCGCCGACGCCATCTACGAGAAGCTGACCGGCGAGAAAGGCGTGTTCGCCACCCGCATCGCCTACGTGACCAAGGGCGGCGGCCGCTTCCAGCTGTGGGTGGCCGATGCCGACGGCGAGGGAGCGCAGAGCGCGCTCACCAGCCGCGAGCCCATCATCTCGCCGGCCTGGTCGCCCGACGGCCGGGAACTGGCCTATGTGTCCTTCGAAAAGCGCAAGGCGGTGGTCTACGTCCAGTCCATCGCCAGCGGCCAGCGCCGCGCGGTGGCCGACTTCAAGGGCTCGAACAGCGCGCCGACCTGGTCGCCCGATGGCCAGAGCCTGGTGGTCACGCTGACGCTGGGCGGCGTCTCGCAGCTCTACCGCATCCCGGCCAAGGGCGGAGGCGAGCCGCGCCGGCTCACCCACGGCATCGCCATCGACACCGAGGCGCACTGGACGGCCGACGGCAGCCTGCTGTACTTCGTCAGCGACCGGGGCGGCTCGCCGCAGATCTACCGCATGCCTGCCGAGGGCGGCAACCCGCAGCGCCTGACCTTCAACGGGAACTACAACATCAGCCCGTCCGTCAGTCCCGACGGCAAGAGCCTGGCCTACGTGGCCCGCGAGGACAGCGGCTTCCGGCTCAAGGTCACCGACCTGCTGACCAACAGCACCCGCGACCTGAGCAGCAACGGCGCCGACGAGAGCCCCAGCTTCGCGCCGAACGGCCGCCTGCTGATCTACGCCACCCGCGAGGGCGGCCGCGACCTGCTGATGACGACCACGCTCGACGGCCGGGTCAAGGGCCGGCTGGTGATCTCGCAGCTCGATGTGCGCGAGCCGGTCTGGGGGCCCTTCCGTCGTTGAGGCGGCCCCCGCGCCAGCAGGCGCGTCTCCTGCTAGGCGAAACTGCTCGTTTTCCCCAGTTACTTCCCCTTCTGAACCTGGAGCCCCCCATGTCCCGCCCGTCGAATGCCGCCTCGCGCGGCCTGTCCCTGTCCCTGATCGCCACCGCCCTGGTGCTGGCCGGCTGCGCCTCGGGCGTCAAGCTCGACGAAAGCCAGCCGCCGGTGGAGAACCGCAGCGCCGAAGCGCCTGCCGCCGTCCCGGCAGCGCCGGCCGCCCCGGCCCCGGGCGCAGGCGTCGCCAGCTCCCAGGTGACCTCGGTGGACCTGAACGCCCAGGATGCCGCCGAAGCCGACCGCATCGGCCGCGTCATCTACTTCGGCTTCGACAGCTTCGCCGTCGCCGACAGCTACGCGCCGATGATCGACAAGCACGCCGCGCTGCTGACCCGCAACACCAAGCGCAATGTGATCGTGGAAGGCCACACCGACGAGCGCGGCGGCAGCGAATACAACCTGGCGCTCGGCCAGAAGCGCGCGGACGCCGTGGTGCGTGCGCTGAAGCTGCGCGGCGTGGCCGACGGCCAGCTCGAGGCCAGCAGCTACGGCAAGGAGCGTCCGGCCGAAGCCGGTTCGACCGAAGCCGCCTACGCCAAGAACCGCCGCGCCGAAATCCGCGAGCGTTGATCGCCATGTGGACGTCCGCCCGCCCCCCCGCACCGACCCGATCCGGCCCTTCGCCGCTGCGGCTTGCCGTCCTGCTGCTGGCCCTGGGGGCCGGTGGCGCGGCCCAGGCCCAGCTGTTTGCCGACAACGACGCCCGCAAGGCCATCATCGACCTGCGGGCCCGGCTGGACCAGAACGCGGAGAACCTGCGGGCGTCCCAGACGGCCTCCGAGCGGCTGCGCACCGAGTTGACCGATCTGGTCAAGCAGCTGCAGCGCAGCGTGCTGGAGCTGAACACCCAGAACGAGCAGCTGCGCACCGAACTGGCCGCCCAGCGCGGCAACATCGAGCAGATCCTGCGCGACCTCGGCGAGCTGCAGCGCCGCCTGGCCGACCAGAGCCAGACGCTGGACCAGCGCCTGCGCAAGCTCGAGCCGCAGCGCGTCGGCCTGGATGGCCGGGAGTTCCTGGCCCAGACCAGCGAGACCCGCGACTACAACGACGCCCTGACGCTGTTGCGCCAGGGCGACTTCGTCGCGGCCGCCAGCGCGCTGAAGGCCTTCCAGTCGCGCTACCCCGAGAGCGGCTACCTCAATAGCGTCCGCTACTGGCTCGGCAATGCCCTCTACGGCAAGCGCGAGTACGCCGGCGCGATCGAAAGCTTCCGTGCGCTGGTGCTGACCCAGCCCGATCACCCGCGCGCGCCCGAGGCCCTGCTGGCCGTGGCGAACTGCCAGATCGAGCTGAAGGACAACAAGGCCGCCCGTGCAACGCTGGACGAGCTCGTGCGCACCTTCCCCAAGTCGGAAGCAGCGACCGCAGCGCGCGAACGGCTGAGCACGCTGAAGTGAGGCCCGCCGCAGGACCCGGGCCAGCGCCCGGTCCGCTGCCGGAAGCGGCCTGCGGCTCCCACCGTCCCCGCCGATGAATGCCGTGCTGCCCGAGGGCAAGCCTGCCACGGCCGACGAGGCCGACCTGGAGCGCCGCTTCGGCGGCCTGCGACGTCTCTACGGCGATGCGGCCTATGCGCGCCTGCGCGCGGCGCGGGTGGCGGTGATCGGGCTCGGCGGCGTCGGCTCCTGGGCGGCCGAGGCCCTGGCCCGCTGCGGCGTGGCCAAGCTGGTGCTGGTCGACATGGACCATGTCGCCGAATCCAACATCAACCGCCAGGTGCAGGCGCTGGGCCGCAGCCTGGGCCAGGCCAAGGTCGATGCCCTGGCCGAGCGCCTGGCCGACATCCATCCCGGCTGCCAGTTGCAGCGCGTCGACGACTTCGCCAGCGCCGGGAACTGGCCGGCACTCATCGGCGGGCTGGATGCGGTCGACGGCGTGATCGATGCATGCGACCAGGTCTCGGCCAAGCTGGCCCTGGCGTCCACGGCGCGGGCCACCGGGCATCCCCTGCTGATCGTCGGCGCGGCCGGTGGCAAGCGGCAGGCCCAGCACCTCGAGGTGGCGGATCTGAGCGAAGCCAGCCACGATCCCTTGCTCGCCTCGCTCCGCCAGCGCCTGCGCCAGCGACACGGGGCTCCGCGCAAGGGCTCCATGGGCCTGAGCTGCGTGTTCTCCCGAGAGACCATGAGCCGCCCTGCCCCGGAAGGCGCCTGTGCCTCCGATGGCAGCCTCAACTGCCACGGCTACGGCTCCAGCGTGATGGTGACGGCCAGCTTCGGCATGGCGGCGGCCGGCGCCCTGATCGAGCGGCTGTTGCAGCGGCCTTGAAGATTTTTCAGAAATCGCTTGCGCTTCCTTGTGCGACCTGCCTATACTAGTAGGCTCTATCGCACACAGGGGGTTGTTAGCTCAGTCGGTAGAGCAGCGGACTTTTAATCCGTTGGTCGCAGGTTCAAGTCCTGCACAACCCACCACGGTGGACCGGTTCATCCGGGCTCTTAGCTCAGTTGGTAGAGCAGCGGACTCTTAATCCGTAGGTCGAGTGTTCGAGTCACTCAGGGCCCACCAAACGTCAACGGCCTAGGCATCGCGCCTAGGCCGTTGTTCTTTGTGCGTCGATCGCGTCGCCGTCGCCCCTGCGGCAGCGGCGGACCCGCCGGGCCGTTCAGAAATTGCTGACCCTGCGGGGCCGCTCCGGCGAGCTGCCTCGCCCCTCCTGGGGGGCATTCGGCACGGCAGCCTGCGGAGGCTGGAGACCGTCCCCGGGCAGGTCCCGGGCATCCATGCTGGTGGCCAGATGCACCCCGGGCACGGCGGCGCCCGCCTCATCCTCGCTCAGCGTGGCCATGCGCCGCACCCGATCCAGGCCGGGGGCTCGGGCATAGAAGCTGGCATTGAGCTGGGTCTGCTCGGTCATCACCGCGCGGAAGCGCCAGTAGAGCGCCTTGTCGACCGGCTGGGGCTGGTGCCAGAACTGCTGAAGGGTGCCGCTGTGGGTCAGCCCGGGGATGTCGTAGAAGCAGTCGCCCAGGGTCTTGACCGGGGTGCCGTGATAGAGCGCCTGCAGACCCGCCGTGCTGTTGATCGTGACCACCCCGCGCGCATGGCGCAGCAGGGTCGGCATGTGCTGGTCGTGCAGGTAGTGCACGCGGGCCTCGATGCCCAGCCAGCGCGCCAGGTGCTCGATGAGCGGGCCGTAGTCTTTGTAGGGCCGGTCGAGCGGATGCTGCTTGAGCACCAACTCGACATCGGCCGGGGCATGGGCCGCGAAGGACTGCATCACGTCCTGGATGAAGTCCTCGATGGACTCGAAGGCCGAGTGGAAAAGCACCTGGCTGTCGTTGTGCACCTGCAGCGGCACCAGGAACCAGCGACCACTCAGGGCGGGACTGCAGAGATCCTCCTGCTTGCCGCGCTCGCGCAGCTTGAAGATCTGCTTGCGCCAGCCCGATCGCACCCAGCGCAGGCCCTCGGCGATGGGGTGGAGGGGGCGGTGGTAGCGGTGGTGGCGGAAACGCGGCCAGGCCAGGGCGCAGGCGAGGCTGTAGGCCATGGATGTCCAGGCGATGCCACGGAAGGTCTGCCCCGTCGGCACCGCGAACTGGTCGGCGCGGATGCGCGGGTGGCTGCGGTAGACGGCGGGATCCCGCGACAGGGACGAGTAGGCATTCACGCCATCGCGTTCGAGCGTGACGTAGTCGGGCCGCAGATAGCCTTCCTCGAAGACGTAGAACGCGCAGCCCAGGGCCTGGGCCACCCGGCGAGCGACCCGATGCATCGGCCGCATCTGACCGAAGACCACGATCGCCTGGATGCCCTGCTCCTCGACCAGGCGTTGCAGCCACAGCGGCCAGCCTTCATCCGAGCCGGTGAAGTTCAGGGCGCCAGGCTGGCGGTAGAACAGCGCGTCGCCGCCGTTGAAGTGCACCTTGTGCACCTGCTTGCCATGGGCAGCGAGGCTCTGGGCCAGTCGGTCGAAGAAGCGCCCCATCGGCCCCTGCAGCAGCAGCACCCGCTCGTGCCGGAGCAGGCAATGCATGGAGAGCGGCAGCGCGGGCCCGCGCGCACGCCGGGCCAGGGGGCTGAGCGGGCTGGCCCCGTCCACGCCTTGCAGCCGTGGCGAGCCCTGCGCATGAAGACCGGAGGGGGGAGAAGACTTCACACCCTGTATTGGAGCTGACAGACCCTCACTTCTATCGCTCGAATCAGTGTTGATTCGCTTGACTTACGTCCTTTTACCAAGCGCGATCAACATGCGATAAAGGCGCCGCCAGAGGGGTGTACGGGTTAACCCGACTCTGCGCAGGGCCAGCAAGTCTTCGATCGCCCGCTCGGGTGTGGTGAAACAGCCCGTCGTCCAGCTCACATAGCTCGGATACAGGAGGAGCGTGCCGGCCACCAGCTCGTCCAGGCTCAGCCGGCGGCCGCGGCGGGCCGGCGGCAGACGGTCCTCGGTCAGGCCCCAGCCCGCGTAGAAGGGCTGGCCGTGGGTGACGACCTTGCGCCCGCGCAGCAGGGCCTCGAAGCCGGCCAGGGAGGTCAGCACATGCACCTCGTCGACGGCCGCCAGCAACTGGTGCATCGGCCGGTCGACCACCACCTCGTCGCAGTGGCGCTCGGCCTGGTCCTCGTCCACGCCCGCACGGCGCAGCCGGGCCACCACATCGGGATGGGGCTTGTAGACCAGGTAGGCCTCGGGCGCGGCTTCGCGCGCGGCGCGCAGCAAGCCCAGATTGCTGCGCAGGCCGGGCGCGCCCCAGGCCAGCGAGGCGTCCGATTCGACCTGGCCCGGCACCAGCACCACCCGTCGCGCCCCGGGCGGCCGCTGCCAGGCCCCGGCACCGACGTTGTACTTGGTCAGGCCGAGGTCGACGACGCGCTCGCGCAGCCGGCGCGCGCGCTCGCGCAATGCATCGTCGAAGACCTGCTCGTTCAGCAGGCGCTCCAGTCCGGAGGGTCGGGTCGCGTCGTAGTAGATGCCCTCCTCGTCCACCACCCAGGACAGCGGCCGCACCAGGTCCGCGCCCAGGCCGACCGAACGCAGGAAACCGTCCTCCAGCCGCAGCACCCGGTCCGGGGGGCCGCCGCGCACCGGCAGCGGCTTGCGGCCCCAGACGGCCACCGTGCCGCCGGCCGGCAGGGGCGCACGCGGCCCGGCAAAGCGCACCGTGCTGCCCCCCAGGAAGGCACGCACGATGGGCTTTTTCCAGCGCGAGAAGCCGATGGCCTGCAGCTCAGGCGCAAAGCGCTCGCGCATGCGGCGCTGCAGGGCCAGCCAGTCCAGCAGGCGCTCGGGCGGGCAGCGTGCGCCGGTCTCGGGGTCGATGTAGCGCGGCAGATCCACCAGCGCGGCATGCAGCAGGCGGTGCAGCGGGCGCGGCGCGCGGCGCGCGGGTGCGGCCAGCTCGTCCTGGGTCAGGCCCCAGCCGGCATAGAAGGGCATGCCGAAGGTCCGCACCGGCTTGCCCCAGAGCAGGCCCTCGAAGCCCATCTGCGAGGTGACGGTGTAGACCGCCTCGGCCGCCTCCAGCAGGGCCGGCGCATGCACATCGGCCGTCACCAGATGCACGCGGGCCGCCTGACCCGGCGTGAGCCCGGCCTCGAAGTGCCCGCGCTTGCGGCCGCTGACCACTTCGGGATGCAGCTTCAGCAGCAGCGGCCGGCCGGGATACTCGTCGAGCGCCGCCTCCAGCATGCGCGCGAAGCTGGCCGGCCCGGCCAGGCCACAGCGGATCGAGGCATCGCCGGCCGTCTGGTCGACCAGCAGCACATGGCCACCGGCCACCGGCGGCGGCCGCTCGCGGGCCTGGTTGTATTTGCTGACCCGGCCCGCGCACCAGGCCGCCTGCAGCGCCGCCGCGCGGGCCGGTGCGCCCTCGGGCGCCTCGGCCAGGATGCGGGCCTCCAGCCGCGAGGGCGCGCTCGCGTCGTAGTACACGCCCAGATCGTCGACCAGCAGGCCCAGCGGGCCACCCGCCGCGCCCGGGGCGAGCGAGCGCAGGAAGGCATCCTCGACCCGCCACAGCGGCAGGCCAGCGCGGGCCGCCACGGCCTCGGCCCGGTCTGCACTCGGCTTGCGGCCCCAGGCCAGCACCGCGGCGCTGTCGGCCTGCGGCCGGGCCACCAGGGCGTGATCGTCGAACAGCGCCGCCAGGGTCGGCACCCGGGCCACGCCGCGGGTGGGCACGACCAGGGAGGGCCGCCCGGCCGGCCGATCGCCAGGCCCGCTCATGGCCCGAGGCGCACGCAGCGCCCGCTGCGCAGCCGCGCGCGCACGCGCGCCAGGATCAGCGCATGACCGGCGTCGTTGGGATGCACGCCGTCGCCGGCATCGCGGTCCACGGCCAGGCGACCGTCGGGGCCGGCCAGACCGCTGCGCAACTCGACGAAGCACTCGCCAGCCAGCCGTGCCAGGCGGCGGTCGATCTCGGCCAGCCGCGCCAGCCCGGCCTCCGACAGCTGCCGCGGCTGCGTGCCCAGCACCAGCACGGCCACGCCCCGGGCCTGGGCATGGGCCCGGACGCGTCCGAGATTGGCCACCGTCTCGTCGGCACTCAGGCCCAGGGCGGTGTCGTTGCCGGGATAGGCCAGCAGCAGCAGCCGCGGCGCGAGGGCCAGGGCCGCATCGACATTGCCGGCCGGATCCGGCGCGGCACGCCCGGCCGGAGGCAGGTCGCCCGACGGCCGGGCCGCGTAGGTGGTGCTCCCGCCGACGGCCAGATTGCTCAGGCTCGCCCCCAGCGCCGGCAACTCGGCGGCCAGCTGCTGGGCCCAACCCTGCCGGCCGGTGGCCCCGGCGCCCAGGGCGGTCGACGAGCCCAGCAGCACCCAGCGGCCCGGCGTCACCTGCGGCGGCTCGGTCGCAGGCTCCCCGCCGCCGCCGCCACAGGCCGACAGCATCAGCGCCAGGGCCAAGCCCCCCCAGCCTCCGGGCCCGCGCCGCATGGCGCTCCAGCGTGTCCCGGTCATCGCGGCTCCAGCATGGCGCGGTAGAAGGGTTCGGGGCCGTCCACCTCGGCCCGCAGCGCCTCGATCTGGGCGCGCAAGGCGGCATCGGCCTCGGTCAGTTTGTGGGCCACGGCCGCGCGCAGGTCGAAGCCGGCCGTCGGCGGCTGGACCAGGAAACGGCCGTTGGACTGCAGCAGCATCGCCGCCGGCCGCTCGTGCGCCAGCACGGCCGCATCGATCTGCGCCGCGCTGTGCACGAAGACCGTCCGCGCGAACAGGCGCTTGAGCCCCTTGAGCATGGGGTAGGCCGAAGACGCCCCGAAGACCAGCAGGGTCTCGTCGAGCACCGGCGCCTCGGCACGGAACACGATCACCCGGCCGATGTTCGGCAGCCGGTTGTCGAAGAGCGCACCGTCCTCGGCCGAGGGCCCGTCCAGGAACTCGGTCGGCGCGCTCTGCGGCGGCAGCAGCTTGATGCCGAGGTCGCCGGGATAGGCGAGGGTCTTGTAGCGATCCCCGGCCAGCGCGGCGCGCAGGCGCGCGCCGTCGTAGCCCATGCGCTCCAGCACGGCCAGCAGCGCCACGGTCGCGCCGCGGTCCGTCCAGTGCGTGTCGGTGCGCTTGAAACAGGCGGCCGGATCCGGCTGCGCGCGCAGCAAGGGCGCGGCATCCAGCACCGGGGCCTCGGCGCCGGCCAGCTCGCGCACCTGGTCCAGCACCGTGGTCAGGGCACGGCGGTGCGGATAGTGCTGCGGCAGCACCTCCTCCTTCGAAGGCGCGATCAGCAGCGCATGCCGGCAACCCTGCTGCGCCGCCAGTGCGGCCGCATCGGCCAGGTACTGCCGCCACTGCTGCTGCTGATCGGCCGTCAGCAGCAGGCGGCCGGTGAACTGGTCCACGCTGCGGTTGCTGTCGTTGTCCAGGTACAGCCAGCCTTCGCGGCCCTCGATCACCTGCGAGGTGGGCGGGAAACGCACCTCGGCCGCCTCGAAAACCTGGCCCTCCGGCAGCTCGAAACCCAGCCGCAGGCGCAGCTGGCCCGGCGGCGTTGGCGGCAGCGGCAGGTTCAGCCGGAAACCGCAGCGCAGCTGCGGATGGCCCGCCACCGGCTCGCGCAACGCACGCTCGATCACGTCGCGCCGCTCGCCGTTGAAGGCGTGGCGGCTCGGCTCGACGGCATCGTCCCACCAGCTCAGCAGCACCGGCGGCTGTGTGCCGGCCGTCTTCAGCAGCAGCCAGCCCTGCACCGTCAGCGAACCCGTCGCCAGATCCGCCACCCGGTCATGGGCGGGCGCATCCAGCGCCCAGCGCCAGACCGACTCGGGCGCCTGCGGCGCCCGCCGCACCTGCAGGCCACGCAGCAGGGCCGGCGGCTTCGCGCGGGGCGTGGGCGGCGGCAAGGCCTCCCCCCAGGCCAGGGCCAAGGCCCGCTCGCGCGCGGCGGCCGCCATGCGCTCGCGCCGCGGCGCATCCGCAGCCAGCGCCACGATGGCCTGCACCCAGGCGGCCGGATCGTCCGGCAGCAGCAGACCATCCACCCCGTCGCGCACGAAGCCGCGGTAGGGCGGCACGTCCGAATACAGCCCCACCGCCCCCATGCGTGCGAAATCGAAGAACTTCGTGTGCCCGCGCCCCGCGTTGAAGCGCGAGGGCCGCAGCGGCGCCAGCGCGATCTCTCGCCGCACGCCCGACGTGTAGTCCAGATAGTTCGGCCAGCTCATCGGGTGCAGCACATTCACCCGCGGCAGCTCGCGGAAGCGCTTGTAGACCGCGTGATCGCCAAACACCTCGAAACGCGTGCCCTGCGCCTGTGCCTGCACCTGCTGCATCAGCGGCAGCAGCCAGTCCAGCTCCGCCTGGTGCGAGGCCGTGCCGTGGTAGCAGACCCAGACCGGCGGCCCTGCCAGCAGACTGGCCCGCGCCGGCCGCGGCTCGATCAGCTTGGGCTGCCAGGCCGCGTACTTCTCCGCCAGATAGGGCGTCGACACCCAGAACTCATGGCACAGCGCCTCGATGCGCTTGCGCTGGCCCAGCGCCTCGCGCCGCACCCGGCTGCGGTAAGGCTCGGGCAGCTCGGCGACGGCCTGGGGGTCCATGAGGTCGTCGTCCATGAAATAGGAGACGCGGACGCCCCGCTCGCGCAAGCTGCGCAGCAACTGCTGCCGGCCGGGCGGCAAGTAGCGCAGCACGATCAAGAAACGACAGGAGAGCGCGCCGTCAGCCTGACTGGCGGCCAGAGTGGCCCAGTCGACCATTCGTACATCAAGCGCCGGATCGTGGAAGAAGTAGGCGGCGCTGGCGGAATCGCCCCTCTCGGTCAGTACCAAGCCAGCGGCGCCGCTGAGATCGACCGGGACGAACCGGGAGGACGGGGGCGGGGACAGGGACGGCGGCAACCAACGCCGCCAACCCAAAAAGGGCAGCAGTCGCGCCCAGGCCGCACGTAGCCTCTCCAGGGCCGTCGGGCGCGGAGCGTTCGACGCAAACCGGAGGGGATCCGTTCCGGCGACCGGGACCGGCACGTCAGAGTTCTCCGGCATTGCGCAGCAGGTGATCGGCAGGCTGCAGGCCGTTGGCGCGCAGGAAGTCCGCCAGATCCTGGGCCTTACGATGGCGGACGGTGTCGAATCGTTCAGCATCTTCGGGCGTCCACTGGGCCAGCGCGACCAAGTCAGGAGCCGTGAGACCTTGCCCCTTCAGGGTGTGAGCCGAGATCTGCTTGAGGCCGGTGCCTATACAAAGCTCCTCGGTACGGCCATCGATCGTCAGCACGCAGCCCGGGCGACCAGCCTGAACCGCCAAGGCCACACCGTGGTAGCGCGGACCCAGGGCCAGGTCGCAGCGGCGCAGGGCGCGCAGCCAGCTCGCCGCATCGACATGCACGACGGCATGGCGGCGGTACCACGCCAGCAGGCCGTCAAGGTCGAAGCGCGGGCCGTAGACCGCGAGGAAGCGGGCGACGGTCTCCGGGGTCAGGGCCTCGACCTCACCAAAGGCAAAGGCCAGCATCTCCTGAGGATGCTGAACCACGTAGTCGCCCGCGTACTGCTCGACGACGTCGACCAGAAGGGCTTCCAGCCACGCCGAGGGCCCGTGCCAGGGGTTGCCGGCTGCGACGGCCACGCGCTCGATCTCGCCCCGCTGCGCCTGCCCACGCAGGATGGCTGAGCCCAGGTCGCGGCCGGGCGCGATCTGCAGGGAGGGACAGCCGATCGGGCGCGCTGTATGACCCAGCGCGGCCAGCAGATCGCGGGTGTAATCGCCGCGCACTGCAAGGTTGCTGTCCGCGTCCCCGCGGTGATGGCGCACCACGTCAAGAAAGCGCAGGGTGCCGGCCGGCAAAGCGGGGAAGCGGTCCAGGGTATCGGACTGAGCGCCCAGGCCCAGCAGCGTGACCGGCAAGCCCAGGGCCTCCAAGTGGTCGGCCCACTCGCCCAAGTCCGCATGCGAGCCGAGCTGGTTAGCGCAGCAGATCACCAGATGATCGACCTCGGTGCGCACCGTCGCCGGCCGCTCGCCCCAGACCACCCGCCGCAGCGGATGCCCTAGCACCTTGCGGGCCGCGTGCACAAAAGCCACGTTGCCGGTGTTACCCCCGGTGGCCGCCATGCAGTCTGCGGCGGAGGCGGTCTCGTAGCGATTCGCCAGGAAGTCGGGCAGGTCCTGCAGGTTGTCGATCAGGCCGACGCGTTTCATTGAATCTCCGAAGTCACCAGCACGCTGCCCAGGTGCTCACTGGCGCATTGTTGATGGCTCAAGGGCTTGCGGATGCCCTGAACAAGCGCGTCCCATGCAGCCTCCGGCTGCGCCGCCAGCCGCCGGAAGGTGGCCGCCCACGCCAGCACATTCCCCGCCGGCACATGGAAGCCGTCCACGCCGTCGCGCACCTTCTCGCGCATGCCACCGATGTCCGACACCAGCAGCGGGCGGCCGCAGGTGAAGGCTTCCTGGATGACCATGGGGGAGTTCTCCCACCAGATCGAGGGCACGACGACCCAGTCGACGCCGGCCATGCGGCTGCGCAGTTCGTGCGGCTGGTAGGGCCCCACCCACTGCACGACGCCCTGCTTGATGAGCGGCGCGCGCAGGGTTTCGATCTTCTCGCGGTACTCGGCCGGTTGCCATTCGAGGTTGGCGCCGTGCACTTCCAGCACGATCTTCTTGCGCTCGGCCTTGGGCAGCTCGCTCAGGGCCTGCAACAGCACGTCCAGGCCCTTGTAGGGATTGATCTGGCCGAAGAAGCCGAAGCGATTGCGGCCTTCGCCTTCGGCCAGCGGGCGCGGCGGCAGGGCGGCGGCGTCGGACTGGCCGTTCTCGATGACGACGATCTTCTCGGGCGGGAGGCCCCAGTCGATGTAGCGCTGGCGCAGGAATTCGGAGGGCGAGACGAACTGGTCGACCAGCTCGAAGTGCCGGGTGAAGTAGTGCTTGCGCAGCCAGAAGTCCTCGGCGGTCTTCTCGGGGAAGCACTGCCGGCATTCGTCGTAGCTCTCGCGGCTGCAGAGCTTGAAATTGCCGGTCTTGATCATCTGGCCGTTGTTGCGGCAGATGGCCATGTACTCGTGCAGGGTCATGACGATGCGGATGGACGGGTCCACCTGCTTGATGACCCGCAGGTACTCCAGCCCGAGGTGGGCGTAGTGGTGGGTGTGGACGACGGTGGGCTTGAGCGCGCGGATCAGGTCGGCGAACCAGGTGCTGAGCGATTCCTGGTGGGCGGCCTTCATCAGGTGCCAGTCGTGGATGCCCTGCTCCCACAGGTATTCGTTGGGGCGGCGCAGGCTGATGTGGCCGCTGGTGCCGCGGCCGCGGTCGGCGCGGGCCAGGAACCAGGCTTCCTCGACGCCGGGCTGGCGGCGGTAGGCCTGGAAAAGCGTGTAGGCGGCGATCTCGCCGCCGCCGAGGCTGAAGTCCGGGTGGGCGTGGGCCATCACCAGGATGCGTTGGGCGGAGGATGCGGTCATGGGGGCGTCCGGGTCCGTGGGGTCAGGCGTCGAGCGGCGCAGGGGCCACGGGCTGGTCGATCAGGCCGGCCCAGCGGGTCTGGTGGCGCACGGCGTTGTAGAGGACGACGCGGGTGCGGAACTCGTCCTGGCCGAGCAGCTTGAAGCTCTGCCGCTCCAGGTGGGTGAGCTGCACGTCGGGCAGGTAGGCGATGTCCAGGCCTTCGGCGCGCAGCTTCAGGCAGAGGTCGGAATCCTCGAAGTCGCCGATCAGGTAGCCGGTGTCCCAGCCGCCGATGCGCTCGAAATCGGCCCGGCGCATGGCCAGGCAGGCCCCGGTGATGGCGGGCAGGCGGGTCAGGCCGGCATGCGGGTCGAGCAGGGGATCCAGGCCCATGAAGGGGTGGTGGTTGACCCAGACGCCCAGCTCCTCGCGCCGCATGAATTCCATGCCGGCATGCTGGATGGCACCGTCGGCGAAGGTCAGGCGCGGACCCACGGCGCCGATGCGGGGATGGCGGTCCAGCACGTCCAGCAGGGGCTTGAGCCAGCCGGGCCGCTGCGGGAAGGCATCGCTGTTGAGGAACATCAGCCGCGGGGCGCGGGCCACCCGCACGCCCAGGTTGTTGGCGCCGGAGAAGCCGCGGTTCACGCTGCCCCAGACCCAGCGCATGGGCAGGCGGTAGAGCCGGTGCAGGGATTCGGCCAGGGCCGGGAAACTGTCGAGCAGCTTGGGGTCGTCGATCACGTAGATCAGCTCGGCCTGCTGCTGGAACCCGGGGTCGCGGCTGAATTCGATGAGCTGGTGCTCGACGAAATCGATGCGGCCGTAGAGCGGCACGATGACGCTGACCGCGGGCTCGGCCGGCAGCTGGCCCAGCGCCCGGCCTTCGAGCGGCAGTTCGTCCCAGACGGCCTGGCGGCGTGCGATGAGCGGGCCGAGCAGCGGCTCGTCGATCTGGGGCACGCGGCGGTGCATGTCGGCCAGCGGGGTGCCGACGGCGAACAGCCAGCGCGCGGCGCCGACCGGGTCCAGCGGCAGGGTGCTGCAGCTGATCTCGCTGAGCACGTGCACGCCGGTCTCGGCCACGGCCTTGAGCTGCAGCTTGCTGCCCGCCTTGAGGCCGCGCACGCGGACGATGAAGCCGGCATCGCGGCTGGCATGGCCGAATTCCTGGCCAACGGCGTCGTGCACGTCCTGGCGGAAGCGGCGGAAGGCCTGGGTCAGCGGGTAGGTACGGCCTGTGTCGTCCTCCAGCCAGACGACGGTGCCGGGGGTGTTGACGACCCACCCCACGACGACACCCTCCCGGGTGGTGTCGCAAGCCGCTGAACCTTCGAGAAAGCCCTTGGCCGTCCGGCAGGGGGAGGTGGCGACCGGCGCACGGGCAATCAAATCAAGCCAGCCTGGGCTGTGCGGCTTTTGCGTCAGGGCCAGCAAACCGAGGGCGGGCCCCAGAACGGCGAGGTCTGCACCTGCCGTAGGCACCTTGGTGGTGAATCGCAACGGATCGGAGCTGCCGTGCTGTCCGTCGCGACGCATCTCCCAGCCCAGGCGAACCGTGGTCCCGGGCTCCGCATGGGCCACCAACACAAAGCCGAGGCCTTCACCGCTCGGGAGCGTGAAATGGCTTGCCACGTCAGGTCGGGGGACGGCGACACGACGCCCCTGCAAGGTGTCCGAAGCACTGAGAAGGTTCAGCTCGGCATCTGCCGTACACCATCCGGCGACGATCAGCGCTCCTTTGAATCGGTAGGCTTGATCGATCCAGAGCTTGCCGCCGCCCTCGCCACTGCCCAACTCGACGTGGTGCACTTGCGGATTGACCCCTGAAGGGGCGGGCGGCGGAACCTGGACCGCAGCCTTGGTGACGGCTGCGGCAGGTGGCGTTGGGGTGGGTGGCTTGCCTGGCGTGGAGGAGAAGAGCTTCATGAGGAGGGCGAGTTGTCCAGCCTGTCCGCTGCCCTCAGCGAGAAATCGCGGCGGCTCAGGCTGAGGTTGGGGTTGTAGAAGGGGTCGCGGCGCAGCAGCGGGCCCCAGCGGTCCAGCATGAAGCGGGCCTCGCGCTCGAGGCGGGCGCGCTTGTCGGGCGCGGTGTCGGCGCCGCGGGTCTTGGATTCGTGGTGGTAGAGCTCGGCCTGCGGCGTCCACAGATTGCGGTAGCCGGCCTGCATGACCTTGAGGCAGAAGTCCACGTCGTTGAAGGCCACGGCCAGGTGCTCGGCATCGAGGCCGCCGACCTGCTCGTAGACCGCGCGGCGCACCAGCAGCACGGCCGCCGTGACCGCGCTGACGTTGTGCGCGACGCGCAGCCGGCCGAAGTAGCCCGAGGCCGCCCGCGGGAAGTTCTTGTGCGCGTGATCGGCGACGCCGCCGATGCCGAGGATGACGCCGGCATGCTGCACGGTGTCGTCGGGGTAGTAGAGCTTGGCCCCGACGCAGCCGATCTCGGGCCGCAGGGCATGGCGGACCATCTCGTCCAGCCAGTCGGGGCCGATGACCTCGACGTCGTTGTTGATCAGGCCAATCAGGCTACCGCGGGCCTGGGCGACGGCGGCGTTGTTGAGCGCCGCGTAGTTGAAGGGCTGCGGGTCGTGCAGCACCCGCACGCGTTCGCCCAGGCGCTGCGGGAGGGCGGCCAGGTAGGCCAGGGTGTCGGGCTCGACGGAGCCGTTGTCGACGACCAGGATCTCGTAGTTGGGGTAGGCGGTGCGCTCGACGAGGGATTCGATGCAGGTGCGCAGCACGTCGAGGCCGTCGCGGGTGGGCACGATCAGGCTGACGCGGGGCAACTCGGCCGGCAGCGGCCACAGGCTGCGGTAGAGGCCGGGGCCGACGATGCTGACCTGCACGCCGGGATGCAGCGCGTCGTGGTGGGCCTGCACGGCGCGGCGGCCGGCTTCGCAGGCGTAGTCCTTGGCGTCGTGGCGCAGGGCGGTGGAGCCGGGCACCTGGCGCCAGTGGTAGAGCACCTCGGGCACGTGCAGCACGTCGCGCGGGTCCTGCAGGCGGGCGACGCAGCGCAGCAGCAGGTCATGGTCCTGGCTGCCCTCGAAGCCGGGGCGGAAACCGCCAACGGCCTCGACCAGGCTGCGCCGGTAGACGCCCAGGTGCGAGACGTAGTTCTGCGCGTAGAGCAGGTCGGGGTTGAAGTCGGGCTTGAAGTGCGGCTCGCAGCGCTGGCCCTGGGGGTCGAGCTTGTCCTCGTCGGAATAGACGATCTGCGCCTGCGGCCGGGCCTGCAGCGCGCGGGCCACCGACTGCAGGGCCTGCGGGGCCAGGGTGTCGTCGTGGTCGAGCAGGACGACGAAGTCGCCGCCGGCCCGGGCCAGCGCGCTGTTGCTGGCCTCGACGATGTGGCCGTTGCGCTCGCGCAGGACCAGCCGGATGCGCGGCTCGGCCGCGGCCGCGGCCTGCAGCAGCGCCCGCACGCGCGGGTCGGGCGAGGCGTCGTCGGCCAGGCACAGCTCCCAGTGCGGGTAGTGCTGGGCGCGCACGCTGTCGATGCAGGCCTGCAGCAGCTCGGGGGGCGTGTTGTAGGTGGGCGTGACGATGGAAAAGCGCGGCAGCCAGGCCCAGCCGGCACGCTCGGCGGCCTGGGCTTCGGCGCTCGGCAGGGCCGGCTGCTCGACCCGGGCGATCCAGTCGGCGTAGTGCAGCGCATCCTCGGCCACGGGCTCGAAGAGGCGGTCGTAGGCGGCCCAGAGCGCGGCCTCGTCCCAGGCCGGATCGAGCGGCGCAGGCGCCGGACCGCCCCGGCCCGGGGCGGCCTGCAGCTTGCGGCGCATGCGGTCGCGCGCGAAGTCGGGCTTCACGCGCTTGAGGTGGAAGCGGGTCAGCGCGAAGGCGCCGGGCAGGGTCATCGGATCCAGCCGCAGCCGGGCGCGGGCCGGCAGCCACAGCAGGCGCTTGGCCGGCTGGCCGCTGCGCAGGGGCAGGCCGTGGCTGCCGGCCTCGTGCTCGCCGGCTCCGGTGTCGAGGTAGATCCGGGCCTGGGCACGGGCCACGGGCAGGTCCAGGGCCAGCTCCAGCATGTACCAGCCGGCGGCCAGCGGGGCACGCAGGCGGAAGTGCGGGTCGTCGCCGGTGGCCAGGAAGCGCGGCGCGGCGGGGCCGGGCAGCGGCAGCAGATCGTGGACGGGCTGCAGCTCGTCGGCGTGGCGCTCCAGGCGGAAGGCGTTCAGCCAGTCGCTCAGCTGCCGCAGCAGGCGCGGCAGCGGCGGATGGCGGGGGTCGCAGACCGCCTCCAGCCGGTCGAGGCGGAAGCGGCCGGGCCGGTCCAGCGGATCGAGGCGCCAGCGTTCGCCGGCCTCCAGCCGCGCCAGCTGGCCGGCCCAGTGCTCGGGGCCCAGGGGGTGGAGGGCGACGGCGGTCTCGACCGCATAGCCCCGGCCGGGCCGCGTGCCGTGCACGGAGGGCGGCGGCAGGGCCTGGCTGGCCTCGTCCTCGCGGGCGAGCTGCAGGGCGATCCGCAGCACGCCGCCGCGCGGCAGGCGGCGGAAGCGGATCTGCGGATCGGCCCCGCTGGCGCGCAGCGGCCACCGGGGGTCGTCGGTCCAGTCGATCTCGCGCAGCTCGACCGCGCCCATCGCGAAGAGCCGGGCCAGGTTGTGCAGGGCCGGTGCCAGTTCGGCGTCGGGCGGCGGCTCGCCGGCCTCGACGCCCTGCAGCTCCAGACGCTGCAGGGCCTCGGCCGGTCCGGTCAGGCGCAGCTCGTCGCGGCGATGGGCCAGGAAGACCCAGCAGCCCCCGGCCGCCGCCGACAGCGGCAGCCGCAGGGTGGGCCAGGCCTTGCGGCCGCTGGCCAGCTGCAGCGTCAGGCCGGGCCCGAGGCCGGCCAGGGCCAGCCAGAGCCAGCCGCCGACCCGGTCGCCGGTCTGGCCCCCGGTCAGCACGCGGCTGAAGCCGGCCTCGCCCGGGCGCAGGGGCCCGAGCTGGAAGCCCGCCCGTGCGCGGGGCCGGGCGAGGTGGTCGGGGTCGTCCGGGGCCATGCCTTCGGGGGGCCGGCTCACAGGCCCAGCAGCACGCGGGCCGAGATCGCGATCTGGTAGAGGATTTGCGTGATGCCGCGGGTGACCTCGACACGCTTGCTCTCGATCTTCGGCAGCACCATCAGCTCGTCGCCGGGCTGCAGGCGCGGGCTGGCGCCGGAGGCGGCCTCGGCGACGCTGCCGTCCTGGCGGACGACGACGACGCGTGCGGTGTCGGCCGACTGGCTGTAGCCGCCGGCCTGGGCCACGTAGTCGGCCAGGCTGGCCTTGGCATCGAAGACGAGCGCGCTGGGGAAGAGCACCTCGCCGCTGACCAGCACGGTGTTGCTGCGCTCGGGCACGCGGATCACGTCGTTGTCTTCCAGCAGCGTGCGCGCGGCGGCATCGCGGCCGGCGAGGATGACCTGGCCGCGGGTCTGCACATTGCGGGCGCGCTCGATGAACTGCAGGATCAGGTCGGCCTCGCGGGCGCGCAGGGCCGATTCCTCGCTGGTCGCGCTGCGGGCGGTCAGGGCGGCGGTCTCCAGGCTGCGCAGCGAGCTGTCGAGCAGTTCCTTCTGGCGCGTGGCCACCGAGCGGCGGAAGAGTTGCACCGCCTCCACCTGGGCCTGCGGCGCGGGCTTGAGCCGGGCCAGCGCATCCTTCAGCGTGGCGCCGTAGGGCAGCACCAGGGTGCGCTCGCCCAGGTGGGCGCCTTCCATGCGGACCAGGATGGTGCCGGGGTAGCGGTCGGAGGTGAAGGTGACCTCGTCGCCATCCTCGAGGGTGACCTGCGCCAGCGCGCCCACCGGGTGGTATTCGCTGCGGCGCTCGCTGCCGATGCGGCGGACGATGCTCAGGTGGGTTGCGCCGGCCTTCGGACGGGCGAGGGTCAGCAGCTCGGCGGCCGGCAGGCGCGGGCGGTCGAACTCGAAGACATAGGGGTTGGCGGCCTCGCCCTGCACGGTGACGGTGAACTGGCGCGGGCCGACGACGAGGGTGTCGCCATCCTGCAGCTGCAGGGGCTCGATGCGGCCTTCGAGCAGGAAGCTGTAGAGGTTGATCCGGCCGCGCGAGACCCCGGCGCGCAGCACGTCGACGGCCAGGAAGCTGCCGCGGTCGACGTCGATGCCGCCGGCCTTGTCGAGGTAGTTCAGCACCGAGTCGCTGCTGAGCCCGCCGTACAGGCCCGGGGCGCGGACGAAGCCGGTGACATAGACCTTGACCGGCTGGGCCGCCTCCAGCGAGGCATAGACGCCGACATTCGCGCGGTAGGTGCGCTTGACCGCGGCCTCGACGACGGCATTGAGCTCGGCATTGCGCACCCCGCGCACCTTCACCGGCCCGACGTTGGGAATGAAGACATTGCCCTGCGGATCGACCGGCTGCACGGCCTCGAAGCTGAAAGCCCCCCACATGCGCAGGCTGATGCGGTCGCCGGAGGCGATCTGGTACTCGGCATTGAAGCCGCTGAAGGCCTCGTGGCTGAAGCGGCCGCTGAAGAGCTGGGCCCCGAAGACCACCGGCCGTGCGGCGGTGGCCGGGTCCACGGGCAGGGGCGCGGGTGGCGCCGCCGGCACCCCGGGGGCCGGCGCGGCCACGGCCGCCGCTGCCGCAGCCGCCGCGCGGGCCGCCTGGGCCTGGCTCAGGCCGCGGGGCGCGGCGGCCGCAGGGGGGTCGGGGAAAAGGTGGGTCTGGGCCGGCAGGGCCAGCGGGACCGCCAGCAGCAGGGCGGACAGCAGACGGGCGGCCTGGCGCCGCAGGAGGCAGACGGGCATGGGCTCAGTCCTGATGGTCGCGGATGGTGGCCACCACCAGCCGCGCGGTGACGTAGAGCAGCGTGCAGACGAGCAGGATCGTCAGCAGGCTGTAGATGCGGCGCGGGTAGTACGCGTCCTCGGGCCGCGAGGGGTTGTCGATCACGACCACGCTCTTGAGCTTGCGGCTTGCATCGATGCGCGCGTTCTCGACCGCGGTCAGGGCCAGCTTGTAGGCATCCTGCGCGAACAGCACCCGGGCCTGGAGCTCGTGGAACTGCATGGCCTGTGCATTCAGGCGCTTGCCCTCGGCACCGGCGGGCGCGGTGCCGCGCAGGCGCTCGACGTCGAGCTGCGCGCGCAGCGCGGCGATGCGATTGCGCAGGGCCTTGACCGGATGGGCGTCCTCGTTGAGGTAGCCGAGCGCATCCTTGAGCTCGGCCTCCAGCCGGGTGAGCTGGGCCTGCAGCTCGGTGGTCAGCACGCCGGAGGCCTGGGCCTGGGCGGCCGGGTCGAGCACGCGGTTGCGGGTCTGGTAGTCGAGCAGACGGGCCTGGGCCGCCTGCAGCTGCTCGCTGGCCCGGGCCAGCTCGGTCTCGGCGAAGGCCATCTGCTCGCGCGCCATGCGCTGCGAGAAGGCGTTCACGAAGCGCTCGCTGTGTTCGAGGATGGCGGCGTTCAGGGCCTGGGCGTAGTCGGGGTCGAAGCCCTGCACGCGCAGGGTCAGCAGGCCGGACAGGTCGTCGATGCCCACCTCGACCCGGTTGCGGTAGGCACGCAGGAAGGTCTCCTGCGTGCTGCCGTCCCACAGGCGGTAGAAGGGATCCAGGCGCGGCGAGGCCAGATGCTCGCGCAGCTTGAGCTTGGCATCGAGCACGCGCAGCAGGTCCAGCGAGTGCACGTAGCGCATCAGGTAGAGCGTGTCCTCGCGCGACGGCGGGGTGATGCCGGCCAGCAGCAGGGCCGCACCCGGCACGTGGCTGGCCGTCTGGCTGGCCTGGCGCACGGTGATGACGGATTCGCTGACGTAGCGATCGGCCGCGAACACGCTGTAGTACAGCAGCGCGAGCAGCATCGGCAGCGCCAGCAGCATCAGCTGCAGGCGCCGCGGGGTGGGCAGTTTGAGAGGCTTCATGCGGAATCGGGAGAGGGCCTTGCGGCGTGCGGCTCAGGCCGTGAGCCGGGCAGGAGCCGGCGGGGCGACGGCCGGCTGCGGCGCGACCAGGTTGCGGTAGGCGGCGATGCCGGCATCGACTTCGGGGTAGACCACCGCCTGCCCCTGGTCGACCAGCACGACGACGCTGCAGTACTTCTTGATGTCGCCCATGTTGTGCGAGACCAGGATGAGGTTGGCCCCCTGCAGCCGGGTCTTGAAAGCGTCCTCGCACTTGCGCTTGAAGTGCGCATCGCCCACGGCCATCACCTCGTCGATCAGGTAGTAGTCAAAGTCGAAGGCCATGCTCAGGCCGAAGGCCACCCGCGAGCGCATGCCCGAGGAGTAGGACTTCATCGGCAGGTCGAAGTAGTCGCCGATCTCGGCGAAGTCCTCGACCGCGCGGATCGTGCGACGCATGGCCTCGCCATGGGCCCCGTAGACGTGGCAGACGAAGCGCACGTTCTCGCGCGCGGTCAGCGAGCCCTGGAAGCCGCCCGAGAGGCCGACCGGCCAGGAGATGCGGCGGTCGGTGACGACGGCGCCGCGGTCCGGCGTGTCGATGCCGCCGAGCAGGCGCATCAGGGTGGACTTGCCGGCGCCGTTGCGGCCGATCAGGCCGATGTTGGCCCCGGGCGGAAAGGTGAAGCTCAGGTCGCGGAACACGTAGCGGCGGCCCCGCGGCGTGAGGTAGGACTTGCTGAGCTGGCGCAGTTCGATCATGGCGTCAGGCCGCCGCGCTCAGGCGCAGCCGGCGCAGCCGGTAAAGCGCCAGGGCCAGCACGGTGCAGACCAGGGTCCAGAGCGCGGGGTAGGCCAGGTTGACCTCGGGCAGCATGGGATAGCTGGCGAAGAAGTGGCCGCGGGCCTCCTCGATGAGGTGCAGCACCGGGTTCCACAGCAGCAGGTCGACGACGTCCGGCGGCATGGCATGGATGGGGAACATCACGCCCGACAGCAGGTAGAGCGGGAAGAAGACCAGCCGCACCATCGAGCGCAGGGCGAGGAAGTCGTGGCTGAGCACGGCCAGCAGCGTGCCGAGGCCGAAGCCGAAGAGGCTGAGCAGCGCGAAGACGCCGACGAATTCCAGCGGCTCGTCCGGCAGCGCGCGATCGCCCCACCAGGCCAGCACGGCCAGGGCGAGCACGAAGATCGCGACATGCAGCGCCACCTCCAGCACGGCCCGCGAGACCAGCGGGTCCATGGGCTTGACCTGGCGGTAGCTGAAGAGGGCACGGTTCGCGTCGATGCCCTCCATCAGCCGCATGGTGAGGCTGCGGTAGGTGAAGAAGGGCAGCATGCCGGTGACGACGAAGACGGGGTAGTCGATGCTCGGCGACACCGCCTGGTGCATGACCCCGAACATCGCCACCATCATCAGCACATGGGCCAGCGGCTCCAGCACGAACCAGACGCCGCCGATCCATCGGCCGCCGAAGCGGGTCTTGAGTTCGCGCACCAGCAGTGCGAACAGCACCGCGCGCTGGATCGCCCAGGCCGAACGGGCCGCGGGGCGCGGGACCGGGGCGGGCGGGGCGAGCAGGTCAGGCATCGGCGGAGGACGGCATCGGAAGGGGCGCGGGCGGCGCCCGGGGCGGACGGCCCCGGAGGGCCGGGGCGGGAGGCTGCAGGGATCGTACCCGCACGGTCTTGGTGCCAAGACGTCGAGAAGGCCCCCGGCTGCGGCGCTGCCGCGACGTTTGGGCCGACTCCACCCGGAAGGGTGGGTGGGATGGGTCGGCGGATACTGCCGGGCCCGTCCCCCCTGCCCCCGCCGCCGTGACCCCGCCCCCCTTTCCTTCCCCCGCCGAGGCCGACGGCCTGCACATGGCCGAGGCGCTGCGCCAGGCCGCGCAGGCCGAGGCGGCCGGCGAGGTGCCGGTGGGCGCGGTGCTGGTCTGGCACCGGCCGGACGGGGTGGACGAGGTCATCGCACGCGGTCGCAACCGGCCGATCGGCGACCGCGATCCGACCGCCCATGCCGAGCTGGTGGCCCTGCGCGAGGCCGCCCGCCAGCGCGACAACTACCGCCTGCCCGACTGCAGCCTCTACGTGACCCTGGAGCCCTGCGCCATGTGCGCGATGGCCCTGCTGCATGCGCGGCTGCGGCGCGTGGTCTGGGGCGCGACCGACCCCAAGACCGGCGCCGCCGGCTCGGTGCTCGACCTCTTCGCCGAAGCGCGTCTGAACCACCAGACCGCCGTCACCGGCGGGGTGCTGGCCGAGCCCTGCGGCCAGATCCTGCGCGACTTCTTCGGCCGCCGCCGCGCCGAAGCCCGGGCGGCCCGCCAGGCGGGCGCCCCCTCGAACCCGCCCCCTGCCGCAGCGGCCGCGGGCCCTGAAGCGAGTCTGCCCCCGTCCCCATGAAGCGCCCCACCGCCCCGAAGCCCGCCGTCCCCGAGACCCCGTCCGCCGCCGAACCGCCGCTGCGCCTGCAGCTCTGGTCGCCGGCCGGGGTGGTCGCCCGGCCGCCGGCACTGCGCCGTGCCGCACGCCATCTCGGCACGCTCGGCTTCGAGGTCACGGTCGATCCCGACGCGCTGGCCCGCCACCAGCGCTTCGCCGGCGACGATGCCCAGCGCCTGGCCGCGCTGCACCGCATCGCCGATGCCGCGCCCGATGTGGTGCTGGCCAGCCGCGGCGGCTACGGCCTGATGCGCGTGCTGGACGGCATCGACTGGGCCCGGCTCGGCCGCAGCATCGCAGGCGGCAGCCGCTGGGTCGGCTACAGCGACCTGACCGCCCTGCAGCTCGGCGCCCTGGCCCACCGGGCCGGGCCGATGTGGGCCGGCCCGCTGGCCTGCGACGACTTCGGCCGCACGGCCGAGGAAGGCGGCATCGACGAGATCACCGAGGCCTGTTTCGTCGAGGCCATGCATGGCGAGCTGGAGGCCATCGGCTTCCGCGGCGAGGCCGGCTTCGACGGCCTGGAGGTGCGCGGCACGCTCTGGGGCGGCAACCTCAGCGTGCTGTGCAGCCTGCTGGGCACGCCACACCTGCCGAAGGTGCGCGGCGGCATCCTCTTCCTGGAAGACGTCAACGAGCACCCCTACCGCATCGAGCGCATGCTGCTGCAGCTGGCCCAGGCCGGCGTGCTGGAGGCGCAGAAGGCCGTCGTGCTGGGCAGCTTCAGCGACTGGAAGCCTTCGCCGCTGGACCGCGGCTACACGCTCAAGACCATGGTCGCCGGCCTGCGCAGCCGGCTGAAAGTGCCGCTGCTGAGCGGCCTGCCCTTCGGCCACCAGCGCACCAAGGTCTGCCTGCCGGTGGGTCGGCGGGCGACGCTGGCGGTGGAAGGCCGGGACCATCTGATCGTCTGGGGCCACTGAGGCCGATGGGCCGGGCGGTCTGTGCGATTCGTCACAGACCTGAAGACGCGATGCGACACTCCGCGCCGCTCGGCGAGGCCCTCGCCGCATGGCCGCACCGTCCCGATGTTCCCGTCCCGCTTCGCTTCCCGCCCCCTGGGCTGCCCGCTGCCGCGCCAGGGCTGGCGCCTGCTGCTGGCCCTGGCCGCTGCCGGCCCCCCGGCCTGGGCCCAGGCCCCGCTGCCGCGGGTGGAGGTGACCGGCTCGGCCCTGCGCCAGATCGACGGCGAATCGACCGTGCCGCTGACCGTGCTGCATGCCGACAGCCTGCGCCGCCAGGGCGTGAGCACGCTGGAGCAGGCCCTGGCCCGGCTGGCCGCCAACCAGAGCGCGACGGTGCTGAGCAGCGTCATCGGCGGCGCCAGCGGCGGCGCGAGCTTCGCCGACCTGCGCGGCCTGGGGGCCGACAAGACCCTGGTGCTGCTGAACGGCCGGCGCCTGGCCAACCAGGCGGTCGACGGCGGCGCGGTGGATCTGAACATGATCCCCTTCGCCCTGATCGACCGCATCGAGGTGCTGCGCGACGGCGCCTCGGCGCTCTACGGCAGCGAGGCCATCGGCGGCGTGATCAACCTGATCACCCGCGAGGACGTGGGCGACACGCTGGAGCTGTCGGTCGAGCAGCCCCAACGCGCCGGCGGCCGCAGCCGCGAAGCGAACGCCAGCCTGGGCTTCGGCGACCTCGCCGGGCGCGGCTTCAGCGCCAGCGTGGCCGCCGGGCTGCGGCAGACCACGGCGATCCGCTCCGGCCAGCGCCGCTTCGGCGCGCGCGGCGTCATCCCGGAGCGGGGCGTCGACTACAGCTCCTTCTACACGAACCCGGCCAACTACAGCCAGACCCAGGGCGGCGACACCTTCTACGCCCATCCGCTGGCGCCGGACTGCGCCGCCGCCGGCTTCAGCGGCGACGGCACGAGCTGCTATTTCGACACCGTCCGCGACACCGACCTGAGCCCGCGCAGCGAAAGCCAGTTCCTGCACGCCGAGGCCCGCTTGCGGCTGCCGGGCGCGATGACGCTGAAGCTCGAACAGCTGCTGAGCCGGCACCTGGTCCGCCAGACCCTGGCGGGCACGCCGCTGGCCAGCGGCGACGGCTTCCTGCCCGTGGCCCCGGGCACAGCCTTCTACCCGGGCCAGGGCGGCGTGCCGGCGCCCGACGGCTTCGTGCTCGACCCCAGCCTGCCGGTGGACACGTACTGGCGCGCGCCAGGTCAGCGACAGATCGCCGCCGACAACCGCCAGGGCCGCTGGGTGGCCGAGCTGGCCGGCGCCGTCGGGGCCTGGGAGATGCGCCAGGGCCTGAGCCTGCAGCTCGGCCGGGTCCACGAGCAGCTGCGCGGCGGCGCCTACGACGAGGCGGCGCTGGCCGCCGGGGTCAACAGCGGCCTGCTCAACCCCTTCGGCGCGCAGACCCCGGCCGGCCTGGCCCTGCTGCGCGAGGCCGAGGTGCGCGGCACCCTCCAGCGGGCCCGCGGCCGCGTGCTGGGCCTGGACAGCCAGTGGCGGCGCGAGCTCGCCTGGCCGGGCCTGGCCCGGCCCGCCGGCCTGGCCCTGGGCGGCGAACTGCGCCACGAGGACTACGCCATCGAGGTGGTCGATGCGGTGGCCGGCCGGGTGCCCACCCAGGGCCTGGACCCGGCCGGGGACGTGCAGTCCAGCCGCCGTGCCGGCGCGCTCTGGGGCGAGCTGCAACTGCCGCTGGCTGCCGACCTCGAACTCAACCTGGCCCTGCGCCACGACCAGGTCGGCCAGGTCGGCGGGCAGACCAGCCCCAAGCTGGCCCTGCGCTGGCAGGCCCGCCGCGACGCCCTGCTGCGCGCCTCGGTGGGCCGCGGCTTCCGCGCGCCGACGCTCTACGAGCTGAACCAGCCCGGCTTCGCCACCTTCAGTGCGGCCCCCCTCGACGACCCGCTGCGCTGCCCCGGCGGCACGCCGGTCGATGGCGCGGACCCGGCCCGGGTCTGCGGCCGGCAGTTCGTCGAGCAGGGCGGCGGCCGCAAGTCGCTGCGGCCCGAGCGGGCCGAGCAGGCCAGCCTCGGCCTGGTGCTGCAGGCCGGGCCCCGGGCCAGCCTGTCGGCCGACCTGTGGGCCGTGCGGATCCGCGATGTGATCGTCACGCCCAGCGCAGCCGCCGTGCTGCAGAACGCGGCCGCCAACGAGGCCCTGATCCTGCGCGACGCCGCGGGCGACATCGAAAGCATCGACACCCGCCTCTTCAACGCCAGCGAAATCCGCAGCCAGGGCCTGGACCTGGGGGCGCAGTGGCAGCCGCAGCTGCCGCTGCCCGGCCGGCTGGAGCTGGCGCTGCAGGGCACGCAGGTCTTCTCGCACACCCTGCGCGGCGGCCTGGTGGCCGGCACGGAAGAGCGCGTCGGCCGCCACGGCAGCCAGGGCCCGATCTTCCGCTGGCAGCACAGCCTGAGCGCCAGCTACGCGCTGGGCCCCTGGCGCGCGACCCTGGCCCAGCGCTTCCGCTCCGGCTACCGCGACGAGAACGGCGCGCTGATCGACCCGGCCTTCCACGGCCGGGTCGCCAGCTACAGCGTGTGGGACCTGGGCCTGGCCTGGTCGCCGCAGCCCAGCCTGCAGCTGCTGGCGGTGCTGCGCAATGCCTTCGACCGCGATCCGCCCTTCAGCAACCAGTCCAGCCAGTTCCAGACAGGTTACGACGCGCGCTACACCGACGCGACCGGCCGCGCACTTGGCCTGCGCCTGGTCTGGACCCCGCAGTGAGACCGGCCCGGGCGGCGCGAAGATGAGAACCCCTATCATTCGGCGCGCCCGCGCGGGCCGCCGATCCCCCGGAGCGAGCGGCCCGCGCTGACCCGAACCCTGCCCCTGGAGCCCCGCCGGATGCCCGCCCTGCCCCTGACCCCCTCCCGGCCGACCTGCCGTGCCGGCCGGACGCTGGCCGCCGCCGCGCTGCTGGCCCTGCCGCTGGCCGCCCTGGCCCAGCCGGGGGCGGAGGCCGCCTCGGCAGCCGCCTCGGCCGCGGCAGCGCCCGCCTTGGACAACCCCTATGGCCTGGCCTCGCTGTGGGCTGGCTCGGACGGGATCGCCAAGGGCGTGCTGCTGATGATGGCCCTGATGTCGGTGGGCAGCTGGTACATCCTGATCGTCAAGCTGCTGGAGCAGGCCCGCATCGGCCGCCAGGCGCGCGAGGCCCAGGCCCACTTCTGGTCGGCCGGCAGCGTGGCCCAGGGCAGCACCGCACTCAGCGCCGGCAGCCCCTTCCGCTTCATCGCCGAATCGGCGCTGGAAGCCACCAAGAAGCACGAGGGCCTGCTCGGCCAGATCGACCTCAACGAGTGGGTGACGATGTCGCTGCAGCGCGCCATCGACCGCGTCGGCAGCCGCCTGCAGGACGGCCTGGCCTTCCTGGCCACGGTGGGCTCGACGGCGCCCTTCGTCGGCCTGTTCGGCACCGTCTGGGGCATCTACCACGCACTGACCGCGATCGGCGTGGCCGGCCAGGCCTCGATCGACAAGGTCGCCGGCCCGGTGGGCGAGTCGCTGATCATGACCGCCATCGGCCTGGCCGTGGCGGTGCCCGCGGTGCTGGGCTACAACTGGCTGGTGCGCCGCAACAAGGGTGCGATGGACGAGGTGCGCGCCTTCGGCGCCGACCTGCATGCCGTGCTGCTGGCCTCGGGCCCGCGGGCCGGCCGCGACTGAGCGTCCGCCGCCGCCATGAGCCCCCAGACCAGGACCCGCCTGCGCGGGCCCGAGGACGAGGACGCGGTGATCGCCGCGATCAACACCACGCCGCTGGTCGACGTGATGCTGGTGCTGCTCATCATCTTCCTGATCACCATCCCGGTGGCGGTCACGGCGGTGCCGGTGAACCTGCCCAAGGAACGGGTCGAGGTGCGCGAGACCAAGCCGGAGAACATCATCCTTTCGGTCGATGCCGCGGGCGGCATCTTCTGGAACGAACGGCGCGTCGCCTCCGAGGCGGCGCTGGTCGAGCAGCTCAAGGCCCGCGCGGCGGCGCAGCCGGCACCCGAGGTACAGATCCGCGGCGACCTGGCCTCGCGCTACGAGCCGGTCGGCCGCGTGGTGCTGGCCTGCCAGCGCGCCGGCATCCTGAAGATCGCCTTCATCACCGAGCCGCCGCCGCGCGGCGCGCCCTGAACACCCCGGCATCCGGAGCCCCTGCCCCATGGCCATGCAGATCGGCGCCCCCGGGGGCGCCTCGGACGAGCCCGAGGTGATCCTCGACATCAACACCACGCCGCTGATCGACGTGATGCTGGTGCTGCTGATCATGCTGATCATCACCATCCCCATCCAGCTGCATGCGGTGAACCTGAACCTGCCGCAGCCGCAGCCGCAGCCGCCGCAGGCCCCGCCCGAGGTGGTGCGCATCGAGGTCGACGCGGCCAGCACCGTCTTCTGGAACGGCCTGCCCCTGGCCGACGCCGCCGCACTGGAAGCCCGCCTGCAGGCCGCCGCCGCGCAGCCGGTTCCGCCCGAGATCCACCTGCGCCCCGACGCCGATGCCCGCTATGCCGTGGTGGCCGGCGTGATGGCCGCCACCCAGCGGGCCAAGCTCGACAAGTTCGGCATCGTCGGCAGCGAGCAGTTCCTGAGCCCGGCCGCGCCGCGCTGAATGCCGATGGTCTTTTCCGACGATCCCGAACTGCGGCGCCAAGCCGCCCGCCGCCGCCTGATCGGCGTGGGCAGCGTGCTGGCCCTGCACGGCCTGGTGATCTATGCCCTGGCCTCGGGCCTGGCGCGCGAGGCGGTGGAGGTGATCCAGAAGCCGCTGGTGGCGCGCATCGTCGAGACCTTGCCGCCGCCCCCCCCACCGCCGCCTCCTCCCCCCCCGCCGCCGCCGCCCCCGCGGCCGGTCAAGCTGCCCCCGCCGCCGCCCAGCCCGCCGCCGCCAGCCTATGTGCCGCCGCCGGAGATCCGGCCGGTCGTGGCGCCGCCCCCGCCGATCACGGCCGTGACGGCCGAGCCGCCTCGCGAGCCGCACAAGATCGAGCCGCCCCCCCCGCCCGCACCCCCCGCCCCGCCCGCCCCCCCGGCGCCCCCGGCCCCGTCGCCGCCTCCCGGGCCGGTGAGCCGCGACGTCGGCCTGGCCTGCCCGGTGCAGGTGCGGCCCGAGATGCCGCGCAAGGCCCTGCAGGACGGCATCTCCGGCCTGATCCGCGCGCAGGCACGCATCGTCGGCGGCAAGGTGGTGGACGTGAAGATCCTCACCGGCCCGCGCGTCTACCACCAGGCGGTGATCACGGCGATGAAGCAGTACCAGTGCGTCAGCGACGCGGCCGAGGTGCTGGTGACGCAGGAGTTCGACTTCAAGGTCGAGTGAGGCGCAGCGCGCGTCCCCGCGCGCCGCGCCGCCCGCCCGACGCTCAGGCGATCGCGTCGAGCAGCTGGGTCTCGAACTCGATCTGCTCGCGGTTGCGCTGCAGCGAGTTGCCGTCGATCAGGAAGGTGTCCTCCACCCGCTCGCCCAGGGTGCTGACCTTGGCCAGCTGCAGGTTGATGCCGTGCTGGGCCAGGACGCGGGCGATGGCATAGAGCAGGCCGGAACGGTCGCTGGCCGAGACGGTCAGCAGCCAGCGCTGGCCTCGCTCGTCGGGCTTGAGCGAGATCCGCGGGGTCACCGGGAAGTGCTTGACCCGGCGCGACTGCCGCCCGCGCGAGGGCTCGGGCAGGGGCGCACCGCTGACCAGGGCGGCGGCGAGCTGGTTCTCGACCAGGGCGATCAGGTCGCGGTGCTGCAGCTCGGCCTCGCCGTGCATGGGCGCGAGCACCTGGGGCGAGGTGACCTCGAAGGTGTCGAGCGCATAGCCGTGCCGGGTGGTGTGGACCTTGGCGTCGAGGATGTTGAAGCCGGCGTGGTCGAAGTAGCCGCAGATGCGCGCGAAGAGGTCCTGGCGGTCGCGGGCATAGACCAGCACCTGCAGGCCTTCGCCGACGCTGGACGGCCGCGCGCTGACCACCGGCTGCTCGCTGTCCAAGCGGCGCGACAGGCAGCGCGCATGCCAGGCCAGGTCGGCCGCGTCGTGGCGGGCAAAGTAGCTGATCTCCAGCGTCTTCCAGACCGCTTCCTCGCTGCCGGGCAGCTGGCTGTGCAGGGCCAGGATCTGTCGCGCCTCCTGCTTGCGCGCGTCGATCTCGGCGGCCGCATTCGGCTGGGCCCCGCCCAGGGCGCGCAGGGTGGCGCGGTACAGATCCTCCAGCAGCTTGCCCTTCCAGGCGTTCCAGACCTTGGGGCTGGTGCCGCGGATGTCGGCCACCGTCAGCAGGTAGAGGGCAGCCAGGGTGCGCGTATCGCCCACCCGGCGGGCGAAGGCCTGGAGGGTGTCCGGGTCGGACAGGTCCTCCTTCTGCGCGACGCGGCTCATCGTCAGGTGCTCGCGCACGAGGAACTCGATCAGGCGCGCATCCTCGGGGCCGATGTCGTGCTCGCGGCAGAAGCGCCGCACCTCGTGGCCGCCCAGCTCGGAATGGTCGCCGCCGCGGCCCTTGGCCACGTCGTGGAAGAGCGCCGCCACGTAGAGCACCCAGGGCCGCTCGAAATTGGCGGCGATCTGCGTGCAGAAGGGGTACTCGTGAGCATGCTCGGGCACGAAGAAGCGCCGCACATTGCGCAGCACCATCAGGATGTGCTGGTCCACGGTGTAGACGTGGAAGAGGTCGTGCTGCATCTGCCCGACGATGCGCCGGAAGACCCACAGGTAGCGGCCCAGCACCGAGGTCTGGTTCATCAGCCGGAAGGCATGCGTCTGGCCGCCCGGCGCGGTGAGGATCTGGCGGAACAGGGCGCGGTTGACCGGGTCGCGGCGGAAGGCCGCGTCCATCTGGCCGCGGGCGTTGTAGAGCGCACGCAGCGTGCGCGCCGACAGGCCCTTGATGCCGACGTTCGACTGGTAGACGAGGAAGGTCTCCAGGATGGCGTGGCGGTCGCGCTGGTAGAGATCGTCGTGGGCGACTTCCAGCAGGCCGCCCCGGTCGAAGAACTTGTCGCCGACGGGGCGCATCGGCCCCTCGGCCAGGCCGGCGATGCGCTCCTCGATGTTGAGCATCAGCACCTGGTTGAGCTGGGTCACGGCCTTGGCCGCCCAGTAGTAGCGGCGCATCAGCAGCTCGGAGGCCCGCTGGCCGGGGGTGCTGCGGTCGCCGAAGCTCTCGGCCACGGCGGTCTGCAGGTCGAAGACCAGGCGGTCCTCGCGGCGACCGGCCACGCTGTGCAGGCGGGCGCGGATCAGCTTGAGCTGCGCCTCGTTGCGCTGCAGCTGGCGGGCCTCGAAGGGCGTGACCAGGCCATGGGCCGCCAGCTCGCGCCAGGTGCGACCCAGGCCAGCGGCACGGGCCACCCAGATCACGACCTGCAGGTCGCGCAGGCCGCCGGGGCTTTCCTTGCAGTTGGGCTCCAGCGCGTAGGGCGTGTCCTCGTACTTCTGGTGGCGCTGACGCATCTCCAGCGTCTTGGCGCGCAGGAAGGCGGCCGGGTCCATGACCTCGCGCTGGGCCTGCACGAAGCGTTCGAAGAGCTTGCGGGCGCCGAAAAGGAAGCGGGCCTCCAGCAGCGCCGTCTGCACGGTCACGTCGGCCAGGGCCTCGGCCACGCATTCCTCGACGCTGCGCACGCTCTGGCCGATCTCCAGGCCGACGTCCCAGCAGGCGGTCACGAACTGGCTCAGGCTGGCCTGGATCCCGGGCTCGTCCGAGGACAGGCCTTCGGGCAGCAGCACGAGCACGTCGACATCGGAAGCCGGGAAGAGCTCGCCGCGGCCGTAGCCGCCGACCGCCACCAGGGCCGCGCCGCGCGGCATGCCGCTCAGGCGCCACAGGCGCCACAGGCGCTTGAGCGTCGCATCGACATGCCGGGCCAGCTGCGTGAGCAGCAGGTGGGCGGTGGTGGCCGTGGGCCGGGCGCGCATGAAGCGCTCGATGCGCTCGGCCTTGCCTTCGCGGAAGGCCCGGCGCAGCGCCGGCAGGTCGCTCAGCCCCTGGGGCTCGACGGGCAGCGACATCGCGGCGCGGTCAGGCGGACGCGCCGGCCTGCACGAAGTCCGGCGGCGGCGGGCTGCCGGCCGACAGCGTCAGCACCTCGTAGCCGGTCTCGGTCACGACGATGGTGTGCTCCCACTGGGCGGACAGCGAACGGTCCTTGGTCACGATGGTCCAGCCGTCGCCCAGCTCCTTGATCTCGCGGCGGCCGGCGTTGACCATGGGCTCGATGGTGAAGACCATGCCGGGCACCAGCTCCTCCAGCGTGCCGGGGCGGCCGTAGTGCAGGATCTGCGGCTCTTCGTGGAATTTCTGGCCGATGCCGTGGCCGCAGAACTCGCGCACGACGCTGTAGCCGGCGTTCTCGACGAAGGTCTGGATGCCGTGGCCGATGTCGCCGAGCTTGATGCCCGGCCGCACCTTGGCGATGCCCTTCCACATGGCCTCGTAGGTCAGGCTGCACAGGCGCTTGGCCGCGATCGAGCCCTCGCCCACGATGTACATGCGGCTGGTGTCGCCGTGCCAGCCGTCCTTGATGACCGTGACGTCGATGTTGACGATGTCGCCGTTCTTCAAGGGCCGCTCGTTCGGGATGCCGTGGCAGACCTGGTGGTTGACCGAGGTGCAGATCGACTTGGGATAGGGCGAGTAGCCCGGCGGCTGGTAGTTCAGCGGCGCCGGGACGGCGCCCTGCACCTCCACGATGTGGCGGTGCGCCAGTGCGTCGAGCTGTTCGGTGGTGATGCCCGGCTTGACATGCGGGGTCAGCATGTCGAGGACTTCGGACGCGAGGCGGCCGGCCACGCGCATCGCCGCGATGTCGGCGGCAGTCTTGATGGTGATGCCCATCGGGCGATTATCCAATGCCGATCCGGGCCGACCGGGGGCCGGGGCGGGCCCGGCGGAGGGGCCACCTAGAATTCCGGGTTTGCGAGGAGCCGGCCCCGCCGCCGGCCGCCCTCCCCCGCCGCTTCTGCCGCGGCCCCCAAGGCCCCCCGCCCCGCATGACCGCCTCTGCCTCCGTCATCCTCGCCTTCGAGGGCGGCAACGCCCTGTCCGACTTCCGTGCGCGCGCCCTGCTGGCCGCGCTGCAGGCCGAGGTGCCGCGGATCAGCGCCGTCCACGCCCGCGCCGTCCACTGGGTGGCGCTGGACGCGGCCCCGGCCCGCGAGGCGCAGGACAAGCTCGACGCCCTGCTGCGCTACGGCGAGCCCTATGCCGGCCCCGAGGCCGGCAAGGCGGTCGAGCGCATCGTGGTGATGCCGCGCCTGGGCACCGTCTCGCCCTGGGCGAGCAAGGCCACCGACATCGCCCGCAACTGCGGGCTCGCGGGCGTGCACCGCGTCGAGCGCGTCACCGAGTTCCTGCTCAGCCTGAAGACCGGCCTGCTCGGCGGCGTGCAAGCCCTGAGCGAGGCCGAGAAGCTGGCCTGCGCGCGCCTGCTGCACGACCGCATGACGGAGAGCGTGGCCTTCGAGCGCGAGGCCGCCCGCGCCCTCTTCGACGTGCAGCCCGGCCAGGCGCTGGAGCATGTGGACGTGATCGGCCAGGGCCGCACGGCCCTGGAGGCGGCCAACACCGCCTTCGGCCTGGCCCTGTCGGACGACGAGATCGACTACCTGGTGGCCGCCTTCACCCAGCTCGGCCGCAACCCCAGCGATGTCGAGCTGATGATGTTCGCCCAGGCCAACAGCGAGCACTGCCGCCACAAGATCTTCAATGCCGATTTCGTGATCGACGGCGAGAAGCAGCCGCTCTCCATGTTCGGCATGATCCGCAACACCGAGAAGCTGGCGCCGCAGCGCACCGTCATCGCCTACAGCGACAACGCCGCGGTGATGGAGGGCGGCCCCATCGAGCGCTGGGCGCCGCAGGGCCATGCGAATGCACCGGCCTACGCCGCGCAGCCCGCCACCGCGCATGTGCTGATGAAGGTGGAGACGCACAACCACCCCACCGCCATCAGCCCCTTCCCCGGCGCCTCCACCGGCGCCGGCGGCGAGATCCGCGACGAGGGCGCCACCGGCCGCGGCTCCAAGCCCAAGGCCGGCCTGACCGGCTTCTCGGTCAGCCACTTGCACCTGCCCGGCCTGGCCGAGCCCTGGGAGCGCGACCCGGTCGGCAAGCCCGAGCACATCGCCAGCGCGCGGCAGATCATGAGCGAGGGCCCGCTCGGCGGCGCGGCCTTCAACAACGAGTTCGGGCGGCCCAACCTGGCCGGCTACTTCCGCGTCTACGAGCAGACGGTCGAGGGCGGCCAGCTGGCCGGCCAGGCCCTGCCGCCAGTCCGCCGGGGATATCACAAGCCCATCATGATCGCCGGCGGCCTGGGCCAGATCCTGGACGGGCAGACGGCCAAGATCCCCTTCAAGGCCGGCACCCTGCTGATCCAGCTGGGCGGCCCGGGCATGCGCATCGGCATGGGCGGCGGCGCGGCCAGCTCGATGGCCGCGGGCGTGAACGCCGCCTCGCTGGACTTCGATTCCGTGCAGCGCGGCAACCCCGAGATCGAGCGCCGCGCGCAGGAGGTCATCAACCACTGCTTCGGCCTGGGCGAGGCCAATCCCATCCTGGCCATCCACGACGTGGGCGCGGGCGGCATCAGCAATGCCTTCCCCGAGCTGGTCGACGGCGCGGGCCTGGGCGCCACCTTCGACCTGCGCAAGGTGCCGCTGGAGGAGACCGGCCTGGCGCCCAAGGAGATCTGGTGCAACGAGAGCCAGGAGCGCTACGTCATCGCCCTGGACCCGGCTGGCCTGCCCGCCTTCGACGCCATGGCCGCGCGCGAGCGCTGCCCCTATGCCGTGGTCGGCGTGGCCACCGAGGCGCCCGAGCTGATCCTGGAAGACGGCCCCGGCGGCGAGCGCGTCATCGACATGCCCATGGCCGTGCTGCTGGGCAAGCCGCCGAAGATGCAGCGCAGCGTGCAGCGCGCCACCTGGGACGGCCGGCCGCTGGCGCTGGACGGCGTCGAGCTGGCCGAGGTGGCCCACCGCGTGCTGCGCCACCCCACGGTGGCGAGCAAGCGTTTCCTCATCACCATCGGCGACCGCACGGTGGGCGGCCTGAGCCACCGCGACCCCATGGTCGGCCCCTGGCAGATCCCGGTGGCCGACGTGGCCGTGACCCTGGCCGACCATGCCGGCCTGCGCGGCGAGGCCATGGCGATGGGCGAGCGCACGCCGCTGGCCGCCCTGGACGCGCCGGCCTCCGGCCGCATGGCGGTGGCCGAGGCCATCACCAACCTGCTGGCCGCGCCCATCGAGCTCTCGCGCGTCAAGCTCAGCTGCAACTGGATGGCGGCCTGCGGCGAGCCGGGCGAGGACGCCGCGCTCTACGACACCGTCCGGGCCGTGGGCATGGAGCTCTGCCCGGCCCTGGGCATCGGCGTGCCGGTGGGCAAGGACTCGCTCTCCATGCGCAGCCGCTGGCAGGACGGAGGGGAAACCAAGCAGGTCACCGCCCCGGTCAGCCTGATCGTCACCGGCTTCGTCACGCTGGACGACATCCGCGGCACCCTCACCCCGCAGCTCCAGCGCCTGCCGGCCGCGGCCGGCCGCCCGGCCTGCGGCGACAGCAGCCTGATCCTGATCGACCTGGGCCAGGGCAGGAAGCGCATGGCCGGCTCCATGCTGGCCCAGGTGCTGGGCCAGACCGGCCACCGCACGGTGGACGGCGTGCCCGATGTGGACGATCCGGCCCAGCTCAAGGCCCTGGTCGCGGCCATCAACCAGCTGCGCGCCGAAGGCAAGCTGCTGGCCTACCACGACCGCAGCGACGGCGGCCTGTGGGCGGCGGCCTGCGAGATGGCCTTCGCCGGCCAGCTCGGCCTCAGCCTGAACGTGGACCTGCTGATCACCGAGGGCGATGGCATCCGCGACAGCCGCGCCGAGGTGGGCGATTCGAAGAACTGGGCCACCCAGGTCGGCCCGCGCCGTGCCGAGCAGACCCTGCGCGCGCTCTTCAACGAAGAACTCGGCGCGCTCATCCAGGTCGCCACCGCCGATCGCGATGCCGTGATGGCCACGCTGCGCGCGCACGGCCTGTCGGCCCACAGCCACGTGGTCGGCAAGCCCAACGACCGCGGCGTGGTGGAGGTCTGGCGCGACGCCAAGGCCATCTTCAGCGCGCCGCTGCGTGCCCTGCAGCAGAGCTGGGACGAGGTGAGCTGGCGCATCGCCCGCGACCGCGACCACCCCGAATGCGCGGATGCCGAACATGCCGCCGCCGGGGCCGAGGGCGATCCGGGCCTGCATGTGGCGCTCGGCTTCGACCCGGCCGAGGACGTGGCCGCGCCCTTCATCGCCACCGGCGCCAAGCCCAAGGTGGCCATCCTGCGCGAGCAGGGCGTGAACAGCCAGGTCGAGATGGCCTACGCCATGCACCGCGCCGGCTTCGCCACGCACGATGTGCACATGAGCGACCTGCAGGCTGGCCGCGCGCGGCTCGACGGCTTCCAGGGCCTGGTCGCCTGCGGCGGCTTCAGCTACGGCGACACCCTGGGCGCGGGCGAGGGCTGGGCCCGCTCCATCCTCTTCAACCCGGCGCTGGCCGAGGCCTTCGCGGCCTACTTCCAGCGCAGCGACACCTTCACCCTGGGCGTCTGCAACGGCTGCCAGATGCTGGCCGCCCTGGCCCCGCTGATCCCGGGCGCCACGGCCTGGCCGCGCTTCGTGCGCAACCGCAGCGAGCAGTTCGAGGCCCGGCTCAGCCTGGTCGAGGTGCTGGATTCGCCCTCGATCTTCTTCCGCGGCATGGCCGGCAGCCGGCTGCCGATCGCTGTCTCGCACGGCGAAGGCCGGGCGGACTTCTCGCAGCGTGGGGATGCGAAGGCGGTGGCCGCGGCGATGCGCTTCGTCGACCACCATGGCCAGGCCACCGAGACCTATCCCTTCAACCCAAACGGCAGCCCGGGCGGCCTGACGGCGGTCACCACGGCCGACGGCCGCTTCACGGCCATGATGCCCCACCCCGAACGCGTCTTCCGCAACGCCCAGTTCAGCTGGACGCCGGGCGATGTGGCCGCCGACAGCCCCTGGCTGCGCATGTTCCGCAACGCGCGCACGTGGATCGCCTGATGAGCGCCGCGCGCCTGCTCTACGGCTTCCATGCCGTCACCGTGCGGCTCAAGACCGCACCCGCGTCCATCGTCGAGGTCTACATCGACAGCGCCCGCCGCGACGCGCGCATGAAGGACTTCCTGGCCCGCGCCCGCGAGGCCGGCCTGCGCTGCCACGACAGCGACGACGCGCGGCTGAACGCCCTGGCCGGGAGCCCGCGCCACCAGGGCGTGGTGGCGCGGGTGAAGGAGCTGCCGCAGGCCAAGTCGCTCGATGAACTGCTGGAGGCCGTGGAAGCCCGCGGCGAGGCCCCGCTGCTGCTGGTGCTCGACGGCGTGACCGACCCGCACAACCTCGGCGCCTGCCTGCGCGTGGCCGACGGCGCCGGGGCACATGCCGTGATCGCGCCCAAGGACCATGCGGTGGGCGTGAACGCCACCGTGAGCAAGGTGGCCAGCGGCGCAGCCGAGACGGTGCCCTACTTCATGGTCACCAACCTGGCCCGCACCCTGAACGAGCTGAAGGAGCGCAACGTGTGGATCGTCGGCCTGGCCGACGAGGAAGGCGGCACGCTTTACGACGTCGACCTGAAGCAGCCCGTCGCCCTGGTGCTCGGCGCCGAGGGCCCCGGCCTGCGCCAGCTCACCCGCAAGACCTGCGACCAGCGCGTCGCCCTCCCCATGGCCGGCGCGGTGGAAAGCCTGAACGTGTCGGTGGCCAGCGGCATCTGCCTCTACGAGGCGCTGCGCCAGCGCCGCGCGGGCTGAGGCGCTGCGGCGCCGGGGCGGCCGGCGCCTGCCTGGGCGCGGCCGCCGGGCATGGGGCCGGCCGGCGCCGGGCAGGCCCGAGGCACACTGCACCCACCACCCGCGACCCACGTCCTACGACCGCCCCGGAGCCCCGCGATGAGCTTGCTTCCCCGCCGCGCCGCCACCCTGGCCGCCCTGGCCCTGCCCCTGCTGCTGGGCGCCTGCACCCAGGAAACCCAGAACCAGCTCAAGCGCGACCTGCAGAACTGGACCGGCACCGACGGCATCCTGGAGGTCTATTCCAACGGCGTGGTCGTCAAGCGTTTCCTGAAGATCGACAAGCTGAGCACCGCGCTGGGCACGCAGGACGGCAGCGCGCGCAGCTACCGCTTCGGCTACGGCGTGATCGACCTGAACCTGAACGGCACGGTCGATGCCGGCGAGAAGCGCGTGTACTTCGAGCTGAGCGACTACTCCCAGTACGTCTTCTTCGACAACCCGAACTGAAGTGGTCCGCATGAGCATTGCCGCGCTGCACACGCACTACGACCAGCCGGTCCGCCACTGCCCGGTCTGCGGCAGCGAGGCGCTTCAGGCCTGGTTCCACGGCGACCGCCACCGGCTGGGCCTGCGCCACCTGCGCTGCACGGCCTGCGGCCACGGCCTGCAGGCCCGCTTCCCCTCGCCGCAGGCGCTGAATGCCTTCTACGAGCGCGACTACCGCCGGCTCTACAAGAAGGGCGGCGCCGTCAGCCTCGACGAGATCCTGACCCAGCAGAAGTTCGAGCGCGGCTTCGGCGCCGGCCGCTTCGTAGCCGCCCATGCAGGCGATGCGGGCTTCGATGTGCATGTGGATTTCGGCGCCTCCGATGGCTTCGCCGCCGCCGGATTCAGCCGCTCGGTGCGGGCCCGGCGCACCCTCGGCGTCGAACCCGATGCGCTCAGCGCCACCCTCGGCCGCGAGTACCTCGGCGTCGAGACGGTGCCCGACCTGGCCGGGGCCCGGGCCGAACTGCCCGCGGGCGCCCGCGTGCTGCTGACGATGAACCAGGTCGTGGAGCATCTGCTCGACCTGCGCGGCCCGCTGGACCCGGGCCGCCTGCACGGCCTGGACGCCTGGCTCTACGTCGAGGTGCCGGACGCCGCGCGCTACCGCCGCGCGCGCGACTTCCACATCGCCCACCTGCATCACTTCAGCGCCTCCTCGCTGCGGCATCTGCTCGAAGGCCTGGGCTGGGAACTGCTGGCCCTCGACAGCTACCGGCCGCTGCGCCAGCCCCTGTCGCTGCGTGCGCTGGCCCGCCCGCGTGCAGCCGGCCAGCCGCTGCCTGCGGCTCCGGCCCCCACGCCCCTGCCGCCGCTGCGGCACGCGCGCATCAAGTACCTGCTGCGCGGCCTGCTGCCGGGCCGGGCCTGAGGCCGGCGCGCCGACGCGCGCTTCAGGCGCCGCGGCCGCGCCGCAGCCGCCGTTCGGCCCACACGCTGAGCCCGGCAGCCGACAGGATCCACAGCAGGCCGACCGGCGCGAGCCCGGCATAGCCCTGGGCCGCGACGATCAGGCCCCCGCTGGCCGAGCCGGCGGCATGGCCCAGGTAGATGGCCGAGCTGTTGAGCGCCAGCAGGGCCGGCGCCAGGGCCGGCGCGGCCGCGCTGAGCCGGGCCTGCTGGGCCGAGCTGGTCGCGAAGCCGCCCAGCGCCCAGGGCACGATGACCAGGGCCACCGCGAGCGGCGAACCGGCCAGCGGCCAGATCGCCAGGCTGAAGGCGATCGCACCCAGGGTCAGCAGCACCGCGCGGGGCGGGCCGAGACGGTCCACACGGCGGGTCATCAGCACATTGCCGATCAGGCCGCACAGGCCGGTCCAGAAGAACAGCAGGCTGATGGTGGTGGCGTCGGCGCCGAGCTGCTGGCGGTAGTAGGGGGCGAGATAGGCCTGCACGCCGAACTGCCCGGCGCTCTGCAGCGCGGTGACGGCGACGACGGCCATCAGGGCCGGATGGGTCAGCAGCTCGCGCCAGGCGCTGGCGCTGACGGCTGGGGGGCGGATGCCGTCGGGCACGACCCGCCACAGCCAGCTGGCCGCCACGCCGGCCAGCACGGCCACGAGGGCAAAGGCCGTGCGCCAGCCGAAGGTCTCGCCGATCCAGCTGTGCAGCGGCATGCCCAGCACCAGGGCCAGCGACCAGCCGAGGAAGACGAAGCCGATCGCCCCGCCGCGCTGCGCGGGCGGCGCCAGCACGCCCATGGCCGCGGCCGCCTGCGGGGTGAAGACCGAAGCGGTCAGCACCGTCAGGGCCCGCAGCACCATCAGCACGCCATAGTCCGGCGCGAAGGCACAGAGCAGGTGGCCCAGGGCATACCAGGCGAGGGCGGCGCTCAGCAGGCGGCGGCGGTCGAAGCCCGCGACGATGCCGGCGGCCAGCGGTGCGCTCAGGCACATGGTGGCGGCGGCCAGCGCGATCAGGCGGCCGCCCTCGGCCACGCTGATGCCGAGCGAGCGGGTCAGGTCGTTCAGCGAACCGACGGTGACCATCACGCCGCAGCCGATCGCGAAATTGCCGAACAGCAGGGCCCAGCGGCTGGCCCGCAGCGCGCGGGCCCGGACCTCGGCGCTGCCCGCGGGCGGCGCAGCCGAGGGACTCACCGCTGCGTCACCTTCAGCGCCTCGGGGTTGACGATGCCCGTGGGCGCGCGCTGGATGAAGGCCAGCACATTGGCGAAGGTGGCACCGAAGACGGCCTCGTAGGCGCCGGCCTCGACGTGGCCGATGTGCGGCGTGCAGATCGCGTTCTCCAGCCGCAGCAGCGGATGGCCCTGCAGGATGGGTTCGCTCTCGAACACGTCGATGGCGGCCAGGCCCGGCCGGCCGCGGTTGAGCGCCGAGACCAGCGCGCCTTCCTGGATCAGCTCGGCCTGCGAGGTGTTCACCAGCAGGGCCTCGGGCTTCATGCGGGCCAGATCCTCGGGGCCGATCAGGCCGCGGGTGGCCTCGACCAGGCGCAGGTGCAGGCTCAGTACGTCGCTTTCGGCGAACAAGGCCTCGCGGCTGGGCGCGGCCTCGTAGCCCTCGGCCACGGCGCGGGCGCGCGAAGCCTCGCTGCCCCAGACCTGCACCCTCATGCCGAAGGCGCGGCCGTAGCCGGCCACCCGGCGGCCGACCTGGCCATAGCCCCAGAGGCCGAGGCAGCGGCCCTCCAGCAGGGTGCCGAGGCTGAAGTTGGGCGGCATGGCCGCGGACTTCAGGCCCGACTGCTGCCAGACGCCGTGCTTGAGGTGGGCGATGTACTGGGGCAGCCGGCGGCTGGCCGCCTGCACCAGGGCCCAGGTCAGCTCCGCCGGCGCGGCCGGCCCCTCGCGCGACTCGGCCACCGCGATGCCCAGGCGGGTGCAGGCCTCCAGGTCGATGTGCTCGCCGACCGGCCCCACCTGCGCGATCAGCTTCAGCCGCGGCAGGCGCTCCAGCAGCAGGCGCGGGAAGCTGGTGCGCTCGCGGATGGCGATCACGATGTCGGCATCCCGAAGCCGCACCGAGAGCTGGCCGATGCCCTTGACCGAGTTGGTGAAGACCTTGAAGTTGTATCCCTCCAGCACGCTGGCGCAGGCCAGTTTGCGGACCGCGTCCTGGTGGTCGTCCAGAAGGATGATGTTCAACGTCGCCATGGGCGGCGGATTGTGCCTGCCCGGCCCCCGATCCGGGGCCGGGCGCGGGTCAATGGGGATCGGCCCGGGGACTTGCCCGGGGCCGTCGGGCCGGCGGCACGGGCCAGACTGCGGCGTCCATGCCGCGGCCGGGGTGAGCCGCCGGCCCGTGTCCCGCCCGATGTGCTGCCGATGGTCCTGCTGCGCCGAATCCTCCTCGCCCTGCTGCTGCTGGCCGGCCTGCTGGCCGCCGTGCTTTGGGCCTACACCCTGCGCGCGCAGCCCCAGCGCACGGGCGAGATCAGCGTGCGGGGGCCGCTGTCGCGGCTGTCGATCGAGCGCGACGCCCACGGCATCCCCACCATCCGGGCCGGGGCCGCCGAGGACGCCTGGTTCGGCCTCGGCTTCGCCCATGCGCAGGACCGGCTCTGGCAGCTGGAGCTGCACCGCCGCATCGGCGCCGGCCGCCTGGCCGAGCTGTTCGGCCGCGAAGCCCTGGGCAACGACAAGTTCCTGCGCGCGCTCGGCGTGCGGCGCGCCGCGCAGGAGCAGTGGGCCAAGGCCGATCCGCTCACCCGCCGCGCGCTGGAAGCCTACAGCGCGGGCGTGAACGCCTACGTCGGCGAGCATCTGCGCGCCCGGCCCCCCGAATTCCTGCTGCTCGGCCTGCAGCCCGAGCCCTGGACCCCGGTGGACAGCCTGGCCTGGTCGATCATCATGGCCTGGGACCTCGGCGGCAACTGGCGCACCGAGCTGCTGCGGCTGCGGCTGGGCCTCTTCCTGCCAGCCTCGCGCATCGACGAGCTGCTGCCGGCCTACGACGGCGAGCGGGCCCCGCAGCTGCGCGACTACGGCGAGCTCTACACCCGCCTGAAGATCGCCGGCACCGGCCGCCCCGCGCCGGCGGCCAGCATGCCAGCCGCTGCGGGCTCGGCCTTCTGGGACCCGCTGAGCCATGGCGGCGTCGAAGGCCGCGGCTCGAACAACTGGGCCGTCGCCGGCAGCCACAGCAGCACCGGCTTCCCCCTGGTGGCCAACGACCCCCACCTGCGCCTGAGCACCCCGGCCCTCTGGTACTTGGCCCGGCTCGAGGCCCCGGGCCTGCGCGTGGCCGGGGCCACCCTGCCGGGCCTGCCCATGGTGGTGCTGGGGCAGAACGAACACCTGGCCTGGTCCTTCACCAACACCTTCCCGGACGTGCAGGACCTCTACGTCGAACAGCTCGACCCGACGAACCCGCAGCGCTACCGAAGTGGCGAAGGGCCCGACAGCTGGGCCACCTTCGAGACCTTCCGCGAGCGCATCGCCGTGCGCGGCGAGGACGAGGTCGAGTTCATCGCCCGCCGCAGCCGCCACGGGCCGGTGATCTCCGACGCCGAAGGCCCGGCCACCCTCGGCCTGACCGGCACCCACCCGCCACGGCCCGATGCACCCGGCTACGCGCTGGCCCTGCGCTGGACCGCGCTGGATCCCGACACCGGCACCGTCGCCGCCGGACTGGGCTTCAACCGCGCACGCACCGTCGACGAATTCATCGCCGCCGGCAGCAGCTACGTCGCCCCGATGCAGAACGTCATCGTGGCCGACCGGCGCCGCATCGCCCAGATCAGCGTCGGCCGCGTGCCGCTGCGCAAGGCCGACAACGACCTGCGCGGCCGCGTGCCGGCCCCGGGCTGGGACACCCGCTACGACTGGGCCGGCTTCCTGCCGCCCGCCGAGACCCCGCGTGAACTCGATCCGCGCCGCGGCTGGCTGGCCAGCGCGAACCAGCGCGTCCACGGCCCCGGCTACCCACACGAGATCGGCAGCGACTGGGCCCTGCCCTTCCGCCATCGCCGCATCCAGCAGCTGCTGGCCAGCCGGCCGATGCACGACCTGGACAGCTTCGCCGCGATGCAGCGCGACCAGCACTCCCTGTTCGCCGTCGCGCTGCTCGACCGCCTGCGCAGCGCACGCAGCCCCCATCCGCTGGCGGCCCAGGCCCAGGCCCTGCTGGCTGGCTGGGACGGTCACATGGCGGGCGACGCCGCCGAGCCGCTCATCTTCTGGGCCTGGGTCCGGCACCTGGGCCGCGGCCTCTTCGCCGACCAGATCGGCGCCGAACGCTACGAACGCGAACTCACGCAGCGCAGCTTCCACGACGCCCTGCTGGGCGTGCTGCAACGCAACGACAGCTGGTGGTGCGACGACATGGGCACCCCGCAGCACGAAAGCTGCAGCGACCAGATCGACCGTGCCTTCGGTGCCGCGCTGGACGAACTGGAACGGCTGCAGGGCCACGAACCCGCCACCTGGCGTTGGTCGCGCGCCCACCTGGCGCGGGCCGAACACCGGCCCTTCAGCAAAGTCGGCCTGCTGCGCCGCCACTTCGAGCTGCAGACCCCCGTCGGCGGCGACACCTACACCCTCGACGCCACCCGCGTCTGGCTGGCCAGCGGCCCGGCCGACGCCATGCTGCCCTACCAGACCGAACACGCTGCCAGCCTGCGCCTGCTGATGGACGTCGGCGACCCGCGACGCTCACGCGTCATCCACCCCAGCGGTCAGAGCGGCCTCGTCTTCAGCCCCGGCTACCGCGACTTCCAGCCCCGCTGGGCCCAGGGCCAGACCGTCATGCTCTGGCCCGACACCGAGCCCGGCCAGATGCTGCGCCTGCTGCCCCGCTGAGGCCCTTGCGCCCCTCGGGCACAATCCGGCCGCGTCACGCCTCCCTGTAGTTCAATGGATAGAACGGGGCCCTCCTAAGGCTCAGATACAGGTTCGATTCCTGTTGGGGAGGCCAGTTGCGCAGGGCGGGACTGGCTGCCGGGCCAAGATCAATCCGGCAGAAACATCCCCACCAACTCATTCAGAAAGTCAAAGCCCTTGGCCGTGGGCTGAATCCAGCCTTCGGCGCCGAGTTTCAGCGCCAGCAGGCCGCGCTGCTGCGCGGCGTCGAGGGTCGACAGAATGGCGCCCAGGGGCAGGCCGGTGCGTTCGGCGAAGAGGTTGAGCGGCAGGCCGTCTTTCAGGCGCAGCGCGTTCATCATGAACTCGAAGGGCAGGTCCTTCGGGTCGATCTCGTGCTCGTTCGACACGGCGCGGCCGGCCGGGGCTTCGGCCAGGTAGCGAGCCGGCTCGCGCCAGCGGACCTGGCGGATGACGCGTTCGGCGAAGCTGAGCTTGCTGTGCGCGCCGGCGCCGATCCCCAGGTAGTCGCCGAACTGCCAGTAGTTCTGGTTGTGCACGCAGCGGTGGCCCTCGCGGGCGAAAGCCGAGACTTCGTAGCGGGTCAGGCCGGCGGCCGCGGTGCGTTCGATCAGGCGGTCGAGCAGGGCACTGGCCAGGTCGTCGTCGGGCAGGCCCGCGGGGGGGCGGCGGCCGAAGACGGTGTTGGGCTCCATCGTCAGGTGATAGACGCTGAGGTGCGGCGGGGCGAAGGCCAGGGCCTGGTCGAGTTCGCGGTCGAGCGCCTCCAGCGTCTGGCCCGGCAGGGCATACATCAGGTCCAGGTTCCAGGTGCGGAAGGCGCGGGCGGCCTCCTCCAGCGCGGCGCGGGCCTGGGCGGCATCGTGCACGCGACCCAGGGTGCGCAGCTGGGCGTCGTCGAAGCTCTGCACGCCGACCGACAGGCGGGTGACGCCGGCGTCGGCATAGCCCTGGAAGCGATCGCGCTCGAAGGTGCCGGGGTTGGCTTCGAGCGTGATTTCGGCGCCGGGTGCCAGACGCAGCAGGCTGCGCAGCATGTCGACCAGCGTGCCGATGGCGGCCGGGCTGAACAGGCTGGGCGTGCCTCCGCCGATGAAGACGCTGTGGACGTTGCGGCCCCAGACCAGGGGCAGCGCGGCTTCCAGGTCGGCACGCAGGGCGGCGAGGTAGGCGGCCTCGGGCAGCGCCTCACCCCCCGGCGTGGCGTGGGAGTTGAAGTCGCAGTAGGGGCACTTCTTCAGGCACCAGGGCAGGTGCACGTAGACGGCCAGCGTGGGCGGCGCGGGCAGGCGGAGCGCGCCGGGGTCGCGGTGCAGGGTGAGCGGGCGGGGGTCCATGGCACAGGCTCAGGGCGTGAGATCGGTCGATGCCGCTCAGGCCCCGAGGGCCCAGACCTCGCGCAGCTGGGCGAGCAGCGCTCGCGCGGCCGCGCCGCGATGGCTGAGTGCGGCCTTACGGGCGGCCGGCAGCTCGGCCACGGCGGCGGCTTCGGAGGGGATCCACAGCAGCGGGTCGTAGCCGAAGCCGCCCTGGCCGCGCGGGGCCTGCAGCAGCTCGCCGGCCCAGCAGCCGGTGGCGACGAGGGGCAGCGGGTCGTCCGCATGGCGCACGGCCACCAGCACACAGACGAAGGCGGCGCGCCGGTTTGCCTGGCCCTGCATCGCAGCCAGCAAGCGGGCGTTGTTGGCGGCGTCCTGGGCGGCGCGGCGGGTTTCGCGGTCGGCGAAGTCGGCGGGCGGCAGGGGGGCGTAGACGGCCGAGTCGACGCCGGGCTGGCCGCCCAGGGCGTCGACGCAGAGGCCGGAATCGTCGGCCAGGGCCGCGCCGCCGGCCGCACGGGCGGCGTGGCGGGCCTTGGCCAGCGCGTTCTCGAGGAAGCTGCGGTGCGGCTCCTCGGCCTCGGCGATGCCCAGGCTGCCCTGCGGGACGAGGTTCAGCGGCAGCTCGGCCAACAGGCCCTGCAGCTCGCCCAACTTCTTGGCGTTGTTGGACGCCAGGACCAGGCGCAGGCTCATCGTCCGAGCCCGGCCGTGATGCCCACCTCGGGCCGGGGTGCGGCCAGCGCGGTCTTCTGCAGGCGGACCAGTTCCGCGATGCCCTGCTCGGCCAGTTGCAGCAGGCGGTCCATCTCGGCGCGGCTGAAAGCGACGCCTTCGGCCGTGCCCTGCACCTCCACGTAGTGGCCTGCGCCGGTCATGACGACGTTCATGTCGGTGTCGCAGGCGCTGTCCTCGACGTACTCCAGGTCGAGTCGGGCCTCGCCCTCCAGCAGGCCGACGCTGATCGCGGCCACGTGGTCGCGGATCGGGTTGACGGCCAGCTTGCCGGCGTCGATCAGGCCCTGCACGGCCTCGGCCATCGCCAGCCAGGCGCCGGTGATGGCGGCGGTGCGGGTGCCGCCGTCGGCCTGCAGCACGTCGCAGTCCAGGGTGATGGTGCGCTCGCCCAGGGCCTTGAGGTCGACGACGGCGCGCAGCGAACGGCCGATCAGGCGCTGGATCTCCTGGGTGCGGCCGCTCTGCTTGCCGCGCGCGGCCTCGCGGTCGCCGCGGGTGTGGGTGGCGCGCGGCAGCATGCCGTACTCGGCCGTGACCCAGCCTTCGCCGCTGCCCCGCTTGTGCGGCGGCACGCGGTCCTCGACCGAGGCGGTGCAGAGCACCTGGGTGTCGCCGAAGCCGACCAGCACCGAGCCTTCGGCATGGCGGGTGTAGTGGCGGCTGAGGCGGACGGGACGCAGCGCGTCGGCGGGGCGGTTCTGGGGGCGCATGGGGCGGCGGGGCGGTCGCGGAAGGGGCCGCATGGTCGCATGCCCCGCAGCCGGCCGATCAATCGCCCGGCAGGGGCGGCGCCTTGAGCCGGTGCTCGATGGTGGAGCCCTCGGGCAGGGGGAGGCCCGCCGCGTCGGGGCCGGGCCAGCGCAGGGCCAGCGCACTGACGTTGTCGCAGCGCGGGCCGCCGGCGTCGAGCGCCGCCTCGGCCAGGGCGGGCAGCGCATCCTCGGGCAGGCTGTCGCTCAGCGCGGCGACCAGCAGGTCCTCGTCCAGATTGCCCCAGAGTCCGTCGGAGCACAGCATGAGGCAATCACCGGCCTGCAGCGGCAGCGGGCCGGCCACGTCGACCCGTGGCGGCGTCGGGCTGCCCAGGCAGGTGAAGAGCACGTGGCGGTTCATCTGCGCCCAGTCGGCCAGGTGCTCGGCGGCCTCGGGCGGCATCTCGGCGTAGCTGTGGTCGCGGGTGCGCGCCAGGAGGTGGCCGTCACGCAGCAGGTAGATGCGCGAGTCGCCGCAGTGCGCCCACCAGGCTTCGTCCTCCTGCACGAGACAGGCGACCAGGGTGGTGCGCGGCGTGTCGTCCAGGGCCTGCAGGCGGGCATGCTCGACCAGCTGCCGGTGCGCGGTGTGGACCGCCTCGGCGAGGAAGCTGGCCGGTGCGGCGATGCGCGGCTGCGCGGCGCGGGCGAAGAGCAGGTCCAGGGTCTGCAGCGCCAGCTGGGCCGCCACGTCGCCGTCGGGATGCCCGCCCATGCCGTCGGCCAGCAGCATCAGGGTGGCCTCGCCCCGGCGGGCATGGCCGACACGGTCTTCGTTGCGGCGGCGTCCGCCGCGGTGGCTGATCTGGACGGGGTCGAACCGGTGGGGCACGTGCGGACCTTCAGGACAGCGAGCCCGAGCGCAGGCTCTCGATCTGCAGCTTCAGCCGTTCGGTGAAGCTGAGCCGGGTGTAGCGGCGCTCGGTCTCGCGGGTCAGTTCCTTCTGCAGCGCGAACACGCTCTGCGGGCGGGACAGGGGATCGAGCGCCATGCACCACTCGATCACCTCGATGAGATTGTCCGAATAGACATTGCGCATGCGCGACAGGGAGAGGCCGAGGCGGTCCTTGTCCAGGCGCTGCGGCGCGTCCGGCGGCGGGGTGCCGTGCATGCAGGCATAGAGGCAGGCGCCGATGGCGTACAGATCGGTCCAGGGGCCGAGCGCGCCGTCGCGCTTGTACATCTCCGGCGAGGCGAAGCCCGGGGTGTACATCGGACGGATGAAGGGCCCTTCCTTGCTCAGCACCTCGCGTGCGGCACCGAAGTCGAGCAGCACGGCCTTGTTGTCCTCAGTGATGAAGATGTTGGCCGGCTTGATGTCCAGGTGCAGCATCTTGTGCTGATGGACGATGCGCAGGCCGCGCAGGATCTCGTCGAAGAGGCTGCGGATCGAGCTTTCGCGGAAGACCTTGTCGCGCTTGAGCTCGCGGGCCGTGACGATGAACTCCTGCAGCGTGTCGCCCTGCAGGTGATTCATCACCATGTAGACCGTCTCGTTCTCGCGCAGGAAGTTCAGCACCGCGACCACGCTGGGGTGGCTGATCTGCGCCAGCGCGCGGCCTTCCTCGAAGAAGCTCTTCAGGCCCAGGCGGTAGAGCGCCTGCTTGTCGGGCCGCACCCGCGGCAGCAGCTCGCCGGGTTCCCGCTCGGCCAGCGAGGCGGGCAGGTATTCCTTGATGGCCACGCGGCGACCCTCGCCGTCCTCGGCCAGGTAGACCACGCCGAAACCGCCCGAGGCCAGCTTGCGCAGGACCTGATAACCCCCGACCACGGTGCCGGCCGGCAGGGGCGCGGGCTTCGGCTTTGCCATAATCGGATTTTGCAATGCGATAAATCCATGCCAGTCTACAGCATGACCGGCTACGCCCAGGCCCTGGCCGACGCGTCCGCCCCGAGCGTCCCGGACCCCGCTCCGGCCCCCCGTGCCGGCAGCGGACTGGCCGTCGACATCCGTGCCGTCAACAGCCGTTTCCTCGACCTCGCCTTCCGTCTGCCCGACGAATTGCGCGGCCTGGAACCGGCGCTGCGCGAACTCCTCGTCGGCCGGCTCAAGCGCGGCAAGGTCGAGCTGCGCATCGCCACCCGCGAGGGCAGCGAGACCGCCTGGCCGCAGCCGCAGATGGAGCAGCTCGCCGCGCTGGCGCGGCTCGAAGGCAGCGTGCGCAACTGGCTGCCCCAGGCCGCCCCCCTCAGCGTGCATGAAGTGCTGAACTGGTGCCGCGGCGGCGGCAGCGCCGTGCGCAGCGACGATCAGGTGCTGGCCCTGGCCCGTACGGCCCTCGACGGCCTGGTGGACGCCCGGGCGCGCGAAGGGGCCAAGCTCGTCGAGATCCTGCAATCGCGCATCGCGCGCCTGCGCGAGCTGGCCGCCGAGGCCGGCCCCCTGCTGCCCCAGGTGGTCGCGCGCCAGCAGCAACGCTTCCTCGAACGCTGGCAGGACGCCCTGGCCGCCGCCGACGGCGGCGGCAGCATCCCCGCCGACACCCTGCGCGACCGTGCGCTGACCGAGGCTGCGTCCTATGCCATCCGCATCGACGTGGCCGAGGAGCTCGGCCGCCTGAATGCCCACCTCGACGAGATCGAGCGCCTGCTGAAGAAGGGCGGCGAGCTGGGCAAGCGCCTGGACTTCCTGATCCAGGAACTGCACCGCGAGGCCAACACCCTGGGCTCCAAGTCCGCTGCACTGGAGCTGACCCAGATCTCGGTGGAGATGAAGGTCGCGATCGAGCAGATGCGGGAACAGGTGCAGAACATCGAGTAAGGCCTGCCCGTACCATGCAGCCCGCCCGGCCCCTGCCGGGCCGGTCGCGCCCCGCGCGGAAGTCCAACCCCCCTAGGTGCCTGCATGGCGACATCGACACCGGCTCCCGGCCCGGACCAGCGTCCGGGCGACGGCGGGGGCGAGCTGCACGCGCAAGCCCTGTCCGTCAGCCGGCAGGACCGGGCCGCGCTGCTCGGGCAGACGCCGCGGGTGCTGTGGCTGACCGGTCTGTCGGGTGCGGGCAAGAGCACGATCGCGAATGCCGTCTGCGAGCGCCTGCACCGCCAGGGCCGGATCAGCTACCTGCTCGACGGCGACCACCTGCGCGGCGGCCTGAGCCGCGACCTGGGCTTCTCGGAGGCCGACCGCAAGGAACAGATCCGCCGGGTGGCCGAGGTGGCGCGGCTGATGGTCGACGCCGGCCTGATCGTGCTGACCGCGCTGATCTCGCCCTTCCGCGCCGACCGGGCGCTGGCCCGCGACCGCTTCGCGCCGGGTGAATTCCTGGAGGTCTTCGTGGACGTGCCGCTGGCGGTGGCCGAGGCGCGCGACCCGAAGCGCCTGTATGCCAAGGCGCGTGCCGGCACCCTGGCCAGCTTCACCGGCATCGGCTCACGCTATGAGCCGCCGACCACTCCCGAACTGCACCTGCGCACCGACGAGGAGACGGTGGACGTCTGTGTCGCGCGGGTGCTGGCCCTGCTGGACCGGCCGCCGACGGCGGGGCGCTGAGCCCCGCCCCGGTCCCGACGCCGCCCCCCATCCCCTGCCTGCTGGAAGCGAGCCCCTGCCGTGTCCCTCCTGAAGTCCCTGCTGCAGCGCCTGTTCCGCCCCGCATCCCCCCTCCCGGAGCCAGCGTCTGCACCGCAGGCTGCCGTGCAAGCGCCTGAGCCGACCGCCGCCGTCGAGGCCCCGCTGCCCGCCGGGCATCCGCGCGTCTTCGGCATCGGCCTGAGCAAGACGGGCACGACGACGCTCGGCACCTGTTTCGAGATCCTCGGTCTGGGCCGCCGCTGCAGCTACTCGCTGGAACACACCCTGCGCCTGATCGACGGCGATGTGGAGGGCGTGCTGGCCGCGGCCGACTGCTACGAGGCGCTGGAGGACTCGCCCTGGTTCGCGGTCTACGAGCAGCTCGCGCAGCGCCATCCGCAGGCGCGCTTCATCCTGACGCGGCGCAAGGACGGCGCGGCCTGGGTGCGCAGCGCGCTCAACCACGGCGCCCACAGCCCGGAGGCCGCGCGCGAGCTGGGCCGCCGCTTCTTCGAACGCCTGCTGCCCGGCGTGCCGGTGGACGCCCTCCACGACACGCACAACGCGCGGGTGCGCGCCTTCTTCGCCGAGCAGCCCCATCGCCTGCTGGAGGTCTGCTGGGAGGAGGAAGCCTCCTGGGACGCGCTCTGCGCCTTCCTCGGCCAGCCGCTGCCGGACCAGCCTTTCCCGCACGAGAACCAGGGCGTCTACGCGGCCGCCGCAGCCGACGCCGGCTGAGCCGCCCGGCGGCCGGCTAGAGCCCGGCCGAGGCCAGCACCGCGGCGGCCGAGCGGGTCTCGACCCCGAGCTTCTCGAAGATGTGTTCGAGGTGCTTGGTGACGGTGCGCGGCTTCATGCCGCAGATCTCGGCGATGTCGCGGTTGGTCTTGCCGCGGGCGACCCAGTAGAGGACTTCGGTCTCGCGCGGCGTCAGCGCGGCGCGGCGCAGGCGCGGGTCGCCGCCGGCGGCCTGGGGCCCGGACGCTGCCGCCTCGGCAGCCGGCGTGTCGGTGGCGGCAAGCCGCGGGCCGCGTTCCAGCAGCAGCAGGCGCTCCCCCTCGCCATGGTGGCCGACGCGGCGCACGCGCAGGCCCTGCATGCCGCGCTGCAGCTGCAGCGGCGGCGCGTCCTCGGGTGCCAGGCCGGGCGGCAGCGGCGCGGCCAGCCAGCGGGCCAGGGCTTCGGGCAGGGCCTCGCCGGCCTCGGGAAAGAAGTCGGCCAGCCACTCGGCCGCGCGCGGCGAACGCCAGGGCAGTCGACCCTCGGCATCGACGACCAGCACGGCCTGGCCGGCCAGGTCCAGCGCGTCGCGCGCCTGGCGGATGGCCGCGGCGTTGCGGGTGTGGGTGCGCAGGCGGGCGATCAGCTCCTCGGGCCGCACCGGCTTGGTCACGTAGTCGATGCCGCCGGCGCGGAAGCCCTCGACGATGTGCTCGGTCTCGGTCAGCCCGGTCATGAAGACCACCGGGATGGCGGCATGCGCCGGCTGCGATTTCAGCCGGCGGCAGACCTCGAAGCCGTCCATGCCGGGCAGCATGGCGTCGAGCAGGATGGCATCGACCTCGACCCGCGCCAGGCGCTCCAGCGCCGAGGGACCGTCGAGCGCGACCAGCACGGTGAAGCCGGCCTCGTCGAGCGCCTCGACGAGGAAGGCCAGGGAATCGGGCACGTCGTCGACCACCAGCACGGTGGCCGCGCGCTCATCCAGCGGCGGGGTCATCTTGGAGGGAGGGCGGGCGTTCGGTGTCGGACTGCACACGGGCCAGGTAGGTGTCGAGGTCGAAGCTGCGCAGGGGTTCGCGCAGCCACTGGATGAAAGGGGCCAGGGCGGGGTCGTGGCGTTCCAGCTCGTCGAGCTTGCGGCGGATGGCCATCACATGGCCGATGCGGCCCAGCTCGGCCAGGGTGCTGCGCTCGGCCGGGCCGGGGCGGACCCAGCCGCCCCCGGGCGGGCGAATCGCCGGGTCGGCGGGCGGCGGCTCGGGCTCGTGGCTGCGCAGCTGCCATTCCAGGTCGAGCTGGCGGCCGAGCAGGGCCAGCAGCTCCGATTCCAGCACGGGCTTGTCGATGAAGCCCTGGCAGCCGGCCCAGGCCTTGAGCGCGTCGACATCGGCAAAGATGTTGGCCGAGACCATGATGACCGGGGGCTGCACCGGCAGGTTCAGGGCCCGCAGGGCGCGGCAGGTCTCCCAGCCGTTCATCTCGGGCATCTCCACGTCCATCAGCACGGCATCGGGCGCCAGGGTCTCGACGACGGCCAGGGCCTCGGGGCCGCTGGCGGCCTCCTGCACCTGGAAGCCCAGGGGGGCCAGCAGGCCGGCCAGCAGGTGGCGCTGCATGGGCTGGTCGTCGACGACCAGCAGGCTGCGACGGCGGCCGGCGTAGCCGATCACCTCCTGGCCGGTGGAGGGCTGCTGGCGCGGATTCGTCACCTCGCGCAGGTAGGTGCGCACGCGGAAGGTGCTGCCCTCGCCGGGCCGGCTCTCGACCGTCAGCTCGCCGCCCATCAGCTCGGTCAGCAGGTGGGTGATGGTCAGGCCCAGGCCGGTGCCGGCGCTGGCCCGGCTGCGGCCGGGTGCGCTGCGTTCGAAGGGCAGGAAGATGCGCTCCAGGTCGGCCGCCGGAATGCCGATGCCGGTGTCGATCACCTCGAAGCGCGCGATCTCGCGGCCCCAGGCCACGCGCAGCCGCACCTCGCCGCGGTCGGTGAACTTCACCGCATTGGCCAGCAAGTTGATGAGCACCTGGCGCAGGCGCTTGGCGTCGGTGGAGACGACCGCCGGCAGCCGCCCTTCGATTTCAAAGTGGAAGGCCAGGCCCTTGGCCCGCGCCTCCACGCCGATGAGCTTGACGATCTGCGCGAGGAAGTCAGGAAAGGCCACCTCGGCCTGTTCGAGCTTGAGCTTGCCGGCCTCGATGCGGGCCAGGTCCAGCAGGCCGTCGACGAGCTGCAGCAGGTGCTCGCCGCTGCGGCGGATCACGTCCACCGCCTCGCGGCGGCGCGGCGCCAGGTCGGCGTCGCGCTGCAGGATCTGGGCATAGCCGAGGATGCCGTTGAGCGGCGTGCGCAGCTCATGCGTCATGCCGGTCACGTAGCGGGTCTTGGCCAGGTTGGCGGACTCGGCCTGCTCCTTGGCGGCCTGCAGCTTGGCGTCGGTCGCGCGGTGGGCCTCGATCTCGCGCATGAGCAAGGCGGTCTGGCGGTTGGACTCCTCGTGCGCCACGGCACGGCTTTCCTTCTCCAGCACGATCCACCACGCCCCCACGGCCAGGGCCACGGCGAAGAGCATGCCGGTCTGGAGCAGGGTCTCGCGCAGCAGGCGCTCGACCTCCTGCGCGGCCCCGCCGATCAGCGCCTCCTGCGTCCAGACCAGGGCCAGCAAGGCGGCGGCAAACAGCATCAGCCCGCCGTAGAGCACGGCCCAGTCGCGCACCCGCCGGCTCAGCAGGCCCTGCTGGGCCTGCGGGCCGGGTTCGCCCGGCGGGGCCTTGCAGCGGTCGTGGCAGCGCGCGTCCAGGGTGCAGCAGAGCGAGCAGATCGCGCCGCCGTAGGCCGGGCAGTGGGCCATGTCCTCGGGCTCGTAGGTCTTCTCGCACAGCACGCAGGCGCAGGCATAGCGGGGGGCGCGCTCGGCGCTGCGGGCGATGTACCAGCGCCCGCGCGTGGCCCAGGCGATCAGGGGGCTGAACAGCAGGGCCAGCAGCAGGGCCAGGAAGGGCGCGAAGGCCGCGGCCAGCGGACCGAAGGCGCCCAGGTAGGCCGCGATCGCCACCGCCGCCGCCAGCGCGGTGGAGCCGACACCGACCGGGTTGATCGCATGCAGATGGGCCCGCTTGAACTCGATGCCCGGTGGCGACAGGCCCAGCGGCTTGTTGATCACCAGGTCCGCCACCAGGGCGCCGACCCAGGCGATGGCGAGGTTGGCGTAGAGGCCGAGCACGCGCTCCAGCGCCTCGAACACGCCCAGTGCCATCACCAGCACCGCGACCAGCACATTGAACACCACCCACACCACCCGGCCCGGATGGCTGTGCGTGAGCCGCGCGAAGAAGTTGCTCCAGGCCAGCGAACCGGCATAGGCATTGGTCATGTTGATCTTGACCTGGCTGAGCACCACGAACAGCACCGTGGCCGCAAGCGCCCAGCCCCCCGGACCCAGCACCTGGGTGTAGGCGGCCAGGTACATCCGGGTCGGCTCGATGGCCTTGTCGGCCGCCACGCCGGCCTGCATGGCCAGATGGGCCAGGAAGGCGCCGCCGACCATCTTCAGCGCGCCGGGCACGATCCAGCCCGGGCCGGCGACGATCAGCGCGCCCCACCAGCGCCAGCGCTTGGCGGGGGTGGGCTCGGGCAGGAAACGCAGGAAGTCGACCTGTTCGCCGATCTGCATGACCAGCGCGAACAGCACCGCCGCCGCCGTGCCGAAGAGCAGCGGATCGAAGCCCGGCTGCTGCGGCGAGCGCACCGCGGCCGCGAAGTCGGCATAGGCCCCGGGCGACTGCCAGGCCAGCAGCACGAAGGGCAGCAGCCACAGCAGCAGCCAGGCCGGCAGGGTGAGCCACTGCACGCGGCTGATGAGGGTGATGCCGCGCGTGACCAGCGGGATGATGGCCAGCGAGCTCAATAGATAGGCCCAGCCCAGCGGCAGGCCGGTGGCCAGCTCGATCGCCCGGGCCAGCACCACGCCCTCCAGCGCGAAGAAGATGAAGGTGAAGCTGGCGTAGATCAGCGAGGTGATCGTCGAGCCCAGGTAGCCGAAGCCGGCGCCGCGGGTCAGCAGGTCCATGTCCAGGCCGTGGCGGGCGGCATAGACGCAGATCGGCAGGCCGGTCGCGAAGATCACCAGGCCGACGCTGAGGATGGCCCACAGCGTGTTCCAGAAGCCGTGGGTCAGGGCCAGGGCCGCGCCGATGGCTTCCAGCACCAGGAAGGACATCGCGCCCGAGGCGGTGTTGGCCACCCGCCAGCTGGACCAGCGCCGGCCGCCCTTGGCCGTGTAGCGCAGGGCGTAGTCCTCCAGCGTCTCGTCGGCCACCCAGGTGTTGTAGTCGCGGCGGATCTTGAAGATGCGCTGGGCGGCAGGCAGCTGGGCGGGGGGCGGCAGGGTGGACATGGCGGCAGAGTGTGCAAGTTCCGATCCTGCGCAGGCCGGGGCGGGCGGCCCTCCGCCGCCGAAAAAAGACGGCGGAGGGCCTGCGAGGGCCGCTCCGCCGAATCACTCGCAGCGCATGAAAGGGAAACCGCGCCGGCCGCAGGGGGCCGGAGGCCGGGCCGGGCTCAGTACTGGAACTGAGCGCCGAGCAGGAACTTGTCGATCTTGGTGCCGGTGAGGTCGCTCTCGGTGTTGGTGTAGACGGCCGAGAGGCGGGCGTTGTGGCCGGCGATCACGTAGTTCAGGCCGAGGTCGTAGGCCTTGACCTCGTTGTTCGGGCCATCCGGGCTGCTGCGCTGGTAGCGCACGAAGGGCTGGAACTTGCCCGGGCCGATGGCCTGCGGGAAGAGCCAGGCCGCACCGGCCAGATAGGCCTTGCCGGGGGCCAGGCCACCGACATTGCCCGAAGCGGCCGGCACGTCCACGTTCTTGAAGTCGTACTTGTAGGCCGCGCCTTCGAGGGTCAGCACGCCCGGGCCGAGGTTCTTCTCGAACAGCACGTCGACGTTGTAGCCCAGGTAGTCGTCCTTGTTGCCGGCGGTGCCGACGCCTTGGCTCTGCTGCAGCATGGCCAGGCCGACGGTGAAGATGTCCTTCGCGCCGTAGTAGGTGCTGGCGGTGTAGTAGGCCGGGGCCGGCTCGGCGTCGAGGAAGGCGTAGGCCACGCGGCCGGCGAACAGCAGCTTGGCATCCTCGTTGGACAGGCCGAGCTTGCGGTTGTGGCCCTGGAAGAGACCGAAGGCATAGGTCAGCTTGCCGTCGAGCGGCTTGCCCCAGACGGTCACGCCGTTGTCGCGACCGGCGAACAGCGCCGGGTAGGACGAGACCAGGCCCGGATAGTCCCAGGCCGAGAGGTAGTAGGGGCCGTCGAGGTTGGCGCGGTCGGTGGGCGGCAGCATGCGGCCCATCCAGACGTTGAAGAGCGGCGAGGGCTCGTACTGCGCATAGGCGTCGAGCACCTTCACCTCGTCCTCGGAGCCATTGAGGTTGAAGGTCACGCCGAAGACTTTCTGGATGCGGGCGCTCATGTAGAGGCGCGCGCTCTCCATCGTGAAGTCGTTGCTGCGGCTGGTGCCGCTGGGCGCGCCATCCTCGACCGAGCTGTAGCTCACGCGCAGGCCGCCGCCGATCGAGATCGAGTTGTTCTCGTCGATCTTGAAGGTGGCGCCGGCGTGGGCGGCAGGCAGAGCGGACAGGGCCAGGCCGAGGGGCAGCAGCGCCTGCGCCAGCGGGCGCAGGCGGGCCGGGATCGAAGTCTTCATGGACAAGCTCCTGGGGATCGTGGGCAGGGGAAGGCAGGGGAACGGGACGCACTGTCCGGCCGGCCTGCGCAGGGCGGAATACGACATTCGTCGTATGGCCGCGCCGGGCGGCGCGGGGGATAAACCCGCTGCCAACCGACGGCGGCCGCCCCGCGGCCCTCGATTCATCCCCTGGAGTGCCCCCCATGCAACGTCGCCCCCTGCTTCTGTCCACCGTCTTCGCCGCCGCGCTGCTCGGCGCCGGCCTGACGGCCCAAGCCGCCGAGACCCTCAAGGTCGGTGTGCTGCATTCGCTGTCCGGCACCATGGCCATCTCGGAGACGGTGCTCAAGGACACCGTGCTGATGGCCCTCGACGAGATCAATGCCAAGGGCGGCCTGCTCGGCAAGAAGCTGGAGCCGGTGGTCGTCGACCCGGCCTCGAACTGGCCGCTGTTCGCCGAGAAGGCCAAGCAGCTGATCAGCCAGGACAAGGTGGCCGTCACCTTCGGCTGCTGGACCTCGGTGAGCCGCAAGAGCGTGCTGCCGGTCTTCGAGGAACTCAACGGCCTGCTCTTCTACCCCGTGCAGTACGAGGGCGAGGAACTCAGCAAGAACGTCTTCTACACCGGCGCCGCGCCCAACCAGCAGGCGATTCCCGCGGTGGAATACCTGATGAGCAAGGACGGCGGCAGCGCCAAGCGCTTCGTGCTGCTGGGCACCGACTACGTCTACCCGCGCACGACCAACAAAATCCTGCGCGCCTTCCTCAAGAGCAAGGGCATCCCCGAGTCGGACATCCTGGAGGAGTACACCCCCTTCGGCCACACCGACTACCAGAGCATCATCGCCAAGATCAAGAAGTTCGCCTCCGAGGGCAAGAAGACCGCCGTGGTCTCCACCATCAACGGCGACTCCAACGTGCCCTTCTACAAGGAACTGGGCAACCAGGGCCTGAAGGCGACCGACGTGCCGGTGGTGGCCTTCTCGGTGGGTGAGGAGGAGCTGCGCGGCGTGGACACCAAGCCCCTGGTCGGCCACCTGGCGGCGTGGAACTACTTCATGTCGATCAAGAGCCCGGCCAATGCCGAGTTCACCAAGAAGTGGGCCGCCTACGCCAAGGCCAAGAAGCTGCCCAATGCCGACAAGCCGCTGACCAACGACCCGATGGAGGCCACCTACATCGGCGTGCACATGTGGGCCCAGGCGGTGAAGAAGGCCGGCACGACCGACACCGACAAGGTCATCGCCGCCATGGCCGGCCAGACCTTCCCGGCACCGGGCGGCTTCACCTCGACGATGGACCCGAAGAACCACCACCTGCACAAGCCGGTGTTCATCGGCGAGATCAAGTCCGACGGCCAGTTCAAGGTGGTGTGGAAGACCAAGGGCCCGGTCAAGGCCGAGCCCTGGAGCCCCTACATCCCGGGCAACGACAAGAAGAAGGACGAGCCCGAGAAGAAGTGAGTCCCGGGGCCCGGACCCGGGGGGTTCGGGCCCGATGGGCATCGTCCTTGCTGACCTGTGCCTGAGCCCGGCCGGTGTGCCCACCGGCCGGGCGGTCCAGGCCGTCGCGGCCCCGCCGCGACCCTTTCCGACCGAGCCGAGGATCGCCGTGATTCCCCGACCCCTGAGCCTGCTGGGCCGCCGCCTGGCCACCGGCCTGTTGCTGGTGCTGGCCGCCACCCTGCCCGCCCGTGCGCTGACGCCCGAGCAGGCCCGACGTGCTGCGGCCGACGACAACGAAAGCCGCATCGCCGCCCTCTTCGAGCTGGCCGCCGAGGCCACGCCCGAGGCCCGCCGCTTCCTCGAACGCATGGCCGACGATGCCCTGAAGCTCGACGCCCAGGGCCGCGTGCTAGCGGTGGACGAGTCCGGCGCCCTGGTCGATGCGGTGAGCGGCGCGGCCGTGGCCGGCGACCCGGCTGCGCTCGACGACGTCGTCACCCCCAACCGCGTCGGCGCGGCCGTGCAGGCGGCGCTGGCCGCCTTCGACCTGGTCGCGCCCGAGGCCGCCACCCGCCGCGGCGCGGCCCTGGCCCTGGGCGCCGATCCGCAGCCCGCGCTGCTGCCGCTGGTGCGCCAGGCCGCAGCCCGCGAGGCCGATCCGCAGGCGCTCCAGGCCCTGAACGGCCTGAAGGCCCGGCTGGAACTGGGCGCCCCCGAGGCCACCACCCGCCTGGCCGCCATCGCCCTGCTGGCCGAAAGCCGCGAGCCGGCGGTGCGCGCCCTGCTGGCCGCCCGCCTGGGCGGCGACGACGGCCTGCCGGCCGAGACCGATCCCAAGGTGCGGGCCGCCCTGGCGGCCGGCATCGACACCATTGCCCGCACGCTGAAGCTGGGCGAGACCCTGGGCACCCTGTTCAGCGGCATCAGCCTGGGCAGCATCCTGCTGCTGGCCGCGCTGGGCCTGGCCATCACCTATGGCCTGATGGGCGTGATCAACATGGCGCATGGCGAGCTGATCATGGTCGGCGCCTACGCCACCTGGGCGGTGCAGAACGCGGTGCGTGCCCTGGCCCCCGGCTGGTTCGACTGGTACCCGCTGCTGGCCCTGCCGGTGGCCTTCGCGAGCGCGGGGGCGGTCGGCATCCTGATGGAGCGGCTGGTGATCCGCCACCTCTACGGCCGGCCGCTGGAAACCCTGCTGGCCACCTGGGGCCTGAGCCTGATCCTGATGCAGACCGTGCGCAGCCTCTTCGGGGCGCAGAACGTGCAGGTCGAGAACGCGGCCTGGCTCTCGGGCGGCGTGGACGTGCTGGCCAACCTGACCCTGCCCTACAACCGGCTGGCGATCATCGTGTTTGCCGGCCTGGTGGTGGTGGGCGTGTCGCTGCTGCTGAGCCGCACCCGGCTCGGGCTGGACGTGCGGGCGGTCACGCAGAACCGCCGCATGGCCGGCTGCATGGGCGTGAACACGCCGCACATCGACATGTGGGCCTTCGGCCTCGGCTCGGGCGTGGCCGGCCTGGCGGGCTGCGCGCTGTCGCAGGTGGGCAATGTCGGGCCGGACCTGGGCCAGGCCTACATCGTCGACAGCTTCATGGTCGTCGTGCTCGGCGGCGTCGGCCAGCTGATCGGCACGGTCTACGCCGGCCTGGGACTGGGCCTGGGCAGCAAGTTCCTCGAAGCCTGGCAGGGCGCGGTGCTGGCCAAGATCGCCGTGCTGGTCTTCATCATCGCCTTCATCCAGAAGCGTCCGCAGGGCCTGTTCGCCCTCAAGGGCCGCGTGATCGACTGAGCCCGCCGCACCATGACGTCTCCCCCCCTCTCCTCCCCGGGCGCCGGCTTCGCCGGCCTGCCCCAGGCCCTGCCGCACGCGGCGCGCTTCGCGCGGCTGTTCAGCCCGCGCCAGTGGCTGGCACTGCTGGCCGCGGCGGCCCTGCTCATCGTCGGCCTGCCCCTGGCCAACCTGCTGCTGCCGGAAGGGCACCCGCTGCATGTCTCGGACTACAGCATCACCCTGCTGGGCAAGATCCTCTGCTACGCGCTGGTGGCGCTGGCCATGGACCTGATCTGGGGCTACACCGGCATCCTCTCGCTGGGCCACGGCGTGTTCTTCGCGCTGGGTGGCTACGCGATGGGCATGTACCTGATGCGCTCGATCGGCCGCGACGGCAACTACCAGTCGGACCTGCCGGACTTCATGGTCTTCCTCGACTGGAAGGAGCTGCCCTGGACCTGGTGGAACACCGACAGCTTCCTGTGGTGCATGGTGCTGGTGGTGGCGGTGCCGGGCCTGCTGGCCTGGATTTTCGGCTGGTTCGCCTTCCGCTCGCGGATCAAGGGCGTGTACTTCTCGATCATCACCCAGGCCCTGACCTTCGCCTTCATGCTGCTCTTCTTCCGCAACGAGACGGGCTTCGGCGGCAACAACGGCTTCACCGACTTCAAGCGCATCCTGGGCTTCCCGATCGCCGCAGCGGAGACGCGCGCCACGCTGTTCGCGATCACCGCCTTCGTGCTGCTGGCGGTGCTGGTGGGCGCGCGCTGGCTGGTCACGAGCAAGTTCGGCCGCGTGCTGACCGCGATCCGCGATGCCGAGAACCGCACCATGTTCTGCGGCTACAACCCGCTGGGCTACAAGCTGACGATCTGGACGCTGTCGGCCGTGCTCTGCGGCATCGCCGGGGCGCTCTATGTGCCGCAGGTCGGCATCATCAACCCGGGCGAGATGTCGCCGGCCAACTCGATCGAGATCGCGATCTGGGCCGCGGTGGGCGGCCGCGGCACGCTGATCGGGCCGCTGATCGGCGCCGGCCTGGTCAATGGCTTCAAGAGCGTGTTCACCGTCTGGTTCCCGGAGTACTGGCTGTACTGCCTGGGCCTGCTCTTCGTCGTCGTGACCCTCTACATGCCCAAGGGCGTGATCGGGCTGAAGGCCAGCCTGAGCGCCGCCTGGGCCGAACGCAAGCGCCGCAAGCCGCCGGAGACCCGCGCATGACGCCCGACCTGATGGAAGCCGGCGCCGCCACCCGCGCGCGCCATGTCGAACGCCAGCAGGCCGGCAGCTCGGGCGGCCGCAGCGCAGGCTATGGCCACCTGGTGCAGCCGGGCGTGGTCGATGTCTCGCACGGGCCCATCCTCTACCTGGAGGACATCAGCGTCAGCTTCGACGGCTTCCGCGCGCTGAACCAGCTGAGCCTGGCCATCGACGACGGCGAGCTGCGCTGCATCATCGGCCCGAACGGCGCCGGCAAGACGACGATGATGGACGTGATCACCGGCAAGACGCGCCCCGACCGCGGCAGCTGCTTCTTCGGCCAGACCATCGACCTGACGCGCCTGAGCGAGCCCGAGATCGCGCATGCCGGCATCGGTCGCAAGTTCCAGAAGCCGACGGTGTTCGAGCCGCTCTCGGTCTTCGAGAACCTCGAGCTGGCGATGAAAACCGACAAGCGCGTGGCCGCCGCGCTCAGGGCGCGGCTCGGCAGCGCGGAGCTCGACCGCATCGCCGCCACGCTGGAACGCATCGGCCTGCAGGGCAGCGCGGACCGGCCGGCCGGCCTGCTCTCGCACGGCCAGAAGCAGTGGCTGGAGATCGGCATGCTGCTGATGCAGGAGCCGCGGCTGCTGCTGCTCGACGAGCCGGTGGCCGGCATGACCGATGCCGAGACGGCCAAGAGCGCGGAGCTCTTCGCCTCGCTCAAGGGCGACTATTCGCTGGTCGTCGTCGAGCACGACATGGACTTTGTCGCCGCGCTCGGCGGCAAGGTCACCGTGCTGCACGAGGGCAGCGTGCTGGCCGAAGGGCCGCTGGCTTCGGTGCAGGCGGACCCGCGGGTCATCGAGGTCTACCTCGGCCGCTGAACAGGACGTCCCCATGCTGCAGATCGAATCCGTCCACCAGTACTACGGCGGCAGCCACATCCTGCGCGACGTGAGCTTCACCGTGCCGACCGGCCAGGTCACCACCCTGCTGGGCCGCAACGGCGTCGGCAAGACCACGCTGCTGCGCTGCCTGACCGGCGTGCTGCCGATCCGCTCGGGCGCGATCCGCTTCGACGGCCAGGACATCACCAAGCTCAAGCCCTGGGAGCGGGCCCGCCGCGGCATCGCCTGCGTGCCGCAGGGCCGCGAGATCTTCCCCCGCCTGACGGTGGCGGAGAACCTGGCGATGGGCCTGGCCAATGGCGCGCTCAAGCAGGTGCCCGAGCGGGTCTTCGAGCTTTTCCCGGTGCTCAAGAGCATGCTGCACCGGCGCGGCGGCGACCTCTCCGGCGGCCAGCAGCAGCAGCTCGCCATCGGCCGTGCGCTGACGATGAAGCCGCGGCTGCTGATCCTCGACGAGCCCACCGAGGGCATCCAGCCGTCGATCATCAAGGACATCGAGCGGGCGATCCGCCTGCTGGCCGAGGAGGGCGAGATGGCCATCCTGCTGGTCGAGCAGTTCTACGACTTCGCCGAGTCGCTGGCCGACCACTATGTGCTGATGTCGCGCGGCGAGGTCGTCAAGCAGGGCCCGGGCGCGCGCATGGTCGAGGACGATGTGCGCGGCCTGCTGGCCGTGTAGCCTTCGCCCCCATGCGTCGCGCCGAAACCCATGAGCTGCAGCCCCCCGCCACCGGCCAGGGCTGGGATGCCCAACTGCACCTGGGTTTCGATGCCCTCGACGGCCGCAGCCGCCTGCGACGGGCCCGCCACCAGGGCCCGCTGCGCGTGCAGCGCAGCTTCCATCCCGAGGGCCCGGGCGTCTGCCAGGTGCTGGTGCTGCATCCGCCGGGCGGCATCGCGGGCGGCGACCGGCTGACGATCACGCTCGACAGCGGCCCCGGCGCCTTCGCCCAGCTCAGCACGCCAGGCGCCGGCAAGTGGTATCGCGCCGCCGGCCGCCCGGCCCGGCAGGATCTGCAGGCCACCCTGGCCGAGGGCAGCGTGATCGAGTGGCTGCCGCAGGAAAGCATCGTCTTCGACGGCGCCGAGGCCACGATGCACAACCGCATCCGCCTGGCCGACGGCGCCTGCTGGCTGGGCCTGGAGGTGACCGTGCTGGGCCGCCAGGCCCGTGGCGAACATTTCACCCAGGGCCGCGTGCAGCTCGGCAGCCGCATCGACGACGCGGCCGGCCGGCCGCTGTGGTTCGAGCAGGGCGGCTGGACCGGCGGCGACCCCGGCCTGGCCCGCCCGGCCGGCCTGCACGGCCAGCCGGCCTTCGGCAGCCTGGTGCTGGCGGGCCCGGCGATTGCCGCCGACTGGCTGGCCGCCTGCCGCAGCCTGAGGCCCCCGCCCGGCGTGGAAGCCGGCGCCACCGCCCTGCCGCGCGTGCTGCTGCTGCGCGCGCGCGGCGCCAGCGCGGCGGCGGTGCGCGCCCACCTGCTGGCGGCCTGGGCGCGGCTGCGGCCGCTGGCCCTGGGCCGCGAGGCGCTGCCGCTGCGGATCTGGCAGACCTGATCCGCCGCCGCCCGCCCCCTCCCGCCGCAGCACGATCTGCCAAGATCGCCTCCCCGCTTCGAAGCGACACGGCCCCGTCCCCGCCCTGCCCCGACCGCCATGGACCTGACCCCGCGCGAGAAAGACAAGCTGCTGATCTTCACCGCCGCCCTGCTGGCCGAGCGCCGCCGGGCCCGCGGCCTGAAGCTCAACCACCCCGAGGCGGTGGCCCTGATCACCGCCGCCATCCTGGAAGGCGCGCGCGACGGCCGCACGGTGGCCGAGCTGATGGCCGCCGGCCGCGAGGTGCTGGGCCGCGAGGACGTGATGGACGGCATCGCCGAGCTGATCCCCGAGATCCAGGTCGAGGCCACCTTCCCGGACGGGACCAAGCTGGTCACCGTCCACCAGCCCATCGTCTGAGCGGAGGTCTCCCATGATTCCCGGCGAACTGCTGCCCGCCGAGGGCGAGATCGAGCTGAACGTCGGCCGCCCGACGCTGACGCTGGACGTGGCCAACACCGGCGACCGGCCGATCCAGGTGGGCTCGCACTACCACTTCGCCGAGACCAATCCGGCGCTGGCCTTCGACCGCACGGCCGCACGCGGCTTCCGCCTGAACATCGCCGCCGGCACGGCGGTGCGTTTCGAACCGGGGCAGACGCGGCGCGTCGAGCTGGTGGCCCTGGCCGGCGCGCGCGTGGTGGTCGGCTTCCGGGCTGAGGTGATGGGCCCGCTCTGAGCGGCGCGGGCCGTCCGCGCAGGACCCGGCCCGCCTGTCTTCCCGCCCCCCGCGCCTCCCCCTTCCTTTTCTCTGCCCCTGCATGGAGACCCCAATGGTCCGATTCCGCTCCGCCCTGCCCGCCCTTTTGGCCCTGCTGGCCGTTGCGCCCGGCGCCGCCCTGGCCCACCCGGGCGAGCATCACGGCGGCCTGCTGGACGCGCTGATGCACCTGCTCGGCGAGCCCGACCACCTGGCCATGCTGCTCGGCGCCGTCGTCGCCGGCCTGCTGCTGGCGCGCCGCGGCGCCGCGGCCCGGGCCCGCCGCGAAGCCGGGCGCCACCGCCCGGACTGAAGCGCCGACCGCGAACCCCACCCCGCCCCGAACCGATCCGCCCCGGTCCCCACGAGGAGCCCCCGCCATGGCCCTGAAGATCAGCCGCCGCGCCTATGCCGAGATGTTCGGCCCGACCGTCGGCGACCGCCTGCGCCTGGCCGACACCGACCTGATCCTGGAGGTGGAGCGCGACTTCACGATCCCCGGCGAGGAGGTGAAGTTCGGCGGCGGCAAGGTCATCCGCGACGGCATGGGCCAGGGCCAGGGCCTGTCGGCCGAGGTGGCCGACACGGTGATCACGAACGCGCTGATCGTTGACCACTGGGGCATCGTGAAGGCCGACATCGGCCTGAAGGGCGGACTGATTCAGACGATCGGCAAGGCGGGCAACCCGGACATCCAGCCGGGCGTGACCATCCCCATCGGACCGGGCACCGAGGTGATCGCGGGCGAGGGCCTGATCGTGACGGCCGGCGGCATCGACAGCCACATCCACTTCATCTGCCCGCAGCAGATCGAGGAGGCGCTGATGTCCGGCGTCACCACCATGATCGGCGGCGGCACCGGCCCGGCCACCGGCACCTGCGCGACCACTTGCACGCCCGGCCCCTGGCACATGCACCGCATGCTGCAGGCCGCCGACGCCTTCCCGATGAACCTGGGCTTTCTCGGCAAGGGCAATGCGAGCCGGCCCGAGCCGCTGATGGAGCAGATCGAGGCCGGCGCGATCGGCCTGAAGCTGCACGAGGACTGGGGCACGACACCCGCCGCGATCGACTGCTGCCTGGGCGTGGCCGAGGCCACCGACACGCAGGTCGCCATCCACACCGACACGCTCAACGAGTGCGGCTTCGTCGAGGACACGATCGCCGCCTTCAAGGGCCGCACCATCCACACGTATCACACGGAAGGGGCCGGCGGCGGCCATGCGCCGGACATCATCCGCGCGGCGGGCGAGCCCAATGTGCTGCCCTCCAGCACCAATCCGACGCGGCCCTACACCGTCAACACCGTCGACGAGCACCTCGACATGCTGATGGTCTGCCACCACCTCGACCCGGCCATCGCCGAGGACGTGGCCTTCGCCGAGAGCCGGATCCGCCGCGAGACCATCGCTGCCGAGGACATGCTGCACGACCTGGGCGCCTTCTCGATGATCTCCTCGGACAGCCAGGCCATGGGCCGGGTGGGCGAGGTGCCGCTGCGCACCTGGCAGACGGCGCACAAGATGAAGCAGCAGCGCGGCCACCTGGCGCCGCCGCTGGGCGGCGGCGTCGATGCGCTGGCGCGCAACGACAACTTCCGCATCAAGCGCTACATCGCGAAGTACACGATCAACCCGGCGATCGCCCACGGCGTGGGCCATGTGGTCGGCTCGGTCGAGCCCGGCAAGCTGGCCGACCTGGTGCTGTGGCGGCCGGCCTTCTTCGGCGTGAAGCCCTCGCTGATCCTCAAGGGCGGCATGATCGCCGCGGCGCTGATGGGCGATGCCAACGCCTCCATCCCGACGCCGCAGCCGGTGCACAGCCGGCCGATGTTCGGCAGCTACGGCGGCGCGCTGGCCACCTCGCTGACCTTCGTCTCGCAGGCCGGTCTGGCCAACCCGGCCGTGCAGGGCCTGGGCCTGCGCAAACCGCTGGTGGCGGTGAAGAACACCCGCAACATCGGCAAGAAGGACATGGTCCACAACGCCTGGCAGCCGAGCATCCAGGTCGATCCGGAGACCTATCTCGTGCATGCCGACGGCCAGTTGCTGGTCTGCGAGCCGGCCACCGTGCTGCCCATGGCGCAGCGCTACTTCCTGTTCTGAAGCCCGGTCCGCGCGCCCTGCCGCCACCGCCCGGCGCGCGCTGCGGTCCAATCCGTCCATGTCCCAGATCCCGACCCTGACCCAGACCCTGCCGTCGCCCCCCGCGGACCCGGCCGGCACGAGCACCCTGACCCTGCCCTTCGAGCGGCGCCAGGTCACCCGCCAGCGGGTCACGCTGGACGACGGGCGCGAGGCCCTGCTCGACCTGCCGCGCGGCCGGGTGCTGCGCGATGGCGACTGGCTGGTCGGCCCCGAGGGCGGGCCGCCGGTGCAGGTGCAGGCCGCCCGCGAGGCCGTGGTCCACCTGACGGCGGACGCGCCCGAGCGCCTGATGGCCATCGCCTACCACCTGGGCAACCGCCATGTGGCGGTGCAGGTGGCGGCGCGCTGGCTGCGCATCGCGGCCGACCCGGTGCTCGAAGCGATGGTCCGCGGCCTGGGCGGCCGCTGCCAGCGCCTGCGCGCGCCCTTCGAGCCCGAGGGCGGGGCCTATGGCGGAGGGCACGCGCATGGGCACGATCACGGGCCCGATCACGCCCCGGCCGCCGCGGGCGGCGTGAACCCGCCGCATGGCGCGCCCGGGCATGTGCACGGCCCCGGCTGCTCGCACGGCCACGCGCACGGCCACGGCCACGGCCACGGCCACGGCCACGAGCACGAGCACGAGCACGAGCACGGCCACGGCCACGACCACGCGCACCGCCCGGCCCCCGCCGCGGTGAATCCGCCGCACGGGGCACCGGGCCATGTCCACGGCCCGGGCTGCGGCCATGGGGGGTCGGCGCCGCAGCCGATCACCCTCCAGCGCCGCGGGCCGACCATCCACAGCTACGGCGAAGTGCCGCCGAAGGGGGACTGAGTCGCATGGCCGATGTCCTGCCCCGGCCGGTGGCCGGTCCGGCCCGGGCCGCCGCGCTGGCGCGGCTGATGCAGCTCAGCAGCCCGACGCTGCCGGTCGGGGCCTTCAGCTATTCGCAGGGCCTGGAATCGGCGCTGGAAGCGGGCTGGATCTGCGACGCGGCCACGGCCGGCGACTGGATCGAGAGCCTGGGGGCCGGCCCCTATGCGCAGCTGGAAGCGCCGCTGTGGTGGCGCGCCCATGCCGCCTGGCAGGCCGGCGATGCCGCCGCGCTGCAGGCCGTCAACGACCTGCACCTGGCCAGCCGCGAAGGGGCCGAGCTGCGCGCCGAGGCCTTGCAGATGGGCTGGTCGCTGGCCCGGCTGGCACGCGATCTGGGCGCCTTCGGTCCGGCGCAGCAGGCCCTGCTGCCGGCCATCGAGCCGCCGGGCTTCCTGGTCCTGCACGCCGGCCTGGCCTGGGCCTGGGACCTGGATCCGGAAGAGGCCCTGCTGGGCCACGCTTGGTCCTGGGCCGAGAACCAGGTGATGGCCGCGGTCAAGCTGATCCCGCTGGGCCAGACCGAAGGGCAGCGCCTGCTGCTGCGCCTGGGCGACCGGCTGCCGGACTGGGTGGCCACAGGGCGCACGCTGGCCGGTGGCGGCGAGGCCGCGCTCGGCGGCCTGGCCCCCGGCCTGGGCCTGGCCGCCAGCCGGCACGAAGTGCAGATCAACCGCATTTTCCGCAGCTGAGCCGGCGGGAACGAACCCTCCCCTTCCCTTCACCTTCGAGCAAGCACCCCATGAGCAGCTCCCCCCTGCGCGTCGGCATCGGCGGCCCGGTCGGCTCCGGCAAGACGGCCCTGACCCTGGCCCTGGCGATCGCGATGCGCGAGAAGTACAAGCTGGCCATCGTCGCCAACGACATCTACACCGAGGAAGATGCGGCCTTCCTGGTCAAGCACCAGGCGCTGAGCCCGGACCGCATCCTCGGCGTGGAGACCGGCGGCTGCCCGCACACGGCGATCCGCGAGGACGCCTCGATCAACCTGGAGGCGGTCGACCGCCTGCACCGCCGCTTCCCGGACCTGGACATCGTCTTCATCGAGAGCGGCGGCGACAACCTGGCCGCGACCTTCAGCCCCGAGCTGTCGGACCTGACGATCTATGTGATCGATGTGGCCGGCGGCGACAAGGTGCCGCGCAAGGGCGGGCCGGGCATCTGCAAGTCGGACCTGCTGGTGATCAACAAGACCGACCTGGCGCCCCATGTCGGCGCCTCGCTGGAGGTGATGGCACGGGACGCCCGGGCGCAGCGCGGCAGCCGGCCGGTGGTCTTCAGCGACATGAAGACCGGGCAGGGCCTGGACGCCATCGTCGCGCACATCGAGCACGCCGGGCTGGGCTGCGGCTGAGGGCGGTCGCGGACCGGCTTCGGGCGGGGATACTTCGGCCCCCGGCCCGGCGCACCCTGCGCCGCGCCCGCCCCGCTTCCGCCCCGTCGCCGCGATGTCTCCCAGCCCCCTGCCCCCGACCGCCCTGCCCGGCAACCTCTTCGTCGTCTCGGCCCCCAGCGGGGCCGGCAAGTCCAGCCTGGTCAAGGCCCTGCTGGCGGACGATGCGGGGCTGGCGGTCTCGGTCTCGCACACGACCCGGGCGCCGCGCGGGCAGGAGCAGGACGGAGTGGCCTATCACTTCGTCGACCGTGCGCGCTTCGACGCCATGGTGGCGGCCGGCGACTTCTTCGAGTGGGCCGAGGTGCATGGCAATTTCTACGGCACCTCCCGCGCGGCCATCGAGCAGCGGCTGAGCGCGGGCGAGGACGTGGTGCTGGAGGTGGACTGGCAGGGCGCGCTGCAGATCAAGCGCCTGTTCGCCCATGCGGTGCTGATCTTCATCCTGCCGCCGAGCTGGGACGAACTGGCGCGCCGCCTCCACGGCCGGGGCGAGGACGGGGCCGAGGTCATCGCAACCCGCCTGCGCAATGCGCGCCACGAGGTGGCACAGGCCGAGCACTTCGACTACCTGGTGATCAACGCCGATTTCGGCCGCGCGCTCGAGGACCTGGCGACCGTGGTCCGCGCGCAGCGACTAAGATACGCGGTTCAGCGGCAAGGCAAGCCGCTCGTCTTTGCCGCCCTCGGGCTGGCCTGAGGCGGGCGCCGCGCCCCCGCCGCCCCGGCGCTTGCCGCGCCGACCCGCCGCACGACGGTGCCCCCCTGGAGCGTTCACGATGGCCCGCATCACGGTCGAAGACTGCCTGTCCCGCATCCCCAACCGATTCCAGCTCGTGCTGGCCGCGACCTACCGCGCCCGCATGCTGAGCCAGGGCCACGCGCCCAAGATCGAGAGCAAGAACAAGCCCGGCGTGACCGCGCTGCGCGAGATCGCCGGGGGCCAGGTCGGCCTGGAGATGCTGCGCAAGGTGCCGCTCTGAGCCACGGCCGGCCGGAAGGCCGGTCCGCCAGCAAGCCCGCCTCGAGCGGGCTTTTTTGTGTCCGATGGCGACGGAAACCGGCTGAAACGGCCTGGAGCCATACCGGAGCCCATGGCCCCGGATCGGTGCATGGCGAGGGACGAAGGCCCCAGGCCATGGCGGCCATGCACCGGCGCGGCACCCCTGTGTCGTGGCGGTGACAGGGGCTCCGCTACCATGAGCCCATGCCCTCCCGCGCCGTATCCGCCGTTCGAAAGCAGCTGAGTCGGGCCCTGCCCGCCTTCCTGATGGGCGAGCGTGGCAAGGATCCGGTGCTGGCCCCGCCGCGCCAGGCCGTCGAGGCGCTGGGCAGCCAGCCCGAAGCCAGCAGCTTCGCCCAGCTGCTGGCCAAGCTGGACTACCTGGACGAGACCGAGGTCCAGCGGATACGCCAGGCTTACCGCTTCGCCGACCAGGCCCACCTCGGCCAGATGCGTGCCAGCGGCCAGCCCTACATCACCCACCCGATCGCCGTGGCCGGCCTGTGCGCCGACTGGAAGCTCGATGCGCAGGCCCTGCAGGCCGCGCTGATGCACGACGCGATGGAGGACTGTGGCGTCACCAAGCCGGACTTGATCGAGCGCTTCGGCGCGCCGGTCGCCGAGCTGGTCGACGGCCTCACCAAGCTCGACAAGCTGCAGTTCAGCACCCGCGAGGAATCGCAGGCCGAGAGCTTCCGCAAGATGCTGCTGGCGATGTCGCGCGATGTGCGGGTCATCCTGGTCAAGCTGGCCGACCGGCTGCACAACATGCGGACGATGGATGCGATGGCGCCGGCCAAGCGCGGCCGCATTGCGCGCGAGACGCTGGAGATCTATGCACCGATTGCCTACCGGCTGGGCCTGAACCTGGTCTACCGCGAACTGCAGGAACTGTCCTTCCAGCACGCGCGGCCCTGGCGACATGCCGCGCTGTCGAAGGCGCTGGAGAGCGCCCGCGGCCACCGCCGCGACCTCGTGGACCGCGTGCAGCGCGAGGTCGAGGCCGCCCTGGCCCAGGCGAGCCTGCCGGTGCAGGTCAGCGGCCGCGAGAAGACGCTGTTCTCCATCTACAAGAAGATGGACGAGAAGCATCTGAGCTTCGCCAAGGTCAACGATCTCTTCGGCTTCCGGGTCGTGGTCCGCAGCCTGCCGGAGTGCTACCTGGCGCTGGGCGTGCTGCACCAGCTCTACAAGCCGATGCCGGGGCGCTTCAAGGACTACATTGCGCTGCCCAAGCCCAATGGCTACCAGTCCCTGCACACCACGCTGGTGAACCCGGTCGGCACGCCGGTGGAGTTCCAGATCCGCACGGAGGCCATGCACCTGGTGGCCGAGGCCGGCATCGCCGCGCACTGGCTCTACAAGGTGGGCGGCGCCGGGGCCGGCGATTCGCAGAATCTCAACGCGATGTGGTTGCAGTCGCTGATCGACATCCAGGACGAGACGCGCGACGCGAGCGAGTTCCTCGAGCATGTGCGGATCGATCTGTTTCCCGACTCGATCTACGTCTTCACGCCCAAGAGCAAGATCCTCTCGCTGCCCAAGGGCGCCACACCGGTCGACTTCGCCTATGCGATCCACTCGCGGGTCGGGGATCACTGCGTGGGCGCGAAGGTCAACGGCGAGGCGGTCGTGCTGTCGACCGTGCTGCGCTCGGGCGATGTGGTCGAGATCGTCACCTCCGACGGGGCGCGGCCGAACCCGAACTGGCTGAACTTCGTCCGCACCGGCCGGGCGCGGTCGAAGATCCGGGCCTACCTGCGGACGCTGGAGGGTGAGGAATCGCTGCGCCTGGGCGAACGCCTGCTGGCCCAGAGCCTGCGCGCCGAGGGCCTGCGCATGCCGCCCGGCGATGGCCGCGGCGAAGGCGCCGAGGGCGCGCTCTGGCAGGCGCTGCTGCGCTGGAGCGGCCACAAGAGCCGCGAGGAGCTGCTGGTCGACCTGGTCCAGGGACGCAAGCTGCCGAGCCTGGTCGCCAAGCGCTTTGCCGCGCTGCTGGCCGAGCAGGGCGCACGGCCCGATGCCGTCACGCTCAGCCTCGGCCGCTACAGCAGCGACGACAGCGCCCCCGGCCAGCCGACCGTGGTGATCGACGGCAGCGAAGGGGCCACCCTGCAGCTGGCCGACTGCTGCCACCCGATTCCCGGCGATGCGATCGTGGGCTATCTGGGGCGTGGCGAAGGCCTGGTGGTGCACACCGCCGAATGCCGGGAAGGCAAGCGACAGTTCGAGCGCGACAGCGAGTCGTGGATCCCCGTGGCCTGGTCCGAGTCGCCGGAACGTCCGTTCGAGACCGGCCTGAGCGTGCTGGTCCGCAACGGCAAGGGCGTGCTGGCCCAGGTGGCCAGCGCGGTCAGCGCAGCCGAAGCCGACATCGTCCACGTCGCCATGGGGGAGGAGCGCGCCAGCGAGACCGTGGAGCTGCAGCTGATCGTCGCCGTGCGCGATCGCCTGCACCTGGCCGAGCTGCTGCGCACCGTCAAACGCAGCCCGGCGGTGCTGCGGGCCGCACGGGTCAAGAGCTGAGCTGGATCTCAGTCGGACCGCACCAAGCAAAAAGGGCCTGCTTGCGCAGGCCCTTCTCGGATGCCGGATCGCCAGGGGGCGCCGGCTCCACCCGGACGTCGTCGATCAGGCGGCAGCGGCCGACAGGGCCTTGACCTTGGCCGACAGGCGGCTCTTGTAGCGAGCGGCCTTGTTCTTGTGGAAGATGCCCTTGTCGGCGATCGAGTCGATCACGCGCTGGGCATTCTTGAAGGTGTCCTGGGCGACGGCCTTGTCACCGGCGGCGACAGCCTTCAGCACGCCCTTGATGGCGGTGCGAAAACGCGAGCGCAGCGAGCTGTTGGCGGCGTTGAGCTTGACGTCCTGACGGGCGCGCTTGCGGCCCGACGCGATGCGGACCGTCTTCTTCTTGGCTTTGGCGGAGGTGGCCATGGAAAATCTGTGGTTCCGGGTGGAAAGCCTGCGATATTAACACGAAAGCCGAACTGCGAACCCCTGCCGGATGCGCGCCTGCCGCGCTGCCGGCCCTGCCCATGAACCTGCTGCGCGCCGCCTCCACCGTTTCCCTGCTGACCCTGGTCTCGCGCATCACCGGCCTGGTCCGGGAACAGGCCGTCGCCGCCGCCTTCGGCGCGAGCGCCCTTACCGATGCATTCAACGTCGCCTTCCGCCTGCCCAACCTGCTGCGCCGGCTGTTCGCCGAAGGGGCGTTCTCGCAGGCCTTCGTGCCCCTGCTGGCCGCCTGCCGCGCGCAGGAGGGCGACGAGTCAACCCACCGCCTGATCGATGCCGTCGCCACCGTGCTGTTCTGGGTGCTGATCGCGACCAGCCTGCTCGGCGTGCTGGCGGCGCCCGGCCTGGTCTGGCTGATCGCCTCCGGCTTGAAGGAAGCCGGCAGTTTCGATGCGGCGGTCGCGATGACGCGGATCATGTTTCCCTACATCGCCTGCATGTCGCTGGTCGCGCTGTCGGCCGGCGTGCTGAACACGTGGAAGCGCTTCGCGGTGCCTGCGGCCACGCCGGTGCTGCTCAATGCCTCGGTGATTGGTGCGGCGCTCTATGGCCTGCCCCTGTTTGAGCGCCTGGGCTGGCCCCCGGTGCATGCGCTGGCCGTGGGGGTGATGGTCGGCGGCGTGCTGCAGCTGGCGGTGCAGGGGCCCGCGCTGGCCCGCCTGGGCCTGATGCCACGCCTGGGCCTGCGGCCGGCCACCCTGGCTGCGGCCTGGCGGCACGAGGGGGTGCGGCGGATCTTCCGGGCGATGGGGCCCGCGCTGCTGGGTGTCTCGGTTGCGCAGATCTCGCTGCTGATCAACACGCAGATCGCCACCCAGCTCGGCGCCGGCGCCGTGTCCTGGCTGACCTATGCGGACCGGCTGATGGAGTTCCCGACCGCGCTGCTCGGCGTGGCGCTGGGCGTCGTGCTGCTGCCGCAGCTTGCCGCGGCCCAGGCCGGAGGCGATGGCGGCCGCTACGCCGGCCTGCTGGACTGGGGCCTGCGCCTGGTGCTGATGCTGGCCCTGCCCTGTGCGGTCGCGCTGCTGGTCTTTCCGGAGGCCCTGGTGGCCGTGCTGTACCACCGCGGGGCCTTTGCCGCCGAGGACGTGGCGCAGACCGTGCGCGCGCTGCAGGGCTATGGATTCGGCCTGCTGGGCCTGGTCGCCCTGAAGGTGCTGACCCCCGGCTTCTATGCGAAGGGCGACCTGCGGACGCCGGTCAAGGTGGCCGTCGGGGTGCTGCTGCTGACGCAGCTGCTGAACCTGGTCTTCGTGCCGCGCCTCGGCCATGCCGGGCTGGCCCTGTCGATCGGGGTGGCCGCGCTGGTGAATGCAGGGGCCCTGTTGATCGGTCTGTGGCGGCGCGGCAGCTGGCAGCCCCAGCCGGGCTGGGGGCGTTTCGGCCTGCAGGTCCTGGCGGGCAGTGCCGGCCTGGGCCTGGCGCTGGACCAGGCCGCGCGGCGGCTGGACTGGATCGCGCTCGGCCAGCAGGAGGGCCTGCGCACCGCCTGGCTGGCCGGTGTGCTGCTGGCTGCCGGCCTGGGCTACTTGGCCCTCCTGGCCGGCCTGGGCCTGCGGCTGCGCGCCTTCGCGCGACGTGGCTGAGCGAGCCGGCCCGGACCCCACCCCTACACTCGGCCGCATGCAGTTTGTCGCGCCGACCGCCCTCGACTACTTCGCCAGCCTGGTGGCCGACGACGCCTCCTTCGCCCTGATGGAGGCCGCCGTCGCCGTCGCCCAGGACGAGGAGCCCCAGCTCGACACCCAGGCCGTGCTGGCCGAGATCGACGCGCTGACCGAACGACTGCAGCGCCGCCTGCCCGCCGACAGCTCGCCGATCCAGCGCCTGCGCCTGCTGAACCGCTACTTCTTCCAGGACCTGGGATTCGCCGGCAACGTCAACGACTACTACGCCGTCGACAACAGCTACATCCACCGCGTGCTCGCGCAGCGCAGCGGCATCCCCATCACCCTGGCCCTGCTCTACATCGAGCTGGCGGGCGGCATCGGCCTGCAGGCGCGCGGCATCTCCTTTCCGGGCCACTTCCTGATCAAGGTGAAGATGCCCCAGGGCGAGGTGGTGATCGACCCCTTCAGCGGCCGCTCGCTCTCGCGCGAGGACCTCGACGAGCGGCTGGCGCCCTTCAAGCGCCGCCGCGGCCTGGTCGACGACATGGACATGCCCCTGGGTCTCTTCCTGCAGCCGGCCACGCCGCGCGAGATCGTCGCCCGGCTGCTGCGCAACCTGAAGGAGATCCACCGCAGCGCCGAGGACTGGCCCCGCCTCGTGCAGGTGCAGGACCGGCTGGTCTGCCTGCTGCCCGACGAACCCGGCGAGCGGCGCGACCGCGGCCTGGCGCGGGCCGAGATGGGCCAGGACGCGGCCGCCGCGGAGGATCTGCGCAGCTACCTGGCCGCAGCCCCCGAGGCGGACGATGCCGATGCCCTCCGCGAGCGCCTGCGCGAGCTCGGTCCGCCGCCGCTGCACTGAAGGATCGCTGCGATGAGCCTGAACCGTGCGCAGCGGCAAGGCCTGGCCTGGCTGGCCGTGGCCAGCCTGTCCGTGCTGCTGCTGGCCCTGCTGGGGCCGGTGCTGACCCCTTTCCTGGTGGCCGCCGTGCTGGGCTATGCCCTGCATCCGGTGGTCGAGCGCCTGGTGCAGCGGCGCGTGCCGCGGGTGCTGGCGGTGCTGGGGGTCGAGGCCCTGGCCCTGCTCAGCCTGCTGGCCATCGCCCTGCTGATCGTGCCCATCCTGCTGCGCGAGATTCCGGCGCTGCGCGAGCAGATCCCCGAGCTGCTGGCCCGCGCCTGGGCCTGGGCCGGCCCGCGCCTGGCCGCCGCCGGCCTGCCGGTGGACCCGGACCCGGCAGGCCTCAAGCGCAGCGTGCTCGACCTGCTGAACGCCAATGCCGAGGACTGGCTGCTGCCCCTGCTGCGCTCGGCCCAGCTCGGCGGCAGCGTGGTGCTGGCCTGGGTGGGCACCGCCGTGCTGCTGCCGGTCGTGCTGTTCTACCTGCTGATGGACTGGCCGCAGCTCGTCGCCCGCAGCCAGGCCATGCTGCCGCCGCGCTACCGCGAGGCCGTGCTGGGCTTCGCCGCGGAATGCGACCACGTGCTGGGCCAGTACCTGCGTGGCCAGCTGCTGGTGATGCTGGCCCTGGCCGTCTTCTACGCCCTGGCACTGGCGCTGACCGGGTTGGAGCTGGCCCTCCCGGTCGGCGTGTTCACCGGCCTGGCGGTGGCCATTCCCTACATCGGCTTCGGCCTCGGTCTGGCCCTGGCCCTGCTGGCCGGGCTGCTGCAGTTCGGGCCCGGCGGGGCGCTGGCCGCGGTGGCCGCTGTCTACGCCGTCGGCCAGCTGCTGGAGAGCTTCGTGCTCACGCCGCGCCTGGTGGGCGAGCGCATCGGCCTGCATCCGCTGACGGTGATCCTCGCGCTGATGGCCTTCGGCCACGTCTTCGGCTTCGTCGGCGTGCTGGTCGCGCTGCCGGCCAGCGCGGTCGGCGTGGTCGCACTGCGCCGCCTGCGGCGCTGGTATCTGGAGAGCCCGCTGTATGGCGCCTGAGCTTCGGGCCGCCCGCGGGGCCGCCGGGCCGATGCGGCAACTGACCTTGCCCATCGCGCCCGGCCCCGCGCCGCGCTTCGAGAATTTCCGCATCGGGGCGAATGCCGCGGCCCTGCCGGCGCTGCAGGCCCTGCTGCACAGGCCGCGTCCGTCGACGCCGCTGATGCTGTGGGGCCCGGCCGGGAGCGGCAAGAGCCACCTGCTGCATGCCGTCGAAGCCGCACTGGCGGAAACCGGCCACCGTGCAGGCCGGCTCGATGCCGGCGGCCCCCTGCCTGCCGGCTGGGACGAGCGCTGGGCGCTGCTGATCCTCGACGGCGCCGAAGCCCTGGACCCGCTGCGCCAGCATGTGGCCTTCACCCTCTTCGTCGAGGCCAGCACGCGCGGCCTGCCGGTGCTGAGCGCCGCGCGCCTGCCGCCGGTCGACCTGCCGCTGCGCGAGGACTTGCGCAGCCGCCTGGGCTGGGGTCTGGTCTTCCAGCTTCAGCCGCTGGCCGATGCCGAGGTGCGCGAGGTGCTGCGCGACGAAGCCGCACGGCGCGGTCTGAAACTGCAGGACGAGGCCATCGACTGGCTGCTGCTGCGCCAGGCGCGCGATCTCGGCACGCTGATGGACCTGCTCGACCGGGTCGACGCCTACGCGCTGGAACACCAGCGCGCGGTCACCATCCCCCTGCTGCGTGCGATGCTCGGGGGTTGGACGGAGACGCCGGACTGAGCCCTGCTCCCCGCGACCGCCCCCGACCCGCACCGCCGCCTGCCCCGCCGCATGCCGGCTGCCGACGATGAACCTGACGCTCTTCGACCTCGACCTGACCCTGCTCCCGCTGGATTCCGACCACGCTTTCGGCGGCTTCATGATCCAGCTCGGCTGGGCCGACGGCGCCGATTTCCAGCGCCGCAACGACCGCTTCTACGCCGACTACCAGGCCGGCACGCTGGACATCCACGCCTACGTGGATTTCGCCACCGCCAGCTGGCGCCGCCGGCCGCAGGCCGAATTCGCGGCCGTGCAGGCCCGCTTCATGGCCGAGGTGATCGGCCCGGCGATCCGCCCGGCGGCGCGCGCACTGGTCGAGCGGCACCGCGCTGCGGGGGACCGCCTGGCCATCGTCACCGCCACCAACGAGGGCGTGACCCTGCCGATCGCCCGTGCCTTCGGCGTCGACACGCTGATCGCGATCGATCTGGAGCGCGGCCCGGACGGCCAGCCGACCGGCCGCATCGCCGGCACGCCCTCCTTCCGCGAGGGCAAGGTCGAGCGCATCGACGCCTGGCTGGCCGCCGAGGGCCTGCGGCGCGCGGATTTCGAGCGCATCACCGTCTACAGCGATTCGATGAACGACCTGCCGATGTTCGAGATCGCGACCGAGCCGGTGGCCACCAACCCCTCGCCCGCCCTGGCCGCGCACGCCGCGGCCCGTGGCTGGCGCGTGCTGAACCTGTTCGACCAGGACAACGACAAGTGATCAAGAAGCTGATCGACAAGCTGCTGGGCAAGGGGGCAGGCCAAGCCGTCGCCGGCCGCCCCGCCGCGCCGCCGGTGCCGCTGCGCCCGCGCGCCGAGGACCGCCGCGAGATTCCCGCCAGCGAGCACCGCATCGACCCGAAGCTGCTCGACGAACGCGCGGTGCGCGTGGTCGAAACCCTGCAGCAGGCCGGCCACGAGGCCTACATCGTCGGCGGCGCCGTGCGCGACCTGCTGCTCGGCCTGCGGCCCAAGGACTTCGACGTCGCCACCGACGCCACGCCCGAGCAGGTCAAGGGCCTGTTCCGGCGCGCCTTCATCATCGGCCGGCGCTTCCGCATCGTGCACGTGATCCACGGCCGCGGCCGCGAGCACGAGGTGATCGAGGTCTCGACCTTCCGCGCCCTGCTCGACAGCGCCGACGCCGCCACCGTCCACGGCAACGAGAAGACCGCCAAGCGCGAGCTGGAAGGCCGCCTGGCCGGCCAGGGCCACGTCGTCGATGCCAGCGGCCGGGTGCTGCGCGACAACGTCTGGGGCCCGCAGCACGAGGACGCGGCGCGGCGCGACTTCACCGTCAACGCCATGTACTACGACCCGGTACGCCAGATCGTGGTGGACTACCACGGCGGCTACGCCGACGCGCGGGCGCGCCGGCTGCGCATGATCGGCGATCCGGCCACCCGCTACCGCGAGGACCCGGTGCGCATCGTCCGCGTGATCCGCTTCGCGGCCAAGCTGGGCTGCGGCATCGACGAGGCGACCCGCGCCCCCATCGTCGAGATGGCCGCCCTGCTGGACAACGTGCCGGCCTCGCGGCTCTTCGACGAGATGATCAAGCTGCTGCAGACCGGCCACGCCCTGGCCTCGGTCGAGCAGCTGCGCGCCTTCGGCCTGCACCGCGGCGTCTTCCCCATCCTCGACGTCGCGCTCGACGACCGCAGCCCCCAGCCCGCGCGCGACCGCTTCGTGCAGCTGGCCCTGGCCGACACCGACCGGCGCGTCGGCGAAGGCAAGCCGGTCGCGCCCGGCTTCCTGCTCGCATGCCTGCTCTGGCACGAGGTGCAGGGCCGCTGGCAGGACCGCCGCGATGCGGGCGAGCCGGTCTTCCCGGCGCTGCAGGCGGCCATCGACGAGGTCTTCGAGGCCCGCATCGGCGACATCTCCGGCCGCGGCAAGCTGGCGGCCGACATGCGCGAGATCTGGTCCATGCAGCCGCGCTTCGACAAGCGCAGCGGCAGCGGCCCGCTGGGCCTGGTCGACCAGCCGCGCTTCCGCGCCGGCTTCGACTTCATGCGCCTGCGCGCCGAGGCCGGCGAGATCGATCCGGCCCTGGCCACCTGGTGGGAGGCCTTCTCCCAGGCCCGGCTGGACAACGACAACGAAGCCCAGAACGACCTGCTGCGCGAAGCCCGCCAGCACGAGGAGAACAGCCGCCGCGCCGCGCAGCGCAGCGGCGGCCGCGTGCGGCGCGTGCCGGGTCCCCGCAGCGAGAACGCGTCCGCCAGCCCCGACGCGGCCGGCGAGGAGAGCGCCGGTCCGGAGGACGCATCGGGCGTGGACGGCGAGGCCCCGGCCCGCAAACGCCGCCGGCGGCGCCGCAAGCCGGGCGCCGCCGGTGCGGCCGACGCGCCGGCTGGCGACTGAGGCCGGGCGCACCACATGGACGCAGCCAAGCCGGTGCCCTGGCGTGCCGCCATCGGTCTGGGGGCCAATCTGGGCGAAGCCCGCCAGACGCTGCGCGAGGCCGTGGCTGCGCTGGCCGGGCAGGCCGGTGTGCGTCTGCTCGGCCTGTCCTCGCTCTACGCCAGCGCGCCGGTCGATGCCCAGGGCCCGGACTTCCTCAATGCCGCCGTCCTGCTGGAGACGACGCTGAGGCCGCTGGCCCTGCTCGACGCGCTGCAGGCCCTGGAGCTGGCGCACGGTCGCCTGCGCCCCTACCGCAATGCACCGCGCACCCTGGATCTGGACCTGCTGCTGGGCGAGACGGCGAACGGCACGCTGCTGACCATCGACCATCCGCGCCTGAGCCTGCCGCACCCGCGCTGGGACCAGCGGGCCTTCGTGCTGCGGCCGCTGGCCGAGCTGCTGCCCGCCCAGGTCCCGGCCGCGGCCCTCGCGCGTGTGCAGGATCAGGCGATTCGCATCGCAGAAGCCGGGCCGGCCTGGGGCTTGGCGTAAAAACTGCGTGCCAGAATGGGCCGCCCCATGATGGGGCCGTGCCTGGCGGCGCAGGTCGCCCGCACCCTCCCCTGAATCCCTACTGCCTGCAGGCTCGACCTGCCCCCACCATGCGCGTCAAAAAGGCCATCTTTCCCGTCGCCGGTCTCGGCACGCGTTTCCTGCCCGCCACCAAGGCGATGCCCAAGGAAATGCTCCCGGTCGTCGACAAGCCGCTGATTCAGTACGCCGTCGAAGAGGCTTATGCCGCGGGTATCCGGCAAATGATCTTCGTGAATGGTCGCAACAAGCGTGCGATTCCCGATCATTTCGACACGGCTTATGAACTGGAAGCCGAGCTCGAGAATGCCGGCAAGAAGGAATTGCTGGACGTCGTCCATTCGATCAAGCCGGACGACATGGAGTGCATCTACATCCGCCAGCCGAAGGCCCTGGGCCTGGGCCACGCGGTGCTGTGCGCGGCCTCGGTGGTGGTCAACGAGCCCTTCGCCGTGCTGCTGGCCGATGACTTGATGGTTGGCGAGAAACCCATCCTCAAGCAGATGGTCGAGCAGTATGAGGAATGGCGCGCCAGCATCCTGGCGGTGCAGGAAGTGCCGCAGGAACACACCAAGCGTTACGGCATCGTCGCCGGCACGCCGGTGAATGACCGGGTGATGGATGTCAGCCACATCGTCGAGAAACCGTCGCCGGACAAGGCGCCTTCGCGTCTGGGCGTGGCCGGCCGCTATGTGCTGAGCTACGACGTGTTCGACGAAATCCGTCGCCAGCCGCGCGGCGTGGGCGGTGAAATCCAGCTGACCGACGGCATCGCCGGGCTGCTGCGCCGCCAGAAGGTGTTTGCCTACCGCTACGAGGGCAAGCGCTATGACTGTGGCAGCAAGGAAGGCTTCCTCGAAGCCAATGTGGAGCTGGCGCTCGCCCACCCGACGCTGGGCCCGGGCTTTCGCGACTACCTGACGACGCTCGCCCAGGGCCTCTGAGCCCCTCACCCTGCGGGCGGCGCCGGGCCGGCGCCGGGCCGCAGGGCCGCGCCTCAGCGGCGGCGCAGCACGTGGACGAACTCGGCGCCTGCGCTCTGCTGCTCGACCAGCTCGTTGCCGGTCTGGCGCGCGAAGGCCTGGAAATCCCGGACCGAACCGGGATCGGAGGCCAGCACCCGCAGGGCCTGGCCGCTGCTCATGTCCGCCAGGGCCTTCTTGGCCTTGAGGATGGGCAGCGGGCAGTTCAGTCCGCGGGTGTCGATTTCCTTGGCAATCTCCATGATGGGCTCGCTCGGGCTCCGGGGGAGCCTGCAGTGTCGTGGGATGGACGGGGCGATGGAACCTCAGGCCGGGAAGACCCCGGTCGAGAGGTAGCGGTCGCCGCGGTCGCAGACGATGAAGACGATGGTGGCGTTCTCCACCGTCTCGGCCAGGCGCAGCGCGGCCGAGCAGGCGCCGGCCGCCGAGATGCCGCAGAACAGGCCCTCCTCGCGGGCCAGGCGGCGGGCCATGTCCTCGGCCTCCGCCTGATCGACCTCGATCAGCTCGTCGACGCCGGCCGGCTCGTAGATCTTCGGCAGATAGGCCGCCGGCCACTTGCGGATGCCGGGGATGCGTGAGCCGTCGCTGGGCTGGGCCCCGACGATGCGCACCGCCGGGTTCTGCGCCTTCAGGTAGCGCGAGACCCCGGTGATGGTGCCGGTCGTGCCCATCGCGCTGACGAAGTGGGTGATCTGGCCCTCGGTGTCGCGCCAGATCTCCGGGCCGGTGGTCTCGGCATGGATGCGCGGGTTGTCGGCATTGGCGAACTGGTCGAGCACGCGGCCCTTGCCCTCGCGCTGCATCTGGTCGGCCAGGTCGCGGGCGTACTCCATGCCACCGCCCTTGGGGGTCAGCACCAGCTCGGCGCCGAAGGCCTTCATGGTCTGCGCACGCTCGATGGAAAGGTCCTCCGGCATGATGAGGATCATGCGGTAGCCCTTGATGGCGGCCGCCATGGCGAGGGCGATGCCGGTGTTGCCGGAGGTGGCCTCGATCAGCGCGTCGCCGGGACGGATGTCGCCGCGCTCCTCGGCGCGCTGGATCATGCTGAGCGCAGGCCGGTCCTTGACCGAGCCGGCCGGGTTGTTGCCTTCGAGCTTGCCGAGGATCACGTTGCCGCGGCGGGCTTGGGCCTCGCCGGGCAGGCGCTGCAGCCGGACCAGCGGCGTGTTGCCGATCACGGCATCGAGGGTCGGATAGAGGGGCATGGCAGAGGGCGTCCTTCGGGTGCCGGATTGTGCCCGCCCCGCTGCGGACGCGCGGGTATCATGCACCCCTCGCAAGCAAGCCCGCTCCGCATCCTCCCCGGGTGGCGAAATCGGTAGACGCAGGGGACTCAAAATCCCCCGCCGCAAGGCGTGCCGGTTCGAGTCCGGCCCCGGGGACCATCTCCTGACCCGCCGTGCCCCGCGCACGGACCGCCTGGCCGACCGGCCCGCGAGACCATGCCCCCGATGCCCCCGATCACCAAGGCGCTGATCCTGGCCTGCGTCGGCTTCTTCTGTGCCAGCCTGCTGCTGCCGCCCTGGTTCGAGGGCCTGCTGGCCTTGTGGCCGCTGGCCACCGGCAACTTCCAGCCCTGGCAGCCGATCAGCTATGCCTTCCTGCATGGCAGCCCGGGCCACCTGCTGTTCAACATGCTCGGCCTCTGGAGCTTCGGCAGCGAGCTGGAACGCCTCTGGGGCGGGCGCCGCTACCTGCACTTCCTGATCGCCAGCGTGCTGGCCGCGGCGGTCGTGCAGCAGCTGTGGACGGCGCTGATCGGTTCGCCGGTGCCGACGGTCGGCGCCTCGGGCGGCCTGTTCGGTCTGCTGCTGGCCTTCGGCATGCTGTTCCCGAACCGGCAGATCATGATGCTGATCCCGCCGATGCCGATCAAGGCCAAGCACTACGTGATGATCTTCGGCGGCCTGGAACTGCTGCTCGGCTTCAGCGGCGGCAGCGGCATCGCCCACTTCGCCCACCTGGGCGGCATGCTGGGCGGTTTCCTGATGTTGCGCTACTGGCGCGGCCAGCCGCCCTTCGGCCGGCGCTGAAGCCGGCGCCAAGGCCGGGCCGGCCGCGGACTCAGCCGCCGGCGGCCGGCGGCAGGGCGTCGAGCACGGTCGGGTAGCGCAGCTTCAGGCGCAGCTCGCGCTTCATGCGGCCGTTGTCGAGCCGGCGGGACTCCGACAGGAAGCTCATCGTCATCGGCGACAGCCGGGCCTGCGCCTCGGCCCGGCTCAGGCGCGGCGGGCGTGGCAGGCCGCAGCGCTCGGCCACCGCATCGAAATGGTCGCCCATCGGCAGCTGGCCGTCGTCGCTGATGTGCAGCGCGCGCGGCTTGCGGCCGAGGAAGAGCGCGCGCAGGCAGGCGCGGGCCAGGTCGTCGGCATGGATGTGGTTGGTGTGGACATCGTCCTGCCGCTGCAGCACCGGGCTGCCGCGGGCCACGCGCTCGCGGGGATCGCCGCCTTCACGGTCGAGCGCGTAGATGCCGGGGATGCGCAGCCGTGCCAGGGCCACGCCCCGCTGGCGGCTCCAGTCGCGCAGGCGCTGCTCGGCCGCGACGCGGCGGCGCGCACGGTCGGAGGCCGGGCGCAGCGGGCGGGTCTCGTCAAAGAAGGCGCCGCCCGCGTCGCCGTAGACCCCGGTGGTGCTGCCGTAGACCGCCGTGTGCAGGCCGCCGCGACGGCCCAGGGCGCGCAGCAGCGCGGCGGTGCGCGGATCGTCCTCGCCCTGGCCGGGCGGCGGGGCCAGGTGCAGCAGGCGCGGCGCCAGGCCCGCCAGGCGGCCGAGGCTGGCGGGATCGTCCAGATCGCCCAGCAGCGGCCGCAGGCCGGCGGCGCGCAGCTGGGGCCGGCGCGCGGGCTGTGAGCTGAGCGCGATCACCCGCAGCCGCCCGGCCAGCAGGCGGGCCACGCGCAGGCCGACATCGCCACAGCCCACGATGAGGACGCGGCTGCGGCGGAACACGGCAGGACGGGTTGGCGGAGGCGTGGGCATGGGATCGGCAAAGAGGAGCGCGCTTGGGCACGCGGGACCGGTCGTCTCGCGCCGAGCGGGCGCTCGATCAGGCGCTGAGCCCCTTGGCCGCCCGGCCCGGGCAGGGCGATCGCCGGCCCGGCCGGGCCACCCGGACCCGCGGGGGCACAATCGCGCCCGTTCGAAATCGACAGGGTTCGAGGATAACCAGATGAGCTTCACCGTCACGCTGCAGCCCAGCGGCCGCCAGTTCCAGGTCGCCCGCGACGAGCCCGTGCTCGCCGCGGCCATCCGCGAGGGGGTGGGCCTGCCCTATGGCTGCCGCGACGGCGCCTGCGGTTCCTGCAAGAGCCGGCTGCTCGAGGGCCGGGTGATCCACGGCGCCCACCAGCTCAAGGCCCTGACGGTGGAGGAAGAGGAAGCCGGCTGGATGCTGAGCTGCTGCGCGGCACCGCAGTGCGACCTGGTCATCGAGGCCCGCAGCGTGCCCGGCGCCGGCGAGTTCCCGGTCCAGAAGGTGCCGGTGCGCGTGCGCTCGCTGGACAAGCCCACGGCCGACGTCGCCATCCTGCACCTCCAACTGCCGGCCACCACCCGCTTCCAGTACCACCCGGGCCAGTACGTCGAGTTCATCCTGCGCGATGGCGCGCGGCGCAGCTACTCGATGGCCAATGCGCCGGCGGCCGAGGGCGCCGCCGCCGATGCCGGCCTGGAGCTGCACATCCGCCACATGCCGGGCGGCAAGTTCACCGACCATGTGTTCGGGGCGATGAAGGAGAAGGACATCCTGCGCATGGAAGGCCCCTTCGGCAGCTTCTACCTGCGCGAAGGCAGCAAGCCCATCGTGCTGCTGGCCTCGGGCACCGGCTTCGCGCCGATCCAGGCCATCGTGCAGCAGATGCGCGCCAAGGGCATCGACCGCCCGGCCGTGCTGTACTGGGGCGGGCGCCGCGCAGCCGACCTCTACCGTGACGCCTGGGCGCGCGAGGCGGCGGCGACGATGCCGAACCTGCGCTACGTGCCGGTGCTGAGCGAAGCCGAGCCGGGCTGGACGGGGCGCACCGGCTTCGTCCACGAGGCGGTGATGGCCGACCTGCCGGATCTCTCCGGCCACGAGGTCTATGCCTGCGGCGCGCCGGTGATGGTCAGCGCCGCGCAGCGCGACTTCATCCTGCAATGCCGCCTGCCCGACGAGGCCTTCTTCGCCGACAGCTTCACCAGCGAAGCCGACAAGGCCTGAGCGGCCGCCCGGCGGACGGCGGCCCCAGGCCGCCGGGCCAGCGGTTCAATCCGGCGTGTCGCCGCCCTCCTCGGCCGGCACGGCCAGGGCCTGGCGCGCAAGCTCCTCCTCACTGAGCCCGGGCGCCGGGGCCGCGCCCGCGGCCTGCACGCGCAGCTCCTCGATCAGCTCGGGCGTCGCTTCGGCCAGGCCGAGCAGCAGCTCGTCGAAACCCGGGTGCGGGCCGGGCCGTTCCGCGTGATCGAGCGGCACCGGATGCAGGCCGACCGGGTCCAGCACCGGCAGGCGCACGGCAGCCAGCTCCAGCTGCTCGTCGACGATGCGGGCCAGCACCCCGTCCGGTGCGGCGGGCTGGGCGGACAGGGACGGAAACAAGCGGTTCATGGCGTGATCCTCCGGTCGGCAGGTGACGTCCTCAGTGTGCGCCGCCGGCACGCGGCGCGCCAGCCGGACCGCCCCGGGGCCCCTCAGGCGCCGAGGTAGGCGGCCTGCACGCGCGGATCGGCCAGCAGCTCGGCCGCGGGGCCCTGCATGCCCAGCTCGCCCGACTCCATCACATAGCCGCGGTCGGCCAGGGCCAGGGCGCGGCTGGCGTTCTGCTCGACCAGCAGCACGGTGGTGCCGCGGGCGTGGATGTCGGCGATCACTTCGAAGATGCGATCCACCATGATCGGCGCCAGGCCCATGGAGGGCTCGTCGAGCAGCAGCAGCTCGGGCCGGGCCAGCAGGGCGCGGCCCATGGCCAGCATCTGCTGCTCGCCGCCCGAGAGCGTGCCGGCCAGCTGCTGGCGGCGCTCTTGCAGGCGCGGGAAGCGGGCGAAGACTTCGGCCAGGTCGGCCTCCACGCCGGCCGCATCGCGGCGCAGGTAGGCGCCCATGCGCAGGTTCTCGTCGATGCTCATGCGGGTGAAGGTGCCGCGGCCCTCGGGCACCATCACCAGGCCGGCACGCACGCGGTCCCAGGCGCCCTGCCCGGCCAGGTCCCGGCCCTTGAAGCGGATGCGGCCGGCCTGCGGCGCGAGCAGGCCGGTCAGGGCCTTGAGCGTGGTCGTCTTGCCGGCGCCGTTGGCACCGATCAGGCAGACCAGCTCGCCCGGCCGCACCTGCAGGCTCAGGCCCTTGACGGCCTGGATGCCGCCATAGGCGACGCGCAGGTCCTCGACGTCGAGCAGGGGCTCGGGCAGGCTCATCGCGTGGGCCTCGTGCAGGGCATGGGCTTCATGCAGCGGTGGGCACGGCCGTGTGGCCGGCACCGAGGTAGGCCTCAATCACCCGCGGGTCGCGCTGCACCTCGGCGGGGCGGCCGTCGGCGATGACCTTGCCGTGGTCCAGCACGGTCACGGTGTCGCACAGACCCATGACCAGCTTCACGTCGTGCTCGATCAGGAGCACGGTGCAGCCGTCGTGGCGGATGCGGTCGATCAGGGCGCGCAGGGTGAGTTTCTCGGTCGCGTTCATGCCGGCCGCCGGCTCGTCCAGGGCGAGCAGCTTGGGCTCGGTGGCCAGGGCGCGGGCGATCTCCAGCCGGCGCTGGTCGCCGTAGCTCAAGGTGCGGGCGCGGAGCTCGGCGTGGGCCGCCAGGCCCACATAGTCGAGCAGCTCGCGCGCGCGCTGGGCGATGGCGGCCTCCTCGCGGCGGAAGGCTGGCGTGCGCAGGATGGCGCCCAGCAGCCCGGAGTGGCTGCGCGCATGGCGCCCGACCATCACGTTCTCCAGCGCGCTCATGTCGGCGAAGAGGCGGATGTTCTGGAAGGTGCGGGCGATGCCGGCGCGCGCGACCTCGTGCACCGCCGTCGGCTTGTAAGCCCGGCCATCGAGCAGGAAGCGGCCGGCATCGGGCGCGTAGAGGCCGGTGATCAGGTTGAAGAAGGTCGTCTTGCCGGCGCCGTTGGGGCCGATCAGGCCGTGCACGGTGCCGCGCTGCACGCGCAGCCCCACCCCGCCGAGCGCCTGCAGGCCGCCGAAGCGCTTGCTGGCGTCCTGCACCTCCAGCAGCGGGGCGGCAGCGTCCGGGGCCGCGCTCATGGCGAGCCCCCGGGGCCGGGCCGCGGCAGCTTGCCATGCTCGGGCGCCGGCCACAGGCCGCGCGGGCGCAGCAGCATGATGCCGATCATCGCCAGGGCCACCATCAGCTGGCGCAGGATGGCCGCATCCAGCCGGCCGCCGCTCAGGGCCTGCAGCGGGCCGGCCACATAGCGCAGCACCTCGGGCAGCGCGGCCAGCAGCACGGCGCCGACGATCACGCCCGGCAGGTGGCCGAGGCCGCCCAGCACCACCATGGCCACGATCAGCACCGATTCGTGCAGCGAGAAGGATTCCGGCGAGACGAAGCCCTGGAAGGCCGCGAACAGCACGCCCGCCACGCCGCCGAAGGTGGCGCCCATGCCGAAGGCCAGCAGCTTGAGGTTGCGCACATTCAGGCCCATGGCCTTGGCGGCGATCTCGTCCTCGCGCATGGCCATCCAGGCGCGGCCGATGCGGCTCTTCTCCAGCCGCACGCAGACGATCACGCTCAGCACCGCCATCAGCAGGAAGAGGTAGTAGTAGAGCGTGACCGAGGCCAGGGTGAAGCCCGCCACCTCCAGCGGCCGGCCGAGGTTGAGGCCGAAGACCCGCAGGGGGTCGATGGCCGACAGACCCTTGGGGCCGTTGGTCAGGTTGAGCGGCGCATCCAGGTTGTTCATGAACACGCGGATGATTTCGCCGAAGCCCAGGGTGACGATGGCCAGGTAGTCGCCGCGCAGCCGCAGCACCGGCGCCCCCAGCATCACCCCGGCCAGCGCGGCCAGCGCGGCGCCCAGCGGCAGCACCAGCCAGACGGGGGTGTGCAGGCCGTGGGGCAGCAGCGCGGCGATCGCGGGGAAGGTCTCGAAGAGATGCGGGCTGGCGAGCAGCGCGAACATGTAGGCACCGACCGCATAGAAGGCCACATAGCCCAGGTCGAGCAGGCCCGCATAGCCCACCACGATGTTCAGGCCCAGGGCCAGCAGCACGTAGAGCAGGGCCGTGTCGAGGATGCGCACCCAGGCATTGCCGAAGCCCTGCGCGACCAGCGGCAGCACCAGCAGCAGCACGGCGCTGCCCAGGAAGACGGCGAGGCGGCGCCGCGCCGGATCGGCGGGCAGCAGGCGGGTGGCCCGGTCGGTGAGGCGCATCATGGCCGGGCCTTCATGCACGGTCGGCCACGCGCTCGCCGAGCAGGCCCTGCGGCCGCAGCGTCAGCACCAGGATCAGCACGATGAAGGCGAAGATGTCCTGGTAGTGGCTGCCGAGCACACCGCCGGTCAGCGGGCCGATGTAGCCGGCACCGAGCGACTCGATCAGGCCCAGCAACAGGCCGCCGACCATGGCCCCCGGCAGGTTGCCGATGCCGCCGAAGACGGCCGCGGTGAAGGCCTTGAGCCCGGGCAGGAAGCCCATGGCATGCTGGACCGAGCCGTAGTTGCTGGCCACCATCACGCCGGCCAGCGCCGCCAGGGCGGCGCCGATGGCGAAGGTGGCGGCGATCACCGTGTCGGGCCGCACGCCCATCAGCGCCGCCACGCGCGGGTTCTCGGCCGTCGCACGCATCGCGCGGCCCAGGCGACTGCGGTGGATCAGCAGCATCAGGCCGGCCAGGGTCAGCGCGGTGACGCCGAGGATCGCGATCTGCGTGAAGGTGATGACCGCCCCGCCGACGTGGAAGACCTGGCTGGGCAGCAGCGTCGGATAGGGCTTGTAGCCCGGCTTCCACAGGATCATGGCCAGGGTCTGCAGCAGCAGGCTGACGCCCATGGCGGTGATCAGCGGCGCGAGCCGCGGCGCATCGCGCAGCGGCCGGTAGGCCAGGCGCTCGATGGCCACGTTCAGCACCATGCACACGCCCATGGCCACGGCCAGCGCGATCAGCAGCAGCAGCCCCCCGGGCAGGGCACCGGGGCCGATCAGGGTGATGACCGTCCAGCTCACCATGGCACCGACCATCAGCACCTCGCCATGGGCGAAGTTGATCAGGTTGATGATCCCGTAGACCATGGTGTAGCCCAGGGCCACCAGCGCATAGATGCTGCCGAGGACCAGGCCGTTGATGATCTGCTGGAGGAAGATGTCCATCGCGTGGGTTGGGGCGCGGGCCGGGAGGGCGGAGCCCGCAGGAGGCCCGCGAAAGCAGCCGAGCAAGAAGCCCGCCGCCCCCTGGGGGGCTGCCCTGGCCCGGAGGCGGCGCGAGTGTAGCGGCGGGTTCCGGCGTCCCCGGCCCGGGTCCGCCCGCTGGACAGCGGCGGGAAGGTGAGGGCCCGGTCGTGGTGCGGCCCGGCCCTCCGCCGTGCGCCCCAGCGGGGGCCGGCCGGCCGGTCGGCAGCCGAGCCGGCACGCGACCCGCAGGCCCTGGGGACTCAGCCCCTGCGCTTGCGGGCCTCGGCGTCGAGCTGGCGCAAATGCGCGAGCTTCTCGCCGATCTTGAGCTCCAGGCCGCGCGGCACGGGCTCGTAGAAGCGCGGCTCGGCCAGACCCTCGGGAAAGTAGCGCTCGCCGGCGGCGTAGGCCTCGGCCTCGTCGTGGGCGTAGCGGTAATCCTTGCCGTGCTCGAGCTGCTTCATGAGCTGCGTGGGCGCATTGCGCAGGTGCAGCGGCACGGGCCGGCTGCCGTCCTGCTGGACCAGGCGGCGCGCGGCCTTGTAGGCGGTGTAGACGGCATTGCTCTTGGGCGCGACGGCCAGGTAGATCACCGCCTCGGCCAGGGCCAGCTCGCCTTCCGGGGAGCCCAGGCGCTCGTAGGTCTCGACCGCATCCAGGCACAGGCGCAGGGCGCGCGGGTCGGCCAGGCCGATGTCCTCGGCGGCCATGCGGATCAGGCGGCGGCCGATGTAGCGGCCGTCGGCGCCGCCATCGAGCATGCGCACCATCCAGTAGAGCGCGGCGTCGGGGCTGGAGCCGCGCACGCTCTTGTGCAGGGCGGAGATGCTGTCGTAGAAGGCGTCGCCGCCCTTGTCGTAGCGACGCAGCTGGGCGCCGAGCAGCTTCTCCAGCAGGGCCGCGTCGATGCTGGCGGTGCCGCGCGGCAGCAGGGCCACCACGTTCTCGTAGGTGTTGAGCAGGCGGCGGGCGTCCCCGTCGGCATAGCCGATCAGCCGGGCCTGGGCCTCGGCGGCCAGCGGCGGCGCGTCCAGCAGGGCGCGGCCGCGTTCGAGCAGCACGGCCTGGTCGGCTTCGCCCAGGGGCTGCAGCACGTGCACGGTGGCGCGCGAGAGCAGGGCGGCATTGACCTCGAAGCTGGGGTTCTCGGTGGTCGCGCCGATGAAGGTGAAGAGCCCGCTTTCGACATGCGGCAGGAAGGCGTCCTGCTGGGCCTTGTTGAAGCGGTGCACCTCGTCGACGAAGACGATGCAGCGGGCCGCGGGCGCGGCAGGCGCGGCGGCGGCGCTGAGCAGGTCGGGGGCCGCGGCCGCGCTGACGCCGCGGGCGGCCTGGGCCTGCTCGACCGCTTCGCGGATGTCCTTCACGCCGCCGAGCACGGCCGAGATGGCGATGAAGCGCGCGCCGAAGGCCTCGGCCGTGAGCCGCGCCAGCGTGGTCTTGCCGGTGCCGGGCGGGCCCCAGAGGATCATGGAATGCAGGCGCCCGGTCTCGAAGGCCACGCGCAGCGGCTGGCCGGGGCCGAGCAGCTGCGGCTGGCCGATGACCTCGTCGAGGTGCCGCGGCCGCAGGCGTTCGGCCAGCGGGGCAGCGGGATCGGGGCGGACGGCAGCCAAGGGCGCAGACCAGGCGGGGCGCGCGGCCTCAGGGCCGGATCACGTCCGCGCCCTTGGGCGGCGTGAAGCGGAAGCGCTCGGCCGCCAGCACCGGATTGCTTTCCACCGCGCTGAAGACGATGCGCGAGCGCTGGCCGAAGGCGTCGAGGATCTCGATCTCGCTCAGCGCCTTGCCGCGAAAAGCGATCTTCAGGCTCTGGATGCCGCTGTCGCCGACACGCGGGGTGGCGCGCAGCCACTGCTGGCCGTCGGCATCGGGCAGGGCTTCGAGCTTGAAGTCCTTGTCGACCTTGCCGCCGGCCAGCAGGGCCGCCGGGGTCGCGCCCAGGGCCTGGTTCATGGGCCGCACGGTGACCTGGTCGAGGTCCAGGTCGTGCAGCCAGACCTGCTGGCCGTCGCCGACGATGAGCTGCTCGAAGGGCGCTTCGTAGGCAAAGCGGAAGCGGTTGGGCCGCATGAACTCGAAGCGGCCGCTGCTGCGCTTGACCTTGCTGCCGTCGGGCGAGCTGACGGTCTGGGTGAAGCTGGCACGGCCGGTCTTCACCTCGTCGACGAAGGCCTGCAGCGTGCCCAGGGCATCGGCACGGGCCGGCAGGGCGGCCGCCAGCAGCAGGCCGCAGGCGCCGGCCAGCAGCAGGCGGCGGGGGGTGGACGGGGCGGGGGGGCGAAGGGTCTTCATGCGGATTCGTCGCGGCGCGGCACGATCAGGTCGCGGTTGCCGTTGGTGGACATGGCCGATACGAGTCCGGACTTCTCCATCTGTTCCAGCAGCCGGGCCGCGCGGTTGTAGCCGATGCGCAGGTGGCGCTGCACCAGCGAGATGGAGGCCTTGCGGTTCTGCAGCACGATGGCGACGGCCTGGTCGTACATCGGGTCGGATTCGCCCTCGCCGCCCCCGCCCAGGCCGGTGGCATTGCTGTCGTTGCCGTCCTCGCCGTCGAGCGTGCCGCCTTCGAGGATGCCCTCGATGTAGTTGGGCTCGCCCTGGCTCTTGAGGTAGTCGACCACGCGGTGGACTTCCTCGTCGCTGACGAAGGCGCCGTGCACCCGCACCGGCAGGCCGGTGCCGCTGGGCATGTAGAGCATGTCGCCCATGCCCAGCAGGGCCTCGGCGCCCATCTGGTCGAGGATGGTGCGGCTGTCGATCTTGCTGCTGACCTGGAAGGCGATGCGCGTGGGGATGTTGGCCTTGATGAGGCCGGTGATCACGTCCACGCTGGGCCGCTGGGTGGCCAGGATCAGGTGGATGCCGGCGGCGCGCGCCTTCTGCGCCAGGCGGGCAATCAGTTCCTCGATCTTCTTGCCCACGACCATCATCAGGTCGGCCAGCTCGTCGATGACGATGACGATGTGCGGCAGGCGCTCCAGCGGCTCGGGCGCCTCGGGCGTCAGGCTGAAGGGGTTGGGCAGCCGTTCGCCGCGCTCGCTGGCCTCGTCGAGCTTCTTGTTGTAGCCGGCGAGGTTGCGCACGCCCATCTTGCTGAGCAGCTTGTAGCGCCGCTCCATCTCGCCCACGCCCCAGTTGAGCGCGTTGGCGGCCTGCTTCATGTCGGTCACGACCGGGCAGAGCAGGTGCGGGATGGCCTCGTAGACGCTCATCTCCAGCATCTTCGGGTCGATCAGGATCAGCCGGACATCGCGCGCCTCGGCCTTGTAGAGCAGGCTGAGGATCATGGCGTTGATGCCCACCGACTTGCCCGAGCCGGTGGTGCCGGCCACCAGGCAGTGCGGCATCTTGGCCAGGTCGGCGACGACCGGGCCGCCGACGATGTCCTTGCCCAGGCCCATGGTCAGCAGCGAGGACGCGTCGTTGTAGGCCTGGGAGCCGAGGATCTCGGCCAGGCGGATGGTCTGGCGCCGCGCATTGGGCAGCTCCAGCGCCATGGTGGTCTTGCCGGGGATGGTCTCGACCACGCGGATCGACACCAGGCTCAGCGAGCGCGCCAGGTCCTTGGCCAGGTTGACGACCTGCGCGCCCTTCACGCCGGTGGCCGGCTCGATCTCGTAGCGCGTGATGACCGGACCGGGCGAAGCGGCAACCACGCGCACCTCGACGCCGAAGTCCTTGAGCTTCTTCTCGATCAGGCGGCTGGTCATCTCCAGCGTCTCGGGCGTGACCGTGGTCTGCGCGCCGGGCGCGGCATCGAGCAGGTCGACCTGCGGCAGCTTGGTGTCGCCCAGCTCGCGGAACAGCGGCTGCTGCTTCTCCTTCTGCACGCGCTCGGACTGCCGCAGTTCGGGCGGGGGCGGGTCGATCACGATCGGCGGCAGGGCGGGCAGCGAGGGCTCGCGGTCCAGGGCCAGCTCGACCTCGCGCTCGCGCAGGGCCTGCTCGCCCAGGCGGGCATCCTCGGCCTGCTCGACGCGGTGGCGGCGGTGCTCGCGCAGGCGCTCCAGGCCCGCGCCCAGGGCCTCGGCCACCCGCAGCCAGGAAAAGCCCAGGGCCAGCGGCAGCGCGGCCAGCAGCACGGCGATGCCCAGCGCGCCGGAGGCCGCGTGGCCGAAGGCGGTCAGACCGCCCCGGCCCAGCATCAGCCCGAGCACGCCGCCGCCCTGGGCACCGGGTAGCGCAGCCTCGAAGCGATAGAAGCGGGCCCATTCCAGCGCGCAGCTCGCGGCCAGCAGGGCGACCAGGCCCAGCAGGGTCGACAGGCTGGACCCCGGCGTGCGTCGCAGCAACGTGCGCAGGCCGACCGGCAACAGCCACCAAGCCGAATGGCCGAACAGGAAGAGCAGCAGGTCGGCCAGCCAGGCGCCCATCACCCCGGCCTGGTTGCGGACCGCCCCGCCCCCCTCACCGGAGGTGGACCAGGCCGCATCCAGCGGGCTGTGGCTGCCCAGGGCCAGGGCCAGCCAGAACAGGGCAATCAGGCCGAAGACACGCAGCAAGGGGCGTCGGGCACGCGAGGCGGGCGAGGCGCCCGCGGACTCCGCCGCAGCGGGGGCGGCCCCCAGCGATCCGAGGGGAAAACTCATGCGCGGATTGTGGCCGAAGCCCCCGCGCGGGCCGGCCGCCGACCTCAGGCGCGGGCCAGGCGCTCGCGCAGATTGACCGAGCCGTCGGCCTGGGTCTCGATGTAGCCACGCACCTCCAGATCCTTCATCACGCGGCTGACCATCTCGCGCGAGGCGCCGACGACCTTGGCCAGATCCTGGCGCGAGACCTTGTGGCGGATGCGCTTGAAGTCGCCGCCGTCCTCGGCCATGTCGATCAGCGAGCGGGCGACGCGGCCGTAGACATCCAGCAGGGCCAGCGATTCGATCTGGCGATCGGCCGCGCGCAGGCGCTCGACCAGGCCACGCAGGACGCCGTGGGCAAGGTTGCCCGCCTCGGGCAGGCAGCGCTGGAAAGTGGCCTGGTCGAGGAGGAGGACGTCCGAGGGCAGTTCGGCCCGCACGGTGGCTGAATGCGGGGCCTTGTCGATCAGGCTCATCTCGCCCAGATGCTGGCCGGGCTGCAGCACGGCCAGGATGACCTCGCGGCCGCGCGCCCCCACAGTGACGACCCGGGCGCGGCCGGTCAGCAGGATGTAGAGCGCGCTGTCCTGCTCGCCCTGGCGGACGATGGCCTCGCCGCGCTTGTAGCGACGCTTGACGACCGCCTCGGCAACGAGACGGGCCTGGTCGGACGAAAGCGCGGCAAACAGGGGCACGCGGCGGATCAGATCGAGGTTGGACAGCATGGCCACGATTGGCACTCCCAGGGGCGGACAAGAGAAGAACAGGGGCGGTCCGCCGGAGCGGGGCGAAGGCGATCGCCGCGATAGCCCGGCGTCACGCGCCGGTCGGACGCCGCTCCCTAGAATCCCGGTAAGGTTTTCGGGCTGCAGCGTGACGACCGTCACGAATTGACTCTACGAACTCCCCCCGGTGGCCAAAGGGCCGATAAACCGGGGCGATACCCGCCAGCGGCTTGGATCCCCCAAGCGGCCGCCCTCCTTCCCTGCCGAACCCCTCCGACCATGAGTGCTCCCACCCACGCCCGCGTCCTCATCCTGGGGTCGGGCCCGGCCGGCTACACCGCCGCCGTCTACGCCGCCCGCGCCAACCTCAAGCCGCTGCTGATCACCGGCCTGGCCCAGGGCGGCCAGCTGATGACCACGACCGAGGTCGACAACTGGCCGGCCGACGTGCACGGCGTGCAGGGCCCGGAACTGATGCAGCGCTTCCTGGAACACGCCGAGCGCTTCAAGACCGAGATCGTGTTCGACCACATCCACACGGTGGATTTCTCGCAGCGGCCCTTCACGCTGCAGGGCGACAACGGCAGCTACACCTGCGACGCGCTGATCATTGCCACCGGCGCCTCGGCCAAGTACCTGGGCCTGCCGAGCGAGCAGGCCTTCATGGGGCGCGGCGTCAGCGGCTGCGCGACCTGCGACGGCTTCTTCTACCGCGAGCAGAAGGTCTGCGTGGTCGGCGGCGGCAACACCGCGGTGGAGGAGGCGCTCTACCTGTCGAACATCGCCAGCGTCGTGCACCTGATCCATCGCCGCGACAAGTTCAAGGCCGAGGCCATCCTGATCGACAAGCTGATGGAGAAGGTCGCCGCCGGGAAGATCGTGCTGGAGGTGAACCAGCGTCTCGACGAGGTGCTGGGCGACGCCAGCGGCGTGACCGGTGTGCGCCTGGCCTCGGTCGACGGCAGCGCGACGAAGGAGCTGGCCGTGCAAGGCTGCTTCATCGCCATCGGCCACCAGCCCAACACCGGGATCTTCGAGGGCAAGCTGGCGATGAAGGACGGCTACCTCGTCACCCAGAGCGGCCTGAACGGCATGGCCACGCAGACCAGCGTGCCCGGCGTCTTCGCCGCCGGCGATGTGCAGGACCACGTCTACCGCCAGGCCATCACCAGCGCCGGCACCGGCTGCATGGCGGCGCTGGACGCGCAGCGCTTCCTCGAACAGCAGGGCGCCTGAGCCCCGCGCAGGGGGCGGCTCGCGGCCAGGGCTGTCCCGGTGTCGCGGGCCTGTCTATAATGCGCGTTTTTGTCGGAATCCGACCCGGGCTTTGCAGCCCGAGCAGGACGCGCCGCAAGGCACCGGCAACGCCCCATCGGGGCGCCCGTTTCGGGCGAACCGGGAAGGCAGGGGCCGACATCAGGGCCGCCGATGGGGGCGGGTCCTGCTCTGCAGGTCGATTCGAAACACAGATCGGAGAAGCGTCATGGCACGCGTCTGTCAAGTCACGGGCAAGCGCCCGATGGTCGGGAACAACGTCTCCCACGCCAACAACAAGACCAAGCGTCGGTTCCTGCCCAACCTGCAGTACCGCCGCTTCTGGCTGGAGACCGAGAACCGCTGGGTGCGCCTGCGCATCAGCGGCGCCGCGCTGCGGCTGATCGACAAGGTCGGCATCGACCAGGTCGTCGCCGAGCTGCGCGCCAAGGGCGAGCTCTGAGCCGCATCCCCAACCATCACGCTGAGATTAGGAGCTAGCCATGGCAGCCAAAGGCGGACGCGAAAAGATCAAGCTGGAGTCCACCGCGGGCACCGGCCACTTCTACACCACCACCAAGAACAAGAAGACCACGCCCGAGAAGCTGGAGTTTTCGAAGTTCGATCCCAAGGCCCGCAAGCACGTGGCCTACAAGGAAGTGAAGCTGAAGTGATGCCCGGGCGCTGCCTGCGCAGCGCCGCGAAGCAGGCCAAGAGAAACCCCGCCCGGCTGCATGGCCCGGCGGGGTTTTCTTCGTCCGGGCCCCGGACGCTGCCTCACCGCAGGCAGCCGTCGACGGCCTGGAGCGGTGGCGGGGCCGGTTCGCCCAGGGCCTCGCGAAGGTCGATCTCGATGACGCGACACAGCGCATCGAGCGGCAGATGGTGCGCGCTCAGGCCGAAGGGCTGCTCGATCTCGTCCCCGAGCGCGTCGAGGCCGAAGAAGGTGTAGGCGACGATGGCCACCACGAAGGGCGTCATGAAGCCGAGCTGATCGATCAGGCCGAAGGGCAGCAGGAAGCAGTAGAGGTAGGCCGTGCGGTGCAGCAGGAGCATGTAGGCGAAGGGGATCGGCGTGCCGCGCAGGCGCTCGCAGCCAGCATGGGCCTGGGTCAGCTCGGTCAGCGAGCGATCAATCTCCGCCGCGAGCGCAGGAGCGACCCGGCCTTCCTCCAGGGCGCGGCCGAGCAGGCCGGCATTGCGGCGCAACAGGGCCTCGCTGGGCAGGCGCAGCCGCAGCGCGGCGTCGATCTCCTGCGGATCGAGCAGGCCATCGAGTTCCGGGCCGGGCGTGCTGCCGCGCAGCTGGTGGCGGACCATGTGGGCGTGGGCGATGCAGCGGCGGACGAAGTCGCCATGGGCCTGCCGGCCGGCGGATGAGTCCTCGGCCGGGCGCACCAGACTCAACCACTGGCGCGCAAGCGTGCGCGAGGACTGCACCATCCGGCCCCAGAGCCCGCGCGCCTCCCAGTAGCGGTCGTAGGCCGTGCTGTTGCGAAAGCCGAGGAAGATGGCCAGGGCCAGCCCGATCAGCGAGAAGGGCACCGGCGTCAGCGTGATCTTCCAGTGGAAAAGCACGCCGTGGCTGAGCGTAACGACGACCGCCAGCAGGGTGCAGGTCAGCAGGCTGGGGGCGATGCGCGGCAGGATGGAGCCACGCAACGCAAAGAAGAGACGCAGCGCATTCGGCCGTTCGTAGACGATCATGGGACAGGACAGGCCAGGGCCAGGAAGCGAGAAGGCGGCCCGATGCTAACCAGCCGGTCCGGATGGCCTGGCGATTTGCAGGTCAGCGCCAGTTCAGCTTGGCAAGGACTGTCGCAGTCGAAGACAATAGAGGGATGGCTGCATCCTCCGACACCACCACCAAAGTCGCCGAAAACGGCCTGCGCTACAAAAGCAAGGCTCCCGGCTCCCCCTTCGTGTCCTCTGGTGCTTTCTCCTCGAGCACCATGTCCTGCTTCCTTTGCGGCAAGCACCGCCTGCGGTCCCAGCTGAAGAGCCGGCGCCTGCTGGGCAAGGTGCAGACGGTCTGCGCGCCGAGCTGCAAGGAGCTCGCCAACACCTGACATGGCGGAGTCCTCGCTGACGCCCGAACAGCGCGTGGTGGTCCACCGCATTCGGGCGCTGATGGCGTTCTGGCAGATCACGCCGGACGAACTGACAGACCCTGAGTTCGCCTTGCCAGCTCCCCCGCCAGCTGCCGCGCCGCCCGCGGCCCCGAAGTACCGCCACCCCCGCAGTGGCGAGACCTGGGATGGTCAGGGCTCCCAGCCCGACTGGCTGCGCCAAGCCCTGCTGCGGGAGGGTTTCCTCGTCGAGGAACTGCGGATCGAGGCTGAGGCCGCGGTTGCACTGCCGTCCGAGGCTTCGGATCACCCCACCGGGCCCGACCGACCCAAGGCGCAGACCACCACCTTGCCCTGAAGGGTTACGGGACACGCGGGAGGGTGTCCTTACCCGGCTTTCTCCCGGCTGGAGCGCGGCAAGCTCAGAGACAGAGCCGCATCGTGCGATGTTCGATGCCGGCGTCCAGGTAGACCGGTCCCTCGGCAATCCAGCCTTCCGACGCATAGAAGGCCAGCGCATGACACTGGGCGGACAGGGTCAGCACCCGATCGCCGCGTGCACGCGCCACCTCGCGCAGGGCCCGCAGCATGAGGCGCCCCCAGCCGGCCCCACGCCAGGCCGGCAAGACGGCCATGCGGCCCAGGCGGGCTTCCCCGCCACGCGAGGGCAGCAGACGTGCGGTGGCCAGGGCGCGGCCCGAGGCCTCGACGACGAGGGCGTGCAGCGCCACGGCGTCCTCCGCATCCCATTCCAGCGCGACCGGCACGCCCTGTTCCTCGATGAAGACAGCGCCACGGACGGCGCGGGCCCCCTCCCCCAGCCCGGCCCAGTCTCCGAGCCTGAGCTGCGGCGAGGTCACCGGGACGGCGCAGCTCATTCCGTGAGCCCCAGGGCCTGACGAAGCGCCTCGGCGGCCTCGGCCTGGGCCTGCAGGGCTTCGGGCAAGGCCCGGCCCATCTTCAGGAAGTCGTGGACGACACCTGGCCAGACACGCAGCGTGACGGGTACCCCGGCATGGCGCAGCGCCTCGGCATAGGCACAGGCATCGTCATGCAGGGGATCGCAGGCCGCCAGCCCCATCCACAGCGGTGCGGCACCATGCATCGCGGGGGCCAGCAAGGGGGCGAAGCGCCAGTCCTCGCGTTCGGCGGGATCGGCGTAGTGGTCGAAGAACCAGTCCAGCGTGGTGTCGGACAGCAGATGGTCGCGGCGGTAGGCCGCATAGCTGGCGGTGTGCCGCAGGCGGCCACAGGCCGGGTAGATCAGCAGCTGGAGACGCAGCGCCGGCAAGGCCGGATCGGCCGGCCGGCCCTGGGCATCGCGGCGCGCGGCGATCGCGCAGACGGCCGCCAGCGTGCCGCCCGCACTGTCACCCCCGACGGCCAGGCGCCGAGGATCCAGGCCGAGGCGGGCCGCCTCGCGACCCAGCCAGGCCAGGGCATCCAGCGCATCGTGCACGGCGGTGGGGAAGCGGTGTTCGGGCGCGCGGCGGTAGTCCAGCGCCAGGACGGCCGCACCGCTGCGCAGGGCCAACTGACGGCAGAGGCTGTCGTGGCTTTCGAGGTCACCCAGCACATAGCCGCCGCCATGCAGGAAGAGCAGCACCGGCCGCAGGCCCTCGGCCGGGCCATGGGCATAGAGGCGGGCGGCGATGCGCTGGCCGTCGCGCATCGGCAGCCGAAGGTCCTCGACCCGGTCCAGCGGCGCGCGCGGCAGGTCGAGGATCTCGGCCCCGCGGGCATAGGCCAGGCGGGCCCCCTCGACGCCCAGGCTGGGCAGCGGCGGCCGGCCCGCCCGCTCGATGCGGACCAGCAGCTCGCGCATGCGCGGATTCAGGTCGGGGCGATGCACCTCGGGCATCGGCCCGGTTCCGGCGAGGTCGGCCCCGGTCATGTCAGCCCGCGGCAGGCAGGGACGCTCAGCGCCACTTCGGGCCGTCGAACCAGACCGCCAGGCTGTGGCGCCGGCCGCGGGTCACCGGCCGCAGGGCATGGGGCACGAAGGACGGGAAGACGAAGACCGTGCCCTGGGTGCGGATAGCCTGCTTGTCGGGGTAGGCGCCCCCGAGGTCATAGAGCTCGAAGTCACCGCCGTCGTACTCAGCCGGATCCGTCAGCTGGACGATGACGGTGAGCTTGCGGTGGTAGTGCGGATCGCCATTCATCCAGAACACGTCGTGGTGGCGGTCGTACTTGCCCTCGTAGCTGGCGTCGTACTCGGCCAGCTGGATGTAGCTGAGGTTGGTGATGTGGAAGTTGAACCAGTCGCGGTTCGCGACCAGGCCCAGGCGCCAGACCTCGTCGAAGAGGAACTGGAAATCCGGATCGTTGACCTGGATGAAACGCACCCGCGAACGGCGATGGCTCAGGTCCTTGTTGTCCCCGCCCTTGCCCATCACCGCCTGCTGGTCGGGGATGCGCTGGGCCAGGGCCAGGATGCGTTCGCAGGTCTCGGGGCTGAAATGCCCCTGGAAATAGCACCACTCGCCCTTCATCGCGGCTCCTGGGGACGGGAGGGGACCGGAGCGATCCGGCGCAGGATTCAGGCCGCGGCCTGGCGGCCACCGCCGTCGAGCGCACTCACCGGCAGGAAGCGCTGGCGGATCGAACGCTCGATGCCGGCGGCATCCAGGCCGAGTTGCGCCATCAGCAGCGCGGGATCGCCATGCTCGATGAAGGCGTCGGGCAGGCCCAGCGTCAGCACCGGCTTGACCTGGCCGAGGGCCTGCAGGGCCTCCAGCACCGCGCTGCCCGCACCGCCGGGCAAGCAGCCTTCCTCGACGGTGACCAGGGCCTCGTGCTCGCGGGCCATGCGCTCGAGCAGCGCACGGTCGAGCGGCTTGACGAAGCGCATGTCGACGACGGTGGCGTCCAGCGCCTCGCCGGCCGCCAGCGCCGCCTGCAGCACGGTGCCGAAGGCCAGGATGGCCAGACGCGGACCGGCGCCCTGGCCGCCGGCCGTGCGCCGCACCAGGCCCTGGCCCCAGGGCAGCGGCGTCAGGTCGCTGCCGGCGGCGATGCCGGTGCCGGCCCCGCGCGGGTAGCGAACCGCCACCGGATGGTCCTGCAGGAAGGCGGCGGACAGCGCCATGCGGCACTCGCGCTCGTCGGACGGCGTGATCAGGCTGCAGTTCGGGATGCAGCGGGTGTAGGCGATGTCGTAGGCACCGTTGTGCGTGGCGCCGTCGGCCCCGACGATGCCGGCGCGGTCGAGCGCGAAGACGACCGGCAGGTTCTGGATCGCGACGTCGTGGATCAGCTGGTCGTAGCCGCGCTGCAGAAAGGTCGAGTAGATCGCGACGACCGGCTTCAGCCCTTCGCAGGCCAGGCCGGCGGCGAAGGTGACCGCATGCTGCTCGGCGATGCCGACATCGAAGTAGCGCTGCGGGAAGCGGCGCTCGAACTCGACCAGACCCGAGCCCTCGCGCATGGCCGGCGTGATGCCGACCAGGCGCTCGTCGACCGCTGCCTGGTCGCACAGCCACTGGCCGAAGACCTGGGTGAAGGTGGGCTTGGGCGGCGTGAGCGGCTTGAGCAGGCCGATCGCCGGATCGAACTTGCCGGGGCCGTGGTAGGCGATCGGGTCGGCCTCGGCCCGGTCGTAGCCGAAGCCCTTGCGGGTGACCACGTGCAGGAACTGCGCGCCGGGCTTGTCGCGCAGGTTCTCCAGCGTGGGGATGAGCGCGTCGAGGTCGTGGCCGTCGATCGGGCCGACGTAGTTGAAGCCGAACTCCTCGAAGATCGTGCCGGGCACGACCATGCCCTTGGCATGCTCCTCGAAGCGGCGCGCCAGCTCGAAGAGCGGCGGCGCGTTCTTCAGCACGCTCTTCGCGCCCTCTCGGGCCGAGGCGTAGAACTTGCCGCTCATCAACCGCGCGAGGTATTTGTTCAGCGCCCCGACCGGCGGGCTGATCGACATGTCGTTGTCGTTGAGCACGACCAGGACCTGCGGCACCTTGCCCTGATGCGGCACGCCACCGTTGTTCAGGGCCTCGAAGGCCATGCCGGCCGTCATGGCGCCATCGCCGATCACCGCCACGCAGTGGCGCGACTCGCCGCGGATCTGGGCGGCCAGGGCCATGCCGAGCGCGGCCGAGATCGAGGTCGAGGAATGCGCGGTGCCGAAGGTGTCGTACTCGCTCTCGTCGCGGCGCGGGAAGCCGCTGAGGCCGCCGAGCTGGCGCAGCGTGCCCATGCGCTCGCGGCGGCCGGTCAGGATCTTGTGCGGATAGGTCTGGTGGCCGACGTCCCAGACCAGGCGGTCGTCGGGGGTGTCGAAGACGTGGTGCAGCGCGATCGTCAGCTCGACCGTGCCGAGATTGCTCGACAGGTGGCCGCCGGTGCGCGCCACGCTCTGCAGCAGGAAGTCGCGCAGCTCGTCGGCCAGCTGCTTGAGCTGAGGGCGGCTGAGCCGCCGGACATCGGCGGGGCTGTCGATGGTGGAGAGCAGGGGGTGATCGGTCATCGTCGGCATCCTGCGCAGCTCAGGAGGTGCGGTCCAGCACGCGGTCGGCCAGCAGGCCGAGACGCTCGGTCTGCGGCAGACCGCTGCGGGCCAGGGCGGCATGGGCGCGCGCATGCAAGTCGCGGGCGCGGGTGCGGGCCACCTCCAGGCCGAGCACGGTGACAAAGGTGGGCTTGTTGGCGTCGGCGTCCTTGCCCGCCGTCTTGCCCAGCGTGGCCGAGGCCTGGGTCGCGTCCAGGATGTCGTCGACCACCTGGAAGGCCACGCCGAGGGCCGCGCCGAAATCGGACAGGGCAGCCCAGGCAGCGGGCGACGGCGCGCCACAGGCGGCACCCATCTTCACGCTGGTCTGCAGCAGCGCGCCGGTCTTGCGGCGGTGCATGTCGGCCAGCTGGACCTCGTCAAGCGGCTGGCCGACGCTGCTGAGATCGATGGCCTGGCCGCCGGCCATGCCCTCCTCGCCGGCCGCCCGCGCCAGCAGACCGACCAGCCGGGCCTGCAGCGCAGCGGGCATCTCGCCCTCCGCCGGCGTCAGCACCTCGAAGGCCAGGGCCTGCATCGCATCGCCGGCCAGCATGGCCATGGCCTGGCCGTAGCGCACATGGACGGTGGGCTTGCCGCGGCGCAGGACATCGTTGTCCATGCAGGGCATGTCGTCGTGGATCAGCGAGTAGGCGTGGATCAGCTCGACGGCACAGGCCGCACGCAAAGCCGCCTCGGACGCGGCGGCCCCCACGGCCTCGGCCGCGGCCATCACCAGCAGGGGGCGCAGGCGCTTGCCGCCGTCGAGCACGCCGTAGCGCATCACCTCGCCGAGCCCGGCCGGCGCTTCCAGGCGCACCCAGGTCGTCAGGCCCTGCTCGACGCGGCCGAGGGTCTCGCGCGTCCAGGCCTCGAAGGCGTCGTGCGTCATGCGTCCTTCCAGGGCTTGAGCTGATCGGCTTCCAGCACCTGCACCTGCTGCTCGACGGCCTGGAGCTGCTCGCGGCAGTAGGCGAGCAGTTCGGCCCCGCGGCGGTAGCCGTCGAGCAGGCGGTCGAGCGGCCACTGGCCGGACTCCAGCCCCGAGACCAGCGTGTCCAGCTCGGCCAGCGCCGCTTCGTAGCTGGGCGGCGGATCGGCCGCCACGGGGGCCGCGGCGGAACGGGAAGGGGGCGAAGGAGATCGGGCCATCGTGCAGGGCGCGCGGCCCATCGGAATCGCTCAACAAGGAATCTGGGGGATTGTAGTCAGCGGGCTTTTCGGGACGGGCGCGGGCACAGCCCATCGGCTGCATCCACCCCCCCTGGCTACAATGCGGGCCCCCGTCGTCCCCCGACGGTCCCTTGGTGCAGCTCGGCCGGCATCGACCTGAACAGGTCGCACCGCCCCCCGCCGGAATCGCGAGCTGCTGGGCCCTGCTTGTCCTTCAAGACTGGAGTTGCCCGGACCATGTCCGACCTGAGCATCACCCGCAACGTCCTCGGGCGCAGCCATGCGCAGCTGCCCGTGTCGAGCTATTTCGACGAGGAACTCTACCGTCGCGAAATGGAGGTGCTCATCCGACCTGGCCCGCGCTACCTCGGGCATGCGCTCGCGGTGCCCGAGGTGGGCGACCACCACACCCTGCTGCACGAGGGCGAGGGCCGCGCCCTGGTCCGGACGAAGGAGGGCATCGAGCTGGTCTCGAATGTCTGCCGCCACCGCCAGGCCATCATGCTGCGCGGCCGTGGCAACACGGGCTCGAACATCGTCTGCCCGCTGCACCGCTGGACCTACGACCTGCAGGGCCAGTTGGTCGGCGCACCGCACTTCGCGGAGGACCCCTGCCTGCACCTGCCGCGCTACCCGATCCAGGAATGGAACGGCCTGCTCTTCGAGGCCAACGGCGTCGACGTGGCGGCCGACCTGGGCAGCCTGGGCCCGCGCAGCGCGCTGAACTTCGAGGGCTATGTCTTCGACCGCGCCCACGTGCACCACTGCGCCTACAACTGGAAGACCTTCATCGAGGTCTATCTGGAGGACTACCACGTCGGCCCCTTCCACCCCGGTCTCGGCAACTTCGTGACCTGCGAGGACCTGCGCTGGGAGATGGGCCGCGAGCACTCGGTGCAGACCGTGGGCGTGGCCAACCATGCCGGCCAGGCCCTGGGCAAGCCCGGCTCCGATGTCTACCGCCAATGGCACGAGGCGCTGCTGCGCTTCCGCGAGGGCGAGGCGCCCGCCCATGGCGCGATCTGGCTGACCTACTACCCGCTGACCATGGTGGAGTGGTATCCGCATGTGCTGGTCGTCTCGACCCTGCACCCGCGCGGGCCGCGCGAGACGCTGAACCTCGTCGAGTTCTTCTATCCCGAGGAGATCCACGCCTTCGAGCGTGACTTCATCGAGGCCCAGCAGGCCGCCTACATGGAGACCTGCGTCGAGGACGACGAGATCGCCGAACGCATGGACGCCGGCCGCCTGGCCCTGTACCAGCGCGGCGACAACGACGCCGGCCCCTACCAGAGCCCGATGGAAGACGGCATGCAGCACTTCCACGAGTGGTACCGGCGCAAGATGGGCCCGGCCTTCGGCTGAGCGGCCGGCCTGTCCGTCCCGCACCCCAGCCGCGCCGTCCGCGCGGCGCCCGAGGGGCACGGTCCGCCCGGCCGTGCCCCTTCGTCTTGCCCCCGTCGATGACCCGCCTGCCCCCCGCCGTGGCCATGCTGCTGGCCACCCTGTGCTTTGCGCTGATGAGCGTGGCCGTGAAGTTCGCGAGCCAGCGCTACGGCACCGGCGAGGTGGTCTTCTACCGCGGCCTGATCGGCATGCTGGCCATGGCCACGCTGCTGCGCGCCCAGGGCGGCAGCTGGCGCACGCCGGTGCCCGGCATGCATGTCTGGCGCAGCGCCTCGGGGGTGACGGCCTTGTCGATGTGGTTCATCGCGATCGGCGGCCTGCCGCTGGCCACCGCGATCACGCTGAACTACATGAGCTCGGTCTGGATGGCGCTGTTCCTGATCGGCGGCGCCGTGCTGATGGGCGGGCGGCGCGTCGACGGCCGCCTGGTCGCCTGCGTGCTGCTGGGCTTCGGCGGCGTCGCGCTGATCCTGCAGCCGACGCTGGCGCGCGAGCAGCTGGGCCATGGCCTGATCGGCCTGGCCTCGGGCCTGCTGTCGGCCCTGGCCTATCTGCAGGTCACCGCGCTCGGCCGGGCGGGGGAGCCGGAGGCGCGGGTGGTCTTCTATTTCTCGATGGGCAGCGTGCTCGTCGGCCTGGGCCTGACCCTGCTCGGGCCGCTGCTGGGCCTGGGCGGCGGCTGGACCCGGACCCACACGCCCTTCGGCCTGGCCTGCCTGCTGGCCGTCGGCGGCTTCGCCACCCTGGCGCAGTGGCTGATGACCCGGGCCTATGCCAGCGGCAGCACCCTGGTCAACGCCAGCCTGCACTACCTCGGCATCGTCTACGCCGCCGTCTTCGGCAGCCTGTTCTTCGGCGATGTGCTGAACGCGACGGCGCTGGCCGGCATGGCCCTGGTCGTGGTGGCCGGCCTGGGCGCCACCCTGCTGCGCAGCCGGGCGGCGCCCGATGCCGCGGCCGATCCCGCCGAGGCCTGAACCGGGCCGGCCGCAAGCCGCCAGAATCCGCAGAGGCCGACCCTCCCGGCCCCTGGAGATGCCGATGACCGCCCCCGCCCTGCCCACCCCGCTGATCGATGCCACCGCCCTCGCCGCCCGCCTCGCGGCCGGGGCCGCGACGCTGATCGTCGACTGCAGCTTCGAGCTGAGCGACCCGGCCGCCGGCGAAGCCCAGTTCGCCGAAGCCCACCTGCCCGGCGCGGTGTACGCCCATCTGGACCGCGACCTCGCCGGCCCCAGGCAGGGCCCCGACGGCCGCTTCCGCGGCCGCCACCCCCTGCCCGATCGCGCGGCCTTCGCCGCCACCCTGGGCCGCTGGGGCCTACGCCCCGGCATGGCCTTGGTCGTCTACGACCGCCAGGGCGCCGGCTTCGCGGCCCGGCTGTGGTGGCTGGCGCGCTGGGCCGGCCACGAGGCCGTGGCCGTGCTCGACGGCGGCCTGGCCGCATGGCAGGCGGCCGGCGGCTCGATCGAGCACGGCGGCCTGGCCGACAGCACCGCCCGCCCGGCCACGTCCACGCCCTACCCGCCCGGCCGCACGACGATGCCGACGCTCGATGCCGAAGCCGTGCAGGCCCTGGACGGGCGTCTGACGGTGATCGACGCCCGCGCCGGCGAACGCTTCCGCGGCGAAGTCGAGCCGCTGGATGCCGTGGCCGGCCACATCCCCGGCGCGCTCAACCGCTTCTTCAAGGACAACCTGGGCACCGACGGCCGCTTCAAGCCGGCCGGGCAGCTGCGCGAAGATTTCGCCGGCCTGATCGGCGACCGGCCGCTGGACCAGGTCGTCCATCAGTGCGGCTCGGGCGTGACCGCCTGCCACAACCTGCTGGCCCTGGCCGTGGCCGGGCTCGACGGCAGCCGGCTCTACCCCGGCAGCTGGAGCGAGTGGTGCAGCGACCCGGCCCGGCCGGTGGCCACCGGCGCCTGAGCCGCGGCCCGCGGCCGGGCCGTCTCCTTGATCCCCCTCAAGACAGCCGGCAGCCGGGCGTGCCACGATGGCCGCAGGCCCCCGGCACCGGCGGGGCCTGAAGGAGACCTGCCATGTACAAGCGCATCCTCGTCCCCACCGACGGCAGCGAGATCACGGCCAAGGCCGTGCAGACGGCCGTCGCGATGGCCCGCCTCTTCGGCGCGCGCATCGACGCGCTCACCGTCAAGAAGCCCTTCGACTACGCCGGCATCAGCGAGATGGCGCCGGTCAGCCCCTCGGATTTCCAGGCCACGCAGAACCGCCTGGCCGAGCAGCGCCTGGCATCCATCGTCGAGGCCTGCGCGGCGGCCGGTGTGCCGCACACCGTGACGGCCGTCGAGGCCGACCGCCCGCACGAAGCCATCATCGACCACGCCCAGGCCACCGGCTGCGAGCTGATCGTGATGGCTTCGCATGGCCGGCGCGGCGTCAGCGCCCTGCTGCTCGGCAGCGAGACGCAGAAGGTGCTGACGCACTCCAAGCTGCCGGTGCTGGTGGTGCGCTGAGCCGGGCCCGGCCCGGGGCGCTTCAGTCCTGCGGGTCCAGCACGAAGCCGCGCGGCCGGCCGTCGCGCACCGCATAGTGCACGCGGCCGTCGGCGGCCTGCTCGCGCACCAGGCCGCCGCGCAGCAGGCGGCCGATCAGCTCGGGGTAGAGCCGGTGCTCGGCGCGCAGCACGCGCGCGGCGAGGCGGTCCTCGTCATCGTCGGGCCGCAGCGGCACGGCAGCCTGGCCAAGCAGCGGACCGTGGTCCAGCTCGGCCGTCACCTCATGCACCGTGCAGCCGGCCCAGACCGTGCCCGCCTCCAGCGCGCGGCGGTGGGTGTGCAGGCCGGGGAAGGCCGGCAGCAGCGAGGGATGGATGTTGATCATCCGGCCGGCAAAGCGGGCGACGAAGCCCGGCGTGAGGATGCGCATGTAGCCGGCCAGCAGCACCCAGTCCGGGCGCAGCGCGTCCAGGGTCTCGGCCAGCACGGCGTCGAAGGCCTCGCGGCTGGGGTGGGCGGTGTGGTCCAGCGCGAAGCTCGGCAGGCCGCGGGCGGCCGCCCAGGCCAGGCCGGCGGCTGCGGGTCGGTTGCTGATCACGCCGACGAACTCGGCCGGCCAGGCTTCGCGCTCGCAGGCCTCGGCCAGCACCTGCATGTTCGAGCCCCGGCCCGAGATCAGCACCGCCAGGCGCTGCCGGCGGGTGCCCGGGGCGGGCGTGGAAGAAGGGATGTCGCTCATCGGGCCGCAGTGTAGAAGCCGGCCCCGCGCGCCCCTGGCCCCGCGGGGGGCGCGACGGCACCCCCCACCTAGAATCCGCCGCTCCATGGAAGCCCCCGAGCTCGTCCGCACCCTGGCCGTCTACCTGCTGCCGGTCCTGTTCGCGATCACCCTGCACGAGGTCGCGCACGGCCATGCCGCCTGGCGCCTGGGCGATCCGACCGCCGCCGTGCTGGGCCGGCTGTCCCTGAACCCGCTGCGCCACATCGACCCGATCGGCACGGTGCTGATGCCCCTCTTGCTCTATGCAGGCACCGGCGGCGCCTTCGTCTTCGGTTATGCCAAGCCGGTGCCGGTGGACATGCGCCGGCTGCGACACCCGAAACGCGACATGGTCTGGGTGGCCTTTGCCGGCCCGGCTGCCAATCTGGTGCAGGCCCTGCTGTGGGCCGTGCTGGGCACCGGCCTGATCGTGCTGGGCGTCGAAGAGCCCTTCTTCCGCCTCGTCTGCAAGGCCGGCGTGCTGGTGAACCTGGTGATGTTCGCCTTCAACCTGCTGCCGCTGCCGCCGCTGGACGGCGGGCGCATCGCCGTCGGCCTCTTGCCCCTGCCCCTGGCCCGGCCGCTGGCGCGGGTGGAGCGCTGGGGCTTCTTCCTCGTCGTCGGCCTGGTGCTGATCGGCGTGGTCACCCCCTACTGGATGCTGCCGATCATGCGCTTCGTGCTGAAGCTGATGCGCGAACTGCTGCCGGCCCTGAACACCCTGCTGGCGACCCTGCCCAGCGCCTGAGAAGCCCGAACGAGCCTGTCATGCCCACCCGCGTCCTCACCGGCATCACCACCACCGGCACGCCCCACCTGGGCAATTACGTCGGCGCGATCCGCCCGGCCATCGCGGCCAGTCGCGAAGCGGGAGTGGAGAGCTTCTTCTTCCTGGCGGACTACCACGCGCTGATCAAGTGCGAGGACCCGGCGCGCATCGAGCGCTCGCGGCGCGAGATCGCCGCCACCTGGCTGGCCGCCGGGCTCGACCCGGCGCGGGTGGTCTTCTACCGCCAGAGCGACGTGCCCGAGATTCCCGAGCTGTCCTGGCTGCTGACCTGCGTCACCGGCAAGGGCCAGATGAACCGCGCCCACGCCTACAAGGCCGCGCTGGATGCCAACGTCGCCGCGGGCGAGGACGCGGATGCCGGCATCACCATGGGCCTCTACAGCTACCCCATCCTGATGGCGGCCGACATCCTGCTGTTCGGCGCCCAGCGCGTGCCGGTGGGCCGCGACCAGGTGCAGCACATCGAGATGGCGCGCGACGTGGCCGCGCGCTTCAACCACCTCTTCGGCGCGGGCCGCGAGCTGCTGGTGCTGCCCGAGGCGGCGGTGGACGACGAGGTCGCCACCCTGCCCGGCCTGGACGGCCGCAAGATGAGCAAGAGCTACGACAACACCGTGCCCCTGTTCGAAGGCGGCCCCGAGGCGCTGCGTGCCGCGGTGGCGCGCATCGTCACCGACTCGCGCGGCCCGGGCGAGCCCAAGCCGACCGAGGACGTGGCCCTGGTCACCCTCTTCGACGCCTTCGCCACCCCGCCCGAACGGGCGGACTTCCGCGCCGCGCTGCAGGCCGGCCTGGCCTGGGGCGAGGCCAAGGCCCGGCTGGTCGCGCAGATCGAGGCCCAGGTCGGCCCGATGCGGGCGCGCTATGCCGAGCTGATGGCCCGGCCCGATGAGCTGGAGGCGGTGCTGCAGGCCGGCGCCACCAAGGCCCGCGCGCTGGCCGCGCCCCTGATGGCCACGCTGCGCCAGGCCGTGGGCCTGCGCGCCATGGTGGCCGCGGCCGCACCGGCCGCCGCCGCTGCGGCCGCCAAGGCCGCGCTGCCGGTCTTCAAGCAATACCGCGAGAGCGACGGCCGCTTCCGTTTCAAGCTGGTCGCCGCCGACGGCCAGCAGGTGCTGCTGATCAGCGAGGGCTTCGACGAGGGCCGCGAAGCCGGTGCCTGGGTCAAGCGCCTGAAGACCGAGGGCGCAGCCGCCCTGCCCGGCGCGCCCCTGACCCTGGGCGAGGGCATGGACACGGCCCGCGTGGCGGCGGCCCTGCAGGCCCTGGTCGATGCGGCGGCGGCCGAGGCCGCCGACAAGCTCAAGCCCTGAGCCTGGAGCCGGCATGGCTGCGATCCACATCACCGACATCGAGGCCGCGATCAACTGGTGGCGGCAGCGCTCGCCCTCGCCCGACGGCATCAGCGCCTGCCCGGAGGTGCGTGCGCTGGCCGAGGTCTACGCCCTGATGGTCTATTACCGCGAGGCGCTGTGCGACGAGACCAGCATGCCGGCACGCGCCCGCGAGGCCTGGCTGGGCTGGTATGCCAGCACACCGGACTCGCCCTGCATCGCGATCTGCTCGACCAGCCAGGGCGATGCCGTCTGCAAGGGCTGCGGCCGCAGCTTCGACGAGGTGCAGCACTGGACGGCGATGGGGCCGGCCGAGAAGCGCGCGACCTGGCGCCGCATCACGCAGGAGGCCAGCGCCTGGCGCTTCAACCGCTATGCCGAGCGCGCCCAGGGCGACGGCCCCAGCGAGCGGCCGGCGCCACCGCCGGACGATGCCGCCGCGGGCGGCCCGGCACCGGCGGCCGCCGGCTGATCCGCCGGGCTCAGCCGGCCACCGGCAGACGCAGCACGAAGCGGCTGCCGCCGCCCTCGCGCGCCTCGCAGTCCACGCGGCCGCCGTGCAGGCGGGCGATCTGCCGCACCAGGCTCAGCCCCAGGCCGACGCCGCCGGCCCGCTCGGCATGGCCGGGCAGACGGTAGAAGGGCTCGAAGATGCGCTCGCGCTCGGCCGCCGGCACGCCGGGGCCGCGGTCGTCGACGCAGAAGCAGATCCACGACCCCTCGCGGTGCAGGCGCAGTTCGGGGGCCGACTGGCCCCCGTAGCGGCGGGCGTTCTCCAGCAGATTGCGCAGCGCGCGCCGCAGCAGGCGCTCGTCGCCGTGCAGCGGGGCTTCGGTGCCGGCCGGGACCAGATCCCAGGCGCTGTCGTCGAGCACGGCATCCGTCTCGGCAGCGATCTCGGTGGCCAGGGCCAGCGGGTCCAGCGCTTCGCGCTGCGGCTCGGGGCGGGCGTCGAGGCGGCTGGCGAGTAGCACCTCCTCGACCAGGGCATCAAGCTCCGCGATGTTGCGGCGGGCCTCCTCGCGCAAGGGCAGGGCGCGCTCGGGGCCCGCCTCCTCGGCCAGGGCCAGGGCCATCTTCAGCCGGGCCAGCGGCGAGCGCAGCTCGTGGCTGGCATTGGCCAGGAGGCTGCGGTGGGCGTCGATCAGGCCCTCGATGCGCTCGGCCGCCTCGTTGAAGCTGCGCGCCAGCGCGGCCACTTCGTCCTTGCCCTGGGCATCGACCCGGCGGCGCAGCTGGCCCGCGCCGAAGGCTTCCACCCCCGCCTGCAGCGCCTCCAGCCGCCGCGTGAGGCGACGCACCACCGGATAGGCGCCGGCCGCGACGGCAACGAAGAGCAGGGCCAGCGCGATCAGCAGGCCGCGGCCGTCCAGCCACGGCAGGCCGCCGAACAAGCGCGGTGGCGGCGGGCCGAAGCCGGGCCCGCCGCCCGGGCCGCGATCGGCCCCGGACGCTCCCTCGCGCGGGCCCCCGCCGGGCAGGCCCAGCGCCTCGCGCAGCAGCCGCGGCGGACGCCAGATCCACAGGCCGCGGCCGTCGCGCAGGTTCAGGCGCACCGGGCCGCGGTCCTCGCGCAGCGGCCGCTCGGCGCGGTGGCGCAGGTCCTCGAGCCGGTCGTAGAGCGGGCTGGTGACCACGCGCACGCCATCGGCCCGGTCCAGCGCCATCGGCAGCCGCAGGCGCTCGGACCAGCTGACCAGGGCCGCGGCCTGCTCCAGCTCGGGCGCTTCGTCGGGCGGCAGCACGGCCTCGATCAGCTCGGCCCAGGCCAGGGTGCGGTCGCTGGCGTTCTGCTCGTAGCGGCTGCGCTCCTGGTCGAAGCGCTCGCGCTCCTCGTCGAGCTTGAGCTTGGCCAGGCCACCGCCGACCAGGGCGAAGGCCGCCAGCACGGCCAGCACCGTCAGGTAGATGCGCAGGTAGAGGGTCTTCATCGCGCGGCGGGCTTCAGGCTTCGTCCTGCTTGCGCGCGAAGAGGTAGCCGGCGCCGCGCACGGTGAGGATGCGGCGTGGCGCCTTGGGATCGTCCTCGATGGCCGCGCGGATGCGCGAGACATGCACGTCGATCGAGCGGTCGAAGGCCTCCAGGGCGTGGCCGCGCAGCGCGTCCATGATCTGGTCGCGGCTCAGCACGCGGCCGGCGGCGCGAGCCAGCACCAGCAGCAGGTCGAACTGGTAGCTGGTCAGCTCGCAGGGGCGCCCGGCGACGCGGGCCTGGCGGGCGCCGAGGTCGATCTCCAGGCGGCCGAAGCGCAGCAGCTCGCTGGCCGGCTCACCGGGCGCGGCACGGCGCAGCAAGGCCTTCAGGCGGGCCAGCAGCTCGCGCGGCTCGAAGGGTTTGGGCAGGTAGTCGTCGGCCCCGAGTTCCAGGCCGACGACGCGGTCCATGGGTTCGCCACGCGCGGTCAGCATCAGCAGGGGCAGGCCGCGGGTGCGCGGCTCGGCGCGCAGCTCGCGGGTCAGGTCCAGGCCGTTGCCGTCGGGCAGCATCAGGTCGAGGATGAGCGCATCCCAGCGCGCGCGGGCCAGCTGGCTGCGGCCCTCGGCCAGGCTGGCGGCCACGGTCACGTCCAGCCCGGCCTGGCGCAGGTAGTCGCCCAGCATCTCGGCCAGGCGAGCGTCGTCGTCGATCAACAGCAAGTGGGTGGCGCTCATCGCAGGCAGCATTCCACAAAAAGAGGGCCGCCCCGGGCGCAGGCCGCGCGGGCGGCCTGCCGGGACGGCCGAAGTCCGCCGACCCGGCGGGAGGGAGGGGCCGGCGGCCCCCCCGCGGACCGCAGGTCCCGGGAGGCCAGGCTCAGGACGAGCGCCTGCCGTTCACAGCAGGGGCGCGGCCCGATCCGCCGCCTGCCCGTGGCGCTCGGGGCGCGGCCCTTCGCCGCGACCCTCGCCCCGCGGCCCGCCGCGCAAGCCCTCGTGACGCGCCTCCAGCCGGCGGGCGATCTGGGCCCGCTGCCCGGGGTTCAGCACCCGGCTGGCCTCGACCAGGGCCTGGGTGCTGCGACGCGACATCTGTTCATGCTGGACCAGCATCTGCTGACGCAGCTGCTCGATGGCGGCGGCATCCACCGTCGGCTGGGCGAGCAGCTGGCGCTGGCGCTCGCGCAGCTTGTGAGCGGCCTCGCGCTGGCCGGCCAGATCGCGCAGGGCCTCGCGGCCGATGCTGACCAGCTGGCTGCGCTGCTGGGCCGTGACGTCGTCGACGCCCATCAGCAGCCGGTCGACCATGCGCTCGGCATGCTCGGGCTGGGGCAGCTGCGCCGGCCCGTGGCGATGCGCCCCGCGCTCGGCCGGGCTGGCCTGGGCGGCCGGCAGGTTCAGCAAGGCGACGCTGCCGGCCACCGCCAGCAGCAGCGCGGGCAGCCAGGCCTGGCGGGCCAGGCGGCGGGAGGACACCGGGGAGAGGGAAGACATCGCGAACTCCTTGGGGGGTAAGGCAGCGGGCTGCGGAGGCCTTCACTGTGGTCGCCGGGCATGTCGGGTCCGCCCGCATCCGGTAAAGAAACTTGAAGCCTGCGGAGTGGCCCGCATGTCCGGACCGGCGCGGCTGTGCGAAGCTCAGCCGCAAGGTGCCGCCCTCGCCGGCGGCTTTGCATCCCGTCAAGCCTCTCGGAGCCCCTCGATGAACCCGCTCACCCCGCCCTCCCGCCGCCGGCTGATCGGCCTGGGCCTGGCCGGCCTGGCCGCCAGCCTTCCCGGCCTGGCCGCGGCGACCGACGGCCAGGCCCACGCCGGCCATGGCGGCCATGGTGGCGACAGCGGCCGCGATGCCGCCCCGGCCGGCCGCTACCGCGGACTGATCAAGTCCTACCAGGCCTGCACCAGCGCCATCTCGGCCTGCATCGCGCACTGCCAGGTGCTGCTGGCCCAGGGCGACAAGTCGGTGGGGGACTGCCTTCGCACCGCCCTCGACTGCGATGTGACCTGCGGCGCGACGCTGAAGGCCGCAGGCCTGAACTCGGCCTACACCCCGGCGCTGGCACGCACCGCCGTGCAGTCGATGCAGGCCTGCGTCGAGGCCTGCAAGCCGCACCTCGAGCACCACGCCGAGTGCAAGGCCTGCCATGACGCCTGCCTGGCCGCGATCCGCGCCAGCAAGCGCGCCTGAGCCCCGTCGTCGCCGGATCCGGCCCATGAGCACCCCCTCCGATCACAGCCCCCACTGGAAGCACGACGGCGTGCGGGTCGTGCCCGGCGATCGCCTGGACGCGAACACGGCCCAGACCCCCGGCATGGACCGCAAGGCGGCCATCAACTTCGCGCGGGTCGGTGCCCAGAAACTCTGGGCGGGCACCGTGCACATCCACCCGAACGCCAAGACCGGCGCCCACCACCACGGGCCGCTGGAGAGCGTGATCTACATCGTCAAGGGCCGGGCGCGGATGCGCTGGGGCGAACGGCTGGAGTTCACGGCCGAAGCCGGTCCGGGCGACTTCATCTACGTGCCGCCCTTCGTCCCTCACCAGGAAATCAACGCCAGCCCGACCGAGGTGCTGGAGTGCGTGCTGGTGCGAAGTGACGGCGAGGCGGTGGCGGTCAATCTCGACATCGCCCCCGCGGAAGCGCCGGAGGATGTCGCATGGATCGATCCTACGCACCCAGGCTGAGGCCGAACGATCACTGGGTTCACCCTGGGGGCAGAACAGCCCTCGGCTGGCTGCTCGCACTCGTCGGAGGAGCCGGCCTCGCGCAGGAGGGGCCCTCGGTCACGCCCTACCGGCCGACGGTGTCGGCACCGGCCGCCCTGTCCGCCCCGGGCTGGGTGGAGATCGAGACCGGCCTGCAGCGCAGCCGGGCCGGCGGGGCCAGCCAGCGGGACAACCTGAACTACGCACTGAAGTACGCCTTCAGCGAGGACTGGGGCCTGCGTCTGCAGGGCGAAGGCTGGGTACACGAGCAACCCGGCCCTGGCCACCGAGGGCTGGGCGACAGCAGCCTCGTGCTGAAGCACCGGCACAGCCTGGACGAGGACGCTGCCCTTGGCCTCGAACTCAGCCTCAAGCTGCCGACGGCCCGTCGCGGACTGGGCAGCGGCCGGCGCGATGCCGGACTGCTCGGCATCTACAGCCTGGACTTCGGCGAGGGTCGGGTCTGGCACACCGACGTCAATCTCGGCCTGACCCAGCTGGGCCGGCTCGAGACCAAGCAGGGCCACTGGCAGCGGGCCTGGGCCGTGGACCTGGCCCGCCAGCTGGGTCCCGACTGGACGGTGGCGGCCGAGCTCTCGGGCCTGGGGCAACGCGGCACCCGCTCCACGCATCGCGGCCTGCTGGCCGCCAGCTACGCGCTTTCGCCGAGCGTGGTGATCGACTTCGGCAGCAGCCGGGGCCTGAATCGCATTTCCGGCGGATGGGCGGTCTTCGCGGGGCTCACCTTCCTGGCCGGCCGAATCGACACGCCCTCGCCATGAGCTCCGCCCCCACCCCGCCGACCGGGGCCTTCGACCTGCCCCTGCGCCCGCTGGGCCTGGCCGCGCCCTTTCACTGGCTCGTCCTGGGCCTGGGCGACTTCCGGCGCGCACCCGGCATCGGCCTGTTCTACGGGGCCTGCTTCGCCGGCATGGGCTGGGCCCTGCTGCGGGTCTTCGAGCAGGCGCCGGCCTGGGTGCTGGCCCTGTCGGCCGGCTTCCTGCTGATGGGCCCCTTCCTCTGCATGGGCCTGTACCGCGTCAGCCAGCAGCTGGAGGCCGGTCGCCGGCCGGACTTCGGCGATTCACTCTTCGCCTGGGACCGCCGCACCGGGGCACTGGCCCTGTTCGGCCTGGTGCTGCTCGCGCTGGAGCTGCTGTGGGGCCGCGCGGCGCTGGTGATCTTCGCCGTGAGCTTCCAGGGCATGCCGGACTTCAAGGGCTCGCTGCTGAAGCTGCTGGACCCCAGCCACCTCGGCTTCATCACCGCCTACCTGGCGGTGGGCGCGGTGTTCGCGGGGCTGATCTACGCGATCAGCGTGATCTCGATCCCCATGATCCTGGATCGCCCGGTCGATGCCGTCACCGCCGGCCTGTGCAGCCTGCGGCTGGTGCTGACGCAGGGGCCGGTGATGCTGCTGTGGGGCGGGCTCATCACCGGCCTGGTCGTGCTGGCCATGCTGCCGGGCTTCCTCGGCCTGCTGCTGGTCGGGCCGGTGCTCGGCCATGCCAGCTGGCATGCCTACCGGGCCGCACTCGGCCCGGCCCCTGCGGCATGAGCGGGGCGCTGGAGCTTCAGCTGGCCGAGGCCGAGGTGGCCGGCCTGCAGGCGGAGGCCGACGGATGGCAGCTGCGCCTGTCGACCGCCTGGGTTCGCCCTGGACCGGATGCACCCGAGGGCGGCTGGGCCCGGCCGCTGCTGCTGCGCCTGCAGCAGGTGCGGCGCCTGGCGCCGGACGACGGCCGGCCCCGGCCGCTGGGCGATGGCGACTGGCTGGGCCGTTTGCGCGAGGCGCGGCTCGGCCGGCCGGCGGCCGCGGCCGGAGGCTGGCAGTGGCAGGCCTGCCTGCCCCTGCCGGGGCGCCTGGCCGGCCCGCTGCGGCTGGAGCTGGACTTCGCGCATGGCAGCGTGCTGCATCTGCACCTGGCCGGCTTGGCCTGCGACTGGGCCGGCGAAGCGGGCCTGCGCCCGGCCTGGCAGTGCTGAGCCGGCCGCCCTCCGGCTGAGTCCGGTGACCGTGCCGGCTCAGTCCGCGTCCGGCGCGATCTCGGTGGCCCAGTCGACCAGGGCTTCCAGCAGGCCTTGCGCGCGCTCGTCGCCGGCGGTCTCGGCGGCCTCGGCCAGGCCGTCGATCTCGGCGAGGAAGGCCTCCAGCGTCAGCGCGCCAGCCGCGCCATGGTGCAGGCGGGCGGCGCGGTGGGCCTCCCAGCGGGCCTGGGCCTCGGCATCCAGGGTGTCGGGGAAGTTGCGCGCACGGTAGCGGAACAGCAGCTCGTCGAGCCGGCCGTCGTGGAAGGCCGGCTGGCGGCCGCCGGCCAGGCGCCCGGCGCGTTCGTCCGCCGGCAGCGCCAGCAGGCGGGCCAGGCTGCGGCGGTCCTCCTCGGCCAGGAAGCCGCCGTAGAGGTCTTCATCGACATCGGTGTCGGCAGCGGCTTCGGGCCGTCGGTAGACCTCGGGCCAGAGCCCGGCCAGGCGGGGCGCCAGCGTGGCGGCGGCCTCGGCATGGCGCTGGGCGGCGTCGAGGTCGATGCCCCAGCGCGCGGCCTGGGCGGCGCCCAGCGCGCCGAGGTGGCTGACGACGATGGGCGACTTGTTCAGGTGCACGCCCTTGATCGGCAGGCGACTGAGGCCCTCGGGCAGCGCCTCGCGGCGGGTGAAGAGGCGCTGGCGCAGGCCCTCCACGTCGAGCGTGCCGAGCACGGCCGGGTCCTCCGCACAGTCCCAGACCAGCACCTCGTTGCCATTCGTCGGGTGCGGCGCCAGCGGCCAGACCAGGGCCAGGCCGCCACGCTCGGCACCGTACATGCCGGAGATGTGCAGCAGCGGCCGGCCGGCACGTTCGGCCGCGGCGAACTCGTCCTTCACCGCCTGCTTGCTGCGCAGCTTGAGGCAGAAGGCCCAGAGCCGCGGCTGGGCGGCGTGCAGCTTGCGGGCCAGGGCCAGGGTGGCGCGCACGTCGGACAGTGCGTCGTGCGCGCTGGCGTGGGCGATGCCGTTGGCAGCCGTCAGGTCCTCCAGCCGGAAGGAGGTGTGGCCGTCCTCGCGCCGGGGCCAGACCAGGCCTTCGGGCCGCAGGGCATGGCAGGCCCGCATCACGTCGAGCAGGTCCCAGCGGCCGCAGCGGTTCTGCCACTCGCGGGCATAGGGATCCATCAGGTTGCGCCAGAACAGGAAGCGGGTGACCTCGTCGTCGTAGCGGATCGAGTTGTAGCCCACGCCCACCGTGCCGGGCCGGGCGAGCTGGGCCTCGATGGCAGCTGCGAAGGCGTGCTCGGGCAGGCCGCGGGCCGCGCAGAGCTGGGGCGTGATGCCGGTCAGCAGCACCGCGCCGGGTTCGGGCAGCAGGTCGGTGGGCGGCTGGCAGTGGATCGAGACCGGCTCGTCGATCTCGTTCAGGTCGGCATCGGTGCGGACGCCGGCGAACTGGGCCGGTCGGGTGCGGCGCGGGTCGCGGCCCCAGGCCTCGTAGTCGTGCCAGAAGAAGCTGAAGTCGTCGTGCATGCGGGCACGATAACCGGCGCGGCGGGCCGCTGGCTTCAGTCGGCGCGCACGGTCTTCACGCGGTCGCCGGGCCGCGGCGCGGGCCGGGTGTCGCCGTCGACCGGGTCGGCCCCGTTCAACAGGCGCAGCAGGGCCTCGGCTTCACCCGGCGGCAGCGGGGTGTCGGCTGCCAGCCGGGCCCAGCCGCCCGGCGGCAGCACGGCCGCACGCAGCTTCCAGGGCCGGGCCAGCTGGCGGTCGGCCTCACTCATCGGCCGGAAGCTGGCCGCCGCCTCGCGCAGTGCAGCCTGCTCGCGGCGCACGGCTTCGGCGGCCCCGGCCTGCTGCAGCAGGTAGAGCTTGTCCTGAGGCCCGTCGACCACCAGCAGCTCGAAGGGCTGGCTGCCACCGTTCGGCAGCTTGCGGCGGCCCTGCACCAGGGTCGCGTCCAGGCCGTGCAGGGTGCGTGCCTCGGTGTGCAGCTCGACAGGCTCGTAGAGCTTGCGCGCCAGCGCGCGCGGGTCGCGGCCGGCCTGTGGCGGCACCGGGCGCAGCAGCAGGCCGACCTGGCCGTCGGGATGGGCGGCGAGCAGGGTGGAGGGGGTGTTGCGCAGCTGCCAGCCGGCAGGGGCGGTCAGCGCGATGCCAAGACCGCCGTGCACGAAGACGCGGCCCCGCACCAGGCCCTGGGCCGGGCTGTCGCCGAAGTCCAGGCCGTCGATCGCGGCCAGGTAGGCGCTGCGGCCTTCGACCGGCTTGTCGGGCGTCGGGTAGCCGTCGGCGATGCGGCGGATCTGGTCCAGGCGCTGCGCATTGCTGGGATGCGAGGCCAGCCAGTTGCCCCCGCTGGCGGGCTCGCGGCCGGCCGCACGGGCCTGGGCCGCGGCGTACTGCTCCTGACGCTTGAGGGCGGCGATGACATCGATCATGCGCTGCGGCGCATAGTCGTTGCGGGCCAGGTATTCGGCGCCGAGCTGGTCGGCCTGCAGTTCCTGCTCGCGGCCGTAGGAAGCCACCACGCCGGCCGCCGCGGCCGAGGACAGCTGCTGCGCGACATCGCCCAGGCCGAAGGCCGCGCCGAAGACGGTGGCCGCCAGCACGCCGAGGCCGGCCGTCTGCTGGCGGGTGGCGCGCTGCGCGCCGTGGCGTGCGGTGACATGGCCGATCTCGTGGCCGAGCACGCCGGCCAGTTCGGCCTCGTCGCGCAGCACGGCCAGGATGCCGCGGGTCACATAGACATAGCCGCCCGGCAGCGCGAAGGCATTGACCTCGGGGCTGTCGAGCACGGTGAAGGTCCAGCGCAGCTGGGCGCGGTGCGACTGCGCAGCCAGGCGTTGGCCGACCCGGTCCACATAGGCCGCCAGGGCCGGATCGTCGACCACGCCCTGCTGGGCCAGGATCTGCCGGTGCTCCTTCGCACCGAGCGCGACCTCGTCCGCCTCGCTCATCACCGTCAGCTCGCTGCGGCCACTGACCGGGTTGACGACGCTCGCACAGCCGGCGGCCAGCAGGCCCGCCAGCAACAGCGGCGTCAGGCGGACACGGAGGCCGCGCAGGGCGGACGGACGGCGCGGGGCGGGGCCAGGATCGGCCGGGTCGGTCGAGGGCAGCGGGGCAGGGGCAGGCGGGCGGTGCATGGCGACAACGATAGCGCGGCCGGCCGGCATCGATACTGCGTGCGCCATGGTCCGTCCCCGCCCGCTCCCCCGCCCCGGCCCGCGCTTCCGGCGCGCCGTCGGCCTGGACACGCCGGAAGCCCCGGCCGGCGGCCCCGAGGACGAAGCCACCCGCGCCCGCGTGCTGGCCCAGAGCCAGGCCTGGATGGAGGCGGCGGTGATCGGCCTGAACCTCTGTCCCTTCGCCAAGGCGGTGGCCGCACGCGGCCAGATCCGCTGGCAGCTCAGCCCGGCGCGCCAGCCCGAGGCCTTGCTGGCGGAGCTGGTCGAGGCCCTGCAGACCCTGGCCGCCGCCGACCCGGCCCAGCACGACACCACGCTGATCGTGCATCCCTGGGTGCTCGGCCGCTTCGACGACTTCAATGCCTTCCTCGGGGTGGCCGAGACGGCGATCGAGGCCGCCGGCCTGCGCGGCGTGCTGCAGCTCGCCGCCTTCCACCCGCGCTGGCGCTTTGCCGAGCATGCACCCGGCGACCCGGCCCATGCGAGCAACCGCGCGCCCTGGCCCACCCTGCATCTGCTGCGCGAGGCCAGCGTGGCCCGCGCGGTGGCGGCCGTGCCCGAGGCCGCGACCATCTTCGAGCGCAACATCGCGACGCTGCGCCGCCTGGGAACGGCGGGCTGGGACGCGCTCCGCGAGCGCTGGCAGGCCGACTGAGCCGACGCGCGCCCACCCGGGCACCCGCCGCGGACCGAGGCCTGCGGCCGACACCGCGCCGGGGGACGCGCGCATCGCGATACATCCGACGTGTTTTGTTACATCGAACCGGCGCGGCAAGAACGTGACCCCCGGGTAAGCCAGTACACCTCGGCCCCCAAGAAGTCCCGTTCAAGGACCAACCAGCTCGTCGACCGCCCTGTGGCGGCCCATGAACTGCGTACGCACCTGGCCGATGGGAGGTCAGGCCGGGCAGCGCGCCCCGTCCCCTCCTCCATGAACCGACCGTCCCGCCTGCATGTCCTGGGCACTGCCGCCCTGCTGAGCACCCTGTTCGTCGCCCACGAGAGTCGCGCCGACCTTGGCAGCTTCCTCGCGTCGCTGTTTGCTCCGGCGCCCGCACCGGCTCCCGCCCCGGCTCCTTCGCCGGCTCCTGCTCCTGCGCCGGCTCCTGCTCCCGCCCCGGCGCCTGCGCCGGCCCCTGCACCGGCCCCTGCACCGGCCCCAACGCCGGCTCCGGCGCCCGCTCCCGCACCGGCCCCTGGCGACCCCCTGCCCGCGCCGCCGGCACCGGGGGGCCGCAGCACGACGGTCTCGACGCCCGGCTGGGCCCCCTGGACGAAGTGGCTGGACCCCGTCTTCAGCGGCCCCTACTCGGTGATCGGCGATCCCAGCGTGCGGCTGGAGAACGGCCTCTTCCAGATGGTCTACAACTGCTACGACACGACCCGGCAGCGCGGGGCGATTTGTCTGGCGACGTCGCCGGACGGCATCGGCTGGACCGATGCCGCCACGGGCGACACCCAGGTGCCCGGCCGCATCCTCAAGACCCGTGCCGGCCAGTTCGACGACGCCCACGAGACGCCGACCATCGTCCGCTTCCGCGGCGAATACCTGCTGTACTTCACGGCCTACCGGGACCGCGGCGGCTTCTTCAACTCGATGCCGGCGTCCTTCGGACTGGCCACCTCCACCGACGGCCTGCGCTTCACGCTGGCCAACGGCGGCCAGCCGGTGATGCAGGTCAGCCCGGGCAACTACGACAACGACACGATGAGCAGCCCGAGCCTGATCGAGTACCAGGGCAAGCTGCTGATGTTCTACACGGCCTACTGCTTCACGAACTGTCCGAAGGGCTACGGAGTGACGGTGCTGGCGGCCAGCTCCAGCGACGGTCGCAGCTGGACCAAGATCCCCACACCGGTGCTGACCCGGGCCGATGTGCCGCACGCCAAGGACGGCGCGGGCGAGGTGGAGATCGTGCAGGGGCCGGACGGGCTGTACTACCTCTTCCACACCCTGCTGCAGGGCGACCAGGGACACGAGATCGGCATCGCCCAGGCACCGACGCCCTACGGGCCGTGGACGATCAACCCGCAGTCCATCGTCCGCAAATCGGCCAGCGGCTTCGACGACATCGGGCCGATCGCGCCGACCGTGGTCTTCGCCAATGGCAAGGCGCGGATGTGGTTCCACGGCTTCAGCCGGGCCCGCACCATCCGCATCGGCTATGCGGAGGCGCCGCTGCCGCTGCGCCGCTGAGCGGCCTCGCCCAGCACCCGCGCGGCCACGGCCGCCGGATCGTTGAGGGTGCGGACGGCGTCGTAGAGCCCCTGCGCCGCCGGATGCACGCGGCGCAGGTAGTTCAGCCACTGCTTGAGCCGGCCGGCGCGGTGGCGCGCCTCGATGCGCGCGTTCACGCACTGCCAGAAGTGCGCGATCTGCGGCTGCAGGGCATCCCAGCCCAGGGCGGGGGCGGGCAGGCCGGCCTCGGCGGCACGCAGCGCGCGGGCCAGGCCGGGGTCGGCCACCAGGCCGCGGCCGAGCATCAGGTCCAGGCCGCCGGCCTCGGCGCGGCAGCGCAGCGCGTCGTCGACCGTCCAGATCTCGCCGTTGGCGACCACCGGCACGGCCACCGCGGCGCGCACCTCGGCGACCCGCGTCCACCAGGCCGGCGGCCGGTAGCCCTGGGCACGGGTGCGGGCGTGGATGACGATCTCGGCCGCACCGCCGTCGGCCAGGGCCTGGGCGCAGGCCTCGGCATCGCGGTCGTCGTCATAGCCCAGGCGCATCTTGGCCGAGACCGGACGGTCGGCCGGCACCGCACGCCGCACCGCGGCGACGATGGCCCGCAGGCGCTCGGGCTCGCGCAACAGCATGGCGCCGCCACCATGGCGGTTGACCACCTTGGCCGGGCAGCCGAAGTTCAGGTCGATGCCCTCGGCGCCAAGCTCGATCAGCCGGGCCGCGTTCTCGGCCAGGCAGGCCGGGTCGGAGCCCAGCAGCTGAGGCCGCACGGTCACGCCGGCCGGCGTGCGCGAGCCCTGGGCCAGCTCGGGCACGATGCGCAGGAAGGCCTTGGGCGGCAGCAGGGTGCCGGTGACGCGAATGAATTCGCTGACGCAGCGGTCGAGGCCGGCCGGGCCGTCGAGACGGGTCAGGGTGTCGCGCAGGGTCGCGTCGAGCAGGCCCTCCATCGGGGCGAGCAGCAGGCGCGGGCGGGGGCAGGGGGTGGCATCGGGCACGGGCCGGATTGGACCCGATGCAAGGGCTTGGCCGAGCGACGATGATCCAGCCCTTTTTCGTCCATCCCGTCCGGAGACTGTTCGTGAACCTCTTGTCCCTCTGCCGCCCTGCCCTGACCGGCCTCGCCCTGCTGGGCAGCCTGGCCCCCGCCTTCGCCCAGGCACCGATCGCCTCGGCCGCCGCCGTCGAGGCCGCCAAGGAAGCGGGCGCCGTGGTCCGCGAGAGCGGCCTGGTCTTCCTCTCGCTGCAGGAAGGCAAGGGGGCCAAGCCCACGGCGCGCGATGTCGTGACCGTGCATTACCGCGGCGTGCTGGCCGACGCCGGCCCGCGCAAGGGCGAGGAGTTCGACAGCAGCTACAGCCGCGGCCAGCCGGCCTCCTTCCCGCTGCAGGGCGTGATCCCCTGCTGGACCGAGGGCCTGCAGGGCATGGCCGTGGGCGGCAAGGCCCGCCTGACCTGCCCGCCGCACATCGCCTACGGCGCGCGGGGCGCCGGCCGCGGCGTGATCCCGCCGAACGCGACGCTGACCTTCGAAGTGGAACTGCTGGCCATCGGCGGACGCTGAGGCTGCGGCCGGGCGACCGGCCCCACCCCCTTGCCCACCCAGCCCGTCCGGCGCCTGCGCGTCGGACGGGCTGTTCTTTTTGCGGACGGCGACACGATCGACCGCGGGTCCTGGCGGTCGCGAGGCTCAGTCGGTCGCTTCGGGGGCCGATGTCCAGCTCGGGCCCAGGAAGCGGCATGCACTGTCGTCGCGGGCCGGTGAATTGCTGAAGCCTGAAAAGCCGACATCGGCCTCAGTAAGTGTCTGTAAAAGCCGTCAAGCCCGCCGCGTGGTGACCGAAAGCAGAAACAGGCTTGAACCATCCTCCTGCCCGCCCCCCTTGCCGAGCGCAAGCCAGCCCCGCGACCTCTACGTCATGAAACATCTCGCCCTTTCGCGGCCCCTGCGCTGCACCACCCTGGGCCTGCTGCTGCTGAGCGGCGGTGCGCAGGCCGCCGACATCACGGGCCTGGAGGTCTACAACCTGCAGCGCAGCGACCTCTGCCTGCAGAGCCAGGCCGCCACCCCGGTGGCCGGGGCCGGCGTGCAGGCCGGCCTGTGCCATGGCGGTCTGGCCAGCCAGAACCTGGTCGTCGTGCCCAACGCGAATGGCAGCTACCAGCTCAAGCTCGGCGGCTACTGCCTGGGCGCGACGGCGAATCCGGTCGTCAGCGGGACGACCCTGCAACTTCAGGCCTGCAATGGCAGCGCGCTGCAGTCGATCTACATCGACGGCAACACCGGCCGCTTCATCCCGGCCGCCGCGCTCAGCCTGGTGCTCGACCTGCATGGCGGCAATTTCACCGATGTGCGCTTCTGGACCGATGGCGGCGGCGCCAACCAGCGCTGGAGCCTGCGTCCCCGCAGCCCGGCCAGCAACAGCAGCGTCAGCAGCGACGGCACCTGGCAGACCGTCACGACGGCCGGCTGGGCGACCTGGTCGAAGCGGCTGGCACCCGTGTTCAGCGGGCCCTATGCGGCGGTCGGCGACCCGAGCGTGATGCGCGTCGGCAGCGAGCTGCGCATGACCTACAACTGCTACGACATCGTCCGCCAGCGCGGCGCGATCTGCCTGGCCCGCTCGACCGACGGCCTGAGCTGGAGCGATGTGAACACCGGCGACACCACGCTGCCCAGCCGCCTGATCGCCACCCGGCCGGGGCAGTGGGACGACGCCCATGAATCCGCGGCCATGGTGAAGTTCAAGAACGAGTACCTGCTGTACTACGTCGGCTACCTGGACCGCGGCGGCTTCTTCGCGTCCTTCCCGGCCGAGGTCGGCCTGGCCACCTCGAGCGATGGCATCCACTTCACGCGCGCCAATGGCGGCAAGCCGGTGCTGAAGACCAGCCCGGCCGGCTACGACAACGACGCGATCAGCAGCCCGAGCTTCGTCGTCTACAACAACGAGCTGGTCATGCTGTATTCGGCCTACTGCTTCTACAACTGTCCGAAGGGGGCGGGCGTCACGCTGCTGGCCGCCACTTCGAAGGACGGCCGGACCTGGACCAAGCGCAGCACGCCGGTGCTGACCGCCGCCGATTTCCCGGGCGTGAAGGACGGCATCGCGGAAGTCGACATCACCCAGGGCCCGGACGGCCGCTACTACCTCTTCCACACCCGGCTCAACGGGGAGGCCGGGCACGAGATCGGCGTGGCCCAGGCCAGCAGCCCCTTCGGCCCCTGGACGATCAACCCGGAGCCCATCGTGCGCAAGTCCGCCACCGGCTTCGACAACATCGGCCCGATCGCGCCCAGCGTGGTGTTCGAAAACGGCAAGGCGCGCATGTGGTTTCACGGCTTCGCCACCAACCGCACCGCGCAGATCGGCTACGCCGAGGCCACGCTGCCGATGCTGCGGCCCTGAGGTCTCCCCGGGGTCCGCGCGAAGGGGGGCCGGCCAGAATGGCCGGCCCCCCTTCGCATGAGCCGACCCGATGGCCACCCTCCCGCGTCCGCGCCGCAACACGCCGCTCCGCTTCGCGAGCTGCAACCTCTACAACCTGAACCTGCCGGGCCGTGCGCTCTACGGCCGGCCGGGCTGGACCGAGGCCCAGTACGCCGCCAAGATCGCCTGGCTGGCCCAGGCCCTGCGCGGCGTGGAGGCCGAAGTCTGGGGCTTCCAGGAGCTGTGGCATCCCGAGCCGCTGCAAGCCGCCTTCCGCGCGGCCGGCCTCGACGGCGACTACCAGCTCCTCACCCGCCCCGGGCTGAACGGCCAGGGCATCGCCTGCGCCGCCGCCGTGCACCGCAGCCTGGCGATCGACCCGGTGGCCGAGCCGGCCCTGGCCCCGGTCTGGATCGAGCGCTTCCCCCCGCAGCTGCAGCTGCGCAGCGGCGGGGGCGAGGACCCGCAGAGCCCGGCGATCGCCGTGACGATCAAGGGCTTCTCGCGCCCGGTGCTGCGCCTGGCCCTGCGCGTGGCGCCGGGGCTGCCGCTGGTGGAGGTGCACGTGGCGCACCTCAAGTCCAAGGGACCGACGGAGGTCGGCGGCGAAGCCTGGTTCCGGGCCGATCCGTCCGCCTTCGCGCCGCATCGCGAGGCCCTGGGCAGCGCGATCTCCACCGTCCGCCGCACCGCCGAGGCCGCCGCGCTGCGCGTGCTGCTGACCGAACGCATGAAGGCCGAGGGCCGGCCGACGGTGGTGATGGGCGACCTGAACGACGACCGGCTCAGCAACACCCAGGCCCTGATCACCGGCCAGCCCGACCTGCTGCTGCGCGCCGACCGCAAGGGCGGCAGCGCCACCGGCCTCTATGCCACCGAGCTGATGGAGGGCCAGCGCAGCCTGCGCGATGTCAGCTACACCTACATCCACCAGGGCGAACACGGTTCGCTGGACCACATCCTCGTCTCCCAGGCCTTCTACGACCGCTCGCGCCAGCGCCTGTGGCGCTTCGAGGGCCTGCGGATCTACAACGACCACCTGAACCTCGAAGACCCTGCCGCGACCGGCACCCCCGATCACGGCATCGTGCAGGCCTGCTTCGCCTACGACCCGGCCTGAGCCGCGACCCCACGGGCCGCGGGTAAGTCTGGAGCAACGCCGGGCTGCGCGCCGGGGTCCGAAGAGATGCTCTGCACACTGGCCCGGCCAGGAAGGTTGATCCGCGATGCCCATGCTGCCCCGCCCCCGCCTGCACCCTGCCCTCCTCCTCGCGGCCCTGCTGCTGCCCCACGGCCTGAGGGCTCCGGCCGAGGCGGCCGAAACCGCCCCGCAGCTGATCGGCCGCCTCGGCAAGGTCGCCTACTACCTGGTGCCGGAGGCCCAGGCCCGCGAGCGGAGCTGGTACGACCAGGCGATTCCGGCCGTCTGCGGCGACCAGGAGAGCTGTTTCGTCCGCTTCTACACGAACAGCCAGGGCGTGGCGCCGGGGCTGCCCCTGCCCGAAGCCATCGAGCGCGAGCCGACGGTGATGTTCCAGCGCTCGGCCAAGCACGGCGCCCAGCTCTTCCGCTGGAGCTGCCGCCTGCAGGTGGCGAACAACCCGTCCGAGTGCTTCTGAACCAGGCCGCGGACGCGACGGGCGCTCAGTCGAGGAACTGCGCCTTGACCACGCGCCAGGCCTGCGGCTGATCGCTGCTGACCGAGCAGCCCAGCGGCTCGGCTTCGGCCCCCGGCTTGAGCTCGGAGCGCGAGCGGTCGCCCGTCGGCCGACCCGCCAGCGTGCGTTCCAGCCAGACCCGCACGGTCCGGGTCGGGTGGGTGTTGCGGATCAGCAGCTGCACGCCATTGCGGATGACGCAGTTCGAGGTGAAGTCCTTCTCGACGCTCAGGTAGTGCTCGGGCGCGGCCGGATCGGAGGCCGCCGCCTCGGGCGCCGGCTGTGCGGCCAGCGGCCAGGCCGCGGCAGCCAGCAAGGCGAAGGCCAGACCCCGGGCGGCGGGCCTGCGGCAGGGCGGCGGGTTCAGGGGGACGGTTGGGCGGGCCATGCGGGAGCTCCGGGTCGGGCGGAGGAGGTGGCGGAGAGACAGCCGGTCGGAGCAAGGGTTCCGGCTTCAGGAGTGCGCGGTGGCCGTCGGGGCCGCAGGCGGGGCGGAAGAGACTGTCCCGGGCGCCTCGTCATCGTCCTCGCCGAGGAAGCCGCCGCTCTGGTGGGCCCAGAGCCGCGCATAGAGTCCGCCGCGTGCCAGCAGGCTGCGGTGGTCGCCGGACTCGACGATGCGGCCCTGGTCCATCACCACCAGGCGGTCCATCGCGGCGATGGTCGACAGGCGGTGCGCAATGGCGACCACGGTCTTGCCGGCCATCAGCTCGCCGAGGCTGGCCTGGATGGCCTGCTCGACCTCGCTGTCGAGCGCACTGGTGGCCTCGTCGAGCAGCAGGATGGGCGCATCCTTCAGCATCACCCGCGCGATGGCGATGCGCTGGCGCTGGCCGCCGCTGAGCTTGACGCCGCGTTCGCCCACCTGGGCCTCGTAGCCGCTGCGGCCCTTGGCATCGCGCAGCTGGGCGATGAAGCCGGCCGCCTGCGCACGCTCGGCGGCGGCATGCAGGGCGGCCTCGTCGGCGTCGGGGCGGCCGTAGAGGATGTTCTCGCGCACCGAGCGGTGCAGCAGGGCGGTGTCCTGGGTGACCATGCCGATCTGCGCGCGCAGGCTGTCCTGACGGACGCCGGCGATGTCCTGGCCGTCGATCAGGATGCGGCCGCCCTCCAGGTCGTAGAAGCGCAGCAGCAGGTGCACCAGCGTGCTCTTGCCGGCGCCGGAACGGCCGACCAGGCCGATCTTCTCGCCGGGACGGATGTGCAGGTTGAAGTCCTGCATGCGCAGGCCACGACCGGCGGCAGCCGGATCGGCTGCGCGGCCGTAGCTGAAGGCCACGCGCTCGAAGACGATCTCGCCGCGCTGCACCTGCAGGGCCGGGGCGCCGGGCCGGTCCACCACGCTGTGCGGCCGCGACAGGGTGTTCATCGCATCCTGGGCGGTGCCGATGTGCTCGAAGAGCGAGGCCGTCTCCCACATGATCCAGTGCGACATGCCGTTGAGCCGCAGCGCCATCGCGGTGGCCGCGGCCACCGCGCCCAGGCCGACCGCCTGCTGCGTCCACAACCAGAGCGCGGTGCCGGCGGTGCCGCCGATCAGCAGCATGCTCAGGCCGTGATTGACGATCTCGAAGCCGGTCACCAGGCGCATTTGCCGGTGCACGGTGACGAGGAAGTCCTGCATCGCGCCGCGCGCGTGGCCGGCCTCGCGCTGGCCGTGCGAGAAGAGTTTGACGGTGGCGATGTTGGTGTAGGCATCGGTGATGCGGCCGGTCATCAGTGAACGCGCATCGGCCTGGGCCTGGGCGGCGCGGCCGAGCCGCGGCACGAAGTGGCGCACCGCCAGCAGGTAGGCCGCCAACCACAGCGCGAAAGGCAGCAGCAGCCACAGGGCCAGGCCACCGAGCACGCCGACGATGGTGGCGAAATAGAGGGTCACGAAGACCAGGATGTCGCCGACGATGAAGACCGTGTCGCGCACCGCCAGCGCGCCCTGCATCACCTTGGTCGCGATGCGGCCGGCGAACTCGTCGCTGTAGAAGGCCAGGCTCTGGCCCAGCATGCGGCGGTGGAACTGCCAGCGCAGCCGCATCGGGAAGCTGCCGGCCAGGGTCTGGTGCTTGATCGCGACCTGCAGGGCCACCACGGCCGTGCTGGCCAGCAGCAGGCCCGCCAGGCCCAGCAGCAGTTCGCCGTGGGCGGACCAGAGCTGGCTGCGATCGACCGCGGCCAGCAGGTCCACCACCTGGCCCATGAGGCCGAAGAGCCAGGCCTCGAAGGCCCCGATGCAGGCCGTCAGCAGCACCATGCCGGCCAGCCAGGGCCGCATGCCCTCCGTGCCGGCCCAGAGGAAGGCCGCCAGCGTGGCCGGGGGCTGCGGGGGGGGACTGTCGGGGTAGGGGTCGACTCGGGTCTCGAAGGCCTGCATCAGGCGCGTCGTCCAGCGGGGTCCAGTCTCAGGCATCCCGCCTTTGTAGCCGGCTTTGACGACGCGGCGGCGGGCACGGGCATGCGCAGGCCGACGCAGACCGCCTTCACTGCACCAGCTGCAGCACCTCGATCTGCTCGGGCACGGTCTCGAAGGTGCCGGCACCGGCCGGCATCTGCATCAGCGGCTGGCCCTGGGCGTCGAGTAGCCAGACGCTGGGGTAGACGAGCTGGCGTGCGCGCTCGTCGCCGATGGCCTTCTGGTACTCCATGTAGGGCAGGCTGCCGAGGGCCGGCGTCTTGAATCGCAGTTCGCGCACCGGCACGCGCAGCGAGCTGCGCAGATCGACGAGCAGGTAGGGCGCGAAGTGCGACTTCAGCGCCGCGTGATGGGCCGCGAGGAAGGCCTCGTAGCGCCGGCAGTAGGCACAGTCGTCGGCGTTCAGGTAGACGTAGAGGCGCTTGCCCTCGGCGCGGGCACGGGCCAGGGCGGGGCCGAGGTCGAACTCGGCACTGCGCGGCAGGGTGGCCGGCTGCAGCACCATCGCGCCATAGGCCGGCGGCAGGCCGTGCGGGCCGGCGACCGGGGCGGCGTGCGCGGCCCCCAGGCCCAACGCAGCGGCGGCGGCCAGCAGCTGGCGGCGACGGGGGGAAGGGGCATCGCTCGGCATCGTGGGCTCCTGCGCAGGGGGACGGATGGACGCGGTCCCGGGGGCGCGGTTCAGGCCAGGGCCAGCTGACCGCGGAAACGGCCTTCCTTGGTGTCCTCGACCTCGGCGTTCAGCCGGCCGCCGGGCCGGGCCAGCAGCTTGAAGCGCAGGCTGGGGTTCTCGCTGAGCGAGAAGCCGACTTCGGCATTGAAGAGCGGTTCGCCGTCGTAGCTGACCTTGATCAGGCGCACGTAGTGCGGCGGGATGTACATCACGGTGATGTGATTGAGCTCGAAGCCGGTGTCGTTGGGATGCACGACCGAGACCTCGGCGGGCGTCGGCCCGTCGGCCTTCAGGCCCTCGGGCAGGCGGAAGACGGTCTTGCCGATGTTGTGGAGCTGGTCGCGGTTCGGCGGGGCCGAGCAGCCCCCCGATACCTTGCAGTAGCGCGAATCCATGTGCAGGCTGCCGTCGGACAGCTCGGTGACCACACGCACATGACCGTACTCGTCGACGCGCAGCCGGGTTTCCAGGTCGGCCTGACCCATGCGCGGGCTCAGGTCCAGCACGGCGGCAAGGGGCGCGGGGTTCTTGTCGACCAGGATGGTCATGCGCCGCACGTGCAGGGCCTCGGTCTGCGGCAGCTTGGACACCACCTTGACCGGCACCGAGGCACCGAAGGCCGCGCGCAGTGGCACGATGAGCTGCACCTGGCTGGCCTCGCCGGTGGCGATGGGCTCGCGGCCCCAGAGCCTGGCGCGCAGGTCTTCCCATTGCGGCGAGCTGTCGCCGTGGCCCACATGGCTCGGCAGGCCGCCGGGCGCGGCACGCACGGCGGGCGTCGGACTCAGGCCCAGCGCACCCAGGCCGGCGAGGGCGAGGCGACGCGAGAGGCCAGCGGGTCGGGACGATGGGGGCAGCTCAGGGTTCATGAGGCGTTCTCGGAAGCGCGGGGACCGGCTCAGCGCAGCAGCTGCGCATGCTCAAGCCGCAGAAACAGCAGGGCCGCGTTGCGGCGGTGGATGACGTCGTACTGGTCCCAGCCGGCATAGGCGGGCAGCTCCGCTCGTTCGGCGACTTCGCTGAGCGGTGCCCCCGCATCGAGCAGCTGGCTCAGGCGTTGTTCGAGCGCGCGCAGGTAATCGTCGACCGCGTCGATCACCGCCGCGTCGCCCGCCGGACCGTGACCCGGGACCACGCGGCGGGGGCGCAGCTCGCGCAGCGCCGCCAGGGCATCCCGCCACCCCTGGAGCCGGGCATCCTGCAGGTCGGGCACGCGCAGGTGATCGCAGAGGCCCCCGGTGAAGACGATGTGGCTGGTTTCGTCCAGCACGGCCGAGTCGCCCGGCCCGCTGGCATGGCCCCAGCTCAGCAGGCGCACCGGCCTGCCGATCTCGTCCTGCAGGGGCCCCGAGCCGTCGAGCAGCTGGTCGGGGCGGAACATCTGGGTGCCGGCCATGTGGTCCTCGCCCAGCAGCACGCGCAGGGTGTCGAGACAGCCCTCGCAGCGCGAGGCCATCAGGCCGGCGGTGGCGCGCTGCATGCTCACCGGAATGCCGCGGGCACGGAAAGCCGCCGCCCCGAACAGGAATTCCTGCCGCGCATGCGTGATCAGCAGGCGACGGACGGGCCGGTCGGTGACCCGGGCGATGCAGGCCAGCAGGGCCTCACCATGCCGGCGCGATACCCCGGCATCGAGGGCCAGGACCCCCTGCGGCCCGACGATGAACCCGGTGTTGCCGGTGCGTCCGACGTTGCGGCCGTCGACCTCGCCGGGCAGGCCCGGCACCCAGTAGACCCCGGGCGCGAGCTCTCGCGCCTCGGGCTGCGGCAGCGGATCGAGCACGAGCGCTTCCAGCTCGGTACGAGCTGCCCGGACCGCCGACCCCCCGGTCCAGGCGATCAGCCCCGTCAGCAGGCTGCGGCGGCTGCAGCCCCTCGGGGACGGGCGGCGGAATGGGGTGACAGGGCTGGAGACGTGCATCGTGGCGGGGGGCCGGGGCGGCGCCTCCGGCGGTCCGGCGCTTGGCCGGGGCGCCGGGCGTTACCGGTGACTTCAGCGCTCGATGGTTTCAGCCCAGCCCGCCTCCGGCAATATGCCGGATGGCCTAGGGCTTGACCCGGGGACGGGCAAGGGTCGGAGGGCTCCCCCATGACGGCGGCACACCCGATGACCCCTGTGTCAAGCGTGACCTGGGCGGATTGGGTCGGGAATTATTCCCTTTTCCATCGATTTTCAATGGGATTCATTCCCTTCTATGATGGTCTCAGGGTCTTCCCGGATCCACCTCCCACACAAACTTTCGGAGTCATCATGACCAAGACCCCTCTGATCCTCGCCCTCGGCGCTGCCGCCCTGCTGTCCGCCAACCTGGTGCAAGCCGATGCCACGGCCAAGACGCCGAAAGTCAAGTTCGGCCTCGAAGCCTGCCTGCCGACCGTGCTCGCCAAGCATCCGGGTGAGGCCCTGCAGGCGGTGCTGAAGGCTGAAGGCAAGGAAGCCGTGTGGGAGATCGAAGTCGAAGCGGCCGGCGGCAAGCTCTACGACATCGAGTGCAGCGGCAAGACCGGCAAGATCATCGAAGTCGAAGAGCGGGTCGGCAGCGCCGACGCGGCCGGCTTCAAGGAGAAGGCCAAGGTCAGCGAAGCGACCGCCCGCGCGACCGTGCTGGCGAAGTTCCCCGGCGACGTCGAGCGGGTCGAGTTCGAGATCGAGTCCGACGGCAAGGTGTCCTATGAATACGACATCAAGACGAAGGCGGGCGACATGCGTGTCGAAGTCGACGCGACCAGCGGCGAGATCGTCGAAGCCAGCAAGGAAGTGCTGGAAGTCGGTCGTCTGAAGTGAGTCGGCGCGGCGGGCCATGCGTCGCGTGTCTGCCCTCTTGCGGTTGCGGGGCTCACCCTCACCGAGGGTGAGCCTGGTTTTTGACTCAGGTTAAACCCGACCCCGCAACCAAAGGGTCGCGAACGAAACCAATCAGTCACTCCGGTCGTAGTACAGGTGAGTCCGGGACAGATGGCAGGAAAGCCAAGTTTCGGAACGTCCTCAACCTCCAGGAGTGAAGATGAAGCACTACGCCGTCAAAGCTGCCGTCATGGCTTCCATGGCCGCAATCAGTCTGGGTGCGCAAGCCCAGACCCTGATCGGACTGACCACAAGTAATGAGCTGGTCAGCCTGTCCGGTACGACGTTCTCGATGCCCGTGGCCATCACCGGCTTGGCCAGCGGCGAGAAGCTGCTGGGTATCGATCTCCGTCCTTCAAACGGTCTGACATACGCCATCAGCGACCAGAACCGGCTCTACACCGTCAACACCACGACTGGTGTCGCCACCTTGGCAGCCAATCTGACGGGTGCGAGCTTCGCGGCGACCGGCGGGATCGGCATTGACTTCAATCCGCAGGCTGACCTCAACGGTGCTGCTTCACTGCGGGTGACGACGGGAACCGGCAAGAACTATGCGGTCAATGTCGCCACCGGGGCAGTCGGAAACACCAGCAACAACATCAGCGCCGGCAACACAGGCGTCGCGTACACCAATTCGGCTCCTGGTCTGGACCCGCGGATGGGCGCCGCCGACGTCACTGACCTCTATTACATCAACACAGCAACCGACAGCCTGAATCTCGCACTAGATAGCTTCAACACCCCGACGATCACGCAAGTGGGCACGGGGCTTGGCATCGGCATTGATGTCCTCAGTGCCAACGGATTCGAGATCTTCGGCTTTACCGGCAAGGCATTCGCTGCACTGAACATCGACGACGGTACCGGTCGGACGGGCATCTATTCGATCGATCTGGTGACGGGCAAAGCCGTTTCCGTGACGACATACAACGGGACGCTGGTGGGTCTGACGGCTGCCGTTCCGGAACCCGAGACCTATGCCTTGATGCTTGCCGGTCTTGGTGCGCTTGGCGTTGTCGCTCGCCGCCGGCGCAAGCAGGCCTGAGCCACTTCAAACTCGAAAGCGCCGGTACCCTGCTGGGTTCCGTGCCGGCGGTCGGTGTTGCGGACACAGGAAAGTCTGTCCTCAAAGATCCCATCCGACCTCGACAACCGCCCCCCGGGGCGGTTTTTTCATGGGCGCGACCCAGGGAACCTTGGGCGGTCCGTATGGTCCACTCGGGCCCGTGCAGCCCCTGCTGCCTGGCCCGTATGCAACGAGAGGAACTGATGAACGCCACCCTGCCCCATCCGAACCGATGGATCCATGCACTGAGCCGCCTGCGGACGGCCGTGCAGACCGGTCTGCTGAGCCTGGCCCTGCTGCTCGCCGGCGGCCTGAGCCTGCTGCCGGGGGAGGCCGAGGCCAAGCGGTTGGGGGGTAAGCGTTCGGTCGGCATGCAGCGCGAGGCCAGCCCGACCCCGCCGCCGGCCACGCCGCCGAAGCAGGCCGATGCAAGCCCGGGTGCGGCCGCCCCCGCAACCGCGGCGCCGGCCGCCGCCGCCGGCAAGCGCTCGTGGATGGGACCGCTGGCCGGCCTGGCCGCCGGCCTCGGCCTGGCCGCACTGCTCAGCCACTTCGGCCTCGGCGAAGGCTTCGCCGACCTGATGATGATGGTGCTGCTCGCCGTGGCGGTTTTCTTTGTCGTGCGCCTGATCCTGCGCCGTTTCGCAGGCGGTTCGCCGCGGATGCAGCCGGCCGGAGCCGGTGCGGGCCTGGGATCGGTGGCCATGCCGCGCCAGGCCAGCCCCCAGCCGGACGCAGCCAGCCCCTACGCCCGCGAAGCTTCGCAAGCCTTCGGCAGCCCAGCGGTCGCGGCCGCAGCCCCCGCCGCCTTGCCGGCTGACTTCGATGCCGACGGTTTCGTGCGCCTGGCGAAGATGATCTTCATCCGGATGCAGGCGGCCAATGACGCGGGACAGGTCGACGATCTGCGCCGCTTCACCACCCCCGAGCTGTTCGCGGCACTGCGCCTGGACCTGCACGAACGCGGCAACGCCAGCCAGCAGACGGACGTCGTGCAACTCGATGCCGAGGTCCTCGAAGTGGGCCAGGACGCTTTGCAGCGTGTCGTCAGCGTGCGTTTCCACGGCCTGATCCGCGAAGAAGCCGAGCACGGTGCCGAGCGCTTCGACGAGGTCTGGCACCTCGTGCGTCCGCTGGACGAAAGCCGGGACTGGGCGATTGCTGGCATCCAGCAACGCAGCTGAAGCCGCGACAGCCGCCACGGGATGCGATCGCGTCCCGTGCGGCCCGGCCCAGGAAAGCGAGCGGGTACTCGCTTTCGATGAGCACTGGATCCTGGTCCGCAAGCCCGCCGGCCTGCTGGCCGTGCCGGGCCGGGGCGAGGACAAGGCCGACTGCCTGATCCGCCGCCTGCAGCAGCACTGGCCCGACGCACTGACCGTGCACCGGCTCGACCAGCCGACCTCCGGGCTGATGGTCTACGCCCGGGGGGCGCAAGCGCAGCGCCGTCTCAGTCAGGCTTTCGCCGAGCGCCGGGTGGCCAAGCGCTATGAGGCCGTGGTGGCGGGCCGGCTGGACGGCCCGGGTCCGGGCGAGGCACCGGCCTGCATCGACTGGCCGCTGAGTGCCGACTGGCCGCGGCGGCCGCGCCAGAAGGTGGATCCGGTGCAGGGCAAGCCGGCCCTGACCCGCTGGCGGCAGCTCGGGCCAGCCCCCGGGGGCGGCACCCGGGTCGAGCTGCTACCGGAGACCGGCCGCAGCCACCAGCTGCGCGTGCATCTGGCCGCCCTCGGCCATCCCATCCTTGGCGACGCCCTCTACGGCGATCCGGCCGGCGCGCCGCGCCTGCTGTTGCATGCGACACGGCTCGAACTGGAGCACCCGCAGCGCGGAGAACGCTGCATCTGGGACGACCCGGCCCCCTTCTGAGCCTCGACCGGGCGGGAACGGCTTTTGCAGTGGTTAGCATGCGAACCTGACGCCGCAGTGAAGGCCTGCCGATCCAGCAGGCCTTTGCGCCGCGGCCGGACCGCAACGCCCGACCCCGACGACGAAGAAACCGGCGGCCACGACCGACCGGATGCGCGCTCCCCGAGGACCTCCATGGATCCCACCCCCCTGCAGCCAGGCCGCCGGCCGCATGTCCTGATCATCGGCGGCGGCTTTGGTGGCATCTGGGCCGCCAAGGCCCTGCACAAGACGCCCGTCGACATCACGGTCGTCGACCGCACCAACCACCACCTCTTCCAGCCCCTGCTCTACCAGGTGGCCACGGCCGGTCTGCCGGCGCCCTCGATCGCCGCGCCGATCCGCCAGATGTTCCGCGGCGACGAGCAGGTCACCACACTGATGGCCGAGGTCAGCGGCTTCGACCTGGCAGCCCGCCAGGTGCGGCTGGCCGATGGCGGCCGGATCGACTACGACCACCTGATCGTGGCGGCCGGGGCCACCCACAGCTATTTCGGCAACGATGCGTGGGCCGAGCATGCCCCCGGCCTGAAGACCCTGAGCGACGCCTTCAGCATCCGCCGCCGCGCCCTGCTGGCTTTCGAAGCCGCCGAGCGTGCAGACGACCCGGTGCGCCAGCGCGACCTGATGACCTTCGTCGTGATCGGCGCCGGCCCCACCGGCGTCGAGATGGCCGGCACCCTGGTCGAGATCGCCCGCCACACCCTGCCCGGCGAGTTCCGCCGCATCCAGCCGGCCCAGGCCCGGGTGCTGCTGGTCGAAGGCGGCGGCCGCGTGCTGCAGGCCATGCCGCCGGGCCTGAGCGAGAAGGCCCGCCAGCAGCTCGAACGCCTTGGCGTCGAGGTGCTGCTCGACACCAAGGTCACCGCGATCGACGCCGATGGCCTGTGGGTGGAACGCGGCGGCCAGCGCGAGCGCATCGACAGCCACAGCATCATCTGGGCGGCCGGCGTCGCCGCCTCGCCGCTGGCCCGCATGCTCGGCGAGGCCGCCGGCGTGGCCTGCGACCGCGCCGGCCGCGTGCCGGTGGAGCCCGACCTCAGCCTGCGGGGCCACCCCGAAGTCAGCGTCATCGGCGACATGGCCGCAGCCCGCAGCCACCCGAAGAAGGGCGCACCGACGGCCGTGCCCGGCGTGTCGCCGGCCGCCAAGCAAATGGGCCAGTGCGCGGCGCGCAATCTGCAACGGCGCCTGGCCGGCCAGCCGACCGAGGCCTTCGTCTACCGGGACTATGGCAACCTCGCGACCATCGGCCGCCGTGCGGCCGTGGTCGACCTCAGCTCGCCGCTGGGCCCGATCCGCTTCTCCGGCTTCTTCGCCTGGCTTTTCTGGCTGATCGCCCACGTCTACTTCCTGATCGGTTTCCGCAACCGCATTGCCGTGCTGATGGACTGGGCCTGGGCCTACTTCACCTACGAGCGGCATGCGCGCGTGGTGGCCGGCGAGGCAGGGGCCGGGGGGCCGATCGGCCCGGTGCGGGATCCGGCCGTCGAAGGCTAGTCCCTCACACCCTGCCCCGGACCCTGCCGCCTTGAGCCCTGTTCCCCTGCCCGCCGATGCGGGTCGTCCCGCCGACGGCGGGCTGCGTGCGCTGCTGGCCGAGCGCGCCTTCGTCCGCTTCTGGTGTGCCCGGGTCGCCGGCACCTCGGGCAACCAGATGATGATGGTGGCCATCGGCTGGCAGATGTACGAGCTGACCGGCAGCGCCTGGGACCTGGGTCTCGTCGGCCTGCTGCAGTTCCTGCCCTCGCTGGTGCTGATGCTGGTGGCAGGCCACCTGGCCGACCGCCACCACCGCGGCCGCATCCTGGCCGCCGCGCTGACGGTGCAGACGGGCATCAGCGCCGTGCTGATGCTGGGCAGCGCCGGGGGCTGGGCGGGCCGCGAGACCCTGCTCGGCCTCTCCCTGCTGATCGGCGCCGCCAAGGCCTTCCAGATGCCGGTGCAGCAGTCGCTGCTGCCGCTGCTGGTGCCGGCCGCCAAGCTGCCGCGGGCCATCGCGCTGAGCTCGGCCGGCATGCAGACCGCGATCATCGGCGGGCCGGCGCTGGGTGGCTTCGTCTACGTGGCCGGGCCCGAGGCGGTCTACGGCCTCTGCGGCCTGCTGTTCCTGCTCGGTGTGGGGCTGACCCTGGGCCTGCGCTACGTGCAGCCGCCGGTGCCCAAGGAAGCCGTGAGCTTCAAGACCGTCTTCGCCGGGCTGGCCTTCATCCGCAGCCGGCCGGCCGTGCTGGGGGCGATCTCGATGGACCTGTTCGCCGTGCTTCTGGGCGGCGCCACCGCGCTGCTGCCGATCTTCGCCAAGGACATCCTGCACGTCGGCCCCTGGGGCCTGGGCCTGCTGCGGGCTGCGCCGGCGGTGGGCGCGCTGACGCTGTCGGTCTGGCTCAGCCGCCGGCCGATCGAGCGGCAGGTCGGGCCCAAGATGTTCCGCGCGGTCGCCGTCTACGGCCTGGCCACCCTGGTCTTCGGCCTGTCGACCAGCTTCTGGCTGTCGCTGGCCGCGCTCTTCGTGGCTGGCGCGGCGGACATGGTCAGCGTCGTCATCCGCCAGTCGCTCGTGCAGCTGGAAACGCCGGATGCCATGCGCGGCCGGGTCAGCGCCGTCAACGGCATCTTCATCGGCGCGAGCAACCAGCTGGGCGAGTTCGAGTCGGGCGCCACCGCCGCCGCGCTGGGCCCGGTGGGTTCGGTGCTGCTCGGCGGCTTCGGCACCCTGGCCGTGGTCGCCCTCTGGCGCCGGCACTTCCCTGCCCTGGCCCGGCGCGACCGCATGCGCGAAGCGGCCACGAACGGCTGAGGACCAGGGCGCCACGGCGGCTTGCGCCCCGCCGTCTTGCCGGCAGGCGGCGTCCCCCGCCGCGCAGGATGCCTGCACGAGGCGCCGCAGGCTGGCAGCATCCACGCCATGCCTGCCCTCCCCACCCCCACCGAGCTGCTGTGCAGCGGCCCCGGCGCACGCGCCGCCTCGACCCTGATCGTGCTGACCGGTGCCTCGCGCGGGCTCGGCGCCGCCATGGCCCGCCAGCTGCTGCGGCCCGGCCATGCCCTGCTGACCCTCTCCCGCCGGCCCGACCCGGGCCTGGACACCGCGGCCCAGGCCGCCGGCTGCCCCTGCACGCAGTGGTCGGTCGACCTGGCCGAGCCCGATGCGGCCGTCGAACGCCTGCACGCGCTGCTGCTGACCCTGGCTGCCGCGCCGCCCGCCCGACTGGTGCTGCTGCACAACGCCGCCCTGCTGCCCGAGCCGGCCGGGCTGCACGCCCAGGCCGACGAGGAACTGCGCGCCGCGCTGCGCCTGGGCCTGGAAGCCCCGCTGCGCCTGAGCGCCGCGGCGCTGGCCGCCAGTGCCGGCTGGGGCGCACAGCGCCAGCTGCTCTTCATCTCCTCCGGCCTCGGCCGCCACGCCATGGCGGGCAGCACCGTCTACTGCGCCGTCAAGGCGGGTCTGGACCATGCCGCACGCGCCCTCGCGCTGGAGCATGCCGACGATCCGCGCACCCGCGTCGTCTCGCTGGCCCCTGGCGTGATCGCGACCGACATGCAGCGCCAGCTGCGCGAGGCCGATCCGGCCCACTTCGCCGCCCAGGCCCGCTTCGACGCACTGCACCGCGAAGGCCTGCTGGACACCCCCGACCAGGCCGCCGGCAAGGTGCTGGCCTGGCTGGACCGAGCTGACTTCGGCGCGCCCCCCGTGGCCGACGTGCGGGCGGCCTGAGGCCCAGGCAGGCCCCGGCCCCGCAGCACGACGGCCCGGCGGGCGTCCAGGCCCCGCAAGACCCGGCCCCGGGACTTGCCCGAGGCCCGGGCCGATCGGGCAAAAGTCCCAGCCGGAGGCGCCGGAGGGCGGGGGATCATGCGCGGCTTTCCGCCGCCCTGCCCTCCCGCCCTGCGCCGATGAATGTCGAATGGTTCGGTCCGGCCCGGTCGCTGCGGCGCTTCCAGAGCCGCATCTCGCTGGGCTATGTGCTGTTGATCGTCTTCAGCGGCGTGCTCGGCCTGCTCGGCACCCGCCCCTGGGAGGCGGTCTCGCACGAGATCAGCCGCCTGGCCGCGCTGGAATCCGAGGTCTACGCCATCCGCGGCACCCTCTACCGCCAGGTCAAGGAAGTCTTCGACGACATCCTGCTGGGCGATCCCAGCGCACGCAGCGAGTACGGCGTCTTCACGCGGCGCATCGGCGAACGCTTCGATGTGCTCGAAAGCCGGCTGCGCCAGCCGGAGGAAGAACGCCTGGCCCGCGAGCTGCGCGATGCCTATGGCGAGGTGCTGCGCATCAGCGAGACCCTGATGCGCAACGCCCGCCCCGGCGCCGAGCGCCCGAACCCGGCCGAGACCGAGGCCGTGCTGCGGCTGATGCACACCGAGATCGAGTCCGGCGCCTTCCAGCGCTACGAGGACGTGCTGGCCCGTTTCGAAGCCCTGCTGCAGCAGGAGCATGTCGAGCAGACCGCGCAGCTCACCTTCCTCACCCGCTGGGTTCCGGTGGTGCTGGCCCTCACCGTCAGCCTGGCGGCGCTGCTGATGGTCTACGCCAGCGCCCATCTGCGGCGCCACTTCAGCCGGCCGCTGGGCGACGTGCTCGACGCGACCCGCCGCATCCGCGAAGGGGACCTGAGCCACCGCGTGCCCGACCGCGGCACCACCGAGCTGCGCAGCCTGGCCCAGGGCATCAATGCCATGGCCGCCGAGCTCGATGCCAGCCGCAAGGCCCTGGTGCAGTCGGAACGGCAGGCCGTGCTGGGCGCGCTGATCCCGGTCGTCGCGCACAACATCCGCAATCCGCTGGCGAGCATCCGCGCGACCGCGCAGATCGCCGATGCGCCCGAACTGCCGGCCGACACCCGCGAAGCCCTGGCCGACATCATCGGCGCCAGCGACCGGCTGGCCGCCTGGACGCATGCCCTGCTGTCCTACCTTCACCCCCTGCAGCCACGCCTGGCGGCACTGGACCTGCGGCAGGTCGTCGACCAGGCCCTGGCCCTGCATGGCACGGTGCTCGACGCGCGCGGGCTGGCGATCGAACGCCAGGGCTGGAGCCAGGCCCTGCCGCTGCAGGCCGACCCGGAGCTGCTGGAGCAGGCCGTCAGCGCCCTGCTCGTCAATGCCGCCGAGGCCTCGCCGCAGGGCGGCCGCCTGACCCTCTCGCTGGGCGCCAGCGCGGGGGAAGCCTGGCTCAGCGTGCGCGATCGAGGCCCCGGCTGGCGCGGCCCGCCCGCCCTGCACGGCCTGCCGCCGCTGCCCAGCAGCAAGCCCGGCGGCAGCGGCCTGGGCCTGCCCTTCTGCACCAAGGTCTGCGAAAGCCACGGCGGCCGGCTTGAATTCCTCAGCCCGCCCAGCGGCGGCACCGAGGCCCGCATCCGACTGCCGCGTGCGCCCGGCGGACCGCTGTCCGGCGGCCAGGCGGCGTTCGCCGGCGACAGCCCGGTGCAGACGGCCTTTCACGCCTGGGCCCAGCGCTACGCCAGCAGCTTCGACCGTCCCCGTCGCCCATGAACAGCAGCCCCCCTCCGCCCCCCGAAGCCAGCGGCCCGGCCCTGCTCATCGTGGACGACGAAGCCCTCTTCGCCCGCGCCGCGGCGCGCCACCTGGGCCGCGCCGGCTACGCCTGCCAGGTTGCGGGCAGCCTGCAGGAAGCCCGCGCCCAGCTCCAACGCCAGCCCCCCGCCCTGGTGCTGCTCGACATGCGCCTGCCCGACGGCCACGGCTTCGAGCTGCTCGCCGCCCACCCGCCCGGCGAATCGCCCGAGCGACCCACCTTCATCATGCTGACCGCCTACGGCGAGCTGGAAGACGCCGTCGAGGCCATGAAGCTCGGCGCCGCCGACTACGTGAAAAAGCCGGTCGACCTCGACGAACTCCGCCTCGTCGTCGAGAAGACCCTCTCCACCGCCCAGCTTCGCCGGCGGGTGGACTACTCGCGCGAGCGCAGCGTCCACGCGCTGGATGAAGTGCAGATGCTCGGCGACAGCCCGGCCCTGCGTGCCGCCCGCGAGCAGCTCGAAGCCCTGGGCCGGCTCGCCCCGCGCAGCGGCATCGCGCCGCCCACCGTGCTGCTGCTCGGCGAGACCGGCACCGGCAAGGACGTCGCCGCCCGCGTGCTGCATCGCAGCGGCCCGCTGCGCGAACGGCCCTTCGTACAGATCGACTGCGCCTCGCTGCCGCGCGAGCTGATCGAGGCCGAACTCTTCGGTCACGAGAAGGGCGCCTACACCGGCGCGCAGGGCCGCCGTGTCGGTCTCATCGAAGCCGCCGAGGACGGCACGGTCTTCCTCGACGAACTCGGCGAGCTCGGCCTCGAACTCCAGGCCAAGCTGCTCAATGTGCTGGAGCGACGCGTGGTGCGCCGCGTCGGCAGCGTGCGCGAGCAGCCGGTCAGCGCCCGCTTCGTCGCCGGCACCAACCGGGACCTCGCGGCCATGGTGGCTGCCGGCCAGTTCCGGGCCGACCTGTACTACCGCCTGAACGTCATCCACGTGACCCTGCCGCCGCTGCGCGAACGCGCCGGCGACAGCCTGCTGCTGGCCCGTCATTTCGCGCTGCAGACGGCGCGGCGCTACGGCCTGCCCGATCCGGTGCTCGTGCCGGAGGCCGAAGCCGCGCTGCAGCGCTACCCCTGGCCCGGCAATGTGCGCGAGCTGCGCCACCTGATCGAGCGCGCGGTGCTGCTGGGCGGCGGTGCGCCGCTGGGGGCGGCATGCCTCGGGCTGCCGCCCGCCGATCCCGCCGCGGACCTCCCCGCCCCGGCGGCCACCGGGCCGGCCAGCGAGCGCAGCCTCGACGCGATGACCCTGGACGAGGCCGAACGCCACCTGATCGAACGCGCGCTGGCCCGCTGCCGCGGCAACGTCTCGGAAGCCGCGCGCCAGCTGGGCGTGACCCGCATGGCCCTGCGCTACCGCATCGACAAGCTGCGCCTGGGCGGCGCACTCCCCGCCCCGCCCTGAAAGCCCCGCGCAGCCGGGGCGAAAAAAAGCCGCCCGGCTTGCGCCGGACGGCCCAGGGGTGCCGGCCCCCCTTCGGAGCCAGCCCACGATCACCGGTTGAAATCAGATCAGCGGCAGCTGCAGCGCGATGTCGGCGGTGGCGACCGCGTCCAGGCTCACGCCAACGCTGGTGCTGTTGAGGGACAGCAGGGGGTCGAGCGCCGCATCGAGCTCGGCCACCACGCCGGCCAGCGGCGCCGGCAGATCCGGCAGCGCAGGCAGGCCGCCCAGCAGATCGTTGGCGGCACCGACCGCCGTGTCGACCAGGGCGACCAGGGCCGACGCGTCCACGCCCGCCAGGGCCGGCAGACCGCTGAGGTCCAGGTTCGGCAGCGCGGGCAGACCGCTGAGGTCCAGGGCCGGCAGCGCGGGCAGACCTGCGCCGGTGGGCAGCAGGCCCAGCACATCGTCCAGCGACGGGGCCGCCGGCAGGGTCGGCAGCGCGGGCAGGCCGGCACCGGTGGGCAGCAGGCCCAGCACATCGTCCAGCGACGGGGCCGCCGGCAGGGCCGGCAGCGTGGGCAGGCCGGCCGCAAGACCATCCAAGGTGTTCAGCAGGGGGTCCACGGCAATCAGCGTGGCATCCACCAGGGCAACCGCGTCATTGGCCAGCACCAGGCCGCCGACGACCAGGGGCGCCGCGGCTTCGTTCAAACCGGCAACCGCAGCCGAGGCCACGCCGAGGAGCTGATCGACCGAGGCCGCCACGGGCGCCAGCTGCGGGGCTTCGACCAGGACCGGCGCCAGGGCCGCACCCAGGGTGTCGGCGACGAAGTCGATCTCGCCGGCCGCCAGATCCAGCAGCGGGTCGAAGGCTTCGAGGTCCAGCAGCACCAGGGCGCCACCGGTGGCGGCCGTCGCGGCGTGCAGCAGGTCGCTGGCCCCGGCGGCCAGGGCGTTCAGGCTGGGGTTGGCGAGCAGGGCCTGCACGCCATCCACCACGTCCTGGAGCAGGTCCACGCCGCCGGCCACCAGCGGCACGACGGTCGCGTCGACGATGGCCTGGATCTCGTCGATCAGCGCGTTCAGGTCGCCGAGGCCGGGCAGGTCGACGGGCAGGTCGGCCGGCAGCGCGCCGAGCAGGGACTCGAGCTGGGCGCTCAGGTCGATCACGGCCGCTTCAAGCTGGGCGATCAGGGCATCCGGGGCCGGCAGCGTGTTCAGGCTGAGCGGCAGGTCGACCGGCAGGTCCACCGGCAGCGAGGGCAGGCTCGGCGCAGCCGGCAGGCTGGGCAGCGCAACCGGCAGCGACAGCGCGGGCAGCGTGGCCGGCAGCGCGGCCTCAAGCTCATCGACCACGCTGGTCACGGCGGTGGGCAGCACCGGCAGGCTCAGGGGCAGCGGGGTGGTCAGGCTGGTCAGGGTGGAGGTGAGGCTCATGGACGCTCCGGATGCTTGTTTTGGGATCGGTGCGCATCGATCGCTCGTTGCACCTCCCGGATACCGGCGAGCCCTGTTACCGGATTCACACATTTGCTTGCCTGGCTGACAAAAAGCTGCGGCCGCCGGGCCTCAGGCCGCCGATGGCTGCTGACAGCCATCTGGCTGCCGCGCTGGTTGCAGGGCAACCAGCGCCCAGGTTGAGGGTTTCCCAGCAAGCCCGGGAAGAACTCCGGGAGGAACTCCCGCGAAACAAGGACTTGCAGACCAGCGCCTGGGGCAAACCCGGGCACTCCTCCCGGCAGGCACGCCACCTGCCTTATCACAGCACGCAAGTCGGGGCGGACCCCTCCTAAGGGTGGGTGTCATGCGTCGGGCCTCACGGCCTCCCCACCGCGGCGGCCCGTGCTGCCGCCTGCGTGGCCGGCGCCCCGGCGGCCACGCAGTGCACCCATCGGATCCCCGGGGGCGATTCAACCCAAAAAATCTGGAGACACCCATGCTGCAATCCATCAAGAAGTTCCTGAAGGACGAAGAAGGCCAGTCGATGGTCGAGTACGGCATCACCCTCGGCGGCATCGCCGCGGTGTCCTACCTCGCCGTCGTCGTGCTGGGCGACAAGACCGGCGACCTCTACGCCTGGATGGCCAACCACCTGCCGGGCGGTGAGGCGGGCGAAACCGGCCAGGTTCGTCTGGACCGTGATGGTCTGGTGGGCACTGAGCAGAACGCGAATGGCGAGGAGGTCTTCGCGTCGCGTGACGCTGTGTCGGGTGCAGATGCGGAGAACTACACCCTGAACAGCACGCTGGGTACTTCGTCGTACTACAGCGCGGAAGAAGGCGGCTGGAACGCCCAGTAATCGGGCATTTCTCCCGAGGGCTAGCCCGGGGCGGCTTCCGCCGCCCGGTGCCTAGCATGCGCAGCCCGCTCGGTTCCCGCCGGGCGGGTTGCTTCGCTTCCGGGGCCCGACGCGGCCGACCCCCATGCCTGACAGCGCAACCGTCTCCCACCTGCTCACCACCGGCCTGGCCTTCTGGATGTTCGGCGGCCTGGCCGTGATGAGCCTGCTGGTGGCCTGGTCCGACCACCGCAGCCAGCGCATCCCCAACGACTGGCTGCTCGCCGGCCTGCTCTACGCCTGCGGCGTGATCGTCATGCATGCCGCCCCCGGCGGCCTGCTGCTGGTGGCCAAGGCCCTGGGCTTCGGCCTGCTGGGCATGCTGATCGGCTTCGTGCTGACCGCGCCCGCCATGCTGCTGCGCCAGCTGGCCCCGGGCGATGTGAAGTTCATGATGGTCATCGGCTTCTTCCTCGGGCCCATCGGCGCGGTCTTCGCGCTGCTGAATGCGGCCCTGTTCGGCGGCCTGTGGGCCCTGGCGCTGGCCTGGCGGGCCGGTGGCCTGGCCAAGGTGCTGGGCAATCTGCGCTTCATGGCGCGCAGCCTGTGGCTGAGCGGCTTCCGCACCCTGGGCTGGGACCTGGGCAGCCAGGGCGCGCTGCGCATGCCCTATGGCGTGGCCCTGGCGGCCGGCACCCTGATGGTCATCGTCTGGCAGCTGGGCCGCCAGCCTGCGGTGCGGGGCGCGCTGGGCCTGGCCTGAGGCCATGCCGCCGCGCCGCCTGCCCTCGGCCCGTGCGCGCCGCGACCTGCGCGGTCAGGCGCTGATCGAGTTCGCCATCGTGCTGCTGGTGCTGATGGCGCTGATCGTCGGCGGCATCGAGCTGGGCACCGCGGCCCTGGCCTCCCGCGGGCTGCGCGACGGCGTGCAGACGGCGGGCGATGGCTGGGCCCAGGCGATCCAGCGCTTCGCGCAGACCGAGGCGGCCAGCAGCCCCTTGCGGCCGGTGCTGCACGAGATCTGCGCAGCCAGCGCGGCCGTCACGGCCGGCAGCGCACCCGGCAGCGCGGCCTGCGACGAAGCCGGCGCCTACCCGCCGAGCGGCACGGCCACGGTGCCCGGCTACTGCGGGCTCGGCAGCCACGAGGTGGACGGCTTCAGCATGCCGAGCTGCGACGATGCCGACTGCACGACGCCGGACCCCGGCCTGCCCGACCACGAGGCCGGCGACGCCGATTACCCCGCGCGCTGCGACCCGCTGCTCAGCGACCCCAGCCAGGCCAGCCACCGGCTCGACGCCGACCACTACCTCTTCAACCCCAAGCCGCTGGACATCACCGCCTGCGCCCCGGGCGGGGTGCTGCAGGCCCGCTGCGTGGACCGTCTGTTCTCGGCCCTGCCCCCGCTGCACAACGCGGTGCGCAACCTCTACCAGACGCGCTGCACGGACGCCGCGCTGAACGAGGTGGTCTGCGATGCCGCGGCGGTCCGCTGGCTGCTGCGCCTGCCCGGCCGGCTGGACCCGGGCACGGGAGATGTCCGGCTCGCCCAGGTGGCCGAGGGCGGGGCGAACGGCCTGGTCAGCGCCGGCCCGCCGCTGGCCACCTTCCAGCTGCAATGCGTGGCGGCCGGCGAAGGCTTCGCCGCCTGCACGGACGCGGAAGACTGCCCCTGCGACCGCCGCAGCGCCCCGGCCGACCGCTGCTGGAGCCAGGCCACCAGCCGCCCCTACCCGCTGGCCTGCGACATCCGGGTGGTGATGCGCTACCGGCACAGCTTCTTCAGCGCCTTCCCGACGGGCCGCTTCGACGAGCGGGCCGTCGTCGATCCCACGCTGCTCGACCAGCTGGACCTGGGCATCGGCGGCGCGGGCGGCCTGGGCGCCGAGGTCGTCAGCCAGGGCGCAGCCACCGGCAACCCGAGCTACTTCAAGGTGCCGTGGAAGACCTTCCGCGGCTGCACCGAGACCCGCAGCCTGTTCAGCCCGGCCGCCAGCGCGGTCGGCGTGTCGCGCCAGGCCTGTTCCTGAGCCCCCGGCGGCTGCCCCTTTCCCCCCACCGAGCGCCCCATGGCCACCACGCCCCAGCGCCGCCGCCGCGGCCCCAACCCCCTCCTCCTGCCGCTGGCCGGCGCGGCAGTGCTGGCCCTGGGGGCGGCGCTGTGGTTCTTCACCCGCAACACCGCGCCGCCCGCCCCGGCGACGCCGCCGCGCCCGCCCGGCACGATCGCCGTGCCGGTGGCGGCGCGGGCGATCAGCAAGGGCACGGAGATGGAGGGCAATGGCCTGATCCGCCCGATGTACCTGCGGCCCGAGGCGGTGCCGGAGGACGCGATCCTGCAGCCCAACGGCATCCTCAGCCGGGTGACGCGCCAGGCGCTGCGGCCGGGCGAGTACTTCAGCGAGGGCAAGCTGGCGCCGCCCGGGGCGCCGCGCGGCTTCTCGGGCCTGCTGGCGCCGGGCCATCGCATGGTGGTGATGGACATGGGCGCGCTGACCGGCGTGGCCGGCCAGATGCGCGAGGGCGACGTGGTGGACATCTACGCCCTGTCGGCGCCGGCCGCCCCGGGGGGCCGGGGCAGCGGCTCGCTGAACGCAGTGGGCAACAGCGTCCAGCCGGGGGCGGGGGGCGCGATCAACCGCGGCGGCGCGGCCGCGGGCGGGCCGCCGCCGACGATGTCGGCGGTGCTGATCGCGCAGAACGTGCGGGTGGTGAATGCGCCCCCCGCCCCGCCACGCACGCCGCCGAACCGGCGCAATCCGCCCCCGGCGCCGCTGGCCGCGCTGGAGGTGCATGAGGAGGACGCGCCGCAGCTGCAGATCGCGATCAACGCGGGCCAGCGGCTGCAGGTGGTCTACAAGCCCTTTGCCGAGGCACGGCGGGTCAGCGAGAGCACGCCAGCCGACGACCGCGTGGTGCGCGCGCTGCGCGACCCGAAGCTGGTCGAGGTCATCGAGGGCACGGAGCGCCGGATGACGACGGCGGTGATGGACTGATGCCGACCGCCGTCCTGCCGGCCCCGTCGGGTCCCGCCGGGCGCCTGGGGCCGGCCCTGCTGCTGGGCCTGCTGAGCCTGCCGCTGCTGCAGCCGCTGCATGGCGCGCCGATGCAGTTCTTCGAGAGCGAGTGGCTGGCGATGGCCCTGGGCCTGGGCGGCGCGCTGGCCCTGCTGCTGGGGCCGGCCGGGCGCTGGCCGGCGCTGGCGGGCCTGCCGCTGCAGGGTGCGGCCTGGGTCGCGCTGCAGCCGCTGGGGGTGCCGCAGGTCTACCCCCTGAACCATGCCGCGCCCACGGCCATGCTGGCCTGGGCCGGCCTGCTGCTGGCCGCCGGCCATGCCTGGCGCCATGCGGTGGCCGAGCGTGGCGCCCTGTGGGATGCGGTGGCCGCCGCCCTGCTGCTGGCCGGCCTGCTGAATGCGGCGCTGGGCGCGGTGCAGGTGCTGGCCCCCGAGGCCCTGCCGGGCTGGCTGCTCTACAGCGACCGCAAGAGCGCCCAGGCCGCCACCGGCCAGCTGCGCCATCAGGGTCACTACGTGCTGACGCTGGGCTGGGCCCTGGCCGCCCTGCTCTGGCTGGACGCCCGCGGGCGGCTGGGCGGCCGGGCCGGCGCCTGGATCAGCGGCCGCGGCCTGGCCGCGCTGGCCCTGCTGGTGCTGGGCCTGGCCCTCTCCACCCAGCGGGCGGCACTGGTCTATGCCGGCCTGCCACTGGGGGTGGCGCTGGGCCTGTCGGCCGGGCCGGACGGGCTGCGGCGCGCGCTGCGCCGGCGCGGCCTGCTGGCCCTGGCGCTGATGCTGGCGGCCACCTGGGCGCTGCCGCCGCTGACCCAGGCCCTGGCGGGCGAGGGGCCGGGCCTGGGCACGGCCAGCGCGCGCGGGGCCGAAAGCGCCTGGGCGCTGCGCCTGCCGATGTGGGCCAGCGCCTGGGCGGCCTGGCAGAGCGCGCCATGGACCGGCCTGGGCTTCGACGCCTACACCGCCTTCCATGCCGAGCGGGCCCATGCCCTGCCGAACTTCCGCTACACGACCCACGCCCACCAGCTGCCGCTGCATCTGCTGGCCACGCTGGGCCTGGGCGCGGGCCTGGGCCTGCTGGGGCTGCTGGCGGTCTGGCTGCGCCGGCTCGGCCGGGCCGGCCGGCAGCCGGCCGAGGCCCTGCCCCTGCTGCTGCTGGCGCCGGCGGCTGCGGCCTGCCTGATCGAGCTGCCGACGCATGTGGCCCACCTGCTGGGCCCGATCGCCCTGCTGCTGGGCCTGGGCCTGGGCGGGCCGGCGGCACCGGACCTGTCCGTGCCCGCACGCCGGCTGCTGGCGGTCGGCGGCCTGCTCGGCGCGCTGCTGCTGGCCTGGACGCTGGCGGCCTTCCTCGCCCTGAACCGGCCCTGGCGCGAGGCGCTGCCACCCGCGGAGCAGGCGCGGGTGCTGCACGCCGGGCGGGCCCATCCGGTCTTCCAGGCGGTGGCGGACTCGGTGCTCGACGACCTGCTGCCGCTGGATGCGCGCGGCCTGGATCCGACGACGCTGGACGCCCACCTGGCCCGCAATGCGCGCAGCCTGGCCTGGCGGCCGGGCTCGCGCGGGCTCTACCGGCGCGCCGCGCTGCTGCAGCGCGCCGGGCAGGCGGAAGCGGCACGGGCGGCGCTGGACCGGGCCCAGGCCTTCTACCCGGCGCATCGCCAGGCCTTCCTGGCCCGGCTGTGCCGCGGCGCACGGCAGGAGGGGGCGGCCTTGCAGCCCCTCATCGACCACGCCCGGCGCACGCCGGGCCTCCCCCTGCCCTCGGCCTGCGCGGGCGATGGCGACCTTCCCCCCACCCCCCAAGGAGAAACGTGATGAAGACCGTGCTGCGCATCGTGCAGGTGCTGCTGGGCCTGGCCGTGATCGGCCTGGTGATCGTGTCGGTCCAGGGCGGCTGAGCGGCCGCGGCCTCCGGCCTCAGGGCCGCAGGCCGGGCAGCGTGCGCCAGTCCAGCACCACCGGCTCGCGCTGGCAGCGGAAGGCGGCCGGCGGGTCGGGCAGGTCGCAGTCCCGGAACTGCGCCTGGACGGCCGGATCGCGAAACTGCCGCAGGCGCTGGGCGACGAAGCGGGCCGCCGGCTCCTGCCCGCTGCGCTGCAGGGCCAGGGCATAGGCCCGCAGCAGGGCCGGGTTCAGGCCGCTGGCCAGGGCGGGGCCGAAGGCCTCGGGCGCCGGCCGGGCGCCGCGGGCGGTGAGCTCCAGCCGGCTGAGGTGATGCGGGTAGAGGCTGCCCTGGGCCCGGAGCGCGCGGGCGGCCTCGACGCGCTGCGCCGGCGGCAGGCGAAGCAAGGCCTCGATCTGGCGATGCTGCGGCACGGCCAGACCCAGACCGAGCAGGGCCAGGCCGCCGGCCAGGCCGCAGCCCAGGCGGCTGAGGCCGGCCGGGGGCGGATCGGCCCCGGGCGCGGGCCCGGGCGCCTCGTCCGGCGCGAGGGCCAGGCCCAGCAAGGCGGCAAAGGGCAGCAGGAAGAAGGCGTGCCAGAGCGGGTACTCCAGCAGGCTGTGCAGCAGCAGCACGCCCAGCATGAGCCCGGCGGCGGTGGCGGGCAGGCCCCGACGCGCCGCCCGGGCCACGCCCCACAGGCTCAGGCCGAGCAGGCCCAGCACCGCCAGGGCACGCGGCCAGCCGAGCTCGACGGCCAGTTGCAGCGGCAGGCTGTGGGCATGGGTCAGCACGCCCACGCGGCGGACCATGCCCTCCTCGAAGAACCAGGCCAGGTTCAGCCGGCCCCAGCCGACGCCGGTCCAGGGGTGGCGGGCGGCCAGGGTCCAGCTGTCCTGCCAGATGGCGAGGCGGCCGCTGCTGAGATCGCCGCCGGCCTGCAGGCGCCGCAGGCCGCGGTAGGTGGGTGCGGGGGGCTCGGGGGCTTCTTCCTCGGCGGAGGCGGGCGCGGCGGGCCGCCCCTCGGCCGCGGCCCGGCAGGCGGCCGGCGCATCGGCCGGCAGGGCGGGCGGCGGCGGCAGGGCCAGCAGGCCGAAGGCCAGCAGGTATTGCAGCGGCAGGCTGAGCAGCAGGCCGCGCAGGCGGCGCGGCAGGCGGGGGTCGAACAGGCCCCAGGCCGCGGGCAGCAGCAAGGCCAGCAGGCCGGTGCGCGAGGCGGTGAGGGCCAGGCCCAGCACCAGCAGCAGGCTGCCGGCCAGCAGCCCGGCCCCGGACGGCGCGACCGGCCGGCGTGCCGCCAGCAGGACGCCGGCCAGCAGGCCCAGCAGCAGGTAGCTGGCCATCAGATTGGGCTGGCGCAGGTTGCCGTAGGGCCGGCCGGGCGGGGCCTGGGCGATCAGCAGGCCATCGGCCGCGCAGGGCAGCAGGAACTGATGCAGCAGCACGGCGACGCTGGCCAGGCTGCCGATCAGCAGGCCCCAGGCCAGGGGCTGCAGCAAGGCGGCCGGATCGCGCTGGCGGCTGGCGGCCAACAGCAGGGCCAGGGCCAGCAGCAGGGAGCCGGCGGCGCTGGCCGCGCCCTCGCCGAGGGCCGGCAGGGTGGCGAGCAGCAGGATCAGCCCGGCCAGCAGAGCCGGCACCAGGCCCGGGACCCGGCCGCCCGGCGGCCGCCAGCCCCCGCGCCGCAGGGCCAGGGCCAGCAGCAGCAGGCCGGCGGCGAGGCAGGCCAGCGCCTCGCGCGGGAAGGAGGGGTCAGGCCGCATCGGCAGGCCGGTCAGCACCGGCGCCAGGCCCAGGAAGACCAGGGCCGCCGCCGGCAGGCGCTGCAGCCCGACGGGGCTCATGCCAGGGGCTGGAAGACCAGGCGGTCGCCCGGCTGCAGACCGTCGGCCTCGCCAGCGGCCAGCTCCAGCACCTCGCGCGCGGCGCGCAGGAAGGGCGAGACGCGCCAGGGCCGCATCGCCGGCAGCACCCGCAGCACACGGCCTTCGGCGTCGAGGAAGACCACGTCGATCGCTGCGCGCATGAACTGGGTGTGGACCTGCTGGCAGGGCCGGATCCACAGGCCCTGCCCGGGCTGCAGCGGGGGGCGGCCCATCAGGCCGCGCAGCCGGCTCCACCAGCCGTCGGCCAGGCCCACGGCGGTGGCCAGCGGGCGCGGCCGGGCCTCGCGCGCGGCGGGGTGCAGCATGACCCGGCCCAGCCTCATGCCCGCCCCGCGAAGATGGATTCCAGCACCCGGTAGAGGCGCAGGAAGCTGGGAAAGCCGGTGACGATCAGCATGGCCGGCATGATGGTGAACATCATCGGGAACATCATCTTGATGGGCAGGCGCTCGGCGCGGCGCTGCACCTCGGCCTCGTACTCGCGGAACAGCATCTTGGCGTGGTGGCGCAGCACGTCGGCGGTGGAGGAGCCGGTCTGGTCGGCCTGGGTCAGGCCGGCGACGATCTCGGCGACCTGGGGCAGGTTCACGCGCGCAGCCAGCAGGCGCAGGGCCTCGTGGCGGCGGCGGCCGCGGCGCATGGCCTCCAGCGTGATCGACAGCTCCAGGTAGAGCGGATGGCTGAGGTCGGCCTCGCGCACGATGTGCTGCAGGGCGGCGTCGAAGGCCGTGCCCCCTTCCATGATGGCGGCCAGCATTTCGAGCACATCGGGCAGGGCCTTGCGGATGGCGCGCTCGCGGCGCTGCCGGCGGCGCGTGAGGCTGAGGTAGCTCAGGCCGACGCTGGCCACGGCCGAGGCCAGCACGACGCCGATCGAGGCATTGAGCGTGCGGCCGGTCAGGCGGCTGATGCCGTAGCCGATCAGACCGCCGAGCACGGACAGGCCGAGCCGGCCGGAGGTGCTGTTGATCCACTGGGTGACGCGGTACTCGACCAGGCCGGCACCGATCCACAGCGCGGCCCGGCCGATCGGATCGGCCAGCATGAAGTCGAAGATGCGCGGGTTGACCTTCCAGCTGAAGAGCATGAAGGCCAGCGGCAGCAGGCTCAGCACATAGCTGCCCATCTTGGCCTGGGCGGTCAGCGTGCCCACGCGCAGCAGCATGCGCTCGCGGGCGACCATGGATTCGAGGATGTGTTCGAGCATGGAGCTCATCTGCCCGCCGGCCTCCCATTTCAGCCGGATGCCGGTGGCGAGCACGCGGGCATGGTCGCCGCCGCAGCGCTGGGCCCAGTCGCGCCAGGCGCTGGCCGGCTGCACGCCGAGCTGCAGTGCATCGATCAGCTCGCGCAGGCTGCGGCCGAGGGGCTCGGGCGCGGTGCGTGCGGCCGCCTGCAGGGCCGACAGCGGCGTGGAGCCGGTGCGCAGCGCGGACAGCATCTGCGTGCAGAAGGACGGCAGCTGGCGTTCGCGGCGGGCGATGCGACGCTCGGCGCGCAGCATCAGGCCGACCCACAGCAGCAGCGGCAGCACGAGGCCGCCCGCCAGGCCGAAGCCCAGGTGGCGCCCCAGGCCATAGCCGAGACCGGCCCCGGCCCCGGCCAGGCCGAGCAGCAGCGAAAGCACCTGCCCGAAGCCCAGGGCGACGTTGCCGCGGATCAGCGCCTCCGAGAGCCGCCGCATGACCGGCGACTGCGCGAGCAGGGCCTGCATGCGCGCGACCTGCAGCAGGTCGGCTGCATCGCGCCATAACGAATCGTCCTCGCCGGTGGCGGTGTCGAGGATGCGGTCGGCCAGGCGCTCGCGCAGGCGCTGCTCGCGGCGACGGTCGATCCCCACCAGGGCCAGCAGGGCCAGGGCCAGCAGCAGGAGCAGGCCGATCAGCAGCTCGATCATCGCGGCGGCGGGCCGGCAGGCCTCAGGGCTGGAAGAGCGCGGGGTCGAGCTCGACCCCGCGTTCGTGGAACTCGCGTGCGGCGGCCGGCACGATGCCCTGGCCGCGCATCACGATGTGCTCGCCCTCGCGCCGCGTGAGGAAGAGGTCCTGCGTCAGCACGGTGCCGTTGTCGACGTCGACCACCTCGGTGATGTGGGTCACGCGGCGCGAGCCGTCGGCAAAGCGGCCGAGGTGGACGATGAGGTCCAGGGCCGAGCCGACCTGCTCGCGCAGCACGCGCTGCGGCAGCTCGACCTCGGCCATCAGCATCATGGTCTCCAGGCGCGCGAGGGTGTCGCGCGGGCTGTTGCTGTGCAGCGTGGCCAGGCTGCCGTCGTGACCGGTGTTCATGGCCTGCAGTATGTCGAGCGCCTCGCCGCCGCGGACTTCGCCGACGATGATGCGGTCGGGCCGCATCCGCAGCGCATTGCGGACGATGTCGCGGATGCTGACGTGGCCGCGGCCCTCGGCATTGGCCGGACGCGCCTCCAGCGTGACGATGTGGCGGTGGTTCAGGCGCAGCTCGGCGGTATCTTCGACGGTCAGGATGCGCTCGCCCTCGGGAATGTGGTTGCTGAGGCAGTTCAGCATCGTCGTCTTGCCCGAGCCGGTGCCGCCGCTGACGATGATGTTGAGCCGGGCCTTGACGGCCAGGCGCAGGAACTCGGCCGCCTTGGCGGTGAGCGAGCCGCCGGCCACCAGCTCCTTCATGCCGTAGACCTCGCGCATGAAGCGCCGGATCGACATGCTGGGCCCGTGCACCGCGATCGGCGGGACGATCACATTGACGCGGCTGCCGTCGGGCAGGCGGGCATCGGCCATGGGCTGCGACTCGTCGACCCGCCGGCCGACCCGCGCGAGGATGCGCTCGATGGTCAGCATCAGGTGCTCGTTGTCGTGGAAGCGGACCTCGCTCAGCTCCAGCAGGCCGTGGCGCTCGACATAGACCTGGTGCGGGCCGTTGATCAGGATGTCGGCCACGGTCGGATCGGTCATCAGCGGCGACAGCGGACCGAGGCCGATGACCTCGTAGAGCAGGTCCTCGCCCAGCTGATCGCGCTCGGCACGGGACAGCGGCAGGCTTTCGCGGGCCAGCGCGTCGTCGAGGTAGGCCTCGATGGCCGCCTGGATCTGCGGCATGCCGGCCTGGGCCACCGCCTGCGGGTTCAGCACCTCCAGCAGGCCCCGGTGCAGGCGATGCCGCACCTGGCTGTAGCTGCTGTGCGAGGGGCCGACCCCCGGCAGCATGCCCGCGCCGTCCGCGATGACCCGGCTGTCGCGCTGGGTCTGGGCCAGGGAGCGCAGGCGCTCGCCCAGGAAGTCGCTGCCGCCGCTGGCGCTGCGACGCAGCGCATCGCGGAGGCTGGGCAGGGCTTCATCGGAGGGATTCATCGCGGGCCCGGGCTCAGTAGCCGCGCAGGAAGCGGCGGATGCGGTCGCCCAGGCCGGCACGGGGGCCGGGTCCGGCGGGCGAGGCCCCGACCAGCGTGTCGACCAGCTGGCCGATGTCGCGGGCGATCAGCGACTCGGGGAACATGTCGACCACCGGCCGGCCGTTGTTGGCGGCGATGGTCGCGTTCACGTCGTAGTTCAGCACGGCCTCGACCGGCCATTCCAGGGTGTCGGCCACCAGGTCGATCGGCACATTGCCGCTGAAGCGCGAGAAGCGGTTGACGACCAGGCGGATGCGCTCGGGCCCGTAGCCGGCCTGGCGCAGCACCTGCAGGTTGTAGCGCGCGCTGCGCAGCGCCGGGACCACCGGCTCGGTGACCAGCAGGATGTCGTCGGCCAGGTCCATCACCGCCAGGTTCAGGCTGGACAGCACCGGGAAGGTGTCGACCACGACATGGTCGAAGTGGCTCTTGGCCACCAGCAGGATCTTGCCGAGCTGGTCCTCCTCGAAATCGAGGCCCAGCGGGTTGTCCGAGGAGTGCGCCAGCACCAGGGCGCCGCTGTCGTGCGGCGTCATCATCTGGCGCAGCATGTCGCCGTCGAGGCGGCGGTACTGCTCGACGGCGTCGCGCAGCCAGCGCTCGGGCCGGAGGTCGAGCATGGGGGCCACGTTCGGCGCCTGGGTGTTGGCGTCGATCATCGCGACCCGGCCCTCGCCGAGGCGCTGCGCCAGGCGCACCGTGATGTTGCAGGCCAGGGTGGTCTTGCCGACACCGCCCTTGCTGGAGAACACCACCAGGATGCGGCCACGGCGGGCCGGCGGGGCCTCGACCCCGGCCGGCGTGACCAGGCGCAGGCCCTTGCGCAGCACGGCATGCACCTCGTCGTCCTGCACCGGCTGGGCCAGGAACTCGCGGGCGCCGGCCCGCACGGCCCGGGCCATCACGTCGGTGCTGGCCTTGTCGATGCTGGCCACCACCAGGCGGCTCGGGTGGGCGGCGAGCTGGGCGAGGGCCAGCATGCCGGCCTCGACGTTGCGGGTCAGGTCGAGGGCGACCAGCTCGGCCTGGAACTGCTCGGCCAGCTCCAGGCCCTGGCCCAGGCTGTCGGTCGTCCGCAGGCTGATCATCGATTCGCCGAAGCGCAGGCAGGCGGCCTGGACGGTCTGGCGGAACAGCTCCTGGGCACTGACGATGAGGACGCGCATGCGGGCTTCAGCGCAGCGGCGGCTGCCGGCGGTCGTAGTCGCGGATCGCGTCGTAGAGCGTGCCGCGCCCGGCCGGGGTCGTGGCAGGCCCGTCGGGCACGCGGCGCAGCGTCTCGGTGCGCTCGTCGACGGCCACCGCGTACTGGCTGGCGGCCAGCACGCGGGCATCGTCGAGCCGCACCAGGCGCAGGTTGATGCGGGTGGCCTCGCGCGAGCGGGTGTAGGTGCCGATCAGGACCACCTGGGCGAGGTGCTGGCGCGCCAGCTCGGCGGCGTCGCGGGAGAGCATGAGCTCGCCCTGGTCGGCCCGGATCACCAGGCCTTCGCGCAGCCGCAGCTCCTTGACGCCCAGGCCGTGCTGGGCCAGCCGGCCGGCCACCTGCTCGGCCACGAGGCGGCCGAGGGGCGAGGAGGTCCTGAGGTCGTCCAGCGCGACCAGGCTGCTGACCAGCAGGGTCTCGCCGCGGCCGAGGCCGGCCTGGCGCCAGGCGGCGGCGAGCTCGTCCCCGGCCTGCTCGCTGCTGCGGGTCAGCGGATCGGGGCTCAGCGGCAGGGCCGGCGTGGCCCGCAGGTCGACGCCAGCGGCCTGCGGCGGCAGGACGCAGCCGGCCAGCGCGAGGCCCAGGCCCAGCAGGACGGCCAGGCCGGCACGCCGGCCGGGAAGGGAAGCAGGGGCGGAAGGCATGGCCGGTTCCTAGGTTCAGCGCGCGAGGACGGGCACCGTGCGGGCGGGCGCCACGCCGGGCGCGGCGCGGTAGAGCGCCAGGTCCTCGTCGCGCAGGTAGACGGCCTGGCTGCGATGCAGCAGCCAGGGGCCGCTGCCCTCGCGCAGACGGGTGTGCAGCAGGGCCTCGTGCTGCGGAATCGGGCGGTTCAGCAGATCGTCCGGCGCGGCGACCGGCCCCTGGTTGGCGCGGCCGGGGGCGAAGCCGAAGAGCTGGATCTCGGTCTGCACCTGCAGCGTCGCCTCGGGCTGTACGCGCAGGCCGGCGCGGTGCAGCTCGGTCTGCAGGAGCCCCTGCCAGGCGCGGGCCAGCGGGCTGTCGGGCTGCGCCGCCGCGACGGCGAGCGGCCGGCCGGCCAGCCCGGCCTGCTGCAGGGCCTGCGCGATCTCGGCGGCCTGGCGCGCCGCACCCAGCTGCCAGTGCTGGACGGCCAGCCATTCGGGCTGGGCCTGGGGCGGCGCGTCCAGCGGGACGGGCAGGCGGGCGCGCGGCCCGGCACAGCCTTGCAGCAGCAGGACGAGGGCGAGACAGGGCAGCGTGGCGTTCATCGGGGGGCTCCTCGGGCGTCGGCGTCCGCCGCCGGTGCGGCCAGGCCGTGGCGCTGGCGCATGCGGCCGACTTCATCCTCCAGGGGGCGGATCTGGTCGGGCGGCGCCAGGCGCAGGGCCTCGTCGTAGGCGCGCAGCGCGGGCAGCGGGCTGCTGGCGGCGTCGAGCACGCGGGCCTGCAGGCGATGGGCCTGCCAGACCTGCGGGTCCAGCTGCACGGCCAGCCGGGCGGTGCGCTGGGCCGGCAGGTGCTGACCGTTGCGGGACTGGGCGAGCGCGAGGTCGCCATAGAGCGGGGCGTACTCGGGCCGCAGCTCGATGGCGGCGCGCAGCTCGGTGATGGCCTCGGCGTAGCGCTTGAGCTTGGCCAGGCACTGGCCCTGGGCACGCCGCGCGCGGCCGAGCTCGGCCTGGGCCTGGGGGTCGGCCGCGTGGTGGGCGATGGCTTCCGGCAGCTGCTGGACCACGGCCTGGCAGGCGGCCAGCACGCTGGGGCCGTCGGCCGACTGGGCCGCGACCTTCTCGGCCTCGGCCAGCAGCGTGCTGCGGCGGGTGGTTTCGCGCTGTTCGCGCAGCAAGAGCAGGCCGGCAGCCACCAGCAGCAGCAGGGCCAGCAGGCCGAGCAGCATGGGCCGCCCGCGGATCCCGAGGCGGGCTTCGTCCGCGGCAGCCGCCCGGCGCAGGCTGAAGCGCTTCATGGCCGGCCCCCGGGCGCCGAAGCCGCCCCGAGGGCCCGGGCGCGAACGGCCTCCAGGGCCTCGGGCGCCAGGCCCTCGAGCGTGCGGGCGGTGGGGCGGAGCTCACGCCGGGCCGCAGGCGCAGCGGCAGGCGGCGCGACGGCAGGCGGCGCGGCGACCGGGGGCGCGGGCGTTGCCGGCGGGGACGGGGCCCGGGCTTCCGGGGCCGGAACCGGCTCGAGCCGCGGCGCGGCCGACACCGGGGCGGCGGGGTCCGGTCCTGCGGGCGGGGCGAGGGCAGGTGCCGGGGCACCCGGCGTGGGCCGCGGCTCGAGGCGTTCGCCCGGCGCCAGGGTCTCGGCCGCGTCCGGGGCGGACGGAGGCAGCGCGCCGCCCAGGACCGGGGCGTCCTCTTCCTGCGGCGGCACCTTGCGCGCGGTGATCGTGATGATCAGCTCGTTGCGCGCCTTGCGGCCGGTCTTGGACTGGAACAGGCGGCCCAGCACCGGGAGGTCGCCGATGAAGGGGACCTTGCTCAGCTCCTGGCTGTCCTCGGAGCTGATCAGGCCGGCGACGGCCCAGGTTTCGCCGTCGGCGGTCTCGGTCAGGGTCTGGACGGTGCGCTGGCTGAAGGAGGGCACCGGGTTGCCGCCGATGGTGATGGTGCGGGCGAAGTCGGGGGTGGAGATGCGCTGGTCCAGCACCAGGCTGATGCGGCCGTCTTCCAGCACCGTGGGGCGCAGGAAGAGCTGCACGCCGAAGGGCCGGAAGAAGACGCTGGTGGCGTTGGTGGTGGTCGTGCCGCCGAGGGCCGAGTTGGTCGTGATCGCCGTGTTGGAGTCGGGCAGGGGAATCTCGCCGCCGACCTGGAAGGTGACCAGCTCGCCGCTGACGGCGGTCAGCAGGGGCTCGGACAGCGAGGTGGCCGCGCCCTTCTGCTCCACGGCCTGCAGGAAGGCGGAGATGGAAATCTTGCTGCCGATCTGCAGCAGGCCGACGAGGTTGGCCGCCCCGACATTGATGCTGTTGGCGACGGTGTTGTTGCTCGTGGTGCTGCTGCCGGTGGTGAAGTTGTTGCCCGTCGGGGCGCCTCCGGGCAGCGTGGACACGACCCCGCCGGTCAGGTTGCCGACGGCCACGCGCGAGCCGTCGATGCGCCAGTTGATGCCCATCTGGTCGGTCAGGTCGCGGTCCACCGCGACGAGCCGGATCTTGACCTCGACCCGCGGCTGGCTGCGGACCTTGATGAGGGCCAGGGCCTTGCCCTCGGCAATGAGCACGCTGTCCGCCCGGGACAGGTTCTGGTTGATGTTGCCCTTGGGCGGCGAGGGGCGGAAGAGGCCCAGGCGGGCGGCCGCGCCGCCAACACCGCCCACGCCCGCCGCGCCGCCGAGCCCCGCCACGCCGCCCACGCCGACGCCGCCGGCCGTGCCGAGGCTGCGGTTCGACCCGCCCGCGCCGCCGGCGCCCCCCACCCCGCCGACCCCGGCGGTGTAGGGGTCGCGGCCCGCGACCAGGATGCCGCCGCGGTCGGCGATCGGGCGCAGGCCGTTGGGGCGGTAGGCCCCGTCGGAGACGAAGCTCTCGATCAGCGAGAGCGCCCGGGCGTGGACGGTGGGGTTGGCCACCGTGCCCTTGATGTGGAGCACGGTGTTGACTTCGCTGACCTTCAGGCTCGGGTCGAGCGCGGCGAGCAGGCCTTCGAGCTGGAGGGCTCGGGTGGCCAGCACTTCCTCGGAATGCAGCAGGTCGATGATCTGCGGCGCGCCCTCGCCCAGCTCGCGCACGCGGGTGATGGTGGTGCTGAGGTCGCGGCCGGCCTCGCCGGCGGCCGGCCGCGGCGTGACGGGCTGCGGGGCGATGCCGCCCGCCCCGGCCTCGGCGGCCCCCTCCTCGTCCTCGTCATCGAGCTGGGGCAGGCCGGGTTCGGCGGCCGAGGCCGCCGCCGCAGCGCCGGGCGTGGCGGTGCTGCGGCTGAGGACCTGGCGGCTTTCGCGGATCTGGTAGCTCGCGTCACCGACGAAGCTGAGCGCGGCATCGAGCGCACGGCGGCGCAGCTGCTCGGTGCGGACGGTGCCCGTCAGGACCAGGGCGTTGCGGTTCGGGTCGGTGTCGATGCGGATGCGCGGGTCCAGGCGCAGCAGCTGCTCGCGCAGCGCGCTGACGTCGTGGGTGACGAAGACCCGGTGCTCCTCGAACTGGCCCTGCTTGCCGAAGAACATCAGCGAGGTGGCGCCGGTGCGGCCGCCGTTGATCAGCACGCGGCGCGGCGTGATGGCGGTGGCCCGCAGCACGCCGGGGCTGCCCACGGCGATGCTCGCCACATCGAAGGGCACTTCGACGAGGCGCGAATGCGAGCGGTGCACCTCCAGGCGCTGCGCCCAGGCCAGGGCCGCGGGCAGGGCCAGCAACAGCAGGGCGAGGGAGCGGCCGGCGCGAAGCCGGGCCGGCTGGACTCGCGTCAGGCGTGAGGTCATGGAAGGCAGGGGATCAGGGTCTGAGCCTGGCGGACCGACCGGGCGCAGGCATGCGCCCCGCACGGCCGGCTCCGTTCAGCGGCCGCCGATCTTCGCGGAGCCCCCACCGGGAAATCCACCCGAAGGGTGGTAGACGATGCCCGTGAAAACGCCTAGGCCATCGCGGCACGCGCCCGGCGTCCGGCGCAGCCCCTGCCGGACGGGGCGCCCACTCAGGCCTTGCGGCGGCTGCGCCGGACCGGCTCGGCAGGCACCGCCACCGGGACCGGGGCCGGAGCCGGCGGCTGCTCGGCGAGGTCCATCGCGATCTGCGTGCAGACCGCACGGCAGAGCGTGGCGGCCTGCTCATTGACCAGGCGGTAGAAGACCTGGGTGCCCTCACGGCGCCGGCCGAGGATGCCGGTGCGGTAGAGCGTGGCGAGGTGCTGCGACAGATTGGGCTGGGTCGTCTCAATCTCGGCGAGCAGCTGGGAGACGTTCTTCTCCTCGCGGCACAGCGCACTGATCAGCTTGAGCCGGATCGGCGTGGCCAGCAGCGAGAACAGCTCGGCCGCGGACTCAAAGACTTGGTCGGCTTCCAGGGCTGTGCTCATCAAGGTCTCCGCGGCTCGGTCCAGGCGCCGGACGAGGGGCCGGACGCGCTGCGCAGGGCGGGGTGCCCTTCCATCGAATCATAACGATGCAGGCATGAAGCCCGCTGCCGGAGGGCGCTGACCTGCGCCTGACGCCCCCACGATCCCGGCGCCCGGGAACACCCGGGGCCACCCGCCATGCGCCTTTGGTTAATATTTGCGCGTGCTTATATTGTGATTTGCTGCTTCAAGCAGCCGCGAGGAGACCATCGATGGACAAGCCTGCCTCGGGCCGCCTGCTCAAGGCCCCCGAGAACTTCCTGGACGCGCAGGGCATCGAGCGCGTGAAGGCCGAGGCCCGCGATGGCCGACGTGATTTCATTCGCAGCGCCTTTGCCGCAGCCCTGGCCGGGGGCGGTGCCGCCGCGGCCTCATCGGCCCAGGCGGCGGCCAACCCGGTGCCGCCCGAGGGCGGGGATCCGAACATCCTGAACCTGCCGGCGCACACCACCGGCCTGGGGCAGCCGGTGGTCACCGACGGCTACGGCAAACCGTCGAAGTACGAGTCCAACGTCCAGCGCCGCCCCAGCCCGGGCCTGACGCAGACGGCCCAGGCCTCGGTGAGCTTCGCGCCGCTGCAGAGCCTGTTCGGCATCGTCACGCCCAGCGGCCTGCACTTCGAGCGCCACCACCAGGGCTGGTGGGACATCGATCCCTCCAAGCACCGGCTGATGGTCAATGGCTCGGACGAGACGATGCTCAAGCGTCCGATGGTCTTCACGCTCGACGAGCTGATGCGCCTGCCCAGCGTGAGCCGCTTCCATTTCATCGAGTGCGGCGCCAACACCGGCATGGAGTGGGGCAATGTCGCGGTGCCGACCTGCCAGTACAGCCACGGCATGATCAGCTGCAGCGAGTTCACCGGCGTGCCGCTGATCCATGTGCTGAACCTCTGCGGCGCCGACCTCAAGCGCGGCCGCTTCGTGCTGGCCGAGGGCGCCGACGGCTCCTCGATGACCCGCACCATCCCGATGTCGCTGATCGAGAGCGGCGAGGTGCTGCTGGCCTACGGCCAGAACGGCGAGATGCTGCGCCCGGAGAACGGCTACCCGCTGCGCCTGGTGGTGCCGGGCGTGCAGGGCGTGAGCTGGGTGAAGTACCTGCGCCGCATCGAGCTGGGGGACCAGCCCTATGGCGCCAAGGACGAGGTCATGCACTACATCGACCTGATGCCCGGCGGCGTCCACCGCCAGTACACCTCGCTGCAGGAGGTCAAGAGCGTGGTCACCACGCCCTCGGGCGGCCAGGTGCTGCTGGACAAGGGCTACTACAACGTCTCCGGCCTGGCCTGGTCGGGTCGCGGCCGGATCACCCAGGTCGACGTCTCGGTCGACGGCGGCCGCAACTGGCGGCCCGCCCGCCTGCAGGGCCCGGTGATGAGCAAGTGCCTGACGCGCTTCAACGCCGACTGGGTCTGGGACGGCAAGCCCGCGCTGGTGATGAGCCGCGCCACCGACGAGACCGGCCACGTGCAACCGACCTACACCGCGCTGCGCGCCGTGCGCGGCTCGCGCTCGATCTATCACAACAACGCCATCCAGACCTGGCATGTGCAGGAAAGCGGGGAGGTGAAGAATGTCCAGCTCGCTTGAGAAGGCGATGCGCCCGCTGCAGGCCGCCCTGCTCGCGGCGGCCCTGCTGGCCACCGCGCCGGCGCTGCATGCGCAGGCCGCCCCCAAGGCCCGGGCCGCCGCGGCCGCCCCGGCGGACTTCCCCGGCATCGGCCGCGGCGCGACCGCCAAGGAGATCCAGGCCTGGGACATCGACGTGCGCCCCGACTTCAAGGGCCTGCCGCCCGGCGAAGGCTCGGTCGCCCTCGGCATGGACGTCTGGGAGGGCAAGTGCGCCTCCTGCCACGGCATCTTCGGCGAGAGCAATGAAGTGTTCTCGCCGCTGATCGGCGGCACGACCGCCGAGGATGTGAAGACCGGCCGCGTCGCCCGCCTGACCGACCCCGGCTTCCCCGGCCGCACCACGCTGATGAAGGTCTCCAGTGTCTCGACGCTGTGGGACTACATCCACCGCGCCATGCCGTGGAACCAGCCGAAGTCCCTCAAGCCCAACGAGGTCTACGCCGTCACGGCCTACCTGCTGAACATGGGCGGCGTGCTGCCGGATGACTTCGTGCTGTCCGACCGCAACATCGCCGAGGTGCAGAAGCGCCTGCCCAACCGCGCCGGCGTCAACACCGTGCACGGCCTGTGGCCCGGCCCCGAATTCGGCGGCCACAGCAAGCCGGACGTCCAGGGCTCGGCCTGCATGAAGAACTGCCCGGCGGAGGCCAAGATCGCCTCCTTCCTGCCGGCCCATGCCATGGACGCGCACGGCAACCTGGCGGAGCAGCAGCGCGCGGTCGGCGCCCAGAAGGGCCTGAACACCAGCCGCCCCGGCAGCGCGGCCCCTGCCGCCGCGCCCAAGCCCGCCGCGGAGGCCGGCACGGCCGCTGCGGTCGCGCTCGCGCAGAAGAACAGCTGCACGGCCTGCCACGGCATGGAGCACAAGCTGGTCGGCCCCGGCTTCCAGGAGATCGCGAAGAAACACGGCAGCCGCGCCGACGCGGTCGCCTACCTGACCGGCAAGATCAAGCAGGGGGGCGCCGGCGTTTGGGGCAACATCCCGATGCCGCCGCAGTCGCTCAGCGACGACGAGGCCCGCCTGATCGCCGGCTGGCTGGCCGCTGGCGCCGCCAAGCCCTGATCTCAGCCCCCAAGCCGCCGTACCCCGGCCCCGACCGCGGCCCCACCCGCAGCCGCCTGATTTCCAAGGATCCCAAGGAGCAACGATGCAAACCCGTCGACAGATGCTGCAACGCAGCGCCACCGTGGCCGGCCTGCTGGCCAGCGCCGGCCTGATGAGCCTGCCCGGCCTCGCCCTGGCCGCCGACTACAACAAGGCTGCCTTCGACGCCAAGACCATGGCCGACCTGATGAAGGCCCTGGGTGCCGGCGCGCCGGTCGAGAGCAAGGACGTGACGATCACCGGCCCGGACATCGCCGAGAACGGCGCCGTCGTGCCGCTGGGTGCCTCGACCAGCCTGGCGGGCGTGAAGAGCATGCTGATCCTGGTCGAGAAGAACCCCTCGATCCTGACCGCCAAGTTCGACGTGAGCGACAGCGTCGAGGCCGCGGTGCAGACCCGCGCCAAGATGGGCCAGTCCTCCAACGTCTATGCCGTGGCCCTGATGGCCGATGGCAAGGTGCTGTTCGCGCAAAAGGAAGTCAAGGTCACCCTCGGCGGCTGCGGTGGGTGAGCCCGGAGACGTGGGCGTCCCTGCGGACGCCTGCGTGCCTGGCGAACCGGGCGAGCTCCGCGCGCCCGTGGGAACCCAAGCTCACATCCTGAGCCGCCGACCCTCCCCGACATCCCCGAACGTTTCACCCATTCAAGGAGTTACCCCATGGCCGATCCGATGAAGATCCGCGCACAGATGGCCGGCGACAAGGCCACCGTCCGCGTCCTGATGAGCCACGAGATGGAGACCGGTCAGCGCAAGGACGCGTCCGGCGCCCTGATTCCCGCCTGGTTCATCCAGAGCGTGACCGCCAAGCACAACGGCAAGGTCGTGATGGAGGCCCAGTGGGGCCCGGCGATCTCCAAGAACCCCTACCTGCAGTTCGCCGTCAAGGGCGCCAAGGCCGGCGACAAGATCGCCGTGAGCTGGGTCGACAACAAGGGCGACAGCCGCACCGACGAAGCCACCGTGTCCTGATCCCGCGCCCTGCCCGGGGCCGGCGGCACGCCAGCCCCGGCTGCCTCCGCAGGGGGACCACGCCGCCCGAGCGCCGTCGCCAAGACGACGGCCCACCCCGCCCCAGCACCGACCGGGGCCGCACGAGGAGACACGACATGGCACCCAGCAAGACGTCCCGGGCCCCGCGCCTGCGCCTGATCGCCACGGCCCTGGCCCTGGCGGGCGGCGCCGCGCTGCTGGCCGGCCCGCCCCCGGTCAGCGCGCAAGCCGCGCCGGCCAAGTCGACGGCCGACGGCATTGCCGAATACCGCAAGATGCTGGAGGACGGCAACCCGGCCGAGCTCTTCGAGCTCAAGGGCGAGTCGCTCTGGAAGGAAGCCCGCGGCCCAAAGAAGGCCAGCCTGGAAGGCTGCGACCTGGGCCAGGGCAAGGGCGTGGTCAAGGGCGCCTTCGTCACGCTGCCGCGCTTCTTCGCCGACACCGGCCGGGTGCAGGACCTGGAATCCCGCCTGCTGAGCTGCATGGAGACCCTGCAGGGCTTCAAGGCCGACGAGATCGCCAAGACCGAGTTCGGCAAGGGCGAGCAGAAGACGCTGGAGGCCCTGGTGGCCTGGATCAGCGCCGAATCGCGCGGCATGAAGATGAACCTGCCCAGCGCGCACCCGGAAGAGCAGCGCATGTACGAGCTGGGCAAGCGCGCCTTCTTCTACCGCGGCGGGCCCTATGACTTTGCCTGCGCGACCTGCCACGGCGCGGAAGGCCAGCGCATCCGCCTGCAGGATCTGCCGGACCTGCGCAAGAACCCGGGCGACGGCGTGGGCTTCGCCGCCTGGCCGGCCTACCGCGTGTCGGCCGGCCAGCTCTGGGGCATGCAGCGGCGGCTGAACGACTGCTTCCGCCAGCAGCGCTTCCCTTACCCGGGCTTCGGCTCGGAGGTGACGATCGCCCTGGCCAGCTACATGGGCCTCAATGCCAAGGGCGCCGAATCGATCGCCCCGGCGATCAAGCGCTGAGGAGACGCCCCGATGAAATCCCTGACCGCCACCCTCCCCGCCGCCCTGTGGCTGGCCGCCTGCGCGACCGGGCCCAGCCCGGCCGAGCTGGACGCCCAGGCCGCCGCGATGATGCAGGCCTCCTTCAGCGACAAGGGCATCGCCACCGTCGCGCGCTTGCAGCAGGACGAGGCCAATGCCGCCTGCTCGCAGGCCGAGGCCCGCGGCAAGCCGCTGACGGCAGCCCAGACCCAGGCCCTCGAAGCCGCCAACTTCAAGACCATCCAGTGGCCGAAGGATGGCCAGTTCCTCGGCGACTGGAAGGAGGGCGAGAAGATCGCCCAGAGCGGCCGTGGCAACACCTGGACGGACAAGGCCGGCGAAGCCAACGGCGGCAATTGCTACAACTGCCACCAGATCAGCAAGGCCGAGCTGTCCTTCGGCACCATCGGCCCCAGCCTCTACCAGTACGGCAAGCTGCGTGGCGTGGCCGACCCGGCCGATCCGGCGTCCAGGGCCATCGTCGAATACACCTGGGGCAAGCTGTGGAATGCGAAGGCCTACAACGCCTGTTCCGCCATGCCCCGCGCCGGCCACGCCGGCATCCTCACCGAGCAGCAGATCAAGCATGTGATGGCCTTGCTGCTGGACCCGAAGTCCCCGGTCAACCAGTGAGCCCGGCCGCCCGCCGGCGCGAGCTGCGCTGCGACCGGAGCCCCTTCTTCTCCTCGTGATTCGGGGCCCGTCCCGGGCCCCTCTTTTCTGTGCGCCCTTCAGGGCGTCAGGCCGCTGCCATGAATCTGTCCAAACGCGATTTCGTCCGACTGCTGGGCCTTGCCGCCGCCGCCGGCCTGCCGCTGGCCCGCCACGCCTCGGCGGAGGCGGCAGCCGGCTCGCTGTATGACCTGCCGCCGGCCTTCAAGGGCCCGGGCGCGGTGTCCTTCCTGCACATGACGGACTGCCATGCGCAGCTCCTGCCCATCTATTTCCGCGAGCCCAGCGTGAACCTGGGCATCGGCAGCATGCGTGGCCAGGTGCCGCACCTGGTCGGCGAGCACCTGCTGAAGCAGGCCGGCCTCCGCCCCGGGACGGCCGAGGCCCATGCCCTGGCCTTCAACGACTTCGAGAAGGCCGCGGCCAGGTTCGGCCAGGTCGGCGGCTTCGCCCACCTGGCCACCCTGGTCCAGCGCATGAAGGCCAGCCGCCCGGGTGCCCTGCTGCTCGACGGCGGCGACACCTGGCAGGGCAGCGCCACCAGCCTGTGGACCAACGCCCAGGACATGGTCGACGCCTGCAAGCTGCTGGGCGTGGACGTGATGACCGGCCACTGGGAGTTCACCTATGGCATGGAGCGGGTCAAGGAGATCGTGGAGAAGGACTTCGCCGGCAAGGTGGATTTCGTCGCGCAGAACGTCAAGACCACCGACTTCGGCGACCCCGTCTTCAAGCCCTATGTGATCCGCCCCATCAACGGCGTGCCCTGCGCCATCATCGGCCAGGCCTTCCCCTACACGCCCATCGCCAACCCGCGCTACATGGTGGCCGACTGGAGCTTCGGCATCCAGGACGAGAACCTGCAGGCCATGGTCGACGAGGCGCGCGGCAAGGGGGCCCAGGTGGTCGTGGTGATCAGCCACAACGGCATGGACGTGGACCTGAAGATGGCCAGCCGCGTGCGCGGCGTGGACGCGATCTTCGGCGGCCACACCCACGACGGCGTGCCGGTGGCGGTGCCGGTCAAGAACCCTGGCGGCACGACCCTGGTGACCAATGCCGGCAGCAACGGCAAGTTCCTCGGCGTGATGGACTTCAAGGTCGTGGACGGCAAGGTCAGCGACTTCAAGTACCGCCTGCTGCCCGTGTTCTCGAAGATGCTGCCGGCCGACGCCGCCATGGCCGCGCAGATCGCCAAGATCCGCGCGCCCTACGAGGCCAAGCTGAACGAGGTGCTGGCCACCACCGAAGGCACGCTCTACCGCCGCGGCAACTTCAACGGCAGCTGGGACCAGCTGATCTGCGACGCGCTGATCGAGACCCAGGGCGCGCAGATCGCCTTCTCGCCGGGCTTCCGCTGGGGCACCAGCCTGCTGCCGGGCCAGGCCATCACCCGCGAGCTGATGATGGACCAGCTGGCCACCACCTACTCCCACGCGACCGTCACGCCCATGAGCGGCGAGACGATCAAGACCGTGCTGGAGGACGTGGCCGACAACCTCTTCAACGCCGACCCCTACTACCAGCAGGGCGGCGACATGGTGCGCGTCGGCGGCCTGACGTATGCCATCGAGCCCGGCGCCGCCATGGGCCGCCGCATCCAGGACATGCGCCTGGACGGCCAGCCCATCGAGGCCGGCAAGAGCTACAAGGTGGCCGGCTGGGCGCCGGTGTCGGAGGAAGCGGCCAAGGCCGGCCTGCCGCCCGTGTGGGAGCTGGTCGAGCGCTGGCTCAAGGACCAGAAGGTCGTCAAGCCGCGCCGCCTGAACACCCCGCGCCTGATCGGCGTGGACGGCAATCCGGGCCTGGCCTGAGCGCGCGGCCGGCCCACGGCTTAGGCTCACGCCCTCCCCTCCCACCCCTTCCGGAGCCGCGCATGACGACTGCCCTCACCCGCCCCCTCGCCACCCTGCTGCTGGCCGCCGCCTGCGCCCTGCCCGCCTGGGCCGGCGACAAGGTCGTCTACCACGTGAACGACACCGCCAGCCAGGCCCTGGCCACGCTGCGCAACATCCGGAACCATCTCGACACCGACCCCTCCGCCGAGATCACCGTCGTGACCCACGCCTTCGGCGTGGACTTCCTGATGGACGGCATGAAGGACCGCAACGAGGCGCCCTTCGACGCCACGGTGGCCGCGCTCAAGTCGCGCGGCGTGAAGTTCGAGGTCTGCGAGATCACGCTGAAGAACCGCAACCTGAAGAAGGAGCAGTTCATCCAGGAGGCGGACTTCACCCCCTCCGGCGTCGTGCGGCTGACCAAGCTGCAGAAGGAAGGCTATGCCTACATCAAGCCCTGAGCCCCGCCGCCTCGCGGCCCGTTCGGCTGCAGCGTCCCTGCTGGCCCTCACCCTGGGCCTGAGCGCAGCCCCCGGCGGCGCGGCCGAGGCCGCCGCCACCTTCGGCACGACCAGCCTCACCCCCGAGACCGCGCTGCGGGCCGCCCAGGCCGCGCTGGAAAGCTGCCGCAAGGCCGGCTACCAGACCGGGGTGGCGGTGGTCGACCGCAGCGGGGTCCTGCAGGCCTTCGTGCGGGACCGCTTTGCAGGCGCGCACACCGTCGAGGTGGCGGCCAACAAGGCCTGGACCGCGGCCAGCTTCAAGATCCCGACGATGGCCCTGGCCACCGAGACCCAGGCCGGCAAGTCGATGAGCGGCATCCGCACCGCGCATGCCCGTGTCGCGGCCCTCGGCGGCGGCCTGCCCATCGAGGCCGGCGGCAGCCTGGTCGGCGCCATCGGCGTGTCCGGCGCCCCCGGCGGCGAGGCTGACGAGGCCTGCGCGCGCGCCGGCCTGAAGGCCATCGAGGACGCCCTGGCCTTTTGACCCGGTCGGTGTGAACGCCCCCGCCCTGCCCGCCCGTGCCGCCCTGTGCCCGTCCACCGGCCGGGCCGGCGGGCTGCTGCGGCAGGTGCTGCCCGGCCTGCTGCTGGCCCTGGCGCTCGGTCTGGCCGCGGCCGGCCGGCCGGCGCGGGCGCAGCCGACGACCGAGGCCGCGCCCGCCACGCCAGGCCAGGCGCACCCGGCCGGCGGGGCCGACGCCGATTTCCTGCCGGCCGTGGAGATCGAGCCCATCGAGGTGGCCACCGGCGTGTACTACGTGCGCGGCGTCTCGGCCCTGGGCTCGGCCGCCAACGGCAACTTCATCTCGAACGCCGGCTTCGTGATCACCGCGGACGGCGTGGTGCTGATCGACGCACTGGGCTCGCCCCCCCTGGCCGAGCTGCTGCGGGCCGCGATCGCGCGCCTGACGCCGAAGCCGGTCACGCACGTGATCGTGACCCACTACCACGCCGACCATGTCTATGGGCTGCAGGTGTTCAAGGACCGCGGCGCGCAGGTGATCGCCCAGGCCCGCGGCCGCGACTACCTGCCCTCCGACACCGCGCGTCGCCGCCTGGAGGAAAGCCGGCTCACCCTGGCGCCCTGGGTGGACGAGCGCACGCGCCTGGTCGCCGCGGACCGCTGGGTCGAGGACCGGCTGACGCTGGAGATCGGCGGCCGTCGCTTCGAGCTGGAAGCCCTGGGCCCGGCCCATACCCCCGACGACCTGGCCGTGCACCTGCCCGAGCTGGGCGTGAGCTTCGTCGGCGACCTGGCCTTCCGCGGCCGCATTCCCTTTGTCGGCCAGGCCGACAGCCGGGCCTGGATCGTCGCGCTCGACCGCCTGCTGGCCCGGCCGCTGGACCTGCTGGTGCCCGGCCACGGCCCGCACACCACCCAGGCCCGTGCCGATCTGCAGCTCACCCGCGACTACCTGGTCGATCTGCGCCGGCAGATGGGCCGTGCCGCCCGGGAGCTGCTGCCCTTCGACGAGGCCTATGCCCAGGCCGACTGGTCGCGCTACCGCGGCCTGCCGCTGTTCCAGGCGGCCCACCGCATGAATGCCTACAACACCTACCTGCTGATGGAGCGCGAGGATGAGTGAGGCCCGCCGCCGCCTGCTGCAGGCCGGGCTGGGCACGCTGCTGCTGCCCGCCGGCGCGCCGCCAAAGGCCGCCCCGGCGACGCCGCCGCGGCCCGATCCGCTGGCACGGGGCGACCGGGTGAACTGGCCGCAGCCCCTGCCCCTGCTCGACGGCGGCCTGCTCGACCTCCAGGCCCTGCACGACCAGGCCGTGGTGCTGGTCTTCTGGGCCAGCTACTGCCCCTTCTGCCGCCGCCACAACCCGCATGTGCAGGCCCTGCACCGGGCCGCGGCCGGCAAGCCGCTGCGGGTGCTGACCGCCAGCTTCGACCGGCCCGAGGCCGCCCGGGCCTACCTGCGGCAGAACGCCTACGACTTCCCGGTCACGCTGGAGGCCAAGCGCCTGGCGCCCCTGTTCAGCACGCGCGACGTGCTGCCGCTGACGGTGGTGATCGACCGTGGCGGCCGCCTGCGCGAGGTGATCCCCGGCGAGATGTTCGCCGAGGACGTGGCCGAGCTGATCCGCTACGCCGACCGGCCGGCCTGAGCGCCGCGCAGGGTCGGGGCCGAACCCAGGTGCCGGGGCCGGCCCGGCCTGCCTAGACTGCAACCCACCCCGTTCCAAGGACGACCATGGCCCGCATGACTGCCCCCGCATCCGTCCGTCTCCGCCTGCGGCGGGCTGCCCCCGTGGCGCTGCTGGGCCTGCTCTTCGGCCAGGCCGGCCTGCATGCCGAGCCGGCGATCTACCAGGGCGCCGACCTGGCCCTGGGCCGCAAGCTGATCCAGGAGAACCGCTGCGACGCCTGCCATGCCGACAAGACTGGCGGCAAGCCGCATGCGATCTACCGCCCCGGCGGGCGCCTGACGAACGCCGGCCACCTGCGCGGCATGGTGGAGCAGTGCAACACCGAGCTGAACCTGGGCCTCTTCCCCGAGGACGTGACCGCGATCGCCGCGGTGCTCAACCGCGAGCACTACCGCTTCAAGGACTGAGCACAGGCCTGGGCGCGGGCCAGGCCGCCCCAGGCCTCGAAGCGGGCACGGGCCGCGGCCTCGATGCGCTCGGGCTCCAGATAAGGCTGGGCACGGTCCCGGCTGCCGGGGAAGACCAGCACCAGGGTCGGCGGCACCGTCCAGCCCTTGCCCGTGAAGGGCGGCTTGCCGCGCAGCTCGCGGTAGTTCACCGGTTCGGCCGTCTTGCCCAGCAGGCGGCCGTTCAGGGCGACCGAGCCTTCGCCCAGTTCGCCCGAGGGACCGCTGTCGCCCACGACGGCCCCGACCGGCTCCATGCGGTCGAGCCGCAGCGCCATCACCAGATCGCCGATGCCGGCCCCGCGGGCGGCAAAGCCCGAGGGCTTGCCGGCGCCCGGGCCCTTGGGCAGCACCAGGGCCGGAACCTGCAGCGCATCGGCGTAGCGGGCCGGGTCGCAGACATCGGCCACGCCGGGGCGCTGCAGCGCGGTGGCCGAGACCAGGTAGCCCTCGACCGCCGGACAAGGCTTGCCGTCGCGGAAGGGCAGGATGGACGGCGCCAGCCGGGTCGCACGCAGGCGATCGGCCGGCCAGCCGGCCGCCGCGGCCTGCTCGGTCAGCAGGCGGCGCTGGCGCAGGCCCTCGGCGTCCAGGCCGGCGCAGGCATCGCTCATGGCATTGCAGAGGTTGTTCAGCGCCTCGCGCTCGCCCCAGAAGTCGTCGACCCGGTAGCTGCGGCGGGTGCCATCGGTGTTGACGTTCAGGCGCTCGATGAAGAGCAGGGCCTGGCCGTCGGCATGCACCGGCGTGCGCCCCCCGGGGGCGTTGCCATCCTTCTGCTCGAAGGCCAGCGGCATCGCGCAGGCGTCGGGCTCGGCCCGTGCCCCGGGCAGCAGGAGGAGAAGGGCCAGCGCGAGGGGGGCGAGACGCCTGAACGGAGCGGACATGGGGCTTCCTGGACCCGGCCCGGCGGGCCGTCTGCCGGAGATTCTGGCGGCCCCTCGGGACCGGACCGAGCCCCCGGGCCGGGGCCCGGGCCGGCCCGGGGCGGCCCGGGGCGGCCTCTAGAATCCTCGGCTTTTCGCCCGTCTCCCAAGCGCCATGGACCTCGACGTCGCCGCCCTCACCTTCCGCGTGCTTGCCCTCGGCGGCCTGATCGGCCTGCTGCTCGGCGCGGTCGGCCAGTGGTCGCGCTTTTGCACGATGGGGGCGCTGACCGACCTCTACACCTTCGGCGAAGCGAGCCGCATGCGGATGTGGCTGCTGGCCGCACTGATTGCGATCGCGGGCACCCAGGGCCTGCTGGCGGCCGGTGTGCTGCAGCTCGATGCCGCGGTCTACCTGCAGCCGCGGCTGAGCTGGTTGAGCCACCTGCTCGGCGGCGCGATCTTCGGGGCCGGCATGGTGCTGGCCTCGGGCTGCGCGACCCGCTCGCTGGTGCGCGCCGGGGCCGGCAGCCTGCGTTCGCTGGTGGTGCTGGGGGGGGTGGCCGTCAGCGCGCAAATGAGCTTGCGGGGCGCCTTCGCCGGCCTGCGGGTCGACGGCCTCGACCGGGTCGCCGTCGAGCTGCCGCACGCGGACCTGCCGCGCCTGCTGGCTGCGGGCCTGGATCTGCCGGTCGACACCCTGAGGCTGGGCCTGGTCGCGCTGCTGCTGGTCGCGGGCGGGCTGTGGATCCTGCGCGGCCGCGCGCACCTGGGCGCGGCCCAGTGGATCGGGGGCGGCGTCGTCGGCCTGCTGATCGTCGCCGCCTGGGTCGTCACAGGCCTGGTCGGCCACCTGCCCGAGCATCCCGAGACCCTGGAGGCCGCCTGGGTCGGCACCGGCAGCCGCCGGCCGGAAGGCCTGAGCTTCGTCGCGCCGATCGGCGCCACGCTGGCCTACCTCGAACTCGCCTCGGACCAGAACACGGTGCTGAACTTCGGCATCGCGCTGGTGATCGGCACCCTGCTCGGCAGCGCGGCCAGCGCGCGGCTGCGCCGCGAATTCCGCTGGGAGACTTTCGCGAACGTGAGCGACACGGCCCAGCACCTGGTCGGGGCCGTGCTGATGGGTTTCGGCGGGGTGCTGGCCGTGGGCTGCACCTTCGGCCAGGGCCTGAGCGGCCTGTCGCTGCTGACGCTGGGCGCGCCGCTGGCGCTGGCGGGCTTCGCGATCGGCTCCTACGCGGCCTGGCGCTACCTGTCCTGGCGGCTGGAGCGTGCCGCGGTGGTCTGCGGCGGCTGAGTGCCGTCAGTTGGATCTGAGTAACGGTCGGCAGACGGAGGCAGCACGCGGGCGGGGATGCCCACGGCCACGGCTCCGGCCGGGACGTCGTCCACCACGACGGCATTCGCACCGACCCGGCAGTGATCTCCAAGGAGCACTCCCCCGAGAACCTTGGCGCCTGCCCCCACCATCACATCCGCACCCAGCACGGGCAGGCCGGGCCGCGGCCCAGTCCCCAAAGTGACTTGTTGCAGCAGGAAGGCGTTCGGACCGATCCGGGCTCCCGGATGGATCACGATGCCATTGGGGTGGAGCATCATCAGGCCGCCATCGATGCAGCTGTTGAGCGGGATGTCGGCACCGGTCACGACCGACCAGAAGCGGTGCCTGAAAGCGGCCCAGGCGCGAACGGGCGCCCCCAACGGTCCAGGGTGGGCACGCTGGTAGGCGCGCAGCGCTCGCAGCAGTTGCCGCGATGGCGCCCAGTCCCAGGGACGGCAAGCCTCTCGCGACCAGTCGGGCACCAGCATCTGGTCCCGGTCGCCTGGATCCTCTCGCATCCAGCCCCCCGATCAGCGGTGCGTGAAGACCGGCTTGCGCTTGGCCAGGAAGGCGGCCATGCCCTCCTTCTGGTCCTCGGTGGCGAACATCGCGTGGAACTGGCGGCGCTCGTAGGCGATGCCTTCGGCCAGCGGGCCTTCGAAGGCACGGTTCACGCAATCCTTGGCGGCCAGGATGGCCAGCAGCGGCTGGCGGCCGATGGCGTCGGCGGCCTTCTGCGCCTCGTCCAGCAGGCTGGCAGCCGGCACCAGGCGGGCGACGAGGCCGGCGCGCTCGGCCTCTTCGGCGCCGATGGTGCGGGCCGTCAGCACCATGTCCATGGCCTTGGCCTTGCCCACGGCGCGCGGCAGGCGCTGCGTGCCGCCGGCGCCCGGGATGATGCCGAGCTTGATCTCGGGCTGGCCGAACTGCGCGGTGTCGGCGGCGATGATGAGGTCGCACATCATCGCCAGCTCGCAGCCGCCCCCCAGCGCGTGGCCGGCCACCGCCGCGATCACGGGCTTGCGGATGCGACGGATCGTCTCCCAGTTGCGGGTGATGAAGTCGCCGCGGGTGGCGTCGGCGTAGCTCAGACCGGCCATCACGCCGATGTCGGCACCGGCCGCGAAGGCCTTCTCGCTGCCGGTGATGACGATGCAGCCGATGCCCTCGTCGGCGTCGGCCTGCAGGAGCGCGGCGCCCAGCTCGTCCATCAGGGCATCGTTCAGCGCATTCAGCGCGGCCGGGCGGTTCAGGGTGATCCAGGCGGTGGCCAGGGGCGCGCCGCCGCGACGGTCGAGCAGCAGGTTCTGCGGGGCGGGATCGAAGCTGGGGTAGGCGACAGACATGGTGGGCAAGGAGAACGGAAGGCCCCGGACCGGAACGCTTCAGGAACACTTCACTTTAGCGTCTGGCTCGCCGGACTCGCGGGCCGGGATGTGACAGGTACTTCACGCAAGCGTTCCGACAGCTCGAGATCAAGCCGGTTGCCGCGCCCGTCGCTGACCCGCATCCGCACCGGCATCCAGCGCAGGGAGGGCGCGAGCCAGGCCTCGATCGCATAGGTGCTGGGATCGCCGCTGCGGCGCGGGCGCAGATGCCATGCAGGAATCGGACCCTCGGGCGTGTCGACCGGCTCCAGCGCCAGCACGTCGTAGATCCAGCCGTCCACCCGGCGCGGCAGGGCCAGCGTGATGTCGACGGCATCGCCGACCGCCAGGGCCTGGGCCTGACGCGCGAAGCGCCAGGCCAGCTGGATGAACTGGCTGGCGCCGTCCTGCACATCGGGCGGCACCTCGACCTGGCGCCCCTGGGCCAGGGTCACCCGGCCCGGGGCGAAATCGACCCGCGCCCGGCGCTCCGGCGCAAAGGCGATGCGGGTGCGTTCCTCGTAGTGCTCGGGCATCAGGCCCTGGCGGGTGATCCGGCCGGCGCTGGTGGTGTGCCGCTGCAGCAGCGGCGCAAAGCCCGGGCCGACGGTGACATCCAGATGCACCTGGTAGCGACGGCCCTCGCGCAGCCAGCGCACGGCGGCCGTGCCATGCACCTCACCGCGCACGTCGCCCCCGAGCCGGTAGCGGATCTCGGTCGAACCCGGCCAGGCGAAGCCGTCGATCAGCAATTCCTTGCCCACCAGCTCCCCCTCGTCCGAGGCCGCAGAGGCCAGGACCGGCAGCCCCGCCGCGCTGGCCGCCGGCGGTGGCGCGCTGGCGGCCAGCAGCGGCGCACTGGCGGCAGCCGGCGGCGGCCGCGAGGCGGAAGGCTCGGGCGGGGGCGGGCCGCCCTGTGCGAGCAAGTCCGGCTCCGCCGGCGAGGACGCTGCCCGAGGCGAGGAGGCCGGCAGCTGCGGCAGGGGCGGCACCGGGGGCGGTTCCGCGGGCGGGGCACTGGCCGGTGGCTCCGCCGGCCGGGCGGCGGCCAGCGGGTCCGCCGCGGGCGGCGGGGCCGGCGCGGCGGCAGGCGGCGGCGGCGGCGCGGCGGCAAGCGGCAAGGCCGTGACGAAATCGGCCGACATCCGTTCGATCGACGCGCCGGCGCGCGCCGGCAGCAGCTCGGCCAGGCCGCCCAGCAGCAGGCTGTGGACCAGGATCACGGCGGCGGCCAGCAGCAGCAGGCCGCGGCGGCGCAGCAGGGACCTCACCGCGGTCGGTCGCCGCCGCCCAGCCAGGCCTCGCGCCGGGCGCGGGCCTCGTCCGGGGCATCGGTCCGCGGGCTGAGCTTGACGCTGGACTGCACCGGGCCGCTGGCATCGAGCTGCAGCTCCAGCAGACGACGGTCGCGGGCGGCCAGCAGGCGGCGCGGGCCGTGGAAGGCGCCGTAGAGGGCCAGGTCCTCGGCCTTGCCCAGGCGCCAGCCGTCGACGGCGAGCAACTCGTCGCCCGGCGCCAGACCGGCCGCCGCGGCGGCGCCGCCGCGCAAGACGCTGGCCAGTTTGAGCTGGCCGCCCGACTCGCTGAGCCGCGCACCCAGGCGCTGGGCCGGGGTCGGCGCGTCCTCGGACCAGCCCAGGCCGACGCTGCCCAGCAGGCTCGGCAGCGGCAACTCGCCGCGGCCGTGGACCCAGGCGTCCAGCTCGGCATCCATCGAGCGGCCGGCCACGGCCGCCAGCTCGCGGCGCAGCAGGGCTTCGTCGAGCGCGCCTTCGCGGCCGGGGTCGGCCGTGCCGCAGCCGGTGGCGACCCACAGACGGCGCATCAGGGTGTCGAGCGTGCCGCGGCCTTCGCGGCGCAGCGTCAGGTCCAGGGCCAGGGCCACGAGCGCACCCTTGGTGTAGTAGCTGACCGTCGCGTTGACGGTGTTCTCGTCGGGCCGGTAGTACTTGATCCAGGCATCCAGGCTGGCCTGGGCGACGCTGCTGATCTGCCGGCCCGGGGTGGCCAGCACCTGGTTGATCGTGCGGGCCAGGCCCTTGAGGTAGCTGGCCTCGTCGATCAGGCCGGCGCGCACCAGGAAGAGGTCGTCGTAGTAGCTGGTGAAGCCCTCGAAGAACCACAGCAGCTCGGTCGGCTGCTCGCGCGCGTAGTCGTAGGCCACATAGGGCGCGGGCTTGAGGCGCTTGACGTTCCAGGTGTGGAAGTACTCGTGGCTGATCAGGCCGAGGAGCTGGGTCAGGCCCTCGCTGGGGCCCCCGGCGCCGGGCGCGCCCTCCACATCGACCAGGGCGCGGCGCGGCAGGTCGCGCCGGCCGCAGGCCAGGGCCGTGCTGGCGCGGTGCTCCAGGCCGCCGTAGCCCTCGTCGCTGGCGTGCAGCATGAACACGTAGTGCTCGAAGGGCGGCTTCTTTACGCGGCGGCGGCCGCGGGCATCGGTCTCGGCATGCCAGAAGGCGATCTGCGCCTCGCAGATCTGCTGCGTCATGGCCAGCAGGCGTTCGCCGTCGAAGCCCGGCGGCGCACCGCTGACGACGAAGCGGTGCGGCACGCCCTGGGCGCGGAAGCCGCCCGACCAGAAGGGGCCGAGCTCGAAGGGATGGTCGAGCAGCTCGTCGTAGTCGGCCGCCTCGAAGCGGCGCGGCGACTCGCCCTGGCCGGCGGCCGGGCGCATGGCGGTGGCGACCTGCCAGCCGCGCGGCAGCGGGCCGAGCTGCAGGGCATGGGCCTCGGCCTCGCGGCCGTGCACGCGCAGACAGAGGCTGCTGGCATTGAAGAAGCCTCGCTGCGCGTCGAGCCAGGCCGCGCGCACCGAGGGGTCCAGGGCATGGGCCTGGTAGCGCAGGGTCAGGGCGCCGCGGCCGCGGCAGTGCACCGTCCAGCTCGCCTTGTCGCGCCAGACGATCTCGCAGGGCTGGCCGCCCTGTTCGGCCTGCAGGCTGTGCAGGTGGCGGGCGAACTCGCGCACCAGGTAGCTGCCGGGGATCCAGACCGGCAGGCTCAGCACCTGAGCCTCCGCCGGCTGCGGCACGGTGAGCGTGATGTGGAACTGGTGGCTGGCGGGCTGGGGCAGCTCGATGCGGTAGCGGATCATCGTCGCGGGCGCGGCGGGCGCCCCGGCAAGGAAAAGAAGCTCAACTGCCGGCCGCGGCCAGGAAGCAGCTCAGGGCGGCCACGGTGCTGAGCCGGAAGCGCAGCGTCAGCCAGGGCGCCAGGCCCAGGGCGGGGTAGCTGCGGCGGTCGACCAGGTAGCAGGCGATCAGCAGCCCGCCCAGCACCACCAGGCCGGCGTAGGCCGGCATGGTCAGCCCGATCCAGGCGATCAGGGAAGGCAGCACCGCCCAGCGCAGCCGGGCCACGCGCAGCGGCCCTTCGGGCAGGCGCATGGCCAGGCCCCAGTGCAGGCCGCCAAGGAAGCTGGCGATCAGCGCGGCATAGCCGGCCAGGGCATCGACCACATAGGGATGGGCCTCCTCGTTGACGATCCAGACCAGTGCGGCCCCCAGCACGAAGGGCAGCAGGCCGGCCAGGCCCAGGCGGGTGGCCAGCAGGGGCACGGGGCCGGCAGCGTCGGGGGCGGAGGAAGGCGCGGACATGGTGGCGGGTGGGCGGCAGCAGGCGGGAAGAACCGGGCCTCAGCCCGGAAACAGCGACAGTGTGCCCAAGCCGGCGGCCCCCGCCGCGGCCCAGGGCCGCAGCCGATCCTCCAGATGCGGGGCCAGGGCCTGGCTCTGCGCATACCAGCGGCTGAAGGAGGTGCAGGAGCCGGCCGGATCGGCAAACAGCGGCGGCGGCGCCGACGGGGCCGCCAGGCCGGCCAGCAGCCTGGCGTAGCCCGACTCGGGGGCCGGCGCGGCGCGCAGCGGCCGGCCCTGGGCGCGCAGGCTTTGCAGCAGGGGCGCGGCATCGCCGATCCAGACCCGGTCGCAGACCGCCGCCATGCGCGCCAGCACCCAGGCCCAGCGCCGCGCCGACCAGGGCCGGGCCGCATGCGCCGGCAGGTGCAGCAGGCCCAGGCGCTGCGGACGGTCACCGACCGGCGGCTCGCCCAGGGCCCAGGGGTGGACCAGGTCCAGCGCGGCGGTGGCGGGGCCGAGTTCAGCCAGGTCGTCCAGCCGGCGCAGGCCGGCCAGGATCTCGGCGGACGGCTCGGCCCGGAGCGCAGGCGGCTCGACGGCCGGATGCGCGCCGGGCTCGGGCCCGCTGGCGCGGCCCTGGCGGGCCAGCTGCTCCAGCGCCTCGTAGCTGCGGTCGATCAGCGTGCCCGCCGAGCGCCAGGCGCGGGCGGCCGCCGCCGGCGCATAACGCGCCACATTGTCGGCATTGAAAAGATAGGGCTTGGACGAGAAGCTGCCCGCCACCCACTGCCAGCTCAGGTGGTTGCAGGCCAGGTCGCCGTCGAGCAGGTGGCCGTAGAGCCAGTCGGCCGCGACCCGCCAGTCGACCTTGCGCAGGTGCACCAGGTAGCTGGCCAGCCACATGCGGGCGTGGTTGTGCAGGTAGCCGCTGGCATAGAGCACGCGCACCGCCTGGTCGATGGCCGGCACGCCGCTGCGGGCTTCCAGCACGTCCTCGGGCAGGCGGGCGCGGTAGGCGGCCGGGCCGGCGGGCAGGCCCTCGGGCCGCAGGGTGTCGAGGATGGCGTCGCCCCGCCGCGCCCGCACGTGGTGGAAGAAGGCGCGCCAGCCGAACTCGAAGACCAGCTTGTCCTCGTAGCCCAGGCGGTGGCGGGCGGCCAGCGCGGCCAGGGCCGCGCCGGGCTCGATCAGGCCGTGGGCGAAATAGGGCGAGAGGCCGGAGACCGCGCCGTCCAGCGCATTGCGGCTGCGCGCGTAGCTGGCGGGCTTCAGCGCCGCCAGCCGGGCCCAGGCGGCCTGGGCGCTGGGCGGGAAGAGGTGCAGGGCGGCGGGGATGCCGGCGGCCTGCAAGGCGGCCAGGTCGGCCGGGCCGGGGGCCCAGGCCGCAGGGGCGTCGGATGCGGGGGAGGACGCGATGGGCGCGGGGGCGAGGCTCATCGAACCGCAGTCTAGGCAGGCCCTGCCCGCCCTGCCGGCGCTCGGGCTTGGCCGCGGGGGGCCGCCCGCCCGCCTCAGCCGCCCTTGGCGATCTCGCCCAGGCGGCGTTCCAGCTCGGCGGCCGGCACCATGCCCGGCACCCGCGTGCCGTCCTCGAAGACGATGGCCGGCGTGCCATTGACCTTCAGCTTGCGGCCCAGCTCGAGGTTGCGCTCGATCGGGTTGGCGCAGTCGGCCGCGGTCCTGGCGGGGTTCACGCCGTCGAGCATCCAGCTGCGCCAAGTGGCCGTGCTGTCCTTGGCGCACCAGATGGCCTTGGACTTGGTGGCCGAGTCCTCGCTCAGGATGGGCATCAGGAAGGTGTAGACGGTCAGGTCCTTGGCCTTGCTCAGCTCGGCCTCGAAGCGCTTGCAGTAGCCGCAGTTGGGGTCGCTGAAGACGGCGATGCGGCGCTTGCCCGTGCCCGTCTTCCAGACGATCGCGTCCTTGAGCGGCAGGCTCGCGAAATCGACCGCGGTCAGCTTGTTGATGCGCTCCTCGGTCAGGTTGCGGCGGCTGGCGGTCTCGATGATCTGGCCCTGCACCAGGTACTGGCCGCTGGCATCGCCATAGACCAGGTCGCTGCCGATGCGCAGCTCGAACAGTCCGGGGATCGGCGTGGGCCGGATCTCGTCGATGCGCGGCAGGCCGGGCAGGCGCTCGCTCAGCACCTTGCGCAGGCGCTTGTCGGTCTCGGCATCGACCGGACCGGCCGCCGCCTGGGCCTGGGCCGGTTCGCTGCGCAGCAGCCCGGCCAGCGCCAGCAGGCTGCCGGCCCCCAGGAGGGCGGCCAGGGCCCAGCGGGCGGCAGGACGGCGCGGGAGGGGCATCGACAGGACAGGCATCGGGGGAACTTTCAGGGCCAGGAGGAGGCTGCGCCGCAGCGCAAGGCAAGAGGACGGGCCGGCCTGGGGGGCCCGACCCGGACGGGAGCAGACCCGGCCTGCACCGGCAAAGTTCAGCCGCCCAGGGCCTGGGCAGCCAGCCAGCGCTTGGCGGGGGGGAGGTGGTCGAGCAGGCCGAGCCCGAGATTGCGCAGGCCGGCCACCACGGGCTGCGAGGGCGCGAACAGCTGCCAGAGCCCGTCGGTGGCCCGGGCCATGGCGGCGGTGGGGCCGGCGCGGCGGCGGACGTAGCGGTCGAGCAGGCGCGGGTCGTTCGTCGCGCGCCAGGCCTCGCGGACCCGGGCTTCGCCCAGCACGGCGGCCAGGGCCGCCACGTCCGCCAGGCCGAGGTTCAGGCCCTGGCCGGCCAGGGGATGCACGACATGCGCGGCATCGCCCAGCAGCAGCCAGGAGGCCGGATCGACGCCGGGCGCACGCGGCCCGGCCGGATGCAGCGCGGCCTCGGGCACCGGGCCGTGCCAGCGCTCGGCCCGCACCAGGCGCAGCGGCCAGCAGGCGCGGGCGGCAGGGTCGGGATCGGCCAGGCGCAGCGTGCCGGCCACGCCGCCGGTGGCGTCCTGCAGGGCGGCTTCCAGCGCCTCGGCGGGCGCATCGCGCAAGGCCTCGGCCCGGGCCTGCGGCAGCGACCAGACCAGGCCGTAGCCGGCCGCGGCCGGTCCGGCCGCCCCGTCGAAAGGCAGCAGGGCCAGCACCGCGGGCGAGGCGAAGCTCTGCCAGGCCCGGCCCCGGTGGGGACGGTCGGCCTGCAGTCGGGTGGCCAGCGCAGCCTGGCCGTAGTCGCTGCGGATGCGGCGCGCGCCCCAGCGGGCCGCGGTCTCGCCGTCGCGGCCTTCGCACAGGGCCTGCAGCGGTGCGGCGCAGGGCTGCTCGACGGCCTGCACATGCGGGGCGTAGCGCAGGGCGGTGGCCAGCGCACGGTCGAGCGCAGCGGCATCGACGATCCAGGCCAGGGCCTCCTGGCGCTGCTGCCAGGCGCTGAAGGCCAGCTGGCCGCCACGGTCGCCATGCACCGCCATCTCGCGCACCGGGGTGACGACGCCGGGCTGCTCGGACAGGGCCTCCCACACCCGCAGGGCCTGCAACAGGCGGCGCGAGGCGGCATTGAGCGCATAGGTGCGCGGATCGGGCCGGGAACTGGGCGGCCGCGCGGCGCCGGCGACCCAGGCCACCGGCAGCCCCTGGTGCGCCAGCGCGAGCGCCAGGGCCATGCCGACCGCGCCGCGGCCCTGGATGCACACGGCCGGTTCCGGGGCGCTGCGGGGTTTCATGCGCCGCATTCTAGGAAGGCCGGCCAGGCCTGCGGCGCTACCATGAAGCGCAGCCCTGACCCGCCCGAACCCCCGCACCCCACCATGCCGACTTGGATCCAGCGCCTGCTGATCGCTCTCGCCGCCGTGCTCGCCCTGCTGGTGCTGGCCGCTGGCGTGCTCGTCGCCCGCTTCGATGGCGACGACATCCGCAAGCTGCTGGAGGCGCAGGTGGCCGAGCGCACCCAGCGCACGCTCAAGCTCGACGGCCCGGTCGGCCTGGCGCTGTGGCCCAAGGTCGCCGTCACCCTGCACGGCGTGCACCTGAGCGAAGCCGGCCAGCCCGACGAATTCCTGCGCGTCGACGAAGCCCGGCTGGCCGTGCGCGTGCTGCCGCTGCTGAGCGCGCAGCGGTTGGAGGTGGACGCCGTCCAGGCGCGCGGCGTGCAGATGGCCCTGCGCCGTGACGCGCAGGGCCGCCGCAACATCGACGACCTGATCGCGCTGGGCCGCGACGATGCGGCCTCGGCCAAGGACCCTTCGGCGCCCGGCAAGCCCCTGGCCTTCTCGGTCGACGGCCTGGCGCTCGACGACCTGCGCCTGCTCGTGCAGGACGTGCCAGCCCGGCTGGACGGCCAGGTGCAGATCGAGCGCCTGCGCAGCGGCCGGCTGGCCGAGGGCGAGGCCACGCCCATCGAGCTGCGCCTGCAGGCCAAGCTGGCCGAGCCGCCGGTCGATGCCGCGCTGAGCCTGGACGGCACGCTGCGCTTCCGCCTGCCGGCCGACCAGCCGCCCAGCGTGGCCCTCGACGGCCTGAAGCTCGGCCTCAAGGGCAGCGCGCTGGGCGTGCAGGCCATCGACGCGAAGCTCAGCGGGGCGCTGGACTGGGATGGCAGCCAGCAGGCCCTCGACGCCCGCGGCCTGCAGCTGGAGCTGGCCGCACGTCCGGCCGGCGCCCGGATCGAGACCCTGCGCCTGGCCGTCGAAGGCCTGGGCTTCAAGCCGGCCCGCCAGCGCATCGAACTGGCCCGGCTGGCGCTGGAGCTGAAGGCCGCCCTGGGCCCCGCCGATGCGGCGCAGCAGCTCGTCGCGCAGCTCGACTGGCCGGCGCTGTCGGTCGAAGGCCAGGGCCTGTCGGGCAGCCCGCTCAGCGGCAGCGCGCGGCTGGCCGGGCCGGTGGCCGGCGGCTCGCGCGAGCTGCAGCTGCAGCTCGGCTCCCAGGCGCCGAGCGGGCGCTTCGAGAAGATCGTCGTGCCGGGCCTGAAGCTCAGCCTGAGCGGCAGCGAAGGCAACCGGCAGATCGCCGCCCAGCTCGACGGCGACCTCAGCCTGGCGCCGCAGCCGCTGGCCCTGAGCCTGTCCCCGCTGAAGCTGCAGCTCGACCTGAAGGACCCCACCCTGCCGCCGCTGGCCCTGCAGGCCCAGGGCCGCCTGGCCCTGCAGCAGCCGGCCGGCGCCCCCGCCCGCCAGCAGGCGGAAGCCCAGCTCAAGGGCACGCTGAACGGCCAGGCCTTCGAGACCCTGCTGGACGCCGTGCTCGGCAGCGGCGTGCCGCGCCTGGGCCTGCAGGCCAGTTTCGGCACGCTGGACCTGAGCAGCTTCCTGCCGCCGGTCACACCGTCGGCCGCCTCGGCACCGGCCGGTGCAGCGTCCGCGGCCGCGGTCGACGCGCAGAAGATCGACCTCTCGCCGCTGAAGGCAGTGGACGCGACGCTGAAGCTGCGCGCCGGCACCCTCATCCTGCCGCCGCATCGCATCGAGCAGGCCGAGCTGGCCGCCCGCCTGAAGGACGGCAAGCTCGACCTGAGCCAGCTCGACGGCCGCGCCTGGGGCGGTCGCTTCCAGGCCACGGCCCAGGCCGATGCCGGCAGCGGCGCGCTGGCCCTGGGCCTGGACGCGAACGACGTCGACCTGCACGCGATGCTGGGCGCGCTGGCCGGCTTCGACAAGCTCGAAGGCCGCGGCAAGCTCAGCACCCGGCTCAACAGCCGCGGCCCGACTGTCGGCGCCCTGAAGCAGGCCCTGGGCGGCAGGCTGGCCCTGCAGATGCGCGATGGCGCGGTGCGCGGCATCAACCTGGCCAAGACCTTGCGCGACTGGCGCGGCGCGATCGCCGGCGGCGACGCGAAGCAGGCCAGCCAGGCCAGCGAGAAGACCGATTTCTCCGAAGTCAGCCTGAGCTTCGACATTCGCGAGGGCGTGGCCCGCAGCAAGGACCTCAGCGCCAAGAGCCCCTTCCTGCGCCTGGGCGGCGAAGGCCTGGTCGACCTCGGCGCCAGCCGGGTCGATTACGTGGCGCGGGCCACCGTGACGGGCACGCCGCAAGGCCAGGACGGGCCGGAGCTCGCCGCGCTGAAGGGCCTGACCGTGCCGATCAAGCTCGAAGGCCCCTTCAGCGCGGTGGATTGGCGCATCCGCTGGTCCGAGGTCGGCAAGGAGCTGCTGAAGCGCCAGGCCCTGGGGGCGGCCGTTGGCTCGGGGGGCGGCGCGGCCCTGGTCGACCGCCTGCTGGGTGGCAAGGGCGCACCGGCACCGGCCGACGGCGCCTCCGCCGCGCCGGCCCAGCCGAAGGACAAGGTCAAGGACGCGCTGAAGGGCCTGATCGGCCGCTGAGGCGCCACAGCAGCCCCGGGCCGGACCGCCGCGTGCGGATCAGGCCGCGGCGGCCGGATCGGCCCACTGCCGCACGACGGCGCGCAGCACCGGCAGGCTCAGGGGCTTGGTGACGACCTCATTCATGCCCGCCTCAAGGCAGGCCTGGCGGTCGTCCGCATGCGCATTGGCCGTCACGCCGATCACCGGCAGCCGGGCCAGGGCTTCGCCGGCCTCGCCGGCCCGCAGGCGGCGGGTGGCCTCCAGCCCATCCATGACCGGCATCTGCCAGTCCATCAGCACCAGGGCATAGGGGCGCTCGCGCAGGCGGGCCAGGGCCTCGCCGCCATGCTCGGCGATGTCGACCTGCCAGCCGTCGGCCGCCAGCATCTGGGTGGCGATCAGCTGGTTGACCATGTCGTCCTCGACCACGAGCAGGCGGCGCGCCCAGGCCGCAGCCGGCAGGGCCGCGGGCGCTGCGGGGGCGGGCTCGGCGGCGGGAGCCGCGGGCTCGGCGGGCGGCAGCGCAGCGGGCTCGGCCGCCGCTTCCGCCGCCGCAGCCTCGACGGCCCGAGCAGGCTGCGCGGGCTCGGCGCCCCCGGGATCCGGCCCGGGACGGGGGGGCCAAGGCAGCTCGGCTGCGTCGGGCCGTTCGCGGCCGGCCGGCAGGGGCTCCAGACGCTCGGGCGGCAGGCTGGCCGGGGGCAGGGCCGGGCGGAGCTCGAAGAGCCGGTCGCGCCAAGCGGCCAGTTCGCTGGGACGCACGTCCTCGCAGACCGGCAGCGGCAGGTGCACGGTCATGGTGGTGCCGCGGCCCTCGATGCTGTCCAGCGTGATCGTGCCGCCCAGGGCGGTCAGCAGCTCGCGCGTGATGGCCAGGCCCAGGCCCGAACCGCCATGCCGCCGGGTGGTGGTGTCGTCGGCCTGGCGGAAGGGCTCGAAGACCCGTTGCAGCGCGGCCGCCGGAATGCCGATGCCGGTGTCCCGAACCTCGATGCGCAGGCCGCCGGGCGTGTCCTCGTGCAGGCTCAGGACCACGCTGCCGTGGGCCGTGAACTTCACGGCATTGCCCAGCAGGTTGATCAGCACCCGCTTGATCAGCAGCGCATCGCCGATGCGCCAGTCCGGCAGGGCCGCGCCGCCCTGCAGATCGAGCAGCAGGCCCTTGCGTTCGGCGGCCAGGCGCACCGCCTCCAGGGCGCCGTGCAGGCATTCGGCGAGCGAGAACGGGGCCGGGACGACCGGCATCTGGCCGGCCTCGATGCGGGACAGGTCGAGCACGTTCTCGATCATGGCCAGCAAATGGCGGCCGCTGTCGTGGGCGGACTCCAGCAGGCGGCGGTCCGTCGGGCTGAGCTGCGGCCGCTGGGCCAGCAGCTCGGTCGCGCCGAGCACGGCATTCAGCGGCGTGCGCAGCTCGTGCGTCATCGTGGCCAGGAAGCGGCTCTTCGCGCTGGAGGCGGCCTCGGCCAGGTCGCGGGCGTTCTCCAGCGCCCGGGTGCGCTCGCGCACGCGGGCTTCCAGCTCGGCATTGGCCTGGCGCAGGCGGGCACGGGTCTGGCGCAGGTCGGCCACCGTGCTGCCCAGCCACAGCGCCACCAGCAGGGCGGCGCTGAGCGCGCCGAGCAGCAGGGCCTCGTCCCAGGCCGCGGCGGGCCGGCTGAGCGCCAGCACCCCCGGCACCACCGCCAGCACGACGCCCAGCCCCCAGGGCCAGCGGCGCAGCGTCGGGTCGGCGCCGAGGCGGCGATGCAGATCGAGCAGCAGCGCGATCAGCAGGAAGACCAGCAGCGGCGGCAGCAGGTCGGGCATGGCCTGCAGGGCCGGCAGCAGGCCGCGCAGGCCGGCCGGCGCCGGCCCGGTGATCAAGGCTTGCGGAGCGACTGCATCCACGACCGCGTTTCCTCCCTCCGGGGCAGCATCGGGCATCGGACAGCCCGGCCTGCTGACACCTGGCGCAGGCTAGCACCGGCGGCAGGCGGGTCCGTCCCTAAAATCTGCCGTTTTGCATTCACCTGTGACAGGTACACGGCCATGAGCCTCCAATGCGGCATCGTGGGACTGCCCAACGTCGGCAAGTCCACCCTCTTCAACGCTTTGACCCAGGCGGGCATCGCGGCCGAGAACTACCCCTTCTGCACCATCGAGCCCAATGTCGGCGTGGTCGAGCTGCCCGACCCGCGCCTGCAGGCGCTGGCCGGCATCGTCAAGCCCGAGCGGATCGTGCCGGCCATCGTCGAGTTCGTCGACATCGCCGGCCTGGTCGCCGGGGCCAGCCAGGGCGAGGGCCTGGGCAACCAGTTCCTCAGCCACATCCGCGAGACCGACGCCATCGTCAATGTGGTGCGCTGCTTCGAGGACGACAACGTCATCCACGTGGCCGGCAAGGTCGACCCCATCGCCGACATCGAGGTCATCCAGACCGAGCTTTGCCTGGCCGACCTCGGCACCGTCGAGAAGACGCTGCAGCGCTCGATCAAGGCGGCGCGCTCGGGCAACGACAAGGAAGCGGCCGCGCTGGTGAAGGTGCTGGAGAAGTGCCAGGCCGCGCTGAACCAGGCGCAGCCGGTGCGCTCGGTCGAGTTCAGCAAGGAAGAGCGCGTCATCCTCAAGCCGCTGTGCCTGATCACCGCCAAGCCGGCGATGTTCGTCGGCAACGTCAGCGAGACCGGCTTCGAGAACAACCCCTTCCTCGACCGCCTCAAGGCCTATGCCGAGAAGCAGAACGCGCCGGTGGTGGCGATCTGCGCGAAGACCGAAGCCGAGCTGGCCGGCATGGAGGACGAAGACCGCGCCATCTTCCTGGCCGAGATGGGCCAGGACGAACCGGGCCTGAACCGCCTGATCCGCGCCGCCTTCAAGCTGCTGGGCCTGCAGACCTACTTCACCGCCGGGGTGAAGGAAGTGCGGGCCTGGACGGTGGCCATCGGCGCGACCGCGCCGCAAGCGGCCGGCGTGATCCACACCGACTTCGAGCGCGGCTTCATCCGCGCCCAGACCATTGCCTTCGAGGACTACCTCGCCTTCAAGGGCGAGCAGGGCGCGAAGGACGCCGGCAAGATGCGCGCCGAAGGCAAGGACTACATCGTCAAGGATGGCGATGTGATGAACTTCCTGTTCAACGTCTGAGCCCGCGGGCCGGGCGCCTCGGCGGCCCGGCCCCTCCCCCGCTCAGCCCAGCGGCGGCGCGATCGGGAAGATCACGCGTACGCACAGGCCGCGGCCGCCCTCGCCGTCCTTGAGGATGAGGCGGGCTCGGTGGGCCTGCGCGATGTCGCGCACGATGGCCAGGCCCAGGCCGCTGCCCGAGCCCGGCGCGCCCGGGGCGCGGAAGAAGCGTTCGAGCACCTGCTCGCGCTGTTCCGGCGGGATGCCGGGGCCGTTGTCCTCGACTTCCAGCAGGGCTTCGCGGGGCGGGTCGCCCTGCGGATGGGGCACCGGCAGACAACGCACGGTGATGTGGACGGGCAGGCCATCGGGCGGGGCCGCGTACTCCAGCGCGTTGTGGATCAGGTTGGCCAGCAGCTCGCGCACCTGGTAGGCGCGGCCGAGCACGGGCGCTTCCTCCAGCTGGAAGCCCAGGTCCGCGCCGTGCTCCAGGGCACGGGGCACCCAGTCGCGGGCCGCATCGTGGACGACGGCGCGCAGGTCGAAGCGCTCGTCGCCGCCGGGCTCGCCCTGGCTGGCCTCGGTGCGGGCCAGCAGCAGCAGCTGGTCGGCCAGCCGGGCGGCGCGCAGGGCCGAGCGGTGCAGGCGCTCCAGCCCGGGGCTGGCCGGCTCGCCGAAGGGCGAGGCCATCAGGGCCAGCTCGGCTTCGGTGCGCAGCGCCGTCAGCGGGGTGCGCAGCTGGTGTGCGGCGTCGGCGATGAAGTGGCGCTGGCGTTCGTGCTCGGAAGCGGCACGCTGCATCAGCAGGTCGACGCCATCGAGCAGCGGGTTCAGCTCGTCGGGCAAGCCCTCGCGATCGACGGGCTGCGGGGCATGGAGCGGCCGCTGGGCCAGGTCGGCGCGCAGGCGGCGCAGCGGACGCAGCGTCCAGGCAATGACGGCCATCAGGCCGCCGCCGAGCAGCACGGCCGTGGCCAGGCCCTGCAGCAGGGCGACTTCGAGGGCTTCGCGTCGGGCGGCACTGCGGCGCTGGGTCGTCTGGGCCAGGCGCAGCACGCAGGGCTTGGGCCGGCCGCAGTCGATGGGAAGCTCGGCCAGGCGCAGGGACTCGCCGTCGAGCCGAACATCCTCCCAGCGCGGCTCGGTGGGCGGCCAGCGGCCGCCGGGGTTGAGATCGCGGATGGACAGGTCACCGGCCAGCCACGCCGCATGGCCATCGCTGAGGGCCCACCAGATGCGCTCCGGGCTGTGCGAGCGCAGCAGGCGCTCAAGCGCCTGGGGGGTCCCGGATTCGGCCTGGACGAGTGGATCGTCCAGGGTCGGCAGCACGGCCGCCATCGCGCGGCCGAGGTTGACCAGGGCGGCATCGGCCGCGGTCTCGCTGGCGGCGGTCCCGGCGCGCAGGTCGATCATGACCCGCAGCGGCACGACCAGGGCCGTCAGGGTCAGGGTGCCGAGCAGCAGTCGGGCGCGCAGGCTGAGCGACATGGCGGACGGGCGGGGCGCCGGCAGGCCGGGCAGCCCGCGGGCGGGATCAGGTGAGCGGCGGCAGCAGCTCGGGCTGTTCCTCGACGAGGTAGCCGAAGCCGCGCACGGCGCGGATGCGCAGGCCGGCCGGCTCGATCTTCGGCCGCAGGCGCGAGACGTAGACCTCGACCGCGTTCTCGGAGAGTTGCTCGCCCCAGCCGCTGATCGACTGGAGGATCTGCTCCTTGGCGACGACGTGGCCGACCCGGCCGAGCAGGTATTCGAGCACCGCCCATTCGCGCACCGACAGCTCGACCGGCTGGTTGCCGATCCAGGCGCGCTGGGCGACCAGGTCCATGCGCAGCGAGCCCATGGTGAGCTCGCTGTCGCGGCGGCTGCGGTGGCGGCGGGTCAGCACCCGCACGCGCGCCACCAGCTCGGCCAGCGAGAAGGGCTTGACCATGTAGTCGTCGGCGCCCGTCTCCAGACCATGCACGCGGTCCTCGATGGCATCGCGGGCGGTCAGCACCAGCACCGGCGTCTCGATGCCGGCCCCGCGCACGCGGCGCAGGGTTTCGAAGCCGTCGATGCCGGCCAGGCCGATGTCGAGGATCAGCAGGTCGTAGGGATCGGACTTCAGCGAGGCGGGGACCGGCTCGCCACGGGCGGTGGTGTCCACCGACCAGCCCTGGGAGCGCAGGGCCCGGGCGGTGGTATCGGCCACGGCCGGATCGTCCTCCGCAAGCAGGATGTGCAGGGCGCCGGCAGAGGGTTGGGGCGTAGAGGTCACGACAGGGGGGCGTTGAGACGGGCCGGCAGCCGGCCCGTCCGGTCACGGAGAGCAGCCGGCACTCTAGCAGCGCCCTCCCCGGGCTGCCGGGCCCTGCAGGCCGCGGGCCGTGGACCCGTCAACGCCTTGCAAGCCTGTGGCGGCGACTCACAGCAGCAGGAAGGCGGCCGCCGCCACCGCGGTCGGTCCGAGGGCCCCGAGCAAGAGGCCGCCCGCGCCGATCGAGCCGCCGGCAAACCCGCCGCGCAGCAAGGCCACGCCGGCGGGATTGGGCGCATTGGCGATCACCGTGAGCCCGCCACCCGCCACCGCGCCGGCCACCAGCATCACGCGCGAGGCCTGCGGCAGGTCCTCGATCAGCGAACCGAGGTAGGTCAGCGCGGCGTTGTCGGTCAGCGCGGTCAGGCCGAGTGCGCCGAAGAAGAGGGCCAGCGGCTGCAGGTCGGCCACCAGGGGCTGCAGCCACCAGCGCTGCAGGCCGCCCAGCACCACCAGGCCGGCGAGGAAGAAGCCGACGAGCAGCGCCTCCGGAAGGATCAGCCGGTCCTGATGGCGCGCATAGGCCTGGCAGAGCCCGAGGAAGACCATGAAGATCGCCAGGAAGGCCACGGGGTGATGGGCCAGCAGCACCACGCCCGCCAGCAGGGCCAGGTGCGCGGCCACCAGGGCCGGCGGCAGTGGCGCGGCCGGCGGGGGGGCCGCCACGGGCGTGCGGGCCAGGGCGCTGCGCAGCAGCCAGGTCGCCAGCGAGGCATTGAACAGCACGGCCAGCGTGGCCTTGCCGCCGAAGGTGGCCAGCATGAAGGCGCTGTCCCACTGCCAGGCGGCGGCCACCATCAGCACGGGCGGCGCGGCGTAGGCGGTCAGCGTGCCGCCGATCGACACGTTGACGAACAGCGCGCCGAGGGCCAGGTACTTCAGCCGCTCGGGCACGCCGGCGTGGAAGATGCGCGGGGCCAGCAGCAGCGCGGCCAGGGTCATCGCCGCCGGCTCGGTGATCAGCGAGCCGAGCAGGGGCACCAGCGCCAGGCCCAGCCAGGCCACGGCCAGCGGCGCCGGCAGCGGCATGCGCCGGGCCATGGCATCGACCGCCTGCAGCACCGTCTGCAGCACGGGCCGTGCTGCGGCCATCACCATCACGACGAAGACAAACAGCGGCTCGGTGTAGTTGCGCGATTCGGCGTAGGCCAGCGCAGCGGGCCCGCCCTGCAACAAGGCCATCAGCAGGATCAGCAGGAGGGCCCAGAAGCCGAAGACGACTTCCACCTCGCCCAGCAGATGCAGCAGGCCGGCATGCCGCGGGTGGCGGTGCGCGAGGCCTGCGATGAAGGGTGCGGTGAAGGTGTGGACCAGGGCCAGGCCGAACAGCAGGGCGGCCAGCAGGTCGAGGACATCGGGGCTCATGGCATGCGACAGGCTCAAGCCGCGAGGCGGCCCGACCGTCGCATGAACCTGCCCCGGCCTTGCACCGGGACACCCACGTGGAGTCTACCCGGCCCCGCAAGCCCCACGGGGCGCGGGGCCGGGCAGGGACTCAGAGCGCGTCGACGCCGGCCTCGCCGGTGCGGATGCGGATCACATGCTCCAGCGTGCTGACGAAGATCTTGCCGTCGCCGATCTTGCCGGTGCGGGCCGAGGCCGAGATGGTCTCGATGACACGGTCGACCAAGGCGTCGTCGACCGCCACCTCGACCTTGACCTTGGGCAGGAAGTCGACCACGTACTCCGCGCCGCGGTAGAGCTCGGTGTGGCCCTTCTGGCGACCGAAGCCCTTGACCTCGGTCACGGTGATGCCCCGCACGCCGACGTCGGCCAGGGCCTCGCGCACCTCGTCGAGCTTGAAGGGCTTGAGCACGGCAGTGATGAGTTTCATGGCGTGCTCCCGGTCAGTTCGCGTACTTGTAGCCGACCTCGCCATGCGAGGCCAGGTCGAGGCCGTCGGTCTCCTGCTCGGCATCGACCCGCAGGCCGCCGCAGAGCACCGAGGCCACCTTGAAGGCGATCCAGCTCGACACCGCCGAGTAGAGGATGCTGAAACCCAGGGCACCGGCATTGACGGTGAACTGGCTGGCCAGGTCGCGACCTTCCGCAAAGCCCAGTCCGCCGATCGCCGGCAGCGCGAAGACCGGGGTCAGCAGGCCGCCGACGATGCCGCCGACACCATGCACGCCGAAGACGTCGAAGGAGTCGTCCAGGCCGATCATCGGCTTGAGCTTCTCGACCGCCCACGCGCAGATCGGCGCGACGATCAGGCCCAGCAGGATGGCGCCCATCGGGCCCACGAAGCCGCAGGCCGGGGTGATGGCCACCAGGCCGGCGATCGCGCCCGACACCGCACCGAGCAGGCTGGGCTTGCCGCGGTGCAGCCATTCGACCAGCAGCCAGGCCACCGCACCGGCCGAGCTGGCCAGCATGCAGTTCACCATGATGAGCATCGCGAAACCGTTGGCGGCCAGCGCGCAGCCGCCGCAGAAGCCGAGCCAGCCGACCCACAGCAGGCTGCCGCCGGTCATCGTCATCGTCATGTTGTGCGGGGCCACGTGCGAGGTGCCGTAGTCACGCCGCTTGCCGAGCAGGGCCGCGCCGACCAGGGCGGCGATGCCGACGTTCACGTGCACGACATTGCCGCCGGCGAAGTCCTGCACGCCCAGGCCGAAGACCCAACCGCCGCCCCAGGCCATGTGGGCCATGGGCACGTAGTTGATCGTCAGCCACAGGGTCATGAAGACCAGCACCGCGCCGAAGCGCATGCGCTCGGCGAAGGCGCCGACGATGATCGGCGGCGTGATGGCCGCGAACATCAGCATGAACAGGAAGTAGAGGTACTCGGGGATGGTGCCGACCAGCGAGTCCTTGGTGATGCCCTGCATGAAGAGCTTGCCGGCACCGCCGATCACGCTCTGCAGATCCCCGCCATCGGCGAAGGTGAAGGTGTAGCCGTAGACCGCCCACAGCACCGAGACCAGCGAGGCCACGCTGAAGACCTGCATCAGGATGGACAGCACGTTCTTCGAGCGGGCCAGGCCGCCGTAGAACAGCGCCAGGCCGGGCAGCATCATCAGCAGCACGACCAGGGTGCACAGCGCGACGAAGGCGGTGTCGCCGGTGTCGAGCGTCGGCACCGGCGCCGGGGCCGCGGCGGCGGCCTCCTGGGCCCGGACCGCCAGGCTGAGCCCGGCCAGGCTGAGCGCGGCCAGGCCGCGGCGCAAAAGGGGAAATCGCAACATCGAAGGCTCCAGTCGGGGTTCCGTGAACGGAGGGTCGGACGCAGGCGGGACGGCGGCCCGCAAGGCAGGGCCCGTCTTGCGGACGGGCTCGCAGCAACCTCGCAATGCCTGTGCCAAAGTTTCTTGGAGTGAATCCATGATTCCTTTGGTTCAATCCTGTGCAAGGCTGTGCATCAGGCGCCAAAGCGGCGCAGGCTGCCGTGCGATGGGGCGTTTGCCGCCTGGCTCAGAAGCTGCGCTTGAGCATGCCGATGAGCTTGTGGTCGCCGGTGTCGACGCCGTTGATGGTGTAGAGCGCGGTGTCGGCATTCGTGCCGGCGGCGGCCACGCTGAGCTGCCAGCCGCCGTCGAAGTCCTTGGTCACGCCGACCTTGTAGTCGCTGAAGCTGAAGGCCCCGTAGCCGGCCACGCGCTGGTGGCCGGCATGCAGGTTCAGCGTCCAGCCGGGCAGGAAGGACCAGTTCACATTGGCTTCCAGGTAACCCGAGCCCTTGGAATCGCTGCCGCTGCCCAGCGACTTCCTGTTGAAGCCGAAGTAGTCGCCCAGGGTGTGCGAATACTTCAGCTGCACGATGGACCAGTTCACCGCGGCATAGGCTTCGAGCGTGTTGTAGCTCTCGCTGCCGAGCTTGGCGCGCGGGAAGTGGAACTGCAGCAGGCCGACGTCGACGGTGGCCTCGCCGACCGGCAGCACGACACCGCCATAGAGGTCGATCTCGGCGGTGGCCCCGTTCAGGGCCTCGCTGCTGACGCTGCTGCCCCAGATGCCGAGGTAGGCACCGCTGCGGTGGGCCAGGTCGAAGCCGCCCTGCACGGCCGCGCGCTCCTGCGAGTAGCTGACGCCGCGGAAGACGTACTGCGTGGCCAGCGCGATGTTGGAGGTGGCGGTGAACTCGGGCGGGACCGTCTCGGCACGGGCGGCCAGCGGGGCCGTCAGGCCGGCCAGGGTCAGCGCGAGGACGAGCGGGGTGCGGCGAAGGGCGGTCATCGTGAGACTCCAAGGGTGGGGGAAGGGACGGGGGAACACGGGGGCCGGCGCGCGGGCAACGCGCCTCAGCGGAAGACGACGGTGCGGTGGCCGTGCACGATCACGCGGTCTTCCAGGTGGAAGCGCAGGCCGCGGGCGAGGACCGCCTTCTCGACGTCCTGACCGGTGCGGACGAGGTCCTCGATGCGGTCGGCGTGGTCGATGCGGATCACGTCCTGCTCGACGATCGGTCCCTCGTCGAGGTCCGCGGTCACGTAGTGGCAGGTCGCGCCGATCAGCTTCACGCCCCGGGCATGGGCCTGGTGGTAGGGCCGGGCCCCGACGAAGCTGGGCAGGAAGGAGTGGTGGATGTTCAGGATCCGCCCGGCCTGGCGCGCGCACAGTGCAGGCGGCAGCACCTGCATGTAGCGGGCGAGCACGATGAGCTCGGCCCCGTAGGCCGCATGCAGGCGCTCGACCTCGGCGAAGGCGGCGGGCTTGGTGTCGGGCGTGACGGGCACATGGTGGAAGGGCAGGCCGTGCCACTCGACCAGGCCGCGCAGGTCGGGGTGGTTGGAGATCACGGCGACGATCTGGCCCGGCAGCTCGCCGGCCTGCATCCGGCCGAGCAGGTCGTAGAGGCAATGGGCCTGCTTCGACACCATCAGCACGATGCGCTTGGGCCGTGCGCTGTCGGCCAGCGACCAGCGCATCGCGAAGCGCGCGGCCAGGGCCTCGAAGGCGCGCTGGAAGTCGTCGAGCCGCGGCGCGAGCGAGGCATGCTCGATCGCGACCCGCATGAAGAAATGCGGATCGTCGGTCTCCGCATGGTTGTGGGCTTCCTGCACCCAGCCGCCGTGGTCGACGATGCATTGGGCGACGGCGGCGGCGATGCCCAGGCGGTCGGGGCAGGCCAGGGTGAGACGGAACTGGCGGGGAGCGGTCATGGGAATGCGTTCACGCCGACTCAGGCCCGCACGCGGGTCTTGTCGGGATCGAAATGGGGAAAGCGGACGACGGTGGCGGGCAGGCGCTTCTGCTGGCCGTCGAGTGCGCCGATCTCCAGCGCGGTGCCGAGCACGGCCAGCGAGGGCTCGATCCGCGCCAGCGCGATGCCCTGCTGCAGGCTGGGCGAATGGCAGGCACTGGTGACCACGCCGACCTGTGCGCGGCCGAGGAAGACCGCGTCGCCATGCGCGGCCACGCTGTGGCCGTCGATCGCCAGGCCGACCAGCTGGTGGCGGGCATGGCCCTGGCGGGCCAGCAGGGCCTCGCGGCCGACGAAGTCCACCGCCTTGGTCTTCAGCGGCACGGTGAAGCCGATGCCGGCCTCGAAGGGGTCGGTGCCGTCGTCGAACTCGTGGCCGGCGAAGGCGAGGCCGGCCTCGATGCGGACCCAGTCCAGGGCCTCCAGGCCCATGGGCTGAAGGCCCAGGGGCTGGCCGGCCGCCCAGACGGCATCCCACAGCGCCTCGGCGTCGCGCGGGTGGCAGAACAGCTCGTAGCCCAGCTCGCCCGTGTAGCCGGTGCGCGAGACCAGCAGCGGCAGGCCGCGCGCATGGCCGAGCCGCGCCGGCGTGAAGCGGAACCAGCCCAGGGCCTCGACCGTCGGCCGGTCGGGCGCGGTCCACAGCAGGCCCTTGAGCAGCTCGCGCGAACGCGGCCCCTGCACGGCCAGGTTCTGCAGCTGGTCGGTCGAGCTGCGGACCCAGGCGCGGTAGCCCATGCGGGCGGCCTCCTCGCGCAGCCACAGGCCGGTGCGGTCGTCGCCGCAGACCAGGCGGAAGAGATGCTCGCCGAGGCGGAAGACCGTGCCGTCGTCCATCACCCCGCCGTGCGGATGGCAGATCGCGGTGTAGACGACCTGGCCGATCGCGAGCTTGCGCAGGTCGCGCGTCAGCGTCCATTGCAGCAAGGCTTCGGCGTCGGGGCCGGTGATCTCGAACTTGCGCAGGGCCGACAGGTCCATCACCGTGACCGCCTCGCGGCAGGCCCAGTACTCGGCCAGTGCGCCGGTGCTGCTGTGGCCGGCGGCCAGCCAGTGGCCGCGGTAGTCGACGAAGCGCGCACCCGCGGCGGCGCTGCGCGCGTGGAAGGCGGTCTCGCGGGTGAACTGCGGGGGGGCGTCGGGGCTCATGCGGTGGGCGATCGCGCGCGGGAAGCGCGCGCTGGCGGGGTAGAGGCGGACATGGATGTCGGTCGGCATCCAGCCATTGGCCGCATCGATGTCGTCGGGGCAGGAGGAGCTGACGCAGACCAGGTCGACCAGGGCGCGCAGCAGCACGTAATCGCCAGGGCGCGACCAGGGCTCGTCCAGGCTCAGGCGCTGATGCGCATCGACCTGGGTGTTGTAGAAAAAGTTGAGCGCCTCCCAGGCCAGCCGGGGCGGCACGCCGTGCGGGGCCAGCGCGGCATTGAAGTTGTCGCTGCAGTTGGCGTGGCCGGGGTAGCCGGCGTCGTCGTAGTAGCGCGGGCTGCAGGCGGTGGCGTAGCTGTCGTGGCGGCCGCAGCTGTCCTGCACCAGCTCCAGCAGGGCCTCGCCTTCGGCGTCGAAGGCCTTGGAGGGCAGGCCCGGCGTGGGATAGGCCTGGCCCAGCAGGGTGCGGGTCAGCGTCGCGTCCAGCGCGACCGGCCGGCCGGCCTGCAGCTTGTGGCGCGCGAAGGCCTGGAAGTCCGAGCACTGGCGGCCGGCCACATCGATGACCTGCACATACTCGCCGGCCTTGACCATGTAGGCCCGCGCGGTGCCGGCCGGGATGCGCCACTCGTCCTGCAGCGGGCCCAGCGGCGGCGGCAGCTCGGGCAGGGCCTGGCCGGGCGCCGGCTGCAGCCACAGCGCGATCGGCGTGGCCGTGGCGCTCTCGTCCGGGGCCAGCGGCGGGGCCGGCGTGCCGACGATCAGCCAGCCGGCGGCAGGCAGCTGCAGCGCGAGCTGGGCCCCCGCCGGGCTGTCGGGGCCGAAGCCGGCATGCACGGTCAGATCGGCCAGGCTCAGGCCCTGCGCCTCGAGCAGGGCGCGGCAGGCGGCGGCTCCGGGCACGGCCTCGGCGAGCAGCGCGGCCAGGCCCTCACCGGCCTCCGGGAGGCCGAGCGCGGCGAGCGGATCGATGCCCCCCGGCTGCGCCGGCAGCCAGGCCAGCTCGATGCGCTGGCCGCCCTCGACATCCTCCAGCCGCAGGCTGGCACCGGCCGGCAGATCCAGCACCCGCAGGCTTCGTCCGGGCAGGGGCTGCGGCGGCCGGCGCAGGCCGGGCTCGCGCAGGCCGGCGGCGCGGGGCGGGGCCGGTCGCGGGGGCGCGGCCTCGGCTGCGGCGTCGATCGCCACGCCGACTTCAGGCACCGGGACCCTCGGCCAGGTAGGCCTCCAGCGAGTCGTCGAGCGCGTCCTTCCACGGCGTGTGATGCAGCGGCGACATCTTGCCGGTCATGACCGAGCGGTAGGCGTGGTCGCGGAAGGTCATCACGTTCTCGTGCTTGTGGTGCTCCCATTCCAGGAAGGTCTGCACCACGCCCTCGAGATCGAACATCGGGTAGTCGGTCGCCTCGATCAGGGCCTTCACGTAGTCGGCCTGGAAGCGGATCATCGACTCGTCGTCGGTGAGCGTTTCCTCGCGGGCTCGCCAGCTGAGGCAGTCGTCCTCGCGGGCCGCGAAGTCGGGCAGCGGGAGGCGGCCCAGGATCTGGTCGCGCACCCACCAGGCCTGCGCATCGAACATGTTGAAGGTGAAGAACTGGTCCTGCATGCCCAGGTAGAACAGGCGCGGGTTCTTCTGCCAGACCACCCCCTTGTACAGATCCAGCGGCCAGAGCCGGTTGTCGGTCTTGAGCCGCAGCGGCTCGCTGAGGAAGGGGAAGTGGTGCTTGTAGCCGGTGCACAGGATGATGGCGTCGACCTCCTTGGACGTGCCGTCCTTGAAGTGCGCCGTCTTGTTCACCACGTGGGTCAGCAGGGGCTTCTGTTCCCAGTTGTCGGGGAAGTGGAAGCCCATCGGCCGGCTGCGGTAGCTGCTGGTGATGCTGCGTGCGCCGTACTTCCAGCACTGCGAGCCGATGTCCTCGGCCGAGTAGCTGCGGCCGATGATCAGCAGGTCCTTGCCCTTGAACTCCAGCGCATCGCGGAAATCGTGGGCATGCAGCACGCGGCCGTTGAAGGTGTCCAGGCCGGGGAAGAAGGGCACGTTGGGCGTGGAGAAGTGGCCCGAGGCCACCACCACGTGATCGAAGCGCTCGGTGCCCATCACGTCCTTCTCCAGGTCGTGCCAGGTCAGGTCGAACTGCTGGCTGGCCTCGTCGAAGGTGACCATGCGCACCGGGGTCGAGAAGCGCACCCAGGGGCGCACCTTCGCCTTCTCGACGCGGCCCTTGATGTAGTCCCACAGCACGGCCCGCGGGGGGTAGGAGCCGATGCCCTTGCCGAAGTGCTCGTCGAAGCTGTAGTCGGCGAACTCCAGGCACTCCTTGGGGCCGTTGGACCACAGGTAGCGGTACATGCTGCCGTGCACCGGCTCGCCGTGCTCGTCGAGGCCGGTGCGCCAGGTGTAGTTCCACAGGCCGCCCCAGTCCGCGCACTTCTCGAAGCAGACGATTTCGGGAATGGCCACGCCACGCTGCGCGGCCGACTGGAATGCTCGCAACTGCGCCATGCCGGAGGGGCCGGCGCCGATCACTGCCACACGGGTCATGCGGAAATCCTTGGGTTCACGGGATGAGGGGCTGCAGCTGCACAGGCAGGCTGCCGGGTTCGATCCAGTGTGCGAAGCGAGGCCCGGCACCGGCAATGCCCATCACGGCGTACCCCCAAGGGAGTAGCCCAGCCCGCCTCGCCCTCTGGCCGCTCAAGGCTCACCCCATGAGCCTTCCCGGAGACCTTCGATGCACCGGTCCCGCCCGCTGCCTCCCTCCCGAGGTGCAGTGCGCACCGGATGCAGGCCGCCGCACGGTCCGCCGGAGCTGCGGCGCGGCGGACTACTCCCTTCGGGGTAGTCCGTGAAGAGGATGGTCGCGGCCGGAGGCGGCTTCCAGAATCGTTGCCAGCCCCATCCCTTCCCGAACCCTCCGCCCCCGAGGTCCCTGCATGTCCCGTCAATCGGTCCTGAACGAACGCCACCGCCAGCTCGGCTCCAAGCTCGACGGCGACACCTGGAACGACATGCCCATCCCGTGGAGCTATGACCGCGATCCGCACGAGGAGGTGGTCGCCACGCGGACCCGGGCGGCGCTCTACGACGTGTCGGCCCTGAACATCGTCCGCGTCGACGGCCCGGACGCCGAGGCTGTGATCGACCGCCTGGTCAGCATCGACGTGACCCGGCTCACGCCCGGCTGCGCCCGGCTGGCCGCCGAGGTGAACGAGGACGGCGCCCTGGTCGACGACATCATGGTGATCCGCGACGGCGCGACGCGCTTCCGCCTCTCGCACGGCAGCGGCGCCACGCCCCGGACCCTGGCCCTGCTGGCCGCGGGCCGCGACGTGGTCGTCACCCCGGACCGCGACGTGCACATCCTTTCGCTGCAGGGGCCGCTGGCGCTGTCGGTGCTTGCGCCGCACACGCCCGCCGACCTGGCCGCCCTGCCCTACTTCCAGCATGTCGAGACGACGCTGTTCGGCAAGCCGGTGGTGCTGGGCCGCGGGGGCTACTCCGGCGAGCGCGGCTACGAGATCTACTGCGCGGCCGCCGATGCCGTGATGCTGTGGGATGCCGTGCTGGAGGCCGGACGGCCGCAGGGCGTGATCCCGGCCTCCTGGACCGCCCTCGACCTGACCCGGGTCGAAGGCGCCCTGCTCTTCTTCCCCTTCGAGATGCCCGAGGGCGACACCACGCCATGGGAGGTCAACATGGGCTGGGCGATCGACCTCGACAAGCCCGGCGACTACATCGGCAAGGCCGCGGTGCTGAAGCTGCGCGGCCGCGAACGCGTGAAGCAGGCCGGCATGCTGGTCGACCACGACGCGGCGGTGCCGGCCGGCACGCCGATCTTCGAGGGCGAGCGCCAGGTCGGCGTGGTCACCACGGCCAGCTACAGCCGCTACCTGATGCAGTCGCTGGCCATGGTGCATCTGGCGCCGATCCACACCCGGCCCGGCACGCGCCTGACGCTGCGCACGGCCGATGCGGCGTTCACGGCCACCGTCGTCCGCACCCCCTTCTACGATCCGCTGCGCCGTCGCACCCATGGCTGAAGCTGCGTCCCACCGCCTCCCCAGCCAGCCGGTCTATCCGCCGCTGGCCTGGGACCCGCAGGGGGTCCGCCATCTGCTGCTGGCCTGCGGGGACGAGCCGGCAACGGCCGAGGCCCTGGCCCGCCGCCTGGCCGCGGACGCCCCCGCCGACCTGGCGCTGATCCAGGTCGGTGCCGGCCCCTGGGCCCGGCTGCTGCCCACGGCAAGCGCCTCGACCGCGCCGGACGCCGAGGCCGCCCTGGACCTGCTGCAGTCCCGGCTGGCCGAGGCCCGCATGGGTCTGCGGCTCTACCTGCTGGGGCCGGAATCCCTGCTGTGGCGCGCCAGCCGCCTGGCGGCCGCAGCCGGCCTGGGCGAGGACGCGATCCGCCGCGAGCGCTTCGGCACCCTGGCCCGCCCCGTCTGGTGCGTGCACTGCCAGCAGCTGCACGGCGCGGTGCGCAGCAGCCTGCTGAGCTGCCAGGGCTGCGGCCGCACCCTGCTGGTCCGCGACCACTTCTCGCGCCGGCTGGGCGCCTACATGGGCGTGCAGGTCGACGCCGAGGTGCCGGGTGAACACCCGCCGCCGGAGATCCTCTACCCATGAACACCGACCTGAGCCTGCGGGTCGAGCGCCTGCGCGCGGTCGCTCCCGGCATCCGCGAGATCACCCTGGTCCGTCCCGACGGCGAGCGGCTGCCCGCCTGGTCGGCCGGCAGCCACGTGCTGCTGCACCTGCCGACGCCCGGCGGCCTGCGCCGCAATCCCTACAGCCTGCTGGGCGACCCCGAAGACCGCCGCGCCTGGCGCCTGGCGGTGCGGCGCGAGCCCGCCTCGCGCGGCGGCTCGGCCTGGATCCACGAGGCCCTCGGCGAGGGCCAGCTCCTGACCGTCGGGGCGCCGGCCAACCTGTTTCCCGCCCCACGCACCGCGCGCCACACCGTGCTGGTGGCCGGCGGCATCGGCATCACGCCGATCCTGGCCCTGGCCCGCGTGATGCAGCGCGAGGGCCGGTCCTTCGAGGTGCACGACGCCTGGCGCGATCCGGCCCAGGCCGCCTTCCGTGACGAACTCGAGGCCGTGGCGCCCGGCCGGGTCACCCACCACGACGCCTCGGCGGGCGCGCGGCTGAACTTCCGCACCCTGCTGGCCGACCGCCCCCTGGGCACGCATCTGATGATCTGCGGCCCGGCCGGCATGGTGCAGGACGCCTTCGCCGCGGGCGCCGCCCTGGGCTGGCCCGCCTCGGCCCTGCACACCGAGGCTTTCGCGGCCGCCGCGGGCGGCGAGCCCTTCACCGTCTGCCTGGCGCGTGACGGCCGCAGGCTCCAGGTGCCGGGCGACCGCAGCCTGCTCGATGTGCTGGAGGACGCCGGCACCGGCGTGCAGGCCCTGTGCCGCGGCGGCGCCTGCGGCCGCTGCGAAACCGCCGTCGTCGACACCGCCGGGGGCGAGCTGCTGCACGCGGACGTGATCCTCGACCCAAGCGAGCGGGCGGCCGGCCGCCGCATGCTGCCCTGCGTGTCGCGCTACCGCGGCCCCTGCCTGACGCTGGACCTCTGAGAAGGTGGACGACCTGCCATGACCCCGACCCTGGACCTGCCCCGCCCGGCCCCCGGCCCCGCCGTCTTCAAGGATGAAAGCTTCCGCGGCGACTACCGCTACGGCAACAGCGAGGCGGCCCTTCGCCGCTTTCCCTTTCCCTTTCCGCAGGACCGCTACGAGTACAGCGTCAACATCGAGCCGCACCGGCCGGGGCCCCAGGGCGCCGTGACCGAGTTCGCCTTCGACATCGACGAGCATTACGTGGCCGAATGCCGCGACCGCGCCCTGACCCTGGCCCGGGATCCCGGCCGGTGCGCGAGCCTGCCGCACATGGAAGCGGCCGGCTGGGACACGCTGGAGCTGCTGATGGAGTCGCTGGCTCGCGACTACCCGGCCCACTTCACGCTGCAGCGCGAGGGCAGCCGCTGGCACTGGACCAACCGCCCGCTCGGCCTGGCGCAGACCTTCACCTTCGGCGATGCGAGCACCCTGCCCTGCCCGCCGCTCGAATACATCACGCGCCAGGCGCAGGGCGACTTCGTGCTGATGGACCCGCGCGACAACGATCTGTATGCCGATGCCGGCATGGTCACCTCGCAGGCCGACTGGTCGCTGGCCTTCGACCTGGGCATGAGCTTCAAGGAGTGGCATGCCCCGGTGCCCATGGCCCATGGCATGGGTATCTTCGACCGCGCGCTCAAGTACCTGCTGATGCTGCAGGCCGGGGCCCCGGTGCGGCGGCTGAACTGGACGATGACCGTCAATCCGCGTCTGGACACCTCGCCCGAGCACTACCCCGAGTGGGGTCCGGACCGCGCCAGCCTGAACGCCGACAACATCGCCGACAAGCTGCACCTGCGCGTCGAGCTGCAGGGCCTGTTCCGCCTGCCGCGCAGCCACGCCATCCTGTTCAGCGTGCGCTGCTACCTGGCCAGCCTGAGGGAACTGGCCACCCAGCCGGTCTGGGCTGCGCGCCTGCACCGCGTGCTGCGCGACCTGCCGCAGCCCCTGATCGACTACAAGGGCCTGGGCCGCAGCCGGCCGCTGGCGCTGGACTGGCTGAGCCGCTTCGACGAAGGTCAGGTGCTGCCGGAAGGCTGGGCGCCGGCACGGCTCGGCCCCTCGGTGCCGAGCCGCTGAGCGGCCCGGCGGGCCGCTGCACTCAGCAGGCCCCCGGCCCGGCCTCGGCCACCTCCAGCTGGCCCGGCCCACGGGCCAGGGCCCGCTGGCAGGCAGCCTGGGCGGCGGCCAGCAGGGCCTCGGGGCCGGGATGGCCCGGATGGCCCAGCACCAGGCCGGCGGCGGGGGCACTGGCCTCGTCCTCCCCGGACTCGCCCCCCGGGCCCGGGCGCTCCAGCCGGGCCAACCAGGGCCGGACCAGGGCCTGCGCCGCACGCTGCCACGCCGACCGATCGGTCGCATCCGGCGCGCCAGCCGGGCTGGGGGCCCGACCACCGACATCCTGGGCCAGCACGGCGAACTGCGCCGCCCCCAGGCGGCAGGCCACGGCGCCCGGCCCCAGGGCGGCTGCCAGGCGCCGAGCGCGTTCGGTGAGCCAGGCCTCGGCAGCCTCGTGGCCGCGCCGGGCGACGCAGGCCGGGTGCCCCGCCAGCTCCAGCACCAGCAGGATCACCGGATCGGCCCGGCCGCTGTCCTGCTGCTGCAGGCTCCAGGACAGCAGGCCGTCGAAGATCGGCCGGCTGATCAGGCCGGTGCGGGCCTCGAACCACAGGCGGCGGCGGGCCTTCTCCTCGGCGCCACGGCGTTCGCTGACGTCGGTGATGAAGCCTTCGATGGCCAGCAGCTCGCCGCGCGCGCTGAACACCCCACGGCCCTGCTCCCAGACCCAAAGCAGGCGCCCGGCGGCGTCGCGGATGCGGTAGGCGAGTTGGAAGACCTCGCGCCGCGCCAGATGGGCCTGGATGTGAGTCCAGACGAACTCCAGGTCCTCGGGGTGGATGAGGTCGTCGTAGGCCAGGCGGCGGTTCTCGATCAGCTCGTGGGGCTCGTAGCCGGTGAGTTCCAGGCAGCCGGCACTGATGAACTCCATCGTGTAGTGGCGGTCGTTGCGGGCGCGGTAGACCACACCCGGCACATTGGCCAGCAGGGTGTCGACATAGCCTCGGTGCGACTGCAGGCGGGCGTCCAGGCGCTTGCGGGTGCTGAGCTCTTCGAGCGTGCCGGCCAGGCCGCTGACGCGGCCGTCGGCCGCACGCACCGGCTGGGCCCGCCAGGCCAGGCTGAGGGCCTGGCCGTCGGCCGTCAGACAGCGCAGTTCGACGGCGGCCCCGGGGCGTTCGCCGCGCAGGCGCGCCGCGAATGCGGCCTCGAAGGCGGGGCGATCCTCGGGATGCAGCAGCTCGCGCCAGGGCCGGCCCAGGACCTCGGCCAGGGGCCGGCCACTCAGCGCCTCCCAGGCCGGGTTCAGGTGGGTCACACGGCCCTCGGCGTCGAGGCCGAGGACCGGCCCGGGCAGGGCCTCGAGCAGGGCTGCAGCCGGCAACGGGCCCGCGGCTTGCTGGCCTGAGGCCCGACGAGCCGCCAGGGCGCGGACCGCCCAGCCCGCCAGACCGCCCAGACCGGCGACCAGCCCCGCCGCGCCCAGCAGGGGCAGCGCCCGCCCCGGCAGCGGCCCGCCGCCGGCCATCCAGGCCATCGGCAAGGCCAGCGCCAGCGCGGCCCAGGCCCCCGCGAGTTGATTCATGCCTGCCCTGTCCCCCATGTCCGATGCTCCCGATCCGTCCCCATCCGGTCCCGCGCGGGCCTGGCGGCTGATGCTGGCCGCCAGCGCCGTCGGCAGCCTGGCCCTGCTGCTGCTGGTGAACCCGCCGGCCGGCGGCCCCTCCGCGGTGCTGGAGCTCCTGGCGATGCTGGTGGCGCTCGGCCTGCCGGCCACCGTGCTGGCCCTGCGCGGCTCCTTGCAGGAAGCGGGCCCTGCCCCCGCCCCGGCGGCCGAGGCACTGCGGCCCCTGCAGCAGCTGCGCGACCTGGCCCAGCGACTGGCCCGCGAAGGCCAGCACCGGCCGGGTCTGGAGCGGGTGCTGGGCGAGCTGCGCGGCCTGCTGCAGGTCGAACAGCTGCAACTGACCCTGCACGAAGATGCGGCCCAGGGGCTGGGCGGTCCGGCCGGCCTGCAGCTGGGCACGCCTGCGGCCGCCGCGGCCTCGCCCGAGACGCTGCCCGGGGCCCGCTTCCGGGTGGCCCTGCCCCCGGCGAGTCCGGGGGGCGAGCCGCTCGGCCAGCTCAGCCTGCAGGGCCGGGGCGCCGAGGCGCCAGCTGCACGCGCCCTGGCCGAGGCCGCGGCCGGGCTGCTCGGCCTGGCCCTCGGGGGCCTGTGCCGGCGGCAGGAGGAACGCCGCCTGGCCCTGCTGGAGGAGCGGGGCGCGATCGCCGCCGAGCTGCACGATTCGCTGGCCCAGTCGCTCGGCACGATGAAGTTCCAGGTGGCCGCGCTGCAGCGCGGTCTGGAACAGGCCCGGCCGGCGGACACGCTGCAGGCGGCGGCGCGGGACTTGCGTGCCGCCCTGGACAGCGCCTGGCGCGAGGTGCGCGAGCTGATCGCGGCCTTCCGCGTGCCGATCGGGCCCGGCGGCCTGCTGGCCGCCCTGGAGGACACGATCGCCGCCCTGCCCGCCGAGGCCCCCGAAGTGCATTTCGAAGCGCAGCTCGGCGCGGTCCGGCTGGGCGTCAACGAGGAGTTCCATCTGATGCAGATCGTGCGCGAAGCCCTGTCGAACACCGTGCAGCATGCCGGCGCGCAGCAGGCCTGGGTCCGGCTGAGCCCCGGGCCCGGCGCGGCCCTGACCGTGTGCATCGAGGACGACGGCTGCGGCCTGCGCCCGCCCGATCCGGGCCGGCCGCACTACGGCCTGGCCATCCTGCGCGAGCGGGCCCGTTCGCTGAGCGGCACGCTTTCAGTGGGCTCGCGCCCCGGCGGAGGCACGCGGGTCGAGCTGCGCTTCACGCCCCAGCAGCAGGCCCTGGCCACGGAGGACCTGGCATGAGCGCCCGCGTGCTGCTGATCGACGACCACCCGCTGTTCCGCCACGGCGTCGCCCAGCTGATCCGCAGCGAGCCGGGCCTGGACCTGGCCGGCGAGGCCGGGGATGGCGCCAGCGGCCTGGCCCTCGCCGAGCGCCTGGATCCGGACCTGGTGCTGATCGACTTGAACATGAAGCCGCTGAGCGGCCTGGACACCCTGCGGGCCTTCAAGCAGCGCGGCCTGCGCGCGCGCTGCGTGATGCTGACCGTCTCCGACGACGGCCGGGACGTGCTGGCCGCGATGCGCGCCGGGGCCGACGGCTACCTGCTGAAGGACCTGGAGCCCGAGGACCTGGCCCGCCACATCCAGGATGCGGTGCAGGGCGGCCGGGTGATCGGCGAACGCCTGGCCGACCGCATGGTCGACGCGGCGCTGCATCCGCCGGAGCCGGCGGTGGCGCTGGACGAGCTGACCGAGCGCGAACGCGAGATCCTGGGCCATCTGGCCGACGGCCTGTGCAACAAGGCCATCGCGCGCGAGCTGCTGATCGCCGAGGCCACCGTCAAGGTGCATATCAAGCACCTGCTGCGCAAGCTGGGCGTGAAGAGCCGGCTGGAGGCGGCCGTCTGGGCCCTGCAGAGTCCGGCCTTCCGCGGCCGGGTGGCGACGCCTGCGGTCGATCGCGCGGCCTGAAAAAAGGGCGGGAGGCCGAGGCCACCCGCCCAAGGTCCGCGTCCCCCCTGGGATGCGTCGGACCCACTGCGCAAAGGCTTGCCGGCAGCGGCCCGCCAGGGACCGCCGCCGTCCGCTTCAGCGGCCGTCGAGACCGGGGATCCAGCGGGTGCCGGCCAGCGGCACGCGCGCCATCGCGGCCGCCTCCACCGTCAGCGCCACCAGGTCCTCGGGTTCGAGGTGATGCACGTCCTGCTTGCCGCAGGCGCGGGCCAGGGTGGTCAGCTCCATCGTCAGCGTCTTCAGGTAGTTCTTCAGGTGCTTGGCGCCCCACTCGGGCTGCAGGCGCTGTTCCAGCACCGCGTCCTGGGTGGTGATGCCCACCGGGCACTTGCCGGTGTGGCAGTGGTGGCAGGCACCGGCCTGGGTGCCGAGGGCGGCGTAGTCGGCTTCGGCGCTGATCGGCTGGCCGTCGCGGAAGTAGACCTCGCGGTTGCAGCCCAGGGCCATCAGGGTGCCCTGGCCGATGGCCACGGCGTCCGCGCCCAGGGCCAGGGCCTTGGCCACGTCGGCGCCGCTGCGGATGCCGCCGCTGACGATGAGCTGGACCTTGCCCTTCATGTCCAGGTCCTCCAGCGCATCGACGGCCTGGCGCACGGCAGCCAGGGTGGGGATGCCGACATGCTCGATGAAGCAGGTCTGGGTGGCGGCGGTGCCGCCCTGCATGCCATCGACCACCACCACGTCGGCGCCGGAGTGCACGGCCAGTTTCACGTCGTTGAAGACGCGGGTGGCGCCGACCTTGACGTAGATCGGCGTGTTCCAGTCGGTGATCTCGCGCAGCTCCTGGATCTTGATGGCCAGGTCGTCCGGGCCGGTCCAATCCGGGTGGCGGCAGGCCGAACGCTGGTCCACGCCCTGCGGCAGGGTGCGCATGGCGGCCACGCGCGGGTTGACCTTCTGGCCCAGCAGCATGCCGCCGCCGCCCGGCTTGGCGCCCTGGCCGATGACGATCTCGATCGCGTCGGCGCGGCGCACGTCATCGGGCTTGAAACCGTAGCGCGAGGGCAGGCACTGGTAGACCAGGGTCTTGGAGGAGTTGCGCTCCTCGGGCGTCATGCCGCCGTCGCCGGTGGTGGTGGAGGTGCCCATCGCGGTGGCCGCGCGGCCCAGGGCTTCCTTCACGTTGGCCGAGAGCGCGCCGAAGCTCATGCCGGCGATGGTGATGGGGATGTCCAGCTCGATCGGCTTCTTCGCGTAGCGGGTGCCCAGCACGGTCTTGGTCACGCAGCGCTCGCGGTAGCCCTCCAGCGGATAGCGCGAGAGCGAGCCGGCGAGGAAGAGCAGGTCGTCGAAGTGCGGCAGCTTGCGCTTGGCGCCCAGGCCGCGGATCTCGTAGAGGCCGGTGGCGGCCGCACGGTGGATGTAGTCCAGCGTGCTGCGGTCGAAGGTGGCGGACTCTTCCTTCTGCAGGCGCTTGAAGCTCAGGGGGTGTTCGCTCATGGCAGGGGTCCTCAATACTCTTGATCGGCGTCGGCGTTCCAGTGGTACAGCGACCGGGCCGAGGCGATGCGCTTGAAGCTGGCGGGGTCGTGGTCCAGGCCGGCGGCGGCCAGCAGGGTGGCCACGGCGTCGAGGTCGGCGGCCGTCATCGGCTCGATCTGGGCGTCGGCGCCGAGCGAGGCGATCGAGCCCTTCACGTAGATCACCGCCTCGTAGAGCGAATCGCCCAGGGCATGGCCGGCATTGCCGCAGATCACCATGCGGCCGGCCTGGGCCATGAAGCCCGAGAAGCTGCCCACCGAGCCACCGACGACGATGTCGCCGCCCTTGAGCGAGATGCCGCAGCGCAGGCCGGCATCGCCCTCGATCACCAGCAGACCGCCATGCGCGGACGCGCCGGCGCCGTTGGAGGCGAAGCCCTTCACGTGGACCTTGCCGCTCATCATGTTCTCGGCCACGCCGGTGGAGGCGCTGCCGGTGATGGTGATCTCGGCGAGCTGGTTCATGCCGCCCGCGTAGTAGCCGGCATGGCCGGCCACGGTGACCTGCACCGGCGCGTTCAGGCCGACGGCGATGTTGTGCGCGCCGTCGGGGTTCTCGATGCGCACCTGCCGGCCGGCCAGGGCCTCGGCCGGGCGGTGCAGGAACTGGTTGACCTCGCGCAGCGGCTGCTGGGCCAGGTCGAAGCTCAGGCCTTCCATACGTACATCTCCTCGGGGGCGGGTTCGAACACGGTGGCGTGCTGGATGTCGGGCAGGTGGGCCAGCGAGCGGAACTCGCTGGCGATGGCGACGTAGTCGTCGGTCTCGGCCACCACGGCCGGCTTGCACGCGAAGGGGTCGCGGATCAGGGCCAGCTCGGTCGGCGTGCCCATCAGGAAGGTGAAGAAGCCGTCCAGGGCCTCGAAGCCCTTCTGCAGCGCGGCGTGCAGGGTGTCGCCCTCGCGCAGACGCCATTCGAGGAAGCGGCAGGCCGCCTCGGTGTCGTTGTCGGTCTCGAAGCGGATGCCGCGCGGCTCCAGCATGCGGCGGATGCCGTTGGGGTTGGACAGCGAGCCGTTGTGCACGAGGCAGAAGTCCTCGCCCGCGGTGAAGGGGTGGGCACGGTCGGGCGTCACGGCGGACTCGGTCGCCATGCGGGTGTGGCCGACCAGGTGGCTGCCGCGCAGCTGGCCGAAGCCGTAGCGCGCCGCCACCTCGGCCGGGGTGCCGATGTCCTTGTAGAGCTCGATGCCGCGGCCGGCCGAAAGCAGGTGCAGCTTGGGGTCGTGGGCCTTCAGCCAGGCCTGCACCGGGGCGGCCGGCCCGTTGACGGTCAGCACCGCGTGGTTGCCCTTGAGCTGCATCGTGGCCTGCACCGGCAGGGCCTCGTTGAGGGCAGCGAGCAGGGCGGCCCAGGGGTAGTCGGCGCCAGCGGCGGTCAGGCCGCTGTAGACGCTGATCTTGCGCTGGCCCTCGGCCAGCGGGGCGCCGAAGACGGCGAGGCCGGCCGAGTCCGGGCCGCGCTCGGTCATGCCGATCAGCATCGGCACCATCAGTTCGCCGAGCTGGCCATGCAGCGCGGGCTTCTTCAGCAGCAGTCCAACAATGCCGCACATGGGGTGGGTTCCTTTCGGGGGTCAGAAGGCGGGGCGGGGCGCGGGGCCGGGCTCAGAAGAACTCCAGGTAGGTCTTCACCTCCCAGTCGGAGACGTGGCGCATGTACTCCAGCCATTCCATGCGCTTGAGCTTGAGGAACTCGCCGGCCAGGGGGCCGAGCGCGCCGCGGACGACCGGATCGGCCTCCAGCGCATCGAGCGCGGCGCTGAGGTTCTGCGGCAGCAGGCCGATGCCGGCCTCCTTGAGCTGGGCTTCGCTCCAGTCGTAGAGGTTCACATTGCGCGGCGCGCCCGGGTCGAGCTGGCGCTCGATGCCGTCGAGGCCGGCGGCGATCACCGCGGCCGTGGCCAGGTAGGGGTTGGCCGAGCCGTCGGGCAGGCGCAGCTCCAGCCGGCCCTTGGGGATGCGGACCATGCTGGAGCGGTTGTTGTCGCCGTAGCTGATGTAGGCCGGCGCCCAGGTCGCGCCGGTCAGCGAGCGGCCGACCACCAGGCGCTTGTAGGAGTTCACCGTCGGCGCGCACAGCGCGGTCAGCGCCGGGGCGTGGGCCAGCAGGCCGCCGAGGAAGTGATAGGCCAGGGTCGAGAGCTCCAGGCCGCGCGGATCGTCCTTGTCCTGGAAGAGGTTGCGCTTGCCGTCGCCAATCGACAGGTGCATGTGCATGCCATTGCCCGGCCGGTTGGCGAAGGGCTTGGGCATGAAGGAGCAGACCAGGCCCAGCTCGTGCGCGATCTCGCTGGCCGCCATCTTGAAGAAGATGAAGTGATCGGCCGAGGTCAGGCAGTCGGCGTAGGTGTAGTTCAGCTCGAACTGGCCGTTCGCATCCTCGTGGTCGATCTGGTAGACGTCGATGCCGACCTTGCGCATCGCATCCGACAGGCGTTCGAGGAACACGCGGGTGCGCGACAGGCCCTTGTAGTCGTAGCAGGGCTTGGCCAGGGTGTCGCTCGGGTCGCAGGGCTCCAGCGTGCCGCCGACGCCGCGCCTGAGCAGCGAGAACTCCGGCTCCAGGCCGGTGAACAGGGTCCAGCCTCGTGCGCTGAGCCTGGCGATCTGCTGGCGCAGCGCGACGCGGCTGTCGCAGGGCCAGGGCTCGCCGTGCACATGGCCTTCGCAGACCATGCGTGCGAGGCCCGGCTGCCAGGGCACGAGGCTCAGCGTCTTCAGGTCGCCGACGGCCATGAAGTCCGGGCCGTGCGGCTCGATGCCGACGCCCCAGATCGCGAAGCCGGCGAAGCCCGCACCTTCCTTCAGCATGGTCTCCAGATGCGCGACCGGCATGGACTTGGCCTTGGCCACGCCATGGATGTCGACGAACTGCGCGAGCACATAGCCCACGCCCTGGGCCAGCAGGTAGGCCTTGGCAGCCTCCACGTCGTGGAAGCGCTGCGGCTCGGGCAGCGGGCCCCCGGCGGGGGCGGCGGGATTGAGGCTCATGGGGTGAGAAGCTCCTGGTCGGGCGGGTTCCGGGGCGACCCGCCCCCGGGGCGGCGGCTCCATGCACGGAGCCGGTGCGGGCAGGTCGATAATGTTTCCTTTGAAGCAAACATGATGCCTACTGTGAAACTACACCACGTGGCCCGACTCACTAAACTTCGCCGGCCTCGCCACGGAGAAGACGGATGGACAAGGGACTGGACAGCTCGGGCCTGCCGCTCGAGGAATCGATCGGCGCGGCCATCCGCGAAGTGCGTCAGCGCCATGAGCTGACGCTCGCGCAGGTCTCGGAACAGACCGGCATCAGCCGCGGCATGCTGTCGAAGATCGAGACCGGCCAGACGTCCGCCGGCCTGGACAGCCTGGCCCGCATCGCGCGGGCGCTGGGGGTGTCGATGTCGATGCTGTTCAGCAAGTACGACGCGGCCGGCAGCAGCGCCCAGCACGTGAAGAAGGGCCAGGGCATGGAAACGGTGCGTCGCGGCACCAAGAACGGTCACACCTACCACCTGCTGGCCTACGACCAGGGCCCGGTCAAGCGCTTCGAGCCCTTCCTGATCACGATGGACGACGACTCGCAGCGCTACCCGACCTTCCACCATCCCGGCACCGAGTTCATCTACATGCTGGAAGGCAAGATCGAGTACCGCAGCGGCGACCGCGTCTACCTGCTGGAGCCGGGCGATTCGCTGACCTTCCAGGGCAGCGTGCCGCACGGGCCGGAGCGGCTGGTGAAGTGCCCGATCCGCTTCCTCTCCGTCATCGTCTACCCGACGCCCAGCGAATGAGCGCCCCGCCCCGCATCGAGGCCGCCGGCCCGGCCGACCTGCCGGCCCTGGTCGAGCTGCTCGGCCTGCTGTTCGCGCAGGAGGCCGAGTTCCGGCCCGACCCGGCCGCCGCGCAGCGCGGCCTGGCGCAGATCCTGGCCACGCCGGCGCTGGGCCGGCTGCTGCTGGCGCGCGGCGCCGACGGCCAGGTGCTCGGCATGGTCAACCTGCTGTTCAGCGTGTCGACCGCGCTGGGTGCGCCGGTGGCCTGGCTGGAGGACGTGATCGTGCGCCCCGGCCACCGCGGCCAGGGCCTGGGACGGCAGCTCGTCGAGGCCGCGCAGGCCGCGGCCCGCGCGCACGGCTGCCGCCGCATCACGCTGCTGACCGATGGCGACAACCTGCGCGCGCAGGCCTTCTACGCCGGCCTGGGCTTCCACGGCTCGCCGATGCGGCCGATGCGCTGCCTGCTGGACTGAGGCCTGGCCCGACAGGCTCAAGGCCTGAGCCTGCGTCGAGGCCCGAGGCGGCCCGCCGCCCAGGCTCAGCCCAGCGTGGCCAGGGCGGCGCCGAGCAGGCCCTTCAGCAGGGCCTGGGTGGCGCGGGCACCGTCGTGGAAACGGAAGGGGGGGACCTCTTCCACGTAGAGCGCCTGGCTCATTTCGAGCTGGATCGCGTGCACGCCGCTGGACGGCTGGCCGTAGTGGCGGGTGATGTAGCCGCCCTTGAAGCGGCCGTTGACGACATGGCTGGGGGTGCCCGGCCCCGGGCTGGGCAGGGCGGCCAGCACGGCATCGAGCAGGGCCGGCGCGCAGGACTTGCCGTCGTTGGTGCCGAAGTTCAGGTCCGGCAAGCGGCCGGGGAAGAGCCGCGGCCGCTGGCTGGCGATGGAATGCGCCTCCCACAGCAGCACCTGCGGATGCCGGGCGCGCAGGCGGGCCAGCTCGTCCTGCAGGGCGGCGTGGTAGGGCTGCCAGCAGGCCTGGATGCGGCGCGCGCGCTCGGCGTCGTCGGGCTCGGCGCCGGGGCGGTAGAGCGGCACGCCCTCGAAGGTCTCGGTCGGGCAGAGGCCGGTGGTGGTCTGGCCGGGGTAGAGGCTTTCGCCGCTGGCGGGTCGGTTCAGGTCGATCACGTAGCGCGAGATGCGCGCGCCGAGCACGGTGATGCCCAGGCCGGCCGCGAAGTCGTAGAGCCGGTCCAGATGCCAGTCGGTGTCGATCAGGCGGCGCGCCTCCGGGCTGAAGCCGGCCGTCCAGGCCTCGGGCAGTTCGGTGCCCAGGTGGGGGATGGAGATCAGCAGCGGCGCCTCGCCGCGCTGCAGCTGGTGGGTGGGGAGGATCAGGGGCTCGCTCATGGCGTGGGGGCTTCGGGGATCTGGAGGGTGTCGGCGGGCAGCGCCGGCATCAGGGCACGGAGCGCCGGCAGGGCCTCGTGGCGCAGCACCTGGCGGGTGATGCGCAGGATCTCCTCGTCCAGGCCGGCCCATTCGCCGGCATGGCTGAGCAGGAAGAACTCGCGCTGGCCCAAGCGGCTGGGCGGCAGCGGCAGCACGGTGACGCCGTCCAGCCAGGCCCGCGACTGCCACAGGCACAGCGGGGTGCTGATGGCCCAGCCCAGGCCGGCCGCGACCAGGCTCAGCAGCGGGTCGGTGGCGTCGAATTCGAAGCGGCGCGGCGTGTCCAGGCCGAGGTGGCGCAGGAAGCGGTCGACCTGCCGGCCCATGACCGAGCGCTGGCTGTAGCGGATCAGCGGCAGGCCGCCGGCGGATTCGGCCCAGCCGCGCAGTTCGGCCAGGGCCTGGGGCGCTGCGGCCGGGCAGGCGGCCGCGCCGCGCGGGAAGACGGCCACCCAGGCCTCGCCGAAGAGCAGGCGCTGGGCGATGCGCGGGTCGGCCAGCGTGGTCTCGGTGCAGATGGCCAGGTCCAGCTCGCGGCCCTGCAGCTGGGCGGCCAGACCGGGCGTCAGGCCGGACCACAGCTGCATCTGCTGCGCCGTGCCGGAGAGCGCACGGATCAGCGCCGGGCCGACGGTGGCGGCGAAGGAGTCGACGCAGCCCAGGCGGATCTGCGCATAGTCCTGCCGGGCGCTCTGGCGCAGCTGCTCGGTCAGTGCACGGGCCTGGCTGAGGAGCGGCTGGGCCAGCTCCAGCAGCCGCCGGCCGGCGCGGGTGGGCTGGGCGGGCCGCACCTCGCGGTCGAAGAGCTGCAGGCCGTGCTGCTGCTCCAGGCCGCGGATGGACTGGCTGATCGCGCTCTGGCTCAGGCCCAGGCGGACGGCGGCGGCGGCCATGGAGCCGGACTCGCAGACGCAGACGAAGGCTTCCAGCGTGCGCAGATCGGGCAGGGCCCGGGCGGCCGCGCCACGCGGTCCGCCCCCTTCGGTCGGGGGCAGGCGGGCGGGGGACGGCGCAGGGGTGGAAGACATGGCGGCAGCAGGCGATGGATGCTGGGCCCCGTGCAAGCCGTGGGCCACAGCTTCAGTGATTCTTCAACTGAGCATCGTGATCGCTTCAGCTTTCATCCCCTCGCGGACCGGCGCCTAGGCTGACGGCCATCGACATCTCTGACGCCTGCTGGAGGGCTTGCATGGAACGCTACGACGCCATCGTGATCGGGGCCGGTGTGATCGGCTGCTCGGTTGCCTACCACCTGGCCCGCTTCGGCGCCGGCCGCGTGCTGGTGCTGGACCGCACGCAGATCGGCAACGGCACCACCTCGCAGTCCAGCGGCATCCTGCGCACCCATTACTCGGTGATCGAGAACGTCGAGCTGGCGCGCCGCTCCTGGGGCATCTTCAAGGACTTCGCCGGCTACCTGGAGGACGAGGACGCCTCGGCCGGCCTGGTGAACTGCGGCTACCTGATCGCCGCGCCCGAGGGCCCGAAGCTGGCCGCCCTGCGCAGCGCGCTGGAGGGCCAGCAGGCCCAGGGCATCGAGGTGCAGCTGATCGACCGCGACGCGGCCCGCGACCGCCTGCCCATCGCCCGCTTCGACGATGCCGCGCTGATCGGCTACGAACCCGAGGCCGGCTTCGCCGATGCCTACCTGGTGGCCACCAGCTTCGCCCGCGCCGCACGCCGCCTGGGCGTGAAGATCCGCGAAGGCGTCGAGGTGCAGACCCTGCTGCGCGACGAGGCGGGCCGGGCCTTCGGCGTCGAGACCTCGGTCGGGCGCTTCGAGGCACCGCGCATCATCAGCACGCAGAACATCTGGGCGGGCGACATCGAGCGCTGGACCGGCGTGCCCACCCCGCTCAAGGCCGAGCGCCACACCGTGCTGGCCCTGGAGGGCCCGGAGGCCTACACCTTCCAGATGCCGGTCTTCAAGGACCTGGGCTCGCCCGGCATGCTGTATTGCCGCAGCTATGGCGGCAAGCAGATGCTGGTCTCCGAGGGCACGGCCGGCGAGGTGCTGGCCACGCCCGACAACGAGCAGGGCGAGGTCTCGATGGACGCCATCGTCGAGGTCGGCAGCCAGGTGGCCGAGCGCTTCCCCAGCTACGAGACGGCCGGCCTGGCCTCGTCCTGGACCGGGGTCTACGACGTGACGCCGGACTGGAACCCGGTGCTCGGCGCCCTGCCCGACGTGCCGGGCCTGACGGTCGGCTACGGCTTCTCGGGCCACGGCTTCAAGCTCTCGCCCGGCGTCGGCCGCCTGCTGGCGCAGGCCGCGCTGGGCCTGGCGACCGATGTCTCGCTGCAGCCCTATGCCCACGAGCGCTTCCGCACCGGCAGCCTGCTGACCGGCAAGTACGGCGTCGGCGCCGTGTCCTGAGCCCGCCCCTCCTTCCTTCCCGAGCGAGAACCCCATGCACATCCTGGTGCCCGTCAAGCGGGTGGTGGATCCCTACGTCCGCGTGCGGCTGCTGGCCGACGGGTCCGGGGTCGACACCCGCGGCCTGAAGATGTCGATGAACCCCTTCGACGAAGTCGCGCTGGAGCAGGCCCTGCGCCTGCGCACGGCCGGTGTCGCCCGCAAGGTCACCGTGCTGAGCTGCGGCGATGCCGCCGTGCACGATGTGCTGCGCACCGGCCTGGCCCTGGGTGCCGATGCGGCGGTGCAGGTCGACACCGGCGGCCAGGCCCTGGACCCGCTGGGCATCGCCCGGCTGCTGGCCGCCGTGGTGCGGCGCGAGGACGTGGGCCTGGTGCTGTGCGGCAAGCAGGCCATCGACGACGACCTCGGCGCCACCGGCCCCATGCTGGCCGCGCTGCTGGACTGGCCGCAGGCCCTGTCGGTGCACGCGCTGGCGGTGAAGGGCACGACGCTGGAACTGTCCTGCGACGGCGACCGCGGCGTCGAGCGCCTGGCCGTCGAGCTGCCGGCCGTGCTGGCCGCGGACCTGCGCCTGGCCGAGCCGCGCGCCATCACCCTGCCGGCCATGATGAAGGCCAAGAAGGCCCCGATCGCCGTGCTGCCGGCCGCCGAGCTGGCCGAGGCCGGTCCGGCCCCCGACCGCCTGCTGGCGGCCGGCGAGCCTCCCGCCCGCCCCACCGGTCAGCGCGTGCCGGATGTCGCCACCCTGATCGAGCAGCTGCGCCGCCTGCCGGCGCTGGCCACCCCCGCCTGAACGGAGCCCGCCCCATGAGCACCCTGATCCTCGTCGGCCACGACGGCCGGCAGGCCGATCCCGGCCTGGACCGCCTCGTCGGCGCCGCCGCCGCACTGGGCGAGCCGGTCGACCTGCTGCTGGTCGGCCACGGCCTGGAGGCGGTGGCCGCCTCCGTGGCCCATCTGGCCGGCGTGCGCGATCTGCTGTGTGCCGACGCCCCCGCGCTGGCCGAGGCCCGCGCCGAAACCCTGGCCCGCCAGCTGCACGCGGTCGGCGCGCCCTACCGCCGCCTGCTGGCAGCCCACGGCCTCGGCCACCGCGCGGCCCTGGCCCGCGCGGCCGGGCTGTTCGGCAACAACTTCCTCGCCGACCTGGTGGCCCTGCCTGAGGCCGACCGCTGCGTGCGTCCGCTCTATGCCGGCGCGGTGCTGGCCACCGTCCAGCCCCAGGGCGAACGCCTGATCGCCACCCTGCGGGCCAGCGCCTTCGCGCCCTGCGGCACGGCCGCCGCGCCAGCGCCCTGCCGCGCGGTGCCAGCCGTCGCGGCCGACCCGCGCAGCCGCCTGCTCGGCCGAAGCGCAGTCGGCGGCAGCCGGCCCGAGCTGGCCCAGGCACGCATCGTCGTGGCGGGCGGGCGCGGCGTCGGCTCGGCCGAGGCCATGGGCCTGGTCGAGGCCCTGGCCGACCATCTCGGCGCCGCCGTCGGCGCCTCGCGCGCGGCCGTCGATGCCGGCTATGCCGCGGCCGAGACCCAGGTCGGCCAGACCGGCAAGACCGTGGCGCCCGCGCTCTACCTGGCCGCCGGGATCTCCGGCGCCATCCAGCACGTGGCCGGCATCAAGGACGCGAAGCTGATCGTCGCGATCAACAAGGACCCGGACGCACCGATCTTCTCGGTGGCCGACCTCGGCCTGGTCGGCGACCTCTTCGAGGTGCTGCCGGCCCTGAAGGCCGCCCTGCCGGCGCAGGCCTGAACCCGGGTGCGCCCCGCCGCGCCGCCCGCCGAGCCCGCGATGCCCGGCCCCGCCCTGTCCTGGCCCCGGCCGCTGCGGCTGGCCGAGCAGCCCGACGAAGCCTGGCGCAATGGCGGCGGCCGCACCCGCACGCTGGCGGTCGACCCGGCCTCCGAGTACCGCGCGGCACCGCGCTGGCGGCTGAGCGTGGCCACGGTCGAGGTCGACGGCCCCTTCTCCACCTTCCCGGGCCTGGAGCGCCATGCGCTTCTGCTCGACGGCCCCGGCCTCGGGCTGAGCGGCCCGGAAGGCGAGCGGCGGCTCGCCCCCGTCGACACCCCGATCCGCTTCCCCGGCGAGTGGCCGCTCCAGGCCCGCACGCACGGCCCCGGGCCGAACCGCGTGCTCAACCTGATGGTGCAGCGCGACCGCATGCAGGGCCGGCTGAGCCCGCGCCCGACCCGCCTGGACGCCGCCGCGCCCGCCGGGGCCTGGCGCCTGCTGCTGGTGGCCGCCGGCCGCCTGCGCCTGCAGGCCACCGCCGGCGTGCCGCCCCTGCTGCTGGCCGCCGACGAAGCCCTGCTGCTGCCGGCCGCCGTGCTGGCCGCGCTCGGCCCGCTGGACCTCCAGGCCGCGGCGCCCGCCAGCCGCTGGCTGCTGGCGGCCATCGACCCGATCGCCCCCTGCCCCCTCGACGCCCCCCGCCCATGAAGACCCCCGACCCGCTGCTGCAAGCCCACGGCCCGCGCGACACCCTCGACGTCGACGTCCTCATCGTCGGCGCCGGCCCGGCCGGCCTGGCCACGGCCATCCGCCTCAAGCAGCTCGCCGCCGCCGCGGGCACCGAGCTCTCCGTCTG